>CBDFHF010000003.1:0-2671564 GCA_965247565.1 Methylococcales bacterium | reverse complement strand
GAATTGTTGGGAGGGTCTGCCCCTTGGGTATTACAGCCCGACAGAACGGTTTTTCCGTAGTCTTAAGCACGAACAACTGAACTACGAAAGATTCAAGACTAAAGCATCAGCCAAACTGAGTATTATCGATTATTTGCCTTTTTACAACGGAAAACGATCACATTCAAAATTAGGTTATCAATCCCCGTTGCAATTTGAACGGGATTTTTATAGGAAGGCTGTCTAAAAAAGTGTCCGGTTTTACTTGATCATTACATGGGACTAAGGCGCGTAATGTGGATAGAAGAATTCAGTACGCTTGCGATGTAGGCCGTCAACCTCTACAAATCCTATCTAAGACCTATTTCAATGACCTCGGCAGACTCCATGACTCACCCCATAGCTTCGGACTCAACCAAGCTTGGCATCCAGCATTACAATCCGTCCAAATCTGCTAGAATCTGTTCAGCACGTCGTGTTATCGCGGCGCGTTCAGCAGACGCAAACCGATCAAGATTGCGATAAGCGATGCTCAGTCGCGGATTGCTTTCCAGCTTATCGCGGTAACGCATGAAGAACTGCCAATACAGCGCATTGAACGGACAGGCACGATCACCCGTGCGGGCTTTTTTGTCATAGTGGCAACCTTTGCAGTAGTCGCTCATGCGGTCGATGTATGCCGCGCTCGAAACATAAGGCTTGGTTGCCAGCAGGCCGCCATCGGCGAACTGGCTCATACCCAGGGTATTGGGCAATTCCACCCATTCAAAGGCATCTATATACACGCCCAGATACCAACGATGCACTGCGTCGGGTGCAAGGCCCGCTAACAATGCGAAATTGCCGATCACCATCAGGCGCTGAATGTGATGGGCGTATGCGTAGTCAAGCGATTGGCTAATAGCTGCCGCCAGACAATTCATGCGGGCCTGGCCAGTCCAGAACCATGATGGTAGCGGACGATCATGACCAAACTGGTTTTGCGTGGCATATTCCGGCATGTTCGCCCAGTAAACTCCGCGCACGTACTCACGCCAGCCCAAAATCTGACGAATAAAACCCTCGGTTGCCGCCAGCGGCGCCTGCCCTTTCCGCCATGCCGTTTCGGCACCATGCACGACTTCGCGCGGATTGAGCATCTTAGTATTGAGTGCGAAGGACAGCAGCGAATGAAACAGTCGCCAATTGCGACGGTTCATCGCATCCTGAAAATCGCCGAAATAGGGTAAGCCATCCGCAACAAACGCATCGAATTGTTGTAAAGCTTCATCGCGATTCAGCGGCCAACGAAAATCGTCAGCATCGGGCTCGCCAAAGCTGCGCACATCGGCCTTGATGATGGCTTGCCAAAGCGCAGAATGATCGTGATGGCAACGATTGTCGACAGGTACAGCGGGCGAGCCGGGCCAAGTCTTGCGGTTGTCGTGGTCGTAATTCCATTGTCCACCAATGGGACGTTGGTTATCTTCCAGTAACACGCCGTGTTTGACGCGCATGCGGCGGTAGAATCGCTCCATGCGCCAATGCGGCCGCGAACCGAACAATCGCTTAGCTTCGTCGCGTTGGGTATAAAAATGTTCACTGTCACATGCTTTATTGCGAATGGCTAAGTGAGAGCAATAGCTCTGTAACTGCCGATCCAAACGCCATTCATCGGGATATTGATACTCAAAGCACTGAGCTTGATATTTTTCGACCAAAGCGTCCAGATTCCCAGGCAGCGACTGCAAGTTGTCGGGATCGTCAATTTTAAAATAATGCACACGATGGCCTTGATCGGCAAGCTGCCACGCAAAATCGCGCATCGCCGCGAAAATAGCGATGATTTTTTGCGCGTGGTGCAGCACATAATCGGTTTCCTGGCGGATTTCCATGAGCGTGTAGACCACATTACGGTCCGGTTCCTTAAACCAGCTGTGTAGCGGATTAAGTTGGTCGCCTAAAATCAGGCGCAGAGTTGTCATGGCGCGACGTAAACCAAACGCTGGCGTCGGCACCGCTCCGAACAATACTTCACTGCATCCCAGTCCTTGGTCCATTTTTTACGCCAAGAGAAAGGTCGACCACAGACGGTGCAGCATTTCGACGGCAGAAAGGCTTTTTGATGCATTATCATGCCTCTTGCGTTTGCACGCATAGGGGTTAGTTGTTACCACTTTTCAAAATCGGGGAGTTTTAAGTAATTCTTTAAGGGGATCTCTAAAAATACCCCACCTCACAGCGATTTTTGACGGGAAGCAATGGCACTGAAATGAGATAATAACAGTGAGTCCACTGATAGAGAACCGTCCCATGAAACCCCGCCAACCTGGATTATTCGACGTAGAAGAAAGAGCCGCGCAACTAATCAAAATGGGAGACCCTTTGGTAGGATTGAAAGCCCGGATAGACTGGGAAGCGTTTCGGCCTGAACTTAAACGCCTGCATGAAAAGGATAGAAAAAGTCAGGCAGGCGCCAAGCCGTTCGATGGGGTGCTGATGTTCAAGATTTTGGTACTCCAGCAGCTGCACAATTTATCGGATGATGGCATCGAATATCAGATTCGGGATCGGTTCAGCTTCATGCGTTTTCTGGGTTTGCAATTAGAAGATAAAGTGCCGGATTCGAAAACCGTGTGGAGGTTTCGCGAACGGCTTAAGGATCTAAACTTGGTTGAGGAGTTGTTTGCCCGGTTTCATGGACAACTGGCGGCGCAAGGTTATGCGGCTCGAGCGGGGCAGATGATTGATGCCACCTTTGTCGAAGTCCCCAAGCAACGCAATAGCCGTGAAGAAAACGCCCAGATTAAAGAAGGGCAAGTGCCTGAGGCATGGGATAAGCCGGAGGTTCAGGCCAAGCGTCGGCAGAAAGATACCGAAGCGCGCTGGACAAAGAAAAACGATGAGAAGCATTACGGCTATAAAAATCACATCAACGCGGATGAGGAAAACAAGCTCATACAAAGCTATTCAGTCACCCATGCGGCGGTTCACGACAGTCAGGTATTCGATGAATTACTCGACCAGGCAATCGATGTGGAGGGCAATAAACGAGCGGTTTATGCCGACAGTGCTTATCGTTCAGAAGCCCAGGAGCAGCGCTTAGCTAACGCCGATATTGAGAGCCAGGTTTGTGAAAAAGGCACACGAGGCAAACCCTTAACCGAAGAACAAAAGTTATCAAACCGGACGAAGTCAAAAGTCAGAGCCCGAGTCGAACATGTGTTTGGTGCACAGGCGGCAATGGGTGGGCATTTAGTTCGCACCATCGGTTTGCAACGAGCCAAAGTCAAAATTGGTTTGATGAATTTAGTGTACAACATGAAGCGTTTGATACAGTTGATTAAACGAGATGTGATGAACCCGTACAGGAAAGGTGCGCCCACAGTGGCATAAAAACGGGGAAATAATCTCAAAACACGGGGATTTGATGCGGTTTTTACTTCAAATAGCCGGAATGCACCCTGATTTTAAAATAAAGTCGAAAAAAATTAGCAGAATTGCTAGGGGGTGACTTAAATTTGAATTTATAGAGGTTCCCTTAAGACAAAGCTTCGCGCAACACTCTGGTAATTACTTCATTTTCTCGGCATCACCGGTAACTCCCACAAATCGCTTTTCTTTTTGAAAAAACGATCAACTCTTTCGGCTTTTTCATGGCTATCAAGTTCAACTTTTTCTACATCACTGCCTTGCTCGGTTATCAATGACATATTGTTAGGTCGGATAATTTGCGGCTTAAGCAATACAACGGTTTCAGTTCTCTTTGCAGCCTCGGTTGAGCCGGAAAACAGACGACCTATAAAAGGAATATCTTCCAAGAATGGAATGCCATCCTGGGTATTAGAAACATCGTTATTGATTAGGCCACCAATAAATACCATTTGGCCATCGCCAACCAGAACTTTTGTGGTCACTTCGGTTGTTGTTAAATTAGGGATATTATTTTCTAGCGTAGCTGTGCTCACTTCAGGATGGATTTCCATCATAATTCCGCCGAACCGGTCAACATAGGGCGTAACCTTGAGAATTACGCCAGACTCCAAGAACTGAATCTGTTCCAAGGTGGCTCCAGATCCGCCCGGCGTCAATAAAAGAGTTTTGTAACCGGTACGCTTACCGACCATGACTTCGGCTTCTTCATGCTCCAAAGCCAATAACTTAGGTGTCGATAAAACGCTAACCTGGCTCTTTTTACTCAGGGCGTTTAAGGTGATTTGAATATCTTTGTTCAACAAAGTAAAAAACATACCACCAGAAGCTGCAGTGGCGGCAAGATCTTTAAATTTAATGGTGGCATCGCCGATCGTTTTGGACCAATCAACACCCAAAGCCCGATTATCATCCAGCTTTATATCCAGTATTTGTGCTTCTATAAGAATTTGCGCCGGCGCACTATCCAATTGTTCCAGCAACCGCTCTGCCTGACGAACAAACTCAGGCAAATCCTCTACCACCAGAATTTTACGATCTACCAAGACATCTGCTCTCCCATAAGGTGACAGATATTTTTTAACAATATCTGCGGTCTTCAGCGCATCCGAATACTGAATTTTAAAGGTTTTAATCTGTTTTAAACCACCCGCCAGGGTCTTGCCGGCCTCTGTGGGTTTAGCGATGATATATTGATTATTTTTGCTCTCTACGACAAAACCAGCCGCAGTAGCAATCGAGGCAATCGCTTCCGCAACGCTGACATTATATAAATTGACAGACACATTACCTTCCACGCCTGGTGACAATAATATGTTAGCGTGGTGCTGTCGGGATAGCATTTCAAACAGCTCGGCAATATCGGCATGTTTAACCGTCATTGAAATGGTATCGGTTTTAGCCGATACAATATGAGTAAACAGGAACCCGGTTAGCAGGCAAATGCTGCAAATTAAAGGAAAAATAGCTTTATATTTCATGGCGGTGAGGCTGTATCCGTTTTGTCTATGTTTAAAATGAATTGCATTCGGTTTTTGCTGAATACAGCTGAACGTTCACCAATAGTAACCAGACGATAACCTTCAAAGCTATCGCCCAACTTGAGGGTTTTGCCTTCTAAAATCACCATGGAATTCTCATCCGCTCGTAAAATTGCGCTCAGTTTGTACCTGTCTAAACCCAAATCAACTTTATTATCGGCTGCAATAGGTAATGGCTCGGCCTGTACCTGAAATCTGGCCGGTTTTTTAAATGGGTCATGTTGTACGCTCAATGTGTCGTCACCGGTTGCCCAAGTCGGCATTAAAATTAGCCATGCCAACAAATGTCGCTTTACCATGGTTTATCACCAGTCATTGGCAAATACGAAACCAGTGTTAATTTCATAGTAATGCTATTGTCGGCAGCTTCCGACGAACGCATGGCGAAATCTTTAATAACAATGGAGCCCAGATCCTGCTCTACCTGCTGCAACCAAGCAAACAAACTAAAATAAGACCCGCTGATTTCAATATTGAAAGGGAGTTCCTGAAACTGAAAAACCTGCGCTACTTCACCCGGCTGCACGCTATTCAAATTCACTTTATGTCGAACAGAAACGGAATCCAATCGACCAATCACAAAGGCAATTTTTTGATTAATCGGCAACGCTGGCGATGAACCCAGCAATTGCCGTTCTAACTGCGATACGCTGTTTTGAGTATTTGCCAGTTGCTCGGATAAAGAAATACCCGTGGTAATTTCATCTTGTAACAACGTAAAAGTTTGTTGCGCTTGTCGGTACTCACTTAGAGGCTTTTTAAACACATAAAGATACCCCGCAAGACCTGTCAACATGAGAATAGCGCCCATCAACAACAAAAGCATCGAGGGCTGTATCTGTTGTTGTAAATACTTAACCATGCTTCCCAGCAAACTGATTGTTTATTATGACAACCATTTTAAAATCAACAAGCTGAGTTGAAAGATAGGTCTTGAGGCTGGTATTTAGTAACTTGACATCATTAATCTCCGGCTGTTTCATCAACCGACTAACAAATGCCGATAGTTTGCTATGGTCTATAGCCTGTCCGTTGATTTCCATCCGAGTCGTTAATTGCCAAGATTTATCTGCACCAGCACCGCCCTCACCTTCTGGTATCACAATGACAAGGTTGGATGTCGAGGGCATCGTTTTCGTCATATCAATCTCTGCGGTTCTTAACAACGACCATTCATTAAACCAAACATCGCCATCTAACACCCGGTCTACGGCCATCAATAATTGCTGCACCGATGGCCCACCGTGCAGACTGTTAAAAATCTCTAAACGTTTTTTTAATAAGCGCTCTTTTGCCAGTAATTCATTAAACTTTTGTTGCTGATCCAACTTGGTTTTTTTGCCGTTTTCCAAACTCTGGATTTGGATTTGCAATTCGCTTGTTTGGTGCTGCAATACCATTTTCAAACCGGCAATCGCTGCTAACAACACCATGAAAATACAGATAAAAATCGTACAATTTCGTTGTATTTGCTGGCGTTGCCGATATTCTGCTGGAATCAAATCTAATTCATGCATACTTATTTGACTCTCCTCAACGCCAAACCAGTTGCAACAGCAATACCTGACAACGGCCCCAAATTGCCTATATCATCAAAATCATCCATCACAGAGAAACCGTAAAATGGGTTCAATATTTTTACGGGAATAGAAATCAGCTGATCTATCACTTGCTCCAGCCCCCGCAATCGCGCCACACTGCCCAGTAAATAGATACGTTCAACTGCACCGCCTCTCGTTTCAGAAGCGATGTAAAGCAATACTTCCCTGACTTCTGCCGCTAATTGCGCAAATGTCGGTGTCAATACATCATGGATAACTCTTTTAATATCCTCATCATCCGCTACCGCTATGCCGGCTGTAGGGGTTTGAGATAAACCAAAATCATGAATCATCTTGAGCGCTATTTTTTGATCAATATCTAAAGCTTGTGCCAGCGCCTGCAAAATAGATTCCAAACCAAAATTCAGTGGTCTATCCAGCAAAATATCGCCATTCCACAACACCGTTAAAAAACTCTTCTGGGTGCCAAAATTAATCGCTAACACTTTTTCAGGTTCCGATTCGCTGGACATTGATGTAATCAAGCGCCTAATGGCAACTGGACCAATTTCCAGAGCTTCTACCTGCAATCCGCATTTTTGTAACAAGTCCAGATAATTTTCCACATCCTGCTTTTTTGCTAAGGCGACCAGCGCAACGCGGGTTTGATACTCTTCTATAACGGGTTTGATCGGCACGTAATCGACTACATAGTCGCGTAAATCACCGCTTACCCGACCACTCAACCCGGCGAGTAAGGCTTCTGCCTCATTCTGTCCTGACTTACACAGGTAATTGAGAAACATCAGCTGCAGCTTGGTATTAGGCAAGGAAGACACAACCGTGCGCCCAACAAACGGCATCATGCCAAAACCCCGTTTAATCAATGTTTTAAGACGTTGTGGTTCTTTCAGTAACAATTCATAGTTGGCATCATGATAATCTGACAGTGCCGCCTGGATTTTGGGTTGTCCTGAAACATGCGTCACTTGCACCATGTTTAATTTTTCAAGGCCTAAATCAAAACCAATCACAGACTGTGACTTTCTGAAATGAAACATGGCTATACAATGGGTCTCACGGGTACGGTGTTTTGAGGAAGTTTGTCCGCGCCTTTTCGCAGCACTGATTTGAGTATAGTCCAGTTGGCAAAAAATTAAGGTCTTGACCGTTATGATTGCTTTAGCTCACGCCCTATTGAGGAAATCTTGCGTTGAACTTTTGATCCAGCCTTTGAAGTATCAATTTCCCTCCGACTTTGCAGAGAACGCAGCGGTAACGTGCGAAGTTGCCAAATAACGCAACTACTTCAGACATTGAGAAGCCGGATCCATAGAAACAAAAAGCATGATGAATAAGAGAGAATTAGTAAAAATGCAAATTGAAGCACAAAAGGACAAGTTTAAAATGGTCTAAAATCAACCAAACATCGCCTAAAGTGGCGTCAAAAAGACAAAACTACATATTTTTTTGCATAACCTGAATTTAAAATGGAAATAAAAATTAAAATCGAAACCGACGAAATAATAAAAAACCTTGATTTAATTTTCAGCCAAGAAAATTATTTAGATTAACACTCATAGGAACTTCGTTGTTTATCATGGCATTTAACAAAAAGATTAGATTTCAATACAGAATGTGGAAATTCCGAAGAATTTGGGGCAAGAAACGAGGGATATGAAGTAACTACCTCCTCCACTCGACACCATCACAGAAAAAAAATTCCTGTTGGCATAGCTATTCCGATAAAAACACAAAGAAAGACTTATATTAAGCGTTGTTGCCATCATGGTATAAAAAACCATTTTCTATAATGCTTAATCCTTATCAGTGCCTCAAACCATACATCTACAAGAAAAAATGAGCTTGAAAACTCTGAGAATCCAACACCATGCCAACCCTTAAACAATGGCAATCCGCCTGGCAGGCTTTAAACGTTGCCGCACCTAAGCAGTTATTTCACGAATTGATAGCCCGTTATAGCGAAGAGCACCGTCACTATCACACTAGCCAACATCTTGATGACTGTCTGAGTAAATTCCAGAAAGTTAAAAATTTAGCCAACAAACCGGCTGAGATAGAAATTGCGCTGTGGTTTCATGATGCTGTTTATAATCCTTTGCGTCACGATAACGAACAACTCAGCGCCGATTGGGCTCAGTCTTGCTTACTAAAACTGAATATTAATGAGCAAGTAATCACCAGAATTTATGAACTCATTATGTTTACCCGACATAACACTCAACCACTGGGTATTGACGCAGAAATTCTTGTTGATGTTGACCTGTCGATTCTGGCGGCAAGCCCGCATCGGTTTGCCGAATATGACCAACAAATACGTTGCGAATACGCACACGTAAGTGATGTAGAATTCAATAAAAAACGTTCAGACGTGTTGCAAGCTTTTTTAGATCGCCGCACTATTTTCAATACGCCCCACTTCATTGAACGCTATGAATCAGCCGCGCGGCTAAACCTAACCCAAGCTCTGGAACGCTTACATGTCTGACACCACCATAAAACAATTGCACGAGCAAATGCGCGAGTGGCGCAGACATTTACATCAATACCCTGAAACCGCATTTGAAGAAACAGCAACCGCGCAGTTTGTTGCCGAAAAATTAACCGATTTTGGCTTGGAAGTTCATCAAGGTTTAGGCAAAACCGGCGTGGTTGCCACGCTTTCATCAGGAACGAGTAACAAAAAAATCGCCTTACGCGCCGATATGGATGCTCTGTTTATTCAGGAGCAAAACAGCTTTGCGCATAAGTCTTGCCACGATGGCAAAATGCACGCTTGCGGTCATGACGGCCACACCGCCATGTTACTGGGCGCAGCGAAATATCTGTCGGAACATAAAAGCTTTGATGGCACAGTGTATTTCATCTTTCAACCGGCAGAAGAAGGTCGTGCTGGTGCCAAACAAATGATTGATGATGGTTTGTTTTCGAAATTCCCCGCCGATTGTGTGTTCGGTATGCACAATTTTCCAGATATTCCAACAGGGCATTTTGCCATTAAAACCGGACCAGTAATGGCCTCATTCGATTGTTTTGAAATCACTCTCAAAGGCCAAGCAAGTCATGCTGCTATGCCCCATTTAGGTAACGATGCCATCATAGCCGCCGCGCAATTGGTTACTGCGTTACAAACCATCGTTAGCCGATCTGTCGATCCGGCAGATTCTGCGGTGGTTAGTATTACTCAAATTCACGCCGGCAATACCTGGAATGCACTACCAGAATCGGTGTTGTTAAGAGGTACATTCCGGTGTTTTAACGACCGGGTTCAAAAAGCAATTGCCGAAAAAATCAAGCAATTACTGAATGGAATTTGTTCGGGCTTTAACGTCACAGCTGAGCTTAACTTTAATCCGGAAAATCCAGGTTATCCCGTTACACAAAATGCCGCAACAGAAACCGCATTGGCGTTAGAAGCGGCAACAGCTGTAGTTGGCGTAGATAGTGTGCATTTGAATCCCACGCCTAGTATGGGCTCAGAAGATTTTGCCTTTATGCTGCAAGAAAAACCCGGCTGCTATCTTTGGATTGGCAACGGTTCTTCTGAAAACGGCTGCTTGCTGCATAATCCTCATTATGATTTTAACGACGCGATATTATCGGTTGGTGCAAATTTTTGGGTAGAAATCGTAAGAAAGTACCTAATCCCATAAAAACCTATAAAACCCACCCAGGAATTTTTGACTGTACCTTACTGTCTTCCTATTTTACAATTCGGGGGGTTACCCGATAACAATGGGCGAAACTTTTAAAAATCGCTTTTATATTAATAATAATGCTTAGGAGATGGTATGTTTAAAATACGTTCATTAGTCGCTGCGTTGGCCTTAGCCGGTTCAGTTTCTGTAGCTTCAGCCTGGGAAGCTTTACCAACCGAAGCACCCGCGCCAGCAGATAATCCCACTACAGCAGAAAAAGTCAGTTTGGGACAAATGCTTTATCATGACCCGCGTTTATCTTCCACCGGCACAGTATCTTGTGCATCCTGTCACAACACCATGTTGGGTGGGGAAGACAATCGTCCCAATTCAATGGGCATTAATGGCCAAACCGGAGGCCGCAGCGCACCTACCGTATGGAATGCCGCATTTAACAAAGTGCAATTCTGGGATGGCCGAGCGGCCAGCCTGGAAGAGCAAGCTGCAGGCCCTGTTACTAACCCGATTGAAATGGGCATGAAAGACTGGAATGTGGTGATCGCCCGTTTAAAAAGCATAGACGGCTATCAACAGGCGTTTGAAAAAGCCTTTGGTAAAGGTGAAGACGCCGTTTCCAAGGAAAATGCCACCAAAGCCATTGCTGCTTATGAAAGAACTTTAATTACTCCTAACAGCGCCTTTGATAAATACATCGGCGGTAACACCTCAGCTTTAACCGAGCAACAAGTAAGAGGTTTGAAAAAAGTTGAGGCGCTGGGCTGCGGCAACTGCCATAGCGGACCCGCATTAAATGGCGGCGGCAGTTTTCAAATATTCCCGGTCATGGCTGATGCGAAACTCGAAGAAAAATATCACTTCGAAGAGGATCTGGGGCTAGCTGAGGTCAGTAAAAAGGATGCTGACAAAAAGAAATTTAAAGTCCCTACCTTGCGTAACATCGCGTTGACTGCCCCCTACTTCCACAATGGTTCGGTACCGACTCTGGAAAAGGCGGTCGTGGTTATGGCAAAGACGCAATTAGGTAAAGATTTAACCTCAGCAGAAACTGATGATATCGTTGCCTTTTTGGAAAGTTTGACTGGTCAATTCCCAAAACAAACTATACCTTCGTTACCAGGAACACCTGGCCGGACAAATAATCCAGCTGAGAGTAATTAATCCATATTGGCAAAATAAAGGGAGCCTCGGCTCCCTTTATTGTTTTTATTCAGTTTGAATATACCGATCCACAAACCAGTAATTAGTTAATCAAAGACAGCCGTCTGCAAATTTTTGCTGCTATCTAACCCTTTTAGCACTGATTTATCCTTAACCCCTGAAAATTTCGCCCCGGCTAAGTCGGCACCCGCAAAATTGGTATCTTCCAATTTTGCATCTGACAAATCTGCCCCCGATAAATCTGCACCGGTAAAATCGGCGCCAGATAAATCTACACCCACTAAAATGACATTGTTTAATTTTGCACCAGTTAGGTTGGCATAGCGCATCAAAGCCCGATTTAAATTGGCATCGGCTAAATTGGCGCCGGATAAATTGACGTTATTCAATGTGACTCGCATCAAACCCATCGGCTGATTTTTCATGTCCACGCCCCAATTGACGTTGGCCAAGTTCGCCCCGCTGAGATCAGCGCGATCCAAATTAGCAATAATACGACTACCGGTTAGATTGGCTTTGCTTAGATTAGCACTCCCCATGTGCACCCCAAAAATACTGGTCTTGGACAGATTGGCACCGGATAGATTGATTTTGGACATCACTGTTAAATCGAGATTTAAACCCGACAAATCGGCTTTACTGAAATTTGCATTGCGTAAATCAGATCCCCATAAATCAGCTTTTGTAAAATCCAGACCGGATAAATCCAGGCCGCGCAGGTCTTTTCGTCTTAAATCCGCCGGGTGCTTAGTCTCTGCTTTACTAAGCAATGCTTCAACACTGGCACGGTCAAAATCTGCGGCAATAACAGCTGTATTGCACAGAAATATTAGCGCGACCAAATAAGGCCTTAAAAAAGTAATGTTCATATCGTTAGCACCCCAACTTGAATATCGAAAACAATCATTATCAGATAACTGTATAGCCAGCAATCACCTATTGCAACTTTGCTGTATTAACCGTATAAATTTAGCTTGGCAATTCTTGAACCAAAACACCAAACCTGAGGTAATCATGACCGATCTGTTACATACACCTATTAACCTTGGCGCACTGCACTTACCTAACCGGATCATTATGGCGCCACTCACTAGAATGCGCGCTCCAAACGGCATTCCGACTGAAATGATGGCAACGTATTATGGTCAACGCGCCTCGGCAGGTTTGATTATTTCCGAAGCCACGCCGATTTCATCGCAAGGCGTTGGTTATCCCGCCACTCCCTGCATTTACAACGAACAGCAAATTCAGGCTTGGCAAAAAATAACCTCTGCAGTGCACGCTAAAAATGGCCGGATAGTTTTGCAACTATGGCATGTTGGCCGTATCTCCCACCCAGATTTTCATGATGGCGCTTTACCAGTCGCTCCCTCCGCTATTGCTCCAAAAGGTGATGCCATCACACCATCTGGCATGAAAGCGTTCGTCACACCCCGCGCTTTAAGTATCGACGAAATTAAAGGCATTGTTGAGGATTACCGGCAGGCCGCGAAAAACGCTTTGGCAGCGGGATTTGATGGCGTGGAGATCCACAGCGCTAATGGCTATTTGCTTGATCAATTCTTACGGGACGGCAGCAATGAACGCACTGATAACTACGGCGGTTCACTGGAAAATCGTGTGCGCTTTTTATTGGAAGTCACCGCAGCGGTCACCGAGATTTGCGGTGCAGAGCGGGTTGGTATTCGTTTGTCACCTAGCGGTACTTTTAACGATATGGCCGATTCTGACCCTGAAACTATTTTTGTTTATCTTTTAGCTCAACTTAGCCAATTTAACTTGGCTTACCTGCATATTGTTGATGCGTTGGAAGGCGACATCCGGCACGGCGCCAAGGTTGTTTCCCTTGAGGTGCTTCGTAAAGCCTATCAAGGTCGTTTAATTATTTGCGGTGGTTACGATCAAGCTCGCGCAGAAGCGGTCATTGCTGAAAAAATGGCAGATGCTGTCGCGTTTGGGCAATTGTATATTGCCAACCCGGACTTGGTAGAACGCTTTGCGCAAAATGCACCGCTCAATGAGCCGGATGTCGCTCGCTTTTATGGCGGTAATGACAAAGGCTATATCGATTATCCAGCACTAAACTGAGCTTAAAAAATCTACCACACTTTCGGTAAAAGCCACTGGTTGCTGAACATGCAACCAGTGGCCAGCGTCGGCGATCACTTTTAGTTTAGCCAAAGGAAATAAGGCGTTAATATCAGCAAGCCGCACGTAATCAGAATTTTTTCCCGCAAGAAATAGGCTTTCCCCCGTATAGGCTGATAAAAATTTCGTATCTGGGAAAGCAATAATACTAGGTGCCATCCGATAAAAAATATCCAGATCTATCCGCCAACTGTAACCATTTTCTGTAAGCGTAAGATTCTGCAATAAAAACTGTCTATAACTAAGCTCCGGTATCGCATCCGCTAACATTAATTCAGCTTGTTTACGATTTGCTATATCCGCTAAAGGCAATATCTTTAAGGCGTTGATCAACTTGTCAAAGCTGTGTTGATAACTAATCGGGGCAATATCAGCGACAATCAATTTATCGACGCGCTCAGGATGATTTAAAGCAAACCACATGGCTATTTTGCCGCCCATGCTGTGGCCCAATAAACTAGCACCAGTTAGCTGATGGCTATCCATGAAATGTAGCAAATCTGCAGTCATCGATGGGTAATCCATCATCGGGTGATGCGGTGAAGCGCCGTGATTCCGCAGATCCAGGACGTAGACATGAAAATGAGCCGATAACTTTTCGGCTACTTGCCGCCAATTTCGGGAGGATGCAAAAAAACCATGCAAGATGATTAAAGGTTGTTCAAGGGCTGAACCGAACTCTTCAAAATACAAATCCACAACTTGCATCAGGCAAACACAAATAGAGCGCCCATTAAACCACCAAAAATACCGCCCCAGACCACTAACCAGCCTAAATGCTCACGAATAATAGCTTGCACCATCTCTTTAACCAATTGCGGCGTTAATTCGCTCAAGCGTTTGTCGATAACAGTTTCAATTTTACCGACAATATCACCACCAATTTTATGAGCATCTAGCCCCTGTTTTAACGCAGTTTTAAACCGATCCGAATCCACCATTTCACTGAGAGTGACTTTTATTTTTTCAGTAAAGGGTTCTTTTAACGGTGCCAATGCCTCTTCTCCGCCCATCATCATAAGCATGCCACCAAATGAAGAACTCATAATCGATGCCACAAGATTTTGATAAATCTTGTCATAATCCAGTGCATTCAATATCGGCTGTAAGTTTAATATCTGTCCGCCTTGTTGTTCCTCTGTTTCAATAAATTGCTCAATATTGGCCGCCGTAAAAAACTGCTGCATCATCAATTGTTTAATGGACAGCTTAAATTCTTCAAACCGATTAGGGATGACACCCGATCCATATAAAAAGGGCACCTTCTCAAACAACATGTAAATAGCTAGCCAATTGGTAATCGCCCCGGACAATGCAAAATAACCAATTGATTTAACGAGATTTTGCTGAACCGGACAAATGTAACCTGTAGCGATAATAACAACAGAAATGAGATTAGTAACAAAGCTTTTATTGAATAGTTTTTTCATGCTTATCTTCAAAATTTCGCAATTATATTGGTAATAAAAGACAATTATATAGGGTTAATTATTTGTGGCGTATACATCCAATGTCAGTATTGTTTGATAGATTGTTCAACGAAAATTGAAAACAGATAGATAATGTCAGTGTTATAATCGCCCACAACGAAAAGATACAAGTGAATTCCAATGATGAGCTTTAATTTAACCATAGATGAAGTTTTTTCCTGGAACTTATCCTTAACTGCTCAACAAGATTTTCAAGCCCTGACCCATAGCTTCCTCGAAATTCTTCATTCCGTACCAGGCATTGAAAAAGCCATTGCTTATGAAATACACAACAACGATAAGAAGAGAACTGGTGAAGCAGGAACCATACAAGAACAATTAATTACTCGGTTTCCCGTGAATTTTAACGAGGAAAGCAATGAAACATTCAACAGTATTTTCAATTTTTCTGAACATAGAGAAGGCTTAAGCCTCAGCACTATAAGTCCAACCGGGGCTTACAGCCGGGCTATTCTCTCCATATCGAATGGCAATGGCCCTGATCGGGCGGTGATTTTGGAGGGACGCTTTAATCAGATGGTGTTAAGTTTACTCGCTAATCTGCGCAAGCTTTACAGTAACCTATTGTTATTACATGATGCCAAAGAACGCGATGCGTTAACCCGACTGCTTAACCGTCAATCTTTGGATAGTCGGCTGTCACAAGTCTGCGAACATTACTACAGTTATCCCGTTGTTGACAAAATCTCTGAACAAAGCTCATGGATTGCAATACTGGACATTGATCATTTCAAACGGATTAATGATAACTTTGGTCACTTGTATGGCGATGAAGTACTGCTGATTTTCAGCCAAATCATGGCTAAAAACTTTCGCTATAATGACTTTTTATTTCGGTTTGGCGGCGAGGAGTTTGTGGTTATTTTAAATTTGGCAACTCAGGGACTGGCCGAAGCCACTTTTAATCGTTTTCGGTCGGCTGTTGCTGACTACGACTTCCCTACTGTCGGCAAAGTCACTGTTAGCATTGGCTTAACTCATGTTGATAGTAAATCCATACCATCAGTGTTGCTGGATCGCGCAGATAAGGCGCTTTATTACGCTAAGAGCACTGGCAGAAATAATGTGGTTATGTACGAAGACATGCCATCACTGCCTCATAGCGGAACAAATTAACTAGAACTAGTTTGGGCATGATACTTATTGCCCGGAATAATTTACCTAACAAATCATAACTTTAATATTTAAGTCGTATGGAGAGCTAAAGTGAGCAAAAAGAGAGCGCTAATAACAGGCATTACCGGTCAAGATGGGTCTTATCTTGCCGAGTTTTTATTAGCAAAAGGATATGAAGTGCATGGTATTAAGAGACGGTCTTCGCTGTTTAACACTGAGAGGGTTGACCATATTTATCAAGATCCACACACAACTAATCCAGCTTTTCATTTACACTACGGAGATTTATCGGATAGCTCCAATTTAACGCGCATTTTAAGTGAGACCCAACCCGATGAAGTCTACAATCTCGGCGCGATGAGTCATGTTGCGGTTTCATTTGAATCACCGGAATACACCGCCGATGTTGACGGCTTAGGTACCCTGCGTTTACTGGAAGCAGTCAGATTTTTAAAACTTGAAAAGAAAACCCGTTTTTACCAAGCCTCTACATCCGAGCTGTATGGCTTAGTGCAAGAAATACCGCAAAAAGAAACCACGCCATTCTACCCACGCTCACCCTATGCAGTAGCAAAACTTTATGCATACTGGATTACCGTCAACTACCGAGAAGCTTACGGCATGTACGCCTGTAACGGGATCCTATTCAACCATGAATCACCTCGTCGCGGAGAGACTTTCGTAACCCGCAAAATTACCAGGGGCTTAAGTAATATCGCCATGGGGCTAGATCAGTGTTTGTTTATGGGCAATATGGATTCTCTAAGGGACTGGGGACACGCTAAGGACTATGTGCGTATGCAATGGATGATGCTACAACAAGAAAAACCTGAAGATTTCGTTATAGCCACTGGTGTGCAATATTCTGTAAGGCAATTTATTGAAATGTCTGCTAGAGAATTGGGAGTTTCGATTCGCTGGCAAGGTACTGGCGTCGATGAAAAAGGCGTGGTAGATTCCATCGAGGGCAGTAACGCCCCCGGTTTGAAGGTCGGGCAAACTATTGTTGCCATCGACCCGCGCTACTTCAGACCTGCAGAAGTTGAAACTTTGCTAGGAGACCCGACTTACGCTAAAGAAAAGCTAGGCTGGGTCCCACAAATCACTTTGCAAGAAATGATTGAAGAAATGGTCGCATATGATCTTGAACAAGCCAAGAAACATGCTTTATTAAAAGGCCAAGGTTATAACGTATCGATTAGCAGAGAATAACCATGGATAAACAAACCAAAATTTATGTCGCCGGCCATCGCGGCATGGTCGGAGCTGCCATCATTAAGCAGTTGACGAACGCCGGTTATAACAATATCACAGTGCGTAGCCACGCGGAGTTGGACTTGACTGACCAAGCCGCTGTGCAGCAGTTCATGCAACAAGAAAAACCTCAGTACGTGATTTTAGCCGCCGCTAAAGTTGGCGGCATTCATGCCAACAACGAATACCCGGCGGAATTTATCTATCAAAACTTGATGATGGAAGCCAACGTCGTTCATCAAGCCTGGGCTGCCGGTTGCCAGAACCTGTTATTTTTGGGTAGCTCTTGTATCTATCCTAAGCTAGTTGCACAACCGATGAGCGAAAATGCCCTGTTAACCGGGGTATTAGAAGCTACCAACGAACCGTATGCCATCGCTAAAATTGCTGGCATTAAGTTATGCGAATCTTATAATCGCCAATATGGGGTAGATTACCGCTCGGTTATGCCAACCAATTTGTACGGTCAGAATGACAACTTCCACTTGGAAAACAGTCATGTCATACCGGCTATGATCAGAAAATTTCATGAAGCTAAAGCTAACAATGCGGCTAACGTGACTTTGTGGGGAACAGGTACCGCAATGCGCGAATTTCTGCATGTCGATGACATGGCGGCCGCATGCTTACATGTCATGAAATTGAGTAAAGACCAGTATCAATCAGTCACTGAACCCATGCTATCGCACCTAAATGTCGGTACCGGCGAAGACGTTACCATTAGGGAGCTCGCAGAAATTATCAAAACAGTCGTTGATTTTAAAGGCGATATTGTCTGGGATACCAGTAAACCGGATGGAACGCCAAGAAAGCTAATGAATGTAGCAAAACTAAAGGCATTGGGTTGGCAACCAAACAATAGTTTGAAAGAGGGGCTTGCCGACACCTACAAATGGTTTGTTACGAACCAAGATGCGTTTAGAAGCTAAAAAATTGACAAACCCAAAACAGCCTATTGGCCTTTCAGTAACAGAATCGTTGAAGATCAAATAAATCATTTATTTACGGCTGTTAAAACGTTAAGACAATAAAAACCACTAGTAATGACTGTATCTCAAGCTAAAACACTTCGACAAAACCTTAACTATCACCCTCAAGAACTACAATTTGGAACTAGTGGTCGTAGAGGATTGGTTGAAGATTTAACTCAACTAGAAGTATTTATTAATGCAGTTGCCGAATTAGAATTTTTACAGTCATTACCCAAAGCTGAAGGGGGTATCACCAAAGGAGATGATTTCTTTTACGCCCGAGATTTGCGTCCCAGCTCCAGCTCTTTTGTTGCTGAACACAAAGGTCGCGGGGAGTTAGCGCAAGCCATCGAGCAGGCCATCCGATATTCTGGCATGACCCCGGTGAATTTAGGCCAAATCCCCACTCCCGCCCTAACCTGCTTTGCTTTAGCTCGAGGAAAAGGGAGTATTATGGTCACCGGCAGCCATATCCCGTTCGACCGCAACGGATATAAAACCAACACATCGCAAGGCGAATTGCTCAAAATCCATGAACAACCCATCAATGAAAAAGTAAAAGAAGTTAGGGAACGGTTTTATGAACAAGAATTTAGCGATTCACTCTTTAACGAAGAGGGGCTTCTAAAATCAGGCTCTGGAGTGTTGTCTATTGAACATAACTCGGCTTCAACAGCTTATTTGGAAAGGTATGTTGACTTTTTCCAAACAGACGCCCTAAAAGGCATGAAAGTTTTAATCTACCAGCATTCCGCAGTGGGACGCGATTTACTGGTCGAAATTGTCCGATCATTAGGCGCCGAAGCTGTAGTGACCGGCCGAAGTAACACGTTTATACCTATCGATACCGAAAACATGGATGACGAACAACTGTCCATCATCCAAAACTTATACGATACAGCCTCAGCCCAGCACGGGAACTTTGATGCTGTAATTTCCACAGATGGCGACAGTGACCGTCCTTTAATTTTAGGCGTTTATGCGGGTAAAGTTCGATTTTTCGGTGGCGATCTAGTAGGCATGCTGACAGCAGAGCTATTAGGTGCCGACGCTGTCGTCGTGCCTATCAGCGCCAATGATGGCATTGATCGCAGCACACTTCAAAGCATTCTTGAACCTAAAACACGCATAGGCTCGCCTTTCGTCATCGCCGGCATGCAAAAAGCATTAGCTAAAGGAAAAAAGGTGGTTTGCGGCTGGGAAGCGAATGGCGGCTTTTTGACCGGGTCCAATATTAACTGGCGTGGGCGAACCTTAACCGCACTGCCTACAAGAGATGCTGTATTACCTATCTTGGCAGTTTTGTTTATTGCTAACCGCGATGGCTCACCATTAACCGACATTTTTGCACGTTTACCCAATCGCTATAGCCGCGCCGCACTTATCAAGCATATACCTAGAACTTTGGGAATGGCAATGATCAAACACTTTTCGCCAGTAACGGAAACCATCCACACAGTGATTTTTAAAGACGAGAGTGTTACTCTGTTGGATGAAAATGACCAACAACTAGCGGCTGATTATGCGCAACAAAAAGCTTTAGTGGCGATTCGTCAGGAATTGTCCCGCTTTTTTAGCACTGAACTTGAATTTGGAGCGATTGAGCGTATCAATTACGTCGATGGGATACGAATTTATTTTAATAATGACGATGTTGCCCATCTACGCCCATCAGGCAACGCTGATGAGCTGCGCATCTACGCGGTTGCGGATTCTCAGGTGAGAGCTGACACCATTGCAGAACTAGCTGTTGGTGAACCTGGTGGGGTTTTACATTGCTTAGTACTTGAGGCTAAGGGAATTGAAATGGTTGGTGAATCTGTATCGTAAGTGCATAACGAGTAAGGTTAGATTGTCTTCGCGAAGCGAACGGCAATCTGAGCCGTTTGTTGGACAAGCCCGACCTTAGCCGAGATGTTGGCTATCTATAAGAAAATATCTTTTTGGATTTTTGGGGCTTAGGTAACAGTTTTAAAGTCGTCACCGCGAGAGAAAGCAGGAAGCGTCGCGTTTGAAATAGCTTTAGCTGAAAATAGCTGGTATGAGATTAATAATACCTGTTCGGCGTTGATTAACCCCTTATTTTAGGCAAGCTTAACTCTCGGCTTAATCAAGCCGCCTTACGGGTTGGCGGTGTGGTTACATGTCAGTTTACGCACGATGGGGCTGGAGACCAGACACCAGAAAACCGAAACCAGAATATGCCCGCTTCCTTACCTGCTGCGGGGTCTGGTGATTGGCCGCTGTGACCAAGTGTGGAGTACTGACATCACCTACATCCGCTTGACACACGGTTTTATGTACCTGATAGCAGTGATAGACTGGTACAGCCGTTATGTGTTGGGCTGGGCGATCAGCACCACACTGGAAGCGAATTTTTGCATTGAAGCGGTCGGTGAGTTATTGGGTGGTGGTTAATGTGAAATTTTCAACACTAGCCAAGGCACACAGTTAACGACACCCCGTTTCACCGGGCCGCTGCTGGGCAAGGGTATCCGTGTCAGCATAGATGGGCGTGGGCGGGCATTGGGGAATATCATTATTGAACGGCTGTGGCGGACAGTCAGATATGAACATGTTTATTTGCAGGATATACAGACGGTACAAGAGACAAGAACAGGTTTGCGAGACTACCTTCAGTTCTACATCCACCGTCGCCTGCACCAGTCCTTGGGCTATAGGACTCCTGCTTCCGTGTATTTTGCGGGAGGGCAGGATAGGCAACGAATGACATAGCTTTATCAACCAGCCGTTATCTTAATTTCTTGAGATTTTGGTCTTAACAATGGGGAGTACCTTGATCGACCATGCGTAATCATAAATTAGTTTTTTTGGGACTTGCGTCAATCCCTTGTGGATTTAACAATCCGGTTCTGGCAATATAATTAACCTACGAAGCCAAGCTTGCATAAAGCGCAATCTCCCAAAACGTATTTTACTTCTCGGAAAGTCAGACTGCCCACCTACAAAAAGAACGTGCGGTAATTTTGTCGAAATGCTCCATCTGTCGGCAGGTGAGCCACTTAGGATTAATCCAGATGAACAGGTTTGGAATCATGCTAAGGCTGAAGTAGGTAGCCATCCAGTTAAAAGCAAACTTGATATGGAAACCCTCATTCTTTCGGTCATACTGTCTATCCAGCAAAAAATAGAACTGGAGAAAAAAGCTTGTCTCGATTTCCCGATACCTTATATGAGGAAAAGTACATATAGGCGCAAGTTCGAAAACTAATGAGGCGATTAGTACATGAAACGATTGGCTACTAAAGATAATGTTTTTCAATATAAAAATATTGACCTAATGAATGTTTTGAAAAGATTTCAAGAATGATAAAGAATATGGCTATAACTTACAAAAGTGATGAAAATAGTACTGGTAATTCAGCAAATTATCAAAAAAGCTTATCACGCGCAGTCTTTTTAATATCTTTCTGTCTTGCAGGAACTTTTTTTTCTTTCATACACTATCGGTCAGAAATCGCAAATGAGTTTAGTTTTTTAGCGCTTATTGTCCCCGCCATATACTGCCTTGCTAGTGGTTTGGCAAGTATCAATATTGCACTAAAAACTTATAGAATTGCACTTCTATATCTTGTCCCGTTGCTCTTTTCATATATTTTTGGCATCGACACAAATACAGATTTTTTTCGAAAAATTATATTGTTGTTGAATATATTTTTTGCCTTCTTTCTGGCGTCACTATTTGGAAGCCGTCCAGAGCATGAAATTCCTTATCGTGTGATGCGGCAACTAACTTTTTTTCTATTCCCAATATTTATTCATATTGCTTTAACACAACGTCATGCCAATGCATATACCTGGGGACGCTGGCAACCTCTTGGCATACAGCCTAATTGGTGGGGAATGATGTCACTGGGGCTTGCATGGTGCGCGTTGGCATGGAAAAGTGCTTTAATACGATTTGTGGCACTAGCTTTATCCCTTTATTTTATGATATCTGTTCAATCCAGGGGATCCATAATAGCATTCTTACCTGCTCTATTCTTTGCCAGTGGCTGGTTTTATCCACTATCCAAAATGAACATCTTACGTTTAGTAACGTTGCTGTTTTTGGGTTTCATCATGCTTATAATATGGAACATTGTTTCCGAAGTAAGCTTGCTAGAAAAAATGACGGATTATCTAATAAACGATGTCATGCGTAGCAACGACAAATATCGTGGTCTCAATTCAGGATTAACAGGTCGAACAGAAGGTTATGAGATAGCATGGAAGGGGTTTCTTAAGTCACCAGCTTTTGGAAAAGGATTTGGAGATTATTCTTTTGTTCACAATGGTTTTTTATTAACCTTGGCTGAAAGTGGAATTTTCGCCTTCATGGGTATGGTTTATCTTTTTTACACGTCTATACGATCTGCAATAAAAGAAAATCGTTGGAATAACGTTGGGTACCTAATTAGTTATGCAGTAACAATAATGACTTTTCCTAGGACATTTAATATTAATATGACTGGCATGCTTTTATTATTGGTGTTGATGATCGAAATATCACATCGGCATATCCCCAAGAAGCTAAAAAGTGCCTGAAGAATGGAAACGAAAATACTACACTATTAGCAAGTAGCCTCGCTGAGTTGGTCAGGTAGATTTGTGTCAGTATGGTATTTTGATTGTGATTTTTAACTGTCCAGTTTTGCCAAAAATTTTCGATTAGCAATAAATTGACAGGATTAGCGGGGCTTCTGGTGATGTATTGATATGATCGGTAGACGTTTATGCATGTGATGTTAATGCAAGTGACTGGCCAATTTATGCATAATTAAACAATTTTTTAGCGGAGGAATTGACAAGTTAAAGCAATTCAAGCAGTGCTTTTAATTATTTGTCAATGGCTTTTTAATGGTTTCTGTACGTAAATAATTTGGATATGAAGCAAATGTTGAATATAAACTACGTGACTAAATTATGTATGATTATTTGTGCGCTTTCAGGTGCACAAGTAAACGCAGAGACGGCGCATCCACTGGGAGCAAGGATTGCCAACTTATCAAACATTGTCTTTCAAGAAGAATTTAATGATTTACACGCAGTTGATTTAAAAAACACCCATAAAGACGGATTTAATTTTTATTTAAAAAGGCCATTTGGGTGGCCTACCACAGGGGTAGGTTCATTATCGCTAAAAGACGGCGTACTCACTATTAAAAACCCTGTGAATAAAGCACAATTCGATATTGTAAGTGCTACTGCCAAAAAGGGGGGATGGGTGGGCTTTGCTAATAGTGGTCCAGCGTACTTTGAGGCCTCAATAGCCTTTGATCCAGCTAATTACTATAAAATACCTAAAGATTCGGGATTTCCTGCATTCTGGACAATGTCTGCTGAGCATCTTTTTGGAACTTTTAATATAAAGAAAAAAAGTCGGTACAAATATTTAGAGATAGATTTTCTGGAATGGAATCCTGATTGGCATCCTCCTACAGCGTATAATCAGAGCATTATTTATTGGATTAACGATAAGGGTAAAAATACACGTGTTATCATGCCAAAGTGTTATGTATGCGCAAAGACAGGAAAAGTGATTGACCTAGGAAAATCTATTAATTTTAGACAATTTAATACATTTGGAATATTGTGGATACCAGGGGATAGAATTGAAACCTATGTCAACGACACACTAGTACGAACAGTGTTGGTGTCTGATTATCCTGCTATTGGGGCAGGTAATGATCATCATTTTCCAGTTATTTTAGGGTCTGGGAACTTTCCAATGCAAGTCGATTGGGTGCGGGTGTGGGGCCCTTAGTCAGTTCCTTTTGCCACCTCCATTGATCTTAATAGTCTTTGAACGAGTACACCACTAGTACAAAGTAAGGGTTGGCTGGATTCGGGATGCAATGGATGGTAATGCTGAATTACGCAAACGATTTTGTAGCTATATCAAGCAACAAATAAATACTCCAACAATTAAAATGAATACATCAACCCTCAAAGCCAAACTGCTAAGGAATCTTGGTGCCAATGCTTACGGGCAATTAATCACAGTCGTTATTCAGTTAGTGAGTGTGCCGCTATTTCTGTATTATTGGGGTATAGAGCTTTATGGTGAATGGATAATTTTGAGTGCAATCCCTGCATACCTCACCATGAGTGACATAGGCTTTGCATCCGTCGCAGCAAACGACATGACCATGCGCGTCGCTAAAGATGATAAGCAAGGTGCGCTAGAAGTCTATCAAAGCATTTGGGTGTTTATTTGCACGGTCTCGTTGATAGTTGGATGTGTACTTACCCTGTTAATATACAAAACCTCTGTAAATAGTTTTTTTTCAATCAGTTATATTAGCACTCTACACACTCAACAGTTACTCATTGTATTAATGCTGACGGTTTTGTTTGGTTTGCAAAATGGGGTATTAAGTGCCGCATTTCGCGCTATCGGTCGATACGCTTATGGTACTGTAATGGCCAACACCATTCGTTTAGTCGAATGGCTAGCCTCAATGGCTGCCGTAGTATTGGGTAATAGCGTGGTAATTGTCGCATTGTCAATACTCGCTATTAGACTGCTTGGCTTACTAATCATGTGGCTAGTGTTACGACGGCAGGCACGGTGGTTAAACCTTGGGTTTAAATTTTCATCAAGAAAAAAAATACGTGAACTTATAAAGCCTGCGATCGCTTTTATGGCATTCCCGCTGGGTTTAGCATTAAGCCTGCAAAGTATGGTAATTATTATCGGTATAACATTAGGCTCATCAGCCGTTGTTATCTTTTCTGCCTACCGCACATTAACACGTCTCTTGGTGCAAATTATCACTATGATTAACCAAGCCATCTGGCCAGAAATATCAGC
Organism: Methylococcales bacterium; assembly: GCA_965247565.1. Lineage (GTDB taxonomy): Bacteria > Pseudomonadota > Gammaproteobacteria > Methylococcales > Methylomonadaceae > CBDFHF01. Next base: position 2,646,458 of record CBDFHF010000003.1, on the reverse strand, counting down.
AGCCTACGGCGTTGGCAATATGGATTTGATTATCCAACTCCACAGAAAAAGCTCATCCATTACTTTTTGGATTGCCCTTGCTTCCGTCACTACGATTGGCTTTATTGGTGAATGGGTTGTTGGAATATGGACACACCATTCCTTTTTGCCCAATCATACTTTATTATTGTTGTTGCTAGCCGTAACATTCCTTAATGTATGTTGGCAAACAAGTTGGGTAGTGCTAATGGCCACAAACCAACATAACAAAATAAGTTTTGCCTTTATCTTGTCAGCGGCAACCGGGCTTATATCAAGCACCTTAGCGGCCCCTTTTTTAGGTATTAATGGGATTGGGATAATGCTTGTACTATCAGAAATACCTATGCATTTTATCACCATTAATAGTGCATTAAAGCTTCTAAATGATCATTGGAGTAATTATATAAAAGCCGTATTAAGTAATCCTATAAAAATTACGCATAAATTTATGATCTAGGCCACAACTAACTGTAATTAAAGCTATGCCAAGTAAAGAGACAACTTATCAAAAAAATATAAAAAGCCGAACAAAGTATCGATATTTAAAGGGGTTGCTGCCGCGATATATTTCATATTTGAAATACAGCTATATTGTGTGGCTTGCCAGAAAGAAAGGCGCAATAATTGGTTGCTGTGTAACGATGCCGTATAAGTTGGCGAAAAATGCAAATGCAAACCTTATCGTTGGGAACCACACATCCATACAAACTGATCGTATTGATTTAAGAACTAAAGTTTCAATAGGTAGTCATGTGCTTATAGGTTCAGATGTTCAAATTATTACAGTAAGCCACAATGTCGATTCACCGGATTGGGAGCATAAAACGTATGGCCTTATTATTGAAGATTATTGTTGGCTGGCAACGCGTGCGTTTATATTGCCCTCGTGCCAAAAAATAGGTTATGGCGCAATCTGTGCGGCTGGTTCTGTAGTAGCTACTAACATTGCTGAAATGCAAATTGTGGTTGGAAACCCGGCTAAATTATTGAGGATGCGTAAACATGTCCATACTGATTTATGTGTAGAATCTATGCCTGGCAATGATTATCTTGCTTACAAACAAGCTTATAAATAAACAAGTATTTTAATTACATAAAGTCAATTTAGCAGCATCACAACTCTCCTGCTTAACTGGATAAAGCGGGGGTTATGCAGCAATGGCCTCAAAGTACTATGTACCAAAGATAAATACCTGCCAAAAACCCCGCACGCGGGATTATTAAAAATAAAATAACTTTACATTTCAATTTCTTTGGATAGCTATAATGATAAATATATCTGTATGTGGAAAATTTCATTATCCAAAATATTTAAAGTATCTCGTTGAGTTAGGTTTTTTAAATAAATTCTATTGCTCATATAAAATTGGAAGCAACTTTGGCGTGCCTAATGAAAAAATAGAAAATGCGTATTTAAAAGAATACCTAATGTATTTTCACTTATATACTGCTGGTGAATATGGATTAGCACAAATGATGCCAATTTATCATGATATATGGCAAAAAAAAATTGAATCAAACTTTGAGCCTGCAGCATTAAATCACTTTATGCTGCATGGTAATTGCACAAGACTTATTAATTCATGCAACAACAAAAATACAATTACTATTGGTGAGGCTGTAAATGCACATCCAATAACACAGCAGAATATTCTTCAATCTGAAGCGCTAAAAAGGGGGATATATCATCAAAGTAATTTAAAAATAACTAACCGTATGCTTGAGGAAATTGACGCAATAGACTATCTTCTTGTCGCATCACAATTTGTAAAGAATTCTTACTTGGACAATGGTTTTGAAGAAAAAAAAATAATTTCATTACCTTATGGAGTTGATCCAGGCTTAAATAGCACAAGTCATCCAATTACAGATAAAGAATCTTCATCAAAAAAAACAATCAAAATCGTATGCGTAGGTCAAATAATGCCCCGAAAAGGTCAATATTACCTTGTAGAAGCAATAAAATTACTAAATCAGACTTCACAAGACCTAATTTATAGCTTAACACTTATAGGTAGACCGGATTCCCGTTATATGACTTGTTTGCGCAAACTATATGCTGACTTTGAACATATAAATCATATAGATAATAAGGATATGATTGATTTTATGTCTAAATTCGATATGTTTGTATTGCCGTCCCTGGAGGATGGTTTCAGTGTTGTTGTATGTGAAGCGCTTTCCGCTAACTTGCCAGTCGTAACAACGAGAAATAATGGTGCAGCTGATATTATTGAAACTGGGCGTAATGGAATTGTAATTAATGCTGGCGATACTCTTGAAATTAAAAGAGCTATTGAAGAAGTTTTGGATAGTCAATTCGAAGCAAAGGAAATTAAATTGCAATCATGGAACGAATACGCCGTCGCACTTAAGTCAAACTATAAAAATATACTAAAAAATAAAGAGCTATAATAAAATATTATGTTTCATTACCTTTTATTATATAGAGCCCTTTAATTGACATTCAAATTTTCATTTCAAAGCGGCCTTTCTAGTTTTTTTACAGGGCACGGACTTAAGTAATTGCGTTGCAGAATTACCAATTCAACCACAAGAAAATTTACTGAGACTGTTAACCTTAGATTCATATAATCATTATTAAACGCCACACATTTTTGTATATTTTTTTTAAAAAATCCTGAATATTCTAAAAATTTAACAATCACCAAATCAAATAAATATATTACTATGAAAATACTTATAACCCATAATATCCTCTGGTCTAAGTATAAAGGTGGTGTTTTTTCTGCTCTGCACCACCATAGCTTAAAATCTGAGTTCGACATTGAGTTTTTACATATTGCTGAGACTGAAAATGCTCGTGTAGGGCTGGCGGGCGTAGACCTTTCGTACCATCAATATCCTTACCAACTCCTATTCAAAGGGTCTTACGATGACGTGCCAAAGTGGCTGTTGATCAAGACTCTTTTTTTCTTTGTATGGAGAACCCATGCCGATATTGTAATACTGGCTGGTTATCATTTAGCAGAATACTGGGCGATGCTTTTGGCTGCACGGTTGAGGGGTAAGCAAATTGCTGTGTTCTGTGATTCCACTGCCTATGATCACCCTCATACCTTTCTTAAATCATTGCTAAAACGCTTCTTCTTTTCTCATTGTGATATTTTTTTTGGATACGGTCAGCGCGCTCGTGAATATTTGATGTCACTGGGTGTATCTAGTGAAAAAATCTACTTTCGATGCCAAGCGGCGGCTTTGCCCCATGATTATGATATGCAGTCGGTAATTTCATATCGAAATTCAAAAACCAATGTTACTCCTCGCTACCTCTATGTTGGCAGGCTTTCACCTGAAAAAAATTTGGATGATTTATTTCAAGCTTTTAAGAAAGTGGTTTCCTTATTGCCAGATGCAATAATTGTGATTGTAGGGAATGGGCCACATAAAGAACATTTGGTTTCGCTTGCTGAGCACTTAGAATTAAGCTCATCAATTTTATTTGCAGGCGCAAAAAATACCGATGAATTATCGATTGAGTATCTAGATGCTTCTTGCATGGTGTTACCAAGCAGCAGTGAGCCTTGGGGTTTGGTAGTAAATGAGGCATTAAGTTATGGCTGTCCTGTTGTAGTTAGCCATCGTTGTGGTTGCGTTCCTGAGTTAGTGATTGATGGTAAAACAGGGTTTGTATACGAGTGTGGTAATGTAGATGAATTGGCGAACAAGATGATTGACGCTCATAACACATTCTCAAATTTAGAAAATCATGCTAGAGAACTCACTAGCTTTATTTCAACTTTCTCACCTGAAACTGCTGCATCACAGATATTAGTTGGCTGCTCACTAACCTCTGCTAAAAAATAATGAGGACTCAATCTATTTTTTTTGTTGGTCCCTTGCCACCACCTGTACATGGTTTCTCGGAAATTAATCGTCGTATGTTGACGGTGCTGCAATCTTGTGCGAATGTTAAAGTTTTTGATTTAGCTCCGCGAGGTACACGCTTCCATTTACTGAAGCTATGGATTCAGTTCGTGGATACTGCTTTTCGTGATCGTGCTTGCGCACTTTACCTTCCCTTATCCGGCGGCCTGCGGCAGTTTCTAGATGCATGCTTTGCAACTGTTGCCTTAATTTTTGGTTTGCGTGTCTTTGTTCATCATCATAGTTTTGCTTATCTCAATCATCAACCGTTCTATGCACGTATAGTTTTGAGGCTATTGAAAAATTCAATTCATATTGCTCTATGTGATCGTATGGGGGAAATGCTTATTAATCAGTATTCTATTTCTTCATCCAATATTCGAGTGATTTCGAATGCAGCATTTTTAAGTGAGATCGGAAAGCCAGCAGATAAAGAGCAGTGCAACGACAATTTGGTTTTGGGTTTCTTGTCTAATATCACTGCAGAAAAAGGATGTTTTGATTTTATCGATTTACTGAAAGCGGCAAAATCCCACGGCTACGCAGTCGAAGGTATGATGGCTGGACCAGTTCAAGTTGAAATTAAGTATGCTTTTGATGAGGCAGTACGTGATGCAGGTTGTATCACCCATGTTGGCCCAGTTTATGGAGAAGAAAAAAATAATTTCTTGTCTCAAGTTGACGTGCTGGTTTTTCCCACACGTTATGCAAACGAAGCGGAGCCTGTAACAATCTGGGAGTCAATGCAAGCTGGTGTGCCAGTGATTTCGTTATCTCGCGGCTGTATAAACGGCATGGTGACGAACGAAGTGGGATGGGTAATTCAAGACCCCGAAAGTTTTGTTGAGTCAGGTCTGGAAAATATTCGCTATCTACTGTTGAATGAATCAGCGCTGCAAGTGATGAAGATGGCAGCGCGCGCAAAATTTGTAAACTCAAAGTTGCTTTACACTACTAATTTGGATGCACTTGTTGCAGAAATCCAAGGTGGATTGAAATGATTTAAGACCTCACTAGATTTAGAGTGCTCGTTCCCAAGCTCCAGCTTCGTGAACTTCAGGAAGCTAGAGGTTACAAGTTTAGGTTACCAAGCTGGAGCTTGGGAACCAGCAACCCTTAATTAGAAACAATCACACCATGATCCAGAATTTAGAACAATTTGTCCTGCCCAAAAACTTCCGTGCAAAAAATGCTCTCACTGTACAAATCTGGTGGATTGTTCAATCAATTTTATTTGCTTGTTCGCCCCAGTTTGTATATGGCTGGAGAAGGTTTTTACTGCGTTTGTTTGGTGCAAAAATCGGAAAGAACGTCATCATTCGCCCTTCTGCCAAAATCACTTATCCTTGGAAATTAACTATTGGTGATCATTCGTGGATTGGTGATGACGTAGGTCTTTATACATTGGGTGAAATTGTAATAGGTAAAAATGCAGTTATTTCTCAAAAGTCTTATTTGTGCGCAGCTAGTCATGACTATACAAAAGAAGCTTTTGATATTCACGAAAGCAAAATTATCATCGAAGATGAAGTTTGGATTGCAACTGATGTTTTTATCGCACCAGGTATTACGATCGGTTCTGGTGCGGTGATTGGAGCCAGAAGTACGGTACTGGGCGACATGCCTGCGAGAATGATTTGTGTCGGGTATCCTGCAAAACCAATTAAGCCGCGTATTGTTACGCATCTGTAAGACCGGTCAGGCGAATATCGAAGACCGCTGTATGGTTGAACATATCGTGCTGGATTCCGACAACTCGATTATTTTTAACGGCGATTTTGTCGACGACAACCTCAAACCGTAGAATGGTATATTGCCGAGCACAACCGTTACGCCAGCCATGAAATACTGGGTATTCTCAACCATAAATACCGACTGTTTTCACGTGATGAATCGATTGGCGAGGCCGAAAACGGCCAAGCCAAGCTCAAACGTTTCGTTAAGGAAGCGCTTTATAACAAACTTCCGTTGTTTGTAAGGCCGCTACTGTATTTTTTATATCGTTATATTTTAAGACTGGGCTTTCTGGACGGTCAGGAAGGCTTTGCCTACCACTTTATGCAAGGCTTCTGGTACCGCTGCCTGGTTGATCTTAAATGCCTGGAGGCTGATCGGATACTAAAAGTTGCAGAGTCCAGAGAAGAAAAGGTCGCACGGATTAGCGAGTTGACTGGGTTGAAACTTGAATGTGAATTAAGAGCTGACCCGTAGGTAATTCCAAAAAAACAGAGCGGCCGCTAACTTACCGAAGATATGAACCATCAGTCCGTTGTACGAACGCACGTTGCCTGCGCATTCAATCCCTGTTTTTTCTTCAATCCAGCTGAATACTGTTTCAATGGGTTGTCGAATGCGGGATACGGCGGTGGATAACCACTGATCTTGCGGCTCCAAATAGCGCTGGCCTTTTTGTTTTTTAACCGGCGGCCATACCGTCAGGTTCTGGGTCGCCCGTACTTCGTCGGCATCAGACCGTTGATAGGCCTTATCCCCATAGAGTTCATTATTGGCTAATACCGGCCGGATTTGGTCGAATATTTGCCCATCATGGCTGCTGGCACCAGTCACCCCAATATAGTCGGGGCTTGGTAACGTCCCTATCTGGCGACGCCCCACCACATGAACTCGAACGCCGTCATAGTATAATTTTTTGCTGGAACAGTAGCCGGCATCTGCCAATCCTTTGGCAACACAGGCTTTAAACCGATGGCCTTGTTTTGCCAAGGCGACCGGAAAAGAATCCATCAACCAAACCGATTCTCGGTTTGAGCAGGCTTGTTCTTGCTGAATCATTTCCAACAACGGTGCAAAGGCATCGGCTACTTTATTCAAGCGTTGCACATATACCCAAGGGCACAAGAGCGGTATAGCCCGGCAAACAAGGAAACCAGTCGCGCAAATGGCGGTCCGCATAGCCGTAGATCGTTTTAAGTTCCCTGTTTTTATCAATGACACCGAAAAGATAGAGCGTGATCACTTCTTCATTAGAAAACCTGAGGTCTGCGTAATTACTCATACGCTGGCTATAGACCCACAAATGATTTTGATAATGCTTGCAGACATAAAGATAAATTGTTATCCATTGATCCTGCCAGTTCATTGGATTCCTCAAGATAATGAAATTAGTTAAAGCCTTTTCTCATATCTTAAGCATAAGCCAATGAACTGGCTACCTTTTAACTCTTAATTCACATTTGAATAGTGCTTCAGTTTTGTTGCTCGTCACGTACTAACATCTGATTGAAACTTAAGGTTATCGACAAAACTGGAACACTACTGACCGAGGTTAATATATTTTTCGTCTTTATGTTGCTGCATTGCAATAAAGTCGCGACTTTATTGCAATTTATGTACAATGCCTTGTTTGAAATTTATCTCGATGATCTGGAATTGATTGCTGGTAACGGGAAGCGGCCGGATGGAAACTTTTCTGCAAGGGGGAGTTTCGTTGGCCGGCCGATATTTTGGTTTTCGCATACTTCCGTTTTCTGTACGGCAGTGGTGTGAACAAAAAAAGGTGGCTCCTGCCAACACGCTGGATCAATTGTTGGAGAGATGCGGCTTTTCCTGAGCCTTGTTTTGCGACGAATGCGTTACGGATCGTTGGCGTGCGCAGTATTTCAACGATTTGGTTCGCGAGAATGTACTGGAATTTCCGCGTGTGCATGCCGTTTCTCCCGCTACTTTGAATCACTATCTGGATATTTTGCAGGCGTTATTCATCGATTTTACTGTGCAGCCGTGGCATCACAACGTTGCCTTGCCCGGGGGATTTTACAAAGCCCCCAAGGTGTTTTTTCGATACAGGGTCGGTTCGTGGCGATAACGGTATTTGTCTTAAAAATGCGGTGGCGGGGATGTTGTTGAAGGATGTGCATTTTCTGGAAGACACTGCGGGTAGATCGGCTGGGTTGCATTATATCCGCACCATGGATGGCGCGGAGGTTGATTTTTCTCTGAGTGAGGATGGCAAAATTGTGCATATGATCGAATGCAAGTGGGGCGGTTGTAAGCCGCATCGAGGATTGATGCGTTTTGCTGAACAATTTTCAGATGCGGTACAGGTGGTTTATGGATTACGCCAGGAAGAGTCTAGAAATAGCATCAAAACACCGATGCTGCTAACTGGCTATTGGAGCTGGCGGCGAAGTTAAGAACCAAACCTGCGCTGAGAAATCTTGGAAACGGAGCGTTAGCGGAGTGAAGATTTCTTAGCCAGTTGGTAGCGATAGTGCTTGTGTTTTCACGGAGCGGCTGTTTGAGGAGTGAAAATGCAGGCTTTACGAAATCGCGTCGAGTCATTGCGAGAATAATATCCAATACCCCTTGTTGGGTATTGGATGAGAGAAGCAGAGCTTGTCCTGAGCGTAGTCGTAAGGAACGGCAGAGGCCGTTGGAACATTAATTTGTCGCGTTAAGTTTTTGCCGCTTGCTTCGACTGCATGGATGCAGGAGAGGAGCAACGCAGGAGCAGTTGCCGAGGGCTGGGAGGCCCAAAACAAGCTTTCGCAAAAATAGCGACACTATCAACTTCTTTATGCAAGGATTACCCATACATGACAAAAATACAGCCGGGCACCATGTTTATTAATTTTTGTAATGTATACAGGGGAGAGGATCATGGTATCACAGCCTCATTTATTTTAAATACCTGGAAGCAAGGCAGCTTCTTACCGGTGCCGAGTCCAGAGAGGAAAAAGTCGCACGGCTTGTTACGTTGGTCAAGGGGCAAATTAAGGACTGGATTCCGCAAGAAACCATGAAGCGTAGCTTCTGGGATAAAATGTCTCGCTTGGCTAAAAACAAATCCGTTGATGCTCGACTGTAATGAACAGATATTTTCTCCTGCAATATCTGCATTCACCACGTCCATGTGGATTATGCAGGAGGTAGAGCACTAACAGTAGGCGCTTTAGGCGACGCAGGAGCAGTTGCCGAGAGTTTGTCGGAGGATAAACGGATTTACTTTTACAAGACTCTGATTGAAGAATCTTGGATTTGCGTGTACCTTCCATATTTCACATAGAGTTTTAAATATCATCAAATCAACTACATGAAAATCCTACTCTACGGCCTTAATTACGCACCCGAACTAACCGGCATCGGCAAGTATTCAAGTGAAATGTGCGAATGGCTGGCTGAAAATGGTCATGACGTTCGCGTTATCTGCGCCCCACCCTATTATCCAGAATGGCAAGTTGGTAAGGATTATAAAAGCTGGCAATATCGAGCCGAATCGCTCAATAAAGTAATTGTATTTCGTTGTCCTCTATTCGTGCCTAAAAAACCGACCACCTTAAGTCGGTTACTTCACCTGATAAGTTTCGCATTTTCAAGCTTGCCTGTAGTTTTTAAGCAATGGTTCTGGAGGCCTGATGTCATGATCTGCATCGAACCGACTTTTTTCTGCGTACCAACGACTGTGTTGTTTTGTTCATTACGGGGAAGTAAAAGCGTATTGCACATTCAAGATTTTGAATTGGATGCCATGTTGGGTCTGGGCTTGGGAAAATCGGGAGTTATTGCCCAATTTGCTGGCCAGGTTGAGAGTTGGTTTATGCGCCGTTTTAATGCGATCTCATCCATTTCTCACCACATGGTGCGCAACGCAGCACAAAAAACTGGGCAACCTGAAAAGTTGTTTTATTTTCCTAATTGGGTGGATACCGATTTTTTTACCCCTGATGCTGATCCTACCTATTTTAAGCATCAGTGGGGTATTGGCGAAACAACCCGTATCGTACTTTACTCCGGTAACATGGGTAAAAAACAGGGACTAGAGATTGTTTTACAAGCTGCCGACAAATTAAGAGGCGTACCTAATCTACTGTTTTTAATGGTCGGTACTGGCGTCGCGCAAGAGCAGTTGCTACAACAGGCTACGAACTTGGATCTTAATAATCTAAAATTTCATCCCCTACAATCGTATGAAAACCTGCCCGCGTTAATGGCACTGGCTGATATTCATCTGGTGATTCAAAAAAAGGGGGCTGCCGATGCGGTTTTGCCTTCTAAGTTAACGACTATTCTTTCTGTCGGTGGCCACAGCATAATCACGGCTGAACCCAATACTGAGTTAGGGCTGTTATGCAATGAATACCCCGGTATTGCTCGCTGTATTGAGCCGGAGAACATTGATGCGTTGGTCGCCTGTTTAAATCATGCACTATCAGATCTACCGTCAGAATCAGAAAAAACACATAATACGATTGCTCGTCAGTTTGCGCTTTTAAATCTAAATAAAAATAAAGTATTACAGCGGTTTGCTAGTGATCTAGGATATATGCCAATTTAGCTGCTTCAGGCGAAGATGGCTTCTCAAACTTTTGAAAGCTCGGCTTCGAAAACCTGATTACCAAGCAGAAACTTGGGAGTCAAAGTTAAAAGTGATAACAAAACCAGTGAAATTCTGGTTTCTGAACTTTCAAGATAAAAATCCAACGGGCTTATAAAGACCACCGGGCAAAACGGTTGCCAAACCAAGAGCGTTATCCAAATGTTTGACTAATAGCTCACCAAAAATATCGGTAAAATTAACCGAATAAGCCAGATAACGCCCTAAATAGAGCTTTTCGGATGAGAGTCCGGGCCAATCACCATAAATACCCCCATTAACCTGATGACCAATAACAAACCAGCTCGACGCATTTCCATGATCCGTTCCCTTACTGGCGTTTTGCTGGGCCGTTCTGCCGAATTCAGTCATGGTCAAAATCACCACATCATTCATATAAGCTGAACCTAAATCCTTATAAAGCGCGGCAATACCCTCAGAAAACTCACGTAATCGAGTTGATTGAACCCCTTGAGCACCACCTTGACCGACATGGTTATCCCAACCATCAATATCGACCGCTGCCACTTCTAACCCAGCACGGGCTTTGATAAGCCGAGCGACATCTCTTAACTGTTTGCCATAAGTAGTATTAGGATACACCGCCCCGTTTTCAGAAGTATAAGCTTGGTTTTTGTATTGATCTAATAAAAACAAATTATCAATCGCCAGTTCGCCATGCTGTTTTAATAACATACGTGCTTTAAGAACCGAACTGACAGGCTGCCTATAAATGTCCGCCAATTGATTCAATATGGTGTTGTCTATTCCTGATACGGGCGCGCCTATCGATTCGATGGAAGTTACCGGTACACTGCCTTTTAATGCATGAACTAATCCGCCAAAACTGACGGCACGCAGATCATTGGCCGCCTGACTGTTTAGCGATAATTGTCGGTTTAACCAGCCGTCAGCGGTTTTTATGCCACCGATACCACTTTCTATAAAATCTTGACTGGAAAAGTGTGAACGGTTGCCATTGTTATAATGCACGGTCGGCATAACGGCTAAATGGCCTTGCTGGTAAATATCGTATAAAGACGACATAGCCGGATGCAAACCAAAAAAACCGTCCAAATTTAACGCAGCATCGGCACCTGAGCCGGGTCTGGCGATAGCGATATCAGGCCTTAATCGATAATATTCATCTTCGCCATGCGGTACAACGACATTGAGTCCATCACACCCGCCCCGCTGGAAAATAACTATCAGTGTTTTACCTGAGACGTTTTCAGCCTGCGCACTGCCCAAGCCAGATAGCAACGCTCCGCCCGACAACACACTACGACCGATCATCGGCATCGCTGCCAAACCGCTTAAAAATTGTCTTCTGTTCATGTTTGCGTTCCTCTTTACTGCAATTGATAGGCTGGGAAATTTAAAACCATCGCGATCACCTTTCGCAGCTTGGCATCGGCTTTGGCATCGTAAATATCGAAGCGTTCACTATTGTTTGCGGTCAATAGTGCTTTCGCAGCTTCATATTCCTCGACTCTATAGTCGTGATTTAACGTCAGTTCAAATAAGAAAGCCAATACGCCTTCGCTTGTTTCTAAGCCTTTATCGATAAAGAATTGCGCAGGCTGCTCCCAATAATTGCGCCAAATAGAAGGCGTACTCATTAACGCTTGTCCAGTAAACTGCCACCGTTGCACTAATTGTCCTGAGCTTACCCAGCGATCGGCTTCTTCTGGCCAACCGGTGGGTTCCGGATAAAAATACAAGTCCATACCCATGTCTCTTAATTGGTTGAACGTACCTTCGTAACTAATTGACACTGGAAACTGCCTGAAAAATTCAGAGACAAACTCTAATGGAATTTTGACTTTGTTATGGAAATTAGCGGAATCGGAAAATGCCGACGAGCGCAAGATGCCTTCCAAAACCCTTGCTATTTGGTCGTCCTGCTCGGCGTAGCTAATAAAGTCATTAGCGCAGTTTGCAATAGAACTGACAGCTGGCTGATCGGTTACCAACAGTTTGAGTAATTCGGTGCAAATATGCTTTGCCGTACCCTGGTTAGCCGCCAACATATCTAACACCTGCTCGCCACCAAGCAATCCAGTACCAGCAGGAATGGTAGTACCCAGTACACTCTTTTCACCGTTGTCATGCGCCCATGTTGCAAAGCCAAAGACACCATTAGTTACACGCCAACCGGTAAATACTCTTGCCACTTCCGCAATATCTTTCGAAGTATAGCCATTGTCGACACCTAAGGTATGTAGCTCTAATAATTCTCTGGCATAGTTTTCATTAGGTGCTGTTTTAAGACTGTGATGATTATCCAGATAAACTAACATTGCCGGACTTTTCGCACTGACCTCTAGCAGATCTCTAAATCGGCCTAAGGCATGTGTTCTGAAGCCCTGACTTTCAGCTAGCTCATAATCGTTGGTTGTTTTGGTACGGTCAGTATTGAAATGATTTTCCCAAAACCAGGTCATCACTTCCAATAATTGTCTTTTACTATGCGTGGCGTGTGCAATCTGCATATATTTTAAACGACCTGGATTAGTCGGAGCTTGAGTTAGCACAGCAGCTAGATAAGACTCGAACGCGCTGTTATCAATCAGATTAGGGTGCAACTGCCGTTGCATAAAGGCTTCTGCACCCAAATACCGCAATTCGGTTATCAATTCTGGGCTCGCACCGAAGGTAATTCGATTAAGCAATTGAGCCGCGCTGACCGGTTCAGTCATTACCGGTAACAGCAATTCTTTTATCATTTTGTTACCCGCCCAATCTTCAGCTGATAAAGTAACGGTTACGTTACTGCCTCGGCTTAAGTTTTTGACCGCTAAGCCCCAATGGCCATTGGTACTGACTTCCAGTTCGCGGTTATTTTCGATGACACCTTTAACAGGATCAGTGACGGTTGCCCGTAACGATTTAACTCCGGTGTCATCAGAAACACTGCCCAATAAAGCAAGGCCGTGTTCATCGATTTGATCTCCAGAACGATGCGATGACACTGTTATCTCGGGCATCGTGGTGTCGTTAATAATGGGGTAGTGTTTGGATACAGCTACGCTATTACCGACCTTATCGTAAGCGACAGCCTTAACCGTAACCGACTGCCCAGCGGTCAACATAGTTTGCGTAACAGTAAAAACCCAATCACCCTGTGACTGATTGGCAGTACCGTTGGCAACACCCGCAACCGGATCGGTCACAGTCAATTCGACTTTATCAACCGCTTGGTTATCAGTGATTTTCATGCGTAATTGAAACCCCTTACTGGCTAAATTAGCGTTATCAGTAGGGTAAAAAGCCACAAATACCGGCGGTTTTTCATCGAGTTCACTTGAGTCTTCAGGATCGACAGCAAAATCAACGAAGCCTTTATTGGCTATCCAGCGACTAAAGTGGTTTTTACCGTTGCCAAATAAATTGTTAGCCCTGACTACAAACAAGCGTCCATCCCCCAAGCCAGTGGGGTCGAAACGCACCACACCGGCGCTATCGGTTAACAGAGATGCACGCCAAATTAATTTGCCATCCGCACCTTTTTCAAATAGAACCAAGTTATTCCCCGGCATCGGCTCGCTAGTTTTTGCTTTATGCAATTTAACTGCGACGCTACCTGCCAATAATTGAAATGATCCGGTTTTTTCTATATCTTTACTTTCGATGGCGCTGCCATAAGGACTGGCACGCAATGTATAACTGGAACCCTGCCCCAAACCGATCAAATCGAAATCAATCCGACCTTGGGTATCTGTGCTTTTACGTTGAATCCAACGTAAAGATTGGTCTGGCAAGCGTTCGTACACAGTCACATCAACATTTGGCAACACTTTGCTATCCAAGGCATTAAGTATCTGGACATTCAATAACCTATTACCCACAGTAAAATCGACTTTACCGGCATTAACGATTAACTGACTATTAACCCAAGCAGCATCCAATTTAGTCTGTGCCCTTAACACATACTTACGACCTTGTCCCAATTCAGGTAAATGCAAAGAAATAGTGCCGTTTTGATTGGTATGCCCACGAGCAAACCACAATAGGCTACCATCGACTAATTCTTCCATTACTGTAATGTCGTGATTGACTAAGGGGTTATTTGTGGCTCCGTCAACTGCCTTTACCAGTAAGTTACCAATTTTAAACTCAAAGTCTCCAGGTTTGGATATTGCAATAGAATCTATCGAGCCAGCACCATAAAGCTGTTGAGTCCGCAACACATAAGTTGTCGTGCTGCCCAGCCCTGGCAAGTCCAGACTCAGTTTGCCGTTGGCATCGGTGGGAACGCGACGGAACCATTTCAAGCTGCCATCCGCATCGCGGCGATAAACGGTCACATCTTGATTGGCTAAAGGCGTACTGCTGATGCCATCGGTGACACTCACGTTAAGCAGTTGGTTGCCGACAATAAAGGTGGTTAAGCCACTTTGGCTGATTGGCTCGCTGGTTTTCCAGCTGTTATCAAACGCATTTTTGGCTTTGAATACGTAAGCCTGGCCACTGCCTAAGTTAGGTAAATCAAAGTCGACCAAGCCATTGGCATCGGTGCTGGTATTGTTGAAATAAACATCCGTGCCATCTACCAGTATTTTGTGGACGTTAATTTGTTGCCCACTTAACACGCTGCCGTTTTGACCGTTGACTGCTTTTACCCGAGCATTTCCGACTTTGAATGTGAGATTACCGGTTTGGTTAATATTGTTGGAGTTGGCGGTTCGATTGCCATGCTTCATCGCGGTTTGCAATACATAAGAAGTCGTGCCGCCCAGCCCTGGCAAGTCCAGACTCAGTTTGCCGTTGGCATCGGTGGGAACGCGACGGAACCATTTAAAGCTGCCATCCGCATCGCGGCGATAAACGGTCACATCTTGATTGGCTAAAGGCGTACTGCTGATGCCATCGGTGACACTCACGTTAAGCAGTTGGTTGCCGACAATAAAGGTGGTTAAGCCACTTTGGCTGATTGGCTCGCTGGTTTTCCAGCTGTTGTCAAACGCATTTTTGGCTTTGAATACGTAAGCCTGGCCACTGCCTAAGTTAGGTAAATCAAAGTCGACCAAGCCATTGGCATCGGTGCTGGTATTGTTGAAATAAACATCCGTGCCATCTACCAGTATTTTGTGGACGTTAATTTGTTGCCCACTTAACACGCTGCCGTTTTGACCGTTGACTGCTTTTACCCGAGCATTTCCGACTTTGAATGTGAGATTACCGGTTTGGTTAATATTGTTGGAGTTGGCGGTTCGATTGCCATGCTTCATCGCGGTTTGCAATACATAAGAAGTCGTGCTGCCCAGCCCTGGCAAGTCCAGACTCAGTTTGCCGTTGGCATCGGTGGGAACGCGACGGAACCATTTCAAGCTGCCATCCGCATCGCGGCGATAAACGGTCACATCTTGATTGGCTAAAGGCGTACTGCTGATGCCATCGGTGACACTCACGTTAAGCAGTTGGTTGCCGACAATAAAGGTGGTTAAGCCACTTTGGCTGATTGGCTCGCTGGTTTTCCAGCTGTTATCAAACGCATTTTTGGCTTTGAATACGTAAGCCTGGCCACTGCCTAAGTTAGGTAAATCAAAGTCGACCAAGCCATTGGCATCGGTGCTGGTATTGTTGAAATAAACATCCGTGCCATCTACCAGTATTTTGTGGACGTTAATTTGTTGCCCACTTAACACGCTGCCGTTTTGACCGTTGACTGCTTTTACCCGAGCATTTCCGACTTTGAATGTGAGATTACCGGTTTGGTTAATATTGTTGGAGTTGGCGGTTCGATTGCCATGCTTCATCGCGGTTTGCAATACATAAGAAGTCGTGCTGCCCAGCCCTGGCAAGTCCAGACTCAGTTTGCCGTTGGCATCGGTGGGAACGCGACGGAACCATTTCAAGCTGCCATCCGCATCGCGGCGATAAACGGTCACATCTTGATTGGCTAAAGGCGTACTGCTGATGCCATCGGTGACACTCACGTTAAGCAGTTGGTTGCCGACAATAAAGGTGGTTAAGCCACTTTGGCTGATTGGCTCGCTGGTTTTCCAGCTGTTATCAAACGCATTTTTGGCTTTGAATACGTAAGCCTGGCCACTGCCTAAGTTAGGTAAATCAAAGTCGACCAAGCCATTGGCATCGGTGCTGGTATTGTTGAAATAAACATCCGTGCCATCTACCAGTATTTTGTGGACGTTAATTTGTTGCCCACTTAACACGCTGCCGTTTTGACCGTTGACTGCTTTTACCCGAGCATTTCCGACTTTGAATGTGAGATTACCGGTTTGGTTAATATTGTTGGAGTTGGCGGTTCGATTGCCATGCTTCATCGCGGTTTGCAATACATAAGAAGTCGTGCCGCCCAGCCCTGGCAAGTCCAGACTCAGTTTGCCGTTGGCATCGGTGGGAACGCGACGGAACCATTTCAAGCTGCCATCCGCATCGCGGCGATAAACGGTCACATCTTGATTGGCTAAAGGCGTACTGCTGATGCCATCGGTGACAGTGACGTTTAGCAATTGATTGCCGATCACCTGAGCGAAATTTTGGCCTGGAAATATGAGAATCAGCACCAATAGACTACCGACAAAGAATTCTCGAAAAAATAAAAGACGTTGGGTTAAAGCCATCATTCACTACCCTCTAAGCACGACTAAAAAAGAACATGCCTGAAGAATAGCTGGTAATGCTTGTTAAATGGTTAAATAGGAGGTAGGACTCGATTTTTTGTGTTACCCCTCATAAGAATAGAAATTTTCTCTTTAAAAATGTGAATAAATTCGAATTCTTAGATAATGACCCCCACCAATAAAACGGTCAAATCAAGAAGCGAGTGTTTGGCTAAAGTTATTAGACCATTTCAGGAATGGACGCCCACTCTTTTTTAACAGCGTTAACTATAAGTACGCGTCCATGTAAGGTCTCGATAAGGTTTGTTGATTTTAATGTCTGCAATATTTAAAGCATTCAGTTTTAAGGTAATAAGTATTCACGAGAAACTGACTTTAAAATTTGACCCAATACCGGCCATGAGATTTTGCACTTGTTCGAACAGTTCCTCTTTTGACAAAGTGACAAACCGCCGCCAATGGTACTTCAGGTGCTTCCAGACGATCTCAATGGGGTTGAGTTCCGGGCTGTACGGCGGCAAGTGCATCAGCACCAGGCGGTGTTCGACTAGCCATTCGTCCAATTTTTCGGGGTTGATGTTGTGATGGGTACGGGCATTGCATTGTCCAGCACCACCAGCGTCAGCGGCATCCGCTCGCAGCGCCTTGCGATGCGGTCGATCAGGGCGACCACGGCATCACGCTTGACGGACTTGCCGTGCAGGTCGTGCCAAACAGTCCCGGTGGCGTAGTCCAGCGCACCGACCACGTTCACCCGCGCCCTAGGCGCACTGGCATCATCCGCCGCATGGGACTGGCCTTTGGGCGACCAAGCCCGTTGCACGTTGGGTATCGTGCTAAAACCGCTCTCGTCCAGGTAAAACAGGCTCAACTTGCCCGCCTGTGCCGCCGCTTGGCAACGCTTGAGGTTGGCTTGCGCGGCCTTGAACTGGTCGGGGCAGCGTTTTTTTTCAGCGATAGCCGTGTCCGTTTGAAGGACAGCCCACGGCTTTTCAGCCCGCTTGCGAGGCAATCCAGGTTGAACGGCGGGGCATCGGGGTGGTGTTCGCGTAACGCTTGGTCAATCTGCGCCAAGGTGCAGGGCGCGGCACGGGCAACGGCCTCAGCCGTGTCCAGCAGTTCCGCCGTCAATTTCGCGGGCGCACCGCCTTGATGCTCGTCCAACAAGCCCACCAGCCCCTTGGCTTTCCAAGCCTTCACCCAATTGTAGGGGGTTGGCAGTGTGACCCCGAGGATGTCCGCCACCACGGCAAACGGATGTCCCTTGCCGAGCGCCAGGATGCCCAAGGCGCGCCGGCGGAAATCAGCATAGGGGTGGTGGTCGGCAAATTCCTGCAAGGTGATGGATTCAGGCTCTGTCAGTTCAAGTGGTGGCAACATATTAAGGGCATCTCTAAAAATTCACCAATTGCGTGAGCTATTTGGCGAGAAGCAAACCCGCTGATATGAGAAAATAACAGCAAGAGCACTGCCAGAGAATCAACCGATGAAACACCGCCAACCTGGATTGTTTGACGTTGAAGATAGAGCCGCACAACTGGCTAAAATGGGAGACCCGTTGGTCGGATTGAAAGCTCGTATAGATTGGGAAGTGTTTCGTCCTGACCTTATACCAATTCCAATAAGTTTTCATATATGAAGCATAGTTTTATACTTGAGACTTAAAGTAAAATCACAAGAAGGGAGGTAGCCATCTCACGCCCAAAACAATTCCCCTTATCGCTCCAAGGGCATGATTTTCATCTGCTTGCAAAGAACGAAGCCCATGCTCGTACACGGATTAGATTCTTAGGTATAGCTCACCTTAAAGATGGATTGAGCATTAGCGATGTTGCAAAGGCTTTGCGTGTTCACGAGACCACCATCCATGGTTGGGTACAACGATTTAGTGCCCAAGGGCTGGAAGGCATAATAGAATCCCCGCGCAGTGGTGCCAAACGTAAACTAGCTGCGGAACAAGAATCCCTGTTTAAGGCCGCCGTCATTGAGCTACAAGCACAACGAACGGCTGGAGGAATCACTGGACACGATATTCGAGCCTTACTAGAAGAACAATTTCAGGTCTATTGCTGCCTCAATAGCGTTTACAACCTGCTGGCTCGACTGGGTCTGGTTTGGATCTCAGTGCGCTCGAAACATCCTAAGCAAAGTCAGGCTAATCAAGACAACTTTACCCACAGGGCACAAGTAAAAAAACTTTCGAGGCACGGTAATCGGATTGGTGCCTAAAATGCTGAGCTTAGATGAGATTGAGATCTGGTTTCAAGATGAAGCTCGCGTGGGTCAACGAGGGACGCTGACCCACCTTTGGGCACCCAAAGGCGGGTCGTCCCAGAGTGGTTAGGCAGCAGCAGTTTGAAGCGGCCTACGTGTATGGCGCCGTGTACCCTGCCGAGGGTAAAGTGGTTGGTATGATTATGCCTAAAGCCAATAGCGAAGGCATGCAAAAACATCTCGACATGATTGGAGCGGCCATCGCCCCAGGTAAACACGCGGTATTGGTCGTCGATCGCGCCGCTTGGCATGTCACAGCAAAATTACAGTTGCCCACCAACCTGTCGATTTTACCCTTGCCACCTTATTCGCCTGAACTCAACCCTGTCGAGCAAATATGGCAGCAACTGCGGCGGTCAGATTGGGCAAATCGATGCTTTAAAAACTATGACGACATTCTTGATGCCTGTTGCCAAGCTTGGAATAAATTTGCTTTGCAACCGGACGCCATTCGATCTCTTTGCTCTCGGAGCTGGGCGGTGCTGTCATAGAAACTTATTGGGATTGGTATTACACGTGTGCACGAAAAAGAAAGAAAAAAGCCAAGGGGAGCAAAGCCGTTTGATGTGGCGCTGATGTTCAAGATTTTGGTACTCCAGCAACTCCATAATTTATCGTATGATGGGATTGAATATCAAATCCGTGATCGCTTTAGCTTCGTGCGTTTTCTAGGTTTACAGTTAGAAGATCGCGTACCGGATTCGAAAACAGTTTGGACGTTTCGCGAAGCGCTTAAAAACTTAGACTTGGTTGATACATTATTTGCGCGGTTTCATGCCCAACGAATAAGGTTAGATTGTGTGAGCAGCGCGAACCACAATCTAACCTTATTCGTTGGGCAACCACGGTATCACCATCAGCATGGACGGTCGAGGTCGGGCCTTGGACAATATTTTTGTAGAACGCTTATGGCGAACCGTGAAATATGAAGAGATTTATCTAAAAAAATACGACAGCTTGCCGGACTTGCTCATCGGACTGACAAGCTATTTCCAGTTTTATAACCAGGAAAGACCTCATCAAGCACTGAGCTACGAAACACCGAGCCAGGTGTATCAGACCGCTACTGGAGGCGGTGCGATGATTATTGATAAATTAATAGCACGAAGGAAGCAAAAATCCCTTGTGCTGAAGAACTGGGACAGCGCCATTCAGCTGTAATGTAAAAAGGCCTCTATCTTAAACTGGCTGAATATTTGTCTGGACGGTGGGGTCCACTTTACCTGATACTTGGGAATGTAGGGTGATTTTTTATTTCAAATAGTCGAAATTAACGGAAATTCTGAAATAAATTCGAAATTATTTTTCGGGTAAATGTCTGAAGAGTCCAAATTTTTATTAATAGAGGTTACCTTAAGTTAATGTGTCAGTTGAAGACCTTAAGGTTAGACTATTTTTTAAAAACGGTTATGTGTTTATACTTAGTAGGCACGGCAAACGGTTTTGCCGCACTTAAGTATACAAATTTGAATTAAGCTCCATAAATGTGCTAAGTGGCACCTAACATGTTAGAAATAATTTCAATCCCAGTTTTAACCGATAACTACATCTATGTCATTCATGACGAAGAATCGTCGGAAACCGCTGTTGTAGATCCGGCAATTGCTGAGCCTGTTTTGACGCTATTAGATAAGAATGGCTGGCGGTTGACGTATATTCTAAATACTCACCATCATTATGATCACGTTGGCGCCAATCTGGTGTTAAAAGAAGCAACGAGCTGTCTCGTTATCGCTTCTGAAGCGGATAAAGACAGAGTTCCCGGCATTGATCTACCTGTTCAAGAGAGTGATTGTGTTTATATTGGTCAATACAAAGCCGAAGTGATTGCCACACCCGGCCATACCAGTGGGCATATTGTTTATTATTTTACAGATGATCAGCTGCTTTTTTGTGGGGACACCCTGTTTGGCATGGGCTGCGGACGTTTATTTGAAGGCACAGCTGAACTAATGTGGCAATCGCTGCA
The DNA here is from genome assembly GCA_965247565.1 of Methylococcales bacterium. GTDB lineage: Bacteria > Pseudomonadota > Gammaproteobacteria > Methylococcales > Methylomonadaceae > CBDFHF01. Next base: position 2,625,382 of record CBDFHF010000003.1, on the reverse strand, counting down.
AAAGTTAAAAATTTTACCGCCAACGACTAAAGTGTATTGTGCCCACGAATATACCCAAAGCAATGGCCGTTTTGCCTTGAGTATCGAGCCAGATAATTTTCTATTACATGAAAGAATGGCGAACGTTAATCAGGTACGCACTAACTTGCAACCCACCGTTCCATCAAGTATCGCTCTAGAACTAGCAACGAACCCATTTCTGCGGGAACAAAGTCTATCGTTACAAAAAACCATTAATAGAGTCGGTTTTGGACCAGTGGCCATTTTTGCAGAAGTTCGACGATTAAAAGACAAGTTCTGATTTATTTGAAGCGATACAAACTATTTGAATTGCACAGAAACCGGAATTTTACCGATTTTCGACTGCCAGATTTTAGGTGCGCTTTCATGAATAGACGCCCCCGTGGCATCAACAGCCACAGTCACAGGCATGTCTTCAACAACAAATTCATGAATCGCTTCCATGCCTAAATCAGCAAAAGCCACCATGCGGGCATTGCGTATCGCTTTGGACACCAAATACGCCGCGCCACCTATGGCGATTAAAGAAACAGCCTTGTGTTTTTTTATAGCGGCTAGGCCGGTGACACCGCGTTCGGCTTTTCCTATCATGCCCAATAGACCAGTATTGGCAAGCATGGCTTCGGTAAATTTATCCATTCGGGTAGCTGTCGTTGGCCCCGCCGGTCCAACCACTTCATCTCTAACAGCATCAACCGGGCCGACATAGTAGATAAACTTATTTGTGAAATCGACGGGCAGAGGCTCACCACGCTCAAAGAACTCAACCATGCGTTTATGGGCTGCGTCTCTGCCGGTTAGTAATGTTCCAGTCAGCAATAAGGTTTCTCCCGGTTGCCAGGTTTCAATATCGTTTTGAGTGACTGTGTCGAGATTAACGCGACGAGCAGTTAAACCAGGGTTCCAACTGATCTGCGGCCAGTCTTCGAGTCGAGGTGGTGTAAATTCTGCGACACCGCTGCCGTCTAAAACAAAATGTACATGCCGGGTTGCTGCGCAATTGGGAATCATAGCAACCGGTTTATTAGCGGCGTGGGTTGGATAATCGTAAATTTTTACATCCAATACTGTAGTTAAACCGCCCAAACCCTGCGCCCCTACGCCTAATGCATTGACTTTTTCGTACAGCTCCAAGCGCAATTCCTCCAGCGCATTGCTTGCGCCACGGGCAACCAAGTCCTGAATATCGATTGTACCCATGCACGCTTGCTTAGCCAATATCATGGCTTTTTCTGCGGTTCCGCCTATACCAATACCTAAAATACCTGGCGGACACCAGCCCGCTCCCATTGTTGGCACGGTTTTTAGAACCCAATCGGTAATGCTGTCAGAAGGATTCAGCATCACAAACTTGGCTTTTGCTTCTGAGCCCCCACCTTTTGCGGCAATATCGACATCAATGGTGTTACCCGGCACTACTTCCATGTGAATTACTGCGGGGGTATTGTCTTTGGTATTAGTGCGTTTGCCGGCAGGATCCGCCAATATAGATGCCCGTAAAACATTATCTGGATGCAGATAAGCTCGCCTGACGCCTTCATTGACCATATCAGCAACGCTCATTGAAGCAGCTTGCCAGCACACATCCATACCGATTTTTAAAAATACCGTGACGATGCCGGTGTCTTGACAAATAGGGCGATGACCTTCAGCGCACATCCGTGAATTAATCAAAATCTGCGCCATAGCATCTTTGGCGGCTTGGCTTTCTTCCCTTAAATAGGCTACGTGCAAGGCACGGATGAAATCGAGTGGATGGTAATAAGAAATAAATTGCAGAGAATCGGCAATGCTTTGTATGAAATCATCCTGGTGAATTGTACCCACTATGTGAAGGCCCCTACTTTTATTTTGTCGATGTTGCCAGTGTATTTTATTTCAAAAAAATCTGCCAGCTTAGAAGGATAAGGAAAGCTGAAGTATTGCTAAATAAGCTTCTAACATGAGCGATCATGTTATCCTAAAGCCTATAAAATTATCTTGCTGTTGACAATATCAAATAGTAAAGTTAGTCGATTCTTAAAAAATAATTAACTACCTAATCAGGAAAAATCTATGTTAAATCAACATTCACAACACAAGCGGCAATATTTAACCGCTTGCATCTCTTTCTTGCTGACTTTTCAAACTGCTAATGCCGCTTGGTTGAATGCTTATGGCACTGCAGAGCAGGAATCTGCTACTAATATAACTAAGCTTGATGCTGGCGGATATGCTATCTCAGGCACTTCAGGCACGACCAACTGGTACGGTCTACTAGATGAACAAGGTAAGATTGTTTGGAATAAATCATCTGGAACAGCCCATGTCTCGGTAATAAAAGATGGTACTGTAAAAATCAGCCAGACTAAATTCATAGCATCACCGTCAGATTCGGTGACAATTGAAGCGACCGGTAAACTGGATATTAGCACTGGCTCAATTAACGAAATTGTTGTTAAAAAAAATAATAAAATCAGCAGCGATGGAGGGGAACTTACAGCTATCGCCAACACAGAAAGCACTTTTCAAGGCAGCTGGAATGCGGATGTTAACTATGATGTCGCTTTTGCCAAATTCGATACTGAGTTACGTTGGAGCCATCTCTATACTGTAAAGGGTGGAAGTAATTATGGATCGATTTACCCCTGGAAAACCGAATACTTACTTACTCTAAAGAACGCTACCCGCAATGAAGAAGACGGAACCTTTATTCCTGTCTATCTGGTTACCAAATTAGATAAAGATGGGGCCGTAATCCCCGGAAGCACTCAAAAAATTGATAGTGCCAGACAATTTAGCTTCATTTCACCTAATGCATTAGAAGACGGCAGCATAGTGCTGGTCTCATACTCACCTGATAGCAAAGACATTTCCCTAATTAAGCTGGACAACAACCTAAATTATGTCTGGGGTAAGCGGTTTTACAGTGCTGATGGTACTTACCAGTTTTTAAATCGCACTATCAAAGAAATCGGCAACAATGAGTTAGAAGTTTTAAGTTATAGCCATCATCTGGATGAAAAAAATGCGTTGACTGAAGCCCATCCATTGCTAATCAGGATAAACGCCAGCACTGGCGAGGTGTTAAGTAAAAAAGAAACTAGAATTAGTCAATTCGATCCGCCTGCGCTTTTAAGAAATGCAGAGGGCAGTTACTCGTTAACAGGTTTTATTTCCAATACCGCTTTGCAAGCTGAAGATAGTGATGGCTTATTCGCTCAGTTTAATAATTCACTTCAGCCTGAATGGGTAAAAACGATTACCGGTTCTGCCTTTGATAACATATATTCTGTCAACAACACTTCAGAGGGCGTTAATTATTTACTTAGTGGTGAAACAGCCTCATGGGGGGCGGGTAACAAAGATGCCCTACTAGGTAAGCTCGATACCAATGGTACGATCGCAAACTGTTCAGCGATTCAGTCAGCTACTGCAAATATCGTTGAAGCAGATAATATTACTGTAGAGGACATTCCATCGCCCTTAAGCCAGGCAGCCGATCCTATCGATAAGGGTCCGTTTACTGTCAAGGCTGAACAGCAAGAATATTCGCTAGATTTGAATCCAGTCGATTATGCCATTACTACGACTGAAATATGTTCAGCGGCAGATATCGAGACTGTGGGTAAAGTCGGTTTATCCACATCCGTGGTTGATTTCGGTAGCGTGGCGTTGGCACAAACTGCCAGCCAAGAAGTTGTTGTCAATAACAGCGGTACCGGTACGTTAAAAATAACCAGTATTACCACGCCTCCCAAACCCTTTAGCGTAAATGACGATGGTTGTACGGGCAAAACGCTAGATGCTGGTGGCAGCTGTAAAATAAGTTATCAATTTGCACCGACGGTCGCCGGCAACTTCTCAATACCATTGGCAATCAGTTCAAACGATCCTGCAAATAGTTCGATTTTACTTACATTGCAAGGCACGGGAGCTAGCAGTATAGGCTCTCAACCAGATCCCTCCAATTCTGCTTTATCAAGTACCGACATTGGTGCTGGCAGCAGAGTAACTATTAACGGAAACTTTAGTAACAAAAAGGGTAAAGTAAAAATAGATAATAAAAGTGCCCGTATCATAAAATGGACGAGCAGCAGCATCGTTATCAAACTACCCGCTGTTAAAGCTGGACCTCATCAGGTTACGGTAATTAATAAAGACAAAACCCGTTTCGACGCCGGGAAGTTGACAGTGCATGTACCGGAAGTCAGCGTTTTAAACCCTGGCATTGGCTCCAAAGGAGCGACAGTTATTGTTAACGGGAAGTATTTTGGTACAGGTATTAAGCCTAAAGCGTATTTGCTATCCAGTGATAATAAGCGCACTGCTGTAAAAGTTTTAAAAGGTAGTTCAGACACAGCTATAAAAATTAAAATTCCTAAATTACAACCCGATAATTATGGAGTCATAATTAAAAATAGCGCGGGGGAAAGCGGTAACTCAGTTAGCTTTACCGTTAACTAAGCTCATATTACTCAGTTATCTTTAGTACTTAACCAATTGGAAATGAGCTTGTCGGAAAAATAATATTTTTTGGCAAGCTCAACACTAGCATTACGGGCCTTGCCCAAATGAAAATTATTGTCTAGTTTGAGTTCGCCATAAATTAACGATATTTTCAACATCAAGGTTCTCAGGTCCTTCGCGCCAACCGGTAAAATAGTCTACATCATTACTTTTCGGCTCAGGGTTAGGTTTGTAGATTTGCACCCGCGTTGGTAAAGGTGCCGCCTCCCCCAAAATCAGTGCTTCACCTCGTCCTAACGAGCTTAAGATGTCGGTTAAATCTCCTTCCGCCTCAGGTACTAAGCCTTTAATATAAGCCTGATCATCAGGGTTGGATGTGCGCAAGCAAATAAACGAACTGCACTGCGCTAGCATAGTATCTGATAACTCCGTCGGTCGCTGGCTGACAACACCAATGGATACTCCATATTTTCGGCCTTCTTTAGCGATTCGTTCCATCATTTTTTTAGCTCCTTCAAATTGTCCACCTTTCTCTCTTGGGATGTAGGCATGAGCTTCTTCACAAATCAGGGTAATCGGAAATTCTCGCCGCTGCGGGTTCCAATAGTTAAATTCGTAGACTAAACGGCCCACTTGTGCAGAAATCGCCGGTCTCACATCGGTAGGCACCGAACTGAGATCAAACACGGTAATATTGGTTTTTCTGTCGCCCAAACCTACAAATTGCCTTAATAAATCCGCCATACTTGCAGAATTGTTGCGAATTTTCGGCTTTAGCAGAAAGTCATAACGAACATCGTTAAGCCTGCTTTGCATTCTGATTAAGAATTCATCAAACTGTCCAAATAAAGCGCCTTGTACTTTACCGAAGTCCTTTCTTTCCTCATTAGCCACTTTAAATTGTCGATACAACTCTGCGAGTGAAAAATAAATCGGGGTGTCTATGGATACCGTCTCCAAACCAATTGCCTTAGCTTCCTTACGCTTGAGTTGGTGTAAAACTTCGCGCATAAAAGACATTTGCATGGTGGCACCGCTATCGCTACGGTCAATAAACAAATCCACCAGTTCAGAATAAGTTAATAACCAATACGGCATCTCCATTTGCATAGCATCAATGTAATTAACCAAATCCTCAGAAAATGCTGAATACAGCCTGCCGTTTTCATCTTTCCAGCAATATTCACCATGTAAATCCAGCATAATGATGTGGCATTGCGGCATAGCTTTAATAGTATTTTGAATCAAGCTGGTGACAGTCCATGATTTTCCCGACCCGGATTGTCCGACAATAGCGAAATGTCGGCCGAAAAAAGCTCTTGGATCAAGACTGATGTGATATTTTTTGTGGGATGCGAGTTGGCCAATAAAAAATTGGTAATCTTGATATCTGGAAAAAATGGCATTCAGCTCATTTAGACCCACCGCATAAACCGCTGCACCAGGCGTAGGATAGTGGCGCACACCGCGGGCAAATTGCCCGCTATGTTTTAATTCGCCAACAGGAATTAATGAAATAAACCGCTCTGATCGGCGATCACCACCCGTATTAAAGCGGTCTTTTTCCCATACCTTAAAGACTAGCGCCAAAATTTTAATGTTGATCTGCCGAATGACAACATAAGAGCCTATTTGCCCTGCCAAAACAGCTTCACTACCCATGATTATGATGGGGGCTTCATTCGCATGTTGTTCGGCAATTCTAGCGTCCATACCATTGCCACGAACTTCAGATAAATAACCAATCAAAATATCGGTTGCTTGCTCGATCATTACTTAACCTATGTATATAGTTATCAGCCAAGTTTAGTTGAGTTTTGTAAAAATGACCGGATTAACCCGAAAAATCGATTTCTAGACAAGCGGCCAATAATGCTACTATTGGCGTTATTTGTTGTGTGTAAAATAACCGGTTTACGGTAGGTCCAAGGTGATATGAAAAACATGATTGTAATGTCTGGTGATATTGGCAGCGGTAAGTCATCTGTAGCTAGTGCGCTCAAACAAATGACCGGTTATGAAGTCATCGGCACAGGAGCCATACAACGCGCTATCGCTAAAAGACGCGGCGTTACCACGCTAGAACTCAACCAAATATCGCAGACAGATCGTAGTATCGATGACGAAATTGACTCTTATGTTATTGAAACCGGCAAGACCAGAAATAATCTTATCATTGACTCCAGGCTGGCTTGGCACTTTATCCCCGAGGCCTTTAAGGTGTTTTTGACTGTAGATCCTTTGGTGGGTGCAGAACGAGTATTTAATGCATCTCGTGCTGACGAAAACAATCCTTCTATTTTAGAAACCTTGGCAAATAACTTAAAGCGGCAGACATTTGAAGACCAGCGTTTTAAATCGTTATATCAAGTTAACTTTAGAGACCATGCAAATTACGACCTAGTCATTGATACCTCTGAAAACTTACCCGAGGTTATTGCTGAAAAAATAAAAACCTGCTTTGAACAGTGGTTAAACAACTGCAAAGTTTAGGCTGAAGAAAATCTAGGGGGTGATTTTTTACAAAGGATTTAAGATTGCTCGCTCTTTGTGTCTCACGCGTGTTTATGAGGATGATATTCTAGTTGTGGGCGAACACTTCATAGGGCTATAGCCTAATCTTTTCAATCAGACAATTCATTGATCCTGCATCAGTATCTCCGAGTAATACGGTAATCAAGAAATCATCCTCCATCTGTAATAACTCCATAAACTGCATTTGCAAATGCTTGTCAGCCTGAAAATAGTGCCTATCTAAATAGCCCATCAGCAAAAAGTCCAACTCTTTGGTGCCTCGTCGACATTGCCAGCGTAGTTTGTTTAAGCTGTCCATTAACCGAACTTTCTTTGCACCAGCAGTTTTTTAGTTTCGGCGATAGCTTTGGCGGGGTTGAGGTTTTTAGGGCAAGTATCGGTGCAATTCATGATGGTGTGGCAGCGGTAGACTTTGAACGGATCTTCCAGCTCATCCAAACGCGCGCCGGTGTTTTCGTCGCGGCTGTCCACCAACCAGCGGTAGGCTTGTAATAGTATAGCCGGACCCAGATAACGTTCGCTGTTCCACCAATAGCTGGGGCAACTGGTCGAGCAACAGGCGCACAGCACACACTCATACAAACCATCGAGCTTGGCGCGGTCGTCCCGGCTTTGCAGTCGTTCGCTGTCGGCTGGGGCCGGGGTCTGGGTTTCTATCCAGGGCTGGATGGAAGCGTATTGGGCGAAAAAATGGGTCATGTCCGGTACTAAATCTTTCACTACCGACATATGCGGCAATGGGAAGATTCTGATGGTACCTTCATAAGCGTCAATGGCTTTAGTACACACCAAGGTATTTTTACCGTTAACGTTCATCGCGCAAGAGCCGCACACACCCTCCCGGCAGGAGCGGCGGAAGGCCAAGCTGCTGTCGATTTCATTTTTGATTTTTAAAATCGCATCCAACACCATAGGTCCGCAGCTATCCATATCCAACTCATAACTGTCGATACGCGGATTCTCGCCGGAGTCTGGATCCCAGCGGTAAATTTCAAAGCGCCGAATATGGGTTGCACCGGACGGAGCGGCAAAGGATTTGCCTTTGGTCAACACAGAATTTTTGGGCAAAGTAAACTCAGCCATTAGTAGACTCTCTCTTTGGGTGGGATAACCTCAACTTCATCGGTTAAGGTATACATGTGCACGGGACGGTAATCGATTTTCACCTGTCCGTCGTTTAACCAAGTTAAAGTGTGCTTCATCCAGTTGGCGTCATCGCGATTGGGAAAATCTTCTCTAGCATGACCACCGCGGCTTTCTTTACGATTACCGGCCGCATTGATGGTGACCATGGCTTGGCAAAGTAAGTTATCTAACTCCAGGGTTTCCACCAAATCGGTATTCCACACCAGGGATTTGTCGTTTACCTTCACATCGACAAAAGATTGGCTGATCTCAGCCATGGCTTTAATACCCTCATCCAAGGTCGATTGCGTTCTAAATACCGCGGCTTTGGTTTGCATGGCGCGCTGCATGTCCAGGCGGATATCGGAACTGCTGCGCGAACCATTTGAGTTACGAATGCGGTCAAACCGCGCCATGGCTTTATCACAAGCCTCTTTAGGCAAGGGCTTATGCGGCGTACCCGGTTTGATCAGTTCAGCACAACGAATCGCTGCAGAACGACCGAATACCACCAAATCCAACAACGAATTGGAACCCAGGCGGTTGGCTCCATGCACGGATACACACGCCGCTTCACCAATAGCCATCAAGCCCGGCACCACTTTGTCGGGGTTGTCGCCTTCCAACGTCACCACTTCGGCTTTGTAATTGGTGGGAATGCCGCCCATGTTGTAATGCACGGTCGGCAATACCGGAATCGGGTCTTTAGTGACATCGACGCCGGCAAAAATACGCGAGGTTTCGGCGATACCCGGCAGGCGTTCATGGATAATGGCCGGATCCAGGTGTTCGATATGCAGGTAAATATGATCTTTCAGCTTACCGACACCGCGGCCTTCGTTGATTTCAATAGTCATGGCCCGGCTGACCACGTCGCGGGAAGCCAAATCTTTCGCGGACGGCGCATAACGTTCCATAAAACGTTCGCCTTCCGAATTGGTTAAATACCCGCCCTCGCCCCTAACGCCTTCTGTAATCAAACAGCCTGCCCCGTAAATACCGGTGGGATGGAATTGTACAAACTCCATATCCTGCAGCGGCAAACCTGCGCGCAACACCATGGCATTGCCGTCGCCGGTTACAGTATGTGCGGAAGTACAGGAAAAATAACTGCGTCCGTAACCGCCGGTGCCTAGCACGGTTTCATGGGCTTTAAACAAATGCAAGGAACCATCGTCTAGACACCAGGCCAACACGCCGCGGCACTCGCCGTCTTGCATGATTAAATCAAGGGCAATGTATTCGACAAAAAATTCGGCTTTGTGTTTTAAGGCTTGTTGATACAAAGTGTGCAAGATGGCATGACCGGTTACGTCCGCTGCGGCACAAGTGCGTTGCGCCTGGCCTTTGCCGAAATGCGTGGTCATGCCGCCGAACGCACGTTGATAAATTTTGCCTTCCGGGGTTCTGGAAAACGGCACCCCGTAATGCTCCAATTCGATCACCGCCGGAATGGCTTCCCGGCACATATATTCGATGGCGTCTTGATCGCCCAGCCAATCCGAGCCTTTCACGGTATCGTACATATGAAAGCGCCAGTCGTCTTCGCCCATATTACCCAACGCAGCGCTGATGCCACCTTGGGCCGCTACGGTATGACTGCGGGTAGGAAAGACTTTAGTCAGACACGCGGTTTTTAAACCTTTTTCGGCCATGCCGAAGGTGGCGCGCAGCCCGGCGCCACCGGCGCCAACCACGACCACATCGTAACTATGTTCAATAATTTTATAATCCACGGTCATATTTTAGCCTGTGAGAACAACACGAAACACAGCTAACAGAGCTGCAAGAGCTAACCCAAAGAAAAACAGATGACTTACCCAGATAGCAACCATCTTAATTCCTTCAGCGGCCACATAGTCTTCAATAACCACTTGTAAACCCAAAGCGGCATGGTAAAAAACTGCCAGAATCCAGGCAACAATGGCTACAGTATTGAGTGGTTCAGCTAGCCATAATAAGGTTTGTTGGTAAGGAGCGTGAATGCTTAAATTCAACAATTTGATTAACCAAAATGATAAAGGGATGAGCGCTACTGCGGTAACCCGCTGCATCCACCAATGCCCAGTTCCACTGTGTGCGGAACCCAAGCCGCGAGCGACGGAAAGAGAAGTTTTATAAGTCATAACAGCAGCTTAGAAAGAAATAAAAACAACAAGTGTTAGCATCCAAGAGACGAGTAACTCGTAAACCGCATAGTTATTCAAGGTGTCTTTCTCAAATCCAAGTCCTGCATCCCAAAATAAATGCCGGATGCCATGACACAAATGGAAAAACAGCGCATAAATAAAACCCCAGTAAACAAGCTTGAGCACACCTGTAGCCATCAAGTCTTGCATGGATTGATAAGATTGTGCATTACCGATAGCGGTTACTATAAACACAAATAAAATCAACCCTGCGGACAACATAACCCCGGTCATACGATGTGATATCGAAATAATACCCGTTAAAGGCAGCTTATAAACCTGCAAATGGGGCGATGTTGGTCTGTTGCTATTATTTGCCATAATCAAGTCACATAGTATTGAATTCAAAAATCAGTCAGCGTTTTTACTTCTTAATGGCTTAACGTAACGGGTTGGGTTTAAAAAGCTGTTTTTCAACAACCTGTCTAACAACCCAAGTCGGCAAGTTGTACCACACATCGACTATTACAACCAAGTAGTAAACAGGGTATTCTTGGATCATAAAAATCAATACACTATTTCTTCAATCCCAACGATTATCTCTAACCTGTATCCTACCCTGCTCTAGCCGTGTCTCAAAACAACTAATACCTTCATAAGCCGGTGCAGATTTAACTGCTCCTGTTTTTATGCAAAAGCGAGCGCCATGTCGTGGACAAATAATTTCATCCCCATCTAATTCACCGCTGGCTATCTCTGCGCCATCGTGTGAACACACATCTTCAATGGCGTAAAAACAACCATCCAGTTTAAATACGGCGACTTCGGTACCATCCACTTCAACAACAACATGCTCACCATTTGCCAAACCGTTTTCGCTTATTACGTCTACCCAATCAGACATTCATCAACCTATTGATTCAATTTCAAAAAAAAGCCCTTAAAAGGCGCACAATTAAGCACGATAAAACGCTATTTGCACCTTAATGATAAACAATAGGAGTGCAAGCAAAACAATTTTTCTTATGCGTTACTTAGAGGAAAACTTGTCTTTACAAGAAATTACTTATTTATCAATGCTTGAGATACATCACTCTATCTTTAATATAAAAAAAACGGCATTGCTAAACTAATATAGATATTTCGTTATTCCATTTAGCCATAAACAACTTAACAGAGTATTTCAGCATTTTTTGGCATTTGCTGTAGCATTTTGATTTGCGGCGCAGCCTGGCTAGGAAATGCCTGAATAAACTGTTATATCCTTCAACAGTATAGGTTTCAGCCTTTGATTGCGTGTGCCGACCCCTGGGGACAAAGGCCTCGTAAGGTTGCCAGTGATCCGTCATCACCTGCCCAACCGCCTCGCCCGCTATGGCTTGCCAGAGCTTTTCTCCCGTGACAGTCGCCCTGGAACCCAGTACGCAGCCGAGGAACCTTTTTCCATATCTATCAACAGCAATCCATATCCAGCAATAGTTTTTTTTGAGCCAACGTAACTGTGCATTTCGTCCAGCTCCACCACTTGGACGCCCCCGTCGCTTTTTATGGCATCGAGCTTTTCGCCAAACGACCTGATCCAATTCAAAATCGTGACATTGCTGAACCCTAGGACACGGCCAATAGACCTGAATCCGAGTCCTTCCAGGTAAAGCTCCAACGCTTGCCGCTTTACTGCTTTATCCCCAGCGCCGGAACGCTGTGCGACAGTATATCGATGGTTACAATCTTTGCATAAATAGCGCTGCCGACCGCTCGCCAAACCGTCTTTACAGCTCGGCCGCTTACCACATTTTGGACATTCCATAGCACCCTCCAGCGCATCTTTGAATAGCCAAAACTTATACAGTATCTATAATAATTTAGCAATACCAAAAAAAACAATCCATGGCATAAGGATTGCTGTAATTAAGTTGTCAACGCTCTTTAACCAACCGTTAATACGAATGGTTTAGCATTTAAAGCACAAGTTTAGCTTTTAAAGTAACGAGGATAAGCTAATGTCAATTGATACTACGTCATTAATCACCTTCATCAATGTTTATTTATCATGGCCTGAAATTGCACCCGGTGAATTAGCAGCGATTCTTCTATTGACGCTCTTTAGCGTGCTGGTAGCTTTCGAGGCTACCTGCCCCAATAAAAACAGGAATCACATCCTGGTCCGGCGGTCTTATTGCAGAAACGTGGGTATGTTCATAGTGAACAGTACAATTGTTTCGTTTATAAGCGCAGTAACACTGTTGTTGACATCCCAATACAATGCGAATCAAGGCTTGCTGAATCATATCCCCAGCCCGATTTTGAGGGCCGTCTTAGCTTTTTTATGCTTTGATTTGTTATTCTATCTCTGGCACCAAACCTGTCACCGCTTCGATTGCCTGTGGCAATTCCACAGAGTGCATCATAGCGATCCCATGGTAAATGTTACCACCGCGTTTCGTGTGCACATAGTTGAGCTGTTGCTAACCACGCTTTTAAAGTCGGTTTATATCCTAGTACTAGGGTTGGACAAATCACTCATGCTGCTAATTGAGGGTCTGTTCACCGGTTTCGTTATGCTTCATCATAGCAATGTTACTTTTCCCCACGAAAGCTGGCTTGGAAAGTTGATAATCACGCCTTATTTGCATCGTACTCACCATTCAACCGAGCGTAGCGAGCATGATAGTAACTACGGTGCTGTGCTATCACTATGGGACCGTCTATTTAGAACCAAGGTAGAAGCAGAACCGGCCGAAGTAGGTATATCCACACAGTCACCACAAACTATTTTAGGGTTGATTAGTTTTGGCTTCGGTTATGCTGATCACGCACCTGAATCGACAAACCCTAATCATGACAGTGTTAACCTGAAAACCATGATCGCTGAAGCTGCCTATTATAAAGCTGAAAAGCGAGCCTTCTCACCCGGTAACGAACTTAGTGATTGGCTGGAGGCAAAAAAAGAAATATTCGGGCGTGTTTACGGTAATCATCATCTGGGTATTTAAAGGGTAACCCAATAATGACTGACAGAGATCATGTTTCGCATGATGCGCTCGACCTGTGAGCGCTTGGTATACCATTTTAAATCCGGTTTACTTTTTAAAAATAGCCCGTTTCGTTGATTTATAGACAACGTTAGCGACACAAAAAAGGACATCGAACCAAGAAAAACAAAAACTACCATCTTTAACCACATCTTTGTAAGCGAAAAACAATCCAAGATCACTTGCTGCGTTGACGTTTTTGCAAACCACACGCCACCATTCATTTATGGAAAAAGAAGTTAGCTCCTGAACCTGTTCTTCAGTTAATCCTTTCTTTTCATTAACAAACTTCTCTAGCAAGTCGAAATAGGTAAGCCCAACCAGCTTTAGTGAAGTCCGATCAGCTATTGCATCACCCGATATGAACAGCTTCCAAATGTTTTCAATTACCGCATTATCAACAGCTATGTGTAAAAAATCATAATACTGTTTCTTCAAAAATTGACGTCCATTAAAGCTCATCTCCTCGTTATGCTTTAAACTGGCATTGGTATCATGCTCCCGATAGACGACTAACTCTTCGTCAAGAATTGCAATCTCTCCGAATTCTGCAAGCTTATGAAACAGAGCATAATCTTCCGCATAATGATAAGTTTGGTCATAAAAAAGCTGATGACTTTTTATAACTTCTGCTTTCATACAAACCGAAGAATGCACTATATTGCAGCGAGTAAATAAGCGCCAATGCAAGATGTGAGGCCTGACTTCTCCCCCATAGCGAGAGACAGTCTTGCCATTACGCAACTCCTTCGCCGCTGAGGCAACCATTGAGGCTTGAGGATTCGTAACCATAAAATCGATTTGCTTCTTTAACCGATCAGGCAAACTAATATCATCCTGATCAGTCGCAAAAACGTAAGAACCTGTGACCAAACTGAGCCCTTTATTGCGGGAATGGCTTATACCCAAATTTCTCTCATTCGGAAACAATTTGATTCTTGCGTCGGAGTAGCTTCTTATGACTTCTAACGTATTATCGGTTGAACAGTCATCAACAATGATAAATTCAAAATTCTCATAAGATTGATTGAGAATTGAGTCTATTGTTTCTCTCAAAAAACGACTGCCATTGTAAGTCGTCATAACAACACTAGCTACTGGAATCATGTTCAAAATTTGAAGACCTTCAATTGTAGTTAAATCAAACATTGATTATAGTGCGTCAACAGGTTATCTCAACGCCCCAAAAAATATAATTTGATGTTTAATCGGGATTTTTATTTCACAGAACCGCTAAAATGTTAGCTATACTTGCAGAGTTATTTTGATAAGAACCGAGTATGGGACGTCTTCAATTATATTCAATATTTCCAGCGTATATAGTGATGAGCCTGAGCAAAATAGTTAACTTTGCTGACAAGTACTAACTTTCAGGACTTGCATTGATGTCGCAAAGCTTGAGCTCTGCGAAGTTAAGCCAACGCGCAACTTAGGTAAACGCTAAGCAAACACAACACATGTTAAATTTTATTATATGAACTCCCCTCAGCCCGCTCCTAAGACAAAAACATTGGGGCAAAAAGCCATCCGTGGTGCATTCTGGGGCATCGGTTTGCGCTGGCTATCTCGATTCATGGGACTTGCTTCCATGGTTGTTATCGCTAGATTATTAACGCCTGCTGACTTTGGTGTTATTGCGGTAACGACTGCAATTATTGGATTAATGGACGCATTTACCGACCTGGGTGCTGACACCGCACTGATACGCCACCCAAAACCTGAGCGTAAGCATTACGATACCGTTTGGACTTTTACCATCCTTATTCATACATTATCTGCCTGTTTGATAGTAGTGGCAGGTTTTTTTTCTTATAAGTTTTACAATGACCCCCGATACGAAATGGTGTTGTACGCCATGGGCGCAACGCTGTTTGTTAGTGGTTTAACAAATATCGGCATAGCTGACTTTCGGCGCAATCTTGATTACCACAAAGACTTTCAGATCAATGTTCTGGTTCAAGTGATCGGGGTAATCTCAACCGTTGCCTTAGCATTTTGGTTACGATCTTATTGGGCTCTGGTTTTCGGTGGATTCGTCCGGATGCTCGCAAAATTGTTATTGAGCTACTTAATGCATAGCTATAGACCCCGCTTTTCCTTATCTGCTCGCAAGGAAATGCTCGGCTTCTCGTTTTGGATCATGGTACGCTCCGTTGCGATGTTTCTTACCAACAAAGCTGATCGGCTAATTTTAGCGGTCTATTTCAGCCCTGCCCTGTTAGGTTTGTACGCCATATCTGGCGAATTGGCTTCAATGGCAGTATTTGAGCTTTTGTACCCTTTGGGAAGAGCATTATTACCTGCGTTAGCAACCAAACAAGATGATCGAGCATGGCTGGAAAGTAACGTAAAAAAAATATTTAACATTAGCGCTACATTAGCGATGGCTACCGGCGTTGGTTTAGCCGCGATTGCGGAACCTGCATTAAGTCTCGTTTACGGAGCCCAATACACACAAGCCGCTCATATGCTGGCATTACTAGCTATACTGAATGCCATCAGCGGGTTTAATCAACCTATCGGTCAGTTTCTATTATTAATGAATAGGGCACGGGACTTTTCACTGCTTTATATTGTAGAAGGCATTGCGACTTTAGCCGTTGTATTTGGTCTTTCTGAAAATCATTTCGACTTTCAGACTATCCTATACGGACGGCTTGCTGTTACGGCTTTAGCTTTTTTAAGGCTTTTTTATTTACTAAAAATGTTTAAATCTATCAATTTTTTGACCATCCTATCAGCGTGGATAAGACCTGTAATGGCGGGAGTGGGTATGTTTTTTGTGCTAGATTTTTTCCAAAAAAAATATCATGAACTCCCTCCGGGGATTTTATTAGCAGTCCTAATAGCTATCGGTGCATTAACATTTGCCAGTATTCTGCTAATGATGTGGTTCATTATGCGCAAGCCTCCTGGAATAGAACAAGAACTCACGCAAAGAATTAGAAAACCGTCGATATAAAGCATCAAATATCCACTCAACTTAAATACATAAACGAAGTAATTATGAAAAAAAATCAGACTATCTATGCCATCGGCGCTTTTGACCGATTTAACTATGGCGACCTGCTCTTTCCGATTATTTCAAAGAATTTTATAACTAAAAATTATCCGGATTTAAATTTCGATAGCTACGCCCTTATCCACAGTGACTACTCCAGGTTTGGTGCTTTAAAAACAAAACCCATATCGGAGTTGTATAAAAACGGCGGCGTGGCTGATGGCGATGTCATCTACTTCTGTGGAGGAGGCATTTTAGGTTCTGACTGGCAAAGTATGTACGCTAATCTGTTAGGAGATAGCGGTAACAAATTGTTGTATTACGCGAGTAGACTACTTGGCTATGAATTAACTATTAAGCTAATTCGTTTTTATTTTGGGGCTAAATCCGAATTTCCATGGATAGCTTCGCCGGACGATTTTACCGCTAAAGTTAAAGTTATGTATAACGCAGCTGGTGGTTCAGAGTTAGGCGCTTTACCTGAAAACCTTAAAGCACTTGCGCTAAAAAAACTTTCTACCTCTGCTTACCTGTCTGTAAGAGATGCCGAAACAAAAAGTATTTGTGCGACAATTGAAAACAAAACACCTGTTCATTTAGTTCCAGATTCCGCCGTATTAATGTCCGAACAATATCCACTGAGCCATCTTGAAACAGTGGTAAATTCAGATTTAAAAAACTTAGTATCGCAAGGTCGTTATGTTTGTTTTCATGCCAATTACGGCTATGTTAAACAAAACGTTAACGAAATAGCCGCCCAGCTTGAAAAAATATATACCGATCATGGCCTAAGGGCGCTTTTACTCCCGATTGGACGGTACGTGGGGCTCGACGACCAAAAAGGCTTGAAAGAGTTAAAAGACCACATCAAAACACCGTGTGAGGTTATCAGTGAAAATGCCAATATTTGGGAGATAATGTATTCAATTGCTGCGGCATCTTTGTTTATAGGTACGAGTTTGCATGGCAACGTTACATCGCAATCCTTTGCTGTTCCGCATATTGGCTTAAGTGACAGAAAATCTAAATTAGATTTTTATTTGGAAGCTTGGGATATTCCTGAACAAAAAATTTGCCCCGAAATCAGCAAAATACACGAATTGGCTAAGGTTGTGCTAGCGGTTCCTGAATCATCCAGATTAGAAAAGAGGAACGAACTAATCCAGCTTGCTTCAGAAAATCTACACAACATATTGAAAATAGCAGTTAATTAAAGCGCATTCATTTGCATGATGGGTGTGGGTTGGTTTTTAGTTGTTTCGAGAGCATTGCGAAACTAAAAAACCATAAAATAGAAATAAGAAATATCTGACAATGCTCGGACCCGATTTTTAAACAATTAATCGATCAATTTTTCTTAACGCTTTTTAGAATGAAACTCAATACTTTAAGTGTTTCAGTGTCTTGTAGGTTTACATTTTGTATAATCCAAAAGACATAAGCCCTATTCCACTCTATAAACAAAAATATAATGAAAAGAGCGCACATATTAATTTTAATGTTATTTTCGACACCGATTGGTGCTGCCCAAGCACCGTGGGTTGGTCAAGCTCTAAATGGCTTGCCTTGCTTAGGAGGAGCCCAAGGGTTTGGACCATATGATTACACTATGCGATCACAAATCCCTAAAGACCTCACAATTGTAGAAACTTACCACTTTACTCCGGAAGTAGAACAACTCATTGCAGGACATTCTGGAACAATAGAAGGTGACATTGATTATACTTTGCGTGCCTGGCCAAATCATCATAAAGCACTGCTTAGTATTGTTCGTTACCAGCTTGGTATCAATTCAAAGATGAGACAAGGAAAGCTTAAAACACCTCCTGAATGTTATTTGCAAAGAGCCATACATTTCAGCCCACAAGATTCGGCCAGTTATTCGATTTACGCTTATTATCTAAATAAAGTTGGTCAATCCAAAAGAGCTGCGGACGTTTACGAGAAAGCTATAAAAATTACACCCAATAACGCAAAACTTGAATACGCTTACAGTTTATTGTTGATTGAACTGAAAAAATACGACGAGGCTTTAGATTTTGCAAAAAAAGCCTATGCTCATGGCAAACCACCGCTGGCTTTGCAAAATAAACTAAAAAAATTGGGTGTGTGGAAATAATAGACCTAATGCGGAACCCAATATTTGTCGTAAACACGATAATAACCGCTAACTTACCGCTCCTTTTAAATAGCGCTGTGTTTAGGATTATTCTTAACGGCCAAAACGGCGTATTTGAACCTAAACTATAATCAGCATATTTCAAACTCAATACTTCGGCTAAGATGAAATCAATTTTATTGCCTGCGTTAAAGTGTATCAACTCAATAACTTCAGGATTAGGCAAACAAAAAAAACTGCTTATATTGATTTATCATCGGGTTTTGGATCAACCCGATTTCATGCGGCCAGGGGAGGTAGATAAACAAAGCTTTTTTTGGCAAATGGAATTGCTGGCTAATTACTTTAATGCATTACCACTCGCTGAGGCATTGACGCGAATGGAAGATGATACCTTACCGCCACGAGCTGTCTGCATTACATTTGATGATGGTTACGCCGATAACTATTTAAATGCCCTGCCGATTTTAGAAAATTTTCAACTCTCTGCAACATTCTTTATTGCTTCGGGGTATTTGAATGGTGGTCGGATGTGGAATGACAGTATCACTGAAACAATCAGAAGTCTTCAGCAACCAGAGCTTGATTTAACCGCTCTGCAATTAAGCACATTCGACATAACAACCCCAGTCAAAAAAGCCCAAGTTGCCAATGAAATTATCAAAAAATTAAAACATTTAGAACCCGAATTAAGACAACGCCACACCAAATTTATAGAGCAGCAATCACCTGTCCCCTTACCCGATAATTTAATGCTGTCTACGGACCAGCTTAAACAGCTGCACGCCAGCAAAATGGAAATAGGCGGACACACTGTAACGCACCCTATTTTAGCCAAAATTGATAATACCCAGTTGGATCAGGAGCTCGCTGAAAACAAAAAAACACTGGAACAAATTTTAAATACCAAACTACGCTATTTTGCTTACCCCAATGGCAAGCCTGGAGATGACTATTTGCTCCAACAAGTTGATAGAGTCAAGCAACATGGTTATCAAGCAGCACTATCAACGCAGTGGGGGGTTGCACACAGAGAAAGCGATTTATGGCAATTACCAAGATTTACACCATGGGATACTAACCCTGCAAAGTTCATGTTGCGCATGGCGCACATGTACAGACAACCCTATTGAGGGTAAAGAATAATGCGCGACATAATAGTGACTCTCGCTGTTTTAGCGGGTTGTTTTTACACACTAAAAAAACCTTATATGGGCATTTTGCTCTGGTCTTGGCTTGGTTATATGAATCCACACCGGTTATGCTACGGATTTGCCTACAGCTTACCCTTTGCCCAAATAACGGCATTAACCTTGTTTGCCGCTATGCTTTTCTCGAAAGGCGTAAGAAAACCGCCATTAAATGCAATAACCGCACTTTGGATTGTTTTTATTATTTGGATGACAATAACTACTTCGCTGGCTTATTTTCCGGCAGATGCAACCGAGCAATACTTCAAGGTACTAAAGATACAATTACCCATCTTTTTAACTATGATGTTAATTACGGATATTAAAAAGCTAAGAGAACTTATATGGGTGATCGTATTATCAATAGGTTATTTTAGCGTGAAGGGCGGGGTATTTACTTTATTGACAGGTGGAGGATTCATAGTTTGGGGTCCATCTGGAACATTTATAGAGGACAATAATAGCCTAGCTTTGGCTATATTAATGGCAATAGCCTTAATGATGTTTTTATATCAAACGACAGATAACAAAAATATTAAAAAAGGACTTATTGCCGCTATTACATTAAGCTTTTTCACTGTTCTAGGAAGCCAATCCCGAGGCGCGTTAATAGCCATTGCATCAGTGGGTTTGGTCTATTGGTTCAAGAGTAATCACAAGATATTAAGCGGTTTCTTTATCGTTATTCTCGGCGCTGTCTTGTTTGCGTTTATGCCTGAAACATGGCACCAGAGAATGAGTACGATCCAATCTTATGAACAAGACAATTCCGCAATGGGGCGCCTCAATGCCTGGGAATACGCTTTTCATGCAGCAAATGATAACTTTTTCGGTATGGGCTTCGACTCCTGGGAACCCTCGACTTTTGCTTTGTATGCACCAAACCCCGCTGATGTTCACGCCGCGCATAGTATTTACTTTTCTGTGTTGGCTGATCATGGATGGCTCGGATTAATTCTGTTTTTATTATTTTATTTTTTGGTATGGCGAGCCTTGGCCGCTATTATCAAACAAACAGCAAAGGATAGTGAGTTACATCAATTTAGTGCGTTAGCGAAAATGTTGCAGGTTGGTCTAATAGCCTATTTTTCTGGAGGTGCTTTTTTAAGTTTGTCTTACTTTGACTTACCTTGGCATTTTGCATCGTTTGTAGTTATATTGCAGCGCTTGTTAGCAGAAAGAAATGATGTATCTTTGGAGTCGGCGGTAAAAGTTAAACCCTCTACGGATAATCGAAGTGCATTAATGAAAATTACTTAAGGTATTCATTATGAAAAAATGAGAGATTCGCATAAAACTACTCGATAACGGTATATGCCCATTGACTTAATTGTTTATTTTGCTTCTCAGTCCACATGACGATAACTCCTGCTAAAGTTGCCAGTGCTCGCGGGTGCGTTGCACTGTTACCCTCTTGAGATAAGCGCACAGGAAGCGTCCAAGACTTGCCGTTATCGCTGGATTGCGCAGTAAATATGCTTGAACCCTCCGATTCTCGTTCGTCCCATACAGCAGTAAGAATGTGCTCAGCCGAAACCGCTATATCACTGTGGGTTGGGTTTTTACCCAATTTAAAAGGCTTGGACCAAGTTAAGCCGTTATCGCTGGAATGCAAATGATATAAGCCTTGCTGCTTTTCCTCACCCGTCCAAACGATGCTATCAAACTCGACATTCGAATCAGCTTGGTTAAAAGCCAATCCACCACCAATATGAGGGCAGCCATCAAACTGCCAATCAAACTTCCCAACACTGCTATGTTTTGCCCAAGTATAACCCTGATCTTTGGATTGCATGAGCGCCATATCGCGTGGTTCCATGTCTCGATACAACACATTCAACTCGCCAATTGACGTTACTTTTAGTGTATTCCAGCAGCATGAACAGCTAGAATCATCTAAGGTTTTGCTGGCTTGCCAATGTCTTCCGACATCGACTGATCGTGCGTAATGTAAGCCTTGATAACCATTTTCTTCAGGATCGGCCAGCCATACCGCATGAAATACACCTTGACCATCTACTGCAATATCGCTGTGAGATTGGTCGCCATTTACATCACTCGCTGGGTTGGCGCCCGCATGCCAAGTTTTCCCCCCATCTTCTGAATAAGCGCTTGCCAAAGCCCCCATGCCAGGTAACTCGCCAGTCGTTTGCCATAAAGCCAATAGTCGATCACCACTGACGGCCAGCTGCACATCATTTCCCACTTTATTCATAGCCGCCACAGGTAAGTGGGTATTGATCGCGGCCGGAATCGACCAATGCCTGCCACCGTCTTCAGAATGCAAGTAACGCAGTTCGTTTTGCTTATCGTCCTGTGCACTTCTGCCCGCTACCAGTACATGAATAGCCTGTTTATCTTCGTAAGTATCAAAGCTGGCAATATCGAGCAAACCCAACGAAGTCTTGGGATAAATGGGATAAGTACCGCTTATTTGTGATATTGGTGTCAGAATTTGGGAGGTACAGCCAGTTAAGCATAATGCTGCACATAAAATCGAGCATATTAACAATTGATTAAATTTAGCCTGATGTGAAAAAGAAGTTACTTGCTGCATTAGAAATCCTTGAAAAGACCAGTTCAGTTGTGCATCAATTGCCGATATTGCTGTCTCACGGCGAATTAGGGTGAAATTTTAGCAATACGGGCATCGTAATCAGCTTTGCTCAATACACCGCTTACTCCCTGACGTTGATGACTCTTATCAAAGAAATACGTTCGTGGTAATTCGCCATACCAGTTTGAATCAATTTCATATTGCAGTTTTTGAGTATTTTCATCTGCATAAATCCAGTTTTCCAGCTTTGCTAAATCATTTTTCGCGAGAACTTTTTGGATTTGTTCGCTGGACGAGCTGTCGTCGGTGGATAGCATCACAATATCAAGTGTCGGATTATTTTTGTTTACACTGCTCAGCAAAGCCATATCTTTTAGGCAAGAAGAGCAAGTAATTGACCAAACAACCAGCATAAAAGGTTGCTGATTATGTTCGGTCAGTAGTTGCTGATAACTACCTGCCTTAAAAGCTTTTAAAGTAGCGGGTTCAGCATAAGTATTTATGCTAAGTGCAGTTAAACCTACAATAACAAGCAAATGGAATATCGATGATTTCACCAACATGGCGGTTTCTCCTTTGGATTGATATTACGACCACATTTAAGTCTACGTGTTTAAGATAAATGTAAATGGGGTTACTTAATTGTTATTATAAAGCTTGCGATTAGCTGTCGCAGTATTCCGCTATGAAAGTTTTAATTAACATGCGAAGGAGCCATCATGAAATCAAGGCGCAAAATCCCCAAAATCTTACAGCTATTGACTTTATCAATGTTGGGTTGGCAATCAGCAAAGGCTATCGAGGTGCAGGCTTTCATGGGCATCCAATTTGTTAAAATTCCGGCAGGTTGTTTTCAGATGGGTCAGGACAAAGAGTTTAAGGAAAGCAGCGCCGCTGAACTGCCCGTTCATCAGGTTTGCATCGAAAAACCATTCTATTTAGGTGAAACCGAGGTTTCTCAGAAACAATGGGAAGACATCATGGGTGGCAATCCAAGCAAGTCTAAGGGCTTGTACAAACCAGTAGAGAAAGTTAGCTGGGATGATGTCCAAGAGTTTATTAAAAAATTAAATGCTAAAGAGGGCAATAATTTATTTCGTCTGCCAACTGAAGCGGAATGGGAATACGCCGCCAGAGCAGGTAGTAGATCGGTATATTCATTCGGTGATGACCCCAAAGATTTACCGGAATACGCTTGGTTTGGCAACGAAGGCTACGGTGGCGCCAGCCATGATGTCGGACAAAAAAAACCGAATCCGTGGGGCTTGCATGATATGCATGGCAATGTCTGGGAATGGGTACAGGATTGGTACGGCGACTCCTACTATGGCGCCAGTCCGGAAAAAGATCCGCAAGGACCATCTTCCGGGCAATATCGAGTTTATCGCGGCGGTAGTTGGGTTGCTAAAGCGGTCAATCTTCGCTGTGCGCTCCGTTATAGCGGCTTACCCAATAGCCGCAGTCGTGATTTAGGATTTCGGCTATTAAGACAAATGTAAATTCACATTAGCATTATTTATTGAGGAGTTTTTATGAAGTTAAAAAGAATTGCCGGCTTGTCCATTTTAGCTGCAAGCATACAATTAGCAGGTTGCGCATCCAACACCACTGAAGAAAATAAAGGTGCACTACAACAATATACGCCTGGCTTAGGAGAAATCATGACGCTAACAGCCATGCGTCACGCTAAGCTGTGGTTTGCCGGCCAATCGGAGAACTGGGATCTAGCTGAGTATGAACTTGAAGAACTACACGAAGGGATGGAAGATGCGGAGAAATTCCATCCTATCCATAAATCCTCCCCCACCCCTATGCCTACCTTGATTGCAGCCACCATGAGTAAGCCGCTCGCAGGCTTGGAAGCAGCAATTAAAGCAAAAGACATCACTAGTTTTACAAAAAGCTACGATGCGGTGACTGCGGGTTGTAATGCCTGCCATCAAACTTCGGACTTTGGCTTCAACGTGGTGGTCAGACCTACTTTTAACCCTTTTGCCAACCAGTCCTTTGCTCCAGGACACTAGCGAATTTGGCAATCACACTGCTGCTGGCTTGGCTTTGAGGATTCGTGGCATTAATTTTCCCAATCCGAAAGCCCCGCCGCCAACACCTAAAACGATTAACAGCAAATTGCTTAAAGAGGCTGTAGACCCAGCGCTAACCAGTGCTACTGTGAGCGGTATATGCAAAGCACTGGTTGCTTGGGCGACGTGCATATCGGTATCGTCTACATAAACTACCGCCTCATAATTTCCGGCGTTTGGAAAATTAGCATTTACCGTAATCACACCCTGTTTGGCAACGGTCGCCGGAGTTTCTGCGAGCACTTTACCGCTACCATCCAATACTTTCAGAACGACCGGTTTGTTACGCACATCGCGATCTAATAAATCGACGGTTACTTGCGTGGCTCCTGCGTTAGGTATCTCCTGACACAGCGCAGTCTGTAGGGCTTTTTCGGCCTTAGGTTGCTGCGGATCGGTTTGGTAGGCGGCAAAATTTGCAATGTAATACTCGTTACTTTGCATGCATCCATACATGTCCATCTTGCCGCCTGCTCCTGCCCTTGGCGCTAAAGGCACTGAAGCCGTTGTAATGGAAGAAACCAGTAAAAAAGGCAGGGCTTTGATCAGGATATTAGAAATATTCATTGCATTACACTCCAAAAAAGAGTCATGGCTTGATGGTGAATCTGCTAAGACCACTGACCACTAAGCCGTCTTCGGTTACCACCCTATAGCGGATGATATAGTTACCAGGGGACAAAGACTTGGTCGTAGCACTTAATTCACTACGATCATCAATGTCCAGTTGCATATCGCTGTTATCGACACGGTTGCCATTACTATCTAAAACGATCAAAGAAGGCGATCGGTCACTGACGTTGCCGCTAAACCATAATTTAACTTGGCCATCGAAAGCTTTGACCACGGAATTATCACGAGGTTGCGCTTTCATCAGAACTCCCTCAGCTAAAGTTTGCTGAGCCCAAATAGCCATAATCATCACTGCGAACAGTAGGACTGCTTTTACGAAGAGTTGTTTCATAAATACTTAATTAATCTCTAACTTAGTTGTTCGGCGAGTGTTTAGCCAAAAATATCAATCAACACATAGATAATCGGATCTACCAGCGGATGAAAAAATCCTAACGTAACCAAACCCATCGCGCCTAAAAAGATGGGTACCCAGCGCTTTATGGGTAAATCCTGTTTTTGCCAAAGCACATGAAAAACTGCCCAGCTTACTAGCCAGACCACTATTGCCAGGGTTTCTTTTCCAGTATAAGAACCAATACTACCGTCCGGCCCTGTACCAGTTGAACCCGGAATCCAATAGCCATAAGAATGGATAAATTTATCCCATTCTTTGCTCAGTCGGGATATATGGTGGCTGATCATTAAGGTATAAAATCCCAATACCGGCGCTAATGTGGCCGCAATAGCCGGCCCGGTATAAATAGCTTTTGTACTAGGCAGTTCGTCAGTCATCGACGGTGCTGGTTTTTCACTCGGATTACTATTTGACATAACAAATTCTCTCAAACAAAACGCAGCTTAGCCAGCACCAACCCGGCAACAAAACCTAACAGCAGAAACAGCCAGGAAACTAAAATGAGCACGCCAACCAACTGGCTTAAATCTCGGCGTATGTGCAGAGCGTTACCGTAATAGAACATGATAAAAACAGCCGACAAGATCAATGGAAATGGAAATAAGCTGACAAACTCCTTAAATTCCATCAACACATTCTGAAAAGCCGGCACATTTGCTAATATCCAGTCTTTCGGTCCATCTTGCCCTCGATAACGCATGTACATCCAGTTGCCGCTCACCGCACCCAGAAAATTTAACGCGAATGCACCCAACAACCAGCGCCGTAATGATTCCAGGTTACAATGCATACCACGAATGAGCGGGTAAGCCCGGTGCGTCAGAAACGTACCCACCACCAAAGCTGAAATGGTGGTTAAACCATGCAAACCGGCCTGCAAGCGGTATGCCGTGGGAAAAAAGAAATCCAATCCAGCCAAGCCCAAAAGAATTAATAGAGCTAGCGTAGCTTGGGTTCTGACTAATATTTTAGTTATGTGGTCAGGAAGCGCGTGTTCTGTTGGCATAATTCGGAATATTTCCTTACTAGTTAAGCGATATCGATGAAAATGAGTAGCATCCGTTTAGTGAAATTAAACCTATCTACTCTGCGCCCGCATTTTACTGGAAAGTTTATGTTTCTTTGTTTTTTTTGCATTATATTTGAATAGCCGTCCATTTGAATGAGCCGAGCGTAGACCCAATGAACACAAAAATATTTTGGGCATTATCCACCTTTTGCATAAATATTCAGGGGAGCTAAACTCATGCGGCTGTTGATCGTGGAGGATGATGTTGATTTATCTAAGTCTTTGAAGTGTGATTTAAGTTCTGCCGGATTTGCGGTGGATACCGCACTGGACGGTGAACGTGGTGAATTTTTAGGAACAACCGAAAATTATGATTTAGTCATTCTTGATTTAGGCTTGCCAAAAATGCCTGGAATGGACGTTTTAAAACACTGGCGAAAAATGGGCAATCTTGTGCCCGTCATCATACTGACTTCTCGAGACGCTTGGCATGAAAAAGTCGACGGTTTTAAAGCCGGGGCCGATGATTATCTCGGCAAACCTTTCCATACTCAGGAGCTATTGGCGCGTGTTCAAGCATTGTTAAAGCGTGCTTGTCGGCAAAATCAGGTAGCTCTTAATCTGGAAGGCGTCGAACTTAACGAGCAACTGCAAACTGTCATCATAAACGGCGACAAACCCATAAACTTAACCGCTATCGAGTTTAAGTTATTGCGCTACTTCATGCTGCATCCTGGAAAAATTCTAAGCAAGTCGCATTTAGGCGAGCATATTTATGAATACGACAACGACCCGGACAGCAATGTCATTGAGGTCTATGTGAATCGATTACGTCGGATTGTCGGGAGCGAGTTAATCCAAACTCGTCGTGGCCAAGGTTATGTATTTGGCCAGAATTCATGATGTCGTTACGTAATCGCTTAAATCGCGGGTTGGCAGCAATTCTTTGTGTCATTTTTGTTATCCACTGGTTTGCAGCCGATTGGGTCATTCGCGCCGTTGCCGAGAAGCAGATGGCTACCCGATTAATGGAAGACGCTGTTTCTTTAATGGATACATTTAAGCTGGATGCCAACGGAGAGCTAACTTTCGACGCTTACCACATTGGATCGGTGTATAGCCATCCGTTCTCTGGACACTATTACGTGGTGCAAATAGATGAGCAACTCCATTATTCGCCATCGCTGCAAGATCAAACTCTGGCAGTGCCGCCTTTGCTACCCGGTCAATCTAAACTTTATCATCTGAATAACGGCCCACATCAACAACCACTACTTACCTTGGCACAAGGTCTTGAGAAATTGGGTCATAGGGTTGCCATTAGCATATCAGAAGATTTATCGTCGGTTGACCATGACATCACCTCCATTCGATTGGCCTATTTTGGTTTAACATTTATATTGTTATGTTGCGCTATTGCTTTGCAAAATAACGGTATTAAACGCTCGTTGCGGCCATTAGCGGAGCTAGACCAAGAGCTGGAGCGCATAACCACCGGGCAGCAGCAACAAATTACCGCCGAAGTACCTACTGAAATTAAACTCCTAGTTAACGAAGTAAACCATTTATTGAAACTGGTAGTTCGCCGATTGGAGCAGTCGCGTACCGCTATCGGCAATCTTGCCCATGCCTTAAAACCATCGCTGGCCTTATTGTTCAGAATCGCCGAGCATCAGGCTTTTATTGACCATCCTGACCTACGCCAGCAATTACAAACCCAAGCCGACATCATGCACCGATCTATTGAACGAGAACTTAAACGTGCCCGGATTGCTGGCAGTCATCAGGCCAGTATGGCGTTTAACCCTCATGTAGAATTAGTCACGTTAGTCCAATTACTGAAAACTATCTACGCCGAAAAACAATTGGAGATTAAAATTACTGCGCCCGATGCCCTGATCAACTTTGATCGGGAAGACATGCTGAGCATAATAGGCAATCTTCTCGACAATGCTTGCAAATGGGCGCAGCATGAAATCCATGTTGAGATTAATTTTGCTGATACCTTAACGATTTCAGTCGCGGATGACGGACCGGGGTGCGATAAACTCGATGCGCAGCTTCTGACTAAACGCGGCTTGCGCTTGGATGAATCCGTTAAAGGTCACGGTCTTGGTTTGGCCATCGTGCTGGATATTACAGAATTTTATGACGGTGTTTTGCAGATCGGTCGCAACCCAACTTTAGGTGGCTTATTAGCCATAGCGATATTACCTTTAAGTTGAAGACCATTATCAGCGCAGCGTGGAGTGCTTAAAATACCTACGTTGATCACCCTCAGCGGTTTGACAGATTGAAAATCTTCACTTCGCTAACGCTCCGTTTCCAAAATTTTCATCAGCCGATCGTAACTCGATCTTCAGGCTGAAGTTGTTGATAGTATTTTGAGGTAATTTTTTATGTGCGCGCTTTATCAGCCTTTGGGTAGCCCACTTCGATTTTGGATCCTCCCTATCATTCGATAGATACAGAACGCCCTAATCCCTCTGTAACGAGGTTAATTATTTTATCTGGTGGAGGCAAAAAACCTTCACCCATTTCAGGCCATTCGACAAAACACACGCAATCTTGATCAAAGTAATCTCGAATACCAATTGACTCTAATTCATCAGGATCACTGAGTCGGTATAGGTCGAAGTGATAAATTTTGCGACCTTTGATGCTGTACTCTTCCACGATATTATAAGTTGGGCTTTTTACAGCGCCCAAAAACCCGGCTGCTCTTAAGAAACCTCTCACCAATGTTGTTTTCCCGGCACCTAAATCCCCATGCAGAAACACAAGGCATCTTGTTGGTAGCCACCCTAAAAGTTCAGCTCCGAACTGTTCAGTAGCCTCTGTATTGCTTAAAAACTGCTTCATTGATTAACTAATTTTCTGAGGTGACTCATTAAATCACTCGCCAACAAACCTCTTTCACCTTGTTGAGCTACCGCTAAATCTGCCGCCAAACCATGCAGATAAACGCCTTGCTGAGCAGCTTCTGACAAAGATAAGCCCTGCGCCAGAAATCCTACAATGACTCCGGCAAGTACATCACCCATGCCACCAGAAGCCATACCAGGATTGCCCGTATTGGAAACAGCGATTGCCGATTCGGAGGCAATCAACGTACCGGCACCTTTTAAAACAGCTACCCCACCGTATTTTGTTTGTATCGTTGCTGCTGCCTGAAAACGATCTTCTTCTATAACGACAGTAGTACAATCCAGTAACCTTGCCGCTTCACCGGGATGAGGTGTTAAGACCCAGTTATTATTACGCAAACCCGAGCTCGCTAATATGTTCAAACCATCCGCATCAACAACTAGCGGTAGTTGGGACTGGATAACAGCTTTAAACAGACTTTTAGCCCAGTCGCTTTGCCCTAAGCCCGGACCAATCAAGACCACCTTCGCTTTTGCCAATAACTGAGCTAGTTGACCGGCATCATCAACGCCATGACACATGAGCTCTGGTCTAGCCAAATTCATCATAGCCGCGTGTGCTGAACGTGTTGCCACACTAACTAAACCAGTGCCAACCCGCAATGCCGCTTCTCCAGCCAGACGAGCTGCACCACTAAAACCGTGATCACCCCCAACTATCAATACATGTCCGTAATTGCCTTTATGACTGCAGCGTTGCCGTCGAGGAAATGCCATGCGAGTTACAAAAACACTGGCCGGAGGAATCCGATCAAAAACAGCTTCAGGAATTGACAACGAAGCATAGCCAATCTCGCCACAATAATCTGCCGCTTGTCCAGTAAATAATCCTTGTTTTAAGCCAACAAAGCTAATCGTATAATCGGCTATCACCGCATCACCCATGGCAATGCCGGTATCGGCATTTAATCCCGAAGAAATGTCGATAGCCAAGACAGCTGCGCTACTTTTGTTTATAGTGGCAATAGCATCAGCATAAACACCGGTTACCGCTCTATCCAAGCCTGTACCTAACAAAGCATCGATAATTACATCGGCATGAACGGTTAGACTAGATTGATAACGATAGACCCGACCTTGCGCGTTACGATACTGCTGATAGGCAGTTTGCGCATCACCACTTAGAGTTTCAGGATCAACAACACTGTAAACTCGCGCTCTTAAACCCTGTTCTAATGCCAGCTGTCCGACGATGTAACCATCGCCCGAGTTATTGCCAGAGCCGCAAAAAATAGCCAACGAGGTCGCATCAGGCCAACGGATTATAAGCGCTTGAAAAGCTTTCGCAGCGGCTCGGCGCATTAACTCAAATCCTGACAGACCAAGTTCTTGTATGGCAATACGATCCAGTTCCCTGACTTGCGCAGCTTTATATAGTTTTGTTGGGCGATTTTGCATGGTATCGTTGAATGGAACTTTTCTAATATTATAGACGATGACTACCAGCAATCCTCAAAAAATGGCCGATCTCGCCCAACAAATCAAACAATGGGGACAAGAGCTAGGCTTTCAACAAGTCGGTATCGGAGACGGTAACTTAGCCGAAGCCGAGGGACATTTACATAACTGGCTGGAAAAGAGCTTTCATGGCGAGATGGATTATATGCAGCGTCATGGACTTAAACGAAGTAGGCCGGAGTTATTGCATCCCGGCACAATTCGCGTTATTTCTGTACGCATGGATTATCAAACTGAATCTATTACAACGATAAAACAAAAACTGACCGAACCGGAAACTGCGTATATTTCCCGCTATGCACTCGGTCGCGATTATCACAAAATGATGCGCAATCGTTTGCAAAAACTGGCTGACAGAATTCAAAAGGAAATCGATGCTGAACTTGGTATGCGGGCTTTTGTTGATAGTGCCCCGGTTCTGGAAAAAGCACTCGCCGAGCAAGCCGGCCTAGGGTGGATTGGTAAGCATTCTAACCTAATCAATCGTAAAGCCGGTTCCTGGTTTTTTCTGGGAGAGTTATTTACTAATCTGCCGCTCCCTATTGATCTACCAGCAACTAATCATTGCGGCGTATGCCAAGCCTGTCTTGACATTTGCCCCACTCAAGCCATCGTTGCCCCTTATCAAGTAGATGCTCGAAGATGTGTGTCTTATTTAACCATTGAATTGCACGGTTCTATTCCTGAAGAATTCAGGCCCTTAATTGGCAACCGCATCTACGGTTGCGATGATTGCCAGATCATTTGCCCATGGAACCGATTTGCCAGAAATTCTGACGAATCCGATTTCACTCCCAGACATCAGCTTAATAGTCAACAATTACTGGCAGTCTTTAGCTGGTCAGAGCAACAGTTTTTATCAAAAACAGAGGGATCGGCGATACGCCGGATTGGTCATCAACGTTGGCTACGCAATATAGCTGTTGCTTTAGGTAATGGACCTTTCTCCGAAGAAGTCAGTGGCGCACTATACAAAATGCTCGAAAACCAGTCTGACTTAGTAAAAGAGCATGTGCAATGGGCGTTAATACAACACAGTAAAGTCTAAATATTAGCCGATTCATTTAATGTTAAGTTTTTGTAAAATATACTTTAAATGGCTTGAAAAGTTATGCTATTTAACCTATCATCATTCTCAATATCGTCTTTATCTAATTTAAATCAGGAATACACCAATGAGCGACTTAGAACATTTTCCTAAACCGGACACAGCAACTGATAAGCTCTCTCAGAGAAGACGCGCACTTATCAAAGGCTCTGCGATCGCAATCCCAGCTATTTTGACTTTGCGTAGTGGTTCTGCATTAGCAATGAATGAAAGTGCCTCTTGCGCACTTAAAATTCAGCAAAATCCACCTACTAATCGTCCTGATGTGGTTTTAGTGGGTTCTGACGATAACTGGTACAGAAAGACCACAGAATGCAGGACTTTATCGCTTAAGTCTTCTCCCACAACAACTTTACAAGTCTTCAGACAGCCGGGTGGGGATAATTGGTATAACGTTAACTCCAACACAGCAAGCGGCAATCCTTTCGTTGATACTGTCGGCGTAACCAATGAAATGAATAATAATGGCGTAGCTTACACTTACACGTCAACTAGCTCCTGCGCTGTTCTAGTTCAAGTTGATGAACACGGCAACGAAACAGGTGTGACCGGTGCTGCTTCAAGTGGTTTTCCGTTCGCATCGGATTCCTGCTACAGCTCATTACATCCTTAAAATATAAAAAATGCCAATTTTCTTTACTCGCAACTTAAATGAGTGATGCCGCAAGTGGATTGCGGCTAAAGAAAAGCTGGCAAAGTATAAATCATATTGGTGTGTTTGCCACGGAGATGGATGACAACGTTGTGGTCTACAATCCGCAATCCGGTGAGACGCACCAGTTGAACATCTTGGCGCTAGACGCATTGCAATTCATGCAACAGCCCGTTAACATCAACCAACTAACAGAGCACATGTGCGCATTGTATGATACGCATAATAGTGATGATCTCAATGGCCAATTAAAAAACCTGCTCGAACAATTCGATGATCTTGGGCTTATTGAATTTGTTAACGAATGAAAATTGCAGATTATTCGTTACACGGACTCATTGCTCAATGTAGTTCCGCTGCAGGTATTCGTGTTGATGTAGGACCATTTGCTTTTAGGTTACGTAGCAAACAAAAAAACTTTTTAAGTACTTTCCAAGATCTATACCTGGAATTCCCAGTTTTGGGCGACGATGACATAGTCGATTTCTGTATTGACGTTAGTCCGCCCGACACTCATCGGCGTTGGCTACGCCCACAAGTAAATATTAATCTTGACGGTGAACAACCTTTTCAGCCTTTTGCTGCCAGCCACGCAATGCCGCTGTTTGAATGGGGACTAAACTGGTGCATAGCTAGACAAGGCCAGCAAAATTTGATGCTCCACGCAGCCGTATTAGAAAGGCGGGGGCAAGCCCTCATTCTTCCAGCAATACCCGGATCAGGAAAAAGCACCCTATGCTCAGCACTAGCCCAGAGGGGCTGGCGTTTTTTATCTGATGAATTTTGTATGATTCGACCGAGTGACGGGCAAATTCTACCTATACCTAGACCTACACCGCTAAAGAACGAATCAATTAATGTCATCAATAAATTCGCACCTAAGGCATTTATTGGCCCATTGTTCCCTAACACCCGAAAAGGCACTATTGGTCATCTACGCCCCCCTCACGAAAGCGTCGCAAACCTAAAAAAGACAGCAACGCCAGCCTGGATAATATTTCCCCGCTACCAAGCCGAATCTGATTTCAAGCTGACTTCGTTAAAAAAATCTTACGCTTTTCTCAAGCTGGCAACCAATTCTTTTAATTATCATCTGCAAGGCGAAGTCGGTTTTAACTTGATCAGCAAAATGATCGAAAACTGCGATTGTTACAATCTGGTGTACAGCGATTTACATGGAGCCATTGCCCAAATAGATAGGCTCGCCAATGGCAAATGAGTCTGTGTATGCCGCTAAATCAGAACTTCTGGCATTTATAAAAAACCCAGAAAGAGCATTATCTTATAATAACGAACAGTGGTCGTTGTTAATCAGAATGGCCAAAGCTTGCAAGCTATCTGCGCATATTGGCTGGATAATTTCACAGCAAGCTATCACTTACACACAACCAGAAAAAATACATTCTCACTTTATTGCTAGCCAAAAAATCGCAGAATTCCGCCAGCGCCAAGCATTATGGGAACTGAACCGCTTACGCCGAGCATTAACAGATCTGCCGATTACGGTTGTAGTTTTAAAAGGGTGTGCTTACCTTCTTGCCGAATTACCTTTTGCCAAGGCTCGCCTATTATCCGATGTGGATATTATGGTGAAAAAACAGAATATTGAAGTGATTGAACAAACTTTATTGGATCAAGACTGGCTGTCGATGAAAGTCGATGATTACGATCAACAGTATTACCGTCAATGGATGCACGAAATCCCACCGCTGCGACATATTGTCAGATCTATCGAAGTTGATATACATCACACCATAATTCCGCCGACTAGCAGGCTAAAGCCTAATCCTGAATTATTGTTCGATTCAGCCGTTAGCATTTCCGGTGGCAAATTCAAAGTACTAGCACCCTGCGATATGGTGCTACACAGCGCCGTGCATTTATTTTTTGATTCTGACCTGGGTAATAAACTTAGAGACTTAGTGGATCTGGACCAATTATTACGCCATTTTTATGCGCAGAACCCTGACTTTTTTACAGACTTAATGGCACGTGCCGAATTGCTTGGTCTACAACGTCCCTTGTACTATACGCTCAAATATACAAACCAATTTCTGGATACGCCACTTACAAAAAATCAACAGCAAGCCATAAAAACAATTGCCCCATCTTTTATCATCCGGAATTTGATGCATTTACTGATACCTCTGGCATTATTGCCGGAGCATCCAGATAAACCGAAAAAATCGGTCGGCGTAGCACGGTGGCTACTATATATACGCTCACACTATTTACGGATGCCGCTTAATTTATTGATCCCGCATTTGCTTCGAAAAAGCCTCATGCGTTTTCAAGGTAGCCAAGAACAGGAATAAAGCTATTCTTCCCACTCCAATTCAGCGAATGCCGCCGTGACGTTTTTACGATGGAATTGATCAAACAACTGCCAGTGCGCTTTCGCTGAATAACCGACAGTTTCTACAGCATCCTCCAAATGTTTACCCTGTTTTATCATCGCCCGTATTTCAGTCTGTAATTGTTGCAAATAGGCTTTTTCGGGCTGCAAGCTCTCCGGCCAATCTTTGACGACAGCACCATGACCTGGAATTACCCGCTTATAATCATTATGTTCTATAACTTCCAGTTCAGCCAACCAACCTTTTAAACTACCATCCAGTACTGGTAGGTGTTCAGTAAACAATAAATCAGCCATCCATAGCGTTTCGGTTTGTGGGTCATAGACTGTTAAATCGTTATCGGTATGCGCTGCGCGATGCGCAGTCAATTTTAAAATCCGCCCACCCAAATCAATATCAAGTTGGTTTTTAACCTCAATGTCCGGGGGAATAATATTTTCTGCTGTTAAACTAACTCCCAATTGGTCGGCAGATTTATCGAGGTAATAAGCGCCACGAACCGACATGGCTCTCGCTAGTTTTTCATGCCCGATGAATTTAACGCCCGGTTCCTTAAATGCCAAGTTTCCATAAATATGATCAGGATGCACATGGGTATTGATCACATAACATATCGGCTTATGGGTAATGTGTTTAATGGCATTTTTTAGCGCGAGGCCCTGTTCTGGATTGCCACCGCTATCGATAACTGCAATACAACGATTACCTACAATAAAACCGATATTCGCTATAGCACCGTGATTTTTTTTATCTGGTAACTCTGCTACGCCGCTGTGAACAAAAACGCCAGGAGCCACTTCAGTTACCGACAATACTGTGCCAGCCAATACAGGCGCATCAAAAGACAAGTAGATTATGAGCAACAGCAAGTACTTTTTCAATTTCATCAATTAAATCTCACGCAAATAATTTTAAGTATTCGCTCTCAGCAACAATATCGAGAGTACTTTCAATACTATCCAGATAGACTTTGCCATCCAAATGATCGTATTCATGCTGAAAAACGCGGGCTACAAAATCGGTAAGAACCAATACCACCCGCTCACTTTGTTCATTGGTATAAGTAATCTCAATTTCACTATATCGCGGGACTAGGGCTCGAATACCAGGGATACTTAAACAACCCTCCCAACCTTTTTGTTTAACATCCGACAAGACAGCAAATTGGGGATTAATCATCACCGTTGGCTCCATTAGTGGAGCCAACGGATAACGTGGTGTCGGTCTTGATGCCACAATGAGAATACGTTTGGACTCGCTAATCTGCGGCGCAGCCAACCCGACCCCCTGCGTCGCAGCTAAAGTCGCCTGCATGGCAGCTATCAGTGACCGAGATTCATTGCTCTGTATATCTGTCACTTCAGCGGCAATTTGTCTTAGCACCGCGGATCCCAACTGAGCAATTTCACGTAGCTCTGTCATATTCAGGCTAAAAGTTCGTTTAACAATACGCTCTGGGCCTGAACCGATTCAGCCCCCTTTGGCGCATGCAAGCGCTCATAACTGCCATCTGACTGCAATAACCAAGCTTGAGAGTTATCTTTTAAATACAATTCCAAGTCATGCATAATGCGCAAGTGTAATTTTTTGTATTCAATCGGAAAGCACACTTCCACACGGCGAAACATGTTTCGGTTCATTAAATCGGCGCTGGATGCATAAACTTCGGGATTGCCGTCATTTTCAAACGCGTAGACTCGAGCATGTTCTAAAAACCTACCAATAATCGATCTTACTTCAATATTGTCAGAAACACCCAGCATTCCTGGTCGTAAACAACAAATACCGCGCACGATCAATTTAACCATCACTCCGGCCTGAGAGGCCCGATAAAGCGCTTGAATGGTTTGCTCCTCAACCACTGCGTTCACTTTAATGATAATCCTGGCGGGCCTGCCGTTATTAGCGTGGCGAATTTCCCTTTCAATTTTCTCCATTAAGCCACTGTGTAAGGTAAACGGCGATTGCAATAATTTGTTGAGTTTTATCACCTTACCTAAACTGGTCAACTGCGCAAATACCCGTCGCACATCTTCCCCCAACTCCTTATCGCTAGAAAACAAACCATAGTCAGTATATAGCTGCGCTGTTTTGGGATGATAGTTGCCCGTGCCCAAATGCACATAATGACGCAGTTGCTTACCTTCTCGCCTCAGTACCAAACACATTTTGGCGTGGGTCTTATAACCCACCACCCCATACACCACATGCACAGCGGCTTCCTGTAATTTAGAGGCCAAGCCGATATTGGCTTTTTCATCAAACCGGGCTCGTAATTCAATCACCACCGTTACTTCTTTACCCGCTCTGGCAGCATTAACCAAAGCGCTAACAATCGGTGAATTCGTACCGGTACGATATAGCGTTTGTTTAATAGCAATCACATCCGGATCGGCTGCGGCCTGGCGAATAAAGTCAATAACGGGTGAAAATGATTCATAAGGGTGTTGCAGTAAAATATCGTGGCGCTTAATCGCGGCAAACATGTCCTTGTTCCGCGCCAACTGCGGCGGAACTGCCGGTTTATAAGGCACAAACTTAAGATCAGGTCGATCCAGTAAATCGTTTATTTCCTGAATTCTATTCAGATTAACCGGGCCATCTACTAAAAAAAGCCGGTCACGCGGTAAGTCAAATCGGCCCAGCAAAAAGGCAACCGTTTCCTCAGGACAATTCGCATCTACTTCCAATCGCACTTCATCACCATAATTTCGCATCGCCAATTCGCCTTCCATAGCCAATAGCAAATCATCGATGGCATCATCATCTACAAAAAAATCGCTGTTTCGGGTCACTCTAAATTGATAACACCCTTTAACGGTCATGCCGTTAAAAAGTTCGCTGACAAACGCATGAATAATGGATGATAAGAACACAAAATCTGCTGGTCCACTGTGCGTTTCTTCAACCGGCAACTGCACCACTCTGGGTAGTGATCTGGGAGCCTGCAAAATGGCCCGGCCACTATTTCTGCCAAACGCATCTTTACCTGTTAAAGAGATAATGAAGTTTAAACTTTTATTAAGTATTCGCGGGAAAGGATGTGCAGAATCCAAACCCACAGGCGTCAGGATAGGTAATAATTCGTCATTAAAATAACTTTCCAACCATTTCTGTTGGCCTTCAGACCATTCAGTTCTGCGCACAAAACGGATTTTTTGCTCTGCCAATTTAGGAATCAAAACTTCATTCAACACTTTGTACTGTTCATCAACCAATTGATGAGCAGTCATTGAAATCGATTCCAACTGCTCGTTGATGCTTAAGCCATCTACTCCAACCGCTTTAGGATCAATACTGGCCATCTCGATAATGCTGGCAACCCGTACCTCGTAGAATTCATCCAGATTAGAGCAGGAGATACATAAATAGTTAAGACGTTCCAGTAACGGCACGTTCTCATCGTTGGCCTGAGCCAAAACTCGTTTGTTAAACTCCAGCAAACTTAAGTCACGATTTATATAAAAATCTGGCTTTTGCAGATCAATTGATTGGGCGGGTTCAGCAGTTATATCCATTATGTATCCGTTAACTCATCAATCAGGCTATAACGCCCGAAATAAAAACATGTCGATCGCTAATTTGTTCAACCAATAAACGCAACCCCGCTTGTTTAAGTTGGGTTTTAATTTCGTCAAGAGTGAATGCTGCCGTTAAAGAATTGTAAAAGTCTCGTTGCAATATTTCCGGCTCGTCAATCGCATAGGTTTTTACGATTGCCCGAGCGTTTTCAATGGTAGCAGGTCGTATTAAATCCATGATGACAATCCGACTGCCCGATCGCGAATAATGCTTTACCACTTGCCATAGTACTTGCGGGTCCTGCAAATGATGTAACAAACTGTTACTAAAAATAAGTTGATAACTGGATTGCGGCAACAAAACGTTTGGCAAAACCCCCAAAATAAAGTTCACCTTTGATTTGTGTGTCGGCAAGAGCATTCGCTTGCCTAAGGTGATCATTGGGACTGAGCCATCAACCGCATCGACTTTGCTGAGTGGGAAAGCCTCAATAAAGCGCCGGCTGATGTCCCCGGGGCCGCAACCTAAATCCAAAGCGGTCTGGTTAAATAGAGATTCATTCATAAAACTTTGTAACCGCTGTATAAACTGACTATGCGGAGCTTCAAAATCGGCCTCGGCATAAGCCGTAACCTGCTGCTCATCGTCCATTAACTCAGACTCTAATACTCTGTTCATAGCTCAAATCCCCTCTTACCCTGTAAGCCACCGGTATGCAGTGCAACAATGCGCACACCGCTTTTGAAATGTTGCTTTTTAATCAGATCATACAAACCGAACATCATTTTTCCGGTATATATCGGTTCTAAAGGAATGCCCGTCTTGGCTTCAAAATCATTTATAAATGAGAGTAGTTCAGTATTCGTTTTTGCGAAACCACCCAAATGATATTCATGATTAATCTGCCAGTTATTTTTGGGATAAGACAGTAAATTATTCACATCGGTTTGCAAAAAATCTGCATTTTTTACGGCGGCAAAACCCAACACAGTCACTATTTCAGAGGCTTTTCCAATTAATCCCGCCAACGTAGTTCCTGTTCCGCAGGGCACACACAACACATCATAAGAAATAGTGATTTCTTCAACCAGCTCGCCTACACCTTGCAAAGCAAAAACGTGGGCACCGCCTTCAGGCAACCAATACTGGTTGGGTCGTAAACCCGGCAAATCATGGCAACCGCGATATTGCCGGAGTAAGCGGTAGTCCGAGCGGGGAACAAAACGCAACTCCATGCCCCAGCTTTGCATATCTTGCTGGGTTGCTGTTAGCGGGTTAGGTCGCTCACCGCGAACTAATGCCACGGTTTTAATACCTAATGCTCTACCCGTATAAGCCAAAGCATGCAGATGGTTTGAATAAGCCCCACCCATGCTAACAATCGTATCAGCACCTATCGACAGCGCATGATCCAAGCTATATTTCAGCTTACGCCATTTGTTACCTGAAATAATCGGATGCAACAAATCATCGCGCTTTATCCAAAGCTCAACGTAGTGCTGGTCCAGAAAATCATCATCAATTTTGGTTAATGGTGAACCCTGAAAGCTTTGTTCTAAGTTGTTTAGCGCCAAGTGCATATTGGGAAATCAATAACTTTGCTTAATCGCCCAAGCTACATCTGCCGCCTGCCGGTTTTCTTTCACATCATGCACTCTAAAAATTTTCACGCCAGCCATTACGCCTAAGGCAGTTGTCACGGCAGTAGCTGTAACTAGTTCTGCTGGATTATCGATATCACAAATTGAACCCATAAAACGTTTACGGCTAGTACCCAACAATACCGGGTAGCCAGTTGCTACAAACTGAGGTAAGTGGGCCAATAAATCCAAATTATCCTGTTTGCGTTTTCCAAAACCGATACCAGGATCGATGGCTATATGGGTATTTTTAATACCCGCCATTAACGCAGCATTAATGCGCCCTTGCAAATCATCATAGACCTCTTGAACAACATGGTTATAGTGAGGATTATCTTGCATTGTTTTGGGCTTACCCTGACTGTGCATCAAAATAATGGGGGTGTTCGTTTGAGCGACAAAATGCAGCATATCGACATCGCCCTGCCCTGCTGACACATCATTAATAATGTTTGCGCCGACCCGTAACGCCGCATCCGCAACGGCACTTAATGTAGTATCAATGCTGATGATCACATTAGATTGCTTTCTGATAGCTTCAATAATCGGGACAACACGCTGAATCTGCTCTGCCGTTGAAACCGGGTCAGCACCAGGTCGTGTGGATTCTCCACCAATATCAATAATATCAACTCCTTCAGCTAGCATTTTGGTCACTTGCCGCAATGCCGAATCCAGCGTTGCATAATGCCCGCCATCTGAAAAACTATCCGGTGTCACATTTAAAATCCCCATTATCAACGGCTCGTTGATTTGCCCAAACATCCAGCACTCTCCAGGTTTGTAAACATTTAATCTGGCTATAATAACCAAATTCTTAAGTGCTAAAAGGATTATAAAAGCTGATAATCAGATTTTTATGCACCGTTATCTCTGTGGATATTGGGTTAAAACACAAGAATCAACTAAAGTGTGCAAACCGCAAAAATGGATGCTCAATAAGGCCTCCGCTAACACAAGGAAACTCCATGCTTAAGTTGGCTAATTTAAAAACCCGTCTGGAACAGCAAATCTGGCACAGTCATCATGATGATCGCGCTTCGGCTAGATTAGACGTCATCGGAATTGCCCGTTGGTTATATGTGTTGGTCAGGGAAGTGACTATGGACGATTTAAACTATCGAGCCATGGGCTTGGTTTACACAACACTGCTATCCCTAGCGCCATTGTTAGCCGTTAGCTTTTCGGTCTTAAAAGCTTTTGGCGTCCATAATCAATTGGAACCGTTTTTGCTGGAGCTTATGACTCCGCTGGGCAGTAAAGCTCCAGAGTTAGTCCATAATATCATCGGTTTTGTAGAAAATATTCAGGTGGGAGTACTGGGTTCTCTAGGTTTAGTGATTTTGTTATATTCAGTAGTCGCCCTACTCATCAAAATTGAGGATAGTTTTAATCAAATCTGGCGTACCGATGTAGCGCGGGGTTGGATACGTCGTTTCAGCGATTATTTAAGCATTTTATTGATTGGGCCTGTGCTGATCTTCGCCGCACTCGGCATGACTGCATCCATGGCCAATACGGGGATCGTATTAAAAATAACCGCATTAGAGCCGTTCGGCACGGTCTACTATTTGTTGGGACTAATCCTGCCGTACCTTCTTATCATCGCCGCGTTTACTTTTGTGTACAGCTTTATTCCTAACACCCGTGTTGAATTCCGCGCCGCCGTGATTGGGGGTACCTTTGCCTGTCTGGCCTGGAAACTGGTGGGCTGGCTGTTTGGTTTATTCGTTGCGGAATCAGCAAGTTACAATGCGATTTATTCCGGTTTTGCTATCGTCATTTTATTCATGATTTGGCTATATGTTACTTGGTTGATTTTATTACTTGGCGGAGTCATTTCCTTTTATTGCCAGCACCCTCGCTATTTGGATTACAAAAGCCGCAGTCCAGAACTTAGCCACAGAGAACTAGAATCCTTGGGTCTTTTGCTGATGTACCTAATAGGCAAAGCCTATTATTACGGAGACAAGCACTGGACACTATCTGCATTAGCCGATGAAGTTCATATGCCTTGGGAACCCGTGTTTAAAACACTGAAAACACTACAACAAGCACATTTAATAGTAACCCTGCACGAAGAGCCGGAATCTTATCTGCCAGCAAGAGACCTTGAAACCATCCGTCTACAAGAACTTTACCAGGCGTTGCGTTGCGCAGGGGAATCTGAGAATGATTTTAAGCAGAGCAGTACTAATGTTCCCACCAACCTTGCCGATTTGACCCTAAATATACAAGCGTCTGCTGATGCGGTGTTACAGAATTTAAGCCTGCGGGATTTAATTTGTGATCGATAGGTGCCGAATCAGGATTTATGGAAGGGTATCGCAAGAACTTCAAACATTAAAAGACCGCAGAAATGTCCGGCGTCAATTATCTTTGCCGGTTTGACGTCAATTACCCTGGCCGGTTTTAGTTAAAAAAATGGGTTACTTTTTTAGGCTCTGTTTTTTTCGATAACTTTCTCCCTCTATTTCAATAATGGTGGCATGGTGGATGATGCGATCAATTGCCGCAACAGTCATCATGGTGTCTGGAAATATGTGGTCCCACTGGCTAAACGGTTGGTTTGAAGTGATGATTAGGCTGCCACTCTCATATCGATGGGCAATGAATTCAAAGAGCACTTGGGTCTCCGCATCGGTCTTTTTGACGTAACCAATATCATCAATCACCAGCACCTGATATTTATCCAGACGCGTCATTGCTGTCATTAAGTCTAAGTCACGCTTGGCTTGCTGTAGGCTTTGCACCAGCGCTATTGCCGAGAACCATTTAACACGCACGTTTTGTTCGATTAACTGACTGGCAAGGGCTGCGGCCATATGCGATTTACCGACACCAGAGGGGCCAATCAATAAGA
Source organism: Methylococcales bacterium (assembly GCA_965247565.1). GTDB lineage: Bacteria > Pseudomonadota > Gammaproteobacteria > Methylococcales > Methylomonadaceae > CBDFHF01. Next base: position 2,582,574 of record CBDFHF010000003.1, on the reverse strand, counting down.
CGTTGCCCGCTTTATGCGCCCAGTCAGTTTGGTCTTTCAACATGGCAACCTGCTGTTGTACGGTGGCGCTGAGTTCAGCCTGATTGAAGTTGGCAAAACTCTTCCCTGCCGGCAAACCGGCTTCTCGGGTCCATTTTTGCACACGCTTTTGATAACGATCCGCCGCTTCCTGTTCACATAACCCCGATAAATACCGGATATGCCCATAGCCCTTGGCAAGCGCTTGTTCTTGATGGCTTTGGTAATGGCGGACAAACGTGGGTAGTCTGAGCTGTTTGAGTAATAAATCGATGGTTTCAGGCATGACCAGCCTCCGGCTGGTACCAGCGCCTCTGTAACAACTGATCATAGCTGGCTAAGTCATGTTGCCGTGCGACTATCACGGGGGCGACTTGTTTACCTAAGTAGCGCTCTTGTAGGGCCTTAAGGGTAGGCAATGGCTGGGTGTTATCGACAGTTGCCAACAACTCCCGTCCTAAAGATTCTTCACAATCATGATCCATAGCAATTCTCAGTACGCCGACCATCCATTTACAGGCGTCTTGCGTATCAAATTGTTGATCACTGTGCTGCCATAACAGGCGGTACGTGTCCGTAGGCAATAACTCATCACGGAACTGTAAGAACCGGAAGGCTTGGGGCTTGGCAGACAAGCTATGGATCAGGTGTCGATAATCGATACGCCGACTCCGTTCTTGACCGACTTTCGGGTAAATACGGGGTAGCGTTGTTGTTAAAGTTTGACCAACAAACAGGATCAAGCGATCATGATACACCTGCACGCGAACCTGCTCGCCGATCAGCCGCGAGGGCACGGTATACAGTACCCGTTTAATTTCTAAGGTACTACTACGCGTCACTTTTAAACTAAGTTCGCTATAGTCCATAAAACGCTCACCTGGCAAAGGCTGTAAGGCCTGCTGCTCTTCTCTAAAACGCGTCTGGCAGCGTTTATTTAGCCGACCAGAGACTTTCTCAAGAAAGTCCTGATAGTCTTTGATCGTGGCAAAATCACAACTGCCTCTGAGCTTTAGAGCTTGATCCAGCCGATGCTTGAAGGAACCATGGGCACATTCAATCGCACCATTCTCATGACTGACGCCTCGATTGTTACGGGTGGCTCGTATCTGGTAATGAGCACACAGCGCTTGGTAAGGTTGTGTGAGTGTCTGCTCTTCCTGTTGATTTTTAAACGCAGCGCTTAAGCTGTCGGTGCGATGTTCAAGTGGGCTGCCACCAGCAAGCATTAACGCCGACTGCAACCCATCAGCCAAGGCCGAATAACTTTCCCCACCCAACATAATTTGAACATAACGCCAACCACTATAGGCCAAACGGAACTGGTACAACAGATGAGGGAAGTCTTTACCTTGGATAGTGATTGCCGTGTTTGGATGACTGAAATCCGATAAACCCTGCTGGCCTGCGGGGACTGACTGTCGAAAGATAATCACTTTGTCGGGGCCTTGGGTGGCTTTCCAGTGTTTGACGCGGCGTTGCAGGGTACGCAAAACACGGTAGGGAAATTGACCAGGATGCTTATCTTCCAAGTATTCCCAAAGCCTTAAGCCCGTGAGCTGGGCTTCTTTTTCTAACAGGGGTACCAATTCCTGTTGCCAGATCGCTTCAAAAGGATCTTCGCGTGTCCGCCAGTGCCGTTCACCTGGAATGGATTGACGATCCCCTTTTTCTATTCTGCGACCAGACCGTTCAGATAGTGATGCCTGCGCTGCCGCACTGGCTTGGCTTTGTCCTCGTTGACGTTTGTTCATATATAAACTCTCTTGTTGTTGAGTAATACGTTTTCCAGACAAGGGTGAGCTCCCAATAAAAGTAAAACTCACTGTTGTCCTCCGTATCGGTCAACCGGTCAAGATAGTTGTCGTCATACCGGACATGGTAATTGTCGCCGAACACAGAAATATGCAACTTAAGACACCTCAACATAAACCCTATTAGAGTTAGTAACTAAAAACCCTCATGCTATCTCTCCACCCCAAGATATTAAGAATTTGCAAATTTTAATATATCAATATATAACTAACGCTCATCAAGAGTAGATTGATCAACTCATCTATCCAGATTTACCGGATACAGTGCTGTTTACCCGTTTAAAATACTATTTTGAGAGATCCGCATGACGACGAAAATCAATAAAACTAGACCATACCCACTTGCTATTTTGGTATTAGCAGGATTTGCTTTATACACCTCAGCCCAGGCAGAAACCTACACTTTTACCGACCTGAGTAGCTTGGGGGCAAGCAATAACTCTGCTACCGCCATCAATACTTCCGGACAAATAGTTGGATATAACGTCGATACTAACTATTTCTGGCACGCCATATTGTGGAATGAAGAGACTTCTTCCAATCTGAGTACCCCGGAAGGAAGCAGTAGCGGTGCCTATGCCGTCAATAATTCTGGACAAGTGGCAGGATTTCAAGATATTACGGGCAATGGTTATAACCCTCGTGCCACTCTGTGGAGTGGAAATACCGTTAAACTTCTTAGCTCCCGAAATAGTCAAGCCAACGCCATCAATGATTCTGGACAGATAGTCGGATGGAGTTACGGGGATACGGGCGAAATTCCTCGGGCTACGTTATGGCATGGCTCTAACTCAATCGACCTAGGTGGTCTTGAAGAAAATGAAAGTTCCGCTAATGCTATCAACGCGTCTGGGCAAGTGGCGGGATATAGTCGCGATAGTGGTGGTGACATAAAAGCTGCGTTATGGAACGAGCAAGGCACAATAACCAATCTAGGCACTCTTGGTAGTGGCAGCAGCATCGCTAATGCAATTAATGCTTCCGGGCAGGTAGTTGGCTGGAGTCAAATTAATAACGATACCATCACTCACGCTACACTTTGGCAGGGAGGCACAACAACCGACTTGGGTACTTTGCTGGGCGGAGATACCAGCATTGCCTATAGCATTAATAATTCCGGCCAAATCGTAGGTCAAAGTAATACCCTTAACGGTGACACTCGCGCAACATTGTGGAGTGGAGGCAAGCTAACAGACCTAAATAATCTCTTAGATATAGATACTGTAAACGCTGGCTGGGTGTTATCTGTTGCTAACGGGATTAATGATCATGGCTGGATAGTGGGTAATGCATACAATAGCCTATTAGGGATAAATTCCCGCGCTTTCCTGCTAACCCCCGTGCCACTTCCAGCTAGTGCGTGGTTATTTAGCTCTGCCATCTTGGCTCTGTTTAATTTAAGAAAACGCCAATTTAACTAAATCTTGTAAAGTATTTAAGTTGCCTCAAGCTCCAGGATTCTCGCATTCGCTACTCAAACTCCTGGAATGCTGTCACGATCACTGGGTTGTTATCTGTCTTAATAAGCTAACATTGCCATCTCCCTCATTAGGGGGCCATGAGCTTATCGAATGTCGTTGTTTGACAACATGCGATATGAAAACCAGCGAACTTAGCCTGCTGAAAACCCTAGTGGATCGACACATAGTGAGTCCTAAAAGGTTTTCAGCAGCTACGCTCGGCCGTTAAAACCGTATGGAACCGCCTGCAAATGCACCAAAACTGGAGTAAGTCGCAGCCTCAAAGCGGTTTGCCGAGAGATATACGTTGATATCCTCATTCAGATTCCAGGTCACGATGCCCGATGCGTTGATCTGAAACCTAAAATCGCTCCCAGCTTCTTTACCCATGCCCGGCGCAACATAAAACTCTGTGACAACAGCCTGCCCCCATCTCTTCTTTAAACTCATTGGGGCAGCGAAGGACAAATAGTTATTGGGCGTCCAAAACAGCGGATTAGTCTGACGCATATCATCGTGAACAAACTGAGCGCCAATAGTGACATCTGGGTCATCCCAAACTCGACTATTAAGCTCAACCTCAGTTCTATTACGTTGATTGTGATCTGTATAATACGAATAACCATGGTTGGCACTTAAGCTTAACGATTCTAAAAATTTTACTTTGAGCCCACCTTGAACCCTGCTGAAGGCAATGCCATTTGCAATTGCGCCCGCCGTATTAACGTAAGTGTGGTCAGCTGCTATTGACAAATCCAAGTGATCACCGACTCCAGTCTTTAGTTTAACGGAACCCAAGGGGAACGTTACGCCGGATTTTGAAGAAGGTGAGCTAGCATGACTAGAGAAATCAGCCGCACCTGCCGATACAGATAAAGAAGAATTAGCCCCCAATTCATAACTGAGCTGACCCTCAAATTGATGGCCATCAGCTTGAAAGCTTCGATCATCGGCAAACCCAGAACTTGCAGAGCTTAAGGTCTGACTAAAGTCGAGATATTTGTAATAGGCAGCCAGCGACAACCTATCCGACACTGGAAATTGAACGGACGGGCCAAAGCTATAGTAAGACCGATTGGCATTGTCTTCGAAGTATGTCCCGCTCATTTGCACAACCGGTTTAAGCCGGCGATCAAGCGCTTCAATCTCCTGCTTAATACGAGGATCATTAGGGAGAAGCTCATTGGCTTTTTCAAAGAGTCCCCTAGCAGCAGCATGATCCCCACTACGGCTTAAATTTTTCCCAACGGAAGTCAGTAAATCGGCTTTGTTAATAACGCCATTACGTTCCAATTCCTCAAAAATTTCCATCGCTCGCACAGAATGACCGGCGTTCATTTCCATAAGCGCTAAGTCATATGGCACGGATACCACAGGATTTATGGCATTCAGTTTCTGAATAAGATCCTTACCTGTGAAAGTACGCGGCACCTCAAATCTGGGAAGACCAAATCTAGAGGTATTTTTGTCTAGGGGATAATCGTTATCAACATGAAAGGCTAACTGAAATTGTTTTTTTACCGTTTGATAGTTTATGTCAAAAGCATCCGGGGCATTGGACAGAGATCTATGGCCTTGGTCGCTATACGGAAAGGCAAAGGCAAAGATCTTTGAGTCAGGTAGCTCTCTCTGTATAGATTCTCTGCAGTTCTGCAAATCTTGACTGATTCGCGTGGTAAACTCTTCGGCAGTTTCCAAGCGATTAACATTTGCTAGCCACATTTTATTGGCCATAAAGCGCCCTGTATGGCCTTTTGCGTTTACTGGAATATAGTGCTGAGCTTCGGTACCGTGACATTGCATATCCCACCGACCGGTATCCAGCATTTTCCGCAGGGTAGACCAGTTTGCCGTATAAGCACCATGTGTAGCAATATCCCCAACTGGTACGAACATGGTTGCGGTAAAGCCCATTTCTTCAAGTATTGGATCAGCATTCTGAAAGCTATCCGTTCGGGCATCATCAAAAGTTATCAGTATCGGTTTGGATGGTAGTTTTGCTTTGCCATCCAAAAATTCCAGCACTTGTGCCATCGTTACTGACTGATAGCCTGCTTTTTTTAAGGCTAGCATTTGATCCCGAAATACGGGTAACGGAACAGTATCTTGGCGTTTAGACACTGTAATACCATGGTAAAGTAAAGCCTGAACAGTTGGCTGTTGGAGTTCAGCCTGGACTTTACTTAGCATCTTTAAACCCGCCGTCTTATTACCATTTTCAAAAGTCAGTTTCGCAAGATTATGCTCCAAGTAATTATGATCTGAAACTAACGGTTTTTTAAGCTTAAGCCATTCTAGGGCTTGCGCATAATCGCCTTGATCCCGATAAATATTGACAAACTGCTGAATTATATCTGCCGAATTAGGATACTGAGCGTGGAGTTGATTTGCCAACTTCACTGCCTCGGGGTATTTTTTTTGCAATCTTAACGCTTCCACCATCCCAATCGGAGCCCTGGATTTAATCGGATCCAAAGTCGCTGCATGTTGGAATGCTTGCGAGGCTGAGAAATAATGATTCATTGCTGCTTCATTATCATTGTCTTTAGTTAGCTTATCTCCCAACTCAATATGCAATCTACCGAGTTGATTTAGCCGCTCTGGCGTCGCTTTAATATAGGTTAATTGCTTTGTCCAGCGAATGCCTGTGGCAATGTCGCCAGAAAATATCGCACTATTTGCTAATAGGCTTATAGCCAGTTCATTTTGGGGCTCTTTGGCAACAATTTGCTCAGCCAGCTGAACTGACTCTTCGTGTTGACCTGACATGTCCAGAAGACGAGCAAGTTTGAGCTTCCAGCGCGTGTCGCTAGGATGCTTATCCACCAAAAACCTATACTCACGCTCGGCCAGATCCCACTTGCTAGCGGCCGATGCATTCTCAGCAAGCCGAGCACGCACAACGTCATTGTCAGGATAACTCGTTAGATAATTTTGTAGTAATTTTGTGGATTCCTCATAACGATGCTGATTCCAGAGTGATCGAGCCAAACCCAGCACCGCCTTGAGATTCTCAGGGTCTGCTTGTAGCGTTTTCCTAAAATAATCAGCTGATTCCTCGTCTTTGCTTAAACCTGCCGAAATGGTGCCTAATCGGCTTAGATATTTGGGATTCGGATCAATATCTGCCAAGGATTGCAAAATACGTTCAGCTTCTTCACCTCGATCTGTGGCAACCAAAATATCCGCTAAACCAAGTCGTGCTTCTTTATTGGAGGGTGAGAGCTTTAAAATTGACTGAATCTCCGTCTCAGCATTTTTGTAATCTAACTGTGCATAAAAAATTTTCGCTCTACCAAGGTGAGCAGTAGCATTTTCAGGGTCTATTTGCAAAACACGCGCATAATAATCCAGACTTTGTTGCCAGAATTCGCCTTGTTGACTGGCTATGCCTAAAGCTAAAAGTGTGGGGACATCATTAGGATAGTCTTTTAAAATATCTTGCCAAATAGCATAAGCTCGCCGATTTTCTCCAGCCTTTTTGAGGCTGTGGCCTAGCCCGCGCCAAGCGGAAAGCGTATCGTCATCAGGTTGAATAACTAAGCTGGTTCTGTATTGACTAGCTGCCTGCTCGTACTTACCCTGTTCTGCCAGTGCTTTGGCCAACCGGTGCAGGTTGTTTGGCACAGGCTTTGACTTAGCAAGCACTTGCAAAGAGCTCTCTGCTTCTTGATAACGACCCTGTCCCATCAAGGCGTCAACAAGCAGAGATCTTGAATTAATGTCCGCTGGTGCTTCCTTAAGTGCCGCTTTTGCTTCCTGTTCCGCCGCTTGATATTTCTCCTGAGCATTAAACACTCTGGCTTTTCCCTGACGTGCAGACAAATCATGCGGTTGTTGTTTAAGGATCTCGGAATAGTAATTAATGGTTTCGTTCCAACGATGATCTTGCTCGCTCGCTTTCCCCAAGGCCAACAACGTTGCGGTATCATTAGGAAAAGCTTTAATTAGATCTGACCAGATCTCATAAGCACGATCTTTTTTTCCAAGAGCCCAATAACTCCACCCTAGGCCGCGCCAGGCCGGAAGTGATCCTTTATCGAGTTCGGTAGCGTGCTCAAACTCATCACGTGCGTCTTCAAATTTTTTCTCCGCATAAAGATTATTTGCGTGTTCTAGGACTGACTCAATGGAGGCTAAACTCAATGTGGCTTTCGCGAAAATAAATAGTGTGAAAAAAAACACTGCACATTGACCCGCAAAGCGGCTGCACAATCTGAAAAAGCTAGATTGAGGTAATCTCAACATTGAAATTTATCCTTAATTATGGAGGTTATAAAGATTTGTAAATAAGCATTAATTTTGTAACTACTCAGCAGGAAAAGGTAAAGCGCCAAACACGATTATCAGATGGCCCTTATAGCTCTGTTCCCATCTTGTTTAAAACACACAACCGTGCATTCGCAAGTAATTACATCCTCTTGGTTTGACTGCCTTAGACTCAAACCGCAAAACCCAAAAAGTTTTGCGGCTTGAGTATTGAATGGAGATTTAAGGAGCTACCGTCATTGAATAATCATCAGTCACTAATGTGCCTATGTTATTCAAATACAACCCAAAAGAAATTGCGGTTGCCCCGGCAGGTAAAGCTGGAGTCGTGTAACTCGCTAGCGCCCAATTACTGGATGCCGGTGCTGAAGGACCGGTTTTCCAGTATTGCCAAACGCCAGCGCTGTTTCGATAATACGCAACAACAGCTGTAGGGATTGTCGATTTATACCAACCACTCAACGTATATCTAGCTCCCACAGTGGCCGCAGGAGAACAGGCACTTAAATCCTGTTTTTGGACCAACTTGCGATCACCGGTAGTTAAGCTGGTAACTTGGACGGATTCGGCAAAGTTACCGCTGTGCGCAGTTGCCGCACCGCTGAGACGACTCCATACATAGGTGTTGGTACCATAACCGCCTCGCTGCCAACAATCCGCTATATTGTCATTATTGGCATCTATTTCCAGTGAAGGATTAGAGAGTAAATTTCCGGTTTGATTGTTGACCGTTACATTGACTGTAGGTGTCCCCGCACTATTGCCTGCTGCGTCATAAGCGATTGCAGAAAGACTCGCCGAGCCATTAGGTGTTGACAGCGTATTCCAATCAACCGAGTAAGGTGCCACGGTATCAGAACCTACTAGAGAACCATTAACAAGGAAGTCAACCCTTGTTAGCCCCACGTTGTCACTCGCTGTGGCTTGCAGAGTAGTCGTCCATGTGACGGTTGCCCCGTTCGCAGGAGTAAAATTTGATATAACCGGCGGTGTAGTATCCGACGGCGGCTGAGAATCTAAAATCCGCCTCATCGAATAATCATCCGTGGTTAATGTTCCCGTGCCCTGAAGCGCTATACCGAAACTAATTGCCTGGGCTCCGCTTGGCACCGTGCCTGGATAGTAAGTCATATTTTTCCAGCTGGACGTCGCCCCCAGCTGAGGCGCTTCACGCCAATATTTCCAAACCCCGCTCGCATCGAGATAAAAAAATACCGGTACTGCCGGAACCGAAGACTTGTACCACGCACTAATTTGGTAAAGTGCTCCTGGCACAACATTTGGGGCACAACCACCAGCTGACTGTCCAGCATCCATTGTGGCCAGTAATTTACGATCACCACTGGTGTAGTTAGTAACAGTCAATTTTTCACCAAAACTTCCAGCGTGCGCATCATTTGTACGCACCCAAGCAGCCGTATTCGTTCCATAGCCATCACGCGACCAGCAATCTGCTTGATTGTTAGCGTTAGCATCAATTTCTAGTGACGGATTAATCACCTGATTGGGGCCTAACGGTGGTGGCGGTGGTGGCTCTGGATAATCACCGGACATGACTTGATGCACTGTTCTGACATGTGTGCCAATAGAAGTACGCGTTTCAAGCCAGGCCAAGAAAGCATCTAGTGTTGTGGTAGTGACTGCTAAATCGCTACAGCCATCACAGATTCGATGAAAGACCAAAGGCACCCAGCCACCGCCATTATTTTCGGCTTGTGTTACATAGCTTTGCAGATCCGCCAAGGTGGTTGTTGAAGAAATTGAAGGAATGCTGGCTATATAATTTTTGTTACGTGGGGGTATTGTTTCTGCCCAAGGGCAATTCAGACATTGCGTTGGCATCTTTAAACCACCTACCGCACGAGCACTTTCAAAAGTGCCGACGCCTGGACAGCCCGCCGCAATTATGCTCTGGCTGGTAGGCCCTGTAGATGAAAAAGGATAAGCAAATGAGTAAACAGGATAGCCCCAATTAATGAGGTTCTGCATGTCATTACAAATCGCAGTTCTCTGTGCCGCATCAGACAGCGTAGCCAGATTAACATGACCAATGGTATGCGACGCTATTTCATTACCGTCGGCAAACAATCCGTCCAACTCAGCCTTAGTCAGGTATGTTCCGCCGGCGCCAATTAAATCTGAGTTGACATAAAATGTGCCGTGCATGCCATGATTTGCCAGAATACTGCGAGCTGGCGACTCAGTCAGTCCGTCGTCGAACGTCAAAGATACCAGGGTAAGCCAGTTCCCAGATCCAGCTTCAGCGGGTTGTAGTAATGAAACGGCTGATAGCCAACCGATTAAAACCATGTTAACTAGAAATGAACTAAGACGAACGCAGGCACGCAAACGACAAGCGTTCAATGCTTTGTTGATTAATGCACTCATAACGCCTCCACACTGAAGCTTGCAGGTTGTGCCAATTGTGTTTCGCCATTGTTTGGCGAAACAGCCGCGACCACTGAATAACGACCGGGTAAGCGGAAAGTCACCCGTATTTTCCATGATTTGTTTGCTTTGGAGCGGATGGCAAAACCGCCGCGTTGGTGACGTTCTTTGTGAACTTGCCCTTCTGCACCAACAGCCCCCATAACACCGCCGTCAATCGCTTCTACCTGCACTTCTTTCCAGGATTTTCCTTCTTGGATGTGTATTTTAATGTCGGCTAACCGTACTTCGCGGTCCATTTCATCTTGAATATACAAACGCAACCGTGAATCCTGTGCCGCCGCGCCAGGGTTGATGAGCTTTACTTTCATCTCGTGCGGCACGTTCACTCTGGCACTTTCCAGACCAGTTACAGCCAATCCTAAAATTGGCTTACCATCCGCTATCGCCGATTGCAAAATCCAATCACTGCTAAAAGTAGATGTCGCTATAGCCAGCGCAATAACCCATGTAGTCATCCGACCACACCTTAAAAAACTTCTTAACACCTTATTCATTTTCTCCCTCTTATCCTTCGCATCGATCCACTCAGTAGGTCGGTTGTAATCGGTAGTTTGTTGATGATTATTCATGACCTCAGCCTCATGACAAATTGTCAATTTATTTTGCACCATAGCCCTCAATCGGAGATCAGGAACAAAAGTCTCTGTAAATCTAACCAATAATCATTAGCTAGTGTCGAAATTCATGGTCCTCCACCTTCAATTTTTAAGTGCTGCTAAGAAGTAAACTAAAAACAACGCCAGAAATATTTCCATTTATTGAACGAAAATCAACGTTAATGACGATAAACTCAGAACAACAATTCGGAATTCGACGGATACAAAATCCTGGGTTCAGCGGGTAATAATTCTGCATAACTATCAACCAATAACGGCTGATCATTCTTGTCTGTTGGTATAAACTGCTCTTTACTGTCTAATAACGTCATCATGACCTGCTTACCAATTTTGCCCATGCGCTGATTGAGCTCGCTCTGAAATTGTTGCCACGCTTCCCCAAGCATTGATTTACTGATAACAAGATTAACTCCTTGATAAGCAGGGTTAGATGCCCAAGCCAATACCTGCTCGGTAAGAGCACGCTTATCAGACAACAATGCACTCTCATCAATAGTAAGCGCGGGCAAGAGCTTTAGGTGATGATAGTTAGCAAAAATTACCATCGTAGTATCAGAAGCCTGAGTCGACTTAGGCGTTCCTCCAGTCCAAGAGAAATAGTGTGGGCTAATAACAGAAAGCAGTTCAGATTGCTGTTGGAGCTGCGACCAACTTACTTTTCCTAAATCCGGCGCCACAATGGCACCTTTCTGAAATAACGGGGATGCTTTTACCTGAGTCAAGTAAGCGGATGATTTAGAGGAAACACCACCATTGACAACGTTGGTGTCATTCCAGACCGCCAAGGCAAATGAACCATGATCAGAACCTTGAGGAACTTCGACAGGTCTTGCTAATAAGGGTTTGCCATTCAAATAGGCGATAGCACGAGAACCAATCACACGGAGTCTCAGAGATATTTCATTGGCGGGTAAATCTTGACTAGCGAGCTGTTTAGTGACACCCGCAGCACCAGATTCCTGAAACTTGACCTGACCTTCCGCGATTCCTAGCCTAACAAATGGCTGTCCGGTTCCGTAACGAAGAAACATCCAAAACTGCCCATCTGGCCTCTCTTTTAAACTCACCTCAACGTCTGCATCCTGCCACTTCTCAGTACCCGCAAGTGTAACCAATGCCCCTTGTTCACCTGAGTGATTGGTAATTTTGAGGGCACCACGCTCTACAGTAAGTTCACCACTATCCGTCACCCATTCAGGTCCAGGTTGATCGGATTTAAACTGATCAACGAAAGCTGTCCGTCGTGGTTCATGGCTTTTCAGCTGAGAAAGAAGTCCGGCTTGACCCCAGGATTTTGAAACTCTAATACGCTTAAAGTTGAACTCAGAATCGTTTAGATAATTGGCCCCAATTGGTGCGGTTACGAAACCAAGCTGCAATGATGCATCCTTCAAAGCTTGGTTCCAGGCCGCTGAGCTTTCCTTATAATTGGCGCTCCAGGCACGTGAACAATCCACCGTAACTACCGAGGTTTTCAGGCGTCGTTCAAGTAATTCACGTTGAGTAGAGAACTTTTTAGCCAATATTTCAGATGAAGTAAATGCTTGATCGTTTTCGTTAGGACACCCCGAGATACCCACCTCCCAACGACCACTTTTGACCATTTTTTCAAGCTGATGCCAGGAAACTAGTTGGATATTTCCCTCGTTTAATTTATTAACATCGACAAACACCAAGGCAGTCATACCTTGAGCAAGTAACATTTTATCCACGATCTCCATGGTTTCGCGGTTTGCATCCTCGAAACTAAGCAGTAAAGGCTTTGCCGGCAACGGTAAACTACTCGCCTGTTTCCAACTATTTATTTGAGAAAGTCGTACCGATGAGTAACCCGCTTGCTTTAAAGCCTGCAGTTGAGATTTAAATGAAGATTCTGAAATAGCTAATTCATTACTTGTACTCACTCTCCCAAAAACAAGCGCGATAAAAGCTTCCTTTTCGGCATTCTTCTCTGTCGGCACCGAAGTAACTGGGGGCGGCATTTGCTCCGTAAGTAAACTGGGTAGTTGCTGAACGACTACAAATACACTGACTAAAGCAAGCCACCACAGTAAATTGTGCCAATGCTTAACAGGAAGATATCGTGCTTTACGTCGGCGCTCCTGCGGCGCTGTCGAATTGCTAGCTAATGTTGACATGGCTATTACCTAGTACCCCATCTGTTGTCGCGCTGAGTAGCAATTGCATAAGGCATTTGCCAAACAAGAAAGACTAAGTAATAAAGCGTGAAGTAGAGTCCGTAAATCCAGTAACGATCACTTTTCCAGAACAGATAATATGCAGAAAACATCAATCCGATCATGACCGTACCTAATAGGTAGACGATCGGGGATATAAAATCACCATTAGCAGCTGGTAACCACAAACATATCCGCAAAATAAGGATCGGCGCTATGATGGGGAACAGTAATTGTGCATAAAATGCAATGGAGGCGAGAGGGGGCTTCTTCCACATGAAGGTAGCTGCAATAAGCGTTTCTCTAAACCAAGACTTTTTCCAACGTAACTGCTGTTTTAAGAATTGCTTATGCTTTTCGGGTACGATTGTGGTAGCGATAGCTTCTGAAGAGTAAATAACCCGATATTTTCTTAACAAATAATTAGTTAAACTACGGTCATCACCAAACGTAGCCTGGACGCCCAGAAAGTGCTGATTTAACCATTCATCAAGTACATCCATCATGCAGCTGCGTCGGTACGCGGAAAAGCAGCCAGGGCAACAGGTTACAGTACCAAAAACGCTTTCAGCAGCCTTTATCACCCGAAACGCTACATAGTACCGAGCTTGCTGCATTGCGGTGAGACCATTTTTCTTTACGTTAGCGACCTCGGTATGCCCTGCTACGGCTGCTACCTTTGGGTCAGCAAACCCCTGAACGATTTTGCGAACACCGTCCCGTCTCAAGAAACTATCCGAGTCCACGTAGACAAGAATTTCACCTTTGGCTATACGAGCTCCAGCAGCCATGGCTTCGCGCTTGCCTTTATTTTTCTCGAACGCATCCAGAATGAGTCCTGGCCAACGTTTTTGCGCTCTAGCAACTTCTTTTACTGTGCCATCGGTTGAGCCATCGTCTACGACAATGACTTCAAAAAGGTGCTCGTGATAGTAAATGGCATAGCAACACTCAACAGTTCGATAGATAGCATCCTCCTCGTTAAAGGCCGTGATAATGATACTAACTGTTGGCGATATACCAACGTCCTTGGGAGCGCTGTAGCAAAGCGAAAGCACAAAGCGGGAAAATATAAATCCGGCGATTGCAATCGAATAGGCATTCACCAAGGGGTGATACCAGTAATAGGTAATATTGCCCCAGCGTAGCCCAAAAACTGTCGCCATTGAAACTAAGATAAGCGCTATTGCCCCAACGCGGACTAGAAGTCGATCCGTCCAAGCAGTTTTTGTCGTTTTCAGATTTTCAAAAATTCGGGTTTCGTACCCGGTGCGGTAATTTGGTTTTTCGGTTGCTGACATCGCAGATCTCCCTTGATAAGTTTTCGCTAGTAGTTTTTAAAGAAGCGGTAATTAACTCAATTCAGTTCCGGCAGCTGGAACTGAATTTCTATTCATACTCACAAGGTGAAATAAAATTAGCTGTTAACTTAAGTCTCACATCAATATTTGTTTTACATGACCATTAAAACAGCACTAATAATATCAAAAAAAACCAATATCTAACAACATTATCAATTTAAAACAGCTAACAACTAATATCATTTACAAAATTTTATCGATATAGTTGCCCCGTTATTCAAAAATTGGCGACAATGGTTCTTATTACCCTGCATTTCAGGCCAGAAAAAGCTGGAAAGTTACAATTAGAATCGAACATGGGATCAGGAAAAGCATCGATTAAGTTTTTTTAAATCACGCTACACTAGGCTGCATAACTGATCTTTAAGACGGAGAAATCTATGTCATTAAACCTATACAGGTCTATCTGGTTTGCAGCTTTTTTATGCAACGCCTGCTCGACCGCATCGCCCACTCCAATTTCTGAAAGCTTTAACAACATAGCTTTGCCTGTAATTAGTGAAAAAGGCCGCAAGGATAAAAATACCGACCAACACTGGTGGCTCAACTCCGGCGCTTATGTTTACCGAACTAGAGAGGGAACTACCACAGTACAGGGAAGACTTGCAGATAATGATAGCTTCAGGCGGATGTATGCGAAATCGAATCCAATTGACACCGATAACGGCTATCGACCACAAAACATTCTTCGCTTGGTAACGTCAACTGAATTTACGAATTTTACTCAACAAGTTTTTTTTAACATCAAACAAATCAACACTTCAGATAGTCCAAACAGAAATCAGTCTAATGGTGTTTTGTTATTTCACCGCTACCTAGATGGTGATAACTTGTACTACGTCGGCATCAGAGTTGACGGTTATGCCGTTATAAAAAAGAAACTACGAGGCAAATATTCCACACTACAATCAGTGCGCGTTTATCCGGGCCAGTACAATCGGGACACAAGTCCAAATCTACTGCCGATCAATCGACGTATTGGGATCAAGACCGTCATAGCAAATAACACCAAGGGTAATGTTGACATTCAAATGTACATGAACGATAGCCAACTTGGCCCAGGCTGGACAAAAGTAGCTCAGGTTGAAGATGATGGACTCTATGCTTCACGCCTCTTGTCCAAAGGTCATGCGGGCATTCGCAGCGACTTCATGGACGTTGCGTTCGACAATTATGAGGCAATCGAACTCCCAAAATAAACTTCTACTTTGCCATACAGGCAAGAGCGAGATTGATTTAAGGGGATCTCTAAAAATACCCCACCTCACAGCGATTTTTGACGGGAAGCAATGGCACTGAAATGAGATAATAACAGTGAGTCCACTGATAGAGAACCGTCCCATGAAACCCCGCCAACCTGGATTATTCGACGTAGAAGAAAGAGCCGCGCAACTAATCAAAATGGGAGACCCTTTGGTAGGATTGAAAGCCCGGATAGACTGGGAAGCGTTTCGGCCTGAACTTAAACGCCTGCATGAAAAGGATAGAAAAAGTCAGGCAGGCGCCAAGCCGTTCGATGGGGTGCTGATGTTCAAGATTTTGGTACTCCAGCAGCTGCACAATTTATCGGATGATGGCATCGAATATCAGATTCGGGATCGGTTCAGCTTCATGCGTTTTCTGGGTTTGCAATTAGAAGATAAAGTGCCGGATTCGAAAACCGTGTGGAGGTTTCGCGAACGGCTTAAGGATCTAAACTTGGTTGAGGAGTTGTTTGCCCGGTTTCATGGACAACTGGCGGCGCAAGGTTATGCGGCTCGAGCGGGGCAGATGATTGATGCCACCTTTGTCGAAGTCCCCAAGCAACGCAATAGCCGTGAAGAAAACGCCCAGATTAAAGAAGGGCAAGTGCCTGAGGCATGGGATAAGCCGGAGGTTCAGGCCAAGCGTCGGCAGAAAGATACCGAAGCGCGCTGGACAAAGAAAAACGATGAGAAGCATTACGGCTATAAAAATCACATCAACACGGATGAGGAAAACAAGCTCATACAAAGCTATTCAGTCACCCATGCGGCGGTTCACGACAGTCAGGTATTCGATGAATTACTCGACCAGGCAATCGATGTGGAGGGCAATAAACGAGCGGTTTATGCCGACAGTGCTTATCGTTCAGAAGCCCAGGAGCAGCGCTTAGCTAACGCCGATATTGAGAGCCAGGTTTGTGAAAAAGGCACACGAGGCAAACCCTTAACCGAAGAACAAAAGTTATCAAACCGGACGAAGTCAAAAGTCAGAGCCCGAGTCGAACATGTGTTTGGTGCACAGGCGGCAATGGGTGGGCATTTAGTTCGCACCATCGGTTTGCAACGAGCCAAAGTCAAAATTGGTTTGATGAATTTAGTGTACAACATGAAGCGTTTGATACAGTTGATTAAACGAGATGTGATGAACCCGTACAGGAAAGGTGCGCCCACAGTGGCATAAAAACGGGGAAATAATCTCAAAACACGGGGATTTGATGCGGTTTTTACTTCAAATAGCCGGAATGCACCCTGATTTTAAAATAAAGTCGAAAAAAATTAGCAGAATTACTAGGGGGTGACTTAAATTTGAATTTATAGAGGTTCCCTTAATTAAATTGGTAAACCAGAAACCGCTGGGTATTAAAACTTGATTGTGCAAAGCCCCCTATTAACAGGCTTAAGTTTGACTATTTACTGCAAACTGAGCCGCATTCATATACAATGCCAACTATAAACTTTCTCTGCGCATCAGCGCTTCAAATAGTCCAACAGGTAAATCTCAATGTCCAATGATGTTTCTACATTACCCTCTTTCCGTGATTTAGCGCTGATTGAACCGGTGCTAAAAGCACTGGATGATGTCGGTTATGAAACACCTTCGCCTATTCAAGCCCAAACTATCCCACTCATATTGCAAGGCAAGGATGTATTGGGTCAGGCACAAACAGGTACAGGCAAAACTGCAGCTTTCGCACTACCCATCTTGTCCAAGATCAATTTAAAACAAAAAGATCCGCAAGTTCTGGTGCTAGCGCCAACTCGTGAATTAGCCATTCAAGTTGCTGAAGCTTTTCAACGTTACGCTTCGCATTTAAGCGGATTTCATGTTTTACCCATTTATGGCGGGCAAGATTACAGTACCCAACTTCGCCAGCTAAAGCGTGGGGCCCATGTGGTGGTCGGTACGCCTGGTCGAGTGATGGATCACATGCGTAAAGGCACATTAAACCTCGCTGGGCTTAACTTTCTAGTACTGGATGAAGCCGACGAAATGCTACGCATGGGTTTTATTGACGATGTGGAATGGATCCTTGAGCAAATTCCTGAAAAACGGCAAATCGCTTTATTTTCAGCAACCATGCCCACAGTAATCCGCAAAATTGCTCAAGAATATCTGCACGAACCAGAACACGTTACTATTAAAGTAACTTCCGCCTCGGCAGAAAACATCAGACAACGCTTCTGGTTAGTTAGTGGCATTCACAAGCTGGACGCGTTAACACGCATTCTGGAAGCTGAAACGTTCGATGGCATGATTATTTTTGTCAGAACTAAAACCGCCACTGTAGAACTCGCCGAGAAACTGGAAGCACGCGGTTACTCCGCCGCTGCAATAAATGGTGACATGTCCCAAGCACTTCGGGAACGCGCCATCAATCATTTAAAAAATGGTAAATTGGATATTTTAATTGCTACCGACGTTGCGGCTCGCGGCTTAGATGTCGACCGGGTTACCCACGTTGTTAACTACGATATTCCTTACGATACCGAGTCATATACCCACCGGATTGGCAGAACCGGTAGAGCAGGTAGAACGGGCGATGCTATTTTGTTTATTGCGCCCAGAGAGAGAAAACTCTTGGCTAATATTGAGAGAGCGACCAAGCAAAAAGTGGAAGAAATGGGCCTACCATCAACGGAGGTCATCAACAATAAACGGATTGCTCGGTTTAAACAAAATATTACTGACACTTTAGCGGCTGAAGAACTAGGCTTTTTCAGTCAGCTACTTGAGCAATACCAACAGGAACACAATGTAACTGCGCTGGAGATTGCCTCTGCATTAGCTAAGCTGGTACAGGGTGAAACACCACTGTTAATTCAAAACCTACCGAAAAGATCAACCGAAAATAGAGAAGAGCGTGGCCAGCGACCAGATCGTTCCTCGAGAGAGGATCGCCCGCAAAGAGAACGCAAACCAAAACGTGCTTTCGGCAGCAACGCAGACATCGAGATGGAGGTCTTCCGCATTGAAGTCGGACACGATCATGGAGTAAAACCTGGAAATATCGTCGGCGCTATAGCCAATGAAACGGGAATTGACGGTGATCACATTGCTAGAATTAAAATTCATGATGCCTACAGTACCGTCGAATTACCTGCCGGGATGCCTAAAGAACTATTCCAGGAATTAAAGAAGATACGAGTAGTTGGGCAGATGCTGAATATCTCCAGACTAGATGAAGCTACGAATAGATACCCGCAAGACGACGACGGTAAAAAAGTGGATAAAAGTAAAAAAAGGCTTAGTTCTACATCTAAAAAAGCAAAACCTAAAACAGAATAATCTGTTATTTAAGGACTGGCGCCACGCCAGTCCTTTCGTTATGACTTCCAGATACAGACACCACCACTTGCTTTTTCAATAGCTTGCAGACGCTGCTGATGCGCATCCCGCTCCATGTCATTACAACGAATTACCGTTAATGCAGGTTGATTAGTCGACAACCTTTTTGTGACTAACTCGGACTGCGAAGCTCTCGGTTTTTCTGGCTCTTCTTCCAGCAATGAAGACTGCCCACCAGTCATCAATAAAAAAACATCCGCTAGAATTTCAGCATCCAATAGCGCGCCATGTAGATCTCTATGGCTGTTATCAACTCCGTAACGTTTACACAACGCATCTAAACTGTTGCGCTGGCCGGGGTGCTTTTTTCTTGCGTAGGTCAGAGTATCGAAGACTTTACTGTAATCGGTTACCACACCCTCGTTTAATAACGAGAATTCATGATTGATAAAGCCCACATCGAATGGTGCGTTGTGGATGACCAACTCTGCACCTTGAATAAAAGCAATAAAGTCTTTTGCAATATCTCTAAAATGTGACTTATCAACCAGAAACTCATTAGTAATGCCATGCACTTCAATGGCACCGGCATCAATCAGCCGATCTGGATTAATATAAACATGGAAGCGATTGCCCGTTAGGCGTCGTTTAACCAGCTCCACACAACCAATTTCAATAATACGGTGTCCTTCCTGTGGGTTAAGCCCGGTAGTTTCAGTATCAAGGACTACAATACGGTCCGAAAATGATTGTTTATTCACTCTAACCTCAAAATGAAAAATGGGTATAAAGATCTACACATCAGTTTGTAAATTGCCATTAGCCAGCAAACTATTGATGATGTCCGTACTAGATAGCGTCCCACTGGCAGTTAAATCCACATTTTGCAAAACAATAGACTGAGCCTGCGCATTACCCTGGCCAGTCTGATCGGCATCGATAGTAATCGTAGTCGCCTGACTGTTGCTATCATAGCTAAACGTCAAAAAACTGCTTAATGAACCGGAATCGCTATGCTCTCCCTCCAGTAAATCAGAAAAATCCAGCACATCTGCGCCACTGCCAACATTAAAGTCAGTAATAATGTCGACCCCAGTATCACCCGCATTCCAGACGAAATTATCTGCACCGGTTCCGCCAGTCAATATACGGTCATCTAAGCCTGCGGTTAAAACTTCGCTCCCAATACTTTCGGGTATATTGCCAATATCAGTTCCTCCCAACAACATATCACCATCACCTCTACCGGAGAGGATATCATATGGATAATGAGTAGTTGGCTCCATTTCAGAGGAAAGACTGTTGGTAACCAAATCCCCAGCAACAAAATGGGATGGATAGGTAGTAATGTTGCTAAGTAAACTAGAATCGCTATCCACTAACAACATATCATCAACACCAGGCACTATATCAACTTCGCTAGCGCTAAAAATTGGGTTGATGTCCGTATCATTTGCGTTAGGATTTGGGTCCTGCGAGGCAGCTACAACGCCTAAAGCAAAATTATCGCCAGTCATTGCTGTCTCAGCGCTTAGAGTTTTTTCGGTACTACTTGAATTTGGATCTTGCACAATAACATCATGAACGCTGCCAATAGCTGTCGTGCTACCAATGGTCAGCGGAACACTCTCTGTATTTTCCGGTATCGAATCAACAATCGTAGGAACAGTTACAGTAAACCCTTTAATACCAGTCGGAACAGTAATCTGTCCACTTGCCTTATCGTAGACCACGCCATTTGAAAATGATGGCTCACCAACATCACCAACGCCGCCCAAGCTAAATTGATACTGAGTTGCCATGGTGGTGATATTACTTAAACTTGCATGATAATTAAGGTTGTTACCCTCAGACACATTATCATCGCCAGTCCCCACCGCGTTAATCACCATCCCTTTAATGGTAGGACTGTCATTATCTATAATTCCTCCACTGCCAGTTTCCTCAGCTACAGTGAGCGGAACTGTCTCTAAAGCTTCTTGATTGAGATCATTAATAGTTGGGACAGCCACAGTAAAACCCGCAACCCCGGCCGGAACGGTGATCTGACCACCAGCCGAATCATAAGTGACGCCGTTACTCAACACCGGACTACCGTAGTCGCCGGCACTCGCTGTGCCGCCACCTAGGTTAAACAGGTAGCTGATCGGAGTAATGGCCGGATCACTGAGTGTCACGGTGTAGACTAAGTTGTTGCCTTCGATAACATTATCATCTCCTGTGCCGATCGCGCCCGGTTCAATGCTTTTGATGGTGGGGGGATTAATATCGTCATCAAGGATGCCCCCTGTGCCAGTGACGCCGCCAATAGTCAATGGCACGGATTCAGTAGGCTCTATTAAAGTATCTTGAACAGTCGGCAACGTTACCGTAAAACCCGCAACACCGGCCGGAACGGTGATCTGACCACTAGCCAAATCATAAGTGACGCCGTTACTAAACGCCGGACTACCGTAATCACTGGCACTGGCTGTGCCGCCACCTAGGTTAAACACATAGCTAATCGGAGTATTGGCCAGCTCACTGAGTGTCACGGTGTAAACTAAGTTGTTGCCTTCGATAACATTATCATCTCCTGTGCCGATCGCACCCGGTTCAATGCTTTTGATGGTGGGATTGACATCGTCATCAAGGATGCCACCTGTGCCAGTGATCCCACCGATAGTCAATGGCACGGATTCGGTAGGCTCTATTAAAGTATCTTGGACAGTCGGCAACGTTACCGTAAAACCCGCAACTCCGGCCGGAACGGTGATCTGACCACTAGCCGAATCATAAGTGACGCCGTTACTCAACACTGTGCTACCGTAATCACTAGCACTCGCTGTGCCGCCACCTAGGTTGAATGTATAGCTAACCGATGAGCTAGTAGAGCCATTAAAAGTAACGGTGTAAACCAGATCACCCCCTTCTACAGTAGTAGAGCCACTCAGCCCAGCGATATTTATGACTTCAGGAGAAGTGCTGATCGGAGGGGCTTCCGGTGGATTGGGAGGTAGAATCAAAATTTCTATTGGTATTTCAGGCACTACCGCCTGGTTACCCAAGGTTTCAAAACCACTGTCCGGAACCACTTGTGGGTTCAAGTAATCCACACTAACGAAGGTGTGGCCGTTGTTTCCACCTGAACTCACCGCTCCACTGGCAGCGGCACCGGCCGCCGTTGCCTCCATACTCTTAGTGGGATCGAAGCTTTCGTCCGCCAATGCTTTCTGAATGACATCAACTTCGTTTTGCGCAGATTGCTTGGCTTGATTGGATGCCTGTTGAGATATTGCTCCAGGGGTAACAACCTCATCATTTAAAGCCGATTGACTATCGCGTCCCAAATCAAGCCAAGTACCATCATTAAAAGCGACTACCACCGAGCTAAAATTTCCAGTGATCACTTTTTCGTTCGCTAAAACTTTTTCGCCTTCATGTAAAATACGCTCGGTACCGTCTATTGAAACCGCCTTTACTAAACCAGTAACGAACTTTACTGTGCCAATTTTTGCCATCTGTAAGCTCCCTTAAAATTAACCTGAGTTAAACTGGCTTGTAGAAGATCTAAAACCAGCACTTCGCTTTTAATTGTTCCACAACCAATTTAAATTTAGTACTGTACTTTAGTGCAAGTTCTATAAAGCGCGGACTCAACTCCGAAGCACAATAAAGATCTTTAGGGAACCTCTATAAATTCAAATTTAAGTCACCCCCTAGCAATTCTGCTAATTTTTTTCGACTTTATTTTAAAATCAGGGTGCATTCCGGCTATTTGAAGTAAAAACCGCATCAAATCCCCGTGTTTTGAGATTATTTCCCCGTTTTTATGCCACTGTGGGCGCACCTTTCCTGTACGGGTTCATCACATCTCGTTTAATCAACTGTATCAAACGCTTCATGTTGTACACTAAATTCATCAAACCAATTTTGACTTTGGCTCGTTGCAAACCGATGGTGCGAACTAAATGCCCACCCATTGCCGCCTGTGCACCAAACACATGTTCGACTCGGGCTCTGACTTTTGACTTCGTCCGGTTTGATAACTTTTGTTCTTCGGTTAAGGGTTTGCCTCGTGTGCCTTTTTCACAAACCTGGCTCTCAATATCGGCGTTAGCTAAGCGCTGCTCCTGGGCTTCTGAACGATAAGCACTGTCGGCATAAACCGCTCGTTTATTGCCCTCCACATCGATTGCCTGGTCGAGTAATTCATCGAATACCTGACTGTCGTGAACCGCCGCATGGGTGACTGAATAGCTTTGTATGAGCTTGTTTTCCTCATCCGCGTTGATGTGATTTTTATAGCCGTAATGCTTCTCATCGTTTTTCTTTGTCCAGCGCGCTTCGGTATCTTTCTGCCGACGCTTGGCCTGAACCTCCGGCTTATCCCATGCCTCAGGCACTTGCCCTTCTTTAATCTGGGCGTTTTCTTCACGGCTATTGCGTTGCTTGGGGACTTCGACAAAGGTGGCATCAATCATCTGCCCCGCTCGAGCCGCATAACCTTGCGCCGCCAGTTGTCCATGAAACCGGGCAAACAACTCCTCAACCAAGTTTAGATCCTTAAGCCGTTCGCGAAACCTCCACACGGTTTTCGAATCCGGCACTTTATCTTCTAATTGCAAACCCAGAAAACGCAGGAAGCTGAACCGATCCCGAATCTGATATTCGATGCCATCATCCGATAAATTGTGCAGCTGCTGGAGTACCAAAATCTTGAACATCAGCACCCCATCGAACGGCTTGGCGCCTGCCTGACTTTTTCTATCCTTTTCATGCAGGCGCTTAAGTTCAGGCCGAAACGCTTCCCAGTCTATCCGGGCTTTCAATCCTACCAAAGGGTCTCCCATTTTGGTTAGTTGCGCGGCTCTTTCTTCTACGTCGAATAATCCAGGTTGGCGGGGTTTCATGGGACGGTTCTCTATCAGTGGACTCACTGTTATTATCTCATTTCAGTGCCATTGCTTCCCGTCAAAAATCGCTGTGAGGTGGGGTATTTTTAGAGATCCCCTTTAATAAAGTTACAACAGCGAAGACCAAATGAGGCCTTTTATGACTATGAATTTTCAGAATATGGCTCGAGCTAATGATAGCCTTGCCGGTGCGTTTCAACCTTTAATCAGATAGAAAAAGCTTAAAACACATCAACTAACCTTGTTCATTTCCTATCAATTGCTATAGCAATCTGCAATTTATCCGCATAGTTAAAAACTAGCATGAAAAAACAAAGACATATTGCTATACTTTAAACCAGTTTATTACGTATCGGTGTAGTTGTGAAAAATTTTGGAAAAATCTTGGCATCTATTGCATTCACTTGGCTTTCGGTAGCCTGCTACGCTCAACCAATTGAAGTTGGGGCCGCACACTATTGGCATTCCGATAAACAGGCGCGAATGATGGTTGATGTCACCGCTGCAACTAAAAACAAAGTCTCTTTGCTTGAAAAACCGCTACGTCTGGTTATAGATATTCCCAACGCTCAATTAACTAAACCTCTCAGCCAGCCCTCCGTTCAACATACGTTGTTTACCAACATAAAAACTTCACAGCAGAAGGATAACTTACGTATTGTTGCCGAATTAAAAAAGCCGGTGACCAGTAAAGCTTATTTGCTGCAACCCAACAAAATGTATGGGCATCGACTGGTTGTTGATTTATTTGAAAGAAGCGCGGAGAAGATCCAAGTGTCGGCGGCTGACCTAAAAGCCAGTAATGCCATTATTAATCAAATAGTAGGAACACCCCGATCCACTGTAAAACAGTCTACCGTGGTAGCCAAAACCGAACATGTCGCGAATAAAAAACCATCTGACCTGCCGCGTCAGTCTCAATCTGAAAATAACCCAGTACTAGCTAAGAGTAAAAAATCAATAGATGGTGGAAAAAACAGACGCATTGTGGTTGCAATTGATGCGGGTCATGGCGGCCAGGACCCTGGCGCACATGGCGCTAACGGTACCGAGGAAAAAAAAGTTGTTTTTGCGATAGCTAAAAAATTGGAAAAGTTAATTAATAAACAGCCTGGCATGAAAGCGGTGATGATACGCAAAGGCGATTATTACGTTGATCTTAGAAATCGCATGAAAATTGCCCGCGCCGCCAAAGCGGATCTGTTTATTTCCATTCACGCGGACGCTTTTCAAGATGCAGATGTTAGGGGTGCTTCGGTATTTACTTTGTCCAACAAGGGCGCATCCAGCGAAGCCGCGCGGTGGCTGGCCAATAGCGAAAATGCCGCAGATTTAGTAGGTGGCGTTAGCTTGGGTGACAAGGATGATGTTTTGGCGACCGTGTTGTTGGATTTAACACAAACCGCCACCCAGGAAGCCAGTGTGCACGTAGCAAGAAAAGTATTAGATAACTTTGAAAACATTGGCGAATTGCATTTAAAATCGGTACAAAAAGCCGGATTTTTGGTGCTAAAGTCACCCGATATACCGTCGATTTTGGTTGAAACTGCTTTTATTTCCAATCCGTCGGAAGAGTTCAAGCTGGTTAATCCAGCGCACCAATTCGAGGTTGCCAATGCGATTTTCAATGGTGTGCGCAGCTACTTCAACCAAGTGTCTCCAGAAATTTCTCGTGTTGCTGAGTTAGATGTTAAATGATGATAACTGCTCAACCAGCTATGGACTATAGCATGGAGTATTCGGAGATTAATTGGATTTAGAGATTAACTTGGAGTTGAACAAACCCGGGTAAGTATTTCAAGATCGTCTCCTGCTTAGTCAATCATTACAAATGAGCAAAGACGAGCTTATGGCTTTCGTCTTTAATCTTGTATCTGTATAGTGAACAATCACTTTTTTCGACAATTAAGCCTGTGCGCATTCATTCACTTCCCTCTCAACTGGTTAATCAAATTGCTGCTGGCGAAGTGGTCGAAAGACCCTCTTCGGTAGTCAAAGAATTAGTAGAAAACTGTTTCGACGCGGATGCCAAACAAATTACTATTGACATAGAGCAAGGTGGAGCCCGTCTAATTAAAATTCGCGACAATGGCTGCGGTATTGTCAAAGAAGATTTAGCACTGGCCCTGTCGCGCCATTCTACCAGTAAAATTGCATCTCTAAACGACTTGGAGCAAGTTGCTAGCATGGGTTTCCGCGGCGAAGCTCTAGCTAGTATCAGCTCAGTAGCGAGATTGACTTTAATTTCGCGCACCGCGCAAGATCATTGCGCATGGAAAGTAAGTTCAGATGGCTCCGAGCAAAATATCGATCCGCAACCCGATCCACACCCCCAAGGCACCACCATTGAAGTACGTGACTTGTTTTACAACACCCCGGCGCGGCGGAAATTTTTAAAAGCCGAAAAAACCGAATTTGCTCATATCGAAACCTTAATACAACGCATGGCGTTGAGTCGATTTGATACGGGATTCACCCTCAGCCATAATCAACGCGAAATCTTAAATCTAAGACCGGCAATAACAGAAGCTGAGCAGCAACTTCGAATTGCTGGCATTTGTGGCTCTGCTTTTATCGAAAATGCAATTAACATTGATTTTGCATCATCAGGACTTAGCTTGACCGGCTGGGTAGGGTTGCCGACATTTTCGCGCAGTCAACAAGATATGCAGTTTTTTTATGTGAATGGCCGATTAATTAAAGACAAACTAGTGTCTCACGCCGTCAAGCAGGCCTATCAAGACGTTTTGTTTCATGGTCGGCATTCGGTTTTCGTGCTGTATCTTAAGCTTGATCCTAGCTTGGTAGATGTGAATGCCCATCCTGCCAAGCTGGAGGTGAGGTTCAGAGAAGGCCGATTGGTCCACGATTTTTTGTTTTCAGCCTTGCATCGCTCATTAGCCAATGCCAGACCGGGTCAAAGCCAAGCTATTATAACGGCGCAGCAACAAACATTTACGCCTGAACAAGCCGACGTCTCTAGCAATTTCAACAAAATTACCTATGCCTCAAGACCACCGCAGCAAACAGCGCTCCCCTTGCAAATAGCAGAACAATTGCAAACCTATAATCAATGGGGGAGCAGTCGATTGATTGATACCGATTCGCCAGAACAAACGCCTGTTGAAGCCATATCAGATCAAGCTAATCTACCTTCTTATCCTTTAGGCCAAGCCATAGCGCATTTACATTCAATTTATATTCTGGCGGAAACCAAGACAGGTATTATCTTAGTCGATGCGCATGCCGCTCATGAGCGGATTACTTATGAACGGTTAAAACAACAGTATCAACAAGGCAGTGTGGCAGCCCAGCCTTTATTACTACCTATCAAGATTAAAGTCACTACCAAGGAAGCTGAGTTAGCTGAGCAGCAGCAAGAGCTTTTCAATAGCTTGGGGTTTGAGCTTAATTGCGCAGGTCCGGAAACTATCGTACTACGTACTGTTCCCGTCTTAATAGGTAGCGCAGACGTTGAAAGGTTAATTCGTGATGTGTTGGCGGACATTAGCGAGCATGGTATGAGCCAGCGTATTCAAGATAAAACCAATGACATTTTGGCGGGTATAGCCTGTCATAGCGCGGTTAGAGCACACCGCCGACTCAGTATCACAGAAATGAATGCTCTGCTCAGGGATATGGAACAAACCGAAAGAATAGGACAGTGCAACCACGGGAGGCCTACCTTTATAAGCTTGTCGACTCAAGATTTGGATAAATTTTTTATGCGTGGACAGTAGCATAATGCTCCAGCAAAAATTTCCTCCGATCATCTTTCTGATGGGGCCAACCGCTTCTGGAAAAAGTGCGCTGGCCGTGCAACTAGCGCAAGTATTAAACGGTGAAATCATCAGTGTAGATTCAGCGCTAGTCTACAAAGGCATGAATATCGGCACTGCTAAACCAACGCTAGCACAGCAAGGCGGTATTCCACATCACTTAATCGATATACTCGACCCAGCAGAGGCTTACTCAACCGGTCAGTTTAGAACACAGGCACTAGCATTAATGGCCGACATGACCGAACGCGGCAAACTGCCGATATTGGTGGGAGGCACCATGCTGTATTTTAATGCCTTAAACAGTGGTCTTGCGGTGTTGCCAGAAGCTAATTCAGCTGTAAGAGCCAAGCTAGACCAAGATTTAGAACAGTTTGGTAAACAGGCCTTGCATCAGCGCCTAGCCCAAATTGATCCCGAATCGGCAGCCAGAATTCATCCTAACGATCCACAACGCATACAGCGTGCTTTAGAAGTCTACGAAATCAGCGGCAGACCATTAACGTCTTTTTTTACCGACGCTCAAAATCAAGACCTGCCCTATCAAAAAATAAAACTGATTATTGCCCCGGCAGATCGCAAAATTTTACATGCCCTTATCGCTCAGCGATTTAAAGCAATGCTCGAACAAGGCCTGATTGACGAAGTCACAAAACTTTACCGGCGCGGCGATCTCAACGAGACCATGCCCGCTATTAGAGCCGTGGGCTATCGGCAGATTTGGTCATATCTACAGGGGCAAGATGACTTTGATACCATGACCGAAAAAGCCATCATTGCAACTCGGCAACTCGCCAAACGCCAATTTACTTGGCTGCGAAGAGAAACCGATGCCTTGAATTTTGAGTCGGGGCAGTTAGGTCTATTGAATTCAGTAGTCACTAAATTGAACACTCTTCGTCTAGGTTAGGTTCCATTAATTTTATTCCTCGTTCGATCTCCCTTGTCAGGCAGATTTTCTCGACTATTCAAATACGTCTAAAATTATAAGCACAGAACATAGGTGCAAAAATGAATAATAATATTCTTGTCCGCAACCCGCGTGAGTTGACAGTTGCGTGGGCTCAGCGAGTTGTCAATTGCAACTCCAACGATGCTGTCGTTTCCAGAGTCGAAATCATCTCTGTGGATATAGGTACGACTACCAGAGTACGGATTCTTGTTGAGCATAATGGACCGGACACCCTGCCGAGGCGCTGGTTTGTAAAACTGCCATCGCTGGATTGGCGGGCAAGACTAATTACAGCTTTGCCGCGATTACTGCAAACCGAAGTGCGTTTTTATAGTGAAATCTCTGATGCTATACCGATGATTCGCCCCTCAATTTTGGCAGCACAGAGTCGGTTCGGACGGGGTGCGACGTTAGTTCTTAATGATGTAACCGAATTTGGCGCAAATCCTGGAAGTCCAATGGATGAGTTAACTGTCAGCCAAGCGGATCTAATTGTTGAACAACTGGCTTATTTGCACGCACATTTTTGGCATAAACTCGACATATCCAATAAACACCGTTGGTTAGCCGGTCCGGTACGGCGGTTGGAAGATTTTCTGGGAACACTTCTTGCCGTGCCATTGATGAAGAGAGGATTAAGGCGAGCTGGTAGCGTGGTGCCACTACATCTTCATGATTCGGCTATCCACTATGCCCGTCATCGCCGCAAAACCATGCGGTTTCTTGCCAAAGGTGTCCAAACTCTCGTTCATCACGATTGCCATCCCGGTAATTTTTTCTGGCATAAATCGCAACCAGGCCTTCTTGATTGGCAGTTGGTTCGCACTGGGGAAGGAATCAGTGATATCGCTTATTTTTTGGCGACTGCGCTTAGTCCCGAAACCCGACAAATTCATGAGGCCAGCCTGCTTTCAAAATATGTGCAGATTCTTTCAGAGAATGGCGTTCAAGGCGTTGACCATGCTAGCCAATTACATCGCTATCGTGCTCATCTCGTCTATCCTTTCGAAGCCATGCTGGTAACACTAGCGGTCGGGGGCATGATGGATCTACAAAGTAATATGGAGTTGATTCGGCGAACGGCAGCGGCTGTCGAGGATCTGGATACTTTTGCAGTTATTGAGTCGGTAGCCGATTGCAACAGCAAACATTTTCAAGCCACCAAGTCGGTCGGATAAGGGCTACAGAGATTTTTCATGTCAATTAATTTGGCCGTCTTATTTTTGGATCCGAGTCAATTGCTCAGGTGTAAAATCGTCGACACTTATAGCAACCAAGCGGGCTTGTTCGGCGTTAATAACTAACTCAGCTTCGTCGGCCGTGATAATGACTTTTAATAATGCCTCTTGTAGTACTCTTTTAAATTCACCCTTGCTAAGCTGTCCTTCCTTTTGGGCGTTGCGCAATTTGACTTCAATGGGTGCTGCTTGCAACACGGCTTTGAATGCGTATTCTATGCGGCCTGTGGCGTCATTCGCGTCGCTATTAACATAGATGCCATCGGTCAAGCGGTCACGGGCTGGATTATCTGTCAGCAGTAAGTTTGCTAATTGCCCCACTAACCGATCTTGTGGCGGCATGTAGGGTTTGCCCAAAGGAAATACTGCAAAACGTAACAGTACAGCCGGGATTCTATAGGGTAATAGTCTTAATACTGCTATTAACGATTGCTGTGCGCGATACAGACTATGCTGACAAGCCCAATTTAACAAAGGTAAGTCTTCAGTTTGCGCGCCTTGGTTTTCAAAGTGTTTTAGCGCACAAGAACACAAATACAAATAGCTCAACACATCAGCAAAACGCCCGGAAATGCGTTCCTTCCTCTTTAGATTCCCACCCAATGTCAGCAACGCAAAATCAGCGACTAGTGCAAATCCGTTACTTAGCCGGTTCAATCGCTGGTAATACATCCGCGTGTGTTGATCTCCCGGCGTTTGCGACAGCTTAGTACCGCCGAAACCGAACCATAAGCCACGACTTAAATTGCGTAAGAAGAAGCTGATATGTTGCCATAGAACGTTATCGAATTGATGTAGAGCTTGACTTAAGTCAGCTTCATTCAAGGCGGCCATTTCAGTTTGGATGAAGGGATGGCATCGTATAGCACCCTGACCAAAGATCATCATGGTCCGTGTCAAGATATTTGCGCCTTCCACAGTAATCCCCACAGGTATAACTTGATACAGTCGACCAATATAATTGGATGGCCCAAGGCAAATCCCCGAGCCGCCTTGTATATCCATGCCATCGTTAATTATCCGGCGCATGCTTTCAGTCAATTGATACTTTAAAATTGCGGAAATCACTGCGGGTTTCTCGCCCTCATCCAATGCCGCACAAGTGACCTGACGAGCTGCATCCATTAAATAGGTTGTTCCGGCCATACGGGCTAGAACCTCTTCAACACCTTCAAAGGCACCAATCGGCAAGTTAAATTGAGTTCGGATACGAGCATAGGCACCACTGTTACGACAGATGAATTTAGCGGCGCCTACGCTAAGTGCTGGCAGTGAAATCGCCCGACCGGTAGCTAGACTTTGCATCAACATAGTCCAGCCTTTGCCAACTTGCGCGGCGCCGCCGATGATCCAGTCGATGGGAATAAATACATCTTTGCCCCAGTTCGGGCCGTTTTGGAAGCCGGAGTCTAGTGGAAAATGCCGTTTGCCGATTGATATGCCAGGGGTATGGGTTGGGATTAACGCCAGTGTGATGCCAATATCCTCTTGTTCGCCGAGTAAATGATCAGGATCATACAGTTTAAAAGCCAAGCCTAATACGGTCGCAATGGGCCCGAGTGTAATGTAGCGTTTTTCCCAGTTCAGACGAATTCCTAATTCCTTTTTGCCCTCGAAAGTATCATAACAAATCACACCGGTATCCGGCATGGCTCCCGCATCACTCCCTGCGTTTGGACCAGTTAGTGCAAACGCGGGTATTTCTTTGCCCGCAGCTAGACGCGGCAGATAGTGATTTTTCTGTTGTTCGGTGCCGTAGGCTAATAGCAGTTTGGCTGGCCCTAATGAATTAGGGACCATGACGGTGACGGCGGCGGTGGTACTCCGAGTGGCAATTTTCATCACCACTTGGGAGTGGGCGAATTCTGAAAACTCCAAACCACCATATTGCCGGGGAATGATAATGCCACAGAATTTGTGTTGCTTGATGAAATCCCAGACTTCCGGCGTTAAATCCCGGCGATTGTGAGTAATGTCCCAATCATTGAGTATACTGCACATAATTTCTACCGGACCATCGAGGTAGTTTTGCTCTTCCTCGCTTAACCGGGCAGCAGGTAGGTTACTGAGTTTGCACCAGTTCGGTTTACCGGTAAAAAGTTCCGCATCCCACCAGGGTTTTCCGGCTTCCAGAGCTTCGCGTTCGGTTTGCGACATTGGCGGTAACAGGCGACGCATTTTATTGAACAGCACACGCGTTAATACATGGCGTCGAATTGGCTGTATAGCGAAAACAATAATCCCGAGTAAAACAACGATTAGGGTAATTTCAACCATTTTTGGCTCCTAAAGTAATATTAGCCAGCGTAAGCAAGATCAGCATTAGTTCTGTTTGAACTCTTTTATAATTTTTTAATAAGTAAATCCAGCACGCACTATTCAATATTGAAGCTTTAGTTTCTGAGCGGCTTGCCGGTTTTCAACATGTGTTGCAATCTGGCCAGGGTATTAGGTAGTTTCACCAGTTTTAAAAAGGCTGTCATTTCTAAATCGAGCAAGTCTTGCTCGGTCAGAGTATGAGTTACATCGGTGTTACCACCGGTTAAAACTTGTGCTAATTGCTGGGAAATTTCCACATCGTAAGCACTGGCTTTGCCTGCTAACAATAAATTACGTAAGACATTATCCAATGCCGCCTTTGCCGATGCACCGGGTAAAACGTATACAGAAGGCTCCGGAACCTGGTAGTCTTGAATTAACTCCAATGCTCGTGCTTTGGCGTCGGCCAATAGCCGATCTTTATTCATCGTAATCCCGTCTTTTTTAGATAAAAATAGCAACTCCCGTGCTTCCTGTGCTGATTTGGATACCTTCGCGAGACCAATGGTTTCAAAGGTTTGAGCAATAAATGGCATCGGTCCGCCCGGGCGTTTCCGAAAGGCTTGCCAGCGCCACAGCAATTCTTTACAACCACCCCAGCCCGGTACCAGCCCTACGCCCACTTCCACTAAACCCATGTAGAGCTCGGCATGCGCTTGTATTGCATCGCAATGAAGCAATACTTCACAGCCGCCCCCCAAAGCCAAGCCGGAAGGTGCGCCGACTACCGGAAATGGCGCGTATTTAAGCAATTGGTAACTATCCTGACCGAGTTTGATGATGTCTTTAACCGCTTCCCAATTTTGATCAATGATAGCCGGAACTAATAATGTCAGATTGGCTCCCGCAGAGAAATGCTCGGATTCGTTGTAAATAACAAGACCCTTGAAGCTTTTTTTGATTAGGTCAACGCTTTGCTGAATCAAACCCAAACTATTGGTATCCAGCGTATTCATTTTGCTATGAAACTCCAAGCATGCGATATTGTCGCCAACGTCCCACAGACTTGCCGAATCGTTAGTGAGCAGCGGCTTACTGTGCCGTTTGATATCAGCTAATAGCAACACGCCTTTGAGGCGTTCAAGCGGCCTGTAAACATTAGACTTATCCCTAAAGTGCAGCTGTGCATTCTCAACTCGATACAAACTTTGCCGAGTTGCTAACAGCTCAGGAATCGAACGTTGGTCCTTTTGCAATTGCTCGACAAACCACGAAACACCCAAGTGATCCAAAAGTTCAAACGGGCCATACCGCCAGTTGTAACCCAGGCGCATGGCAGTATCGATAGCAACAATATCGGCGGCGATTTCTGGAATTAGGCCCGCGGTGTAGCTGAGCGTTTCGGACAACACTTGCCAGACATAGACATTGAGGGCTTCATGGCCGGTTAAAAATGCCCCCAGCTCATCAGCTTGATATGAAATACCCTT
Source organism: Methylococcales bacterium (assembly GCA_965247565.1). Lineage (GTDB taxonomy): Bacteria > Pseudomonadota > Gammaproteobacteria > Methylococcales > Methylomonadaceae > CBDFHF01. The sequence goes on along the minus strand of CBDFHF010000003.1, from coordinate 2,549,264 downwards.
GATAACAAATTTCTCACTGGAACGATAAGCACCGCTATGAAGATCGATCGCTTGCTTAATTTTCTGTTTAGCTCCTGGTTGTAGCCGATAAAAACCTCCAAGGGTTTTACGGCCGGTATGACCATTTGTAATCATGTTTTGCAACAATGGTGGAATTTCAGCTATCTGATGTAATCGATCGTTTGGTGACAAGGTTTGTTTAAAACTACCCAGAATATGCGGCATTAAATCCAGGCCAACCAGATCTAATAACCCGAATACGCCGGTTTTTGGAATACCAAACAATGTTATTACGGCGTCGCATTGCTCTACAGTCAGATTCATGTCTATCGCTTTAAGCAATGCCGTTTGTATCCAAAATGTGCCAATACGATTTGCGATAAACCCCGGCGTGTCGTTGCATAAAACGCAGCCTTTACCCAATCGGACATCGGCGAAGTTACTCACAGTTGCTAGCAGATCCCGATCCAATTCAGGTGATGTGACCAATTCCAATAACCGCATATAGCGCGGTGGGTTGAAAAAATGGGTGATCATAAACCGTCGTTTAAAGCTATCTGGGAATCCACGAGTCAATATTTTCAAAGGCAACGTCGATGTATTCGATGAAATCAAGGTATCGGGGCGGCAAATCGTTGCGAGTTTTTGGTATAGCGCCTGCTTGATGGAAAGGTCCTCAATCACCGCCTCAATCACCCAATCTACCTCAGAGAGCTTATGTAAATCGTCTTCAATGTTTCCTGGAGTAATCAGTCTGGGATTTTTTGCGTGCATGAAGGGTTGCGGTTCTGTTTTTAACAGTTTGGCGACAGCTGCCTCCGCCATGGTGTTACGGTTTTCTACCTGCTTGGGCACTATATCCAATAGATCGACATGAACCCCGGCATTAGCAATATGGGCAGCGATGCTGGCTCCCATGACCCCCGCACCGATCACAGCGACTTTTTCGATTTTCATGATACGGCCTCCAAAATTGTCGCAATGCCCTGACCACCACCAATGCATTGCGTCGCTAGCGCGAATTGCTTGCGTTCACGTTTAAGCAAACTGGCTGCTTTACCGGTAATGCGGGCACCGGTTGCCCCTAAAGGATGGCCTAGCGCAATCGCTCCGCCATCGAGATTCAATTTATTTGCAGGTACAGGTAAATCCTTCAATACGGCAAGTGACTGAGCGGCGAACGCTTCGTTGAGTTCGACAATGTCGATATCGGTTAATGATAAACCAGCGCGATGCAGGGCTTTTTGGGTTGCTGCGACCGGGCCGATGCCCATGATTTCTGGTAAGCAAGCGGAGACGGCGATAGACTTGATGCGAGCTAATTTATTTAGGCCATGCGCATCAGCGTAAGCTTCGCTACAGACCAATACAGCAGCTGCGCCGTCTGTTAATGGTGAAGAAGTAGCGGCAGTGACGCTACCGTTTGCTAAAAAGGCGGGTTTAAGTGCTGCTAAATCTTCGGCGGTGGATTCGGGACGTAAACAACCATCTCTGTCAATAGATTCGCCGCTCGCGGTAATAATCGGAATAATCTCTTCAGAAAACAGTCCTTGTTGCTGGGCTTTGTAAGTCTTACGCTGGCTGATTAAGGCAAAAGCTTCCTGATCTGCTCGGGAAATGTTGTATTTAAGCGCCAGGTTTTCAGCAGTCTCACCCATACCGATGTAAGCTTGAGGAAAATTTCGGTACAGTTCTGGATGAGGCAGAAAGTTAAAACCGCCCATGGGCACCCGTGTCATGGATTCGACCCCAGCACAAATAAAAGCCTCCCCGGCATCCATCTGAATCGCACCGGCAGCCATGTGTACCGCCTGCATAGATGATCCGCAAAAACGATTGACAGTTACTCCGGCAATAGTTACTGGTAGTTGTGCCAAATGGACTACCAGTCGGGCCAGATTTAAGCCCTGCTCACCCTCCGGAAAGGCGCAGCCTAGTATTAAATCTTCGATGTCATTCGGGTTGATGCCGCTGGCGCGCACCAGTGCTCTAACAACTTGTCCAGCTAATTCATCGGGCCTGACACCAGCCAATGCGCCTTTTAACGCTGGCGTAAAGGGCGATCTTGCATAACCTGCGATAACAACATTTCTCATGATGATAGCTCCTGTGATGATGAAGTTTATAGTGTTTAGTGTGAATACTTCGCTCGCATTAACGCTAATTCTTAGAAATTTCGATAACCGACTATGTGACGCTAATATCTTTCACGACTACCACGCCGTTGAACTTGATGGACTTATCGTCGTTAATGCGTTGAATCTATGTTATTTATAAATATTTCCTCCAAGTACCAATATCCAATCATGATTCCTGTAAAGGTAAAGGGTTAGTTGTTTTTCTCTCAAAGTTATTGCTTAGGTTATACCGCTCAGGAAAAATTCAAGATTATTAGATTGTCATGCGCCAAATATCTTTAACATGGCTGTGGTAGGCGCTGAGCACATAGCTCTTACCCAAGGACTTAAGTAAAATTACTAATGACCATATGGATCCAAGGTAAGTATTCGTAAGGCATGGCCTTATGACCAAATAGAGCTGATTGGGCGACATATAGCCCAATGTCGAATGCACGCGCTGGCTGTCTTAGAAATCGATATAGATGGCAATGTTTTAGATAGCCTCTTCATGATTCACTTTGGGAATAACCAAGTAGCCTGGAATCAAATCCACCCCAGTTTGGTGAATGATCAAACCTTATTCGGCCAGTTACGGGCTATTGACCTTAGCTAATATCCGGCTATCATTCAACCTATGTTAATGGCAAACAAAGCCACGGAACTGCAATATAAATGAATACAAAAATTCGCTACATCATAAAAAGGCTATCACACCCTCGTGTTAGGAGACGATTAAAAATTGGCCTATCTGTTTGGGCGGGCGTAATTATGCTCGGCCTGTCTTTTAAGATTGTCTATGACATAGGTTATTTTGACGCGCAGTCACTTGAAAGTGATAGCAACACTAATCAACCGAGTACCGCTCCGGTTCTAACAATAGAATCTGCTCAGCGTATTGTAACCGGGGCATTAAAAGAAGACCCGACTACCCCAAAAACTATTGTTGTTCAAGTTGTCGACAATAATCATAAACTTTCGACAATTGTTGTAGAAAACAATAAGCAAAAAAAGGTAGCTTGGATCATAGATATGCGTTTATTTTTTTCAGCCGACCTATACAATGACGATGGCTATAACTTAACCCAAGGCATTGAGCAACAAAATAATATCAATCGTGGTGAACATTGAGTGATAATGAGGCGATTAGTGGAGGTATTTGAAAATAAACCTAGAGCTTCCTGTCTGGGCAAGATCCCTGCACAGTCTCGATGGTCTTTATATAGCCGCTTGCTAAAATCCCGTAAAACTCGAACACTGCACAGCGAATTGATGATTACTCTACGATTCAATGCTTTGCACAAACACAAACTATAATTACTGTTAATCCTTGTTATGAAAAATCAAAAACCAACTACCGAAAAACCCGCATCTAAAGCCAAAACCAAACACTCTGTTGCAGAGGTAACCACAGCGGAAAAACCTAAAAAACCAAATCCAGCACCTAAATCGGCTAAAAAATCGCAAGACACAGTATCCAAACCAAGCACACTAAAGCCTGAAATATTACAAACTGAACGAGTAGGCTTGACTGCCGGCAGTATTTGGCAGTACTTGAATAAAAACGGCGCTACCTCGATCGCTAAATTGATTCGTGAAATTCCAGAGGAAGAGAAAATAACCCAACGCAGCATCGGTTGGTTAGCACAAGAGGACAAAATAACACTGGATATCATCAATCGGGTTGAAATAGTGTCATTGAAATAAAAGCCAATAATCATTCATGAACTGGCATTGCTAATTCACTATAGGAGCGCCAGCAATTTTCGGTAAAAATTAAATGAGGGGGACATCCGATTTCGGCGCGAAAAAATTAAGCTGGCATTTCATGAAACCAAAAAAAGGTAAATCACTTACAAAGTCACTCGCAAGCTAGCGATCGCATTTATGCCTTTCGCATCGATACCGGAACCGTGTTCTCGATAGTTTTTGTCCAGCACGTTTTCAAGATCTAACTGCAAAGCCCAGTGAGGATCAGGTTGCCAACCGGCTCGGAAATTTAATGTCGCCCAGCCGGCCGTGCCGTTCGGATTTATACGCGGATCTGACTTATCTCGGTCGCTTAACCGGTTCTGACTGCTTGAAAATCGGCTATAGGTTTCAAGCCACAACGTAGGCTTTACGTTGTAATGGATGCCAAATCGGCCGGATAACGGTGGAATACGGTCGGCTGGCAAGGTACTTTTGTCATCGAAGGTTTCATCTCCGTAAGTGTAATTAAGACTACTAAAGAATTCGAGCCGGTCGTTAGCCACATAACGGGCGCCAAACTCAGAACCATACAGCCGAACCTTATTCACATTTTGGTTTTGCACGACAGCTCTTCCAGCGATTACATCGCCGGTCTCAACACTGGTAATTTTATCTTGGTAATCCGAAACGAAACCTATAGCTTCAGCCTGCCAATGCTGGTTTTGCAATTTGAATCCGAAATCCCAGGTTAATATGGTTTCAGGTTGCAAATCAGGATTGGCTATGTTGTAACGGTTGCCTGGCCTTGAACCTAATGTTCCCAAGTCAAAAATATTAGGTACGCGAAAACCTCGGCCAAAGTTGCTAACAAATTTCAATCCATCAATCATTTGATAAGACATACCGACATTGCCGGTGACATCATGGTGATTTAGCTCCGCACCAACACCTCGGTCTGCGGGGTCGAGCACGGTGTGGTAATGGCTATAACGAGTGCCTAGTAATAATTGCAACCGATCGCCAAGTTGTAGGGTTTCGTTTCCGTACACAGCATAGGAATCCATAGTTGAACCATCTGGAAATCGGCTACTGGCAGTGCTTTGATTTCCGGTATTGATATTTGTGTCCACTCTGCTACTGATCACTTCATCGTGATAATATTCAAAGCCATACACCAAATGCGAATCTGTCCAATGCGCCAAAGAAGCTTGCGCAGTAATGCCGGTCAAATCACTGGCATTGCGCTCCCGAGATTCTTCGCTACCACCAAAATCGCGCGCTCTGCGATCATCCGTTATACGTTGATGGGCAGCATGAATTTCCAAGCTATCAAATAGCGGTGTCGACTTTGTGAACCGGTATCGGCCATGCAAAAACAAACGCTCGTTGGGTTCAAAAAAAAACACATCGGAGCTGGGTTTAGTCTGACCATATCCCGCCACTAACTCATCATAACGCGGGGTTTTCGGTTGCGTAAAATACTGCATATCCAGAAGCAGTTCATGTGCCTCGCTAGGTTTATAAACTAGTTTGGCATTCCCAGCCCAGGATTTATAACCGGTATGTTGCTGCTCTTTATCGCCACCGGCGACACGGTTATCGAAATCTTGATAGCCGAGACCGCCTAATACGGCAATATCATCTTTGCCTGCACTTAATTTCAAATGAGTTTGATAGGCATTTTCTGCACTGGCATAACTACTGATCAGGTCTGTTTTTGATTGCCAGTTAAGTCCTTCAAACTCAGGCGTTGGCGTTAACACCTGAACCACACCGCCCATGGCATCTCCGCCATAAAGTGCAGACGAAGCACCGCGTACAACCTCTATGCTATCCACATTAAAAGGATCGAGCATCGCGGTATATTGATTGGGAGCATTGCGAAAGATGGCGTTGCTCAAACGCATGCCGTCCACCAAATACAAAACTTCAGAACCTTTCAAACCTCGAATGATAGGAACGCCCTGCCCCGGCGTTGTTTCCTGCACAGTGACACCAGCTTGTCCACGCAGCAAATCAGGAACTATCTGCGGAATTTGCTTTTCGATTTCATCCGTTCCAACCACGGAGACTGCAGTCGGCACATTAAAACTGCCCGCTTCGGAACGACTGGCAGTGACCTGTATGGTTTCAAGCATTAATGGTTCTTCAGCATAAACCGGTACAGAAAGCATAAACACGATAGAAATAGCTAAAAACCTGATTTTTAGGGCTCCGTCTGATATAGCGAAATTCATGAAAACTATTAGGTTACTTTTAGAATGATACAGATGCGATAACAACCCGGCGCATACTGGCTTTATCGCGCCGGGCTAAACTAATAGCGATTGAAATGGCAGATTTATTTTAGCGGGTTTATTTACATAAAATCCCGCTAATTAATTTAAAGGCTTTGTATCCTATGCCAAGATTTTAGCCTTGTAGCGGTTCAGACCGGTAAAGCCCAACAACGCACTACCAAACAACCACACAGCGGCCGGAACTGGAACCACGGTTGACAACTCCAGATGCCCAATCACCGTATTACGAAGATTAGCAGGCACTTGCGCAAAATTCACCCAAGGAGCGAATCCACCGGGAGTGCCTCCAGGAATGCCGTATACCACGGCATTAGTGCCATCACCCCAAATTAGGTTGCCGCTGAGGTTGAGATTTCCATTGGAATCTATAAGCTCCGAATAGCCGCTTGCCAATTGATAAAGTGTTTGAGTACCGCCAACACTATCATGTGCCATCACATTCCAGACATTGTTAACTTTTTGTAAAGATAAATCCTGGTTCTCCAGATAATTTATCTTGGTTGGATCCGTACTTGAATTTCGCATCGCGCCACTCAAACCAATCTGGCCAACAGAGGTGTTGCTGGTATCCATGGTGGTTGCCTGGGGAAACCGGTCATTTTGTGCGGACGGCACAGTAGATGGTTGAACGGGAAAAGGTAGATATTGATCTTTGCTGGTTGTGCTCAACGCAATTGTTGGCACAGCGGGAAGCACATTGGTTAAATCTTCCAAGTCGTGGCTGGAATCAAAAAATGCTGAAATATAGGTTCCAACCGGATAAAAACCACTGATTGTCGTTGCAGCTAAAGCAGGGTTGTCGATTGAAATTTTCGCCACCCCAGTTACCAGTGCTGCATTCACCTGAGATGGAAATAGCGAACCGGCAAAAGCACTAACGGTCAGCAATCCGACAGTTGCCAGTTTAAAGCGGTTGTTTTTAGTTTTCTTCATTTTATTTTCCTTAATAGATAAATTTAAAAAATCCTCAGTCCATTCGACTCAACCTTTCGAGTGTTAGAAAGCGCCCAAGACTTGAAGCGGCTCAGGGTTTAACCCCGAACTCATCGTAGCTATTTTGAAAACATGGGGAACGGGATTGAAAATCAAGTCCGGTTCTAAAAAATAGGCGTTGTTAGTTAACGCCCATTCTCTGTGAGCCTGACTTATTACCGATCAAGCCTTCTTTAAGCGAAGCCTAAGAAATCCGAGTACAGCGCTGCCAAATAGCCAGGCGGACGCAGGTACAGGCACAGCCGCAGGATTTAGGGAAATGTGACCAAGTATTTTTTGGCCGGCTGGATTAAATATAATTTTTGCTAGGCCGTTTTCATCAAGTACATAGTCACCGTTTTCGTCGGTTACATACCCGTCTATATATAAACCAAAAAATTGGGATAAAGTAGAATCTCCCCATTTATAATCGGCTTCCAAGGTGGTCAGTCCTGTTGTTGGATCGACACCAAAGACAGGATTGACTAGTTCAAAGGTGGTATGTGTGGCTTGATCCGTGCCTTGGGAGCCGATGTACCATTTTTCAGGGTCAAGCACATCGTAATTATTCAACCCTTGCATCCTTCCACCTTCAATGGTCATATTGCTCCACCATAAAGAGCCTCCCGGCGATACCAAATCACTGGCAAGGCGAAAGGTACCTCCGAGACTGATCACATCACGATATGCTCCAGGAAGTAAATAATCGTAGTTCTGGCTCACACTTTCTTTATGCCCTTCTCCCCAGCTGGGATCAATGCCCGGGGTGATAGGATCGACCGGCATGGCGAAACCACCGGCGGGTTGCGGCAGCGGCACCCGCTGAGCGGGATCGTAAATACGCCATTGCTCGACAGCGATTGGGTCGGCAGTACCTTGGTTAATTAAAGCTTCTGAAGCTAAACCAGAAGGTTTTATCGATGCTGGAGAAAACTCTGGCCCCATGAATTTTTGCGGATAATAAAAGCGCTTGCCAAAAGCATCCTCGGTAGCAACCGGCGTATCACCCACTGGATTACCATTGATATCCAAAGGGACATAGGATTCGACCATGGTCGCCCAGGCGGCTTGGTCATAAGTCATATAAGCGGTGCCGCCAAGAGTGCCGGGAAGCGCTGCATGCGCTAAAGATGGAGCTAACAGCGTACCCGCAATTGCCGCCAACGGTAGTATAAGGCGAACTGATTTGATTAATGGTTGGGGCTGTTTTTTTTGTTTGGTATTCATTCTCATTGTCCTATTCCTTAACAAAGTTTGTCTGAGTGTCCGGCGGGCTGCGTTGCATAGGCTCCACCGTATTTTGCTATTGTATTAACAAGCATTATCTTGAAGCGGCTCGGAGTTGGTGTCTTCGAACCCATCGCTCATGTCAGTTAGCCAGTTTCGAAAACACTCCGGACAAGATTGTTATTCTTGTTCTGCTGCAGAATTTCCTGCCTTACCAGACAGGAAATTCTTGCACGGCTACTTTCAAGACCTTAGTACCGTTCTAACTCTTCTGGTTGATTGCTAATTGACAAATTGCAACCTCCTCAAGCTTTACTTTAAAGAGAGTGTGAACTTGCCTTAGTTGATGCCCGGCGATAGCGAGAACCTAGTAATCCCAATATCCCACTGCCGAAAAGCCAGACGGCACCAGGAACGGGGACCGCTGTTGTAAAACTGAAAGTGCCAACGGTGTCGCCTAATTGACCACCCAAAAAGCCGGCCGCACCCGCATTGGCATATTTAACATTGCCGGAAAGCGCAAAATTATTGGCATCAAGAATAGTGGTGGTGACATCGGTCAATAAAAAAGCGTCAGAGGTGAATGATATTTTATTGGTCAACAACCAGTTGGCGCCTACATTTTTCATTTGAAAATCACCAAACGTGCTTGAACCACCACCCGGAATAGCCCCTGTGTAAGCCATCACCATGACACCACCCAATCCGATCTGACCATGGTTATTATCGTAGGGATTGCTATTGTTATAGGTAAAGGTTGAATTTTGGGGAAATCTGGCACCCAAGCCAAGCGGCCCGTTTGGTGGGGATGGAACCGTGTTTCCGTAAACATCGAACGAAAAAACCTGGGCCACTGAAAGGTCGGGATTAACAGAGCCATCGAAGGTTGTGTTAAGCGGATCAGCGCCACAATTTCGAAGTTGGCACTCATTTTTATTGGCGCTGCGTTCTGCATCAAACCAGCGTATCACCTCTATGCCGTTGTTATGGAAATACTGGCGATCCAGGGTTAGGTCGAAATGGCCCGTTGTTACCGCTGCTGCTGAAGCGGCTGTCGGATTAATCAAGCCAGTGAAGGCACTGAATGTTAACAATCCGGCCGCTGCCAGTTTAAGTCTATTCATTTTCATCATATTATTCTCAATTACGCTGAATGGATTAAGCTTTAAAGTAAGCTAAGAAATGGGTTTGTACTTGGTGGTCAGGCTATGGCCTGACCACCAATACGATCTAGGGGTTTGTTTTTTTCAAATTCTTATCTCCTTATAAAAGTTTTATTAAAGTGGCTGTCAAACGCGGATGTTCTGAAACCTAATGATCATTCAGGGCCAGAGTAGCCAGAGGATTTTCATCAATTCAAGATGCCCGGTGGCACCTACGACTTACGCCCTGATACGATGGGTGAACTTTCTAAAATGAGTTCCCAGAAAACCAAACACTGCGCTACCGAACAACCAGACGCTGGCAGGCACAGGCACTGCTGCCGGATTTAAGGAAATATGGCCGAGGATTTTTTGGCCGGATGGATTAAATTCCTGTATTGGAGAACCGTTTTCATCAAAAACATAGTTACCGTTCTCGTCGATTTTATCTTGTATGTACAAACCAAAGAACTGGGATAAGGTGGAGTCTCCCCATTTATAATCGGCTTCCAAGGTGGTCAGTCCTGTTGTTGGATCGACACCAAAGACCGGATTAACCAGTTCAAAGGTGGTATGGGAGGCTTGAGAATTGCCACGCGAACCGATATACCATTTTTCCGCGCCATAAAAATCTGTTGTATCATTGTCTATACCTTCAATCGTCATGTTACCCCACCACAATGAGCCGCCAGGGGAAACCAAATCACTGGCAAGACGAAAAGTACCACCGAGGCTGATTAAATCAAAGGTTTGCGTACCACCAAAACCGTTCACTAAACCATTGTCAGGGAATGTTGAAAAATCATCTGGGTTATAGCTATAACTTTCTTTATAGCCAGCTCCCCAGCTGGGGTCTATGCCAGAAGCAAGAGTATCAACAGGCATCGCGAAACCACCAATGGGTTGCGGTAGTGGCACCCTTTGAGCGGGATCGAAAAGACGCCATTGCTCGACAGCAATGGGATCCGCCGTGCCATTTGCAATTCTAGCTTCGGATGCTAAACCGGACGCTTTAATCGAAGCAGGAGAAAATTCTGCCCCCATAAATTTTTGCGGGTAATAGAAGCGTTTGCCATAAGAATCCTCGGTAGCAACCGGGGTATTACCTATCGGATTGCCATTGATATCCAAGGGAACATAAGATTCGACCATGGTCGACCAGGCAGACTGGTTATAAGTCATATAAGCAGTACCACCGAGGTTACCGGGGATGGTTGCGTTAGCATTGGTGGAAGCTAATAAAACACCTGCAGCTGAGAGAGCAGTTATTAGTATAAATTTGGGATTAGCTTTCGCCTCTCCGTTAATTACGCTTGGTCGTTTTGAAGTGATTTTCATGATCATATTTCCTTATATACTAAGTGGTGTAAAAAATGGTTTGGCAGGTCGGACCTCTTTGAAAGCCTAAAGGGAGTGTTGACAGCTAAACAACTAATCTTTTGGCGTTGGAAGCGATCAGGCCTGTCAAACCGGTTAAAAGCATTAACAATGCGGAAGGTATTGGAACGGTGGTAACGGGTGCAGAAATGGTGATCGCTGAAAGCGCATTGCCATCAGCATCGGCTAAGGAATTAATTTCGAGTTGTAATAAACTGGTACCAGGATTGAGCACATCAAAGCTGACGGTCGCCAAATTGAAACTGCTTGCTTGCAAGTTGTTTAAATCTTCAACGCTGTCGCCCGACAATTCAAACAAATTGACAATGCCAACACCAGGCAATTCGGCAATCGCTGTTGAACCCAGCTGTGCTAAATCCAGTTGATTGCCTAAGGTCGCGTCGCCAAACGCGGTACCCGCATACGACAAATAAGTTGGATCAAAACTTAAGTTAACATCGTACCCTCCAAGAGATGGCGCCGCACCTGAGGCCAGTCCTGAAAAGCCGATATCGACAGTGACCGAATTGCCGGTTTGGGTAATCTGAGCAATACTCAGAAACAGATTGGCAGTATTAACAGCTGTAGATGCACTGGCATGTGAGATGTGGCTCATCAGTAGCAGCGCGCCGAGCATTAAAAGTTTTAGGTGGTTTGTGATCATTGTTTTAATCTCGAAAGGATTGTTTTATCGTTCTATACAGCGCAGCGTGGCCGGGTGCACAACAAGGTTTGCTTTCTGGCATCCAGTCCGTTAATCACCCCGTTTTTATCAATATCTCTAGGATCACTGACCCCGGATGCCGGTTTATTTCGGGCTGCGATGACTTGATTAACATCCAGTTGATCGACATCACGGTCACCGTCAACATCGCCAAGTACAACAATGCTTTCGCAGGAATCCGGAATATGATTGGTATTGGTGTCGCCACTGCGGCGCTGGCTTATATCCAGCACATCGGACAGTTTATTGCTGTTGCAATCGGGAAAGACATTTAGGTAGTACACATCGTGCTCACCATTGTAAGTCGCAGCGTAAGCAACATGGCCTCCGGTGGCATCAGATACCATATGCGTGTAATCACCCATTTTAGCTTTAGCCTGTTGGGAGCCATCGCTGAGCGTTATTTTCGGCAAATGACTGTTAAACGGCGGACTGACCGGTTGATTTTGGCTCCAGGTAACACCACCATCCCAGGAATAGGCGTAGTAAAGCTGGGAGATCTCATGAGTGCCACTGTTACGGGTGTCATACCAGACTGCATCGATGCGCGAGTTGGGCGCAACACTCATCATGGCGAACCATTGCCAATTATTTTTATTGGCCGGGTCATCATTAATGCGTATGGGTTCTGACCAAGTTTCACCGCCATCCGAGCTTCGAATAAAATGTATATCCATTTTATCGACACCCGGAGGGTCAAGTGCTGCCAACGCATAAATATTGCCGCGCAATGGTCCTACGGAATGATCAATATCCAGTTGAATATCGCCCAGATTGCCACCCGGGTTCGGATTATTAAGCCCAAAATAGGTGACAGGGGCTCCACCCATACTCAAATCTTTTATAGTGAACGTAGGAGAAACGCTGGCATCCTTGGCATTAACCGATTTTAGAAAAGAAATCGGTTCAAAGCTGATACCACTAACAATCGGTTCAGGCACTTCACTACGGCCTACGACATAGACCTCGCCTTCAACACCTACGCTAATTTCTCCAAACCCCAGTTCCACGGGCAATGCATTATCCGGCTGTTGAAAACTATTACCTTTATCTGTTGATCTTACAAAGTGTTTGGGATCAGTTGGGTCCCGCCAGACGCTATAGATATTCCCTTCGCTGGTACTCCCTGTTCTGTCAACGGCTAACCAGTTTTTGTCACCTTGAAACATATAAACCGGTTCTTGCCAGGTTCTACCGCCATCAATAGATCTAAACAAATCTGTGCCGCCATTGACGTTATGGGACAAGGACTGATAATAAAAATGCCCTTGGGAGTTCACGTCTAATACAGGATCAGTGCGCCTCTGCTCAGGTAATGCCGGTAATATCCCAATAGGACTCCAAATCGATCCACCATTGGTAGTGTAGGACCAACCCGCTTGCACATATGAATTCGGGGCCGCATCAAACTGCCGCCAACCTATGACAATGTTAGCTGGGTTACTTGGGTTAACGGCAATGGTAGTTTCATTTCCGGCATCACCAATTATGTTTTTCCCTAGCTCATCAACATTAACCTGAACACTGGAGTAGGAACCTAATGCAAACTCCGAAGCTTGTGCTTCATATGTGACTTGAATCGCCGTAGGTAAAGCTAGCGCGGCACAAATAGCATTAAGCTTTAAACGATGAGCAGCCATAGTTTTAATGTTAAATGATTTTTTACAAAAATCGTTCATAAACGGGCCTTCCTCTTAGAACGCCCGACTGCACTAAGTCCAGCCAAACCAGAAGCAAATAACCAAATAGCGGTGGGAACCGGCACTACAGTAGTTTGAAAACTAAATGTGCCAACACGAGTGTCACCTATTCCACCAAGATGATCAAAACCGTCGCCTAAACCTAAAACACCCGATAACGCCAAAGTATCACCAGATAAACTAGTGCTTACATCGAATAAATCAAAGGCACCGGTCGTGAAGCCAATTTTGTTTATGAGCGTCCACCCTGATTGACCTGGAGAAAAGCCTTCATTTGCCGGATCGTACTTCAGTATCATATCTCCCATTAAAGTCCTGTTTTTAGGGGGATCTACATCAACACGAAAACGTATTACTCCACCAAAACCAATTTGGCCAGATGCTGTTCCCAAAAGATTTGATGGGTTGAAATTAAATGTGGTTTTCTCGTTGTAATGGAATCCCGCTCCATCAGGTAATGGAGACGGATTAGCAGAATTGACCGAAAAATGCAGCCCCACTGCGGAGATCTCGTCCGACACGCTATCATACAAATCAGGAGTGTTATCACCCAATAGTTGGGTAAAAGTTCTGCTCGTAGCTGCGGCTGAGTCAAAAAATTCTTCAACATAAATGGAGGGTCTACAGCAGATTGGAAATGTGTCGGTTTGATTGTCCGGGTAATTGTCGAGATCAACACCTGCTATTAAGGCATTCCGATCCAGATTAATGGTTAATGCGCCACCCGAAACCGTGGCGGCTTCAGCATGGGAGAAAACAAGTACGCCAAAAACGGTAATAAAACTCAGACTTGTAGCAAGTGTTGAGCGAGTAAATAAGTGCTTATCAATTTTCATTGGTTTTTCTCTTAGTCGGGTTAAACAGGTCAACATAGATCATTCACACCTCGCCCAAAATAATCTGGCTAAAACCTTATGAATTAGCTTGTAAAAAGCGGAGCGAAACTCGAAAAAACTAGTAGATACTCCCGGATGAATTAGAACAAAACATCCGGGATATTCTTAACGCATGGTAAGTGCTACAAGAACTTAAGCAAAAAAGCGCAGTTTGCGGCGATTGCCCGCAACAAAACCCATCAAGCCAGTTCCAAATAACCAGACTGCTGCAGGTACCGGAACGGAGGATACGGGTACATTGCAACCAGAGAAAGAACCTACCCCAAGACAAAAGTTACCCACATCTGTCTTTGCAGCTCCGCCATAGAAAGCGGCAAGTTCAGGACCCAACAATAAATCGCCACTAAACCGCCAGTTATTGGAATCAGTAACCGTGACACTTAAATTTTCCAAATCATAAGCAGGCGTGGGTATGTCGAGACCATTAAACAGATACCAACCGGTAGCCGTTCCACTAAAACCCGCATCATCCCAAGCACTTTGACGTAATGCTGGATTGTATCTAAGCGCATAATCCCCACTGACTATTGATGATCCTGCAAAAGGACCAGAACCGCCAATACCTAGTTCTTGAATACCAGTCATTCCGAGTAAACTGCTGGTGGGTGTAGTAAGAGTCACTGAATCGATAGCAAAATTAGCTGTTGTTCCCTTAACACCACGACCCGCTTGTTGGCCGGTAGGATTAGGGCCGGTAGGCGTTATGTCATGCACCAAACTGTTAGATGACTCCGGGGTATTGTCTCCTAAAAGATTCAAAGCAGACCCAGTATAGACAGTTGGATTTGACGCGGCCGTATTATAAAAGTGGTCATTGAACATACCCGGCTTGGAAGGCGATCCACCCGGTCCACCTTGAAACTGTGCAAATGCATTCTCGTCCATACTCATAGTAAACGTACCGATGCCGCTGGCAGCGCTCAAAGTAGCCGCATTGGCTGCTGAGGGCGACAACATACCTGCTAATGCAATTGTCGCTACTGATGCCGTTGCAGTTAATCTATTTAGTTTGTTGATTTTCATGTTTTGCCTTTAAACGTTGGTCTATAGTTAAGTTAATCTCCATATCCCAGGTTCAATACCGTCTTAGCATAAACCGCCGCATAAACGTTTTCTTGATATACCTGTTACTTGAAGGCAACCCAGCTGTCTCAGTCTTCCAAGACCTGTGGCTTTCCGGATCCGCCTTGCGGCGGAGGTGGCGGGGTGTCAAATCCTTTTGACGTCGCTCCAATCCATGAGCGAGGAGGTCCTGGAAACTTCTCATGGTTGACATTATTAAATCTGCTAATAGAAGGTAAGGAACTATCCAGAATCACTAATGTCGCCCGTTAATTTCATAAGCAAATGCTATGCCAATCACCTAAAGCTATTTTTGTGATCATCAGAGCACGACTCTCTAAATCCAGAGCCGTATTGATAAATGCATAATATTCAATGGATTAAACTAAGATTTCGGCTGTAAGGCTGATTATTTACGACTCAATATTGCAAATAATGATTTTTTTTAATAACCTGCCTAACGGGTCGACAGTTCAAACAAAACGGGTTGCCATTTTTATTGTTTTTATTTGGTTCTAGTTGTTTTTCTCTAATGTAAGTATCAGCTGACCAGAATTTCAGTGCGGACTTATTGCACTGTTTTCTAAGGTGTGAAACCATCCAAGCCTCTACAGAATGGATTTTATCGATGATGGCGAGAGGAAGATGAACCAAGTGCTTGAATTGAGATTTCAGGATGGCCTCCAGTTGCAGATAAGGCCGAAAATAAACTCTATAACACCGTTTAATTAAAATTCATGTTTTAGCAGCCTTGAAAGAGCAAGGTTGACTTTTAAAGATAGCTAGGCCGATCGATTCCAATAGGGATTTTTACTAGATAAATGTAAAATAACAGTTATATATTAGGTAGTTATCTATTTTCTTAAGGAATAGCTATCGGCTTTAGTATAAGCATTTCGACTAAATTTACTCATCCTAGCCCACTTACTATTATTTATAAATTAGCAATAGTTAATATTTAAAAGTGTGGCATATGACACACTTTTAATTTTCATCGTGTTCTACAGGCCCCGAAAAATATGGGGCTGAAAAAAAGTACGGCAAATAACACAGATAAATTGTGTTAAATAACATAGTTTATTTAAAATCGCCCTCCATCCTTCTAGCTATCCTCACAAGTTTCATCATCTCAAGTACTTTAAAACCGGTTTTATTAACTGTTAACCTCGGTTAATACCCCATAACCTCCCCCTATTCCAATAAACTACAAAAAAGTTCAAAAAGATTTTAAAAAAAATTATTTTTGGCATGAATATTCCATAAGCATTCTTGTTTTTTACAGGAGATGCTAATGATTCGATCCAGACAAATACCTACCTCATTCAAATTGCTCGCGCTCAGCCTGATCTGCATAACCGCTGGAGCGGCAGAAGCCGCGGCTAAGCCCAAGGTCAGTAAGCTAACTTTTGACAGCGTTGCTAACGTATTGACGGTAAAAGGTTCTGCGAAAGCTGGAACTGTGAATCTATACGATGCGGTTGCTGATCAATGGCTGGCGGAACAAGCGCCGGTTAACGGTAAATTCAGCTTTAATCTGAGCAATCTGCCAACTACACCTTGCTCGGTTCGGGTAGAGTCGGGAGGGGCGTCTATTGTCGCCAAATTAAAAAAAGCCCCCGCATGCATAAAAGGCGACTTGCCGCCGGTGTGTAAAATTGTCACTCCGTCTGGGGACAAACAAATTAACTTTGGTGAATCGATTAGTTTCTTGGCTAAAGCCTCAGACCCGGAAAAAACCGTGTTGCACTATGAATGGGATTTTGCAGGTGGCGCCTCCGCTCGGCCGACTTCGCAGGAAGCAAATGACATCAAGTTTGATGCCATCAACAATGCCACTTTTAACGTGCACTTTACAGCAACCGACCTAACAGGTCGTCGTTGTACCGATCATATTAAAGTGACAGTAGGTACACCGCCCACCGCGCCGGCAAAGGTGTCTGAACAAACTGTACTGAAAAATGGTGTTGACAGTGCTGAGCATGTGATACTGCCTTTTACCCCATTCAGCATGGAATTCCATGACCTGAGTTACAAAGGTATGCCGCAGATGTACCCTATCAACTGGTTGAATGCGGTCGTGTTAAAGAAAGGCTCTGTCGGTGGAGCCAAGCCTGTGCTGTTAGATAAGGATGCTGCAAAAGTTAGCTTTTCAGCAGCATCAAGCCCCACGGATCCGGTGGGCTTAGGATCGATCAACTCGACTAGCCAAAACTATCCGCCAAATACCGCTTACGGAGCGGCGGCAATAAAAAAGACTGATTTCTATGACCCTTGCGAATTTACAGGCGGTGCTAAAGGTGTGAATGGTGCGCCTACGGTCAGAGGAGCCCAGTTGGGAACCGTGGCAGGAACTAATCATCCGATCACTTCGGCCTCGTGCAGCTTTGGGCAATTTAATCAATTCGACGCCAACAGCACCGAAAACACTTTTGGTGCTGTTGAGGTGTTACCTGATGAAGGTCAGCGCTATTTTGACCCTGGCGTTTGGTCAAGCTGGGATGAAGATTTTACCGTACAAACTTGGCACGGTTATCTTGAGCCAACCGGTGTTGCTATGCCAGGTATCGCAAAACCTTATGAAGCAAATAATCCACAAGCTTTTAATGTATTTGACGCTGAACGAAATGTTTTTGAAGCTGATGGTATTGTGCTGTTCCCTACCGATGACCAAGGCCGACATAACCCCTATCCGCTAATGAGAGTTCAGGCTGAAGCCGACGGTAAAGTATTGGCCACCGGTGATGCCGTAGTAGGCGTTAGTACTGAGTTTAACTGTGCCGAATGCCATACCTACGGAAAAATTGGTGCTAATCAAGCCTTCTATGATCAACTCAAAAAAGACGTAGAAGCCAGCAGCGAAGGCAGTGAACTGGCTAAATACAAAGCCTTTGTGGTTAAGATTCCAAAATTTGTCAAGCCAGAGGATTTAGATCCAGCACGTAAAAACGACCGGGATATTATTGAACAGGCCGCGATGAGAAATATCGCTTATATGCATGATTTTACTTATTCGTTTTCCCGCGCTTTAAGAGACCCCCCATCATGGATGAGCGAAACAGCATGGGCTGGCTGGACCATCATGGGTAGACCCGCCACCAATGGCGTACAAGACTCATGCGGTAATTTTTGCCATCGTTCCGATCCTAAAGTTAACGAAAGCTGGGGACCGATGACTGCTGACTCGGTGTCAGGTGGCGGCGGCGCTTGCCCTGAGTATTCCAACTCTTTGCATAATACCCATGGCCGTATGCTGGGCAGATTGAACGCTGATTTTACAGGAACACTTGAACGTGATCCCGTTAACGGCGGTTTTCTACTCGCTGATTTAACCAAAAAAGCCGACCCAGCTCATCCATTTTTGTTGGAAGTTAAAGATTCTGGAACCCCTGAATCAAGTTGCCTATTCTGTCATCAAGGTAAACATGATAAGTACCAACGAGATGTCATGTCTGCTGCCGGCGTTAACTGTATCGATTGTCACGGCGACATGGCTGTACTAGCCGGTGGGTCAGCAATGGCAACCCGCGCTGCCGGAAATGGTGATGCCGTTAACCCACCGGATAGCAATCTTCCTACAAAATTCACCGAATTTACCCGTCATCCTTACCGCAATGGTTTGCCTAGTTGCGCCTCTTGTCACACTGGAGTGGGAGATGAGCCAGTTATTCGTCGTAGTTATGACATGACCACAGGCAAATTTGTCTCTTTACCTGTAAAAAATGAGCGTTTTGCAGAAAATTTAGCACCAAAAATTAGTAGCACCGATGGTATTTATAAAACTATAGAAGTGGAAACTGATGGCAAATCCTGTCCACCAGGAACCTTCACTGACACATTGACCGTTGGTAAAAATATTTGTGAAAGAGGCCTGTTTAAACAGAGTTTAGATAAACACGGTGCTCTTCCGTGCGCTTCTTGTCACGGCGCGACACATTCTACTTGGCCAAATCCGGATCCCTATGCCAACGACAATGTAACCGCTCTACAGTTACAAGGCCACACCGGAACCATTCTGGAATGTTCCGCTTGTCATACCGCTGATGCGTTCAAAACAGTGGAAAGTATTGGTAGTAGCTTGCACTATCCGGATAAAGCGGGAAATCCAACTATCCTAGCAGGGCCGCACAATACTCATCCAATCAATGATCCATACTGGGTGAATAAAGATGGCGGTTTCCACAACCAATGGGCTAAAAAACCGGGCTTAAATGGTGAAGATCAATGTGCTACCTGTCATGGAAAAGACCACAGAGGAACACGTTTATCAAAAACACCGGTTGATCGGGTGTTTACAACCGGAAAGGAGAAAAAATACAAGAAAATCAACGTGAAAGCCGGCACGCCAATTGGCTGTGATTTGTGTCATAGCGTGGAAAAAAGTAAAGTCATTTAATAGCTAGTTTTAAAGGGTGGGCAGAAAATGCTGTCTACCCCATCTGGCTCTAATTTAGGTTAAACATCGGAGGCATAGAGATTTGAAAAGCGCAATGAAACTCAATTGATGGGGCAACTAGCTTCTTGTCAGCCTTACATAGCCTTGCAAACCAGGGAAAGTAATTTGCTACTTGAATCAATAAATATCAGAAAGCTGTAGGGCTGTTATTTAAGCGCCATAAATTGTTCTAAACACTGGAGAGAAAATATGATTGTATTTAAACCTATACCTAGCGCATCAAAATTGCTTGCGCTTGGTCTGATTTGTATTATCGCTGGAACGGCAGAAGCCGCACCTAAACCTAGAGTCAGCAAGCTGATTTATGACAGCGTTGCTAACGTACTGACAGTAAAAGGCTCCGCTAAAGCCGGTACCGTAAACTTGTACGATGCGGTAGCCGACCAATGGCTGGCGGAACAAGCGCCGGTCAATGGTAAATTTAGTTTTACTCTGAACAACCTACCGACCAAACCTTGCTCAATTCGGATCGAGGCAGGTGGCGCATCCGTTATTGCCAAACTAAAAAAAGTCCCCGGCTGTTTCAAAGGCGACTTGCCACCGGTTTGTAAAATTGTTACGCCCTCAGGGGATAAGCAAATTAACTTTGGTGAGTCAGTTAGCTTTTTTGGCAAGGCTACTGATCCAGAAAAATTAGCTTTATATTACGAATGGGATTTTGGCGGAGGTGCATCAGTTCGGCCTACTACGCCCGAAGCTAATGATATTAAGTTTGATGTACATAACAACAGCATTTTTAACGTCAGCTTTACCGCGACCGACTTATCTGGTCGCCGTTGCTCAGATCGGATAAAAGTATCGGTCGGAACTCCACCAACTAGTCCTGCTAAGGTATCAGAACAACCGATAACAAAGAATGGCTCGTACAGCAATGAATATGTAGTGTTACCGTTTACGCCTTTCAGCATGGAATTCCATGATTTAAGTTACTTCGGAATGCCACAGATGTATCCCATCAACTGGCTAAATTCGGTGGTAATTAAAAAAGGTTCTATTGGCGGGAGTAAACCGGCTCTAATAAACAAGTCTACCGATATAAAGCTGCAATTATCGGCTGCCTCTAATCCTCATGACCCGGTTGGCAGAGATTCCATTAATTCCACGAGTCAAAACTACCCGGTTGGAACAATCTTTAAATCGGCAACTATACAAAAGAGCGACTGGTTTGATCCGTGTGTTTACAACGGGGAAAAAGACAGAAACGGGGTAGCCACCACCAAGTTCAAACCAGTACAACCGTTCGGTTTGAGCTCACCGTTTACAATGGCTTCTTGCATTTTTGGCGTAGTTTACGAATTTAAACCTGATGTTGCGAATTCTTGGACGGCAGTTGATATCAAGCCGGATGAAGGGCATCCCGTTTACGATAGTGATTTTTGGAATGATACCGCTCTTGGATACTACAAAAAGGCTTCCGGCATTGCAATGCCAGGTATTACCAAACCTTACGAAGCCAATGAGCCCCAAGCATTTAATGATTTTGATGCAGAGCGGTCAATATTTGAAGCCAATGGCTTAGCTATGTTTCCAACTGATGACAAAGGACGTCACAATCCTTACCCCTTAATGCGCGTTCAAGCTACTTCCGGTGGTAACGTGTTGGCTTCTGCCGACGCAGTGGTTGCAATCAGTACGGAGTTCAATTGTGCGGACTGCCATACCAAAGGCAAGATTGCAGCTGATCAGACTATATACGATAAATTGAAGAAAGATGTCGAGGATAGCAGTGCATCCTTAAATCCCGATTTGGTTAAATTTAAACCCAAACTTGAAAAGATTCCAAAATTTGTAACCGCCGAAGAGGTTGATGCCGAGCATAAAAATGATCGAGCTGTGATCGAGCAGGCAGCCTCTATCAACATGGCTGAGCTGCACGATTTTACTTACGGGTTTGCGAGGGCGTTTAATGATCCACCTCCTTGGGTGGGTGAAGAAGGTTTATTTATCATCGATGATTATAACAAGGGTATTTCCGCAACGGCTTGTGGCTCTTATTGCCATCGTTCAGATCCGAAAGTCAATGCAAATTGGGGGCCGATGAGCGTTGGGCCTGACCAAAAAGGCTTCGGAACATCATGTCCCGAGTATGCAAATTCTTTGCATAATACCCATGGTAGGATGCTAGGTAAGGTCAATACTGATTTTACTGGAACAATAGAACGAGATCCGTTATCCATGTCGTTTAAGATGGCCGACCTGACTCAAAAAATAGACCCTGCTCATCCTTTGCTACTAGATGCTAAGGATTCAGGCACCCCGGATTCCAGTTGTTTGTTTTGTCATCAAGGAAAACAAGATAAGTACCAACGAGATGTAATGACTGCTGCAGGCGTTAATTGTATTGATTGCCATGGTGATATCGCCGTTGTGGCTGGCGGCACGGCGATGGCTTCACGCGCTGCGGGCGAAAACCCACCTGATAACAACGGCACTAAGAGCTTCGAGCATTTGGTCCGTCATAATTATCGTGACAGCTTGCCCAGTTGCGCTTCTTGTCATACCGGGCTAGGTGATGACCCTGTGGCACGCCGCAGCTATGATATGACTACAGGCATATTTAAAAACCTTCCAGCCAAAACCGAACGGTTTGCCGAAAATCTCACTCCTAAATTGGCTGATGGTGTTTTGGAAGATAATAGCTCTAAATTGGTCGAGGTCAGCGAGAATGGTTACTCTTGCCCGCCCGGAACTTTTACCGATACGTTAACGCCAGGTAAGCATATTTGTGAGCGGGGCTTATTTAAGTTGAGTCTTGACAGGCACGGCCTGCTGCCTTGTGCTTCCTGCCATGGTCCAGCACATTCCATTTGGCCCAACCCAGATCCATACGCGAATGACAACGTAACGGCCATTCAGTTGCAGGGTCACACCGGGACTATTCTAGAATGCACCGCTTGTCATACGGCTGATGCGTTCAAAGAAGGCAAGGTGGATGGCGTGCGTTATGGCGCAGGTATTTTAGCCGGGCCACATAACATGCATCCTGTTAATGACCAGTACTGGGTAAATAAGGATGGTGGATTCCACAACCAATGGGCTAAAAAACCAGGCTTAAATGGCGAAGATCAATGTGCTACCTGCCATGGCAAAGACCACAGAGGTACACGTTTATCAAAAGCTCCGGTTGATCGGGTGTTTACTGCAGGCAAGACCATGAAGTTTAAAAAAGTCATGGTTAAATCCGGTACGCCGATTGGTTGTGATTTGTGCCACAGCGTAGAACAAAGCTTTAAGAAGTAAATTGTAGGTTGGGTTAACAGCTTCATCGTTAACCCAACATTCCCACACGAATATGTTGGGTTGCGAAAAGATGCAACCCAACCTACGGTGTTGGTTAAGTCCTAATAATTTTCAGGTGAATTGAATGATGAACAAACAAACAAAAGTTTTATTTGCTGTTGGGGTAATCGCTACGCAATGTGCATTTTCGGAAGTTTGGGCGGCTAGCCCCGGTCGAATAGTGGTGGCGAATCGCACTTCAGGCACGCTTTCTATTATCGACGAGAATTCTGATACGCTGATTCGCAGTGTTTCGGTAGCGGGTAAATTTGCCAGACCACCAGAACCCATGTACGTGAATTACATCCCTAAATATAACCGCTTGTTAGTGAATGATCGCGCCAATAAACAGATTATTGCTTTGAATGCGGATAACTATAAAATTATTAATACCATTAAAACCGGCGCAGGTGCTTTTCATATGTGGTCGGATGGTGTGGGTAAACAAACCTGGACAGTTAACGATATGGATAAGTCTTTTACCGTAATCAACCCAAAAACATTGACGGCGCTTAAGACCGTTGGGATTCCAGAGGATCTGAAAAGCCAAGGCGGGAAGCCGCATGACATTTTGCTGGATAAAAAAGGTAAATGGGCCATCACTACCATTGTTGGTGTAACGGGTGAGCATGATTATGTCGTGCAGTACAACACCAAAAACTTCAAGGAAATAGCCCGTCAAGCTGTGGGTAAAGATCCACATGTTGGCGTTTTAAATGACGGTAAATTGTTGTTTGTTCCGACTCAGAATGCTAATAAAGTCTATGTGATGAATCCCAATAAAAAACTGGAGATTATAAAAGAGCTGACTATCCCTGGTGCACACGGTGCTGCCTGGACGCCGAATGGCAATTTTTTCTATACCAGTAATCTGCCTAAAGCGGCGCTAGCTGATGGAAAAAATGACATGCTGTGGGCCATTAATGCCAAAACATTGGAGATAGCTGGTTCCGCTTCGTTTCCTGCAACAGCCGCTGATACAGGCTTACAAGCAGCACATAACCTGACTATTAATGCGGCTGGCAATAAGTTGTATTTGACCCATTCGGGTCATGAGCCGGGCTCTCAGATTGGTGATGTCACCGTCTACAATATTTCTGATGCATCCCCTGCGCCGACATACGCTAACAAACGTATTCCCGTTGGACTCAACCCGTTTGGCATTGGTTATATTCCTCCTAGGAATAAATAAAACCAGCTAAACAGTCACAACTGCCTGATTTTAAAATCAGGCAGTTGTGACATTTTGAATACAGTAAACAACAAAATATGACTAATATAATAACTAAAAATAGTCTTCAACTATCTGTATTGCCGATTTGCGCAATGCTGGCACCGATTCCGCAAGCAGAAGCGCTGGTTGATTTAGGTCAAAACATTTCTGTAAAAACTGAGTTACCCAAGGTTGATGTAGCCACTGGTGAATTTATAGTCAATGGCACATTACACAACTCAAGCAATATTCCACAAGCTGCGCCAATCACGTTAGTTGTCGATAGCTTTAACCCTGCTGACAGCTCCATTGCCTTGATACAATCAGATGGTGCATTACCTGATGGCGACGCGTTTAAAGTCATTCTGGCTGAAGGTGAATTAGCTGCCAATGCAGACCTGTCGTTCAATCTGCGCTTTGGTTTTGCCAATCCGATAAGCAGCACTGTAACTGAAGCTATTGAGAAAGCTGCTAAAAAAGCTTTTCAATTTTCGCCATCAACAAAAGCCGGTTTTACAGTCAATTACAAAGTCACCCAAATTCCGGCGGGCAACCGGCAACCGGTCGCGAACGCAGGTGCCGACCTGGAGGGTAAGGTTGAACAAACCATAACGTTAAATGGCGGCGCTTCCAACGATCCTGATTTAGGGCAAACTTTAGGCTATGCCTGGACATTGACTGAAATTCCTCCGTGCAGTGCTGCTAAATTAATTGATTCCTCTGCGGTCAATGCTTATTTAACGGCGGACGCTCCCGGTGTGTATGTGGCTAGTCTGATTGTTAATGACGGTTATGTGCTAAGTAATGCGGATACAGTCAAAGTTACCGTCAATCAGAATGATAGCGGTAATCATCAACCAAAGATTAGCTCCACTCCGGGCAACAGCGGCACCGATACGCGCGAGTATAACTATAAGGTAGAGGCAGGCGATGCCGATTGCGATACCTTAACCTATAAATTAACCGAGTTTCCGCAGGGCATGACCATTAATGCAACCGGTTCCATTGGCTGGAAAATTACCGGAGTTACCGTAGGTTCTGATGTGCCAGTAACGGTTGAGGTTTCCGACGGGCACGGTGGAGTAACTGAGCAAAAGTTCACAATTAAAATCATGCCTTGTTCTTGTAGTGGTGGCTAAGATGACTCTATTCAAATTGATTCATTTAATGTTACTTATTGTGTTGAGTTTGGCGGTGACTAAAAACTCATTTGCAGACATAAACGGAGCGTGGAATTTGCAGGGGGTCTTGCGGATTGATAGTACCGTTAAAGGCAAATCGGCAACGATAAAAAAACCCTCCTATTCGAGTGTCGCCAGCTTTGACACGGTTGATACGCTACAACAGTTTAGTTTAGGCAGTAAGCCTTTCGAGTTAACCGGAAAATGGAGCGCAAACAAAACCTCATTTAAAGGTGTCCCTGATGATGCACAGGTTAGAGCTCTGTTAAATTTGATCAAGAAAGATGTGCAAGTAAGATCAAATCTGGCTTTGAGCCTGGAGCCCGGCAAATGGACACTGGTCGGCAAGGAGATCGTTAAAAAAGGTCGTCCGACTAAAATCAGCGGCACTCTGACGATTAAAGCAAAAACACTTTATCAAGATTATTCCAAGAAAAATGGCGAACCTTATGCAGGCTCTTTAAGCATAAAGTACGTTTTTACTGGGGTTAAGGCTTAATCTTTAAATGCAAAAATCAGAATTTTATTAGCTGACGAGATCATACATGTACATTAAAGCAAGTTTGGTAATCACTATTTTCTTGTTATTCATAAGCCAGATTGCTATGGCGGAACCACCGACTAAAGCACAAAGCAAGTGCGTACTGGCTTTGCAAGCAGCAGGTTTAAAAGTTGCGCAAATAGCCAGCAGCAATGCGTCCCGTTGTATCAGCAATGTGGCCAAAGGCAGGTTAGCCGGGTCGCAGATCAACGCTTGTCTGGCGAAGGAAAGCGCGGCGCTTAAAAAAGCAAAAGCCAAAACCATTGCGGTCGCCAAAAAATCCTGTGGCCAGTTGCCAGAGTTTGGACCTGTAAATGCGCAGGAAGTTAATTCCGCATTTTCCAGCGCAGTGGATTTTACCCGGTTATTCGGGGCAGATGTTGCCGTAGCCCTTAAATCCAGAAAAGCTGATGCCAAAGCCGCAAGTTGTCAAGTAGCTCTTGCAGAAGAAATGACTGCGGTGGTGCGTACGGAAGTCGCTGAATATAGTCGTTGTACCAAGCGCTTGCTAAACAAAAAGCTGGCGAGTTCTGCCGGCGACCTAGAGGCTTGTATCGGTAAAGATTCCACCGCACTCAGAAAAGCTAAAAAACACGCGACGACTCGCGTGACGAAAA
Organism: Methylococcales bacterium; assembly: GCA_965247565.1. Taxonomy (GTDB): domain Bacteria; phylum Pseudomonadota; class Gammaproteobacteria; order Methylococcales; family Methylomonadaceae; genus CBDFHF01. The sequence continues at coordinate 2,522,771 of CBDFHF010000003.1, read as the reverse complement.
AGTGTACTACTGTACCAAGTGCTACCGCTTTTGCTGGGCAGTGCGCCGATGTAACGCTAAGCGAGCTGGGCAACTGTCTCGCCGCGCAAGCGCATTGCGATTCTTGTCAGGCGGTTAATAAATCTGACCATCTGACGGCATCCGGGCACCAATTTAATGAGGGGGTTGCGACTTATTATTGTGGTGCTCGTCCACAACAGACGCATTCCGTAGCCAGACAATGGAACGAGCAAATTCTTGATGCCATTCGGCTAGACAATCCGCGTCCACCGGTACATGCCCGTAATTTATTTCATACCTCGGTAGCAATGTATGATGCCTGGGCGGCATACGACGGTAAGGCAAAGCCTTATTTGACCAAAGAACATCCAGCTTCAATGAATCCAAACAGTGATCGGGAAATTGCTATCAGTTTTGCAGCATACCGAGTACTCGCTGAGCGCTATTCACAGAAATATGCTTTGGGTTATATGACATCACAGGCCAGATTTGCTGCGCACATGAATCTGTTGGGATTGGATAGGAACTATACGGCAACAGAAGGCGACAACCCAGCCGCTGTCGGTAATCGTATCGCTAAAGCTATTCTGGAATTTGGTTTAACTGATGGATCAAACGAAGCTGAGAACTATAAGGACGCAACTTACAGTCCAGTCAATAAACCATTGATTGTTAAACAAGCAGGAATTGACTTGGTAGATACTAGCGATTCTAGTTACAAACTCGATCCGAATCACTGGCAACCGCTGGCATTGGATGAAATCGTCAGCCAGAATGGCATTCCTTTGCCGGGCAATATCCAGACTTCTATTGGCTCGCAGTGGGGAGATGTTAAGCCGTTTGCCATGACCAAGGCCTCGGCCAGCGATCTTTATCTAGATCCAGGACCTCAGCCGTTATTGGGTGGCTTGGGTGATGAAGTATTTAAGAGTCAGGTTTTGGAGGTGATCGAATTGTCTAGTTTGCTTACGCCAGATGACTCGACCCAGATTGATATTTCTCCGGCATCACAAGGTGGTAGCCAACTTGGCACTAATGATGGCAAGGGTTATGCCCTTAATCCAGTGACCGGTTTGCCTTACACGCCGCAATTAGTTAAGCGTGGAGATTTTGGTCGTGTGCTAGCGGAATGGTGGGCGGATGGCCCAACTTCAGAAACACCACCGGGACATTGGAATTCAATAGCTAATACAGTTGCTGATAGTCCTGACTTAAAAAAGCGTGTTGCCGGTATTGGGCCGGAACTTAACGACTTGGACTGGGACGTTAAAACCTACTTTGCTTTAAATGGCGCAACTCATGATGCGGCTATCGCGGCCTGGGGAGCGAAGCGGAAATATGACGGGGTACGTCCGATTACCATGGTTCGCTATATGGCAAAAATGGGTCAGTCATCTGATCCTCTTTTACCATCTTATAATGTTAATGGGTTACCTTTGAAATCGGGTCTAGTCGAATTGATTACAATGGAAAGTTCAGCTCCCGGACAGAGGCATGCCCATTTAATCACTACCGAAGCGGGCGGCCATGTGGGAGATATTGCCGTCTTGGCTTGGCCTGGCAGCCCTGCTGATACTAAAACCCAATACAGTGGTGTGCATTGGGTATTAGGTACTGCTTGGATTCCTTATCAACGAGCGACGTTTGTGACTCCGGCATTCCCTGGTTATATTTCAGGACACAGTACTTTCAGTCGCTCAGCAGCAGAAGTATTGGCGGCTATAACCGGATCCAATTATTTTCCTGGCGGTTTGTACGAGTATAAAATTCCTCAAAATACTTATCTCATTCATGAACATGGACCATCCGGAGAGGTCACTATGCAATGGGCCAGTTACTTCGATGCATCCGATCAATCCGGGCGCTCTAGATTATGGGGCGGAATTCATGTGGAAGCAGATGATTTTGCCGGTCGCAAAGTGGGCAGTCAGGTTGGAATTGCCGCTTTTAACAAAGCACTCAGTTACTTCGAGGGTACTGCAAAATAAGTTTATTTTAAATCTTGGAGTGATCATCTGATCGCTCCTACCCCTCTCCCCTATTGGCACTATTTGCCGAGCAGTCATTGCGCAAATCTTGTAGAATGCTGGGTTTGTTTCAGCAGGAAATCATTGATGGTCTGGAAACCCCATGTCACCGTTGCCGCTGTTATTGAGCAGGATAATAAATTTTTGCTGGTTGAAGAAGAAACCTCAACCGGGCTGCGCTTTAATCAACCGGCAGGGCATCTTGAAGAAAATGAAGATCTCATCGCCGCCGTCAGACGAGAAGCTAACGAAGAAACCGCTTGGCAATTTGAGCCTGAGCACGTTGTATCCATACAAATCTGGCGTAAAAAACCTAGCAAACCTACGTTTGTAAGGGTTTGTTTTGCCGGATCCTGTCACAGCCACAATCCGCAACAAAAACTGGACGAAGGCATTGTCGCCACACATTGGTTAAGCCGTGATGAAATTGCAGCAAAAATGCAGCAAGATCGTTTACGCAGTCCGCTGGTGCTAATTTCTGTTGATGAGTATTTAAGTGGACAACGCTATCCGTTAACGCTATTAAAATCTTTTCTCGATATTAACCATCATGTCTAAACACATTATCGTCGGCATGTCCGGCGGTGTGGATTCATCCGTTACTGCATTAAGGCTGCTTGAAGAGGGTCATCAAGTCACCGGTTTATTTATGAAAAACTGGGAGGAAGATGACGGCACTGAGTACTGTACCGCTATGGAAGACTTAGCCGATGCCCAGCAAGTCTGCGATACACTCGGGATCGAATTAAAAACCGTCAATTTTGCCAGCGAATATTGGGATGAAGTTTTTGAAGTATTTTTATCTGAGTTTAAAGCCGGACGGACGCCGAACCCCGACATTCTTTGCAATAAGCATGTTAAATTTAAAGCATTTTTAGACTATGCCATCGATGACTTAGGCGCGGAATACATCGCTACCGGACATTATGCCCGTGTTGAAGAGCGCGATGGCGAATTTAAACTATTAAAAGGTCTCGATCCTAACAAAGAACAAAGCTATTTTTTGTATGCCATGGGCCAAAAAGCCTTGTCAAAAACTCTGTTTCCTATTGGCCACCTGTACAAACCGGACATCCGGGCCATGGCTGACAAAGCCGGTTTTGCCAACAGCAGGAAAAAAGACAGTACTGGCATTTGCTTTATCGGTGAACGAAAATTTAAAGAGTTTTTGCAGCGTTATCTGCCCAGCCAGCCCGGCGAAATGCGTGGACCGGAAGGCCAATATATTGGCAAACATTCCGGGTTAATGTATTACACCTTGGGACAACGCCAGGGCTTAGGTATTGGCGGTGTTAAGGATGCCCCGGATGAACCGTGGTATGTGCTGGAAAAAGATTTGGATAACAATATCCTGATCGTCGGGCAAGGACACGACCACCCGCTCATGTTGCATAACACTTTAGAGGCTGGCCAGCTAGATTGGTGCGGCCAGCCAGTTACCGAAACGACCCGTTGCACCGCGAAAACCCGTTATCGCCAAGCTGATCAACTCTGTGTGGTCGAGCCGTTAGCAGATGGCAGGATGAAAGTTAGTTTTACTCAGCCCCAACGCGCTATTACACCTGGCCAATCAGTTGTGTTTTATGATGACGAAGTTTGTTTGGGTGGCGGAATTATTGAATCTAAATATGATTCGTAAATTCCAATAAGCCGCTGGGACTCCACTAATGCACATCTGAAAAATTCATAGCGCAACAGTTTCAAAAGGCAGCGCTTTATGGATGGGAAAGCTTGGGTTTGTCGATATACAGTCAGAATTTTCTATAAAATTCAAACTTACAACACGCGAAAATCACATCTATTTCAAACGATTATTTATTAAAGCAATCAGGAATTACATCCCATGACCAATTTCGCCCTCACCGCCATATCCCCTATCGACGGCCGCTATGCCGACAAAGTCGCCGAGCTAAGGCCAATTTTCAGCGAATATGGACTGATTCGTTTTCGAGTGCAAGTAGAAGTGCGTTGGCTGCAAGCTTTGGCTAAAAATCCCCAAATTATCGAAGTAAGCGCATTTTCTGAGGCCGCTAATCAACTCTTAAATCGCCTTGTTAGTGAGTTTTCTGAAACCGATGCTCAACGAGTGAAAGATATTGAAAAAACCACCAATCACGATGTCAAAGCAGTGGAATATTTGTTGAAAGAGAAAATTGCAGGTTCCGCAGACTTGGAAAAAGTCAGTGAATTTATTCACTTTGCTTGTACATCGGAAGATATTAACAATCTGTCTTACGCGTTAATGCTGAAAGAAGGCCGAGAGGTTATTGTTAAACAAATCAGCGATTGCATTGACGCAATTAAGAAAGTCGCTCACAGCAAGGCCGGTCAACCGATGCTATCAAGAACCCACGGACAATCAGCTACACCAACCACTACTGGCAAAGAATTCGCCAATGTAGTTGCGCGAATGACCCGCCAACTCAAGCAACTGCAAGCGGTAGAACTATTGGGTAAAATCAACGGTGCAGTCGGTAATTACAACGCCCATGCCGTGGCCTACCCCGATGTCGACTGGGCTGATTTTTCCAAAAACTTTGTCGAATCGTTAGGGTTGCAATGGAATCCTTACACCATTCAAATTGAACCGCACGATTATATTGCCGAATTCTTTCATGCGTTATCCCGTTTTAATACTATTTTGCTAGATTTCGACCGCGATATTTGGGGTTATATTTCCTTAGGTTATTTCAAGCAAAAAACAGTGGCTGGCGAGGTGGGGTCTTCTACTATGCCTCATAAAGTTAACCCCATTGATTTTGAAAATTCAGAAGGCAATTTGGGATTGGCTAATGCGATATTTTCTCATCTGGCCGAAAAACTGCCAGTGTCACGCTGGCAGCGGGATTTAACTGATTCCACTGTATTAAGAAACATTGGTGTCGGTATTGCTCACACCAGTATCGCTATTCAAGCCAGTCTAAAAGGCATCAGTAAACTAGAGATTAATATCGATGCCATTGAAGCGGATTTGCAAGCCAATTGGGAAGTATTGGCAGAACCCATTCAAACCGTGATGCGTCGTTACGGCATTGAAAAGCCTTATGAAAAACTAAAAGAATTGACTCGTGGTCATCGCATTACCCCAGAGCAAATGCAGGCGTTTATTGCCAAACTGGACATTCCGGCGGAAGCTAAAACCGTACTGATGGAATTAACACCAAGCAGTTACACGGGCTACGCAGAAAAATTGGCAAAAAATATTTAGCTTACTGGCATTTTTGTGAACTACGTCACAAAAAAATCTCAGAACTTAAACAATACTTACTACCGATTGTTTGTTAAGTTATCTACTCCTGATTAGTTTAGATTTACAATCAACTCCCTCGGCTGTGCGGCGAATGCACGGCCTTTTTTTTGCCCGTCAATAAGTCAACTGATTGGTCTGGTAGAATAGTTTCAAAATCACTACCCGCAATTGTCACCGTGCTCAACATCATCTGGATTTGTTTTTTCATTGCCGCATTTATTACCGCACTCATAAAATGGCTGGTTTTTGGCAACCAGCAGATTTTTGCGCAAATAATGGAAGCTATGTTCAGCTTATCCAAGTCAGCTTTTGAAATATCGCTGGGACTAACCGGGGTACTGGCGCTATGGCTGGGCATTATGCGTATCGGCGAACAAAGCGGTTTTATTCATTTATTCACTAAAATTCTCACGCCATTGTTTAGTCGTTTAATGCCGGATGTTCCTAAAGATCATCCAGCCTTAGGTGCTATCGTCATGAATATTTCTGCTAATGCCTTAGGCTTAGACAATGCCGCTACTCCTCTAGGTATTAAAGCCATGCAGGGACTGCAAACACTTAATACCAATCCAGATACTGCCAGCAATGCCCAGATTTTATTTCTAGTGATTAATACCTCGGGCGTCACTTTATTTCCGATTACTATTTTCACTTATCGCGCCCAACTGGGCGCGGCCAACCCAACCGACGTTTTTATACCGATTTTAATCGCGACCTACATGTCAACGTTGTTTGGTCTGCTGGCCGTTGCCGCTGTGCAAAAAATCAATCTTCTCGATAAGGTCATACTTGCGTATTTGGGCGGATTTACGTTGTTGGTGGGCAGCTTAATGGCTTACTTCGCTTATTTGCCACAACCGGAAATGCTTAAACAATCGGCAATTTTAAGTAATTTCACACTATTTTCGTTGGTGATTGCTTTTATTTGTGGCGCGATCCATAAAAAAATAAATGCTTACGATGCTTTTATCGAAGGTGCTAAGGAGGGCTTTCAAACTGCTATTACTATTATTCCTTACCTAGTTGCCATGCTAGTTGCTATTGGCGTGTTCAGAGCCAGTGGCGCTCTGGATTTATTGGCAGATGGGGTTCGGTATTTAGTACATTGGTTTAACCTGGATGATCGCTTTATTGATGCTCTGCCAACCGCATTAATGAAACCATTTAGCGGTAGCGGTGCCAGAGCCATGATGATCGACACTATGAAAACCCATGGCGCTGATTCGTTTGCTGGCCGAATGTCATCTGTGGTGCAAGGCAGTACCGAAACCACTTTTTATGTACTAGCGATTTACTTTGGCTCGGTCGGAATCAAACATATCCGTCATGCTGCTGCTTGTGGGATAATTGCGGACTTTGCTGGCATCTTGGCTGCAATTTTCGTCACTTACTGGTTTTTCTCATAATGCGGGTTCATCTTAAAACACTCGGCTGTCGCCTCAACGAAGCAGAACTGGAAACGTGGGCGCAAGCCTTCCAGCAATCCGGTCATCAAATTACCCAACAAGCGCAATCGGCGCAGCTTATCGTCGTTAATTCCTGTGCCGTCACCCAAGATGCGGCCAGAAAATCACGTAATTTGATTCGCCGCATCCACCGCGACAACCCACAAGCTAAATTGGTAGTCAGCGGCTGTTATGCCACGTTAAATCAACAAGAAGCCGAACAATTAATGGGCGTTGATTTGGTTATCAGCAACAAAGATAAAGATCAGTTAGTCGCCAAAACCTTAACTGAGTTGAATATGACCAGTATGCCTGCTATGGCTACGGAACCCGGTGAAATTTCTTTATTTACTCGCGGACGGCAACGCGCATTTGTAAAAGTACAGGATGGATGTCGATATCGCTGCACGTTTTGCATAGTCACTGTAGCGCGTGGTGAGGAAAATAGTCGCCCCATACAAGCGGTTATTGATGAAATTAATACGCTACATCAGCAAGGTATTAATGAAGTTATTCTGACCGGTGTACATTTAGGCGGTTACGGCAGTGACTTAAATAAAAATCTGACTGATTTAATCAAAGCCATATTCGAGCAAACCGACATTCCTCGATTACGCTTAGGCTCGTTGGAGCCGTGGGAGTTTAGCGATGAGTTTTTTACCTTATTTCAAAACCCAAGACTGATGCCACATTTGCATTTACCCTTACAAAGCGGCTCAGACTCTGTATTGCGGCGCATGGCCAGACGCTGCAAAACCGAGGAGTTTGCCGCGATTGTTAGGCAATTACGTCAGCAAATTCCTGATTTTAATATCACCACCGATATTATCGTGGGCTTCCCCGGTGAAACCGAACAGGAATGGCAGGAAAGTGTGCAATTCATCCAGAGAATCGGCTTCGGACACATACATATTTTTACCTATTCCTGCCGTGAAGGCACCAAAGCGGCCGATCTACCGAACCAAATCAGCAACGACACTAAAAAACAGCGCAGCCAGCAATTGCATAAGTTGACTGAAGGCATGAAGCAGCAGTTTTGCAGGGATCAATTAGGCAAACAGTTTCCTGTGTTGTGGGAAGGTTATCGAGAACCTTATGGTGAAAGTCAACAATTGGTGTTTGGTTACACGCCCAACTATGTGAAAGTGGGCTGTGTAATCGATTCGCATAAATCTATTGAAAATCAGACTCTGACTTGTCGTACCACAGCAATTAACAAAGACTATTTACACGTTGAACTGTTAATTTAGCTGATCTAAATCAATAGCAGTTTTTTAGAGGGGTCTGTCTATCCAAATAAAACCAGCCCGCAAGGCCAATTATAAAACGAGCAATTGCGGGCATGGCATCAATTACGATTTAGATACTAATAATTAAGCGCTTTTATTACCTAACATACCCACTAAGCTAGCCAAACCTTGCTCTAATAAACCGTTGCTATTTTCTGGCAATTGACCATCAGGGGTCAGCTTATCGATAACGACGGGCAATAAGCTCGCCAAACCACCAGCCACCTCAGAGACGTTAATACCTAGCTTTGCTGCAATATCTTGCACGAAAGAAGATCCCAGTACCGCCTGAATTTGGTCACCATTGACGGGTAAATTAGAACCGGTACCAACCCAAGAGGCAACTTGCTCAGCTAATCCGCCCGCGGAAATTTTTTGCACTAACCCAGTTATGCCGCCTATCTCAGGATTATTAAGGATACCAATGACAGACTCTAATAAATTAGTTTGCCCCGTGCCGCCGTTTTGGCTATTCATTGCACCTAAGATGGATTCTAGCAAGCTCATATCGATTTCCTAATTTAAAGTGATTAATAATCTGCGCTTATTCGCATTCCACTAATGATACTGTTTTCTGCTTGTAGGGTCAAAACCCAGCCCCAGCCCCGCACTTTTCGATTTTTTGATTAGAACAAGCAGGTCGTTTATTTGCAACATTGAGGGACTGCTTTTATCAATGCTATAACCCTAAATGAGGACAAATACTCTAGTGCAAAGTATTCGATCAGCCCGACCACTATCTTAGAAATTGCCAAAATCAATTTATTCTGATTTTGTACCAAAAGGCAGTAATTCATCGATGCGGCTGTTGGGCCAGATAGGGAGTTTTTCTAGAGTATCTTTTAGCCAGGCAGCGGGATCAAGCCCATTTAATTTGGCGGTGCCTAGTAAGGATTGAATTGCGGCAGCGCGCTGGCCCGCTCGTTCTGATCCGGCAAAGAGCCAGTTGCGTCTGCCTAGCGCAATCGGCCTAATACAGTTCTCGGTACTGTTGTTATCTATGGGTAGATCACCGGTTTCGGCATAGCGGATCAGTGCCGACCAGCGTTTCAGGCTGTATTCGATCGCTTTCATCAAAGCGCTGCCAGGTGCCGTGCGCAAACGGGTTTGCTGCAGCCAATCATGCAGTTCGGTTAAGCGTGGTTGGCTTTTTTCAGCACGCAGGTTTTTCCGGCCATCGATACTCATCTCCCGGCCTTCGGCTTCAATCTCATACAACTCGGCAATGCGCTGCAAGGCTTCTTTGGCAACCGGACTTTGATTAGCTTGAAAGAGGTCAAAGAATTTGCGGCGCGCATGGGTCCAGCACGCTAACTCAATGCAGGACGACAATAAAGATTGTGTGGCTGGATGCGCCCGAGCTGCAGCAAACAAGGCTTTGTATCCTCCGTAGCCATCAACCATTAGATGACCTTGCCAGTCTTGTAGAAACTGTTCGGCATGTCGGCCACTGCGACCGGCTTGGTAGTCAAAGACAATGATCTTAGGCCCAGGTTGCAGATCGTTACTGCGATACGCCCATAGATAAGCCTTCTTCGTTTTACCTTTGCCGGGATCCAACTGCGGTACCGGGGTTTCATCGGCTAACACGCAAGGTCGTTGTAACAGATACCAGTGCAGGCGATCCACCAGAGGCTGTAGTTCCACCCCCAGACGCCCCACCCAATCGGCCAGCGTGGATCGAGATAGGGAAACACTGCTACGGGCAGCGATTTGTTCCAGTCGGTACAGCGGCAAGTGATCCAGATATTTGCTGATGAGTACCCAAACCAGCAAACCGATGGCGGCCATACCGCCGTCAATGATGGCCGGTGGAATGGGCTCGGCAGTGATGGTTTCACAAGTCCGGCAGGCGTATTGTGGCCGGATGTGCCGGTGGACAAAGAACTTGGCCGGTTCCACGTCCAGTTGCTCAGTCACATCGTCGCGAATTTTGACCAAATCTCGTCCACATTGCCCACAGGCGCAAGATTCCAACTGGTGATAATGATCGATGCGCGGCAGGTGGGCGGGTAACGGCTGACGGCCAGCACGCAGGCGTTTGGATCTAGCCACCGTTTCGCACGGTTGATTATCCTGCAATAGTTCGACTTCGGCTTCAATTGCCGACATATCCGTATTCCAGGTTTCTTCAAAGACATCCCGTTGCAGAGCGGTCAGGGTTTCACTTTTGGTGCTGTAGCGGATGCGTTTGTAATAGGCCAGCTCATAGGTGAGCGAGGTGATTTTGGTGTCTTTGTAGAGAATGGCTTTTTCGTTGGCCGTGATGGTGGCTTGTTGCTCCGCAATCACTGTTTTGGCATCCTGAGAGGCTTGGTCAACAAGCGCCTGAATCAGTGCCGCTACTTGGTTTTTGGTAGCAGGATCCAGGTTTAATTGATCGAGTTCAGTCAGTGATTTCATGGTGAAAACTATACCATAAAATCACCGTGTAAGCCTTGATTTTGTTAGGTTTTATGACTGTTTTTCTTGTTATTTATCAGCCACTTTAAAACCGTTTTTACACTTGCCAGTCCGGCTGACAAGTCGCCGACAAACGCTGCCAGTCGACACCGGCAACTAACCACTCCCACTGGCGTTGGGTAATCACAAATGTCTTATCGTTGACCCTGGGCCACACAAAACTGCCGCGATGCAATCTGCGTTGACATAACCAAACCCCATTACCATCCCACAGCAACAGTCTCAGCCGATTACCAGCACGGTTACGGAAAATGAATGCCGAACCACTGCAAGGTGCTTGATCCAAGCTGTGCTGAACGACGCTCGACAAACCATCTAGGCCGCGTCTCATATCGACAGGCGCAACGGCAATCCAAATTTGTGCTGGGGTTTCAATTAACCCAGGCATTTCAACAACTCGGCCAACCACGCAGCCGATACGGATGTCGGCAGCTCCAGTCGATGACCGTTGTTATGAGTCAACACCAGGTTTGACGAGGATGCCGGTGTCGGAACAACCGATGCAACCTGAACAGGAATCAACGCTACAGCTTGAGATAGATTGAGTCTGCGATACTCACTCAATCGAGCCGAGAAAGTACCCTTCTTGAGTTGCTGTTGATCACAATATAATGCTTGTGATAACCCGCTTTGTTGCCAAGCTTCAATATGCTGACGCCATTTGAATGGAATGCCCATAAAATCCCCTAGGAAAAAATCTTAGAGTGCCAGCATTGGTGTAAGCTTTGTAGATGGTTTCGCCGGACGATTACAGTGCAAAATGTTAGTCTGAACATTTTACCTAACAAAGAATTTCTGCGATTTGATATGCCGGGTAATGACGGATATCGTGAAGCTTAGATTTATATCCAAACGGCTGTTCTGATTGTGCAGCACTTATTTTGTATTTTGTGTGCTTAAGTAATTGGTTTAACTAAACCCGAGCCCTTTGATTGCACTTATACCCTACCCCGTAAACCGAGATAATGATTTCTTGATCAGGAATGATATTGGCAATTTTTCTGCGCAGATTTTTAATATGGCTATCGACATTACGATCTGTAACAATCCGATGATCATCGTACAACAAATCCAAAAGTTGGCAGCGACTATAGACTTTGCCAGGTTTATCCAGCAACGTACTCAACAAACGAAACTCTACCGGAGTCAGTTCCAGACTTTTATTATTGAGGGTGATTTCCATTTGTTCGGAGTTCAGCGCAAAACTGCTCTGAAGACTTTGGTTAGTGACATTGCCATCAATACGACGAAATAATGCCTTAATTCTGGCCATAACTTCGCGTGGACTATAAGGTTTGCATATATAGTCGTCTGCACCTAGTTCCAAACCTAATAAACGGTCTATTTCTTCAATTCTAGCGGTAAGAATAATAATGGGTATGTCGGAGAACTGCCGAATATCGCGGCAAATGTCCATGCCGTTACGGCCGGGTAACATTAAATCCAATAAGATTAAATCCACTTTGTGTTGTTGCAGCCAAGGAACAACTGCTAAGCCGTTATCTAGACAGTGGCTTTGGTAACAACTTTGGCAAAGATATTCCTGCAACAACAAGCTAAGTTTAGCTTCATCTTCAACAATTAAGACCTGTTTTTCCATGGCGATTCACTTAACTGCTTTATGTAAAGGCAAGGTGATTTCAATCGCTACACCACCGTGCGGTGATTGTAGGGCTCGAATGTTGCCGTGGTGGGCCTTAACGATAGCTAAACAAATGGACAAACCTAAACCGGCGCCGCCGAGTTCCCGGTTTCTGGATTGTTCAACTCGATACAGACGGTCGAATAATCTGCCTAATGCAACCTCTGGTACGCCAGGCGCGGTATCTTGCACAGTGATAACTGCGTTATTGGTATTGCAATTCAAGCTAATTTCACAAAAACCGCCTGAGGTCGTATAACGACGACTATTTTCCAACACATTAGTTAATAGCTGGTATAGTCGCCTCGAATTTCCGTTGACATAAACAGGCAGCTGGCTAATTTCATTAAAGCGTAATGTTAAGCCTTGGGCTTTAAAACGTGGCTCATTGCTACTAATGACATCGGTTACTAGTGTTAAAAGCTCGACCGGTTGCTTGTCTTCATCACTAATACCCAAATCAGTAATAGACAGCTCGTACAAATCATTAACTAATGCGGTTAAATGCATGACTTCTGTATGCCAGGATTGAATATTCTGTTGCGATATTCCCCTAACACCGTCTTGTACCGCTTCGATTTCCCCACGTAGTATTGCTAAAGGAGTGCGTAACTCATGGGAAATATCCGCCAACCATTGCCGGCGTTGTTGTTCGTTGTAAGCCAGTGTTTTTGCTAGTAAGTTAAAGTCCCTAGCTAATTGTCCTAATTCATCTTGGCTGGAAACAGCAATTCGGGTGTCTAGCTCTCCAGCTACCAAAGCATTAGCCCCAGCAGTTAGCTTTTTAATAGGCACCAACAATTTTCGAGTCAGTAACAAAGAGCTTAATATGGCCAAACCAATAGCCAACCCGGCATTAAGATAATGTGTTCGAATTTGTTGACTAACAAATGCCTGCGCCAAATGGTCTGAAATCAATTCACTGGATTGTAGACCCAACCAGCCCACGGTTTGGCTATTATGCATAATTGGCCGTAAGTACGTTTTTTTATTTGACGCTCTGGCTCCCGCAATCAAATTTTTATCAGCAGCCAGTAAATAAACCCGACTACCGATAAACCGGGCTAACACATGAGTCTCGTTTAATTCTGGCGGCGGTCCGCTGTGTGGTTTATGTGGGTGCGGGCTATCAAAAGGTTCATGTCTCGGCTCTGGCGGGAAGTGCTTGAATTCATGGTCGTGAGGATGCAAATTGGGTGGCATATGTTCATCGCCCAGGCCCTGCCTCAAGATATCAAACCAAAGGCCATGATCGTGGATAAGAGCATCCCAATTACCAAATTTTTGGTAGGCCTGTTCCAACACCGCCACCAAATTGCCCAACTGGATAGATTCGGTTTTAAGTAAATAATCATCAAAGTTTTTCTTAAACTGCCATTGCATGGATGCCAATGAGACAACCAGTATTACCGACAAATTGAGTAAAAGAATCAAAAATAACTTGGTAAAAATGCTTAGCTTCAACTCTAACTTTCCTTTGCCCATAAAAAACGCCGCGACCCGATTAAAAGCCGCAGCGTAATTTAGCACTGATTTAAAAAGTTTGTATTCGGTTATTTTCTTTTAGCTTTGCCACCCTTATTTCCCTTACCAGGTCCACCTTTGCCAGTCGGCGCTGTCAAGAATTCACTTTCGGAGAGCTTAAGATCATCATTACTGTCACCATCTACAATACGTCTAATAGCTTCGCCTTTGCCGGGTTCAAGTACCGCAAACTCTTCCAGTGACAAAGTACTGTTAGCGTCAACATCTAACAGAGTAAAAAGCTTGGCAGATTTGGCAGTGGATAACGGCGCATCCGCCGCTTGAAACTCTGTCAAGCTCAGGCTAGCGCTGGTGTCAGCATCTAAAGTATTAAAGCGTTCCAATTGTTTGGTTTGCTGCCAGGCTTGTAATTCATTCAAACTGGCAAAGCCATCAGCATCGGTATCAATTTTTACAAATTGCACCGACAACCCGGCCTGAAATTCCGCTTGTGTTACTTTACCATCACCGTTGGTATCAAATTCCGCCAGAGGCCCCATATGCGCCGAACTGGTGCCCGGTAATAATGCAACGGCGGCCAAAGTTAAACTCATATATAAGGCTTTTTGTTTAATCATATTATTTCTCCAAAATTTCAGTCAGTTGAGCCAAACTCAGTAGTTCCCGTTTGGTAGGTATAACAATAACCACCTAATTGGGAGCAAGTATGGAGAAATTATGGATTTTTAATCGATCGTACCCGAATTTCCTCAGTGCCACCTTGACGATTTTCGCGGATAATAAACTCAGCAACGCTTAATAACCAACTATGACTGCCTTTTTAATAGAGCGTCGCCCGCACACAATTACTCCTTAGCAGTTAATTCCGCACGAATCCTTTGTAATTTAGGATCATTAGGCAACACCGACTCAGCCTTTTGTAAAACCCGTTTGGCTGTGTCCAGCTTACCTTCAGCTTTTGATTTCCTTATAAACCAAGCATAGCGATCGACTATTTTCTGCAGCCCGGCAAGCGCCTCCGCATTATCGGGTTCCACAGCAAGAACCATTTGGTAATACTTATAAGCGTTATCTCCTGGTGGCGTAGTTAAGTGTACGGCTTTCATAGCTCTTCTAGCTGCTGCCAAGTATCCACTAACTGAAGTTGTTGTGGGAGAGTTCGGTTTTTTCGGCTGCAGAAGCGATTTATCCTCTACCGCCACCGTTTGTGTTTTGGCAGCCGCAGCTTTAGTCGTGATGCTATTTTTTTGTTCTGAATCAGAAACTACTGAAGAAGGTTTATGTTCAGCTACCAAAACAGTTTTCGATTGGTCACTATCAATCCTTTCTTTTAGCAGTATTTCTTTATCGGTTGATTTTTGAATTGGGCCGGGTGTTTCGTCCAATTTAGGCCCTTGATTTGAGGGAATAGCGGACAATGCAACAGATTGATCATTATCTATCACGGGCGTGACGATTTTTTTGTCGACATTCTGGGGTAAAGCCTGGGCCGTAACAGCACTAGATTTTTCACCCACTATATCCGATGTTTTATTAGTAAACCATAATCCAAGAATAGCCAACGCAACTAGACCGGCCGCAGCACCGACCCATAAAGAGCTATTAGCAACTGGACGACTATCAGCAACATCTGGGTTTTCTTGCTTAGACTTTACCGAACCAGTTTTGCTGGTGCTAAGCTCTGCATTCAGTAAAGTCACAATTTCATCTACCGACTGTGGCCGATCGTCATATTTGGGTTGTAACATCCACTTGATTGCCTGTACCAACTCTGTGCTATAGGTAGTTTCCATACTCTCAGAAAGAGCGGCTAAAACCGGATCAAGCTGGCCTTTACTTTGAGCGACCATTCTGCTCGGAGAGGCAGTGGGTGCGTTACCTGTCATGCAACAGTAGATTGTAGCTCCCAATCCATAAAAATCACTTGCGGGTCCTATCTTAAACGCCTGCTCATAAAATTCGGGTGCTGAATAAACAGACACTTCACCTGCAAGCTTTCCTGTATGTGCGGCGGTAGCCAAACTTGCACCGGCGAATCCGGTTAACAGTGGCTCGCCATCCTTACCCAACATAATGGTTTCCGGTTGGATATTACCGTGCACCATGTTCTTCTCGTGGACTTTCTTTAATGCTTCCAGAATTGATACTAAAATGAATTTTAACTCTGTGTCTGCAAATGGTGTTTTAGAACCCGTTAACTTGGCAAGTAACGCACCATCCTGAAAACCAGTAACAAGGTAAGCAGTCTTATTGAACTGCAGAATATTTTCTGCCTTGACTACATTCGGGTGTTCAATTTGGCTCAGATTCTCAGCTTGATCCAAAAATGCATTTAAGCCATAGTCAAAATTTTTTTTATCGTTTGGGGACTTGGCTTCGACATTTAAGCCAGTATTTGCACGTATAACGAAATTCTGGGGAAAATATTCTTGTATCATTACCCATTCTTTAAGATGGTGGTTCCAGGCACGATAGGTAATCTGGAACATATCTATTTTTGATACTTCTTTAATTTCATAAACACCCAGGTGAGTGCCTAAAGGTAACGTCTGGCTTTGTATATGCGACATGATCTTTTGTATTCCAATTTCTAAACGTTATTGAGATGCCGTCCGGAAAGTATTCCTGTATTACCGATTAATATTAACAGAATACCTAAAAATCCCAGCTTCTCTCCTGTTAGGATAATAAATCATCCCTTCGGTTTAGCACAACGAGTAAAGTGAAAGCTGAGCCCATAGTTTAAAAAACTGAATCGGAGAAAGAGCAGATATCTGATTGGAGTCCGGCTTTTCTGTTTCAAAAAGAAGCATCATTGAATAGGCATAGCTTCCAAGTTTCCGTTGCGTTCAGCATCAAAATCATAACGGAATACTTAATCATACTTTTGCTGTAGCACTTCTTCCGGCAAAGGCTAGCCAGAAATACCGGAACAGGCTGTTGTAGCCATCGACCGGGTAATTTTCGGCTTTTGATTGGGTATGGGCCGGGCGGTTTGTAGTCAGTGATTTGATTCTATTTGCTTCAAATGATTTCCTACAGCGGCACGCCCATCTTCGTCTAAATCGACCATTAGCGTCTTATACCATTCTCGCAGCTCAGTATCTGTGCAGTTATGGCGCAACAGGGGAAGCGACTTTTGGAGAAAATCCTCAAAAAAAGGAAGCCCATAATTCCAAAGGAACGTGCTGTCGGTCACCTTCACTGAGCGGTAAGTACTTGCCAGCCATTCAAGATGCGGTCGCGCTGCTCCAAATTCACCGGCTTGCTCAAGGGCGGATAAGAAGGCGGTGCGGAGTTGGGGCGATTTCATTTCTGCACTTTTCTGATTGATTTGATCGGCCTCTTTAAACCAGGCTTGTCCACGTAAAAGTTCACCGCCCATCACAGAAGTTGTCGCCAGTTGAAGGGCATTGAAAGCACTCGGTTCCAGCTCGTATAAGGAGGCATAGTCTCTAAATGCCTGCGGCCAATCCTGTAACCTCGAATATGACATTGCGCAGACGCGGAAGGCATCGGCGCGCACTTCCGGTTGCGGGTGTTTTTGCTGCGGTTGTGCCAAAACGAGGGCAGATCCGTAGTTGCCTCCTTCCAAGGCGAGAATGGCGGGCTCCAATTCTACCGGATTAGGGCGAGAATCCGATTCAGTCGGTGCGTATGTCTGTTCCTGAATGCCGTTATCGCGAACGTGTTGGGCAACAGCCCGGTAATCCTCATCATTGACGGTCCAAAGATCCAGCATCGGCAAACGCTCGCTTTTCACCTTACCTTGCTGATCGCGGGTATTTTCGACTATGGTCAATTGCAGCCAGCGTGCCAAGACATCGGCCTCAAGCCACTGACCTTCGATTTGTAGCGTCCACCAGTACGATGCCACGGCGTCACCTGTGGTATAGCTGGCAGCATTCGGAAAGTGCATCAACACCACTGGACCTTCGTCTTTCAAGCGGTCTCTCAAAGTGCTGGCACTGCCGCCGGGCCAGAATAGCTCACCCTTAAAATCCGGTTTTGCCCAATCAAGCACTGCTTCGCTAAAAGGGGCTTGTGCCGACATAGTGGCGATAAATGCAGTAATGGAAGGGATGAACAAAGCCTCGCTCAACCAGCTGAAGACTGGCCAAAACCATGCGGTCCAGGCTCTCTCCGGCGGAATTTCGTTTGAAACCAACTGCCAAATTATCTCGATCCACCCCAGTGGGCTGCTATTGGCAAATGCAGTAGCTATTTCTGGCTGATGGTGGATTAATAAGGTTACGACCCAACGTACCCATATAAACAGAGTGCCCAGGACGATCGCGGTATAGCGGTTAAAAATCGGTGAGCGTGAGCGACCGGAGCGAAAAAAACCATAGGTGATAGCTCCAAAAATTACGCCGAAAAAAGCCGCTGCCAGAATCGCCAAAGGCCCCCGATCTGTGATCGCCATAACATGTGCGTAAGCCCAACCTGAAAACAGCGTAGTAGGGAATGCACCTAACAACAACCATAGCCACATCCGCCAATGTATTCGTCCGGACGGACGATAGACGGGAAATTCAAATTCTAACGATGCCATTTTGTTATAACTCCTTACTGATTTTCCGGCAACCAGTACCAGATCACTTGACCCCATTCGGTATACTGTGTGTCGGGCAGGTGTTGGGATTTTGCAAGGCGCAGGGTATTGGCCGGGACTTTCAAGGCCGGGGTATACCATACGCCGTGACACGGCACCGCCTCGCCGGGCAGAGCGCGCAGAGTTTGTGGAGTTTCCTGCACGGGCGAATTCACGCTGTCGTCCCATTCGTCATGGCACAGTTCAACGTAGTACCATTTGCAGGGGCGTTCTGTAAAACCTTTTGAGGCGATTTTTAGCCAGTCCGGTCTCACGGGGCTTTTTGAATGTAGTAGTCAATATTCCATCATATTGCGGCAACATGCAAAACTCATTCATCTTGGCTTCGTTAAACCATAAGTTGTCCCGGCCTATGTATTGCAGGGCGTGCAACCCAAGCTCATTAAAGGTTTCGGAATCGGGCAGCGGGTCATAATAACCCTGGTAGCCGCCCGTCCAGCCAAATTGTAGGCCGGCATTCGGATCCTCCTGGGCTACATACACACCGTTGCGCGGCGGCACCTTGCCGCTTTAACCTTCCACATCGATACGCACTTTGAACTTGGGCAGGCGGGGGAATAAATGCCCGTAATCCTTCCACCAGTAAGCGTATTCGGCGTAGCGAATACGCCGATCTTTAATGATCATATCCATGGGTTCGGCAAACTCCTGCAAAGCCTTGAAGTCCTTATCAAACTGACCCTGTTCGCGCTCGGACATCCAAAAAGTGCCGTATTCGCTGAACATGCGGGCTAGGTTATAAAAGCCAGTGCCAAAATAAACTTCAAATGCCCGCTGAGCCACAGATATAGCAAAACCTTTTTCAGTGTCCTTCATCGACGCCCAGGGGCCGCCGCTGGCCCAGTTGTCCACGGTCCAGCTATGATCCCAGTTTAAGTCCCTCTTGCCGATACCATCCCGGTCTTGCTGCACGGCGGTGTCGATAAAGCCTTCGGTTTCGCCCAACAAGGCGTTAAAGCGTTTTTGTATTTCCTTTAAGGGAACCTCTATAAATTCAAATTTAAGTCACCCCCTAGCAATTCTGCTAATTTTTTTCGACTTTATTTTAAAATCAGGGTGCATTCCGGCTATTTGAAGTAAAAACCGCATCAAATCCCCGTGTTTTGAGATTATTTCCCCGTTTTTATGCCACTGTGGGCGCACCTTTCCTGTACGGGTTCATCACATCTCGTTTAATCAACTGTATCAAACGCTTCATGTTGTACACTAAATTCATCAAACCAATTTTGACTTTGGCTCGTTGCAAACCGATGGTGCGAACTAAATGCCCACCCATTGCCGCCTGTGCACCAAACACATGTTCGACTCGGGCTCTGACTTTTGACTTCGTCCGGTTTGATAACTTTTGTTCTTCGGTTAAGGGTTTGCCTCGTGTGCCTTTTTCACAAACCTGGCTCTCAATATCGGCGTTAGCTAAGCGCTGCTCCTGGGCTTCTGAACGATAAGCACTGTCGGCATAAACCGCTCGTTTATTGCCCTCCACATCGATTGCCTGGTCGAGTAATTCATCGAATACCTGACTGTCGTGAACCGCCGCATGGGTGACTGAATAGCTTTGTATGAGCTTGTTTTCCTCATCCGTGTTGATGTGATTTTTATAGCCGTAATGCTTCTCATCGTTTTTCTTTGTCCAGCGCGCTTCGGTATCTTTCTGCCGACGCTTGGCCTGAACCTCCGGCTTATCCCATGCCTCAGGCACTTGCCCTTCTTTAATCTGGGCGTTTTCTTCACGGCTATTGCGTTGCTTGGGGACTTCGACAAAGGTGGCATCAATCATCTGCCCCGCTCGAGCCGCATAACCTTGCGCCGCCAGTTGTCCATGAAACCGGGCAAACAACTCCTCAACCAAGTTTAGATCCTTAAGCCGTTCGCGAAACCTCCACACGGTTTTCGAATCCGGCACTTTATCTTCTAATTGCAAACCCAGAAAACGCAGGAAGCTGAACCGATCCCGAATCTGATATTCGATGCCATCATCCGATAAATTGTGCAGCTGCTGGAGTACCAAAATCTTGAACATCAGCACCCCATCGAACGGCTTGGCGCCTGCCTGACTTTTTCTATCCTTTTCATGCAGGCGCTTAAGTTCAGGCCGAAACGCTTCCCAGTCTATCCGGGCTTTCAATCCTACCAAAGGGTCTCCCATTTTGGTTAGTTGCGCGGCTCTTTCTTCTACGTCGAATAATCCAGGTTGGCGGGGTTTCATGGGACGGTTCTCTATCAGTGGACTCACTGTTATTATCTCATTTCAGTGCCATTGCTTCCCGTCAAAAATCGCTGTGAGGTGGGGTATTTTTAGAGATCCCCTTAAGTAATCCAGGGTAGTGAAGTGGTAAATAATAGCGGCCTGGCGTTTTTGCCAGAGCAGTAATTCAAACGGTTTATTCATGATCATTCCTATTTAGGGTTGGCCAGTTGAGTGATCTGCCCAGGCAGGTTGGGCAGACCCAGGTTGACAGGCAGGGCGTTGTCAAAATCAGTCGCTGCCCAGCCGGTGTAAAACGGCCCGCTAATATTGGGGTGGTTAATTTTTTCGCGTACGCCTTCGTACTTTTGCTGTTCGGCTTGGGAGAGTGCTTTGTAATCACTGTGGCCGATGGGGTCGGACAAGCTGTCATCCGCATGGCGTTTGTAATAGTGGTAAGTATCATTATGAGGATGCTCATGAAGCGGCCCATCGAAGCCGTCGACTTTTTGGCTTTTTTCCGACAGGTTAAACACAATCTGCTCTTCGCTTGATTTCGGTGATGTGGAAGCCTCTAATTGTGTATAGTTTTTTTAGGTTTCATCGTCGTAAAAAAGCTCCAGTGCATTTTTCCAATCCTGACTCGCCCCATATTTGCAGTAGTAGTTGTTCCTATGCTCTGGACTCAGATTGTTAAAAAACGGAGAGAAAAATTCATCATCGTAGTAACCTTGCCCCCCTTGCATCGAGCCACCCCACCAATGCGGGTTATAATCTTTGAATACTACCCATGGGGGAGGCACTGAGAAACCATGCAAGTCAATTTCATTTAGAAAATTTACGCTATCCGTGACCAGCCTTATCACGCGCCCTTCAAATTCATCAGTAACCAAAAAGCACAGCCTTTCGTTTGCTTTTTTACCTGTGCATTGGGCAACAGTGTTGTTGTTAAAAGTTCTTTTTTTTTCAGGCTGAAAATAAGCGTTAATAAGGTTATAAAAATCATGAATTTCACTTTCGTCAATTAGCTGCATGATATAAAAAGCATTAACTCCTAATGTTTCTAGAGAGACTTTGTCAGGGAAATTTTTTAGAAAATGAGGGTTACCGGCAACGGAAGAGTTCCGAAAAAGAAATTGCAGTTCAGAAGGGGAATAGCCAAGAATTTGCTCTTTTGGCCCTGGTTTAAACAATTGTTTAATCTGATCTAGGATAGACACGATTTTGCCCTTATTAAACAAACACACCAATGCATTCGGTTTCTGCAAAAATGCGTTTTATATTTTGAAAAGCTTCATCTGAAAAACACAACATGTGCGCCGTATATATGCTGAATAACTCGCTTAGATATTGCCCTTACCAACTACCCGAAGCACCGCCGCCGCCAAAATCTCCACCGCCGCCACTATTGCTAGTCCATTGCTTTGTAATAAAACTTGCCCCATTGTAACCAGCGATGCTAAAAATAATCCCACCAATAGCGCCCGTGATGATAGCCCCCGGCCCCGTTTCAATTCCTACAGCAACACCAACAGCAGTCCCAATTCTTGCGCCAGCCACAAAACCACCCCAACCACCGGATTGTTTTAAAACTTCAACAGATAGCGGCTTGATACTTTTCTGCTTAATAGATTCCTCGCTGGCTAATTCAAGGTCATAGGCCGTAAAGCCAATGGCAAAAACTTGAACAATTTTCATCCCTTTAATTAAGCGGTTTGTATTCTCTAAAGAACGAGGTGTAAAAATTGCCGAAGAAGGAACTTTTTTACTATCAACTAAAACCTCTTTATCAATATCTTTTACCCAATGTGATATTTGATCGATCTTGGCATTTTTTCTGGGTGCGATAGTTTTGTATTCTTCCAAGGCTTTAACAATCTCATCAGTAGTTACAAGCTTGGCACCTGATGCCTTAGCTTTTTCAATATCAATATAAATTGTTTTTCCTTGAAACCGAGGTGAACCATCAGGAAATTCAGAACTGGTAGAAACATATTTTGAGGGGTATTGTTTGCTGCTATAAACATGTTCAGCAATTGTTGATTTCTAGCTTGGATCAATTGGCATCATTCCAAATTTTTCTGGCCAAACTTCATTCTTAATTCTGAATTGTGGCAAGTTTTTTGCGGGTAAATGCGGATCATTAGGTGTCGCATAGTTTTTTCTCACCAGAAACCCATCCTTTCCTATCTCATCAGCAACCATAAAAATATGAACCTTGGCAGGCATCCAATGACTTGTAGCATCAAAATAAGAGCCTTCGGTTGCATTTGTAGTTGTTTCAAAGTCAAAAGCTCCCATTACCATTTCTCCAAGGCAAGCACGCCCGTTAATATTTTTAAGGCTTGCGAATTTTCTCCAGTATGAACTCTTGGACAACAGCCATATTCATCTGTAAATCCTTTATATACATTTCCAGCCCCATCAGTAATGTGATACGGCATATTGGCAATCGGTTTTCCGCTATGATCACGTACCCTAACCTTTTCATCGAAAAGGGAATTCAGCAAACCTTTAGGCAACGTCAGCAACGGATATTTAAGCCGTTCCGGCCCCAAAAAGCTCTTCTTACCCGCCTGCACGGTAATCTTGCCTGGACATTGCACGGTAATGTTGCCGCCAGCGATGGTGATGTTCGCACCGCCTGCGGTGCTTAAGGCGATACTTTTGGCCGCCGCCCAGTCGATGTGGGCGTGACTGCTTTTGATGTTGACGGCGTCGCGGGCTTGGAGGTTAAGTTGATCGCTTTGGGCCTGGATGTCGATAGGCTGTTGGGCGGCAATCAGTTGTAAGCCGATTTGGTTTTGCCCTGGGCGGCTTGCGCCACCGAGCATCCCGATGGCTTGGCCGGTGTGCAGGCGGAATTGGTGGCCGGTGATGAACTGGCTGTCTTGCCCGGTGATGAGATGGACGGTCTCACCGTTGGCAAATTGGATGTCTTGGCCAGCGCTCATGGTCAGACCGCCTTTGGCGGCTATCGCAATGAGCGGGTCGGTGGGATGGGGAAGTTTGTCATCGGTGGGACTGGTGTTTTTGTTGCTGGCGTCGGCTTTGGCGTCGGGTAATTTTTCTGGGTTGACCATGCCGCTGAGGCTAGTGAGCTGTGCTTGTAACGGTGCTTCGGGTTGGGTGTCACTGGCGAGGTGGCTTTGGTTGGCTTTGTGGCTACCCATATGACCGGCTAGTTGTACGGTTTGATGGGTCTGGGCGGCTTGGTTCAGGTTGGCGGCGATTTGGCTGGCGTGTTTGAGGTGCGCTATGCCGGGGGCGTTGTCACCGGCAGGATCGCGTTGGTGGCTGTTGTGATTTATGGTGTAACTGCTGATCAGAATGCCTTGACCGGCCCGGATGGCGCCGTAGGCGTCGGTTCTGAGCTCTGCGCCTAAGCCCCGAAAGCTACCCCGGTAGTTGTCGGCGCTGTGAATGAGGTGACCTAAGTTGAGTTCGGTAGCGGCTTGGGTGGTCTTCAGTTGTATGCGGCCTTGTTGGTCGGTGTCGTCAATGGCCAGTTGGTTGTAGCCGTTGCCGCCAAATTCTTTGCTACGGATACCCCATTGCGCAGCAACATTGCGGTGGCCGGGGTTGTCGTAAGAGGCACCGTGCCAAACGGGGCTGTGTCCACCTGCTAGGTTGCCTTGACCGCTGGGTTGGTGGTCGTGGGCGGGCTGGAACACGCTGAGATTACCTGAACTATCCTGATGGCCGCCGGGCGTGGGCACAATACCGCCCTCCCCTTGGCCGTGATATAAGGCACCGATGATAATAGGCCGGTCAACGTCGCCCTCGATGAATTGCACTTGTACTTCCTGGCCGATGCGCGGCAGAAACTGGCTGCCCATACCGCCCCCAGCGCTGCGTTGAGCGACACGTACCCAGCAGGTGGCGTGATGGTCGCCGTTATTTCCCTGCCAATGGAATTTGATGCGGATCCTCCCTAAACGGTCGCAATAGATTTCATCGGCACCGTTGGCGGTTGTTTCGCCGTGGGCACCGACCACAATGGCGGTTTGGCTACCATAAGCGGTGGGTTTGACGTTCTGACGCTGGCCATTACCGGTGGGATAGCGGAAAGCGTTGCCATGCAAGCAAGAAGGTCTTGGTTGTGTGATGAATGAGGAAGATGGCGTTTGTGCATCGTCCGGGCATTCTTGCACCGGACGCCAAGGCACATCGGCGGCTATTGCGGTAAAACGGTTGCTGTAGCCTACTGTTTGGGCTTGTGTGACTAGTTGCGCAAAGGTAAAGGCGTCATCGGCCGACAGAGATTGTTGAGCAAGGCCGGCTCCGCTCGAGGTAAAACCGTTATCCTCAATACCTGATAAACAGGCCTTTATAAACTACGCACGCTTGAACGCGCGCTCATCAATCCCCGCTGGCATGAGTTATTCCCTCAAACATATCCGCTAAAAAATTGTAAATAAATACAACCATTAGCATAACCATTAACCAGCTTAGGCTAAGCAGGATACGCCGTTTATGTGGGATATTACTCCAATAAAAAATTAAGCAGGTTAGGACAGTGATAATAAAAATACCGACTGGTTTATCCATATTGAATTTCCTTAAACCGGTTTAGAGGTTATTATCCTTCGAAGCAGGCTAGCCTGCTTCAAGTAGCCACCAGGTCATTTCGGTGGGATTTACGCCCTGCATCATCCAGTCATTTTGTGGGTGTGGGAAATCCTGGCCCTTTTGTTAGGTGAACCTGGCCTTGGTTAGGGGCCGCCCAACTGCGGTTCAGCACATGTGCTAAGGGATGTTCCGGCGGCACACTGACCCGCCAGATGCCGGTTTCCGGGCTGGGCTTGTCGCCGGGACTGGTCAGGTAACGCAAGGGCGCCGCATGGGGGTCGGCAAAAGGCGGTTGGGTTGGGCTGGCCAGTTCGGGCGATGCGGTATGGGCGCGGGGGATTTCCCGGTCGAAGCCGAAGGTGACCCGCTGGTGGGTTTGGCTGACGGCTGGGCCGCCCTCGGGCGGGATTACAAAGACGGGGTATTGCACACTCTTGGCCAGCTCAAACATTTTCAGGTCACCACCGTAGCCCGCTCTCTTGGGCGGCAGGGAAGTGGGCGGCAAGGGCAACACCTTGTCCAGGTTGGGGAAGCGCAGGTCGCGGTAATGCGGGATGTAATCGGAAAAAACACTGTACCGACTGTATCGTTCATCCGCTATGGCCGTCGTTTGAGTTTTTCTAAATAAAGTATCCGTCCGTGACGCGCACTCATCACAGCCGTTTCTAACCCCGTTCTGGGCGATTTTTAATTGGCTGGTAAGGTCTGCTTCCAGATCTTCACTGGTACGATATTCTACAAGCAAGTCAACCGTTCCTTTGGCATGGCCTTGCGCTGCGGCACAGCGCAGCATTTTTCTGCCTACGGCCGGGTTCGCCCAGGTGACACCCGGTTCCGCGAAGCCAATGAAGCTGTCACCTAGAAAAGCCTGAGCATGGGCGCTGCCCATATCGGCTGCCAATTGCCAGAAGGCGAAAGCGCGATCAGTACTCTGGTTGACGCCCTGGCCGCTGGAATGCAACGTCCCCATTAAATCGTAAGCGCTGGGGATACCGAGCTTCATGGCTTCTTCCACCAGCAACACACCTTTTTCGGTGTCCACGTCCACGTTGCGTGCGCCGTTCAGATACAGGCTGGCCAGGTTCAGCATGGCTTTCCAATGCTGCTTGGCGGCGGCCTTTTCATACAACGCGACAGCCTTGGGGTAGTCGTCCTGGTCGGACACCCGCAACTCGCCGCGGGTCACGTACAAGGCTTCCTCAAACCAGTCCTGCGCCTGGGCATCCATCGGCGGCACTTCGGTAATTTCAATCTTGCAGTCAAAGTTGGGGCGGTAGGGGCTGAAGGCGTTCAGCGCCATGTTGCGCGGCAGTGATGAAAACAGGTTGGTGGACATCAGGGTATCACTCATGAAAGTCAGGTAAACAGTTAGGGCGATCAATAGCAAGGCGGCTACCGTGCTTTTTGGGTGGCGGGTGTAGCGGCTAAGCCAATGCAGGTGGAAGGGGTTCATCTGTTATAACCAGTTATCAGGGTTGCGTATATGGTTAAAACTTGCGGTGATCGCAATTATGAAAGCTACAGCAATTGCCAATAGAAGGCCAAGCATTAGGAAACATAAAAAAGGCTCATTTCTGGGATAAGGTGAAAAATGTCCAAAGCAATTATAACCTCCATAAAATTGCCATAAAAAAGTTCAGAAAAAAGTAAGCCGAAAAAAATAAACCACGAACTTAAAAAAAGGCCTATAGGTTTACCCTTTGTATGCCTTTGCCTACGGAAATTGCGCCAACGGGAAATGCTCAAGATTAGCGCGATGAAAAAAACGATAAAGGTCGCGATGAGTAAGCCAAATATAAAAGTCAATACAAAATCAGATCCCGGGCAGTTTGCAAAGCGGGCAAAACAATTGGGTATGGCAAAAGAAATTATCAGAAAATCGGCGACCAAAAGGCCAAAGAACAAACGCCAGATCAAGCCAGCCTTATGCTTGATGTCCGTTTATCTTGGAATTTGACAATATATCCGTGGATGGGTAAGCCCCTCTTTTTATTTTTTAAGTTTTCTTGTGAAATTTCTTTCCATTTTGTGAAAGTATTTTCGATAGCCTTCTGCGAACCGTCGCCACCGGCGAGTGTTTGCGCCAAGACACCATTATATTTATTTTTGATCCTATCCGTGTCTTGCCCATTGGCCGTGCTGTGCAGCTTCCACACTCTCTGGCGTAAATCGGTGGCAAGCGTGTAATCATCGGAGGCGACATTGATTTCAGAGTCGGTGTGCATGCTGCGCTGGTTGAGGTTGGCACTGCCCAGGGTGAACATGGCATCGTCAATGATCATGAGTTTGGAGTGGATGTAAATTTTCCGATAACGAGAGGCGACTTTTTCAATCTTGGCTTCTGTTTGCACTGCTTCGGTGGGGTGTTGGCATGGTTACAGTAATTCTAATCCTGTTGCCCGTCCCAATACCACACCGTCATGCCGTAGTCGGTCTGGAATTCCGGCATGGTTTCACCTTGCTTGAAGCGTCGGCGGGAGTCGGCCTTGGCGGGGGTGAACCACCAGCCGGTTTGCGGACAGGGTTGTTTGGCTTCGCAGCGCAAGCCTGCATTCGCCTGGGTAATGACGGTTTCAGTGCCGGGGATACCGCCGCCGCTGTCGGCGATGCGCTCGACTAGCGTCCAAACCGTTGGTTGTTCAGAAATACGTTGCATGGTTTCAGCGTCATAACCCACATTTGCTTGCCAAGCATTGTAGCCCTGCACCATAAATTGGGCGCAACTGTCGTCTATTGCAGGGAGATAGATTCCGTTTAAGGGAACCTTGTCGTCGGTTTTTACTTGAACGGCGGGGTTCAGGCGGTAGATGGGCCAAGTTGGGGGGGCATAAGGTACCTCTTGATAACTCATTAAAACGACTAGATAGGCTTCCAAGTTTCCACTCAGCATGCACAGTAAAGCTAAGGTTGCTGGCGGGTTCGCTTGCCTTGGCGCACCAATCGCCAAAGTCAGTCCTATAGGGTTCAGCCATCCAGTCGTTATTGTAATCCCGCCGCATGCCTGCGGCATCGCTCAAGACATTACCGGCAAAGCCTAATGCGTCAAAGTCTCCATTTTGTAAACGGATAAGCCCAACATTCAAGGCATCCAGAGTCGCGCGTAGATTAGGCAATATCCTCCCCCCCCACACCCGGTCTGGCTGGTCATATGTCGGACGGCTGCGGTAATCCAGAGGCAAATGGAGCATAAACTCTGCAAGCGCATCATCACCGGCTTTTACCATTAATGCCCAGGCATCGCGCATCTTGTTGTAATATTCCAGTGAGGAGTAACGTTCGAGAAGGAAGATTTCTTGCGGGATTAGGGGCGTTGGCATGGTTATTTTTAGCGTCACTCCTGTTGCCCGTCCCAATACCACACCGTCATGCCGTAGTCGGTCTGGAACTCCGGCATGGTTTCGCCTTGCTTGAAGTGGCGGCGGGAGTCGGCCTTGGCGGGGGTAAACCACCAGCCGGTTTGCGGGCAAGGATGCTTAGCTTCACAGCGTAAACGGCCTTCCGTTTGGGTTATGACGGTTTCGGTACCGGGAATACCGCCGCCGCTGTCGGCGATGCGCTCGACAAGTGTCCAGGTGGTGGGTAAATATCCAGAGGGGTCAACACTATATGAAACAGATGCTTCATTGGCTTCACCGTCAAGTCCTTCACCAACAGTTAACAGGGTTGGGAAACCGTGGTCAATGTCGGGCAAGTAAATACCGGCTTTTGATGTGCGTCCACCGCTTGTGACTGTCACATTCGGGTTTAAACGGTAAATTGGCCAGGTTGGTGGCGGGTTGAGGGGGGATCTGACAACCTCATCGTAATCAATAGTTAAATTTCCTTCTGACCATATTCCACTTGAGGTACGTGATATGGGCCAAGCAAAGTGTGTTGCTTTAGTTATAAGATCAGAAAATTTATCGGCAGCCCCAGGCTCTACTTCATCCATCCACTCTTCAGAAAAACCTTGGCGTAGCCCTCTAAAATCTCCGGTGACCCCACATGCTCGATTCAATGCAGTCAAGTCACCGTGTGAAAGCATAATGTAACCGTCATTTAATACCCGCATCGTGTCCCTAAAATTAGGTAAAACACATTCCCCCCAAGTAATATCAGGCTGGTAGGGACGCTCACGACTGCGGTAATCCGGTGGTAAATTAAGCATAAACCGTTGTAAATAGTCCTCGGCGTATTTAAGCATATCCGCCCAGGCATCGCGCATTTTGCCGAAGTATTCCAGCGAGCAGAAACGCTCTAATAAAAATATCTCTTGTGGGATTAAAGGCGTTGGCATGGCTATTTCGCTCCAAAAATATTGTTTTGTAATATGGGTACGCCGATCAGGTCAACTTTTTTGCCAAACTCATCGTAGCCCCAACCGGTAAATTCGCGCTTGTTAAACTTATTTGGCGCTAGGTCTTTTGGGTCTATTACGATTTGTCGTGCGCCGCCTTCGAGGACATAATCCGTACCTTTTTTCTGCTGAGAAGCAACCACGCCTTCCCATGCATTCAAGCCACCTTTAGGTACAGTGTAAGTTACATATTCGCCATTGCTATTCCAACTCGACCACACCGCATATTTTCGCCGCCATTCTTCTTTGCTGCGCAATTTATCAAAATCGGCTTTAGTCATCCAACTGATGCTGTTATCGAAACTATTAGGGTCTACCACCCGGCACAATACGGTGCCTTCGGGATAAGTCATGGGTTCTATCGTACCTATTTTAAAAGTCTGGTGTGCTCCCTCCAAAGGTTTGGATGCAGTATCGCTGATGTCAGGCCATCCTGCTTTCTTGGGTGCTGTAACGTTCGGGCGATGCGGTATTTTTTTTGTCTCATCCACCCATTCTGGCAGTTTTTTCTTAAACTCGGCCAGTTCGTCGTCCATGGTAGGCCGCTTAAAATTATGCGGATTGACGGCATTGGTGCTGGCGCGGTAGCCCTGGCGGTGTTCGACTTCCAGTCGTTGTGCCAGCCGGTTAAGCCAGTCTTGCACCGGTTTGACGAGTTCGGCCAGCTTTTTATCGGCCTGATCGCGTTGGTTTTTGATCGCTTTGAGCAGCCATTTTACCTTCGCCACCAAGGCCGAACTACCCCATTCTTCGATCAGGTCAGTCAATTCTTTAAGGCGGTCGGCCAGTTCGTCAAAGCGGGCGAGCAACGCGCCAACATTAACTTCACCTGCCAGTTCTCGGGTTTTATCGGCCAGATATTTGTAAATGTTGTCTATTTTTAAGGCTGCGATGGCCTTGCGAACGATGGGGTTGTCCAAATGCTGGTTGAGCTTGCGGATGCCTGCCTCCACCCACGGGCGCGTGGCCACCCAAAGGTCGCTGTCCACAGCTTTGGTCGAGAGTTTAAAAGCCCCCTTTCGGGCATAGCCGAACAGTATCTTTAAACAGCCTTTAGCTAACGAACCCAGACAGGGAAATAACCCAATCAGGGTCAGGGTCAGTGCTATCCAGTGGGAGTTGTTGTTGCTGTCTTCATTGATTTTTTTGCAGTTGGCCACCAAGTCCCGAATATCGCAAAGCTGGTCTACAAACGGTGCCATTGATATAACTGTGCCAGTCACTATTTGTGCGGTGGTTTGCTCTTCATCGGCAAAATCACCCTGCAAGACTGTCCATATCCATTCGGCAGCGGCAGATAAATCTTGTTTGGCACTGTTTATGTAGCGGTTTGGCGCGGATTGATACCATGCCAGGGCATTTTCTAATTCTTCCCACATTGTATTGTTATCCCAGTTTGCTTTTTGCGGCGGCAATTAATTTGCTGAGCGGATCCCAGGGAGTTTCTTTATCGGGTGTCCGGGGTTCGTATTCCGTTCTTAAAGCATTTAAGGGAACATTGTCATGCCTTGCCTGCCCTTGATCATCCAGTTTTCCATTGATGACATGGCCTCCTTCAAAAAATATTTTGTAAGCTTGTCCAGCCATAGGCATATCATCAGCATCCCGGTGATTAACAACAATCCAGTTAGGTGTTTGTGTACTGTTTGGCAGCACCGGCAACGGGTAAGTCAACCTTTCCGGCCCCAAAAAGCTCTTCTTACCCGCCTGCACGGTAATCTTGCCTGGACATTGCACGGTAATGTTGCCGCCAGCGATGGTGATGTTCGCACCGCCTGCGGTGCTTAAGGCGATGCTTTTGGCCGCCGCCCAGTCGATGTGGGCGTGACTGCTTTTGATGTTGACGGCGTCGCGGGCTTGGAGGTTAAGTTGATCGCTTTGGGCCTGGATGTCGATAGGCTGTTGGGCGGCAATCAGTTGTAAGCCGATTTGGTTTTGCCCTGGGCGGCTTGCGCCACCGAGCATCCCGATGGCTTGGCCGGTGTGCAGGCGGAATTGGTGGCCGGTGATGAACTGGCTGTCTTGCCCGGTGATGAGATGGACGGTCTCACCGTTGGCAAATTGGATGTCTTGGCCAGCGCTCATGGTCAGACCGCCTTTGGCGGCTATCGCAATGAGCGGGTCGGTGGGATGGGGAAGTTTGTCATCGGTGGGACTGGTGTTTTTGTTGCTGGCGTCGGCTTTGGCGTCGGGTAATTTTTCTGGGTTGACCATGCCGCTGAGGCTAGTGAGCTGTGCTTGTAACGGTGCTTCGGGTTGGGTGTCACTGGCGAGGTGGCTTTGGTTGGCTTTGTGGCTACCCATATGACCGGCTAGTTGTACGGTTTGATGGGTCTGGGCGGCTTGGTTCAGGTTGGCGGCGATTTGGCTGGCGTGTTTGAGGTGCGCTATGCCGGGGGCGTTGTCACCGGCAGGATCGCGTTGGTGGCTGTTGTGATTTATGGTGTAACTGCTGATCAGAATGCCTTGACCGGCCCGGATGGCGCCGTAGGCGTCGGTTCTGAGCTCTGCGCCTAAGCCCCGAAAGCTACCCCGGTAGTTGTCGGCGCTGTGAATGAGGTGACCTAAGTTGAGTTCGGTAGCGGCTTGGGTGGTCTTCAGTTGTATGCGGCCTTGTTGGTCGGTGTCGTCAATGGCCAGTTGGTTGTAGCCGTTGCCGCCAAATTCTTTGCTACGGATACCCCATTGCGCAGCAACATTGCGGTGGCCGGGGTTGTCGTAAGAGGCACCGTGCCAAACGGGGCTGTGTCCACCTGCTAGGTTGCCTTGACCGCTGGGTTGGTGGTCGTGGGCGGGCTGGAACACGCTGAGATTACCTGAACTATCCTGATGGCCGCCGGGCGTGGGCACAATACCGCCCTCCCCTTGGCCGTGATATAAGGCACCGATGATAATAGGCCGGTCAACGTCGCCCTCGATGAATTGCACTTGTACTTCCTGGCCGATGCGCGGCAGAAACTGGCTGCCCATACCGCCCCCAGCGCTGCGTTGAGCGACACGTACCCAGCAGGTGGCGTGATGGTCGCCGTTATTTCCCTGCCAATGGAATTTGATGCGGATCCTCCCTAAACGGTCGCAATAGATTTCATCGGCACCGTTGGCGGTTGTTTCGCCGTGGGCACCGACCACAATGGCGGTTTGGCTACCATAAGCGGTGGGTTTGACGTTCTGACGCTGGCCATTACCGGTGGGATAGCGGAAAGCGTTGCCATGCAAGCAAGAAGGTCTTGGTTGTGTGATGAATGAGGAAGATGGCGTTTGTGCATCGTCCGGGCATTCTTGCACCGGACGCCAAGGCACATCGGCGGCTATTGCGGTAAAGCGGTTGCTGTAGCCTACTGTTTGGGCTTGTGTGACTAGTTGCGCAAAGGTAAAGGCGTCATCGGCCGACAGAGATTGTTGAGCAAGGCCGGCTCCGCTCGAGGTAAAACCGTTATCCTCAATACCTGATAAACAGGCTTGTAACAGTTCCGATAACGGGGTGAGCAAGTGTTGACCGCCCACTTGTGCGGGAACCGGTGCATTGTTGATGCCGATACTGGTGACTCGGAGCACGACAAACTCATTGGCGGCATTATCCTCTGTATCTAATGGGCTTTGGCTTAAGCGAAATCGGGTACCAGGACGCAGGCTACGCACGGTTGATCGCGCTAACCATTGCTGATGCTTTGCTTCGTGGCTTTCTTGCTGTAAACGAGCATATCGTTCGGCTTCTGCTTGATTAGCATAGGCGTATAGGCCGGGCGCATCGTAACTTTCCAGTAAGGGAGCGTTGCGACCACCCAACATCAGATGAGAGGGCACACTGGCGCTGACGGCTCGCTTGGCCTTGTAATCCATGCTCAATACGGTAGTTAAGGCGACCGTCAATTGGCGTTGGCAACTGATGGCTTGAATACTGTCCTGTTCTTCGCTGGAACGGGCACCATGAAAGCGAATGCCTGCGCCGCCCAGGGCACTTTTACTGCTAATATCCTCAGGTGTAGCACTGGACTGGGTGCTGTCAGCGAACAACACCAGCCGGTGTTTGCTGGGAGCGGACTCTTCTTCCTCAACCCGCCAGCTCAGGCCTTCTTCGGTTAGTAACCGGGTGATAAAAGCGTAGTCGGTTTCGCGGTATTGAATGCAGTAACTGCGGGGACGGACATCGGCCATAAAGGGTCGAACGTCATCACTCCATACCCAATCTGCTTGGCCTTGATAAGCCCCAAAAACGGAATCTACAATGTCTATCACGGTTTGGTCTTGCCACACCCGACTGGTACGGTGTTGGGTCAGCAGCCACAACCATGGAACGAGGCGCAACCGGTAGCGCGCAAATCCGCCCTCAGAGCCCAGCAACTCTGCCTGATTAATCAGGCCACTGTAGTTAATACGCGAGCCATCCGACAAACTAACCGCCAGCCGGGCGGTTTGGCCCAATAAGGAGGACAAGGCTACATCTTCGTAGGTCGACAAAATGATGACATCGCGAAACCCGATATCATGTATAGCTTCCTGAGCCACAAAGGCTTCCACTAAGAGGCCATCAGCGCCAAAATGGCTATCCTGGCTATTGGGTAATATAAGCTCGTACAGGCGGGTTTCGCTGGCAAATGGCTGGGGCGAGGTATTCGACATGACTATTGCGAGAGAGCGGAAATTAAGTTTAAGTTGTGGATTAATACGAAACGTGCAAATTGATCTATGAAGTTATTCGAGAATAGGTGTTATCTAAGCATAAAGACCGAGGACCAACGAGATAAGCCTCTCAATACTTTGGTATCAATAATTACGATCATGGTCATGGGCGATAATAGCTTTTATCAATTCTACATCCTGATCCGAATCCTTATCGAAATGCGAATTCGATGGAGTTAAAGCGTAAGGAACAATAGCGCTAGCCCCCTTATCATTAGAAGATTCTCCAGCTTCCGTCTTATTATAGACCCAGACAGACTGTTTTTTAGGCAAGGTTCCTGTCTTGGCACGTTTAATAGAATTGGAATGTTTAGCAGTTAGACGTGGTGACGAATTTTTAACGACAGTCGATTTTAAGGCTAGCTTCCTACTTGGCATTTCAACAATCTGGGCAGATGGGCCGGATTTAGATTCCTTAATTTGCTGTTGATTAGTTGCGATAATCAAAGCGGGATCGCCAGCAGATACCGCCGCCGATACAACTGGGGCTTCAAGTGTAAGGTGTACATTATTTTGCATGGGTTCTGGTTGATGGCCAAGTTGTACCGGCAGGCGGTTAAAATCAATTTGTAGATCTGTACTCGGGTAATATTTAAAAAACAGCACACTTGCTACAGTGGCAACCAGTGCGCTTGTCAACCATCGAAGATCCACTGTGCGAGACACCTCTGTGTTTGGCGTGTTATTTGCCTTCACCTGTTGCGGGGAAGCAGACAAGATACTTACCTTGGGTTTAGTAGATGGTCCGGACGAGGAAAATAAGTCTGGTTTGGACACTATCGGCAGATTGCTTTTTTCGGTTGGCTCGCGCAATTTCAAATTCCTCGTATCTAGGATAAAGACCGCTGCGTTTAAACACTTACCGTGAATCAAAGAGAGCGAAGCCTAGCTAGACATAGAATTGCCCCCTTTCGCAAGCCTCGCGATTGTAACTGCTAATGTATTTATTTCCAATTGAATTAAGTAACATTTACAATATCAACAGTGGTATCAATATTTGTTAAGTAAATACTGTGTTTTATTTGATTGTTGGCGTGTTTTTCGTGTTATCTTGCTTGACAGCTTGGTTGCTTCTATTCGCATCCGGTCGCGAATGGGTTGTCGATGGTATTTGTGTCTCGGGTAGATGGCTGGCTAATAAACTAATAGTACTCGAAAATCAAGTAAGCTCAACAACTGTGCTGGCCGGGCGATCAGTGCGGCTAGCAGCTAAAGAAACCGGCAAAACTATTCAAAAGCAATCCTGGGTGCTTTTAACAGCTACTTTTATCGTGTTTATACCACCACTCGTTGCCTTGCTGCTAAGCAGCAAAAGCAGACTGGACGGTTTTGATAGCACACCTCACGAAACCAACTTTCAAATTACTCAGCTCTTGACAGGAGAGCAGTTGGTTCCTCCCGCACCCTTACCTCCTGCTATTTTTACTACAGAGGAAGTATCTATAATTAGACCGATGCTGGATAGTGCAAGCAGAAACTGGGCAAAACTCAATCCTGATTTTGAACAACATTTGCTGCAGGTTTTTAAAATCATGAAGCAGGACTATGGTTATAATATGGCTATTATTGAGGGCTATCGCAGTCCCGAGCGTCAGAATATGCTTGCCAAGCTTGGCACCCATGTGACTAACGCTAAAGCATTTCAAAGCTATCATCAGTTTGGACTAGCCGCCGACTGTGCTTTTCTACGCGATGGCAAATTGGTTATATCAGAAAAAGATCCGTGGGCCATGAGAGGCTACCAGTTATACGGCGAAGTAGCAGAATCCCTAGGTTTGAGGTGGGGTGGACGTTGGAAAATGATGGATTTTGGACATGTAGAACTGCATAGGTCTCACGTTTTAAAGATTTAACTACAAGGAAATTTTTATGTCTAAACCATTAATTCGTCTTGGGGATAAAACTACCCATGGCGGTGTCGTAATTGAAGCTTCACAAAAAACTGACATTGGTAGCATTCCCGTTTCCAGAGTGGGCGACAAAGTCACTTGCCCACGGTGTAGTCCTGGAATATTTCCTATCGTTACAGGCGATAGCACACTAATTATTGACGACAGAGCTGTCGCCCGTGACGGCGACAGTATTGCTTGTGGTGCCGTATTGATCGCTAGCCAACAAACAACCATAGATTTCGTTTAGCCCCCTCTCTATTTCAACAAACACAGCCATAATGAAACGCTGTGGCAAACAAGATTTGTAATATGCTGTCTGAACAAGTTTTCAATATTTAAATTCTTATTGTTATTGAAATTATTCGGCTTTTCCCCACCGAAAATCTAAATATTGTATTGGGTATCAAAATTTATAAGGAGTATTGGGTTTGCAGGGTCATTGGTTAAGGAACACCCTTATCATAAGCGGGACTTTTGCTTGTGTTTGGTTGGCTACTATATTCAGCTGGCAAGCTGACTCGCGCTTACCCAACGCGCTGGATGTGGCGATATTTTTTGTAGTAATACCCCTTGCACTGCTGATTATTTTTTGGCTGTCACACAAAATTTGGCAATTCGTTATCTTAAGAAACAATGTCTCCGCTCCGGCAACACTGAATACCTCGAACGACGACAAGACTAAAGTCGATGATTTTATCGACGAACAGGAAAGATATCTGACTCTCAATTTAGTATCCGCAGCGATAAGAACGCTACATGGCAATTCACCTAATGAACTCATTGCCCGTATTAATGAGAATAAAACAACCTTTGAACTTGATCAGGAATTGACTGATAGCAGCGGCTTTCCAATGCTCACTGGGCGTATTCCAAACATTGACATAAGTGAGCAATTACAAGCATTACAGCAATGGGCCGACTCGAGCAAGATTGAAATGCCTGAATGGACACCTGAACAACTAAGAGCTATTACACATGGCGGTCAAGTGGTTATCGAGTTGGCGCTGCAAGCAACGGAGCATGCTGAACTGGACTCCTTTATCTTTAATGCAATCGCAGATCGAGACAAACAATTTTTCCCGGTCTTACAAGTCATTCCATTGTTTCCGACTCATTGGAGCCCCAAAATGTGTGAGTTTGTCGGCGGCTGGTTTGAATACTTGATTCGGCAACAGGGCTGGCCTTCAGAAAATATCGCGCTACTCTCTGTATCAAACCTCCACTCGACTGATACTTTTGCAACCATTGATCGCTTACTCGTTGACTTTTTTCGTAAGAAGCAACCCTGCATTGCCATGGCAATTGCATGTGATTCGAATATAGGACTTGCGACGATAGAACATTGGGAAAGTTTGGGAAAGTTGCCCTCTAGTCATCGCAATGGATCGATTATTCCTGGCGAAGGAGCAGCTGGTTTGCTATTGGCTGACCAACAACAATCTAAATTATTAACTACAGAACCCACCGCTCAACTTCATCGCGTTGCGCTAGGTCAGCACAATCAGTCTACTGATGGAAAGGAGCGAATTAGTGATCAAGTGTTGGTCGAGCTCGTTGAAAATGTGCTTTTAACCAGCCATATTCCCGCAGAAAAAATAACGTTTATTGCCTCAGATACAGATCATCAAGTCGGAAAAATAATTGAATTAATGCAGATGGGAACTAAAATTTTTCCAGAGCTTGATCCCATTACAAACTACACTAAAGTTGCAAACGCTTGTGGCACCATGGGCTCAGTAGCTGGGCTAATAACATTGGCACTGGGACACCATGAAGCTGTGAGCAATGACGGAACATCAATATGTTTGAGCAATCTCGATGATTATCAAAGAGCAGCTGTTGTTGTTAGCTCAGAGGCAATCGCTCCGGAATCGCTAACCCAACATACATAAACTCGGACTTAATTAACTAAACATGCGACAACTTTGGTATTTACTATCTGACAGACGAACGCTCGGAATAATGGGTTTTCTTGTTATGGGAGCCTATTTCTACCTGGGTCGCGATGACTTAGAAACAGCTACCTACTATGCTGGGATCTTTTTGTTAACTAGCCTAGTTTTTGCCCTAGTGATTTGGGGCTTACGTGCGCTATTCCGGCTGTGGCAGGAAAGACAAAACTCCGAAGTGGCAGATGACGCGCTAGTACAACAAATCATCACAGCGCCAGGAGGCCGGCATGATGATAC
The DNA here is from genome assembly GCA_965247565.1 of Methylococcales bacterium. GTDB lineage: Bacteria > Pseudomonadota > Gammaproteobacteria > Methylococcales > Methylomonadaceae > CBDFHF01. The sequence continues at coordinate 2,484,701 of CBDFHF010000003.1, read as the reverse complement.
GGATGCGGTTCGAGATCGCCTGCTGGATGCCATCAAAAAGCTGAAAAGCTCTAAGCTCGGTTTTGCATCCAAATCATCTGCGGTGTACGAACTGCCTTGGTACATGATAATTGGCAATCCTGCAGCCGGTAAAAGCTCGGCTATAGAAAATTCAGGACTACAGTTTCCCCTCTCTGATAAAACAGGCAAACCCATTCATGGTATTGGTGGCACCCGCAATTGTGATTGGTTTTTTACTGCTGAAGGTATTTTACTCGATACGGCCGGCCGTTATACCGCCCACGAAGAAGATAGACATGAGTGGTTTGGTTTTTTAACTTTACTAAAAAAGCATCGTAAATTAGCACCGATTAATGGCATTCTCATTGCTGTTAGCATCACCGAGTTAACTTCCAATAAACCGGAATTCGGTATTAATTTGGCAAAAACATTCCGGGAACGCATTCAAGAGCTTACCGAGAAGCTTGAAATTATGGCCCCGGTATATATCATTTTTACTAAAGCAGACACCTTAACAGGCTTTAATGAATTTTTTTATGATGTAGAACACTCCGAAAAAGATCATGTTTGGGGGGCTACCATCCCATACAATCAAAAGCATAGCAGCCAGGACATTTTGGGTCTTTTCGACCAGTACTTTGACGAGCTTTATGAGGGGCTAAAAGAACTCAGCTTGGCCAAAATGGCTATGAAGCACGGGACTAACATGAACTCAGGCATATTTACCTTTCCATTGGAATTTTTATCGCTTAAAAATTCATTGCTTACTTTTCTTACTACTCTATTTGAGGATAATCCCTACCAATTTAAACCCGTTTTTCGTGGTTTTTATTTTACCAGCGCACTTCAAGATAACAATCCAGTCAACACTTCATCTGAGCGGATAGCTAAAAACTTCAATCTGAATTTAAATTACCCCGGAAACCTTAAAGAACCATCAAATAGCGGTTACTTCTTGAAGGACTTGTTCCGGAAAGTTATTTTTGCGGACAAAAACCTGGTCGCACAATTTAGCAGTCACACCAAAATTCGGCTTCGATATATCGCGTTTTTTGCGGCAACCTCTCTACTGGGTCTGTCTCTAGCAGCCTGGAGCTGGTCATATACCGCAAATCTTGAGTTAACGGCAAACGTGCAGGCTGACCTGGATAAGATCGTAAAACTGCAAGCAACCCAATTTGATTTAGAATCACGCCTTGAAGCCTTGGAGATTTTACAAAATTGGTTAACACAGTTTGAAAAAAATCGTATTGATCCGCCATGGCAACTTGGCTTCGGGCTTTATCAAGGTGATGTTCTTGAGAACAAGCTGAAGGATGAATATTATGCCGGCGTTAAAGAGATAATGCTCAAACCCATCGCTACAAACCTAGAAGGTTTCTTGACTCAAGTTAATTCTGTCAGTAGCCAGTTGAGACCTATAGTGGGCTTATCTCCAGCCGCTGTTGAATCAAACAAATCCGCACAACCTTATAAGGATCTTTCACCAACGAATGTTGAAGATGCTTACAACTCCTTAAAGACTTATTTAATGCTAGGGAATGGAGAGCGCGCGGAACCTGGGCATCTCAATGACCAGCTCACACGTTTCTGGCGTACATGGCTAGAATCCAACCGAGGCACCATGACTCGCGATACCATGATTCGCAGTGCGGAAAGTATTATCAGTTTTTACCTCACTCAAATTGACGATCCATCCTGGCCTACTATTGAAAACAAGTTTTCGCTGATAGACCAAACCCGTGAAAATCTCCGCCGTATTATTAAAGGCATGCCAGCACGTGATCGAATTTATGCTGATATTAAAGCTCGGGCATCAACACGTTTTCCTGCGATCACGGTAGCACATATTGTTGGTGATCTGGATGGCAAACTGATTGCTGGCAGTTATGCTGTTCCTGCACCTTTTACAAAGGCCGCCTGGGAAAATTATATTGCTGATGCAATTAAGGATGTGGCTAATAAAGAACTACAGAGCACGGACTGGGTATTAAAAACATCAAACAAAGATGATCTGACTCTGGAAGGAAGTCCCGAACAAATTCAAAAGTCATTAACGGATCTTTATAAAGCCGAGTACAGCAAAGAATGGCAAAAATTTATCCAGGGAGTGGTAGTTAATAATTTTGGTGATTTTAAAAATGCGGTTAATGCGTTAAATCGCCTTGGAGATCCACAATCTTCGCCTATCAACAAGCTGATAAATTCCGTTTATGATCAAACCTCATGGGACAATCCATCATTGGTTAACGAAGGTCTTAAACGTGCCCATCGTGGTTTTATTGACTGGTTTAAGCAAGTTATTCTGCGTCAAACGCCATCGCGTTTGGACTTCAATTTAAACGTAAATAGGCCTGCATCCGAAATCGCAATGGGTGCTGTAGGCAGAGATTTTGCCGGTATTGCCAAGCTAGTGGTTGTCAAAGACAAACAGAACTCACTAATGAGCGGGTATATGGATAATTTATCCAAGTTACGCAACCAGTTTAATCAGTTGAAAAACCAGGGTGATTTTGGCCCTGGGGTAAAACAGTTTATGCAACAAACCATGGCTGATAACAGTACCGAATTAGCTGACGCAATTAAGTTTGTCGATGAACAAATGCTTGCAGAAATGACAGAGTCACAAAGACAAATATTGAGGCCTATTTTGGTTAGGCCATTGATGCAAGCTTTTGAAGTGGTTATTAAACCAACAGCGGATGAAATGAACAAGATATGGCAAGCCCAGGTTTATAAACCGTTCCAAACCATGCTCGCGGATAAATATCCTTTTTCGCCTCATTCCAGAGTTGAAGCAAGTAGCTCAGAAATAGGACAAATATTTGGTAGCGACGGAGCGATCGCCAAATTTTTTACCACTGAAATGGGATCATTGGTGGTCAGACGCGGCGACTCGCTCACAGCAAAAACGTGGGCAGATATGGGAGTTACGTTAAATCCTCTGGTACAACCCAACTTTACAAGTTGGATTGCTCCTCTCAGTGCAGGAGGAGTTCCCTCAGCTTCTTCATCCACGGCTGAGCAATGGGTTTTTCAGTTAATGCCTCGCGCCGCTCCTGGCGTTATTGAGTACACAATTGAGATAGATGGCCAACAGCTGCGTTATCGTCATACGAAAGCACAATGGACTAATCTCATATGGCCTCAGCCTCAAGGAGTTCCAGGTGCCCGTATTACTGTAACGACCTTTGATAATCAAATTGTCGAAATTGTTAACTTTCCGGGCAGATTCGGCTTTAAACGTTTAATCGACTCAGCGACCAAGAAGAACGGCTCAGGCGGAATTTTTGAACTTAGTTGGTATAAAGATAACTTTTCAGTTTCAGCAGATTTAAAAATCATTAGCAGGCCAGATGCTTCACAAGAACGTGGCAATCTTCAAAGTACCGGTTTTCGAGGCATGACATTACCAGAAACCGTGATTGATGGAAATCTTGCTCAACCCTTATTTACGGGCACTCCCAGATGAAAGAACTTTCGATTCAGACGCGTGTCGGCTACTTCGGCAAAGTTCCAGGTCGAGGAGACTTTGTTAAAACATCTGAGAATATCCCTTTAATTAGCGTTCTGGATGATTGGCTGACAGAAACAATGGGATTGTTAGCAGAAAATCCTCGCTGGAAAATTGACTATGACGAAATCAAATCAGTAGACTTCGCCTTCATTGGACCGAATAAAAATTTAGCTATTGCAGGCCATATCATTGCAAGCAGCGACATGGCAGGGCGACGCTTTCCCTTTCTGACCATGAGCGCGATCGATGTTGAAAACCCAGCTGAATTGGTAAGTTACAGCCCCAGCGTGTTTTCAGATTTCTGGAATTATCTGGCATTTCATGGCTTGAACATTGTAAACGCCGAAGACCCAATGCCTTCTTTACAGAATTTATCCTCCACTCGAATTCCATTGGAATTGCTGGATTCATCTCATAACGATGTCTTTTCTGATTTTCTTGATCTTCATACCTTAGAGTCGCTCAACGCTGAGCTTATTGAAGGGGGGTTTAACGGGAGCGTGCGGCAACTTATTATCGCTTTAGGCTTGCTGCTACAGCCGATAATGACCGGTAGTACTGATGCTCATCCTGAAAAAAGCCTGGTGTTGCCGTTACCTAACGACATGCTCTATCGGCATTTAGTCGGCACTTTCTGGATGCACTTAATAACGCCTTTTCTAGCAAGGTCTGATTTTGAATTGGCATTATTTACAGCCCAGCTACCCCAATATAGGGCATTAGTACTCGGCTTTAGCGGTCCTTCAGCGCGTACTTTGCAGGCAATATTCGACCCCCAAATAGGTAAAGAGCAGCACATAACGCTTGATGATTCTGGCTGGATAGAGAGTCAGGTCGGCTCGGGTTATAGCCTCAAGAAGCTGTCAAATTATCTGATGCATTCCGGTCTTTCCTTATCATCCGTACTAGAATCGTTTCACGAAACATTTATCGGAAGCTAATTATGCGACACCTCTTCATCATATTGATTTTTATATCAAAAATGGCCTTTGGCGAGGGTCAGGTTGTGGCTTCAGGAACGGTTCCGGATGAAGCCAGCAAGTCGGGAATTTTAGCGCAATTACACCAGCTATACGGTCAGGGTAACGTGGTCGACCTCATCGAAATTGGCACAGTGGTGATGCCGGCAAATTGGAACAACTACGTAAAAAAGCTGATTAATCCCTCATTAAAACAAGTTAAACACGGGCAGTTAAAAATAGACGGTAACTCGGTTAGTATAAATGGCGAAGTAATTAATGAGTTACAGCGCCAACAAATGGCTAGCGACATCGCCACTAATCTTGACTCGAACTACACTTTGCTGAATGAGCTAAGGGTAATTGAATCAAAGCAAAATATCATCGACTCGACTCTACATAATCGAATTATCGAATTTGAGAGCGGCAAAGCAACTTTCACCCCTAAGGGTAAAGCTTTATTGGATGAACTTACCGTTCCCCTGCTAGGGATGAACTACCAAAAATTAGTAGTCGTTGGGCATACTGATAACCGAGGCCTTCGCATTAAAAACATTGATTTGAGTCAGGCGCGCGCAGACGCTGTAAAGTTATATTTGGCCAATAAAGGAATTGTTGCTGAAAAAATAGATGCATCAGGAAAAGGCCCCGACATCCCTGTAGCAGACAATGCCACGTCTGAAGGACGGGCGCGAAATCGTCGTATTGAATTTCGTATAGTCCAATGAAACGCTGTAAATTAGCTGAAATTGTGTGGCAACATATCGAGTTATACCTTAATAACTGTCGTTAAGATTAGTGCTAGATTTTTTGTTTAATACTTTATAAGCTCGTAAGCGATAACTGACTTGAACTTTAGAAAACTTCTTAAATTTATAAACACTTTCTAAAATGGCTACTTTGAACTCTATCTCTAAACTGCTTGTGTTGACGCCATTTTTGGTTTTCATCAATGGCTGCGGTGGTGCTATCAGTTCTGCTGCGCAAGATACGCTTGCAGTGATTGATGTTGCTGACAAACTAAAATCAGTCGCAACAGAAACACCAGAAGTTTCTGAAATGCCTGAAACTCCCGAGATACCTGAATACCCCGAAATACCAGAAACGCCCGAGCCCCAAGAAGTCCCCGATTTGTCAGGTATACCCGAGCAATTTGAGCCAGATGAGGATATTCCAGTCACGGCCAATAGACCAATAGTTCGCAAAAGCTCAAAAATTATCCATTTAAATCTGCACGCCGCCGGCTCTTTAAACCTGGATAGTAATGGCCGGTCACTTGCCTTAATGACGAAGATTTATAAACTCAAGCGCAGAGAAGCCTTTCAGCAAGCTCCCTATGATACGTTTATGGACTCACAGAGAGAGAGAGAAGCATTGGGTGCAGATATAGTAGAAGTAAAAGAAGTAACATTAATTCCTAGTCAGATCTATAGCACTAAGGAAAACATATCCAGGGATACTGAGTTTATCGGTATAGTTGGCTTGTTCCGCGCTCCGGTAAAGGGCCACTGGCGTGCCACCTTCCCTGTCAAACAAGCAATCCACTCTGGCATAACTGTAGGCATGCTCGGATGTATGCTCGCTGTGGGTAAAGGTCAGACGGTACAACCTGACAACCAAGAAATAGCATCTTATGTACGTTGCCAACAATAGCGTCGTGAGATAGGACTCAACAAACTCTAAAGTAACAAACATACCAGTGACTACGAACTCAAAAGTTTTATGGGGCGAGGGGCTTTTTTTGCGTCCTCAACATTTCCAGCAGCAAGATCAGTATCATGAGCGTCGATTACATGATCGGATACTGGCTTTACAACCCTATTCTTGGGGAGTACTCAGCGTCCAGTTTGATAAAGATGCCTTAGTCAATAACACCTTAAGTCTCCTGGAGCTTTCGCTTATTTTTCAAGATGGCGAGATTATCAAAGCGCCTGATCAGGATGATTTACCCGATACTATCGATTTAACCGATATTCCGTTATCGCAACGTACTCTTACCTATTACGTTGCACTGCCCATGATGAAGAACTTTAATGGGAATTTTTCGGCGACCGCCAATACAAATAACTCCGCGCGCTATACCCAAGTCAATGTCGATACACCTGATCTTTATACGTTGGCCGTTAACGCCGAACTAACTTATTTGAAAAAATCAGTACGCTTGGTGTCGGAACTGGAATCCCGGGATTCCTATGTTAGCTTTCCAATCACCCGATTGCAGCGCATCTCAACCGGCGGTTTTCAGTTGGATCCCAGTTTTGTGGCGCCCAGCCTGTCTATACGCAGTGCGCCGTTGTTGTTTTTGCAATTGCGCCGCCTCATGGATGCCCTGCAGGCAAAAGTCAATGCCCTCTATGGCCACCACCGCGAACCTAGCAAAAACGTCATTGAATTCCGTTCCGGCGATATTTCCTCATTTTGGTTGTTACATACAGCTAGCGCCTCTTTTGCTGCGCTGAGCCATTATTTGCATCATCCCGATTTACATCCAGAACGTCTGTATGAACAATTACTTCATTTAGCTGGTGCTTTGTTAACCTACTCCAAAACCATGGCGCTGGCCGATTTGCCTTTTTACCAACACCAAGATCCGGGGCCTTGCTTTGCCAAGTTGCATAGCATTATTCGGGAGTTACTGGATACAGTCATTTCCGCAAAATATTTTTCTATTGCCCTCACCGAAGTCAAGCCATCGCATCATCACGGTATGCTTGATTCTGGTAAAATTGATGGCGGCACCCGTTTTTATCTTTCTGTCGCTGCGCATATGCCAGCACTTGAGCTGGTGGATGCAGTGCCATCCATCTTCAAAATCGGCGCACCGGATGATGTCGAAAAGTTCGTGCTGGCAGCCATGCCCGGACTAAAACTGGTGCATTCACCCCAGGTACCTTCGGCTGTTCCGGTTCGTCCGGACACCTTTTATTTCCTGCTCGAGGACAAAGGTCCTCTGTACGAGCGAATGCTACAGGCGCAATCCATCGCGATCTATGTGCCTAAGGGTATCCCTGACCTTAAACTTGAGTTGTTGGCAGTAACCTCATGAGCGAACTAACCGCCCCTTCCCTACTCGGCCAGCCTAGTAGTATATTTTCATTCACCGATAAGGCTTTTACACCTCGTTCTTTGCTAGATCTACTTTACGACGGTTTTTATGCATTATTCCTGCTCAAAAGCCAGGGCGAGCCCAAAGACTACAGTAAGTTTTCTGATAGTATCACCCGGTTTTTGACTGACTTTGAACGGAACGCCAAAAAACTGGGAGCATCTACCGAAGACATTCATGACGCTAAATATGCCTACTGTGCCGCTGTCGATGAAACTGTGTTGCGATCGGAGTTTACTATTCGTTCGGACTGGGAACGGAAGCCACTGCAATTGACATTGTTTGGTGATCAGTTGGCCGGTGAAAATTTTTTCCAGCGTCTAGAGGCGCTTAGGCATAGAGGCGCGACGCATATCCAGGTATTGGAGGTCTTTCATCTGTGTTTGTTATTGGGTTTTGAAGGGAAGTATATGATTGAAGGCCCCGAGAAATTACATTACCTGACCGCCCGCTTAGGTGATGAAATCGCGCTAATGAAAGGTAAAAGCGGCGGCTTTGCGCCACATTGGCAGCGTCCCGACCACATTATCAATAAAATCCGTCATGATGTGCCGTTGTGGCTGATTAGTGGGGTTTTTGCTTTGTTTGGGTTAGCAGGTTATATAGGTTTATACACTGCGTTAGACCATGACACCAAAGCCAGCATCGGTGACTACCATGACGTTGTACACATGCCGCCGGCAACAGCCAATATCACTATAACTCTACCATAACGCTGGCGCCATGTAGCTTTTTAACCAGCAATCAGTTTAACCCTTACCCCCACCGCGTAACGCTATGTCCAGCAGCCCCTTACTTAGCCAAAATGCCCGTCTCATCATCCTAGAAACCGCGCAAGGTTCGGACCTACCCGACTCCCTGGTTGCCGAAAGCTTTAGCGGTTTTGAAGCAGTTAACGATCTATTCCGTTTTGACATTGAGGCGCTAAGTCCTTCTACTCAGATAGACCTGAAACAGTTCATTGGTGAAGAAATCACACTGCGCTTAATGCAGGTCGACAACAGTTATCGTGCTTGGCACGGCTACTGTACCGAAGCGGTCTGGCTCGGTGCAGATGGTGGTATGGTCAGGTATCGACTACGTCTGGAACCCTTTTTAGCTTTTCTGCGATTACGCCGGGATGCGTTTATTTTTCAGGATAAAGATACCCGAGAAATTATCACCGAGCTGCTCAATGACTACCCACAGGCCAATGTAGCCTGGGATGTCAGCCAACCATTAGCTCAGCGAGCTATTTGCACACAGTACCGTGAAAGCGATTTGGATTTTTTTGTGCGCTTGCTGGCTTCAGAGGGCCTGAGCTGGCGTTTTGAACATGAACAATCACCAGCCGCCAACGGACAAACGACAGGCATGGCTCATGCCCGTCACCAATTGGTCATTTTTGATGCAATGGCTACATCGCCAGAATTGTCTGGCGACAGTTTAGTGCGCTTTCATGGCATTCGGGCTACGGATCACAGCGACAGCATTCAGCAATTTTCCGCGATCCGGCAAGTGCAAGCGAATGCAGTTAGCCTGTCCAGTTGGGATCCCGCCCAATTGGTTGCGCCCGCTGCTGAAACTACTTCGGCATTAGCCCATGGCGAGTTACCCGTGTTGGCAATGTATGATGGCAGCACTGAACGGCATTATGCCGACCGCGCTGCAGCTAGCCAGCATAGCGATCTGCATTTACGGGCGTTGGAGCTAGGCAATAAGCGTTATAACGGCGCCGGTTCAGTTCGGCAACTAGCGGCAGGTCATCGTTTTACGCTCAGCCAACACGAACAGTACCCGGCTGGCGAAAATGAATTTACCGTGTTAGCGGTTAATCATAACGCTACCAACAATCTTAATCCCGGTATGTCAAGGCTCCATGCAGCCAACACCCTAGAACAGGGCACCTACCGCAATCAGTTCAGCTGTGTACGCAGCACAGTTCCTTTAGTGCCCGCTTTGACCGCACAGCGCATTGCCGCTTCAGCCTTAGGACCACAAGTTGCTCTGGTGGTTGGCCTGGAGGGTAGTCCATTGACTACCGAACGTGATCACCGTATTAAAATCCAATTCCCCTGGCAACGCGGCACTCGTCCCCTGGCTGGCGGCTTGATGGAAACAGGCGTCAGTAGCGACGCGACCGGCAATGCCCCCGGCAACGAAACCTCCGGGACTTGGGTACGGGTGGCTGAGGCGTTGTCTGGGCCGAACTGGGGCACGGTTTTTACGCCACGCATCGGTACGGAAGTGTTGGTAGATTTCATCGAAGGCGATATGGATCGGCTGGTGATTGTGGCCAGTCTTTATAATAGCGCTGATTTGCCGCCTTATTCAGCTGGTGTGGATTCCGGGGTTAATCATGCCGGGATGCTGTCGGGTATGCATAGTCATAATCTGGAAGACGGCGGATATAATCAGTGGGTAGTAGACGACAGTCCCGGTCAACTTCGGATGCGCTTGGCCAGCAGTACGGCGACTAGTCAATTAAATTTGGGTTATCTGGTCAGTCAGTCGCCCTCCTCCGCGCAACGCGGTGCTTATCGCGGTCAAGGTTTTGAACTGCGTAGCGATGCCTGGGGCATAGTGCGCGGCGGCGAAGGGGTGTTACTGTCCAGTACGGCACGCAGCCAACAAGGCAGTAGCGTGCAATCCACGCAACTCGACAGCGCCGAAAGTCTTGCGCAGCTCAAAGGCGCCAAAACCTTAACCGATGCGTTAACGCAAGTCGCCGGCCAACATCGAGCTAATCGCAGCGAACCCGCCAACACCGCCCAAGATCAGCGTATTAAGGTCATCGACCCCCAGCAACAAGGCCAATACTCAGGCGCTGTTAACGGTCAATCTGCCCAAAAAGCCAGCCTGGGTAGTCGACGCTTAAGCCAAGCGGTGGAGAAGTTTGCGGTACCGCTGGTGCACATCGACAGTCCGGCCAGCATCAATCTCGCCAGTCCGGCTGCCACGACGCTGTATGCCGGACAACACCTGCACTGGACGACTCAAGCGGATAGTCATTGGGCGGCAGCACATACCTTTGCCTCGGTCTCCGGCAAGGCCACTAGCCTATTCACTCACCAGGGCGGTATTCAGGCGATTGCCGCCAACGCCCCGGTATCAATCCAGGCGCACACCGATCAGCTAGAAATTCTGGCCGATCAGTCCATCACCGTCACCTCGGTCAATGACCGCATCGAGATCAACGCCCAACAAAAGATTACCCTGCAAGCGGGGCAGTCGAGTATCGTCCTAGAAGGCGGTCATATCACCTTTACCTGCCCCGGCCACTTTACTGTTAAAGGTGGGCAGCACGCGTTTTCCGGTGGTGCGGCAAAGCCAGCCAGTCCCAATCAGTTGCCAACAGGCATCGTGCCTTCCCAAATCTGTATTCCGTGTTTGTTGAAGGCGGCAAAAGCGGGTAGTGCATTAACTCCGCGTAACTAGCATTTATAGTGCTTTATGCCAATTATCTTACAACCAAGCTTTGAAGAAGCCTTAAGCTATTTCTGCACACAGACGGTTGATGATTTGCGTATGTATGTTTTAGTGGATGCCGCTCAGCCAGCTACTGCAAGAACCCAATTGACTCAACACATCCCGGAAGCCTCCTTAATGGGTTTGTTCCAGGGAATGCCCGAACAATCGGCTCAAGACGCAGGCCCGTTCCTGATCCCGCTCAATCCGTTTGAAGACAGCCACTACGCTCGAATTAATTGGTTATGTACGGTTGAAAGCCAAGCCCCTTGTGTGATCTGGTTATGGAGCCGATCCACTCCGACCGTGTTGCTCAAACATTTCCAACAACAGCTCATTGTCAATTTGCCCGACGGCAGCGAAGCGTTATTACGCTTTTACGACCCCCGCGTTATGCAGCAAATCAGCCATGGCCTGTTCGATGCCGACCAGTTAAAAACCTTGATGCAACCCATTGCCCATAGCCTTTGGTACACAGCCGATGCCGGTTATTGCCATTACCCCGCCAACACCCCAACAAGCTAAGCCCATGCTTACTCTCAGTGAACAGCAATTACATCTACTCGATACCCAAGCGCGAACAAAGTTTGCCGCCTTGTTGACCAGCCAATTACAGGCCGACTACCCGGAGTTGTTCCAGCCCCTGCCGCCTGCCCTGGCGCAGCGCATGGTCGCCCGTAAAATAGACTACGCCCAAGACCGCTACAGCATCGAGTTCCAAAGTGCCTTAACCACCTACCTGCATTACTGCTGCGCCATCGCTCCAAACTTTGACGAACAGCCCGACATTCAGGCCATGCTGGATGACTTAAGCCACTACCCAGACGACATCCCCGACCTGTTGGCTGACAAGGCAAGCGAAGATGCCTGGGCGGAAGCCGAAGCCAACGCCCAGCGCAGCGGCTGGTTTGACAACGCAGACGAAACCCAACATAACGACCATATTGCCGCCCGCACCTGCTGGGCATTGGCAACCATCGCAACGCGGCAAGACCACACCCAACAATTTGCCGACGATACCGCATTGACAAGCTTTATTGCCCAGGCCATCCAAACCGCCCGCCAACAGCACATCACTGATACCAAAGGGATCATAGCCTTTGCCGTGTGCCAACATGTGTTTGGCAGGCAATTTTACCAACAACATGCCACGCCTTGGATCAGCTCCATTTTTAACGACCCCGCCGTATTGCCGTCATTGCGCGGGTTTGCCTTGGTAGGCTGTGTTGAACTCAAATGGGAATTGGAACTATGACCGAAATAACATTAGCAGGAGCGCACAATGGCGAGTGAAAATGTCCTGCTTAACTTTGTGGAATACACTAAAGGCATGGGCGATGCCGTAGTTGGCGCGGGCAAAGAAATGGCCTATGGCGTGTACGACTTTGGGCAAGTCGCGGTGGGCGGTGCTAAGATAGCCGCCAAGGAAGGCTTATCGGCCGTCGGTGCTGGGGAGATGGCTAAGAGCATTACCATCGAAGACATCCAGCCGATGAGCAGTTTGGGCAAAGTAGCCAGCCAAGGCGGTTACGAAGGCTTGGGGAACGCTGTGAAAGATATGCCAGGGAATGTCGCCGGAGCCGTCACTGATGCCGCACAAAATGGCGACATGCGGGGATTGGGCAAAGCGGTTACCGATGCGGCGCTACTGGGCGAAGGCGCACGGGTGGGTGTGGTCGGCGCGGCAAAAGGCGCGGGCAAGGCGGTTGCGGCAGCACCCGCCGTGGCAAAGGCCACCGTTACTGCCGCAACGAAGACCGCCGCGACGGTGGCGACGACCGCCAAAGCGGCTGCGAAAACGGTGGCAAAAACCGCCAAAAAAGCTGCCAGCAAGGCCAAGGCAAAAGCCGCAAAATCAAAGGCCAAGAAAGCCAAAAATCCATCATTGGGCAATAAAGCTTGTGCGGGGTGTGACAAAAAGAATGCGGTTGCGGCGAGGAAGGCTAAGCAGGAGAAGTCGCGCTTTAGGGGAACCATTAAATATCGTACAGCTGAAGATGCCAATGCCGAACTGGTGGATAAGCATCGTGCTACCCCAGAGACGCTGCCGTTTAAGCCAGGGACGACGGTTGCCGAAAGGCAGTTTGTGCCGGGTGAACGGTTTAAGATGGCGATGGATAAAAATCAATTAAAATTATTACGTGATCCAAGCAAAATAGAAGGTCTTGGCGGATGGGGTACTAATGAGACGTTTGGTAGTCAGAGTGAAGCATTGAGTAAAATGGCCATTAAGCCGGAGTGGAAACCGGAAGGTATTCCAAAGGTGGTAGAACTTGAAGTGGTGAAGCCTTTTAGGACTCTGGAGGGCATAGCTAACCCACAAGGCGGTGAGCTTATTGGCGGAGCACAGCAGTACTTTCTGGACTTGCCAAAAACTACGGCGAAAGAATTCGTGCGTGTTGTAGATATAAAAACTTTACCTTAGGATATTAATGTGATTGAGAACTTTGTGATAGTAAGTGCTAACGGATTTAGAATTACCCCAGGAGAAGATCCTCCTGATGGCATTTCAGATATGGATCTATTTAAACCAGAGTATGCACCAACCCATTATTCTTGGACAGTTAATGGTGTAACCTACAGAAGAAAGTGTGATCTGATTGAGACTTGTAATATAGAAGTTACACCGAACAATAAGTATTTAGTGGTTGATCAAAATTTTAGCAAATACGGCTCTGATAATTTGCTGGTATTAAACGAGGATGGTTCGGAAAATCGCCGCCTTATCAACCCTTATTCGTTATCGCCTGAATATCAGAATGGTGATGAATATCATTTTCGCGATATTCAGATTATCAAGGGTAGATTACAAGCAAGAATATCGGTCACAAGATGGTTACCAAACAAAGGTTTTAACGCCGAACCCACTTACAGTACATTTTATGATTGTGATACCTGGGAATCTACGCCGTTGGAATTTGTGCATTCCAAGGCTTTGTAAATTAAGTTTTATACCTTACGCTATAAATTATGAAAATTTACATCATTAAAGCAGTTTGGTTTTTTTTGATTTTGGTGTTTTTAGTCGTTCTTTCGTATGTAGCCGGCGCTGTTTTGTGGCCGGCTGCTGGTCCGCATGTTTTGGGTGAACTCATTGGCATACCGGTTTTTATTTTAACCCTCTTGGTTTTTACAGAACTACGCGACATGGGCAAATTGCCATTTTTGGAAAAACATTACGGCAAGAAGACCAGCAACATTATGCGCCTTGTCAGGATAATTGGAGCCTTGGCGGTCATTTTATATTTTTTCGTTGCGGCAGAAGTGCGGTTGACCCAAGCAGCCACAAATACCGGTAAGCCTGTGACACTGGACGACATTAATGCAGGGCGCATTATTGAACGGGCCCTTATGATGTCAGAACTCATGACATTGGGGACGCTTCAAACGTTGGAAGCCAAGTTACCAAACAGCCCTGAAAAACCCAAAAAAATTGCGTGTGTCAATTCCAGGTTGTCTGAACCTGCAAGTGAGATTTTTGGGAGGGAATGGGCAATGTCACTTACCGCAAAACAATTAGAAGAAGGGGCTCGGTTGGCTTCTGCGCCCGTGCTTTCTAAAGCCCGGGTATACACGCTGGCCAATTTAGATAGGCTAGGAACCGAAGCAAAGTCTTCCGGGGAAAAGGTGGATCATTATTATTTGGTGAGTGCTGCTAAATCGCTTCCGCTTCCGACAGATGATAAAGCAAAGTTAGATGCCTTTATACTGTGGCATCAAAATGCTGAAAAAGCTCCAAGAGCCATGTCCGAAGACACCATTACAGAATTAATGACAGCAACTAAAACAGCGCTACAAGAATGTAAGGTCAATTAGAATGGCCGTAGGTGTTATTACGTCTTAAACGGGTTGCAACTGCGAATAGTCAGATTGTGGTTAAAGTCTGGGTAGAAGCCTTTTGGCGTTCCGCCACAAGCAAATCACAATCCTGATTTGTCGGAACACAGTTAACGCCGTTTACAATATACGGTCTGCGCACCGACGCTTGCTGTGCAATACGGCGGCGGTGGCGTGTTGCTCACCAGCACCGCAAGAAGCAAGCATTAAATCAGCTGCACAACATGCTATCGGTTAACAGCCTGCGCCACCAGCGCATCGGCAATGGCTTGTTGTTGCTGGTTAGCTTGTTGAATGCGGGTTTTGAGTTGGTCGCATAGCGCCATCAGTGCATCGACTTTGGCGACGATGCGGTGTTGCTCTTGGATTGATACTATCGGAATAGGCATCATTCTTAATCCACTTAACGGTACGGTTTTTTGTGCAATACCTGTTGCTATTTCAGTGGCGTATTCAAGTGCATATTTTGACTTGAGCAAATACATTAAGTAATCAATGGGAGTGTACTTTGTAGACTTTAGAATTGCGACGTGTCTCTGAACGCAAAATGGCTGTTCGTTTACGACTTTGATTGGTATGCCATAAGAGCCTGTTACCGTATAAAGTAAATGGCATTGTTAATTAAGTATAGCGTCTAGTTCACCATTCCATTTCAACATCAAAAGCATGACAGAATATTTCAGCATGTCTTGGCTCTTGCTATAGCATTTAGACTTTCGGCGTAACCGAGCAAGAAAATGTCTGCACAAGCTGTTATATCCCTCTACCGTATAGGTTTCGGCTTTTGATTGAGTATGCAACTCTTTCGGAACGAATTTCTCATACGGACTCCAGTAGTCACTCATAACCTGGGTTATGTCTTTATTTTTAACGCCATTCCAGAGCTTTCGTCCTGTTTTGGTGTCGCGGGAACCCACAACGCAGTGGAGAAATCGTTTCCCATTTCGATCAACAGCAATCCAGATCCAGCAATAGTTTTTTTGGAACCAATATAGGTATGCATCTCATCCATTTCGACAATATCAACCCCCGCCGCAGAGCGAATTGACTCAATTGACTCGCCGTGCGCCTTGATCCAGTTATATACGGCAACATGACTGCATTTCAGAAACCGGCCAATGGAACGAAAACCAAGCCCTTCAAGGTAAAGCTGGAGAGCTTGTCGCTTGATGGCGGGACTGATTCCTAAATAGCTGACAGTATGTCTATAGCCGCATGATTTGCACTTATACCGCTGTCTTTCTTTTATAATGCCATCTTTAGTACAGTCAACTGAACCACATTTTGGGCAATTCATACATAGCTCCCATCCAATGTAAATTGAATAAATATAGACTATATTATTTTAACAATGCCAAGTAAATCATTAACTTGTGGTTTTTTAATCCAATCTAAACCCTCAAAATATTTATCAGTTACATATCTGCAATTTTCAATTGTGATGTTTCCTGTATTTAGGTTACCTATTACCAAAAACGGCACTCCAGAATCTGATTTTGGTGGTGCCTGATGATCACCATCAGTAACAATTGCTAGTAAATCCGCTAAGCGTACCTATTCCCACCCCTTTGGTAATTCAAACGGTTTTTCATCCTCACTAATCGGTGCAAGCGGTTTTTCTTTTTTGAGTTTGCCTTCTGCGACCAGTTTCGCTTTTTCTGCTTGTATGCGTTTGAGTAGTTCGCTGGCCGGTTCGTCGTTGGGATCTTGCGGGACGAGTTTGCCCATGACGGCGAGTTGTAGCAGGGTTTGTTTGAGGGCGTCTATACTGGTTTCGGTGGTGAAGAGCACATCAAAATGCGTGGTGATGCGTTGCCAATCCAAATCCCCCCCGGCCCCCCTTTTATTAAAGGGGGGAGTTGTTTTGTGGGGTTGGGTAAGCGTGACGAGCAGTTGGCTCACCAAGGTTTCATGCGCTTCTTGTGCGTTGCAGTGTTGTTGCTCTAACTGGTCGCATAGCGCCATCAGTTCATCAACTTTGGCGACGATGCGGTGTTGTTCGGCGAGGGGTGGTATCGGAATAACAAACTTAGCTAAATCTGTAGAAGATAAATTTGGTTGCGCAGTGCCGTTGTCATACTTTCTGACACTTTTCATAAGCAGGTTGCTAATCAAATAATCATAAAAATAATTTAAATGAATATTTGAATTTACTCTGATAATTACCAATGAAGAAGCAATTGCTCCTTTAGGAATCCCCTTAACTACTGCGCATTTCCCCAACGATCCACGAAGACAAAATAAAATATCATCTTCAACGAACTTACCGCCGCTAAGTAGGTTGTATCTTTGTTCTGTAATAAAAGTCATTTCAGACTTGTTAACAAATCCATTCTCTAAATGCCCGGCGTTAACAAATGGTATGCCCTCCTGAACTAAGGCATCTTTGTTTGGATAGTTCTTACCTCTATCACCATTTTCTAAATTTGCCACATAGCTAAACCTTGAAAATTCCCATTCCATCGGCAATTTAAACGGTTTTTCATCATCACCAATTGGCGCAAGTGGTTTTTCCTTTTTTAGTTTGCCTTCTTCGTTCAGTTTGGCTTTTTCAGCCTGAATGCGTTTGAGCAGTTCACTCGCAGGCTCATCATTTGGGTCTTGTGGCACCAATTTACCACGCACGGCCAACTCTAAAATTAGCTCTCGTAACTTTTTTACACCATACACACTGCCTACATTGCCACCCGCTCTGCCACGGCCTGATTTTTTCTCTGTCTCGGCAGCTGTCCAAATATCGATATGCTCGGTGAGCAGTTGTTTTATGTCAGCCATTGTTCTGCTCTTCTGTTGGAAATCCCCCCTGCCCCCCTTTTTCTAAGGGGGGTTCATTTTGTGTGCTCGGTTTAAAACTTTGTGCGGCAGTCGTTTTGGCTGCTGCGTTTGTATTCCCCCCTTTAATTAAAGGGGGGCTAGGGGGGATTTGCTTTTGAATTATCTGAACTATTTTCTCTAACACGGCTTTAGTTTCTAACAACACCTGTCTGTTATCAAATCTAAGCACGGTTAAACCTAAAGCATTAAGCGCATTGGTGCGTGCTTGGTCCTGTTTTTGGTTTGTTTGTTCATAATGCTGACCACCATCAACCTCTATCACCAACTTTGCTTGGGGGCAGTAAAAATCCACAATGTAGGTTAACAATGGTTTTTGTCGATAGAACTGTAGGCCATGTATTTGCTTGCGTCTAACCAAATACCAGAGTTTTTGCTCTGCTTCTGTCATATTGCTTCGTAAAGCACGAGACAATGGTTTTAATTGTGATTGATAAGGTTGCATCAGTGATTTAGGGCTTCGCCCAAGATAGTTTTAAGCTGGTTGCGCAGACTGGCAATGTCTTGCTGTAGGGTTTGGTATTGCGCGAGTAACACTTCTGGGTCGTGGGTGATTTGTTCGCCCACATGCGGGTTTTTGCAATCGAGATTGTAATTGCGCGCTTGAACTTCGGCTAGGCTGACTTTCCAAGCTTTTGCGTTCTCTTGTCTGGCATTAAAGCTGTCACTCTCATTGCCCCACCAGTTGGCAAGACTTTCAAACTCCTCGACCTTCATGGGTTTGGTTTTGTTGTAGGCTTTGATTCCACTTGGAAGTTGTTGCTCGTAAAACCAAATAGCTTGCGTGGGTGTGCCTTTGCTAAAAAACAGCAGGTTGGTTTTAATGCTGGTGTAAGGGGCAAATACGCTGTTGGGCAGGCGCACAATGGTGTGCAGGTTGCAGTCTTGCAGCAGTTTTTCTTTGATGCGGGTTTTAATGCCTTCACCAAACAAAAAGCCATCGGGCAACACCAGTGCGGCACGGCCACCTGTTTTGAGTAGTTGCATGAGTAGCACTAAAAACAAATCGGCGGTTTCGCGGGTTCTAAACGTGGCGGGGAAGTTGGTTTCGATGCCGTCTTCTTCCATGCCACCAAACGGTGGGTTGGTGATGACCACATCCACACGGTCTTTCGGCTCCCAGCTAATGAGTGGGCGCGCCAAGGTGTTGTCGTGGCGGATATTGCTGGGCACCTCAATGCCATGCAATATCATGTTGGTGGTGCAGAGCATGTGTGGCAGAGGTTTTTTCTCGATGCCGTAGATATTGGCTTGTAGTGTGGCTTCGTCTTCCACGGTTTTTACATCTTGTTTGCGGATATGCTCGATGGTGCAGCTTAAAAAACCACCTGTGCCACAAGCAGGGTCCATCACTTTTTCACCCAAGCGTGGGTTGGCCATACGCACCATAAACTCAGTCACAGCGCGTGGCGTATAAAAC
Organism: Methylococcales bacterium; assembly: GCA_965247565.1. GTDB lineage: Bacteria > Pseudomonadota > Gammaproteobacteria > Methylococcales > Methylomonadaceae > CBDFHF01. The sequence continues at coordinate 2,465,583 of CBDFHF010000003.1, read as the reverse complement.
TCGCCTGCATTGCCTGCGGCTTGAAGATCACGCAGGAGTTGCTCGTACATATCGCCAAACAAATGGCGCTCTTGCGCTTTGTTAAAGTCCACACCTTCTTGAATTTTGTTGATGACTTGGCGAATGAGTTGGCCTGACTTCATGTAGTTGTAGGCATCTTCAAACACGGAGCGAATCACATAAGCGCGTTGGTCGTTGCCTTTGGCTTGCAGGTTTTGTATGGCTGGGAATAAGTCGTTATCAATAAATTGTTTTAGCGCATCACCAGTCATGCCCTCGGCATCCGCCGCCCAATTGCGCCAGCGGTATGGCTCTGGCAATGGGGATTGGTAATGGTCTTGCAACAGCTCCCATTCTTGTTCGCGGTCATCAAAAATTTTAAGGAATAGCATCCAGACCAATTGGCTTAAACGTTGGGCGTCGCCATCGACACCGACGTCTTTGCGCATGATGTCTTGGATGGATTTAATGGTGCTAGAAATGCTCCTGTATTTTTCTTGGATTGGTGATAATTGAATCAGGCGTAAAGTTGTTGCTGTAGTTCTTTTAAGGCTTGCAAGTACGCGGATTTTCCACCGAAGGCCGATATGAGTTCTGGTGCGCTGCCCATGCTTTTAAAGGGATCGATGGTGAGAATTTTAATATCCTCGATGTTTTCAACGCCTGTATCGGCGTATTTATCCAATAATGCTTCTAGTACTTTGCGAGCTTGCTCGCCATATTTGGCAAAATAGTTGCGTTTTTTCACTTGGTCAGCACGCTCGCGGCGGGTGAGCGGAGGTTGGTCGAAGGCAATATGGCAGACTAAATCAAAGGGGTCAAAGTCTTTACCGACTTCTTCAGCCAAGGCTTCCAGCAATACGCCGTGCAGCTCTAACTCTTTTATCAATGCGGCTTTCCGTTCTGTACTACTCCAGCGCATTAAAAAATCGTTAAGCGAACTGTAATCTTTTCTAACTGCGTTGCGCGTATAGTCTTTGAGTGATTCGGTAATCAGTTTGCCCTCAGGCCCATAGTATTGAACCCGTTCAGTTACTACATGAACAGTAACATCGCCTACTACGTATTTAATTCGTCCGCTCGGTTCATCATCAACGCCGCTAATAGTTAGTTGATCCTCACCTTGGGTATTCCCGCCATGTTCATTAATATCATCGGGTGGTACGGGCGACTCGTCACCTGTTGGTTTAAATATCACCACGGGTTCACCATCAAAGTCCTTGTCGGCAAAAAGCTCTGTGGCTTTTTTAAAATCCATGATGGTAAACCAGTATTTACCGTAATCTTCGTTAATACGCGTTCCGCGCCCTATGATTTGTTTAAACTCAGTCATGGATTTGATGTTTTGATCGAGCACTATCAGCTTACAGGTTTGCGCATCTACGCCCGTGGTCATTAACTTTGAGGTAGTGGCAATCACCGGGTAGCGCTCTTCTGGATTAATAAAGTTATCCAGCTCTGCTTTGCCTTCGTTTTCATCTCCGGTAATGCGCATGATGAATTTACGATTTTACTTAACGCGCGCCGGGTTTAAGTTCACCAACGCTTGACGCATGCGTTCGGCATGATCGATGTCATCGCAGAACACGATAGTTTTTGCGTAAGGGTCGGTTGCAGTAAGGTAGTCGGTAATTTTTTTGGCAACCAATTCAGTGCGTTTTTCTAATACCAAGGTTCTATCCATATCCGCTTGATTGTAGATACGGTCCTCTATCACTTGGCCTTTTTTATCGACTTGTCCAGCCGCTGGTCGCCAACCCTGTAAGTCTTTATCAATATCAATGCGTACGACTTTATAGGGCGCCAAAAAACCATCTTCAATACCTTGCTTTAGGGTGTAGCTGTATACGGGTTTACCAAAGTAGTCACTACTCGAAACCTCTTTGGTCTCTTTTGGTGTAGCAGTTAGGCCAACATGCGTTGCGGATTTAAAGTAGGCTAGCACTTCGCGCCAGGCTGAATCCTCAGCAGCGCTGCCACGGTGGCATTCGTCCACTACGATTAAATCAAAAAAATCCGGACTAAACTGCTTGTAGATATTTTTGTCTTCTTCGTTGCCAGTTACGGCCTGATATAACGAAAGATAGATTTCATAACTTTTGTCAATTTGACGCTTGCTAATTTTGGTCATCGCCGCGCCAAAGGGTTTGAAGTCGTTATTCTTGGTTTGGTCTACCAAGATATTACGGTCTGCTAAAAACAGAATGCGTTTTTTGGTGCCTGACTTCCATAAACGCCAAATAATTTGAAATGCAGTATAGGTTTTACCTGTGCCTGTTGCCATGACTAACAACACGCGTTGTTGGCCTTTGGCAACGGACTCAATAGTATTATTGATGGCACTGGCTTGGTAATAACGTGGAGAGCGGCCTTTGCCATCATCGTAGTACGCCATTTCTACCGTAGTTTTAGCTTGTTCGCTAGCAATGCCTTTCCATGCACAGTAGCGCTGCCATAATTCCTCAGGACTAGGAAATTTGTTGGGTGCTATTTCTTGCTCAGTAACAGAACTAGTACCGGTGCGATCATGCAACAAGAAAGCATCGCCATTTGAGCTAAATACAAATGGGATTTCCAGTGTTTCAGCATAGTTAAGAGCTTGCTGCATGCCAGCGCCAACGCTATGGGTGTTGTCTTTGGCCTCTATAATTGCAATGGGCATATTGCTTTTGTAGTAAAGGATATAGTCCGCGCGTTTTTGTTCACCACGACTATGTAGTTTGCCACGAACAATAATGCGTCCTTTGGTAAAACTGACTTCCTCACGAACTTGGGTTTGTATATCCCAGCCCGCCAATTGGATGGCAGGGGTAATAAACTTGGTGCAGATATCACGTTCCGATAGTTTTTCTAAAGCCACTAACCGTTCCTTATGTTATTTATCAAATAGTTTTATCAGAGACGTCAGAAATCCTTTATCTGATAAACATAGCAATAATACGATATATAGCAACTAAATACGGAAATAGAGCGGGCATATCCGGCACTTTTAGCTAAGGCTGATTGTTTTAAGCACAAGTAGCCAGACAAAGTTTGTGAATTATCACTTCTTCATCGGCCGGAATGACCAATACCGGTTTGTGAGCATTGGCAGCGATTGTTATTGCACTAGCGTAATTTGCCTCCCTCTCCAAGGCAAAGCCCAGAAAAGCCAGGGGCATGCAGATTTTTTCACGTATTTCCGGGGCATGTTCACCGATGCCACCGGTAAAAACCAGCGCGTCAACACCGCCTGCTTTAGCGGCAAAGCCGCCAATCGCTGCCCGTACTTGACGGCAAAAATAATCGACCGCGAACTTGGCGTTGTCGCTGTTGCTCGAAAGCAATTCATTCATTTGCGAGCTTTCACCAGAGGATAAAGCCAGCAACCCCATGTGATGAAATACCAGATCGGTTAATTTTTCAGACGGGTAGCGATTTGCCAATTCCAGCATCACACCGGGATCAAGGTCGCCACTTCGAGTGCCCATTGGGATACCACCTGCTGGGGTATAACCCATGGTGGTATCCACCGATTGCAAATTTTCCATTAGGCAAAGGCTAGCGCCACTGCCTAAGTGGGCAACAACGACTTTTTTATAAGCGACCTCACCTAAAACTTCCACCAACCGCTGAGCAATATAGGCGTAGTTGAGTCCATGAAAACCAAAACGGCGCAAACCTAGCTCGTTTGGAATGGGTAACCGCCTAGCCAACTCCGGCATGGTGGCATGAAAAGCGGTATCGAAACAAACGACTTGCGGCACATTAAAACGTTGCTGGCTTAAATCCAGCCCCAACAGATTACCCGGCAAATGCAGCGGAGCAAGATGGACTAATGACTCCAATCGAGAACGCTCATTAGCATCAACCCGACGGGCTGAATCGGCAATATCGCCGCCATGCACAAAACGGTGACCCACTATATCCGGGACTTCACCAGACAGGTCTTGCAAGAGCTGCTCGAATGCAGTCCTTTGATCCAGCAAGTGTTCGTAGCGAAAATTGCGCCGAGTGCCATCAGCGCAAAACAGGCTCGCTTTAACTGAAGACGAGCCGCTGTTGATTGTCAGTACCGTTAGGTTCAATACGGCCAAACCCAGTTATTCGCTTCGGGCAAATCAGTGCCATGCTCATAAGCATAGTGTCGGCATTCGATTTGTCTGTCACGCATGTTTTCTTTTACATGTGCACCCGCCACGCGCAAGGCCGGTATCCGGTTGATGGCATCGATTACCAGACTAAAGCGGTCAATTTCGTTTTGGATAGCAAGCTCTAACGGCGTGTTAATGCTGCCTTTTTCTTTATAGCCGCGCACATGCAGATTTTTATGATTGTTACGACGATAAGCCAGACGATGAATTAACCAGGGATACCCGTGGAAGTTAAAAAGAATGGGTTTATCCAAGGTGAACAGACTATCGAAATCTCTGTCAGATAAGCCGTGGGGATGTTCGGATTCAGGCGTCAACTTGTACAAATCAACTACATTGATATAACGAACTTTAAGCTCCGGAAAGTTCTCGCGCAGCAATACCACGGCTGCCAACGCCTCTTTGGTAGGAACGTCACCGGCACTGGCTATCACCAAATCCGGTTCATAGCCTTGATCGTTGCATGCCCAATCCCAAATGCCGATTCCTTTAGTGCAATGCTTGATTGCTGCATCCATGTCCAAAAATTGCAAATGCTTTTGCTTGTCACAGACGATGACATTGATGTAATTGGTACTTTTTAGGCAATGATCGGCAACCGACAACAGACAATTCACATCGGGCGGCAAATAAACGCGCGTCACAGCGGGACTTTTATTCACCACTACATCCAAAAAGCCCGGATCCTGATGGGTAAAGCCATTGTGATCCTGCCGCCAGACGGTCGAGGTAATCAGCAGATTTAGGGATGATATCGGCGCGCGCCATGGCACCGCTTTAGACATAGCTAACCACTTGGCATGCTGATTAAACATGGAATCAATCACATGCACAAAGGCTTCATAAGTGGAGAAAAACCCATGGCGCCCGGTGAGCAGGTAGCCTTCCAGCCAACCTTCCAAGGTATGCTCGGAGAGCATTTCCATCACTCGTCCGTCCGGCGCCAACTCCCCGCCATCCGTATCTTCAGGTAAATAATTAGCCAGCCAGGTTTTTTTGCTGGCATCATAAATGTCATCCAGTTTGTTCGAACTGTTCTCGTCCGGACCAAACACTCTGAAATTGCTCATGTTCAACCGCATAATGTCGCGTAGAAATTTACCTAGCGGCCGAGTATTTTCAGCGCTGGTAGTTCCAGGTTTAGCAACGATTGCCGCATAGTCTCGACAGTCCGGCATATGCAAAGATTTACGCAACAAACCGCCGTTAGCATGCGGATTCGCGCTCATGCGTCGTGTACCTGTTGGTGCAAGCGCTTTAAGTTCTGGCAACAGTCGGCCATCCGTATCAAACAGCTCCTCCGGTTTGTAGCTGCGTAGCCAGTCTTCCAGCTGCTTGAAATGTTCAGGCGTATCGCGCACGTTGCCTATAGGCACTTGATGCGCACGCCAAAAACCTTCCACTTTTTTACCGTCGACTTCTTTCGGACCGGTCCAGCCTTTAGGGCTGCGCAGCACGATCATCGGCCAGCGCGGACGAGTCGCTTTACCTGTTTTACGAGCATCTTGTTGAATTTGACGAATGTCCAGCACACACTGTTCCATAGTTGCAGCCATAGCTTGATGCATAGTGTCCGGATCACTACCTTCGACAAAATAAGGTGTCCAACCGTAACCTTTAAAGAGATCTGCCAATTCCTCGTGGGAGATACGGGATAACAAAGTGGGATTATTAATTTTGTAGCCGTTCAAATGCAGAATCGGTAGCACTGCCCCATCACGGATCGGATTGAGAAATTTATTGGAGTGCCAAGAGGTCGCCAGAGGGCCAGTTTCAGACTCGCCATCACCGACCATCACCCCAACAATCAAATCCGGATTATCGTAAGCGGCACCAAACGCATGCGAGACGCTATAACCGAGTTCTCCGCCTTCATGAATCGAACCGGGAGTTTCTGGCGTACAGTGGCTGCCAATACCACCCGGAAAGGAGAACTCTTTGAAGAAATGGCGCAGGCCATGTTCGTCTTCACTTTTGTTAGGGTAAATTTCACTATAAGTGCTTTCCAAGTAAACAGGACCAAGCACGCCCGGCGCTCCATGTCCTGGGCCAGCTAGAAAAATGGCATTCAAATCGTACTTATTGATCAGTCGATTGAGGTGAATATAAGTAAAAGAAAGCCCTGGACTTGATCCCCAGTGGCCTAACAAGCGCTGCTTGATGTGCTCTATTTTGAGCGGTTTGCGTAACAGAGGGTTGTCTAACAAATAAATCATGCCTGCAGCTAGGTAGTTACAGGCGCGCCAATAGGCGTTAATGTGACTGATTTCTTCTTGGGATAGCTTGGTTAGTTGGCTGTTCATGATTTATAAATCCGAGGTTGGTTCCAAATAGGAAAGTTACTCCTCCCACTATACACTCTAATTGTGACAGCATTATGGCAACCTGGCCGACAAGCTAAGAATATTCCCTAGGCACATCAGCAAGCAAGGCCATTACCCGGTCCAACTCTTCAAGACTATTATAAAAATGCGGCGACAACCTAATACCCAAACCTCGTAAAGCACAAACTACACCACTATTTTGCAAGTGCTTGTATAGCACTTCATTGCTTACGTTACGATGTTTGAAAACTACAATCCCGGATTTCAATGATTGCTCAGGCGATAACAATTGCAGCTGGTTATTTTGTTTGATGGCAGTGCGTAAATACTCGGCATTGCGGATTACCAACGCTTCAACCTTGGTCATGCCTGTTTCCAGCAGCAAAGACAAGCTGGCGGAAAGCGCATAGATGCCAAGTGTATTCGGGCTACCGCATTCAAAGCGTCGGGCAGTTTTATGAGCTACCCACGGTTTATTTTCGTAGTTATGAATATCTTGCATCATATGCCAGCCGTACTGGGTTAGTTTTAGCTGGTCTCTAGCTTTCGGGCTACTGTAGAAAACCCCCAGCCCTTCCGGACCGAACATCCATTTATGACCGTCAGCCATAACAAAATCGGCTTGATAAGCTTGCACGTCAAATTGTATGGCGCCGATGCTTTGGATGGCATCTATACAAAATAAAATTTGCCGTTGGTTGCAAAATTTACCGATTTTTTCTAAATCCATGCGAATGCCTGAGGCAAACTGGATGGAACTGATGGTGATCAAACGAGTGCGTTCATCAGCAAGAGCAAATAAAGCTTCTTCTGGTGATGCAGCACCAGATAAATCTGCTTCTCGAAATTCTACGCCTTTATCAGATAGGGCTTGCCACGGCAGGCGATTGGAGGGAAATTCTTCATTGCTAGAAACAATATTGTCCCCAGCTTGCCAAGTCAAACCGAAAGCTACAAAAGATAAAGCTTCAGAAGTGTTTTTTACCAAAGCTATATCATCGGCGGAAGGCGCGTTCAGTAACTGCTGAAACTGTTGACGCAATTCGGTTTCCTTTGCCAACCAGTCTAAATAAAAGCGTGAGCCATAGCGGGTGTTTTGTTCCGCGAAGTTGATAACGGCATCGCAGGTTCGTTTTGGCCACGGCCCGACAGCGGCGTGATTAAGATAGATGAGTTCTTCGGTTAATGGGAATTCTGGATGTTGCATAACTTTTTAAACCAGAGTTTTACCGATAAGCTCACCTAATTTAACCACTTGCCCAGCAGTCAGACTCTCCCGCCATTGGGATTTGTTTTCGCCAAATAGCACGATGATTGTCGAACCCATATTAAATCGTCCCATTTCTTCGCCCATGTTCAGTCTGGGCGGATTCTCCTGATATTGCCAGCTCCGCACCGTGCCAATGCTGGGTGGCGTTACCACGCCATGCCAAACGGTTTCCACGCTGGACACAAAAATAGCCCCGACCAGTACCAAAGCCATAGGCCCAGCTTCTGTGTCAAAAATAGCCACAACCCTTTCATTACGGGCAAACAAACCGGGCACAGAATTGGTGGTGGCCGCGTTAACGCTAAACAGACGTCCAGGGATATGCACCATTTCTCGCAAAGTACCAGTCAGAGGCATGTGCAAGCGATGATAGTCTTTGGGCGATAAATAAATTGTTGTAAACAAGCCGCGGTTAAAAGCTGCGGCACGTTCAGCGCTAGCGCCTAATAAATCGGTAACGGTAAAGCTTCTACCTTTGGCCTGAAATATGTTGCCGTTAGTAATGGGACCCGCCTGACTAACCACGCCATCTGCCGGGCTAGCAATAGCGCGATGTTCTCGTGTTAATGGTCTGACGTCGGGCTTTAATTCACGGGTAAAAAAATCGTTAAAGCTTCGGTAAGCGTCGATATCTGGCTGCAGTGCTTCCGTCATGTTGACACCATAATGCTTGATGATTTGCTTAATGAACAGATTTTTCCAAGCTTTGTTTTCGCTATGTGTTAAATAGCTCATTAATTTTGACAAAGCATGATGTGGTAAAACATATTGAGGCAGAGTGGTCAGTGTTTCTTTGATAGTCATGGTTTGTAGTTTTCAGGCATTTTGCCGCTCAATAAATAAGCAAAAGCAATGACTTCAGCGACAGCAACGTAGAGTTCATTAGGTATTTCATCGCCAAGTGGGATTTGCGCCAGAATTTTTACAAGTTCTGGCTCAGCTTGCAGAGGAATTCCGTGTTGCTCTGCGATTTGCAAGATTTGTTCAGCGCTAAGACCCGTTCCTTTGGCGGTTACTTTTGGGGCATTTTTGCCGTCGTATTTTAAGGCAACAGCAATATCGCTGGTGTAGTAGGTCTTAGCCATAGGGACTACGGTAAGCTGACCACGACAGGTGGCTGCCAATCGCTATTGATATGCTCAACAACTACTGTGGTATAAATACCGCCACGCACATTAAACTCAGCGCGAATCCGCATAAAGTTGGGTGATGCGGCTTTAACTAAATCATTCAAAATTTCATTAGTGACGGCTTCATGAAATGCGCCGCGTTCTCGAAATGACCACATGTACAATTTTAGAGCTTTTAGCTCTACACAGAATGCTGCCGGTACGTATTCGATTTGAATGGTGGCAAAATCCGGTTGACCGGTTTTTGGGCACAAGCAAGTAAATTCAGGAATATCGATACGAATGGTGTAATCGCGACCGGGTTGCGGATTGGCAAAAGTTTCAAGATCTTTGCTGGGTTGGGTAGTCATATTTTTATCGATTAGTGCCTAGGTTTTATAAAAAAGTCGAATTTGAACGCAATATCGTGAATAATGCGCGGTTTTCTTCAACTATGCAGACATTCTACCAGTAATGCGACTGGAAAAAATCAAACTTTCGGGATTTAAGTCCTTTGTCGATCCTACCACAATTCCCATTTCCGGCAATTTAACGGCTATTGTCGGCCCCAATGGCTGCGGTAAATCAAACATTATCGATGCGGTGCGCTGGGTAATGGGTGAGAGTTCGGCCAAGCATTTGCGCGGTGGTAGTATGGCGGATGTTATTTTTAACGGGTCTTCGGGACGCAAGCCAGTCAGTACCGCCTCCGTAGAGTTGGTGTTTGATAATAGCGAAGGCAAACTGGGTGGCGAATATGCTCAGTACGATAGCATTGCCATCAAGCGCCAAGTGAGTCGCGATGGTCAATCATTATTCTTGCTCAATGGCTCGAGGTGCCGACGTAAAGATATTACCGATATTTTCTTGGGTACCGGCTTAGGCTCCAGAAGTTACGCCATCATCGAACAAGGCACGATTTCGCGCATGGTGGAAGCCAAGCCGGAAGATTTGCGCGTGCATATCGAAGAAGCGGCGGGGATTTCAAAATACAAAGAGCGCCGTAGCGAAACCGAAACGCGCATGAAACACACCAGGGAAAACCTGGAACGCCTGGATGATTTGCGTGATGAGGTAGAAAAATCTACCCAACATCTAAAACGCCAAGCTGAAAAAGCAGAAAAATATACGGAACTGAAAAAGCAGGAGCGTCAGTTTAAACTGGAATTGCTAGCGATGCGCTGGAATACTTATCATCAGGCCGGGCAATCCCTGGAAGTTAAACTTCATGATGTAGCGGCCGAGCATAATCGCTTATTCGTAGAGCTTCGCGAGATCGATAGCACGATCGAAAATAAACGCGCTGAACATAAAGTTCAGCAACAACGCACGAATAGTTTGCAGGGCGAATACTATACAGTGTTAGGCGAAGTCAGTGCTTTGGAACAAACCATAAAGCATAACGAAACCAGTCATGAAGAAACTCAAGTAGAAATTGCACGCAGTCAACAACTTACCGAGCAATCGCTACAAGAATTGGATAATGACACTCAGCAGCTAGAAGAAATCAAACAAGAGCTGTACGAAGCTGAAGAGGCCTTATGCAGTGCTGAGGAACGCCAAGCCGATGTACTGCAAACCCAACAAGACGTTCAGCAACAACGGGCATCCTGGCAACAACAATGGGAGGCCTATCGTACCGAAAGTGCTAAGTATAAAGAACAAGCCGAAGTGCAGCGAGTAAAAGCCGGCCAATTGGATAACCAAAACCGGCAGTTGCAAATCCGTATTGATAAATTACAAATCGAACGCAGTGAGTTGTCGGCTACTAACCTGCAAGTGGACATTGAATCTTTGGACGGCAGCATTGCTATTATTGAAGCACAACGTTCCGAATTACATGAGCAGCTGGAACAAAGACATCAGCAAATCACCGAGCAACGCCAACGCGTCAAGCATTTGCATGATCAATTGCACAGCTGCCGGTCTGAAATGCAAAGCGTAAAAGGCAAAATCACTTCGTTGGAATTACTGCAACAACATGCCATGGGCAAAGATAACAAAAACCTTGGAGCTTGGATGGAGACCGAAGGCATCGCCAATAATCAGCGTCTAGCCGAATTTCTGGATGTCCAAGCAGGTTGGGAAAAAGCGGTTGAAACCGTTTTAGGGACTTATTTGGAAGCCATTTGCCTGGATAACGTCGAACGGATTATTCCCGGGTTGGATCGGTTGCAAGAGGAATCAGTCACATTGTTGGAAATGCAATTCCAAATCGAATCAACTCTACAGCCGGAAAACAGATTACTGGATAAAGTTAAAGCTCCCTGGGATTTAAACAGTTTGTTAGCCGGTGTGTATTGTGCGGAAACAATAACACAAGCACATCACTTGTGTGCTCAGCTAAAAGCACATGAATCAGTCATTACGCCAGACGGTACATGGCTTGGTGTTAATTGGCTAAAGATTGTCCGGATTAAAGACAGTAAAACCGGGGTATTACAGCGTGAGAAAGAACTGCGCTTGTTAAAACACCGCCAAGAGGAGCTACAGATTGCAATCACTGAGTTTGAAGATCAATTGGAAAACACTGAGCTCGACTTAAAAAATGCCGAGGTCAGTCGGGAAAGCTTGCAACAAAAAGACAATCTACTAGGCGCAGAGTTTTCCGCTAAAAGCGCCGAATTCAGCGCCCAGTCGGCTAGACTGGAACAACAACAACGTCGTCTGGATCAGGTTTGCAGTGACATTGAGGATATTTATCGCGAGTCCACAGAAAATACAGAACTAATGGCCGAGTATCGAGAGCTGCAGCAAGAAGCTGAGGAGATGATGGCCGATCTGGAACATAAAAGGGAAACGCTGGAAGCATTGAATCAGGATCTGCAAACCCGACAGCATCAGAGTGAGCAAGCGGTCAATGAGGCCAGACAGCAAGTTTATGCATTAAAAGCTAAAATTGACTCACTACGTTCATCAGAAATACTGACCAGCAAACAAATTGAACGCTTGCAAATTCAGCATCGACAAGCTCTACAGCGCATCACCGAATTGCAAAATAAATTGCAGCAAACTCTGATGCCGCTGGGCGATGAAAAACAGAAGTTAGAACACTTATACCTCAATAAAGACCAACTAGAAACTAATCTGAAAGCCCAGCGGCACTTGCAAGACAATCTTGAAACAGAAATCACTCAAAACTCTGAACAGCATGTTCGTGTGCAACGTGGCTTGGAACAACAAAAAGAAGCGTTGGATAAATTGCGTTTTGAGTTGCAGGAAAGTAAAGTGCGCCAGCAAACCGTTAATGAGCAATTAAAAGAAATTGATGCCGATGCCGAGCAAGTTTTAGAAATATTACCTGCTGAGGCTGAAGAACAACGTTGGAAAAAAACTGTCGATGATTTAGTAGGACAAATTGAACGTCTGGGTACTATAAACCTTACGGCTATCGAAGAGTACAAATCGCAATCCGAACGCTTGAATTTTCTGAATGATCAACACGCAGACCTAATAGAAGCTCTTAATACACTGGATCAGGCCATTAGCCAAATTGATAAAGAAAGTCGGCTGCGTTTTAAGGAAACATTCGATAAAATTAACGCCGGTTTACAGGAGAAATTTCCGAAATTGTTTGGTGGCGGTCAGGCTTACCTGGAATTAACCGAACAGGATTTACTCGAATCTGGTGTTAATATTATTGCCAGGCCACCTGGAAAAAGAAATAGCTCGATACATTTGTTATCGGGTGGCGAAAAGGCACTTACCGCTGTAGCGCTAGTGTTTTCTATTTTTGAATTAAATCCTGCGCCCTTTTGCTTGTTAGACGAAGTGGACGCACCGTTAGACGATGCGAATGTTGGACGATTTTCAAAAATGGTTGAAGAAATGTCTGCATCGGTTCAGTTTTTGTATATTTCACATAATAAAGCCACAATGGAAATTGCAAAACAACTGGCAGGTGTTACTATGAAAGAGCCGGGCGTGTCCCGGATGGTTGCAGTTGATATTGAAGAAGCAGTGAGTCTGGCGGAAAACTAATGGATAAAGAACTATTAAGAGTTGTAATTATTGCTACCGGTTTGCTAGTAATTATCGGCATGCTATTCTGGGCTTTTTTTAAAAACAAAAAAACACAGGATAGGCGCGATTGGTATGGGGAGTCGGTTCCTGTTGATCATGATGATGACTTTGAGATATCCCCTTTGGACACAGCTAGAGAAAAAGTAGGTAGCTATGCTAAAAAACCGGACAGTTTTTTTGAACAGCCTTCTGATTTCGAGCTGGAAGATTTTGAACTCGACGATTTTGATCTTGAACCCCGAATAGCGATTCCCCCAATTATTCAATTTAGTATCATAGCCAATGCGGACGAGGGTTTTAATGGTTTGGCGCTGGATAAGGCTTTTAAGAGAGCCGGACTGGAATACGGTAGTTTAAAAATATATGAGCGTCTAGATACCAACCGTCTGGTTGATTTTGGAGTTGCCTGCATGGTTGAACCGGGCATTTTTCCCGATAAAAATCTACAGGATTTTTATTGTCCTGGCTTGGTGTTTTTTATGCAACCAGGTGAACTGGACGACGCCCGTGCTGTTTTTGACGATTATGTTGAAACCATTCAAACCCTAGCAACTGAGTTGGATGGAGTAGTCTGGGATCATAAAAGACAACTGCTAACCGATGAAACGATTACCGCCATTCGTTTTGGCCTGTAAAACCTGATGCTGAGTAGTGAGCAACTGCAACTCGTTAATAGCACTGCCTTAAAAACAGCTCACCTCAATCCTGATCTAATTGCACAGACCGTTACACAACTAAATGCTACGCACCTCAGCGATGCTCAGTTGCTTGATTTTTTGGAACTGTGCAATTTTCTCTACCGTAGTGGCCTACCGCTAATTTCCGATTATATCTATGATTCTGTTTTTTTAGCGGAATTACAAAAACGCCACCCTCAGCACCCTTTTTTAGCAACTGTTGAAGTAGAACCCGCATTCACCGGTAAAACGGTTGCGCTACCTGAACTGATGCTGTCCACCGAAAAAGCATATAGTCAGGATGCTATCGAGAAATGGATATCGCGCATAGAAAAAGCGGCTGAGGAATGCAGTATTTCTTTATGCAATTTAGTTTTTAAAGCCACTCCAAAATTGGATGGCTATGCCGCTTACGACGACGGCGTTATGCTCTATACACGCGGTGATGGCCGTAAAGGCACCGACATCAGCCGAGTCTTTGACCGCGGTTTGCAAGTTGGTGGTAACGGCAAGCGTGGACAGGGTCCGGGCGAAATTGTCGTCAGCCAATCTTATTTCAATACTTTTTTAGCCCATTACTTTGAAAACTCCAGAAATTTTCAGGCTAGTATCATTAAAGAAAAAGATTTGGACCAACATGCTTTGGAAGCGATTCAAAATCAGGCGGCAGTATTCTACCCATTTGCACAATTGCCGCATTGGCTCGGGTCGGCGCAACAATTACGCACCGATTTTATCGATATTGTCGAAAAAGTACTGGCATTAGTCGATTATGATGTGGACGGCGTGGTGTTTGAGATCACCGATGACGTGGTAAAAAAACACATCGGCGCAACTCGTCACCATCATCGCTGGCAAATAGCCTATAAAAACAATATCAGTTCAGCAGAAGTTCGAGTGTTAAGTGTTACACCTCAAACATCCCGCTCCGGACGTGTCAATCCAGTAACCGAGCTGGAACCCACTAAATTGAGCGGCGCTTTAATTTCCAGGGCCACCGCCCATCATTACGGCATGGTTAGGGAGCTGGGTATTGGTACAGGCACGTTAATTGAACTGACCCGGAGCGGGCTGGTCATTCCTAAAATTGAGCGCGTTATTAAACCCAGCACACCACAGATTCCCGAGCATTGCCCAAGCTGTGGTAGTAAATTAGTCTGGGATAGTGATTATTTATATTGCTTAAACAACACTCAATGCCCTGCCCAAATTGAAAACAGTATTGAACATTTTTTCAGGACGCTAGCAAATATTGATGGTTTTGGCCAAAAAACCATAGAAAAACTGCATGCTGCCGGTATCAACTCGGTTTATGCCGTCTATCAGTTAACCTTATTACAACTGCAAGATATCGGTTTTGGAGACAAAACTGCACAAAACTTACTCGATCAACTACAACGCAGCCGCCAGGAGGCCATCGAAGATTGGCGTTTTCTGGGTGCTTTTGGCATTTACCGAATGGGTCTAGGCAATTGCGAACGCTTGTTGCAACACCATCACTTGCTTGATATTTTTGCGCTAACGCTGGAAGACATTATAGCTATCGAAGGCTTTGCTGAAAAAACCGGCGCTGCGGTTGTAACTTGTCTTGCCGGTATCAAAGATGATTTTTTGCAACTTTATCAACTAGGCTTTAATTTGACTGAAACGCCGTTACTAGTTGAGCGACAAACAACAGCTACGGCAATTACCGGAAAAACCATCGTTTTTACTGGCACTATGCAACACGGCAAACGCGATGACATGAGCAAAGAAGCCAAGCGTCTGGGTGCAAAAGTAGCCAGTTCTGTGACCGGGAAAACTGATTTTCTGGTGACCGGTTCCGATGTAGGCGTTGCAAAAATCAACGCGGCGACGGAGAAAGGTGTTCAAGTGATTAGTGAGGAAGAGTACCTAGCGCTATTGGCTAAATAATTAGGCACGCAACTTGGTTTTTTGCTAGAAACTGCTAGCCTTAACAAGGTTATCAACTTCTTTCTTGCAAGTATTGCAATGAGGGTTATCTTGGCAGAACAACTACTAATCACCGCTTTAGAAGATTTAATCACCAAGACATACGTGATGGAGAGCCATACGGATGGCATGATTGATCGGGCCAAACAAAATGGCGCCACATTAAGAAAGTTTCAAGCCTTCGAGATGCGTTTACTAAAACTTGACTCGCTGGCAACCATGATCACACTGCTTCTGGACGAAGCGAAAAAATACTTTGATCTTGATGTTATTAGCTTATGCTTAGTTGATGAAAAAGGTGAAATTGGCATTATTCTCGATAGCGAAAACCACGAAGCAACTCAGATGGACGGCTTGGTTCTCCTAAAAGATAAAGAATTGCTAAAAACGACATTTGGCGGCTCCATTAGGCCTTATGTCGGCTCTTATAGACCACAAATCTGCGAAAATTATTTTGCCCATGTCGAAATCCCGCCTGCCAGCGTTGCACTGATTCCATTAAATCGCCACGACAATTACCTAGGAGCCCTTAATTTCGGCAGCTATCATGCAGATAAGTTTGTTGATAACATGGGCACAGATTTTGTCGAACACTTAGTTGCAATCATTACTGTTTGCCTGGAAAACATTCTGAATTACGAAACCATCAAACGGACCAGCTTTATCGATACCTTAACCGGCGTCAATAACCGGCGCTGCTTTGAGCAAAGAATCGGTGAAGAACTGGATCGCTGCCAACGTAATGTCGAGCCGATTTCCTGCTTATTTTTAGATATAGACCACTTTAAGTCGGTCAATGATGTTTATGGCCACCAAGTCGGCGACAAAGTATTAACTATGGTAGCCGCCGCCATAAAAACCCAACTGAGAAACAATGATGTCTTAGCCCGTTACGGTGGCGAAGAATTTATCGCCTTATTAACCAATATCAACGAACTGAAAGTACTGGAAATTGCTGAGCGAATCCGCAAGACTATTCAGGCGTTAACCATAGAAGTAGATGAGGTGACTATTATTGCCACCATTTCCATCGGCTCAGCCACTTACATGCCTGATGCGAAACTAACTTCGATGGCCGGGGAGATCAGCACCCGTCTGATTAAAGCTGCCGACGCGGCCTTATACAAGGCCAAGAATAATGGCAGAAACCGGGTTGAAAATGGCGGCGTTATTTTTGACGAAAAGCAGCTTTCAACGGCCGTTTCAGGTTGATTTTTGTATGGTTAAATACAGACAAATCTAATGCAAAGAACAAAAAACATAAATCGGCAGTGTCAGTAATTCTTACAGACTTAGATCGCTAACATCTAACATCAACCTTATCAATTTTTGTAGATTCACTCTTGTTTGTTGACACTGAACAAACAAGAGTGGTCTTAGTCACACCTCTACATTATAAACCATGATGTCATGTCAATATTTTTTACATCGCTATTTTGGTAGTTTAACACTTGATTTTTCTGACTTAAAAAATCTACCGCCTCCAGAATATCAGAAATATTGTCATTAACGATCTTTGTCTGCTACAGGAATCTTCAGAATCAAAACTCAGTAATATCAAAGCGTGTAGACAGAGTTTTCGTAGTTATCAGCTTACATTCAAACTGTGCGTATACAATCTGCTTGAATATTTAGCACACTAAATTTCGTCCAAATTCTCAAGGTTATATCGATTTCCATAATTCAAGGGAATCAGTATGGAAATTAAATTGACAGCAATGCGTCAAATTATTTTACATTTTTTGTTTACTATCTATAAAAAACACTGCTGGGTTTATTGAAAGCTATTTTAATAGTTACAACTTCAAATTCTTTGATCTGCTTAAAACCATCAATTCATCAACAATAAAAATCTATTTGTTGTTCATGTTTTATCAATCCTAATCTTTTGGAAAAAGCGTCTTGCTAATAACGTAAAAGGATTGAAATTATATGTTGGCGTGATACGTGCTTAAGACCATACAAAGAATGATCCCTATATTTCAGGGTAATTGTTCTTTATGTTTGGGTTTATAAGTTCAATTGAGTGATAAATATCTGTATGGCTAACTAACTCACGCTAATTTCATTACCTTTTACCAAGCTTATAGACTCAGTTTTTAATTAAAGGAGGACTAATGATATTAAGTAAATTTTGGGTGTCTTTATTCGCGCTTTGTTCAATGTTTGTTGCTATCCCGGCAAATGCTATAAATATAGTTTATGAAGCTACTGATTTAGCGGATACGTCAGTTGGTCAAGACTTATGGAAGTACACTTACACAGTCAGTGATTATTCGTTTATCGCTAATAATGGCTTTTCAATCTTTTTTGACCACCAACTCTATTCCAACCTGGAAGATCCGGCTCCATTGGTGAATGCTGATTGGAATATCTTGGTTTTGCAACCAGATGATTTGTTACCAGATGATGGAAAATATGATGCATTGTCGTTAACCAACGGAGCTTCGTTAGTGGATCAATTCGTAGTTAGCTATCTTTGGTCTGGAAATGGCACTCCAGGCGCGCAGTCCTATGAAATATACGACAATTCATTTAACGTTGTCGCATCCGGTATCACACAATCGACACAACCCGTTCCCGAACCTGCAACGATTATCATGCTAACGATTGGATTAATTGGGATTGCAGGATTTAAGAAAAATACGTATCGCAACAAGGAGAGCCATTATGAAAATATCTAATTTTTTAACAATCCTGATTTTTCAGTTTTTATATACGGGATTAGCAATTGCAGAACCGAGCATTGATCAACCGTACCTATTAATAAGCAAGAAGCAAATAAATAGGACAATTTACGAGTACACCTATCGCGCCAAAATTATCAATGACTCTGTTGCCAAACAAAATGTTAGCGCAACCGTATCTAGTAATACTGCCAATACCTCCATTATTGATAACACACTCAGCTTCAATAATTTGACTTCAGGTGAAACATCGACAAGTACTGATACTTTTACGATACGTCAAGATAGGCGGTTTAAATTTGACCCAAATATCCTTTCCTGGAAAATAAGCTTTGTATCAAATTCATCTAAAAGCATTTCGAAAACTATTTCATCAACTGGCGGCTCAATAGAATTGAGTGGCGTAGCAAGTGTGTCATTTCCAGACGGCTCTTTTTCAGATGAGCAAAATGTCAATCTTGCTGCTACGTCATTACCCGAAACAGCTGCTGATTTTGAATTAACTTCTCAAATATTTTCTGCAGGAAAACGAGTATCGTATGAAGTTCGAATTAACACCGGTGAAACAAAATCCGCTAAGCCCATAACCGCATTAATAGATGTGCCAGCAAATTTTTTATCAACAATCCCTTATAATTCGGAAATAAAAGTGTTTGCACAGGTTTTTCAGGACGGAGGGGATGAAGTTTTAGATAACTTTGAATTATTTCCTTCTACTTTTTCACTGACTAATAAGCGCGTTGAAGTAAATCTTCCACCAGAAGTTTTTACTAATCGACGTAATACTGATGAAACGTTTGAGGCAATTATTATTGTCGGGACCACACCAACAAAACAAAATATTTCGCCTACTTCATCACTAAAAAACAGAACAAAATCAATTGAGAAACCATTAAATCAGCCATTGGATGCCACTAGAAGCATTTTATCATTAAGTCTTAATCTCTCCCTTAGCAAGGCTGCAGCTATAACTTGTGAGGGGGCTACATTGGGGGCTCCAATTGAAAATCGGACTGTTACAAGTTCATATAATGGCTCAAATCACTATGGAACTGATTATAGGGCAGCTAACGGAACTGAAGTTTTTGCAGCATCTGATGGGGTTATTGAGAAGGTAGGATTTAATGAACGACCTCTTCCAAGACCAGACCCCCGATCTGGTAAGAGTGTGAAAGGCTGGGGTAAATACATTGTTTTGAAACACACAGACGGCTCTAAAACTCTATATGCACACTTGGAAAGTAGTTCGTTACCGGAAGGCACTCAAGTAAACAAAGGAGATCAAATTGCGCTATCAGATAACTCAGGTGGTTCTAGTGGACCACACCTTCATTTTGAATATGCTCCGAATGGGCAAATATACCAAAATGCCTCGAAAATCAATCCGGAACCATGTATCGATCAAAATGTATCTGGTAGTATTACGGTTAGTGACAATGGCTCCTTGGCAGATGACGCATTCAAAGTATCCATCAACGGTTTAGTTGTTTGTACAACATCAATTGGAGCATCTAACACATGCGGAATTGGAAATTTGAGATCTGGCACGGCTTCATTGGTCATAACTGCAGTAATAGCACCGGACAACGTTGGTACTTATCAAATTGATTTAGCAGAGGGCCTAACTTTTAGCGATGAAAGTACCTCCCGATCAAGCACCTTACCACAAGGAGGCACAGACACTTATAGCATTCTAATACCATAAAATTTATCAATAACCTCTAAAATCAACAGTGCCCCTAAGGGGGCACCAACAGGTCACAATACATTGCTTGTTGATTGACATGCCTTGTCGCCAATCACGACAATATATCCGCTAAATTACCTTTCTTTTCCAGCCAGATTTTTCGGTCCGGTGCGCGTTTTTTAGCCAATAATAAATCCAACTGCAGCCGAGTATCGTCATTTTCTTCAATGGTCAATTGCACCAACCGTCGGGTGTCGGGATTCATGGTGGTTTCCCTGAGCTGGTTGGGATTCATTTCGCCCAAACCTTTAAAACGCTGAATGTTGATTTGACCTTTAAGTTTCTCGACCTTTATTCGATCTAAAACGCCCTGGCGTTCTGATTCATCCAGCGCATAAAACACCCGTTTGCCGACATCAATACGATACAACGGTGGCATAGCAACAAAAACATGCCCTGCCCTGACTAACGCGTTGAAATGTTGATAAAACAATGCACAAATCAGCGTGGCAATATGGTTGCCGTCGGAATCCGCATCAGCCAGTATGCACACTTTGCCGTAGCGTAAATGCTGTAAATCGCTGGAGCCTGGCTCTATACCCAACGCCACCGCAATATCGTGAACCTCCTGCGACGCCATGACCTGATTGGATTCTACTTCCCACGTATTCAAAATTTTACCGCGTAACGGCATGATGGCCTGAAAGTCACGTTCTCTGGCTTGTTTGGCAGAACCGCCAGCGGAGTCACCTTCTACTAAAAACAATTCAGTTCTAGCAATATCTTGCGCGGAGCAATCTGCCAATTTACCAGGCAAAGCAGGACCGGAAGTGATTTTTTTGCGGATGATCTTTTTATTGGAGCGCAAGCGTTTTTGTGCGCTGGAAATAATAATCTCGGCAATTTTCTCGCCTTCCGCCGGATGTTGATTCAGCCATAAACTGAAACCATCTTTGGCAACGCCGGAGACAAACGCCACGCATTCCCGCGAGCTCAAGCGCTCTTTGGTTTGCCCGGAAAACTGCGGATCTTCCAGTTTAACCGAAAGCACAAAGTGGCAATTTTCCCACACATCTTCCGGAGCCACTTTGACGCCACGCGGCAGGATATTTCGTATATCGCAAAACTCGCGCATGGCTTCGGTCAATCCGGCTCGCAGTCCATTAACATGGGTACCACCTTGTGCGGTTGGTACTAAATTGACATAACTTTCCGCCAGCATTTCATCGGGATTTTCCAAAGCCCAAACAATCCCCCATTCCACCGCTTCGTGGCTACCCGCCATGTTCCCCATAAACGGCTGTTGTGGAAAAAACTCAATGTCGCCGATACGATCCAGTAAATATTCCCGTAAACCGTCTTGATAACACCAGACGTATTCTTCGTCGGTCTGATCGACCTTTAGAGTGATTTTTAAACCCGGGCACAATACCGCTTTCGCACGTAAAACATGTTTGAGCTTCAATACTGAAACATTAGCGGAATCGAAATATTTTTTATTCGGCCAGAATTTGACGGTCGTACCAGTATTATTTTTGCCGACTGTACCGGTTTCGGTTAAATCGATGACTTTATCGCCATCGGCAAACTCCATGTGATAGACCTTGCCGTTGCGTTTAACATCAATTTCCAACTTTTCAGATAAGGCGTTGACCACAGAAACGCCGACACCGTGTAATCCACCGGAAAACTGGTAATTTTTGTTAGAGAATTTTCCGCCCGCATGCAGTTGGGTCAAAATCACTTCCACGCCGGGAATGCCTTGTTCGGGATGAATATCCACTGGCATACCACGACCATTATCTGAAACCAGTACCGAACCGTCTTTGTAAATAACCACATCGATGCCATCCGCATGGCCAGCCATAGCCTCGTCAACGCTGTTATCGACCACCTCTTGTACCAGATGATTGGGTCGTGTGGTGTCCGTGTACATACCCGGACGTTTGCGTACCGGCTCCAAGCCGCTCAAAACTTCAATTGCCGCCGCGTTGTATTCAGTGCTCATTAGGTGCTAATCACTCACTATCGAAATCATTAATAAGGCAAACCAAAAGTTTGGTTGCTTTTGATTAGTACATTTTAGTGTATTTACGAACGGTTAGCGCCCATGCTTTTAAGATCATGGCAAAAAAAGAATATTGTACGGACAGGCTGATTATTCAAATCCAACACATTGTCCTGTACATCCATCAAAATGAAGATTGAGAATACCCGAACCGACGAAAGAAAAACGCTACATTGACTAAGGCAATCATAACCGGCACTTCAATTAATGGTCCAATGACCGCTGCAAAAGCCGCCCCGCTGTTGATACCGAAAACGGCCACGGCGACTGCAATCGCCAGTTCGAAGTTATTGCTGGCCGCCGTAAAAGCCAACGTGGTGGTCTTGGCATAGTCTGCACCAATCAGTTTACCCATCAAAAAACTCGCTAAAAACATCACTACAAAGTAAATCAACAGCGGAATGGCGATTCTCACCACATCGAAAGGCAGCTGCACAATCAAATCGCCTTTCAGAGAAAACATCACGACGATAGTGAATAACAAGGCAATCAGGGTTAGCGGACTGATTTTAGGTATGAAACGCTGTTGGTACCAATCTTTGCCCTTGGCACGAATTAGGAAAAAACGAGTCAGGAAACCAGCCATAAAGGGTACTCCTAGATAAATGAACACGCTTTTGGCAATATCGCCGATCGTGATAGCCACCAAACTCCCTTGCAAACCAAACAACGGCGGCAGTACGGTAATAAAAACCCACGCATATACACTATAAAATAGCACTTGAAACACGCTGTTAAAGGCGACTAAGCCTGCTGCATATTCGTTGTCGCCTTTTGCCAATTCATTCCAAACAATCACCATCGCAATACAGCGAGCCAAGCCGATTAAAATCAGCCCGGTCATATATTCGGGATAGTCACGCAAGAAGATGATCGCCAATACAAACATTAACACCGGACCAATAATCCAATTTTGCACTAATGAAACCGCTAACACCCGCCAATTTCGGAATACATCCCCCAACTCCTCGTAGTGCACTTTGGCGAGCGGCGGATACATCATTAATATCAAACCAATCGCAATCGGAATGTTAGTAGTGCCGACGGAAACGACTTGATTAAGGGCATTAACGGCAGTGGGAAAGAAAAAACCCACACTAACGCCTGTCGCCATCGCGATAAAAATCCATAAAGTTAGGTAGCGGTCAAGAAAAGACAAATGGGATTTAGAACAGGCTTCCGGGGTCATAACGCTCTCCTGATTAACCGTTGCTCGCAGCCAGTTCCAGTAAGCGTTCTACGCCTACTGGTTCTTCTTTGAGCAAGGGCACAACGGCATAGCGGCGTGAATGAACCGTGGCCACCGCTTGTATTTCTGGTAATTCATTAGCGGCGCGTTGCCGTAGTAGAGGCGAGTGTACGGTTGCCGCCGCGACACTGTTATTGATTACCCAAGCCCAAGGTTCAATGCCTGCACGGCGCAGATCGGCCTGCAAATTAACAGCCTCTAATACGGGTGTGGTTTCCGCCAGCGTTACCAGTAGTACTTTAGTTTGCTTTGGGTCTTGCAATTGCATCATTGGGGTCAGGTAATGTACCTCGGAACCTGCCATCTGGCGACTGACTTCCCGATGATAAGCGCCGGTAGCATCCAACAGTAATAAGGTATGCCCGGTCGGTGCAGTATCCATAACTACAAATTTCTTGCCTGCCTCACGGATAATGCGCGAAAAAGCCTGAAACACCGCAATTTCTTCGGTACAGGGTGAACGCAAGTCCTCTTCAAGAAGCGCCCTGCCTTTGGCATCCAGTTGATTGCCTTTGGTTGCTAATACATGCTGACGATAACGTTCGGTTTCCGCATGAGGATTGATGCGGCTCACGGCCAAATTAGCCAGTGAGCCACTCAAGGTTTCGTTCAAGTGTGCGGCGGGATCTGAAGTAGTCAAATGCACCGACAGTCCTCGCCGGGCAAGTTCCACAGCGACAGCGGCGGCCAGAGTAGTTTTGCCAACTCCACCCTTACCCATCAGCATTACCAAACCATGCCCGTCTTTGGCGATCTCATCCACCAGTGTTGATAGACTGGGCGCCTGAATGGCGATACTGGTATGCACGCTTTGAGTGCTTGTCGGTATGGCGGTGGTCAGTAAGCGTCGTAAAGCGTCCAGCCCAACTAAATTAAATGGTTTTAGCTCGATAAGATCAAGAGGCAACGATTTAAGTATTTCCGGCATCGAGTTTAGCGCGCGTTGCTCACGAGCACAAATAGCCATTACTAACTGATCTTGCGCAGCTTCGGCTATCGGTAAAATGCCATTGATCACCAGATATTGTTGCGACAAACCAATTGCATCGAGCTCCTCATGGGTGCGGGCGACTTCTCGCAAAGTCGCTTGCTGGGCGCGAGCGACCAGAATCAAGCGGCTACGTTGGGGGTCAGCTAAGGCGTTAACCGCTGCTTTGTATTGGCTGCGTTGTTTTTCCAGCCCCGCTAACGGACCAAGACAGGAAGCATTGCCTTTGCCTTCCTCTAAAAAGCCATTCCAGGCACCCGGCAATTGCAACAAACGGATGGTATGACCGGTGGGCGCAGTATCGAAAATAATGTGGTCGTAATCAGCAGTGAGTGCCGAATCAACCAACAGCGCAGTAAATTCGTCAAAAGCAGCGATTTCGGTGGTGCAGGCACCGGACAATTGTTCTTCAATACTTTTCACCACAGCATCCGGCAACACGTCGCGCACCGGTCCAACAATGCGGTCACGGTAAAGTTGTGCTGCCGCTTGAGGATCAATCTCTAGAGCGGCGAGATTCAGTACAGCAGGAATAATGGTAATCTTGTTACCAATACTAACGCCGAAAACCTGACCGACATTAGAAGCCGGATCAGTACTGACTAATAACACTTGCCGTCCGGCATCGGCCAACTTTATCGCGGCGGCACAAGCAACCGATGTCTTACCTACCCCGCCTTTTCCGGTAAAAAACAAGAAGCGTGGTGGTTGATCGAGAAAATTGATACTGTTCATATCGGGACGCTCCAGTGGGTGTCATATCTGATTAGTCGCATAGCAGATAAAAACAATGTGTTAATCTGGTTAGCTATCAAGGATGGATTGACTCAAAACAACTCACTATGAGGAGAAACCGTCTTTGCCGATTAGCTGCATTGACGACCGCCACAGCAATCCGATTTAGGCATTTCTTCAACAAAGGAAATACCTACCCATCGTGCCAGTTCGGCGCGATTAGGGTAGCGACCTGCCAACGCCACTTCACCATCAACCAAAATCAAAGGTAATGCTTCTGCGCCGGAACGCTCCAAAAAAACTTTTGCCAACGTATTTTCAGCAAATGCCAGGGGTTGTTGCGCTAAATTGAATCGCTCAATTTGAGCACCGTTTTGCTTAGCCCAATCAACATCAGCCGAAAAGCCGACCAGTTGTTGGTCAACTTCGATACCACATACGCCGGTACTGCAACATAAGGCCGGGTCAAATACTTGAATGGAAGTCATCGTTAATCTCTCTAAATATTAAGGTAATAAGGTTCCGATGCGATCCAACTCTATTTTGAAACGCTCGCGATCATGTTCAAGCTCATTTAGTGGTAATGCAAAAAATTGCTCTATCCGATAACGCAGAATTCCGTAAACCTCGCTAAAAGCGGCATCAATTACAACATCGCTACCGGTAACATGCGCTGGATCCTCAACTCCCCAATGGCTACGGAGTACTGAACCCAGATAAACCGGACAGGTTTCGTTAGCTGCATTACCACAAACGCTCAACACGATATCGGGCGTGACAGGTAAGTCATTCCAGGACTTACTGTAATAATCTTCGGTGGAAATACCTTCTCGGTTTAATAATGCCAAGGAGCGTGGATGCACCTGGCCAGCAGGTTTGCTACCGGCACTCATGGCACGCCAACCTACGGGCGCAAGATGGTTAAAAATGGCTTCGCCAAGAATGGAGCGGCAGGAATTGCCGGTACAAAGAAATAGTACATTCATAATTTTGGTTTTTTACTTAAGTAGTCCGGTGATAATTTTTACTGACGTTAGTCCCGCTTTGGGTATTGATTTAAACATTGCTCTGGGTGGCCTGAGCAACATTCTGAGGTCAAATAAGCAATCAACTCTTGCATTAAAAGCATATTGGCTCGATATCGCTGGTAGCGGCCTTCTTGTTGCACGCTCAACAGCCGGGATTGAGTTAATGCCTTAAGATGAAAAGACAAATTAGTAGGTGGTAATTTCAGTGTTGCAGCAATCTCACCTGCCACCAAACCATCTGGCTCAGCGCTAACTAGCAAACGAAATACATCCAATCGCACACCAGAAGAGAGAGACTCAAATAAAATTGTCGCTGTTTCTTTATCCATCATTCGATTATACAACTATTATTGAAATATCAAAATAAAGACCTAAAGACTTTAACCAACGAGATATTCTTGGGATCGACACAGATTCGGAATATAAGCCCGGTTAAGGATTTTTAAGCTGTCTATCATTCACGTTATGGAAAATCGTATGCTAACAGGCTTTTAACGTAATTGATGTGGCAATGCTAAACGCGAAATCTTTCTTAATGATGTGTCAACATATTTCCGGACAAAGGCAGGGCAATCACGCTCATATTCCGCGAATCAATCGCAGCAAATAATCATTAGGGGATCTCTAAAAATACCCCACCTCACAGCGATTTTTGACGGGAAGCAATGGCGCTGAAATGAGATAATAACAGTGAGCCCACTGATAGAGAACCACCCCATGAAACCCCGTCAACCTGGATTATTCGACGTAGAAGAAAGAGCCGCGCAACTAACCAAAATGGGAGACCCTTTGGTAGGATTGAAAGCCCGGATAGACTGGGAAGCGTTTCGGCCTGAACTTAAGCGCCTGCATGAAAAGGATAGAAAAAGTCAGGCAGGCGCCAAGCCGTTCGATGGGGTGCTGATGTTCAAGATTTTGGTACTCCAGCAGCTGCACAATTTATCGGATGATGGCATCGAATATCAGATTCGGGATCGGTTCAGCTTCCTGCGTTTTCTGGGTTTGCAATTAGAAGATAAAGTGCCGGATTCGAAAACCGTGTGGAGGTTTCGCGAACGGCTTAAGGATCTAAACTTGGTTGAGGAGTTGTTTGCCCGGTTTCATGGACAACTGGCGGCGCAAGGTTATGCGGCTCGAGCGGGGCAGATGATTGATGCCACCTTTGTCGAAGTCCCCAAGCAACGCAATAGCCGTGAAGAAAACGCCCAGATTAAAGAAGGGCAAGTGCCTGAGGCATGGGATAAGCCGGAGGTTCAGGCCAAGCGTCGGCAGAAAGATACCGAAGCGCGCTGGACAAAGAAAAACGATGAGAAGCATTACGGCTATAAAAATCACATCAACACGGATGAGGAAAACAAGCTCATACAAAGCTATTCAGTCACCCATGCGGCGGCTCACGACAGTCAGGTATTCGATGAATTACTCGACCAGGCAATCGATGTGGAGGGCAATAAACGAGCGGTTTATGCCGACAGTGCTTATCGTTCAGAAGCCCAGGAGCAGCGCTTAGCTAACGCCGATATTGAGAGCCAGGTTTGTGAAAAAGGCACACGAGGCAAACCCTTAACCGAAGAACAAAAGTTATCAAACCGGACGAAGTCAAAAGTCAGAGCCCGAGTCGAACATGTGTTTGGTGCACAGGCGGCAATGGGTGGGCATTTAGTTCGCACCATCGGTTTGCAACGAGCCAAAGTCAAAATTGGTTTGATGAATTTAGTGTACAACATGAAGCGTTTGATACAGTTGATTAAACGAGATGTGATGAACCCGTACAGGAAAGGTGCGCCCACAGTGGCATAAAAACGGGGAAATAATCTCAAAACACGGGGATTTGATGCGGTTTTTACTTCAAATAGCCGGAATGCACCCTGATTTTAAAATAAAGTCGAAAAAAATTAGCAGAATTGCTAGGGGGTGACTTAAATTTGAATTTATAGAGGTTCCCATTATCCCAAGCGGTACGATTGTGATCTTCGTCGAAGGCAACGTCCACCAATCGCCCAATGGGCGCGTAACGCTTGAACTAAGCGGTACAAATCGTCGACGGGCAGACAGAAAATGAAATAGCGGGTTCAAGGCGAGCTTAATTACCTTTTAGAGCCAGCACATAGTCGCCACCCTGGCGCACGAACTGTTCGGCGGTTTGCTGCTGCCGCTCCATTGCACCGAGGACTAACAGTGCGCCGGTAATTTTCAGCATCTCCAAGAGTTTGGGGATAGCCTTGATTTCGTTGGATTTTTCGTCAGCTTTAACCTGTCAAGGCATTCGTAGCACTCATTATGGCCACATCAGTTTTAGGTGAACGCTTTAATCTTCTGAATATGTAAATACCAAGAACCTTTCAAGAAAAGGGATGCTCAAGAATGATGGTTTCATCCCGTTCAGCACCAGTCGACAAAATAGTAATCTTTACTCCAACGAGCGCTTCCAATCTCTTGATATACGCTTTGGCGTTGTCTGGCAGTGCTGCATAGTCAGTAATTCCAGCAGTCGTACCTTGCCAACCTGGCATTTCTTCAATAATAGCTTCGCAGTCCTGATATTGATCAGCACCTAACGGAGCCGTTTCAGTTACCCCGCCATTCAGCTTATAGGCTGTGCATATCCCTATTTTCTCTAAGCCATCAAGCACATCCAACTTAGTTAAGCAAATACCACTTAAACTATTTAACTTGGCTGATTTGCGCATAGCCACAGCATCAAACCACCCTGTACGTCGTTTGCGTCCAGTCGTAGCGCCAAACTCATGACCTTTAGTGCCTAAATGCTCACCGCTGGCATCAAATAATTCAGTAGGAAAAGGCCCATTGCCAACGCGTGTTGAATAAGCTTTGGTTATACCTAAAACATAGTCAATGCATAAAGGCCCGATACCGGTTCCTGTGGCGGCCCCACCCGCTGTAGTCGTGGATGAGGTCACATAAGGAAATGTGCCATGATCTAAATCCAGCAATGCGCCTTGCGCACCTTCGAATAGTAGGTTTCTGCCTGCGGTTTGATGTTTATATAATTCCTCACTGACATCAGTTAGCATCGGTTTAACGTAGTCGCCTAACCGCAGCGCATCATCAAGCGTTTGTTGAAAATCAACTGGCTCAGTGTGGTAGTAGTTAACCAACATAAAATTATGATAATCGACTAGTTCTTTTAACTTTTCCGCAAAAGTTGCTGTGTTTAGTAAATCCCCTGCTCTCAAACCCCTCCGCGCTGCTTTATCTTCATAAGCAGGACCAATACCACGACCTGTAGTACCAATAGCTTTAGCGCCACGGGCTTTTTCTCGAGCCTGATCAATTGCAACATGCACTGGTAAAATTAGTGTGCACGCTTCGCTGATCAACAAGCGGTTTCTGACCGGAACACCGGCTGTTTCCAGAAACTCAATTTCTTCCTGCAAAGCATTTAGGGAGAGCACCACACCATTACCGATCATGCACTGTACATTTTCCCTGAGAATTCCCGATGGAATTAAATGCAACACAGTCTTTTGACCTTGGATCACCAAAGTATGGCCGGCATTATGTCCACCCTGAAAACGTATTACAGCTTCGGCATGATCGGTTAACAAATCAACTAACTTACCTTTACCCTCGTCACCCCACTGAGTGCCGATGATCACGACATTTTTTCCCATAATTATTCCAACTTAATGCAGAGCCTTAACGACCCAGTTTTGATTATCTTTCATTAATTGCGCTGTACATCCCAGAACTTTAGTATCGCCGGTTTGTTCGGGTAACTGCTGTATAACCGTCTTGCCTTGAGTACGTAAATCTCTTATTTTTTCTTGGAGCGCTGTATCATCCAAATACGGGGCACAAATTATTTCTTCTTGCCGTAAATAATTCTGAACTTTGCTTAGCGATGCCAAAGACTTCAAATCAGCACTAAAGCCGGTCGCGGGTCGTTGCCGTCCAAAAATCTGGCCAATATTGTCATAGCGACCGCCTCTGGCAATTTCTCTGCCAACCTCTGGGACAAAAGCGGAAAACACGATACCCGTATGGTAATGATATCCGCGCAACTCTGATAAATCGAAGCTGATAGGCAACGATGGGAAATTAATAGCAAGTTTCTTTGAGATAGCATCTAAATCATCGAGAGCCGTTTTAACTTCAACAGTTGCCGAGGACAACACTGATCGAGCTTTATCAATCACATCGATTCCGCCATTCAGCTGCGGTAATTGCAGAAAAATATCCTTAAGACGTGGCTCAATAGCAAACTCCAGCATTAGCTCCTGTAATTCGGGCCTAGCTTTGCGTTGTAGAATATCGAATAAAATTGTTTCTTGAGACTCCGTCAATCCGGCTTGTTTAGATAACGCTCGATAAATACCAACATGTCCTAAGTCAAGATGGACGTTCTCAAGGCCTGACATGGCCAGCATTTCAAGCATTAAACAGATCACTTCTATGTCGCTTTCTTTACCGGCGTGACCATAAAGCTCTGCACCAATCTGCATTGGGCTTCGGCTTTTTTGTAATGGATCACCGTGAGCATGCAGAATCGTACCCGTATAACAGAGTCTGGTTGGGCATTCGCGTTTCAGGTTATGCGCATCGATTCTAGCAACTTGCGGAGTCATATCCGCCCGAAGCCCAAGCGTTTTACCGCTGATCTGGTCAGTCAATTTGAACGTTTGCAAATCCAGATCATGCCCTGAACCCGTTAATAAAGAATCCAAAAAATCGATAAAAGGCGGGATCACCAGCTCATAGCCCCAACAAGCAAACATATCCAGCAAGTTCCGGCGTAAGCGCTCAAGATGCTTTGCATCTCCCGGCAAAATCTCTTCTATGCCTTCGGGCAGAAGCCAAGAATCTTTTTGTTGCATTTTTTGTATACCCACTCAAACAAAACGCCCCACAAAGTGGAGCGTTTTTTATTTTTAAATAAATGCGTATGCTCAAGACATCGCTAAAAAATTGCGGTCACTTCTGTTGTTTAAAATATTTAAAGAACTCCGAATTGGGATCCAGCACCATTGTGCTTGACCCGGTAAACGTCTTCTTATAAGCGTTTAAACTACGGTAGAAAGTAAAAAATTCCGTATCCGCACCATAGGCTTTTGCGTAGATTTCAGCTGCTTTTGCGTCACCCTCACCGCGCAGCTTTTCTGCATCCCGAAATGCATTGGCTAATGCTACTACTTTTTGCCTGTCCGCATCGGCACGAATTTCTTCAGACTTCTCAGAACCTTTGGACCGAATTTCGCGCGCCACTCTTTCTCTTTCTGCCTCCATTCTACGGAACACAGAACTACTTACCTCTTCAGGCAAGTCAATACGCATCACCTGCACATCAATAATATCTACGCCTAATTCAGCGGCCAAAGACGTTGAGTTTTTAATAAGGATATCTCGTATGATCTGACGATCAGTTGAAACCAACTGCTTTATGTTTCGCTTACTAAACTCCCCTCTAAACGCATCCTTGATAATTTGGTTTAATCGCAAATTAGCCTGGTCTGTATCTCCACCAACCGCTGTATAGAAAGTTGTTACATTACCAATGCGCCATTTTACAAAAGAATCAACAATGACGTTCTTTTTTTCAGCCGTTAAGAACTGTTCCGGCTTAGAATCCATTGTCTGGATACGAGCATCAAACTTTTTTATATTGTTAATAAAAGGCCATTTGAAGTGCAACCCTGGCTGGTAGTCATCTTTGACAATCTCACCTAATTTAAATTTAATCGCTTTTTCAGCTTGATTGACGGTAAATACGCACATCAAACCAATAACTAACACTGCCGCGAAACTGACTAATAGTTTATTTTGAATCATTATCGTCCCCTTTGGTCACGACCACGAACTGACGTCCGTAACACAGGCTTTTCTTCATCTGTGGACGCCGACGCATGCGTTTGCTCTGCTGAACCTTGATTTGTCGAATTTGTTTCTAAATCAGGCGGACGAGTAGTCACCATTTTGTCTAATGGCAGGTAAAGCATGTTATTTGCACCTTTAACATCAACCATCATGGTATTAGTTTCAGCTAGCACTGATTCCATTGATTCAATATAAAGCCGTTTTCTGGTGACATCGGGGGCTTTGATATATTCTGCTAACAGCTTAGAAAAACGATTGCTCTCACCTTCCGCTCGCGCAATAACTTGCTCCTTATAACCTTCGGCTTCCTGCAGTTTTCTGGCCGCAGCACCTCGTGCTTTGGGAACTACATCATTTGCATAAGCCTGAGCTTCGTTAATCAATCGCTGCTCATCTTCGCGCGCTTTAATCGCATCTTGATAAGCACTCTGGACTTGCTCAGGTGCTTGAGCATCCTGCAAATTAACGCTAGTAATCTGAATTCCGGATTGGTAGGTATCCATTACTTCTTGAATTTCCTTCTTTATCTGGGTGACCACCTCACTGCGGCCTTCAGTCAGAACAAAATCCATAGTGCTAGCCCCGATAACACCTCGTTGAACACTTTCAATAACTTGCTTTAACGTTGCGGTCGGGTTGGCCACATTAAATAAATACTCCTTAGCATCTTTAACCTGATATTGAACTGCCAAGCGAATATCGACGATATTTTCATCTTTAGTCAGCATTAATGCTTCTTTCGGAACCGATCCGATAGATTGATCGCCGCCAGCACTCCGATAACCGACTTCTATGTATCGTTGCTGTTTAACATTAACGATGGCAACTTGCTCAATAGGCGCAGGCAAATGCCAATTTAGTCCCGATTGGGTGGTACGAACCCATTTCCCGAACAAGGTTTCCACACCATGATTGCCTTCGTCAACGATATAAAAACCACTCAAACCCCATAAAACCATGGCGATAGCGGCGATTAAACCAACGTTTTTCATCGAGGCGTCGAATGAACCTTGTCCACGGCCACCGCCATTTCCTCCGCCGAACAAGCCTCCAAGTTTTTCTTGCAGGGAACGAATCGCTTCGTCTAAATCGGGTGGACCTTTTTGGTCACCCCGACCACTCCAAGGGTCTTTTTTATCGCCACCAGGCTCATTCCAGGACATACATATGCTCCATATTGGATTATTTGAAATCTATTATTTAATCCCGAAGGATATTTAATTTATATCATCGTACAAATAGCTATCGGTTCCTAACTCACAAAACGCTACTCATTTTCGACTAAAAAACTTAACTTTGGACTAGGCCACTTCTTCGTTTTGTATGGTTTTTAATATCCCTAAATATTTTGTATCCATCTCTACAACCAGCTCATTAATGCCAAAGTCATTAATATGTTCGCTAATTATTTTTGCGCAAGTAAATAATTTGGCTCTGATATCACCCTGATTGGCTTGCAAATAACACTTTCTTTTTACCGTAGTTGTTAAAAATATCTCTCCAAGTACCTGATAAAGTAAATCGAGCCCTTCTCCTGTTTGTGCAGACAACCACACTCTCAGTGGATTACCCGTTGGATCCCGATCTATATGCGGCTGCATATCGGGCAATAAGTCGATTTTATTGAAGATTTCAAGCTGTCTGATACCACTGGCATCAATGTCTTCGAGCACATTATTTACCTGCTTTATCGTATCGTCCCTGTCTTCAGCATTAGCATCTATGACATGTAAAAGAAAATCTGCGCCGCTCGCTTCCTGTAAAGTCGATTTGAATGCAGCAACCAGCTCATGAGGTAAATGGCGAATAAAGCCTACAGTATCAGCTAAAACAATTTCTTTACCGGTTGGGAGCTTGCAAAGCCGCAAAGTCGGATCCAGAGTAGCGAACAACTGATCGGCAACATAGATGTCCGCGCCAGTTAATGTATTAAATAATGTTGATTTGCCAGCATTGGTGTAACCAACGAGAGAGACAGTAGGAACTTCTGCTTTTTTGCGTTTACTCCGGCCCTGATGCCTTTGCTTATCAACTTTATCCAATCGTTTTTGAATTTGCTTGATACGCAGACTCAGCAAACGTCTGTCCGTTTCCAACTGAGTTTCGCCAGGCCCGCGCATGCCGATACCGCCTTTTTGACGCTCCAAGTGGGTCCAGCCGCGAATCAGTCGAGTTGACAAATGCTGTAGCTGCGCCAACTCAACCTGCAGCTTACCTTCAAATGTTTGAGCACGTTGTGCAAAAATATCGAGAATCAAACCATTCCGGTCAACTACACGAACGCCTAAGGCGCCTTCAAGATTTCTTTCCTGACTGGGCGAAAGTTGGTGATTAAATAACACAATATTGGCTTCATGAGATTCTATTGCTGCTTTAAGCTCTTCCAACTTACCTGTGCCGACATAATACTTGGGATCAGGGCTTTTACGGCTGCCAGTGATGACACAAATAGGATCTGTTCCTGCGGACTTTGCTAACTCCTGTAGTTCTAAAAGATCTTCCTGTCCGGAGCGAATACTCAGGTGAACGAGCACAGCCCGCTCGCCCGCATCGGGACGATCAAACAATTAAATTTACCATTATTTCTATGACGTTAACAAACAAGACAAGGGTATTTATTCCTCGTCTCCCGACTCGTTTTCGCGCTGCAACTTGACTGTCTTGCTAGGCACTATAGTCGATATCGCATGCTTATAGACCATTTGACTGACTGTGTTTTTCAACATAATCACATACTGATCAAAAGAATCGACTTTTCCTTGTAACTTTATTCCATTAACTAAAAAAATTGACACAGGCGTATGTTCTTTTCTAAGCGTATTAAGAAAATTGTCCTGTAAATTTTGTGCTTTTGACATCCGGTTTCACCTTATTATTTTTATTAAATTGCCGCTTAAGATAACTGTAATTACAAGTCAATACAAATCTTTATCTGTTCAATTAGTTTTGAAGTGTATTTTGAATTTAAGCCCTTAAGATACCACTTTTTAACACCTTTTAAAAATCCACAGCCATTCAGCATTAACCACGACGTTTTTTACGCGTTCCAACCAGACCTGTATTATTAGCAACAGACGCCAGTACAGACTGGTTCCGGCAATCCGAAAACTTCTTGTACGCTTCACTGAATTTGACTGAAGATACCGCAACTCGAGCCTCCTCGACATTCAAAGATGAAGAAGCTCTCACATAAGAAAAGGTTGGATATTGTCCTTCCAGCAACGCATCCAACATGGCTTCTGCAGCATCAGAGTATACCGACAAGCGCCCGTAATCTTTACCTTGCTCCGCATTATCAAGATAGACTTCATAGTTTCTAGTCTCCGTCGTTTGATGCATCCAAGGTGCTGGCATTGCCGTCAGGCTTGCCTTGATAATTGGCGGCTTTCGACGTAACTCCTGTACAGAAAACCGCAAAGGCTGTCCAGGTTTACTAAAAAATTCCGCGCTACCGTATAAAGGCACGTCCTGTTTTAGGACACAGATACCTTTTTTGCTGGAAAAGTTCCAATTTACATTATTCATCGCCGCTTGATAATAATCCGCATAACAATGACCACTTGCTAACAAGGCCAACAAAACCAAACTGCTTGACATTTTCATTTCTACCTCCCAGATTCGCCGATACTTCATTATCGGCATCAAACGTCATTTTTTTAGCTTTGTTGCAATTGGCCACCAGAAAAACCCACGAAATCTTTTTATTAATACACTCAACGATCGTTCTATCGCCATCCGAGCGCCTATTGATGCTAGCCTAAACCTTGGTTTGTGACCTTAAAGATTAACTTTCGAACAAAATGAATTTTACCTTATTAGCCAAATTGCGCTATAGTAAAAGCCACTTGGCCGTATCAGGAGTTAATTCATGTCCGTTACTGATTCTATCGTTTCTCTCTGGGGTGGCGCAGCCATTCTAGGTTGCGTTGTACACTCTGAAAACGAGTTAATTCCGCTGTTGCGGCAAGGCTTACCTTTCATCGCTTTGGAGCAAATTATGGCGACTTTTTCCCTGTCGCGAGAGGAAGTCGCTGAAGTGCTTAACCTACCTGGTAGAACCATGAGTCGCCGCAAACAAACACAACGACTGGCAGCCGATGAATCAGACCGACTGTACCGATTTAGTCGAATACTAGCGCATGCAGAAGCTGTTTTAGGCAGCAGTACCAACGCCACACAATGGTTACACCGCCCAAACCGGGCTCTGAATGGCGCTATTCCACTGGGACTGCTCGATACAGACATTGGCGCAAATCAGGTGGATGACGTACTTGGACGACTTGAGTACGGTATTTTTAGTTGATTCGGGTTTGGCGATTATGTCAGGCGAAACATCAAGCCACTGCATTTAGTGGTGAAGGCGCCCGACTTTATGGTGGCCGATGGCACCATAAAGGCCAAGCTACTGTTTATGCGGCATCAACCCAATCGCTGGCAGCGCTGGAAATATTGGCGCATGTCGACACTGATCTAATCCCGAATAATTTCGTCGCGTTTGCGGTTGATATTCCTGACCAAGACATCGCCATCGAACATATTGCAGCTTCCGATTTACCATCAGACTGGCGTGAAGCTTATCCGCCGTTAAGCTGTCAATTTATAGGCAGTCAGTGGCTGAGCCAAGCTAAAACCGCCGTATTGAGCGTTCCCTCCGCCATCATTCCGGAAGAAAACAATTTCATCCTTAATCCGGCCCATCCGGATTTTTTAAAATTAGTCATGCAATTACCAGCTGCATTTAACTTTGATCACCGGCTTTGGCATTGAATTTATAGAATTGCCTTTCTTCGCCAAACGTTCAATTAGCAACACCTAAAATCACCGCACCAGATTTAAATATTGCGGTAGCTTCAGAACCTATCGCTAAACCCAACCTTGCGATACTATCGCTGGTGATGGTTGCCGCAACAGAATCCCCGCCACCGAGCTCAATCACCACTTCCGCATTAACCGTATCCTTTTCAATGCGGGAGACAGTGCCCTTTAATTGATTTCTAGCAGACAGTTGATAACCGTCAAAATCGGCTACCAAAATCACTTGTGGAGCCTTAATTAAGGCGACCACATCTAAACCATTTTTAATACCCAAGCTATCCGCAGAAGTTTTGGAGATAGTAGCCACAATAGTTTCACCCCCTTTTAAGCCGACCATCACTGCTACACTGACGCTACCGCTGGAAATAGCAATGATTTTGCCAAAAAACTGGTTCCGTGCACTGGCTTTTATAATTAACCGCTTTAATAAAAAAACCACATCGGCATTTTCGGATAGACGCTGATTTAGCTGAACTAAAAATTGCTGATGCTCGCATTCAATGCTGCTGAAAAGCTGTAAAAAAGCCTTACCGGCCGGAGTAAGCTGTGTCCCACCGCCCTGAGTGCCGCCAATTGCGGTGCTTACCAACACATTGGGAGACAAGTTATTGGCGCGCTCAATCATTTCCCAAGCGCCCTTGTAGGTTAAGCCAACAATCTTGGCCGCCTTGTTAATTGAACCGGCCTGCTCAATCGCCGCCAACAATTTAAAAAAACGCTCGTTTAACCCGCCGATTAACCGTAAATCCGCTGTCACGAGTGAAACTTGACCTCTATAAGTCATATTAATCTCTAAAGGAGGCAAAAGCCGACGTTATCCATAGTAACAATCAATTTTAGATCCTTGGCAAATAGTTTTGATAATTGGCAGCGCGGCTGGTCAACTTAAATCATCGCGCCGAAGATTAAGCAGACAAGTTAAAGATCTCTCCAAACAAAAATATTGGAATGTCGGGCACGAAAAATATGTGCCCGACCCACAAAACCGCTCATCCTACCGTAGGTTGACTGTGATGTATGAACCTCAACATTAGACGCGCTAAATTGTTAGGCTTATTTACATCAGCGCCAACTTAGCAAATATCCAGCAGAAGGGGTCTGAAACCTGCTAGAGCGCTGCCCATCAGCCACATTGCCCCTGGCACCGGCACTGGAGCCACCGCCACCACTAAGCTGATAAGCCGGTTGTACTGTTCTTAGGGACATATCCTTGGGCGCCATTGTAAGCATTGAAGAGCCACGCATAATGAGGATCGGCAGTACCGGCGGCGTACACCACCCCAGTCCAATAGGATGCACTTTGAAAATGGACCGCTATTGGTCAAACCGGAAGCCCTATACCAGCAGGGACAACAAAGCCGGATGATAGACGGCGGAACCGCTACTCGAATAGCGGCTGGTTGGTTTTGGCATAGGCTGCTATTTTACCAAATGCCTAGCTTTGGCTCCGGAAAGTCCGACAGACTACTAGACACTAGTAATAGAATGAGCCATTGACCAACAGCTATCGTATGAATAGCATGTCTTTAGTATTCACTGTTTTGTTTGAGGAGCTTCAATGTCACATTTAAAATCTTCCTGGCGGTCTTCGATTTCGGATGGTCGTACATGAATGCTCAGCCCATAGGGTATCAGGCCTCGACGGTCCTGACCTTTGCTGCGCGGTACGCGTTTATTTTTCGCTTGGCATAGGCAAGCAGTCAGCTCGCGTTTTAATTCGCCGACCGGTTGGGAGTAGATGCAGTTGTAGATAGTTTCGTGTGACACGCGATATTCATGGTCTTTGGGATAGAGCGCTGCTTGCGCCAGTGCAATATACTCGGGCGACCAGCTTTGATTGAGGAAATGCTTGACGACGCCAAACAAGATGCTATCGACATGCAGCTTCGGCTTGAGTCGCGCTTGTCGTCGTCGCCGCTGGCAAGTGTGTTGGGCTTCGCGGCTAATGTACTGAACGATTCAGTTTTCGTGCGATGGCACAAATCCCGAAGTTTTGTTGCTTCGGACTGCTGATCGACGCGCTCTTCAGGCTGAAGTTGTTGGTAGTGTCTTGAGCTGGATTCAATGTGCTTACCTTATCAGTACTCGGGTGTTGCACTTCGGTTTTGAATCCGCCACATACAAGTGGAAACTGTCTTTGATATTATTGATTATGAAATCAAAAAAAACGCGCATCGTTTTGGCATTTTTTGAAAGTGCAATATTACCAACGAATTCAAAATAAGCTGATGTTAATTGGAAATTAGTGGCTTTTTTGGTATTAAGCACTTCGAATTACACCTTAACACTTGGAGTCATTTAGAATAACCGAAATTCACTCTTCTTTAGTTAATGCGAAAATACCGAATTTCATCCTAACTTGGCAAACATTACAAAATACTTATTCATTAATTGCATTTCATTAACCATAACAGGATGCACGACCCTCGTAGCACATAACTCGATCGACCCGTACATAAGCAATCAGGAAAAAAGGCAATCATTGGAAACCCTGGCAAGGCAATATTGCTTGGAAAAGCAAACTATACCGGGTAGCCCTCAATCCATAGCGCTGCCAGATTATGTGTTTACAACCGATGGCTGTTCTCGATGGCTTGACGAGCCCTGGGTTTCTTGTTGTGTGGTGCATGATGTTATCTATTGGTGTGGAGGAAGCGATGCAGACCGTAAAGAAGCTGATAAAATCATCATGCAGTGCGTAAACCAAAAAGTAGCCATGATCGGCGGAATTATGTACCCAGGCATCAGAATAGGGGGGTCACCTTGGTTGCCAACTCCTTGGCGATGGGGTTATGGTTGGAAAAAATGGCCAATGGGATACCAGCGGACAGATCATCAAGACCTTAAAAGCATCCTGAAGAAACTGCGTATCTTTGAAACCGTTGAAGAACAACTTAAGTAATAGACACATAGCTATTTCACTGACACTGTGAAGCCACATCTTCAAATTTCCATTCCTTAACTAACAGATCACAAACTTTTTGGTAAGTAAACTTATCCTCTATACATTCGTTACCCGGCAAATGGCATTCTTTATCTGACTTTACTAACATATTGGCGGCTTTGAATATGTAATCCTGAACTGTTTCCGGTTTATCGCCTTCCGTACTTTCCTCCAAGCGATACCGTGTCGGGATGGAATTGACAACTTTGCGAACACGATCTAAAAACTGTAATTTATTGACGTCACGCCGGGCATAGTTCCACTCAAACTGAAGGTCATACAAGCGTTGAAAACTGAAGTGCCATACGCTACATTCTTGCGGATTTTCAGCGTTGCCATTTCCCGAATTAGGCAAAGAAAATTTTATTTTCGCATTTTCATTGTAGGCTTTAAAGCCTATGTCTTGTGGATCAAAGTTAATGGCTTTCTCTAAAATTAATGTTCTATTTTTAGCTAACATGACATCGGTTGAAGACAATACGGTGCTGGTATCGAACAGATAATCCACTGCACTTCGGGTATTAGCTTGTTGAAGACGGTTTGCTGTTACTGCGTAAGGATAAGCATCAATGACTAATAACAAACAATGCTTGGGTTTTTTAAGGCGAAGAATGTCTATGATCGAGGTAATACCCAAATTATCATTGGGCCCGCCATCGATAAGATGCTCGTAGTATTGTGTTTCGTTATCTGCGCCAAACAATTGCGTATTCTTAATGGAATAGTCTTTCAAAGTAACCGGATGAAATACGCCCGGAAAAGCACTGGAAGCCATCACCGCATTCGCTATCGGAAAAGTATCGAGACGGGAGTTAAGCCTATCGGCGAAATGTTCTTTCGTGAATACAAAAGGCTGGCCATTCGTATAGCTGGTGGCGTTTATAATGATTTGCGGCGAGTGTTGGGTTAAAGCCTTATATTGTTTGTCCTCATAGAGCTCATCATTCAGTTTTTCTATCATGATGTCACTACGAGTAAAATTGGTTAGCCAATACCGAATAATATTCCACGGATTTAACCAGCTCTGAAGCCAGCCGGACTGAAAATCAGTCAAAAACGCTTTACGAACACTCTGTTCATCCCAGGGATGCTCGGCATCGCCCTTGCCGCTCCCATAAAGACCATAATAAGCCGCTGTTAATGAACCGCCCGATACGGAAGAAATGACGTCAACATGCTGCAGAATCCCCAACTTTTTCAACTCGAGTAACACGGCTGCTGAAAAATTGGATGCCCTGCTGCCTCCACCCGACATGGCGATACCGATAAACCTATCGTCTCTGTGTCCTTGTTGATCGTTAATACTGTGACGATCCAACTGATGCAATGGCTCATTGCGCATAGTATCAATGGTAATCATTGAACAACCACTCATACAAAGCCCAAATAGCAGTAATGAAAAACTAAACGTCTTTTTAACAAGTTTATCGGTTTGGAATGTCATGTCATACTCCTCCAACTCCCTTCCGAAAAATCAGATAAGCGTTAAGACCTATCTGCTCTTGATCGACTCAATAATATCAACCACATACTTTTGATTAAATCCCGCAACAAAGGCCCAAAACAACAGCTTTGCATACTCAGGTGCACCATCGGCATGGTGGTGAAAAATCGTGCTAATATTTTGGGACTTTTTAATACCTGCCGGTATTGCATCCTCCGCAATCACTGGAAACAATCCGCCGCTGATAATGCCGGAAATAAATAATAGATAGAGAACACAAGCGAGAATGCCGCCCACAAAAGATGGGACAACAAGACCAAGCCACGAAGAAGATAACTGCGAGACTTCAGTATCGGAAAGCGTACTTAAGTTTCTATGAATACCGATATATCCACCAATATTCCCGGCTATAAAAACCAGCTCAGGCACTGTAAATGCCCCAGGTTTAAGGGATATTGCAGCAGATATAGTCAGCAATGTGATTAAAATAAATAGAAGCTTACGCCAGATGATATTTAATGATTCTTGCCGACTCATAACATCCTCCTAGAATCTACACCCTCTCAAGGGCCCTCATATTCTGGGTTGTGACTTACTCCGGGAAAACTATTCAGAATCCAAATATCAAATCAACTAAGAAAAATGAGTCACTACCTACGCAGGCAGGGTACCACTCTAAATAGATCTACGTTATGAATTATTGCACAAAGGATTATTGAAATATTTACTTGACTTTTATGAATAGAG
The DNA here is from genome assembly GCA_965247565.1 of Methylococcales bacterium. Classification (GTDB taxonomy): domain Bacteria; phylum Pseudomonadota; class Gammaproteobacteria; order Methylococcales; family Methylomonadaceae; genus CBDFHF01. The sequence goes on along the minus strand of CBDFHF010000003.1, from coordinate 2,423,867 downwards.
ACCTATAGTGGTCCCCAAAAAACAGACAGCAGTATAAGATGGTGTCTATCCTCAATTAGGTAGGCACAAATGAGTGAAAAGAAGCGTAGGATTATGTCTGGTGCCCAAAAGGCAAAAGTAGCATTGGAAGCGGTGAAAGGTAGCAAAACAGTCAACGAGATAGCCCAAGAATTTGGAGTGCACCCGACGCAAGTTGGTCTTTGGAAAAAGGCATTACTGGAAAATGCCAGCCATCTGTTTGACGCAAAACATGGCCTTAAGACAGCCGACCCGCAAAGTGATCCAGAGCGATTGTACGCCAAGATTGGACAGCTTAATATGGAATTGGAATGGCTTAAAAAAAAGTCCGGGATCAGCCCCTAAGCCAACGCCAGGGTTGGATCGATTCAAACGGCGGGCTGTCCGTGGTGGTGCAGTGCAAACTGGCGAGTATTGCACGGTCCACGGTCTATGAGAGTAAGGTAGCGGTTGTGGACGAAGTCGAACTGCTGCTATTGCGTTTGCTGGATGAAGAGTTTACCCGTCATCCGTTTTACGGCAGCAGGAAAATGGTGGTTTGGCTCGGCACCCAAGGGTATCTTGTAAACCGGAGGCGAGTGCAGCGGCTGATGCGGATATTAGGTTTAGCAGCGATAGCACCGGGTCCTAACACCAGTAAGAAGCACCCACAGAACAAAGTTTATCCTTATTTGCTCAGAGGATTAGGCATTATTCGGATAAATCAAGTCTGGAGTACTGACATCACCTATATACGACTGGCACACGGCTTTGTGTACTTGGTGGCCATTATTGACTGGTACAGCCGTAAGGTCTTGTCCTGGCAAGTATCAAACACGATGGATGTCGGTTTTTGTGTGGATTGTTTGACTGCCGCCCTCTATGATTACGGGCCGCCTGAGATTTTCAACACCGACCAGGGTTCACAATTTACCTGTGAGGCATGGATTAAGGTGATGCTGAAAAACGCCATCAAAATCAGCATGGATGGACGAGGTCGCGCATTAGACAATATTTTCGTTGAACGGCTATGGCGAAGCGTGAAGTACGAGGATGTTTATTTGAAGAACTATGCGTCAATGCCGGAACTGCTGGTCGGTCTGGCCGAATATTTTATCTTCTATAATGCAGGGCGGTTTCATCAGGCATTAGGCTATAAAACGCCGGATCAGGTCTATCAGACTGGAGAAGGTGGCGGGGCTAAAATTGCTGATTATTTTAGTGAAAAAAAAGAGGCTTCAAAAGAAGAGATGGAGCAGCACCAATCTGCTGTAACGGATACGACACCCTCTTAAATTAGGCAGTTAATTGTCTGGACAATAGGGTCCACTATAACCTTTATCGAACACCCACTTCATTCTCAATAGGGTTAACGATTACAGTGATGGTAATTCAATGCATTTTTTGATGGGGGATAAAGCGATGAAAGTAACAATGATTGGAATCGATTTTGCAAAAGAAATGTTCGCAGCCCATTGTAAAGATAAACATGTGTACTATCGCTACCAAGTGGCTAAAAAATCTTCACTCCGCTAAGGCTCCCTTTCCAAGATTTCTCAGCATTCGTGGGTGGCTTTTCTTAACTTCGACGGATGGCGAAAATTTTGAAATAAATTCGAAAACTTTTCCTCCGGGTGGCTCTTCGGAAGCCCAAATTTCAATTAATAAAGTTCACCTAATCTGTAAATTTATTGATAGAACAACCTTCTAGTAGCCTTGTTAGAAAGCTGCTTGCAGACTGATTCGGAAACTAATTGGTTCAATTGGGTGAAAATGAACATTATTGATGCCGGCTGCCGCTTCGCCGGGCAATCGGGATGCATAATAGTAATCGATGGCGCTATCCTTTCGATTCAGCAAATTGAATATCTCCGCCTGTACTGTCCAGTTCTTATTGAATGCGTAACCTAGCATTGCGGACAGCATGATGGTTGACTCTGAACGTACACTATTATCTTCGATCAGTGAACGTGGGCCAAAATAGCGCAGACGCGGCCCACCAAAAAATCCGCCACAGAGGTCATGAAAGGTAGCGCCCGAGGCGATAACCGTTTCCACCGATCCCGGAATATAATTTCCTTCCGGCGCAGCTCCGCGAAAACGTGACTTGGAAAAACTAAAATCCGCATCGAACGTTAACCAATCGGTCGGCGAGTAGTAATTAGCCCACTCTACGCCGAAGCGCCGACTGGGACGGCTGGCTTCGGTGCTGCCGGCATCACCGACGAATAACAGCTCGGAATCAATATCCAGCCACCACAGCGCCAACGTGCTTTGCAAGCCTGTGATCCAGGTGGTTCGTATACCGGCTTCAGCGCCATAGGTGCGAGCAAGAGGAACTGCCGGTTTGATGGGATTGCCATCCACTTCAACCGATTTTCCTGTACCGGGGTCAACCCGTGTATTTACACCTCTCGCATCATTGCTGTGAAAACCGAGTCCGCCATTGAGGTAAAGCTCTGTGTCCGCCCAGGGTCCGAAGACAATGCCGAGCTTTGGGCTGACCAAACCGTCGGTAGTGTTACCGTTGTTTTCAGGGATATTGCTCTGAGCCACATTAAAACGAAATCCGTCGAAGCGCACACCAAGACTGGTGCGCAGCCAGTCATTCCAGTGCGTGTTGTTTTCCGCGTATGGACTGACGCTGGTCACCCAGACATCATCTTCACGTACCACGTCATAACGTACCTGCGCTTGAGTTAACAGCAGACCGTTATGGATATTGTCGTTACGAATTTGTAACCCGATGGTGCTTTCGGAATCAGCATCGCCAATGTGATGAAAAAAGCTATGGCTGGCTTTGAGTCCCGAAATCCAACGTTGATCCGGTTGCGCAAACTGATCGCCGCGAACTGGATTATTCAGGAAGTAGGTGAAATTCGAATACAAATCCATTTGGGTATACAGTCCATACGCCATGAGCTTGGTAGCACTATTATCGTCCTGCCGGTGCCATTCAGTGCTCAGGCTGTAGCGTTGGCTGTTGCCGCCATCGGTTGGATCTATGTTCCCAAACCGGTCTATCAAACCTGACTCCACCTCACGCTTGGGAATCTGGTCGGTCGATTTCCAATCTGCTGTATAGGCCATGGCGGTGACGCTCCAGCCGGAATCCTCGTGCTCTTTGCTGTAACGGAGCACGCCGTTAAATTTAAGATAATCATTACTGACCGTCCATGGGCCACCGTTATTGATGGCTTCACCTGCGTAAAGCAGATTGCCATCGCCAAGTTTGTTCGATCCAATGATTAAGCCTCGATAATAATCGAAACTACCGCTGGTAAACTTGACCAGCTTATCGTGCAGAGCGCTGAAATATTTGATATTGGCCGCGCCGGTACTGGAAAAGTCCCCGTTTTCAGCGTAGTAATTACCCTTTTGATAACTGAGCGTCTTGATCAATTCGGGAATCAGGAAATTGGTGTCCGTCCAGCCTTGTCCATGCGCGTTAGAGACTTGGTTTACCGGCACGCCATCGATTTGGGTCAGGAAATCCGTACCGTGATCAAGATTAAAGCCGCGCAAATAATACTGGTTCGCTTTGCCTTCTCCGCTGTGTTGAGAAGCGATAAGGCCAGGTACGGTTTCGAGTATTTCACCGGGACGGGTGATTGGGCGATATTTCAACTGCTCTTGTCCTACGCTGCCTTGTGAAGCGCTACTGGCAATTCCGACCAGTGAATGGGCGCGTTGGGTAACTATGATTTCTTCCAGTTCAACCGGTTCTGAGTCCTCTGTCTGCGCTTCGGATTTGCCGGTTGTAGCATTGACGGATTGCTGTGCGTAAGCACTATTGCCGAGAAAATAGGCGATGGCGAGTAGAACCAGGCGCGCTACCAAGATACCCGTGCCGTGCAAAAGCATTGTCGCCAACATAAAGCCAAGAGCGAATGACAGAAGACTGGCCGAAGTGGGCATTTCCTGGCCATGCGCATAGCCATGAAAAAAGGCGAAAAAAATCACAATAAGTATGCTGACCGTAGCTTGAAAACGGATACGACGCACGACCAAAAAACAGAACACCCACACCGAAAGCAAAATCATCATTTCCACGCCCGGCACGGACACCCCCATCATGCCGACCAAGCCACCGATACTCATTACCCCGACGAACGCAAGCGGAAACTGCCATACAGCCCGGCCACCCAGTTGCACCGCCCAAATGCCGACGGCGAGCATGGTTAAAAGATGATCCAAGCCGTGCAGTGGATGATTAAAGCCGTTAGACCAGCCGCTCATCACATGGCTACCGGTATGCGCTTGAACGAGTGAGGGGATAAGTGCCGACAAGGCCGTTAATAGTGATAATAGTTTCTTTTGATTTATGCGCATAAAACTCCTAGAGGATGTCGTCACTAGATTGTCGCCCAAAGAGCGATTTATCAACAAATTTCCGGATACAAAGTCGACAATTATTTCTTGGCAAAGCATGCCGCCCTTTTTATCCAAAGGACACAAGTAATAGGTTAAGCTCATCGGTCAGTTGGAAAACTTCTTTCTTTAACCGCCTTAATTCGTCATACAGTGGATGTTCAGTGTGCACAGTCGTAGCATTCTCATCAAGTCTGCTATATTTGCTGATCCAAGTAGGCAGGGTATTTTCATAACCACACTATCCCCAGCGGTTTGGGTAATCGGTTTGTCCGAATCATTGATCAACTTTACCGCCGATCCCCTAAGTTCAGCCGTATAAATTTTCGGTTTTTCTTACACATTCCCAATAATCAAAAGATCACACGGTTATACCGTGGTCCGCTGCAAGACCATGGAAACTGCGGCGGCTCTGGTACCTACCCCAAGCTTTTCAAAGATATGTTCGAGATGTTTGTTTATGGTACGGGGGCTACTGCTTAATATGATGCCGATTTCCTTGTTGGTTTTGCCTCGGGAAACCCACATCAATATCTCTACTTCTCGGAATGTTAACCCCATGGTGTTACGTACCGAATCCAAATCCCATTCTGCAGAACTTTGTTCCAGTACTAAAAGATATTCATTATTGTGTAAGCATGGGCTGTGTTTTACAGAAAAACTGACGCCTTGCCGGTAACTCAAAAAGGCTTCCGGCTCAGAAGTGATGGTTGAATTTAAACGTGCTCTAAACCAACTTAGCAAGGGTAAGGGTAGAAAGCTACCTACAATTGAGCTGCCGGTTAATGCGTGTTTTTGTATAAACAAATCCAGCCACTGCTTGGCGCAGGACGTAAACCAAGTGATGTTTCCTGTAGAGTCGACAGTGAGTGCGGAGAAAGGACTGGTGGTCAGCGCAATTTCTGCGCGTTTTAAGTTTCGAGCCTGATTAAGTTGCGCATCAATTCGCACTAACACTTCGGGCGGTCTTATGGGTTTTACAATGTAATCGACTGCCCCTTCATCAAACCCACGCAGTAAATCATCCAACTCAGTTAGTGCGGTCATAAATAGCACGGGTATATCTGTAGTATCTGGATTAGCCTTTAAACGATTACAGGTTTCAAAACCATCAATGCCTTGCATCATTACATCCAATAAAATAATGTCTGGTCTTAAATGGCTGATTTGCTCAAGGGCTGATAAACCATCAGTGGCAACCAAGACTCTATAGCCAGCTTCGGAAAGCATATCAGACAACAACGCCAGATTACCTGGTATATCATCTACGATCATCACGATGCCTTTACTATTGAGGGATTTATCAATCATTATGCTTGTTCCAAACCGGCTTGCTGCAAAAGTATTTTGATTTCTTGCAATCTAAATTCACTGGCTAAATCAATATACTGACGGGCAAAATCTTGGTAGCCAGGCTGAAGTTTAACTAGCTCAGTTAAATAATGCTTTAGCCCAAACAAATCGCCAATTTTCACGTAGTCGTTAATGTCTTTTAAATGGGCGCTAGTGGGTAATAGTTTTACGACTATTTCATCAGTAGCGGTCTCCTGATAACGCCATGTTAAAGCTAAATGTAATTTAAGCTTGAAAAGTAACTCAATGACTTGAATAGGTTTTGTTAAAAAATCATTACAACCGGCATTAATTGCATTGAGTCGGTCGATAGGATAGGCGTTGGCGCTTAAAACGATTATTGGAATGCTACAGCCTTGTTTGCGCAATTGATGTGCGGTAGCTGCTCCGTCGTATCCCGGCATTCGTAAATCCAAGAGAATCAAATCGGTCCTAGATTGGCTGATGTACTGCAAACACGCCTCGCCACAGGCAGCTTCAATCACTGAGAATCCTAACGGCTCCAGAATTGATTTAATCAATTGTCGATGCTCAGACTGATCATCCACGATGAGTATTGTTTTAGTTGACCCTTCATAGCCGACAATATCATCTTCTAGAGAGTAGAATTGATCACCACCTAAATTAGGTAATAGCAAACGGACAGTGAAGGTGGAGCCTTGATTAGGTTTGCTAACTACGGCCAAGTCTCCACCCATGATTTCGCATAAAATTTTACTGATGGTAAGTCCTAAACCGCTACCGGAACTTAGGTTCTCTTGAGGTAATTGGGTAAAGGGTTGGAATATGTTTTGTAATTGATCTTTATGAATTCCTGGTCCCGTATCGATAATCTGAAACGTGATAACCCCGCAACTGTAGCCAATTTTAAGTACTATTTGACCGCTATTTGTAAATTTAATGGCATTTCCCAATAAATTAATCAATATTTGCCCTACCCGTTTCTCATCACCTCGAATCCAGATTGGCAAGGTATTGACAATTTGACAATAAAACTCTAAGCCTTTTGCTTCAGCCTGGGGTTTAAAAACACTGACCAGATGCTCAATAAAATTGGGAAAATCAATGGGTTCATTCCTAAATTCAAACTTACGAGCCTCAATACGGGCAATATCCAATATATCTTCGATAAGTGCTGATAAATGTTCACCGCTACGTTTTAAAATTTCTACGGCCTGACGTCGGTGTGCCGGAATTTCTGGATCTTTTTGCAAGATATAGGCATAGCCGACAATACTATTTAATGGGGTACGAATTTCATGGCTCATATTGCTGAGGAAGCGGCTTTTTGCGCTATTGGCTCGGTCTGCCATTTTGATGGCTTGCTGTAATTTGGCATCGGTTTTTTCGTGTTCCGCAATTTCAGCTAATAACCGCTGGGTTTGCTTGGCAATTTCTTCATGCGCCACACGACGGCTTTCGTCATTTAATATCAGCCACCAGGTACACAAGCCTATAAAAACCAGTAATGAGGCATAGACCTTAACAAAATTTTCCAGCAATAAATTGAATGCAGCGGGAAATTGTTCAGCAGCCAACAAATCTTGATAATAAATAATACCGACAAAAATACTGGTTAAAACGGTCAGGAACAAAAACAACAGGCTAAAGCGAATTAAACGCAGTCTTAAACTGAGGTTAAACCATTTAGGTAAACAGGTTTCGGCAACGGTTTCTAAATAATCGTCCAGACGCCAGCCCGGCTTACAGGCATCCATGCAGCGTGAATCCAATGTACAGCATAAGGAACAGATACTGCCTTCGTACACTGGGCAATAAGCCATATCTTCGCGTTCAAAGGTATTTTCGCAAATGCTGCACCTGCTGACTAAGGCTTGGTTGTTTACCTGACTGTCTCGGGCTAAATAACGATCTTTACCATACACAAGAGCAATACAGGGCACCAGGATGAATGCCAGAGTTAAAGCGATAAAACCGGAAAAGGCTTGTGCGACATCACCCAACAAACCTAAATAGGCAGCTATCGAAACCACTGAAGCAACAAAGGTTGAAAGAATGCCGACTGGGTTTAAATCCGGCAAATAGGCTCGTTTAAATTCAACAATTTTAGGGCTAAGACCTAAGGGTTTATTGATTAATAATTCCGCAGCCACTGCGCTGATCCAGGCAATCGACATATTGGAAAACAAACCCAATACTTTCTCTAAAGCCCCAAACACGCCAAATTCCATCAACAACAACGCAATACAGACATTAAATCCTAACCAAACCACTCGGCCAGGATGACTGTGGGTCAAGCGCGAGAAAAAATTGGACCACGCCAACGACCCTGCGTAGGCATTGGTAACATTAATTTTAATCTGAGAAATCATCACAAAAAGCGTTGTTACAGCTAGCGCCAATTCGCTGTCTGAAAATATTTCTTTATAAGCCACCAAGTACATTTGGGTTGGTTCGTGGGCATGAACGGGATCAATGCCGTGGCGTATAGCTAAGTGCGCCAGCAAAGCGCCACCAATTTGCCTGAGCATGCCAAACAAAATCCAGCCTGGTCCAGCGCAAATAGTCGCTGCCCACCAACGAAATCGATTTTTTTCAGTCAATTCCGGCATAAACCTTAGAAAGTCTACTTGTTCACCAATTTGCGCCACCATTGAAAAAGCCACGGTAGCGGCGCTGCCAAATAACATCCAATTAAACTGCTGACCACTACCGGCAATCCAAAAGTAAGTTTTTAGGGTCATTAATGCTTCCGGCTCGTGCATATAGACACTTACATAAGGTGTTATCAACAATATCAACCACAAGGGTTGCGTCCAAAGTTGCATTCGGCTGATGGTGGTAATGCCGAAAGTAACTAATGGAATAACAATCACCGCGCTAACGATATGAGCTAGCGCAATCGGTATATGAAAATACAGCTCCAGCGCCAACGACATAATCGAGGCTTCCAGAGCAAACAAAGTGAAGGTAAACGAGGCGTAAATCAGTGATGTGACAGTTGAGCCGATATAACCAAATCCGGCACTTCGGGTCATTAAATCAATATCAATGTTGTAGCGGGCAGCGTAATAGCTGATTGGGAAGCTTGTGATAAATATGATTAAACCAACGACCAATATTGCCCAAACCGCATTGGTAAAACCATAATTGATGGATAAAAAACCACCGATCGCTTCTAAGACAAGAAACGACGTTGACCCGAATGCTGTGCTGGCAACTTGAAACTCTGACCATTTGCGGAAAGTGCGCGGTGCAAAACGCAAGGCATAATCTTCCAGCATTTCATTGGCCACCCAAGCATTGTAGTCGCGGCGAATTTTGGAGATATTGAAATGAATAGCTGTTTCTCCAGTGAATTAATTTAAAAAAAGCAGCCGAAACATCGGTTTGTCTTCCTTTATTTAACTAAGCGCTGGCTTAGGTAAAAGGCGCTTTAGAAATACTCGATAGCGGCATGAAAGATTACTAAGTTGCGCCAGCAATCCAATAAGCTGGCCATGTAATAGTACTCCAATAGCGTTTGGCTTAGCGCCGCTCATGCCCAAAATGCAAAATTACCGGTGTTCCTTGATTATGGATAATGATTTCCTTACGTTGTTCGCTACCTTCTTCAATCGTGACTGGTTCATCCTCAGTGGTTTTGTCAGAGGTAGAGCTATTGCTGACTTTGGGTTTTTCAACTGGAATGCTTTTGTTTTCAATACGGATTTCCGGCATCCAGCTGGGTTTTATAGTCGAGTATTCCTCATTCTTTCCTGCTTCAGGCCATTTAACTTCTCGTAATAAATTAAAACAAACGGTACTGATATGATCGGACAGCTTATCTAAGGCAAATGCTCGTCTGTCTGTTTTGCTGGCAGTAAAGCCCATGCTTAATTCACTGGCTTGTTCAGGATGAATGATGGATGTTAATGTGCAGTTGATGGGTAAAACGTCGGTTTTTTGAAACTCCATGGCTCTAGGGTCCGAATTACCGGCAGAAAACGAAAAACCGGATGGCGTACTGGCATGTTCAATAGTACCGACTTGTGCTTTTAAAACATGGCTGATTGCTTGCCCAGATTTTGCTCCTATAGGATATTCCCAACCGGCCAAATTTTTACTCACCTTGTCTGCTAAATCGATAGGTAAAACCGAAGGGTCGTCGGCATTTATTTGCACTTCAATTCTGCCGATAGTGCTGAAATCAAATGCCTGCTTTTTTTTTACCGGAGTAGGCGCACAAGCGACTAAATCTAAAGCAGCGAGTAAAACAAGGTAACAATTCAGTTGTTTATACATAAATCTATGAGCTCAGATTAGTTTGATTTCATGGTCAAGCTGAGTTCCGCATGAGGATTACCCAGCTAAATTCTGATTATAACAATAAGCAAAGCCTTGATTTGTGCCTATACGTCATTTAACTGATGAGTTATATGACGCATTGCGAAAAACCTCCCCAAACAAAATAATCACCCCAGCCGAAACACTATGGCTGCATTTGCATGAGCTGAATGCTTTACCAAATCACACTGTACCTTTGGGGGAACCAACATGAGTGATATTAAACCAACCTTAGCTATGAAACGAAGTAAGCAATTGCTGCCGGCAATGGCTTTAATGACCTTGGCAACTGGGCAGATACCGACGGCACAGGCCGGGGCGACTTTTAAAATTGATGATACCAAATGGGTAAGTATTGGTGCTGGCTTGCGGACCAGCTTTCAATCTGCTGAAGCGGGCGCGGGCGCGAATGGTGACAAATGGAGTAATGATTTTAATCTGGATAACATTCGTCTGTATGTAAATGGGCAAATCCATAAATACCTGAAAGTGGAATTCAACACCGATTGCCAGACCTGCAGCAATGGCGGCGAAGTGCGGGTATTAGATGCTATCGGTAAATTTGAATACAACCATTATGTCAATTTATGGGTCGGCCGGATGTTGGTGCCTGCGGAACGTCGTGAAATGAATGGGCCTTTTTACAGTGCTATTTATAACGTATTTAGTGCGGGGACTCCATTTGAACCAGCTGATTTTAATTTGACCATCAAATCTGATGGTACTTCTGCGGGGTCTTTTGGCCGTGATGACGGTGCTACCTTTTGGGGAGCAGCATTTGATGGTCGTTTCCAATATGCTGTTGGTTTTTTCCGTGGATTAAGAGGTGGGGCCAACATTGATGACAATTTATTGTATGCACAACGCTTTGCGTACAATTTTTGGGAGATTGAAAAAAATCCAGGTTATTACACGTCAGGTACCTATTATGGTAAAGGCGGTGATATTTTAACGTTGGGAGTTTCAAACCAATACCAAGAAGGTGGTGCAGGTACACAAACAGAGTCAGGAAATTTTCGCGGTACCAGCGTAGACATTTTGCTTGAAAAAGTCCTACCCAACAAAGGAGTCGTCACGGTCAACGGCGAGTACAAGAACTATGGAATTACTGGTTACAGTCAAGCGGCCCGTGATGCTGGTGGAGGGTTTGCCATGTTTGAAGGCAATGCTTACGATGTCAGCGCCATGTATTTATTCCCGAAAAAAATAGGTATCGGCCAATTTCAGCCATATCTTAAATATGTCAATGTCATGCCTAGCGGCAGTACCAACCGCAACGCTTATGAAGGTGGTGTTAACTACGTCATCGACGGTCACAATGCTCGTGTTTCCTTAAGTTGGGAATACGGTGACCTGATGTCAAAAGGGTTGAACTACAGCTCAACAGCCACAGGCGATCACGGCAATGCAGTGAAACTTGGCTTTCAATGGCAAATTTAATCATAACTAACCACTCAGGACTATCGATATGAACAAATTATCTATAAAACTTAAAAAACTGGCCTTAGCCAGTTCAGTTGCCGCATTAACCCTAGTTGCCAGCAATGCTTGGGCAGAAGACACCATTAAAGTCGGCGTATTGCACTCGTTGTCCGGCACCATGGCAATCAGTGAAACCACGTTAAAAGACACCATGCTCATGTTGATTGATGAGCAAAACAAAAAAGGTGGCTTATTGGGCAAGAAACTGGAAGCCGTAGTGGTTGACCCTGCTTCCAACTGGCCGTTGTTTGCGGAAAAAGCCCGTGGATTATTAAGCAAAGACAAAGTAGCCGCGATCTTTGGCTGCTGGACTTCAGTATCCCGTAAATCGGTATTGCCTGTTGTGGAAGAATTGAATGGCTTGCTGTTTTACCCTGTGCAATACGAAGGAGAAGAGTCATCAAAAAACGTGTTTTACACGGGTGCTGCTCCAAACCAACAAGCAATTCCGGCTGTTGACTATTTAATGAATGATTTAAAAGTTAAACGCTGGGTGTTAGCTGGAACGGATTATGTTTATCCGCGTACCACCAATAAAATCCTGGAAGCGTATTTGATTGCAAAAGGTGTTTCTAAAAAAGACATCATGATCAATTACACGCCATTTGGACATTCTGATTGGCAAAGCATTGTGGCGGACATTAAGAAGTTTGGTTCTGCCGGTAAGAAAACGGCAGTGGTTTCTACAATTAATGGTGATGCCAATATCCCGTTTTATAAAGAGTTAGGTAACCAAGGCATTTCTGCTGAGAAGATTCCAGTTATTGCTTTCTCAGTGGGTGAAGAGGAATTGTCCGGTATGGACACCAAACCATTGGTTGGGCATTTGGCCGCGTGGAATTATTTCATGAGTGTGGATACCACCAAAAATGCCGCCTTTATCAAGCAATGGAAGGATTATATTAAAAATCCAAAACGGGTCACTAACGACCCAATGGAAGCACATTACATCGGTTTTAACATGTGGGTAAAAGCGGTAGAAAAAGCCGGATCAACCGATCCAGCTGCAGTGCAGGCTGCCATTATCGGCGTTGAGTTTCCCAACTTGACCGGTGGCACTTCCAAAATGCTCCCTAATCATCACATCAGCAAACCGGTGTTGATCGGCGAAATCCAAGATGACGGCCAATTTTTAACCGTTTGGCAAACCAATAAAGTTGTAGATGGTGATGCCTGGTCTGATTTCTTGCCGGAAAGCAAACCGATTCTGGCTGATTGGACAGCGCCGATTAGTTGCGGTAATTACAACACCAAAACCAAGAAGTGTTCCGGTCAAAATTTTAAATAATTAAGCAATCCGTAGGGTGGGTTAGACGCGCATTGGTCAGGATTTAGGTAAATCACTTAGCTTAAGGCGCGTCGTAACCCACCATTGATGTGGTACGAGTTTTCGGTGACCCAATTAAAATCCAGCCGAATGTGCACCTATCCCACCCTACATCCAGATCAAAGTGCTGTACCAACCAAATTCTGATTGGTGATTTTCGGAGCAGATATGAAATTTAAATTATGCAAACAATGCCTGAATATGATGGCAATGTTATTACTCATCCTGCCCTGTCTGACACTAGGCCAAGATAACGGCAGTAGCGAACTATTCAATTCAGCCTTGGCCAAATTAAACGCACCTTCCATGCAAGACCGCGCTGCTGCCATCGAACAATTGGCGGCCGTTAAAGAACCCAGGTCAATACTCGTGCTGCAAGCCTTGCTGGACGGGCAGTTATTTAATCTAAAAACAACGGGTAAGCTGGCAATAGGCAAAGAAGTCGATGCCGGATATAACATGCGTGATGCTCAAACCGGTCAAGATTTAGGTTTGATTAAACGCGATGCCACCCAAAAAATCACTTTAAATAATACGCTTAGAATTGCTTTGCGAAAAACCATTGGCCGCTTAGAGTTGACGGCTGAGCAAGCCGACGTACGTTTGGGTGCTGTAAAAGCAATTGCCAAAGCTGTAGATGAAGAAAGCCTGACGATGTTACGTGACCGTTTGCCACAAGAAACCGATAAGGCAGTCCAGGCTGAAATTAAATTAGTGCTGGGCTTGGCGCAGTTGGATAGCACTGACAAAAATGCACGAATGCAAGCCATCGATTTATTAAAAGACCACGCCAGTCAGGAAGTGGTTAACCGTTTAAATACCCTGCAAGAAAAGGACAGCGACGGCAAGTATTTAGAAACTGACACCGACGTGCGTAATCAGGCAAAACTGGCGCTGGTTGATATTAACGCCAAATTACAGTTATATTCGATCACAGAAACCCTGTTTTTTGGATTAAGTTTAGGTGCCGTGTTGGTGCTATCGGCTATCGGCCTAGCGATTACCTTTGGGGTAATGGGCGTGATTAACATGGCGCATGGCGAGTTAATGATGCTGGGTGCTTATACCACTTATGTCATGCAACAATTGATGCCAGACCATTTGGGCTTGTCATTAATTTTATCTATCCCAGCTGCGTTTATGATTTCAGCATTGGTTGGCATTGCCATTGAGCGCGGTATTATCCGGTTTTTATATGGCAGACCACTAGAAACCTTACTAGCCACCTTCGGCGTCAGCTTGTTTTTACAGCAAACCGTACGATCTATTTTCTCGCCGTTAAATCGTAGCGTCGCCACACCAGAATGGATGAGCGGCAGTTGGCAGATTAACGATTTCTTATCCTTAACCTGGAACCGCTTTTACATCCTGGTGTTTTGTTTACTGGTGTTTGCGCTATTGCTGCAAATTCTAAAACGCACGCGCTTAGGCTTGGAAGTTAGGGCGGTGGCGCAAAACCGTAATATGGCCAAAGCCATGGGCATTCCAACCGCTTGGGTTGATGCCATGACATTTGGTTTAGGTTCCGGTATTGCTGGCATTGCAGGGGTGGCCTTAAGCCAGATTACTAATGTCGGGCCAAACCTGGGCCAAGCCTACATCGTCGATTCGTTTATGGTCGTGGTGTTCGGCGGAGTTGGAAACTTATGGGGAACCTTATTAGCCGGGTTTTCTTTAGGCGTTGCCAACAAATTACTCGAACCCTTTGCCGGTGCAGTATTAGCCAAAATATTGGTGTTGGTATTCATCATTTTATTTATTCAAAAACGCCCGCGTGGATTATTTCCGCAAAAAGGCCGTGCCGTGGAGGGCTAAGCCATGTTGATGGAATTATATAAACAAGACAAAGTTGCTAGCGGTCTGCTGGCTATTATCGCTGCCATTGCACTGTTGGTACCGGTTTGCAATCTGTTATCTCCGGTAGATTCAGCCTTACATTTCTCAACTTTTACGGTTTCGCTACTGGGTAAATATTTGTGCTTTGCCTTGCTGGGTTTATCACTGGATTTGGTTTGGGGATATTGCGGCATTCTGGCACTAGGCCAAGGCGCTTTCTTTGCTTTGGGCGGTTATGCGATGGGCATGTATTTAATGCGCCAGATTGGTAACCGTGGTGTGTACGGCAATGCAGAACTGCCGGATTTTATGGTGTTTCTTAATTGGCAGGAATTGCCTTGGTACTGGTTTGGTTTTAATCATTTTGGGCTGGCGATGTTAATGGTGGTGTTAGCACCTGGCATATTGGCCTTTGTGTTCGGCTGGCTGGCATTTCGTTCGCGGGTCACTGGCGTGTATTTATCCATCATCACCCAAGCGTTAACTTATGCCTTGTTGCTGGCGTTTTTTCGGAATGAAATGGGCTTTGGCGGCAATAACGGCCTGACCGATTTTAAAGAAATCCTGGGCTTTAATATCCAATCCGAAGCCGTGCGGGGATTTTTGTTGATGGCAACCGGCGTAGCTTTAATCCTGGCATTTTTGGGCAGTCGTTGGGTAATGCACAGCAAATTAGGCCGAGTTGTGACTGCGGTACGCGACCAGGAATCTCGGGTTCGGTTTTTAGGTTATCGAGTGGAATTGTTCAAACTATGGATTTTTGTATTTTCAGCCATGCTCGCTGGCATTGCCGGTGCCTTATACGTACCGCAAGTGGGCATTATTAACCCCAGTGAATTCTCGCCGTTAAACTCCCTGGAAATTGTTATTTGGGTAGCCATCGGCGGACGCGGCACTTTATATGGCGCAATCGTTGGCGCAGTGCTGGTTAATTACGCCAAAACCTTGTTAACTGGCTGGGCACCTGAAATCTGGTTGTTTTTCTTGGGCGCAACATTTGTGTTAGTAACCGTATTCTTGCCGGACGGCTTGCTCGGCTTTTGGCAAAAACATTTACAGGAGCAAAAATCATGAATGGCATAGCCTTAAGCCCCGGCCAAGTTGATACCAGTCATGGTCCGATATTATATATGGAAGGCGTTAGCGTTAGCTTTGACGGCTTTAAAGCCTTAAACAATTTATCTTTGTATATTGATGCTGGTGAATTGCGCTGCTTGATCGGCCCGAACGGCGCTGGCAAAACCACCTTAATGGATGTGATAACCGGCAAAACCCGGCCTGATGTTGGCTCGGTTTTTTTCGGTCAAACCATTGATTTATTGCAAATGGATGAGCCGGCCATTGCCCAAGCAGGCATTGGCCGTAAGTTTCAAAAACCTAGCGTGTTTGAAAACTTAAGCGTTTTTGAAAATTTAGAACTGGCTTTGGCAACTAACAAAGGCGTTTGGGCGACGCTAAAGGCTAAATTAACCAGCAATCAACACGAACGTATCGAGCGTGTCTTGGAAACCATAGGCCTGACTGAGCACCGCTCACAACAAGCGGGGATTTTGTCGCACGGCCAAAAACAATGGCTGGAAATCGGCATGTTATTAATGCAAGAACCAAAAGTGATGCTGGTCGATGAGCCGGTTGCGGGTATGACTCATCAAGAAATCGAACGTACCGCAGAATTACTGTTATCGCTACGCGGTGAACGCTCAATTATAGTAGTGGAGCATGATATGGAATTCGTTCGTTCTATCGCCACACGGGTTACGGTGTTGCACGAAGGTTCGGTGCTTACGGAAGGCAGCATGGATGAAGTACAAAATGACCCGCGCGTAAAACAAGTGTATTTGGGGGACTAATGCTAACTATTAAAGAACTTAATCAATTTTACGGTGGCAGCCATACCTTGTGGGATGTCGATTTTACGGTACCGGCAGGATCTTGCGTGTGTTTAATGGGTCGGAATGGCGTGGGCAAAACCACTTTATTAAAGTGCATCATGGGCTTGATTGCCGTGCGCGACGGCCAGTTAAGCTATAACGGTGCCGCTTTAAATTATTCCAAACCGGAGCAGCGAGCCGAATTAGGCATTGGTTACGTGCCGCAAGGGCGAGAAATTTTTCCGCTGTTAACCGTTGAAGAAAATCTAAAAATTGGCCTGCGCGCAGTGCGTAAGCAAGGCATCAAAAAAGTCCCGGAACACATTTACGATATTTTTCCTGTGCTTAAGCAAATGCTTAAACGTAGGGGTGGTGATTTATCCGGCGGCCAACAACAGCAGTTAGCCATTGGTCGGGCATTGGTGTTAAATCCTAAATTATTGATCCTGGATGAGCCAACCGAAGGCATTCAACCTAATATCGTCAGCGAAATCGGTGATGTCATTATCCGTTTAAACCGCGCTAGAGGAATCAGCGCGCCATTGTATAAACCCGATGCTGAAGTGCATGATAGTATCGTCAGAATTAAAAACGAACTGGGGGTGACAGTTTTACTAGTTGAACAAAAACTACCATTTGCCAGGAAAGTCGCCGACCGCTTCTATATAATGGACAGAGGTCGCGGTGTAGCGGCCGGTGCCATGGGCGATTTAAGCGAGGACATGGTTAAACGTTATTTGACCGTATAAATATTGAGGCAATATGACAACATCTAACTTTAAGACTCTATTATCGGCAAGCCTTTTACTGATAACCACTTCGCCTGCATTTGCCCACACTGGCATTGGCACAACCCACGGTTTTATGGATGGATTTAGTCATCCCTGGCAAGGCCTTGACCATTTTCTGGTCATGTTTGCGGTAGGTCTATGGGCTTGTGTTTTGGGTGGGCGGATGATGTGGGCTGTACCAGCCAGCTTTTTAGCATTGATGGCTATGGGTGCAAGCTTGGGATTTGCCGGTTTTGAATTTCGGGCGGCGGAACAATCGGTCGCTTTGTCGGTATTAGTATTCGGTTTGATTTTATGGCGTAACTGGAAAACGTCTATGGTTTTGGCCATGGGTTTGGTCGGTGCTTTTGCATTGTGCCACGGTTATGTTCATGCGGCCGAGCTTAGCGCGGGCTCAGATCAAATCGGTTACGCCGCAGGATTTTTATTAACTACAGCCATGCTGCATGGTTTAGGCATCGGTTCCGGTTTATTGGGCACGAAGACGCTGTTGTGGCTGCGCATAATCGTAGGGCTGGTTTCTACAGTCGTTGGCGTGGTTTTATTGGCAGGTTAAACCGGTTTTGACAAATCCAGCATTTGCCCAGAAAACCGAAGCCGGTTGGCAAGCAAAACTGCAACTTGGTTTTGCCGCCAGCCCCAATAAGACTTTGTTGGTGCGTCGTCAGCATTTGGGGCCGTTAACGGTACAACGTCCGTTTTACCCCGAAGGCGATGTCTGCCATGTGTATATTTTGCATCCACCAGGCGGCATTGTGGGGGGTGATGAATTACAAATTGATATTAATGCTGACATGGGCAGTCATGCTTTGATTACCACGCCCGCTGCGGGCAAGTTTTATCGTAGCGCAGGCAAACTTGCATCACAAACAGTCAACGTAACCGTGGCGGCTGCTGCAACGGTGGAATGGCTACCGCAAGAAACCATTATTTATGATGGCGCACACTTAAAATCCAGCGTGCGAATAGATTTAGCTGCTGGAGCACGGTTTATAGGTTGGGAAATTTTATCGCTAGGCCGCCCTGCTTGTACGGAACAATTTACCGATGGGTTGGCCGAGCTAAATTGGCAGATTTATGACCAGCAGCAACCGCTACTATTGGAACGTTTACGTCTGGATGCTAAAGCCTTTGCGGCGCGCTGGGGCATGCAAAGCTTGTCTGCTTGCGGCACCTTGTTTGCAACACCCGTTTCGGCACAAAGTTTAGAAGCCGTTCAAACCTTAATTGGCGATAGCATTGGTCGCGGCGTTACCCGTATTGATGACCTGTTAATCTGTCGGGCTTTGGATGAACGTAGCGATCAATTACGGCATTTTTTTGAACAGGTCTGGGCAATTGTGCGCCCAGATACCGCGCAACGGCCAATTTGCGAACCACGAATTTGGTCGACTTAATTGGAGAAACCATGCAATTAACACCACGCGAAAAAGATAAGCTGTTGATATTTACAGCCGGATTATTAGCCGAACGCCGCAAAGCCCGTGGCTTAAAACTCAATTACCCAGAAGCCGTGGCTTATATCAGCGCAGCGATTATGGAAGGCGCACGCGATGGCCGCACAGTGGCGGAATTGATGGAATTTGGTCGCACCTTGTTATACCGCGATGATGTTATGGATGGTATTGCAGAAATGCTGCCGGACGTACAGGTAGAAGCCACTTTTCCAGACGGCACCAAACTGGTGACCGTACATAACCCGATCGAATAGGAGCCGAGCATGATTCCTGGTGAAATTATTTGTGCTGACGGCGATATTGAATTAAATGTTGGCTTGCAGAAAATCAGCGTGTTGGTAGCAAACAGTGGCGACCGTCCCATTCAAGTAGGATCGCATTACCATTTTTTTGAAACCAATCCGGCTTTGCAATTTGACCGCGCGGCGAGCAAAGGCTTTCGTTTGGATATTCCAGCTGGCACAGCGGTGCGCTTTGAACCCGGCCAACAGCGGCAAGTGCAATTGGTGGCGTTGGCTGGATTACGAAAAGTGTACGGTTTTCGGCAAGCTGTTATGGGAGGTCTTGATGAGTAGAATTAGCCGGCAAGCTTATGCCGATATGTTCGGCCCAACCACTGGCGATAAAGTACGCCTGGGCGATAGCGGTTTATTTTTACAAGTGGAAACCGACCGCACTGTTTATGGCGATGAAGTTAAATTCGGCGGCGGCAAAGTTATTCGCGATGGCATGGGCCAAAGTCAGGTAGGCGGCAAGATTGCTATGGATTTGGTGATTACTAACGCCCTGATAGTCGATCACTGGGGTATTATCAAAGCCGACGTCGGCATTAAAAATGGCCGTATTGCTGGTATTGGCAAGGCTGGTAACCCCGATACCCAACAAGGCGTGGATATAATTATCGGCCCTGGTACGGAAATCATCGCGGGAGAAGGCCAAATTCTGACGGCTGGCGGCATTGATGCGCATATCCATTTTATCTGCCCGCAGCAAATAGATGAAGCTTTGATGTCCGGCGTTACCACCATGATTGGTGGCGGCACTGGCCCTGCGACCGGTACAAACGCGACCACTTGTACGGCTGGTGCCTGGAATATCCACAGCATGTTGCAATCATTAGACGGCTTACCGATGAATTTTGGATTGCTGGGCAAAGGCAACGCCAGTCTGCCAGAAGCCTTGGAAGAACAAGTTCGTGCTGGTGCTATGGGCTTAAAGTTACATGAAGACTGGGGTACTACCCCAGCAGCAATTGACTGTTGTTTGTCGGTAGCCGAGCAGTTTGATGTGCAAGTGGCAATCCATACCGATACCTTAAACGAGTCCGGCTTTGTGGAAGACACCTTTGCGGCTTTTAAAGGCCGCACCATTCATACTTACCACACCGAAGGCGCTGGCGGCGGCCATGCCCCGGATATTATTAAAGCCTGCGGCGAAGCCAATGTGCTGCCGTCTTCAACCAACCCAACCCGACCGTATACAATTAATACTGTCGACGAACATCTGGACATGCTCATGGTCTGCCATCATTTAGACCCAGGCATCGCAGAAGACGTCGCTTTTGCGGAATCACGCATCCGCCGCGAAACCATTGCCGCCGAAGATATATTGCACGACTTGGGCGCGTTTTCCATGATTTCATCGGACTCTCAAGCCATGGGTCGAGTTGGTGAAGTGGTTATCCGCACTTGGCAAACTGCCCATAAAATGAAAGCGCAACGCGGCAGTCTGGCGGAAGATTCTGCCCATAATGATAATTTCCGCATCAAACGCTATATCGCCAAATACACCATCAATCCTGCCATCAGTCATGGTATTGCCCATGAAGTCGGCTCTATTGAAGTCGGCAAGCTCGCTGATTTGGTGTTATGGAGCCCGGCATTTTTTGCCGCCAAGCCCAGCCTGATTTTAAAAGGCGGTATGATAGCCGCCGCGCCCATGGGCGACCCAAATGCCTCCATTCCCACACCGCAACCGGTGCATTATCGACCCATGTTTGGAGCCCTCGGTCGCACAGCAGCCAGCACTTCCATGTTCTTTTTACCTAAAGTTGCAGTTGAAGCAGGCGTGGCAACTAGTCTGGGATTGCAAAAAGGTATAGGCATCGTCGCAAACACCCGCAACATAGGCAAAAAAGATTTAATCCATAATTGCTACCAACCAAAGATTGAGGTAGATTCGCAAACTTATGCGGTGCGGGCGGATGGGCAATTGTTAACCTGCGAACCGGCTGACATTCTGCCTTTTGCACAGAGGTACTTTTTGTTTTGATTTTGTTTGTAAAATTGACCATAGGATGGGCTGAGGAACGAAGCCCATCCTATCCAGTTGCTAACTAACACTAAACAAACCAACATTTAAGGCGTCAGGTATTTAATGTAGGCCAGAATAAGAGGTAGCGTTTCTGGCTGGTGATTAGAAGTACCCAGTAGTTCCAGATTCAATTAAACCGTCGCGATAACGACAAAAAAACCAAACAAAAATGCTAAAACTAACCGAAACCACAACCACAAACGAGCAGCCCGACGACACCCTTACCCTGCCCTATGACGACCGCCAAAAATCCCGACTACCGGCGGTCACTCAAGGCGGTGTAAAAGTTGGGGTGTTTTTGCCTCGCGGACAAATTCTGCGGCACGGCGTGGTACTAACCAACGATCAAGGTTTTAAGGTACGGGTGAATGCAGCGCCCGAACAGCTATCAGTGGTGAAATGCACAGACGCCATGTTGTTTGCCCGTGCTTGCTATCACCTTGGAAATCGGCATATCGCCTTGCAGATTCTGCCGGACGAATTGCGTTATTTGGCCGATCATGTCTTGGATCAGATGCTGGATGGTCTGGGTTTGGTTGTTGAACGCCAAACCCTGCCCTTCGAACCTGAATCTGGTGCTTATCACGGTCATGGTCACTGATCTTGCTTTGCTTAGACTACTGCAATTGGTTAGCCCAGGCTTGCCGATTGGCATGTACAGTTATTCACAAGGCCTGGAGCGCGCAGTAGACGACGGCTGGCTATGCAATGCTGCCGATGCCGAACAATGGCTGCAAGGCTTATTACAGAACAGTATTAAAAGTATTGATTTACCGATCTTAGCGCGTTTATATCAAGCTTGGTCAACTGCAAATTCGGCGCAAATTCTGTATTGGAGCCAGTATTTAATCGCCTGCCGCGAGACCGCCGAACTGCGTGCCGAAGACCGTCAAACCGGCCAAGCCTTAGCGCGTTTGCTGGATAGTTTGGGGATGGTTGAAATGCAGCTCTGGCTGCGCAAGCCGGAAGCCACATTAGCCACAATGTTTAGCTATGCCGCCGTGCAATGGCAGATAGATTTGCGTGCAAGTATGCTGGGTTATGTCTGGAGCTGGTTGGAAAACCAGGAGCTATGCGCCGTTAAACTGATACCACTGGGACAAGTGGCCGGCCAACGCTTATTGCAGGATTTAGCGGTCAGTTTGCTAGAACTAGTCGATGAAGCTTTACAAATAGAAGATACCGACCTTGGCGGCAATGCCTTCGGACTGGCTTTAGCCAGCAGCCGTCATGAAATGCAATATTCCCGATTATTTCGTTCGTGAGGAACATAATGAGTCATAAACAAATTTTAAGAGTTGGTGTAGGTGGACCGGTTGGCTCTGGCAAGACCGCACTGGTTGATGCACTGTGTAAACACATGCGTGATCAATTCGAAATCGCGGTGGTTACCAACGACATCTACACCCGTGAAGACCAACAGTTTTTAATCCGCAGCCAAGCCTTACCGGAAGAGCGTATTTTGGGCGTGGAAACCGGTGGCTGTCCGCATACTGCCATTCGTGAAGATGCCTCCATGAATCTGGCTGCCGTTGATGAGCTAAGCCAGCGTTTTCCGCAGTTGGATTTTATTTTGGTAGAAAGCGGCGGCGATAATCTTAGCGCCACCTTCAGCCCCGAACTAGCGGATTTAACCATTTACGTGATTGACGTTTCCGCCGGTGATAAAATACCCCGTAAAGGCGGACCAGGAATTACCCGATCTGATTTGCTGGTTATTAATAAAATCGATTTAGCGCCGCATGTGGGTGCTTCGCTGGAAGTAATGGACAGAGACACAAAAAAAATGCGCGGTGATCGCCCGTTTGTGTTTAGCAATTTAAAGACTCAGGAAGGTCTAAAATCGGTGGCTGATTTTATTGTTAAGGGCGGAATGCTTGATTATTCCGAGATTTAACGGTCAACTAAAACCGGATACTTGTCGAAGTATATAGCCTTTTTCGGTTATTAACCCACCTACGCTGTTGGTTTAATAAAACAAGACACTTCTGAAGGCAGATTATAATGTCATAAGAGGAGACCTTTGCAAAACCCCTTGTACCAAAAATCAGCCCCAAACTACCCAATTTTTCCAAAAAATCGGTGAAATTTAGGCAATATAATTTAGAACATATGGATTCTTGCGGCCATTTGGCCGCATTCACCCTTTAAATGGCAAAGCTTGCCTGTGTGGATTGCGTTTTAACGTACAACACAGGCAACCGTTTTAGGTTATACGCCATGGCTTGCTATAGATGCCAAGCATGGGCTTTGGCTAACCCTTGGTCGCGCAGGATCTTGGAGCCAAACCAGCGTGCCTGGCTACCGAAGGTTCGCTCAACGACATAGCGCGCCTGGGTAATTAAGCTATTCCGTTGTTTTTGACGCTTACTGAGAGGCTTGTTTTTTACAGCCTTATCTTGGATGCCGTTTTTGAGGCGTCGCTCTTTAAAAGCCTGATTGTGTTTCCGGCTACAGTAAGCCTTGTCTCCATGCAATCTGGAACCCGCAGCAATCTTTGCTTTATCGATTAAATCAACCAACGGTTTGCTATCATACCCAAAGGGCACAAGTGCTGGTTAGCTGGCGTGGTCTCGACCGCAATCACCAAACCATTATCATCGACTAGCGTGTGTTGCTTGTACCCAAACACCGACTTGCCCGCCTTTTTAACCCAGCGCGCATCGGTGTCTACGCCAGGCTGGTTGACTTCCACCACTTGCATGTGAGCTTGGGCATCCGATTCGTCATCGCGTTCTTCGCGGTCATTAACCACTTCGTATGTGGGCTGAGTTTTTGGCTTGCGCGGGCTGTGGGTAATACTGGCATCAACATGGTAACCGGTGGTAACGGTGACGTTATAGCCTTCGATTTGACGGTTGATCTGAACTAGTAGAGCATCCCACGCTCCCGCTTTAGTCAGTCGCGTTCTGAAACGGGACAATACAGAGTGATCGGGGACATCCTCTTCTAAAGACAAGTCCAAAAAGCGCATGACATGCAGGTTGCTGTTAGCCATGTCCTCAACCGATTCATCACTTAAGCCACCGTTCCAGATACCGACCAGGAGCATCTTGAAAAGAAGCAAACCTGGATACGCCGGACGTCCCGTTACATCCGAGGCGGGTGCATAATGCTGGCGTATAACCGCTTCAATTGCCTTCCAGTCAATCAGGTGATCGATTTGGTTAAGAAAGTTACTTTTGCGGGTACGGTGATTAACGTAAAAATCAGAAAAAGACATTAAAATACACACAAGCCATTGAATGATAAGTCTATTTTATCATAATACATTGGTTTGGTGTAGTGGTGCCGTGCAAAGGTCTCTGATTATATCAACCTATCTTTGTGTCCATTTTTATTAGACCACTACAAAATTCCTTCGGCCTACTTACCATAACAGTCCAACAGAACGCGTGTTCCGGAGTCTGAAGCCTGAAGTATGAACAATTAAATTACGAAAGATTTAGGACTAAAGGGAACCTCTATAAATTCAAATTTAAGTCACCCCCTAGCAATTCTGCTAATTTTTTTCGACTTTATTTTAAAATCAGGGTGCATTCCGGCTATTTGAAGTAAAAACCGCATCAAATCCCCGTGTTTTGAGATTATTTCCCCGTTTTTATGCCACTGTGGGCGCACCTTTCCTGTACGGGTTCATCACATCTCGTTTAATCAACTGTATCAAACGCTTCATGTTGTACACTAAATTCATCAAACCAATTTTGACTTTGGCTCGTTGCAAACCGATGGTGCGAACTAAATGCCCACCCATTGCCGCCTGTGCACCAAACACATGTTCGACTCGGGCTCTGACTTTTGACTTCGTCCGGTTTGATAACTTTTGTTCTTCGGTTAAGGGTTTGCCTCGTGTGCCTTTTTCACAAACCTGGCTCTCAATATCGGCGTTAGCTAAGCGCTGCTCCTGGGCTTCTGAACGATAAGCACTGTCGGCATAAACCGCTCGTTTATTGCCCTCCACATCGATTGCCTGGTCGAGTAATTCATCGAATACCTGACTGTCGTGAGCCGCCGCATGGGTGACTGAATAGCTTTGTATGAGCTTGTTTTCCTCATCCGTGTTGATGTGATTTTTATAGCCGTAATGCTTCTCATCGTTTTTCTTTGTCCAGCGCGCTTCGGTATCTTTCTGCCGACGCTTGGCCTGAACCTCCGGCTTATCCCATGCCTCAGGCACTTGCCCTTCTTTAATCTGGGCGTTTTCTTCACGGCTATTGCGTTGCTTGGGGACTTCGACAAAGGTGGCATCAATCATCTGCCCCGCTCGAGCCGCATAACCTTGCGCCGCCAGTTGTCCATGAAACCGGGCAAACAACTCCTCAACCAAGTTTAGATCCTTAAGCCGTTCGCGAAACCTCCACACGGTTTTCGAATCCGGCACTTTATCTTCTAATTGCAAACCCAGAAAACGCAGGAAGCTGAACCGATCCCGAATCTGATATTCGATGCCATCATCCGATAAATTGTGCAGCTGCTGGAGTACCAAAATCTTGAACATCAGCACCCCATCGAACGGCTTGGCGCCTGCCTGACTTTTTCTATCCTTTTCATGCAGGCGCTTAAGTTCAGGCCGAAACGCTTCCCAGTCTATCCGGGCTTTCAATCCTACCAAAGGGTCTCCCATTTTGGTTAGTTGCGCGGCTCTTTCTTCTACGTCGAATAATCCAGGTTGACGGGGTTTCATGGGGTGGTTCTCTATCAGTGGGCTCACTGTTATTATCTCATTTCAGCGCCATTGCTTCCCGTCAAAAATCGCTGTGAGGTGGGGTATTTTTAGAGATCCCCTAAAGAAGCAGCAAAGTTAAGTAGAGCCTACTCAGTAATTATATCTTATTGATATATAAATGATATTGTGATTTTTTTGGTATAATAGTGCACGAAAACTGAGCCATCATCCCCAAAAAGTGTGCACTTATGATTCGAACTACCAGCTCAAAACAACTGACCATAGCCGAATTCGATTGGCCGTTTGATACGGCGCTGGATAAACACAATCGCTGGGTCAAATTAAGCGCCTGCATTCCCTGGGATGCGCTGGCGGAATTTTACTACCAAGGTTTTGCGGCGGATCGCGGTCGACCGATGAAAGAGGCCCGGTTGGTCATTGGCGCTGTGATCATCAAGCACAAGTTGTGTTTGTCGGATGTCGAAACCGTCCAGCAAATCCAGGAAAACCCGTACCTGCAGTTCTTTGTCGGACTGCCGGGTTACCAAACCACCGAGCCATTTGCCGCGTCCCTGTTCGTTGAAATCCGCAAGCGCATGGGCGAAGCCGTGTTTGAAGGCTTCCACCGCGCCATTATCGCGGCCCACGAGGGCCAGAAGTCGGTCACCGCCCGAGCCACCGGCACCGCCCGCAACGTCCACCGCATCCCAAGCCAGCGTCGAGTCTGTGCTGGACTCCAGTCAGGCTCGCTCGTCAATCACTTCACCAGAGGCCACTGCGCCGCCCGCGGCTCCCGAGTCCAGCACCACAGCAACCGATACCCCGACTCATCAAGGCCAATTGATCGTAGACGCCACCGTGGTGGAACAAGCCATTCGCTTCCCCACTGACCTTAGCTTGCTCAATGAAGCCCGTGAATTCAGTGAAAAGATCATCGACGCCCTGTGCAAGGATCTGAACGTTAACCCCAAGCCGCGCACCTATCGCCGGAAAGCCCGCTCGGCCTATCTTGCTGTTGCCAAGCAAAAACGTCCGGTCGCAAAAGTCTTGCGTCGTGGCCTGAAACAGCAATTGCAGTATCTGCGCCGTAACCTCGGACACATTGAGCGGCTGTTGGCACCAATTCCGCACGGTTCGCCCCTGCCATTACCGCGCTGGCTGCTGTATCGCTACTGGGTGATTCAGCACCTGTACCAACAACAACGGCACATGCACCAAAGCCATACCCGCCGATGCGACCACCGCATCGTCAGCATCAGTCAGCCCTACGTGCGCCCGATCGTGCGCGGCAAGCTCAACAAAGCGGTCGAGTTCGGCGCCAAACTCAGCGTCAGCCTGACCGGCGACGGTCTGGCCCACGTCGACCAGTTGCGCTGGGAGGCCTTTCACGAAGGCCAGGACCTGGTGACTCAAGTCGACGCCTATCGGACGCGTTACGGCCATTACCCGGAAAAAGTGCTGGCAGATCCTCTCTACGGCACCCGCAGCAACCGCGACTACCTCAAGCAACGCGGCATCCACTTTGCCGGCAAGCCGCTGGGGCGGCCGAAACAAAACACCGAGGACAACCGAGCGCAGCTGAAACAAGCCAAGGCACAGCGCCGACAGGATTACCTGCGCCGTATCCCCATCGAAGGCAAATTCGGCCAGGGCAAGCGCAGCTATCAGCTCAACGACATCCGTGCCAAGCGGGCTAACACTGCCTTCGCCTGGATCAACAGCATCTTCCTGGTCATGAACCTGCTGATCCTGGCCAGGCTCTTTTTTGCCCCGAGGAAAAGCTGCCTTGCAGCGCTGATGACAGCCGTAAAATTTGCTTGGCAACGAGCAGGCTTAAATCCGGGCGATTTTCTCAGACCGACCAACAGGATTGCTTGTTGGGCTTCGTGATTTACTGAGCAGACTCTAAGTATTATTGATTACTTTGCTTTTTATAACGGCAGACGATCACATTCAGTATTAGGCTATAAAACACCTTTAGAATTTGAACGGGAATTTTATAGCCAGGTTGCCTGAAAAAGTGTCCGGTTTTTATTGACCATTGCAATTACGAATGGTAACGTCTTTCAGTAGTTCTTTTGCCATGCAATAACTCCTTTAAAAAATGTAGAAACCCTCAGCTTAATTTATTTCTGTACAGGCGAATATTTCTTCCTGAGCTCAGCAAAGGCGGGGCTCTGATGTCCTTGAGTCCATAAATACAGTCAATTTTGCGAAAAAGCGTAGTAACCCTTGCATATTTTATTTCTGGCCAGCCCGGTTTTTCATCTAATGTTTAAATAGAATGCGAGCCAACGACAATTATTGAACCAATAATTGCAGTATCTTTTGGCTGTAGTTATTACGAAAACAACAGTTACTGTAGAAGTTACTGCATAAATTGCCGAGTACCACTATACTTTATTGCACTTCGTTGGACAATAAAAAAACCGCTAAGCCTTAGGACTTGCGGGTTTAAGTGTTTTGTTGAATCTAGTTAAATCTTAGGATGGAGGCTGCGGCCGGAATCGAACCGGCGTAGATGGCTTTGCAGGCCACTGCATAACCATTTTGCTACGCAGCCAAGTTAAAATAAAAAAGCCGCGAATACGCGGCTTTAGAATTTATTGGAGCGGGAAACGAGATTCGAACTCGCGACCCCAACCTTGGCAAGGTTGTGCTCTACCACTGAGCTATTCCCGCACTTGAATTTATCCGGTGCATTATAACTTTATTCTAACTTGTGTCAATCTCTAATTCTATTGAACATCGATTGCTAAAGCCCATCCCAAACTACCTTTACATTCACCTTCTTCTATTTGGACTTTAACGAACGCATTTTTAATTCCGTTAGAATCTTGAAAATCAATCACAGAAACTGGAGTTCCTTGGGGTAATCTCAAGCAAGGGGCGGCTTTCTCCTCCTCAGAATCATCATAGGCCGCTATAGCTCCGGGGACGTTAGCAATTTTGACCGTAGCAGTTGAATCAAAGGTATTGGGGCTTTTTAAAATGTATTTTTGGCCTACTGCTAAATCTTTTATTGACTGCCCAGATATCACTTTTTCTGCCTTACCTCCCATCATCAAAAAACCAAATAAAAGCACAGCCCCTCCAATGGCACCAAAAAATACTTTCGGATTTTTGTCTTTTAATCCCAACAAAGCAGATAGAAAACTACCCGCAGCATTTTTTGCAGTCTCCACTGTCTCACTAACATTCTCATTTTCACTCATTTTCTACATCCTCTGAATACTGTAATTATTTATTATAATTGGGATTCCATCCGACCATTTCACATCTGCTCTGAACAGCACTAACAAAACTTTATTTTGTCAGTCAAGATTGCAAAAACAGGCAATTAACAAAGCTTTCCTTGAGGCGAACAACTTACCACGATGAAAAAACTTTTCAAGCGCTATTTGCAAGTTGATTATACAAATAGAGTTTTCGGCTATTTGAGAGCGTTTTTAAGGAGATACATTCGCCAAAAACGCGCCAAAATTTATGAATTTTGCACAAACGAGTATATTTATCCTGCCAAGCGCCTCTAATCAGCCACAAATCTGAATTGCTTGAGCGGTTCTGGATTTTAGGGAGCCTTGTCTTGCTCAGTGTATGGATGTAATAAGGTTGCTTACTAACCATCTGTCTTGACACTTACGAAACGCACATAGGTGAACGAGCAATTGCTTAAAAGATGGCTTTAGCATTCATCATATCGGTCTTGTTGGTTTTAACATAGGGCTAAACAAATTGAGGTGACATCGAGTTGACGGTGAACCCAAGGTTAATGGACTCCCTTCGCCAGCAATTTGGCTTCCATCCGAATTAGACATAGCTGTAGATCGACAAAGTATTTGAGCATTTCATTTTTTCGGACCTGATTTTTTAAGCAAGGCCTTATATTGTGAATATTCGCCGAATATGCAAAACTTCTTAGGCAAGTCGGCAAGATAAATACCTTATCGTTGACATCTTCATCTTGGACATCCTCCGTCTAAATTAAGCGGTTTGTAATCACCTCAATTTGGCACGTCAATGCCGTTTTAGGTAGTGGGCGCCCACTCCGCTTCCAAGATTTTCAGCGAAGAAGGCTTACATAGAGTCTGCTCAAAAAATGTAACCCATTGATATTATATTAATATATACCTTTCAAGGTATAATAGTGCACGAAAAATGAATCATGACCCTCAAAACCTGTGCACTTATGATCCGATACCGTAGCTCGAAACAACTGACGATTGCCGAATTTGACTGGCCTTTCGAAACGGCACTGGACCCAAACAACAGCTGGGTTAAATTAAGCCAATGCCATCCCTGGGATGAACTGGCCGAAAGCTATTACCAAGGGTTTTCGGCTGACAGAAGTCGTCCCCTAAAAGATGCGCGTTGTGTGATCGGGGGGCTATCATTAAACACAAGCAATTGGGTGATACAACACCTGTTTCAACAGCAATGGGCGATGTACCATTCCCAAACCCGCCGCTGCGATGATCGAATCGTGAGTATTTACCCTAAAGGGCACGAGAGCCAACCTTATGTGCGGCCTATTGTCCGCGGAAAACTGAACAAAACGGTTGAATTTGGGGCTAAACTCAGTGTCAGCCTGACGGGAGATGGATTCGCTCAAGTCGACCATCTGCGCTGGGATGCCTTTCACGAAGGCTTGGACTTGGCTTCCCAAGTGGAAGCTTACCGCGATCGGCACGGTCATTATCCGGAGCGGGTGTTAGCCGACCCACTGTATGGAACGCGCGCCAACCGCGATTATCTCAAGCAACGCGGTATCCATTTTGCCGGCAAGCCGCTAGGGCGTCCGAAACAGGTGACGGACGAAAACCGAGAACAGCTGAAACAGTTGAAGGCGCAGCAAAGACAGGACTACTTGCAACGCATCCCGATTGAAGGCAAATTTGGCCAGGGTAAAAAGGGTTACCAGCTCAATTATATTCGAGCCAAACGGGCAAACACCTCATTCGCCTGGATCAACAGCATCTTCTTGGTTATGAACCTAATGATCCTACAAAGGATCTTTTTTGTCATCAGTAAAATGGGCATTGCTGGATGGGGTGTTTTATTGCAGCGCATTTGGAAACGGCTACGGGTAAATTATCAACTCAATTTCTATCTACCCAACGCTCGTTTAGGCAATTATGCTTGCTGATTTACTGAGCAGACTTTATTTAAGCTAAAGATTGGAAAATGGGTTGAGATAGATAATTGAGCATTCGGCATTGTTATAAGATTTTTTTCCGACAACCGTTAAGGATACGGTGACCAAACCAGCCGTAATAAGCGATGTACAGGTAACAAAGCACTGGCATGAAAAAAGCTGATTGAATACCCAAACGGTCAGCAAACACCCCCTGAATAACCGGCAGGATAGCTCCACCAACAATCGATGCACATAAAATCCCTGAACCGTGTCCGGTGTGCTCGCCCAAGCCTTTAAGTGCTAAAGAAAAGATGGTAGGAAACATAATCGAGTTAAATAACCCCACTGATAAAATGGCCCACATGGCTGTATAGCCAGTGCTAAATATGGTGAGTAAAACTAATAACGCCGCGACGACGGCATTAAATGCCAGCATTTTGGCGGCTGATACTTTTTGCATAATGAGTGAACCGGAAAATCGACCAATCATTGCGCCACCCCAGTAAAGTGCCACATATTTGCCCACATCTTTTTCGGAAAACCCGGAAATGTTAGGTGCTGATAGAAAGTTGACCAAAAAACTGCCTATGGAAACTTCAGCACCTACATAAACAAAAATTGCGATCGCGCCAAGCAGTAAATGCCTATGGTGCCAAGCACTAGCTATAGCCTCTGGATTACCCCAATATTCTCTATCGCCGTTATTTCGTGGGATTGTATTGATTTTAGGTAGCTTAATACAAGTAAAGACCACAGCTAATCCGAATAAAACCCCAGCGATCATCAAATAAGGATTTTGAACCACAGCCGCCTGCGCTGCCTGATAAGAAACTAGCTCGTTGGCACTGAGCTCTTTGAGCTCATCGGTCTTTTTAACAATCGCAGACAAAATAAACACCGAACCAAAATAGGGGGCAATTGTGGTACCCAGAGAGTTGAAGGCTTGGGTCATGGTTAAACGACTGGAGGCTGTTTCCGGTTTGCCTAAAATTGTTACGTATGGATTAGCCGCAACTTGCAATAAAGCAATTCCTGATGCCAATACGAAAAAAGCCAGTAAAAATAAAGGGTAAGAATGCAAACCTGCCGCGGGGTAAAACAAGCAACAACCAATAGCCGCAGTAAAAAGCCCGGCGATAATGCCACCTTTATAATCAATTTTTTCGACTAAGTAACCGCTAGGCACAGAAACGATAAAATAAGCGGCAAAAAAGCAAAATTGTACAAGCATTGCCTGGCTGTAATTCAGGGTAAATACTGATTTTAAATGTGGAATTAAAATGTCATTCAGGCAAGTGATAAAACCCCAGATAAAAAACAACGCAGTTAATATTAGCTGTGCGCCAAAATAAGGGTTTTTATCAGTGCTTGGAGAGTACTCAGTCATGACGGGATCTTTGGGCAAAAGTGAATGAGGAGGCCGAGTTAGAATAAACCAACACCCCATATGGAAGAAACAGAAATAAGACCCGTGGTTGTCATGACAGCTTTGTCAGTCACTGTGACGGGGTTGTCAGTTTTTTATGTGGAATATTACCTTTCATTGCATCAAATAAAGCCTAGAGTAGCTGGCATATAAACTGCTGATCTTAGGGTAAGAACCAATTTCCATGTTTAACAACCGTGCAGGTGCCACCTATGAAAAAAATACTCATTTTTTCAATATTCGCTTTAGTCTCAATAACAGCTACTGCTGCGGTTGATGACCATAGCACCGTTGCGGTTAATCTAAACCATCCCAATAACTCAACAACATTTACTGAAAGTACTAGCGTGGCGAGCAGTGACTACAGAAAGCTTGGCATGAATCAAAATCAGCAAGACGACGCGCCAAGTGCATTAGGCTTAGTCGGATTTGCGTTGCTTTTGGGATTTCTGGGCTTTCGTATGAAAAACTCAATGCAATAAATTATTTTTGCGAATTCAACTCACACTGGAGTAACAAACCAATATTTTCTACATTAAAGGCAATAATTGAGAAAGAAGTTTGCCGTTGGTAGCCAAAATCTGCTTTGGAAATATGCCGTCGTGACCTTTATAGTCCGTAACAGTACCGCCGGCTTCTTGAACGATTAATGCTCCGGCCGCCACGTCATAAAGATTTAATTCTTGTTCCCAATACGCATCTAGCTGCGCGTCGGCGACTAAACATAAATCCATTGCGGCCGAACCAAATCGGCGCTGTCCAGTAGTCTTTTGGGCAATTACAGCAAATCTTTCCAGATTATTCTCTTTTAGGTAAGCACGTAAACAGGCAAAACCGGTACCGACCATTGCCTCGCCAAGATCGGCAATCGCCGATACCTCAATTCGTTTGCCATTCTTCCAGGCACCCTGGCCTTTCAGAGCACAGTAATAATCATTCAGAGCTGGAGCGTATACGGCGCCGGCAACAATTTCCTGATTGACTTCCAAGGCAACACTAATCGCCCAGAAATATTGCCCTCTGGAAAACGAATGCGTTCCGTCGATGGGGTCAACAATCCAGCGATTGCTTTGGTCTTCGCTTTGTCCACTCTCTTCACCCCAAAAACCATATTGTGGGTAGTGCTTAGCTAAAGATTTTTTTAAGAAAACTTCCACTGCCACGTCGGCAGCAGTCACAAAATCACGGGGACTTTTTCTATTCACCGATAAGTTAGCCAAGTCGTGAAAGTGACTTAACGCTAACACGCCTGCTTCGCGAACCACTTCTTCTAAAACGGGGAGGGAAATAGTCATTTATACGCAGCCTTAAAATAATGATGAATGTGTTGTTAAGTATTTGCAATCCTACTTGAGCCAATCATTATAATGAATCCAGTTTGTTTTTACTGACAAAAGCAGAACTGGCTTTTAAAAGCTATAATGCAAGCTGTAAAAGCTCTCCGCATTTCGCTATATGAGCACTAGCTCCTCGGGATAAATTATGGATTTTCAAAAAACCACATTTTTTTACCATCTTACCTTCATAGGATTATCCTTGCTCAGTTCGGGAAGCTTCGGAGAGTCAACAAAGATTATCGATAACAGAGTTGCTAAGGAAAACTCAATCACCCATCAAGCGATGGGTATTGGTGCTTTAGGACGAATAGAACCACGTACGCGAGTAATCCACGTTTCTCATAACGCTGGCCCAGAAGGCGCTAAGGTTGAACAATTATTTTTTCAGGAAGGCGATGTGGTTAAAAAAAACCAAACGCTTGCTATATTGTCCGATCATGACAAAAGACAATCTGAAATTGAAGTAATCAAGGCCAATTTGACTGTACTGTCCGCCAAGTTAAACACAGCAAAAATTACTGATACTTTTAACGAGAAAGAATACCGACGTTATCAAGCACTTAGCAAAACATCTGCCGCTAGCGCCTCCGTAGCAGATCAAAAGCATTTAGCATTCCAACAATCACAGGCTGCTATTGCTGAGCTAAATGCGCAAATTGCTAGCACCAAAGCGGATTTGAAAGTTGCGGCAGCCAATTTAGCGAATGCCGTCATTAACGCACCCATGGATGGTACAGTCATAAAAATACATACCCGTCCAGGCGAGCGAGTTCCTGATGAAGGCGTGTTGGAAATGGCCGACTTGACTCAGTTAGATGTAGTTGCTGAGGTGTATGAGGCCGATTTGCCTAAAGTGCATGTGGGTCAGAAGGTAGATATTCGTTTAATTGGTCTTCCTGATCCTTATCAAGCAGAAGTTCGTGAAATTGGTTTTCAAGTCAAAAAAAATGATTTAAACGATACGGATCCACTTGCCGATAAAGATAACAGGATTATTGAAGTTCGCTCCACTTTAGAAAATAAGGCTGTTCAAGATTTACAGCATCAAATTTATCGTCAGGTACAGGTTCGTATCATTCCATGAATTTAATAACCGCTTTTCTATTTCCTGGGCGTTTGGCATGGCGGCAGCTCATTTATGATCGCACTAAACTGATTGCGGCAATCAGCGGCGTATTGTTCTCAACCGTGCTGGTATTTATGCAAATAGGCTTTAGAGATGCCTTATACGATGGTGCGGCTTCGGCGCCCACCAAAATGAATGGTGACTTATTCCTCATTCATAGACAAACAGAAGCCATGTTTAAAACCATTCAGTTTGATCGTAGCGAACTCATGCGTGCTATGGGACACCCCGGCGTAGCGGGAGCTTATCCTATGTACATGTCTTTAGGTGAATTTAAAAATATTGAAACCCAGCGCAAAATGCAACTGATGGTTTACGGCTATGACATTGATGGTTACCTGATTAGCGACCCGGACATTCAAGCTAAAAAAGATCAATTACGCCTGAAAGATACGGTGCTCTTTGATGAGGCCTCACGCCCCGAGTTCGGGCCAATCCGCAAACTAATTAATGAAGGAAAAGATATAACCGAGCTTAACGATTATAAAATCAAAATCATAGGCATGTTTAGGCTAGGGGTATCTTTTGCGGCAGACGGTAATGTCATAACGAGTGACATGAATTTTCTCCGCATTTTTCCCCGTCGAGTATCTAATCAAATTGATTTGGGGATCATCAAACTCCTTCCAGGAGCCGACATCCATAAAGTTCAGTCCGAACTGGAGAACCAACTTAACAATACCATCAACGTATTGAGATACGACCAATTGGTGGATTTTGAACAGAATTACTGGCGAACCAAAACGCCCATAGGCTTTATTTTTGGTTTTAGTACTGTGATGGCTCTGGTAGTGGGCATGGTCATCGTTTATCAAATTTTGTTTACTGACATTGCTAATCACCTCAATGAATTCGCGACATTAAAGGCTATGGGCTACAAGTCCGGCTATTTTGTTAGAGTGGTATTCGCCTCCGCTCTATTTTTGGCGGTCTTGGGTTTTATACCGGGTTATTTGCTCTCTAATGAGTTGTACTCATTAGCAGAGAAAAAAATATTCATGTCTATGCCAATGACATTAAACAAAATACTCAATATTTTTTCTTTCATTCTAACCATGTGCGCCACTGCCGGAATATTGGCCGTGCGTAAGCTGAAAGCAGCCAATCCGGCGGATATGTTCTGATGAGTAGCATGATTGATGTCAAAGGGTTGAATTTTTCTTACGGTAGCGGTGAGTTGGAACGGCAAGTCCTCAATAACGTCGATCTTTCAATCAATAAAGGTGAAATTGTCATCATGACCGGACCGTCCGGGTCAGGAAAAACCACGTTACTCACTATTATCGGTGGTTTACGCCATGCCAATGACGGCAGCGTTACTATCTTAGGTAAGCAGTTGGTTAATAGTAGTGAAAATACCAAAGTAAAAACTCGGCAACAAATTGGCTATATTTTTCAGCAACATAATTTACTTAAATCACTGACTGCTTTGCAAAACGTCAGTATGGCCTTGGAAATACACAATGGTTTAAGCGAAAAGCAAAGACTTAAGCGTTCAGCCGATATGCTGGCAGCAGTCGGTTTATCCGACCGGATGTATCATAAGCCCGATCAACTTTCCGGGGGCCAACGTCAGCGGGTGTCCATTGCCCGAGCATTGGTTGGAAACCCTAAGATAGTTTTAGCCGATGAGCCTACCGCGTCGCTGGACAAACAAAGCGGCCACGACGCCGTTACCATACTTAAAGAATTAGCCAGCGACTTTGAAACAACCATCTTACTGGTCACACACGACTACCGAATTCTCGATATTGCAGACCGAATAGTTGAACTTGAAGATGGCATTATAAAAAGCTGATGTAAAGATCACCTCAATGGTTTGTAATGATTTGCTCAATCTGAGTGCTAAGGTGACATCATACAACTACCCTTAAAAATAACGCACATAGATAAACGAGCAAAACCCAAAAAAATTATGTCGCCATTACCCGCCCGCTAATTAAAAGCAACCTATGTTCCCATCTTTTTCTTCATAATGTGACGGATAGGGGCAAGTCCACAATGTAATCGCTTGCTGCTCTTGCTGCCCCAATGCGTCGCTGGCAATCACCGTAAACTGCACAGCAAGATTCTGTGACACAGGGACATCCCATTCAATTAACCCGGTGCTAGCATTGATGGTCATATTTTCAGGAGCATCCGTTAGACTATAGGTGAGAGGTAAACCCGCTGAATTGGTGGCAGTCATCTGATAGGTAAACTTTTGGCCTTCTGGATAGTTATTGAGGCCGCCAATCGGTTTTGAGGTAATACGAACCGGCCCTCGGCAGGTTTGTAGAGTTGCGTCCCAATTCGTGGGTGACTCACAAACCAAAACTTGAACATTCTGGGATATCGAATAGCCATTACTATCCGTCACGGTGACCGAGAAGCTGGCATATCCGCCAGCTTCTGCGGGCAGAGTCTGCGCCATCCAACTGATCAGACCTGTTTGCGCATCGATACTGATTCCGGCGGGCTTCGGTGGCTGCCCCTCCCCTGGTAGGTCGCCCAGACTGTAGGTCAGCGGCAAGCCCTGGGCATGGATAACAGTAACTTGATACTGGTATGTCTGACCCACATCAACGCCATAGCTTGGCTCAGAGGTAAATGTGATCGGAGTTGAGCATGCGCTAACTCCATCCCATATTTCCGGTGCCGCACAAACCATCAGGTTAATTTCCTGTTGCGCAGAGTCGACAGTATCACTGGCGTTAACGGTAAAACTGACCGGTCCTGATGCAGCCGCTTGTACTAACCAGCTAATCAGACCGGTATTGCTGTCGATAGCCATGCCTTCCGGTGGGTTGGTCAAGCTATAGGTGAGCGGTAAGCTATTTACCTGGATAGCGGTAGCTTGATAAGTATAGATTTCTCCAGCGCTGATACCAGTAATTGTGGGATACGAACTAAAGTTTACCGGTCCCTGACAAGTCTGGGCGGTTTCATCCCAATGTAATGGCGCTCCACATACCGTGAAAGCAATCTGCTGCGTTGCTGTATCTCCCTGGGCATTAACAGCAGTCACTACAAAGTTGAATTGATTGGTGCTAAGCAGATCGCTGGGTGTATTCCAGATGATTAGCCCGGTCTTGGCGTCAATGGTCATACCAGCAGGCTGTCCGGTCAGCCCATAGCTAAGCGGCTCTCCACTGCGCTGTTTGGCAACCACCTTATAATTAAAGGGTTGCCCGGCATTCAGTCCGGCAATGGAGAGTTGAGAGGTAAAGGTGACTTTTGCGCAAATTAGCGAGTTGTCATCCCAAATCTGACCATTCGGGCAGTCTAGAGTAGCGGTTACCGCCTGCGCAGTTCGCGCACCTTGGCTGTCGCTCACTAGAATCTGGAACTCAGACATATTGGTTGGGGGAATAAATTTGTTAGCTCGATTTGCCAGGTATTCTAAAATCCTGCTTGAAGGTACCGTAACAATGCCCGTCTTTTCATTAATCGACGGGAATAAAGGGTATTTTGCATTGGGTGAGCCAGCGAGTTGATACTTCAACTCGCTGCCTTCAGGGTCAGACGCTATCACTTCATAACGATAATCCTCGCCTACGATAGCTTGAGTGACCGGTTGGGAGCTAATTACTGGCGGCAAATTGGTAGAGTTTGCTATCCGTTCTGAAGGTTGGCCACAGTCAGTTTGGTTGGGAGATCCGGTACAACTCTTAGCTACGGTATGACAAAGATCACAGCCAATCGACGTGCCAGCCTTGACTTTGACTTTTTTACCTTTCTCGTTAACGAACTCCCTGTCTACTAGCGTTTTCGACAAGCGGGTGCCTTTGTGGTCATTGCCATGGCAGGCCGCACATTGGTCTTCGCCCGCTCTGCCCGGAATTTTGGCATAGTCGTTATGCCAGCCGCCTTTGATTACGCCATTGCGCTTCGGTTGTTTCGGAGTGGAATCGACGGTATCACCTGCTGCTTGTTTCCACCAGTTAGGATCGTTAACCGGGTGCATATTATGCGGCCCGCCCAGGACACCGATTTTAGCATCGACCGACTTAACGCCTTGATCGATGTCCTCAAACTTGGCAAAAGCATCGGCAGTATGACACACCGAACATTCCTGAATATGACCTAGATGCCCCTGTAACTGCAAGGCGGTGACGTTGTCATTGGCATTCGGGTCGCGATTCGGCCAGATGGTATGGGCCGCGCCATGGCAGGCGGCGCAGGCGACTTGGCCATGGTTATCTTTGCCGACTCGAAACAAGCGGGTTTTTGTAGTCATAAGTAGCCCAAAATTATCGGTAACGCCAATATCCATTGCCGTTACTGGCACAGCAAAGCGGCTAGCGTCAGGATTAAATAAATCCGGTTGCCGTGGCGTTGCGGAACGATCACTTTCGTCAAAGGCCGTTCTCATAACCCCCGCGCTGAAAAAGTCGCCACTGCCAGTTTTGCCTTGATTGCCATTACCGGTGTGACAAGCACCGCATTCCGGTTCATCGATCCAGGGAAGACGAAGTATACTGCCATCTGGGCCAGGGGTAGATTTTTTGAAGCCATTGCCCACAGCAAGCATGTCTCCGTGGCATTGATAGCAGGTGACGCCAGCCGTATACATGCGATCACGATAGCATTGTTCGCGCTTGCCACCATGGCACTTCAGACAGTTTTCTTCCATAGGCAGGATTTTGCCATTGGCATCCTTGACGGGAAATAGACTATTGGGCATGATCCCAACAACTGGATCCCAATTTTCTGTTGATCCCAATGGTGCTAGCGCAGGTAGTCCCTTGTTGTTTCCTTCTGTGATGCGCAAAATATCATCCTTAGTCGCGTTATATTGCAACTGACCATGAAAAATGTGCATATTTGTTGAAAGTGGTTGACCGCTTCTTGAAGATTCCGAGTAAAGAAGACGCTTATAAGGTGTTTTTAAAATGGCTGAAGTATGGCATCCATCGTCATTACAGCCTTTGGGGCCGCCGCTAAAAGTGATGGGCTTACCATTTTCATCCTGGTTCATACCGCTATGTTCCATTTGTGCCCATACGCCTCCTCCGTGTCCAGCTTTACCGTATTGATGCAAGTTAGCGATATTTCTGATTGCTGCATATTCCTGATCGAACAGACTATCACTGTCGGATTCGAAGAATGAAGGCGGCTCATGAAGCCCGCCATGCGAATGTCCGGTAGGAGTGTAGCCCCGATTCGGATTAGCGCCAATCTTGCCCTTGGCATGACATTCCCGGCAATGCAAATCTCGCCCGGAGTTCACTACAATATCTGTCGCTGAAACCGGGGTATTGTTGCCAATGTCTCGCGCTTTAACACGGAACAACGGAGTCGGATTAACTCGACCACTGTCGTCTATGTCAGTGAGCGGCAGCATGAGTGCAGCAAACCGGTTATCGTCAGGCACATATTCACTGAATGGCTGTGGATCATTGGCGGCATAAGGTGCGGCGATGCCGGGCATATAGCGACCATGATCAGGATTTAGCGGTGGACTGAGCGTTGCACTGTGATAACCCTCATCAGCCGCACTGGCCAGCTCCGGGGTCAGAAAACCGGCAAAGCTGTAACTGGTATGAGTGAAGCTAGTGGCCGGATCGCCCGGCGTTTGAAAGTAATCGCTCTTTTGCAGCGTTGCTTGCATCAGCGGGGTTCCGACCGGCCAGTTCTGGCTGGTAGAGTTAATAGAATTAGCGCCTATCGGATCAGCCGGGTTACTGGTTGCTGAGTATTTCAGCTCGATTTTATCGGAACCCAGCACTACCGGCTTACGGGCTTTCTCATAAACCGTGGCATTGATGTTATTGACCTGTGGACCATAGACTACATAGACATCCGGCACGGTGCGCGCATCACTGGCGGTTTGCATGGTCCAATCCTGATATGGCAATACCACCCGTTCGCCAGCGGCTTTTTGTAGGGCATTGGCTTTGCTGGGGGCGCTTTGTTGAGCGGCTTCGGCCAGAGGCTCGATATTTGGCAAGCCGGCAGGTAGGGTACCAACCACGACATTGACACTGGATTCGCAGCGTCGACCTAGGGCATCGGTGGCGGTAAAGCGTACCCGGTAGCGACTGTTGTTGCGTACAAAGGTGGCATCTGCTTTAACATTCCCGGTGCCGGGCAGTTGTCCGGATGGATGACCCATCACGCCACCAGCAAAATCCCACTCATAGTGGATCGGTCCGGCTTTTTTGTCTTTGAGAATTACCTGCGCTTCAAATGGCGTGTTCTGGTTATAGGCAGCGCTGGCATTTTCAACCGGGGACAGCACGGTGCAGATCGGGACTTTTTTGCAATCGGCGGAGGCACCTTTAACCGTTCGGTTGACTTTTAAATCACCCAAGCGCACTTCGACTTGACAAGGTATATCACCCAGTTGGGCTAAAGGAATGCTAAAGGTATGTTTGTTGTCTCGGGTTTGACCCAATACGCCGCCTTTACCGTGCAGTAAGGTCAGTAAGCCAGTGGTGTTTTTGACCACGGTTTTCACGGTGAGCTTGGCGGCTTTTTTGTTGTAAACGGCGGATTTGATGGTCAGTGGTGCGGATGGCTTGGCGGCTTTGGTAACTTCAATCCCTGAAACGAGCAGAAATAAAACAGAGGTCAGAGCAACTATTTGATTTACGAAATTCTTGCTGTACAACATAAATTTACCTATTCCTTTGTTGTTATTAATGTCATCTCTGATTTAAGGGCAATTATGATTACGTCTTTAGACAGGATTTGTAATCAAAGGTATACATGTGATCGTCGACATTCATAAAAATGTTGCACCGGTTACAGTGAACA
Source organism: Methylococcales bacterium (assembly GCA_965247565.1). Classification (GTDB taxonomy): domain Bacteria; phylum Pseudomonadota; class Gammaproteobacteria; order Methylococcales; family Methylomonadaceae; genus CBDFHF01. Next base: position 2,382,349 of record CBDFHF010000003.1, on the reverse strand, counting down.
ACATTTGATACGCAAAATAGGCAATACAGCTGGCTTTTAATGCGCTGTATGTGAACGAAACAAGAGGTTTATTGCTGGTTTGGTAACTACAGATAAATGCGCCACAAAGTGGACAAAAAAACAGGGATAAGCATGAAGCGAGGACTTGAGCAATAGCTTTCATTATAGTTCCTTTATCTCTTTCAACTGTCTGAAACGGCACAATTGCCTGTTGCAAACATCACGTCGTCAGTCTTTGCCGACTTGGTGTGGGGCTTCGCCCTCTTCGAATGACCTTCCTTCTAGGAGCAAAGCGTCAGGTTGTAAAAACAATGATTATCAGACACTTTGCGTGCGAGGAGTTTATTTGCTTAATATTTAATACGTCAAGCACTATTTTTATTTATATAAGCAATACTCGTTGCTAATGGTGTGCTTATCGAAGTAGCATAAAAAGCGAAGCATTCGAAAAAGACTCACTACCCGGTTTTCTTGTCATAAATCTGTGTAATGTATGATGCTGACACGTTCGTTTTCCCGTCAATAAGGTGCAATCACATGTCTAATCTCACTCCCAATCATCCAACCAACGGCTGCCCGATAACTATGGTGAATGGCAAGTTGGTGGTTCCTGATAACCCGATTATCCCTTATATTGAGGGTGATGGCACGGGGCCGGACATTTGGCGGGCTACTGTGCGTGTTTTGGATGCGGCCGTTGCTAAAGCTTATGCCGGCAAACGACAAATTCACTGGCTGGAAGTTTATGCCGGTGGTAAAGCCCACCGTTTATTTGACACTTGGTTACCTGATGAAACAGTAGACGCCTGTCGCGATTATTTGGTTTCTATTAAAGGTCCGTTGACAACGCCAATTGGTGGCGGTATCCGTTCACTTAATGTGGCCTTGCGGCAGTTGCTAGACATGTATGTCTGTTTGCGCCCCGTGCGCTGGTTTCAAGGTGTGCCCTCCCCTGTCAAAAACCCGGGTGCCGTTGATATGGTGATTTTCCGGGAAAACACTGAGGACATCTATGCGGGCCTGGAATTTGAAATGGGCACAGAAGATAACAAGCGTTTTTTGGGTTTATTAAAAGATCATTTCCCTAGCCAATTCAGCAAAATTCGTTTTCCGGAAACTTCCGGTATTGGCATAAAACCGGTGTCGCAAGAAGGCACCGAGCGACTGATACGTGCTGCGATTGATTATTGTTTGAACAATAAACGTAAAAGCGTAACCATTGTTCACAAAGGCAATATTATGAAGTACACCGAGGGAGCATTCAGAAACTGGGCTTATGCACTGGCAGAGCGTGAATACCCAAAGCTAACCTACACCTGGCAACAATGGGAGGCTACTCGTGCTGCATCAGGCGAGGCCACGGCTAATGATGAGCAAACAAAAGCATTAGCGGAAGGCCGTATTTTGATAAAAGACGCTATTGCCGATATTGCCTTGCAGCAAGTGCTGACTCGCCCGGAAGATTTTGATGTGATTGCTACCTTAAACCTGAATGGTGATTATTTATCAGATGCTTTGGCAGCTCAGGTTGGCGGCATTGGGATAGCGCCAGGCGGCAATATCAATTACCAAACTGGAACAGCGGTATTTGAAGCCACTCACGGCACTGCTCCGAAATATGCTGACCTTGATAAAGTGAACCCTGGATCACTAATATTATCTGGTGAAATGATGCTGCGTTATCTGGGTTGGACAGAAGCAGCAGACGCCATTATTAATGCGATGGATGCGGCTATCGCCGGTAAGCGCGTAACCTATGACTTCGCCCGACTAATGGATCAGGCTATCGAGGTTAAATGTAGCGAATTTGCAGATGCCATTATTGCAAATCTACAGAGTTAAAAAACCAAACATGCCTAAGGCTAAAAAACTGCGTGGGGGCCATTCTTAAGAGAAAAATCCACATTCATAACCGGGCGGAGTAAAGTTACTACAAGGACTTATATTTGGTGAGCCAGATGAACTAAGTTCTGTGGCTGTGTTCATTTAAATACACTTCGAGTAAAATCAACTGTTGTGAATTCCATTTAGAGACCGAGAACATCTATGAAACCAATTCTTTACCTAGCAATTTTATTGTTTTCAGCAATCAGCAATGCTGCTGATACAAAGAGTGAATGGCAAAACACTACTCTAACCGAATCAACCATGAAAAAAATCCAGGAAGCAAAATATCAATATAAAAAGTGTGTTGTTGATGAAATGCAAAAGCCGGCCTATCGCGAGCAAGACACTCGTCATGGCACCGAAACCCTAATGAAACAATGCGAACCAGTACTAGCAAAAATGCGTGATGTGTATTTGGCTGAAAAAGTGCCTGAAGTGATTGCTGATCGTCATTTAAAGCAAATGCGCATTCAAACCACCCGTAGCGTTTTACAAAGTATGATGTTTAACGAAGCAGCCCGTGCGAGTCAAAAATAATTATTATAAAGAGTGCATCTCATGAATTCTACCTATGCGATTGATTTAACATTAAAACCTACCACGTTCGATTTGTGGCATGTTTGCCTGGCGGGAACTGTGGCGGCATTGGCACTGATTCTTATTGCATTGCTGTTAGCAATAGTGATTGGTTTGGCCCGCGGCGGTAAAAAAACACCCGAAGTGGTTGTACAGCAAGCACCTGCTCCTGAACCTCTTATTAAGGTAGTTGAAAAAATTGTCGAAATTCCAAAACTGGTTGAGGTGGAAAAAATTGTTGAAGTTGAAAAACTAGTACCAGGCCCTGCTCCAGAGCCTGTTATTTTAAAAGAAGCCACTCCCGATGCGGCTTTGCAGTTACTGGGTTTGTTGCAAAAAGAAGCTCGATTTGTCGACTTTATTAAAGAAGATATTGCTGCCTACAACGATGCTGATGTGGGCATTGCGGCTCGCGTTGTGCATGAAGGTTGTAACCGGGCCATCAATGAACATTTCACTTTGGCCACTATCCGTAATGAGCAGGAAGGCAGCAAAATTATGTTGCCGGAAGGTTTTGATGCTGCTGCAGTTCGGTTGACAGGCAATATTATTGGTTCCGCACCATTTACAGGCACACTAATTCATAAAGGCTGGCAGGTCACTAACATCAGATTGCCTAAATTAACCCAAGGCCATAATGCCGCTATTATCGCTGCAGCGGAGGTTGAATTATGAAAGGCTTGTTTAGCCACATCATGAAAGATGACGCTAAAAAAGATGAAAGTGCCAGTGGAAGTGCGGCTGCAACAGCAACTGAATCGGTACAAATTCCGCCTACTGATAGCGTCGCTGATGAACATAGCTTTGGCAGTACAGAATTTAAAGCGCAGGCAACTTCGGATGCACCTCTTTCTGACGAATCAACAAGCGTTAATAAAAATTCGGCGGAGTCTCATTACGCAGTCGGAATCGATTTAGGTACAACGCACTGTGTTTTATCTTATGCGGATCTATCGTCAATCGAAGACGATCAGTTTGTACAACAAGTTATGGCTATTCCGCAGCTAACCTCTCCCGGTTCACTGGAAGACAAGTTACAGTTGCCGTCTTTTTTATATCAGGCACACAGTTACGAATTGGCTGAAGGCTCAACCTCGTTACCCTGGGATGTAAAACCCGCTTATCTGGTAGGTGAAATCGCCCGTAATCTGGGTAGCAAAACCCCAATTCGCCTAGTATCCAGCGCAAAAAGCTGGTTATGTCATGCCGGTGTTGATTGTAAATCCCCGATTTTACCAGTGGATTCACCGGAAGAAGTCGAGCGCGTATCTCCATTTGAAGCTACTAGTGCATATTTACAACACCTGCGAAACGCCTGGAAAAGCTTACACCCCAATGCGCCGCTAGAAGAGCAAGACGTTGTGATTACTGTACCAGCATCCTTCGATCCAGCGGCTCGGGAGTTGACTGTAGAGGCCGCGAGAGCAGTGGGTCTTAGCAAAGCTATCCTATTGGAAGAACCTCAAGCAGCTTTGTATAGCTGGATCGAGAAAAGCCATGGCAATTGGCGTAAACAGGCGGTGGTAGGCGATATTATTCTAGTTATCGATGTGGGCGGCGGAACTACCGACTTATCATTGATTGCTGTTACTCAAAATAACGGTAATTTAGAACTGACCCGTGTGGCAGTAGGCGATCATATCCTGCTAGGTGGCGATAACATGGATTTGGCTTTGGCTTATACCGTCAAAGCTAAATTAGAAAAAGAAGGTAAACGCCTGGAACCTTGGCAAATTCAGGGATTAATGCATAGCTGCCGTGATGCCAAAGAAAAAATATTTACCGATAAAGAACTTAACACTATTCCCTTAGTGGTAACCAGCCGAGGCTCTTCTTTAGTTGGCGACGCACTGAGGACTGAATTAACCAGGGAAGAAGTCAATAGAGTGTTAGTTGAAGGCTTTTTGCCTAAAGTAGCAATCAGCGACAGGCCCGTTAGTAGACCCATGACGGGTCTAAGAACCGCGGGTTTACCCTATGCTCAAGATGCAGGTATCACTCGGCATTTAGCGGCGTTTTTGTCTAAACAACAAAATGCCACAGATGACTTAGTCGACATTAATTTGCCGGAACATGCTTCTTTTTTACATCCTACTGCTGTGCTATTTAATGGCGGTGTACTGAAGGCACAGGCTTTGGGTGATCGCTTGATGGAAGTATTAAATTCATGGTTATCAGCAGAACAAGCGCCAGCCGCTCGCCTGTTGGATGGCGCTGATCTGGATTTGGCGGTTGCCAGAGGCGCTGCGTATTACAGCTTTGTGCGTAAAGGTAAAGGGGTAAGAATCAAAGGTGGAACTGCTGCTTCTTATTACGTTGGCATAGAGAACGCTATGCTCGCTGTACCCGGTATGGCACCAGAAGTTGATGCGTTGTGCATTGCACCATTTGGCATGGAAGAAGGTACTCAAGAAGCGTTACCCGATGATGAATTTGGTTTAATCGTCGGTGTACCGGTGCGCTTTCGATTTTTTGCGTCTAACTCACGTCGGGAAGATCGTGTAGGTACGCGTTTAAACTACTGGACCGAAGATGAACTTGCCGAGTTAGACGAAATAGAAATTACCTTAGCAGATGAAGGCCGGAAACCTGGCGAAATTGTTCCAGTGCATTTGTGTGCAGCAGTCACAGAAGTAGGCACGCTAGAACTTGAAGCGGTTTCGCAAAATGATGATGGCCGCTGGAAAATTGAATTTGATGTGCGAACCGGAGAAGATTAATACGCTGGCACAATTGAGTTACAACAGTGAATAAAATCGTTGTAACTCATAATCTCTGCTTGGGTTATTAAGCCAATAAACCCGATCTTGTCGATGCACCGGGAACGCAAACCTTAGCTAACCCACCTGTTTATAAGTTATAAAATTGTGCAAAATCCTTCCCCAGATTATTTAGTTGGTATAGATCTAGGCACAACTCATACCGTTGTCGCTTATGCCAAAGCCAACAATAAAAACCCAGAAATACAACTATTCCAAATAGAACAACTGGTAGCACCGGGGCAAGTAGCAGAACGACCTTTACTGCCCTCTGTGCGTTATCATCCTGCTGAAGGTGAGTTATCTACCGAGGATGTGACCTTTTCTCCAACCGGGGAAACTGCCGTTATCGGTGAAGCCGCAAGGCTACTCGGCGCAAAAAGCAAAGGTCGCTTAGTGACTAGCGCAAAAAGTTGGCTATCGCATCCATCGATTGATCATAGTGCCGACATTCTGCCTTGGGGCAATAGCGATGATGTAACAAAAGTTTCCCCAATTGATGCCAGTGCTAGCTATTTAGCGCATATTTGCTGGGTATGGGGGCATCAATATCCTGACTCACCTCTGGCACATCAAGACATCGTTATCACTGTGCCAGCCTCCTTTGATGAAGCAGCAAGATCTTTGACATTGGCGGCGGCAAAAATAGCGGGATTAAAGCAAGTGCGTCTGCTAGAAGAGCCACAAGCGGTCTGCTACGACTGGTTAAGACGACATGCCAGTAATATTAAACAGGCGCTAGCGGATGTGCATTTATTGTTAGTTTGCGATGTGGGCGGTGGCACTACCGATTTGACTTTAATTAAGATAGAACAGGGTGAGGCGGAACCTAAGTTAACTCGTATTGGCGTGGGCGATCATTTAATATTGGGTGGCGATAACATCGATCTAGCTTTGGCGCATGTGGCAGAGAGCCGGTTGGATAACTCTGACAAACGTCTGTCGCCAGCCGATTTTTCCCAGCTAATTGAACAATGCCGTACTGCCAAAGAACGTTTACTGGAGGACGATGCACCAGAAACGATCAAACTAACATTGTTAGGTGGCGGCTCTAAGCTAATCGGCAGCTCGCGGTCAGTTTCGCTGTCAAAAGACGAAGTTAGGCGCATTGCTTTAGACGGTTTTTTTCCGTTATCGCAGTTGGATGAGTTACCGGATCGCAAACGCAACGGGGTAGTTGAGTTCGGTTTGCCTTACGCGGCAGAACCAGCAATTAGTAAACACATCGCAGCATTTCTAAAACAACACAGTAAAGCTTGCCGAGAGGCTATGCCGAACGCAAGTATTGTACCGGATGGGTTATTACTAAATGGCGGCGTGTTCCACAGTCAGCCCATTACCCAGCGCATTATTGAACTATTAAGTAGTTGGTCTACAAAAGCACCGGTATTGCTGGAAAATCATCACCCTGAATTAGCTGTAGCATATGGCGCGGTAAGTTACGCGATTGCCCGGCGCGATAAAAAATTAAAGATCGGCGGCGGCGCAGCGCGGAGTTATTTTCTATTGGTGGATACCGATCAGCCTGTACAACAAGGTATCTGCATTTTGCCCAAAGGCAGTGAGGAAGGCGATGAGATTATCTTAAAGGATCGTTTATTTGCCTTGCGATTGGGTTTGCCGGTCCGCTTTCACTTAGTCTCGTTATCGGATGATAGTATTTTTAAGCCCGGTGATGTTGCGGAAATTACCGATTTATTTCATTCTTTGCCGCCATTAGCAGTAGCTTTTGAAGGAGAGGACTCTGCCACAGAGGAAATCCCGGTTCAACTGGCAGTAACGCAAACCGAAGTCGGTACTTTAAAAATTCAATGCGCGGCCGTTTCCGATCAAACACAACGTTGGGACGTTGAATTTCAGATCAGGAAAAAAAGCATGACAAACCAGAAAACGGCTTTAGGTTTGCCTGCAAAATTCGATGCAGCAGTTGATTTAATGCAAAATGTTTTTGGCTCTCGATCCAAACAGGTTGATCCTAAAAGTGTTAAAAATCTCAGGTCCGATTTGGAAAAGCTACTTGGTGCTGAACGCAATCAATGGGAGACCCCTTTATTACGAGCCATGTTCACAATCTTGTTAGAAGGTGCAAAATACCGACGTCGGTCAGAGCATCATGAGCGTGTATGGCTTAGTTTGATCGGTTTTTGTGCTCGACCCGGTTTTGGTTATGCTCTGGACGATTGGCGAGTCGAGCAATTATGGAAAACTTACCCGCAAGGTATTCAGTTTGTAAATGAAACCCAAAACTGGAGTGAATGGTGGATCTTGTGGCGGCGTATTGCCGGCGGTTTAGATTCTGCCGCGCAAGAGCAACTATTTTCAGATGTTGCCAAATTTATCAATCCGTCCGCAGCTCGACAACCCGGCGTAGTAAAGCAGCTCAAGACGCGTAGCTATGACGATATGGTGCGCTTGGTGGCTGTTTTAGAGCGTTTATCAGTGGATAAAAAAATTCAAGTAGGCGAATGGCTGTTAAACCGATTGCAAAAAGCCAGTGAATCCGGTCAGACTTGGTGGGCTCTCGGACGAATTGGCTCAAGAATGCCATTTCACGGCAGTAGTCACAATGTCATTCCTGCCGCAGTGGTGAGCGAATGGCTCAATCAAATGTTGACTGTAGACTGGAAAAAAACGCCCCAAGCGGGGTTTGCCGCAACCTTGATTGCGCGTAAAAGCGGTGATCGTGCAAGAGATATTGATGAACAAAGTCGTGCGCAAATCATCGAAAAGCTACTTTTTAGCAAAGTGCCCTCTTCTTGGGTCGATATGGTTGAGCAAATTAAAGAACTGGATGAAAAAGAAGAGAAACAAATTTTTGGTGAGGCTTTGCCACCAGGCCTAAGACTGATCAGTCAATAGCAGAGAGGAAAAATCATGAAACTACTTAGTGTTGCCATAACAGTAGGTATTGTGTTGCTTTATTTCTTAAACATAGCCCTATTAAGAAATCAACTGTTGACTCCGGAGTGGTTTATACACAGTGGTATAAGATTTCTGGTTGGTTTTTTAGTTTTCGGGGTCAGTGTTTTTTATGCACATGTAATCAAATTTAAAAACGCCGTCTACATTACGCTAATGATAGTTATGGCTGATTACATTTTTGATTACATCAGGCAGGTTGACAGCTTTAAACTCGAGGTTATGCTGTTGGGTGTGTTTATGCTTTTATGGGGGGCTGTTATTGGCTATTTGACTTCCAAAACTATCAAAAACAAAATAGACACTTAGTTTGGCGTCTTGACTAGTCGAGAAATAAACTATTCGAACATTTAGCAAACCACCCTAGCAGCTCGACCCAATTAACCTAGTAGTTTTTAATCTTTGGAGGCGGATAATTAACGCAATTGTGATAAAGCTGGGCGGCAGTTTGGTGCAGTCGAATCAACTGATGGATTGTCTGGACAAAATTGAACAAAAATATCGATCCAAGCTAGTCATTATCGTCCCAGGTGGTGGACTTTTTGCAGATCAAGTCCGGTTAGCTCAGCTGCGATGGAAGTTTGATGATAGAACGGCACACTGCATGGCTATTCTGGCAATGCAGCAAATGGCTTTGATGATTGCCGGGCTTAAAGGACATTTTACAATTGCTTCTTCAGTGCGAGATATTTACCCAATTAGCCATAACAATAACCGTGTTATATGGTCGCCAGACATTGTAGAGCTTGATAATAGCGGTATCGCCGCAACATGGGATATAACATCAGATAGTTTAGCTGTTTGGTTGGCTAAAATCATCGCCGCAAAAGAGTTGCTGGTTATTAAATCGGCTGATATTGATGCTGATTTAAGTCTACAGGAACTTGCTGAACAGGGCATTGTTGATAAAACATTTTGTGACTTTGCCTCAGAAGCCACTGTTAAAATACGACTCATTAATGCCGGAAACTGGTAATGGCCAAACATCATAAATCATCCGCTTCATCTGATCAGGCAGCAAAATGTTAAATTGGTTTGCAAGTTTCATATTAAGAAAATTTCGGGATTTATACTATAACGCTCGTGAATCAATAGGTGATCATAAACGCGACATCGTGGTTTATCATGTCGAACAGGCTTGTACTAACCTAGAAGAAACTAAAAGCGAGTTCGAAAACGCCTTAACTCGCTTTAAAACCCTAGTCACTATCCACGATAGCTCTTTGGAACAACGTTACAACCTGCTGAACAGACAATATCAGTTTTGTCGCGCAAAATCAGACGCCGTTAGCGATAGAATTAGAGCGATTGAAGAAGTCAGCGAAGCTTTATTTACGGAGTGGGAACGAGAATTGACTGAATATAGCAATGCGTCTTTACGGAATCGCAGCAAGCAGCAGTTAAAAATGACTCGGCAAAATTATGTTCGTTTGATTAAGTGCATGAGAAAGGCTGAACTTAAAATTCAGCCGGTTCTGGCGGTATTTAAAGACCAAGTACTTTATTTAAAACATAACTTAAACGCTCAAGCCATTGCAACTTTGCAGCATGAATTTGTTGCGATTGGCATTGATATATCTCAATTGATTTTGGCCATGGAGCAAACTATTGCCGAGGCAAGTCAGTTTGTTTCCGTGTTAATTGAACAAAAAGCCTTGCCTGGAGCGTGATTAAAGTTTGTATAAAACGTTATCTTTAGGATTGTCTTTTAGGTCTTTTTTGTTTTTAACTCTATCTTGGTCGGTTCTCTCTTTGCCAAATTTGCTAATCATTTCTTCCCAACTATTATAGGCAGCGTAAATAGCAAAGCCCTCGTTTTTTCGTTGTTGATATATTTCTTTGCCTAAAGTAATGATACCTTCGGGGATTTGGCCGTCTACTGCTTTAAGAAATTCTTCGTCATCTTTTTTTGCGTCACGAATTACCCCAAAAGCAACTTCATATTCGAGACGAGTTTCGGTAGGCAGGCGATTTTTAATCATTTTTACGGACTTAAATGCAGTATTAGTATTATGCCCATTTATTTTTTGTCCGTTATTACATGCGGCTAAAGATGAGCACACAAGTACTAACAGAAGAGTTGACAGCTTCTTCATACAGATAACCTCATAGTGAAAACAAATCCATGTTATTTATATTTATTGAATACACCAGATTACCAAACAAAGTAAAATGGTCAATTATTATAAGCGCAAGCTAAAATTTTATGCTGGAATTTATCCAACTACTAAAACAACGATATCAATCGGTATTAACCCAAGTCAGCAATGACGCAGTTAAAACGCTTTATCAGCAGCGTGTGGAGCAATTATTACTGACTGAGGCGTTTATTCGAAAAGGCCATCTGATTGAAGGGGCTTCAATGCAACCCCTACACATCGCCGTTGTTGGCCCAACTCAGGCAGGAAAAAGCTCGTTAGTTAATTTATTGTTAGGTAGCCAGATTGCCGGTGTTAGCCCACTTGCTGGTTATACCATCCATCCGCAGGGTTTTTGCCACGGACTCAGCACGGCAGAATGCAAAGGTTTGCAGCATTACTTCGGTCGTTTTCAGCAATTGCAGCCCGAACAACTCAGTAAAGAACGCCATGACTGTTATTCATTGACTGCTACGGAAGGCAATTCTTTGTTATTACCGCAAGGCGTATTGTGGGATACGCCTGATTTCGACTCGATAGATTCCGCAAATTACCGCGAAGGCGTCATAAGAGCGATGGCTTTAGCTGATGTCATTATTTTGGTGGTTAGCAAGGAAAAGTATGCTGATCAATCGGTCTGGGAGATGATGAGCGCATTGGCCGTGCTACACCAACCAACGCTAATTTGTCTGAATAAATTAGTACCGGGTTCTGAGAGTATCATTATTAATTCATTTAAAGAAAAATGGCAGCAATCCAGACAAGATGAATTTCCTGAAGTAGTTCCGTTGTACTACCAAAAAGCCGCTGGATTACCGGAGTGGCCTGAAACACAATACCCGATAGTTAAACAATTGGTAACGCAGGTAAATTATAAAAAACACAACCGTTATGAGCAGGATTTAATAAAAAAACATTGGCAAGGATGGCTGGAGCCGGTTGTTGCAGAACACCAAGCGTTGAACGATTGGCTTGAGCTGGTCGATCATGTGATTCAACAAGCTCTGCTGCACTATCAGCGTGATTATCTAAACCATCCACACCACTATGAAACCTTTCAATATGCCTTGGCAGAATTATTGAACTTATTAGAAATTCCCGGACTAGCTGGAATTTTAGCTAGTACCCGAAGAATTTTGACTTGGCCGATCAAACAGCTGATGAAGTTAGGCCGAAAACGATTACATTTAGCCGATACCAGCCATGAGCTAGCTCTACTCAATCAAATTGCCGAACATATGCTGATTCAAATGGCTGATAGATTGCTAGATAAAACCGAGCAAAGCAAACAAGGTCAATGGTGGAAAGAGGCCAATGCCTTGTTACGCAATCAACGTACCGAAATTGTGCAGCATTTTAATACGGCGGCAAAAACCTATCACATGGCTTTTCAGCAGGAAGTGGAAAACGCTGCCAACCGTTTATATGAAAAGTTACAGGAACAACCACTGGTACTAAATGGCTTAAGGGCGACAAGGGTTACAACAGATGCAGCCGGTATCGCTCTTGCATTACATACCGGTGGGATTGGTATGCATGATTTAATTATTGCCCCGGCCATGCTCACCGTTACTTCGATGCTAACAGAAAGCGCCATGGGTAGTTACCTCCATAAAGTAGAATTGGAACTCAAACAACTACAGCTGAAGACCGTAAAGCAAAAGCTGTTTATCGATAGTTTTAGATCCAGGTTATCCAAACTACCCGAACAACTATCCACTCAAACCCATTTTAATATTTCACCCGAACAGCTACAGGCAGCTGAAAATCAACTTAAAGAAAAGCAACATGGCCTACGATTACTCTGAATTAATCGCTCAAACCAAACAATGGGCAGAACAAGCGGTCAATAAAGGCTGGCTTGGTGCGAATACGGCACAACTACTTCTTGATTTTGATCTTAGAGCGCCGGGCAGTTTGTTTGATAATCAAGAATCCAGACCATTGATCGTTGCATTTATGGGTGGCACTGGCGTTGGCAAAAGCTCACTATTAAACAGGTTGGCCGGAGCAACCATTGCAAAAGCAAGTGTAGAACGACCTACATCCAAAGAAGTCACTTTATTTCATCATCGTAACGTGGTGGTCAAGCACTTACCTGAACTACCGTTAACGCAAATCAATATTGCCCAGCACGATGATGTCAGCAAACAAAATATTATCTGGATGGATATGCCGGATTTTGATAGCACTGAGTTAAGCAATAAACATCAGGTTCTACAATGGCTACCGCATATTGATGTATTGATTTATGTCGTCAGCCCTGAACGCTATCGTGATGAAAAGGCCTGGCGTTTATTGTTGGCTGAAGGAGGTAAACATGCTTGGCTGTTTGTGCTCAATCAGTGGGATAAAGGACAGATTGAACAATTAGCCGACTTCAGGCAGCAACTGCATAAAGCCGGCTTTGTTAACCCTATAATATTCACCACTAGCTGTGCTGAATTCATTCAAACAGATGAATTTTCTAGTCTCCAGGAAACTCTTCTGTCACTGGCAAACGATCACACTATTAAGCAACTTGAGCAAAAAGGCTTGCAGTTTAAAACTCATGAACTTAAGCAAAAATTACAGCACTGTAAACAGGCACTCGGTTCGGAACAATCCTCCAAGCAATTAGCTGAAGCTTGGAATACACAATGGCAGCGTACCTCTGCTGATTTACAAAAGGGTTTCGCATGGCCTATACAGAAAATATCGGCCTACTATGCCGAACATGCCGCTGATCTGATATCTAAAACAACCGCTCAGCAACCTCAGTTGTGGGATGCTTGGGCACAAACTCGTTTTGATGATGCAGTTGATGAAATCATTGCCAATGCGAATCAAATGGACATCCCCGTGACCCCATATAAAAACCAATTAGTGGTATACCGCGATAAAGCAGCTAAAACTGTGCAAAGCCAGAGTGAGTTGGCAGCAAGACAAGCCTTGGTAAACCCTGGACATGCGGTGCAACGCATTTTTTTGAAAGCGATGCGCATCTGTGAAATTATTCTACCGCTGGCAGCCATTTCCTGGGTTGCCTACCAAGTGTTTATGGGCTATTACCATAGCAACATGAGTAACACTCATTACTTGGGAGTAGATTTTGCAATCCACAGCGCATTGCTCATCGCTATTAGCTGGTTATTACCCTTTTTTATTTTAAAAAAGCTCAAACCCTCCCTGGAGGCCAGTGCTTTAAGAGGGCTAAATAGAGGTCTACACAACGGATTGGCAATGATCGATACTGACATATCGGTCATTTTGGCCGATATTTCACAGCAACAACTAGAGCAAATTCAACAGTTAAACAGCATCATCATAAATTGCGCCACAACCGCTACAATAAATCCCACCATAAATCAGGAAAATGTATTAAATCGAATGCTGATTGATTGAATCGTTAGCTTTTCAGTAAATTGATTAATTTGCATAGCAAAAGATAGGTTTATCGTAGTACACTAGCGGTTCAAGGGGGCGACATGGCTTCGACGTGGGTAGCAAAACCTTGAGTGCATGCCGAGGACTGTACACCTCGTAAAATCTACAGAAAAAAAGTATTCGCAAATGACGAAAACTACTCGGTGGCTTTAGCAGCTTAAACCCTGCACCACCTCTCTGACTGTGTGTGCTTATGCGTGCAGGTCCTTCGGGGCATTCAGGGATCATATTACATAAGATCGCGCTGAAATCTGTCCGGTGTGGATGCGCTAAAACCTTACGGAATCGTTGTTGATTTTCTTGGCCCGACGGGTAGTCAACAACTAAATCAAAAGCGCGGGATAAGCATGTAGACCTTGTGGCGGAGTGCTTGCGGACGGGGGTTCAATTCCCCCCGCCTCCACCAAATATAACATCCAAAAAAGTCCAAAGAAACACAAAAAACCCGCTGGTCGCAAGACCTAGCGGGTTTTTTGTTGTCAAGTGGAATACAATGCAATCCACCGGCAATTGCTGGTAAAAATACTGGTAGATAGTTTACCAGCATTGTGGTTGCACATGGCGAAAACACTGAACAAACTATCGCCGCTGACCATTAAAAGTATGGCGGCAGCAAAGGGCAAATAAAATCCCCGATGGTGGCGGATTGTATTTTGTCGCAGAACCGGAACGTTCATCCTGGTGGCGCTTTGACTATCGCGTCGACGGCAAGCAAAAAACCTTGTCTCTTGGCCTTTACCCAGAAATAACTTTGCCTGTCGCCAGAGACCGGCAAGCCGAACTCAGGGCGCAAGTTGCCAATGGCATTGATACCAGCCAGCACGTAAAAGCCAGAGCGGTTCAGATAGCTTTGAGCCTATAGCGTGTGAATCGTGGGAGTATAAAAAAGACACCTGGACGGATGGCCATGCCCAACGGACACTAACCAGACTAGTCAATGATGTATTCCCGTACTTGGGATCCACTCCCATTAACATCATCACAGCCATTACCTTGCTTGAAACCATTCGGCTAATCGAAAGGGGTGCAATCGAAACGGCGCACCGCACCAATCAGGCTTGTGAAGCGGTTTTTGCCTATACGATTGGTACTGGACGTTGAGAAAATAATCCGGCCACAGCGATCAGAACCGTTTTAAAACCGGTTCCGCCACAAAAAACTTTGCCCGGTTAAAAAATGTCGATGAAATTTCAACGCTATTGAACGACATTACTGATTACAAGGGATCACCTATTGTTCGAGCGGCTCTGCAATTATTGCCACTAACTTTCGTTAGGCCAGGTGAGCTGGCGACGCTGGAATGGAAAGATATTGATTTTGACAAGGCCTTATGGACAGTTCCTGCACACATCAAGAAACAACGAGCCGTTCTTAAAAACGATCCTGATCGTGTTCACTATGTCCCGCTATCCCGACAGTCAATCGCAATTCTGCGTGATATTCAGCCCTTAACTGGCAGCGGTTTTCTGGATTTTGCGCACGGGCGCGCCGTACCCATAGGGCATAAATGGCGTGACTTACCGCCGGACTACGGCGACTGGAAAAACACGCACCGTCGATTTTGCCGCTGGCGAGACAAAAGCATTTGGGAAGCGTTGCTGAAGCAGTTGGTAACTGAGCCCGACTATGAATGGCTGATGATCGACGCCAGCGATGTCAAGGCTCATCCCCACGCCGCAGGAGCAAAAGGAGGCAACCAAGACATGGGGGTCACAAAAGGGGGCTTAACAGTAAGATACATTTGGCCGTGGATGCGCATGGTATGCCGCTCAGAATGCTTGTTACGTCAGGTACCGTTGCGGATTGTTCACAGGCTGCAACCTTGATCGAAGGGCTGGATGCCCACTACCTGCTGGCGGATAAGGGCTATGACAGCGATGCCGTCGTAACTCAAGCCGAAGCGAGCGGAATGAATGCCGTGATACCGCCGCGCCGAAACCGCAAGCAGCCGCGGAACTATGACAAGGCTCTTTATCGGCATCGGCACTTAGTGGAAAACGCATTCTTACATCTCAAGCACTGGCAGGGCATTGCGACGAGGTACACCAAAAACCGCGTCATTCTTGGCCGCCGTACAGATCAGATGCATCGCACTTTGGGCGGCTATCTTGTGACGACACAATCTTAGGTTGGTTGGAAAAACAAAATAGTCTCGAAGTGAATTAAGCTAGGACGTTGATCAGTGAAGAAGGCTTTTTCACTGTTATTCGGAAGTAGAATGCACGTGGCTGCAACGTGTTTTCCGTACTCTGTTTGAGCTAGAACTCCTGCTAGGCTCGGGTAGCGCTCGAAGCTAGAGACATGTCACAAATAAGCTCTGGAATTGACGCCAACCTTATGAAGCAAGCTGTTGATCAATTTAATGACTTCCGGCTTTGTGCAAATTCGAGTTATCTTGCCGGTTGAATTTATAGATCGTGAGGCCTCCGTTTCATGATATTACCGGTGTTAAAACATAGCAACCATCTGGCATCATATAGGTCAGCCGTTTTGCAGGATAACAGCCATCTATAAAATAATAGTAGTTCCAAAAACGGGATAAAGCACAAGTTAATCTGTATAGCAGGGTTATCGATAGGCTTTTTGAAGGGATAGGGATAGCACCTCAGAGATGTGCAATTGCATCCTGAACAAGCAGGGGAAATATCTCAATACCTAATGCTGACCAGTAGCTGTTGTCGAGCGGCGTTGTGTTTCCAAGGATAATATTCGTTTCAATCAGGTATGTTGTGAGCTTTTTTCTGCCGTCTATCAGGATTGAGAATTCATTTTTGCCTGATACTGGAATAATTTGGTCAGCAATGGCCTCGAGTAAATACGCAGGTGGTAACTGATGACCGCGCCAAGGTAAAAGTCTAAACGAAGCTTGCTCCCAGTTCCCGACTGGTCGAAGCCCGACGAATTTAAGGGCTGCCATTTCGCCACATGGCAGCAAAAGCATGAACACGGCGCCAATGGGGGAGCTAATTTGTTTTCTCGGTGGCTTTAGGGCTTTCACTTTCACCGGCTTAAGTGCCGGCTGCTGAGTAGTCAAACGATCAGTTAACACTCCTAGCGTTTTAGCACGCGCTTTGGCATCAGAAGGTGAATCTTCTTCCCAGTACTTAATGTCACCTCCACTTTCAAGTAATGCGAGGGCTTGATGTTTGACGTGGTCACTCAAGCATCCAAATTTCCATTCAGTATCAGCCAGGGCGAAATACACAAGGCAGGCAACTTGGTGATCAGAGATGACATCTGCGAAACGTCCAAGAATCGCACTCTCTGCCGCAGAATGACTCAATCCATTTTCAAGATGGGCCTTGAACTCATCACGAACTTCACAAGTCGTGTCGTCAGAATAAAGACCTGCTCCCCACGCACTCATAAGCTACTTAGTTTATAAAGACAGTCGCCGATTAAGTATAAGGTCAATAGCATATGTTTTTTCTTCGGTAATGACATGACCGTTCTGCAGCCAATAGCCATGATTGCCTTTCTTCAATTCTGCTGTGTTTAGCTTACCGATATGGGATGGAATTATAGTATTTATAAGCGTTTCAATTTCTAACCAACTTGTGTAGTAGAGCTGCAAATACCAACCGTCATCATGGACATAAGCCATAAATTGATTATCAAGACTGTGAATATTTACTGATTTGAACGGTTTGGCTTTATGAGCAAAGAAAAGAATTTCTGAAACTTCAATATCAGTCAGCTTGGGAAATGTTGGCACTTTGTAATCTATCCAAACAAAATTCCCCCATGAGTAGATGTTTTCGTTCATTAACGCTGAAAGGCCAGCGTTGGTCACAAAATCAAACCCGCTTTCTAAATCATGCTCTGCAAGTTTTGACTTATGCTCGATTAGCACTATGCCACCTCGCCTACAAAAAATAGGCTGAAAGTCTTTAAACTCAATACCTGAGGCAACAATCAATTGTTTTTCAGGTTCGTGCCAAATATACAGGTAATTTCTCATCAGATTAAAATGCTTATCACGATCCAGCTCAATTACTGACAACCATTACAGAACAATGCTTGGACTGTAATGGATTGGCTTTCAGTGTTGTTGGTTACGAGTTGGTCTGGTTGGTCGCTGCTAACACTGACGGTGTTTGTTAACGTTCCAATCTTGTTAATAATACCGTTAATAGTGATGGTAGCATTGCCACCGTTCGCGAGGCTACCAAGATTGCACGTGATTATGCCACCAATGGGTCAGCCGCAACGGAACCGCTATTTGGCAGATATTAATGAATGGTTTAATTGGTTAGCCAAGCATCCACATCTCGTCAAACATCGGTCAGATATTGCAGAAGGCTATTACTGTTTTCCTCAAGGTTCTCATTTGATTTTCTATATGCTCAATGCCTTGGGAATCGACATTATCGGGATACCGCATCAATCGATAAATTTCGCAGCTTATTTCGACCAATGATTAGTCAATATTTGGTACCGACCCAAAACTGCCGATTAGATTTAATTTGCAGGGACTGCGAAAGGCAAATAAGCTGTCCTTCAATGGGTTCAACCGCAAGATGCGGAAAACTGCATATCCGGATCCGGTGGAGATAACGGGGAAATCCCATTATCTCCACCGGATGCGTGCAAATGTGCTATATAAATATTGAGTGGAGAATTTTACTATGACTATTAATTACGATGATTGGTACTTCAATTTGAACGGGACTGATCGGATTAACTTGATTAAATTATTTGATAACGACATCGATAACAATGTCCACCATATTAATATGCCCGTACATCAAATTATTTTTCATCTTAAGCGTGGAAAAGTACTAGACGTTAAATCATTTGATGACAAAAAATTGAAAAGTTACTTTTCATCAATGAACAACAAAGATGAATATTTTTTGGCGGAACGTAATTGGGAAACTAACGAAACTAAATCATGTGAATTTCTAGAAATACCGATGCTAGGCAGGCGAATCATAGACAAAATTACTGTTAAAGTTGTTTTTAGAATGTAGATGCCGATATGAATTGGATATATTCAAAGGTTTCAGACTCCATTGAAAATTAACACTCAATGACAATAAATCAATCAATTTTGCCCCCTTTGACTATTACTAAATATGGAGTTAAACATGGAATTTATCGCTATTGATGTCGAAACAGCAAATGCTGATATGGCATCAATATGTCAAATTGGTATGGCTAAATTCAAAGACGGCGAATTAATAGATGAATGGTCATCACTTATTGATCCAGAAGATTATTTTGACTCTATCAATATTCATATTCATGGTATTTCAGAAGATGATGTAATTGAAGCTCCAACTTTTCCAGAAATAGTTGGTGAGCTAAAACGTTTTTTATCCAATTCAATCTCTGTTAGCCACACACATTTTGATCGTGTATCTATCGAACGAGCATTTGCAAAATATTCTCTTATTCCAATTGAAACTACTTGGCTCGATTCTGCAAGAGTAGCGCGTCGCACATGGGAAGAATGTGCTTGGAGCGGATACGGTTTAGCAAATGTTTGTAAAATCATTGGTTACGAGTTTAAACATCATGATGCTTTAGAAGATGCTAAAGCATCTGGTCAGGTTTTGATCGCAGCAGTAAACAAATCAGGACTGGATACTAATGCTTGGCTTAAAAGAACTTCTCAACCAATAAATCCTAACAGATTAACCGTCACCAGAGATGGTAATCCTGAAGGAGAAATGTATGGGGAAATTTTGGTCTTTACAGGGGCATTAGAAATTCCTCGTCGGGATGCTGCTGATCTTGTTGCTCGTATTGGATGTGCCGTTGATTCAAGTGTTACCAAAAAAACAACATTACTGGTCGTTGGAGACCATGATGTAACTAAATTAGCAGGCAAAGATAAGAGTTTGAAACATTTGAAAGCAGAGCAGCTTATAGCAAAAGGCTATAAAATTCGTATTATCAAGGAAAGTGATTTTAAACAATTGGTTGTTCAAGCCAATTAACCCGTATGTCGGAAGATCGTAAGTATTGTAGGGTGTGTTTTACGCACCATTTACCGTTTAAAGTTGCGCATAGCGCACACTAAATTTATGATCCAACAACGTAAATCCATCGCCCTAATCTCCCAGAGGTAGGGAACAGGTCTTGCAACCAAGGATCTATAGCTAATCTGGCAGGCAGGTATATATTCAAGAGAGGTCACTTACGACCGCAACTTAGCGGTTCGCAATTGGCCGAGTATTGAAATTCAAATTTTCCGTCGGTTTACTTTGCGAATGTCCGCAAAGACAACGATTCAGATCTAAAAGAGCTTACGACAAGAGCCGTCCAATATACAGCACCAACTGGGGTAACCTAAACCACGCAATCCCAATACTAGAAAATACAACCAATTACAAAGCGCTGAGCAAGGCTTTTTGAAAAAATAACTTTGTAATTTCCACGCCTGTTTCACCTATAGCCAAGTTAACTTAACCATAAGGCTGAATGTAAGATAATTACATCTATACTTATATTGCTGTATTATTTTAAGCATCCCGTTGTAAAGGTCTTCTGCGACCCTAAATTAAATTCAGAATGGGAACCAACGCAACGACCTGTCAATCCAATGTCTGCTTTAAACCTTTTAATTTGTAACCCGGAGTGCCACAAAGCATAACTATTATGAGTAAATTAAATTTGATAATGCGTTTTATATTAGCCTTGGCGCTGATTGGATCATTTAGCGGCTGTGCAGGTGGTAGAACTTATGAAAGTACTGGTGAATACCTAGATAACACAGCACTAACTTCCAAAGTAAAAGCTTCAATTTTAGGCGATCCTCGTCTTAAATTAATGCAAATAGATGTAGAGTCTTTTAAAGGCGTTGTGCAGTTAAGCGGTTTTGTTGATTCCGCTGCCGCTGCTGAAAGAGCTGTAGAGGTCGTAAGAAAAATTCGCGGTGTAAAGTCCGTTAATAACAGTCTTATTGTCAAATAAGCTTAAACGCAAGTAACCCCAGTAGTTTGCACCCAATTGAAAAAGCTAGACTATTTTGGCTTTTGGTGCAAACTCACCTGCAGTGCTCTCGACAAATCTCTAACTGTTGCTTTAGTACAACTCTTGTTGTTTGTTCATGTTGGATTTAACCTGACTATCGGCCGCCTCGCCAAAATTCAATGATTGTAAGGATGATTCAATGGGTTACGAAAGTTGCAATATAATGAGAGTTGTTTCAAAAAACCTACAAATATGTGTTTTTTTATTGCAGTAAACCAACTCGGCCTTTACAATAATGGCAAGCGCGGAGCATTTTGCTTTTATCTTCAACTATAATTGAAGTGTGCATAAGGTCTTAGCCTTTAGTATTTAAGATCGTCCGTTTTTAAACCCTCATGAATAAGGAATTATTATGCTTAAAAAACAATTATTTGCTCTTGCAGCATTAACCACTGTAGGCATTGCTCCTATGGCTCAGGCGGAAGAGTACCCAGATGATCGCTGGTATGTTGCTCCTTTTGGCAGCTATGTCAGACCCGGCGGTGATCGCGATGCGAAAGACGGCTGGGGCGGCGGCATGGGCGTCGGCAAAATGCTGAACGAACATTTCAATGTGGAATTGAGAGGCTTTTATCAAGGCTTGAGTACCGATGGCGGTCCTCAGGGTCGTTGGGACATGACTGGCGGCACTGCTGAAGCACAATATTACATTTCACGCGGCAAACTTGCTCCGTACACTGTTATCGGCTTAGGCGCGATGAACACTAGTACTAACCATGACAGCGGCACTGGCTTCATCGGCGAAGCCGGTATGGGCGTATCTTATGAATTGCACGACAATTTCATGTTACGCAGTGATGTACGTTACCGCTATAACCACAACTTCAACGCCAATCTGCAATCTGGCAATGATGAGTTCCATGATATGGTCGTTAATGTTGGTTTCGTTGTTCCATTTGGAGCAAAGCCACACGCGCCGGTTGAAACTCCTGCACCAGTAGCGGCGGCTCCAGTTGATAATTGCGCGACACAAGACTCTGACGCAGACGGCGTTTCAAACTGCGATGACAAATGCCCTGCGACTATTGCTGGCAGCAAGGTTGACGCGCAAGGTTGTGCGCTAAGTCTTGAATTAAAAGGTGTTAACTTTAAACACGACTCAGCAGTATTGACACCAGAAGCAATGAGTATTTTGGATGGCGTAGCGGAAAGCCTAATTGCTTACCCACAAAAAAGCGACATTGAAGTTCATGGCCATACTAGCAGCGAAGGCACCAACTCGCACAACATGAAGCTGTCAAAACGTCGCTCGCAATCAGTAGCCAACTACCTCAAACAAAGAGGCGTTGCTAATACCATGTATGCAAAAGGCTTTGGTGAAAACCAACCGATTGCTGATAACAGTACCGAAGAAGGCAGACACCAAAACCGCCGTGTTGAGCTGGTTTGGACTGGCAACTAAAACTGAAAACTAACGTTTTCTAACCTTAAAAAACCCGCTCTAGCAGCGGGTTTTTTTTTGGATCATGCAAAAAACAAATCATTGTAAAATTGCACTAATCGTCAGCAGCTGCTAACTTTATATGGTAGATAAGTTATTTAGTAGGAAGCTAGTTGAATTATTACCAGATCATCAACACCGTTTAGGCTACCGAAAAAATAGAAGACTTATTTAAGCACCAACCCTGACTTAGCAATTTAAAACTGGAGAACGCGCGCATGAATTACTGGCTAATGAAATCCGAACCTGACGCATTCAGCATTGAGGATTTGCATGACAAACCCAACCAAACCGAACATTGGGATGGTGTACGTAATTATCAGGCCCGAAATATGCTGCGTGATGAAATGAAACTGGGTGATCAAGTGTTTTTTTATCATTCGAACTGCGCCTTACCTGGCATCGTCGGCATTATGGAAATCGTTAAAGAGGGCTACCCTGATTTTTTGGCTTTTGATGAAAACGACCCGCACTACGACCCTAAAAGCGACCCTGAGAACCCGCGTTGGATAATGGTGGATGTAAAGTATGTTAGAAGTCTGGTGCGCACTATTACCTTACAAGAGTTAAAACCCTACCCGGAATTGGCTGAGCTGGCTTTAGTGCAACGAGGCAATCGCTTATCCATTATGCCGGTTACTAAAGCTCAATGGGATTTCATTCTGTCGCTAGAATAATTAGCGCATTCCACCTGAAAATAGTCGGTAAGCAAGATTTTCTGTTTCTTCCCGATAAGCAAAACCCAATTCATCAAGGCAGTGCTGGCAAGCTTTCCGCTCTGTTTCCGGCATTTGTACCCCCATCAAAACTTTACCAAATGCCGCACCGTGATTGCGATAATGAAACAAACTGATATTCCAGCGCCCGCCCATTGCTGTTAAAAATTTTAGTAATGCGCCAGGGCGCTCAGGAAATTCTAAACTGTAAATGATTTCGTTGAGCTCACAAGGTGCATGCCCGCCAACCATATAGCGAATATGCTCTTTGGCTAGATCATTTTTGGTCATATCAGTAACGTTAAATTGATGAGCCTGTAGCTGAGCAATAACCTCTGCACGATCAGTTTCCAGACCACTACTCGATATGCCCACAAAAACTTGCGCCTGAGTTTTATCAAAATACCGGTAATTAAACTCGGTGATACTTCGCGTGCCTAATAATTTGCAGAATTTTAAAAAGCTGCCGGGAATTTCTGGTATGGTTACAGCGAGTAAAATTTCACGATGCTCCCCTACCTGCGCTCGTTCAGCGACATAACGTAACCGATCAAAATTCATATTGGCACCACTGTCGATAGCAACCAAGGTCTGCCCTGTTACCTGTTCACGTTCCACATACTTTTTTAAACCGGCCACAGCTAGGGCACCAGCGGGTTCGGAAATAGAGCGGGTATCATCAAAAATATCTTTGATAGCAGCGCAAATTTCGTCGGTACTCACAGTAATCACCTCGTCAACATAGAGCTTTGCCAAACGAAATGTTTCTGTACCAATTTGCTTAACAGCAACGCCGTCGGCAAACAAACCGACTTGTGGCAAGATCACTCGCCTGTTTGCTTTAAACGCTTGATTAAGACAATCCGCATCATCCGGTTCTACCGCTATAATTTTTATTTCCGGACGCACAAACTTTACATAGGTAGCAATCCCAGCACACAAGCCACCGCCGCCAACTGGAACAAAAATGGCGTGGAGATCTCCGGTTTGCTGACGAAGAATTTCCATTGCTACCGTACCTTGTCCAGCAATCACATCAGGGTCATCAAAAGGGTGTATAAACACCATACCTTTTTCGACCGCTAACTCTTGCGCGTGACCATAGGCCTCATCATAGGAGTCGCCAAATAAAACAATTTTGGCACCTTTGGACTTAACCGATTTTATTTTAATTTCTGGCGTAGTTTTGGGCATAACAATCAATGCCTTAATACCCAACTTTTTGGCCGATAATGCAACGCCCTGCGCATGGTTTCCGGCTGAAGCGGCAATGACGCCTTTAGCCTTAGACACTTCATCTAACTGAGACATTTTGTTATAAGCGCCGCGTATCTTGAACGAAAACACCGACTGCAAATCTTCCCGCTTCAGATAAACCGTATTAGCTAAGCGCTCAGACAGAGACAAAGCGCAATCTAATGGGGTTTCTGCAGCAACATCATAAACTTTAGCGCGGAGTATTTTTTCTATGTATTTTTGTGGCATTGTGTAAAAATCGGCTGAAGAAACTCGGTATCTGCGGTATTATCCCACAGTATTTACTAACCCTTACTGGAATTGCGATAGACTCATGACACAAGACGAATTAAAACAAAAAGTAGCCCAAGCCGCCCTAAAATACGTTAAAGATGTGCCTATTATTGGCGTTGGCACGGGCTCAACAGTTAACCACTTCATTGATTACCTGGCCGATTTCAGAGGCACTATTGAAGGCGCCGTATCCAGCTCCCTAGCCAGTACGGAACGCTTAAAAAAACTGGGTATTCCTGTGTTTGATTTAAATACTGTTGGCACTCTTGATGTCTATGTGGACGGCGCCGACGAAGTAAACCCACTCAAACAAATGATCAAGGGCGGTGGCGCTGCATTAACCCGAGAAAAAATCGTTGCTGCTGCAAGCAAAACCTTTGTATGTATTGTCGATGAATCGAAAGGCGTTGACGTGTTAGGTAAATTTCCATTACCTGTTGAAGTGATCCCAATGGCCAGAAGTTACGTGGCCAGAGAACTTGTTAAATTAGGCGGTCAACCAGTGTGGCGTGAAGGTTGTATTACAGACAACCACGGCGAAATTCTGGATGTGCATAACTTGAATATCACCGAACCTTTAAAATTGGAACAATTGATCAACAACATTACTGGCGTAATTACCGTTGGTTTATTTGCTATGCGACCTGCCGATGTGGTTTTAATCAGCAAAGGTGAAGACGTTATTACGCTTTAATCAATTAAAAAACAAAGGTGTTCACCTTGATATAAGGTCAACACCCTTAATTAAGCCACTTAGGCGTAATGGTTATAGGTGACTGTAACTTGCCCTAAGTGGTTTGATGATTCGATTGTTTCTGACTTACAAAACCCAATCCCGTCGATAAACATCCAGCTATTGGGGATTCACAGGATTATATTCAGGAACTTCCTGATAGATCCCCGATAATTTGCGTTTGAATTCCGCAGAAATAACTCTAGAGTCTTGCTTGGATTTAACGACCCGTGGTGTTATCAGCACAACTAACTCGTTCCTATCTTTGTTGTTTGTGGTATTGCCAAACAAAGGACCTATCCAAGGTATTTCATGCAAAAATGGAATTCCCGACTTATTATAGGTATTGTCTTCTTTTATCAAGCCGCCTAATACGATAGTCTCGCCATCTAGCACAGCAACAGAACTTTCAATCTCTTTTTTTGAAATTGCGGCTGATTCGGTAACACCAATAGTTGATTTAACTGGATCGCTTACCGTTTGCTTAATTTCCATGATAACCATGCCATTAGCATTCACTCTTGGCTTCACCACCAGTTTAACCCCAGTATCTTTATAATCAATTTGGTTATTTGTAACGAACCCATTTGAGTTAGTAGCTGAAGCGCTTGAGCCAGTACTGGTCGCACCAACTCCGGACAATGACCCGCTTAAAATAGGAATTTGGGTACCCACTTCAATCGTAGCTTCTTGGTTGTTTAATACCATTAATGAAGGCGAGGAAATTACATTGACATTATCCTTATTAGCCTGCGAGGTCAGTAATGCATTAACTGCTCCTGAGTTATACATGGCACTCAGCCCCCCGGTAGCAAATCCTTCCGCGGCCGCAAGCCCTAGCTTACCAAGCGTCGAGGTTCCAAGGCCACTACCGACATTACTGTCTCCGTGATCAAAGTACCATTGTATGCCGTACTTTAAATCATCTTTAAGCTCGACCGAAACGATGGTTGCGTCAATCAGGACTTGCAAGGGCATAACGTCCAATTGGGTGATTATCGTGCGAATGATTTCATATTCCTGAGGTGTTGCAACCACAACAATGGCATTATTTAATTCGTCGGCAATAATTTTGACCTCGCCAACATTAGCCACTTTTGCGTCGCCAGTTTGTCCACTGGCAGTTGGTTTTGCGGCAGTTCGCTGATTTGCGTCAGTTTTTTTAGTGTCTGTTTTATTAGATGAGGACTTGTTAGTGATGCTAGTTGCTTTTTTTCCCGGCGCTAACTTAGCGGACCTATCACTGCTTAATCCACCAGTTCCAAAAATGTCATTCAGAGTGGCAGCCAATTCAACCGCGCCAACATGTTGCGCCCTATAGACATTAACCCCGCCACCGGTAACGGAATTTGACCGATCCAGTCTCAGCACCCAGCTTTCGATATCCCTTAAATAACTGGCTTGATGAGTGATAGCCAACACAGCATTTAACCGTTCAATCGGGATAAAGCGAAAAAACTGGCTTTCTTCAGCTGAGCTCTTTTTACCGAACACTTCTTGCAACTCGGTAATGATCGTTTCCGGTTCGGTATGTGCCAATTGAAATAAGGCAAAAGAGCGCCCTCTCAGAACATCAATATCAAACGTGCTAACCATATCCATCACCCGAGCCAGCTCATCCGGGGTACCCGATGCTACTAACAAATTGCGTGCACCATCAATGTTAAGGATAGTTTTCTCCTGCACTAACGGTTTCATTACTTCAACAATATCTTCGACCGCTACATTTTTAACCGGAATAACTTTGACCTGATAGCCTGCATTGCTTTTGCTACCCGGTGTTGAAAAACCGGAGCTATACAGTGCTTCGGAAGTCGGTTCTATGTGATAGATGCTGCCATCCTTAATGAGCACAGCGTTATTCATGCGCAATAACATTTCCAGAGTAGGTAATAGCTCCTCCTTGGTTAAAGGCTCAGTGGTTTGCAAAGTAACTTTGCCTGCCACTTTCGGGCTTAACACATAATTCTTTGACAGAATGTCACCTAAAATCACTTTGGAGACTTCACCTAGATCAGCCTCATCAAAATTTAAACTGTACGATCCGCTTCCTTTATTTCTAGGTGCTTTTCCCTCCACTGCCTGCCTATACTCCGGAGGCATATCTGGCACATACCGATCAGTACCAGGAAAAAACTCCACTTTGGCACGTTTAGCATCGTTTGCAGAAGGTTTATTTTGCAGCTCTTTAAACACAACGCCTGACTGTGCAGTCGGCTGTTCTTTGGGAACTGGCTGCAAAGGCAATTTAGTAACGGGCTTAGGACCCAACAACTCACAGCCTGAGAGTGCTAAAGCAGTTGCCACCAAACAAGTAGCAGTAGTTATTTTGTTAGCTTGATTCATTGGTTATTCTCGAAAGGATCTTCCATTGGTTCAATGGACTCATTGGGTTCTGGTTGTTGTGGCGGAACAGCAGGATTAGGAATCTGTGGTCTTCCAGTCATTGGCGCAGCGGGATTATTGGGGACTTTTGCCGAAACTTTTGGTTTTACTTTTCTAAGTAACAGCACTTTTTCTGTATCGGCTTGCTTAAACAACGCCTTATCTTTATCTATTTTGTTCAGTTTCCATCCGTCAAGATCAGCACCAACCAGTAATTTTCTGTAGTTATCTTTCGGTACTTTGGTTTTACTTCGGCTGAATAATGCAGTCAGGCCTTTTTTGCCGGAATAAACACCACTGAGCTCCCAATCAAAAGGCACTTCTGCCGCCGCTGTTGTCTGCTCTGTTTCAGGCGGAACTTCCTCGACATGCCTTCTGCCTTTGATAAATAGCGGTCTATCAACTAGATCGGCATAGTCTTCTTCGGACTGCTCAGTCAGATCCAGAGTAGGCATTTCATCTGCCTGATAGTCTTCAGTTTTAATCGAGCTAATTGCCTGAAGCAGTTTGTTCTGTGAGTTTTTAATGTAAAACCATTCCCCAGCTATTACCAGCATCAGCAAGGTACAAATAACACCTAATAATTTTGCGAGCTTAGTATTCATTCTGCTTCTTCCGGTTGTTTTTTCATAAAACTGACCGCTTGAAAGTTAATGTTTAATTCGTTACTCGGATCAATCTGGTGGGTTTTTCTATTCCTTACCCCTCGCATAGGCCTGATGTCTAGTTGATCGATAATAATCAAGGGTGTTGACGTTTCAATTTTGTACAACACTGATCTCAATACTTCGCTGTTTCCTGTCATTCTGACACTGACAGTAATACGGCTGAAATCATTTTTATTGGTTACCGGCAACACTTGAGTACTGCTTAATTGGCCGCCAGCCTCGATAATGGCTTTTTTAATAAATTCCTGCACATTAGCAGAAGCTAATGCCACCGTCCCTTGACTATTTAAATAACCTTCTTCCTGATTCTGCGTATTGATTTGCTCCATGCTTACAGTAACCGCATCTTTTCTGGAAAGAACTCGGCTGTATTGCTCCAACCGGAACAGTAAGGTGTTTTTTGCCTCATTTAACTCTAACCCCTTATTGACAATTGGCCCAACCACTACTAAACCGATCAGCACAATAACGAGAACTAATAACCCTAACGCCAGCCAGCGCTGCATTTTATTACTGTTTACTGGTGTCATCTTCCTGTCCATCGGTGTTTTCACCATCATCGGTACTTTCGTCAGCGTCAGCGTCATTTTCATCGCCATCCGAGTTTACGGCACTATCCGCTTTAGTAATATTGACAGCAATCTGGAAGCGTTCTAGCCCACTGACTTTATCCTGAGTCACCGGAGATACAAAACGAGCATTCGCAAAATAGTCAGAGTCCTCTAATGCCGCAATTAATGTAGCAGCGGTAGGCGACTCACCTTGTATCTGCAACTGTCCATCGGAATATTGAGCGTAAGCTAACCAAGTGTCATCTTTGATTAGCTCGCTTAAGGCATCGAGTACTGCGACTACAGGCGGGGCTGCATTTTTTTCAGCGATTAATTTTTCAGTTTTCTCAATGATACTGTCTATTTCCAACTGCATGGCTTTGATGCTTTTTGCTTCGGGCTCAATCTTATCGATTTTTGCCTGCAACATATCAACCGTCTGATATTGAAACCAAAGCGGCAATGCTAAAGCGGCAGCAAGCAACAACAGCACTGTACCCATTAGAGCAAAGTGTAGTAGTTGCGATGATTTTGTGGTTTTTTCCCTTAACCAGTTGGGTAACAAATTGTAATAATCACCGCGCTGGGTCAGATCATTAGCGGCCTGTTCATAATCAGCAAACAATGGAACACAACCCATGTTTCTGACTTCCTGATAAATGTCATCAAGAACCTCTCGCGTGGTCAGTAGCAAATTTACTCTGAGCTGGCCCGGTTCATTCGGCCCTTCTAAAGGTTGAACAGCAAAATAGACCTGTTCTGCATTAAACGGCGTGAAGCGATCAAGCTCATATGCCATGACTTGATAGAGATTCTCTTTAGCCGCACTGGGAAAGCTCAGCTCTTTTTGCACGACCTGCCGACTAGTCAACCTAAGCACAACACTGGCTTTACTTAATCTGTCATCATTCGCGAGCAGCGTTTTATATTGCTCTTGCCCAGCTTGATTGCGCGACACACTTGCTAAGGATTCAGAAACCTCATGATGCACATAGGTCAGCTCAAATTGATCGCCAACGGGACGAATCACAATAAAGCCTTGCTTTTCATTGACTAGACGCTTGATGTTTTCTGGCACCAAAAAGCTAAGTTCTCGGCTCCACCAGCGCAAAAATTTTTTAAAATTTAGATCAATTGTTGAATTGAGGTTCAGCATACTGCCCTACTAATAATTCGCTCATTTCGTCTGCAAACAGTGAAACATCACTCGCATAATCACGGTGCCACTTCAGCACCTTAAACGGTGAGCCGACGCCTGTATCCGACTTTTCAACCACTACGCTAAACATGGTGTTTGTACCTGTATCCGTTTTTACTTCAGCAATCATTTCCACCACGCCCGTATCAACATCCTCTCCCTCATCATCACCAGAATCTATCTCTTCGTTTTGTAGTTCAGATTGTAGTTCAGATGTACTTTCATCAACCTCGTTAAGCTCTGCACCGTTCATAGGAAAAGCTGGCGCGGGTGTGCCATTTAGCACACTTTGCTGTCTGGCTTGCAGATATTCATTGATTTTGCTGGCATCAATTTCTGGCAAAACCTCCAGGACTTCTCTGGCTGCCAGCCTTATGTCAACTGCCTGCCCTGAAAATACCGTAATTAACGGTTTTATCCATTTGAATATTTCTCCATTCATGCCCAAGACTAGTTGTAATTCTTCAGTACTGCGAAAGCGCTTATTTCTCGGACCATAGCTTAATTTAGCATGCTTATATTCCGCTTTTTCGGCGCCTTCTTCGCGCACACTTTCATCCGCATCTCTCCAATCAAGCATAGCACTAAGTAGCTGAGTCTGTTGCTTAGACTCTGCCGGCGCATGATTCATTAGCGCTGTCAATAGTTTCGGATTGGCTACATTGATGTCAATCTTCCCGGTTTCGGACAGCAGCCGAAGCCTTACCTGGGCATCGGCAAAATCAATTTGGTAAATACTTCCATCAGCACGCCAGCGGCTTTTCTCGTCAGGATTCAGCAGCATCAGCTGAGCCAATGCAAAAGCAGATTCGGCAATAGTCTGAGACTCAGCATTATATTTTACACCTTCAATAATGGCGGTTTCACGGCGCATGCTCAACGCAAAGCTGCCCGCCATAATGGTCAGTAAACTTAGGATCCACAATACCAATACCAGAGCAAAGCCTTTTTGGGTAGGTGAATATAATCTCACTGGTCTTCTCCTTGATCCGGCGCATCTTCAGCATCAGTATCGGTATCCTCGGTTCCATCTCCGACTTCTCCTTCATGGTCTTCGTTACTGTAAACACCCGAGACATTTAGCTTAATGACCATTTCCGGCCAGTATCTATCGTTCTCTAACTCAATCTTGATTTTAACCAGCTGCGGCTGCACTTCTTTATCGAGCCATTCCGACTGCCAAGCGCCTTGGCTAACGCCATCTTCAGACCCGAAATAACTGATTTCCAAATTTCGTACATTTTTAACTAAAATGGCGTCATCCTGCCGCCATTCCTCACCTTCTGCCACCGGAAAAAAAGGCGTCAGAGTCACTTTTATCAGTTGTCCATCCTTTTCTTTATGTAATTGCAAAGAAAATTGCTGCAAGCCATTTCTGCCAACACTGGCAGGTAAAGCGGTGACAAAACTTAACGATTGTGCATCACCCTGAAAACCAAACTTGACTGCATCTTCCTCGGCAAAATCATTGGTCACTGGTTGAGATGAAGCCAAATGCTGTTGAAAAAAATTATAGACGACGGCTACATCATTAACTTCCGTTATCTTCGTCTCACCTTGCTCCCAACTTTGTCCGCACAGCCTCAAACTGGTAAACAATAGCACCACCATAATGCTTAGCAATGTCATAGCGATGAGCACTTCGATTAGCGTAAAACCTCGCAGGTTTTTATGGCTCATGACTCGCCACTAACTAGCTTTAATGATGTTAATACAATCTGCCGGTCATCCTCATTTTCATCCCCCCAACTCACAATAACTTTCACTTTAAAAAGGGCCGCCGTTGTCGAGTTGGGATCTGTTTTGCTGATGCTGGTAACAAAGGGTTCAACTACCACCCGCCAACGATATTTCTCATCTTCTGTACCCGAAGCTTCTCCTGGTTCCAATACAGTTTCAACACCGGCTTTAGCCATTTGTGACTCAGCAATTTGTACGGCAATCGTATAGTCCTCCGCAATTGCGGCAGTATTAACACCGGATGAGAATATTTTTAATAGAATACCCAGGGAGAGTGCCATGATCGAAAAAGCAACGAGAATTTCCAGTAAAGAAAATCCTCGCTGCCTTCTAAAAGACGAGTTAAAAATCATCTCTGAGCTCAATTTGACCGGTCAGCCAATTGATGTCGATTTGCCATTTAAAGCTGCCCGACTCCAGCGTTACCCGCCCGCCTATCGAGGAACCATCGCCAAAAAACCGGATATTTGCCACGCCCTCCCCTTCCAGTTCTTCTTGCGCGGTATCTACCGTGATGTCAACACCCTCGGGGATAGTATAAACATGATCTCTACCACTGACTGTATAGCTATTTTCTGAAAGATCGATTGCAACCACGGTTTCCTGATGAGTAGTCAAGGCCTGTCCTCTAGCGAAGCGCAATGCTGACGCTATATCCCGGGCCGCAGCTTTAAGCTGGGCCGAATCATTCCCTGAAGACAACTTGACGCCAATGACCGAAAAGCCCAACACCATGACCACCAGCACCACGGTTAGCTCAATCAGCGTAAAGCCCCGGGCGTTACGTCCTACCGACATTAAGTATACCGCGGATTATTCCCAGCTAGTCACATCCTGGTCTTCGCCTTCGCCACCTTCTTTGTCATCCGCACCCAACGAGTACAAATCAAATTTGCCTTGTTTGCCAGGATAGACATATCTGTAGGCTTGTTGCCAAGGATCTAAAGGCACTTTGGATTTTCTTAAGTAGGGCCCATTCCAACGCTTTGCCCCGTCCGGTGAGGTAATAAGCGCTTCCAGACCTTGTTCTGATGTGGGATATTTACCTAAATCCAGCTTATACATATCTAAACTGGCGGCTAAATCTTCTATTTGAACTTTCGCGGCCTTTGTCTTGGATTCGCCCATATGCTTCATAACTTGTGGTCCGACAATCCCGGCCAGCATAGCGATAATCCCTAATACTACTAATAATTCAAGTAAAGTAAATCCGGTTTCTACAGGTTTTCTAAGTTGTTTCATGTTGTATTAATTCCACATTAAAAAGCTAAATCATTAACGCTTAAGATTGCCAACAAAATCGAAACAATAATGCCGGCGATCATTAGACCTAAAGTAATTATTAATGCGGGCTCCAGCAGAGCCAGCATTCGAGCGATGGAAACTCTAAGCTGCTTATCGTAAATAGTCGCCACACGCAGCAACATTTCTTCCAACCGACCGGTTTCCTCGCCCATTTTTATCATTTGCAGAGCCATTTTAGGCAAAAGTCCTTGTTCCAGCATAGCGTCCGACATGTTTTTGCCTTGCTTTAATTGCGCTTCCGTATCTTGAATCGCTTCAACCAGCACCAGATTATCCAGTGTTTCGCGAACAATCATCAATGAGGATATTATTGAAACCCCGTTGCCCAATAAAGTTCCCAAGGTGCGGGTGATATTAGCAGTTTCTTTATTTAAAAGAATCGTCCCGACCAGCGGCAATCGTAAAAACCGGCCGTCCCAAACTTTCTTTCTGACCGGATCGGCCATCTGATAATTCATAAAGCTAGTGATGGAGATGATAATAGCTAGCAATACCCACCAATAGCTTTTCAGCCACTCCGCCAAACCCACCACAATTTGAGTAGATACTGGCAACTCTTTGCCAGCGCTTTCAAACATTTCAGTAAATTGCGGCACCACGAAGGTTAGCATGATAAAAAGCGAGGCCAACGACATAACCAATAAGATAGTCGGGTAAATCAAAGCGGTTCTGACTGTGTCTTTTAATTCCTGGGATCGCTCCAAATATTCAGCCAATCGACTTAATACTTCACCCAAACTACCGCCAGCTTCACCGGCACGTATCATATTCAAATAAAACTTGGTAAAGATGCCCGCACGTTTTCTATCGCCCCCTTTGCGTCTTTCCAAAGAATCGGCAAGGGTAGCTCCGCCTTTTACTTTTTCTAACACTCTGGCAATCAGCTTGGTGAGCCCCTCGTTATCTTCGGTCAAATCCATTAATACACGCAGAGATTTATCCAACGGCAAACCAGACTCCAGCAATACTGCTAGCTCACTAGTAAATAAGGTTAGATCTTTTGGCGATAATTTTGCCTGGTTTGTGCGTAAACCCAGACCCAAAAAAGAACCCGCTTTGGCTGGTGTTACTTTAATCGGGATGTACCCATCAGCCTGCAGAGCAGCAATTAGCGATTGCTCATCAAGTGCCTCGCGAACACCTTCTTCGGTTACCCCGTTCTTATTGACCACTTTGTAGGCAAATGACGGCATTTATTTCTCCGACGTAACCCGCATAACTTCTTCCAGAGTAGTCACGCCTTGTACCACTTTGACCAAGCCATTTTCATATAGCGTTTGCATGCCTTCCGATATGGCCAGTCTTTCGATAGCACCGGCTTCGGCATGGGTCATGATTAGTTTACGAATGGGATCGGTCATCTGCAAAAATTCGATAATAGCCAATCGTCCGCGATAACCAGTGCCCGAACAACTCATGCAGCCGACCGGTTTGTAAAGAATAATATCGCCTTCGGGCACAAAGCGCCGCAGTCTTATTTCCTGAATCAGCTCAGGCGCAGCCGAATAACTTTGTTTACAATCCGGGCATAATTTTCTGACTAATCGTTGCGCCAATATGCCATTAACCGTTGAGGTCAGTAAATATTCTTCCAACCCCATGTCCAGCAGCCGCGTTACCCCGCCCGCCGCGTCATTGGTGTGCAGCGTTGATAAGACCAAATGCCCGGTTAATGCCGATTGCACCGCAATGCTGGCAGTTTCCAGATCGCGCATTTCCCCGATCATGATCACATCAGGATCCTGCCGGACAATAGAACGTAAGGCAGAGGCAAAAGTTAACCCAATCTGTGGTTTAGCCTGAATCTGGTTAACGCCTTCCATTTGGTATTCAACCGGATCTTCAACAGTAATAATTTTACGCTCGGACGTATTCAGTTGTTTCAACGCGGCGTACATGGTAGTTGATTTGCCGCTACCCGTCGGGCCGGTAATCAGAATAATGCCATGTGGCAACGCCAATACATCAATAAATTGCTGCAAATGCCGACCGGCAAAACCTAATGCCCCAAAATCCAATACCGTATTTTCTTTATCCAGTAACCGAATAACCACACTTTCGCCGTGCATGGTGGGGATTGAAGAAACCCGCAAATCCAACTCCTTACCCAGCATCTGTACCTTAATACGGCCATCTTGCGGCAACCGACGTTCGGCAATATTGAGTTTCGCCATGATTTTAATCCGGGAAATCACTGCTGCGGTTGATTTTACATGGGGCGCATGAATATCTTGCAGTACACCATCGACCCGTAATCTGACTTTTAAAGACTGCTCGAAAGGCTCAATGTGTATATCCGAAGCTTTCGTCTCAATCGCCCGCTGCATGATCAGATTAACCATCTTGATGACCGGCGCCTCGCTAGCCAGATCTTTTAAATGTTCTAAGTCTTCCTCCCCAATATCATCGTAATCTATATCATCAGCCGCATTGTCCTTATTGATCTGGCTTTGCCCGTATTGCACTTCGAGAGCAGCGTCAATTTCCGATAACAAACCCACCTTGACAATAATATTTTTGCTGGTCGCCAACTTTAAAGCTTCAATGACAAACTGATCTTCAGGATCCATCATGGCGACAGTCATATCATCATCTGTTCCACCCAGACCGATGACATGATATTGTTTCAAAAACCGCAGCGACACTGGTTCCGGCAACTGCATTTCCAGTGGATATTGTTCCGCCGTTACCTTTTCAAAGCCGCCTGTTTCAACAAAGGCATCAGCCACATCAAGCTCAGAGCACAAACCCAGCTTAACCAGCAATTGCGGCAAACTTTCAGCAACGGATGTTTTTTGTACGCGCTCAACTTTCTTCAATTCCGCTAGTGAAAGCTTGTCTCTATCCTGGAGCGCTTTCAGTAAGGAAGAATAATCTGTTGTTTGATTTGCCATTTATAATTGATTCCAAACAGTGGCACACAAAGTGAGTAGCTAGGCAATATCAATACCAATAAGTTCGCCAATTATCCCTTCTCCAACGGAAGAAGGTTAGGTTAACGGCTCTAAATAATAATTTATTAGAATTGTTATAACGTCCAAAGCGTCTCAACCAGAGATTAGCTGTCTATTGTAGTACATAAGCCTGCCTAGATTATAACCTGTTTGAGCTATTACGAATGATTGGGTCGATTATTTATAGGGAACAGAAAAACCATGCAGCCCTGAAACTCATGAGTCGCCACGCCACTAACGCTAGCCAACAGTGGTTAACCTGTTTAGGTTTTTGAATGCGCCGTATCGCGATTGGTAACTACTTTTCATAACCAATTGGCGAATTTTCCAATTAAACTGGCGCATCAGCTCAACTAGCTGATACGCCTTGGTTTGACTGGCTATTCACACCAATCAATCACATCACTCCAATGTTGCGGTGGTTCGCAAACGACCAGATTTAAAGGTTGCGTACTAAGCCCACCCTGCCCGTCACTAGCTAAGATGGAAATATTGATTGTAGTGTCATCCGATCCAGCGTCTGGTGTCCACTGCAAATGCCCAGTGGCTGCATCAATCGTCATGGTCGCCGGCGCACCTTGAAGACTAAAGCTAACCGGCAAATTTTGCTGATGGGTAACTGTGGCATCATAAATCAGGGTCTCACCAACATTCATACCATAACCATTTTCATTACCTGGAGGAGTTGATGTGAAGGTAATGGGACCAACACACCCATTGATCTGATCCCAATGCTGCGAGCCGACACAGACAGTAACACCGACACCATGCCGAGCTTCATTGCCGTTGCCGTCGGTTACAATCACATCACCATTTATAGAATTCTGTTCAGTGAATCCAGTAGGGCTAAAAGTAACTAAACCATTAGCATTCACAGAAATACCCGGTGCCGCGCCCTCAGCCAAAACATAACTGAGCGGAAGACCATCGCCATGTTCAGCTAGCACTTGATAGGTTACTGTTTGCCCATTGTCCAGACCACCAAACTGTTGTCCTGAAGTAATCCGAATTTTTACACACATGCTTTGATCCACTAGCAATCCACTTGGACAAGACAACTTGACAGCGACCGATTGATTAACCACGCCACCACGTCCGTCATTAGCGGTCAGCGTGTAGTACCAACCATTAGACGGAATGTTCTCTTTTTTAGCCCAGTTAGCAGTAAGATCTCCCGTGTCAGCATCAAGCGAAAGTACTCCTGAGTACTCTGTATTAGTAGAGTCAGCCGGAGTCGGATTGACCGTAAGACTCAACTTTACCTGGTCACCGTCCGGATCACTCACTGTGGCTTTATAGTTATATTGCTCACCTTTGATCACTTCAGTTACTGGAGTTGAGGTAAACACAGGCGGTCGGTTGACCGGGGAAACTTGACCATTAGCAGTTCCACACTGCGAGTTAGGTGAATGAGTACAACTCTTCTCAATGCTGTGGCAAAGATCGCAGCCGATCATGGTTCCGGCTTTTACCTTCACTTTCTTGCCGTTTTCATCGGTGAATTCCCGCGCCACCGGCGTTTTCGACAGACGCGTGCCTTTGTGATCATTACCGTGGCAGGCGGCGCATTGGTCTTCCCCGGCCGTGCCCGACAACTGGGCGTAGTCGTTATGCCAGCCGCCTTTCCCGTTAGTCTGTCCGGTAGCCTCCTTCCACCAAATGGGATCATTGATCGGATGCAAATTATGCGGTCCGCCCAAAACGCCAGCGGAAACGCCCATGTAAACGCCGCCATCCAGATCCTCTTTCTTCAGGAAGGCATCGGCGCTATGGCAGACACTACATTCTAGAATAGTACCGGTATGGCCCTGCAATTGCCGCGCTGTTACATTGTCATTCGCATTCGGATCCCGATTTGGCCAGATGGCATGTGCCGCGCCATGGCATGCCGCACAACTGACATTGCCGTGGCTATCTTTGCCCAGACGGAACAGCGGTGTTTCTAAGGCAGAGTAAGCTGTTGCTTCTTTCAATTCAACTTTCTGCCCGGTTTGAAATATTTCGCTCACATAGTAGGGAACATAGGGTAATTTTAGAGTTGTTATTGGCACCGCGAACCTAAGCCCATCAGGATTATTTTGTGGTTTGCGTAACGTTGCGGCGGGGTCGGTTTCATCGAATGCCGTGTTCATGATGCCTTCGCTAAAAAATCCGGCCTTGCCGGCTTCACCCTGATTGGCATTGCCCACATGGCAAGAACCACATTCTGGCTCATCCATCCAGGGAATTCTATGTTCGTGACCATCCGGACTGGGCATCGTTCTTTTATAGAATCCACCCACAGCCAGCATATCACCATGACATTGATAGCAGGTAACGCCAGCGGTAAACATCCGGTCGCGATAGCATTGCTCGCGTTGTCCGCCATGGCATTTCAGACAATTTTCTTCCATCGGCAAATTATTGCCTTTGGAATCTTTAACCGGGAATAGTGGGCTGGGATTGGGCCCATCCTCTGGATGCCAGCGCTGAAAACGGCCACTGGGCAAACGTAGAATGCCGGATTTATCCGTGTTGTACATCAGCTGTCCGTGCATTTGGTGAACCGCCGAGGATAAATCATAGCCAAGAAAGCCCTCTCGTCCGCCTTCGCGCAGCTCTCCACCAAAATTTTTTCTATCTACCATAGTGGGTCTGTCAGTGTCTACACCGGCCGCCAGCCCTTGCTGCCGAGCATGGCAGCTATCACAATTACGGTTTCCATAACCTTCCGGATCGCCGACATGTCCATGGGAAACGCCGCCGAGTGCATGACTCAGAGTACCCAGGCCATCGTAAAAGTCATGAATACTGGCGATGTTCATGTAAGCGGCGCGCTCGCGATCATCCAGACGGTCACTTGCTGGCTCAAAGAAGCTTGGTTGATCGGTATGTGGCAGCGCGTGATGGTCGGCACCGTGACTATACATTTCATAAAACTTAACCTGCATTTGCACTTTGGAATCGGCGGCAATACCGCCTTTTTCGTGGCATTCACGGCAATGCAGATCGCGCCCAGCACTTAGCACCGCATCGGTGACTGCCTGAGGGGCTGAGTTTCCCGGCAGTTTGGCTTCAACACGTAATAATGGATACGGGTTGATTCTTCCGGCATCGTCGATATCAGTAAACGGCAACGATCGCGCCGAAAACACGGTTTGATCCGGATTGTAAAATTCAAAAGGTTGTGGATCGTTTTTTAGAAAAGGGCTGGCGATGCCCGGCATGTAATTTCCACGATCAACTTGTAATTGCGGCTGGGATAAAAGAAAACCTTCGTCGAGAAGCCCAGTCCCTAAGTTACTCATATAACTCGGATTACCAGAACCTGGGGACGGATTTTCAGGAACAAATACCTCAAACATATCGGACTTTTGCAATTTCGCATCTTTTAGAGTTGCTCCAAGCGGCCAGTTTTGACTAGTAGAATTGATCGAATTGGCGCCAACAGGATCAACTGGATTGGCAGCAGCCGAATAAGACAGCGCGATCTGCTCCGAACCGAGTCGTTCAGGTAAACGCCCTTTTCGATAGACCTGGGCATTCATATTTAGGAAGGGCTCAATAGTTAGATACATGTTCGGCTTAAGCAATGCGTCTATGGAAGACTGCATGGTTAAATGTTCAAACGGCAACACCACCAGATCACCGGCGGTGCCATCTAATTCACCCGCTACTTTCGGCGCGGGTTGTTCGGGGACTTTCGGCGGGAGGCCAGTTGGCGGTGTGCCAACGCTGACTTCGATGGCCGCTTCACAGCGTTCACCTTTGGCGTCGGTGGCGGCAAAGCGCACTCGGTAGCTGCTGTTGTTTCTAATAAAGCTGGCTTGGGTTTGGTTGTCGCCGCTGTCATTGAGGGTACCGGCCGGATGACCCATGACGCCGCCCGCAAAGTCCCATTCGTATTTGATGGGTTTGGCTTTGCTATCTTTGGCTTGGGCGTTGGCTTTAAATACTATGGGTTGATTAAAAGGCAGTTGACTGTTGTTGGCGGGTTCGGTGATGGCGCAGCGGGTTTTGATGGGTAATACTGTGCAGCCGGCCGGAGCTTTGCTGACGAGGGCGGCGCTGGTGGCGGTGCCGTTGGTGACTTTGATACTGCACGGGATGCCGGTTTTGAGTTGGGCTTGGTCTAGGTTAAAGGCAAATTTGCCGGGTTTGACGGGTTTTTCAGAAGCGAGTAGGTTGCCGTCCAGGTCGTAAAGGTCTAGCGTGGTCGTGCCGACGGCTTTGCCATGTCCGGCAACGTTTAGCCGCTTTTTCTTCTTGAGCCATTGGGCTTTTTTGATGGTGAGGCCTTGACAGGGTTCAGGGGCACGTTTGACGGGCTTCATGACTTGTATACCACCGGCTTCGACTATGACGCCGCAGGGTACGGTGGTCATTTTGGCTCGATCCAGTTTAAAGCTGTATTTTTTGGCTTTGATTGGGGCCAGGCCGAGTGAATGGCCGTCTAGGTCGAATACTTCGACATTTGGGCCAGCGGGATTTCGGAGTCGGCCTTTGATTTGCAGGGCATTCTGCCGAAATTCGGCTGAACTGATTTGCAGGCTGGGCGTGGCGGCGTGGCTGGGGTCAATGCCTGCCAAAAGACTTAAGCACACAACGCTAAGGATTTGGCAAAAAATAATGTCACGATTTGCAGAGACCTCCCGTGGAGACGAATTTATTCGCCTAGGGCGATTGAAATCGCCCCTACAAATAGTCACACAAAAATTCAGGAAAGTTAATAATGGCCATATCCTAAATAAAAGAATACATCCTGAAAAAGTGTTGCCAAATAAAAAAGTCCACATAAAAAATTCTCGCTAAAAATTATCTTGATTTTCCTGATTAAACATCAGTGCAACGTCACACGTTTGTTTTACTAACCTGATTCAATAGTACGAATCTGGCCACACATGTTGGACCTTGCTACCGCACACCCCAACTATGCCTACTATTCACACGCAGAATTGTCAGCATTCCACTGCGCAGGTGGAGCGCAGACAATGAGATAGAAAGGTTGTTTGGTCAAGCCACCCTGCCCGTCGCTCGCGGTAAGGTAAAGCTGGTGTTCACCGACGGAAGCGTCATCGGCCAGCCATTGGATAGTGCCGGTTTCACTGTTGATAGTCATAGTTGCGGCACCACCAGTCAGCCCATAGATGATGGGCAAACCCTGCTCATGCGTTGCTGTCACTTGATGACTGAACGAATTCCCGACACTCAGACCGATATAACTACCATCATTGGGTGCTGGCGATGTGATGGTGATCGGCCCCTTACAAAAACCTTCGTTTGTATCCCAATGCTGAGAGCCGCTGCAAACCAACAGATAAATAGGCTGACGTGCTTCATTGCCTTGACCATCCGTTACTATAATTTCCGCATTCAGCACTTCGACGGTTGCACTGGCTTTCCAGGTCAGCACCCCATTAGCGTCGATGACCATCCCTTCCGGTGCCCCTTCGGCCAGGGTATAAGTCAGTGGCAGACTAGCGCCATGCTCGGCTTTAACGGAATAGGTAAAGATTTGCCCTGCATCAATTCCGCCTACTGTCGGTTGTGAAGTGATATGGATCACCACACATTCGGGCAGACTGCTATTTAGTGACAGAAGCAAACCGCTCGGGCAGGTCGCTTTAACAGTCACCGCTTGATTGACAATACCGCCACGACCATCGTTGGCTGTGAGCCTGTAACTCCATTGGCCATATTGAAATCCCTCCGGCAAGGTCGCCCAATTGCCAGTAAGCTTTCCGGTGCTCGGTTCGAATGTCAAAACACCAACCGTCTCTGCTTGCTGACCATCGGCGGGAGTCGGATTTTGAGTAAGGCTTAAGGTTACGGGATCGCCATCAGGATCCGAAGCCGTGGCTGTATACAGATAAATCTGGTCTTTGACCACTTCGGTAACTGGCATGGACGTGAAGACGGGCGGACGATTAACAGCGGGCGCTTTGCCTTCGGAACTACCACAACCGGGGTTGGGCGATTTCTGACAGCTTTTTTCAATGCTATGGCACAGATCGCAGCCGATTATCGCGCCGGCCTTCACCTTTACTTTCTTGCCGTTCTCGTCCACGAACTCACGGGCTATGGGTGTTTTTGACAGACGCGTACCTTTGTGGTCGTTGCCGTGACAAGCCGCGCACTGGTCTTCGTTCAGCGTACCGGGCATCATGGCGTAGTCGTCGTGCCAGCCGGCTTTGCCGTTGGGTTGGTCGGTGGCTTCTTTCCACCAGTTAGGGTCGTTGATCGGATGCAGATTATGCGGTCCGCCTAGCACCCCAGCAGGCACGCCCATGTACACGCCGCCATCCAGATCGTCTTTTTTCAGGAAGGCTTCGGCGGTGTGGCACACATTACATTCCAACACACTGCCGGTATGGCCTTGCAGCTGCATGGCCGTCACATTGTCATTGGCATTTGGATCACGATTAGGCCAGGTGGCATGGGCACCGCCGTGACAGGCCGCACAACTGACATTGCCATGGGCGTCTTTGCCGAGGCGAAACAGGGGGGTTATTATTTTCGGTGCAGGCGTTAAACTAGATGTGAATCCGCTATCTTGGACAGTGGCTAGCGGCACCGCGAATCGGATTTGATCCGGGTCTTTCAGATTAGGTCGGCGTGATGTCGCCGCCGGATCATTTTCATCAAAAGCGGCATTCATCACGCCTGCGCTGAAAAAACCACTACTTTTATCGGCACCACGATTGGCGTTGCCGGTATGACAGGAACCGCAATCCGGCTGTTCAAACCAGGACACCCGGTAACTCAGTCCATCGGGGTTGAGCATAGTCTTTGGGTACAACCGACCCATGGCCATCATATCGCCGTGACACTGATAGCAGGTGAGTCCAGCGGTGAAATGGCGATCCCGATACGCTTGCTCTCGCTGTCCACCATGGCACTTCAGGCAGTTCTCTTCCATGGGTAACAGATTTCCCTTCGCATCTTTAACCGGAAACAATGGGTTTGGATTGGGGCCGCCGTCCAACGCGTCAACCCAGCGCCGGAAACGTCCACTCGGCCAGCGTTGGATGTCGTCCTTGGCGGCATTGTAAATCAACCTACCGTGAAAACTATGAATTATGGCAGCGTTCTCAAAAGGTCCAACCACAGTCCCAGGAGCCCCATAGCCTACTTCGCCACGCCCACCTTCGCGAGCTTCTGATCCTTGCATGCCGTTGGGCATCATGGTAGCTGAGCTTGTATTTACCTCAGGATAAGGTGTAGGAGAACCATCCAAACTAGGCCACCTGTGGCATATTACGCATCCATTCCCCCAAGCATCGCGATAATCATGGTCATTCTCGCCCAGAAAGTGAATGCCATCGTAATAGTCATGCAGACTCAGAATATTGAGCTGCGCGGCGAATTCTCGTTCGAACAAATTATCTGCCACAGCCTCAAACCAGCGAGGTTGGTCGTGCTCGTTTAGATGTTGCAGATCACTATGATAGTAATTTCTGACTTCGGGCGACCAATGGTTTGAGGATTTGGCGCCTACCC
Source organism: Methylococcales bacterium (assembly GCA_965247565.1). GTDB lineage: Bacteria > Pseudomonadota > Gammaproteobacteria > Methylococcales > Methylomonadaceae > CBDFHF01. The sequence continues at coordinate 2,338,963 of CBDFHF010000003.1, read as the reverse complement.
CGCCTTTTCCATGGCATTCGCGGCAGTGTAAATCGCGTGTGGCGGAAAGTACGGTGTCCGTTGCGGCCAATGCAGCCGAACCATCGCTGACACGCGCTTCGACGCGAAACAGTGGAAACGGATTGATCCGTCCCTGGTCGTCAATGTCAGATAATGGCAAAGCACGAGCCTTGAAGCGATTCTCTTTAGCAGAAAACATGTCAAAAGGTTGCGGATCGTTTACTGTGTATGGGTTAGCGATGCCTGGCATGGCACGGGCCGGTGTTGGCGCAAAGGTATCCTCCTTTTCTGGATTGCGCAGTTGGTATCCTTCGTCGGGTACAACTCCCCCGGACCCAAGATCTTGAGGATTGGAGCTGAGAAAAGCGCCGGCAAACTTGATATAACTGCCATTGACCGGTAACGATTCCCTCGGTATCTCGGGCGGCGCAAGAGTACTAACCCAGGTTTCAAACAAGTCGCTTTTCGGTAATTTCGCCTCGGCCAGCAGCGATCCCACCGGCAAGTTCTGGCTAGTGGAAGTAATGGAATTACCACCCACCGGATCGGTCGAGTTGGAAGCAGCTGAGTAGAAAAGCTCTGCTTTTCCAGGACCGAGTAATTCTGGCAACCGGGCTTTTCGATAGACTTCTGTATTAATGGTGCTGAGCGGGGGCCGCATAGGTATCAGACTGTTTCCTGCCAATTTTGAATCGGTGTAGGTCTGCATGGTCCAGTCCTCAAACGGCAACACCACCAGATCACCGGCGGTGCCGTCTAACTCACCCGCTACTTTTGGCGCCGGTTGTTCGGGGACTTTCGGCGGTAGGCCAGTTGGCGGTGTGCCAACGCTGACTTCGATGGCCGCTTCACAGCGTTCGCCTTTGGCGTCGGTGGCGGCAAAGCGCACTCGGTAAGTGCTGTTGTTTCTGATGAAGCTGGCTTGGGTTTGGTTTTCGCCGCTGTCATTGAGGGTGCCGGCCGGATGACCCATGACACCACCCGCAAAGTCCCATTCGTATTTGATGGGTTTGGCTTTGCTATCTTTGGCTTGGGCGTTGGCTTTAAATACTATGGGTTGGTTGTACGGCAGTTGGCTGTTGTTGGCGGGTTCGGTGATGGCGCAGCGGGTTTTGATGGGTAATACCGTGCAGCCGGCCGGGGCTTTGCTGACGAGGGCGGCGCTGGTGGCGGTGCCGTTGGTGACTTTGATACTGCACGGGATGCCGGTTTTGAGTTGGGCTGACTCTAGGTTAAAGGCAAATTTGCCGGGTTTGACGGGTTTTTCAGAAGCGAGTAGGTTACCGTCCAGGTCGTACAGTTCAAGAGTGGTCGTGCCGACGGCTTTGCCATGACCGGCAACATTGAGCCGCTTTTTCTTCTTGAGCCATTGGGCTTTTTTGATGGTGAGGCCTTTACAAGGTTCCGGTGCACGTTTGACGGGTTTCATGACTTGTATACCACCGGCTTCGGCGACTATGCCGCAGGGCACGCTGGTCATTTTGGCTCGATCCAGTGTAAAGCTGTATTTTTTGGCTTTGATTGGGGCCAGGCCGAGTGAATGGCCGTCTAGGTCAAATACTTCGACACTTAAGCCAGCGGGATTTCGGAGTCTGCCTTTGATTTGCAGGGCATTCTGCCGGAATTCGGCTGAGCTGATTTGTACGTTGGGCGTGGCGGCGTGGCTGGTGTGTACACCAACCAACAGCAACAGCCACAGCATACGACGCAACATAAGGTTGCCAAATAAAAAACTCAACATAAAAAATCCTCTCTTATGGATACTATCCGACTTTATCGATTTAGCTTTTAAGCCTCTCTGACCAATCAATCTATTACAGGCAATTATTACCTGAACTACTCCAGTGAGTAGGTGGCTGACAGACTGCCAGAGTGAAACTTTGCTCCGTGTGTCCACCCTGTCCGTCGCTGACCGATACCGTGACAGCTTGGTAAATCACAGGGCTTTCAATGGCCGCCCATTCAATGTGACCGTTATCAGCACCTATGGTCATGCCGGCGGGTGCTTGACTCAGACTGAAGGTCAACGGCAGATTTTGCTCATGAGTCGCGGTCACATCATGTATAAAGGTTTGGCCGGGATCCATACCATAAACTCCTGGCGCTAAAGATGTTATGGTGATAGGGCCTTTGCATTGACCGAGTTCGGGGTTCCAGACCTGCGGTATGGCACAGACGGCGAGTTGGAAGGCTTGCGTGGCAAAGGCGCCGGCGCCGTCGGCAACCCGCAGCTCTACCGCATAGTTGCCCTCGGACCCGGGGCCGGCTGTCCATTCCAGATGGCCACTGCTCGGGTCGATTTCCATGCCAGACGGGGCGCCGCTCAGCGCAAAGGACAAGGGTAGATCCTGCTTATGTTTGGCCGACACGTGATGCACAAACGTTTCCCCGACATTCATTCCGAAGGTCATCCCGGAGCTGACCGGCGGGGGCGAAGTGATGGCGATTGGGCTGATACAGGTTCCCGAAATTTCATTCCACCGGTTCGCGCCTATGCATACCGTTACAGACACATACTGCGTCACTTCGGCGCCGCTCGCGTCCCTCGCGATGACCGTAAAAGAGCCAGCCTCGGTAATACCGGCGGTATCCCAGGTGATGACGCCTTCTGGTGAGATTATCCCTCCGGGTGTAGCGCCCTCGGCAAGTGAGAACGTCACCGGCGTCTGATCGGCATGAGCTGTCTGCATAGGGTAGCTGAACACTTCACCTGCGTTCACCCCGAAAACAGGTTGCCGCGAAGTGAAGCGCAGTTTCACACAACCGGCCTCCGGGTCGAACAGCAAGTTCGCGGGACAAGCCAACCGAACTGTGCTAGTCTGATTGACGAGTCCGCCATGGCCGTCGTCGGCGGTTAGTACATACTGCCAACGCGTCAACGGACTATTTGCGCCCTCTTTTAGCATCCAATCGGCGGTCAATGTGCCGGTAGCCGCGTCGAATTCCAGCTTCGCCGAATCGGGGGAATCAGGATTGGGCGGGGTGGGATTGACCGTCAGGCGTAAGGTCACTGGATCACCGTCGGGATCACTGGTACTGACTGTCGCCCGGTACATTTCACCAAAAACAGCCTGCTCGACTGGTGCCGAGGTAAAGACCGGCGGGCGATTGACGCGTTCGGGGTCAGCCGTTCCGCAACGCGGATTGGGTGACTTCTGGCAGCTTTTCTCGATGCTGTGGCACAGGTCGCAACCAATCACAGCACCGGCTTTAACCTTCACCTTCTTGCCGTTTTCATCAACGAATTCACGCGCCACAGGGGTTTTCGATAACCGCGAGCCTTTATGATCGTTACCATGACAAGCGGCGCATTGATCTTCGCCCGCTGTACCGGGTAGTCGCGCATAATCATCATGCCAACCCGCTTTGCCGTTGACTTGACCCGTGGCTTCTTTCCACCAATTGGGGTCGTTGATCGGATGCAAGTTATGCGGTCCACCCAGTACCCCAGCGGCAACGCCCATATACGGCCCCCCGTCCAGATCGTCCTGTTTTTGGAAAGCATCGGCCGTATGGCAGACATTGCACTCCAGTACACTGCCAGTATGACCCTGCAATTGCATTGCGGTGACATTGTCGTTGGCGTTGGGATCGCTATTGGGCCAGATCGCATGTGCGCCACCGTGGCAGGCGGCGCAGCTGACGTTGCCATGCGTATCCTTGCCGCGGCGAAACAAGGGAAGTTGCACCGATTTGGCGGGCTCATTAGGAATTCCATCCACGTTATGGAGAGTGAACGAACTCTGCGGAATCGAGAATCGCGCACCATCCGGTCCCGGAATAGGCTGGCGCAGAGTCGCCGACGGATCGGCGAGATCGAAAGCAGTGTCCATCACACCGGCACTAAAGAATCCGGGCATTCCGGCACCTCCCCTGTTGGCACTGCCGAGGTGGCAGGCACCGCATTCCGGCTGATCGAACCAAGGTATCCTAAAATATTTGCGTTCAACAGTCGGCGAAAACTGCTGGTAAAATCCGCCCACCGCCAGCATGTCTCCGTGGCACTGGTAGCAAGTCAGACCAGCGGCGTAGTGGTTGTCTCGATAGGCCTGTTCCCGTTGTCCGCCGTGGCATTTCAGACAATTCTCCTCCATCGGCAAAGACTTTCCGTTCGCATCTTTGACCGGAAATAACGGCGCCGGATTGAGGCCGTCTTCCGGATGCCAACGTTCGAAGCGGCCGCCAGGCCAGCGCCGGATGCCGCTGCGGTCGGCATTGTACATGAGTTGGCCGTGAAAAGTGTGTATCGCGCCCGAGTCGTCATAGCCAAAGATTCCCTCCCGGCCACCTTCACGAAGGAAACTACTTGGGTTAGCATTCCCAACAACGCTTTGGAAACCATTGCGCGCGACGTATGCGCTCATCGCGTCGTCACTCAATGCGACGCCTTGCCATTGATAATGACAGACGCTGCATTGCTGATCCCTATAATCGGAAGGGCCGCCACCATGATCACCATGGCCCGAATGATCGTTGCTCACTCGCGCGTGACTTGCCAACCCGACTCTATCGTAAAAATCGTGAATGCTGGCGATGTTCCAATAGGCGGCCAGCTCCCGGTCATCCAGCCGGTCGCTGGGCGCATCGAAAAACTGTGGCTGACCGTCGCCGATGTATTCCTCAATGAAGGCGTTCGCGATCTTGAACAGGGACAAATCACTGTTGGGATCCGCTGCAATACCGCCTTTTTCGTGACATTCCCGGCAGTGCAGGTCGCGACTCGATGTAAGCACGGCGTCGGTAGCCGCCAGCGGTTGTCCGGGCGTTACGCTCGCTTCAGTTCGAAGCAAGGGATAGGGGTTGATTCTGCCGCTATCATCGACATCGGACAGTGGCAACAGCGTGGCTTGAAACAGTGTCTGCTTCGGTTCGTAATAGCGGTAGGGTTGGGGCTCGTTAACCTGATAGGGATTACCTATCCCAGGCATATAGCTACCGCGTTCCTCTGGTTCAGTTAACAGCGGAAACTTCACAAAGCCTTCGTCGGCGAGCAAACTTTTGCCCTCACGGATGATGCGCAGAGTGGATGCAATGAAACTTAGGCTATTGAGGTCCTCAGGCGGATTGTCCGGCATGAACGACTCGAACAGGTCGGTTTTCTGTAGGGTTGCTTGCAGCAAAGGTGTGCCGACAGGCCAATTCTGGCTGGTGGAATTGATTGAGTTGGCGCCAACCGGATCAACCGGATTGGAGGCGGCGGAATAGCTGAGTGCGATCTGTTCCGAACCGAGCCGTTCTGGCAACCGCCCTTTTCGATAGACCTGGGCGTTCAGAGTGCTAAATGGCCAAACGGTAACGTAAATATTAGGGGCCAAACGTGAATCGGTGATCGACTGCATGGTCAAATCCTCGAACGGCAGCACCACCAGATCACCGGCGGTGCCATCCAACTCACCAGCTACTTTTGGCGCCGTTTGTTCGGGGACTTTCGGCGGTAGGCCAGTTGGCGGTGTGCCAACGCTGACTTCGATGGCCGCTTCACAGCGTTCGCCTTTGGCGTCGGTGGCGGCAAAGCGCACTCGGTAAGTGCTGTTGTTTCTGATGAAGCTGGCTTGGGTTTGGTTTTCGCCGCTGTCATTGAGGGTGCCGGCCGGATGACCCATGACACCACCCGCAAAGTCCCATTCGTATTTGATGGGTTTGGCTTTGCTATCTTTGGCTTGGGCGTTGGCTTTAAATACTATGGGTTGGTTGTACGGCAGTTGGCTGTTGTTGGCGGGTTCGGTGATGGCGCAGCGGGTTTTGATGGGTAATACCGTGCAGCCGGCCGGGGCTTTGCTGACGAGGGCGGCGCTGGTGGCGGTGCCGTTGGTGACTTTGATACTGCACGGGATGCCGGTTTTGAGTTGGGCTGACTCTAGGTTAAAGGCAAATTTGCCGGGTTTGACGGGTTTTTCAGAAGCGAGTAGGTTACCGTCCAGGTCGTACAGTTCAAGAGTGGTCGTGCCGACGGCTTTGCCATGACCGGCAACATTGAGCCGCTTTTTCTTCTTGAGCCATTGGGCTTTTTTGATGGTGAGGCCTTTACAAGGTTCCGGTGCACGTTTGACGGGTTTCATGACTTGTATACCACCGGCTTCGGCGACTATGCCGCAGGGCACGCTGGTCATTTTGGCTCGATCCAGTGTAAAGCTGTATTTTTTGGCTTTGATTGGGGCCAGGCCGAGTGAATGGCCGTCTAGGTCAAATACTTCGACACTTAAGCCAGCGGGATTTCGGAGTCTGCCTTTGATTTGCAGGGCATTCTGCCGGAATTCGGCTGAGCTGATTTGTACGTTGGGCGTGGCGGCGTGGCTGGTGTCAATGCCTGCCAAAAGACTTAAGCTCAGAAAGCCAAGTGACAGAACACTGACTGAAGTGGGTTTACCGAATAAAAAAGTCCACATAAAAGTTCATCCTTAAAAGATATCTATAAATAATTAGTTCTACTTTGATAGGTTTCAAATCACTATTTCCTGCACTCGCCATCCCGGTAAGCATTCTCGCGCTCCCACACGGGTATGACGAGCTGAGCCATAATTTAGCAAAGCCAGATTACGCTTTAGCTTTACGCTACGTTGCCTAGGCAGAAACATTTTGTTTGGCACAAACCGGCAATATTGTTCAAACCAGCATGAACCAACCGAACAAGCTTTCATACAGCCGACCATTTGTTGAAAAAACAATCTGATTACTCGCATAATGCTGTCTGGCTGTTGTAGTGCTTCGGAGGCGCACAAACCTTGATGGAAAGGCCCTGATATTGTGTCTCTCCGCTACTATCCTCGGCTACAATCTGAAAGTTATATTCATTTTCGGTCAAATCTGAGGGCGATTTCCAAGTAAATAAACCAGTTTGAGCATCCATGCTCATATCCCCCGGATAGTTATTCATGTTGTCCGCGCGATAAGTCAACGGCAAATTCTCCCGGTGAGTGGCAAGAGCTTGATAACTATAAACATCTCCAGCATTAATTCCGGTTGGCGGTGCGGATGTAAAATTAATGATCGGCTGACAATTGCTATTTGCGGCATCCCAGGGATGGCGAGCATCACAAAGGACAGGTGATAAAAACAGCCGCGCCTCACCACCTTCTGAATCGGTGGCGATAACCCGAAAACTAGCGGGCGCAGTAGTAGCAGATAAGGTAGATGGCCATTCAATTAAGCCCGTGCTCTCATTAATAGTAATACCTTCGTAGGCATCTACTAGCCGTAACTGCAGAGGTAAACCTGCGGCATGGCTGATATTGAGCTGATGACGGTAGGTTTCTCCGGCCGTAAAACCTAGCGGCGCATTGGGGTCAGGTTCCAGTGTAATACTGTCAGATCGGCAAATTGGTTTGTCCCAAGTACTTCCGGGCGGACAAGTAAGATTAAGAACCACAGGTTGTCTGGCAACACCGCCAAAACCATCGCTGGCTTTAACCGTAAACTCGAACTTCCAGGGTGGACTTGCTTCTCCAAAATTCTCCAATGCAGATTGACCGAACACACCAGTAATCACGCCGGTTTGCGAGTCAATTTGCAACATATCGCCATCCGCAGACACCGGTACCGGATCAATGGAATAGGTCAGACTGTTGTTATCCGGATCGGTCGCCACAACAGCATATTCATAAGGTTTACCCACCGATACTTCCCGCACTGGTTCAGAAGAAATAGTGGGTGAACGATTGGATTTAAAACCAGCACCGGCTCCTTTGGCGCTGAAACTATGGGCAAGGTCGTGGCAACGATCACAACCCATCGGCTCGCCGGCTTTCCAGGACGCTTTGATTCCGCCGGGCAAATTGTATTCTCGATCTACCGCAGCCTTGGACAGACGGGTTCCGGTGTGATCATCCCCATGGCAGGCAGCGCATTGATCTGTCCCATCAAATCCGCCGTTTCGGTAGACGTTAACGTGCAAGCCACCGGTTCTGGATTCCTGGGCTGTCAACCACCAGTTAGGATCGTGCACAGGATGCATACCGTGTGGGCCACCGAGAATACCGGAGTTTTCCGGCAAACCGGAAAATTTGCCGCCGTCCAGATTTTTCAGTTTGGCAAACGCATCGCTGGCATGGCAAACATTACATTCGACAATATGACCGGCATGGCCTTGCAACTGATTGGCGGTGACATTGTCGTTGGCGTTCGGATCCCGATTGGGCCAAATCGCATGCGCCGCACCGTGGCACGCTGAACAAGCTACATCACCATGGGTATCTTTACCCATCCGAAACAACGGCGCTTTGGGAGATTTACGAACGTTGAAACTGTAATAGTTTCCAGACTCATTTTGGTGAGACTGGTAGCCGATATTATCTAACTCCATGGGTACGGCCGGTGTTGCAAATCGAATGGCATCATGGTTTAACGGATCGGGCAGTCTTGGCGTTGCAGAGGGATCGGCTTCATCAAAAGCGGTCTTCATTACTCCCCCACTAAAGTAGTTACCACTTCCGTCTTTACCCACATTAGCGTTACCGGTATGGCAAGCACCGCAATCAGGTTGCTCGAACCAGAACAAACGATTACCAAAACTGCTCAGATCTGACTTGCCGGTCTTATAACTTCCACTCACCGCGAGCATGCCACCATGACACTGATAACAGGTGACTCCTGCGGTAAACATACGATCTCGGAAGCACTGCTCGCGCTGGCCGCCATGGCATTTCAGACAGTTTTGTTCCATTGGCAAAGGTTTGCCTTGAGCGTCCCGATCCGGAAATAGAGGATTGGGATTAGGTCCGGCTGTAAAGTCCCAACGCGCTGGCCGCCCTTGTGCATCGCGCACAATGTCTTGCTTATCATCCGTATAGGTTAACTGCCCATGGTATTCGTGCATATCCAGAGAGAGTGGCGCCGGACCATTTTGAATACGGAGAGCTTGATTGAACGGTACTTGAGTCATGGCCGTGGTGTGACAGCCTTGGTCACCATCACAAGAAGTTGGCTTGTCAGATTGCACCACATCGTCCGAGGAATATTTGTAACCTTCGTCCATCCGCTCAATCAGTCGCCAACCGGGATTAAGGGAGTCATGCAGACTACTCAGATTTCTGATCGCCGTATACTCTTGGTCAAAGATACTAGAGCTGGCAGGTTCGCGGTAGTCAGGGGGAGGAATTGGACTCTCTGCGTGATCATGTCCATCTTGGCCGGCATGCTGTGGGTAAATTTCTGGATTCGCACCTAAACCACCTTTGGCATGACACTCTCGGCAATGCAGATCGCGGCCAACTGTCATAGCCATATCTGTCGCCGCCACAGTAGTACCAGTACCCACTCGCTTGGCCTCTACGCGATAGAGCGGATAAGGATTGACCCGGCCGGCATCGTCAATATCGGTCAATGGCAGCAGTCGGGCGATGAAACTTTTGTCGCTATCAAGATAACCGCTAAATAGCTGGGCATCGTTCACTTGGAACGGATTGGCAATACCCGGCATATAACGACCATGATCAGGATTCAGCGGTGGATCAGCATAGGTATTCTGATAACCCTCGTCTGACAACATGGGCTCGCTTTGATTATTTAGCTGACTGAGTCCAGCGACCCAACTTCCGTTGAAATAATATTCACTTAAGTTCTGACTTTGTTCAGGCGGGCGGACACGGGTTTCAAATATATCGGTTTTCTGAATTTCTGCCTGCATTAATCGGCTACCCAGCGGCCAGTTCTGACTGGTAGAATTAATGGAATTGACACCAACCGGATCGAGCGGATTAGATGCGGCAAGATAGCGAAGCTCAATGGCATTAGCGTCCAACACTTTGGGCAGCTGAGCTTTTTCGAAAACCTGCGCTTTGATATTGCTGATAGAAGGTAAATAAGTTACCCAATTGTTGGGGATCAGCTTGGCATCAGTGCCGCACTGCATACTCATATCCTCATAAGGCATCACAACAGGTTCACCGGTCTTTTTCAGTGAACCGGCCTGCCCGGCAGTAGGAGCAGTTTTCTCTGAATCCGCAGCTAACTTGGTGACGCTTTCAAGAACAACGGGTGGCGTTCCGACCGTTACAAGTACCGCTGCTTCGCAACGTTGTCCAGCCGCATCGGTTGCGGATAAGCGCACCCGGTATGTGCTGTTGTCACGCACAAAAGTGGGGTTGGCTTCGATTTGCTGTTCGCCTGTGCTGGTGCCGGTGGGCCGGTCCATGGCGCCGCCAGCGAAATCCCATTCGTATTTTAGACTTTGATAGATCGGGTCGCCCGCTTTTAATCGAGCTTTAAATGATGTTGGCTTGTTTGCTGAAATAGCAGTCCCCGCAGCTGGCTCTAAGATATTACAACTGGGTTTAACTAAAGGCCTGGCAATTACTGCCGGTGATGGAGGCGTTTCTCCACCGGTTATGGGCGCAGTCTTGCCGGTGCTACAATTTTTTTTGGGTGCGCCAGTCACTTTTTTAGACTTATTTTTGGCGCCTTCAGCAGATAAACGCACCGCACAGGGTACGTCAATCGGCTGATTTAAAACGAAGCGGAAAGACCGCTTGTTTTTCTTGGCCGGAACATCGACCAGCGTCCACTGATTAAGTAAACTCCCCAATTTTTTATCATAGAGTTTAACCAAACCGTCGCTGGGCATTTTTTTACCTTGATAACTACCCCGAACTGTCAGTGTTTGCTGTTTAAAGCGGGCTGAGACGATGTTGAGTTTTGCTGTTGCCGCATAAACTGGCATAGACAATACAAGATCATGCAAGCCAATCAGAAGCATGGACGCGAAAATTAGTATTTGAATACCGCAAGTTGACTGGCGCATGGCACCCTCTCTTTTGTTATAAGGAAATCTATTAATAGTTAAATTAACTTCTGGTCATCTCCAAGCCCTCGATGTATTACTCGAATCAACATTGAGGGTTGGAGAAATAATTATTGTTATTCAACACACGCAGATTGGTCGACATCCCAATGAGTCGGGGCGTCGCAGACTTGTAAACTGAAGCCATGAAACGAATCAGTGTCACTACCTCGGCCATCTCCGGCCGTAACACCGAAGTCAACCCCATTAGGACTGGACATAGCTTGCCACTGGACCAGTCCCAATGCATTAATTGTCGCGCCCGCCGGAGCATAGCTGAGTTTATAGGTTATAGGTAGGCCTTCCATATGCTCAGCGACTACTTGGTATTGAAAGACATCACCGACATTCAGTCCCAAAATTTCTGGTGAAGAAAGTATAGAAATCGGCCCTTTGCATATGCCAGAGTCATTATCGAAGTGCTGTAGAGCCGAACAGACGGTCAGACTAACCTGGTGTGATGCCCTTCCCCCATTCGTATCGGTTATTAAAATTTCAGCATTAAAATAACCAGGTTTAATAGAGTCCACCTGCCAACTCATCAAACCACTCTGGGCATCAATGCTCATTCCGGCTGCTCTTACAGGTAACGAATAAGTTAACGGTAATCCGTCTGGATGACTGGCCACAACTTGATAACTAAAATTTTGCCCTACATTTAGACCATTTGGCGCTACCGAAGTAATGCTAATTGGGCTTTGACAGAAACTTTGTTCCGAATTCCAAAGCTCTTTATCAGTACACACAGAGACATTCGATACTGACCTGGATTGAGCGCCTTGGCTGTCAGTAGCAATGACCGTAAAGGCATGGTAACCCGTCGAAGTCGGTAGGGTTTGCCAAGTGACCACACCAGTATTAGCATCAATAGACATTCCTTCCGGCGCATTTTTTAACCCGTAAGTTATCGGCAATGCCTTCGCGTGGGTTGCTTGCCACCGGTGGGTATAGAATGCACCCACTTGTATTCCCAGAGGCATGTCAGGATCAGGTTGAATTTCTATATGGTTTGACTTGCAATTGCCCTCAACCAAAGTGCTTTCAGTTCGGCAGTCAAGCCTAACAGAGACCTGTTGATGGGCAAAGCCACCGCGACCGTCGCTGACGGTCACCATATAGCTTAAGTCGAATGGCGGAACTGCACCGTTAATCATATCTGCATCGAATACCCCGGTAACGATCCCAGTTTTTGAGTCGATTTGCACAGCCGGTCTATAATTAACGTCTACAGGTACCTCGTTGAGTGAAAAAGTTAAAACGTCGCTATCCGGATCGGTGGCAGCCACGTTATAAGAATAAGGCTCCCCAAGATTTACAGTTCTTTCAGGTGTGGAAACAAAGCTGGGTGGACGATTGACCGCGAGACCACCTTGCGGAGAACCACCATTAAAGCTATGTTCCAGGGTATGGCAACGATCACATCCAATAGCTTCACCCGCTTTCCAGGAGACCGTAATTCCGGTAGGTAAATGGAACTCCCGATATACAGCAGCTTTCGATAGTCGGGTACCGGCATGGTCGTTACCATGACAAGACGCGCATTGATCAACGCCATTAAAGCCGGCCATGTGGTAAACATTATCGTGCCAACCACCAGCCCCACGACTTTCTTCGCTGGCAACCGACCACCAAGTGGGATCGTTAACCGGGTGCATGCCATGAGGCCCACCCAGGATACCGGTATTTTCGGGAAGTCCGCTAAACTGTCCGGCATCCAGATTCTCTAATTTGGCAAATGCATCGGCCGAATGGCAAACAGAACATTCAACAATGTGCCCCGCATGTCCTTGCAATTGTGTAGCAGTCACATTGTCGTTGGCATTGGGGTCGCGATTAGGCCATATAGCATGAGCGCCACCATGGCAAGCCGCACAGGCAACACCGCCATGTAAATCTTTAGCTAAGCGGAACAACGGTGTTTGCGGTAAGCGTTTGATTGTTATGCCGTATACCGCGTCATCACGGCCTACAGTTTTTTCGTCTAACCAATTAATGTCGATAGGCTTTACTGGAACCGCGAAGCGCATGTTGTCGGGATTGACAGTGTCAGGTTGACGGGGTGTTGCGGAAAGATCGGCTTCATCGAACGCTGTTTTCATTACCCCGGCACTAAAAAAGCCGCCGCTGCCATCTTTGCCAACATTACCATTGCCGGTATGGCAGGATGCGCAATCCGGCTGATCGAACCAAGGTATGCGGCGCGGAATTAAATCCGGATTGGTCTTGGCTTTCGGATAAGTAGCGCTTACCGCCAACATGTCGCCATGGCATTGGTAACAGGTAACACCTGCCGTAAACATGCGGTCGCGATAACACTGCTCACGTTGCCCGCCGTGGCATTTCAAACAGTTTTGCTCCATCGGTAATGGTTTGCCATTCGCATCCTTAACGGGGAACACGGCGTTTTGATTTATGCCATCTTCTGGTTTCCAACGCTCAGGGGAACCGAACTCATCGCGAAGCACGTCGGTCTTGTCGTCGTTGTACTGTAGCTGACCGTGAAACCGATGTATGTTAACCGAGAGTGGATCGGCATCGACTCCATTGGTTTTCGCGTCGTTTTTCATTCTCAATTCGGCATTGAAAGGAACTTGCGTCAAAGGCCCAATATGGCAACCGGAGTTAGCACAAGCTTCCGGGTGATCAGAGGCCACAAGACCCTGAAATTCGCCACCTTTATCCATCCAATCCACCAAGCTTCTGCCCACATGATGCTCAAATTTAAAATCATGAAGGCTGGAGATATTTTTGAGGGCGGCATATTCTTGATCGAACAGACTAAGACTTTCGGAATCGAAGTAAGTGGGTGGCTCGCTGTGATGATCGCCATGTCCGGCATGCTCTGCGTAAATTTTGGGATTGGCTGCCATTCCGCCCTTGGCGTGGCATTCACGACAGTGTAAATCGCGCCCGGAAGTTACTGTTAGATCAGTAGCCGCAACCGGGGTTTGGTTATCAGGTTGACTGGCCTCTACCCTAAATAGGGGATACGGATTGACTCGCCCCGCATCATCAATATCAGTTGTGGGTAGCAGACGAGCAATAAAACTGCGTTCGTCTTCAATGAAGCCACTGAAGCGCTTAGCGTCGTTGGCAGCATACGGATTAGCGATACCCGGCATGTAGCGGCCATGATCCGGATTGAGCGGCGGCACTTGTAACGGATTGTGATAGCCCTCGTCGGCTACGCCGTTAGGCGGTGTCTGCCCCAACGCCAGCCAACTGATGGCGTTGACCCAAGTGGCGTTAAAATAAGCATCAGTAAAGTCGTGATTGGCTTCAGGTGGACGCACCCATGTTTCAAATAAATCGGTTTTCTGAATTTCCGCCTGCAGCAATAAACTTCCAACAGGCCAATTCTGACTGGTGGAGTTAATTGAATCTGCCCCTACTGGGTCGAGTGAATTGGATGCAGCCTTATAACTGACCTCAATTTCATTAGCATTCAGCGCTCTGGGTAATCGAGCTTTTTCGAAAACCTGGGTTTTCAAATTTGTAATAGCTGGCATCACCACCCAATTGTTGGGGATCAGCCGGGCATCAGTTGCTGATTGCATACTCCAGTCTTCGTATGGCAAAACAACCTTTTCCCCTGTTGTTTTAAGTACCCCAGCTTGCCCCGATGCGGGTGCAGATTTTTGAGAATCAGTCGCCAACGTACCTACGGAAGTAGGTACTAATGGCGGCTTGCCGACCGTAACAACGACCATGGCTTCACAGCGTTGTCCTGCCGAGTCAGTCGCGGCTAAGCGTACCCGATAGGTGCTGTTATCCCTTACAAAAGTGGGTTGAGCTTCGATTTGTTTCTCGCCTGTAATGGTGCCGGTAGGCCGTTCCATGGCGCCACCAGCGAAATCCCATTCATACTTGAGACTTTGATTAGCCGGATCATTCGCTTTCAATCGGGCTTTAAAAGTTGTCACTGCATTTGCAGAAAGCACCGTACCGACACTCGGTTGAATAATTTCGCAATTAGGCTGCATTGAAGAACTTGGCGGAGGCGTGGGTATTGGCGCAGTCTTGCCGGTGCTGCAATTCTTTTTGCGGGCACCGGTGACTTTCTTGAATTTGTTTTTGGTACCTTCGGCAGATAAGCGCACGGCGCAGGGTATGTCGATAGGTTGGTTTAAAACAAAGCGAAAAAACCGCTTATTTTTCTTGGCTGGAATCTCAAGTAAATTCCATTGATTAAGTAAACTACCTAATTTTCGATCGTAAAGTTTAACCAAACCGTCCCCAGGTAATTTTTTACCCTTGTAACTGCCACGAACGGTTAGGGTTTGTTTTTTGAAGCGGGCTGAGATAATGCTGAGCTGAGGTTTGGCTTGGACACTGTCGATACCAACAAACAACAAACAAACCGAAGCCAGCATGAAAATGAGTACAAGCTGCAAGCGCTGCCAAGATTGTCGTCTTTTGGTCGGATCGCATGTTGAGTAGATTAGGTTGGCGTTTGCGAAGCGACTAAACTCATTAGGTTTAATGGTTACAAATTGAGTGATGCGATTGATGTAGTACAACATGATTGATTAGCCCCATTTTTATTATTTTTTATCTAGAAAAATTCAGCAATATCCATACCGAATAGCTCTTCATTGTGATTCTCATTATTGGCTGGTTAACAGCATTTCAGTTTGGCATTCGATTAGCATCTCTAAAAGATTCTGAATATTCACCGCTTCTATTTTGGCTAGTCTTTGCAAAAGTAAATTGGGCTGATACGAGTATTAAGCTAACCCTAAACTCGATACCAGCCATCCAGACTTATGTCTATATCATTCGCAAAAACCGTTATTCTTGCTCCAGTGAGTCGGCGGTGCGCATACCGTTATGCTGAGAGGTTGTTGAGCCTCTTGATTTTTGCTATCGGTAGCCACCAGAATTGGGTTGAACACACCCGCAGTGCTTAAATCAGTGGACCAAGTAATCTGTTCAGAAACAGTGTCTATAGTCATTCCCGGTGGTGCATCGATAAGGTGATAGCTGAGAGGCAAGCCATCCAAGTGAGAAGCACTAAAGTGATATTTATAAGTCTGTCCCGCATCGATGCCTAAAATTGAAGCAGACGAGTTTATATTAATGGTGTACATGCAGCCATTTAGCTCAGCATTCCAACGCGTTAAAAGTCCGCAGACCTGAACAGGTTGATCCAGCTTGGCTTCGTTACCCTGATCGTCTGTGGCCACTACTTGAAAAGAGACCTGCCCTTCCTCCGCTCCTGCGCTATTCCAGGTCACCAAACCACTGGCGCTAACGGCCATGCCCTCAGGAGCATTCAAAATGCTATAGTTGATCGGTAAGTTTTGGTCGTGGGTGGCAAACACTTGGTAGTTGAAGACTTCACCACTGTTGACTCCGGGATAAGTTGTCGGCGCTGTGATGTGAATTGCACCAACACACATTCCAAACTCATTGCTCCAATGCATAGGCGCCGCGCAAACTAATAAAGACAAATAATCGTAAGCCTCCACACCCTGACTATCACGCGCCAGTATACTCCCAGCCACTTCGCCTTTTACTGTCGAGCTGTCAAAAGTAAGTAAGCCATTCCCATCAATGCTCATGCCAGGTGTCGCTCCTTCTTGTAGCTCGTAGGTAACAGGCAAGCCAGCCGCCGAGCGGGCCGTAAACTGATATGTGAACGGTGAACCCGCATCGATACCCCCGCCAGAAAATGGCTCGGATGTAAAAGCCAGCGCCCCGCAAGCTTGAGAAGAGCGATCCCAAACTGAATCATCAGGGCAATCGATTAGCAACTTTACACGCTCGAATGAAAAAGCGCCTTTGCTATCGCTAACCAAGATGGTAAGGGTTTTCTCAAAAGGCGGCCTATGGATCGATTGGCTAGCCACGTTCTGGATAAAGTTGGCAGTAATTGTCAAGTCACCAGTGGCTGGATCGAGCTTTATAATCTCTTCTGAATCGGCCGGGCGAGGATTCAATAGGTATTCGATCTTGTCGCCATCAGGATCCGTAGCAGCTATCTTCGTACTGAAATCAGCTCCTATAGTTGCTTGTAATTCAGTACTCGATGTCAATTTTGGAGGCTGATTAGTCGTCTCAGCCACGCGTTCAGAATCCTTACCGCAGTCTGGCCCTGGTGCGCCCTTACAACTTCTTTCTATGGTATGGCAATGTTGACAACCCACTGGTGTGCCGGCCTTGATAGTCACAGGCTTACCTTGATCATCAATAAATTGCCGATCAACTGGTGTTTTAGATAACCGCGTCCCCAATCGATCATTACCGTGGCAAGCTACACATTGATCCTCGCCGGCTTTACCAGCAATTTTTGTGTAATTGACGTGCCATCCGCCTGCAACAATAGAGGCTCCATTTGCAGGATTTGTCTTGAGCCACCAGGAAGCATCATTAATGGGATGCAAATTATGTGGCCCTCCAAGAATACCGGGCTTAGCATCAACCGCTTTTGCGCCCTCATCTATATTTGCGAATTGCGCAAAGGCATCAGCAGTATGACAAACACTGCACTCTAGCACTGCGCCAGTATGGCCTTGCAACTCGTTCGCGGTCACATTGTCGTTAGCGTTGGGGTCGCGGTTAGGCCAGATGGCATGTGCCGAACCATGGCAGGCAGAACAGGCCACTTGACCATGACTATCTTTGCCCAATCGGAATAACGGAGTTTTGGATATCACCTTATAACGTTCGTAGTTTGTATTATAGATACGATTGTTATCAACGGTACTGATAGGAACGGCGAATCGATTTTCATCTGGGTTAAATCGATCAGGCTGAAAAGGCGTGGCCGATGGATCACTCTCATCGAATGCAACTTTTCTAACCCCTGCGCTGAAAAACCCACCAGTTCCGCCTTTGCCTCGGTTGGCGCTGCCGGTGTGGCAAGATCCGCACTCAGGTTGTTCAACCCAGGGTTCGCGCCAAACGTTACCGTCAGGACCCAGTTTTGACTTTTTGAACATATTGGCTACCGCCAGCATGTCACCGTGACATTGATAGCAAGTAACGCCAGCCGTGTACATGCGATCACGGTAACATTGCTCACGTTGACCACTGTGGCATTTGAGGCAGTTTTGTTCCATCGGCAGCGGATTACCTTGGGCGTCCTTGACCGGAAATAAGCTGTTGGAGTTAGATTCGGTCTCTGAATCAAAGCGCACATAACGCCCACTGGCATCGCGTAGAATATCAGTTTTATCAGCGTTATACTGTAATCGACCATGAAAACGATGATATAAGCTGGATGAATTGGTACGATAAGCCCTTGGTTGCTCACTAAATACAGTTTGTCGGACAGTTCTACCCAAGGCAGACGGAAAATCGAAGGTATGACACCAGGAACCACAAGCTGACATACCATCTTGATATACCTGCGCAGTATCGCCATCCTTACCCAAATCAAGGCTAGCTGCAAAACCGCCACCATGGCTATGGCCACCAACGTGGTTATGACCACCATCATCACTGATGCCAAAATCATTAAAGTCATGCATGCTGACGGCGTTTTTCAGGGCCGCATATTCCCGGTCGAACAGATTGCTGCTGTCAGGATCGAACAGATAGGGTCGACCATTGGTTCTTGGTGTGTCTGGATTGGCTGCGATACCGCCTTTTGCATGGCACTCCCGACAATGGAAATCTCGCCCAGTAGTTACAACGGTATCCGTTGCCGCTAGCGGCTTCTGAGTACCGGTTTCCCTTGCTTCGATGCGGAATAAGGGGAAATTATTGATTCGTCCCGCGTCGTCGACTCCACTCACCGGCAACCAGCGCGCTGCGAACCAGTTGTCGGCTGCAACGTATTCGCTGAACGACTGCGCATCATTGACAGCGAAGGGGTTCGCAATACCGGGCATGTAACGACCGTGATCGGGATTCAGTGGCGGCGTCAAACCAGCGCCGCTAGCACCCTCATCAGGACCACGCTGAATGGATTCGCCAGGTCCGCCATAAGAATGGGAATAGGTGTCGATCATGCTCTTACTAATATAACCATCCGCTAAGTTACGGTTACTACCTGGCGGACGCACAAACCGTTCAAACATTTCGGTTTTCGGCAAAACCGCTTCCATCAATGGCGAACCCAGCGGCCAGTTCTGGCTGGTTGAGTTAATAGAATTTGCGCCAACTGGATCGAGGGGGTTGGAAGCGGCGTAATAGACCAGATCAACCTGGTCTGCACCTAGCGGTTTGGGTTGCAATCCTTTTTCGTATACATAGGCATTGACGGTATTCACTTGCGGGCCGTAAATTTGATACATGTTCGGTGTCATGCGCGTATCCATGCCACATTGCATGGTCCAATCTTCGAACGGTAGCACGACCTTTTCGCCGCCGGTTTTGGCTAGAGCATAACCAGGCGACGGCGCGCTTTGCTGGGCAGCTTGGGCTAATGGCGTCACATCCGGCAACCCTGCAGGTGGCTGCCCCACTTTTACTTCCACAGCCGCTTCGCAGCGCCTGCCGGCCAAATCGGTTGCTGATAACCTTACCCGATAATTGCTGTTATCACGCACGAACACGGGATGAGCTTCGATTTGTTGTTCACCCATGATGGTGCCGGTGGGCCGTTCCATGGCGCCACCAGCGAAATCCCATTCGTATTTGAGACTTTGATTTGCCGGATCGTTTGCTTTTAAACGGGCTTTAAAGGATACAGGTGCATTAGCAGAAAGAGAGGCTCCGGCGGACGGCTCTAAAATTTCGCAACTCAGTTGTGTTGAAGAGTTTGATGTCGGATTGGGTGTAGTGCTACCACCATTGATTGGCGCAGTCTTGCCGGTGCTGCAATTCTTTTTACGGGCGCCGGCGACTTTTTTGAATTTATTCTTGGCCCCTTCCGCAGATAAACGCACGGCGCAGGGTACGTCAATTGGCTGGTTTAAGACAAAGCGAAATGTTCGCTTATTTTTCTTGGCCGGAAAATCGAGCAAAGTCCATTGATTGATCAAACTACCCAGCTTGCGGTCATACAGTTTAACCAACCCATCGCTAGGTAGTTTTTTACCTTTGTAGCTACCTCGAACAGTTAGGGTTTGTTTTTTGAAACTAGCTGAGACAATGTTGAGCTGTGGTTTGGCTTCGGCACTGTCAACACTCGCAAACAGTAGATAGATTCCAAACAGAATGCATGTAAACAAAAACCATGAAAAGTCAGCTCGAAAATCAAAGAACTGTACTTTGTCGCGACTGTACAAATTAGTATTATGAACAAAAACCCGCTTCCTTTCCGGTAATAAACCGGCTAGTTTGTATCTGCGGTAAGTTTCGACTCGGTGTATCAATTTCTCATAACATGGCATCGCTAATTACTCCAGTTTTTTCTGGAAAAACTTAGCAAAACTCACGCCATTTAGTAGTCCATTAAAAAACAGCTTTACAGTCTACGCGATCAATTCGATTGTGCTTGGTAAACGGAATGCATTGGGGGAATCAGGGAGTAAAGAGGGGAAAAGTGTGCCGACAGACACACTTTTTGTTTCAGCCCTAAGAAGCCAATTAAAGTGTATTTTTTAGTTTTCTAACACCGGGTAACGCCAAAATTGCTGACCCAAACAACCATAACGCAGAGGGAAGCGGAACTGGCGACGCCTGTAATCCACTAGCAATACGGGTTTCCGTATATAAATTTTCAAGGCTTTCCGGCTCCAGGTTAAAACTGAATACTTGTGAGTTTTGCAAATAATCGCTACTCAAGTCAGGCGTTGCGGCCCCCATCCATTCGCTACCTGAAAAACTTTCATCAAGATTGTAGTAATTTAACGTCACATCACTAAAGGCGCTATCTTCGGCCCTGTCGCCAGAGACATTCGCAGATAAGCTGTAGGATAAATTTATACCAATATCATAACTATCAGTTAATGAAGTATTCTCAACACCCAGAGCACTCCATGTCATGTAACTTGCAAGGACTTCACCACCATTGCTAGCTTCGCCATCCAATTTAAATGTTCTGGTAAAAATGCTACCAACCTGGGGTGTTATAGAGGCAGGAGCGGAATCGATAGGCGTCAAGGTGACAGAACCGTTTCCGTCTATGACTTCTGTTGCTTGGCCTGAGACTAGGTCAAAGGAGCCCGTGATATTGAGCCCAGAAAAATCATTGGCTGTTGTCAAGTTAGAAAGACTTGAAATGGTATAGGTTATGGTCGCATAACTGCTAAAACTTGCAGCTGCTTCCCCGGTTTGTGGGATTAAGGGTGTTAAAAACGCCACCACCAAGGAGGACATAAAACGGTTTTTTGCGGTGAGAGTTATCATTGGCTGGTATCCTGTTGAACTATTATAAAATCTGATTGTGGATTTTTAAATTTGCAAATTTGACTTGAATCCCGAAACTCTGTTGCCAGCCTGTTTCGGGTGGCAACAGAGTACATATTTAAGAATGTACGGTCACCATAGAATCACGCGCCTGAGTTTTCAGCGAAATCGCTTTTTGCAGCAATGTTTTACGTTGCCCCGCAAAGTTAAATCCTCTAACGGCTAAATTTTCATATTCCAACGCTTGTTGTAGTTTTTTCAACGCCGCCGGATAAGGATTAATAACCGCTTGCTGTAACACTTCAATCGCATCAGTGGTATCTGCTAGCGCCAGCTTGATTGTCTCTTTGCTAGCGTTGCCATTTAAGCTGATCGCTTCCTGATCCAACTGATTAGAGCTGCGAATGTTTTCTAACACGTTGACAGAACGCAAAAACAAGGCGACAGCGATAACTTGCGATGAATCCAGTTTACCTTGGCGGTTAATACCGGATGAGGTAAAAGCACCAGGAGAGTTATTAAACGCATCGGAACTATAAAAAGCCACAGTTTCCTCAAGCGTAGTTACGCTGTTATTGTGAAAAAATGGCCCGGTATCTGCTGCTTCAATTAATGAAGGCGTATTAAAACGATTCAAACGATTATTTGCATCAGGACGTAGACCAACTGGATTTTTGGACGGAACAACACTGCCATCACTATAACAGGTTTTATTAAAACCTGGGCCACAGTCGGTTTGTTCTATTTGGCCAAAACCACCATCATAAGCCACGTTAGGATCAGCCAAGTGATGTAACTGGTCACGCATCCGCTCAACACCTGTATCACGGCTTGGGTTACCACCAGTTGATGAGCTGATTGCACCGGCATTGGAATGGCAGCCGTTACAATTGCCGGTCGTACCGAATATAGGTGTTCCAGTTATAGCTCCATTAACGACAACCTGCCCTGGGTTTTCTTTTGTGTTAAATAACATCAAACCATTTTGTACTAGGGGTGATTTAAAACTCAGCTTGGTCAAGTCAACATCAGTGCTTCGCCCCAGCGATAACATATAGGCTTCCAAAGCATCCAGCTGGTGTTCGGTAGGTAAAATAAAATCAGTGCCAGCGACCCGATTCAACCTTTTGGGCAAATGCTGGATAATTGCGCCTTTAGCGAAATCTCTGACAGCACCGCCATCTGGTGCGCCGTCACCTGACCAACCTATAGCATGTGGTGCAGCACCGAACTGAGCAGTAAGATCGTTAACGTAATTTTCGTCCTGGGTAAATTCACCCTTAGAAAAGGGCAACCCTGTTAGAGGGTTGGTACCAGGGTTAACAACTTTTTCAAACGTCAAAGTATTTGCTATGCCCAGCAAATGGGATGAACTGCGCATTAATGGCGGTCTGTCGAAGCCATCAACATTAGCTATAAACAGGGCAAACTGGCGAAGTAAAGCCGAATTTTCAAGACCGGCCAATTGTGAATTGTTTTCAGCCACAAACAACGGATCGTTTTGTGGCAAATTAGCTATGTAAGCAGGGTCGATAGTGTGATTGTTATCGGGACGATGGCACGTAGAGCAGGTACGACCATTACCACCAAATGTTTCTTTGGTGAAAAGTTGCTCACCTTCTGCAATCAATGCAGCGAAATTGGCATCATTAGCAAATGGACTATCAACTTTGGCGGCTTGCGCCATTTTTGGCAATAAAAATTCAAACGGCGCTACCGGCGCACTTATGTGAGTACGAGAGGCGGAACCTATGCTGGCAACTGGGATAAAGCGATCATTATAGTAAATACGCTGCAATAACCCGGGAGTTCCGAATAATAATCCACCACTTTCAGGAGTTTGACCCGCTTTGGCAACTGCAACCGCATCCAACGTAAAGCTGGCCAATTGTTCCCGATTCAAATGAGTACTTAATACGCGCTTCTTACCAATAGTAGAGAGTGCACCGATCTGAACTGCTTTGTTTTCAGGTTTATCGGTATGGTTGTCTAACAGCCAGACTTCGTAACTGTCTTTCGGAGCTAATCCGTTAACCGCCACCTGGAAATGACCATCTATTAAATTAAGCGCCGCTTGCCCGGTAGCTCCTGTCAATTCGCGTGAAAGTGCTTTGGAGTAATTCAAACCAATACTTAAAACCTCTGCACCTCCGCGATTTTCATACGAGGATTTCCATCGGTCATAGACCGAACTCAAAGTTTCTTGATTGCCGTGTCCTGTAAAAGGCAGTTCCGGCTGTGGTTGTATTACAAATCCCAGCCCTGACAAAGCAGCCAACGATAGTGGGATAATAATGCGTTTTTTCGGGTTGTATTTCATAAACAAATCGCTCTAAATTCAATGTTAACGATGCCGTACAGATTCTCTTCTTGTGAAAGCCGCCGCCAACTAATTTATTCAGTCCGGTCTCGCACAACATCACCAAAAATCAAAGAACACCCACGTTCTTTGTGGGATATGTCAGCAATTTCCAAGCCATCGTCGATGGCGCTGATTATTTTTACCTAGCGCTTAATTCAATCTAAAACCATTCTCGAATGTAATTATCAGCTTACATGCCCACTGGGGGATTATCCTTCGATCAAAATTTTTAAAAAATAGGCTTTTAGTACCTTGTAATCTCAATTTAACCGTCTACATTTCTATTAATGAGTTAGTTCAGCACCAAATTTGCACAAAAATGCGTTAGAGTTTTTTTTTCAAAAGTGTGTCATATGACACACTTTTGATTTTTAACTACCTCTGTAGTCACCATATTTATTGGTCTACAGAACATTGCGTCATATGACACATAAAAACTGTGTTAAATAACATAGTTTAATTAAAGTTCTTGTATCGTATTTAGTATTGATTCAATATTAAATGAAGACCGAAAAATGACTTTTTGCTAAATCCTCAACACCGTAACAAATTTGTTGGAATTATTTTTAGATAGTGTGGCATTTAACACATTTTTTGTTTTTTGCCACCTCTACAACCCACGTACCTATTGGCCTGCAGAGAATAGTGTCATATGACACAAAAAAACTGCGTTAAATAACATAGTTTAATTAGATTTTCCCGTTAATCCCCTGACGCCTGATTTACCGCGGCATCTATCTAATCGACTATCTATTTATCACTCCCTCCACATAACGAAATTAGCAATAATTATCACAGTAAAGGCGGTACAGCTCGCCACAAGTTTATAGTACACTACGAGCCTTTTAGACTAGATGACTGTTGGAGAATAAACCATGACTATGGACGATAGAGACGGAGTTATTTGGCTGGATGGGCAATGGCTTGAATGGCGTGAAGCTAAAGTCCATGTGTTAACACACACCTTACATTACGGCTTAGGTGTTTTTGAGGGCATCAGAGCCTACCAAACGGCAAAAGGTGCGGCCATTTTTAGAATGCAAGAGCACACTGATCGTTTATTCCGTTCAGCGCATATCATGAACATGAAAATGCCCTTTAACAAAGACCAGTTAAATCAAGCACATCGAGATGCCGTCGCGAAAAACCATTTAGATAGCGCTTATATTCGCAGCATGTGTTTTTTTGGTTCTGAAGGCATGGGTTTGCGCGCCGATAACTTAAAAGTGCATGTAATGGTCGCTGCTTGGTCATGGGGGGCTTATCTGGGCGCAGAAAGCATCGAAAAAGGCATTCGAATCCGTACCTCTTCTTATACCCGTAATCATCACAACAGCACTATGTGTAAGGCTAAAGCCAACGGCAATTACATTAACTCAATTTTAGCTTTGCAAGAAGCACTAGCTAACGGTTATGACGAAGCCTTAATGCTGGATCATGAAGGCTTTGCCGCTGAAGGCAGCGCAGAAAACTTATTCATTGTGCGCAACGGCAAAATTTACACACCAGAAACCACTTCAGCATTAGAAGGTATAACCCGTGATACCGTGATGACTATCGCTAGAGAACAGGGCTATGAAGTCATCGAAAAACGCATTACCCGCGATGAGATTTATGTCGCCGATGAAGCTTTCTTTACTGGGTCTGCGGCAGAAGTCACACCTATCAGAGAACTAGATAACCGTGCCATCGCTACCGGTAGCCGTGGTCCGGTGACTCAAAAACTACAAGGATTGTATTTTGACTATGTAAAAGGTCGCCGTACCGATCACCCCGACTGGTTAACTTACGTCGCATAATTTTGAATTCTGCACCAAAAATCCTCGTCGTTGGCCCGTCCTGGGTTGGCGACATGGTGATGGCACAAAGCCTTTTCATCACCTTAAAAAATAATAACGCTAATTGTCAGATTGACGTTTTAGCTCCGGCCTGGACATTTTCCTTGCTGAATAGAATGCCGCAAGTCAGCAAAGGAATAGCAATGCCGCTAAGCCACGGCCAGTTGGGCTTGTGGGAGCGTATTAAATTGGGTTGGCAATTGCGTCCCGAAGGCTATGATCAAGCGATTCTCTTACCCAACTCGTGGAAATCAGCATTAACTCCGTTTTTCTCCAATATTCCTACACGCACTGGTTTTATTGGCGAATGTCGCTGGGGTTTATTGAATGATGCCAGAAAACTTGATAAAAAACGATTGACGATGACTGTGCAGCGTTTTGTGGCTCTGGGCTTACCTGCCGACTACGAACAACCTCCGAATTATCCAATCCCCAAACTTGCCATCTCGCCAGAACAGCAGCAAGCTGTTATCGATAAATTTAAACTAAACCAATCAATCAAAACCCTGGCTTTGTGTCCAGGCGCAGAATTCGGCGCCGCAAAACGTTGGCCTGCCGAGTATTTCGCAGAATTAGCCAGAACTAAGCTAGATGAAGGTTGGCAGGTTTGGTTGTTCGGCTCTGAGAAGGATAAAGACATTGCCGCACTTATCAATAAAGCCGTATCCGGGATTTGTATGGATTTCACCGGTAAAACCAGCATAGCCGAAGCCGTGGACTTAATGTCGCTCGTACAAGTAGTAGTCAGTAATGACTCCGGTTTAATGCACTTGGCCGCAGCACTGGATAAGCGGGTAATCGCTTTGTACGGCTCATCTGATCCCAAATTTACCCCACCACTTAATGATAAAGCCGAGATTATTTCTTTAAACCTAGATTGCGCACCTTGTTTTAAACGAGATTGCCCATTGGGTCACACTCGATGTCTAACCGACATCAACCCAGATCAGGTTTTGAACCATATTAATCTCACTCAATCAGGCCAGTTATGAAAATTGCTATCGTCAAACTATCTGCGTTAGGTGATATTGTTCACGCCATGGTAGCCCTGCAATTTATCAAAGCTCAAGCCGTTGACATAAGCATTGATTGGGTGGTGGAAGAGCGTTTTGCGGAGTTATTAAGGCATAATCCCCACATAAACAACATCTTAACTGTCAACCTGAAAGCATTAAAAAGCAGCCCCGGCAACTTCTTTCACGAAGTAAAAAAAATCCGTCGCTATGCAAGTAATCACTACAATCTGGTAATCGATGCTCAAGGTTTAATCAAGTCAGCGCTAACAGCAAAGTTATTAGGCTCACACTGCGCCGGATTTGACTGCGCTTCTATTAGAGAAAAAGCCGCATCCTGGTTTTATGATGTAAAAATTCATTGCCCTTATGATGCTAACACTATTGATAGAAACACCCTGGCATTATCCAGGCCGCTCGGCTTTGGCATCAGTAAAGAACAGATCCTGGAAAAGCAGCCATTTTTGTTTTACAGCAATGCTAACACTCAACTTGAAGGTTTTTTATCAACTGAGCGATTTAATATTATCATGGTGATAGGCTCAACCTGGCCGAGCCGTAACTATCCCGCCGAACACTATGTCAGTGTTGCCAAGGCCTTGCAGCAAAACTGCTTAGTTATTTGGGGCAATGAAGAAGAAAAAGCAAAAGCAGAGTGGATGGCTAACCAGTCAAAATTAATTAACGTAATGCCCAAACTGGATTTAAATGGCTTAAAAGCATTAATCGCCGAAGCCGATTTAGTCATCGGCAATGATACCGGCCCGACTCATATGGCCTGGGCCTTAAACAGACCTTCAATCACCATTTTTGGCCCCACGCCGATTAGCCGAGTTTATCAAACCGATATTAATAAGGTAATCAAGTCATCGTCGATTGTGAATCCTTTTAAACTGAACAAGCAGGACTTTTCGATTACGGGAATTGAGCCACAACTGATTATAGACGCTGCAGAACAGCTATTGCCCGCTAGGCCATAGCCGTTTATTGATGGATTCGTGTTATCTACGCTACGAATCGCGAATAATTCCGCGCTGCTCAAGCAAGCTAATAACTGCCTGCACACTTTCTGACAACGTTTGCCGGTCGGTATCAACTATTAATTCCGGTTGTTCAGGAGCCTCATAGGCGGAGCCAATACCAGTAAAAAACGGAATCTGCCCTGCCCTAGCCTTTTTGTACATACCTTTAACATCCCGTTGCTCACAAACTTCTAAGGGGCAACGGCAATAAATTTCCAGAAAATCGCCTTCCGCGACTAGCTTTCTCGCGGTGTTACGATCAGATTGGAACGGTGAAATAAAAGCCGTCACCGTAATTATGCCAGCCTCTGCCATTAGCTTGGCCAATTCACCGATACGGCGGATATTTTCCACTCGATCCGCATCACTAAAGCCCAAATCACTGCACAGTCCATGTCGAACATTATCTCCGTCAAGCACAAAAGTGGAAACACCCATATTGTAAAGCTGTTCCTCAACCGCATGGGCTAAGGTCGATTTACCCGCGCCAGACAAGCCGGTAAACCAGAGAATCACGCTTTTATGTCGATGTAATTTCTCTCTATCGGCGCGAGTGACCGTGGCTTGGTGCCAAACCGTGTTAGTATTTTTGGGGTTCATCAATTATTTGTGTATTTGTGTTTCAAAATTGCTTTTTTCGAGTTAGGGGACATTCAAGAATGGGTCGCTTTGTCTAAAACGCATAGCTCCAGGTGACTGATAAAGAGCCATCCCTGTCTAATTGGTAACCATTATACTGATTAGCCACAGGCTGTAACCACTCCACGCCGACATTATGCCCGGAGAATGCGCCATCAGGAATCATGGCATTAAGACCAAACCCCACGTCCCAAAACTGTCCACCATAATTACTCGGAAAATCGATTGGCGCAGAGCGAGCAGTCGAACGGGAAGACTCGCCACGAATAGCGCCTTGCGAAGTATAAACACCACGCAAAGAGGCAGACAACCAGTTGTTAAATTGATACCCACCCCACGCAGTGCCCTGAAAAATATCGCCAAACGCATATCCCAGCTTATTGGCCCCTTGTAAACGCTTGACCGCACTGGCTTGCGCGCCCCAAGACCACTGTCCAGCTTGCCCTGTGTAAGTCAAGCTAGGTTTAAAATCCCAAGTACCGCTACCTAACTGCATGCCATAGCTCTGGACCTCACCAAACTCTGAATCAACGCCATCCATAGTCTGTAAAATAGACCCCGTAGGCGCACTCAGGCCGATACCGACATTAAAATGATGTCCCGGCCTTTCAAAGACTTTAAACAGAGCCACCATCGATGTGTCTCCCAATCCATCAGAAACATGATTACCGCTGTGCCCATGATCCGGATCGCTTTGCAAGGCTTCCATTCCCATATCCATATTAACCAGCTGTGGCATCAGCATTAGATTTAACCAGTCTGTGGGCGCATACATCATGTCCAGCATATGCATGTGCATGGTCATTGAAGCGGGTTTACTGATTGAACAGTCCGACTCAAGATCGATAGGATTACAAGGAGGAATGTTTTTACTGGGACTGAACCTCAATACGTCATTGACAATAGCCTGATTAACCACAGCATGAGAACCATGACTCATTCCCCCATTTTGATCGCTATACATATACCGGTAACCCATCATAAAGTCGCCAGCCTGTCCCAACATATGTCCAAACATCACCCCCGCCGGTGTATGGACGCCATGTTTATGCATTGCATGCCCGGAATGGTCTCCCCCTCCACCAGTTGCTGATAAATCCACTTTCAACCCAGCGTGCGCCAAATAATAACTGTAATCGGCATAATCACCGGCGCCTCCACCACCCAATTTTAAACCGCCCTGATGGGTGTAATATTCAATTCCTGCTTCTAAACTGACACCCTTAGCGAATTGCTTACTCACCGTAAGCCCACCGCTTAACGAACCATAACCTGACAAACGAAAGTCGCTAGAGTAATACCCATCCGCGCGTGGCGCTAAAAAGTATGGCGCAAAAAAATCGGCCTGACTTTGCGAATAATAGCGAACATTTGGGCTAACCATAAAACCATATGGGAACGGCTGATTCCAGCTTAATTCAAAAGTATGCGAGTCGATACCCCAATCATCAAAGTAATAGCGGTAATTAGCATGCAATGCAGCATCAAAACCCGGTATATATTGATTTAACTGCGTAGAAAACGCCCACTGATTACGTTGACCGGGTCGGACTTCTCTAAACAAATTAAAACCAACCACTTCCAGATTAGAGAATTTATTAAATGGCACGTCCTGCGCTTGCTGAAAATATTCGGCCGCGGTAATTTCTCCGCGCACATAAACCGCCTTATAAGGATTGGTCAAATAACCGTTTTGATGGCTATAAGTTCCGTTTAGCTGCAACAAAGAGTTTTTCGATAGCACTTGAGACAAACCCAGATTAAAATTATGAAAGGTACTGGTTTCATTGAGTTCGGGATAATCTGCTCCCGGCGCCAAATCGTGCCCCTCATGGCTATTATGCCCCCCAGTGTTGCGTGAAATCTGATTGTCAGTCAGACCATAACCGCCAGAAACCGTGGTTAACTTGTTGTTAAACTCCCTGGAGAGATTAATGTTACCAAAAGCAGACTGAAAATCTGGCTCATCTGACACGCCCCCAGATAATGCTATGGTGGAATCATCAAAATAATATTTAAGGCCTAGCACTGGCTGGTTTCGCGTTTCCCTAGGCTGCTGCTGAAAAGCTTGAGTTATTTTGTCGCCTTTGGGCACCGCTCGGTTAACCAACGCAGAATATCCGGCCTCCTGTAACTTATCGAAATTAGTTTCCCCTGCATTCTTTGCAGCTTGAAAAGCATCTCTATATTCCTTAAATTTAGGCCAGGTTAAGCTCCACAAATGGCTGATAGACGTAGCACTAGAAATCACATCAGGGATATCTTTAGGAATATTAAAAGACACATTAGGGTAGGTTCTTGGCCAACTTACATACAAGCCTCTCAAGCTGCTTGGCACACTGAAACTTGGCGTTGCGCCAGCATAGGTATCCTGATCAATACTATAAGTTAACTCCATACGCTCACCAATCGGCACAATCGCATCGGCATGATAGGTATCCACCTCCATACGCTGGTCACTTTCCTGATAATGTCCGTATTGTGCGTTTGCAGTCGCTTTTTCGACTGGAATAGCTGCGTTGGTATCCAGCCCCGGCAAACTTAAGGCGGCGGAAGTTAATGCGGCTAGTGCGCTTTGCCTGGATTTAATTACAGCCACAACCACCTCCCATTCCACCATACCCGCCTTGGGAAGCCTCTTTACTAGAAAATACATGCTCGCGTAACGCTTCGCGATTAGGGAAAGGGGAGCCCATCATGTGGGGTTTAGCCAAATTGCCACGCTCCCAGGGAGCCACTTTAACACTGCACCCTTGCAGCACGATAAAACCAATCACACCCACAATTTTTACCAGTAAAAATCTATCCTGCTTCATCACTATTCTCTCAATAGCTGCAACACCTGTCTGCGAATTTCAGCCTGATCACTATCCCGATAACCCTGGTGAACAGCCCGTACTTTCCCTGTTTTATCGACAAAATAACTGGATGGCATAGCCTGCACATCAAAAGCAGCCGGACATTGCCCCTTGGGATCCATCAATATCGGATAATCAACACGATGAACTTCTAAAAAACGCTTTGTTTGCTCAACATCCTCATCTACGTTGATAGCAACAATCTCGAACCCCTGATCTTTTAGCTCATTGCGCAAATTGTTTAGAAATGGCATTGATTGCGCACAAGGTGGACACCAAGTCGCCCAAAAATCAACTAACACTACTTTGCCCCGAAAAGCAGAGATATTAAAGGATTGCGAGCCAACCTCAGATAGGGCTTGGCAATCCGGTATCGACTGTCCAATCTCAACAGCATGAGTTAGTCCAGGGAGCAATAAAAACAACAAAGGTAATAGAAAATTCTGCATAATATTGATTCGTATTGATTACTGTTGATCAGTTGTATAAAGCATATCTCATGCCATCCGAGATACATATGAAACCTAAAAAATCTCCGCAACTGTCATCTTTATTAGCTATATAAAGGTTCAAGGCATTAAAAGAAGGCATTGTTAATTAAGTATAGCGTCTAGTTCACCATTCCATTTCAACATCAAAAGCATGACAGAATATTTCAGCATGTCTTGGCTCTTGCTATAGCATTTAGACTTTCGGCGTAACCGAGCAAGAAAATGTCTGCACAAGCTGTTATATCCCTCTACCGTATAGGTTTCGGCTTTTGATTGAGTATGCAACTCTTTCGGAACGAATTTCTCATACGGACTCCAGTAGTCACTCATAACCTGGGTTATGTCTTTATTTTTAACGCCATTCCAGAGCTTTCGTCCTGTTTTGGTGTCGCGGGAACCCACAACGCAGTGGAGAAATCGTTTCCCATTTCGATCAACAGCAATCCAGATCCAGCAATAGTTTTTTTGGAACCAATATAGGTATGCATCTCATCCATTTCGACAATATCAACCCCCGCCGCAGAGCGAATTGACTCAATTGACTCGCCGTGCGCCTTGATCCAGTTATATACGGCAACATGACTGCATTTCAGAAACCGGCCAATGGAACGAAAACCAAGCCCTTCAAGGTAAAGCTGGAGAGCTTGTCGCTTGATGGCGGGACTGATTCCTAAATAGCTGACAGTATGTCTATAGCCGCATGATTTGCACTTATACCGCTGTCTTTCTTTTATAATGCCATCTTTAGTACAGTCAACTGAACCACATTTTGGGCAATTCATACATAGCTCCCATCCAATGTAAATTGAATAAATATAGACTATATTATTTTAACAATGCCTAAAAGAAAAGGGCTACATTCAGTTATAAGTGGAGGCTGCTGAGATTTTGATGAGTCACTGTTTTTAGCGAAATCTTACGTTGAGGAGAAAAACGACCGACTAATAAATGTAGTTCGGCAATGATCCGGCGGCGTAAATCTACTTCCGTTTTTGTAAATTGCCCAAACATAAAATAACTTTGTTTAATTGCTTGTGCAGCCATTGTACTGACCTACTCTACAGTAATCAAAAATCAACAACTCCAGCAGCAAACCGTTAATTTTAGCAAAGTGACGAACTTTTGCATAAATGTACAAGTCCTGTTAAATGGCGGCTAAAGCATTCCAGATTGTCTCTGGCAAGAATTAGTTGAAAGTAGAACACAAGCAAATCGATGGCATAAAATCTGCT
Source organism: Methylococcales bacterium (assembly GCA_965247565.1). GTDB lineage: Bacteria > Pseudomonadota > Gammaproteobacteria > Methylococcales > Methylomonadaceae > CBDFHF01. Next base: position 2,306,492 of record CBDFHF010000003.1, on the reverse strand, counting down.
GGACAATACTACAGTCTTGTTGTTTTGTTGATGCCTTATTGAGGATACTAAACTACAGACCCAATCCTAAAAACCAAAAGCATTAAGGACTATAAGTCGGTGCGTGCTGGTATGACTCTGTTAACCCCTGCTGCGAGGCAAAGATATGAATTTTATTGGCTCATTAAAACTAACACCGCTAAGTCCGGTATGGCTTGCTTTGATATGCTACGGCAACTTAGCTAACGCGCTCTCAAACCCGGTAACTCTTAATTTTCAAAACATGAACGCTGGCAATCCAGGTGCATCATCATATTACGGTGGCAAACCCAATGTCGAAGCCTCCAGCGCCCAAGGCTGCAATGACCCTGGCTATGCATGCTACTTTGAAAGCGGATTTTCACTGGGCAGTGTTTTCGAGGCCGATACCCCATCTGCTCACATCCATCGCGGAGGATCGCAGACCAACAGGCGAGTGAATCATCACGCCGACGCAGGCGGCATCTATCTTAGAGCCGATGATTTATCTGCCTTCAGTCTTGATTCTTTCCTCTTTGACAGCCACTCTTCTGAAAATAACCCGCATGCAGGCCAACCTGACAGCTACTGGGAGGTACTGGGTTTTGAAACAGCTCTTAACCCCGAGCTAACCACCTGGAACTGGGCAGCTGACCCCACTTTTGGCGGCAAACGCGTAGCTTACCAAAAGATCCCCAATGGCACTAACGAGATAGTACCTTTAAACGATGAGTTCAAAAATATCAAAGCTTTCTGGATTCATTATGTAGGCATTACTAAAACACCGGATCCTGCACCCGATTTCGAATTGAGCATAGACGACGTTCAACTGTCCGCGCCAGTTGCACCAGAACCACCAAAATTGTGTCCGTGAGCATAAATTTATCAAGACAAAACTTATACACACACTGGCGCTATCGGCTAAAAACAGCGCAAGCCAGTGTACAACTCCAAATAAAACTGCAGGAATTCATCATGATTTTATTCATTAAACGATCAATCCCAGAAAATATGATATTGTTGGCTTGGTTGCTTATCCTGAGTCTTTTCTCTTCGGTATCGACCCATGCAGCGGCTGCAAACATAAAGCCGGTCGCCAATGCCGGATCCGACCAAGTAATTCAAATAGGCAATCCGGTCACCCTCAATGGCTCCGGTAGTAGCGATAGCGATGGCCTAATCAAACGCTGGCAGTGGAAACAGACTGCTGGCCAATCAGTTAAGTTGACCGGCGCTAAAACCAGCACGCCCAAGTTCACCAGTCCTAAAAAAATTCGTAAAAAAAACACCAAATCAATCCCCTTAAAATTTAAACTCACCGTCTACGATAATAAAAAAGGCAAATCTTCGGACGTAGTCGTGGTTACCGTACAAACCGATCCTGTCTCAGCGACTGATCCGGGACAGAACAACCCCAGTCCTGGTAATCCAAACAATCCAAGTGCGAATGTGTCTGTAAACCTAGAAAGTAAAGACTTTACCGACAATGAAGTTCTCGTTCGCGACGCCACCGGTGCCATCGCCAAAACGCTGACATGGACAGTGAAAAACACCAGCAGTCTTGATTTAACCAATGTCGTACTTACTCCCGGTACTCCGTTTGGGGGTCTGACTATTGGCAGTATTAGTCCAGCCACTATCTCTAGCTGGAACAAAGATACTGTGCAAATCTTTACCGTTGCGGTCAGCGCCGCGGCCAACATTGCTGAAGGTACTAATAGTCAATCCTGGACTTTAACGTACGACAATGGCAAACCGCTCGCCTTCAGCGCAGGTCAATCACTGGGCTTTACCCTAAAAACTCCGCCATGTCTTGAGCCAGCTCAGGCTAAAGCCGCAATCCGATCAAGTCTGAGCAAAATCAGTAATACGGGCGGCAAGTTATCAAGCGACAGCAGTCAATGGTTTTGCGTACAAGACAATAACACGGGCCTAATATGGGAAGCCAAAACTGACGATAACGGCCTGCACGACAAAGACTGGACATACAGCTGGTATCAGCCGAATGCGACCAATAATGCGGGTAATGCTGGCGCAGCCAACGGCGGCACTTGTGGAAAAACCAATAGTATCGACTGTGATACCGAGAGTTTTGTAAGGGCAGTCAATAACCAAGGTTGGTGTGGTTATAACGACTGGCGCATGCCAACTGATGAGGAACTGCAAAGCTTAATCAGCAAAGCAAATGACGCGTTAGCAATAAACACCGATTATTTTCCATTAACACAGCCCAGCATGTACTGGTCGTCCTCATCGACCGAAGACGGCAAACACGCTTGGTATGTCTCTTTCGGAAAAGGGTACCACACCTGGAACTCAAAAGACTCAGCTAGATATGTGCGGTTGGTGCGGGATTCTAGATAACGTAGACTTGCACCTGTGTACTTAACCACAGTAACAGCAAAACTGCCTAGATTTTTCTAGGCAGTTTTTCTATATTGCGCAATAATTGCGCCATATTCCAGACTTGGCAAATAGCGCCATACATCGGCCTGATTAGTTATAGCCTGTCCTTGCGGAACTGATGAATTTAATACAGCAGCCATAACCTCCTGTCCAGCTACACTCAACAAAGTAGAATGCGCCGAAAGAGTGAGCAGTGTTTTAGATATTTTCATTAATTGTTCTCCATTCATTAATAACGAAATAAACCAAGCATGGCAGAAGCTAAAGCCTGGTTAGCATTCATAATTAACCGCTTGTCTAAGCGATCAATGAGACTTTAAGCAAAATTAGCCCCACAGTTGAAGTGACGAAAATAAGAACTTAAGAACTCAGAAAAACTTAACTCTCAGTGTTTCAGCAACGCTTTGAAAGAAGTTGTTAAGTTGCTTAATTATCAGTACTGCAAGAACCAGTTTTATTTTTAACATCACTTCGTTCAGTAATCGAAAACCTTGATCAGCCTCTACCAATCCCATGCTATTAAGTAATCACTGCATCAAAATCGCTTAAAATAACAACGTTCAATTATCACCCCTCATCTGCCACCTCCATGGCCTGAATTGCTTGCAGGCACCATGCTACTTAGAGTTATTGAGATTACGAGCAATGGGAGGCTTATTATAGATACTAATGTTACTAATCAATCAGTTATGCTTGCAACAAGCCCAAGCAGACATCTATCTATATTTTTTTTAAGAACCATTCAAGAAAAATAAAGCATTATTGGCACCGGTATTGCATAATAATACCTGACAAAGCCAATCTTGCTGCGCGGCAGGAGCGGAAAGCTGCGGGTCTTTAGCATACTTATGATAGATAGCCGGGCTGCCATAAAAGTAAACCAGTTACATTTTGGTAACTGTTTTTTCAATCTTATGAGTTTTATTGATCAGCAAACATTTAGAATCAATCGAACCGTAACAATGAGGACTACATATGAAATCTTCAAAATTTGTAACTAGTTTGTTGTTCGCTGCTTCTGCAGTTGCAACGGGTGCCGCCAATGCGGCAATTACCAATACCTCAGTAGTGACCTTTGAAAACATGACTGTAGGTTCGTATGCAGGTTTTGCAAACAATGCCCCACCGGCGGCGGATGGTAAATGCAGCGGATCTGGATTAGCTGGATGTTACTATGAGAGTGGCTTAGCTGTTGGCATCGTCCAAGACACTTCAAATCCTACTGCTCACTTACATCGCGATGGCCCGACCGGCGCCAGAGTTTTAGGCTACCATGCTGACTCTTCTGGGATCTACATTAGAGCCCAAGACAGCACAGCTTTTAAACTCACTTCTTTAGATTTTTCAGCAGCTATTGATGCAGATCATAACCCCGACTCTGGGCCTAACGATTTCTGGGAAATTTTAGGTTATAGTTCTGCGTTAAATCCCGGACTGGATACCGCTGCCAATAGCGGCCCTGACATAGTCCGCAAAACCATTAATAATGGTTTTGATGATACCGTGGTTTTTGATGACACTTGGAACAACGTCAAAGCTGTCTGGATTCATTACAATGGCTTTCAACAAACCCCAACAGAAAATGACGCAAAGGTCTATGGTATGACTTTGGATAACGTAACAGTCAATGCTGCTGTACCACCTTCTAACGTGCCTGTTCCTGCTGCCGTTTGGCTATTCGGTACAGGTTTGATGGGCTTTTTGGCCATGGGCAAGAAAAAACGATTTATCTAAATCGTTTAACTTGCCTTTTTAGAAGGAAAAATCTGAATAGCTGATTCCGTTCATGGCGATCCTTTAGAACCATGAATGGAATCAGCACAAACTGTACAAGCGTTTTATTTTGTTCTTGCAAAAAATGTTGTTGGGCAGTTTATTTGGAAATTTTTTAAGCGTGGCGTGTATTTGTGCAATGCAAATGCACGCTTTTATTTTTTGTTTTATCGATAAACAGATCAATTGTTAAGATTTAACCACCAACCTCTTTAACCCCAGCTAACTGCCCACCTACTCTACCACTTGGGTCCATCCAAATATGTTGCAATCCCAGCTCTTCTAACCACTGACTACCCTTGCTTTCCAGCAACATCCCAATCGTGCAGGCACTACCTGCCAGCACACAATGTTCAGCCAATACCGTCACGCCTATCAGGCCATTAACAGGCCAGCCGGTTTTGGGATTTAACACATGTCCATAACGACGACCGTTGACTACAATACAACGCTCATAATCACCACTACTGGCGACTGCACCTGCATATACATTGACATTAGCCAACAGGGCACCAGGCTCGCGTGGGTGGCGTATACCGACGATCCAAGGCCTGCCATCAGCATGAGGTCCAATAATTTTTATATCACCACCTAAGTCGACCAAGCCATTGGTAAGGCCTTGCTCTCGACAAATAGTCGCAGCCCGATCTACCGCATATTCTTTACCAATCCCTCCAAAATCCAATTGCATGCCAGGACAGCTAAAGCGAATTTGCTCAGTGCTCAATTGCACTTTATCCCAACCAACGACGGTTAATAATTGTTTAATAACGGCTTTTGTAGGTATTTTTTGAGATTTAAAATCCCAAGCTTTGCGCAATACACCGGACGTAATATCAAACAAACCATGGCTTTGCTGAAAACAAGTATCGGCATAATTAAGTAAAGCGGCGGTTTCAGAATCTATTGCTATCACTCCGCCTTCAGCCGCAGCGCGATTAATGGCAGACAAAACACTGTCTTCGCGGTATCTAGAATAACGCGCTTCTATGCGCCACACATCAGCCATGGCTTCATCAGCAACGCATTCTGCGCGTTTTTTGTCCTCGGCATACAACTGTATTTCGCATGGAGACCCCATGGCGCGAAACGGGAAACGGTGTAACTTTAATGGCATGGCTGTGCTTATAAAACAAAATGGTCAGTTTACAGGGACTAACTTGACATTTCGAGCGGCGCTCCTCGGAATTGTTTATTTACTGAGTGGATTTCGGCACAATCCGTTTTCTATTAACTCTAAAAGCAATCTTGATGCTCATTTAGAAAAGTGTGTCATATCACACAATTTTGATTTTTTCCCCACGCTGCAGGCCACGTCATTAAAGGGCTAGAAAAATATGCGGCATATGACACATAAAAAGTGTGTTAAATAACATAGTTTAATTAAGTGTTCAGCCATATTCTTATGCAACTTTAGGCTTGCATTTACCAAGCTCAACCATTTTAAGTCACCTTTATCAGCCCCACTTAATCATGTACCATTAGTCACAGTTAATAACACCCAAAACCGCAAACGCTAATAACCCTTTCGCAACAACCCAACCATTCACTATGTCCACTTTTATGCAACTCGGCCAAGCGGCTATTCAATCAAAAAATGTACTTGATGCGGTTAACTGGTTTACTAAAGCTGTCGAAGAAGATGCAAAAAATGCACAAGCGCTCTCGTGCCTAGGACAAGCTTTATGTTGGCAAGGTAAACGCGAACAAGGACTACAGCATTTACGTAACGCGGGAAAACAACTGCTTAAGAACACAAAAAAAACTAAAGACGTATCTCTCCCGGTTTTGCTAGCCGAGCAGTTACAACATTGGGAAGATTATCAAGGAGCGCTGGATATAGCCAAACAAGTCGTACAAATCAACAGTACCGAGGTGGCCGGCTATCGATTATTAGCAGTGACCTATATGAGACTAAACCAACGTAAATCAGCTTTAGCCGCTGCTAAGCATGCGCAAAAGTTGGCGCCACAGAATGCGATCATCAACATCTTACTCGCTCCCCTGGAAGCAGCAGATGGACAAAGGGAGACGGCCAAGCAACGACTGGAAACAGTTCTTAAAGGCACGCTAACGCCAGAAGAAAGCTATCGCGCCCATAAAGAACTGGCGATAATTTTGGATAAAATGCGCAGCTACGATCAAGTATTTGCCCACTTACATGCGGCCTCCGAAGCCTCTGCATCAATACCCGAAGTACAAAAGCACGATGTCAACTTTGTGCCCAACATGATTAGCGCTAATAAAGCCGGATTTGATAAAAACTTATTGAACCGCTGGTCCAACCACACATTCCCTGATTCGCCTGCACCTGTGTTTTTACTGGGTTTTTTGCGTTCCGGCACCACCATGACTCAGGAAGTACTGGGCGCGCATCCTGATGTATTTGTGTCTGATGAAACCGATTTTATTCCTAGTGTCATCAGCGAACTTAATAAAATATCCGACTCCACCGGCACAGCCATAGAACAACTTAGAAACATCGACTTCGACGGTGTTATGCATTTACGACAGTATTATTGGGATCTTGCCAAATCACGCTATGGCGAAAAAATGAACCGTCCTGTTTTTCTGGACAAAACCACCATGAACACCATTGACCTGGGTTTAATCAACTGCATTTTCCCAGACGCTAAAGTGGTGTTCGTTCTGCGTGATCCACGCGATGTGTGCTTAAGCTGCTTTATGCAAATCATGACGCCGACTCCGTCGACCATACAACTACTCAGCTGGCAAGGCACCGCCAATTTTTACGCCCAAACTATGGATTGGTGGCTGCATATTAAACAGATTATGACGTTAGATTTTATTGAATTTCGCTATGAAGACGCCGTTTCAGAGTTTGAAAGCACTTATCGCAAGGTGTTTGATTTTCTTGGTATGGAATGGGATGCTAACGTAGTTAATTTTCATCAAAGTGCCGCTAAAAAACTCATCGTCAGCCCCAGTTTCAATCAGGTTACACAACCTTTGTACTCATCCTCTGTTGCGCGCTGGCACCGTTATGAGCGAGAGTTTGATTCCATAATTAAAATACTGCAACCTTATGCGATCAAATTCGGGTATTAGATGTAGCTAATACAAAGCATCGAGCAATTACAAGCACGATCTTGTCCGTTTAAATAAACTAAGTAATTTAAGGTAAAAATAGATCAGTCCAAGAAAGAATCGCATGAACCTGCTAAAAGATCGACTCAAATGATCCACCTAAGCCATTTATTGTCTAACCTGAATTCAAGCTAATTCCATAAGTAATTGATACAATTGCCAACTTCTACCAATATCTCAAATTTAGCCTGTTGATACCCAGCCTAACGCGCACAAAATATTTTTCGACCTTGCACAAAAATGGCTCAGTAATTGCTTACAGAAAAGAGGGTGAAAAGTGAAAGTTTTTCGTTATTGTTGCCTTTATCCAAACAAATAAAGGCATTCGGTTTTTTCAATTTCGCCTCGTTATTTAATGAATATTTTTGGAGTTACATTATGATAAAAACCAATATAGCTAAAGCAGTTGCATTTGCGATTACTGGAAGCGCGCTTTCGATCGCTGGATTATCCAGCGCAGTAGCCTCTGGTACTGACTACAATAGATACAACTCATATGCTTCAAATATTGTAAGCGACCAAGGCGCTGGTGAGACAGACGGCTGGTCAGCATTGGACCCATCTTGGGCGTCGGGATCCATTCCATTTGGTACCACAGCCTTGGTAGCAAATTGGGCTGCCCATATCAGCGCAGCTGGCGACGACCTAACTGTTTCATCGCAGGACGCCCACAACCGATACGAGATTTGGGCTGATATCGACACCGCCAAAGGTGCTTGGCAAGACGCATCTTCAACGCCCACCGGCTGGGGCCATAATACTGACGTTGGCTTATTCAAGTCAGATGTGGCGACTGACGTGACGCTTAAATTAACATCGATTCAACCGACAGGCAGTAACGAAACTTGGACAAATTTCGGAGTATCGATATTTACTGGCATGTCGAATGGCGATTGGAACCACCATGGCACCTGGAATTGCCCGTCCTGCACAGGGGATGATCACACCCCTTTTGACAGCAATAATCCGCTGGGAAGTAATAATTTAACTTATTTGACTCACGATGCTACCGTAGACGCCATCAACGGCATCACTTTCCATGCCAATGCCGGGCAGGTTTACTCCATATTATTAGGTGGCAATGCCGGTAATGACAATTTCAGCCCACACGCCGGTTATTCCGTAAGTTTAACAACAGTACCCGTTCCAGGCGCAGTATGGCTGTTTGGAAGTGCGATTGCCGGTTTAGTCGGTTTTAAGCGCCACCGAGGGTAGTTCATCGTATGAACAATAGGTTGTCACATATCTCAAGCTATGAAGCTATGTGACAACAGATTATTTTATTTGCAATCAAATCAGTACAAAACCAGAATACTGAAGGAGGAAGTTATTTAGAAATGGTGCATTATTTGCTCAGCAGATATAGTGCAGATTGAAAAAAATATTCAACCTGTGCAACGCATGTTAGGAAAGCTTATTTTTGAGCTTTGCTGAAATGGGCGGAAGTTGTCTTTAATGAATGACATCTAAACTCACTCAGCATTAATCTCAGATTGAATTTAAACAACGAGGAAAAACAATGTCTTTTACAAAAACAAAATTAGCTAACGCTGTCACATTAGCGATCGCAGGTGCTGCTTTAACAGCTGGCTCGGTTTCTACCGCATCAGCATCAACCACTTCTTATAATGCGTTTAACCATGACCGCCCAGCACCACATTCACTGTTTTCTGGTGGTAATGGCACCGATGGCTGGATGAGAACCGATGTAAATACGTGTGGCGTAGCTGGTAGCTCTTGCGGTAACGGCCCTAGTACTAGTAATAATGCTAATAAAGTGGTTAGTGGCGTTTATAAGGGAGGGGCCGCAGTGGCCTGGGTCGGTAACGATGCTCGCACTGATTCAAACTTTAACTATACAGGCACTCAAACTTTAAATTGGACCGCTGTCATTGGTGCAGGAGAAAGCGCTGTCATTTCAAGACTCGATTCCAATACGCGATACGGCGGCACATTACTGGCTGATGGCACCACCTTCAACTACGCTGATATTGATTCAGCGAAAGGTGCCTGGCATGACAACATTGACACGGGCTGGAGGCATGACACCGATATTGGTTTATTTAAATCAACTGCCACTCAGCAAGTCACGCTAACGGTTGCAAGTCTGTTGGGAACAGGCCAAACCGACGAAACCCCTGACTACGGCTTCACCGTATTCGAAGGCATGAATACCGGAACGGGCAATTATAACCACCACAGCGGCTGGCATGGAGTAGATCCAGCCACCGCGCTAGCAGTCGGGAACAACGACAACCCCATCACACCCAATAATCCTTTTGGAGGTTCTGGATTAACAGCTCTTGTGCTGGATGATGTCATTGGTAACAGTGCCACCTTTACCGCAGAAGCTGGCAAAGTCTACACAATTTTCTTAGGCGGTTTTCAAGGCGGCGACTGGACTGAAACAAGAAATGACTACCAATTGAACGTTTCATCTGTGCCAGTTCCTGGTGCGGTTTGGTTGTTTGGTAGCGCTATGGCTGGATTGGTTGGATTTGGTCGCCGCAAGAACAAAATCGGCGCTTAAACTGCTGACTGTCGTCATTAGGCTAGTTTCTTAGATTAGCTTTGTTCTGCAACAAGTCCACCAAAAAATGTTGGTGGACTTGTTTTGCATATCGTCATAAATCACCTGCTTGCCACTGATCTGAATTTTAGGGTACAAAAAAATCAACGAGGTTAAAAAATGAAGCGCATTATAAAAATTGTTTTAGGGACCAGCTTGGTGCTGACGCAAACCGTCTTTGCTCATGGCCCTAAACCCATGTCATTGATCGATGCCCCCATTCCACCGGTACCAGGTCTTGTTGATGGACCTAGCCCTATCGTGGTCGACAAAAATATGGCTATCGCTCTAGGAAAAGCACTATTTTGGGACATGAACGTCGGTAGCGATGGTATGTCCTGTGGCTCTTGTCATTTTCATGCCGGGGCAGATGGCCGGGTGAAAAATCAAATTAACCCTGGGGAAAAAAGCAGCAACGCCAGTGGCAAAATCTTTGATACCTTGCAGTCTGGTGCTGGCGGTGCCAACCACACATTAAAACTGTCAGACTTTCCCCTACATGCTTTTAACGATCCTCTAAGACAAGCTAGCGGGGTGAAACATAGCACGGATGATGTCGTTGCCTCAGCAGGCACATTTAGCGGCGAATTTAAGGGCGCCAATCAATTTACTAGCGGAAATGACACTTGTGACCGCAGCGCCGACCCCATATTTCATATCGGAACAACGGGCACACGCAGGGTTGAACCCAGAAATGCACCTACGGTGATCAATGCGGTCTTCAATTACAGAAACTTCTGGGATGGCCGGGCCAACAATATTTTTAATGGCAGTAGCCCATGGGGAGAGCGAGACCCGAGTGCGGGTATATGGGTGAAAACAGGCTCCCGATCTGTTCAAAAGCAAAGATTACACCTGATAAACTCATCCTTAGCGTCTTTATCAGTTGCCCCTCCTCTTAACGAGTCCGAGATGAGCTGCAGAGGTCGCAATCTCGCCGCAATCGGAAGAAAACTATTAATGCGCAAGCCATTGCAGAATCAAAAAGTGGATGCGCAAGACAGTGTGTTTGGACCATTAAATTTAACATTTAGTACTCCTGGCTCATTAAAACCAGGACTGAACACTAGCTATAAAGCTATGATTACCAAAGCATTTAACCCAAAATACTGGTCTTACCTGTCTCTAGGTGAGTTTGGTGTACCGGGACCAGGCCAAATGCCTTATAACCAAGTGGAAGCGAATTTTTCACTATTTTTTGGCGTTGCGTTGCAGATGTATCAGTCCACTCTGATATCTAATCAGGCACCGATTGACTTAACGCCCCGTGACCCAGCAGATCTAAGCCCTACTTGGGAAGGAATGGGTAAATCCGCAGAGGAAATTGCCCAGCTGAAATTGGGCATGGAAATGTTTGAGGCCTCTCATTGCCTTATTTGCCATGCAGGGCCCTTAATGACCGCATCCGCAATTGCAACCAATAGCGCATTGGTAACACCTACTCCAGGAAAATATTTCGGTCCAGAAAACGATCGCATACCCTTTGGACTAAATGCCATGGGCGCAGATGGTCCAAACGGACTGGGTCAAGCTGCCTTTTCAGGAATAAATCAATACGCTAACCTCGTATTTCGTGAGTCAACTAGTGGTGGTGTAAAATTAATGGATATGGGGTTCGCCAATACTGCGGTTGCCGATCCTAATGCCGATATCGGCTTAGCTGGAACTGACGACTTTGGTAATCCGTTGTCTTTTTCTGATCAATACGTTCAGTATTTGTTGGGCAATGCGTCTAAAATTCTGGATCCGGGCGTCGATAAAGTTTACTCGTGCGCTTTTACCAGAGGACTAGCAATAAATAACACCAACCTTGGTTCTTTTAACTTTATAAGTAGCGATGGCATAGAACCAGACGGTAGCCGCGAAAATTTGCTACGCAATCAAGATTGCATTGATAGCAACTATGCCTTTATACCGACTATAGCTGCAGCAAACGCATCTTTGGTGAGCAAGCCACACTTACTCGCTGTGAATAAAAAAGCAGCATTCAAAATACCTTCATTGCGGAATGTTGAATTGACCGGGCCTTACATGCACAACGGCAGCATGGCTAATCTGGATCAAGTACTTGAGTTTTACGCAAGAAAAGGAAACTTTAATAATCCAGATAAGCACACATTTCTAAACAACATAGCGTTACAACCTGAAGAATCACGCAAAGCGATTATTGCATTCTTTAAGACGTTTACCGACGAAAGAGTTCGTTACGAAAGGGCCCCATTTGACCATCCCGAAATTACTGTGCCTCACGGCCATGCAGGTAATGATGTGTTTGTCCCTACTGGCAATCCGTTAAGCCCGGTTCTAGCCAAGGATGAGTTTTTGGTTGTGCCGGCAGTGGGTGCCAATGGCAGAACGCAACCGCTATTGCCGTTTGATCAGTTGCTTGCACCATAGGCTCTGTAATAACGTCCACCCGGCAAATTGGCTCGCTATGAACAAAAGATTATTTATTTTGCTTGTAGCGAGTCAACCGATCGGTTGTAGAAACTCTAAGGACACGGATGAAATTAGCAAACCGTTTTATAATAACTTTTAATCTGGATTTACCGATGAATACTTCCATTAGAAATAACCGCTTACTGCCTATTTTAGCAATAGCCAGTTTGGCGACTTTGTCATTTCAAAACGCCGAAGCTGCAACAACGTTTAGTAGTTCCGCGACCGTAACATATACGATTAATAGCATCAGCAACTTAACCAATCCCGGAGATCTCTCAGGACTAAGCATTAACGGCTCGTTTGAATTGGCTAACACCCCAGGTAATCCTTACCAGTTCGTTTCTGGCGATGGTTCAATTACCCCAACTCTCGGAGGAGCTGGCATTACCTCGTTAACTCTCGTAAATGGCAATGTTTACAGCAGAACATTTCAACTGGATGGAGCAACAAGCAATGGTACTGTCAGCACAAATTACCTGACTTGGTTTAACTTGGGCTTTAATAATGCGTCGACAACAGATGACTTCTCTGTTGATCTGAGCCTATCGTATGACTTACACACCGTAACCGATGGCGATAATGCAGTTAGCGACGTCACAGTTAATTTTTTCAACGAAGATGGCTCTGTTTCAGGTTCCGACCATATTGATGCAACCGATTCTGTTTTGTTAAATACCCATGCCTTCAACTTTACTCTAGCTGCCGGGCAATCCGAAAAACTGTATGTAGATGCCAGTATTAGAGGAGAACTGCAAGCCGCTCCCGTTCCACTTCCGTCTGCAGTGTGGTTATTTATATCCGGATTAATGAGTGTGCTACGGCGTTCAAAACGCAAAGCCGAATTGAAAGATGCAGCGATGGCATAACTTCTTTTGAATTGTTTCTGCAACCGATTCAACAGTGATTCTGAATCGGTTTTTTACCTTTAATCGCTACTCATTTAAAACTGTAGCACACGCAGCTGGCAATACTGGCATCTCCCTTGGCTTAGACTTTTTTGAGGCCAATTCAGCTTTGGCTTCTGCAGAAAACCACCAATCCAGCCCAGCATCACAACCCTCGCCGGAGGGAACGGCCTCTTGACCCTGGCAAGCACTATTATTCGCGGGACATTTAAGACGCACATGCAGATGATCATCATGTCCCCACCATGGTCGAATTTTTCTTAACCAATCATGCGGAGTTTTGCGACTACACAGCAACCGCTTGACGCCCGCATGTACAAAAACCCTGTCTACTTCGGGCATTCTTGCCACCGTTTCAAGAATGCGCTCATTAGCCATTGTCCATTGAGCAAGATTAACCTGATCGGAATTAGCTTTTAATACCGAAGGCGCGCCCCATTTTTCACGTTCGTTAGCGGTTAATGTGCGTATGGCAGCGACAGGTGACATTAAATACCAAAGATCAACATCTAGACCACTTTGGTGGCTACGGTGCCCGGTTAAAGTCGGCCCGCCGCGAGGTTGCCCCAAATCCCCCACCAGTAAGGTCCCCCATTTATTTGCATCAATAGTCTGACCCAAATGTTGGATAAAATTGATCAAATCAGGATGTCCATAAAAACGTTGCCGAGATAGCCGCATGACCTGATAACCCGTACCGGTTCTAGGTAAAATAGCCGCGCCACTCAAGCATCCGGCCGTGTAGGACCCAATGCTTTGGCTAAGTCCGGGCGATGGCCTTGTTACCTTTCCCCAGCTGTTAACAAAAGGTGCTGAGCCGCACTCCGATACCATCGCTAACAGCAAGATAAATAATGAAAATTTCATACGTTAAGAAACTTAAAATAAAGGGCTATTCTACTCAGTACTTACTAATTTTTCTTGGCGTTCTGCGAGAACTTCGTGGTTAAATGCTCTTAGTCAATCAAAACTAGCAGTTTTTCAGGATTTTACTATGCATTACGATGTCTTCAATGGCGACGCCGATGGTATTTGCTCGCTCATCCAGCTTCGCCTTGCCCAACCGTTGCAATCCACATTAGTGACCGGTACCAAAAGGGATATTGAATTATTGGCGCAGATATCTGCGAAAGCCAATGATCAACTAACGGTACTGGATATTTCCATGGCGAAAAACCGCCGCTATCTGGATGACATCCTTCAGCAAGGAGCTGAAGTTTTTTATGTTGACCATCACCAAGCAGGGGATATTCCTGCTCATCCAAAACTGACCACGCTAATCGATACCAGCGCTGATATTTGCACCAGTTTGTTAACAAATCAATATCTCAACCATCAACATCTAGCCTGGGCAATTGTGGGCGCTTTTGGCGATAACTTGTTTGAGATCGCAACAAAAACGGCGGCGCCATTGAACTGGTCAGAAGATCAACTCAAGCAAGTCAAAGACTTAGGTATTTGTATTAACTACAACGGTTACGGCAACAGCTTGGGCGATTTGCATTTCGCACCAGACAGCCTATACCGTGAACTCGTTGAATATAGATCGCCACTGACTTTTATTAATGATAATTCGCTAACATATCAGCGCTTATTAGCCGGCTATGCGGAAGATATGGGCAAAGCCTTGCAAATAAAACCGGAATTCAGCAACGATCGCATCGCTTTAGTTATACTGCCGGATAGCCCATGGGCCAGACGTGTTAGTGGTGTATTCGGTAACGAACTAGCTACCCAATTTCCGGCCCGCGCTCATGCCATCTTGTCAGTCAATGCGTTGGAGGGTTATCAAGTCAGCGTACGTGCGCCGCTACTTAATAAATCCGGCGCAGATGAACTTTGTAGTAATTTTCCGAGTGGTGGCGGTCGAAAAAGCGCAGCCGGCATCAATCATCTTCCTGTTGAAAAATTAGCCGAATTTCTTAACGCATTTACAAAAAAATATGCTAACTGATAATTCACCCGGTGAAAAACTAGCCGGGTTTTTATCTCGTTTTAGATTCAAAAGTTGATCGAAATGCGTAAAAATTTTCTCTTGCCGACTTGATAGACATGACGAGTGTTTACGCCAATAATCAATTTAGGATCAGCCACTTTTTCACCATCAATTTTTACCGCCCCTTGCCGAATCATGCGCATCGCCTCAGAGGTGCTTTCGGTCAAACCCGCATCCTTTAAAAGATTAGTCAGGCTATAGCCGGCGGCATCTGCAGCTTTTAGTTGTTTTTCTTCTATTTCATCCGGCATCGCACCGCGCTGAAATAGTGCCTCAAAATTTTGCAACGCCTTCTCAGCGGCGTTTTTATCATGAAAACGTTCAATAATCTCCTGCGCCAATTTGACTTTATAATTCCGGGGATTAGCACCCTGTTCGCAGTCCGTTTTCCATGAGCCGATTTCGGACAGGGGTCTAAAGCTTAATAACTCAAAATATCTCCACATCAGATCATCTGACACAGACATTATCTTACCAAACATCTCATCTGCCGAATCAGCGATACCCACATAGTTGTTCAGTGACTTTGACATTTTCTGCACACCACCCAACCCTTCCAAAATAGGCATGGTGATAACCACTTGTGGCTTCTGCCCGTAAATCTCTTGCAATTGCCGACCCACTAGAAGGTTAAACTTTTGATCGGTACCGCCCAACTCCACATCGGATTTCATGACTACGGAGTCGTAACCCTGTATTAACGGGTATAAGAACTCATGAATAGCGATAGCCTGACCGCCTTTAAAGCGCTTACTAAAATCGTCTCGTTCCAGCATTCTTGCGACTGTATGTTTTGCCGCTAATTGAATGAGATCAGCGGGTGACATCGTATTCATCCAAGTCGAATTGAACATGACTTGAGTTTTATCAGGATCCAGAATTTTAAAAATCTGGTCCTGATAAGTTTTGGCATTTTCAAGGACTTCTTCTTGAGTCAATGGTTTACGCGTCACGTTTTTGCCGGTCGGATCGCCTATCATCCCGGTAAAATCACCGATCAAAAACAGAACTTGGTGACCAACATCCTGAAATTGCTTAAGTTTATTAATTAAAACCGTATGTCCTAGGTGTAAATCAGGGGCGGTGGGATCAAATCCTGCCTTAATCCGGAGCGGTCTGCCTTCTTGTAATTTTTTAATTAATTCCTGTTCAACTAATACCTCATCCACTCCACGCAGCAACTGCGCCATGACTTCATCTTGCAATGTCTTTCTCCATCCGCTTAATAATATTCAATCACCCAATTATAGAATTAATAACCAAGCCAACAGAAATAAAAAACTTCATTAATGGCAAGAATAGATGTAATCCAACGTTCAACCGAGGATAAATCACGCCGACTGTTATAATATCGGTATCAAATAAATTTCGTTACAATCACCCATTTTTCAAAACAGACCTTCAACCATGAGCTTATTAATCAAATACCTGTCACTTTGTTGGTTCAGAAACAATCCCTCAGATTTGGTACCTACTAAATCATTTATGTGGAAGACCATCGCTTTTTATATGGTTTCGGGCATCATTGTTGAAGGGTTGATTGCCGATCCTGCCGACGGAACCTTGGAAGTATCATTGCGGGCCATCATGGCGTTTTCATCGATTGCCACTTTTTTGTTTTTTATCAAACAGCTACCCTCTTTTAATCAAGTATTCACGGCTATTTTCATCTGCGAAAACTTTATCATGGCCTTGGCTACCATCACCGAGGCCGTCTATTTTTGGATGGTAATGAAGCACCAAGCCAACGCAGAAGAAATATCGATTGCGGTGGGGGTAGTATTGGTCGTATGGTACATTTCGATAGTTAGCTACATCATTCGACAAATGTTTGCTTACAGAATGAGTGCCAGTATTATTTTAGCGATTAGCTATTTTGTTTTAACCTACGGCATTCCTATGATGTTTATGGATATATAACCAATCCGGCACGTTATTACCTTCAGAAATGCTTGTGATAAGATTACAAGCTCTGTTGTTATGTAGGCACTTGTTAATCATCACTTAATAATTGAGCTCTACGATTCATCGGTTAATCGATTTCATTCATCATGAAAGCATGAGCACACAGATTAAACAATGGCACAGCCAAACTGCTTTTACCCAGTGTCCGCGAGTCGTTTGCGGACAGATCAATTTTTGTTGTCGTAATGTCTGCTCTGAGTCCTAAAAATATCCCTATTAAACTTAGCCCTGACTGTCCGAGTTTATCGGTCAGTGCCTCTATGCCACTTCACTTTTTCAAAACCCTATCAACATACGGATTGCTGTTCGCAGTTTCTATGGCCATCAGTCTGCTAAGCGGCTGCGCTTCCAGCCCGACGCAAATTAGTGCCCCGCGTGCCAAGAAACAACATAGTTCGCATCATGCGCATAACCACTACAAAAGTGGAACAAGTCGTCCTTATCGAGTTAATGGCAAGACTTACTACCCCATGACTTCCGCTGTGGGTTACAGCGAAATAGGCATAGCCTCCTGGTATGGTTCGGAGTCAGGTTCAAAAACCGCTATGGGTAGCCGTTTTTTCCCCGGTGGCTTATCTGCAGCTCATAAAACGTTACCACTACCCAGTACAGTTCGAGTAACTAATCTACACAATGGCCGATCTATAGTTTTGGTGGTCAATGACAGGGGGCCGTTTAAGAACAATCGAATCATCGACCTGTCGCATGGTGCCGCAAAAAAAATAGGTTTAACTGGCTTGGCCAAAGTTAAAGTCGATTATATTGGTCGCGCCGATTAATTTAACCTTTCAGAGCTTGTTATCACCCATCCACACAACTTAACAAACCGCATCTGCTTTAACAAAAAGGCCGACAAAGAATATTCTCTTTGTCGGCTCTTGGTCAGTTTAAGGAATTTGTTCGGTTTAGTGTAGCCACATCAGGATCAAGGTGACCTAAATCCTGAAAATAATTTTGTTTCGAATGAAATAACCATCAAGGGACCTTTGAAAAATCCATGACCTGTAAAGTAATACCCAAAACCAGCCAAATTGATCAAAAAACAGGCATTCAGATGACCATCCAACCACATTGACCCTTTAAAAGACATAACAAGCCTGTTAGGATTGCCCTTTTTACGGGCAACTCAGGTGCCAAATATGCGCTTTGGCTAGCGCTTGATTGCGCAGAATCTTAGAACTAAACCGGTGTTGGCTTCGGAAGATTCATTCAACGACCTATTTAGAATGGAGCATGGAATGATAAAAAAGCGTGTGATAATCGTTGAAGACCATCCCTTGGCGCGGGTTGAACTGAAATATTTATTGAAAGACCACCCCGATATGGACGTTGTCGGTGAATTTGAAACACCAGATGCCGCCTGGGAGGCGATTGCATCGAGCCCAATAGACGGCGTTTTTTTGGATATTGGTTTTGACTTGCTCGATGACACAGGGGGGTTAAAACTGGCGCGGCGCATTCGCTTACTTAATCCGGAGCCCTGGATAATTTTTGTGACTGGTAATCCACAATATGCCTTGGAAGCACATGATTTCCGACCATTTGGTTATTTTATAAAGGCGGTGGATGATGACCGTAAACTGGCAGCTATTCTCGACGAAGTACGAAAAACTCCACCACAAAAACCGCTGCCTGTACGCATCGAAGTTAAGCATAAAGTAATAAGAAAAACGGCAGATAATCAAATTGAACGTGTGTATATGTACAAATATTTATTACCGGAAGAAATCTTATATATTCGTACTATTGACGGCACCAATGCGGTTAAAGTCTTTTTACAAACGGGTGAAGTTTTGGATGACGTCAATATCACACTCAATAACTGGTTGAGCGAATACGACTTACCCGATTTTTTACAAGTTCGTAGAAACACCATTGTCAACTTAAAACATGTTAGCGGTCATCAACTCGACCCTGAAAGAATAGAGAGGCATTTATTACTGTTTAAAGGCAACCCCACCGAGTTACAGATTGGCAAAACATTTTTTGCGGCATTTAAGGTGGCGCTTAGGCAATGCATTTAATTTGTTGGTACTGAATAAGCCTCAGAAACACACTTCTAGTGAGGTTAGCGTTTGTAACCGCTGTTGCAGGCGTTTTGTTTTTCGCCCGATGTAAAGACCGAAAGTGCGATAGATTTCTATTGCCGTAATGATCATGGCGATGGCAGTTAACCACTCAACGTTAATTTGTGTTTCGGTTTGTATAGACATTGCCGTTGTCGCTAATACTGCTGTAAAAACACAAGTCTCAATAAAACACCAACTCAACAAAAGCCATCGCTCACTAGCATTCAAATAATCATAGTGCCAAGCAAACGGAATAAGGCTGCCGTGAATAAGAGACAAAACCATTAAATCTGATCCACTAACATGAGTTTTATCGGAACTCATTGTAAATGCCAACAACAAAACACTTAAGTTACTGATGATAGCGGTTTTATAAATCCATTTGGCCCGTTCATTCAGTTGGTTAATTTCCACTTCTAACTGCGCCAGTTTCGTTGAATAGTCATTGTCGACGGCTCTATCTGAATTAAAAATGCCGGATGTTATAGATTCTTCTTGTTTGTTACTGTCTAAAAACTCACGGTGGTTCATGTCTATTTACTGAGCTATGGGCTAAATGGTGGGTTTTTGAATTTGTCGCGTTATCGTGATTTTGATGAGCTCGAATGATGTCGTGCAATCGAGTAACGCGGCGCAGTATAAATTGCCCCGGCACAAGTACAGATATCCCGATTGTGATAATAGTCAATAGCCAAAGTGTTGCAATACTTTTCAAAAATAAAACGCCGATAAAGAGCAAGCACAATCCTAATGCAAACAAGCCTCCTCCTCGTGCTCTCAGTTTGTCTAGTTTTAGTTCTATTAATAGCCACTGATCTGACAGCTCTTTCCCTGCTTCCACTACTTAAGCCCCTTTTTTCATCACGTTCATCCTGCTGCTTTGCCAATCGGCAGCTTATAAAGGATTTGGCGTAGTCGTTCGGCGCGACAGTCCATTACCACTCCCAAAACTACGGGTATTCCAATAACCAAAATAACCAAAATAGAGTAAAAATACCGATGTGTATCATCAGTTGTTGAACTTGCAATTAGTGATACACCTACATAAAGCACAAGTGGCAATGCGAACAAAATAGTTGACCATCTTTGAAATTTATCGATGTCCTGCTGAAATTGTTTCCACGATTGATAAGTCAACTCTTCCCCAGCCGTCATCACTCAATCCTCCGCAGTCCGCCATGTGCAATCTGCTTGGTTTTAAGTTCACCGCGCAAGTGGCGCAACTTTACTTCCGCTGCTTTACGCGCACGAATACCGTCATCCTGAATTCTAATCACTTGCTGTACGGTGTCGATCATTAACGTCTGCACTTTTTCTAGGGTTTCTACATCAATGACCAACCGTTGGTTACCCGCAGCAGTTTCTTTGGCGTTCTTCGCTAGCAACTGCGCGTTGCGAGTAAGAAAACTGTTGGTGGCATTATCAATGTTTTGGGCCAGCTTCAGGGCTTGGGTTTGTTCATACAAGGCAATAACTAGTAGGAAATTGCGTTTCCAGGAAGGAATGGTCAGTTCAATAATCGTGTGTAGCTTTTCTGACAACATGCGGTTGTTGGCTTGAATCATCCGAATCATCGGCAACGATTGCAGCGCCGAATGTTGCAGCATTTGCAGATCCGCTACGCGCTTATCCAGATAGGCAATAACCTGTTCCAAATCGCCAATGGCGAGCGCGCGTTCCTGGGTTAATTTCTCACGGCGCAGACCGGTAATTTGCTGCCGCAGAGTATCCAGCTTTAATTTACCGGCAGCGGTGTGCAAGCCCAGTAGTCGATATTCCTCTTTTACCGATAAAAACATACTTTCCAGGGCGCCGATGCGTTCCATCAGACCACTTCGCGAAAAAGCTACTTCTTGCAACAGCTTGTCGATTTGATCTTTGGTGCTATCAAATTGCTGTAACAGACGTTCTTTGGTCATTTTGGCACGATCTAAATATTTTCCGATCAAGGGGATTTTAGAGCTACGATCTGCAAAAGGGTTGAGATTAATGTGTTTGGCGGACATTACCAACAGAGATAATTGTTCGCCCAACTCTTCCAGATCGGCATTTTTAACCTGATCCAGCAATTCGTCGGTGTAGTTGGCGGTATGATCACCCACATCATGACCAAATTCCGTAATGCTCTGCGGATTGCGCTCGTCAATTTTGTCGGCCAGCGCTTGCACAGCTTGTCGGTCGTCATCGGATAGGCCGAATTCTTCCATATCCAGATCTGTCTGGAGAAAGACACCACTAATATTCTGAATGGCTTCTTCATTAACTTGCACTTGTTGGTCATCGTTCATGCGTGTTCTCCAATGGTGGGTATAAGCCTTGGGCGATTGAATTCGCCCATACAATTGATCAAGTTATTTCGTGCATAAGAGCAAGTTGTTTTTCAAGTCTTTATAAGCTTGCTGCGCCAAGCGTATCCGTTCAGAGGCATTTTCGCCGCTCAGCAACAAACCCAGCGTGTGCCCTCTCCAAATAGGCACTAGCACCCGGCTGCTTTCATAATAACGGGCAAGTAAATTTGCTGTTTGCGTGTAAGCCATATCAAGCTGCACAATTGTCATTTCATTGGCTGCCATCAACGCCGCCAAATTCGTGAGACGACGTGCGAAACGCTCTTTAGTGTTATCGAAACTGTCGGCTTCCATGATCGTCACTGGTCGATATTCTCGCTCCAGATAAAGCTGACCCGCTGCCAGGTGTACACGTAATCTGCGGGTTTCGACACGCAATTGCAGACGTTGTTTATCGATTTCGATCAGCAAGATTTCAAGCTTTGCGGCGGTATCTGCTGCTGCTTGCAATAATTCAACAATACGTTCTCTAGCTTGTAAGTAGTTAAGCGAATTTTCTATTGCTTTGCCGGTGACTTTTTGCAGCCAGTTCGATGTAAACACTTTCGCCGGATCCGCATCGGCCAGATTTTTAAGCAATTCAGTAATTAAAGATGCCAAACGATCCGCTAATGTCTGCTCCAGCAATTCTGTGAGGCTTTCAAAACTTTGCTCAGTTGAGTTTTCTTGCTCGAAACCAAAACTATGTGGCATTTGATTAATGTCGATGGTATTAAGTAGTTTTTCACAAATGGCAATCTCATCGTCTGAAAAATCACCCATTTGCAGGCCTTGTAAATGTGCTGTCATGAGGTTTGCTCCCTATCAGATCAAAATTGCTGGCCAGCTTTTACAGGCTGCTCGCTGTTTGTTAAAAACTTTGGAAACAACGAAGAGCAGCGTAAGATGCCAAGTCATTGATTTATGTTTAGTCATTTAAAATCGGGATGAGCTGATTATCCTAAAAGCACACTGAATAGTGGCGTCTAGTTGTCAAACTGTGGCAATTTATTTGTGAACAACCGGGTTTTTATTGCGAAACCAGAAATGATGAAAAACCAACCTTTAGATTTTGCGAAAAAATGATGAATTTATTTGACATGTCTATCTGGTCAGAGTGGTTTTATCTGACCAAAATATTACTGCCACGGCTGTTTGTGGTGCTGATGGTGGCATTTATTTCAATCCGCTTTAAATGGTTTCGCAGAGCTATTCAGCAGGCGGAATCCAAATGGCAATGTCGATTTATTTTGACCGGGGTATTTGGGTTATTTGCTATTTTCGGCACGCTCCATGGTGTACCCATTGATCCGCATCACATTGATCCTTCGGGTTGCTTAGCTAAAACGACATTGGTCAAACTGGACCATAATCAGGCAATTGTAGGCTTCCGTGACACGTTCGCTCTGGTTGCCGGCTTGGTCGGTGGCAGATGGGTAGGTTTAGGGACTGGCTTATTGGCAGGAGGCGTGCGGTTGATTTTTGGTGGTTACGCCAGTATCCCAAGTAGTCTTGCGACGGTTTTGCTAGGACTGTTCGCCGGGGTTGTAAAGAATTTTCGCCCGCAATGGGCTAAAAATACCTGGGGAATATTGGGCACAGCGCTGATTGGCACGCTATTACAACGCGCCATTCTGATGCTCATGGTAGTGCCTCGCGATGAAGCTATTTTATTAGCCTGGAAAATTGGTGTACCGGTCGGCTTGGTTAATATTGCGGGTTGTGTGCTTTTTCTTTGGATTATGCGAGATCTTGATCGTGACCGTCTAGAAAACGAAGCGGAAGATGCGCGTTTATTGGCGCTACAAGCACAGGTAGAGCGGGATCGCCAGGAGCAGTTGGCGCAACAAGCTGAATTGCGGGCGTTGAGGGCGCAGGTCGACCCACATTTTTTGAATAACACTTTAAATGATCTCAAAGCCTTAATTCGGATTGAACCCGATAAAGCAAGGCGATATGTAGTCGAGTTAGCTAATTTTTTTAATTACACCCGAGAATTTGCTGCATGTAACACTATCAGCTTGCAGCAAGAATTGGAGCAACTGCAACGTTATTTGGATATGCAACGCTTGTTTCTGGGTGATAAATTACAAGAAATTATCGACGTTCCCACACATTTAAAACAGATGCAAGACTGCCCGGTTGCTTGCTAACGTTAGTTGAGAACACTTTAAAACATGCGTTTAAGGGCAGACCAGCCCCCTACAAACTGCATATTTCTGCCCAGGAAAATGCAGTGGATTTGATTGTGAGCGTTAGGGACAATGGTGACGGCATTTCCCCTGAGCGCTTAGCGGTATTGGGCCGAACTCCCGTACATTCGGCCAGGAAAGGCGGCGGGGTCGCTTTGCATCAATTGGCACAAAGCCTTACCCTGGAATTTGGCGAAAGCGCCAAACTGGATATTAAAAGTGATAGGGGTCAAGGAACTACAGTGAGTTTAATTCAAGTTAAACGAATTGCCACTGCCAATAATCACTGATAACCCGCTAATTCCACATAACCTTGGCCGGAAATGGCGTGACCGTTTTTAGTTCCGGATACTTTGACCGCGCCTTCCCAGTAACGATAGCTGAGATTAAGTTCCTGATCATTGAGTAATGGTTCTATTTTGAGGTTTAACTTCTGGCCTGGTACTGTTAATTGCCAACCTGCCGGATAGACGATAGCAGAGTGCGGACTAGTCCAGTTTTTAAGCACTTGAATACTGACGTCCTGAGCCATTAAACCAAATTTTGTATTATTGGACAGTATGAGAGAGCCGGAACTGTGCATGTCCAGTTGCCTGTCTTTTCGCCTTAGTTGGTAAAACATCAATTCAGTATTATCGTCCAGTTGCAAGGCAAACCAATCCCAACCTACTTGATCGTTTGATAATGCGCTGGTACTCCATTCCCTGTCCATCCAACTCTTTCCCGTCACCGAAAATTTGTTGTCACCGATGCTGATATTCCCTTCAGTTATCAGGTGAGGATAAGAATAATAATATGAGGCGTTGCCAGGCTCTGCACTTTTTTGGCTTAAACCCTGATTGCCCTGCAATACCGGGTCATGCTCCGACTTTAATAAAAAATCCAGCGCGAACTGATCGCTTTGGGCTTTTAAATGCAAAGGGAAACCCGACTCGTTTTCGGCAACAACGGCCCAGTCTTGTAACCAGACGTGATATTTTTTGTTCGAAGCACCTGCCAGATTATTACCAGCTCGGCTAAAACGCTCTTTGGCATAAAAACGCTTATCTTCAACATCAGTTAATGCTACATGAGCCATATACAGTTGATTATCTCGCCAGCTAGATTTTGAAGCGGGCTGAGAGGGAGTTAGGGCAAAACGAAAAAAAGTTAATTCATAACCAAACGGCCGACCGTAGGGATTTTTGACATTGCCAGTGAAATACCACCATTCTGTTCTGTAACGGTTATGTGCGCCATGATCGGCAGGAAATTCAAACTTGCGCGGCGCCAGAGCCCGTTCAAAACCGGTATTGTCCTTATTTATCAATGCGCCAAAGGCATTATTACCCGTTTTTTCATTTGCGCTACTGGTTAAAGAGATAAATAGACCGCTCAGAAAAATTGCCTTTAACAAAGCTGATTTAAACATCATTCAGTCCGAAGCGCCTCGGCGGGATTGGTTTTTGCCATTTTAAATGCCGGGAAAATGCCTGCCAGAACAGCGGCAACAAAAGCCAACATAAAGCCCTGGCAAATAACATCTGGTGCATTATTGAATGCCATTGTCCAGCCAAATGAACGCTGGTAGACGACAAAAATCAACACGTAAGCAACCAAATAACCGACTGGAATGGCAAATAAGCCGGCGACTACCCCCATCAAACCGGTTTCACTGATAATTAACAGCGTCAGCTGCCTGGAAGTAACGCCAATAGCCCGAAGCACGCCTAATTGCCGTGTTCTTTCAAATTGCAGCGCCATCAAAGCGCTAAACACACCAACAAAAGCAATCGATGCCGATAACCAGCGCAAGGTCTCGGTAATCGTAAAGGTTTGCTCGAAGACTGCCATGGATGCTTTATAAATCTCTCGATCAGAGTTCACCGATTGATTCGGCTTTAATTGTTTATTCAATGTTTTTTCCATTGCATCTAAGTCAACACCGGACTTTGCGTAAATACCGATACCGGAATAGCCTAAATTCGGCCAATACAGGCGATAATTTTGCCGGCTCATCGCCAAGTGACCCTGATCACCACTGTAATCAGCGTAAATGGCCAATACAGTGAATGGTTGTTTACCCTCGTCAGTTTGTAACAAAATTTTTTGGCCTAATTTAATATTATGGTGGTGTGCATAAGGTTCCGTAATCATAAGGGTTTGTCCCTGCTCAAAACGCTGCCAAATATCGTCAGCCACCGGATGCTTAAACAAAAAGCTCAATTTTGATTTTTCATTCAACTCAAAAACCGAGACTTTAGTAATTGCTTCATCAACAATAATTTTGGTATGGAAGGCAGTGCTCAGCATTTGTATGCCATCCAGTTTCGCCAGTTGCTTTTTCAATTGCTCGTCATTTTTAGCTTTATCAGCAGTCCAATGCTCGTCGGTTAACGATACGTAAAAATCAGCGCGCAAACTGGCACGCACCCAATCTGCAACAGTTTGCCGAAAACTGCCGATCATTAGATCCATACCGATAGTGGCTGATACGGCAATCATCAGCGCGGCAATGGCAATCCCGGTTCGGCTGATTTCTGCTGAGACCATTCGCAGGGGTAGCCGACCTAAGACATTGATAAATCGACCCAGCAATAAATCAAGCAGTTTCATGAGCACTAACGTAAAAATCGGCATTAATAGGGCAAACCCAAACAACAGTAAAAAAATACTCGTCAAGCCCAAACCGATGCTTCTGCCAGGAAGAAAGGTGAGCGCAACGGAGCTACCAATCACTAATAAACCAAATACTCCGGTCACTTTAATAAGCCGCCGCACACCAGATTCGATTTGCGATCTGGCCAGCACAGTGATCGGTGACAAACGGGTTGCTTCCCACGCCGGTGCTAACACAGCAATGAAAGTCGCACCCAAACCTAATATCAATCCTTTAATAATTTGTGCGGAAGTAATAATTAAGGTTGAGGTATCGACTCGAAAATAAATGGCGTTGATGGTATCAGAAATCAGATACAGTAAACCTTGGCCAAGGGCGACCCCCAATACAACACCTATAAGCGTCCCAACAATTGCTAACAACAGAGCCTCACCAATAATTAATCTAAAGATTTGCCCGCGCGTTACACCAATTAAGCGTAAGTTGCCAATTAAGCGTCGGCGTTGAATAACCAAAAAGGTCATGGTGTTATAAATCAGAAACATGCCTACCAATAAAGATAGCAGCCCTAAAGCTTTCAAATTAATAGCAAATGCCTGCGTCATTTCGCGCATCGACTGCGCCTGACTGCTAGCACTCACCAAAACAGCGTTAGCAGGCAACAGATCGGTTATGTTCGTGCGCGTGACTGATTGATCATCATCTAATAACACCTCAATAGAACTCAACTGATTATAAGAATTTAACAACTCCTGCGCAGTTGCGATGTCAGTAACAATGGTTTTTGCCAAAACTTGTTCAGAAACCGCATTATTTGTGTTTAAAAAGCTGATGACTTTTAACTTTTGCTTGCCAGAACCGGTAGTCACGGTTATTTCATCGTTGATTTTTGTCTGTAAACGCTTTGCCGTTTGTGCGCTAAGTAGCACGGTATTGGGCTCCGCAACCAAGCGAGACAAAACATCCGCACTGGCTTCATCATTTTTGGTTTGCTGCCAAACGGCCTGCATCGATGGCTCAACAAACGGATCGATACCGATGAGCTTAAAACTATCATCCGCTAGCTGAACTGAGCCACTGACAACCGGCAATATGTTTTTTATACCTTGTTCTACGCGAAGTCGGGAATACAGTTTTTCATCAATACGACCATCGCTGGCAATAATTCTGTGCGATGCCACACCGGAGAATGCTTTATCAGCTTGTTCAAAGGCTTGTAAAGAACTTTCCATCGCCAGATCAATGGAAATGACTACAGCAACGCCCAGGGCAATGCCCAAAATAGCCAGGGCCAGCTGCCAAGGATGTCGCCACAGAAAATTTCGGCTGGATTTATTAAGAATGGAAGTCATATAAGTTAGCTTCATGTCGATTATATTGGCGCGACCTGACTCAATCGACACTTAAACGCTTATTTTTAATTGAAAACACTCTGTCAGCCTTGCCTACTACTTCCTGGCTGTGAGTGGCCATAATCATGGTTTTTCCGGCCTTTTTGACTAAGCTATCTAACAACTCCAGAACTTGCTTACCAGTTTCCAAATCCAGATTGCCTGTGGGTTCATCCGCAAAAACAACATCCGGTTGATGCACCAGGGCTCTGGCTATGGCGATACGCTGTTGCTCTCCACCGGATAGTCGGTCCGGATAACTATCCAGGCGGCCGGCAAACTCTAGTTTCTCTAATAATTCCGCAACATCTTTTTTATCCTGCTTAGTAACTGATCTGATTAACTCCAAAGGTAGTAACAGATTTTCCATAACCGTCAGAGTAGGAATTAAGTTATAGGCCTGAAAAACAAAACCAATATGGTGCCTGCGAAACAGAGTACGCTTGTGCTCGGAAAGTTCAGTAAGATTGGTATCGTTAATAAAAACACTGCCCCTATCCGGGGGCTCTATGCCGCTTAATAAATTAAGAAAAGTCGACTTCCCAGAGCCGCTCCGACCCAATAAGACAATAAATTCGCCGGGTTGGATTTGTAAATTTATTTCGCCGAAAATTTCATGTTTCCGCCCAGATTCCTGATAACTTTTGCTGAGCTCGATGATAGATATAGCTGATTCTGTTTGCATATTAACTTGTGCTAGTACAATAACGATGTGCTGCTTAAGAATAACAGGTTAATGTGTATTTTTATAACCTAGCTCAGCGGCCAAGAAACAGTTGCTTCTGATTATTGTTGCTAACGGTTTAGGAGGTTTCTTGTGACTGACAAAGACTTACCCACCCAATTAAATCCAAAGTATTTTAAAAACCTATTAACCCGAGCATTGAGAGTTACATGCATTGTTTGATTTCTCAAGCCGATCATTCTGTTTTATCAGAGATGGAAATCTTTTTAGAGTTGGCATGGCACAAGACATTGTAAAATGGTTTAGCTAACAACTAGTGAGAGAAACTGTGCGGATAGCATTGGCTTATATTTTTATTGTCTTGCTGTGGGCAACTACACCCCTGGCGATTAAATGGAGTGGTGAAGGTTCTGACTTTTTGTTTGCCGGTACCGCACGTATGACCATCGGCGTTTTATGCCTTTTTCTGATCTTGCTTTTTAGACGGCAACGCCTGCCTTGGCATCGGAGCGCGTCACTGACTTATGTGGCGATAACCGTACAACTTTATGGTTCGATGTTACCCGTCTATTGGGCCGCACAGTTTATTCCTTCTGGCTGGATCTCGGTTATTTTTGGCTTATCACCTTTAATGACCGCACTATTAGCGGCTGTCTATTTATCCGAACGCAGCCTTGGCTGGGGAAAACTCATCTCTTACTTACTGGGAGTGAGTGGCTTGGCGATTATGTTTAGTTCAGCTTTGCAACTAGGAAATAATGCGGTACTGAGCATTGCCGCAGTATTGGGTTCAACATTTTTACAATGTGCCAGTGCCGTATGGATAAAGCGTATTAACAGCAAATTACCCGCGCTATCCCAAGTAACCGGGGGACTATTACTCTCCGTGCCTTTGTATTGGATAACTTGGTTCATATTTAGCGGGCAGTGGCCTAGCGTTGTTACCTTGGTAGCTTGGCTAAGCATTCTTTATCTAGGCGTAATTGCTACCGTCATTGGTTTTGCCCTGTATTATTATCTGCTCAACAAGCTCAGCGCCACACAAGTGGCTTTAATCACCTTGATTTCGCCGTTACTTGCATTGTTATTAGGGCGGATTATTAATCAGGAGCCACTGACAGCGAAAGTGGCAATGGGTACTTTGTGCATACTTGCGGCATTATTAACACATAGTTTTTTTGAGGTGTCTATGAATAGGCTCACCCAATCCACAAAACACAACCAAAACGTTAGATAAGAAACAGCACAATCACCACTAAGAACTAACTTAACTCCTATTCATATAAATGTTTTGCCCTACGGATATTTTTAGTGCTACCATTGAGCCGCTGTTAAAGTTTGAGCCGGTTTTAAGTTTTAAATCCGGGATTTATAAAGCCAATTAACATTGGCGTTTTTTTAAGTAAGAGTGTGATATGTCAGATCAAGTTGTAGGTACTGTTAAGTGGTTCAATGATGAAAAAGGTTTCGGATTTATTGAACAAGAAGGCGGCAAAGATGTTTTTGTTCACCATAGCGCGATTAACGGCTCCGGACGTAAAACCTTGCGGGAAGGCCAAAAAGTTACTATGGAAGTAACCCAAGGTCAAAAAGGACCGCAAGCAGAGAATGTAACCCCCGCGTAACAGACTCAAGTTAAAGCAAACCCAAAAGCCAAGGCTTTTGGGTTTTTGTTTTTTAGGTCGAGAAAATATTAAATGTTTTTCGCTGCCTTCTTTTTGTGACGGTACAAATTCAAGTTTAGTTTTTAAAGTTGACCGCAAACCTCCTTTGCTCACTTTTTGAATACGAAACTATCTTCGCGTTTTTGCTAACCCAGCGCATGTCGTAAAAGTCAATACTTAAGCTATGAACCAATCCTGGGATCACTTTTTACAATCTCAAAATACCCAACTCAGTGGCGATGAGGAATTCTCAATTCAATCGTCAGGTACAAAACACAAAATATATCCACTTACACATCTTGCCGTGCTCACTCTGGCTGGTAACGATGCTGCTAAGCTGTTGCAGGGGCAAATAACCTGTAATATCAATGATATCAGCGGAAATAAAAGCAGTTTAGGTGCTCTGTGTAATCCCAAGGGCCGAGTGATTACCACGTTCTTACTGGTTAAAACACCTAATACTTTTCTGATGGTTTTACCTCGCGAGCTGCTGGATACGGCTAAAACCGTCTTGCGAAAGTATATACTACGCGCAGATGTTAAAATAATTGACGAATCTAACAATCTTTGTCTTGTTGGGCTTGCCCAACCCGCCAATAAGCATAGCTCTACACTATTTGATACCCATCAGAAAGACAATATCGTTATAAGTTGGTCCCAAAGCCCACCCCGATCACTAATAATCGCTGAACCGGAACAAGCTATATCATTGTGGACTAATCAAGTTAATCAACTAGGTTATTTGCCTGCTAGCTCAATTCACTGGCAATATATGGACATAATTTCCGGCGTACCTTGGCTTTCTACAAAAACTTCAGAAGAGTTTATACCGCAAATGCTTAACCTTGATAAACTGGGCGGCATCAGTTTCACCAAAGGTTGTTATACCGGTCAAGAGATTATTGCCCGAACTCATTACTTGGGTCAGGCAAAACGGGAAATGTTTTTGGCAGAAGCGAATATGTATTCGGCTCCAGAACCTAACACCAGCATTCTTGACTATAGTCAAGAAACGAAACAAACTGTGGGCAAGGTGATACAGGCCGTAAGCCAGCAGGGGCTTTGTAAAATGTTAGTTGTTTTGCAAGTTTCAGACAGTAATTGTAACTTGCTTAAACTGGATAACCAGAATCAGGACAGTATTACCTTATTGAGTCTATAATTTGTCGTATCCCCCTCGATTCGGACTTAGAAATAATGCAATTTAATTCAGTTCAAGATTTTCTTAATCATGTTGAAGAAGAGCTTAACGCCAACCGCCTCGTTCTGCCCACCTTGCCGGATATTGCCCTTAAAGTTAGAGATGCCGCAGCGAGCGGCGAAGCCTCTGCCCAGGAGTTAGCCGAAATTATTGTTACTGATGCGGCCTTATCAGCGCGCTTGATGCATGTGGCCAATAGCCCCTTGTATCGTGGCGTTAGTGAGATTAACAACATTCAATTGGCTGTAGCACGATTGGGAAATAATCTGGTAGGTACAATTATTACCAGCTTAGTCATGCAACAGATGTTTAAGCCTGCAACTAAATTATTAGAAAGTTATTTCAGACAAATTTGGGAACACAGCATCCAGGTTTCCTCAGTTAGCCGAGCACTCGCCGCATTAGCACCGCATTTGAATCGCGATGAGGCAATGCTGGCCGGCTTGATCCATCAAATTGGCAAACTCCCGATTCTAACCCTGGTTGAACAAATTCCGGAATTTAGAGACAGCCCTTCAAGAATGGATAAATTACTGGAAAAGGCGCACCCCGCTATCGGTAAGCTAATTATGGAAAACTGGTCGTTTCCCCAGGATCTAAAGACTGTTGCTTCAGAATACGTCAATTTTCAATACAACTCTGGTGATAAAGCTGATTATGTCGATGTAGTTCAGGTAGCCTTTTTGCAGAGTATTGCCGGAACAGATCATCCGGCCTGCCGTATTGATTGCACTCAAGTTCCCGCATTTGGCAAATTAGGGTTAGATGCAGAAATAGAAGTATTAGAAATTGATGGCATATCTGACGACATAGAAAACACGCGTGCCCTATTTTCTTGACATTACTTAACGACCACTATAATGAATACAGACGCGATTTTACGATTTAGACGCTTAGGCACCCTCACCATTTTCGCGGTTTATTTTGTTATTTTAGTAGGTGGTATTGTGAGAGCTTCCGGCGCAGGAATGGGCTGCCCGGATTGGCCGACCTGTTTCGGGCAATGGGTTCCGCCGACCAGCGAAAGCGAGCTTCCCTCCAATTACCATGAAATATACGCCCAACGTGGCTATCAAAATACCCAGTTTAATCCAATTAAAACGTGGACTGAATACACTAATAGACTTGTTGGCGTCACCATTGGGTTTTTAATTTTTTTGACTGCCTGGACGTCACGCATTTTTCTCAAAACCGACAAAACCGTTTTTTATTTAGCACTTAGTGCATTTTTTCTGGTTGGATTTCAAGGCTGGCTCGGCTCCCATGTTGTAGCGAGTAATCTCAGGCCATTCATGATTACCCTGCACATGCTACTGGCATTGTTTATTGTCGCATTGTTAATTTATACCATTGCCCGTTCGCAACGTGACGCTATCAGCCATATCAACACCCGATTACTACCTGACAAATTCAAAATTGTATTGGTTGTCGCTATGGTGATGACTTTAATTCAAGTTGCCATGGGTACGCAAGTTAGAGAAGCAATTGATATTATCTCTAACGACCACCACATCGATCGCCAATTCTGGCGTGATGATTTCCCTATTATTTTTTACGTGCACCGCTCATTCTCATCAATCATTTTATTCACCAACCTGTGGATAGCTTGGAAAATCTATCAGGTAGCAGATCGCAATGGCCTTCTGTTTCGTATTGGAGCAACTTTAGCAGGCTTAGTCGTCACAGCCATCATGGCAGGCGTTAGCCTGGACAGACTTGGCATGCCGCCTGTAGCTCAACCGATTCACTTACTAATGGCCAACTTAATTTTTGGTGCACAGTTTTTTCTCTATATTTGCTTGAAGTCCAGCGCAACAAATTAATAGACACAGATTAACAATAATCATTCTATTCAAGTAAGCTAAAAAACTTACTCCCACCCTTTCTTGAGGTTTGTGTTGAAACCGCCGATTTATACAAAACGGCTTAAAATCAAAGTATGGCTACCCGACTAATTATCTACTTTGCTTACGTCCTAAAAGATTCAAAGGCATACCAGCGCAGTAAGCTATTTTTCTATGACTTGCTAGAAAACCCCCACAGCTACTTAAAATCGTATTTTGATTTGTTCATGATCACTATGGTGATCGCCAGCGTTTTTTTGCTGGTTTATGAAATCGATAATACTGCCAGTCCAGAGCAGATTAAATTTGAGCAAGCGCTCATCGGTCTATTTATTTTTGAATATTTACTGCGCGCCTGGCTTTACAATGATAATCACATAATAATCATTGAATATTACGAGAAAACCCAATACTTAAATATTCCCTTTCAGTATGGAAAAATGATCAAAATGCTTTTAGTTAAAAAGCTTGATTACATTTTTTCCCCGATGGCTTTAATTGATCTACTAGCTATATTACCTAGTTATCGACCCTTACGTATTTTCAGAATATTACTCATATTTAGGCTATTTAAATTATTCCGTTATTTTAATAGTTTGAAGCTTTTTGCTGAGGTATTAAACAGCAAACGTTTTGAGCTATACACCTTGACCATTTTTCTAGGTTTTCTTATTTTTATTGGCAGCGTTGGTATCTATTTATTTGAAAATACAAGCAACGGTGGGCAAGTTAAAAGCATATTTGAAGCAGTTTATTTTTCGGTGGTAACCTTAGCAACGGTAGGTTATGGGGATATTGCTCCGCAAACGAGTGGTGGGCGTTTAATTGCAATGGCTTTAATTATGTCTGGGTTGGGCATATTAGCTTTTTTTACATCCATCATTGTTACTGCATTTAGCGAACGTATGCAGGATTTACGTGAAAATAAAACCTATGCCGAATTAAATCGCTTTGACGATTTCATTATCATTTGCGGATTTGGCCGGGTAGGTCGGCATATAGCTCAACAATTACATAAAAATAAGCAGCATTTTGTTATTATTGATATAAAAGAAAATAACTTATTTAAAGCCAAACAATTAGGCTATTTGGTCATTCACGCCGACGCCAGCAATAATGCCGTGCTAACAAAAGCCGGGATTAACCATGGCGCCAGCGCCATATTATGTACGACGGGCGATGACGTTATAAACGTTTATATTACATTAACAAGCCGGCACTTAAATAAAGATATTCGAATTATATCCAGAGCTAATAGTTCAGATAATGTAAAAAAGCTTTATCAGGCAGGCGCGAATAATGTAATTCAACCTTTTGAAATTGCAGGGATGGTAGTTGCTGAATACATTGGCCAACCGGTTGCTTTTGATGCGATTCTAGGCATTCTGCGTGAAGAAAGTCATATCATGATGGAAGCCTTACCCGTACAACCCCATTCCTTTTTAGTGAATAAAACCATCGCTGACATCGTTTTTACAAAAAGAAAATTATTGTTAGTTGGTATTATCAGTAAAAACCCTGTTCATAGAGCCCGCAATTACAGTTATTCCATTAAAAACCAATGTTTTTATTTTAATCCCGATACTGACTTCGTATTACAGGCAGGGGATTTAATCGTGGTATTTGGACGCGATGTGGCGATAGATTATTTTCGAGATCAAATCAAGAAAAGCCATTTAAAGGGACATGCTTAATGAAAAATATTGCAATATTCGGCTACAGTGTTATGTCCCTGGAAGCGATGGCAAGGCTAAGCAAGCATGAATTTAATCTTGTATTTATTGGTAAAGATGAGTTTGAAGCCGCTTTAGTCGCCGAGAGAGGCTTTGCCACTCAGGTAATAGATTTCAGAAATGACGATGCCTTACGATCGGTTGGAATTGGTTCAGAGATTGATATTCTGTTTAGCTTTTACCCTAAAGATTCAGACAACGTGTTTTTAACGTATTCGATCAGCCCGACCACTATCTTAGAAATTGCCAAAATCAATTTATTCTGATTTTGTACCAAAAGGCAGTAATTCATCGATGCGGCTGTTGGGCCAGATAGGGAGTTTTTCTAGAGTATCTTTTAGCCAGGCAGCGGGATCAAGCCCATTTAATTTGGCGGTGCCTAGTAAGGATTGAATTGCGGCAGCGCGCTGGCCCGCTCGTTCTGATCCGGCAAAGAGCCAGTTGCGTCTGCCTAGCGCAATCGGCCTAATACAGTTCTCGGTACTGTTGTTATCTATGGGTAGATCACCGGTTTCGGCATAGCGGATCAGTGCCGACCAGCGTTTCAGGCTGTATTCGATCGCTTTCATCAAAGCGCTGCCAGGTGCCGTGCGCAAACGGGTTTGCTGCAGCCAATCATGCAGTTCGGTTAAGCGTGGTTGGCTTTTTTCAGCACGCAGGTTTTTCCGGCCATCGATACTCATCTCCCGGCCTTCGGCTTCAATCTCATACAACTCGGCAATGCGCTGCAAGGCTTCTTTGGCAACCGGACTTTGATTAGCTTGAAAGAGGTCAAAGAATTTGCGGCGCGCATGGGTCCAGCACGCTAACTCAATGCAGGACGACAATAAAGATTGTGTGGCTGGATGCGCCCGAGCTGCAGCAAACAAGGCTTTGTATCCTCCGTAGCCATCAACCATTAGATGACCTTGCCAGTCTTGTAGAAACTGTTCGGCATGTCGGCCACTGCGACCGGCTTGGTAGTCAAAGACAATGATCTTAGGCCCAGGTTGCAGATCGTTACTGCGATACGCCCATAGATAAGCCTTCTTCGTTTTACCTTTGCCGGGATCCAACTGCGGTACCGGGGTTTCATCGGCTAACACGCAAGGTCGTTGTAACAGATACCAGTGCAGGCGATCCACCAGAGGCTGTAGTTCCACCCCCAGACGCCCCACCCAATCGGCCAGCGTGGATCGAGATAGGGAAACACTGCTACGGGCAGCGATTTGTTCCAGTCGGTACAGCGGCAAGTGATCCAGATATTTGCTGATGAGTACCCAAACCAGCAAACCGATGGCGGCCATACCGCCGTCAATGATGGCCGGTGGAATGGGCTCGGCAGTGATGGTTTCACAAGTCCGGCAGGCGTATTGTGGCCGGATGTGCCGGTGGACAAAGAACTTGGCCGGTTCCACGTCCAGTTGCTCAGTCACATCGTCGCGAATTTTGACCAAATCTCGTCCACATTGCCCACAGGCGCAAGATTCCAACTGGTGATAATGATCGATGCGCGGCAGGTGGGCGGGTAACGGCTGACGGCCAGCACGCAGGCGTTTGGATCTAGCCACCGTTTCGCACGGTTGATTATCCTGCAATAGTTCGACTTCGGCTTCAATTGCCGACATATCCGTATTCCAGGTTTCTTCAAAGACATCCCGTTGCAGAGCGGTCAGGGTTTCACTTTTGGTGCTGTAGCGGATGCGTTTGTAATAGGCCAGCTCATAGGTGAGCGAGGTGATTTTGGTGTCTTTGTAGAGAATGGCTTTTTCGTTGGCCGTGATGGTGGCTTGTTGCTCCGCAATCACTGTTTTGGCATCCTGAGAGGCTTGGTCAACAAGCGCCTGAATCAGTGCCGCTACTTGGTTTTTGGTAGCAGGATCCAGGTTTAATTGATCGAGTTCAGTCAGTGATTTCATGGTGAAAACTATACCATAAAATCACCGTGTAAGCCTTGATTTTGTTAGGTTTTATGACTGTTTTTCTTGTTATTTATCAGCCACTTTAAAACCGTTTTTACACTTGCCAGTCCGGCTGACAAGTCGCCGACAAACGCTGCCAGTCGACACCGGCAACTAACCACTCCCACTGGCGTTGGGTAATCACAAATGTCTTATCGTTGACCCTGGGCCACACAAAACTGCCGCGATGCAATCTGCGTTGACATAACCAAACCCCATTACCATCCCACAGCAACAGTCTCAGCCGATTACCAGCACGGTTACGGAAAATGAATGCCGAACCACTGCAAGGTGCTTGATCCAAGCTGTGCTGAACGACGCTCGACAAACCATCTAGGCCGCGTCTCATATCGACAGGCGCAACGGCAATCCAAATTTGTGCTGGGGTTTCAATTAACCCAGGCATTTCAACAACTCGGCCAACCACGCAGCCGATACGGATGTCGGCAGCTCCAGTCGATGACCGTTGTTATGAGTCAACACCAGGTTTGACGAGGATGCCGGTGTCGGAACAACCGATGCAACCTGAACAGGAATCAACGCTACAGCTTGAGATAGATTGAGTCTGCGATACTCACTCAATCGAGCCGAGAAAGTACCCTTCTTGAGTTGCTGTTGATCACAATATAATGCTTGTGATAACCCGCTTTGTTGCCAAGCTTCAATATGCTGACGCCATTTGAATGGAATGCCCATAAAATCCCCTAGGAAAAAATCTTAGAGTGCCAGCATTGGTGTAAGCTTTGTAGATGGTTTCGCCGGACGATTACTTTTTAACCATTTCTGCCCGAGCACTAGATCCCGCACTGACGATTTTAGCTATTGTCGATGATCCAGAATCTGCTGAAAAACTATTAGCCGCAGGTGCAAACAAAATTATTGACCCTTATGAGATTTGCGGCCGAAAAACCTATGAAATGCTCAGTAAACCAGATATTACTAATATTTTAGATAACACTGTTTTCGGACGGCACGATTTTAATATGGCGCAAATTGAAATCCCGGCAGGTTCTAAGCTGGAAAATACTAATGCCAACGAGTTAAAACTGCACGAACAACATAGCCTTATTCTAATCGGCATAGTGGATAGAGAACAGGATGACCGATTGCATTTTGCTGTCGGCGAAAAAGAACACATTTTGAATGCGGGTGATGTCTTAGTGGTCATGGGGCCAGGAAAAGGCTGCAAAGAGTTTAGAAAACAAATTGAGTCATTCCTTGGCTAATCTCCCCATTGTGCCTGTAAATAATCATGTCGGGTATCGAAGATTTCTTTGAGTTTATTATTTATCAACAGGCTGTTAAACAGCTCTCCCAGCCACCCAAAGGGCATTGCGTAAAATACAATATCTTCCAGAATAATACCGGTTGCAGTTTCTGTTAAACATACCTCGTGACTCCAAAATTTAAACGGGCCAATACGTTGCTCATAAACAAAACGCTTTGGCATCTGGCAATGGCTTATTTCTGATAACCATACCATGGGTAGACCAAAAACAGCTTTCATTTGATAACTGATCATCAACCCCGCATAGATATCAGCAGGCACTTTAGAAGTAATTACTACATTGAAAAAACTGGGAGTAATGTCATTTAAATGATGCGGTGAAGAAAAAAAGCGCCAAGCCTCCTGATTGCTTAAGTTAAGTTGCTGACTTCGGTAAAGCTGATGGATTTTCATGCTTGGTATAAATGTACTTTAGGATGAGTTTATACAAAGTTGCCTTGGAATTATTTTATAGCAAGTCAGCTGGCTTCAGAAATGACCCTTTAATAGCTTTTGCTCAATAAGATTTAGATAGAAAAAAGGCCAAACCTAAGATCCCAATTGCACACCCTATAGAAAGCTGGACAAATCGCCCATTAAGGGCCTGCGGTTTGTCCGCTAACCAATACAGGACAACGCCAAGGAGAAAGGGGGGCAAACCGAGCATAATCTGGGCAAAGCCAGTGAAATGAAACTCTGTGGGTGGGTGTTTGGTAGGTAATTTAATCTCGCTACTCATCCAAACGACAAAACTAACTAAGAAAAAAACAGCCCCAAATAGCCGAAAAAACAAGCGATTATGCATATAAAAAACCTCAATCTACAGGGAGTTCCGCCATGTTTAACGCTAGCAACAGTTATTTTTTATGGCGTGTTTTTCTTCCAAGCTGCTACCAACTGAGCCATTAACTGCCCGTCTTTTGCCGGATTTGCATGAAGACCTTGCACAACACTCTTTTGATTTTCGGGCGGCTGATTTTGGCTTACTTTCCATTTACCAAGCAATTTTGTAATAACAATTTCAATACCTACGATAGATCCCAATAATCTTTCAGTAAATTCATGTGGGGCATCGGATATTTGCCAGGGTTCCGTAAATACAACTTCTTGCTGAGCAGTAAGCTCTTCCAGCCTGGATCGAACCCAAGAGGCGTCATCAATTACCTTTAGAGCCCCATAGGCATGAACTACTGCATAGTTCCAGGTAGGTACAACCCTCCCTGTGTCTTTTTTGGTCGCATACAATGACGGACTAATATAAGCACCCGGTCCTTGAAATACAGCCAACACATCGATCTCTTCGACCAACTCACTCCACATTGGATTAGCGCGAGCTACATGGCCTCGTAACGTGCCCCACGGTAATGGCTGTTCTGACAAATGCAGAGGAATATGATTGGCGTTTAGTCCATCTGCCGACAAAGTAACCAGTGTCGCAAGTGGGTATGCACGAACCAGATCGTGCATGATTTCAACTCTAGACTCATTAAAATGACTTGGTATGTACACGAACGCTCACCGTGGCTGCAATTAGATAAACGTCTACATGCTTATTTTAAAGACATAAACGTCCCACTGAGTTATCGACTTTTAGCCGTCCTGACCATCCAATCTAACGCTGGTTAATATGGGCATATAGACGAACACAAATAGCGAAAACGCTGCCAACCAAGATAGTGTCGAGAGATAAATAAACGAGTTATACCAATTTGGAAGGGCGATCGGCAATAATACTCTGAACAATACAGCCAGATTAAGTAATGCAAAGGCAATCGCTATGGCATTGGAAACTCTTAAAGCCCGGCCAGTATGCCCCAGCGCTACTCGTGCCATCATACCCAACGTTAATACGCCAATACCACCTATAGTAAAAGCATGTAAGGCTAAAGAGGGTAGCAATATTTCGTAAGCCGCTAGTGCGCTTAGAAAAAACCCCAAAATAATCCAAAAGTAGCCTATATAGAGAATCCATAACAACGGTACATACCAGATTTTTTGGGTATACCAACCGATCACGCGCAAGGCGTTAACAATGCCTGCAATCATCGCTGTAACCGCTAAAACCGTTCCTGTTACGCCCGCAACTTGCAATCCAAAAAACAACACAGCCGCAGCAATACTCAGATTATCCAGCATCGGATTTCTGATAATTAATGTGCCCGACAAACCACGCTCTGTAAAAAACGGAAACACCCGACCAGCAATCACCAGAATTAGTAAAATAATAGTCGCCACAACAATCTGAATACCTAACCAGGCGGTATTTTCGCTATATCCTAAAACATCAGCATGAAGCAGCGCATTACCTAAGCTTAATAACCCCAAAATACCGATAAACACAAAGCCCGTGTAGTACTTGGTTTGCATGATTGGCTTGCTGATTTGATAAGCCAGAGCCGGTAAAAAAGCGAAATCAACTGCCGCAATCAACTCATCTGGCAATAAACCGGAATAAAAAGGCACGAGTCTTCCATATAGCCACAATAAACACAGCCAAGCTAATTGATCACCTGATAAAGTCGCTCTACCCGTCCAGTTTTTTACTGCGGTTAACAAAAATCCGGCAATAACGGCAGCGGAATAACCCAACAGCATTTCATGTGCATGCCAAAAATTATTGGCAAAATAATTATCCATCGCCAGATGTCCTTTAAACATGGCATTCCAAACCACGATTAAAAGCAGTGCAGACAAACCAGCTAAAGCAAAAAATGCTCTAAATCCCAAAGCAAATAGCGGGTAATCAAAAATCTTTTGTGACTTCATTGTTGTGTCTCCAACCAATCCAACTCATCATTCGAGAAGCCTGCAATTATACGCATTTCTCGATTAAAAGGGCCTTTTGGCCGACCGCCTTTGTAGTATTTTGAAATTAACTCGCGGTATTTAGCCTCAGGTTCAAAGCCGCGTTCCCGGCAAACATACTTAAACCAGAATGACCCCAGCTCCACATGCCCTACTTCATCAGTCAAAATTCGGGTTAACAGCGCTGCGCTATATTCATCATTTAAGATTTTAAATTTTTCAATTAAAGCAGGTGTGACATCCAGTCCACGGGCTTCCATGCAACGAGGAACCATCGCCAAACGTGCCAACAAATCATCAGCTGTATCGGTAGCGTGCTCCCATAATCCAGCATGCGCAGGTAAATCGCCGTAATCGATTTGCATGGAACGCAAATGATTTCTGAGTAGTTCAAAGTGCTGCGCTTCTTCATCAGCAACCCGTAACCAATCGTAATAAAATTGCTCAGGCATATCACGAAACCGGTAGATAATGTCCCAGGCTAGATAAATCGCTACAAACTCAACATGGGCAATGGCATGGAAAAATGCTGCGACTCCTTGCGGTGAAGTTAGTTTTCGTTTCGGCATATCACGGGGAGTCTTTAGGATGGGCTGCGGCGGAAAAACCACTTCAGCAATAGGCAACACCGGATTAACTACTGTAAAATCCAGCTGCCCAGCAGAGCAAAGCTGCCATACTTGATGAGTCAACGCGAGCTTTTCATCGACGCTTCCCTGATGCAAAAAAGCGCCCGCATTCGCAAATAGATTTTTCATCGCTTAATTTATCAAAAAAAACATGCTTAAAACGTTAGACTTTATTGCCTTATTTTCTTACTGCCTACTTATCTACTGGCTATCGGACCAAGCCCACTTGCCAACGCCTATGTGGTTTACTAATCAAGACAAAATTCATCACGGCGGCGCCTATTTTATTATGGCGATTTTGGCTTGGCGATATTTTAAACATCTACTAGACCGGCCCGTCCTGTTGGCATTAGTTAGCTTTGGTTTTTGCAGCTTATACGGGATGTCTGATGAATGGCACCAGTCTTTTATAGCAGGCCGCGAATCAGACCTGCTTGACTGGCTAGCTGATAGTTGCGGGGCTGGAATAGCTGTATTGGTGTTGTATCACCCTCACAGAAATAAACGAAACACATTTCTGTCGCCCCAGTAGTCAGCGGCGAGATTTTGAAACTACTGAATCTTCCAAGGCATTATTGGCACAGTGGAGATACTGTTTTTGGGAGCACCATCGATAAGTAAGCGACTAACTGCCACGTAAACAAGAGTATTGCGCTTTGCATCGAACAAGCGCGTAACCCGAGTTTCTTTAAACATAATGGACGTA
The DNA here is from genome assembly GCA_965247565.1 of Methylococcales bacterium. Lineage (GTDB taxonomy): Bacteria > Pseudomonadota > Gammaproteobacteria > Methylococcales > Methylomonadaceae > CBDFHF01. Next base: position 2,264,279 of record CBDFHF010000003.1, on the reverse strand, counting down.
TCTTCACTAAAAGCGGTTTCTTGGTCCGGCAATTTACCATCAAAACTAATAGGCCCCACTTGACGACAAGCTAACGAAAATTGTCCCGGGTCTTCTGCAACGCCAAAGGTCCCAGCCAAACCGCCGGTGCGCGCTTGACTGATGTGACATGAAACACCTCGAACTTTTGGATCATCAAATGCCTGTACACAAACCTTGTTATTAGAGCCAATTAATTTCCAGGCAGTAGTCACACAACCAATTTCCTCCGCTTGGGCATTTGCTATGGCCAGACCCAAGATTACTGCGCGATAGCTTGTCAAGTATTTCATTTTGGTTGCGTGCCTTAAATTATGTAAACTTAGAAAGAGCTTTGCATCTCTTTGAAACCTTTTAGAGCATTCGTCAAAAAATCTTCCGCTGTATCTTTTTGACCGCTGTTAAGCGCTTGCCGAGCCTTTTTCAAGCTTTCGGCTGAGCGAGTCCGAATCACATCAAGACGATTAATTTCAACTCTCTTAATTAATTGGCGGGCGTTACTGATATGTTCATTAACTACATCATCATTGGCTCCACTCTTTAAGGAAGCAATCGCATCCTCCGTGGCTTTAATCGAGTCTACCAGCGCTTGCCTGACTTCTTCGGTGGATGCATTTTCAATTTTGCCGGTTGTGGCAGCAAGTATTAAGGGTGACGCTAGTCCCATAGACACAAAAATCAGTACAGAAACAATATATTTATTGAATAATGGCATTACTTTATTAACCTCACAAATTGCCTTTGGCTTCCAGGCATGACGGGGGATTGATATTTTGTCGGACACTAATGAACCAAATTTTTCTGGCTTAGCTTCCTGAAGCAAGTGGGCTAGAACTCCACATCCGCGCAGTGATTCTACTAGATTTACGATTTACTACAAGCCATTCCAGTTCCCGCATTGAACAGGAACTGGAATTAACGGGAGGGATTATCTTTTTTCTTCGCTTTCTTCGCCAATTTCCCAGTCTTCAGTTGAAACTTCGATGATTTTACCGCTTGCGGCATCAACTTCTACTTTAGTTTCTACTGACTGGTCATTAACAATATCAAACTCATAGCTGCCGTTACCGTTTTCTTCAACTTCGTACTCGACTTCCTGAATTTTGCCGGGATGCGCTTTTAAAGCAATTGCTGCCGCCTCTTTTTCGGACACTTTCATGGTTTTTTTAAACGCATCCGCGCTAGGAGCGGTTACTTCGCTTTCCCTCTCGGTGATTTTACCTGTGGAATCGCACATAAATTCCCATTCAAAACCTTTAGCGTCTTTCAACTCGAATTCATAAACGGCTTTACCTTGCACATTCAACTTTTCTAGCTTAATAATTTCGCCAGACTTTTCTTTTTGAATTTCAGCAATACAGGTATCAATGGGTTGCTGTTCGGCGCAAGCAAAAGTTGACGATAAGATTAACCCGGCAATTAGCGCAGTGTTTGATGTTGATGTTTTCATAACGTATTCTCTCCAAATAAAAATAACAGGAATTTATCCTATCGGTGAAAGAGTACAGCGAATATCAATTCATATCAAACAGAAATCTATATCAGATTCACAGCAATAGTTAGACAACACGGGTTGAAAAACTTTTGGCAGGTTTACTGGTATGACTAAAAGCGACACCTAAAATAACTAATAAACTCAACTGCCAAAGATAATCATCAAAATAAGCGGCACTTACAGCAACCAGCCCCAAGAACACACCCACAAAACAATAACGCCAACCCTTTTGACTACCTTCCGTATAAATGGTGAGCGCCAGCGTTAACAGCATAATCAACCCGGTTTCCTCGGTAAAGATGCGTCCGGAATGGTAATAAGCGTTGACAATAATAGCAACAAATAAACCACCCAGCCAATGCAAGCCTTGCTGAATTAAAGTGGCTTTTTGCTCGACAAGCTGATTCTGCAATCGATAGTACTCGCTGGCGATAGATATTGTGCCAAACATAAGCATCATTAAAAACCAGTAGTAATGGCTGGTGCTCGGGTAAAATTTGGTGATAAAAGTCCCGATTAGGGACAACACCAAAAATAAGACAAAAAGATTATGTTTGCTCAATAATATGTTTTTGTTCATAGGACTCTCTCATTTTAAGTTTTTTCATTCAAAGAACAGTTAGATAAAATCGGTTAGCCCAGTGTTCTGGTTCGCTGCCAGATTTTCTGGAAACCTGACCATCTTATGCCCCGTGGGAAATGCACCAGCAAAACCGATATCAACGCTAAACTCGCCATGCGCCAGCGCGTATCGACCGGAATTAATTTTGAGGTTGACAAGGCTGGCGTTTGCAATGCTGCCAGCAAAGCAGGCATCTCATTAAAACGCGCATAACTTAAGCCAGACTCAGCCGCCAGTTTTTGCAAATAGGTTTCCTGCAAAGCACTTAAATGTTCATTGCCCAGCGCCGCTTTGCTGCCAAATGGCGCATTGCGGGCGTTATAACCTTCAATTGAAGCAGGATCCAAGTTCGATTGTCCAAAGGTTGAACGATGTGGCACATCGTCCTGCAGATAGAAACCGGCAGGTTCACCTTGGGCGTTAAATTTAGGGATAGGCACGGCTAACAAGCCCCCTGCCCCAAGAATCAAGCCTTTTGCCTTGCCTTTTATGGTAGCAAAATCGGCTTGGTAACTAGGGTTTACCGGCGGCGCTTCCTGGCCATCGGTAATAAACACAATAGAGCTATCCAGGTTTTTCAGCATTTCCAGCGTACTAAGCAAACCTTTAGCAATACTGCTATCTGCTGCCCAAGCCATTCGCCAGTCAATTTGACTGATAGCGGTATCGATTTCTGCAAATGAGGAACAAACCTCCAGGGGTTCAAACAATAAAGTCGAACGCCGTTCGGTAAACAAACCTAAGCCTACTTTAGATTGGCAAGGCAGCTTGGTCAGCAATTCGCGTAAACTTTGTTTAACAAATTGCAGACGACTGATATTTTTATCTTGGTATTCATAGTCAGTCGCATTCATGCTGCGAGTAATATCAACAATAAACACATAATTATAAACCGGACTTTTTTGCAGACTGACCGGAAACACAAACAACGCCATCATAGACAGCAACGCTAACGCTAAACACCAAAACCGGTAATCTTTTGCCAATGAATTAAAACGCATAAACTACGGCAAGCCTCTTGGAAATCCAGGTACAGTCGTCCAAAGTTGTGATTGCTGAGTTTTAGGTGGTTCATCATCCTGCAAATTAACTCTGTCCATCTCCGGCAACAATCGCATGGCAACTTCCAAATTATATTTTGCATCCCAAAACTGACTGTCATAGGCCAAAGCTTGCCGATAAGCTTGTTTAGCCAAGCCTGCCAGTGGCATGGCTTCGTTAATTGCCATGGCCTCAGCTTTTTCAACGGCTTGCTCCAGATAGATATTGCCAATGTTATAGCGGGTCTTGGCTTTAAAGTGATTATCGCCCTGTTCCAAAATCAGACTGAGCGTTGCTAACGCTTCATCGTAGCGATGTTTTTGTTTTAAGTAATAAGCTCGCGCCAAACGAAGCTCAGGTTTGCCACTAATCACTTGACTCACATCGACATCATGACCCGAGATCAAATTCTGTATGGCAGAATTGTCACGATAAACGCCAAACATTAGTAGCGCATGCCAAACCACCAACAGGACACTGATGATCAGTAATACCCACAATGCGGTGTGTCTAAGCGTTCTCAACCAAGTCATGTTCTAACCTCACAAAACTTCACGCCCAGCAGCAGCAATAGCATAACCGTTGCAAAAACATAGCAAGCATTCGCTAAATCTTGTCTGGGGATACGTTCGACATAATGCATCGGCAGATTTTCCAGCTGATTAATATCAGCAATGGCTTTTTTTAAGGCATCCGGATTTTCTGCTTCGTAAGCTTGATAGGGACTGCCCAAACTTGAAAAAAATTTATGTAGATACAACTCCGGCATGGCCTGAGCATTATCATCCCGGCTATCGGCAGGCTTGTCATAAATTCCGGGGCTGTTGGCAGTACGCAAAAACAGCCAATACAGCCGGACTTGTTGTTGTTTAAACCATTCTCGCAACTTCTGTTCGCTGTCGCTATCGATAGCCGCGGCACCATCGGAGACTAAAATAACGATCCGAGACCCCGTACTTTGGGTTTTCTGTTGAAAAAACGACAAAGCCATGCCCAATCCCTTGCTGACATGGGTATAAGCTAATGCGGGAGTAGATGTTGCGGCAATAGCCGCTTGTACGGCTTGCTTGTTTTCGGTTAATGGCGTGACATACAAGGGCGCAGTACTGAATTCCGCGACGCCGATCATATCGTTTTCGCGCTGCTTAACAAATTCAGTCAACAAGCGTCTCGCCACCGTAGCTTTAGACTCTTCATTGACATCGCCGTTAGCCAGAGGGGCTTTTCCGGCGAATGTGTTATCCATGCTATTACTGCGATCTAGCAACAACACGATATGTGCGCCGTGACCAATGCGTTCCACCGTTTGCTCGGTGCGATAAAGCCCGGCCATGCCCAGTACCAAAGTGCCAATACTAGCCATAGCAATTAGCTTTATCAAACCAGCAATGCAGGTTGATAAGCCATCGTTAGGCAATATTGCCAGATAGGGTATTGGCGAAGAACGCATGCCATTGCTGAATAATGGCAACAACATCAGAGACAGAGCGCTCAGCAGCCAAGGTGTATCAACGGCAAGACTCACCGACTGCCTCGCTCAATTTGTCGGCAATGACTGCATAGCGATTTAATTTTGTCTAAGTCTTGAGCGTTTACGGAAGAACGCTCAGTAAAAAAATACCGATTGGAATACTGAAAAAACCAGTCCAGCTCGGTACTAATGGATCGATAATGCGGAAAACGTTGATAAAAATCAGCTAACTGATTTTGAAATAATGGTTGCTGATTCAAGCGGTTAAAAGCCTGATGCATGACAGTTAAAGCTTGATCCATGTTATCGATGGACAACTTGGCCAATTGCTTCAATGCGCGTTTAAATAATAAACGTCTGAAAGCCATCGGCATACAGCCATACAAATATGCCAAATAAATCGCTATCAATAATGACGCGATAGCACTAACCGTTAAACCCACTACGGATTGGGCATCGGATAGTAAAAGTGATGTCGCATCCGGGCGCATGTATTCACCGCTTTCGGTTTTACGTACCGATAATTCGCGCAGTGGCGACACGGTAAACTCCCAGGCGGGCACTTCTTTGCCGAGCGTTTGCTTGCCATCATTAAGCTGTAGAGTAAATCCGGGCAACTTTAACGCCTTTACTTCCAGCGCCGCGTAAAACAGCTGATAACGCAGGGTAATTTCATAGCGTTGCTGCTGTTGCTTAACCACGACTTCATTAAGATTTAGCCAGCGATTAAGTTGGCCTTGCCCCGGTAAGCTGGCCGTTTGCAAAGTAATGCCGGGTAAAGTTTCAACAATGATGCGCTGTTCAATCTCATCGCCAATTACATAACCGAAGGGACGCGGTGTCTCTAGAGCAAAATACTCAATTGCTTCGTCTTTACTGCCGGAACAACCAACCAGCAATAGCAGTATCAAGCATAAAATCCTCATGCAGCTCTCTGCTGAAAATATCGGTTGATTGCTTGCGGATCATAGCCCGATGTCAAAAACAAGGGTTCTGCACCAAAAGCCCGACAACAGTTTTTTAGAGCCGCTTGCCTCTGTTCATAAGAGGTTATTATTTTCTGTTTTAATGTCGGGCGCATCACTAACAAACGTGTACTGTTGTTTTCCAAGTCTTTAGTGGTCACTAAACCCCATTCCGGTAGTTTCAGATATTCCGTTTCGTCCCATAACACCAGCGGTACCACATCGTGTGCCTGCAAAGATCCTAAAATGACTTGCAAATCAGGTAATGGAAAATGAAAATCAGATAGCAAAAATACCAGAGAGCGCTTGGCAGAAAGATAATTGGCCGCTTTTTTCAAACCTTGTGCAGAACCAACATTCGTTCTAGTAGTCAATTGCTCTACCAATCCTTGAATATTGCCAGCATGTCGACTTGCTGGTAATAAAAATCGCTGATCAATCACATCGGCACAACCGATAAAGCCAAATTTATCACCGTAATCGCGGGCTGAATTAGCTAATGCTCTTATCACGGATACCAGCGAGTATTTTTTATCATGGCTACCGCTAAAGTTCATCGATGCCGACAAGTCAGCCAATAAATACACATCCACCGTACTTTGTTGTTGATAAACCTTAACCCGATAAGACTTAAACGGATCTAGAAAACTAGCGCGCAAATCAACTCGTCGAGGATCAGGACTGGCCAGCAAGGGCTCGTGGCGTTTGAACAGCTGCCCGCCACCCACCATTTGTCCGGGATGAGCGCCGGGGTAAACAGCGTTGGATTTCCAAAGCAAGCGGTAATGTAGCGGCTCAATCATTCTAGGGCGCTGCTACCTGCTGTAAAATTCCATTTAACAATTCCGCTAACAACTGCTCCTGGCGATAGGCGTACATGGGGTTTAAAAACAATCGATGTCCCATACACACTTTAAATACACTCTGCAAATCTTCCGGCAACACATGATCACGGTTTTCCAGCCATGCTCTGGTTTTTGCCACCCGAATCAAATAACTCATGCCTCGTGGGCTGGCGCCCGTTCGCATGATTTGCGCCATATCCACATCAGACAAACTCACACCAAATTGTTGCGGATCTAAGGTCGCCTTCCATAAGTTAAGGGCATAATCGCGCAGCTTTGGGCTGGTCTGAATACTTTGCTGTAATGTTTGTGCAAAATCGTTTAATTGATAATACGGCAGACTGGCTTTACTCATGCTGCTAATCAATTGATCCGTATCATGAAAACGCGGGTTAAACATCAGTTCGTTTAAATCAGCATCACCTTGCGGCATGTCAATGCTGATTTCCATCATGAATCGATCTTTAGCGGCGGCGGGTAACTCAAAAGTTTCTTCTTTTTCCACACGATTACGGTCAGCGAAGACTTGAATATGCGGAAATTGATAATCCCGATTAAATGCATTAATGCTGCGTTCTGCCATCGCTCGTAGCAGCAGAGAATGAACTTGCGGTCTGGCTCGATTTATTTCGTTAAAGAAAAAAGTCGCTAAGCGATCGCCATGTTTCAAGAGCGGCCCCGGATCCACACACGGGCGGCCGTCATTGTTTAAATAGGTGTAATAAATCAAATCAGCCGGCATTAAATCAATGGTGCCTTCGATACGTTGATAGTCACCGCCTAAACCGTGAGCAATTGATCTCAATAAAGTCGTCTTACCTACACCAACGCTACCTTCCAGTAATACATGACCACGAGCAAATACGGCCAGTAGGATTTGTCTGACTGCGGGTTGCAAACCGATAACAGTGTGATTGATTTGTTGTTCAAACTGTAACGCTTTTTGGCGCCAGTCTATTAGTTGGCTATCTGTGATCATTAGCAGTTACAAAAAAAACGAACAACGGATGCTATTAGAGATTTAGCACTCTCAATATCTAAATTGGATGTTTGCTCGTGTTAAACCAGGCTGACTATGCAGTTATCTAACTAACCGGCAATTATTTATCCGCCCCATGAAGTCGAAGGCTTCCGCAGCAAATTCAACGATTAAAAGGCTTGATCTATAATTCAGCGGGCAAATACTGCACGTTAAAACCATCCCTGGCTGCTACAAACATCTGCGTGAGGGGGAGGAAGCAGATGTTTGTACCCAAGATCCTATCGTACAGAAGAAACTACTAATTGATTTCCTCTACGTCATAAACGAACTTCCCAGTCTTGCTTAAATGCTCCGTGCGCTTTTGGTTTCTTTCTTCCATTTCCTTGATTGACTGAGCTTGTTTATTTAGCTCATTAGGGTCGTGTTTAGGATCGTATTTACTTCCAGCCACTTTTTCTGGGTAACCAGGCTTTGCTTCCCAGCAGTTCCCTGGCTCCTTGCAGTTTTGACCATCATAGGCATTAGCTGTAAATGAAGTGGCAGATGCCAGAACACAAGCACAAAATAATAGTTTTGTTTTCATTGATTTCTCCTATTTTATTTTAACCATTTAGCTTTTTTGGGATCGCCTGTATAGACATCCCGTATCCACGACATGATTTGCAACATTTCATCAGTATTTAAATTGACGTACTGCGGCCCCATCATGCCGTTGGCGCCGCCGAACAGCACTTCAAACAAACCTTTATCGGTACTATTAGCCGGGTAAGTCCAATAATCATCAGCCAGCCCTGGACCCAACTTGCCCTCTGCTTCATGTCCGTGACAACCAGAGCAGGCAGTCAGGTATAAGGTATGGCCTTTTTCAATGATTTCTTTGTTGCCGTTATAAGGATTTTTACCAGTTTGTATAAATTCCTTAAACGCATCGGTATTGCCGCCTTTTTTGGCAAAACTTAAATCCAGCGGCATACCGGTGATGGCATGACGTAGATCAATATCAGCTGATACCCCGGCGCTACTTAAGGTCAGGGCAAGTGCTGATAGGGCTAGTAGTTTTTTCATCTTCATTTTTTCCTGTCGGTATTAATCGGTTTCGGGTTCAGGTAATAAAGGAATCCCTTCTTCTTCCAATAATTCTGTGATCTCGCCTTCGTTGTCTTCGATCACTTTATTTAACTGTGCGAGTAATGTCGGATCCTTTTTATTCACACCCATGGACGTACTGTAGTGATGACCGACTTTTTGGCCATCTGCTCTAACATTATTGTCTGGAATCATTATCATCTTTAAAGGTGTTTTAGATTCTTTGACATAGCGAGCTGCAGCGGGCGCCCAAAGTGCTGCTACTTGCGCATGCCCAGAGGCTACATCAGCCACCATTTTGGATTTTTCGTATTTTACGTATTGATTTCGGCGCGATTTGAAACCGACCAATTCCTGAGAATAATTAAACATATCGTTATAACGACCGATTGCTTTCATCATCACCTCAGGCGGCGTACCCGGCTCAAACCCAATCCGTTCAACTTCGCGCAACACCTTGCTATCCCAATTTTCCAACTCCAGATCAGCGTCTTCTTTTACGATAAACACATAGCCGGACCTGTAATAAGGTTTAGTAGTCAGCACTCTGGGATCACCTTGATCCATCCCCATTGACACGTCGCATAAGCCTTTTTCAAGAATATCCCGAACGTAATAGCGAGGATCCGTCCAAGTGACTAATTGTATTTGTCTGTTCAGAGCCTTCCCTACCAGTAACGCCAGCTTGTTTTCAAACCCTTCACCGGCTTTATTGGAGTAGGGCATTTCATCTTCTGCAGCACAGACTCTTAAAAGCTTGCTTTCTTCGGCGAACGTTTGCGGAGCAATCAGTGCTAACGCCAGTGTTATCGCTGAGGTAAAAACACATTTTTTGTACATAGTTTTTATCATGATTTCTTTCTTAAAATCGTAGGTCCGGCAACAGCTTTATCGTTGCCCGACATCACAGATGTTTAGATATCAAGTGATTTCGAGCAAGATAAAATGCAATTAACCTTGGTGTTCCAAAAATGTCGGGCAGGAAAAGATTGCCCGACCTTCGCCAAGTATTTACAGACCCAATGCAAAAACCATTACACCGCCACCTTGTTGGGTGTAATGCGCTAATTCTTTAAACGCACCCACTGCACCTAGACCAGCTGTTGGATCTTGCAAATCGAACACTAGGCCAACACCAGGCCAACCGCCCACGCCGTAGTAAATTGCAACATATTGTTTACCTTTATGCCCGAAAGTAATCGGGTGGCCGATAACGCCGGAGGGTAATTTAAACTTCCACAACTCTTTACCATTACGAGAATCCAAGGCTTTGATGTAACCATCCAACGTACCGTAGAACACCAAGTCTCCTGCTGTAGCGGTGGTTCCGCCCCAAACCGCAAATTTTTCTTGAATCTCCCATTCAAACTTGCCGGAGACTGAGTTCATGGCTTTCACTTGACCCAACGTCCCTTTTGGCCCTGGATACATGTTCAGCGTAGCCCCTACGAAAAACTGACCTGCGCGGTACGGCAACATGAACGGTTCCCAATCCATACAAATATGGTTGGTTCCCATAAAGAACAATTTTTTGTCTGGATCGTAAGATTCGATACCTTGGTTGTGATAACCCATGGCTGAAGGGCAAATGCCTTTGGCTTCATGATCCATATGGGTTGAAAATTCAGGATCACGAATCGGCAAGCCGGTTTTTAAATCGACTTTTTTCACCCAGTTGACGGTATCGTCGATTTTGAACGCATTAACCAAATCGCCGTTCTCGCGGTTTAAGGTATAGACCAAACCGTTGCGGTCAGGATGTGTTAGCAATTTGGTCATTTTGCCGTCAACTAACTGCTCGGATAAGCCCATGTAATTGATACCGGCATAATCCCACTCGTCATGTGGCGTTTTTTGATAACCAAACTTAGCTTCACCCGTATTAATATCACGGCCCCAAATGGTCATGGTCCATTTGTTATCGCCGGGGCGCATAGTTTCATTCCATGGTGCAGGGTTGCCTGAACCATAGTAAATCATGTCTAAGTCTGGATCGAACGCATACCAACCCCAGTTGGTGCCGCCACCGATCTTCCAGGCGTCTCCTTCCCAGGTTTTCAGGCCTAAGCCAAATTGTCCGTAATGCGGATTGGCGCTATTAAAGTCTTTGGCTAATTTAATATCTTCGTCAGGGCCTGTGGCATAAACACGCCAAGCTTGTTTGCCATCTTTAATGTTATAAGCCGTCGCATAACCACGCACGCCGAGTTCTGCACCGGAACTACCTACGATAACTTTGTCTTTAGCAACGAAAGGGGCAACTGTCAGCGTTGAACCCATGGCAATATCGGAGTTTTCCATTTTCCAAATCAACTCACCAGTCTTAGCATTTAACGCTACGATATGTCCATCCAGCTGATTTTGGAAAATCATGGCGGGATGTCCATCCCCGGCCGGCACGTAGGCCAATCCTCTATTAACGACGTCGCAACAGGCAACAGCGCGGGCAGCGGGGTTTTGCTTCGGCTTGTATTCCCACAAAATTCTGTCAGGCTGGTCTAAGTCGAGGGCAAAAATATTGTTAGGGAACGGCGTATGCACATACATGATGCCATCGACCACTAGAGGTCCACCCTCGTGACCATTCAACACACCCGTCGAAAACGACCATACCGGTTGTAGATGCTTAACGTTATGACTATTAATCTGTGTCATTGGGCTAAAGTGTGTAGACCCATAGTCTTTTGTTTGCATTACCCAGTTAGTATCTTCCTTGGACAACCTGTCCAGGTCTTTATTAGCCTGTGCCGGCAGGGTAACCGTCAATAATGCACCGCCACAAACTGCCGATGCGATAGCAGTGCGGGTGAATTTTGAAATCCGCATAGTTCCTCCAAGTTAAGTTATATTTAGCAAAGCCAGCGCGTGTGCACCAATGTCGTTTATTTGCGACAAAGGCTTTCTTGATCAAACGATAGCAATGTCACATCGATACACAAGGCTGAACTGCCGCAAATCTTACTGGAGCGGGGCTTTGAGCCGTTACGGAATATACCCGGAAAAGAACGGGAAAATTGCCGTAATAAACTCAGAAATATTCCTTACGGCTATTTTTGACTAAGCGAGATATCGATATTTGATACCATCGCATGTTGCAAATGACTGATTTCTTTCTACGTAAAACATGTGGTGAATTGTCTTTTCTAGACTGAGATCAACAACGAGTAATTCGCCGATTATCATGTCAATCTGGCAGGCTATTAACCTTAATTCAAAAAGCATCATTCCGCCTGCAAGGCTTTCAAAATAATGTTCATATCTAGATTTTCAGCGACCCTATCTGTAAAACTTTGTATTTCTTGTTCACGATAATCACTATATAGATAACCCTGATAATCGAGGCTAATGCCTTTGAAATAGAGATTACGAAAAGCATCATCGTCAAAAACACCATGAACATGCGTGCCAGCGATCTGGAGATTTTGATAATAATGTGGATATTTTGCTATACGACCACAATGGATTTCATAACCACTAATTGCGTCGAATGAAAATAGTTGATAGTGACCGCGTGTCAGTATTTTAGGAGATTGATAAATGACATTATCAGCAATAAAACCTAATCCTGTTTCTACACAAGCCGTGTCGTGTTCCAGTGCATCGGGGTCAAATAGCTGTTCGCACAGCATTTGATAACCTCCGCAAATACCGAAGATAGCTTTTTTAAAATGCTGAATTTCTTTAAACAAGCCCTGCGCTTTCAGCCATTGTAAATCTCGGATAACCGTTTTACTGCCAGGTAACAGCAGCATATCGAAGCTTTCCAAAGGGCGGTAGGCGTTGATCAGCTCAATGTAGAGTTCGTCATCAGCCATTAAGGGATCCAGGTCGTTATAATTACTCAGACCCGGATAGGCGATAACCGCAATACGAATTTTAACGTTGCCCAAGCGCTGTTGGTAATTTCTTAATGATTGAGAGTCCTCCATGTCAATATTCAATGGCATAAAAGGTAAGACGCCTAAAACCGGCACACCAAAACGCTCCGTGATGATTTTTTCACCTTCGTCAAAAAAGCGCCGATCGCCGCGAAATTTATTGATGACTACACCAATTAGATTCGCACGCATGATTGGGTCCATCAGTTCCAGTGTGCCGTATATGGACGCAAATACGCCACCGCGTTCAATATCTGCGACCAAAATATTTTTGGTATTGAACGTTGCAGCGACAAACGTATTAGAAAGGTCTTCATTCAGCAGATTTAACTCAACGGGTGATCCGGCACCTTCAGCAATCACTAAATCGTAGCGCTGTTGTAGTAGAGAAAAGGCTTGTTTTACCTGTGCTTTTAAGTGGTCAATTTGAGCGTAATAATCTACAACAGATTGGTTTTTATAGACCAGCCCATTAACAATTACCTGCACCGAACTATTACCACTAGATTTAAGCAAAACCGGATTAAACAAATAACTCGGTTCAACTCGTGCAGCCTCTGCCTGTAAGCATTGTGCCCTGGAAATTTCTCGGTTTTCTTGAGTAACACCAGCATTATTGGAAACATTTTGTGCTTTAAATGGGGCTACTTTAAAGCCTCGGTCGGCTAATATCCGACACAATGCCATCACCAAGGTGGTTTTTCCAGCGTCTGAGCTGGTTCCGAATACAGCCAATGGTTTCACAAATGAGCCTTTTTTAAACAGTTTGCCGGTACCGCTATCGCAATTTCGTCTTTTACAGCAATCCGCGTTACTCTATTGAGGGAATATTTACTGATAGCGGAATGAGTGTTTTTCTTTTCCTAGCTTTTGTAAACAGTGGCTCTGTTTTTATAGCTAATTAATCTAATCCCTTGCTGGAATTTTGGCGTTAATCCTCGTGAACTTTAATCAGCCCTTGTCGATTGGCTAATAATGATAATTCGGCCAGTGTTTCCACACCCATTTTTTCTTTAATGGCAGTGCCGTGGTTGCACACAGTTTTATAACTTAAACACAATTTTTCAGCAGCTTTTCTGGCAGTGTAGCCATTTGCCAATAAGCAAAAAACGTCAAACTCACGCGGCGACAAAAGTTTAATTTTTTCTGATTCGTCTTGTTCAGATGCCATTGATACCGCCAGCTGTTGAGCCAAATCGGGGTCGACATAGGTACCGCCTGCGGCAATTTTACAAACAGCGGTGACCAACGTTTCAGGTACGCTGTTTTTGGTGATGTAACCTTTAGCACCGGCTTTGAGTGCTCGGGTGACGTAGACCAATTGATTGTGAATACTGAATACTAGAATTTTACTGTGCGGATCACGGTTAATCAGTCGGCGGATACTTTCAAATCCACCGATGCCGGGCATAGATAAATCCATGACCACCACGTCGGGATGATATTGAGCATAAAGCTGGCAGGCGGTTTCGCCCCGATCAGCCTCGTAAATCTGAGTGATTCTGCCTGATAGCGACAGATAAGTTTTGTAACCTGTTCTGACTACAGCATGATCATCTACTAATAAAACACTAATTTTACTCGCCACAGTTTTGTCTCTTTCTTTACAAAAAAGCATAGTGCCTGTTTAAGCTCAATAATCCTATGGGAACATTTCCCGATTTTTTAATTCAGTCATATGAAAGATACGTATGACAACTGCACAATCCCTTGAGCAAAGTGCGCTGGCTTCTGTGAAGTCTCTGATGATTTTTCATTATGCTTCGCAATCATTCTGAAACCGATTCAAGCCATTAACAACTTGAATCGCATGCGGCTTAGCCGCTAATCATTGCCACAACACTAAATTTGGACTGGGCTCTATGCCCCTGATGATTAGTTTTTGGCTAACACACCGACCGGTAATGCCCTCTACTTGCAGTCGCCCTGCCAACAGCCAAATAGGTGGTTTTTAAGGTCGAATCTACCGTATCGAAACCAGCCAGCAATCGATTTTTGCTTTTAAAAAAAATTGCCCATAAAAAAGCCCGACAAAGTCAGGCTTTTCAAAATTCGAACTTGCAGAAAAATCAGGCTTCTAGCACCATCGCGGCGCGCAGCTTCTTCATAGCGTTCTGTTCCAATTGCCTGATGCGTTCAGCAGAGACGTTATAACGATCAGCTAATTCATGCAAGGTAGCTTTTTGATCTGCCAGCCAGCGACTCGCCAGAATATCTTGGCTGCGTTCATCCAAGTCCGCCAATGCATCCGTTAACATAGTTTGCCCGTGGCCTTCCCAATCCGCATTTTCTAATAAATCGGCAGGGTCGGCATTATGCTGCTGTAAATAATAAGCCGGAGAGTTAATACTCTCTTCGCTAGAATCATCAGCGGGCATATCAAACGATATATCGCGACAACCCAAACGCTTTTCCATTTCGTATACAACACTGACTTCAACGTCAAGGTCTTTGGCGATGGATACGGCTTCAGCGTTGGTCAGCCACCCCAAGTCTTCCTTGGATTTACGCAGATTAAAAAACAATTTACGTTGCGCTTTAGTGGTAGCAACTTTGACGATAGCCCAATTTTTGATGACGTATTCGTGGATTTCCGCTTTAATCCAATGCACAGCAAACGACACTAAACGCACACCAACATCGGGATCAAAACGTTTGACGGCCTTCATTAATCCGACATTGCCTTCCTGAATAATATCAGGCATGGACAAACCGTAGCCGCTATAGCCTCTGGCAACATGCACCACGAAACGTAAGTTACTCATTACCAATTCACGTGCAGCATCCAAGTCGCCATGATCGCGAAATCTAAGCGCCAGTTCACGCTCATGTTCGGAAGATAGCTTAGGCATTTGCCTAACCACATTCAAATAAGCGTCGAATGTGCCGACTGATAAATTAATTGGTAAAGCCAATGAATTAGTCATAAAAACCCCCGTTAAAATAAAACCTAGCTTGATTTTAGCACTCCATAACAAAGAGTGCTAATAATTTTAAAAGTGGGTAGTGGTTCAGTTTGAAATATTTTAAATTTCGACAGACGGAACTATCCCATTAGACCTGCCCGCCCACGCCTTTGAACTTCTCAACAAAATCGGCAATTTTTTGGAACACGCTTTGTTTTTTTGTCAGGTATTCCGGATTAAGCGGGCTCATCTTGGGCAGAATGGCATTGAGCTCAGTGCCGTTTTCACTGGCAAATTCCCGTTTTAGTGAGTTAGTGATGTAACGCCTCGCGGCCTCAGCATTCAGGCTCTCGTCGCTAATCAGCTCTTGCGCCTCACGCTGTTGTTCCGCTTGGGCGAAGGTGAAGAAGGTGTCAATCACACTGGCCTTATCGCCAATCTGATCCAGGTCGGTTTGGTTAATAAAATCCACCAGTAAGCTTTCTTTGGCACGATTGCCCAAGCTGGCACGAATCACCCGGCGCACATCTTCAATCAGTGAGGCTTTATCCTTGACCTTTTTATTGTTCTCAAAAATCAGTTCCAGAATGTAATCCAGGTTGATCTCTTGTGACTTTAGCAGATCTACCTCAAACACCACGTCATCCCAATCGATGGTGGATTGTTCTTTTTCAGAGGCTGATTTTTCCCGGCGCAACCAGTCGCGGATGTCATTATAGGTTGAACGGTAATCCTGAATTTTTCGTTCAGCGGGTATTTTGATGGCTTGTAGTGCGGCCAGGTCGTCATCACTTAGATAATGTTGGGCTTTGAATACCTCAACCGCCTCCTGGTCACTCATATCAACGCCTTGCAGGGCTTTCAGGCTGGCAAACTCATCGTAATTTTGCAGCACGTTCTCAACGCGTAAATATTCGCCGAACAGTTTCGCGAAGGCTTTTTTGTCGGACTCTTTTTCAATGGCCGCAGGGTCAGGAAAGCGCTGCTCCAATTCCCTTACAACATCGACAAAGCCGCGCCGCGCCTCACCAGTCACCACATCGGTAAAGCCCTCCATGTATTCCTTATAGCTCTTCTCCAGCACCACGTTTTTAGTGTTTTTATCACCAAACAAGGTGATGGCGTCGATAGTCGCTTGCTCCAGATCGCGGAAGGTGACGATATTGCCAAAGGTCTTGGTGGCGTCAACAATACGGTTGGTTCGCGAATAGGCCTGCATCAAACCGTGGTAGCGCAAGTTTTTATCAACAAACAAAGTATTCAGCGTGGGGGCGTCAAAGCCAGTCAAAAACATGCCCACCACAATCAGCAAGTCGATTTCCTTAGCTTTAACTTGCTTGGCAAGATCGCGGTAATAGTTTTGAAATCCGTTACCATCCACGCCAAAATTGGTTTTGAACAGCACGTTATAGTCGGTAATCGCCGCGCTTAAAAATTCTTTGGCGCTGCTATTCATGGCTGAAACATCAAAGCTTTCATCCACAATATCACCCACCGCATCTTGTTCTTCATTCGCCGCAAACGAGAAGATGGTGGCCACTTTCAGCGGCTTGTCGCTGGCTTTTTGCAAATCCTTCAACGACTCGTAATACAGCTTGGCGGCATCCACACTGCTCACGGCAAATAGGGCATTGAAGCCTTTGGCTCCAGCCTGTAAGCGATGGGTTTTTTGTCGGAAGTTGTTCAATATATATTGCGAAATTTCCCGAATACGCTCGGGGTGCAACAAGGCTTGCTTGTTCTCTGCCGCACTGAGTTTCTGCTCATCCTGCTCGCTTTCGATGGCTTTGAACTGCGGGCGCACATCGTTGTAGTCCACCTTGAACTTCAAGACTTTTTCATCGCGAATGGCATCGGTGATCACATAAGAATGCAGCTCGCGACCAAACACGCTGGCCGTGGTGTCGGCACCCAAGGCGTTCTGCGGGAAAATCGGCGTACCGGTAAAGCCAAACTGGTAAAACTTCTTAAACTTCTTCTTCAGGTTAAGCTGTGCTTCGCCAAACTGGCTGCGATGGCATTCATCAAAAATAAACACCACTTGCTTGTTATAAATCGGCAAGTCGTTTTCACTTTTCATCAGGTTATTAAGCTTCTGGATGGTGGTGACAATGATTTTGTTGTCGTCCTTATCCAGATTGCGCTTAAGCCCCGCAGTGCTATCCGAGCCATTGACGCTATCCGGCGAAAAACGTTGGTATTCCTTCATGGTCTGGTAATCCAGATCTTTACGATCCACCACAAAAAATACCTTATCGATGAAATCCAGCTCGGTGGCCAAACGCGCCGCTTTAAAACTAGTTAAAGTTTTGCCGGAGCCCGTAGTGTGCCAAATATAACCACCGCTTTCGGTATTACTCCAGTTTTTGGCCTGATAAGCACTGTTAATTTTCCACAAAATCCGCTCGGTAGCGGCAATCTGATAGGGGCGCATTACCAGCAAAGTATCGCTGACATCAAACACCGAAAATGTAAGCAGCACATTGAGCAGGGTGTTTTTTTGGAAAAACGTGGCGGTAAAATCTTTTAAATCTTTAATCAGGCCATTATCGGATTTCGCCCAATTCATGGTGAAATCAAAACTGTTTTTGTTGCGCTGAGTAGTATTGGCAAAATAACGGCTGTCCGTACCGTTGGTAATCACAAACAACTGCAAATACTTATACAGCGAGTTCTCGCTGTTAAAGCTCTCTTTGCTGTAGCGGTGCACCTGATTAAACGCTTCACGAATCGCCACGCCGCGCTTTTTCAGCTCTACTTGTACTAAAGGCAGACCATTCACCAAAATCGTCACATCGTAGCGGTTAGCGTGACTGCCTTTTTGTTCAAACTGCTTGATGACTTGCACCTTATTACGGGCAATGTTCTTTTTGTCCAGCAGGTAGATGTTCTGAATACGGCCATCGTCAAATACAAAATCATGAATATAGTCGTCATGAATCTTGCGGGTTTTATCGACGATGCTATCGCTGGGCTTATCTAAATACACCTCAACAAACCGCAGCCATTCACTCTCTAAAAACTGCACATTATTCAGAGTTTGCAACTGCTCGCGTACATTGGTCAGCAGTTTCTCGGCAGTATTTAAATCGGGCGCATACTCATAGCCCTGATTCTGCAAATCCTGAATGAATTCCCGCTCCAAATCGTATTCGCTTTGGTAGCTTTCGCTAACTTTCCATTCCTTGGTGTATTTATCCAGAACGATAAAGTTAGTGGATTCGGCAATGGTTTTATATTCGCTCATTTTTTATTGGTCTCTAACCGGTATCGAATCATTACATTTGGCCCGATCACCAAGTTTGCAACTTTTCATTATCGTGGGCAGAAAGCGCATTTTTTTACCCACGTTTTGGATATATGGGTAAAAAACTCGATTTTTTACCCATGACTGCCTCCCACATTCAAAAGCAACTCAAACAACCTGTCATTCAAGTAATAATTCTCTTTACCTAATCGGTGTTTGCTGAGCAAAGCCAACTCCACCAGCACATCAAGATATTTGCTTGCCGTTTTTCGATTGACTTGCAACTCATTCGATACAAAATCAATTTTGGTATAAGGGTGGCGAAAAATATTGTTAATCAGGTCCTGGCTGTAGATCTTTGGTTGCTTATCCCGCAATTCATGCTTGTACTGTTGCATCAATTTGTTAATCGCCACGACCAATTGCGTGGTTTGCACGGCGGTTTGCTCCACTGCCTCAAGCATATAGAGCAACCATTCAGACCAGTCATGGGTATCGCGCGTTGCTTGCAACAGTCGATAGTAATCGGCTTTGTTTTGATTGATATGGCGCGATAAATACAGTATCGGCGTATCAAGCAAACCTTGCTGAACCAGATACAAGATGTTAATCACCCGGCCCGTACGTCCATTGCCGTCATAAAAAGGATGGATGCTTTCAAATTGATGATGAATCACTGCCATTTTGACCAGAGCATCCCAGTCACACAGTTCGGGTTGATTGATAAACTGCTCCAAATTAGCCATCAAGGCGACAATTTCATCGGGATGTTGGGGCGGCATATAGACCACTTCGCCTGTTTGATCGTTTTTGAGTGCGGTGCCTGCTTGTTTGCGATAACCCGCCTGGTTTCCTTCTAGCCCCGCTTGAATGCTCAAAATATCATTATTAGTCAATAAACCCGTTTGGCAAATGCGCTCAAAGCCTGCCCGCAATGCGGCGGCATAATTGTGAACCTCTTTGGCGGCCAGGGTAATAAAGTAGCGCTGCGCATGGTCACTGCGATATAAATCATCATGGGTGGTAATGATATTTTCTATCGCAGAACTATCTTTCGCCTCTTGTAATGACAAAGTGTTAATTAAAATGCTTTGATTGGGCATGGATGCCGCCACACCCTTCAACTCAGCCAAGGCTTTATGCGCCAGTGCCGTTTTCTTCAGCACAGCTTTGGTTTCAATATCACCCAAATCCGGTAATGTCGGTAACATCGTCGTTTTTAAATTTACCGTCACAGCGCTCTCCCCAATGTTGCCTCTACTTCCGCCTTCGGAAAGCTCAATAGCAAATCGCGGTAATAGGCGTATTGCTTTTGGCGCAAGGCAATTTCGCGGGGCAAGCCTTCGGTGATGGAGTTGGTCAGGGTGTCGAATTTGTCGAGGATGGCCACGATGCGTGCTTGTTCGGCAAGTGATTTTTCAGGATCGTTTGGGTATGGAATTGGGATGGCTATTTTTGAAAAGCCGTTAATCAACAGTGTATTGACCTTGGTTCTAGCTACATACTTTGCCTTCTCAGCAATGAATGATGGTGTTTGCATGCAATAGGAAACAAATTTCGGATTCATTAAATGCCGGAAAGCATAGCAGTGGTCGTGTATAGCGACTTTTTCATCGCCGAGCCATGCCACGGCTTTACCAACATCCTCAACAGTTTCTCCGACATCGGTTATCACGACATCTCCCGGTTCCGCATAGCGTAGTGAACCAGTCATATCGTTTCTGACCTGAGAAAGCGCACGAGTTGTAAAAACGCCATACCGAGTGTATATCTCACCGTAGTGGATAACACTGATACCCTTTTCGACGTAATCAGCTTTAGTAAAGCGCTTCCCGCGAATAAACTCGCCAATCTCCCCCAATGCCTTCCACTCCACGTCCCCTTGCGTTCCCACGCTGGAGCATGGGAACGAGAGCAACTGGTCGCGATAGTAGTTGTATTGTTTTTTGCGGGTGTTAAGCTCGGCGGTCAGCTCGGCGGTCAGCACGGTAAATGCGTCCAGAATGCGGACGATTTCGGCTTGAATGTCGAGGGTCGGAATGGGCATTTGCATATCCAGAACAGCTGCCATACTTGGATGTTGGATGCCTGATCCCCGATAAAACCCATCTATCACTATCGATTGGCTCATCAGCCAGTAAAACAAAAATTTATTTAAGAGCTTGTCTGTGTCGCTGGAAGTGGCGATACGGTTATCTGCTGTAACAAAACGACCTTTATAGTATTTGAGCACATCCTTAACGGGGCGAGATTTACCCCAAGGGATAGTAACTACTTCACCTGTTCGAAGATATGTTCCTGCTAATTTTTCTGTTGTCCAGCCAGTTCTCTCACCAGTAGAAAGAAGAAAAACATCGCCATCATCTTTCTCTAACTTGAATAGATCTGCCGCAAGTAAATATGGATAGTTAATAACTCTAGGCTGCTTGTAATTATCAACAGCATTAAACCTTTTATCCCAAGTAGTAACTTGCCACAAAGCCTTCCACTCCACCTCAACGCCACCCAGCAGCTTTTCCACCTGCCTGCCGGCAGGCAGGTCAAAACTCAAATAACTCACGACTACAGCTCCTCAGTCTTAAATTCGCTATAGCCTTCATAGTAATAGCTGACATCAATGCCCTTCATAAACAAGGCGCGGTCATCAATTTGGTCGGTTAAGGCGGGTTTGAGTAATGCTTTGATTTCAATGTCTTTGACCACGCTACGCTGCATGGCCGATAGATAGTCATCCTTATCCACCAAGTTCCAATCGATTACCTGTTTGATTTCTTTTTTAAGTATCAAATCCATCCAGAGGCGGGTGGCGCGGCCATTGCCTTCGCGGAAGGGGTGGGCAATATTCATCTCGACATATTTTTCGATGATTTCGTCAAAGGTGCTTTGCGGCATGGCGTCGATATGTTTCAGCGATGGCTCCAAATACATCAGCGGGGCGAAACGAAAGTTACCTTTGGCGATATTCACATCGCGGATAAGGCCGGCAAATTCATAAATATCCCCAAACAAATAGGCGTGAATAAAGCTAAGCCCGGCAAAGGTGCCGACTTCCACCTTGGCAATATCGCAAGAATCAAAAAGCTGCTTGGCTTTTTGCTTGCTGATTTTTTCTTCCGTCTTGGCCAGTTCAATTTGGTCGGTGATGTTGAGTTTGTTTTCCAGAATCATGCGGCATCTCCCTCGATCTCCGCCATGATGGCATCAATGTCTTTACGCAGCTGGTCGATCCTGGTGACGGTGGTTTTCAGCTCGGCATTTAATTGAACAATATCTACCACTTCGCGGTTGTCCTTGGCTTCAAGATAGCTGCTGACCGATAGGTTGTAATCGTTGGCAGCGATGGCATCAAAACTCACCGATTTGGCAAAGTGCTCCACATCCGTTTTGCTATCGAACACAGCCATAATTTTTTCGATGTGCTCGTCGGTGAGGACGTTGTTATTGGTTTCCTTCTTAAAAAGACTGCTGGCATCAATAAACTGGGTGTTGGTGTCGGTTTTGTGTTTGGACAGCACCAAGATATTGACGGCAATGGTAGTGCCGTAAAACAGGTTGGGCGCAAGTGAAATCACGGTTTCGACATAGTTGTTATCTATCAGATATTGGCGGATTTTCTGCTCGGCACCGCCCCGGTAAAAAATACCGGGAAAACAGACAATAGCCGCTCGGCCTTTGCTGGATAAGTAACAGAGCGCATGCAACACAAAAGCAAAGTCGGCTTTGGATTTGGGCGCTAAAACGCCTGCGGGGGCAAAGCGTTCGTCGTTGATCAGAGTGGGGTCGTCTGAGCCTATCCAGTTCACCGAATACGGAGGGTTGGAGACGATGGCATCAAAAGGTTTTTCATCACCAAAATGCGGGGCTAACAAGGTGTTGCCTAGCTGAATGTTGAACTTGTCGTAGTTGATGTTGTGCAAGAACATGTTCATCCGCGCCAGGTTGTAGGTGGTGTGGTTGATCTCTTGCCAAAAAAAACCCTCTTCTATGATGTGGGCGTCAAAGTGCTTTTTGGCTTGCAACAGCAGTGAGCCGGAACCGCAGGCTTGGTCGTAAATCTTGTTGCCGCTGGTTTGCTTGTGCATGGCCAGTTGAGCAATCAACTTGGACACATGCTGCGGGGTGAAAAACTCGCCACCGGATTTGCCAGCGTTGGCGGCGTAGTTGGAAATCAGAAATTCGTAGGCATCGCCAAACAGGTCAATATGGTTGCCTTCAAAATCACCAAACTCCAGCCCGGCCACGCCTTTGAGCACGGCGGCCAAGCGGGTGTTTTTGTCGGCGACGGTGTTGCCGAGGCGGTTGCTGGTGGTATCAAAATCGGCAAACAGGCCTTTGATGTCGGGTTCGGATGGGTAGCCGTTGGCTGAACTTTCAATGGCGGCAAAGATGGCGGCCAGATCGGTATTCAAGCTTTCATTGTTGTTGGCACTGGCGGCGATCGTGGCAAACAACTGGCTGGGGTAGATGAAGTAGCCCTTGGTTTTAATGGCATCGTCTTTGATGTCCGGCGTGATAACGCTATCGGGCAGCTCTGCATAGTGGATGCTATCATCGCCGCCTTCGATGTAAGCCGCAAAATTTTCGCTGATAAAGCGATAAAACAGGGTGCCGAGCACGTATTGCTTGAAATCCCAGCCATCGACTGCGCCTCGTACATCGTTGGCGATTTTCCAGATTTGGCTTTGTAGTGCGGCACGTTGTTGGGTGCTGGTCATAGTGTTTTTCCTGTTTAAATCCGTTTTATAGGGTCATTCCATCACAGATGCTAAGTGATGAGCAAGGCTATCACTTTTCCGACTATCCAAATTCCCGAATCCAATTTTGCCAACGATTAACCAAATACAGAATGGCGGGGTTGTAATAATCACATCTGCACTTTGCATTTATTTCTTCACATGGCTTCAAAAGTCGCCATTTTGCCTGAGAGGTGTGTGCACAATATCAATTGAATTTACCTTGCCTTCATCGTTAATGTCTTTTGTTAATTCGAGTTTATAAGAACCACTTTTTTTGGTTATGGCTCTGGAATAAGGTGAACAATATCAGTCAACTCCCACACATGGTCGGAAATGCCAGCGGCCATTGCAGGGGTGATCGTAAATGATTTATGGATTTTACAGAAATTATAGAACATAAAATATCAGCTGATAGCGTGCATGTGGTTTTCAATCTTTTTTCTGAAAGCATTGGTTAACCGAGTAAATCGACGCATGTGCATCCGCATAGTCAGGTTTTGGCGTTCAACATAGCTGGTTGATACTAGGCTCAAATGTGGGCTGCCTTCGATGACTTTATTTTCAAAACCAGTGTATTCAATAGAGCTATGACTGCGGCTAGAGCCTGTAAATTAATTTGTGTAATTGCTTATCATTGATTCCCTATTTGGGAAAACATAAGCACCATGAACAAAGCAGAACTTGAAGTGTTTGCCCGAGAAGCGGTGAAAAGCATAAAAGATCCTAATATGTTCAGCCAAATGCTGACCAAGATCACTGTTGAGGCGGCTTTAAATGCCGAATTGGATGATCATTTGGGGTACGGCAAATATCAGCAGTCGGACACGGAGAATAGTCATAACGGTCTTCTCTCGTAAGACCTTTAAAACGGAGGACGGGCAATTTTAAGTAGCCATCCCGCGCAACTGGGACAGCAGCTTCGAACCGCAACTGGTTAGTAAGCACCAAACCCATTTGACCTCGCTAGACGATAAAATCTTAAGTTTGTATGCCAAGGGTATCACTACTACCCCAAAATGGGCGTTTATTCTGGCTTTAGCTGGTGCAATTGATACTTAAGCACGGCCCATGAGCCGATGACACACAATAGAGAGGAAATCACTAGCAATGCCAATGTTTCTGTAAAACCTAAAAATACGATATGAATAGCGCCATCGTAAAGTCCTGATAATTTTTCTACGGGTTGTTTTAAAATCAGCATAACAACTGTCACAATCAACCAAGCCATGACACCGGAAAAAAAGCCAATCCAAAAACCAAAGTATAGAAATGGTCTTTGGATGAAAGCATTAGTTGCACCCACTAGTTT
Organism: Methylococcales bacterium; assembly: GCA_965247565.1. GTDB lineage: Bacteria > Pseudomonadota > Gammaproteobacteria > Methylococcales > Methylomonadaceae > CBDFHF01. The sequence continues at coordinate 2,239,678 of CBDFHF010000003.1, read as the reverse complement.
TTCAATCATCACTTCATCACGGCGATTATGTAGTTCCAATCGGATCGTGTTTCCCGTAATAAACAAAACCGCTACACCCAGCAAAAGACCTAATAAGCTAGAACTCCGCCTGGAAACTTCCATAATCGCTTGCAAGCGTGATACCCATTGCTTATCCATTTGCGCAAAATCAACATCCGGAGTCTGACTAAAATCCAGCGACAACGCCTCCAAGGACTTATTATCTTCCAACGTATTTTTAGGGATAACTTCCAGAACAATGGGCAATGGGTTTTTTTCCAAGTTTTTAATTGCTTCACCAAAGCCACTATACGTTTGAAACTCTTTTAAAGCTTCGGCTTTGCTGATTATTTTGACGTCCTGAATAGCCGAATTCTGCTTAATATCATCAGCGAGTTTTTTAGCTCTGGCATCAGAAACCTCCTCTTTAAGAAATAAAGAAATCTGGTTACTACTTTCTAAATTACCAGTGAGTTGTTGAAGGTTTTTAACCAAAAGATAAAAACCGGTCGCCATAGCAATGGCAATGGCCAATACGATGATGGTCATACCAGAAGTAAATCTGGCTGCAATTAGCCGGCCTAAACTGGAAAAAAGGGCGTGTGCCTGCAGATCCCGGTAAGCAGCGAATTTTTCCTGTAGACTGCCGCCCGATTTTTTAGTTTGCCGAACATCCTGTTTAGGTGAACGCGGTTCATGCTTTGCGTGGTTTTTTTTTACCTGTTTCATCACCTAACTCGCAATTAATCGACCGTGATCTAGCGTTAATAATCGATGTCTCATTTGAGAAATTAGAGAAATGTCATGCGTTGCAATCAATACCGATACGCCAACCTGCTGAAATTGCTCAAATAACTTCATAATTTCTGCCGACAATTCCGGATCCAAATTACCCGTCGGTTCATCAGCCAAAATCATTGGAGGTTTATTGACCACGGCACGAGCAACACCCACCCGCTGTTGCTCACCGCCCGATAAAGTCAGCGGATATTTTCTTTCCTTGCCCAATAAACCGACTTTATCCAGAGCGGCACGCACACGGCGGGAAATTTCATGATGACTGAAACCAGCGATCACAAGTGGTAGTGCAACATTATCAAAAACAGTTCTATCTTGGAGCAATTTATAATCCTGAAAAATCAAACCCATTTTTCTGCGCATGAAAGGAATTTGTTTTTCTTTAATTTGGCTTAGGTTTTGTTCATCTAAGTAAATTTGCCCGCGGCTACTCCGTTCCATGATAGCAATCAATTTTAACATGGTACTTTTGCCTGCACCGGAATGACCAGTAAGAAAGGCCATTTCTCCTCGCGGCAAATGAAAACTCACATCAAGCAAGACATCACCGACCTCAGGATAACGTTTAGTCACATTTTCAAACTTCAGCATAGCGTCAATTATTCTTTTGCAAACAAAGCTTCTACAAAGGTTTCAGCATTAAAATCCTGCAGATCATCAATGCCTTCCCCAACACCAATATACCGAATTGGGATACCGGATTGTTTTGCCAAAGCAAAAATAACACCACCTTTGGCTGTACCGTCCAGTTTAGTCAATACCAGCCCAGTTAGCTCGACAGTTTCATTAAATAATTTGGCCTGAGACAATGCGTTTTGCCCTGTACCCGCATCTAAAACCAACAATACTTCGTGCGGTGCGGTTTCATCCTGTTTGCTCATAATACGTTTAACTTTTTTCAACTCATCCATCAGGTTAGATTTGGTATGCAATCGTCCTGCCGTATCAGCAATCAGCACATCAATCCCTTTAGCTTGAGCGGACTGCACTCCATCGTAAATAACCGAGGCAGAATCAGCACCGGTGTGCTGCGCAACAACATGGATATTGTTGCGCTCGCCCCAGGTTTGTAATTGCTCTACAGCAGCGGCTCTAAAAGTATCTCCGGCCGCCAACATAACGCTATGCCCTTGCGCTTGCAGACGCTTCGCAAGTTTACCGATAGTTGTAGTTTTTCCCGCACCATTCACACCAACCACTAAAATAACAAATGGTTTATCTTGTTTGGGAATCACCAAGGGTTGGCTGCAAGGCTTCAAGATGTTAAGTAATTCCTGTTTTAAAGCCAAACTCAACGCAACGCTGTCGTTTAGTTGATGACGTTCGAGGCTTTGCGTTAAGCGATTGATGATTTTAGTTGTTGCATCAACACCGATATCTGCCATCAATAAGCTGGCTTCAATCTCTTCCAACAAATCATCATTGATTTCTTTTTGGCCCAGCGAAATATTACTAAAAACTTCGCTAAGTCCGGATCGGGTGCGCCTTAATTGAGATTGCAGGCGAGCAAAAACAGATTCTGGCTCGGGCTCAACATAGACCTCTTCAGTGCTTACACCAATCGGCACTTTTTGCTCAGTGCTTTTTGGCTCAAATTTAGGAGCAAGCTCAGCTTCGGGAGCTACATAACCATCAACATGACTGTAACGGCTATAAAAGCTGATCGCCAACAGAGGCAACATTAACAAAGTTGCAAAAACAGTATGGCCAATTTCAACCCATAACGGTATAGCCAATAATGAGCCAGCAATACCAAAACCGATTTCTGCAAATAACAGCAGGCTTAAGACCAAACCCGCTCTTCGTACCGATTTTGTTTGTTTGGCTGAAGTTGCTGCCAATATCAATACAGTCAGCACAATGAAAGTAGCAACGGCACCTAGCCTGTGAAGCAAATGCATGGCTATCGCCGCATCTGCAGTAAGCTCTAGATGACTTCCTGAGATAAAACCTGTAACGATATTTTGATAATCTGTAATAGGCCACCACGCGCCGTTACATTGAGGAAATCCAGCGCAAGCTAAACCCACATGGTTAACACTTATGAAAACACCAAAAACTAACTGCACACACAACAACACCATTGCCAAGCGAGCAAAATTAACTAAGCCGGTTGCCAATTTAGTTTTTAGACTGATTTCTGAACAGACTCTTAGGTATAGCCAGAACAGTATCCATACAATCAACATCGCCAGCAGCTTATGTCCTACTTGTATACTAAGTATATAGGGGTGTCTAAAGCTTAGAATGCCTAATGCCCCCTGCCCCGCAACAAGCAAAGCTAAAATTAACGATATAAACATGGCTACCGAACGACAGTATCTTTGTGTCCATGACAGCAAGCCAAGTAAAACGATAACAAAAATTTGCGCAGCGGCCAGATAATAATGCCCAAAACCATTTCCATCATCCAATGGCAATGAAAAATGCACGGTTAGCTGCTGCAAAAGGCGGCTAGTAAAGCCAATTACGGCAATTGCTAAAATCAGACTAAATAAAGTCAATTTTTTGTACATGGTTACTCCGCTACCCGACTTGTGATGTTTTTAAAAGATGCATTAAATCGTTTTTTACCTTATATGGATCAAAGCCCGACTCATAATGCATCATCAAATTACCTAAAGGATCCATTAAAAACAGCATTCCGTCAGTGACTTTGCCCTTGGTGACCGTCATTATTTTATTACGCATAGACTGATTGGGTTTAACTCTTATCAAATCGGAATTGAGAGCGTACTCCCTATTGTCGTTACCGATTAATTGTTTTATCAGTGCGTCATCCAACTGATGTTGCTCTTGTAGTAGACGCTGGTAGAGTTCGGTATTCTCTCTATTATTCCGATTCCCTTCATACCCAGCTTGCTGTAAACGCCACATAAGTGAGTCTTTTAACCACCATTGTTTTGCTAATTCGGGATCCGCATTTTCAAACAGCAGCGCCACACGCCGTGTGCGCATCAATTCCTTATTGAGCATGACCCGCAGTTGTTTAGTTTTAAGTAGCGCGTCCAAACAAAGCTCACTGCAGTGTTGATCAGGTATAACATTAACGATCAACCAATGCCCGGCCAGCTCTGCGATGTTGTTTTTAGAAAAATCGTCGAACCCTAATAAATCGGTACGCTCAGTAGGAATCACGGGATTGATTAGCCGACCATAGTTGGTCTGATTTTTACTAAGCAAATGAGGGTTCTCTTTCAAACTCAAAGCAATTAAGAAGGGCACAATGGTCATTGCAAAAATAACCAAAATCGTGAGGTGATTTTTATTTTTTGGTGTCATTAGTGTTATTTTTAAAACTGTACCAGACAAATATAACGCTCAATGTAAATGCCAAACCAAACCACTGCACTGCGTAAGCGGTATGTTGCTCTGGAAGCATTATAGTACTGCCAGACCAATCACGTTGATAGCCGTTTGTTTGTTCTTGATCCAGTTCAAGTTGAAATCGAAAAAGTGGATAGCCGATTGCCTTTGCCAATACGTTGACATCAACCACTTGTACCAAGGTGGGCCAACTTTGTGTAGGTACTTCCGCACCTTGTAATTTAATGCCAACGCTGGGGAAACTATTAATCCGTCCCTTTAAAGTGGATTCAGATCCCTTAAATTGCACATCCGGCAGAAGCGATCTATTTTGACTTAGCGGAATCCAACCTCTATTCACTAACACGGCTTTCTTCATACCGTCCACAATAAATGGTGTCAGTACGTAATATCCTGCCTTGCCCGCTTTCATTTGATTATCAATGAGCACCTGATGCGAAATATCGTAGCGCCCCTCCACTGTCGCTTTTCGGTAACGTACGCTTTCGACATTGTCTGGTATCTGTGCTGAAATTTGTAAATTCCCATTCGAACTTCTTTGTGCCTCCAATTGCAAAAATGCCTGCTTCTCAGCGGCTCGTCCTAACTGCCAAAACCCCAATGCAATTAACACTGAAACTAAACAGCAAAATACAAGGGTAGGAACTAGTTTAAACGTCATGTTGTTGGCATCAGTCGATCAGCTTTTTTATTATTGGCGTAAGTCGGTAAAATAACCGAGAATACGAAATTCTCAAACCCAGCGGAATAATTTATATGATTATCAAAAGCATCATAGTTATCGCCTTCCTACTGATCATTACCAGCTTGGGCTCCGCGCTCTTTCATCTAATAAGGCATAAGTCTCAAGAGCAATCCGAAAAAACTGTTAAAGCATTAACTCTCCGCATTACATTATCACTAGTCCTGTTTGTGTTTATCTTTATTGCTTTCGCAACCGGACTTATACAACCGCATGGCATTGGTACTCAGATGCAATTACACCAGGAAACCCAAAAGGGGCTGAAACACAATTAATATTCTCAGCGCCTTTACGGCAAAAAAAAAGCGCTGACTGTCAGCCAGCGCTTTTTTTGGTGCTCCGGAGTTCTACATTAAATAGACAAATACAAATAAACCCAGCCACACCACGTCAACAAAATGCCAATACCAAGCTGCAGCTTCAAATGCAAAATGGTTTTCCGGTTGGAAATGACCTTTCCAGCTCCGAAATAAAACTACGCTTAAAATTATGGCACCGACGCAAACATGAAATCCATGAAAACCAGTCAACATAAAAAAGGTTGATCCATAAATACCCGAACCCAACGTCAATCCCATTTCTGTATAAGCCTCATGGTACTCTATTGCCTGAAAAGCAACAAACAAAAACCCTAATCCTACTGTCGCAATCAACCCTTTAATTAACTGGGCACGGTTTTTCGCTAACAACCCATGATGTGCCCAGGTACAAGTCACGCCACTGGTCAAAAGAATTAAGGTATTCAAAAACGGCAACCCCCATGCGCTCATAGGTTCAAAATCACCACCTACTTTTCCTGGTCCGTTAGTTGGCCAAACCGCTTCAAATGATTTCCACAAAAACTCTTTATTAACAATGTGTGTACCTTCACCACCTAACCAAGGCACGGATAAATTACGCGTATACCATAAGGTTCCGAAAAACACGGCAAAGAACATAATTTCGGAAAAAATGAACCACATCATACCCATACGATAGGATATACCAACACCATGGTTATACATACCAGATTCACTTTCACCGGCTTGCAAGGTAAACCAGCCGCCTAGCATAATAATAAAGACGATCAGTCCTATTACCATCATGCTTGACCCCACAGAGGAGCCATTTAAATAATTTGCAAACCCAGCCAACATTGTTACTAGGCCCAATGTACCAATCACCGGCCAAGTCGCTTTATGCGGAATGTAATAAGCATCATGTGTAGACATAAACTTCCCCTTTATTTTACTGAAATGTCAGTATTATCAAAAAATGTATAAGCGAGTGTCATCGTTTTATATTGCTCAGGTAAGGCCGGATTAACCACAAAACGCACCGGCATGGATTTACCTTCATGTGCTTTGAAATTTTGTTCCGTAAAGCAAAAACACTCTGTTTTTTTAAAATATTCTGCAGCTAAGCCCGGAGAAATACTGGGAATTGCCCGAGCAACCATTTCTTTATCTGTTTTGTTTTCTGCATAAAAATTCACTGTGTAATATTCGCCAGGATGAACTTTTAAGGTTTTCGTCTCTGCACGGAACACCATAGCGGTTTTTTCGTTTAGAGCAGTCATAAATTCTATGGTTATTTCTCTATTCTTATCGATGGTGTAGATGGTCTCTTTGGTAGCAGCTGATTCAACTTTGCCATTGAGCCCGGTAATATCACATAACACATCATAGAGAGGAACCAAGGCATAACCAAAACCAAACATAGCAATTGCAACAAACGCTAAAGTCCTAACTAATTTTGCGTTCTTTTGCTTGACATCGTCACTCATCTATTCACGGCTCTTAAAACAGCAAACACATAAATAACAACGGCAACCAACGTCAAAATCACTGCGGTGAGAATATTTTTCTGTTTTGTAGTCATTATCAAATGGCCAGTATTTTAAACAACCTGTAACTCATATTATCTTCCGAGCAGGCCACCTTTAGTTAGCCTGCTCCATTAAGTTAAAAATGTTCAGTTGGAACATGTGCTGGCGGTGTAGTAAAGGTATGGTAAGGCGGTGGAGAAGATAGCGTCCACTCCAAACCATGTTTATGTGCATCCTCCCAAACTTCATCGCTGACTTTTTCTCCAGTGCCACCTTTAATCGTATCAACGACAATATACAAGAACAATAGTTGGCTGATACCAAACATAAAACCACCAATGCTGGAAATCATATTCCAATCTGCAAACTGTACGGCATAATCTGGAATTCTGCGTGGCATACCGGCTAAACCTAAGAAGTGCTGTGGAAAAAACAAGATGTTTACAGAAACAGCTGATAGCCAAAAATGCAATTGACCAATTTTTTCGTTATACATATGCCCGGTCCATTTGGGCAGCCAAAAATAACCGGCGGCCATCAGAATAAATACCGACGCAGGAACCAACGTGTAATGAAAATGCGCGACGATAAAATAAGTATCGTGGTATTGGAAATCCACCGGCGCCACAGACATCATCAATCCAGTAAAGCCACCCATGGTGAACAGTACGACGAAAGCAATGGAAAACAACATCGGTGTTTCAAAAGTCATAGAACCTTTCCACATGGTTGCGGTCCAGTTGAACACTTTCACACCAGTAGGAATAGCAATTAGCATAGTCGCGTACATAAAGTACAACTCACCGGCAATCGGCATACCCACGGTAAACATATGGTGAGCCCAAACGATAAATGACAAGAAAGCAATTGAAGCTGTCGCATACACCATTGACGCATAACCAAATAATGGTTTACGAGCAAATACAGGGATAATGGTTGAAGCCACGCCAAATGTAGGCAGAATCATTACATAAACTTCAGGATGCCCGAAGAACCAGAAAATATGTTGATAAAGTACCGGATCACCGCCGCCCGCCGCATCAAAGAAACTGGTATCGAAGAATTTGTCGGTCAACAACATGGTTACAGCTCCGGCAAAAACCGGCATGATCGCAATCAACAAAAAGGCAGTAATCAACCAAGTCCACACGAACAAAGGCATTTTCATTAATGTCATGGCGGGGGCGCGCATGTTGAAAATGGTAGCGATGATATTGATAGCACCCATAATCGATGAAATACCCAGTAAATGCACAGAGAACACCGCAAACGGGAATGCTTTACCGGTTTGCAACACCAGCGGCGGGTATAAAGTCCAACCACCGGCAGGCGCGCCGCCTTCCATGAATAACGTGCTGGCCAGCAATAAAACCCCGGCAACCAACAACCAAAAACTCATGTTGTTCATACGCGGCAAGGCCATATCCGGCGCGCCGATCATCATCGGAATCATCCAGTTGGCTAAGCCCACAAATGCCGGCATAACCGCACCGAACACCATCACTAAAGCATGCATAGTGGTCATAGAATTAAAGAACTGTGGATCCACAAACTGCAAGCCCGGCTCAAATAATTCAGCTCGAATTACCATCGCCATGGCACCGCCAACAAAAAACATAGCCAAAGCAAACAGCAAATATAGAGTACCAATATCTTTATGATTGGTAGTAATAATCCATCTTAATAGCCCTTTAGCAGGGCCGTGAGCGTGATCATCGTGATGATCATCATGTTCAGCTACGACAGCAGACATAGTTTTTTACCTCAAGAATGTATAAATAGTGTTAGATAATAAAAATGACTGATTATTCATCATCATCGTATACCGGGGTTATCTTATTAGGTTGTATTTCATCCCCAACTTTATTACCTAATTCTGGTGCATTTCTAATATAGGTTATCACCTGAGCCAATTCATCGTCTTTTAACTTGGAAAATGATGGCATTTTGCTAGTACCCGCTTGCAAAAAGCCAATTAATGGATCGATTGGGCCAGTTACTTTCGCGCTATTTCTTAGGGCTGGATAGGTTCCAGATATTCCGGAGCCGTCGATCTGGTGACAAGCAACGCAATTTCTTAAGTAGACTGAGGCACCTTTTGTCATTAGCTGGTCGTGGGTCTGATCGCTTAAATCCGTTTTTTCGTTTTGCTTAGCCAAGGTGTCTTTAACCCAAGCATTGTAACTAGCTTGATCCATAGCGATAACAACAATAGGCATAAACCCATGATCGCGACCGCATAGCTCAGTACATTGGCCACGATAAATTCCTGGCTCATCAACCGAAGTCCAAGCTTCATTAATAAATCCCGGATTCGCATCTTTCTTCCAACCTAGATCAGGTACCCACCAAGAGTGGATTACATCTGCGGCTGTAAAAACGAACCGAATTTTCTTTTTAACAGGTACGACTAAGGGTTTATCGACGTTCAAAAGATAGTGTGGAACGGTACGCGGATCTATCGTACTAACACGGTGGGCTTTTTCGCTTGGTTCATCCAAATGACTTTCAAAATGCACACCACTATCAGTATATTCATAATCCCAGTACCACTGCTTACCAGTTACCTTAATAGTCATTTCAGCATCCTGGACGTCATTCAATTCCAGCATGGCCTTGGTGGCTGGTATGGCCATACCTATCAAAATCAAAGTAGGAATGATGGTCCATATGATTTCAACAGTCGTGTTTTCATGAAACTGTTCTGCCTTATACCCTTTCGATTTTCGATGGTGATAAATCGAATAGAACATAGTTCCAAACACGCCAATACCTATGAACACACAAATCCATAAAATCAGCATGTGCAAGTCATAAATATCGTGACTAAGTTTGGTTTTCCCTTCCATTAAATTGAGCGTGTAGTTCGCTTGTGCTGATCTTAGACCTAAAGTCACAAAGATCATACTTGCGAATAGTTGCTTTACTTTGTTCACGGAGCAGCCTCTCGTTAGTAGTTATAAACTTTTGTATGCGTTATATCGTTGTAATCTGGACGCGAAACGACTGCGTACCATTCCCTTTACATAATAATTGTCACAAATAAACTGGGTAATTTTACCCTATGGTACACCGCTAAGCCAGAGATGATGGCAGTAAACATACTGTTTTATTTTAGTTATCCCACAGCTATAGTATAAGGCCGAGGCTTAACTATTGATCTGATGCGCGTAAAATATTTATTTCTTCTAAATTCTAAACAATTTACTTTCAGTGTAATTTTTCCAAAAAACCAGGATTAATTTGGCATCCACCAATATCAGGACGATCTATCAAATCTTGCTCAAAATCTCGATGCGTTGGCAATTGAAAACTGACTCGATTAACTTTACCACCAACAAATTCAAACTCCAGTGCAGCCCCCCTAGCACGAACTCCGCCTTCTTTCGTCGTAAATAGCAAAATACCAATTCCGTTACCTTGCTGACCGGGAACGGGCCTAGCGCAGCTTAGCTCTTGAATGGCAAGACTTGTAAAAACATAGGCTAGCTGATGAGCATTGACGATAACACCTTGGCCCGGAACAGGCTTGCTATTTTCTGTACTTGCCGATACCTGATTACCTGTCGTTGAAGGCAGAGGCTCTACCGGCGAACTCAATAATTTTTCTAAGCCAAAATCGCCCAAATTATCTTGCAGCAGTACCGTGCCGTCGCCATTTTTTTCTGTCGCTAGCAAAGGATATAGCTGCTTCTCCATTTCCGTTTGGCTGGGATTTTTTAACACTGCAAGCAACTGTCGTTCAACTGATTTAAGAGGTCGTAAAAGTTGTTCTTGTTTCTGAATAGAATCACCCACCTGCTCCCATTCTGCTTGAGTATTAACCGGCAAACCCATTGTTTTCATGACGAAAAAATCATCACCTGTCAGGCAAGTGCTAAAATCTTTACTGCGATAGTCAGCAAGTTTTTTAGCGTCGCTTTCACCCTGAATTGCGGCTTGCGTATTTACGTTATAGCTTTTCCAATCCTTACTTTGCATTAAAAAATAATACAGAAATGTATTTCGATCGAATTTGTTAAAGCCGAGATCCTTCATAACTAGCTTCAATTTGCGGCAATTACTCACCACATCTTGGTAATCAGCCCAATTTGGCTTTAAATTAGGTTTGGCGGGGTGTTGTGATTGTTCAATTAATTGCAGCAATTTAATTTCACCAGCCGCCGATTTAATCGGCAAATAGCTAATTTCATCTAATGATAAGTCCCGTGCATCCGGCAAGCCATCAGTGGTCTTTTTAAGCAACAAAGAAGGCGTTATTTCTGGATAAATTTTTAACTCACCCAGCGGTTTGGTATCTGACATCAACAAATTAATTCCCCCTTCCGCCACTTCATAGACTTTAAACGCAGTCTGATTCAGGGACCCCATTTTTCCGGAGAAGTTTACTGTGGCGGGCAAAGAATGAGATTCTGAGCTTTTTTTGGTTGATGGCGTAGCTTGCTCAGTAGTAGTTAATTGCTGATTATTTTTCACCCATTGCCCTGCAAACTGACCCATAACCGCAACGCCCATACCGACTCCGGTTAGTGCCAACAAACTACTGGCATTGGCCACACCGCCAACTAAACCCGGCACGTCAACATTACTATTCGTGCTGGAAAAAAAACTGTAGTCAACCGCCGTTTCCTTAGCCAAATCTAGACGTATCCATGGCGTCAAATTGAGCTTTTTGGCCTCGAATTTAAAATTACACTTACCAGTTCCGGCCTGATAGACAAATCCTACCGCCTCATTGTTAAATTTAATAACATCATTGCGCAAACTGAAGATAAGTGTCGAAGACAAATCATTTTTCTCATAAGTCGGAGCAATATTATTGCAGCCGCTTTTTAAAATATTGTCACCTTTAAACTCAAACTCTGAAATCAAGCGCACATAATAATCGTCACCATCGATGACCTGAAAGCCCGGCAATGCCTGGAAAGATTTTGATTTCGTTGATTGCGAGGACTCGGCGTCATTAGCCTCAGCTACTGAGGGATAATCAATGGCAATCTGCCTAGTGGGCGCACATCCCACCAGAGCCATACTGGCTAGTACACTGAGTTGCAATGATGCGTTACGACATTTTGACATGCATTAACCTTGGAATCTCAAGCTAAAAATAAATTGAATCGGAAGAATAAAATAATGCCCTACCAAAATTATGATTATGCGCGACATTGTCACACAGCCCATAAAGATATAGTTTAGCTAATATTAAAGTCTATTTGACTGCTCCTTTCCGAAAAATATCTTATTCAATTCATTTGCGAGTAAACCAAGGAAGGTTAACTGACCACCCTAAAACGAAAAAAGGCTTGCGTAATGCAAGCCTTTTTTAGCTAAAACGAGAAAATCAACTATTCAACGCATCAGCATAAGCCATATCAAATTCAGGTATATGACTATTCAACCAACCTTTCACCATCTGTCCAACTTCGTCAGTTACTTCAGCTTCGCCAGCATGAAACTTTGTTTGCAGGCCAGCACAAATACCAACTAGTGCATCATGCTCGGCTTTATGCTTGTCAAATCCGGCAAAATTTTTCGCCTTCATTTCAGTCTCTTCATGAGCAAAATGCCCAACCACATAGGAAATTAAATCATCCAATTGCGCACCTATTGCAGAGCGCGCCGCCCCACCAGTTGCCAAATCGTACAACTTATTTAATTTATCAAATAAAATCTTATGCTCTTCATCTGCAAAGCCAACGTTAGTACCAAATTGACTAGCAGTCCACGTAATTAATGCCATAACATTTCTCCTGATTATTTATATTTATAATTAAACCGCAAAAATATTATGGTTTAATAACTTTTATAAATCAACACAAATTATAGGGAAATAAACTTGGACAACTCATTATAACAACCTACTGAATTACATGGAATAACCGCCAATAGTGGGCTATCGAGAGTTTTTCTTATGCTGTCTATATTTTGTTCTAGACACAACATATCCGGATTGAGGCACATAGCCATCCATCCAGCGCAACATAGCCCCGATTGACGAATAGCCTGATGCGTTAACTTTGCATGATTAATACACCCCAGCTTTATAGCTACCACTAAGATAACTGGCAGCTTTAACGCTTTAGCCAAGTCACTATTATCAGCATTGACACTCAGAGGGCTATACCAACCACCTGCACCTTCTACCAGAATGATTTGCGCCAGTTCCGACAAAACCGCAAAATCTGCAAGCAGTTCATTAAGCACAACAGGGTTATACTCACCGGCAATATGCGGTGACACCGGCAATTCATAGGCGTAGCGATTAATCAGGTCATAACTGACAGGCACATTACTATGCTCCTGCATCAGCAGTGCATCTTGATTTTTTAATTGTCCATCCTGCATTACACACCCGGCAGCAACTGGCTTCATACCGATGACCGATTTACCTTGGTTTTTGAAATAATGCATCAAAATAAGCGTTGCAGAGGTTTTTCCAACATCCGTGTCAGTGCCAGTAATAAAATAGGCCTTCTCTATACTCATTAAACTTTGGCTGTAACGGTAATAACTTCAAAAGTCGCCGGGATATTATTTGCACGGCGATGCAAATCATACGCATCAAGTAGAAGTTGCAATTGTGTTTTAGTAGTAAATTTTTTATTACGTCCAGCGACAACATGATGCGCGCCGAGCTGCTTTAACTCTCTCATCAAAGTGACCGCCGATTCGTAATGAGAGACATACAACCGACTGTCACAGACTATTTCCTTGAAACCTGCTTTTTGCAAAAAGACTCGCAGTTGCTGTTGACTGAAAAATTCATTCACATGTCTATAGTTATCGACGGTTGCCCAAGCCCCCTTCAATTCCTTTAAGGTTTGCGGACCGAATGTTGTAAAAAATAACTGCCCTTCAGACTTTAAAACACGTTTGATGTCCGCGCAGACCTCATCCAGCTTACTGCACCACTGCAAAGCCAAATTAGATAGCACAAAATCTAAAGTTTTGTCAGCGAATGGCAAGTGTTCTGCGTCAGCACACACGCAGTCAACTTGATGAGCGGACAACTTGCTTCTGCACGCCTGTAGCATAGGATACGCAATATCCATAGCCACCATGCGTTCAATCCGTGACGACGGCAATAGTTCGCTGATCAAAAAACCCGTTCCGCAACCTAGATCCAGAACCGTCCCAGATACTTCGTTTCTGGTCAGCAAGGCCCGTCCTACCGATCGCTGTAAAGCGGCTACACCGTCATAAGTTCCAGCAGCCGCAGCAAAAGACTGCTTAATTAGGTACTTGTCTGAATCAACACCAACACTCATTGCCGTCCCATAAAACGGAAAATAATCGTAACCAGTTCTTGTTCATGCGATAAAAAAGGCACATGCCCTGCTTTACTCAGAATATTCAATTCACTAACCGGCAATAATTCCTGCATTTTTTGTCCGACAGTGACCGGCACCAAGGTATCCCTGTCTCCCAAAATAATCGAGACAGGCAACTTCATGTTTGCTAACGCGGTTCTTAAATCAGCTGTTTTCAAAACCTGTAGCGCACCCAATAAAGTTGAAAAACTGGGAGACGGACATTCGATGACCGCGGTTTTTAAGGCTTTCAACAAATCTTTATGTGTGGGTAACTCATGATTGATCTGCAAGGACAAAAAACGTAGTAAGGCAGCTTGACAGTCCTTATACAGGCTATTTGAAAACGCATCCAGCACCGTTGGCAACATACCGGGCCAATGTTCGGTTCGCGTAAAATGCGGATTTCCAGATAACAAAATCAATGAGCTAACCCGTTCGGGAAAGCGACTGGCCAAATCCAATACCACCGTCGCTCCCAAAGACCAGCCTAACCAACAAACCCCTGGTTCTTCAATACTAGCAGCCAAAGCATGACTAACTGCAGCTAATACAAATGGATCAATCGCTTCACTACGCCCATGTCCCGGCAAATCCACACAAATCACCCGATAATGCTGTGCTAGCTGTTGCGCAAACTGTTGCCAAATACCGCTGTGCATTGCCCAGCCGTGCACCAACACAATTGGCTTCCCAGAGCCAAAACTTTGTTGATGAATTTTGCTCATAGCCTAACTGAAGCCAAGGCATGCAGGAGACGATCAACATGATCCAACTCATGCAATGCAGAAAATGTCACTCTCAGCCGGGCACTGCCATCAGGCACGGTAGGTGGGCGTATTGCACTCACTAAAAATCCCGAACTCAATAACGCATCACTAATGGCGAGAGCTTTTTGACTGTCGCCAATAAGTATCGGCTGAATAGCGGAGGAAGATGGCATCAACGGCAAACCTAATTGTTCAGCACCTTTTCTGAAATACTTAGTCAGTTGCTGAAGCTTATCTCTGCGCCAGCTTTCAGCGATGACCAGTCTTAAGCTGACACTGGTCGCTTCGGCGATTGCCGCAGGTATGGCCGTAGTGTAGATATACGTTCTAGCGTGCTGGATTAAGCTTTCAATTAACACATCAGATCCCGCCACAAATGCGCCGAATGTGCCGAATGCTTTGCCTAATGTGCCCATCAAAATTGGCACCTCATCCTGATTCAGGCTGTAATAATCTACAAGTCCCCTGCCCTGTTTGCCCAGCACGCCAAGCCCGTGGGCATCATCCACCATTAGCCAGGCACTATGTTTTTTGGCTACGGCGACCAAGGCTGGTAACGGTGCAAAATCACCATCCATGCTAAACACGCCATCGGTAACAATCATCTTATTATTACCCGTGGCTTTTGCCAGAACAGAACAAAGAGCGTCAACATCGCCATGTCCATAACGTTTAAACCGAGCTCCGGACAACAAACCACCGTCTAGTAGCGACGCATGATTTAAACGATCTTCAAAAACCGCATCGGTACGACCTAATAAAGCAGAAATCACCCCCAAATTTGCCATATAGCCAGTAGAAAACAGTAACGCACGGCTGCGTCCGGTAAATGCGGCCAGCTCCTCCTCTAAAGCGTGATGTGCGACCGTATGCCCGCAAATTAAATGCGCTGAGCCGCTACCAACTCCGTAATAGTTTGCAGCGACTTGAAAAGCGTTAACGACATCAGGGTGATTTGCCAATCCCAAATAATCATTGCTGCAAAAATTAACAACGTGCTTGCTATCAAGCTGCAAGTAAATACCTTGCGGGGAACTCACTACACGGTGGGAACGATACAAACCTTGCTGTCGGCGCTCACCCAACCGGTTAGCCAGTTGTGAAAAATCGCTTGTCATTATGCGTAACTTGAACCGCCAGCATGGATACCCAAGCGTTCAAACAGTGCTAAATCATGATTAGTCATGGGATTATCCGTGGTGAGCAATTTGTCGCCATAAAAAATCGAATTCGCACCCGCCAAAAAACACAACGCTTGCATTTCATCGCTCATGTTATTTCTACCTGCGGACAAGCGAACTCTCGAGATCGGCATCATAATTCTGGCCACAGCAATCGTTCTGATAAATACCAATGGGTCCAGCGATTCTGCGCCCATTAATGGTGTACCTTCAACCTGAACTAGCATATTTATGGGTACACTTTCCGGGTGTTTAGGCAAATTAGCCAGCTCAATGAGTAATTTAGCACGATCCGCAGCATTTTCGCCCATACCGACAATACCACCGCAACAGACATTAATTCCAGCATCTCTGACTCGTCCCAGCGTGTCCAATCTATCTTGATAAGTGCGGGTGGTAATGATTTCGGAATAATAGTCTTCTGACGTATCCAAATTGTGATTGTAATAATCCAACCCCCCCGCTTTTAAGCGAGCAGTTTGTTGATCAGTCAGCATGCCCAAAGTCACGCAAGTTTCCATGCCTAAAGCTTTCACGCCTTGCACCATTTCTACAACGCGCTCAATATCCTTATCCTTAGGTTGTCGCCAGGCCGCACCCATACAAAAACGTGAAGCACCTTGATCTTTAGCCAACTGCGCTGCTTTTAATACCTCATCAACCGGCATTAAAGCTTGTGGTGTTAAACCGGAATCATAGCGAGCGCTTTGCGGACAATATCCACAGTCTTCAGAGCAAGAGCCGGTTTTAATACTCAACAAACTGCTAATCTGTACCTCATTAGGATCAAAATGTTCACGATGAACAGTTTGGGCTTTAAAAATCAAATCGCTAAACGGTAATGCAAACAGATCTTGCACTTCCGACAACTGCCAATCATGGCGTAATGCATTTGAAATTGAGTGAACCAGGGCAGGATTTGCAGACATTTGGTAAATCTCCAGCTACATTTAAAGCTTTGAAAAGGTAATCCGCGACGCTATTCGTCGACTTGATACAATGAAAATAAGTTACAACTGGCTCAACATTATACAGAATTACCTGTTGCCGCCTACTTGCATTTTATGCGGCAATCCGGGCTTTCATGACTTCGATCTGTGCACTTCGTGTTATCAGCAATTACTCAGAAATAACCACAGTTGTTATCAATGTGCAGATATTTTAGAGACGCCTAATAACGCGCCTATCTTATGCGGCCGCTGTCTCAGTGAACGCCCTGCCTTTGATGAAACCCACGCTCCATTTTTGTATCAAGGTGCCATTCGATATTTAATCACCACCTTAAAATTTAATGCCGACTTTAAGAATGCCCGCTTACTGGGCTTGCTACTCTCCGAACATCTAAACTCAACAACCGAAAAACCCGAGCTACTGATACCCATTCCTTTGCATAACGCCCGTTATCGCCAACGCGGCTTTAATCAGACCATTGAAATCGCCCGTACCGTCAGTACGCAATTGAAAATTCCGCTGGAGATTAACACTTGCTTGCGTCATCGCGATACTCTCCACCAAACTATGTTATCGGCCAAACAAAGGCGCAAAAATATAAAAAATGCTTTTTCGATTACAAAAACCATCCATGCTAAACATGTCGCTATTCTGGATGATGTGATGACGACAGGCTCAACTGCTCATGAATTGGCCCGTGTATTAAAAAAAGCAGGCGTTGGCCGAGTGGATGTTTGGGTGTGCGCCAGAGCTTAATTGTGCAATTCTTGTCAATAGATTAGTTCAATCAATTACTGACGCTGCAGATTGGCCAACTTTTCAACAACTTCGGCATACTCAGTCAATTTAGGTCGATACAAATACATGCCAAGAGCGGCCATGCCGGTAAATATATACAGCGTATTAAAGCTATCACCCAATAAAAACATGACTAATCCAAATATGCCGATCATTTCCAGAAGCGTCATGGACACAAAAATAGTCAGCAAATACCGGCTTTTTGCGGATTTATCGCCTGGCATAGTTTGATTTAAACGCAATTGTATGTGCCGAATTAAATTAGTCATTGGCAAAGTAATAATCGCAACCACATAAAATACTGTCCTGATCAACTCCCGCTGAGCTTCAGGCAAATGCTGCTGAAGTTGTTCGGCGAATAGCTGGCATGTAATCACATACAGCATTAACAGGGTCAACATGCCACTCACAACCAGCCACGGCCATTTGAGATCAGTCCGTAAAGATTCATTTTCAATTTTGTCGATCATTAGTTTTTCCTGGAGCATTTAGCAGTTTGTAAAATTTTTCGACAATCCGATATCTTGATAATTTTCATTATTCACAACGTTCACCGGCATCGAGATGCTCATTACTTAAGCTAGACTTTATCAATATCCTTTACTTCAGAACCAACCACAGCAGAGACGTTAAGGTAATAATAAAAAACAATAAATTTTCTCAATCCATCAACACTTATCGACAAACCAGAGATGTTAGATTATTCAGGTGTATATTCGTCCATTCTAACCAGAAATATCCAAAAAAAACATTCATATCTTTATGATTTTAGTTAAATTTGTCTAAAAAAACGTCGGTTTTTTTTACAATAATAAAATCACTACTTTTCTACATATTTCTGATCAATCCGCCGACAAATAAAATTCAACAAAAAACAACTTTCAGCGGATTTTATTATTGCAAAAAGATAGATCAGCATTTCGTTGGCCAATGCTGATTGGCTAGCACACCACCCAAAATGATTATATATAAGACTTTGATTTTTATATATTTTTTTTATTAATGGTCGCCATTAGTCCCTAAGAAACGACTTAGCTTCTTAAGCGTTGAAATTTAATTCCTCTGGTCAACCTTAACCACTATGTCCGTTTTTTTTACATAGTGAACGGTAAGGGAATGTCAAAAAATCAACAACGATTCATTGTAAATCAACTAAAAACATCAGGTGGCATGACTTATGCTAGATACCCCATGTTAGTCTATTGAACTCAAGAGACAACACACAGAACGCCACACCTGCTGCGAAGCAGGGCCGGAAAGCTTCAGGTCTCTGGTTTCAAGGAGATAGCTGAGTTGCATTACAGGCGGATTAGCCGCAACTTTAAACCAAATACAGGGATTAAAATATGAAAAAAATTTTTGCTCTAACAGCGATATCTGCTAGCTTATTTGCCTCGCAATCATTTGCTGCGCCAGTGTTTATAAATATTGATGATTTCAATTCTGGCGCCCAGTCACTCCCCGACCTTACCGCTGACGGAAACGCTGTAATTGGCTCCAGTGGCATCCGTACCGTAACAAATAACTTACTATCTGCAGTTGCCCCCGTTGGCAATACACTGGATGTTACAGGCGTAGACCCAGATGGTTTTTTAGATATCACCAATGGTGGTAGCGAAGATTCTGAAGTCACAATTTCTTGGGCTTTGGCTAGCGCATTACTCCCATCTGATGCAACTAACATCGGCTTTTTCTTTAGCGTCCTGCAATCAGACGGCAACCCAACAGATTTAGCATTTTCCCTTAACGGCAACTTGCTTTCTACTTTCGCTATCGCTGGCAACACAGCCAATCAAAACGTATCATTTGGTTTAACTCCCGCGCAAGCATTACTTGCCAGTGCCGGTGGTACACTTGAAGTAAAAATCAACGGAGCCGCTGGTTGGGATTTTTCGGCTGATGCATTCGGTTTCGCTTATGAGCCGGCAGTGCTGCCCCCATCAAACGTTCCTGAACCTAGCACATTAGGCTTGCTCGGCCTTGGCTTAGCAGCATTAGGTTACCGCAAGAAAAAACAAGGTTAATTCTAAATTTTTTCTCATAAAACCGCTCCCCGGAGCGGTTTTTTTATTAAATCGCAGCTCTTAAATTATCCTGCCTGACTAGCCCGGTAAGCCCTCATTAAAGCCAGAAAAGCTAAAAAGTCATACAATCCATGGATAATGATTGGAATCAACAAATTTCGATCACCGCCATAATCCAGAGAAAAACTTAGGTAGATTCCAACCAATGCTGCCAATACTGCATAAAGTGGCGTTACCGCATGCACCAAACCAAAAATAACATTGCTAATTAACAACCCCGCCGTCATCCCCCAGGATGATTCCAACCAAGGTTGAATAACACCTCTAAATAAAAGCTCTTCTGAAAACCCTGCAATGGCTGCCAATATAAATAAATCAGTCCAATGATAAGCGTGTAAATTGGCACCCAGTGTATCTAACAATAGCTTTCGAATACGGATGACCGATTCGGTCTGCACTTGCTCAAATCCCAAAAACATCAGATACAATGGAATTGTCGCTATACAGGCAAAAGCGATAGCAGTCTCTGAAAAACGCAGATTATCAAAGGGATTTATATCGGCAAACCAGCCTAGAAATAGTGCGACTAACACCAATGAAGCTTCAAAAATGCAGGCTTTACTAAGAAAGTCTTCAGAATTAAACGCGGGAGTATTCATTTTTATAAGTTGACCGGCAAGGGTGAGTCATTATTCAGCTTCATTTTTTGAAATACCACTTCCGCCGTCAAGCAATAAAAAAGGCCTTCGATTTCTCGTAAGGCCTTAAATTAATTGGTGGGGCGTCAGGGACTCGAACCCTGGACCTATGGATTAAGAGTCCACTGCTCTACCAACTGAGCTAACACCCCAAGGGCGGCAATTCTAAAAGATTTATGCGCAAAAGCCAAGGAAATCGGAGCTTCCGTTGAAAATGAACCGTATAAATTAAAAACGGAGTGGGCTTTTAGCTAGCTTTTGATGTCATTAAAATAGATAGTTGCCCCTATGACCGCTGCAGGAGCAACAAAAATATTCAGCATGGGTATTGTCAAACCCAGCGCCGCCAAACCGCCGAAGCTCATCGCTCCCAACTTTATACTGCTCAGCAGCTTTTTTTGCTCAGCGAACAAGATGCCTGCATTTTCCATGGGATACGCCATATATTCCAATGCCATGCCCCATGCGCCAAACAACGCCCATAAAACCGGTGCGATTAAATTAATGCCGGGAATAATGGATAAAATAATTAACGGTATAGCTCTGATAGCAAAGTAACCGGCCCGCTTCAATTCTGCCGACATCACTTTTGCCAACGGTTGCTCTACGATTTCAGTCGCTTGGTTACTGATGATGGCTTTAGTTTTTGCCGACAACTTCCCATAAAATGGCGCCGCCAGTAAATTAGCCAACACCGTAAAAGTAAAAAAAGCCGCAATAAAAAAACTGATGAAAAATAACGGCCACAACACCCAACGCAACCATTGCAGCCAGCCGGGAATAAATTGATTGATCAAATCGCCTACATAATAATAACCACCCACTAAAACCACGCTATAAAGCAGTAAGTTTATTAAAACTGGAATCAATAAAAACTGCCGTAAGCCTTTACTGGTCAACAACTTTAAACCTTTAACAAAATAACCCAGCGCTATAACCGGATTATTACCTTTTTTATCAAACTGCATGTCTTAAGCTGCTCACGCCCTGGTCTGCGGGATTTAACACCACGCCACGCTCAGTAACAATGGCCGAAATTAATTCAGCCGGGGTGACATCAAAAACCGGATTCCAGGCACTGACCAAAGAATCCTCGTTCATATAACAAGCCGGCAATAATTCGTTGGCATGGCGCTGTTCAATTTCAATATGCGCGCCGGTTTCCATGTGCCAATCAATCGTTGAAGTCGGCGCTACCACCATCAATTTAACGCCATGTTGTTTAGCCAATACCGCCAAAGAATAGGTTCCGATTTTATTGGCGGTATCGCCATTGGCGGCAATACGATCTGCGCCGACAATAACCCAATCGATTGCGCCGGATTTCATTAGCCAAGCGGCCGCAGAATCAACAATCAACGTTACCGGGATACCATCTTGCGACAACTCCCACACGGTTAGCCTGACTCCTTGCAACCAGGGCCGGGTTTCTCCGGCATAGACATTAACTTGCCCGCGCTGATAAATACTACGAATAACACCCAACGCCGTCCCATAACCGCCGGTCGCCAAAGACCCGGTATTACAATGCGTTAACACGCCTTTAACCTTGCCCAACACATCAGCACCTAAATCACCCATGCGCTGATTCGCAGCAATATCGTCTGCGTGAATTTTTTCAGCACAGGCCATTACGGTATCTAAAGGATTATCCAGTGATTCGGTCAACACCGCTCTCATTTGATCCAAAGCCCAAAATAAATTAACGGCGGTCGGCCTGGATTTAGCCAACAGCTCAATATCCGTCGCCACTTGTTGCCGCCAATGGCTCGATTCTGAGTAATGCTGTTTAACCGAAAGCACTACCCCGTAAGCTGCAGCAATTCCAATCGCCGGCGCACCACGTACCCGCATGCTAGTGATTGCCTCAGCAACGCCTGCCGCATCGTAGTAGTGGTCATAAACAATCTTTTCCGGCAATTGCCGTTGGTCCAACACCGTTAACACATCGCCCGTCCATTGCAAGGCATGCACCGCTAATTTATGCTGTAATACCATTTTTTGTAAAAACCCCTTCAAGTTAGTGTTTGCAAGCCAGGAAGCCCATTATGAACGTTGACACCCTCATTTATGCTCGTTGGATTATACCGATTGAACCCGAATCCGTAACCTATCAAGACCACTCACTGGTAATCAATGACGGCAGAATTGTTGATCTGTTACCCACCGAGCTTGCCAAGCAAAAATACCAAGCCACCAATACCGCCAATCTTGATCAACACGCATTAATGCCGGGCTTAATTAACAGCCATACCCATGCCGCCATGACCTTAATGCGTGGTATTGCCGATGATTTACCGCTGATGGATTGGCTGCAAAATCATATCTGGCCACTGGAACAACAATGGATGAGTGAAGCTTTCGTCAGAGATGGCACCGACTTAGCCATTGCCGAAATGATTTTAGGCGGCACCACCTGTTTTAACGACATGTATTTTTTTCCTGACATCACCGCACAACAAGCCATCCATCACGGCATTCGCGCCAGCATTGGCCTAATCGTGATTGATTTTCCCAGCGTGTGGGCGGAAAACAGCGAAGCGTATATCGAAAAAGGCTTGGCGTTGCATGATCAGCTTCGTCATCACCCACTCATTACCACCGCATTTGCGCCGCATGCGCCTTACACCGTTTCTGACCAGCCTTTGCAAAAAATCAGAACCCTTGCTGATGAACTGGAGCGCCCCATTCACATGCACATCCATGAAACCCGGCATGAAGTGGAGCAGGCCCAACAACAAACCGGCAAACGGCCATTGCAAAGACTCAATGACCTCGGCCTGCTAACACCAGCTTTAATGGCTGTGCATATGACCCAACTGACCGATGCCGAAATACGCAAGTTTGCCAAATCCGGCGCCCATATCATCCACTGCCCGGAATCCAATCTAAAACTGGCCAGCGGCTTTAGTCCGATAGCGCGCTGTCTTGCTGCAGGTATCAATGTGGCCCTGGGCACGGATGGCGCAGCCAGCAATAATGATTTGGATATGTTTGGGGAAATGCGCACCGCCGCTTTATTAGGCAAAGCGGTCGCAGAAGATGCCAGTGCCATACCGGCCATGACCGCGTTACGCATGGCCACCATCAATGGCGCTAAAGCCTTAGGTTTGGATCAGGAAATCGGCTCATTGCGTATAGGCAAATCCGCCGACGTAATTGCCATCGATTTATCAGCTATCGAAACTCAACCTTTGTATTGCCCCGTCTCCCAATTGGTTTATGCCGCCAGCCGACAACAAGTCACGGATGTTTGGGTAGCAGGCAAACGCCTGCTAAACAGACGGCAACTGACCACAATGGATATGGCCGAGTTAAAAAACAAAATCAGCGCTTGGCAACAACGCTTGGCAGGTTAATTCTGCTTTGCCACATTTTTTCGAAGTGCTTAGTGCATATAAAGCACAAGCGAAATAAGGAAAATCGAAGTCACGAAAATTATTCGCTCTCGCTACCCCGCTTTCCGTAAGTTGATTTTTATTGGGTAGGTTGCGGGTGAGGTACGAACCCCAACATACTGAACTCCCAAATGTTGGGGTTCGTACCTCACCCGCAATCTACAAATACCCAACTTACGCTATATATTCCAGCCCATAAAGCTTATATCGCAAGGTTTAGGGTTGATAGTTTTGTATTTCGGGGCTATAACTCCCTATGGTACTAGCAGCAAGATAATAGTCAGGATATTTAAAATGCCATCACCATTTCAGCTCAACAAAAAAATAAGCTTGATTCCAACTCTTATTCTAACGTTAGCTTGTTCAATTAGTGAGCTCACGCACGCAGAGGAAGCTGTCATAACCGGAAATTGGTGTGGAACACGAGATACATCCATGGCCGCAGATTGCGACGCCATATTTAGAGTCGATTTAGTAACAGGAAAGCGAACTCTACTCAGTGCATATGTTGATGAAGTTGATTACGAGAGTTTAGATCAAGGCGGTATATCTTGGGAGAAAGTTGCCATTACGCCTTCTGGAGATGTTTTTGTATACTCACGCCATGGCCATACTATTTCTCAAGGACTTTACCGAATTGATCCCACTAATGGTGACCGGCGCTTGATCAGTGACCTGGATGATATTAAATTGGGTCCAACCATGTTAGGCGGAGAAAATATCGTGGCGTCACCAAAAGACCAAATTTTAATAGTCAACAGTGATGGTAAGATAATTTCAATCAACCCTGCATCGGGACAGCGTAGTGTCCTATTAGATAACAGAATTGGCGACCAATCTCCAGGAGCGCATTCATTGATAGGGATAGCCACTGATGGACGAATTTTGGTTGATACATATGACGGTGTGATTTATTTAGACCAGAATACAGAAATTAGCGCGTTAGCTGGCGGCATTACAGCTAATGAACTCTCAGTAATTGATTCTACCGGCAATATTTTTACCATTGTTGGGGATGAAGAGATGGAGGTAGACTTCGATTTATATAAAGTTAGTCCAAATGGCATACGGAGTATTTTAAGTAAGCTAAAAGACAAAAGCCAAGGCCCTGTTATAGTAAGACCAGTAGGAGTTGCGCTTGATAAGGCTGGACGTATCTTGATATTAGAATATGGAGAAAAAGGGACGGGCGGTCTTTATGCCATTGACCCCAACTCAGGCAAGCGGGTCCTTATTAGTATGTTCTCTAATCAAAATCAGGGGCCTCTCATTTTCAACCCCAGAGCAATCGCTGTTGGCACAATGCCGACTTTTGCAGGTATTGCCGGGGGCGATAGAATCACCAACGTGGCTCAGGCGAAAAAACCATTCACTTATAATGTCGGTTTTAAAGGAGAGTCATTCGAAATTACTAAGGTAAACCTCTCCAACAGATTACCCAAAGGAGCCATATTGAAATCAGTATTGCCTAGCCAAGGAACATGTAAAGGCAAAGCCCCGGTCAAGTGTAATTTTGGTACGGTAGCACCTCAAGCAAGATTCGGTGTTAAATTTACTATCGTTCCGAAAAAACCCGGTGTGGTGGTGAAAAATAACGCAGTTATTACTTACAAATTACCCAAGACAAAAGCAAAACAGCGGCTCGTCTCCAATTTGTCTATTACCGTGAATTAACCGAGTTGTCAGAAGTGGGCAAGCGCTCTTGCCCACTTTTAGTGAATCAAGAACTAGCAGTGAAAATTGATCAATCTCTCTACAACGACTTGCCGATTCATTTAAAGCCGTTCAGGTAAACATCGCTCATCATCTAACTCGTGTATGGCGCTCCCTATCCGTAGCGCAAGCAAAACAAGCCCTGATGTCGTCTTGAGTCTAATAATCGTAATCTTCTAAAACCTCTTGTTCTGTCATGCCCGCCGCAAAGCAATCGAGAATATCATCAACGGTTATCCTTAAGCCTCTAATACATGGTTTACCACTACGCTTACCTGCCTCAATAGTTATTATTTCACGATAATTGACGCTCATGGCTTTAACCTCGGATTTGATTAATTGGAATTGCAGGGTCGGATTCTGTTAATCCCGCCACCTTTAACACAAAATCGGTAATAATCAGCATGGGTTGGTGTGATCGATTGGCACTGGACTGAATACAACTGTTAACTCGATAAGGTACAATTCAAGGACGCAATTAATATAAACAGCGTTGAAACCCAAAATGGCATTAAACAAACCAGTAAATTACGCTATCTCCAAAATACCTAAAGATATTGCTGTTCTGGTCGGATGCTTACTCCGGTAGTTGATCGTTGTTGGGTACGAACCCCAACAGTTGGGAGTTCGATAGGTTGGGGTTCGTACCTCACCGCCAACCTACAGATACCCAACATACGGGATGGTGCTTCTCCAGTTTTAAGTTCTGCTCTGTTCGTTTGCAAAGTTCGAGTGTCCTCGATAACATACGAACGCTTGTTTAAGCACTAACGGAATATAACTAAAACCAATCTTCGAGGAAATTACATGTCGAGTACTATAGTGGACCCTATTGTCCAGACAATTAACTGCCTAATTTAAGAGGGTGTCGTATCCGTTACAGCAGATTGGTGCTGCTCCATCTCTTCTTTTGAAGCCTCTTTTTTTTCACTAAAATAATCAGCAATTTTAGCCCCGCCACCTTCTCCAGTCTGATAGACCTGATCCGGCGTTTTATAGCCTAATGCCTGATGAAACCGCCCTGCATTATAGAAGATAAAATATTCGGCCAGACCGACCAGCAGTTCCGGCATTGACGCATAGTTTTTCAAATAAACATCCTCGTACTTCACGCTTCGCCATAGCCGTTCAACGAAAATATTGTCTAATGCGCGACCTCGTCCATCCATGCTGATTTTGATGGCGTTTTTCAGCATCACCTTAATCCATGCCTCACAGGTAAATTGTGAACCCTGGTCGGTGTTGAAAATCTCAGGCGGCCCGTAATCATAGAGGGCGGCAGTCAAACAATCCACACAAAAACCGACATCCATCGTGTTTGATACTTGCCAGGACAAGACCTTACGGCTGTACCAGTCAATAATGGCCACCAAGTACACAAAGCCGTGTGCCAGTCGTATATAGGTGATGTCAGTACTCCAGACTTGATTTATCCGAATAATGCCTAATCCTCTGAGCAAATAAGGATAAACTTTGTTCTGTGGGTGCTTCTTACTGGTGTTAGGACCCGGTGCTATCGCTGCTAAACCTAATATCCGCATCAGCCGCTGCACTCGCCTCCGGTTTACAAGATACCCTTGGGTGCCGAGCCAAACCACCATTTTCCTGCTGCCGTAAAACGGATGACGGGTAAACTCTTCATCCAGCAAACGCAATAGCAGCAGTTCGACTTCGTCCACAACCGCTACCTTACTCTCATAGACCGTGGACCGTGCAATACTCGCCAGTTTGCACTGCACCACCACGGACAGCCCGCCGTTTGAATCGATCCAACCCTGGCGTTGGCTTAGGGGCTGATCCCGGACTTTTTTTTAAGCCATTCCAATTCCATATTAAGCTGTCCAATCTTGGCGTACAATCGCTCTAGATCACTTTGCGGGTCGGCTGTCTTGAGGCCATGTTTTGCGTCAAACAGATGGCTGGCATTTCCCAGTAATGCCTTTTTCCAAAGACCAACTTGCGTCGGGTGCACTCCAAATTCTTGGGCTATCTCGTTGACTGTTTTGCTACCTTTCACCGCTTCCAATGCTACTTTTGCCTTTTGGGCACCAGACATAATCCTACGCTTCTTTTCACTCATTTGTGCCTACCTAATTGAGGATAGACACCATCTTATACTGCTGTCTGTTTTTTGGGGACCACTATATACCTTAATGCGGCAAAATAACTCTAAAAAAAGCTTAATAAGCTCCATCCTAATTATTATAGTAGGTAGCATTAGCAATCTTTGTTTTGCCGAAGAAGCTGTGGTGACTGGTGACTGGTGTGATCCTAAAGCTAATTATAAGCCTTGTGATGCCGTTTTTAGAGTAGATTTAACGACAGGCAAGAGAACGCTGATTAGCGCATTTACTGAGGCAGATTATGATCTTGCTGAAAATGATCCAAGCTCACAGTCAGCTTTAGATCGTGCCGGAATTAAATGGGAGAATGTGGTTATCACTTCAACCGGAGATGTATTCGTTTACTCAAATGAGCGCAAGAAGAGTATTCAGAACATTTCACCACAATTTAACGGCCTATACCGCATTTCCGCAGCAAACGGCTCTCGCTCTTTAGCGAGTAATCTGAGCGATGTTAGATACGGACCGACAATTATCCCATCTGCGTACTACAGAAAAATGGTAATCACACCCACCGACCAAATTGTAGTGGTAGCTGGTAACGATGAATATAAGGTCATAAAGATGAACCCATTTACTGGCCAGAGGGTTCTGCTCAGTGATAGTTGGGTTACTAGCCAAGGTCCGAGCTTTGATCATTTTATAGGTATTGATCAATCAGGACGACTTTATGCCTGGGCATTTATTAGCGGCTTAGCGGACCTTAGGTACAATTTAATACAAATTGATGCTGAGACAGGAAATCGCTCCATTGTTACAAAATTAACAGATGCACCCTTGAACGACAACATGTACGATGAATTATTTTTCGACACGGTCGGCAATTTTTACTTTGGTAATGAAAAGTTCAACACTAGCGGTTCAGCCGTTCTTTTTAGTGATTTCCTCAGCCAAAATCAAGGGCCGGTAATTTATTCAGCAAAAAGAGGCACTTTTGATGGTAATGGCCGTGAGTTTGTTCTGGATGACGGAAAGGAAGGCACCATCAGTCTGGGTGGTATTTATGCAGTTGACCTCAATACCGGTAATCGTACCCTGATTAGCAATTTTTCAGATGCTAGCCAAGGTCCGCTTATCTATTCAGCTCAAGGCCTGGCAATTGGCACAATGCCTGCGTTTGTAGGTGGTGGTAATACTGGAGGCAATGGCGGCAACACAAACCCCACCACAGCACAAGCGGGACAACCCTTCGTCTACAATGTAGGATACAAACAGGGATCGTCTAGCATTACCAGCGTAAAACTCACTAACACGTTACCCAAAAAAGCCAAACTGGTGTCAGTGGTACCCAGCCAAGGAAAGTGTAAAAGCAAAGCCCCGGTTAAGTGTGATTTTGGCACGGTGGCGGCAAACACCAGCTTTGGCGCTACGTTCACTATCATTCCCAAAAAACCAGGTGTGGTGAAGAATAAGGCAGTACTGACTTACAAAGTAAGCAAGAAAAAGCCAACAAAGCGGCTCGTTTCCAACTTATCGATTACAGTGAATTAACTGAGTTGCCAGAAGTGGGCAAGCGCTCTTGCCCACTTTTAGTGAATTGAGTATTGGTTAACCGAAACGACCCAACACTCCTGTTTCTCATATTCAAGCCAATAAGCTTTGTGAGCTTAGCGCATTTTCAATTTGACTGAATAATTGCTTTTCGTTGGCGCTGAACCGCTCGCCGCCGAAGCCGAAGAAGCTCCCCTCTGTGGTTGCCATCGCCACTTTTTCGGCAATAGCCATCGCCCATTGTTTATATTCGCTAGCCTCTTGAGCAGACGCTTTAGCCGCTAGCAAGGCGGCCACTTCCTTGCAATCCTGGACGGCTTGCGCTTGAAATTTCTCAGCAGAATCCACTTGTTTAGCTTTATACCGGGCCACGCCCCAGTCCCGGATTTTTTTCATCTTGTCCATAGCGGCAGAAGCGCCGGCCTCGGTGTTGGGGAGTATGGCCTGAATCAGTGCGTTATTGGGGTAGTCTTTAACACCGGCCATAACGGCTTGGGCATTGGCGAACATTTCTTTTCCTGTTCCAAACAGTCCACTGCTACCCGCAAAGGCCATCGCCGAACCAATAATGTGCGGCGTGTTAGCCAGTAGATTCAGTTCTTCTTCGCTGTAGTTTAAGCTCATGTTTATTCCTTTTGATTAGTTAAAGAACGACTATCCGATCTGCAACCAGATGCCGTTTACAGGTTAGTTTCATTTGGGCTGCTCAGCAGCGGGTTGTGGAAGGTTTTCTGACGATTGAGCGGTTGCTGGTGGCGCTGGCGGGGTATCTGTGTTGGGTTGTCCGGCGACAGGTTGAGCAGTTTGAGCCGCTGCCGGTGCGGATACTTTAAGCAACCATCCGTCTTTCCCTTCACAGCCGGTTACCGCTTTCGCACTAAGATTAAGCCTGACAAAATGTCCGGAAAATTCAGCGGGCAGCTTAGCCGTTAAACGATGAAAACTGTCATTACTTTCCAAGGCGAAGTTTATCTTTTTTTCCTTTGCAGTTAGCTTTATTGTTTTAGGATCGGTCCACGGAGACATCATGATAGTAAACTCAGACTCTGGCGAGACTTCTTTATTTTCCGGTGCGACATAAACCGGGAGGCTGAAATCTCTGAAATGCGGTTTTTTACACTCCTCTTCCTCTTTATCAGGCGAATACGCCCATGCCGCAGTATTTAAAACCGTGTAAGTCAGTAGGGTGTATTGGATTATTTTTGTTATTTTCATTTCATATCCTCATTAAAAAATGGTTTGGATGGGTCTTCCTGATCGCAGCCGCACTCACTTTAATTAATTTTTTTATAAAATCAAATTATTGGCCAATAAAATTAGTCTGCGATGGCACTAATTGATAATGTAGCTCGGTAGTGCCATAGTTATCAGTATCTTGCGGGTTTAGCACTCTCCCCAAACCTAGCATTTCTTCCAGGGCCGATTGTTCGCCGTTAAAACTGACCTTGTAACTTTGCAGTTCTATGTCAGTACCTAGCCAATTCACATTTTTTACCATCGGTAAGGATTTTAGATAAGTTAACACTCGATTTTTATCCTCATCATTATTAACTCGCGCAATTTTTAAGGTGACATTGCCTAACTCTAAGCCGGAAGGAATAACCGCGTAATAGTTGGATAGTCGCTCATACACGTTTTTCATGCCCGCCAAAATCGCTTCATTTAACGGGCCGCATGACGTTTCTGACTGGACAATTCGATTATCAAAATAAAACGACCAGTCCGCTTTCCAACAATCTGCGCTTTTGACTACCCTTCCTGCCAAAATCGACACGACCCCGTAACGTTCAGAAGCTGACAGTAGCCGTTGCGGGTAGGCACTCAACACATCATTAACCGCAATTTGCCGTTGCTCCTCCAAATCTTGCAGAGGCAATAACAAAGGTAAGCCGGCCTGCTTGGCCATGGTAGTGACGGCAATATTCAGATCGTGCATGGTTTCTGGTTTAAAAAATACCCGTTTACCGTTATCTTCAACAACTAACCATAACAAGGTTTCCGGTCTTGATTCTGTCCACACCTTCAGCTTGCTGGTTTTCATAAGATTCAGCAATGCCACATCATCAAACAACACCCGTAAGGTTCGTGCATTTTTATTTGCACCGAAACCCTGATCACCCAATGAAAATTGCGACTGTTTGACGTAGCGTTGTGCATCCATGAGCGCTATTTTGACAACGGGATCCTGTAAAACATGACTACCCGCCATTACCCTACTCAGCACCGTTGATAAAGCTGACTTAATGGCAGTATTTTTATCTTCCGCCGATTGACTCTTGGCAATGACCTCAGTTTCGTATAAACCCGAAATCTCAGTTGCCAAACCGTAGTGACTGACAAACAGTCCGCATAGTAGTAAAGCTCTTAAAAGCACATTCATATCCTTCACACAAAAATGATGATGTCTTGTACAATACCGACAGTTTCACATAACCCGAAGAGTACAGCAAATTGAGCGAAAAATCCCACCCAAGCTTGAATTACAAAAGTGCCGGCGTTGATATTGAGGCCGGCAATGAGCTAGTCGAACGCATTAAACCGATTGCCGCCAGAACCCGCACTGCAGGAGTTATGGCCGGTTTGGGCGGCTTTGGGTCAATGTTTGAGTTACCATTAGACCGCTACCAACAACCAGTACTGGTTTCCGGAACTGATGGCGTCGGTACCAAGTTAAAACTGGCTATCGATTTAAATAGTCATAACACCGTTGGTATCGACCTGGTAGCCATGTGCGTTAACGACATTATAGTGCAAGGTGCAGAGCCCTTATTTTTCCTGGACTATTTTGCTACTGGCAAACTGAATGTCGATACCGCAGCAGCAGTCATCGAAGGTATTGGCAAAGGTTGCGAGCTTGCCGGTGCTGCATTAGTCGGCGGCGAAACCGCCGAAATGCCTGGGATGTATGCCAATGGCGAATATGACTTAGCCGGTTTTTGCGTTGGTATCGTCGAAAAAGCCAAAGTACTGGACGGAAGCCAAGTCAAAGTCGGCGACAAACTCATTGGCATCGCCTCCTCAGGTCCGCACTCCAATGGTTATTCATTAATTCGTAAAATTATCAGCCATAGTAAAGCCGAATTATCCGACGAGTTTAATGGCAAATCCTTAGGGGAAACTTTATTGGCGCCGACTAAAATCTATGTAAAATCCTTATTAGCGCTGTTAGAGTCAGTTCCAGTTCATGCCCTAGCGCATATTACCGGCGGCGGTTTAACTGAAAATCTACCCCGAGTCTTGCCAGATGGCGCTCAAGCCCAAATCGACTTAGGCTCCTGGAATTTCCCCGACATTTTCAAGTGGCTGCAAAAGCAGGGTAACGTGTCTTTGCCGGATATGTTAACAACCTTTAATTGCGGGATTGGCATGATCGTAGTGGTCGCGCCTGAACATGAAAAAGCAGCGCTTGAAAAGCTGAGTGAATTAGGTGAAACAGCATTTGCTATCGGCAACTTAGTTGCGGCTGAGGGTAAACCAACAGTTAAGTACCTGTAATTTATCACCTCTGCCTACAAATTGAGGACTAAGCCATTTTGGTCTTGACCAGCTGGTAAATTTCTTCTGCCGCTAGATCGGCACCGTTTGAAATGCTTTCTAACTCAGCTATTTTAGCATCTGCAAACTGTCTATCTTTCAGACTAGCGGCATTGATATGTACATTCAGCGCCGCGCTTTTTAAGCCACTGTAAGCCGACATAACCGCAACCCCCGCATCACTTAATACCGCAGTGCTGCCTTTTTCTGCGGCGATGCGGCTTAACTGGATAGCTTCAACACAAGCCCTTGCGCAGTCTAAAGGTACTTCTGTCGCATCTTTTAACACGTCCTGAATGGCTGCACTACGGGCGGCTTTTTCCTCGTCCGTCTGTTTAGGCAAAGCATAAGTTTCCATTAGCCGATTAAATACATCAACATCCGCCTTAATCATATCGGTTAGTTTTTCCCGTAATCCTTCCGCTTTTATCAGCAAGGATCGCATATCTGTTTCAACTTCAGCATATTGGGGTTTACCAATGGTTAAATTGCAGACCATGCTAGTTAAGGCTGCCGACTGAGCCCCCATGAGCGCAGCAGCACTGCCACCGCCAGGTGTGGCGGATTTACTGGCTAATTCATCAAGAAAAACTTGTACGGATTTATCTTTTATTTCACTCATTAGGTAATGGCTCTGCTATCACTGTGTTTATGAAGCTTGAATCATTGAACTGCATCAAGCGATTTAATAAAAAGTCGCTTCATGTGCCCAAACTTACAAGCTTATGTCATTTTTTAAAAAAGAAATTATTCTCGTCGCCAACTTGTGGTGCCATCGGGCGCATCCTCTAAAATCACACCCTGGTCTTTCAGTTGGTTGCGGATATTGTCGGCAGCCGCCCAATCTTTGGCTTTTTTTGCGGCGATGCGGGCCTGGATTTGCTGTTCAATTTCGGTTTCAGTTAATCCATCACCGCTATCTTGTTGTGCGCTGACTTGACCTTTCAAAAAACTATCGGGATCATCCTGCAACATGCCGAGCAAACCAGCCAACTGCTTCAGACTTCCGGCAAGTTCACAAGCAGTTGCTGGATTATTTTCTTTAGCTTTGTTTAGGTCTCTAGCTAACTCAAACAAAACCGCCACAGCCACCGGCGTATTAAAATCGTCGTCCATCGATTGCTGAAAACGAGTCTGATAGCCGTTGTTTGCAGAGGGTTCCGCTAGTTCAACACCGCGCAATGCGGTGTAAAGCCTTGTTAAGGCAGCTCTGGCATCATCCAAATGTTCGTCGGAGTAATTTAAGGGGCTACGGTAGTGACTGGATAAAATAAAAAACCGCACCACTTCGGGTCGATAGCGTTTCAAGACCTCACGAACGGTAAAGAAATTGCCCAAGGACTTAGACATTTTTTCATTATCAACACGAACAAAACCGTTGTGCATCCAAACATTCACAAACTTTTCGCCGGTTGCACCCTCAGACTGGGCGATTTCATTTTCGTGATGCGGAAACTGCAAATCCATGCCGCCACCGTGAATATCAAAATGGTTGCCCAAACAGCAGGTTGACATTGCGGAACATTCTATATGCCAGCCCGGACGACCTAAACCCCACGGCGATGGCCAGGACGGCTCATTGGCTTTAGCCATTTTCCATAACACAAAATCCAGTGCGTTTTGCTTGGCTAAATCGACATCAACGCGTTCGCCGGCTTGCAATTCATCCAAGTTTTTACCGGATAATTGCCCGTAAGATTCAAACTTATTGACCGAGTAAAATACGTCCCCATTACCACCCACGTAAGCCAAGCCGTTATTAATCAGGGTTTTGATCATGCTAATAATGGCTTCGATGGATTGCGTCGCTCTTGGCTCAACATCAACAGGCAAAACAGCCAGCGCTTGCTCGTCTTCGTGCATGGCTTGAATAAAGCGTTCAGTTAACTGGTTGAATTGTTCGCCGTTTTCGTTGGCGCGCTGAATGATTTTGTCGTCAATGTCAGTAATATTGCGAACGTAAGTCAGCTCATAACCCGCATGACGAAAATATCGGGCCACTGTGTCAAACACCACCATAACCCGAGCATGACCGATGTGGCAGTAATCGTAAACGGTCATACCGCAAACATACATACCCACTTTACCTGGCACTCGTGGCGTGAACAGTTCTTTTTTTCGGGTCAGGGTATTATAAATTTTCAACATGTTAATAATTGGGATTGCTTGTGCCGAGCGCAATAACGTCAAGCCGTGCAATTTACCAAGCGCTTACTTCACTTTCAAGCTAAAAACACATAGAATTCGGGCTTTGTTCTACCAACAAGGAAATACATGCGTATCTTAATACTCTTTACGATGCTGTTTTTTACCACAACCTTCTCTTTTGCAACGGAAAAAAAAATGACTGATAGCCCAACCAAAATTAAATTAACTACCAACCTCGGCGCCATTACTATTCAACTTAATCCTGAAAAAGCGCCAGTTTCTTCGGCTAACTTTTTAACCTACGTCAATGAAGGTTTTTATAACGGTACTATTTTTCATCGAATCATCCCTGATTTCATGGCGCAAGGCGGCGGTTTCGATACTGATTTCAACCAAAAACCTGTGCATGCACCGATTAAAAATGAAGCCGACAATGGCTTACCAAACAGTCGCGGATCAATTGCTATGGCTCGCACAAATGATCCAAATTCAGCCACGGCGCAATTTTTTATCAATTACAAAGATAATTCATTTTTAAACCATACCAGCCCGACCCCAAGCGGTTGGGGTTACGCAGTATTTGCACAAGTGATTGAGGGCATGGATGTAGTCGATGCCATGGCCAAACAAGCCACTGGTAATCGTGGTGGTCATCAAGATGTACCCAAAACCAACATCGTGATTGAAAAAGCTGAAGTAGTACAATAAAAATCAGAAGGTCGGGTGTAATGGTAAAGCCTTTCACCTGACCGGCTTTTATCATGCAAAGACAAATCCTGTTCATTTCAGATTTACACATTGCCCTGGAAAAACCTGAAATTACCCAACGATTTCTAACCTTTCTCCAAGACAGAGCGCCACAAGCCGAAGCGGTTTACATACTGGGTGACCTTTTTGATGCCTGGATTGGTGACGATGACTTTACCCCGCCAACAAAAAGAATCCGCGCACAACTCAAACAGCTAACCAACTCCGGAACTAAAGTCTATTTGCAACAAGGTAATCGCGACTTCTTACTGGGTCAGCAGTTTTGCGCAGAAACCGGAGTTAGCCTTCTTGACGATTATGTCGTGATTGATTTGCAAGGCACGCCAACACTCCTGATGCACGGAGACCTGCTTTGTACCGATGATCTGCCTTACCAAACCTTTCGGATTAAATCACATACGCCGGAATGGCAACACAACGTACTATCCAAACCTTTATTAATACGTTTAGCGGCCGCGAGATGGTATCGATTCCGCAGTTACTTCCATAAGCGCAATAAATCACAAGAGATTATGGACGTTAACCAAAGCACTGTTCTAAATGTTATGCGCGAACATCATTGTTTGCGACTCATACACGGCCATACCCATCGGCCCAATATCCATCGATTTACTATCGACAATCAACATGCAGAGCGCTTCGTGCTTTCAGCATGGACTAGGGAGGCCGGTGAAGTACTGTGCTGGCAAGATAATCAATTTCAAATTGAAAGCTTGGAATAATTCACAGTAACAGCTGAGTTGCCTCTTAGCTATGATTCGCTCATCTGTACGACCAAGCAGATAAATAGACTGTGATGAGCGTGACTTAAGCAACCTCCGATTTGTCCGGCCTGGAATGCTTCCATGAAATTGTTAATGACCAAATTCGTATAATCTCGTAAAATCACGGCTGTTAAGATTCTTATGACGGGGTGAGTTCTCTTTAGAATTCATCCCGTTTTGCACATTAGAGGAGGCGTAATTGACTAAGTCTGCATTGTTACTTTTAGAAGATGGGACAGTATTTAGCGGTGTATCTATAGGTGCAGAAGGTTGTTCCGTGGGTGAAGTGGTTTTTAATACGGCCATGACTGGTTATCAGGAGATTCTCAGTGATCCCTCGTATGCTAAGCAGATTGTAACTTTAACTTATCCGCATATCGGTAATGTGGGCACCAATGATGAAGATGATGAATCCGAAAAGGTATTTGCCAGTGGTTTAATCATCAGAGACTTACCATTACTGGCAAGCAACTGGCGTAAACAAAAAACCTTGCCGCAGTATCTCATCGATAACAATGTGGTTGCGATTGCTGATATTGATACCCGTAAATTAACCCGATTGCTGCGTGATAAAGGTGCACAGCGTGGCTGTATTTTAGCAGGAGATAATCTTGTCCTGGATACTGCAAAACAAGCAATTGCTGATTTTCCCGGCTTAAAAGGTATGGACTTGGCAAAAGTAGTCACAACCGATAAGCCTTACGAGTGGACAGAGACTATCTGGGATTTGAAAACAGGACATACGCCAGCAAAAAATCTAACTAAGCATGTGGTTGCTTACGATTTTGGTATCAAACGAAATATTCTTCGGTTACTAGCAAATCGCGGTTGTCGGGTTACCGTGGTTCCTGCTACGACAACAGCCTCTTCAGTACTTGCTATGAAGCCTGATGGAGTGTTTTTGTCTAATGGCCCCGGTGACCCTGAACCTTGTATTTATGCAATAGACGCTATCAAAGCCATTTTGGAAACGCCGACACCTGTGTTTGGCATTTGTTTGGGACACCAATTATTGGCTTTGGCTAGTGGTGCCAAAACTGAAAAAATGAAGTTCGGACATCATGGTGCGAACCATCCGGTTCAAAATATCGACACCGGAAGAGTAATGATCAGTAGTCAAAATCATGGTTTTGCTGTGAACGACTCCAGCTTGCCCGAAAACTTAATACCCACCTATCGATCCTTATTTGATGGCAGCTTGCAGGGTATTAGGCGTACCGATCGCTCAGCAATGAGCTTTCAAGGCCATCCTGAAGCCAGTCCGGGACCGCATGATGTAGAGTCTTTATTTGATGAATTCATGGACATGATGAATCAGGCAAGTCATTAATAATCAGCTGAGAAAATCAATAACATGCCAAAAAGAACCGACATAAAATCGATTTTATTACTGGGAGCAGGCCCTATTGTGATTGGCCAGGCTTGTGAGTTTGATTATTCCGGAACTCAGGCCTGTAAAGCCTTGCGCGAAGAAGGTTACCGCGTCGTTCTGGTCAACTCCAATCCGGCCACCATTATGACCGATCCGGATATGGCCGATGCCATTTACATCGAACCCATCGATTGGCAAACCGTTGAAAAAATTATTGCTAAAGAACGCCCTGATGCTATTTTGCCGACCATGGGCGGGCAAACCGCATTAAATTGCGCCTTGGCTCTGGATGCGCACGGCGTACTGGAAAAATACAGCGTGGAAATGATCGGTGCCACCAAAGAAGCCATCAATAAAGCCGAAGATCGTGAGTTGTTTAACCAAGCCATGCGTAAAATCGGTTATGAAGTGGCGCGCTCCAAAACCGCGCACACCATGGAGGAAGCGTTGGCGGCCCAACAAGAAGTCGGCTATCCCACTGTGATTCGGCCCTCTTTTACCATGGGCGGCAGCGGCGGCGGTATTGCTTACAACAAAGAAGAATTCATCGAAATTTGCGAACGCGGCTTGTATTTATCGCCCACCAACGAATTATTGATCGAAGAATCGGTGCTGGGTTGGAAAGAATATGAAATGGAAGTCGTTCGTGATTCCAAAGACAATTGCATTATTGTCTGTTCCATCGAAAACTTTGATCCTATGGGCGTGCATACCGGCGATTCAATTACCGTGGCCCCTGCGCAAACGTTAACGGACAAGGAATATCAAATTCTGCGTAATGTATCGCTGGCTGTGTTGCGCGAAATCGGTGTCGATACCGGTGGCTCTAACGTGCAGGTCGCTATTAATCCGGTTGATGGTCGCTTGATCGTCATAGAAATGAACCCACGAGTATCAAGGTCTTCGGCATTGGCTTCCAAAGCTACCGGCTTCCCGATTGCCAAGGTCGCCGCTAAATTAGCGGTTGGTTATACCTTGGATGAGTTGAAAAATGAGATTACCGGCGGCGCCACACCGTCCTCATTCGAGCCAACCATCGATTATGTGGTTACTAAGGTGCCGCGTTTTACCTTTGAAAAATTCCCGCAAGCCGATGATCGGTTAACGACGCAAATGAAATCTGTAGGCGAAGTCATGGCCATTGGTCGCACTTTTCAAGAATCCTTGCAAAAAGCCTTGCGTGGTCTGGAAATCGGCATTAGCGGTCTGGATGAAATCATTGATTTGCAAGGCGATGATGCGCAAGACACAATCCAACGGGAAATGCGTCATCCGGGACCGGATCGCTTGCGTTACGTGGCGGATGCGTTTCGAAACGGTATGAATGTGGCCGAAGTCCATGACGTTTGTAAAATCGATCCTTGGTTTTTAGCGCAAGTTGAGGATTTAGTTATTACTGAAAAATCCCTGGCAACCAAGACTTTGTCTACGTTGAAAGAAGGCGAGTTATACAAACTGAAGCGCAAAGGTTTTTCAGATATTCGCATTGCTAAATTATTGGATACCTCGGAAATTGAAGTGCGTAATGTGCGACATAAACAAGCTATTCGTCCGGTCTATAAACGCATCGATTCCTGCGCCGCCGAGTTCTCATCAGATACGGCTTATTTATATTCTACTTATGAAGAAGAATGTGAAGCGCGGGTTTCTGATAAAGAAAAAATCATTATTCTAGGCGGTGGACCGAATCGCATCGGCCAAGGTATTGAATTCGATTATTGCTGTGTGCATGCGGCCTTGGCTTTACGCGAAGACGGCTATGAAACCATCATGATCAATTGCAACCCGGAAACGGTTTCTACCGATTTTGATACGTCTGATCGCTTGTACTTCGAGTCGTTAACGCTGGAAGATGTCTTGGAAATTGTGCATCTAGAAAAACCCAAAGGTGTGATCGTGCAATACGGCGGGCAGACCCCGTTGAAATTGGCCAGAGCTTTGGAAGCCGCCGGCGTGCCGATTATCGGAACCTCCCCGGACTCCATCGACTTGGCAGAAGACAGAGAACGTTTCCAAAAATTATTGGAAAGACTGGGTTTAAAGCAGCCACCCAATGCCACGGCGCGTTCGGTCGAGCAAGCTTTGAATGCCGCCAAAGAATTAGGCTATCCATTAGTCGTGCGTCCTTCTTATGTGTTGGGCGGTCGGGCCATGGAAATCGTTTTTAATGAAGAAGGCTTGCAACGCTACATGAAAGAAGCGGTCAGCGTTTCTAACGATTCCCCTGTATTGCTGGATAGGTTCCTGGATGATGCCGTAGAAATGGATGTTGATGCGATTTATGACGGCGAGCGCGTGTTGATCGGCGGTTTAATGGAACACATTGAACAAGCTGGCGTGCATTCCGGCGATTCCGCGTGTTCATTGCCGCCCTATGATTTAGCACCAGAAATTCAAAATAAATTACGCGAACAAGTCGCTAAAATGGCCGAAGCCTTAGGCGTAAGGGGTTTAATGAACACCCAGTTCGCGATTCAAGGTGATGACATTTATGTGTTGGAAGTTAATCCCAGAGCGTCGCGCACTGCCCCTTTTGTCTCTAAAGCGACCGGTTACCCTTTAGCTAAAATTGCAGCTCGGGTAATGGTCGGGCAAACATTAACTCAGCAAGGTGTCACCGAAGAACGCATACCGGATTATTTCTCGGTTAAAGAAGCGGTGTTTCCGTTTGTTAAATTTCCGGGTGTCGATCCATTGTTGGGTCCGGAAATGAAATCCACTGGGGAAGTCATGGGGGTAGGTAAAACCTTTGGCGAGGCATTTGCAAAATCGCAACGTGCGGCCGGAGTTGATTTGAGTCAAAGCGGTAAAGTATTAATTAGTATTCGTGATGCCGATAAGGCCAAAGCACCTGAAGTGGCTAAAATGTTGGTTGCGAAAAATTACGAAATCGTTGCCACAAGTGGCACAGCTAAGTTTTTAAAAGCAGCCGGTATTCCCTGTGAACTGGTGTATAAGGTTAACGAAGGTCGTCCGAATACCGTTGATATGATCAAAAATGATCAAATTCAGCTAATCATTAACACCACCGAAGGCAAAAAAGCGATTTCAGATTCATTTACTATGCGCAGAGAAGCCTTGCAACATCGGGTGACTTATTACACCACGATGGCCGGAGCCAGAGCGGCCTGCTTTGCGTTAGGGGAACTTAGTGCTGGTGACGTGAATTGCCTACAAGATTTGCATAGCAGCCTAACTGACCGATAAATAAACCATGGCTTGTAGTATTAAGGAAATATAGAGAATGAATAAAGTACCTTTAACCGTTACCGGCGCAGAAAAATTGCGCGCTGAATTAGAAGAATTAAAATCTGTTGTGCGTCCGCGCATTATCGCCTCTATTGCCACAGCTCGTGCGCATGGAGATTTAAAAGAAAATGCCGAATATCACGCCGCGAAAGAACAACAAAGCTTTGCTGAAGGACGTATTGCCGAGATCGAAGGTAAGCTTTCCAAC
This sequence comes from Methylococcales bacterium, assembly GCA_965247565.1. GTDB lineage: Bacteria > Pseudomonadota > Gammaproteobacteria > Methylococcales > Methylomonadaceae > CBDFHF01. The sequence continues at coordinate 2,198,504 of CBDFHF010000003.1, read as the reverse complement.
GCACAAATTATTGATGTTACTAAAGTAGATGCGAATGGCAAGGTGGTATTCGGAGCAACCGTTGAAATTGAAGATATTGAATCTGAAAAGAAAGTTACTTACCAGATTGTGGGTGAAGATGAGGCTAATATAAAAGAAGGTCGCATCTCAATTGGTTCGCCCATTGCCCGTGCTTTAATCGGCAAAGAAGTTGAAGATATTGTTATCGTGAATGCACCAGGCGGCAATTCAGAATACCAAATCATTTCAATTAAATACATATAGTTACAACGATACTGTATTTAGTGAATTGACCCAGGCAAGCGCATCCTATAGTGGTCCCCAAAAAACAGACAGCAGTATAAGATGGTGTCTATCCTCAATTAGGTAGGCACAAATGAGTGAAAAGAAGCGTAGGATTATGTCTGGTGCCCAAAAGGCAAAAGTAGCATTGGAAGCGGTGAAAGGTAGCAAAACAGTCAACGAGATAGCCCAAGAATTTGGAGTGCACCCGACGCAAGTTGGTCTTTGGAAAAAGGCATTACTGGGAAATGCCAGCCATCTGTTTGACGCAAAACATGGCCTCAAGACAGCCGACCCGCAAAGTGATCTAGAGCGATTGTACGCCAAGATTGGACAGCTTAATATGGAATTGGAATGGCTTAAAAAAAAGTCCGGGATCAGCCCCTAAGCCAACGCCAGGGTTGGATCGATTCAAACGGCGGGCTGTCCGTGGTGGTGCAGTGCAAACTGGCGAGTATTGCACGGTCCACGGTCTATGAGAGTAAGGTAGCGGTTGTGGACGAAGTCGAACTGCTGCTATTGCGTTTGCTGGATGAAGAGTTTACCCGTCATCCGTTTTACGGCAGCAGGAAAATGGTGGTTTGGCTCGGCACCCAAGGGTATCTTGTAAACCGGAAGCGAGTGCAGCGGCTGATGCGGATATTAGGTTTAGCAGCGATAGCTCCGGGTCCTAACACCAGTAAGAAGCACCCACAGAACAAAGTTTATCCTTATTTGCTCAGAGGATTAGGCATTATTCGGATAAATCAAGTCTGGAGTACTGACATCACCTATATACGACTGGCACACGGCTTTGTGTACTTGGTGGCCATTATTGACTGGTACAGCCGTAAGGTCTTGTCCTGGCAAGTATCAAACACGATGGATGTCGGTTTTTGTGTGGATTGTTTGACTGCCGCCCTCTATGATTACGGGCCGCCTGAGATTTTCAACACCGACCAGGGTTCACAATTTACCTGTGAGGCATGGATTAAGGTGATGCTGAAAAACGCCATCAAAATCAGCATGGATGGACGAGGTCGCGCATTAGACAATATTTTCGTTGAACGGCTATGGCGAAGCGTGAAGTACGAGGATGTTTATTTGAAAAACTATGCGTCAATGCCGGAACTGCTGGTCGGTCTGGCCGAATATTTTATCTTCTATAATGCAGGGCGGTTTCATCAGGCATTAGGCTATAAAACGCCGGATCAGGTCTATCAGACTGGAGAAGGTGGCGGGGCTAAAATTGCTGATTATTTTAGTGAAAAAAAAGAGGCTTCAAAAGAAGAGATGGAGCAGCACCAATCTGCTGTAACGGATACGACACCCTCTTAAATTAGGCAGTTAATTGTCTGGACAATAGGGTCCACTATATCCTAACCTAATTTTTAACACCTAAATTCTAGGTTAGGATGTAATCAACCCGACTAAGTTTCTGTAGCAGAATACATTAGTTACTAAAATTTAGAGGAATAAGCCGGGTAGTTTGCTACCTAATACAATCTGAGCAGCACCAACTCCCAGCCAATCTTCAGCTACACTGGCCAGAAAATCCAGATAAGACAGAGACATCTTTAAATTACCATCCGCATCTAAATCCGTTAGCGATGGCTGTTGACCATATATTCCGCCATTCACATTACTACCAATAACAAATACATTGTTAGCGGTACCATGATCGGTGCCTAGGCTGTTGTTTTCGGCAACACGACGGCCAAATTCAGAAACGATGACTATACTGGTCTGGTTTGCCAAATTTTTGTTCGCCAAGTCAGTAAAAAATATTTCTAGCGCCGCATCTAATTCAGTGAAATTAGCAGTTTGCTGTTTGGCTTGATCACTGTGCGTATCAAATTCCATGGGTAAAGGAATGTGCAGCACGCGTATGTCTGAAGAGATGGCTAAAATCCGGGCAGCCATATCCAGTAAACGACCGGTTTCCGTCTTGGGATAAGTCGGGCTGCTGAGGGCATTAAATTGAGGTAATAAATCCAGCGCCAAGCGGCTATTGCGCATGCCTTTTTTTGTAGCTGTTTGTAAAATAGAATCGCTAACATTGGCAGTACCTAGACCATCAAGTAACGACCAAAAGGATGCCTGATACTGGTCCGGTATATAAGGCAGTTCGGTATCCATTAGTGCCGCTACAATAGCCGACTTACTGGCTAGCACTGGGCCAATACCATTGTACAAAGACAAACCGGACAGTGTGTTTTCTGATTGCTTTATCGAATCCAGTATCCGTCCCAACCAGCCGGTTTGCTCAGTGGCAACCATGCCATTGAGGTGTCCCGCACGCCAGTAATCCATCATGGCAAAATGCGATAGATCGGGCTGGGGATGTCCTACGCCTTGCACGATTGCAACCTGACCTTGTTGAAAACGTTTTTGTAGCTGCACCAGTGCGGGATGCAAACCAAGTTGGTTATTTAAGTGCAACACGGTTTCTGGTGGAATAGCCAGTTTGGGACGCAAGTCGTAATAAGCGCCCTGCCCGTAAGGAATTACGGTATTCAAACCGTCATTGCCTCCATTCATTTCCAAAAAAACCAAGCGATGGCTAGAATGACTATTGTTGGCACCATAAACCTGACTTATGCCTGGATTTACTAACGATGCTAAGCCAACGGCTCCGCTTAACTTAATAAAACTGCGTCGTGATAGTTTAAAATTAAATCTATTCATCTGAGTTATCTGTTTACGATAGAGCAAATTCAGGAGATGCCAATACCAGCGTTAGCAGTAAACGAGCTTGGTCAATGCGGTCAGGAACCTGGTTGACAGCTACTTGCAACTGATTTCGTGTTTGTTTGGATACGTCTAACAACGAAAGTTGGTTTATGGTTACGGCAATTGGATCAGCAGCACGTGCAATGTTTTTAATGATGGTTTGCCGGGTAGGTAATTCAAGTGCTTTAATGGCTATTGCGTTGCGCGCCATGGCGGCCGCGGCAGACAACCAACGATTACCCGTTGCCCAGCCAGCCACATTGGCCGGTGCAAATGGCATTTGTCCCGCCGCATCAAGATAGCTCTCATAGTCGATTTGTTTTGAGGATAGACCCGTCGCCTTAACTGCTGACAATAACCACTCTAGAGGTAGTTTTGCACGACCGGACAAGGCCAACTCGCTGGTAAATTCGGGGTGCCGAAACATTCTGGCTACTACGGGTCTTATTTGGTAGTTCGAACGGCGAAATAGCTCGGCAAGTTCTTGCAACACGGCTTCGCTTGGCCCAGCATGAACAAAATGTCTGAATAAATGCTCCACAATAAAAAGCGCAGTGCTATCCTGCTGTAAAATTCTGTCGATCAAACCTTCAATACTTAACGAACCGGTTTGCCCTAAAAAAGTAACCGGTTCGCTAAAACCGTCTTCAGCATGGTATTTGGCTCGAACCTTGGCGAGGGTATAGTGCTGATTATCTTTTTCCGGCAATCCCTGTACATACCAACCCGACAACACTTTTGCGGCGGCGCTGACATCTTCCTGACTGTAATTACCACGACCCATGGTAAATAACTCCATCAACTCGCGAGCATAATTTTCGTTGGGATCAGAGCCGACCGAGTAATCACCATCGAGATAAATGAGCATGGCTGGGTCTTTGCTGATATCGATTAATAGTTGCCGAAAACTACCTAACGCATGTTTGGCGATTAATTTGTGTTGCCGCCATAACAGACCTGGATAATTAACTTTTTCATAAGAGCTAGTGATCAAGCCATGCCAGAACCACAGCATGCGATCTCCCAAACCTGATTGCGGCAAAGATAAACGTTTGAGCTCGGTTTTAAGGATGGCCAGAAAATCAGGATAGCTTTCGCTTTCCCGGTTTATTAAATCAGGTGCGACGGATATAACCGGATTTTTGGCTTTATCCACTAGTTGGCTCAATAATTTGGCTTGATCCAGCTTTACCAATTGATCAATATTTCCAGGCGTGACGCTAAAACTGGTACGTTTCAAAAGATGTGTAACAAATACTCTATCGGAGTTTGTGTTCATGGCAAGCAAAGCAATAATTTAGGATGTCTAGAAAATTATAGCTTGGTTTTTGCCTATCAACGCCTTGCAGTCAGACAACGATGCGAACTCGCTAAATTTGTAGATGGCATTTTTAGATCTTTCCTCAACCCACTGAGAAAATGGATTTATTCAAAAAAATACAATCAAGCGAATAAAGAGGTTGAAGCCTTTTAAGGCGCGTATCGAGTAGAATCCGCTAAGCCCGCATCAGCAAAACCATGTTTTCTTAATCGACACGCATCGCATAAACCACATGCCCGTCCACTCTCATCCGCAGAATAACAAGAAACGGTGCGCTCATAGCTAACACCCAGAGCAATACCTTTTCTAATAATTTCCGCTTTGCTCAGATAGAGTAACGGCGTATGTATAACGAATGACTCACCCTCAACACCCGCTTTGGTCGCTAAATTGGCTAGCTTCTGAAAAGCTTGAATAAATTCAGGACGGCAATCAGGATAACCCGAATAATCAACCGCATTTACGCCAATGAAAATATCATGCAGCCCCAACACCTCAGCCCATCCTAGAGCAAAAGAAAGAAAAATAGTGTTTCTTGCTGGAACATAAGTAACCGGGATACCCTGCTGAGGCGTATTAGGAACATTAATATTGGCGTCGGTTAACGCTGAACCACCAATTGAACTCAAACCAAGCTTAATTATTTTATGATCTTTAACTTGGTAATCTAGAGCGATTTGTGCCGCGGCTATCAGTTCGGCATTATGTTTTTGACCGTAGTCAAAACTTAACGCATAACATTCAAAACCCTGCTGTTTAGCAATGGCAAGTACAGTAATGGAATCTAAGCCCCCGGACAGGAGCACGATAGCTTTTTTTTGCATAGTGATTATTTACCTTGGGCATCATGCCAAAGTAGTTTGTGAAGTTGAATTTGAAAACGTACTGGCAAATGGTCTTTAAGAATTTTTTCAGCAAGCTCTGTGGGGTCTTGCAGTCCCATGACCGGTGAAAATAATATCTCGCATCGTTCCGGCAATCCATAATCCAGAAGCATGGACTTGGACCATTGGTAATCTTCGTCGTTGCCGATAACGAATTTAACTTGGTCCTTGGAAGTTAAAAAATCAATATTTTGATAACGATTTTTGGTCAATTCACCAGAGCTGGGTGTTTTAAGATCCATGACCTTAACGACTCGTGCGTCAACACCAGAAATATCCAAAGCACCACTGGTTTCCAGAGAAACAATGTAGCCTTTATCAAGCAACTGAGTCATCAACTCAAGACAATCAGGCTGTGCTAAGGGCTCACCACCCGTAACGGTAATGTATTGGCAATTGTACTGCTCGACTTGAGTAAGCAGGGTATCGATTGTTACTTTATTACCACCGGTAAAAGCATAACTGGTGTCGCAATAAACGCATCTTAATGGACAACCGGTGAGTCGAATAAACACCGTTGGCAACCCAACGGTATTAGACTCACCTTGTAGGGAATAAAAAACTTCGGTAATGCGTAAAGACCCCACAATCAGTTCTTTACATCATCAAGTAAAAGTAATTTTTTTGCGGCCAAATGAGCGGCAGTTGAGCTGGAGAAATCGGTAGTCACCCGCGTTAAATACTCGCGTGCTTTCGCAGTATTTTTTTGATCCATCTCGATGTAACCCAGCTTTAACAAAGCATCGGGAACTTTGGCGCTGCCTGGATAGTTGTCTACGACTTTATTAAAAGCACTCCGAGCTGCATCAAGTTCTTGATTCACTTTATAAGCCTCACCCAACCAATATTGGGCATTACTAGCAAGTTCGCCATTGGGATGCTCAGTCAAAAAAGCGTTAAACTCAACGATGGCTTGACTGGTATGTCCATTTCTCAGCTCATCATAAGCATGCTGATAAGGCTGCTTTTCATCACTAGCCGCCGGTGTAACAGGCCTTTCAACAACAGGTGCAGGCTGCGGCCGGGACACGTCTGCATTGGGAGCTGGTGTTGGTTCGACCGGTTTAGGCTCTGTCTCAGCCACTGGTTGCGCATCCTGCGGAGCATCTCCAGCAACCGTTTGCTTACTGCTATCGAGTTTTGTATCAATACCGCGAATACGATCATCAAAATCGCTATACATGGTATTTTGGCGTTTTTTTAACTCAGTAATCTGATAAGTTTGTTCTTCAACTTTTCCAGTGAGTTGTTGCACCTCCAACTGCAATTGCTCCAATCGCCCCATTATTTCGAATAGCGTACTAGTCGATGGTGGCTTAGCTGGATGGACATTAGCAGCCGGATAAGCGGAATTATCCACAACGGGCGGCAATGGCACCGGTTCTGCGTAGGCGTTGCTGCAAACACACAGCAACATGACAATAAGCGCTTTCATTTATTTGTACACTACCTCAACGCGTCGGTTAAGCTCCCATGATGATTCATCGTGCCCAAATGCAGCTGGCTTTTCTTCACCGTAACTAACCACTTCTATTTGGCCTTCTGATACGCCCTGCACTTTCATCATATTCGCTACAGTTTTGGCGCGTTGCTCACCCAAGGCAATATTATATTCACGCGAGCCACGTTCATCACCATGGCCTTCCAACACAATATGCTGATTAGCATGTGAAGCCAAATACTGAGAATGGGCAGCAATTACAGGCACAAAATCTTCCTGAACTTGACTGCTATCCAGCATAAAGTAAATGGTTTGTTTTGATAACGGGTTATTCGGATCACTAAACTCAGGTCCAAGATTGCCTGCCCCCCCACTACCATAGCCACCGGCACCGTTCATTTGTGAACCATCCGCGCCTGAACCATTATTTAAACCATTGGTAGACGCATCATTAATACCGCTGACACTGTTTTGTGTACCATCAGTCAAACTGGCGTCTTTGTCATCTTCGCCACAAGCAGATAGTAGAGTTACAGCAACAGCCATAGCCAAAAGTGATTTATTAAATTTCATGTTTTATTCCGATAATAATTTTTAATGCGATTGTTTATGTTACTAACGTTAACTATTAGGGTGACCAGGCCGGCTCACGCACTTCACTACCCTCAAACGACATCCTTTGTTGCATCTTACCATCTAATGAGACTGCCGATAAGAACCCTACGCCGCCTTTTCTTGAGGCATACAGTATCATACTGCCATTAGGAGCAAAACTAGGAGATTCGTCGGAATTACCACTGGTTAACACATCAATAGCACGAGTCCCCATATCCATGACCGCTATCCGATAATCCCCACCATTCCCATGAACCATAGCGATGTTTTTACCATCCGGCGAAAAGCTGGCTCTGGCGTTGTAATCGCCAGAGAACGTAATACGTTTTTCCTGACCTCCTTGGCTAGAAACGATGTATAGCTGAGGTTTACCACCTCGATCTGAGGTAAACACTATATTACTACCATCCGGCGACCAAGTAGGTTCAGTATCAATCGCATAGCTTCTGGTTAACTTAATCAGTGATCGCGTCAGTAAGTTCAAAACATAAATATCGGGACTGCCGTCTTTCGATAAAGTTAACGCCAATTTTGCGCCATCCGGCGACCAGGAAGGCGCGCCATTAATGCCCGGAAATTCGGCTACACGCTGCCTATCGCCAGTCGCTAATGTTTGCACATAAATCGCGGCTGATTTTTTTTCAAATGACACATAAGCCATTTTTTTACCATCAGGTGACCAATTTGGAGACATTAGAGGCTCCCTGGAAGAAGCAATTGTTTGCGGGTTAAATCCGTCTGCATCAGAAACCTGAAGTTTATATGTACTGGCTTTTCCTTGTCTGGTGCTGGTGATGTATGCAATACGGCCGCTAAATACGCCTTTTTTACCGGTCAAATTTTCAAAAATTAAATCACTGATTTTGTGGGCAGTACGACGCAACTCAGCTGCAGTTGAAGGCATCCTGTAACCCAGGATTTGCGAGCCTTTATTAACATCAAATAATTGAAACTGAACGTTATATTGGCCACGATCTTCGTTAATTTGGCCGATAACCAGATAACTTTGGTTGAGCGCTTGCCAATCAGTAAACTTCACCGTATCCGCAGTGCTGGGTTTGCCGGGCATGTTAGCTTTATCCAGGGTTTTGAAATAACCACTGCGTCCCAAATCAGCATTGACAATATCACTAACATCTGTAGGCAAACCGACTGCCCCTCCGAATGGCACAATCGATATAGGTACTGCACTCTCGTTGCCGCCAGTAATTTCAAAGTTCAACTCGGCTTGGCAGGCTGTTGAGACAATCGCAGCCAGAGCTATAAACAAAATTATTCTAAAAAAACTCACAAACACCTCGTTATGTTGATGACTACAACTTTCGAAAATAACCGCAAGCTGTATTTTATTCGTTATTTCGCTAGTCCAACGTCGTTTAAATCATCTAGCGGTTAAGGATTAAACGTAAAAGTAAATGACCTGAACTCTTTATTGAAGAGGTCTTTATCTTTTGGCACTGGCAGTGGAGATGCTTTATTGACAGCATTCTCCGCTGATCGATCAAAAATCTCATCGCCGCTGCTAGTTATCACTTGCGCATCTACAACAGTGCCATCGGGTAACAATCTGACCCTGATTGTACATTTTAAACCCGGCGTTGAAGAGGGTGGTTCATTCCAATTCCGCTGGGCCTTTTTAGGGATTTCTCTTTTTGCCTTGGCAGCCTCATCCTGCAGCGCCGCTGCTTTTCGTCTTGCAACTTCGGCCACTGCTTCGGCTTTTGCTTGCGCTTCGGCTGCTGCCCTGGCTTTTTCAGCGGCTTCAGCCTCAGCTTTTGCTTTTTTAGCTTTTTGTTCGACGGCAGCTTGTTCGGCTTTTTCTGCCGCTTCTGCCTTAGCTTTAGCCTCGGCCTTGGCTTTCGCTGCGGCTTCTTGCTTGGCTTCTGCCGCGGCTTTGGCTTTTTCTTCGGCGGCCGCTTGCTTAGCCTTTTCGGCGGCTTCCGCTTTAGCTTTTGCAGCCGCTTCTTGCTTGGCTTCTGCTGCAGCTTTGGCTTTTTCTTCGGCCGCAACTTGCTTAGCCTTTTCAGCCGCTTCCGCTTTAGCCTCAGCTTTGGCTTTCGCAGCCGCTTCTTGTTTGGCTTTTGCCGCGGCTTTGGCTTTTTCTTCGGCGGCCGCTTGCTTAGCCTTTTCGGCGGCTTCCGCTTTGACCTCAGCTTTGGCTTTCGCTGCGGCTTCTTGTTTGGATTCTGCCGCAGCTTTAGCTTTTTCTTCGGCGGCCGCTTGCTTAGCCTTTTCAGCTGCTTCCGCTTTAGCTTCGGCTTTAGCTTTTGCAGCCGCTTCTTGCTTGGCTTCTGCCGCAGCTTTAGCTTTTTCTTCGGCGGCCGCTTGCTTGGCTTTTTCAGCCGCTTCCGCTTTGGCCTCGGCTTTGGCTTTCGCAGCTGCTTCCTGTTTGGCTTCTACCGCGGCTTTAGCTTTTTCTTCGGCCGCCGCTTGTTCAGCTTTTTCGGCGGCTTCCGCTTTGGCCTCGGCTTTGGCTTTCGCTGCGGATTCCTGTTTGGCTTCTGCCGCAGCTTTAGCTTTTTCTTCGGCCGCCGCTTGCTTAGCCTTTTCAGCCGCTACCGCTTTGGCCTCGGCTTTAGCTTTCGCAGCCGCTTCTTGTTTGGCTTCTGCCGCGGCTTTGGCTTTTTCTTCGGCAGCCGCTTGTTTAGCTTTTTCAGCGGCTTCTGCTTTGGCCTCGGCTTTGGCTTCCGCAGCCGCTTCCTCTTTAGCTTTGGCGGCTGCTTTATTCCTCTCAAGCTGCGCAATATCGACTACATTGGTTTTTGTTCCATCTAAGGTGGTTTTTTCAACAGGTCGTTCAGCAGGCTGCGGCTCAGATACAGGCTCTGGTTTAGTCTCGATAGGTTTTTCTTGCGGCAAAATCTCACTGGATTCAACTACTGTTGCATGAATAACTTCTGGTTCGGGCTCAGGGATCTTTTCGGTGTTTTTAAAAAAACTTAACGCAAACAGCCCTAAAATAGCTATATGCAAAGCTAAAGCCAAAACAAATGGCAATGAAAACTTCTTTTTACTATCCATCTACGACATTACTGTTCAGGTTGTTTGGTCATTAACCCGACACTCGGCACACCAGCATTTTTAAGCGATGCCATTACCGTCACTACGGTTCCGTAATCAACGGTTTTATCGGCATTGATCAACACTTGAGTACCCGGCTTATTAGCTAATGCGGCCTCAACCCGGGTAAAAATGCCCTCAGCTTGAATGACCTCCCCTTCTGGATTTTTAATTTCTTTGCCTTGCACATCGAAATTAATCAGATACTGTCCGTCTTGTTTAATGGAGATAACCACCGGGGGCATATCTTCCTTTTGTTCTACTGTCGATGACTCTGCCTGCGGCAAATCAACTTCCACGCCGGTTTGCAACATAGGTGTAGTAATCATGAAAATAATCAATAGCACCAAGGTAACGTCGATATAGGGAACAACGTTAATCTCTGCCATTGGCTTTCTGCGGCCATTTTTTCTACTCATTTGCTATGGGCCTGTCTTTGTAACAACACCACAAATTCCTCCACGAACAATTCATAACGACCAGTGAGTTTATCCAGTCGGGTAGAAAAACGGTTGTACGAAACTACAGCAGGAATCGCAGCAAACAAACCAATAGCGGTAGCAATCAAAGCTTCTGCAATACCAGGCGCAACTTGTGCCAGCGTTGCCTGTTTAACATTACCGAGCGACATAAAGGAGTTCATAATTCCCCAAACAGTTCCAAACAAACCAATGTAGGGACTGGTTGAACCAACCGTAGCAAGAAATGCAAGGTGCTCATCAAGGCGATCCAACTCCCGAGATAATTCAATTCGCATGGCTCGTTGCGCACTTTCGACCTGCACTCCCGGTTCTACGTTCCCCGTTTGGCGCATACGCGAAAACTCTTTATAACCGGCCAAAAAAATCTTTTCTATGCCTTCGGGTTCGAAATCTTTGGCAGAAAGTTTTCTATACAACTCGGCCAAAGCCGCACCGGACCAAAATTCGTCTTCAAATTCATCGGTAATTTCAATAGCGCGATTGAGTTCTTTGCGTTTGGTAAAAATAAACGTCCATGATGAGATGGAAGCAGCCAACAACAGCAACATCACAAACTGAACAACAAAACTGGCTTCAGTGACCAGATGAAAAAGGGATAAATCGGTATTCATGCTTTAAATTGCTCGTAAAGGTTTTCAGGAATAGCTTTGGGACGCATCGTGTGCGCGTCTAAACAGGCGATTTTTATAGTGCTTTTGGATAACACCACATCACCACGGGTAATTTCTTGGTTAAATAATAGACTGGTTTTTTTGAGTTCAGTAACTTCTGCACTCACTTGCAACAAATCGTTAAATTTCGCTGAACGCAGATAATCGACTTGCACAGCTCGTACTACAAAAATAATACCTTGTTTCGCCATCAGCTCATCCTGCTCAAAACCTTTGGCTCTGAGCATCTCGGTTCTGGCGCGTTCAAAAAATTTCAGGTAATTGGCGTAAAACACAACACCACCGGCATCGGTATCTTCGTAATAAACACGAACCGGCCAAACAAATACAGGGTTAGTCAAACAAATCCTCGGAAATACCTAATTGTTTTGGGGGCTGTAAGCCAAAATGCAAGTAGGCCTGCTGGGTAACTACTCGCCCACGCGGTGTTCGCATAATAAAGCCTTGTTGTAAAAGATACGGCTCCAACACATCCTCAATGGTGCCGCGCTCTTCACTAATCGCCGCGGCTAACGTGTCAAGTCCTACCGGACCACCGGCGAAGCTCTCAATCATCGCCAGCAACAACTTGCGATCCAAAGCATCAAAACCGTTATGATCTACCCGCAACATATCTAAAGCCTGAACAGCGATAGCTTCCGAAACTGAACCATCGCCTTTAACTTCAGCAAAATCGCGCACGCGGCGTAACAAACGATTAGCAATTCGCGGCGTACCGCGAGAGCGCTTGGCAATTTCCAACGCCCCTGATGACTCCATATGGATACCTAATACGTTGGCGGAACGGGTAACAATGTGGGCTAACTCATCAATAGTATAAAATTCCAGTCTCTGAACAATTCCAAAACGGTCGCGTAGCGGAGAAGTCAGCAAGCCAGCGCGAGTGGTCGCGCCAACTAAAGTAAATGGTGGCAAATCCAGCTTTATGGATCTGGCGGCCGGCCCTTCGCCAATCATCAAATCCAGTTGATAATCCTCCATTGCCGGATACAGAATTTCCTCAACGGCTGGACTTAATCGGTGTATTTCGTCAATAAACAACACATCATGCGCTTCAAGGTTGGTTAACAACGCAGCCAGATCGCCGGCTTTATCCAGCACTGGCCCGGAAGTCTGACGAATCTTAACATGCATTTCGGCAGCTATAATGTTCGCCAACGTGGTTTTACCTAAACCTGGCGGGCCGAAAATCAGAACATGATCCAAGGCTTCCTGCCTTGCTAACGCCGCCTGGATAAAGATCTCCATTTGCGAGCGCAATTCTTTTTGGCCTACATAGTCGGCCAGTAACTTAGGCCGAATCGCTCTATCTTGTCGCTCTTCATCGACATGGCGATTGCCAGTAATCATACGATCACTTTCAATCATCGCAACGCACCTTGTAAGGCCAGGCGAATAATATCTTCACAGCTCTTATCTTCTAAATTGATATGTTGCACCATTTTAGCGGCGTCAATCGGTTTATAGCCTAACGAACACAACGCGCTGATAGCTTCTTGTTTCGGATTGCCTAATAGTGGCACGGCAACATTAGCCGAATCTGAATTGATCGGGCCATCCGATAAATTAGGCAAGCGATCCCGCATTTCTATAATCAGTCGTTCAGCAGTTTTTTTTCCGACACCCGGCAGACGCACTAAAGCTTGAGTGTCATTATCTTGAATACAGCGATGAAATTCCTCAGCACTTTGGCCGGATAAAATCGTTAACGCTAGCTTTGGGCCGACACCATTGACCTTAATCAGCGTTCTAAACATGCTGCGCTCGGCTTCCTTAGAAAAACCAAACAAAATATGTGCATCTTCCCGAACCACCAGATGCGTGTGTAGTTTGACGTCTTCACCGCAAGCAGGCAAATCATAGAAAGTAGTCATCGGCGCTTCCACTTCGTAGCCCACGCCTTGCACATCCAAAACCAACAATGGTGGCGCTTTTAAAACCAGTTTGCCACGCAAAAAGCCAATCATCGCATCGCTCCTACCGCTAATCGCATCGCAGTTTGCTGATAATGCGCATGACAGATGCTAATGCCCAACGCATCGCTGGCATCAATTTGTAACTCGCCTTGAATGTTCAACAGAATTTTTACCATGTACTGAACCTGCAACTTATCAGCAGCGCCCTTCCCTACTACCGCTTGCTTGACTTGTCTGGCCGCATATTCATACACCGGCAAATTAAAGGTATGCACCGCACAAATAGCTGCGCCGCGCGCCTGTCCCAACTTTAAAGCAGAATCGGCGTTTTTATGCATAAAAACTTGTTCTATAGCCATTTGCTCGGGACGATATTGATCGACAATTTCCACGATCCCATCAAAAATTTGTTTAAGCCGATCCGGAAAATAATCCGTTTTTACCCGAATGCTGCCGCTGGCGATGTACTTATAACCTTGCGCAGAGCCCTCGATAACGCCGTAACCCGTCAGTCTTGAACCGGGGTCTATGCCTAAAATTCTCATTAAATCATGTTGATTGGGTTAACACACCCGTAGTGACATCGAATAAATTGGCTGTTACTCAGCCAACGTTTGATTTTCAGACAGTGTAGACCGTTCCTCTAAGAAAGCGAGTACATCTTCATTGTTGACTTGATAATAAATATCTTCAACTTTTACCGTAACATCCAGAGAATAAAAGCTAATCTCATCGCCCAAATAGTAATAAGAAGCTTGCCAGTGCTCTCTTTTGCTAAAAACCTCAATCTCGCCCCTGTCCTGCTCGATTAATACATACTCTTCCAGACTCGGAATCTGTTGGCAACGTAAGCGCTTGATGGTTTGGTCAAAACGGCGGGTGGATCGGGACAACACTTCCACAATAATGACCGGCGCGGTTTTGTAATAGTCGCTCTCATCATCTTTTTGGCAAACCACTAAAACGTCCGGGTAATAAAAATCCTCACCGGCTTTGACTTTCATATCGGCCATGAAGGTTCGACAAGACGTGCCTTTCAGCTGGTTTTTCAATTCATTAAAAATATTGCCTGAAAGCAAATTATGGTTTTCACTGCCGCCAGCCATGGCATAGACTTGACCATCTACAAGTTCGTGTTTGGTTTCTGCAAGTTGCTCGCCTTGCAGATATTCTGCTGGACTTATGGGCTTATAGGCATAATTTAGGTTCATGGGCTTTCTCGACTTTACCACCAGTTTTGATCCAATAACTCCTTGCTAACGCGTACGTCGGGTAACCTGATTTTCGTTGACCGACCAATCTAAGCATCGATATGTCGGGCAGAAACCGCCTGCCCGGCCTACTTAATTACATTTCTAAATCGATTTAACAAAGTCTCGTCATAATCGTAAGCTTTCAGGCCACAAAAAGTAAGGACCAAATTTCGATCCCATGCGAAACTCGCCACCTGTATCTTTGCCTTTACTTGTTAAGGGAACCTCTATAAATTCAAATTTAAGTCACCCCCTAGCAATTCTGCTAATTTTTTTCGACTTTATTTTAAAATCAGGGTGCATTCCGGCTATTTGAAGTAAAAACCGCATCAAATCCCCGTGTTTTGAGATTATTTCCCCGTTTTTATGCCACTGTGGGCGCACCTTTCCTGTACGGGTTCATCACATCTCGTTTAATCAACTGTATCAAACGCTTCATGTTGTACACTAAATTCATCAAACCAATTTTGACTTTGGCTCGTTGCAAACCGATGGTGCGAACTAAATGCCCACCCATTGCCGCCTGTGCACCAAACACATGTTCGACTCGGGCTCTGACTTTTGACTTCGTCCGGTTTGATAACTTTTGTTCTTCGGTTAAGGGTTTGCCTCGTGTGCCTTTTTCACAAACCTGGCTCTCAATATCGGCGTTAGCTAAGCGCTGCTCCTGGGCTTCTGAACGATAAGCACTGTCGGCATAAACCGCTCGTTTATTGCCCTCCACATCGATTGCCTGGTCGAGTAATTCATCGAATACCTGACTGTCGTGAACCGCCGCATGGGTGACTGAATAGCTTTGTATGAGCTTGTTTTCCTCATCCGCGTTGATGTGATTTTTATAGCCGTAATGCTTCTCATCGTTTTTCTTTGTCCAGCGCGCTTCGGTATCTTTCTGCCGACGCTTGGCCTGAACCTCCGGCTTATCCCATGCCTCAGGCACTTGCCCTTCTTTAATCTGGGCGTTTTCTTTACGGCTATTGCGTTGCTTGGGGACTTCGACAAAGGTGGCATCAATCATCTGCCCCGCTCGAGCCGCATAACCTTGCGCCGCCAGTTGTCCATGAAACCGGGCAAACAACTCCTCAACCAAGTTTAGATCCTTAAGCCGTTCGCGAAACCTCCACACGGTTTTCGAATCCGGCACTTTATCTTCTAATTGCAAACCCAGAAAACGCATGAAGCTGAACCGATCCCGAATCTGATATTCGATGCCATCATCCGATAAATTGTGCAGCTGCTGGAGTACCAAAATCTTGAACATCAGCACCCCATCGAACGGCTTGGCGCCTGCCTGACTTTTTCTATCCTTTTCATGCAGGCGTTTAAGTTCAGGCCGAAACGCTTCCCAGTCTATCCGGGCTTTCAATCCTACCAAAGGGTCTCCCATTTTGATTAGTTGCGCGGCTCTTTCTTCTACGTCGAATAATCCAGGTTGGCGGGGTTTCATGGGACGGTTCTCTATCAGTGGACTCACTGTTATTATCTCATTTCAGTGCCATTGCTTCCCGTCAAAAATCGCTGTGAGGTGGGGTATTTTTAGAGATCCCCTTAAATAATGCTTTCCTTCTTTGATTTCAAGTAGCCCTAAAATAACAAGATTTTCCAGGAATTCGTTTGTCCTTATGCCGAGTTTTTGAGCAAGTTTTGAAGAAGTCAATTTTCCGGATTTCTCATCCGTTTCAGATTTTTCTTCTGGTTCGATTACAACCCGCTCCAGGGAAATACGAACTTCTTCACTAATGCGAATAATACGCTGCGCTTCTTCGTATGCATCTTTGTACAAATCAGCATCGTCCGTTCGACGAATAAGCACTCCCATTTCGTTATTATTTATTTGGCTGAACTCATAGAGATTCAGGCTAGTGATAATGCATAGTTCTTCATTTAAGTAGCATTTAGCGTGCAAGTTTTTACAAAAACTGGTTCGAATATATGTTAGTTCTTTGAGCCAATTAATCTCTTCAGGTTGGAGTTCGCTCTTACCATAAACAATGCGTACATCAATCTTAAGCCGATTTTTATCAGCTAAGAGCTCTTTCATTCGATCATTTAGCTTTAAAAATGGACTTATTAAAATAAGCCTGTCTTTAGCATTCTTAATGAGTTCCTCAAGAAAGTAGTTTGTCGCACTGGTATTAAGAAACGTTGCCATGTTGATTTTTCTACTCCGATAGTTAGGTATGAAGCTAACTATAGAAGATTTCGAAATTACTCCAAGCCTTCCATAATCTCGTCACTAATATCTGCGTTAGAGTACACATTTTGTAAATCATCCAAATCCTCCAAACGGCCGATCAAGCGTAGCATTTTTTCGGCGGTTTCGGCATCTAACTCGGACATGGTGGCGGCTTGTAGCTCGTAGGATAGGTAGAGTGCAGCGAAACCCATCAAATAAAATACACTTTAACTTAAATGTTAATCGAAATAAGCCCAACTAAGAAATACTCCTTCTTTACTGGCGTGCATTGATATGCATGGTTTGATGGGTTTCGCTGCACTCTACCCATCCTACGCTTCGACTGTTCGTTGCCCGACAAATCGAAGCATCGAAATGTCGGGCAAAAACCGCCTGCCCGATCTACTAAACTTACTTAACTTTACTTTTTATCCAATTCAGCTTTTAGTTCCCGCGCCGTGAATGATTTGTAACTCGTGTCTCTATCATCCCAGCTTAATGCTTCCAATTCCCTTACTGTAAGCGATGGGTTACAGATTTTTATGGGGGTTGGGTCACTCAATATTTTGGCAATCTGGGCTTGATGTTTCGGGTTGGCCGCTAATCCCGCGCGCTCAAGGGCTTTTATGGCATAGACCCGCGCAAAAGAATCGAAGCCATATAAAATGCTTTCGAGAACATCAAATTTCTCATTTTCCTCAAAAAAAAATATCACATTATCTGCCATATCTTTTTTTAGAGTGTGTATGCCATCAAAACGATTGTATTCACAATCATCACCCTCGTTAAAATAAAGGTACGGGTACGCTCCTGATACCGCTGTGGCGTATCGTTCTAAGTCCTCTCGTGGCGTGGTTACATTCTTTAAATCTAATACACCCATCGCAACTCTTTGAAGATATTTATTTTCAACATTCTTAAATACAAGGTATTTACCCATAACATCATCCTTTATGGGATCAAACATCACTTTTGTAGCGTCGAGCACTATCATTTCAGACATTGCCTCGCCCTGCGGAGTCTTATAACTTGGATATAGCTTATTAATTACTTTGTTAACGAAACTCATGTACTCCTTGTCAAAAATTTCAAACGCAATGCGGATTTTTTTGTATTTACCCATTTTGGTCAACTCCACAGAGGTATAACCAAACTTATCAGATTTTTGGGAAGTGACTTTATAGCCCAGTTTCAATAAGATTTGCTTAAGGACTTCTGGACTATGTTGCTCTAAGGGTGCAAATTGTTCCAAGGCATAGATATCTTGCAGCTCTGTGCGCATTTTAGACTCGGCAAGAACGCGTAAACTACCGCCATTATCAAACGGTGGCCCACCATGCTTAGCCCAGATTATTGCAGCCTGGTCGCCTACATAATACCAACCGGTTAAATGCACCTGATAAGCGGCTATCATGTTGTCTTCGATCTCAAAAATTAATCGATAGAATTCATCATTACCTTTTTGAAACTCAATATGCCGCACGCCAAGACTATTAATTTCATCTTTGGTCAAAACGAAACCTTGGTTTAATAATTGCCGCTTCAGATTGTCCGGGTTCTGATTTTCGAAAGGTAACAAACCCGCCAAAAATCTTACGTCATCAAGTACTTTCTCATTTTCTACTGATAAGGGTTTAGCCGTTTCAGCCAATCCAGAGCCCAAGGTAAATAGACATAACATTGCTATGAACATTGTGATCAACAGACTTTGTTTTCTAACAAGCATCGTGAAGCTCCCAAAGAGAAATAATCCTAAGCTGGACTCGCGTGACCAATCTACCCTACAGAAAGTGCTCGTGTCAGATTTAGTATAGAGGTTGGCAGGCACACATCCCTCATGGAAAATCAACCCTCATTCAACAACATCATCAAGCAACCCATCCTACGCTTCGACAATATCTGCATCAGAATAAACATTTTGCAGATCTTCCAATCAATTTATCAAGCGTAAGACTAAATCCCGCTTTTTTAAAGTATAGCCGCCTTCCAAAATCAACGTTTTTCCATTATTTGAATGTCGCAAAATAGCTGATCTTACAAAAAAGGTTGAAATGTGCCAACGTTGGTTTTTAGAGTTTTTATAGCTAACTGAGTTATAAATGTATGATGCTACTGGAAAAGCCGCTTATCCCAAATCACTTTTTGCGGCTCTGAAACTATCAATTTTTTGGAGTCAGGATGAAGTGGGTTGACAATTGCGTTGCTGTCCAGCTTGGCAATAACGGAAGGAATTATCAACACAGCTGATCTTACCTCTAATAGCCATTGATCGCCGACTGCCCTTGCTGATGCGCTGTTGTCTGAATCCCAACCTAGAGGCAGCTTGCTCTGCTCGACAATTTCTACCGAAACGTCTTTGGATACTTCCGCAATAACGTATTGATGTGTCTGCGGCACGCGACCAATGTTCGCATGTGCCAGAATTTCTAGCAAAGCACAAGAGTAAGACAGCGATCCGTAAATAACCGGCTTACCTGGACTATTCCACCGGCCGCCAATTAAGGCGGCACCTGTCCCGTCCCAAATTGGATGGCGGCCGTCAGCTATCCGGTATATAACCACTAAGCCGCGATGCCGTAATACAATCGCCAGAGCAATTCTTCAACCCGGCGAGCGCCTATCTCGGTCAGAGAAACATCAAGCGGGGTACGGCCTTGTAACAAAGGATGTGTTGTAAGTAGAAATACTCTGGCCTCAGCTTCTGAGTCCCACACGTATTGGGCAATCGCATAAATTCTGGCTAGGCGTTCAGTTCGTTCAGATTCTTCAGCGCTCAACTTGTCCCGGCGCCTTTTATAGGTCGCTTCTGGAACGATCCGAAACAACAATTTCTTGCGCTCTTCCGTGCTAAGGCCAAGGTTGTCTACAATAGACTTCAATGCATGTTTCGGCAAACCGTGCGAAACCAGCGAATCCAATTCGGCAAAGGAATGTGGCAAAGGTAATAGCGACATAAACGAAGCTATTTTTTCGGGTGTCACTAGAATCATTTATTCATCGCGTGGGCTCATTTGATAGTGAATCATTGTCTCAAATGATACCATTTAGTCAATTTTTTTAGGAGTCGCAAAAATACCGGACTGTTTAGGCGAAGAGAGGAAAAGAAAGTCATGTCATCATCCAACGCTTCGAGCAAAAACCTACTTACCCTAAGCCTTCCATAATCTCTTCACTAATATCCGCATTGGAATACACATTCTGCACATCGTCTAAGTCTTCCAATCTATCAATCAAGCGTAGCATTTTCTCGGCTGTTTCGGCATCCAACTCGGTCATGGTGGCGGCTTGTAGGGTGATTTCGGCGTTGTCTGGGGTAAAATCCGCAGCGACTAAAGCATCTTTCACCTGTAGGTAGCTTTCCGGGGTAGTCATGACATCAACAGAACCATCGTCATTAGCGACCACATCATCGGCACCGGCTTCCAAGGCCGCTTCCATTAGCGCATCTTCATCCATACCTGGAGCATAGCTTAATATCCCCAGTTTGCTGAATAAATAGGCCACCGAGCCGTCAGTGCCCAGGTTGCCGCCCGCTTTGGCGAACGCATGCCTGACTTCGCCCACGGTGCGATTGCGATTATCGGTGAGACATTCGACGATGACTGCAGTGCCGCCGGGGCCGTAGCCCTCGTATCGAATGTTTTCAAAATTATCTCCATCCAGAGCGCCGGAAGCTTTTTTGATGGCGTTGTCGATGGTGTCGCGGCGCATATTGGCGCCCAGGGCTTTGTCGACGGCGGTACGCAAGGCCGGATTACTGCTGGCGTCCGGGCCGCTGGTTTTTACCGCTACGCTGATTTCCCGCAACATTTTGGTAAAAATCTTGCCGCGTTTGGCATCCTGTCCGGCTTTGCGATGCTTGATATTAGCCCATTTACTGTGTCCTGCCATGCGTCTCTTTCTCTAAAACAATTAAAAATTCAGCGATTTTAGCCATCCGTATCATGGTTTTCGACGGCTTTTATAAAATATGCGTCAATATCGAGAGCAACGAAGGATCGGTGGTATAAAAGTCTGCCAGTTGTTTAACTAAAGGCCTTGCCACTACTCCGCCAAAACCAATGGTGTAAGCACCTGCCTGCTTGGCTTCCATATCAGTCTTACCGTCGCCAATCATGACGCAGCTGGATTTGGTGTGCAGACGGCCGACCACCTCGGCCTTGCCGCCATTTCTGGCAAGAGGTGAGTTCTGATCAAAACTTTGGTAGTGGCCATCATCGCTAAAATACACATCGACCGCGTGTACTTGGGTATCCGGTAATCCCAGTTTATGCGCCAGCGGCAAAATAGCCTGCCGGATGCCGCCGCTAATAATGTGTAATTCCTTTCCGTGAGCCAGCAAATTGCTAAACAATGCTTCCGCACCTTCCACCAATTCTTGAATATATAGCTTGGCCAGCCAATCCATGCCGGCCTTATCCGGCCTGATTAATTCCAGACGCTTTGCATAGACTGATTCTAAAGGTACTTCGCCATTCATGGCGGCATCGGTCAGCTTGGACATTTCCTCGCCCAAACCAACCCGTTTTGCCAATTCATCTATGCCTTCAATTTTGCTTAACGTGCTATCGCAATCAAAGCAAATGACATCAAAACTCATAGATTAATCTGAGCGGTCATTTTTACGACAGGAATGGCATTTATTTGTTGAATTAAAGCCTCTGTTAGTGGCTCGGAAATACTGATAACCGCCATGGCCTGAATCTTTTCATCGACCGTACTCACCTGCATTCTGGTAATGTTAATGTTAGCGTTGCCCAATACGGTACTAATTGCTGAAATAACGCCCGGTTTATCATCGTGGCGAGTCACCAATAACGTACCTTCTGGAACTACTTCAATATCAAAATGATTAATACCCACCAAGCGAGGCTGACGACCACCCAATAAGGCGCCAGACAGTGTAATGGTCTGATCGGCACAATGCCCGGTTATTTTAATCAGCGACACATAATCTTGGGATTCCTGACAAACCGATTCAACTAAAGCAATACCTTGGCGTTTAGCCAGATTTTCTGCATTAACACGATTAACGGGTGTAGAAACCTGGCCACCCAATACACCAACCAATGCAGCTATCGATATCGGTCGTATCTTCACATCGGCCGCTCTACCAAAAGTGGCGACTTCAATTTTTTCTATCGGTTTGGTTACCAAGCCCGCTAATACTTTGCCCAAGCTGGTTGCCAGATTCATAAATTCGTTGGATTTTTTCAACTCTTCTGCAGACAACCGTGGCAGATTTAATGCATTAACCGCCTCACCCGTCTGTAAAAACATGACAGCCTGCCTGGCGATCTCTACACTCACCGCAACTTGTGCTTCAGAAGTAGACGCGCCCAGATGTGGCGTAAATACTATATTTTCTAGCTCCAGCAATGGCGAACCCGCAGGTGGCTCATTTTCATAAACATCCAACGCAGCGCCAGCTAATTTGCCGTTTTTCAATGCCTCATATAGAGCAGTCTCATCAATCAAACCGCCCCGGGCGCAGTTGATGATCATCGCCGTTTTTTTCATTTTGGCCAACTGCTCGGCGCTGGCCACATTGCGGGTTTTCTCAATTAACGGACAATGTAAAGTTAAGTAATCCGCACGACTAAATAATTCGTCCAGGCTAACCGATTCAACACCATACTCATCAAAAATTTCCGGTGCCACAAACGGATCATAAGCGATCACATTCATGCGTAACCCTAAGCCACGCTGTGAAACAATCCGGCCGATAGTGCCAAATCCGAGAATTGCCAGCGTTTTGTGAGCGACTTCTGAACCCATTAATTTAGAGCGCTCCCATTTTCCGGCACGAATAGAACGGTCTGCTTTAGGCAAATGGCGACTTAACGACATCATGTGCGCAATCGCCAATTCTGCCGTAGTCGTGGCATTGGCATCCGGGGTGTTCATAACAATTATGCCCAGCTCAGTTGCTAAGGGTATATCGACATTATCCACGCCAATCCCGGCCCGACCAATCAACTTGAGGTTTTTAGCTGCCCGCAGCACGTTAGGTGTAACTTGAGTATCACTCCGGATCAGCAGAGCCTCATAATCCCCAATAATTTGACACAACCCCTCTTCGTTGAGCCCTGTTTCAATATGGATTTTTATGCCGGATTGCTCATTTAAGTAGTTAATACCGGCTTCTGCTAGCTTGTCGGAAATAAGAATTTTTTTCATGAAAAACACATCCAAAGTTACACGCTTAAAAAACCGATAGCTTAACAGCTTTGCTATAATCGTGGTATGGCCAACTACTCGAAGAATCCTGCAAAGTGATGAACGCAAGCAACTCATATCTATCAACCAATACCAAAAGAACATTGATAAAATTCGGCTATTGGATGCTCGGGTTATTTTTGTTAGTGGGAGCCGCCGCTTGGTTAAGATACGCCACTTACCCGCCAACCTCAGCGCCTGAATTGACCTTTAACACCATAACCGGCAATAAAATTGCACTCAAAGAATTGAGAGGAAAACCCGTTTTAGTCACGTTCTGGGCAACCGATTGCCCCAGTTGTATAGCAGAAATCCCCCACTTGGCTGATTTGTACCATCGTTATCACTGCGCTGGACTTGAAATTATCGCTATTAGCCGGTCTTACGACCCGCCTAATCATGTAGTAGAAATGGCTAAAGCCAAACAAATCCCCTATTCTGTCGTGCTTGATATAACTGCAGAATATGCTGAAGCATTCGGCAAAATCAGGCTAATACCCAACACCTTCTTAATTGCCCCTGATGGCACCGTAGCAACTCACAAAATCGGGGAATTTGACCCTAACATAATGTCTGCTCAAATAGCTACTTTTACAAAGGATAAATCATGCTCTGGCTAAAAGCGTTTCACTTAATTTTTATGGTCACTTGGTTTGCAGGACTTTTTTATCTGCCGCGACTGTATGTCTACCATGCTATGAGTTCCGACGAAATCAGTAATGAACGTTTTAAAATCATGGAGCGCAAGTTATTTTTCGGAATTATGACACCCGGCATGATTATCACTTTTGTGTTCGGCATCTGGATGCTGGTGGACTACGCTTGGGCCTTATACGGACAAAGCGGTTGGCTACACGCTAAATTGGCCTTACTGGGATTATTAGTGGTTTATCACTTTTTCTGTGGTGTCTGGCTGCTTGACTTTAAACATGATCGTAATCAACGCTCTCACGTTTATTATCGATGGATGAATGAAGTACCGGTTTTGTTTTTGCTGGGAATTGTGATCTTGGCGGTGGTTAAGCCATTTTGAACGACCATTTGTAAACTTAAAATAAGTCTACTTTGAAGCCTAATGCCCCAGCAGCGTTAGCGAATAGCTTATCGGCAGTCGCAATAAGCTCCAGTCCATGATGCTGGGCAATTGCCAAATGCAGGGCATCAAAAGTGCGTAAAGTATATTCCGGCAGAATTGCAATCAGATTAGCGGCACTTTCCAGGTGTTTATCTTCCACTTTCAGCAAAGTGAGATGTCCTTGGGCTATGTCATCTACAAAAGTCGCGTAAATCTGCCCTTCTAAATCAGCACCGAACTCCAGCATCCGTTTACGTCTGGCTAACAAACAACGCATTTCGGTTTTCGTTAGCGTGCTGATAACGGCGCCATCTAAACCGATAATGTAATCGCTGACCGACTCGGAGTTGGACTCTGCGAGATACCATTTAGCCAGAACACTGGTATCCAGATAAACGATACGATCATCGCTCATCGCGATCAAGCCGAATTAACTCCG
The DNA here is from genome assembly GCA_965247565.1 of Methylococcales bacterium. GTDB lineage: Bacteria > Pseudomonadota > Gammaproteobacteria > Methylococcales > Methylomonadaceae > CBDFHF01. Next base: position 2,173,958 of record CBDFHF010000003.1, on the reverse strand, counting down.
ATGAAGAAATGGCGCTGGCTTGAACTAATTGTCGTAACTGTTTGTGCGTCGGGCGTTTTTTTTTGGACTGCATAGGCAATACCCTGGCGATCTCCTGCTTGTTGCGGGTAATAATAAGTTCTTGCTGCTCTTCAACTAAAAGATCAAGTTTTCCTAGAATGCTACGCATTTCTCTAATGTTGAGGTATTGCATGACTCACCTTTACAATGTGCTTCGACATTTCAAATTGTAGCACATAGAGAATAATGAAGACATGATGAAATCAATCTTTGTAAATTGTGGTTGATAGATATTAAACATGAACGCAATCAATGCTCTCATGCTTATTGAGATGGATGGATGAAGTGCCTGTTTTGTTTTTGCCGGGGATTTTGATTTTGGCGGTTATTAAGCCTTTTTGAAAACAAAAATGCAATTACCGCCCCAAATCCTAATTTTTTAATAAGACTGAGGACGGTAATATACATGGTGCTCTAATTGATTAAAGCACCTTAGAATACTCTAGCCAATACGCAAACGTCTAAAGCCCAATGCGCCCAACCCCAGTAAAGCAAGGGATGAAGGTTCAGGTACACTTACAGGAGGGGTAACTGGGGGAGTCACTGGAATTGTGCGAACGTCTGGAATACCACCTAGAGTGGTGACAATTCTGGCACTATTCGCATTCGCATCAATTGTCCAAGCTAATACAGAAACAATGTCAACAGGACCGAATGCTGCGCCGACAAACGCGTTTGTAGTTGGAGAAACACCCGCTTCAAACAGACCATTTACTGAAACACTTTGAGTCCCAGCATTTAGTCTTGATTTCATGTCATTATAATTATCAACGGCCCAACCACTAAATGAGGAGTTAACTAGGCCTTGAGAACTATTAAAAGCACCGCTATGGCTGACTCCATAGCCTTGTTCATTATCAATAGTAAACAATTGCAAATCATTTCCAGCAAAACTGCCACGCGTAAAAAAAACATCATCACTAACCCCATCAACATCCTCATCCAGATATTGAAATAAGGCTAAGCTGCCCAATGCACTAGTGGATGAGAATTCGAACGTATTAGTGAGTATAGTGCTGTTAGGAGCAATTGAACTAACAACAGACCACGCAATATCATTACCATTAATACCGGTAACTGTTCCAGAACTCTGAACGCTACCGCTGACCAAAGCTTCACCGGAGGTTGGAAGTTGAATGCCTGTATTACCAATTTTAAGATAAGTGAAGTAATCGAAAACAACTTCAGATGAGACTAGTGTATTGTTGTCTGCCCGGAGAGCTGTAATGTTTGCAGTTCTAGTTTGACCACCACCATCAACATCAACACTCCAGCTACGTAAAGTACCTGAAGCTATACCATTATCAATAACAATGGCGTTGGCAGCTCCAGATGTTAAAAGCAACGCAGCTACCCCACTGCTAAGCAAATATTTTTTTTTCATAATTTATCCTAGAAAACTCTTAGTTAATTGAATGGACAAGGAACTAAACATGTATTCACATGCATTGTCTTTTATCCAGACAGAATATATGCAATATCAATGCCATAGTTTTTATATACAATAGAAATCAATGAATTACTTAGATGCATACTTTTATATCAACAAGTTATTATTTCAGAACCGGATAGTATCCATGTCTATGTAAATTAAACCGACATAAAGCTGTTATTTTTTGTTGTGTTTTTTTGATAAATTCAACAGATTTATTATAAATATCATTTTGTTATCAGACTATTGTGATAGAAATTACTTGTGTTAAAGTTTTTGACGTCTCTTTAGCGAGACAACTTTCTGCCATGTCTAAGGAAAAATGACTGGGGGGTTCTTAATTGGATTGTTTCAAAATAACGGTTTAAGGGGATCTCTAAAAATACCCCACCTCACAGCGATTTTTGACGGGAAGCAATGGCACTGAAATGAGATAATAACAGTGAGTCCACTGATAGAGAACCACCCCATGAAACCCCGTCAACCTGGATTATTCGACGTAGAAGAAAGAGCCGCGCAACTAACCAAAATGGGAGACCCTTTGGTAGGATTGAAAGCCCGGATAGACTGGGAAGCGTTTCGGCCTGAACTTAAACGCCTGCATGAAAAGGATAGAAAAAGTCAGGCAGGCGCCAAGCCGTTCGATGGGGTGCTGATGTTCAAGATTTTGGTACTCCAGCAGCTGCACAATTTATCGGATGATGGCATCGAATATCAGATTCGGGATCGGTTCAGCTTCATGCGTTTTCTGGGTTTGCAATTAGAAGATAAAGTGCCGGATTCGAAAACCGTGTGGAGGTTTCGCGAACGGCTTAAGGATCTAAACTTGGTTGAGGAGTTGTTTGCCCGGTTTCATGGACAACTGGCGGCGCAAGGTTATGCGGCTCGAGCGGGGCAGATGATTGATGCCACCTTTGTCGAAGTCCCCAAGCAACGCAATAGCCGTGAAGAAAACGCCCAGATTAAAGAAGGGCAAGTGCCTGAGGCATGGGATAAGCCGGAGGTTCAGGCCAAGCGTCGGCAGAAAGATACCGAAGCGCGCTGGACAAAGAAAAACGATGAGAAGCATTACGGCTATAAAAATCACATCAACACGGATGAGGAAAACAAGCTCATACAAAGCTATTCAGTCACCCATGCGGCGGTTCACGACAGTCAGGTATTCGATGAATTACTCGACCAGGCAATCGATGTGGAGGGCAATAAACGAGCGGTTTATGCCGACAGTGCTTATCGTTCAGAAGCCCAGGAGCAGCGCTTAGCTAACGCCGATATTGAGAGCCAGGTTTGTGAAAAAGGCACACGAGGCAAACCCTTAACCGAAGAACAAAAGTTATCAAACCGGACGAAGTCAAAAGTCAGAGCCCGAGTCGAACATGTGTTTGGTGCACAGGCGGCAATGGGTGGGCATTTAGTTCGCACCATCGGTTTGCAACGAGCCAAAGTCAAAATTGGTTTGATGAATTTAGTGTACAACATGAAGCGTTTGATACAGTTGATTAAACGAGATGTGATGAACCCGTACAGGAAAGGTGCGCCCACAGTGGCATAAAAACGGGGAAATAATCTCAAAACACGGGGATTTGATGCGGTTTTTACTTCAAATAGCCGGAATGCACCCTGATTTTAAAATAAAGTCGAAAAAAATTAGCAGAATTGCTAGGGGGTGACTTAAATTTGAATTTATAGAGGTTCCCTTAATGCTATATATTGGTTTTTGGGCCCACACTTAGTGCTTTTTTGTGTAGATCAAATTATTCTTAGCTTAGTTTTAGCGAGACTGTTCACGGTCAGGGTAAGGCTGAGGTGTTAATACGTTAGTTGCAGTAGACTGTAAAGCTTAATGACATATTTCGATTATTGTCAGTAAAATCTGTCATCAGAAAAACGTTGATCCCATTCGTGTTTTAAGACATAAATGTAACCTCCATAACTTTTAAAGATTCTAATGTCCACTTTCCGTCCTGTTGTACTCTGCTTCTCCGGCCATGACCCCAGTGGTGGCGCTGGCATACAAGCCGACATAGAAACCCTGATTAGCCATCAGTGTCACGCCGCTAGCATTATTACGGTGTTAACCGATCAAAATACCCAGAATATCAAAGGACTGATCCCGCAAAAGCCAGAACATATAATCGCTCAAGCCAATACGCTACTAGCCGATTTGTCGGTGCAGGCATTCAAAATCGGTTTAATCGGCGATTATGAAATCGCTCAAGCTATCCACGAGATTCTTAAGCAATATCCTTCTATTCCAGTAGTTTTAGACCCGGTATTAGCTGCAGGCGGCGGTACTCAGTTAGCAAATGCGCAACTAATAACCGCTATTGACGAATTACTCCTGCCACACGCTAAGGTATTAACGCCAAACAGTGAGGAAGCTCGAAAACTTACGGGTTTAAATAATTTACAAGACTGTGGCTTGGCTTTATTGGATAAAGGCTGTGACTATGTTTTGATTACCGGCACTCACGAAGAGTCACCATCGGTTAGCAACCAGTTGTTCCATGGCCAACGCTGCTGGGAAACCTACACATGGAATCGTTTACCCGATAGCTATCACGGTTCCGGTTGTACTTTAGCCAGTAGTATTGCGGCTTTGCTGGCGCATGGTGTTGACCCTGTGCAAGCCATCTCCGAGGCTCAGGAATACACCTGGAATACACTAAACCATGCTTATCGGCCTGGTAAAGGCCAACATAATCCCAATCGGCTATTTTGGATGGAACCAGATAGATGAGATTTCCTGACCATGGCTTGTACGCCATTACCCAAACTGAGCGCAAATCCGCTGAAACAATTCTGAACGAAGTGTCAGCGGCAATTCGCGGCGGCGCGGTAGTTGTACAATATCGGGACAAAAACCCCAAGGATGCCGTTCTTCTAGCAAGTGAGTTAGTCAAAATCTGCCATCGCCAAGGCGTGCCGATAATTATTAATGATAATTTTGAGCTAGCCGCGCAAGTGGGTGCTGACGGCGTGCATTTGGGCAAAGAAGACGGCGATATTGCCCAAGCCAGAAATCGTTTAGGTGCCAATGCCATTATTGGTGTGTCTTGTTATAACGATGTTGAACGAGCCTTGACAGCGCAAGCGCAGGGAGCAACTTATGTTGCTTTCGGGCGATTTTATGCTTCAACCTCAAAGCCGTTAGCCTCACCTGCGCAATTAAGCACATTAGAGCAAGCCAGACAATTACTTAATGTTCCGATAGTGGCCATCGGAGGGATTCTACCGCAGAATGGCGCGCAAATACTGAATGCAGGTGCCGACTTGCTGGCGGTTATCGGTGGTTTGTTTTCTGGCGACCCAGAAGCGTCTGCAATCGCCTATCAAGCTTTATTTACAGACGTAAAATGAAACTGTGTTCAATACTTTTTTTTGCTTTACTGGTGTCTTGTGCCAGTATGGGCGAAGTTTCAAATGAACGTCTATTGCAAGGAAAAACCATTGCGTTTGACCGTAATCAGGGTAATTGCCTTGCTTGTCACAAAATCGATGACGGTGAAATGCCTGGCAATATTGGGCCTGCACTAACAAGGGATAAAATTCATGATAAAAACAAAAAACAGCTGCATAACTTGATCTGGGATGCATCCCGTTTTAATCCCGACACCAGCATGCCACCTTATGGCAAAAATAAAGTTCTCAATACCGAAGACATCGATAAAATTGTTGATTATCTTTGGAGTTTGCAATAAGAGCGTGGAATTTCATACATGTCTAATAATCGCAGAGCGTTCATAAAAAAATCAATAGCTTTTACCGGTTGTACCCTAGTGTTCGGTAATGGTGTATTTGAGTCACCGCCAACATATGCCCAAGGTGCTCTAGAAAAAACACTAAGTGATTTAACTGCAGGAAAAAAAATCATCCCTAGCGATAGTATAACTATCAAAATCCCTAAAATAGCCGAAAACGGCGCTCTGGTTCCGATTACAGTAGAAACCAAGTTAGAAAAAACATTGAGTATTGCTATTGTTGTAGAGAAAAATCCCATACCACTGGCCGTTCTATTTAAAATGTCTGACGAGCTGGATCCATTTGTTTCCGCACGCTTAAAAATGGCTACTTCATCCGGGGTAATTGTCTTGGTTGAAACCAACGATACGGTTTATCGTTCACAAGAGTATGTGAATGTCACTATTGGCGGCTGCGGAGATTAATATGTCTAGTATCAAAATTCGCACTAAACGGTTAGAGGGCAAAACCCAAATACGAATTCTTATCACCCACCCTATGGAACATGGCCGCAATCGCGATAAAATCACTAATCAACTGATACCAGCTCATTATATTCAAACGTTAACTATCACTCATAACCAAAAAACAATCGCAACTTGCGATACCGGAACCAGTATCTCAAAAGATCCTTATTTTGCTTTCATGCTTAAAGATGGCAAAGCCGGTGACAAAATCACCGTGGCTTGGACCGATAACCTCGATAATAAAGATTATCTAGAACATATCGTTAACTGACATGTTCAAGCTACTATTGTTACTAGTGATCAGCCTAAATCTACGGGCAGACCCCGTAAAAGATCAATTGACATTTAGACAGTATTATCAAAAGCTATTTCCGCACCTCCAGCTAAAAGACTATGCGAATGGCGTTTACGCACTAGATGACATCGCACGCAGTTCTTGGCTAGCAATTGAAGAGTTTCCACCTTATGAAGCAGCTATAGAACAAGGAGAATTCTTATTCAAAATGCCTTTTAAAAATGGCCACACTTATGCGAACTGTTTTCCAAATAGTGGCTTAGGAATAGCTAATGAATACCCGCAATGGAATAGACAGTTGGGCGAAGTAGTCACTTTGGAAAAAGCAATTAATAACTGCCGTATTGCAAACCAAGAACTGCCATTAGCTTATGAAAGAGGTGACATTGCCGCATTATTGGCATATATGACCGTCAGTGCTCGCGGGAAGCCAATTAACATTAGCATTCCATCGGATGATCCGCGTGCTTTAGAGGCTTACGAACAGGGAAAAGCGTTTTTTTATCGCCGGCAAGGTAAGCTAAATTTCGCTTGCTCGACGTGCCATGTGGAAAATGCAGGTAAGTTTCTGCGCTCCGAAGTCCTTAGCCCTGCTTTAGGTCATCCTGCTAGTTGGCCAACTTACCGTTTAAAATGGGGGGAAATGGGGACCTTGCATCGGCGTTTTAGTAATTGCTTTTCACAGCTTAAAATCCAACCAATGCCTACACAGAGCAAAGAATTCAGAAATCTGGAATATTACTTAAGCTATATGAGCAACGGCATCCCTATTTCTGGACCAAGTACCCGCAAATAAGCCGTGTCTTGAATCAATAAAAACCAGCAGTCTGTCACTTTCATAACAAACTGCTGAGCTTTTTATTGTGAATTTTGAAGATATCCAAACTTACATCTTGCAGATATCTATAAAAAAACCACTGGTAAAAATCTCCTCAAATATAGAGCTTGCCTCTCAAAAGCAACCCGCCAAACTGTGTTGACTGACTGAGAAACATAAGATCAAAAGTACGCTACAGCGAATTAACGGCATTCAACTCTTGAAATGCTTGCTCTAATCGGGTAACCATTCCTACTTCGCCTGCTCGTTGCCAAACACGCGGATCGTAGTATTTTTTATTAGGTTTATCATCGCCATCTGGATTACCAATTTGTCCTTGCAAATAACCCTCGTTTTGTTTGTAGTAATTCATGATACCCTCCCAAGTCGCCCATTGCGTATCCGTGTCAATGTTCATCTTGACGACACCGTAACTGATTGACTCTTTAATTTCTGCCGCAGTAGAGCCTGAGCCTCCGTGAAATACAAAATTTAACGTATTAGCAGGCACTGCATACTTTTCGGAAACATATTTTTGAGAATCAAACAAAATGGTCGGTGTCAATTTAACGTTACCAGGCTTGTAAACGCCATGGACATTACCAAAAGAAGCGGCAATAGTGAAGCGATGACTTATCTTACTCAGATGCTCGTAGGCATAAGCCACGTCTTCAGGTTGTGTGTACAACATAGAATGATCCATATGACTGTTATCTACACCGTCTTCTTCACCACCAGTAACACCTAACTCGATCTCAAGAGTCATACCCATTTTAGACATGCGTTTCAAATATTCTCCACATATCTCAATGTTTTCTTTTAAGCTTTCCTCGGATAAATCAAGCATATGGGAACTGAACAAGGGTTTCCCAGTTTCTGCAAAGTGTTTTTCACCAGCATCTAATAGCCCATCGATCCAAGGCAGCAATTTCTTCGCAGCATGATCAGTGTGTAGAATGACTGGTACACCATAAGATTCAGCCATCAAATGTACATGCTTAGCCCCAGAAATCGCCCCTAAAATTGCGTTTTGTTGTCCCTCTAACTTAAGCCCTTTACCAGCAACGAACTGAGCCCCGCCATTAGAGAATTGAATAACTACAGGTGACTTAACCTTCGCCGCCGCTTCCAGTACTGCATTAATTGAATCTGTATTGATTACATTTACCGCTGGCATTGCAAATTTATTTTCTTTACAAATTGCAAAGATTTTTTGCACATCTTCACCCGTTACAACGCCGGGTTTCACAACGTCTAACACTTTTTTTGACATTTATCGAGTCCTAATCTAGATCTATTACATTAAGCTTAGAGATAACTTCAAGCCCACAACTATGGTGGCGCAGACTTTACACTCACCAGAAACTTGTTAATATCAGCCTTCTAGGCTATTTAACCGCTCTGCGAGAAGCTTCTCTAACGTTTCTAATGCAGAAGCAAAACCATTAATGCCCTCAGTCAATTTCTCATTGGCCATTCTATTTTCTGTATGCATGCGATCAAAAGTGGCTTTATCAATTGAGATTTTTTCAATTGCCTTCGCCTGGGCTTTAATTGGGTCGAGCTTAAGAGGAAGATCACCTTCTGTAGCTTGCAATTCTGCTAAAAGAGAAGGCGCAATGGTTAACAAATCACTACCTGCTAACTCTGTAATCTCACCCACATTTCGGAAACTCGCTCCCATAACTTCAGTTTTATAACCAAATTTTTTGTAATAATTAAAAATCTCAGTAACTGAAACCACGCCTGGATCCTCAGCTGGCGAATATGAATCTCGACCTGTATCTTTCTTATACCAGTCGAGTATTCGACCAACAAAAGGAGAAATTAAGGTAATACCATTTTCAGCACAAGCTATAGCCTGATGTAAACCAAATAATAGAGTCAGGTTGCAATGAATGCCTTCTTTTTCAAGAATAGCAGCCGCTTGAATGCCCTCCCAGGTAGCAGCAATCTTAATTAATACTCGCTCCCGAGAAACCCCTTGAGCCTCATATTGTGAAATAAGTTCACGCCCCTTCGCTACTGTGGCGTCGGTGTCGTAAGATAAACGGGCATCTACTTCAGTTGATACTCTACCTGGTATGATCTCAAGAATTTTTAAGCCAAAAGAAACCGCTAAACGGTCAAATGCCAACGAAACAACTTGAGATGCAGAAGCTGCTCCCCCCAGAGTTGCTCTAGCTCCCTTCAATGTATCGTCTACGATTCCTTGGTATTGCGGCATTTGTGCGGCGGCAGTAATCAATGATGGATTAGTGGTAGCATCACGTGGTTTAAAAGTTTCAATCGCTTGAATATCACCAGTATCTGCTACTACAACTGTGACTTCTCTAAGTTGATCAAGTAAATTCTTTGCCATGATTGTAATTCCTCATTTAGTTTTAATAATTAGAATTCGCTATCCCCGTTATTTACTAGATAGCAATTTATTTAATTTGAAAAGTTATTCTCGATGACGCATTTGATATCGAGATTGCTCTTATTGAAGACAACTCAAAAACTGAAAATAACCAAAAATAAATTGGCGCCGCTCAGATTAAAAACCTGAGCGACGCCAAAACTGTCTATGCTTTATTCCGTAAATTTCAGTTCCAATAATCACATATCTAAATAAAGCTTTTGATATTTGATGATTTTATTAAGAACTACGTTGTAGATACTTTTCGACTCCTGTCGGAATCTTAACAGCTCCAACCAGCTTTACCTCCGCTTTCTTTTCGAAAATCTTTTGTTTTATTAGATACTTAGCAACGCCACTGGGAGAGTGTTCTTTCTTATTTTCCAAGTAGTGGGAGACTTTGGTCACTTTAACAACAGGTTTACTCCGTTCAGCAATGTTCTTTTTAACAACATATTTGCTCACGCTACTGACGTTAGTTTTTTTAACATTATCTAAGTACTTGCTAACCCCAGTTTTTACTACAATCGGGGTTTGCTTCCGAACGCTCAAATATCTTTCCACGCCCGTACCACAAACAGAACGTTTCTTGCTTCTCTCAGCAACGGATTGCTTAATCAGGTACTTAGAAACGCCACTAATGGGGTTTTGTTCTTGCTTCTTTAAATACTTGGAAACGCCACTAACTGAAGATCTTCCCTTGTGAGCATCCAAATACCTATCTACACCTGTCTTATGCTGAACATTGACTCTATCTACAGCGTTGGAATCACTGACTTTGTATACACTGGATGAGGATACTTTGTTAGAAAATAAACCCGCAACTAATCCCATTAATTTACTCTGAGTCATTTATCACCTCCGCTTGTTCATGTACTTTTCAACACCAGTCGACGACGCGGTTACTTTTTCAGGAGTTTTAGCTGTAAGAACTTGCTTTGCAACGTATTTCGAAACACCAGTAGCAGCAGTAGCCGACTTTACTCGCTTATCAATGTAGCGAGCAACACCAGTGCCAGAAACACGGTTTAAATATTTTGAAACACCAGTTACTCCAGTGGCATTTTTATAAGACGTACCACCGCCTTTACTAGATGCTTTGTTTGGCGTTACTTGGGATCTTTTCCTAAAAAACACAAAACCAACTATTCCGAGCACAGCTAGTGCAATTAATAAATTAGGCTTCGATCCAGCTCCTGTCTTTAACTCTTCAGTAACTTGACTAGACAGCTCACTACTGTTGTTTGACGAGGCTTGAACTTCTCGACTCGAAGAACTCACAGATGGTGAAGGCGCAGTCTTACTCGGTGTATAATTTTCGTCTTTATAAAGAACTTTAGGCTCAAAATTCGTAGCGGGGTATTGAGAGTCATCTTTTGCTGAAGCACTTGACTTCTCACTTACCGAAGTTTTAGATTTAGAATCAGATGATTTGTAATCTGAATCTTTGTATAAAACTTTAGGCTGAAAATCTGCAGCTGGATAGTCTGGCTCCGCCTCAACCAACGGGCTTGCCAGTGCTAATATCACAAGAATACTTTTTGTTAAACTATTCATTTTCACTTTCTTCCCCTATGATCATTAATTATCTGGTGATGGTTTACCGCGTCAAAACCACTACCATTAAAATGGAATATTTTTACAACCAATCACTTAGTTTCACAGCAATGCTTGTACATGTTTAATTACATTTTCAACTGTAAAGCCAAACTCCTTAAAGAGTAAACCAGCGGGTGCCGACTCACCGAATCGATCAAGCCCAACTACCTTACCGCTAGTACCAACGTATTTCCACCAAGTATCAGTCACACCTGCCTCTACTGCAATCCGCTTAGTTACGGAAGAAGGTAGGACAGATTCGCGATAGCTAGCATCCTGAGCATCAAAAATATTAGTAGATGGCATTGATACAACACGAATTTTTTTACCTAATTTCGTCAGTTCCTCAGAAGTCTTTATTGCCAACTCTACTTCTGAACCAGTAGCAATAATGATTACTTCAGGCAAACCCACTGAATCAGATAGAATGTATCCACCTCTCGATATAGCCTTGATCTGAGCAGGTGTGCGATCTATATGCGGCAGATTCTGACGAGAAAACACCAGTATCGATGGACCATCTTTACGTTCGAACGCCGCCCTCCAAGAAACGGTAGTCTCAACCGCATCACATGGTCGCCAAACTTGAGCATTAGGAATTAAACGCAATGTAGCCGTTTGTTCAATTGGTTGATGAGTCGGGCCATCTTCTCCCAAACCTATAGAGTCGTGGGTGTAAACAAAAATTGAGCGAATTTTCATTAAAGCCGCCATTCGCAGAGCATTACGCGCATACTCGGAGAACATCAAAAATGTGGCTCCAAATGGAATGAGCCCACCATGCAGAGCAATTCCATTCATCATTGCAGACATACCAAACTCACGAACACCGTAGTTTATGTAGTTTGCGTCTGGTTTATCTGCACGCATCGGCTTATAACCAGTCCATTCAGTCATATTAGAGCAACCTAAGTCAGCAGAACCACCAAAAATCTCTGGCAGAAACTTTGCGAATCCTTCGATTGCGGCCAATGAAGAAAGACGTGTAGCTGTTGTTTTAGCCTCTGCATTTACCGCACTAACAAATGCATCTGCATCAGACAACCAGTTTTTGGGTAATTCACCGGCCATACGACGTTCAAACTCAGACGCCAACTCCGGATAAGCAGCTTGATATGCTGCGAACTGATCTTTCCATTCTTGTTCTGCTTTTTCTCCTTTGCCCTTAGCATCCCAACCCGCATAAACATTTGAAGGAACTACAAACGCTTCATAATCCCAGCCCAAGGCAGCTTTGGTTAAATTAATCTCATCTTGCCCTAGCGCCGCACCGTGACATGCGTGGCTGCCAGCTTTGTTTGGCGAGCCGAAACCAATAGTAGTCTTACAGCAAATCATTGTTGGCTTATCAGCAACCGACTTAGCCAGTTGAATCGCTTTAATTATTGCGGCAGAATCGTGCCCATCAACACCGGCAATTACATGCCAACCATAGGCTTCGAAGCGCTTCGGAGTATCATCAGTAAACCAACCTTCAACATGCCCATCAATGGATATCCCATTATCATCCCAAAACGCAATCAACTTACCTAACCCTAAGGTTCCGGCTAATGAACAGGCTTCGTGCGATATACCTTCCATGAGACAACCGTCACCCAGAAATACGTAAGTGTGATGATCTACTATTTTGTGATTATCTCTGTTGAATTGTGCAGCTAATGCCTTCTCAGCAATAGCCATGCCGACAGCATTAGTAATGCCTTGACCCAATGGTCCGGTAGTTGTTTCAACACCTGGCGCGTAACCGTATTCAGGATGTCCAGGAGTTTTTGAATGGAGTTGCCTAAAATTCTTTAACTCTTCGATCGGTAAATCGTATCCTGTCAAATGCAGCAGCGAATAAATCAACATCGAGCCATGGCCATTAGAAAGCACAAAACGATCACGATTTGACCACTTTGGATTAGTGGGATTGTGGCGCATAAAATCGTTCCACAATACCTCAGCAATGTCCGCCATTCCCATCGGCGCACCCGGATGACCAGAGTTTGCTTTTTGAACAGCGTCCATGCTTAAAGCGCGTATGGCGTTCGCTAGTTCTCGGCGCGAAGTCATATTCTTCTCCTTCAAAATTTATTATTGTTAACAATGAATTAATTAGCTCGACAGCTTTTATAATGATTTATGGCTAATTTGATAAGATGTAATTAATACTTTTAAACAGAGCGAGCGACCCTTGACTCTAACCGCTCGCTCCGCAAGACGACTTATTCCAAATTTGCGTGCCTTTCTCTCATCACTTCTTCAGGAATCCCTTTTTCATGTATTATGTGGGATATAGCGGCTTCCAGAAAAACCAGAGTGGATAGTTCGAAGACTGTTCCCATCGGCATCCCCAATACCTTGCCGTACATTTCCGGACTACCTATCCGAAAAACAGCATCGGCCATATCCCCAATGGTTGATTCACTTTTTGAGGAAATAAGAACAATGTTAGCGCCAATCTTTTTAGCACTTTTGGTAAATGCAATTAACTGTTCAGTCTCACCCGATCCAGAAATAATAATCAGCAAATCACCGCTTTTAATACTGGGAGTGACAATCTCCCCAACTACGCTCACATCATAACCGCCGTGGACAAGCCTCATCGCAAAAAAATTGCCTACGAGTTTAGAGCGACCTGCACCGGATATAAATATCCGTTTCGCGCTATCGAGCATCGCCGTCAGCTTAACATCATACGAGCTATCCGTTGCACCAAGAATACTCGAGATTTTGTCTATGATAAGTTGCTGATGCATATTTTACACTGCGTCTACAAGTTCACGAATTTCACGAGCTGCTTCAGCTGGAGATGGCGCACCATATATGGCTGCACCAACAACGATAATGTTAGCACCCGCTTTAACAACATCTTGCACTGTCGATTGCTTAATTCCACCAGCAACTGATATTCTTGCGTTCAACCCTAAAGCTGCTATGGCATTCAAATCAGAAAATGGTGTGTGACCAGCGGCTTGCGCATCAAGACCCGTGTGAATTCCTAATATTTGTGCACCCAGCTCTGCGGATGCGCGAGCGCAAGCTACTTTATCTTCAACATTGATCAAATCTATTTGGGCTTCAGCGCCGTGAGCGTTTGCAGCTTTTACAACGCCGCCAATTGTTGGCAAACCAGAAACGCCAAGAACAGTCACAATATCCGCACCGGCCGCGTAAAATGGTGTAGCTTCGTATTCGCCAGCATCCATTGTCTTAAGGTCTACCAAAAGCAGATGTTCTGGAAATCTAGCTCTTAGTTCTTTAACCAGATTGATACCATTGTGTTTGATACATGGAGTTCCGATTTCAAAAATATCAACATAAGGAGCTACTTGTGTAGCCAGACCTACTGTTGCGTCAAAATCTAATGAATCTAATGCCATTTGAATTAATGGTTTTGCCATGATATGTGCTCCTAAGGTTATATTTATTGTTTGTAACTAAAATTTGTAAAGCGAAGTTAACTGTAAAGGAGAATGGGGACTCGTGTCAATACCAAATACTCCGTCTAATCCAGTAACTAGAATTAAGAGGAAAATTTCAGAATCCACCTTGCTCCCTAAAGCTCTCGATAAAAAACAAAATACTCTAAGTAATCTTTCCAGCCTCAAAGCTACTCAACTGTAAAGCTTTCTCCACATCCACAAGTTCCCTTTACATTTGGGTTGTTAAACTGAAATGCCTCATTAATTCCTTCACGACGATAATCAAGCTCACACCCGTCAATAAGCTTTAGATCATCTCTATCTACAATAACTTTTACGCCGTAACTTTCAAATATCGACTCCCCATCCCGCAACTCATCGGCGTAATCCAATACATAGGCAAAACCTGAGCACCCAGATTTTTTTACACCCAACTTTAAACCAACGCCCTTACCCCGCTTTAGCAACTGCTTTTGAATCTGCAGAGCAGCTCGCTCTGTCAAAGAAATAGACATGATTATCCTCATTTAACAAAATACTATGATACCAAGCCCTCTAATATACCTATAAAGTCAAGAACCTCCTCTTGGGTATTAGCCTTCCCGAAGCTAACTCTTATCGATGATTTTGCAACAGCTGGCTCAATTCCCATAGCAACTAACACAGGACTCGGTTCAAGACCACCGCTTGCACAAGCGGATCCACTCGATACTGCAACGTTTTTTTGATCCAGCTTCATTAAAAGCATTTCACCATCAATACCGTCAATGCTAAATTGAACAGTGTTAGGTATACGCTCAACACATTGAGCGTAAATCTTTAAGCCGCGAATAGTGGACAGCCGCTGTTCCAGCAACTTCCTTAACATCCGCAGATGCTCACTGCGTTGAGCAAGCTCGGACTCTGCCAGCTCCGCAGCTTTACCAAAGCCAACAATGGCAGAAACGTTTTCCGTACCGGCACGATAACCACGCTCTTGCCCACCCCCCAATAAAATTGGCCGTATCGGCACCTTTTTTCTAAAAATCAACGCGCCGCAACCTTTAGGGCCATAGATTTTATGACTAGATATTGACATCAAATCTACAGCTAACTGTTGAAATGACACCGGCATCTTACCCAGTGCCTGAACGGCATCAGTATGCGTAATGACATTATGAGCCCCCAACTGTTGAGCATATTCAGCTATATTTTGCACCACACCAGTTTCATTATTTGCCAACATAATTGATACAAAATCCATTTTTTTTTCAATTACTTGCTCAATTTCCTGCTGACTAACGATACCGTCGCCGTCTACATTTATCAAATTAAGACTACAGCCTTGCTTTTTTAAGTTCTTAGCTGGCTCGATGATACTGGGGTGTTCTATTGCAGAAATCGCCAATTTTCCATGTGGCTTAACACAATGCAGCGCTAGATTATTAGCCTCAGTCCCGCCGCTGGTGAAAATTATCTGATCAGGCTGCGCTTTAACTAATGAAGCAAGCTGCTCGCGTGCCACATCGATTGCACTACGAACAACACGACCCAGGCGACACAAGCTAGAAGGATTACCATAAAATGTTGTCAAAAAAGGCTGCATCGCCTCCAAGACACGCTCATCGATTGGCGTCGTTGCATTATGATCAAAATAGATCATTAAATTTTAAGCGCCCGCCCCATTGTGCATATGCATTTCAATAAGATGCTGAGAATCATGATCCTGTCTTCTAGCGACCTCTTGAACATGTTGCCTTTCCAATAGTTCACCAAGAGAGATTCCCTGCAAGTAAGAACTAATTTGTTGACTTAAGCCCATCCATAAATCATGGGTTAGACACGCCTTATGATTTTGGCAATTAGCCTCACCACCACACTTAGTAGAATCAATAGGCTCATCAACCGCTTGAATTATATCTGCAATGTTAATCTCGCTCGCATGACGGCAAAGAGTATAGCCGCCGCCTGGACCACGCACACCTTTTACCATACCAGCACGGCGCAAACGAGCAAACAGCTGTTCAAGATAAGACAGGGAAATAGTCTGTCGAGCGGCAATTTCGGTCAAAGTAACCGGTCTTTTTTGGCTATGAAAAGCCAAATCCAGCATTGCAGTAACCGCATAACGGCCTTTAGTAGTTAATCGCACAACACAGTCCTTCTAATTGAATGAGTTGCGGTCACTATACTTTTAACCAAGCAAAATAGTCAACTATACAACCCAAACCGACTTTTATCTTGCACCCTTACAAAATTTTGAAACACGTTAAACGCTATCAACTGCGGCGATTAATGAAAGTCATCTAGCTCATTTAATGCCGTTTTAGCGCACTTAACACCGACGTCATCAAGCGCTTTTTGCATAGTCTCTATCTGCTTGTCCAACAAATGTATATGGTCCAACATACGATTAATCGCATTAGCGACTGGATCAGGCATATCGGTAGTTGCACCATAGGCATCGAACCCCATCTTATTGGCAATCTCTTCACGCTCGGCTTTTGCAACTTTTGTTTTTTGATCGATGATATGTCCAGGAATACCCACCACGGTAGCACCAGCCGGAACAGACTTTATGACAACTGAGTTTGATCCAACCCGCGAACCCGCCCCAATCTCAATAGGCCCTAATACTTTGGCACCAGCACCTATCACCACACCATCATGCAACGTAGGATGACGCTTGCCCTTATTCCAGCTTGTGCCGCCTAATGTAACTCCGTGGTACAAAGTACAATCATCGCCAATCACAGCGGTTTCGCCGATAACCACACCCATACCGTGATCGATAAAAAAACGTCTGCCGATTTCCGCGCCCGGGTGAATTTCAATGCCGGTAAACCAGCGACCAACAAAAGAAATAAAACGTGCGAACCATTTAAACCCAATCAACCATAACCAGTGACTCAATCGATGAATTAATACCGCATGGATACCTGGATAAGTCGTTATTATTTCCAATACCGACTGCGCCGCAGGATCGCGCGCAAAAACGCACTGAATATCTTCTTTCAATCTTGCTAACATTACCCTCGCCTCTTATTGCCTTGCGACATTCTCAAAATACCTCGGAGTATGTCCAGTTCTTTAGTATCTAGTTGCACCCTGTTATAAATCCGCCGTAATCTGCGCATGATCGATTTTGATTTATCAGGATGCATAAAACCAATATCTCTCAGGGCTTCGTACAGATGCACATAAAAAGATTCCATCTGTTCTGCGGTCGCCAAAGGATCTGCATCCTTATCTCCTATCTCAGTCGGTAGTTGCAATCCAGTCGCAACAAAGAGCTCATAGCAAACCACCTGCACCGCTGATGCAACATTTAATGAACTGTATTCGTGATTACAGGGAATCCGCAGCAAAAAATGGCACAAATCCAGTTCATGATTTTTCAATCCAGAATTTTCTCGGCCAAACAAAATAGCAACTTTATAACCTGGTTCATGAACAATAATCTTTTCAGCACATTCCCTGGGCGTCAATTCCGGCCAACTTATCGTTCGACAGCGAGCACTGGCGCCAATAACTAGCTGACAATCAGCGACGGCTTCTTGTAAAGTATCGCAAACAAC
Source organism: Methylococcales bacterium (assembly GCA_965247565.1). GTDB lineage: Bacteria > Pseudomonadota > Gammaproteobacteria > Methylococcales > Methylomonadaceae > CBDFHF01. The sequence continues at coordinate 2,156,182 of CBDFHF010000003.1, read as the reverse complement.
CGCTTTCGCCAGAATATCATCAGAACCCGCCGCTCGCGAAGTAGCTTCTGCGCTCGGAAAAATTTTCGGCGAGACCAGATAAAGCTTGGTCATCTGCATATTTTTCATAGCTCTGGCTACCGCACCAATATTGCCAGGGTGCGACGTTTCCACCAAAACGATTTTTATATTGTCCAGCAAGGTTGTCTCTACAGGGAAAAAAGCCCAAAGTTTACCAAAAGATTTGTTATTCTATTCAGGTTTCTAACTGCTCATTATAAATTCAGCCTATGCAACCCATGCTTAATATCGCCGTCCGCGCTGCCCGTAGCGCCGGCGACATAATTCTCCGTTCTGCTGATAGCGTCGGCCAGCTACGCATCGATCAAAAAGGCAAAAATGATTTTGCCAGCGAAGTCGATCGCGCTGCCGAGCGTGAAATTATCAACACCATCAAAGCCGCCTACCCTGACCACGCCATCTTGGCTGAAGAAAGTGGCCAACATCATGGCAATGAGTATGTCTGGGTTATTGATCCATTGGACGGCACGACTAATTTTCTACATGGTTTTCCGCAATATGCCGTTTCCATCGCATTAAAGCACAAGGGCAAACTGGAAGTTGGCGTAGTTTACGACCCGCTACGCGATGAATTATTTACTGCCAAACGCGGTGGCGGTGCCATGCTCAACAATCGCCGTTTGCGAGTCACTGAACAAAATACCTTAAAAGGCGCCTTACTGGGCACTGGCTTTCCGTTTAAAACCGACCTGCACCTTGGCGCCTATGTCGGCATGTTCAAATCCTTAACCACCGAGTGCTCAGGCATTCGCCGCGCCGGCGCAGCGGCTTTGGATTTAGCTTATGTGGCCGCTGGCCGTTTGGATGGGTACTGGGAAATAGGCATTATGGAATGGGATATGGCTGCCGGGATTTTATTGATCAAAGAAGCCGGGGGTGTAATCACCGATTTTTCTTTTAACGATAACTATATGAAATCTGGCAATGTCATTGCCGGGAGTCCAAAAATTCATCAACTGATGTACAGCAAGATTCAGCCACATGTAACTGAGAATTTGAAATAACTGAATGACACGACAAAACTTCTTGAATCTATATATCTGCCGTTAAACATAACGACTACTGGAGAAAATCATAATGTCCTCACTTAATCTGAAAGCATGGCTGGTTATGTTATTCCTCATTCCTCTTAGCGCACTTGCCGAGCAAGATGATTCTGAGTGGAACAACAAGCTAAAAGAGCAGTTTTTCCCCGGCAAGACTATTGTCGAATCGGACGATATTATCGAAATAGATGCACCCTACCGTGCCGAAGATCCTTCTCTAGTGCCCATAAAAATTGTCAGTAAACAAGCCCAAACCAAGGACAACTTCATAAAAAAGATTCTGGTGCTCGTGGATAAAAACCCTTTTCCATTCGTTGGTGAGTTTGAATTCAGCCCAGCAAGCGGCAAAGCCGATTTAGCCATGCGCGTTAGAATAAATACCTATAGCCACATCCGCGCCATTGCAGAAATGAATGATGGGAAGCTAGTTATGACTAAAAAGTTCATTAAAGCGAGTGGCGGTTGTTCCGCTCCGGTAGGAGCCGACCTTGATGAAGCGATGAAACGTTTGGGCAAGATGAAATTCAGGATGGATGAAGGCGCAAAAATTGGTGAGCCCGCTTTAGTACAATTATTGATGAGTCACCCCAACCTCACCGGCATGCAAATGGATCAAGTGACCCGATTTGTAAAAAAATCACATTTTGTGGAAAAATTAAAAGTCACTTTTAACGATCAACCGATTTTAACCGCCAAAACAGACATCGCCATCAGCTCTGACCCAAACTTTAGGTTCTATGTTGTCCCAAATCAAGCCGGGGTTTTAAAAGCAGAGTTTACCGATACTTCCTGTGAAAGCCCGATGAGCAGGGATAACTGCACTCCCGGCAAAACCTATACAGAGACGCACACAATCAATCCCTAATAGTTAAACGGGCGACCCATCTGCTGGTGTCGCCCTCCTCTAGAGATTTACTTCACAAAGCAATTTTTCTCAGCATAAGCTTCGGCTTCTTTAAGAGCCTTTTTTAAATCTTTCGCTTGTGTGGGATCCCGAAAAACGGAGCCTGCATCACCAGTTTGCCCCTTGCCCAAATAAGAAAAAGTTTTTGCGGCGTCGAAATCTTTGAAGCTCAGCTTTTCGGCAATTTTGTCGATTTTACAACCACAGGCATATTGGTTTATGTAAGTTAGCCCGCCATGCTGCGCCACGCAATTTAAGACATATTCAACCCGATCTCGAGTTGGATAATCATTAACAACCGGCGCTACTTGCTCAACAGGCTGTTCTGGTGTCGTTGCACAACCCGTGATAACAGCAAAACCAAGTATTAGAGATGCGTATTTATATTTCATTACCAATTCCCATATTCCTAATTAATCGTAAAGTAAAAATTAACTGTTTATTGTGTATAGATCTAGCCCAAAACACCACTCACACAACAATTGACAGCCTTTGGTGAGCTATGACTTTGAGATAAACGCAGACAATTTGCCGTCTCTTTTACTCTTTGTGGCTGTAAGCCAATAACCCATAGTCAAATTATTCAGCAACAGCAAAATCAACAATTTGTTTTAAGCTTTCGTTCATTTTAACTGAAAACTGGTTCAACTCTGCACTGTCAGTGTCCGTCGGTATTAAATGTATTCTAACGACAGTTTTTGCACCTTTTTTATAAAGAACCACATTACACGGCATGTGTCGTATCGCCTCTGGGGATATTAATAAAATGGTTTTGGCATGTGTTAAGTTACAAAATTGAATAGTGTCATAATCTGGAAAACCTTTACTACCCCGATCCCGAATTACTTTACCAACTCGACTGTGCCCAGTTATTCTGAAATTATTTTCGGCGATAGCCACTTCCAACTCAGCCAGTACATCGTCATAAGGTTTAAGCGTTTCCATCTGATAAGCTTGCACAAATTCGCCAGCAGGTTGCGTAGCGCAACTTACCCCCAAAATCACTGAAACTAACACCAATAATCGTCGTAACACTGTAAGCCAACCATAAAAAATTCAGAGATTATCACTATGAACCAGCAAACAACAGTAACGGGCGTCATTCTTGCCGGTGGACAAGCCAAGCGCATGAACAATCAAGACAAGGGCCTGCTGCTTTACCAAGATAAGCCCATGATCAGTTACGCTATTGCGGCTTTAAGCGGAGTGGTTGAGCATATCATCATCAATGCCAATCGCAACCATGACCGTTATCAACAATTCGGGTTTCCCGTCATAGCCGACCAAACTGATTCTTTTGATGGGCCTTTAGCCGGGCTGTTAACAGCAATGTTGAATACCAATGCTGAGATTATCCTAGCAATACCTTGCGATTCTCCATTTATTAAACCCGAACACTTACAAAAGCTCTTATCAACCCGTGCCGAACAAAATGTCGATATTGCCGTAGCCTATGACGGAGAAATGATACACCCTGTATTTTTAGCCATAAAAACCAGCTTAAAAGATAGCTTGAAGAATTACCTGAACAGTGGGCAACGGAAAATGGCAGTTTGGTTAATGCAACAAAATTTAGCCAAAGTTGATTTCAACGCAGAGCGGAAGCTCTTTGTTAACATCAACAACCCGGCAGAGTTATCAGCATTAAATCACAACTAGGCAGCCGAGAGATTTAGCTTTGCGACTGTCTTTTAAAAAATATCGCCATGGCAGCATCTCTATCAGCGGCAACTTTTTGCACATAAGGCCGGGCTTCCATGAGCAGCATATAGCTGCTGACAGCAGGAATGTGCTTGACAACCATATCAACGCCATAAATTTTCTGGGTCACCAAGCGCACTACAAAAAAATGTGACCAAGCAACGCAATCGGCAGCAGAGTAATTGTCTCCCGCGATGTAAGGAGAAAATTCCGCCAACCGTGCCAACCCATTTAAACCCCGCTCTAATAACTCTTTAACTTGCTCTTTGGTTTCATCAGAGACAATACCGCCAAAAAGGGCTTCTTTAAACAAACGCCGGGCATGCATTTCCATATTCAATTCCAAATGCTGAATCAATTCCCGGCACTTGGCTCGTTGATAACTATCGGCAGGATAAAGCGGCCGCTCAAAATAAACTTCTTCCAGATATTCAAGAATCGCTTGCGATTCACTCAAGTAGCCATGTTCGGTTTCAATAAATGGGATCTTGCCAAGAGGAGATTGTTTTAGCAAGGCTTCATCTTGCGATGGCGGGACTATTTTCTCTTTAAAATCAACTCCTTTCTCAAGCAATACTAGCTTGATTTTGTTGTAATAATTACTGATTGCAAAACCACATAAATTGATCACGATGACTTCCTAAAGGTTGAGAATTCATTCTGAATGTTATACCAGAATGGCGCGGGGTTTCATGAAAAATCAGTTTCTGGTCACTTGCAGACTGGAAACTCAGAAAAATAGTTTGACAATCTCCCACAGTAGAAAAGCTGTTATCCATTTCAATACAAAAAACCAAACTCGTTCACAGAATTAGCATTAAAGGCGGTAGCTAAACTCTGATTGACCGGCACGACCCCGACAAAAATTAGTTTTACGCTATACTTCAGTATAAATAACGCGGCATTCATTATTGATTTATTTTTGTTTGATTAAAATATCAAACTATTGATCAATAAACCGTCTTAAATTTAATAAAACATTGATTTTTCATAGGTTACTTTGCTTGAAATCCTATATATCTCTCTCCCTTACCTCGATACTCATGGCTTCTGTAGCTAACGCTCAAGAAGAACCGTATCCGCCCGTCACTGTGATGACCAGGGCCAGACCGGAACTGGATCCAGAGGGTTTACGGGTGCGCAGTTTTAAAGTATTACCCCGGCTGACTGTGCAAGAACAATTCAACGACAACATTTTCTCTACAGACGTAGACGAGACATCCGACTTCATCACCTGGATGACACCCAGAGTCAATGTTGAATCGGATTGGAGCAGACATTCGCTCGGTTTTCTAGCAGAAACTACCATCAGAAAATATGCCCAGCATAGTGGTGAAGATACGGTTGATTACATTTTGCAAGGCCGTGGCCGGTTGGATTTGCCTGATGCAAACAATGCTACCTTAAGTGTCGATCATTCGCGTGGCCATGAGTTAAGACAATCGCCGAATGAAATTACCCAAGACCAGCGCCCTTCTGAGCCCACAACATTTGAAAGCTCGACTGTTTTGGCGGGTTATACGCACCATTTTAACCCGCTAACCGTTAAGACCGGATTCAACTTCACTAATCGTGATTTTAACGGGGTACGAAATCAAGCAGGTGTCACCGTACCCTTCACTGAGTTTGACCGGGACCGCGATGAATTTACCGGTGATTTCCAGATAACTTATGAGCGCTTACAACGCTTTAGTCCTTTTTTGCGAGGCAGTATTAATCATTTGGATTACCAAACTAAGCTCGATCGCAATGGTTTTAATCGTGATTCAACCGGGTATAAGGTTGATGTAGGCGCGCAAGTGTTTTTCTCCGGAGTTTTATTCGGCGAAGCTTACATTGGTCACATGGGACAGCATTATCAGGATCAACAACTGCGTACTGTTTCGGGTATCTCCGGTGGCGGAGAGCTGACTTGGTTACCGTCCGGCTTGACTACCGTCAAATTATCAACCGCCAGGGTCATTAATCCATCAGTACTTGGTGATGTTTCTGGGGTTATATCGACCGATTTTAAAGTGAATGTCGACCATGAACTACTTCGCAATGTATTACTTAACAGTAGCTTTGGCGTGAGCGACGCCGAATTCACCGGTTCCAACCGTCAAGATACCTACTTCACCTACGCATTGGGGGCCAATTATTTAATGAATCGGAATATCAACATTGGTCTACGTTATGACTTTACAACTCGCGATTCTACCGCCGCTGTTAATAGTTTTACCAGTAACGCTGTGTTCCTCGACGCCAAAATTCAGTTTTAAATCAAGAGGTCATTATGCGTAGTGTCACCTATAAAATTATTGTCAGCTTTTGCGTATTCTTTGCACTGGCTCAAGACGGTTCATGTAATGAAACCAATGCCCCGAAATATCGATTAAAAGCGGAGGATAAAATCAAAGTTACCGTGTTTGGACATCCTGACTTTTCCGGAGAATTTGTCGTCGATGGCGAAGGTCGAGTCGCTTTACCTTTAATACAAAACGTAACCGCAGGTGGACTAACACCGGAGGAATTGGAAGCAGCCATCGTGGATAAGCTTAAACCCGATTATCTGCTTAATCCACGCATCAGCATTGAAGTGTTAAACCACCGACCTTTTTACATTATTGGTGAAGTTAAAAATCCGGGCAGTTACAACTACGTGCCGGGCATGACGGTTGTCAACGCAGTTGCTCTGGCGGGCGGCTATACCTACCGGGCAAAAACCAATGAGGTTGAAATAACCCGTGCTACGGATGCAACAAAAACTAAACAGCATGCAAACCCTGATGATGAAATTTTGCCAGGGGATGTTATTGAGATTCCAGAGCGTTTTTTTTAACAAGCGCTTAAACAAACTCACGTTAATCATATAAGGCAAATCTGAATACATTTTTGTGCAGACTATCCCTAAACAAATCATTGCAATAACAATAGGAATCTTTCGTTAAATGATTGAAGACTCTGAAAGACTTATACCGAATAGAGCTAATAGCTTCCTTCTGAGCCAAAACGCCACAACTGAAGTGGAGGGAGTAGGCCTTAAAGAGATATTTGGGATTATTTGGCGCCGAAAATGGCAAATTCTAGGCGTCACATTAGCACTTACAACCCTGTTAGCCGTCGTATTGTGGAAGGTGCCGCCCCGCTTTAGCAGTAAAGCTATGATCATGATTGAGCAGCGCGGCAACGGCCTTGCTAACCTTGAGTCTGCTATTGCTGGTAATGGCGCCGATGCGGAAACCATTGCGACCGAGATAGAAGTATTACGTTCTCCTGAATTGGCCAGAAAGGCGATTCAGGCGCTTAATCTAGACAAAGATCCCGACTTCATCAAAGCTTCAGAAGGAGAGCAGGTTCAAGCTCAAGAAAATGGCTTATCCGGTATGGCTTACCGAATTCGCCGCGAAGGCCCAGGCATAAATGAGGACGATAAATTTCCGGCTATTTTAAACTCCTCGGCTGATACCGAAGGCGCGAATCAGTATCAATCCGAACTTAAGTGGTCACGGTTAACCAATACATTTCTTAGTTATCTGGAAGTCGCTAACAAAAAGGAATCCCGGGTCATTTCGATTGAATTCACCTCTAAAAATCCATTAATTGCGGCAGATGTACCTAACACCCTGGTTGATCTGTACCTGAAGCAACAGCTGAACGATAAATTGGAAGAGACTAAACGAGCTTCCGATTGGTTAAACCAGCAAGTTTCACAAATGCAACAACAAGTTAAAGCGTCTGAAACTGCCGTTGAAGAATTCCGTAAAAAATCCGGCATGGTGCATGGCAAAGATGGTGTTTTATTGTTGCAGCAAATTTCCGAAGTCAGTTCGCAATTAATTTTAGCGAAGACTCAAAGGTCTGAAGCCAATGCCCGTTTTCAACAAGTGCAAAACCGAGTTCATGGTCATGGCGGCAACGAATCTGCCAGCGAAGTTTTACAATCAGAGTTAATTCAAAAACTGCGTTCAGAGGAATCTGACTTACAAAGAAAGATCGCCGAACTTTCAACTGAATACGGTAGAAAACACCCTAAAATGATTAACCTAGTCGCCGAATTAGGTAGCTTACAAAACAAAATTCATGGTGAAGTCGGTAAAGTAGTCAATGGTTTAGCGAATGAATCATCCATCAGTAATGCTCGCGTTGGCATGTTGCAGAGCAATCTTGATTCGCTTAAAGGTCAAGTGATCGCCAATAACACCGAAAATGTGCAGTTGAATGCGTTGGAACGGGAAGCTGAAGCTAATCGCAATTTACTCAATACCTTCACTGCCCGATTTAAAGAAACCAGCGCTCAGGAAGACTTAAAAGCATTGCAACCGGATGCGAAAGTTATTTCGCATGCGGACGTGCAAGCAGAAGCCACTTTCCCTAAAAAGAAACCAATGCTACTGGTTGGCATTGTCGGTGCGGGTATTGTGGCGTTGATGATCGCATTTATTTTGGAATATCTAATACCGGGTTTACGCAGCACAGAACAAGCCGAACGCTTACTGGGCTTGCCCTCTTTGGGGATAATTCCACTGGTCAAAGGTTCTGCCGGGAAATCACCAACCACTTACATCACTGAACAGCCTAAATCGGCTTTAGCAGAATCCATCAATTCATTACGTTGGAATTTGGGCATTTCAACCTACCCCACTAAGACACCTCCCAAAACTTTTTTAATTACTTCTGCCAAACCCAAAGAAGGCAAAACCACGATTTCAGTCTGTCTAGCCAAAATGTATGCTGCAGCAGGAAAAAAGATACTACTCATTGATGCTGACACGCATGATCAAGGCGTCAGAAAGATATTTGATTTATCCGAGGAGCCCGGTCTAATCGATATTTTTAGTAAGGAAGACACAATTGCCGATGCGATATGGACGGATCCACAAACCGGCATTGATGTAATTCGCAACGGTAAACGTGCAATTGACTTTAGTGACCGGTTAGCTTCTGAAGAATTTGATGCTTTACTATCTGACTTAAAGAGTCGTTACGACGCGGTGATTATTGATACTGCCGCAATTGCCACAACCGCGGATGCTCTCATTTTGGCACCCAAAGTTGATGCTATTGTTTTCGTTGCTCACTGGGCTTCAACCAAACAAGAAACGCTGCAATGGGCGCTAAAAAAACTGTCCAGCACCCAAGGCAATATCGCCGGCGTCCTATTATCGATGGTGGATACCAAGAAATATGCTAGTTACAACTATGGTGACTCAGGCATTTATACCCAATCCGTTAAGCAAAATAACTAATAAGGCATCGAAGATATACGAATCGACACCTAAAAAAACGGGTGTGTCGACAAAAAAAGCATAAATTTAAACATATTCATAGAAAGGAAAAAATCCATGTCTGCAAACCTGTTCTCTCATATAAATTTTGTCAGATATGTCAAAAGTAAAGCTATTTCCATGAAGGTAATAGCTGACTTTTTAGCGTTAACAGAAGGCATTTTGATATATGGCATCGGCTTTTCCATCTACCTCTTTTATGTGGACGACGCTCAAATTGATGATGTGCAATATCACGCGATAATAGGCTTCGTTACATTATTCCTGATAGGTGTTTTTAGTTTAAACAAACTATACGATCTAGAACCGATCGCCGATCCCGGACAGCAAATCAAAAAGATAGCCTCGATAACCAGCGCTACTTTACTAGGCATAATTATTTTGTTGTTTGCGTTCAAGGTCTCTACCAATTTCTCACGGCTCTGGCTATTTTCCTGGTACTTTTTATCAACGTTGGTACTGAGCCTGGAAAGGGCGTGGCTGTATAGTTTTTTAGTTAAATCGGCCCTTTCGGGGCATTTAACCAAAAAAGTGGTCGTTTTTGGCGTCGATAAGCATGCCGATAAATTTATCAATGCCATTCAAAACGCTAAATACCCTTGGGTGCAAATTGCCGGGTTCTTTGATGACCGATTAGGTAGAGCCTCTTCCACCGTCAATGGCCAAACCGTTATCGGTAACATTGATACGCTTATTAACTTTATTCGTGAAAACCGCTGTGATGAAGTGTTGGTTATTCTGCCAATGGATGCCCAAGACCGAATTAATGCGGTCGTCAACAAACTCAGAGTGCTACCGGTGCCGGTTAGACTGATGCCCGATATTGCGGCTTTAAACTTTGTCAATTGCAAATACGATTATTTCAATGGCATTCCTGTTCTTACTATTTTAGATAAGCCACTCACTGAATGGGATTACATCATTAAACTGGTTGAAGATCGGGTACTGGCGTTTATTTTTCTCATTCTATTAGCACCAATCATACTGATTATTTCGATCCTTATTAAATTGGACAGTCCAGGGCCGGTATTTTTTAAGCAAAAGCGCTACGGCTATAACAACCGGCTGATTGAAGTGTATAAATTTCGTTCCATGCACGTAAACCAACAAGACAATGATGCGACTAAGCTAGTCACTCGTAATGATCCGCGCGTAACCAAGTTGGGATCATTCTTAAGAAAATCCAGTCTTGATGAATTGCCTCAGTTTGTTAACGTATTAAAAGGTGAAATGTCTATTGTTGGCCCTAGGCCACATGCCATTATGGCTAGTGCCCAAGGCAAATTGTACGAAGAAGCTGTGGCTGGTTATGCGGAACGGCATAAGGTTAAGCCCGGAGTAACCGGATGGGCGCAAGTTAACGGCTGGCGTGGTGAAACCGATACCGAAGAAAAAATCATCAAACGAGTTGAGCACGACATTTACTATATTGAAAACTGGTCCCTGTTCTTGGATTTGTTAATTATTTTTAAGACCGTATTTGTCCTCGCTGGGCAAAAAAACGCTTACTAAACCAACGCCATGATGATCACCGAAAACGGGAAGCTAAACATCCCTCTTTTTTTAATCTGGCTGATGTGCGCCTTAAGCTCAATTGTGTTAATTGAGCCATCGCCCTATGATTTGCTGCTAATAGCATTGGGGCTTTGCTTTTTTATTTTCGGTTTAAGAGTCCCACCTAACTTAAGTGCTGCTTTATTTTTGATGGGACTGTTCGTCATCGCCAACATACTGGCAACGATATTTGCGGCAGCACCCGCACATTCCTTAAAACACATGCTGGTAACTTTTATTCTGGTTTACAGCTGGTTTTTTTTTACCAGTGTTGTCTATGTCACACCGGAACGGTTAATCCCCATCATTATGAATGGCTACGTCGTTGCTGGTGTTATTGCCGTTATTTTCGGGCTTATTGGCTATCTGAAGATAACGCCATTCTACGAAAATTTTTTATTATATGATCGCGTGCGAGGTTCATTTAAAGATCCCAATGTTTTTGGCGCTTATCTAGTCTCACCGGCAGTTTATCTTGGCTTTCAACTGGAAACCGTTAAATCAGGTAAGTTTTTAAAAAAGATAGCCGTTTTGCTATTCATCATTTTGGGTGTGCTTATCAGCTTCTCCCGCGGTGCCTGGTTTAACTTAGCTATTTCATCAATTATCTATATTGCTTTACGATTATTTACATCCAAACGTCGCTCTGACACCGCTGGGCTTATCAAAGTCGCCAGTATTGTCGCCATCGCATCCACCACTATTCTGTTAGTTGCGATTTTCGCCGTAGAAGATATCGGTAAGCTCTTTTCACACCGAGCGCAACTAGTGCAAGATTATGACGGTGAATCCGGTGGTCGCTTTGATGTAATAGGCAATGCTTTAAGCATTTCAGCCAACTATCCAATGGGTATTGGCCCAGGCCAAGGCGCCGAAGCCATGCAGCTTGAGCCTCATAATCTGCTAATCCATACTATGATGGAAACCGGCTGGTTAGGCGTCCTCTCATTTGCCGGTTTTTTGTTGTTAACCGTTAGAAACGCCTTTTTGTTTTGCTTACAACCTTCAAAAGTGCAAAAGATTTATATCGTTATCTTTGCTTGCTTGATGGGAACCCTGTTAGAAAGCATTATTATTCATAGCACTCACTGGCGACATTTATATCTGCTTTTAGCACTGCTGTGGGGCCCTATGGCCGCCAAAAACAGGTTATGTGAAACTAAATAGATATTTAAAAGGCTTTTGTCCGTTTATCCAACACAACCAATATCGAGCCTGTCGAGTATATTAACAACCTTTAGAATGGCAAAAAAGCTTCAAAGCTAATCGTCTTAAACTCAAGTAACAAAACCAACTACCTAAAATCGTAGTGCCTTAGAGCTATCCCTTGCTCAGCACTAAAACGTTCAATTTTATGAGTGATGCAAAGCAGATAACGCAAACTCGTAGGCTTCAGTAAAATCAAACAGCGCTGGAGTCTCTGCTGTTTGAATTTTTTCATAGAGACCAAATTGAACTTTGTACTTTAAATTACCAATGGCAAGCGCACCAATGGCGCGGAATTGGCCATTAGCGTAGGGAATTTCATCACATTTAAAATGCGGCCCGATACCCGCTATGCCACTGGGAGGCACGGCGTTAGTGTCGGCAGCCAGAAGCAAGTTTTCAGCACAGTCCAGCTCTTCTTTATCCAAAATACGCACTCCGGCTCGGGCTGCGCAAATCACAACTTCAGAATCTTTGAGCACTGCTCTTTTATCCTCGGCCGTTTGTCCTGAAGTCCATTCAACTTTAGTTTTGTAACGTTCGCAAAAGCCTATTGCTACCCTGCGATCATCATCAGACGTCAAGTGGCACAACCGAGTCGAGGCACCTAGCTTAGAAACTAACGCTGCAGTGCAAAGCCCTACTGGCCCGGTACCAAATACAGAGACTTTACGACCGCTTATGCCTCGGCCATAGTGCTTTAGCATGGCTTGTTCAACCAACGCTACCACACTGGCAGAAGTGGTATAAGCACCATTAGGATCGGCAAACAAACCCACTTGAAAATCACCGACCATGGCATTTTTGGCTTTTTGAAACATGTCGGTAGCCATGTGCACATCTCGTCCGCCTATAAAAATGCAAGTATCATTAAATCGCTTTGGTGGACGAGAGAAAATAGCATCTTGAACAATATTAGCTATTCCTTCAGCTCGAATTTCTGTAAAAGGAACTACCATGTCAAAGCCAGCATCCGCAGCAATGGTAATATCAAAGGCACTGACATGAGTGCCGGGAGTAATAAAATAGAGAATACGCTTAGCCATGTTGATACCTTTTTTCAATGATTATTAGTATCAATGTAGTTGATTTTCTAAATTACGTAGCCGCAATTCAAAAAATAGAAGCAATCTGATTACCTTATTAAAATCAGCGCGTTGTTAAACACACTTAATCGTGGCTAGTCCGAGGAAGAGAGTCAAAAACTAAATTTCAACCAACGTTTTCAAAAAAAAGGGAGCAGATGCTCCCTTTATTAAACGCAGTGGGTATTAAGCTTGGAATTGAGATTTAGCTTTTCTTAACGAATAACCAGCCCACCCTAGTAATCCCGTACTCAGTAGCATAAATACGGAAGGTTCCGGCACCGGCGTAATACTAGATGTGTAATTGCCAAAAGCAAAGCCACTGTCTGAACATCCACTACAGCCAGCAGTACTAAGACTCTGTAAATGCGCACCCAATTGCCCTGCGCCAAGAACTAAATCGCTGGAAACCGCTTCCCCTGCCAACAAGAAGTTGTCCGTTGACAAATTACCGCCTGCATAAGTCATGGTGAATGACAGATTTTGACTATTTGTTATGTCTATAGCATTGGGCTGCCCTGCAGGATCTAGCGCTTTAAACATAAAATCTGCACTACCCGAACCCGCTGCATTGGTAGCAGGATTTTGAACAGCCCAGCCAGTTGGAGAAAACGCTGAAAACGAATAATCAGTGGCATTGCCTGTCAAGTTGAAAAAAAACTCATCAAGCTTAATGCGAGAATGGAGCGGTGAATCTATATCGACTAGCCAAATTGCCTGATTAGTATCAGTGTTGCCAGTGATAGTTACATTGACAAATAAATTGTCTGGGTTTGAAGCTCTTGAGTCACCCGTTAAGGTGCTGCTAATAGTGAACGGTGTAGCAAATGCCGTTGTAGTCAACAAACATGAGCCGATTGCCGCCAATTGTAAAAAATTTCGCATTGTCACGGTTATATCCCCTTAAATTATTAATTGGTAGTTATCTCTTAATTCTGAGATTGGTACGAAGGCAAATCTCATGTAAGCCTTCTCTTACAATTAGCAGCAAAAACCATTCCTTATCAATAATTTTTCAATATAACCAACAGCTTACTTTTTTTATATCAATACTTTTATATTTGTAACTAATATCATGTAAATAAATACGACACAAAGATTTAGTATTTATTAAAAATATCAATAACTTTTCGAAATTATTTCAGATAAAAACGCTCCCTAGACCTGTTAAATAGCGCATTTTCTGAATTTGCTGACTCGCTAAAGAATAACAATTGACCCTGTAAATATTCGGACACTAGCTGCCTATCAGGCTTTCGACCATCATTGGTGGCCGAATAGCTGGTAGCGGAGTTACAGTATTAAGTATTGATTAGCGTCGATGAAATTAACTTATAATCAAGGGTTGTAGCTATAAGCGAAAAAATTCCTGTTGCCGTGTCCAAAAATAAAGAACCCGCTACCGACAATCCAGAATTTTCCACTAGCGCACAGGCGTTAGCTCAGTTAAATTCTGGTGAATACCGAGACGCAATCGAGCTGTATAAAACACTGCCGATGGAAGAGCGGGAAATTTACAGTCAACACATAAAGCCCCCCCACAAAAGTTTAAGCTATTGCATCGCCTGGCATATTCAAGCTAAAAATACAGCCGAAATTCAGCAATTACTCAAGCAGTTGACTGCGAAGCAGCTGGATAAAGACTATCCTGACCTAGCCGCATGGTTGGGGTTTTTAGTTATTACTGATCATCCTGAATTTGGGCAAGAGCTGCCGAAGAATTCTGCTTTTGCCTTACATTTAGCACTGGCACAAAAGGCGTTGCAATCTTATCAAACCAAAAACTGGGCTGGTGTTGACGAGACGTTAAAGCAATTGCCCTATCGCTCTGCGTTTAAGGATTTTCGTAGTTTGTTAAAAGCAGCCATTATTACGACAACCTCAATCACCGATGCCCAAGCATTGCTAGCAACAATCCCCGCTAATTCACCTTATTGGCAATCAGCAAAATTGCTGCTTGCCTGTACTCAAAAAGGCTCGGCACTGGCTTTTCAAATGACTGGTTTTAACCCACAAAAACGCGAGCTGATTGGGGAAATCAAAGCGTTCGACGAAAAGCAGTTGAAAGTGATTGAGCGGCTAAGTCAACAAACTCAGCCTTTATCAGATCCAGTAAAATTTAATCTTGCCATTCAATATCAATCGCTATTTGGTTTGGAATTGACACAAAAATTTTGTTTGACGATGCTCGCTACTTATCCCGCAGGAAAACGGGAATACGAAAACACCTTCGGCTCGCTTGACCCATTCGAAGAAAATCGCCTTAAAGCCTTAATTCACGAAAAAAACAACGGAGAGTACGATACCGAATTTTATTGGCGACAATGCTTGAAAGTATTGCGCACAACAGAGCCAGGCAATTCGCTGAAGGCTGCACTGATTTTGCGTCGTATTGCAACCGGACAGGATGAGTCTAAGCAAGTTCTCACACTAATTGAAAGTTTGGATTACGATTCTGAAGATCGTGACAGTTACTTGAAAATTCTGCGTTATTATGGCCAAAACCAGAAAGAAACCGATAATAACAAAAGATGGTTGGCTAAAGCGTTACAAAAATTCCCTCAGGATATCGATGTGCTAACCTTTGCCATTGCCGCAAACATGCGCAACAAAGCTTTCGAGGAAGCAATCCAACACGCATTAGAGATATTAAAAGCAGATCCACTCAACTACTTTGCCAAAAAAATCTTGTTTGAAAGCCATTTGGCCCAAGCCCGAAAACTGATGCAAGGAAAAAACTATCCATTGGCAAATAGCGAAATCCAGCAGATGGAAACCCTAAAAATGGGCAAAAGCTATGTTTTGCATGTCCAATTAATCCGTAGTTTTTTTTGTTTTGCTGATCAGGATAAAGAACAAGGTTTAAATCGGATTGTCGACGTGTTAAGCAAAATGAATCCAGATCCGGTGAATGCGCATTTTCAAGGCGCTTTGGAAGCGCTATTAACGGGACTGCCCGTGGCGACAATTCTGAAAGAATTAGCTCCGCTGAAAGATCATGTACTGCCAGCGTTAGAAATGGAGCGACTAATTCTGCTGCTAAAAGATTATTCACAGGACGATAGCCACCACCAATATTTGTTTAAAGCGCTCGAAAAAATTAAAGCCACTCTGAAAAACTCTGTACAACAACAAAATTATCCAGAAGATTTGCTGTTACGGTTTTGCCAGGCATTAGACATTATTCAGCACTTTGAATTATTGCGTGCTTGTGCAAAATGGGCCCAAACACAATGGCAAAAACCCATCTGGGCATACTACAGGATTTATTCTGAAACTAACGGCAACCCAGAGAAATGTTCTTTTAAAGATGGCCTGGATTTACAAGATTGCCTGAATCAGGCTACCCGAGAAAAAGATCAGCAAGCTATCGTTTTACTAAGAAATTACTTCGACCGCTTTCGAGAGGCACATCCAGATTTTGGCACGGGCGTTTTTAAAACTATGTTGAATGATGATGTTGCTAAAAACGAAGTTCGGGAGGGGCTGTTAGGACAGCTTTTTGGACATCTGTCAGTTGATGTTTTAAATGCAATCAACAAAAAAATGGACGCTCTAACGAAAACAACTACACCGGAACAATTAATTGCGCAACTCACCAATCTGGACAGCAACCAAGCCGAAAAGGCTTTGTACGCTATGATGGAAAAACCTGATTTATTCACTGCGTTGCTAATGTTGAAAGCTTCAAATCAATTAGATTTAGCTATCGGCGTCAGCGTTCAGAATGTGCTCGACTGTTTTGGGCAACCTAAAAAACGTCGGTTCTTTTTCTTTTAATCCTTTATCGATTTCTATGAAAACATCCTATCAATTGTTGGACGTTGCACCCAACGCAACTGATGAAGAAATTAAACAGGCTTATTTGCAAAAAGTGAAAATAAATCCACCTGACCGCGATCAGGAAAAATTTCAAATAATTTACAAGGCCTATATCGCCATTAAGGATCACCAAAGCCGAATAAAATATGCGTTGTTCACTTTACCCGTCGCTGATTTCGACGAATTGCTTGAGCAGGGCTTCCAGAATGCAAAAGCCCTAGAGATCGCACCAGCACATTTTAGTAAACTGTTGCGCGCAAGTGTTGATAGCACTACTCTGAGCAATACACTGTCACCTTCAGAAAAATCATGAACGCAGATGAACAAAAAAACGAACTGCTTGAAGAATTCCGGCAGTATCTGGAACAAAACAGGCTTGAGCCATTAGCCACTTATGAGCAACCCGACCTGAATACCTTGTTGAGCGAAATGGCTGGTTTAAAGACGGAAATAAAAGCTGAATCGAGACAGTTTAAAAGCACTTTGGACACATTGGCTTCGGCACTGGCCACTGTACAGGAAAATAATCAGACCCTGTCTGCAGAGCTCGCCTTACATACGGAACAATTGCAACGACAACAGCATGAAATTACGCGCACCATGCTGTTGGAATTTGTCGACTTATATGATCGTTTGAGTTCAGGGCTGGGGGCGTTACAAAACTACCGCCCGGTATCTGCTTTGTTTAAGCATTCCGCAGATAAAGACGTGCGCTTTATCAAACACTTTGAAGAAGGCCAACTGATGACCATGAAGCGCTTTGATCAGTTATTACAGCGTTATCAGGTGCACCCTATAGACTGCATAGGCCAATTGCTTGACCCTACCACCATGAGTGCAGTTGAAACCGGCCATGATCCAAACATTGAAAACGGTATTGTGCTTGAAGAATTGCGCAAAGGTTTTGTTTTTCAGGGTCAGGTTTTGCGATTAGCTGACGTTAAAGTAAATAAAACTCAGGTTTTTTAGTTAAATGAATGAAATTATTATCGGCATCGACTTGGGTACCACCAACTCAGAAGTCGCCATCGTTGAACAAGGCAAGGTCAGAGTAATCGCCGATGGCGATAAAAAAATTCTGCCTTCATTTGTTGGTATTGATGATACCGGCAACATTCTGGTTGGGGAAAGTGCAAAAAACCAATATCTGGTTTACCCGGAACGCACTGTTAAATCCATCAAGCGTCTGATGGGGCAAGATACCCATGTAGTATTAGCGGGGCAGACTTATACGCCGCAGGAAATTTCCGCGATCATTCTTAAACAGCTTAAGCGTCTAGCCGAACAACAGCTTGGACAACCGATCAGTAAAGCTGTGATTACTGTACCCGCGTACTTTTCCGATGTGCAACGTCAGGCAACTCGTGAGGCCGGAGAAATTGCCGGTCTGGAAGTGGTGCGTATGATTAACGAACCCACCGCAGCGGCGCTAACCTATGGATCAAAACAAACTGGGACCAAACGCATGTTAGTATACGATTTGGGCGGCGGCACCTTTGATGTTTCCGTGGTGAATAGTCAGGCCGGTGTTGTCGAGGTGCTAGCCAGCCATGGCAACAACCATTTGGGTGGCGATGATTTCGACCAAAAAATTATTGAACATCTGCTCGATCATCTACAGGCCACTTATCAGGTTGATGCCCGCAATAACAGTAAGGCCATGGCGCGCATTAATCGCGCGGCAGAACAAGCAAAGTTCGTGTTATCCGAACAGCCTTACGTGCAAATTGAAGAAGAATATTTACTGGAACAGGCAGGCGTTGCCATCCATCTGTCGCTGGAATTATCCAGAAAGCAATACGAGGAAATGATTGAACATTACATCGATGCTACTTTGGATGCTGTCCATATCGCCTTAAAAGGCGCAAAACTGAAGGCTTCTGATATTGATGAAGTTATTCTAGTTGGCGGCTCCACCTGCACCCCATGCATCCGGGAACGGATATTCAATGAATTCGGTTTTGAACCGCACGGCGAAGTCGATCCAGATTTATGCGTAGCTATGGGCGCGGCAATCCAGGCGGCAATGGCTGCAGGCCAACATGTTAATACAGTTCTAGTCGACGTAACGCCTTACACTTACGGCACTAGTGTCATCGGCACCCTGGACGGTGGATTTTATCCATTTACATTTGCACCGATCATCCACAAGCACAGCGTGCTACCCAGTCGCAAAACAGAAGCATTCAGCACCAACATCGATGGACAACACTTTGTTGAAATAACTATTTATCAAGGTGAAGACCCGGATGCGTTGAACAATATAAAAATCGGCGAATTTCGCGTTGAAGGTTTACAGAACGTAGAAGCCGGCAACATCATCACATTAACATTGGATCTGGATCTTAACGGGATATTGCATGTTTCCGCGCGGGAAAAAGCCACCGGTTTAGAAAAATCTATCACCATAAAAAATGCTCTAACCCGTTTTGAAAGCAGCACACTAAATACTGCCAAACAACGCATCATTTCGCTATTTGGACAAATGGAAGCTGACCCCGCTGACATTCAGAGTGAGCTTGAAGATCTGCTAGCATCGAAAGTCAAAGAGGCATACAAGTTGATCGAAAAAGCCGAAAGTCTGTTCGAAAACATAACCGTCGAAGACAAAGAGGACATGGGTGCCTTGATTGAAAACATAACGACATGTATCAGAGCTAACGATCTAGAAGGACTAGATGAACCGATGGAACAACTAAAAGACATCATTTATTATCTGGCATCGTAATGGAGCGCTGCCCATGCTGCAATGCCCGTTTAGGCCCCGCTAAGCTATGCCCGCGGTGCCAAGCTGACTTGGGCAATATCATCGGAGCAGAAAAGTCCGCTCAGTATTGGCTTAGCGAAGCTATAAAACTTTGGCAAAAAAGCAATATCGAGTCTAGTGTTAGATCACTTGAAATTTCACTGCGCCTTAAAAGAAACCGATTGGCTTTGGTGTTTCGGGACTTTTTAATTCAGCAGCAATCCCGTGACATTTTAGATTTACTGCTGCAAAAACAAGTATTCAAAGCAAAACAGCAGCTTTACCGTGTACGTCTGTTAATTCCATACAGTGAACTGTTGCAACAGCTGCAATTGTTTACTGATTATCTGCTAGTTCATGATCGCGTGTCAGCACTAGCATCACCCTAAATTCAGCAGTTCAGCAATAATTTGCACCAATTATCCAAAACATCGCCGAGCTACCAGCCTGCTACCATTCATCTGAATGGTCAGTAATCCTCGATAGCCGCAGTGCCGAACGAGTTTTCGTAGCGTAGCGGATAAAACCTGCAAGGCATCGCAACACAGCCTCAAGCCATTAGGAGACGGTATCTAAACTTAAAGAAACCCAATAGAGTTTAGAGGCTGCAAGCTATGGCTTTGACAGGGGCTTTATTGAATCACCCGATAGCAAGGCGTATATTTCTTTCCGGGTAATTTCATGCGGTGCTGTGCTACAAATGAAGCTAGCAAGGTATCCATTAATTTCATGATCTCCGCATCGCCGCTAATTTCAAAATGACCATGTTCTTCAATCAAACGAATGCCCTCGTCTTTTACATTTCCCGCAACAATACCTGAGAAAGCGCGACGTAAATTTGCCGCTAACACATGAGTAGCCAGACTTTTATAAAGTCCTAAATCTCTCATGGCCACATGCGTGGGCATAAAAGGCTGCTGAAAGACCGGATCAATTTTTAATAGCCAATTAAAATAATACGCATCGCCGGTCTCTTTACGAAATTGCCGGACCTGTTGAATACCCGCTTGCATTTGGTTAGCTACTAGCACCGGGTTATCGATGATAATCTGGTAACGCTGTTTGGCTGCTGAGCCCAAGGTTCCGGCTATAAAAAGATCAATATTTTTGAAGTAATCTTCCGCACTATCCGGACCAGTGAAAATTAATGGGAATGGCATGTCCTTGTTATCAGGATGGAGTAGCACGCCCAGAATATATAAAATTTCCTCTGCAGTCCCTGCGCCACCCGGAAATACTACGATGCCGTGTCCGGTGCGCACAAAGGCTTCCAGACGCTTTTCGATGTCTGGCAGAATGACTAAGTCGTTAACAATGGGGTTTGGTGATTCGGCTGCAATAATGCCCGGTTCGGTAATACCCAGGTATTGGCCGTTTTTAATGCGTTGTTTGGCATGGCCTATCGTCGCGCCTTTCATTGGGCCTTTCATGGCGCCCGGTCCACAGCCCGTGCAAATATCCAGGCCGCGCAAGCCCATTTCATGGCCGACCAGTTTGCTGTATTCGTATTCTTTGCGATTAATGGAATGGCCACCCCAGCACACTACTAAGTTTGGATTTGCCATGGGTCGCAAAATATTGGCATTGCGAAGGATATGGAAGACCGCGTCGGTGATGCCCTCTGAGCGACTCAAATCAAATTTTGGATTATCGCTGATTTCGTTGCTGGCATAGACAATGTCGCGTAACACGGCGAACAGGTGCTCGTTAATGCCTTTTATCATCCTGCCATCGACAAAAGCATGCGCTGGCGCATTAGTGACTTCGAGTTTGATGCCGCGCTGTTCCTGGATGATGCGAATGGCAAAATCGGGATAACGTTCTAAAAGTTCCTTACCGTCATCCATCGTACTGCCGCAATTTAATACAGCCAGTGAGCAATTACGGAAAACTTTATACAACCCACCTTGACTGGTATCAAGCAGTTTGCTCACTTCAAATTTAGATAATACATCCAAGCGACCTTCTGGGGTTATTTGGGCATTTACAACGGGATGTTTCATTGATTTCCTTTGTTATTGAAATAGCGATGTGTCAATTCATATCGTATTCAGCCGTTGCCAGTTAACCTGCAAGCGTCTTAATTAACCACTGGACAAATTATCATGAACACTTATTTAAAACGCAACCTACTCGCCTTATTAACGCTGTTGCTGAGTGCGTGTGTGCATTATCCTCATCGTTATGCTTATTATCCTAATAATGGTGGTTACGACAGATCTTATGCTGTTGTTGAAAGAAATTATTATGGTGGACTACCGCGTTCGCATGGTCAATATAGAGAAAGATACGAACAGCGTAATCGCTATGACGAACGCGGACACCAAGGTGGGCATCGTCAAGGTTACGACAGGCATGATCAATCAAGATATGGCGGTGGCAGAGGGCATCATAGAGACTGGGATCGCTAATGTCCCGATTAAATTTCATCTAAAAACCTCGAACCAAGCAAACCCTGATCAGCTTGATAGTGACTATCGGCAGATACCCTGTTAAAGTAATGGTTCACGACTGTATCATTAGTTAACTCCATGATTTCAGTCATTTAAATAATCATAACTATACATAAGGATCAATTATGAGTTTGTTTAGTAGTATTCTTGAAAAACTGGGCATTGGTAGCGCGGCTGCCGCAGAAGCCCCTGCAGTAGGCCAACCGGCGCCAGCTTCGGCTCCGGCTGCAATCACCGAAGTTGACGTAGTCTCCAAACTGGAAGGATTGGCTGCCGCCAACGCTGAAAAACTTAACTGGAAAACGTCAATTGTCGATTTATTAAAACTACTGGGCCTTGACAGCAGTTTAACAGCCCGCAAAGAACTTGCCACCGAACTGGCTTGTCCTGCGAGCGCTATGGCCGATTCAGCGCAAATGAACATGTGGCTGCATAAGACTGTGTTGCAAAAACTCGCCCAAAATGGCGGCAACATTCCGAAAGAATTGTTGTAAGTTAAATAAAAAATACGCTAGCAGATAATGTTGTATGGTAGCGCTTTTAAATTTGTTGTGCCCCCCCCTGCAAGGCTTTTAAATCCTTGTAGGGGTTTGTATCTTCAAGCCGAATATACCGGGATATCAACTACCCTGCTTATTTGCCTATGGCAACATCCTAATTATTACAAATCTAAACTATGACTTTATATTTGTAATAATTGGTTCAACACCCAGCTATAGAGGATCCTTTGTGCATTACGAAGAACTATTCTATTTGTTGCATCTCAAGGTCTGGTAATCGAGTAAATTTTGGTACCCAACCAGAACTACCCATAATTTAACCACGCTTTTAGTCTATTAATTTCGATATTTTGATTGAGCAAAATATCAACACGCGCTTGTGCGTTCACACAAAAAAACCGTTGCAGTGCTTTTTTATGAGCGCTGCAACGGCCGTTTTAACGATTTAACCTAAAGCAAATCCACTGATTTATGGCAGTATTTCATGGAATGCTTTCAGCTTGGTAGAAACACCCGAAGCACCAACAGCTGGCAAAGTAACGCTTTCGTCTCTTGCAAGTGCAGGATCTATGCTGTTGCCAGCGACTACAGACCAATCGTTGCCAGTATGACCATTCGGAACAATCAATGAAGGATGGTCGAAAGGTGCTTTTTCATAAGCAACTCGATCATCGGTCAACGTTTTTAAGAACGCCACCAATGCAGCTTTTTCAGATGAACTTAAGCCCAATGAAGTGATGTCAGGATGCTTTTCTGTGTTATCAAAGTTTCCACCTCGGTCATAGAAATCAACCACCTGCTCCAGCGTGGCAGCACTGCCATTATGGAAGTAAGGACCAGTTAGAGCAATGTTGCGCAATGTCGGCACTTTAAAGGAGCCATTTACGGCCACTTTTTCGGTAGACAACGAAGAGGTGCTAGAGCAACTAGGCCAATATTTTTCCAAAAACCGGCAAGAATCTATATTAAAGTTATCAACAAATTTACCCGTTTGATACTGTTTGGAAAAAGATAATGGATTGTTCCACGGATCAACACCGCCCACACCAATATCATAGCTGGTAGGAACAACGCCAAGGTTATAGAATCCCGTATCATAAAGTGCAATTCCGCCATTCTTCATTTTCATCCGTTCAACCAATTGATTGTTATTGGATAAATTGGCTGCACTAGTGAGTACCGGACCATTATGGCAAGACGAACACTTACCTTTGCTGTTGAACACATCATGACCCTGTTGTTCCTGGGCAGTTAATGACGTAGAGCTTTGTTTCCATTTATCAAACTTGGAGTCATCAGACACCAACGTAGCTTCGTAAAGCTGCACGGCCAAGCCGAAAATCATTGGAAAGTTAGCTTCCATTTGTGAATAAGGCGCACCACCGTTTGCAGGGCTTCCGCAAGTAGCGCAGCTACCATTCCAATAAGCTGAATTAAACGCTTTCTTAACCAAATCCGCATAGGTGCCATTACTACCTATTAACGTACCCAGGCTAGATAGCGCACTGTCTTGGGAATGTATAGATTGATTGGCCAACGGACGATGGGGCAAAACCTTCCTACCCACATCCGCAAATTGTCTTTGATTACAAGACATTTCAAGGATACTCAAAACCGGCCCAACCGCTTGTGAAGCCAAAGAGGAGTTTTTCAAATTTAATGGTTTTTTGGTAATCCCATTGTTATTAATAAAAACACCCGCAGATTTATCGCGTAAACCAAACGGCGATACGCCATTAAAGACATTATTCGCCCGACCATCCCAGAAATTGCGGAAGTTATAGCCCGCATTAATTGTAGTTGGCGTGTTACGTGGCTCTACTTGTCTGGTCGATGTACCGCCCACATTAAAGATCGCATCCGGGTTACTGGTACAGTCGTCATTAATGTCAGAGGAATTCGTAGCATTAAAAGTGCGTTTAAACACACCCGCCGAGCTGGCCACATCGTCGCTGTTAGGGTTAAATGGAAAATCAGCTTGCTTAAGGGTATAGTTTGGCCCGCTTCTTGGCGCACCCGATGCAGTTGATTCAAAAGTAAAGTTATTGTGATTAAATCCAGGATTAACTTGGTTCTTTACCCGGAAATCAGCACCGGCATGGAAATGGCAGCTCGCACAAGCCATGCCATCACTACCAATTGCCTGATCCCAAAACAAGGCTTTACCCAAAGCAATGGCTGCGGATTTATTGACAACCACTGGCGTCACAATATCGCTACGTGAACTATCAGCGCTTAACAAACCAGGCACGCTAGGAACGCTTATCCCTTTTAAAGCAGTCGGCGAGGTAAACTCCAACAGCCATTTTTGGTTATTTTGTCCATTAGCAGACCACTGCTGAACATTTGCGCCAGACCAAGTAGATGACAAAGATACTTCAACATATTTGCCGCTGTATACAGAGACTAAGTTGATACTGCCATTTCCCAAGTCTATGGCTTTAAATTGTTGATGAGTGGCAGTGCTACAAGTCTGGTGTTTAATATTAGCACCATCGACTTTTCCAAAAAGCCCCAAAAGGCCCAAATCAACTCCAAAACATTTGTTGCTATTGCCAACAACCAAGTTATAAACATTGACTTTACCTGATACAGGTTTAAGGTTTATTTTTTGGGTTTCAGCACGTTTACAATCTGTTTGCAAAACGCTAACACCAGTTAATAAAGTCAGTAATGATCCGGCATTATCACCCATACAAAGTTTACTATGACCGGCTCTCAGTGCAGCATGAAAGCTGCCGACGGGTAATTCAGCCCGAACTTCAGGTTGCCAAGTTAGGGTGCTTATCAGCAACATTGAAGTTGTAACAAGAGAATGGGGCTTCAATTTATCTCGAAGCGAAGGCCTTGATAGCTTTTCCATAAAATCACTCAATTTTTATTATTTAGACATAACAACGGCTCTATTGACAGATAGAGTCATTGTCAACTTAGGGTTGTGGTGCTTTACCTATGATTGATTACGGTATCTGTCCATGCATATTAAAAACGTCGACAGTTACAATAACCGCCGCCATTATAGACAAAATTAATATACAAATAACAATAAATATTAAGTTATATTTAATTTATATATGATAATCAATTATAAATATATAAGTAATCAATTGACTGCTTATAAAGTGTGGATTTCGAAGATTGCGTCAAAATTTGGCAAAAAAACCGAGATAGACTGAATATTTTTTGAGTTCTTAATGATTCGGCCTTATAAAGCATGAATAGCACTGGATTTCATGGCTTGGCCAAAGGGACCGGGGCTATTCCAAGAATAGCAGTAAGTTAATGCCTAGAATTTTGTAACATTAGCCATCAGGATAATTCATGAAAAATCTTTTAATCGTTGGCGCCAGCAGCGGCATAGGTGCTGCTATTACTAGAATCGCGCAAAATCAATTTCAGATTTATTCGTTATCTCGTTCCGTCGTTTTGGCCAATACGGCCAAGCATTTTATCTGTGATGTAGTAAAAGATTCTCTGCCAAAGATAGATGAGCCTTTAACCGGCTTGGTTTATTGCCCTGGTAGCATTAATTTAAAACCATTCGCTAGCATAAAGCCTCATGAATTCAGTCAAGACTATGAGCTCAACGTACTGGCAGCCGTGCGTTGTTTGCAGCACTTTCAACCTAACCTAAAAGCGGCAGAGAACCCATCAGTCGTATTATTTAGTAGCGTAGCGGTTCAAACCGGTTTTCCCTATCATGCGATGGTGTCCGCCTCTAAAGGCGCACTTGAAGGTTTGACTCGGGCATTAGCCGCAGAGTGGGCACCACATATCAGGGTTAATGCGATTGCACCGTCAATTACTGACACCCCATTAGCCGGCAGATTACTTCGAGAAGAGAGTAAAAAAGAAGCTGCTGCTAGCCGCCATCCACTTAAGCGTATCGGTAAACCCGACGATATTGCGCAAATGGCTTTATTTTTGTTGTCAGATAAATCCAGTTGGATAACTGGGCAAATTTTGCACGTTGATGGCGGAGTTTCAACGATCAAACTTTAATTTTATAATGCGCATCGTCTGAGTTTTTATCCATAAAGGGACTAATAAATGTCAAAAATAGGACTTTACTGGCTTACCAATGATTTGCGGGTTAATGACAACATTAGCCTATCAAAAGCCATCAGTGAGGTTGATCACTTAATCTGCGTGTATTGTATCGATTTAAAATGGCTTCGACCCAATCTGTACGGATTAACCAATCTATCCATACATCGATGGCGGTTTTTACGAGAGTCCCTGGAAAACTTGGATGAGCGGCTAAGGCAATTTGGGCAACATTTGCTGGTATGCTATGACTCGCCGGTTAAAGCTATCACTGAGCTCTCCAACCAGCATAATGTGTCATTTTTATATCATAGTCGGCAAACGGGATATTATGAACAACAGGCTGTAAAGATGCTGCAAGCTAACTTGCCAACTGTGCGGTTTATTGAATCTGACAATAAAACTCTATTTGAATTAAAGCAATTGCCTTTTGATCTGGCAAGTTTACCGAAAACGTTTACTCAATTTAGAACCGCCGTTGAAGCATTGCCGATCAATTCCCCCTTACCCACGCCAATGAGATTTCCTCCGTCCCGAGTTGCGCCGGTCAATTGGTTAAAACAATTCCCTGTAAAGCTAGATGAAGACATTCATGTCCAACAGAAACATGAATTTGTTGGCGGCGAAGATAGGGGCTTGCAACATGCGGGCGCTTATTTTTCCAGTGATCAGCCCAGTCATTACAAAGAAGTCCGTAATGAATTGGACGGCTTTGAAAATTCAACCAAATTTTCGCCGTGGCTGGCCAATGGCAATTTATCAGTTCGACAGATTTATGCTGATTTACGGCAATATGAGCAAAAATCTGGGGCAAACGAATCGACATACTGGATTTTTTTTGAATTACTTTGGCATGAGTATTTTCAATGGTACGCCATACACTATGGCAAGAATTTGTTTCTATTTCAGGGCATCAAACAACGGAAGCCATTAACCAGTTTTTACCCAGAACGCTTTCAAAAATGGTGCAACGGCAGCACGCCCTACCCACTCGTCAATGCCTGTATGAAACAACTCTCTAAAACAGGCTATTTATCTAATCGAGGCCGACAAATTGTTGCCAGTTGTCTGGTTAATGAATTGCAACTGGACTGGCGTTTCGGGGCGGCCTATTTTGAGCAACAACTCATTGATTACGACGTGGCCAACAACTGGGGTAACTGGCAATACTTGGCGGGTGTAGGTGCAGATCCGCGTGGAAAAAGACATTTTGATCTCAATACACAATCTAACCAATATGATCCGAAAGGTGCGTTTGTTGCCAAATGGCAAGGCCAGACTGAATCTTTTGTGTTGGATTCATTAGATGCAGCCGGCTGGCCAATTGGCTTTTAAAGTAGAAAATCGATCAATTCTATAGAAGTTGCGGTTTGCGTCTGCGAACTACAAAATAGCTTTCGTAGATCGAATTATGCCAATAGCATTATTTAACCAAAGTAGGCATAAAGTTAGCTACCACCGGCGCAGTCAATTTAAACGCTCGAACAACATCGGCCTTTTCAGTTAAACCGAGATAATAAGTACCTTTTGTGTTTTTGACTGCGAGTATACCCGGGTTTGAAAACTTGGCTAATTGCGGCGAGTAATAACTCATAATATCCCCGTATAAATTATTAACGCCATACCCATAAGCGTAAGGAAAAGCGCCACCGGCCCCCGAGTTGTGTTCACGATCATGGGCGGCACCCATGGTGTGGCCTAGCTCGTGGGCAAACGTAGTGTTATTACAGTAATATCGACCATCTGCGCCATCACTAACCACTGCAAATGCACTGCCGGCCCGCAATGCTGTTCCCCCGGAACCATTTAACCAAGCAACACCACAAGAAACTTGAACAGTTTTGAAGGGGCGTAAAAACACCACCACGTCGGCACCGTATTTGGTTCTATTAGTATTTACGTCAGAAAATACTGTTTTTTTATTAGTCAGATCGTTTAACGCAATGCTATTGGAAGTCGTATTCGAATAAGTGACGGGTTTTGTATTGACCGCTCTAACAGACAGATTCGCTAAGCCACTGTCTATGTAAGCTTGATTAGTGGTAGTGATTAAAAAATTTATGCGTGTTGCGGCGTTCGCAAGGGCTGAGCTGTACAAAACCATAAGGTCGATGACGGTTTTGCCAGATGCCGTAGTTGCAGATAAAGCCGCATTGGCAGTTTTACCCGCTAACGCATTAGCTTGAATAGCTGCGGCACTGGTCACTCTTCCGGTTGCTTTAGCTGCTACAGGTAAGTGGATGTCGTGCTCTAATGACGGAATTATTCGTCCTGCGACGGTGTTATCAATCAACCAAGCCTCGCCATTTCCGGCCGGTTCTATCGAGTAGGTTGTTGTATCCGTATCAATACGGCCAATAACACTACCATCAACCCCGAACGTTAAAATCGCTCGGGAATCATCGTTAATTTTACCGATCCACGTGCTATCGCCGTTGGCATGTTCCTCAGATCGTTCGAACCTAGCGGCTATGTCAACGCCAAAGATCTTTAGTGTTTTAGTCTCGCCTACTGAAGCTTGGAATAAGGCCGCTTTATCAATACTGATATGAGCAACGCCCTCAGCGTTCAAGTCCGCGAAGTCTTCGGGGATTTTTACTTTGTTGTAAGTTAAAAGGCTAGAAACTGGGGTTGTCGACATTTCGCCTTGCTTGAAGGTTTCAAAGATTTTGGTAATCTTGCCATTTTTAAGCACTGCGGCATATCCCGTTGCATCTGTTGAAGGATGAATATTTTCGTTAGCCTTAACCGTTGTGTTCATTACCAACATTGCTGTCACCGCTAGCGATAAAGAATTTTTTTGCCACATAAAGCCCGTCCTCGGTTGTTAAAAAAGTGGGAGTTTTTGATTTCCCGGCTTTAGCGGGCTGATAACAAAAAGATCAATTAAAAACTCCAGCGTAGATCACAATATCCTGCGTTTATTAGAACTTTATTAAATCAGTTACTCCATTTTCTCTTGGCGAGCTTTTGTGGTTGCGAAATATCATCAAAAAGATCGCCTAAAATTATTGTCGGTAATAAATCGCTAATACGAGCCGGGCTTGACGCCATTACTCTTCAGTTTGCCCTTTAATTCAGAGCTTATCGCTGAAAGCCTCCATAGTGTTCAGTATCGTTAAGCGGCAAACTGTATTTTTGAAAGAAAAAACAGTCTTGGCGGATGATGCAAACGCAAAACGTGAGGACATCGCCCGGATTTACCCCTGCTCGAAACAAATTTGGCTTGATAGTGGATACGGCATCCCACTGGAAAAGCCCGAGTCGGTTATTTCGGTTATCCGTGAAACTCTTACGCTAAAGCAACCACATGATCTTCAGGTGAATAGCTCGCAGCCCTTACTCCCTAACCTTGTTCGTTAGGTAGGCATATTCGGCCAAAACATTAGAGTAAGTGTTGCCAAACCAACAAAAACTGGAAGTAAAAAGACTGAACGGCGGGATGTCTTGAAGCGACAACACCAAATGCGCCAACAACAAAGGCTACGCAACCCAAGCACCGACCGTAGTAGACGGCCAGATCGCCATAGGAACACCAAAGATTAAGCTTGTCGATACTATAATTGACCCAACTTCAACACAACCGGAAACAAAATAGGTGAATAAAATGAAAACACTAAACTCAGTTCTATTAATCGGCAGTATCTTACTGTCAGCCGCTTGTACTAAAGTAATTACAGTACCTTTAAATGTAGAACCATTATCCAAAAATAACGGTACTGTAATTGTTCATAGTGGTAAACTATAGTGGACCCTATTGTCCAGACAATTAACTGCCTAATTTAAGAGGGTGTCGTATCCGTTACAGCAGATTGGTGCTGCTCCATCTCTTCTTTTGAAGCCTCTTTTTTTTCACTAAAATAATCAGCAATTTTAGCCCCGCCACCTTCACCAGTCTGATAGACCTGATCCGGCGTTTTATAGCCTAATGCCTGATGAAACCGCCCTGCATTATAGAAGATAAAATATTCGGCCAGACCGACCAGCAGTTCCGGCATTGACGCATAGTTCTTCAAATAAACATCCTCGTACTTCACGCTTCGCCATAGCCGTTCAACGAAAATATTGTCTAATGCGCGACCTCGTCCATCCATGCTGATTTTGATGGCGTTTTTCAGCATCACCTTAATCCATGCCTCACAGGTAAATTGTGAACCCTGGTCGGTGTTGAAAATCTCAGGCGGCCCGTAATCATAGAGGGCGGCAGTCAAACAATCCACACAAAAACCGACATCCATCGTGTTTGATACTTGCCAGGACAAGACCTTACGGCTGTACCAGTCAATAATGGCCACCAAGTACACAAAGCCGTGTGCCAGTCGTATATAGGTGATGTCAGTACTCCAGACTTGATTTATCCGAATAATGCCTAATCCTCTGAGCAAATAAGGATAAACTTTGTTCTGTGGGTGCTTCTTACTGGTGTTAGGACCCGGTGCTATCGCTGCTAAACCTAATATCCGCATCAGCCGCTGCACTCGCCTCCGGTTTACAAGATACCCTTGGGTGCCGAGCCAAACCACCATTTTCCTGCTGCCGTAAAACGGATGACGGGTAAACTCTTCATCCAGCAAACGCAATAGCAGCAGTTCGACTTCGTCCACAACCGCTACCTTACTCTCATAGACCGTGGACCGTGCAATACTCGCCAGTTTGCACTGCACCACCACGGACAGCCCGCCGTTTGAATCGATCCAACCCTGGCGTTGGCTTAGGGGCTGATCCCGGACTTTTTTTTAAGCCATTCCAATTCCATATTAAGCTGTCCAATCTTGGCGTACAATCGCTCTGGATCACTTTGCGGGTCGGCTGTCTTGAGGCCATGTTTTGCGTCAAACAGATGGCTGGCATTTTCCAGTAATGCCTTTTTCCAAAGACCAACTTGCGTCGGGTGCACTCCAAATTCTTGGGCTATCTCGTTGACTGTTTTGCTACCTTTCACCGCTTCCAATGCTACTTTTGCCTTTTGGGCACCAGACATAATCCTACGCTTCTTTTCACTCATTTGTGCCTACCTAATTGAGGATAGACACCATCTTATACTGCTGTCTGTTTTTTGGGGACCACTATACTGCTGAAAAACCATTAAAAATTGGGTATTGCTAAATTATTATAGATACTGTATAAGTTTTGGCTATTCAAAGATGCGCTGGAGGGTGCTATGGAATGTCCAAAATGTGGTAAGCGGCCGAGCTGTAAAGACGGTTTGGCGAGCGGTCGGCAGCGCTATTTATGCAAAGATTGTAACCATCGATATACTGTCGCACAGCGTTCCGGCGCTGGGGATAAAGCAGTAAAGCGGCAAGCGTTGGAGCTTTACCTGGAAGGACTCGGATTCAGGTCTATTGGCCGTGTCCTAGGGTTCAGCAATGTCACGATTTTGAATTGGATCAGGTCGTTTGGCGAAAAGCTCGATGCCATAAAAAGCGACGGGGGCGTCCAAGTGGTGGAGCTGGACGAAATGCACAGTTACGTTGGCTCAAAAAAAACTATTGCTGGATATGGATTGCTGTTGATAGATATGGAAAAAGGTTCCTCGGCTGCGTACTGGGTTCCAGGGCGACTGTCACGGGAGAAAAGCTCTGGCAAGCCATAGCGGGCGAGGCGGTTGGGCAGGTGATGACGGATCACTGGCAACCTTACGAGGCCTTTGTCCCCAGGGGTCGGCACACGCAATCAAAGGCTGAAACCTATACTGTTGAAGGATATAACAGTTTATTCAGGCATTTCCTAGCCAGGCTGCGCCGCAAATCAAAATGCTACAGCAAATGCCAAAAAATGCTGGAATACTCTGTTAAGTTGTTTATGGCTAAATGGAATAACGAAATATCTATATTAGTTTAGCAATGCCAAAAATTGAAGTAACACCAGGTGCTCATAAAATCAATGCTGTATGCACAGCAGGTATAATTGACCGTGTAACAGACTTCAACATCAAACCTGGTGAAGTACAAACCTACCAAATACGATTTGAAGCTGGGGTATGGGTGATGTCATGTTACGCTGATTACGAAGCTCCTAAGTCATCTTACGAAGTACGAATTTAAGTTTAACAGGCCGACAAAAAACAGTGTTGACACGCCTATAACGAAAAGGAATTCACTGGAATGATCTCCCCATAACCCCATCATGTTGATTTATCCATTTGTGATTTATGGTTTATTGGCAATGTTGGTGTATCTAAACGTAATGGCTTGTATTGTCAGTTTATTGAGCTTTCTTGGTCAATTCAACACAGCCAACAATCGCGTCCGCGCCAGACTCCGTATAACAGGCACTAATGTTGTTTTTACTGAGAATACGGCCTTGATTGTAGCCTTTACTATCGACAGATACCCAAGTAAACGACGTGTTATCTGGATAGATGACACCAAAAAAATGTTTTGTCCCGTCTGAATAGGTAAATTGTCCCTTGAATACCCGCCCTTTCTGCTCGGATATCTCAACCGTCTTATTCCAATTTGAATAACCTTTTTTTTCAGAATAGGTTTGGTTCTCTCCGGTCCAGGTGCCGACAAGACTGGGAATTTGATCTTCGTTTGGGGTCGCCAGACAAACATTGAGGGTTGTCAGTGCGCCTACAAAGATAGGAATTAAAGATGTTGTAGATTTAAATTTATACATAATCAATTTGCGTCGATAGGATAAGGTTAAGTAAACATGCGGATACGATAGCTGCCAGCGTAATCAACTCATCAAGGCTGAGTGCTCTTTTTAACTAAACCATGCGCTGTTCCGCGGCCTTTGGCTTTGCTCAACTTCGCCCCCTCAAGAGTGGCATTACTAAAGTCTGTTTCGGAAACGTCGGCATTTGTTAAATCAGCTCCTGATAAATCCGCCCATTGCAGTTGCGCCTTGTGTAAGTTAGCGTTTTGTAGATTCACGTTCGACATGATGGCATGTCTAAAGCTAACGTTGCTTAAATCGGCACCTGTAAGCACGGCATTGTTCATTTCAACGCGTGCAGGCGCCATACCTTGGTTAGCCATATCAGCGCCAAGATTTGCGTTTGCCAGCTGAGCATTGCTTAGATTTACGTTGCTTAATAAGCCGATAACACGACTTCCTGTTAAATCGGCATTGGTCAAATCTGAGTTATCCAACGTGACTGCGTATAAGCTTGCTCCAATTAAGTTGGCCGTGTTTAAGTTGGCATTGCGTATCTGCGCCCGATTGAGATTGACTCCATTTAATTTTGCCCGGCTTAGATTACAACCATCCAGATTAGCTGAGAATAAATCTGCCCCCTTAAAGTCGATGCCTGACAAATCCAAACCAGACAGATCTTTATTGGTAAGTTTTGGCTGTTGCTGTCCAGCCTTGCCGATGAGAGCAATCACTTGCTCACGATTCAATTCTGCTGCTGCGCACGGCGTCAATAACAGCACAAATGAGCTCACCACGATTAGGCAGTAATAATGAATTTGTCTCATGACAGTGCGGCTTTGGCTAGGTGAAGACAGCCGCAGTGTAGATTCGACAGGGATTCGTTGCAATCAACTCCCCCATAAAAGGAAAAAATAGGCATGAGTTGAATGAATTATTCCTGTCTCGATAACTGATCGCATCAATCTATTAGTGATTCCAGATTCATCAAAATGGAGGACCGGATCAATAGTAACTAGCATTTTTGCCGATGATAGGCAGCCATACAAAACCAAACATATTTTGCTTGTACATAAAGCAGATATGGTATCTTTCTGTGAGGATTAGATTATGGATGGCTTTACGTGGCTTTGTTTCTCGCCCGACTGTACGGGTCTTTACACTGCTTTTAGCAGCTCATTGAAATCCTGCTCGAAGCTACTTGGAGGATACAAAAATGAAAAAAATAATTATATGTTGTGATGGCACCTGGAATTCACCCGATCAAAAAGATCAGGGCTTACCGATACCAACTAATGTGACTAAGCTGGCTAGGGCCATTAAGCCGGTTGATACTGGAAAAATCAGTCAGGTAGTGTACTACGATCAAGGCGTTGGCACAGAAGGTGGAACGGTAGATAAACTTCTTGGCGGTGCGACCGGGTTAGGTATTTCTCAGAATATTCTTGATTGCTATCGGTTCTTGGCTCATAACTTCCTGGAAGGTGATGAAATCTATTGTTTTGGTTTTAGTCGCGGTGCTTTTACGGCGCGATCATTTGCTGGACTAGTGTCTGCCTTTGGGTTGCTTTCAAAATCAGATTTGGGTGAGTTACCTCATCTTTACGAATTGTACCGTGTGGAACCTGCGGAACGACCCAATCATAAACTATACAAACAGGTGGAAGCACTAACCGCTAATAACAGTAAACCCAGATTCAGATTAATGGGGGTTTGGGATACAGTCGGAGCCTTAGGCGCACCGACGCCGATGTTAGGATGGATTACTAAAAAGCTCTGGGTAAAATTTCATGATACTGCACTTAGAAATGTTGATTATGCGTATCACGCGTTGGCGATCGATGAATTGCGCGATCCTTTTAAACCCAGTGTTTGGACTGCAGCCAGTGAAGATATTAAGGAAATCAAACAGGTTTGGTTTGCGGGTTCTCACTCAAATATTGGCGGTGGTTTTGCCGATCAGGGCTTGTCTGACACCGCTTTCACCTGGATGGTCAAAATGGCAACTCAAAGAGGCCTGGAATTTGAAAAAGCGTATCTAAACAATCCCGCTAAAGTGGCCCCAAATTTTAAAGGTGACATTGTCAATTTGTATAAAGGCGTTTACAAAGTACTCGGTGCCTATCTTCGGCCTATTGGGCAATTACATGAGGACACACGCGAGAAAAAATCAGGTGTTAATGAAATGATTCATCAAAGTGTTCTTGACCGTCACGCCGACCAGATGGAGTCGTTCAACTCTGAACATGCCGACTATGGCATTAAACATCTACCAGTTGAGCCTTACTAAAATCTAATACCCGGCCACCGATTGACATAGATAGACACAAGCAGATGGTTACGAAGAGAAATAAACCTGTTTAACCTATGTTGATTCTGGCCGGATAGCTAGCCGGCGTTCTGTGCTGTTAGGTGTGTCACTAGCACAGGGTAGTCAGTTAAAGATTGTTTAATAGCGACGATATCGAAACAATCAATCGCTGTGTGCAGTTGCTCAGCATGCGCAACGACGGCATTAACCCCATGTTGGCGACCTATGTTTAGAAGGGTATCAGCAAAGCTTTTAATGTCTGCCATATTATTGTTTCTGGAAATCTGTTCGCAGACTTTGATGAGCGCATCCAGTTCTTTTAGGGCATGGGGTAACGCTCTTAACTCTTCCTGAGTTAAGAAGACGGCATCGGGTTGATCTGCGGTTTTATCTAGACTTTCAAACGGCAAAAAGCGCATCAGCTCCGCTATTAAATCAGCTTGTAAGACCGGTTTTCTTAAATAACCATCAAAATAAATACTTTTGGCTCGTTCATATTCGTCCTGCATTACCGATGCGGTTAAGGCAATGATAGGGACATTTGAGAAGGCTTTGATTTTTTCGGACGCCTGATAGCCATCCATGACTGGCATGCGGATA
Source organism: Methylococcales bacterium (assembly GCA_965247565.1). Classification (GTDB taxonomy): domain Bacteria; phylum Pseudomonadota; class Gammaproteobacteria; order Methylococcales; family Methylomonadaceae; genus CBDFHF01. The sequence goes on along the minus strand of CBDFHF010000003.1, from coordinate 2,120,274 downwards.
TCCATCAATATTAAATCTATGGATTCAGTCTTAACTGTATTTAAAGCTTGCAAGCCGTTTTCGGCCTCAAAAATAACTAACTCCGTTTCCAAAAAGCATTCTTTTAGCAGGTTACGATTATCCTCAACATCATCGACTACCAGTATGTTAGAAGCATGAAAACGAACTCGTTTGGATAACGTAGTGGGTTCCGGCTCCAGGGTAAACGTAGATACATCGACATCGATTAACCGAATGGTAAAGGTTGAACCGAAGCCGGGTTTACTAACCAGAGAAATCTCACCGCCCATCATTTCGGTCAAGCGTTTGCTAATGCCTAGACCGAGTCCAGTGCCACCGTATTTGCGAACGTCCTGGCCCTCCAACTGTTCAAAATCTTCAAAAATCAACTCTTGCTGATCTTGGGAAATGCCGATGCCGGTATCTTCAACATCAATGTACAAATCCAACTTGCTGCGAATCTGATCTTCATTCCCGGTCCTGGCTCGCAAACGGATACATCCTTGCTCGGTAAATTTCACGGCATTTCCGATTAGGTTAAACAATACTTGCCGTAATCGGGTTGCATCGAGCATCAAATTTTCGGGAATTTTGGGGTCTATATCGAGAATAAAATCCAAGTCCCGCTCACGCATTTTCATCTGAAAAACCTGTCCCAATTCGGTAAACAAGGTGTGAGGGTTACAGATTTTTTTATCGATATGCATTTTCCCGGCTTCTATTTTCGATAAATCCAGGATGTCATTGATCAACGCCAGTAGATTATGTCCCGCTCCTTGAATAGTTTTTACGAACGACTTCAGTTTAGCGTCTTTGATTTGCTCGTTCAGCAGTTCGGTAAAACCGATGATGGCATTGAGTGGCGTTCGGATTTCATGGCTCATATTGGCAAGGAACTGAGATTTGGCGCGGTTAGCATTCTCAGCTTGAAGCTTGGCATTTTTTAAAGCGAGTTCCGTTTTTTTGTACGGAGTGATATCCCAGTTAACACCGGTAATTTTGACAAGTTTATTATTGACTGCAACGCTGCACGCACCACTATAGAGGGTGCGAATGGCACCATCTGGCCGAACAATCCGGTATTCGATATGATCATCGCCTCGTTGTGCTTTCAGTTTGGCAATAGACTGATAAATAATCGGATGGTCATCGCTATGCACATACTCCAACCACTCCTGAAAAGACAACTGATGCTTTTCCGTAATGCCATAAATTTCAAACATTTTGTCATCGAAAATAAACCGCCAGGGTTCATGCAAGTTCAACTCCCAAACACCCAACGAGGCTACACCGGTAGCTAAGGCAAAGCGCTGGTTCAACAAGGTGACTTGTTGCTCACTTTCTTTACGGCGGGCAATTTCTTTTACAAGGCGTCGCGTCCAGAAAAAAATCAGCAGCAATACCAACAAAAAAACACTGATTGCTTTTCCCAATAGCTCATAATCAGTTCTAGCTGCAAAACGGTCTTTGCCCCAAAGATTGCTAATGCGTTGTTTTTCAGATTCGTTTATGTTGTCTAAAGCCCGGTTGATCAAAGGCACCAATGGTGCAAAATCCTTGCGGATTCCAAAGCCTAATTGAGTCATGATTTCCGTTTTACCAACAATCCTGACATTATTGATGCCTTGATTTGCGATATGGTAGCTGGCATGGGCCAAGGTGCAGAGTAGCGCGTCGATTTTCCCGGTAGATACCGCCGTTAAACCTTCCTGAATAGTTTCAACTTCAGAAAACTTAACATTGGGATAACGGCGAAATATGGCTGGGTTATAGCCGTATTCCTTAATGACAGCCAAGCGGCGATGCTTAATTTGATCAAGAGAATCAACATATTCTTCATGGTCGCGCATCACAATGACTACCGGGCTAGACAAATAAGCCTGGGTAAACTGCAAGTGTGATTTCAAATCGGAATCAGTTGTTTCCGATAACATATCAACTTCACCTCGCTTGATCATACCGATTGATTCACTCCAGGAACGACTGAGCACAATGTCGAATTTGATAGGTAATTTTTTTTCAAGCAGTTGTAAGTATTCTGCAACCATGCCGGTATAACGGCCTTGATTGTCGAAAGCTTCATACGGCAACCATTTGGGATCGCCGGTAAAGCGAATAAGCGGATGTTCAGTCAGCCACCCCCGCTCTGCGGCACTAATCTGAAATTGCCTATCGCTCGGATTGTCATGATAACCCAGCCATTTATCATAAATTTGCTGTTGTTTCGTTTGTGGAATGGCCGCTATCGATTTGTTCAAAATTGAAACCAACATAGGCATGTCTTTACGAACGGCCATCATTAGTTTTTTTGCCTCACCACCTGGTATGGGCATGAAAGGCCGTATGGAAGTTAAGCTGTTTTCTGTCAGTACGTGGTTCATCACCGCATAAGTTTCAAGTAACACATCGGCTTTTCTTTCGATGACCGCTTGAACAGATTCCATCAAAGAATGGGTTTCTAAAGTCTTCAATGTTGGAAACAGCTTTTTTACTTCGTCGATTTGGGCGTAGCCCTTGGTGATGGCTATGGTTTTACCCTTCAGATCATTGAAGGTTTTCGCTTGAATAGATTCGTGAATAAAAAAATAAGTCAGCGTCAGTTGATAAGGGTTAGTAAATTGCAGATATTTTTGTCGCTCCTCTGTGAAATAGATGGTTGGCAACATATCTATTTTCTGTGCCTTAATGTCTGCCAGCAACTCATCCCACTTAGCGATTTTAACCTGAAAATTCAGGCCGCTGTATTCACCAATGAGTTGCAGTAAATCGCGGCTGAGTCCGGTGTGACGACCCTCCTGATCAACAAAATCAAATGGAGGCCAATCTTTTTCGCCGCCGTAATAGATCACTGGATGTTCATGAATCCAGGACTTTTCTTCTGGGGTTAATGAAGCGGTAACGTTATTTTGTGAGTATGCTGAATCCACAACGTTGGATGACAATGCCTCCGCATAAATAACGCTTGGGACAAACAGAAAAAATAGCGCTAATAACCTAATCCTGGTCATACGCAATATAACCGCCAACATTGCCGAGAGGTTTTTGTAAATCCTCATTACATGGACTTTGCTATAGCGATAAACTCATCCAAATGCGCTAAAAAAATATCGACTAATACCGGATCAAATTGGATCTCTCGGTGTTCAGCAATGTATGTGACTGCTTTGTCTATATCCCATGCTTCCTTGTAATGGCGTTTATGAGTCAAGGCATCAAAGACATCGGTCAATGCCACGATGCGCCCATAAATATGTATTGCATCTCCTTTTAAACCGAGCGGATAGCCTTTGCCATTCCATTTTTCATGGTGCTCATGAGCAATAATTGCGGCGGCTTTGATCAGTTTTCGATTGGAATGCGACAACAATTGGTAAGCATTTACCGTATGCCGCTTCATTATTGAAAACTCTTCTTCGTTATACCGTCCGGGTTTGTGCAAAATCTCCAGAGGAATAGTCATTTTGCCAATATCATGCATCGGTGACGCGTGATATAGCGTTTCCATATCCTCTTCACTCAGGCTGGGATGGTATTTAGCCAACAATGCCGAGCTTTCTGCTACTCGCCTTATATGCTTGCCCGTTTCATCCGAAGTGGCTTCCATCAGTTCCGTTAAAATAAAAATCATCTCTTTTTGACTGTCTTCCAATTCGGTCAACAGCCGAAGCGTCTCAAATTTAGCCTTTGTTTTCAGGTCAATATTATGTTTTCGTAGTAGTTCCTTGGCATGATAAAGATCGAGATGAGTCTTAACTCTAGCCAACAATTCGTTGGCATGAAAAGGTTTAGTGATGTAATCAACCCCACCGAGTTGCAGGCCTTTGGTAATAGAATCAACATCAACCTTTGCGGTTAAAAAAATAATGGGGATTTCTTGGGTACTCGAAGATGATTTTAGTTTTTGACAGACTTCAAATCCATTCAAATCCGGCATCATGATATCCAACAAGATCAAGTCGAATTGCTCAGCCTCGTCAAAGATAAGACGTAATGCTTCCTTACCGTTATTTGCAAAGGAGAAATTGTAGTTATCTTCCTTGAGAATATTCATTGCAACCCGAATATTATCGATCACATCATCAACAATAAGAATGCGGCTATTGGGTATCACAAAATTCTCCTTTGCTAAATTATCGAGCTCAAGTAGGGCTAAAATAGCCCAATATGACTAACGGCAAGATTCAATCAAAAACGCATCGCGCATTCTACATTGAAAGATTCGGGCCTGTAACCAAGATGCGGAAAAATTTTGGACGTGATCTTAGAGTAATCAAGTAGCTAATGATAGCTATCAATTTTTGTTTGTGGACAAGTAGATTTATTTAAGAACTGGAGATGAAGCCAACAAGAGTGGATTATTTTGAGTGTTAGGTAGGCCACAAAAAACCATTCACATAAAAATGGCTTGATGCCGACGTTAACTTGAGCGGTTTTTTTTGGCTGACGCTATAAATTTTGCACAATGACAACACGTTAGGACATAATTCGCCCCAAGATGCCTTATTCGCCTGATAAATGCCAAGGTAGCTTACTTAAAACCAAACATTTTACTGGATATATAACTCTGGATAGGGCTCACAACATGATCAACGGAACCTCAAACCAAAAAATAACCCCTGTTATTTTTCAAGGCAAAGCGAGAGAGTATTTTGGCATTTGGATAGTTAACTTGATGCTGTCGTTGTTAACATTCGGTATTTACTCGGCCTGGGCCAAAGTTAGAAAGAAAAAATATTTTTATAACAATACCTTAATTGATCATGTCGGTTTTGATTATCATGGCAATCCTCTGTCAATTTTAAAAGGGCGAGTGATTGCTTTTATCTTTTTTATGGCATTCGCGTTTAGTCAGAACATAGACCCAATGCTTTATCTGGCTTTCACGATCATACTGTTAATAGCATTGCCCTGGCTGGTAGTCCGCTCATCCATTTTTAATGCTCGTAACACCAGTCATCGTGGCTTACGTTTTGACTTCGTGGGCAAAGTGGGAGAGGCGGCGCGAACATTCATATGGATGCCCATCATGACCGCACTAACCTTAGGTCTTGGTACGCCATACAGTTCACATCAAAAAAATAGATTTCTGGTGACAAACCATCAATTCGGATTAAACCAATTTAACATGCAAGCCAGCGTAAAAGATTTTTACAAGGTTTATGTGTACCTGGTCGGCGGGGCACTGGTCCTGGGGATTATTTTTAGCTCATTAGGTTTTTTAGCTGCAAAGAACATCATACCAACGCTGATGGCCGCCCCTCCTGGTGCAGCCAGCCTTGTTCAGGGGCAACCACAAGCTGAAATAGTTTCGGCGGAAAATGAAATAAATCAAATCCTGTCTGGATCAGAACCTGATCAGAACACCGAACCCGCAGAAGTGCCGGCTACTGAAGACTCAACAATAACATCGGAAGATCCCGATCAACAAAAAGCTGATCAGGCAAAGATGTTTGAAACCCTAATGCAGGACCCCAAAGCGATTTTCTTTGCTATAGCGGGTGTCCTTGCTTACATGATCTTTATTTTTAGCTCCGTCGGTTATCTGCAATCTCGAATTGGCAACCTCGTGTGGAACAACACGACCCTGGATCAGTTGTCATTCAAAAGCAATATGCGTGCTCGTGATCTGATTTGGTTATACATGTCAAACACCTTAGTGATTGCGTTAACTTTCGGTTTAGCCACACCTTGGGCACAAGTTCGCATGAGCAAGTATCGCGCGTCAAAACTGGGCGTGGTGGGTGATGTGGATTTTGACCGCTTTGTCGGCGACAAAAAAGCAGAGGTTAAAGCAACAGGCGAGGAAATCGCTGATTTCTTTGATATTGATTTAGGCATAGGCTGATATGTCATTTCAAGCGGAATACTTCGACGGGGTCAGTGCGCGCGCCAAACCCGTTTTGGTCAGTATTGCTGATATCGGTCAAACCATCACCCTTATTGATGATGCCGGCGAAAGGCTCAGTTTTGCTTTGTCCGAGTTAAAAGTGCAGTCAAAACTTGGCAATGCTAAGCGCCTCATCGAGTTGCCAAATGGTGGACACTTAGAAGCACTTGATGTCAAAGAGTTGGAAGCGGCAATCCCCTCCAATGAAAGCACTTTTTGGAAGGCGGTACATTACCTTGAGAATCACTTGGGATGGGTGGTGGCTTCTCTGGCACTCACAGTGCTAACAGGATGGCTGTTGTTACAATTTGGTGTGCCCAAATTGGCGGAGCAAGTAGCTAAAGCAACACCGCCAGAAATGGAAATGGCTCTGGGTGAACGTGTACTGGAAGCACTGGATTCAAAAGTTGGCTCTTTTACACCCAGTGCCATTGAAAAATCACACCAGATCAATATCGAGGTTGCGTTAAGAAAGCTATGCAACACTTTAAAAAATTGCCCTCAGTATCAGTTAAATTTTAGAAAATCTGAGGAAATCGGGGCAAATGCGTTTGCATTACCCGGTGGTATTATGGTGGTAACCGATGGCTTAGTGGATCTCTCTAAAAACGATACTGAAGTTGTTGCTGTATTAGCTCATGAGCTGGGCCATGTAGATCAACGCCATGCGTTCAGGCAAAGCATACAGGGACTGCTGTCCGGGTTAATTATTGCCGCTGCAACCGGCGATGTTAGCTCGATGGCTTCTGGTTTGCCCGCACTATTAATTGAAATGCGTTATACCCGCGAGCATGAGACCGAAGCCGATCAGTTCGCATTAAACGCTTTACAAAAAGCTTGCCTACCCCCACAAGCCTTCGCTGATATTTTGCAAAGACTTGATACTCAAGAGCCTAAAGATAATGAGTCGAAATTAGATATTAATGAGCCAAAACAATCCGAGAAAAGTGTCAGCAAAGTCAGTGAATTAATATCCTCACACCCGGACACACAGTCTCGCATTAAGCCATTTTTATCCGCAAATCAAAGTTGCAAATATTAGAACGAGTTAAACACAAAGATGCTTGCGGATTTAGTTCACCCGCAAGCGTTGAATATGTAATGCAGGATTGATTATTTATAAATGCTAATCATCTCTGTGCTTTCTAACTTGTGAATTTTGCGACGTTATAAAGCCATACGTTGCCGAATGACTTCATAGAGAAGAACGCCCGTTGCTACTGACAAATTAAGGCTCTCAACCTGTCCGAACATGGGCAACTTAACCAGTACATCACATTGTTCTCTGGTTAACCGACGCAAGCCCTTGCCCTCGGCACCTAAAACCAGGGCCAGTGGCACACTAAAGTCAGCCTTATACGCTGTTTGCGGAGCGTCTCCGGCAGTACCTATTACCCAGATACCTTGCTCTTTTAGCCAGCGCAAGGTTCTAGCCAAATTAGTCACTTGATAAACCGGCACGGTTTCTGCCGCGCCGCTAGCTACTTTACAAACTGTGGGCGTAATGCCGGTGGCATTGTCTTTGGTGATAATAACGCCATGTACCCCTGTAGCATCGGCAGATCGAAGACATGCACCTAAATTGTGAGGATCTTGAACATTATCCAATACCAAAAATAAAGCCGTTTCATTCAGCGTTTCGACAGCTGTTTTTAAATCGCTTTCGGATAATTCGCCCGGCATTTCCACTTGAATTACAATGCCTTGGTGGTTATTACTATCTGCTAACTTATCTAAACGCTTTCTATCGACTTTTTCGGACTGTATGCCCAAAGCTGATAAATCGTCGATGGCTTGCGCGAGACGTTTATCCTGGCGTTGGTTATCTACCCAAGCTTGCTGGATTTTTTTAGGCGAATAATCTAAGGCAGCTTGCACAGAATGCAAGCCGTATAGTTTGCTTGATTTCATGGATTTAGTAAGGCGTCAGTAATCTTGTATGTTAAATTTTCACTTACTTTTTTTACGTCTTCTGTTTTTCGGCTTGTCGCTGGCATCTACTGTTTTTACAGACGACTTTTTCTGTACCAGTTCGAAGTCAATTTTCTTTTCATCCAGATCAACCCGGGCAACTTTAACTTTAACGCGATCACCCAAGCGAAAGCTAACGTTAGTCCGTTCGCCTTTCAAACGATGACTGGTCGGGTCAAATTGAAAATAATCCTGGCCGAGATTGCTGATATGCACTAATCCTTCAACGAAGATGTCAGACAATTCAACAAAAAAGCCAAATGAAGTGACTGCTGAAATAAGGCCGGTAAATTCTTCGCCGATCTTATCCATCATGTATTCACATTTGAGCCAACTGGTCACATCGCGAGTGGCATCATCGGCGCGCCGCTCATTGGCAGAGCAATGTTCGCCCAAGCTGACCATATCCGGTGTGCCGTAATAAAAGCTTTGTGGCGATTTACCTTGCAGACAATGCCTGATGGCTCGATGCACCAATAAATCCGGATAACGACGAATGGGGGAGGTAAAGTGCGCATAAGCGTCCAAAGCTAGTCCAAAATGTCCTTTAGCTTCTGGGCTGTAAACCGCTTGCGATAGCGATCGTAACAACACGGTTTGGATCAGATGAGCATCGGGCCTGTCTTTTATAGACTCGACCAAGTGCATATAATCAAGTGGTTTTGGCTGGATACCGCCGCCTAGATGTAAGCCCAATTCTCCCAGAAATGTTTTTAAATTAGCCAACTTGTCAGCGACGGGCCCTTCATGAACACGCAGCAGTTTAGGCATTTTTTTGGCATTTAAATATTTCGCCGCTGCCATATTGGCAGTAATCATAAATTCTTCGATTAATTTATGCGCGTCATTACGTACCACCGGCACTATTTTTTCAATTTTACGATTTTCACCAAAAACAATGCGGGTTTCCTGGGTATCGAAATCCATCGCCCCGCGCTGTTCGCGGCTGATGCGCATCACCTTATAAAGCCCGTAGAGTTCTTGTAAATGCGGCATTAAGGCTTTATGTTTTTTGGCTAAAGCCTTATCACCATCAACCAATATTTTGGCGACTTCTGTATAGGTCAACCGAGCATGCGAGCACATCACAGCATCGAAAAACTTCGAACGGACTACATTGCCTTCTTGATCCATCAAAAGTTCACAAACCATGCACAAGCGATCAACCTGCGGGTTGAGCGAACATAAGCCGTTGGATAATATCTCCGGCAGCATCGGGATGACTTGCTCAGGAAAATAGACGGATGTACTGCGATTCTTGGCTTCGTTATCTAACGCCGTATTGATTCGCACATAATGAGAAACATCCGCAATGGCAACTAGTAACTTCCAACCATTAGGCGTTTTTTTGCAATAAACTGCATCATCAAAATCGCGGGCATCCTCGCCATCGATAGTAACCAGAGGAATATTGCGTAAATCTGTACGGCCTTCCTTGTCGGCTTCGGGCACATCTTTTCTTAAAGGTTTAATTTCCTCTAATAGTTCATCAGGCCATTGGTATGGTAATTCATAGGAACGAATCGCCATTTCAATTTCCATGCCTGGCGCCAAATGATCACCTAACACTTCAACAATTCGTCCTATGGGCTGACGCAGCTTGGTGGGTTGATCGACAATTTCCGCAATGACAATTTGCCCTTGCTTGGCTTTACCGACCCCGCCTTTTTGCAACAGGATTGTTTGTGCAATGTTCTTGTTATCCGGCACTACATAGGTAAAACCGTCTTCTTTGTAAAGTCTACCGACTACTTGATGCGTGTTACGTTCTAAAATCTCCACTACCGCCCCTTCCCTGCGGCCTTTTCTATCCAGCCCTGAAACCCTTACCATAGCCCGATCATTATGCATGAGCGGGTTCATCTCCCTGGGCGACAAATATAAATCGGCAGAACCATCATCCGGCTTGAGAAAACCAAAACCGTCAGCATGGCCGATAATCCGGCCAACAATTAAATCTTTACCATTAACCAAACAATATTTTTGATTGCGATTAAATAGCAGTTGGCCGTCTCGCTCCATGGCTCTTAAGCGCCGTCGTAATGCTTCTAATTGATCTTCATCATTCAGAACAAAAGCATCGGCAATTTCTTGGCGCTTTAATGGTTTGCCCGTTTGACTGATGAGTTCAAGAATTAATTCTCGGCTAGGAATTGGATTCTCATATTTCTCAGCTTCACGTTGGGCATATGGATCGGCTGTTGAGCTAAAATCAACGTCTTTCTTCGACTTTTCTGTCATTTATAATGGTTAAATTTACAATGTTATACAAAAGGACTTCGTGTCAATGATATAGCATTAAAAGAGAAAAGCTAATGAAGATTCTTTATTTAAAACCAACCGAGGCTACACGCCAAATTTAAAGGCATTTACAGGCTGTTTTTATGTGTCAAAAACGGCCATTCACAACGCTATGGGCTACAGATAGCGGCGACTACAACACTCGCTCGAAAGCCTGCAAAAGCCGATCAAGCTTATCCTCGATAGCTTGCATGTGCTGCTTGACTTGCTTCAGTTCATTCTGCGTAGCGCAATTATTCTGATGAATAAACTGAAAATGGGTCTGAAAATACCTTGGCAATGGAAATTGATCGAGGGAATCTTCCATTTTACTAGCCGAGTTAACCCGCTTGGTTTTTTTTGAAGCGCCCTGGTTATTGGCTTCAGATTGTTGCAATAGCGCTAATTTGCTCATTAATACACACCGGTCGTTAGTAGGTCATCCATTTTCATCGGCTTTCATTATAGTAGCTTTCGGAGTTTTCAATATTTCCGCCCTCTCTTTCCTAGGCAATCTCAGAAAAAGTAGGCCAACTAAAACCGTTTGGATGTTGAATCTTAAATTTGCCGATTAAGTTGACTGAGAAAGAATCGACATGTTCAAATTTTCTTTACCCCAATTGATGCCATCTTCAATAATTTTAATTAGAAACACATCCAAACTACTACAAAACCTCCTCAGCTGCAAATCTCTCTACACGAAATAGCTGCCCATTAGGATTGGGGGACAAATGGTGGTCGTCTAATTTAGAATTCGTATAACAACAAAAATATTTTTTGACAAGCTTAGGCAAAATATTCCCGGCCTTCCCTACTAAACTATGACCAACAACAGAGTTAAAATTTATATTCACTGGGATAGAGCAGAATTAATGCCTCAACAACTTCTACTGTCACTTGTATACCACTCTAGTTCATAGTCTTGGCTAGCATGACCACTTCGTTCATATGAGCCGCTTGAAATCAACATTGATACAATATTGTATTTGTAACGTGGCACGTTTTACTATCTAATAGCCACTCATTCCGCATGCATTAGGAATATCACTTAAAAACCAAATTCATTTGCGTTCAACACTGGAGCTATTCATGAAAATGATAAAACTCAGCCTTATTACCGCAATTTCCCTATTAGCTATTATCTTAACAACACCTGTCGTTGAGGCAGCGTCCGAAGTCGTCTCCTTCGGCAAAGGCAAAACATCCACCGCGATCAACGGAAAAATCAAAGGCCATGACGACATGGATTACCTGGTTCGTGCGAGTGCCGGACAGACGTTGAAAGTCGATATCTCAGGCAGCAAGTTTCCGCCCTACTTCAACATACTTCCGCCGGGAAGCACTGGTGAAGCAGTCTTTGTCGGTTCTACAAGTGGCGATCATTATGAGGGTGTACTCGACAAAGACGGCGATTGGATTATCCGGGTTTATCAGATGGGCGACACCAAGGACAGCAACAAGATAACCAGCTACAAACTGAACATCAGTATTCCCACTGCTACCGCCAAAAGCAGCGGCACTGATAGGGCCGAAAAAGCCTGTCTAGCCGCCGTTGCTGGGACAACGGGTCTGGACAGCAGCAAACTAAAAATTAAGGATGTCTCGGAAGCCCAATCGGGTATCCATGTCATGGTCACAGTTCCCGATGCTACCGCGCCTTGGTCGTGCTTATCGAGCAAAGAAGGCAAGGTGGACGGGGTAACCTTCACGGGTTCGGAAGGAAAACTGTAAAAAAGCCAACAATTCAATTTTACCTCTGCAAATAGGCGTAAGGGTTTGATACGTTTAACAACAATAACAGCATTTCCGAACGTGTCCAAAATACTTGTTTTAAGCGGATGGGGCACGGTTAGCAAATTCAACGGATTTGTGATTTAAATCCGGCTGATTCGAGGTCATTCTGCTTAATCCTCGCACCAGCTATGAATAGGCCTTCGCCGTCAATCATCAGGGACACATAGGCGATTGAGTAGATATGAAGTCTGACCATTAAGTAGTAATGCCCAACATTGGGTGGCATTATTTTATTTATTCACGGGGAATCTACATGAATGCAGCCATGCTAATGCTGCTTGCCGGTACTTTGTCAGCCATTCTGACCATTGCATCAGCGGAAAGCATCAAACCAAACGCCGCTATCTTTTCTCACAAGCTTTCCCTGCACGGCATCAGCTTTGGCATCAGCAGCAGAGGCAACATGCTACGCATCGTGCCGTACGGCCTTAAAATCGACAACTCGCCTATCGAGCGCACCATCAACGGCGTTGTTACCGGCTCGGACATCGGTGATATCAACGCAGACCAATCGCCAGAGATTTATGTCTATGTAAAAGCCAAGGATTCGACTTCCTTGATCGCTTATTCCGCTAACAATAAGAAATCGCTCAGCGAAATTTATTTGCCCCCGTTTACAGATGATTCCAAGCTTGCTAAAGGTTATCGTGGCCACAATAAAATTGCCTTGGTTGAAAACGTGATCGCGCAGGGCTTTCCTATCTATAAAGACGGAGACAGTGACCACAAGCCGACTGGCGGTACCCGTCAAATGCAATACAAACTAATGAAAGGCGAAGCAGGCTGGGTATTGAAGCTTGATAAAACTATTGAATTCTAATAACGAAGAGAGATCAGCTATGAAAATCACGCAAAAGACAGTTAATCAGAGCAGCGAAATTTCATTTCTACAGATTCACCGCAGCCGATTAGCTGTAACCCTGCTCAGCGTACTCTTTGCCTTAAGCGCCTGCAACAACGTCCGCATCGAAGATAACAAGCCTAGCAACAGTGCCCAACGCATCGATTCCACCAGCGCCCCACAACTCGGTAAGTGGGGCGTTGAAACCCAGCATATGGATAAGAATGTTCATCCAGGCGATGATTTTTATCGGTACGTTAACAAAGGCTGGCTAGACACGACCAAGATTCCGGTGGGTTTACCCGAGATCAACTCGTTTGTCGCTTTGCAGCTCAGTACCGAAAAGCGGATTGCGCATATTATCGAAGAGGTCAAGGATAAAAAGGCTATGCCCGGTTCGCCTGAACAGCACGTTGCGGACCTGTATGCGAGCTATATCGATATCGAAGGCCGCAAACAACGTGGGATTGACATGTTCAAAGGCGACCTGAATGACATCATGGCGCTGCAAACTCGTTCCGCCATCGCCGCCCGAATGGGCCGGACAGCTTACTATCCCCTCTTTGAGATCGGTAGCGAAACCGACACAGGTAACCCTAACCGTTACATTTTATGGATCCAACAATCCGGCCTGGGTCTACCTGACCGCGATTATTATCTCAACAAGGGAGAACCCTTCGACAGCCATCGCAAGGCCTATATTGATTATATTGCCGGCGTGCTGGCCAGGGCAGGTCTTGCCAACACCAAGCACCGTGCCAAGGCCATTTTCGATTTTGAATCCAAAATCGCCAAACGGCACTGGTCGAAAGTGGAAAATCGTGACGCGGTCAAACGCTATAAGGTGATGAGTAAGGCGGAGTTACAGGCGTTTGCGCCGGGTTTCGACTGGGCCGCGTTCCTGAAGGAAGCCGGTTATGACAGCGTCAATACCATGCAAGTCACCAGCAATACGGCAATCAAGGCAATGGCCGCCCTGTTCGGCAAAACGCCTGTTCCGGTTCTGCGCGACCACCTCGCCTTCAGCTTGCTGAACTCCCATGCAACCATGCTCTCGGAACCTTGGGAGAATGCCCATTTTGACATGTACTCCCGTCGGCTCCAAGGCATCGCGAATCCGCGCCCCCTGCCGGAACGCGCTGTGCAATTCGTCAGTGAGCTGTTAGGCGAAGAAGTCGGCAAGCTCTACGTCGATCGCTATTTTCCACCCGCCTATAAAGCCAAAACCGAGGAAATGGTCGGCTTTATTGTTGATGCCATGCGCGAACACCTGCAAAAGCTGGACTGGATGGATGAGCCCACCCACAAAGAAGCCCTAGCAAAGCTGAACTTGTTTGAAGTGATGATTGGCTATCCCGATAAGTGGCACGATCATACTGGGATCAAACTTAGTAAAGACGACCTGATCGGAAACACCCACCGTTATTTTGAATGGTCGCGCAAGGACGACCGCGCAAAGCTTGACGAACCGATCCGACGTTGGGAATGGGGACATAACCCCCAGGAAATCAACGCCTATTACACTCCCTTCCAGAATCAAATCGTTTTTCTAGCTGGCATTTTGCAGCCACCCTTTTTTGATCCTAATGCCGATCCGGCGGTCAATTTCGGCTCCATCGGCGTGGTGATCGGTCATGAAATTGGCCACGGCTTCGATGATCAAGGTAGACATTCCGACGGCACTGGGAAATTGCGCGAATGGTGGACACAAGAAGCCCTAAATCGTTTCAACGAAAAGACGAGAAAACTAGTCGCTCAATACAACCAGTATTCGCCTGTTTCTGGAGTCCATGTCAACGGTAACCTGACCTTAGGCGAAAACATAGGCGATATGGGGGGCGTGTCTTTAGCTTATACCGCTTTCCAAAAATACGCCGCAGCCAACTATCCCGACGGCAAGCCGCCGGAATTGGGTGGCTTTACCGGCAATCAACGGTTCTTCCTTGGTTTTACCCAAATGTGGCATGAGTTAATGACCGACGACAGTATGCGCATGAAGGTTCTCACCGATGTACACAGTCCCGGCGAGTATCGCGCCAACGGTATCGTACGCAACTTCGGTCCTTGGTATGATGCCTTTGGCGTAACCGAAACAAACAAGCTGTATTTGCCGAAAGAAGATCGGATCAGTATTTGGTGATAAAGTTTGAATTTACAACCGCTTATAAAAACAGAACTCTGCTAGCCAAAAACGATCTTATCAAGCCGATGTCTAGATTAATTTTTTGCCTACAGAATCCGCAGAAAAAATTTCCGCTTCTGCTGTTAAGGGGCCAAGCACCAAAAGTGCGCCGTTTTTTAGGATTGTCCTGGACGTGCGATAGTATGCCAAATAGCTTACCCCGATTATCTTGGCTCAGGTAATGGGTATGAATAGTCGCGATGAAAGCTAATAAATTCTGCTGCCGGAATTGGTTTTGAGAAAATAAAACCCTGTACAGCCTGGATGTTAGCCATTTTTAGCGTTTCGATTTGCAGTTCGGTTTCTATGCCCTCTGCAATAATCATTAGCCGGGAGGAAGTAGTTAGCATAGCGGCAATATCCTGTAGCCATTGCGGAGCGGGGCATTCCGGGTTGATTTGGGCAATCAAAGAACTGTCGATTTTGGCAATATGGAAATTGCATCTGGCCAGAACAGCCAAATTGGCACCACCATTCAGGGTTAGGTCATCCAGGGCCACAGGCACGCCCAGGCCCCAAATATTGTTAATTGCCTCAACGCCCATTAAATCTGGGACACCGCGTTCAGTAATTTCTAAAACCAGTTGTGAAGCTAATTCCAGCAACCCAGCTTTATTGGCAACATATTCCATGCCGCCACGTCCGAGAATTTCTGGTGGCACGTTTAGGCTGATATGTACATCAGGGTTTGCACGGAGCCATTCGCTCATTTCAGCGGCTACCGTATCAATAACCCAATAAGTGATTAATCCTGATAACGGAGTGTTTTCAGTAAATGGAATAAAGTCCAATGGTTGTATGATTTTGTTTTCATGTCTCCAGCGAATTAACGCTTCGGCGCCAATACACTTACCGGTGGACAGCGAAATTGTAGGTAAATATTCCAGAAAAAACTCACCCACTGCTAAAGCAGTGCGAATGCTATCAAGATCGATCATATGCTTTTGCGACAAGAACGTTTAGATGGGAAATATTAGTATCTAAATTAACGTTTTAGAGGTTAGAATTTGGCCTAGTTTAAGTTAAAAAGCTAGATCTACCCAATTTAATTGATGATTCTTGTTGATTGTTCATTAGGGATAAGAAAAAATAACACAAGACAATGTCGTTAGCGTTTTCTCGTGATGTTGCTAAAGGAATAGTGGCGTTTGTGCTGTTTACTGATGAGTATTGCGAGTGCCCAATTGAAAAAAACTGTTCTTTTCGTTAGAAATCGTACAGGTTTAAACATTATGGATTTTAAGATGTTTGTTCTCTCATCATGTATGGAAGTTTTTTCTGATGGATGACTCGAAAGCTGATCAAATCGCTCGATTAACTGAAATTCAATCTGCTCGGGCTGAAATTACTCGTAATGCCCAGTTCGATAAAGCGTTCCTTATCATGAACGCGTTAGCGGCGACTATTGCCTCTTATGGTTTGTTAGCAGATAGCGAGTCCGGAGTAATTGGGGCGATGCTGGTCGCCATGTTGCTTAGCCCCATTGCCGGTGTGTCTTTGTCATTAGTGGACGGCAATCATGTTTTATTGCGCCAGTCTTTACTATCTTTATTAGGCGGCGCATGTGTCGTGGTGTTATGCGCAGCCGTGATTGGTTTTTTACACGCAGACATCCCCGCCGGTAAAGAATTATTGGCTAGAACGCATCCCAACTATTTGGATTTAATGATTGCCTTGGCCGGTGGCGCTGTCGGTGCTTATGCTGTAATAACTCCGCGCATCGTTAACGCAGTGGTCGGAGTTGCAATAGCAACTGCACTAGTACCTCCTCTATGCACTGGCACAATCTTTGTAGTTAGACAGGAGTTCGATAATGCGTTTGGCGCCTACCTCTTAGCTTTTGCTAATATTGTCGCCATTCAGTTTTCCTTTTCCATAGTTTTGTGGTTAAGCGGCTTTCGAAAAGCAACGGATCAATTTTTCAGCAGTAAAAAGGTTGTTTGGCTGAACGCTGTCAGCCTGATTTTACTGGTATTGCTATTTGTCATGTTAGGCACAAATACCAAAAAAGTAGTCAACCACATGTTGTTCGAGACTAATGTTCGTAAAATTTTGTTAGATGAGTTGAAGCTTTATAGAGGTTCACAATTACTTGGATTACGGATAGATCAGGAAGAAAACAAAAATATAATTCGCGCTCAAGTCAATACTCCGCTCGATTTTTCTGCCCAAGATGTTGCCAAGTTTGAAGCCAAGTTTCCTGCTGCCCCCGATAATTTACCTATAGAATTGCGTTTACGATTAGTTAAGGTCAAAGTAATAACCAGAACGGGGGACAGATATGATAAACAATAAATCATTTATCTTGCCGCTAAGGAAGGACGCAGTTCGGTAATTGAAAACCAGCTTTCGTTTATGTCGTTTTGAAATATTCCCAATACCACTACCCACTTAGTCAAAATAATGCATCGCTCCAAGCAATGGAGTTCGCTGGTTTAACGATAATTTAACTGAGATTTTGCCAAGCAATCCAGCAAACCGGCCCTTAGCGGTAAAGGCTCTCATAAATTGTCCGCTTTGCATAACAGGCAGGATTTTAGGTGCAATGCCGCCACCGATGAACACGCCACCCACGGCCAGTGACTTTAAAGCCAAGTTACCGGCCTCAGCGCCATACAATTCAACAAACAATCTAACCGCTTCAATGCATAAGGGATCAGCACCCGTTACGCCAAGTTGCGAAATAATGGCATTGCGATCTTGAGTGCTATCAGGCTGCGCAGGAACAGCAACACTGACTGGAGCAAAATTTTCTGCACGCAAAAAGTCATAAATATGACTAAAACCGATACCGGAAATAAGTCGTTCGCAACTTACATGCTCGGGAAAAAACTCGCTAAGATAATTAAACAATAAAACCTGCTGAGGGTTACGTGCGGCGAAATCGGTATGCCCACCTTCTGTAGCCATGGGAAGATGCTTGTAACCGTCCCAATACAGCACAGCTTCACCTAATCCGGTTCCTGCGGCAATAACAGCAATATTGCCCGTTTGCCGAACCGCATTGGGATTTAATTCCAGCAAATCCTGTTCCGGCAAATGCAACATACCCAAGGCCATAGCTTCAAGATCGTTAAGTAATTTAACCTGATGAGTACCTAATTTAACCTTCAGTAACTCGGTATCTAGTAACCACGGTAGATTGGTAGTCTGGCAACGCTGATTAACGACGGGGCCTGCAACGCCAAAACAAGCTGAAGTAATCGTTACACCATCGCCTAAAAAGTTGCTTAGAATATCGTCAAACTGGGCAAAATCCTGACTAGCAAAGGTTTCTTCCTGCGCACATACAAGATTGCCGTCCGGTTCTTTACGCAATAAAGCTAAAACAGTTTTTGTACCTCCAATATCGCCAGCTAATATCATATAATTTTCCCTTAAGCATAAGTTTGATGATTATCAAGAAGATGAACCAACGCGTCGATAATACCATTGGCCACTTCATTCGGCGCTAACCGATAAAACGCTTGCCATGCCAGCGAGACATTTTCTTCGTAATTATTTAGATGGTTTGGGTTGTCTCGCAACCAACACAACCTAACGGCATGCCCAATCAGTACGTCAGTAACTAGAGTATCATCAATATGCAGGGAATTATCACGAAAAATTGAAGCAACAGCGCGCAACGTTTCCACCGTTAGCTGTCGATAAACCGGTGCTTGAATTTTGTTAAGCAAATGACTGACATGCAGCTTGAAACTTTGCTCACCTTGGGTCATTTGTGACAGTATTGTACTGCTATCCAATCGGCGCTTACTGTTAAACTTGTCGCCTATGGCTAGGCCGTCACAATGATGCAGAATATTCCAAACACTCGCAAAAAACGCTTCGTTTTCTCTACCGACACTACCGTGCCGCTCTCGCCATTCATACCAGTTTTCATTCTCGCCAAGGTCTTTAGGATTCATACCATGAGTAAATCTGGCGCCATTTAAATCTCCACAAGCGCCCGCAAAATGCAATGTTTCTGTCAGATCCAGCTGATTCTCCGTCTTGCTAAAATCGACCAAAGTTTCTTGTACCTGTGTAGCTAATTCATAAGGCGCGAGTGATAACACCAAATTAAAAGCTTGGTCGACGCTACAGTTTGATTGTCGGCTTTGCCTGACAATAATCAATTGCAAAATATGCCCAACCCGTATGGTATGCATATCCGTAAATAACTCCGGATTAGTCTTTATCAAAATACCCAAGTACATAATCAATTCTTGAATCAGCACTTGCTCATTGCCATCATTGTTATTGTATTCACGAATAGTTCGCAAGATGACTGAAGAATCGGTTGGGCGTGTCAGGGTAGCTTTGCCACTATAAGCCCGCCCTACCGTCAAGCTGTGTTGGCGCACCAGAATTTCCGTAGCAGCTTGTTCAAGGTTAATATCGTATTTGCCGAGCAAACCAGCACAACGTCTAACGATATACCAAAGATGCAAGTCCCCTGCCCTAGAATAAACTTCCTCAAGTAAATCCCGCAGTTGAGCAGCACGAACGGTCTCTGTTATCAACCCCGTATCGAAATCTATTCCATAGCGTCCAGCCAATAGACTTAATGCTTCCAACTGAGCGTATAGATTATATTGTGTACGTAATTGATTAATTAAAAATGAGTCGTCACTTACTTCCCATTCGTTTAAAACATCAATAGCCAGCGGCTCAGACCCCTGTTTACTGAAGGGTAAAACATGAAAATACGGGCGCTCATTGTTGTCCCAAGACGCTACGGAAAACTTGAAATCATGCAAATAGTTGATTTTTTCATAGCTAGAAACGGTTACAAACTCCGTCAACAAACCCAGTTTTACCGGAACTTCCCGGCAAAACCCAGCTTGTAGCTGCTTGATAAACTCGATTAGCACTTGCCTATTGTTAGAGCCCAGCATGTTATGTTTAATGGTCATCACCAACAGTGGGTTACCCTCTCTATCCCAATGGTTATGAATATAAGAAAACTCTGACTCTAGACGCTTAATCAACAAGCGGTTGTCCATGGCCAGATAAAAGCCCTTTTGATTTAGACATTGCGGCAAAAACACTAATCGCTCACCAGATAAAACGAGCAATTTAGAGGTAGCTAGCGTACGTAATTGCCGTAGAGGCCTACCGGTTAAACCAATTCGGTCATTCCTGCCGACATGAGTGTAAGCTTCTGCCAGCTCACTGGCATCCCTAACCTGAATGGGTGACACCTCAGCCAAGGTTTGTGTAGCAAGCCCATATTGATTTAATTGATGCTGAACCTCTTCATCCTCGGCAAGCAAGGCGATTTTCAGCACACTAGATTTAAGTGGCTTAACCAAGCGCCGTCCTAATGGATCAATATCCTCACAATCCAACAACCCGTCCTTAATTAGTCCGGCCAAAATCAACAAACTTTGCGCCCACACCAAGGGAATATTTTCATTAGCGACCCGGTCCTGGCTGTGCGGTTGGGATTTTTCTGCGGTAATAGCCTCGTTAGGAACAATATATAGCTCTGGAACTAATCGATGGCCATTTTTCTCAACCAGCAATTGCTCCAATTTATGTCGATAATTGGCAGCTTCTGCATGATTACCCACAAAAAGATTGTTAAGCAGCAAGTAACAAAAAAACAGCGGCCACTCACACTCAATATTCATAAATTGCTTTAGTTCGTGCGGTTCGTAATATTGACGATGATGGTCTTCAATCACCGTTTGATGACCATCCAATAAAAACCGCTTGCAACCATAACGACCTTCTAGTTTCTCCTTAATGATATTTTCGGTTTTTTCCCGCAATACTTCATTATCCACAGCAAACGCCGGAAAACCGATAATGCTTAAAATAGCCGCATCCGTCTCTTTTGAAATCGATTCTCGCGGCAACAAAGACTCCAGGGCAATCCGGGTTCGGGCTATATCATCACTGATCACATGGATTACGGACGCCTGCCCACCCTCTTCACCAAACAAATTAAATCCAGACATCGCTTCGAGTGCTGCTTTGGCCATGCCAATAGAACTGGCATTAAGTTCAGCCACGCCGTGGTTAGTTTTGTTACCTCGCTCCCAAATGCCATAATCGGGTGTGCGATAAGTGCGCGCAATGTAATGCACCAGGTTTTGCACAAAATTGACTTCATCAATAGTAAATACAATACGTAACCCGGACGCTATCATTTGTGCGAGCATCAGTAAAAACAATGACGTCGCATCCAACTGCAAATGCCCCCATTCATGATCGGCAACGACCACTGTACCGGTTTTAGTATCGTACTTGGCATGTAAGGCATCCTGGGGATTTTGTGACTGTTTAAACTTTTCCACCTTGGCGGACTGGCGCATCATGGCTGTCAGTAAACCGCGCATGAGTTTAACCACGCTTTGCTGTAACAAATAAGTGCGCCCTTCTTGTTCGCCGCTGTTGCGATAAGCCAATGCAAGCCCCCAAACGGCAAGAATGCTGTACACATTATCCCTAACCCAGGCGTCGGTATAGTCACCATGACTATTCACCGCAGTGCTGGCCGGTAGTAAACCGCTCACCCAATCCTGCCTGTTTAGAATGATTTCCTGAACCTGTCGATAATAAGCATCTAG
Organism: Methylococcales bacterium; assembly: GCA_965247565.1. GTDB lineage: Bacteria > Pseudomonadota > Gammaproteobacteria > Methylococcales > Methylomonadaceae > CBDFHF01. The sequence goes on along the minus strand of CBDFHF010000003.1, from coordinate 2,098,759 downwards.
TTGGTCAGTCGAATGATTAACTTTCATAGTTGATAATGTCGCAAACATTGATAAGGTCATGATTCATTAATTATTATAGTCAGACGGATTCAGGTAACAGGTCAGCGATATGGGAAATAGGAAATGAACGAAATCCATCTATTTTTCAGCTAAAAAAAGCGCTTTAGCCAAACATGGACATAAAGCGCTGGAGCTTACTACCCAAAAATGAGGAGGTTGATAACGCTGATTAGGCGTTAATTAAGATTTAGCATTTAGTATGCCAGAAGGCAGGCACTCATAATGACAGCCTGCAGATGCAGATTTGACGGGCTTCCCGATTTTTTTAGAGCCAAAATAGATTTTGGCGGCTAACGGTTCATTGCACAAATAAGCGGAATTTATCTATCTAATGCACCACTTAAGTGCACTATGCTTTCTAGAATTGACACTATTGAAAATCAGTTCATCAGTCTAAATACAGAGACTGGACTAAAAAACACGGATGAGGGATTACAAAGGTGATGAAATACTTAAGCAAGTGATTGATGCCAAATTGACCATCAGGAAATCTGCTAATTTTTTAAATACACGTCATACCGTAACAATTTTCCGTAAAAACTGGCGTTAGGCTTACTACTCAAGGGTTCGGCATAATCGGGGCTTTTAACAACAACTCGCTTCCCTGCCGCACTAAACGCAGCGGAAAACAACTGCTCTCTATCCTCGTCATCACCTAATAAATCACGTAAAACCACCATAGACTTCTTTGCTAAAGCGGATTTTTTTCGTTTAGGCGGAAACATAGGGTCAAGATAAACACAATCAGGTGAGGTTGCTAACTCTGTCAATAATTCAATCGCATTGCCGATAAGTAGCTGTGGTGAGTGTAAACCTAGACTTTTCACCCACACTAATTGCTGTAACCTGTTGAATCCATCAGCTAACAAAACTGCCATTACTGGGGAACGCTCCATGCAGGTGACCTCATATCCCATACGAAACATATGCAGACTGTCTTGCCCCCAACCGGTCGTAGCATCAACGACTGTTTTGGTTTTTCGGCCCAGAGCCTGCGCCAAAGCACCTGCTTTTGGCGCAGGCCATGAACGCTGTTCACCGGCGCGCGGATCAATCTCAACCGTTAAACCCCCTTTTTTTAACAGGTCGGTATCTAACAACTTGAGGCAACCGTCACGCCAAGTTAAAAAAAATTGCTCATATTGATTTAAGTCTACTTCGCCAGCGTTTCTTATAGGAATAGCTAGCTTATCCGCCAGCTGTTGAAAAGCTGTGATATCGTCTAAGCCGCTGTATAGCACAGCTAGTTTGCCCTGATAGGGTGGAGGAATTTTTGCGATCATAGAAAACGTCTTGTCAAGACTCGGCGCGTCATCACAACGGCGCTAAATAGTCCGAGAACAGCACGCGGGTTAATACTTCCCCGCGTGCTGTTCATGAACAACTGCTATGGTAATTTGTAAGTGATGGAAAGCTTCGGTCGATTGGCGGCAACCGAAGTTTCTTTAGCGCTAACGATCAAATTGTTAGCGGCTAAATAGTCCATGATAAAAATCCCACGGTTAGACGCTGGATTACTCACCCAAGATTGCACTAATGCCAGACCGCTGGCATTAAAATTTACCGACAACTGCCCCAATGCATTACTACTTATAGAACCAAGAACGGTTGTACCTCTGTCAGCCGAACCATTTGCGCCAGCAACACTCCATGCTTTTCCCTTGGCATAGCTACTCCAGCTTGCTTGGCTTTCCACCCAAGGTTGCTTCATTTGATAGATTTCATAACTTTCTGTGGTTGGATTTGTTGTATTAAAGGTAACGTTAACTTTCTCAACAACTGCTCCCTGTGGAATAGCAGAGACGTCCCAAGCCAGTAACGGTGCACGTTTGATCGTTTTACCCTGCATAAACAAGAAAGCAGATGTGCCTGTATTCCGAGTAGCTGATGAACTAAAAATCGATGTATCCCTGGCTCCACTATAACCATTGACGCCCTGCTGGAAGGTTTTAGTAACTGAAGGTTTAGAAACAGGAGTGGGCGTTGGAGTTGTTGTGGTTGAACCACCACTGCAAGTACTTACCAGAACCGCCGCTTGCTTTGCGACCAAAGTGACTGAAGTCACTGCTTGGCCATTCATATTTTTATATCCACTACCAACAGTAACAGATCTTGCTGCCATGCCGGGTTGATTTAGTAAAACAATACCGCAATCAAAATCCCGACGCAGCAAATTATTCCACTGATAACGCCCACTTCTAGCATTACCCAAGTTTAGATCGTAACCAGACCACCAACTATTGGGCGTAGTCCAACTCAGCCTATTAGTTGCAAAGTTACCTAACAGATCATTGCCTTGGCTAATTAACAGCCAAGTTGCCAGGCCGTATTCAAGCTTCTGAGTATTGGTAGCAGCACTCAGGCTGTTATCCATGATAATCACATCAGCACCACGACTGTGCACATAATCTACAAACCTTAAAAAAGTTTCATAGCCCCAGGTGCCGCCACCGCCAGCTAATCCGTCATCATTTCCACCACGTTCAAGATTAATATAGTCCGCCGCGTCAATCTCACGCTTAATATAAGGATTTTGGGCATCCAGTTCGTCAGAATACCAAATAATGTTGTGGGCGATTTCAGCATTCGGTAGCGCGGCACGAACCTGTTCCAAGTACTGGGCAAAATATAATCGCCAATTATCAAGCGTCATTGCCTTACCGGTATTTCTATCAATGGGGGCAACAAACCTTTCATACCCGTCACTGATACGCCAAGTAAAATTAACATCATCCAGCCATAAACCCCGATAGCCTTTAGACATAATCGCCGTCATTTTTTGAACCATATACTGCCGAAAGCCCGCATTGCTAAAATCCCCGGCAAACTGACTGCAAGCCCCGTTCTGGCATGCCCAGGGAATATAGAGCTTAGTGCCTTGCGCATCGCGCATAATCCATTCCGGGTGGCTGTTTACCACGGGATCATTTGTACTAATGCCATAAGAATCGAGATAAGCCAAACCACCTGGATACCAGGCGTTTTTGGAATCGAAATAAGGCGAATGCACAACCATTCGATAATAGTGATCTTTCATCCAATCTTGCTGCGCAAAACTGGGATTGTTTAGATAAGGGTCAAACTCCCAATTGGCATTATTAAAAAATCTTACTTTTCCTGGACTGGTAGGGTTAGTTGTTAACGCATGAACACTTTGGTTTAAAAGCAAAACCGACAAAACGGCTGATAATAGAAGTTGACTAGGAAAAATCAAATTTCTCATCGGGTATCCTTAATTTAAAAGAGATGACACAAGGCGGCAAGTATCGTTGACTGGTTGCGGAATTCAAGTTAATCATAACCTGGAATTATTACTGCCAAACAGTGACGTTTGACAAGCGCGGGGATACTAGGATTAGTAACTTAAACAGGTATTAAACACCCGCTAGATATCATGCTTTACGGAGGCCGAACAGCTACCTCAAGTACTTACTTTAGGTCTTGAAATGATTCTATTAATTTTTCTTATGCTTAAAATTACCAGCCATAAATGGATTTCAGGAAAAAGCTTAAAAAGCTACTGAGTTTGAAAATAGTGAAAAGGCAGCATAGCAAAGTGAAGATTTATTGTAACTCAAAGGTCATAAATCCCCGATGCCCCTAGCACCAGGCGGGTTTTCGTAAAGGAAAACCTTTATAGCATCTCGACACAGCGTCAAGTTATTTGGAACCCAGCTCCGACCCTTTGTTGGACCGGAACGAGGTAATGAGGACGAATCAGAGCCACCGAAGGCGTGAACAGCCCCAAGGAAAAAGAGCGAGGCTGTTGCCACTTTAGCGGCTTACAGACTCGGCCTGTCCCTTGCGGGTACAAAAGTACCCAATCACCCGAAGAACCGCATTACCCAATGTTGCCGCGCCGCTTCGAAGCCAGCAAGCCCAGCAAGCCACTACCCATCAACCAGACTGCACCCGGTACCGGCACGGCGGCCACTTGTCCGGGGCTGACTGCCCATGCATAAAAGTTACGGTTGTCCTTATGAAAGATGTCGTAGACGCCAAGAGCGTAGTGGTAGGACAGTGCGATAAAAAAACTAGTAGGCGCATACTCTGGCGCATACTCCGTACCAGACCAGTACGCCATGTTATCACCCAGGTTAGTAAATAGCCCGGAAGTGTAGTTGAGATCAAACTGGTCGAATTGGCCACCATTCATGTAGCTGCCATCAGATGGCAAGCTTGCAGATGGCAGGGCCCATTGGCTAGAACCCGCATAATTAATGCTGTTAAGGTAGCCAGAAAAGGCTTGGGCGCCAAACCAAGTGGTTCGTCCCGGAGTGGTGTCGCTAAAATCCCCAGCGGATAGACTGTAAACACCCGAATAAGGCCGACGATTGTCGCCATCATAATTCCCGTAGGAACCATCGTAGGGGTTAGGTGTGTCCGAGATGGTCGGGCTGGCAGCAATGATGGCATTGACGACGGTGTCGTAACCTTGATTTTGTATCATCGTACCCAGCAAGTTGGCATCGCCGGTCCAGGTGATGTTGCTGACGCTGCTGTACACCACGTTTTTACCGTCGGCAATGCCTGGGGTTAATGATGCTTCTGCTGTCAGCGTGGTCAGGCTGAGCAGTGCGCTGGCAGCCAGTAAGGTTTTGGTTTGTTGCATATTCTTAACTCCCTTTTGATTAAAATGAATGGCATCTTATTTGGCGACTTGTTTTTGGTGCTAGCCACTTGTACTCCGACGTAACAAGACATAGGCGAAAGCCGCTTGGGACTTGGGACTTGGGACTTGGGACTTGGGACTTGGGACTTGGGACTTGGGACTTGGGACTTGGGACTTGGGACTTGGGACATTCACTGCCGCCATTCAAAATGCAAGCTGAAATTAGCAAGTTTTGTAAATCTTGTCAAAAAAATATCCATTATCATGATTTTGTGGTTTTTTTTACTTAGCTCGTGGGTAAACAGAAAATTATTTAGTTGTTATTGCCTGCTTTCTTTAGGATAGAACAATTTACCAACAAAAGCGTACAAGTGGATTAGATGGCAGCCATCCGTTAGTATCTACAATCTCACTCGACTGCTATATCAGGCATTCCGATCCCCTCACTATTCAGCAGTTTGCAACTAAACTTTAAATTGGTTACTTTTAACAGGTCCAAATCATAAAATAAAAACGGCACAATCGTATCGTTGGGTACACTGATGCCACTACAGCCTAAAAGGATGGATATGAAAATCCCCAAACGCATTGAACCTTTAGTACAAGATGGTCTAATTGATGAAGTGGTACGCCCGCTAAAAAGCGGTAAAGAAGCTGAGGTTTACGTTGTTGTTGCTGAAGGCAACATACGCTGCGCTAAGGTTTATAAGGAAATCAATCAACGCAGTTTTCATAAACAGAGCCAGTATCAGGAAGGCCGCAAAGTCCGAAATAGCCGGCAAGCTCGGGCCATGGAAAAACATAGCAGCTATGGCCGTAGACAACAGGAAGAAGTGTGGCAAAATGCAGAAGTAGATGCTCTATATAAATTAGCTTCTGCCGGGATTCGAGTGCCTAAACCGTACAATTTCGTCGAAGGTGTGCTACTTATGGAGCTTATTACCGATGCCGAGGGTAATGCGGCACCTAGATTGAATGATCTTCACTTAAATAAAGAACAAGCACTTGCTTATCATCAACAACTAATCGGTGAGGTCGTCAAAATGCTCCGCGCAGGTATCGTGCATGGTGATTTGTCTGAATATAATATTCTGGTCGATGAGCATGGCCCTGTTATCATCGATCTACCGCAGGCAGTCGATGCCGCAGCTAACAATAATGCTGCGCGCATGTTGGAGCGCGATGTTAACAACCTAGCCAACTATTTTGGTCAGTTTGCGCCCGAGCTCTTGACGACCCGATACGGCAAAGAAATTTGGCAACTTTACGAAACCGGTAATTTACACGCTGACGTTAAATTAACCGGTCAATTTAAAAGTAGCGACAAACCAGCCAATGTCGGCAGTGTTATGCGCGAAATCAAAGCTGCACGGGACGAAGCCATTCAACGTCGGTTTGAGCGTGATGAATAAACAAGCCAATAATCCGCTCCATGGCATAACACTCGAGCAGATATTAACTGAGTTAGTCGAGGAATGCGGTTGGGATCAGATGGGTAAAAAAATTCCCATTCGCTGTTTTATTAATGAACCCAGTATTAAGTCGAGCTTGAATTTTCTGAGGAAAACGCCGTGGGCAAGACAACAACTTGAGGCTTGGTATTTATCACGAAAAAACCATTCCATCTGGAATAAATAACAGCTGGATAAAGCGCCGATGCATTTAGACGCTGCAACTCGCCGCATGACAACCGATTATTGATCCGTGTTGATCTGTGGCTAAATCACTAGTAATCCAGGAGGCAAGATATGTTCATCACCACCAAACCGCGCATCTTAACTAGTGAAATCACTGATCGGGCAGTTTTTGAGTCTCGGCGTAATTTTATAAAAAAGACCTCCGCGCTGTCAGCAGCAATGATATTGCCGTCTTTTGCCCATGCCCAATCAGACGATATTCAGCCGAGTTCCAATACGGCCGGCTTGCCGATCACTGATCGTGATGATGTGATCGGCTATACCAACTACTATGAGTTTTCTACTAATAAGCAAGATTCGACTGTTTTAGCACAGAAAATAAGCACCAAGCCATGGAAAGTAGAAATTGCCGGTGAAGCAGAAAAAACAGGCATCTTTGATCTGGAAGATATTTTAAAAGACAACCCGCGACATGAACGCATTTACCGGTTTCGCTGCGTTGAAGCTTGGTCTATGGTGGTACCTTGGCTTGGCTTCCCTTTAGGCGGCATGTTAAAACGCTTTAAGCCGACTTCAAAAGCCAAATATGTTGAATTTACTACTTTATATAACCCGGAAATAATGGTTGGGCAAAAATCCCCAATACTGCCATGGCCCTACGTGGAAGGCTTGCGAATGGACGAGGCCATGCACCCGCTAACTATACTGGCAACTGGCATGTACGGTGACGAATTGCCTAAGCAGAATGGTGCTCCACTGCGACTTATTGTGCCGTGGAAGTATGGATTTAAGAGCATTAAAGCCATTGTTAAAATTCGTTTTACCGAATCTATGCCTGCCACCGCTTGGAACAAAAGTGGACCCAACGAATACGGGTTTTATGCCAATGTGAATCCGGATGTTGATCATCCGCGCTGGAGTCAGCGCCGGGAACGAGTATTAGGAAGCAGCATTTTTACCCCAAAACGGATGACAGAAAAATTTAATGGCTATGGTGAACAAGTCGCTTCACTCTATTCCGGCATGGATCTAGTTAAATTTTTTTAATGGTTATCCATAAAAAAATATGGGCTGTTATCAAAACCATTGTGTTCGTGTTAGGGCTGATACCCTTTTTGATGCTAGCTACAGCTGCTATCAATGATGAATTGGGCGCAAATCCCATAGAAGCTTTGCATTTTGGCTTTGGTGACTGGGCCTTGCGTTTTTTATGTATTGGTTTGGCACTGACACCTTACAAAATGATAACCAACCAAAGTTGGCCAGCACGTTTTCGTAGAATGATCGGCCTATTCGCTTTTTTTTATGCCAGCATGCACTTTTTAGTCTATGTCGTGTTAGACCTATCGCTATCTTGGCAGGAATTTATCGAGGAAGTACCCAAAAGCCCTTATATTTTGATGGGCTTGCTAACTTTTCTGCTACTAACTCCCTTGGCCATTACCTCAACTAAAATGATGCAAAAAAAACTGGGCCGTAGCTGGTTTAAATTACATAGACTGGTTTATTTGGCCGCATTTACCGGGTTAATACATTACTTCTGGTTGGTTAAATTGGATTATACTCAACCCCTGATTTACGCCGCAGTAATAGGCTTTTTATTGGCGATACGCATTCGTAAATATTACCGCAAAACAAATTCAGGCAATACTTTGGCTGGTCATTCATAGACGCACTTAAAGTGCATAAGCCTTCAACTCCCTTAACAATTAATAATTGGATGTGGAATATCGTAACTTAAGATAATGAGCATCAAACAAAACTCCAAAATCGACTTCACTTAGCTTTTCTACCAAAAATCAATGTATTACCAAGGCGTTAAAAAATCCATCGTAGCTCGCCCAATTATAAAGAAACATACATCCTTCACAGGTATTCACCCAGTTTTACAACAAATCTTTGCGGCCAGAGGTATCTCGTCAGACACCGAGTTAGATAGAACCTTGACAAAACTGCCTTCACCCTGGTTATTGTTGGGCATGGAAGATATGGTTAGACATCTCACCACCGCCCTCACTAAACAGCAACGTATTAGTGTGGTTGCGGATTTCGATGCGGATGGCGCGACCAGTTGTGCTTTGGCCATCAAAGGATTGCACTTATTGGGTGCAGAGCACGTATCGTTTATCGTGCCTAACCGATTTGAATACGGTTATGGCTTAACGCCGGAAATTGTTGAGCTAGTTAAGCAACAGCAACCGGACATCATTATCACCGTAGACAATGGTATTTCCAGTATAGACGGGGTTAAAGCCGCCAAAGCCGCCGGTATTAAAGTATTGATAACCGATCATCACCTGCCCGGTCATGAGCTGCCAGATGCTGATGCTATCGTCAATCCTAATTTGCCCGATGACCTATTCCCGAGCAAATCCTTAGCGGGCGTCGGGGTCATGTTCTATGTATTGATGGCGTTAAGAAGCCGGTTACGCGAACGAAATTGGTTTACCCAACGTCAACTGGCCGAACCTAACCTGGCGCAATTATTGGATTATGTGGCCCTGGGCACTGTAGCAGACGTAGTCGCCCTCGATCAAATCAACCGTATCCTGGTCTACCAAGGCCTGCAACGTATCCGCTCCGGCCATTGCCATGTCGGCTTGAAAGCATTGATTGAAGTCGCCGGAAAAAACCCGTTAAATCTGGTTGCTTCGGATTTAGGCTTTTCATTAGGCCCTCGGCTTAACGCCGCAGGTCGCATGGATGACATGACTTTAGGCATTCAGTGCTTGCTAACAGAAGATTCTGTTCTGGCAAAAGAAATCGCCTTGCAATTGGACTCGCTAAACAATGATCGTCGGGAAATCGAGGGTCAAATGAAAAACGAAGCCATGGTTTTACTATCGGAAATGAAAGCCCTGGACGAACACCACCTGCCTGCTGGCGTCTGCCTGTATGATGAAAACTGGCACCAAGGGGTGATAGGCATCTTAGCATCACGCATTAAAGACCGCCTGCACAGGCCCGTGGTAGCTTTTGCTCCTACCGGTAACAACGAAATAAAAGGCTCGGCGCGTTCCATTGCCGGCGTGCATATCCGCGACGTACTTAGCGATGTGGCCGCCGCTCATCCTAAATTACTCAGCAAATTCGGTGGCCATGCCATGGCAGCTGGCATGAGCTTAAAAATGCGGGATTACCCGGCTTTTGCTCTGGCGTTTGATGAATTTGTTGGAAAACGTTTAGCAAATGTGGACTTAGAACAAAAAATATATTCCGATGGCGAATTGTCAGAAAACGATATGACACTAAACTTCGCCGATTTGCTTCAAAACGCTGCCACCTGGGGACAAGATTTTCCAGAACCAGTTTTTGATGGCAAGTTCGACGTCATCCAGGCACGCATCGTTGGTCAGCGTCACCTAAAACTTGTGTTGCGACCTGTGAATGGCAATCTGATATTGGACGCCATTGCGTTTTTTATAGATCAGCCAGAACAATGGCTAGGATTACGCCAGATTAGTGCCGCTTACAAACTGGATGTAAACGAGTTTAGAGGCAATCGCAGCGTACAACTGATTTTGCAGTATCTGGAAAAAATTATATAAATTGAGGCCTTTGCATGGACACAAGAAACTCTAAGGCATTGATCAACTGCCAATTTTTTTGAACAAGTATTGTCTTAATGGATAATATTTGTCAGCGTCACGCCAGCGCAATCGCGCTTAAAATCACTTGAAATTAGAAAATAAATGCAACATTGGTGTTCGGTCTTTAAGACCATCCTACAATTACAACGGATGTGGCTTGAAGGAATGGCTCGGTCCGTGGAAATGGGCATAATGTCTAAATCTGACATAAATCAGAATTCACCGCTGCGGATGATTGCGACATCCGCAGCGGGTAGAGTTAGGCTTTAGACCGCTTCGATCAGGCTTGGGTCATAGTCTGCCGGAGCTTCAAAACCAAGCAGATTCAGGATCGTGGCCGCTGAATTCGACAACCCTGCTTTAGGCAGATCCTGGCGCAATTTGTAGCCTGGATTTTCTCCAGAAACCAATACAAACGGCACTGGGTTTAATGTATGTGAGGTCTTGGCTTTGGTACGGCCTTCCGCATTACGCGTCACATTGCCTTTTTTGTCCAACTCGAACATTTCATCGGCGTTGCCGTGGTCGGCAGTAATAATTGCGGTTCCTTTCATTTCCAAAATCACCGGAATCAGACGTGCTAATTGTAGATCCAGACCTTGCATCGCAGTAACGGCAGCTTCGAAATTGCCAGTGTGACCGACCATGTCGCCGTTGGCATAATTTACCCGCAGGTATTTGTACTTACCGCTGCGTACCGCGTCGATCAAGGTATCGGTGATCTCCGCACATTTCATCCACGGCCGTTGTTCGAACGGCACCACGTCGCTGGGGATTTCGACATAAGTTTCCAGCGTTTCGTCGAATTTGCCGGAGCGGTTGCCGTTCCAGAAATAGGTCACATGGCCGAATTTTTGGGTTTCACTGATCGCGTATTGAGTAATACCGTTTTTAGCCAGATATTCGCCCATGGTGCGGTCGATGGTTGGCGGCTCGACCAAAAAACGCGGCGGCAGTTTGGTATCGCCGTCGTATTGCATCATGCCGGCGTAAGTCACTTTCGGCAGCGGACCGCGCTCAAATGGGCTGAATTGTTCTTCGATAAAGGCGCGGGAAATTTCGATAGCGCGGTCACCACGGAAATTAAAGAACACCACTGCATCGCCGTCGACGATAGTGCCCAACGGTTTGCCGTCTTCGGCGATAACGAAGCCGGGCAAGTCCTGGTCGATCACGTTGGCTTCATTACGGAAGGTTTCAATCGCTTCATGAGCGCTGGCGAATTGCCGGCCCTTACCAAGTACATGAATATCCCAGCCGCGTTTGACCATGGACCAATCCGCTTCGTACCGGTCCATCGTGATTTGCATACGGCCGCCGCCGGAAGCGATGGCGACATCGAATTCAGGGCTGCGCAAGCCGTCCAGATAAGCTTCGAACGGGTCGACATAATCCAGTGCCGAGGTCTCGCCAACATCGCGGCCATCCAGCAGGATATGCAGGCGCACTTTGGCTACGCCTTCTTGCTTTCCGCGTTCGATCATCGCTTTCAGATGGTCGATATGGGAATGCACGTTGCCGTCGGAGAACAGGCCCAAGAAGTGCAAAGTGCCGCCTTGTTTGGCGGTAGCAACCACATCATGCCAGGCTTGGCCTTGCCACAGATGGCCGCTGGCGATGGATTCGGCGACCAGTTTGGCGCCCTGGGCAAACACCCGCCCGGCGCCGAAAGCGTTATGACCGACTTCGCTATTGCCCATGTCTTCATCGCTGGGCATGCCGACAGCGGTGCCGTGCGCGAGCAACTGGATCATCGGATAGTTGGCCATGTAACGGTCCAGGTTAGGTGTGCGCGCGGTTTTAACCGCATCGCCGTCCTCTCGCGGCGAAATGCCGACGCCGTCAAGCACGATGGTGACGACAGGACCGGGACAAACGGAATAACGAGAAGATTTTTCTAATTTCATAGTGTTGTTAAGTGAGGTGAAAATTCGGCAGTTGAATGAAATATTAAATACGGTTTTGAGTTGATTAAGCTCAGGGAATTAGTGCGAAGTAACATAAGCTATATCATACCCGATCGCCGGCTTTCGACATAACATCGTCTTGTGAAGTATCGCGTTGTAATTGATACGTTTGGAAAACGCCAGTCTGATACATGAAAAACCACATGCGTCCGATTACGCTATGCCAATCGCACCTACGAGGGTTTCGCTATTACTCACTATCCAAAATTTTCAGCTTTTGCAACCTAAAGAATTATCGATTTGTAGAACCTTAAGAGTTAAAATCCCTTCAAAATAATTTTAAAGACTATGCCGAACAAGATGTTGTATGCAGTTGCGGCCTCAACTTAACACCATCCAAATCATCAATTTATGGCGGTCTCATGATAAACAGCATATTGTTTCAATTTATAAAAGCAGCCTTCATAACCGCAATATTACTCTTTCCTCATTTAGCTATTGCAGACCCAGACTTTGGCGAAGACTTAGCCCCAATCCTTAAGACAAAACTGTCATTTACCAACAATAAAAAACAGAATCTGACTGTCGGTAAAATAACCCTCACCAATAAAAGAAATAAAAAAACGGGCCAAACTATATACAGTGGTTTGACGCTCGTTGTTACCAATATCAGTGATAATCAAGTAAGTTTAAGTAATCCATCAGGGTTCACAAAAGATGGATTTCCATTTTTGTTAATTCCAAATACAACTCCACTTGCCCCCCAAAAGACTTTAAAAAACATACAACTTCAGTTTAATAATCCAAGTGGGAAGAAATTTAAGTTTAACTACAGTATTTATGGATCATTAAAAGCAGGAAAAATCAATGCTATCAGCGACGTTAATGTTGCTTCAGGTACTTTGATAACATTGAGTGGTGAAAACTTTACTCGTGCATCGACGATTAAAATAGCAGGGCAGGTTCTCAAACCAGACTTTATTAGTGATCAACAATTGCAATTCGCAGTCCCTTTTACAATCAACACCAAAAAACAACTTATATCATTAAAAGCTGGAAAATATTCGATTAAAGTGGATAACAGTTCAGTCAAACCTTTTACAGTTACCGATTTACCTCAAAACCTAAACCCACCTGGACAATTGTTGAAAGAACAAATTAATTCAACTTTTCAAGAGTTAACCCAAATAGTCCCAGAGCTCCAATCAAATTTGCCACAATTGTTGGCAGCAACTTCAAAAGAACCGAATACTCAAGAGTTTATTCAGGATTTAGCCGAATTAATAAGTTATTTTAATGGAGATGTCGAAACTAAAATTAACCAACTTGTTGGAAAAGTTGATGCAAGAAGTCTGGATACGCTTGAGCGGGCTTTGTTGGTCAATAAAAGCACAACAGCTATTGGTTATCAACCCGCTAAATTGTCAAATAACGGACAATTGATCAAATCGAATTCTCCTGTTCAGAATGCGAAAACCTCTGCGCTCTTCGGTGCCAAGGACTGCTTAGATGAACCGGATGGAGATAAATGGTTAGAGTGCCGACAAAGTGATGCGTATTATTCCAGGCTCACTAATAAATTCGGTAGTTGGCTTGGTTATTGTGCATTTTTTGCAAAAGCTTTACCAACTAACCCGATAACACCAGTTTGTGCTCTATTAGGAACAGCAACCATTAGCGCATCAGTCATCAAAGAAATAAATGTTGCAACTCATGCTGGATTAGTGAAAGGGTTTGAACTAAACATTAATCGAATGGACACCAATGATTCGGCTAACTTCGATGACTTCAGCGATAGAAAGTTTGTTATATACCTCAATAATTACGATAACAACGAGGAACTGATTCTACAAACCTCAAATGCTAAAAATATTTTAGGGGCCACACTTTATATTTCAGATCAACCGGATTGGATTAATATTGCAAACGGCATTCTGTCATCGTTTTTGTCCATAGCAAATATTAAAACTGGTGACATAGTGGCTGATTACATAACCAAGAAAACGCGAGAATTATTTGCTAGAAAATTAAACGAGAGCACTAATGTCCCACAATATACAAAAACTATAAGCCTCAGCAAAATAAAATCCGAGGCGGGCTGGCTATTTGGAACAGCTTGTAATATTGCTGATGCCAGAAGCATTTATCTTAAAACGAAAGAGAATAAGTGGGTTATACCAGATACTGCTCCAAATTTGTCACCAGGGCAGTTTATGCATACCCCGACAACCTGTAACTATAAAATTGCTGATGATTATCGATTGCCATCTGAAAAAAATATCAAATCAACCGTGGATTTTTTTGTTAAGCGCTATCCGAAATTAATTCTTCAGATAAACGGGCAAGGTTCCGTGACATATAGTAAGAAGCCGTTATCTAGTCATCCTTCTTGCTCGGCTAGCGATATAACTACGTGTACCGAATATTTTGATCTCATGCAAGGTCAGGATACATTGCTAGGTTTAACCAGTAACAGTTCAGCAAATTGGAAACTAAATGATATAGAAACATGTTCAAATTTAACCGACTGCAATGTTTCATTAAATTTCAATAATGACCCTATTGCTAAGATGCAAGTAGCAATTGATAGGACTCATTGGGCAGGGAGTTATGTCATTGATACTTGCACACCACTACCGCAAGGGGCTCAATGGTATTGGCAGAATCCTTGTAATGCTTATTTCCCTATACCTGCATATGGTGGAAAATTCTATTTCGACGATACATCACCTGAAGTGATTTTTGAAAGTATTGGATATTTAACGGGTTATAACACTAGAAGCATTTCACCCGCCAAATGGAGTTCATCATCTAATTCTTTTGAATACAGTATAAACACGGAATATTTTAATGATCGCAGTGATCTAATTAAGCCGATTTCAGAAACGGGTAATCTTTATTACCTATTTACAGTATTAACTCGAACTCAATCTTCAATAAAAGGTACATTTCATGCTTCAATGAAATCTGGATATTTCGAGCAAGGTAACGTATCACGTCCTTGGCATTCTTTAAATACTGAAGCAGATGGTGCCTGGGAAGCTCATCTTGTAAATACACCTAAACCAAATACGCAAATGATGGGATATGATATTTGTAGTTTTTATAATTCTGGTTGCAAACTAGAACATGCAAGTTGTATGAATTGGAAGCCTGATGCTTGTCAATTTTAATTGGTGTTTTACATAATATTTTCCGCATCGACTTTTTCTACCTATCGATTCCGCCATTTACAGATCACTATCAATTACAACCTTAAACATCGTAGGGGACTGCAATCAGAAATGCACTTAAATTATTTTATAGATCCGGAAAATAAAACTTTAACTTTTTAAATACTTTAAAGACTGAAGACAGCATATCGCTTGAGCGATAACCATGTAGCATGGAGAGTAAATTCAAACTTTAAATGGCCTCAGCAATAGCAATGCAACTAGTAAATTGTAGAGCCAATCACCCATTTCGTGATGAGTAATAGTGAATATGACGAAGGCGTTTTCAAACCCGCTTCTGCGTATTTGCCAACACCACATTCGACGCCCAAGCCACCATAAAAATCCCCAACGGCAATGCTTGCGGCGGCACCGAAAATGGCAAGGTCAAGCCCATGCACAGCTGCGTAGGTTGGGTTACCTGCTGTTTTGGTAACCCAACTTTTTCAACGTTCGAAACTCGAATTGATGACCAACGCGATAAGGCGCAATAGAGCTGTAGGGTAGATTAGACGCGCAAACACAATGATGCTTAAACTGGCACGTAATTTCCGCGCGTCGTAATCCACCGTATGATTGCACACCGAAATCGTAACGGTGTGCTAAGTGTAAACATCCCCAAAAAGTAGATGCTTAAGTTCAACTACAATGTAAGCCTTTAAGCAACTAGGGCATTAATGCGAATTAGACACGGACCATAGCTATGTTTAAAAGGCCAGACTCCACATCAGACACATGCTGGCAATCACAGTCACTTCGCCTTCGGTCATGTTGGATAAATCGGCCAGCCAGCGGGAAAAGCACGCGCTAAACTGATCGTGTTCAATAACCGCGAAGACGGCGCCGAATGTTTCGTGAGAAAAAATACCGTTGATTAGACCTAACTATTCGCCAATCCAATCTTGTTTGGCGAGGCCAAATTCTTCGATATCAACCCCAATTATTGGCGCCGCAAATTAAGGCGTAGAGGGTGATAAAGAAAATGACTTGCAGTTAATGCTTCTTTTGCCGATTCACTCAGGAGTCTTGAATCGCTGGGAAATGATGAAGTATCGAAAAGGTAGGTTTGACCGGTATTGGAAATAAATATAGATACATCTATCAGCTTATTTGATCTCTATTTTCAAGCAACCAAGCGCGATTGCCCTGGGCTTGAAATTCCTGTCCATTGCCGAAAAGATATTGTATTATCAATGACAGGTTGATTTTTTGATAAGGTTTGTATGGCTCATCGTATTTATACGTCAAACGAAGTTCTTGATACCGAGAGGCGTCGTTTGTTCAGCCGTATTTGGGTGTTTGCTGGCTTTGCCCAATTTGTGCAGAAGCGAAATCAATATATTTCTCGCCGTATTTGCGGAGTTCCAATTGTGATACAGCGCACCAGAAATGAGTTGCTTGGTTTTATTAATCGCTGCCCACATCGTCATATGCCCATTCAAGAGGAACTTTTTGGTTGTCGATCTATTGTTTGCCCTTACCACGGCTGGTCATTTAATGATCAAGGAGAGCTGCAAGGGCTGCCAAATCCTGGTTTGTATAATTTTGATGAGAAAGAATGTGCAGGCGCTGGTTTACATAAAATTCATGTTGAACAAATTGGTCAGATGCTATTTGTCAATCTATCTGAGACCCCAATTCCAATTAACAGCCAATATAATGAGTCGTTACTCAACCAGCTACGTGAAATTTCCGAACATCTTGATAACCAAATAATTTATTCAAAATTTCCTGCTAGATATAATTGGAAACTGAATATGGAAAACGTTAAAGATTGGAACCATATTCAATTTATTCACCCGAAATCTTTTTTTTCATCAATTGAACGTACTACACCGCCAAGCGTACCCAAAATATCCGGGGTTCGTCGAGATTCTGGCGATGCAAGTTTAGTTAATCTGAGTTATGAAACCAGGATACCACTGTCAATAAACTCTCAGTGGTTTGATGGATTAGTTGATCGATATGGTAAGGATAATGTTTATTACAACTGGTTTTTATACCCAAACGTAAATTTTTGTTCGGTTAGAGGAGTACATTTTCTTTTGCAGCAATATGATCCAGTTACGCCAGATTTAACGGATTATCATTTATGGATGATGACAGCTAAGCGAAACTCGAAGGGGCAAGATTTTTCTGCATTACTTGCTTCTTTTTTTAAATCTGAACGTCGTGTCATAGAGGAGGATGCCGTTTATTTGTCACGCATGCAAAATGCGCTTGATGCCGACTATGATCGACAAATGTTGCATGGAGATTATGAGTTACCTTTAATTCTTCAGCATCGATGGTATAAAGAAAATGTGTGGAATGATTCAGAATCATGAATAAGGAAAAACTTTATTTATTAGGCGATGGCGAAGCATTGTCAAAAGCAAGCGTGATTGCTGATTCTGTTTGGCCGAGGGACATGCTTATTAAAATTCAATTGCAGAGCCCAGATCGATTCCATTACGTAATACCCGATGTGCTGCTGGCTGAAAATACCGCAAATGTAAGTGTGTTTGCCGCTCTGGATGAAATGCACTTGGGTTATAAAAGATTAACTTTTTTAGAAGCACTCATTGATCATGGTTACAAGCTAGCTAATCTTGTTTCGCCGCTAGCACGGATTGAGTCGAATGTAGAACTAATGGGCAATGTGCTAGTTTCATCTGGTTGCTCAGTTGCACATGAAGCTTCGTTGGGTCTTGGTTCGTGGCTAGACTCTTCCGTTACGGTTTCAGCTAAAGCGGTTATCAATAAAAGTTGCACCCTAAAGTCAGCTGCATTTATTGGCGAGAGAAGTAAACTTGGTGTTGGTACGATTATAGGTAGCTGCGTAATATTGGCTGAAGATACCGAAGTCGGTAATCACTGCGAGCTAAATGTGCGTCAAAACTATCCCTCTTTGGTTCCAGACAAAACACTTTTCGATCCTCTTTATGAAAATGGTGCGACTATTTTCGATTTGGGAGACTAAATTAACCTGGTCTTAGGATAGTAAAATTCACATAGCTTTTATAATGCGAGTAGCTAAAATTTTTAAAGCAGGCTTTTTGAGCGTCAGGCAATAAGCAATTAATTCACGCAGAAGGTTGATAATGAGGAGTGCCAGCATTTTGGTAAAGCTGGAATGGGGGCCCATCAGATTTCAGCGCGAAAAATTAACCGGCAACTTTCATAACTTCGACAGATCTATCAGATAGACAAGGATTTTCACAAGTCACTTTCCGCAAAAAGATCTGGACGAATGAGTGGTTTATTGCAGACAATAACCGGACTCATCAGGAAAAATGTAACGGTCGAATACCGATAGACACTTTGCTGGATGGAAAACGATTTTGGGCCAAAAGAACCTGAACCCGACTAGCCTGGCAGACACCCCGCAAACCGGTAACGGTCAGATCAGGTTTGAGCTAATTGTGCTTAAATTACATCAGGCGCTTTGATTCACCTTCACTGTTAAGCTTAAACTAGGACAAGCGCCATATTTTTCCTGCCTATTAACCACATCCTCCGCATAACAACGTTCCGCCAATTTTTCTCTCTATGCTATTTAACTCATTTGGATTTTTGCTTTTTTTTCTACCCATTACCCTCGCAGTTTTTTTTTGGATAGGATCACGTAACGAATTTTTTGCCGCCACGTGGTTGGGGGTTGCATCATTATTTTTTTACGGCTGGTGGGATTATCGTTACCTCCCACTCCTATTAGCTTCCATTGGTTTTAATTACCTGTTTGGACGACTCATTACTGAGTCTAATGTGGGCCAAAAAAAGTTCTGGCTGACTTTAGGAGTTGTGAGTAACCTGCTGCTGCTTAGTTATTATAAATATGCAGCGTTCTTTGTTTCAGTTTTTCACGAGTTGAGTGGCATCACTGCAAGTATTTCAGCAATAGCCTTACCTATTGGCATTTCTTTTTTTACTTTTACGCAGATCGCTTTTTTAGTAGATACCTACCAAAACAAAGTAAAAGAATATAGATTTGTACACTATTTACTTTTTGTAACCTATTTCCCTCACCTGATTGCGGGGCCGGTATTACATCATAAAGAAATGATGCCGCAATTTGCGGACAGCCGAAATTACCGTTTTTCACCAGTAAATTTAGCCGTAGGCTTATCGATTTTTATTATTGGCTTGGCAAAAAAAGTGTTGATTGCCGACAATTTGGCTCCTTATGCGAACGACCTGTTTACTCAGCCGCAAAATCCATCATTTTTTATAGCGTGGGGCGGCGTGCTGTCCTACACGTTCCAAATTTACTTTGATTTTTCGGGATACTCCGATATGGCAATCGGTTTATCTAGGTTATTCGGTGTAAAACTACCTCTCAATTTTAATTCTCCTTACAAATCCGCCAACATCGTGGAGTTTTGGCGACGTTGGCATATGACACTGTCTCGATTTCTGAGGGATTATTTATATATCGCATTGGGTGGCAATCGGCATGGTTTAATAAGACGCTATACCAATTTAATCTTAACAATGCTTTTAGGCGGCTTATGGCATGGAGCCGGTTGGACTTTTATCATTTGGGGGGGGCTGCATGGTGCTTATTTGGTTATCAACCACGCATGGCTGGCAATAGCAAATAAGATGAGCTTCCCACTTGGCAATGCCATTTGGAAAAACATAGCAACCTTAATAACGTTTGTCGCGGTATGTTTTGCCTGGGTGTTTTTTCGTGCGGTGAATTTGGACGATGCGGAACAGATTATTCGTGGGTTATACGGTGAATTTGGCGTGGGCATTCCTAATGCAATTTCCTCGCGGCTAGGCGCTTTAAAACCAGTTTTGACGGAGCTCGGCATTGAGTTTTTTCTTGGCGGAGGTGCTCGTTTCATAGAAACCTGGATCTGGGTTATGGCAGCACTTGCTATAGCTTTTATCATGCCAAACACACAACAGATCATGCGCAAATTTGATCCCGCTTTGGATTATGATGCAACTCGGGCTAAACGCGATATTATCAGCAAAGATTGGCAGCCTAGTCCCCATTGGGCTGTCGCTCTTGGTGTAATGGCGATATTGTGCTTACTGTCACTCAACAGGCCAAGCGACTTCCTTTACTTTCAATTTTAATTATGTCCGCGGATAAAATGATTGATGAACAAGCAAAAGTTTTTGTTCGGTGGTTAGCAGTAACATTAATTTTTGGTATTTTAATAGTCGTTACGTTTGTCATCTGTATTGATCCATATCGGCTTTATGGCTTATATAAGCAAGACGGCATCAATTTGATCAAGCCCGACTTATCGAGATACATGGAAGAAATTAAGCTAACGCAGGCGCTTAAACTCAAGCCCGATACATTGATTTTTGGTAACTCCCGCGCTGAAATCGGCTTTGACCCACAATCCCCCGTATTAATGAAGAAAGGCTACTTAGCTTACAATCTTGCGATTAGAGGAACATCACTAGAAGCATCGCAACGCGAATTAGATTATCTAATAGCTCAAGGGATTAAACCCAAAAGACTGATTATCGCTCTAGATTTCGTTGATTTTATGAGTACGTCAAAGCGAATAAACTCTGATCAGGCCAAACCACAATTGCCAAAAATAGAGTTCCCTGTAGACCAGTGGCTTTGGCGTTTTGATAGCCTCTTTTCGATGACTACCATTAAGGATGCTATAAATACAGTGCTAATTCAAAACAATAGTGAAGCGGCAACCATGTCTGAACGCGGATTCAATCCGCTCAGAGAGTATGGGCCGTTAGCTAGAAATGAAGGTTATTTTGTTTTGTTTCAGCAACGTGCCAAAGAGAATGCCAAAACATATCTGAAAAAAGCCGCTGGAACATACGATAGAAGTAATTTTAAGTATTTACAATCGATGCTGAAAACGGCTGCCAACATGAGCACTGAAGTGATCGTGATCATTTATCCATACCATGCTCAAATACTGGCATTGTTCGACGAAACAGGATTATTTCCAGTGTTTGAAAGGTGGAAGCAAGAAACGGTCTTGGAAGTTACTAACGTTTCAGAATCAAGTGCCTCCTTACGGACCAGCGTTGTTGATTTTAGTGGTTACGCCGACTATCAATGCGAGCGTATTCCTGATAAGGGAGACCTTCTCAGCACAACCCAATGGTACTGGGAAGCTGGGCATTTTAAAAAAACGTTGGGCGATATTGTTTTAGAACGGTCGTTATTTTTAGCTAGTAGCGCACTTTTAGTAAATCAGTATGATGGATTTGGCATAAAGTTGCACAAAGCTAATATAGAATTTAACCGTCATCGAATTGATGCGGAAAAGGCGCGTTGCCAAACAAATTATCCTCAGTTGTTTACAGAAGTAAAAAACCTTACAAAATCACTTCTTAACTGATTACAAAATCGATATCAGCCAAAGCAAGAGGTAAGACACCTTCAATTTTTGGATGTAGCACCAGCCTCAGATGCCCACTTGGAACCATACCGAAATTATTTTGGCTGAAATTGCTGGGTCGATCAGAAAAATTTGCAGATGTAATAATTCAAACTTCATGCTACCGAAACATTAAATTTAGCGATATTTAATTTCCAGCGCCTTTGTGCCAAACAATGCTCTTAAACGAACTATCAACTCATCTGTCGGATGTACCCGCCACTCATCTCCCAACTGCAGGCTTGATTTTGCTGAAGATGATGTATAAGTCATTGCGATTAAACAATTACCACCTTTGAAAGGCTGCAACGCAGTTTTTAACTTGGCCATTAAAACAGTCGGTTGCTGCGGATTTTTTTGAATATCCCAAGATAACTGAATACACCGGGCAAAGGCTTCGCGGGCTTGCTCCATGCTGTATAGTTTATCGACCGTCAAGCGCAGCATTCCGGAATAATCATCAAAATTAAGCGGCCCTTCTGCAACCAATAGCGTATCGCGCACGAAAATATGTCGATATTTCTCGTAAGTCTCACTAAACGTAGCGACTTCCAATCTACCCGTTCTGTCGTCAATGGTTGCAAAACCCATCATTTTGCCTTGCTTAGTCTGCCGAGTACGAATTTCCACCACCAAGCCGGCAACACGCGCTTCCATTTTGCCCCGAGAACGTTCAACATCAGCTAGCAAGGCGGAGATTTTGCCATGGGTAATTTGTTTGAGCTCCTGCTCGTATTGATCAATCGGGTGCCCGGTTAAAAACAAGCCTAAGGTGAGTTTTTCTGCGGCCAGACGCTCATTATCTGACCACCGTTCAACTGCTGTACTGTAAGTCTCTTCATCCGCATCGATTTCTGTGTTGACTGCCAAACCGAACAGGTCATTTTGCCCGGTTTGTGCCATCTTACCGTGTTGTTCGGCAACTTTTAAAACTGTCGGTAGTTCGGCCAGATGCGCAGCTCGATTATCGTCGAACTCATCGAAAGCTCCGGCTTTAATTAAAGCTTCTAATACCCGACGATTGACTTTCCTTAAATCGACGCGCTTGCATAGGCCATAAAGTCCGTTAAATACGCCATTTTCGTCTCGTTCTTTAAGCATATCTTCAATGGCTGACTGGCCTACGCCTTTAATTGCTCCCAAGCCATAAACGATATGTCCGGCATCATTAACGGTAAACCGAAAATTGGACACGTTAATGGTCGGCGGGCAAATCGTCAGCTTCATTTGTCGGCATTCTTCAATTAGCACCACCACTTTGTCGGTGTTGTCCATATCCGAAGATAATACTGCTGCCATAAACGCAGCCGGATAATGTACTTTCAGCCAGGCGGTTTGATAAGCCACCAACGCGTAGGCCGCTGAATGTGATTTGTTAAAGCCATAGCCAGCAAACTTTTCCATTAAATCGAACACGTAAGTGGCGATTTTTTCATCAACTTGGTTTTTTACTGCTCCCGAGGTAAATTTATCCCGTTCCTTAGCCATCTCCTCGGGTTTTTTCTTACCCATTGCTCGGCGCAGCATGTCCGCGCCGCCCAAGGTATAAAGCGCCATTTCCCTGGCGATTTGCATTACCTGTTCCTGATATAAAATAACGCCATTGGTAGGCTTCAGAACGGGCTCTAATAACGGATGCGCATATTCGGCTTTGGCACCGTGTTTGACGTTGATATAGTCATCCACCATGCCGGACTCCAAGGGTCCGGGACGGAACAACGCCACCAACGCAATAATGTCGTCAAAGCAATCCGGCTTCAGTTTTTTAATCAGCTCTTTCATACCCCGCGATTCCAACTGGAATACCGCGGTAGTTTGGGCATTAGTCAGTAATTTATACGAAGCGGCATCATCCCTGGGAATCACCGTAATATCCACTAACGGCTCGCCAAGTTGCTGTTTTTTATGATTGATGGTTTGCAATGCCCAATCGATAATGGTTAACGTGCGCAAACCCAAGAAGTCAAACTTGACTAAACCGACCGCTTCCACGTCGTCTTTATCGAACTGCGTAACCAGATTATTGCCATCCTGATCGCAATATAGCGGAGTGAAATCGGTCAGTTTGGTGGGTGAAATTACCACACCACCGGCATGTTTTCCGGCATTTCTGGCCGTGCCTTCCAGCGCCAATGCCATATCAATTAAAGCCTTTACCTCTTCTTCGGTATCGTAAAGCTGTTTTAATTCGGCACTATCGGCTAATGCTTTGGTTAAGGTCATACCGATTTCAAACGGAATCAGCTTGGCTAAGCGATCCACAAAACCATAACCAAAACCCAAAACCCGCCCAACATCCCGGATCACCGCCTTAGCCGCCATGGATCCGTAGGTAATAATTTGCGCCACATGATCTCGACCATAATGACGCGCCACGTAATCGATGACTTCATCACGCCTGTCCATACAGAAATCGACGTCAAAGTCGGGCATGGAAACCCGCTCAGGATTTAAAAAACGCTCAAATAGCAAATCGAATTCGATAGGATCCAGATCAGTAATTTTTAAAGCATATGCAACCAGCGAGCCAGCACCAGACCCCCGTCCCGGCCCAACTGGAATAAGATTGTTTTTAGCCCACTGAATAAAATCAGCGACAATCATAAAATAGCCGGGAAAACCCATTTGACTGATCATTTTTAACTCGAAATCCAGACGCTGATAATAAACGCGCCGATTTTCTTCATCCGAACCCTTTCCAACAGCCGGATGCTGCCGCAAACGTTCTTCCAATCCCTGTATTGCTTGCTCCGTCATAAATTCCGGCAAACTCATGCCTGCCGGAACCGGAAAATCGGGTAGAAAATTCTCGCCCAAGGTCAACTGGATATTACAGCGTTTGGCAATTTCCACCGAGTTTTCCAAGGCTTCAGGAATATCGGCAAATAGCGCCAGCATTTCTTCGGCACTGCGTAGATATTGTTGATCGGTGTAATCTTTAGGGCGCCGGTTGTCGTCCAGCGTTCGTCCCTGATTGATACAAACTCGCACTTCGTGCGCTGCAAAGTCTTTTTGGTGCAAAAAACGCACATCATTCGTGGCCACCACCGGCAATCCGGTTGTCGTAGCCAAATCTAAAGCAGCGGCGATATAACGTTCTTCTTCCGATTTACCTATACGTTGCAACTCCAGATAAAAACTTTGCGGAAATAGCTCGCCCCACTGTTTAGCTAGTCGTTTAGCAGCATCTGCGTTTTCAGCTAGGAGCGCTCTACCGATATCGCCGCTCATGGCTCCTGATAAAGCAATCAACCCGGCATGATTAGCCTCGATCCATTCCTGCCGCAACATCGGGATACCTTGATGCTGGCCTTCTTGATAAGCTTTTGAGATCAGTTCAGTTAAAGTAACATAGCCCACGGTGTCTTTAACCAGTAAAGTTAACCGATATGGCGCAGCAAGTTCCTCTGGATTAAAAATCAATACATCGGAGCCAGCAATAGGTTTAATTCCCTGGCCCATTGCGGCCTTATAAAATTTAACCAGCGAAAACAAATTGGCATGATCTGTTACCGCTGCCGCTGGCATATTTAGTTCGGCCAAGCATTTAACTAATGACTTGATTTTGACAAGGCCATCAACGAGAGAAAATTCGCTATGCAGCCTTAAGTGGACAAATGCGGGTTCCATGAAAGATTTATTGTTTTGATGGGTTAAAAGCCATTCAGTCTAAAACTTCACTGATGCAGTTAATCTTACCATAGGCAGTTCAACCGGGTGTTTGAGAATACCATCAACTCCGCCGCTTGCCTCTCCGATAAACGAGAGGCGTATGAGAGCGCCCGTGTTTTTCGGTAAAACTGAAGTTGAAGTTTAGTTGCGAACATGGATTCCAACTATTTACAGCTATCAATGCCTGTGAATGGAATTTGGTAAATTGAGTTCTATGCGAGAATTCAACAGTGCCCGTGCGAGTTTTTTGTTTCAGCAGCTGACATGACTTTATTAGCACTATCAGCTTGTAATCCATCTGATGTTAGCTATGCTGACTATTATGTACAAAAACCTGACGTTTTTAGGGTGCCTTACTTGATTGGTAAGCTTTCACAGCGAATCAAAACCCTGTACATACCGACCGAATTTCAAGTGTTGCGCGTTATGGGCTGGCAAAAGTTTAATCATTCATAAAGATTAAAACTCGCCAAGCCAAGAATGACAATTTCAAAGAATGTAATGTGAGTTGGCTGAAACATTTTGTTAATCTGGAAAACTTAAAGCATGCAACGACTAGGTGAATTACTTATAGATGCTGGGCACATAACTCATAGCGATCTTAATGCGGGACTCATTTTCCAAAAACAACATGGTGGCCGCATTGGGCATGCGTTAGTCAAGCTGGGTAGTTGCTCTGAAGAAGATCTGTTACCGCTAGTCGCGCAGCAGTGGTCTCTGCCACGCTTAAGTGATTGGTTACGCAATAATCCGTTACCTACTGAACCGGATGAAATGAATTTGTTGAATTTGGAATCAGGATGGTGGAGAGCGCAAGCAGCATTTCCGTTAGGGTTACATAATGAGCAGTTTTGGGTTGTGATGGGCGATGTATTTGATGAATTTGTACTGGACATCATTCAAAGACGCATCGAAAAGCCTGTTTGCCCAGTGCTGGTGAGCGCCCATGAGCTACGTCAATTACTATTGTTGTTTGAAAAGAAAGAATACGGGGCGGCAGATTACGATACCGATTCCTTACAAGATCTTGCCAGCGGTGCGCCTATCGTCCAATTTGTAAATGATACGATACAACGCGCATTAGACGCTCGCGCATCAGACATTCATTTTGAAACCTATCGCGGGATTTTTAGAGTGCGTTTTCGAGTGGATGGCGTTTTACATGAAGTAGATCGACCGGGTTCTGCCATGCAGGCGGCTATAATTTCGCGCATAAAGTTGATGGCTAAATTAGATATTTCCGAAAAACGCATACCTCAGGATGGCCGCATTCGCATTCGTTTAAGTGGGATCAGCTTAGATTTAAGGGTCGCGACCACCCCCTGCGTCATGGGGGAAGATGTTGTCTTACGCCTACTAGTCAGTGAGGAAGGCATTAGCCAATTAGAAGATCTAGGCTTGCACGCCGACCACCAGACCATGGTGCAAAGCATGTTGCAACAATCAAACGGCATCATTTTAGTCACTGGGCCTACAGGAAGTGGAAAAAGCACTACGCTGTATACTTTTTTACAACATTTATTCAGTGATGAACGCAAAATTATCACTGTTGAAGATCCTGTCGAATATCAAATTTCTGGTATTACTCAAATTCAAGTTAATGCTGAAATAGGCCTGTCGTTCGCCTCAATTTTGCGCTCAGTGTTAAGACAGGATCCAGATATCGTCTTGATTGGTGAGATTCGCGACAGAGAAACCGCTGAAATAGCGGTTCAGGCTGCATTGACGGGGCATTTAGTTTTATCAACATTGCACACTAATGACGCACCTGGCGCATTCATTCGACTAATGGACATGGGAGTCCCAGCCTATTTGTTAGCTTCATCAGTCATTGGCGTATTAGGACAGCGGCTGGTGCGAAAAGTCTGTCCACTTTGTAAAACTCAAGATGAAAGCACAGATCTGGATACCATTGATTGGGCCGACATCGAACCTAAGTGGGGGAATTTAATTTCAAACGAACACGGGTTTGTTCATGGGACAGGCTGTCCTGAATGTATGGGATCTGGCTATCGCAGCCGCAGACCGATCTTTGAAATGCTTTTAACAGATGAAGCCATAAGACATACCATCGCCGTTGCCCCGGAGCGACTAAAAACCGAATTAATCCAAAAAGGCATGCGCTCATTGCAACAGGATGGTTTTTTATATGCAGCCAGCGGACAAACTACCATTGAAGAGGTGCTGAGGGTAGCGGGGTGATTTATTTTCATTATAAAGGTCGGCGCGATAACGGATTGTCTGTCAAAGGCTGGGTGTTGGCAGAAGATCGTGACGATGCGCTAAAACAACTCGCCAATCGCGGCATTCAGACTTATACAGTGCAACCTGGCCGGGGCAATATTGCCTTGACAGTGCCTATCCGGGAATTGCTCGCCTCCTTACATGAGTTGGCTAGCCTACGAAATAGCGGTATGCCGTTGGAAAGAGCTATAACGATGATTGCTGATTCGTTAGAAAATGGACATACCCAAGCCAGCTGGAAAGAACTCAGCAGTATGGTGCGATCAGGAATGAGCTTATCAGAGGCGATGCTGTCGTTACCTGACACTTTTCCTCGTTTTGTCGCCCATTTAGTCAAAATTGGTGAAGCTAACGGCCAATTGGGTTCGGCATTAAGTTCGGCCGCAGACCGTTTGGATGAAGAATTAAAATTACGTACAGAAGTGCGTACAGCTCTTACTTACCCAGCCTTCCTAATCAGCATCAGCATTATAGTAATCCTGTTTTTATTTTTAACCGTCATCCCAAATTTCGCTACTATGGTCGGTGACATGGGTGGTCATCCATCAGTATCCTTACAAATACTCATCGCCATATCCTTTTGGTTGCGAGAATATTTCTGGCTGTGGACTCTTAGCATTATCGGGCTGGGCTTTCTGCTCAGAACTTTACAAAAACAAGGCAAACTATCCTTGTGGCGGGTTATTCAAAAAATATCTGGGATCAGGCAATTGGTTTCAGCTTGGGAAACCGTCCAATTTTGCGGCAGTATGCAGAGACTTTTAAAACAAGGCGTGAAACTACTTGAAGCCATTCATTTGTCTGCAGAAGCATTGGGTAGAGACGAAGTGCGAGCAGGGCTAAAACTGGTCTGTAAATCCGTGCAGCAAGGCGGTACTCTGGGTGCCGCATTACGTGAACATAATCTGTTCACCCCACTAGCGCAGCGCATGATAGAAACTGGAGAAGCAGCCGCTAACTTACCTGACAGCATGGCAGAAATAGCTAGGCTGTACCAGCGTACGTTACAAGAAGGTATGCGCAGGATTCTTGCTTTATTAGAGCCTATGGTAATTGCCAGCATGGGCTTAATCGTAGGAGGCATCATGGTTTCATTGATGAGTGCCATTATGAGTTTAAATGATTTGCCCCTATAACGTGTCGTTAAAAGCCGTGTGCAAAGTCTCAAAACATACAAAAAATCATGGCTTCAGTTTAATTGAATTATTGGTTGTGTTGGTATTAATCAGCACTATTAGCGGAATTGCTGCACCTAATTTTTGGAATTTATTTACAAAAACCATGGAACAACAGGATTTGTTTGAGTTTACTGAAAAATTGACGGTAATCCGTCTTGAAGCATGGAAAGCTGGGCGGGGTATTCGCCTGAACAAAAACGGCGGAAGTCCCTGGCCACAGTTACCCGAGGGTTGGAAAATACAACGACTACCAGAGTTGCGTTTTCTGTCCACGGGCATCACTAATGGTGGTGATATTATCGTGTCTTCAAATGCTAATAATCACTGGCAGATAGCTATAGAGGCATTAGATGGGCATGTCACATTAATTCCTTTAAATAAACTGCCTAAATTGAATGATTAACCGGGCAATTAAAACTGCAGGATTTACGCTGATAGAAGTGCTTATTGCCTCAGCAATTATGATGGTCAGCATGGGCGTATTGTTACAATTGTTCTCTTCATCGCTTAACCGGATGTATAAGGCTGGAGAGATTGCCCGCAATCAACTGATTGAACAACAAATCCTGCAGGAATTACAGATTGTTAATCCTGCCGAAAAAAACCAAGGTGACATCCTCATTGAAGGGCAAACGTTTCACTGGCAAGCCAGTGTAAAAAAAGAACTACAATTAATGCCCGCAACCCAAGGTGAATTAACAGCCGAAAAACAGGCAGGACTTTACCAAATAAGTGTCCGCGCAACGGATCATGATAGCCCGCTAACAATAAGTTGGGATCAGCTAGGTTGGAAATAAATAGCAACAAAAGTCAAGGCTTTACTTTGGTTGAAATGATGGTGTCGTTAGCCATCCTGTCATTAATGATTACAGTGCTTTTGTCTGGCTTTTATCGTGGCTTGGCAGTATGGGAGCAAGGCCAAAACAAACAACAAAACTGGCAAACCTTATTAACCCGCCAACAATGGTTGCGTACTTTATTTACCCAGGCTTTATTAGCTAACTACAGCCAATCTGAAGATAACGTTTACGTCCCCTATTTTCAGGGTTCACCACTGCAGATGCAATTTATCAGTGCGGCCCCATTACTGGACAACCCTGGACAAGTCAGACCCGTGCAACTCAAGTTTGAACTAGATGACGATAAAAGTTATACGCTTTTTTATCAAGAAGGTGCTTTACATTCAGACCCTGACAGAGATTTACGGTGGGACGGCTCGTGGGAGCCTTTATTAAAGCATTTAAAAACAGCTGCATTCAGTTATGAAGCCTTCGCGTTTCCGATGCCCCAGGATATTGACGTCGCCATGCTGGGTAAATACGCTAAGCTACGCTACAGAGATCATACAGAATGGCTAAAAAACTACGATACTCGCCAGCTCTGGATCTATCCAAGACGCGTAAAAATTCAATTCACCGATGATCAGGACCAAAGCCACGAATGGCAATTTAATGTTAATACCGGCACCGATGTCGGTAATTTTGGATTTGTCGACAATGACTTATTCTAAACAGAGCGGCTTCGTTATTCCGTTAGTCTTGATCATCATCAGTATTCTAGTAGTATTGTCTGTGGGTTTAAGCCATCTGGCGCGAAACCAGATAAAAACCCTACAACATTCGCAAAGCCAGTGGCAAAACGAGCTGGTTTATCGCACTGTTTTACATAAACTGATCCATCAACTGTTAACGGGAAAAATAGCCTACAATTATGTGCAGACTGATCAACGACGTTTGCCTATCGATGGACGAATCTTTTCAGTGGATGGCATTGAAGTTCAACTTCAAGATGCCGCAGGACTTCTGGGTTTGGGTTTGTATGATGAAACGCAGGTATATCAATTACTGATACAACTGACTAATCTTGAAACAGCACAGCGTATCAGTCATGAGTTAACGGATTGGATTGATAGAAATGACCTGCAACAACGATATGGTATGGAGGCAACCCATTATATTCAAGCCGGATTACCCTATCAGCCAAGAAATAAAATGATACGCAGCCTCGATGAACCATTGGAGCTGCCCTCTATGACCCAGGAACTATTTAACGGCACGGAACAGCAACCCGGCTTACGAAATTTGTTAATAGCCGGCGTTGGGCAAAATCTTAATGCTGCTACGGCTCCAAAGCCGATTTTAAGGGCCAAATTAAAGGTATCTAACGAGCAATGGCAAGCGATCTGGTCAGCACGGAGCGCAGAAAACTGGCCGCTGCTACAAAAGTTATTAGCGGATTTTCCTGGTGCATTTGGTGAAATAGGACCTTTTAATCCGTCAAACACGTTTCGGATCATAATAAAAATGCCTGGAGAAAAACCCATGCGCGTTATGGTCAGCCTACTACCTAGAAGTAATCCCCCATTCGCAATAAAACAATGGTACTACCCTGATGATGACCGCGGATAAAACAAAATCGACTAATATGGCTCAATATTTTGGTGGCTTCAAAGATCGCTGGATACCTTGGAGCAAGGTCAATATCGTTGGTGATAACTTACACTATGCCTCCATAAAATCAGGCCGATGGTTTACTTGTGATGCTGAGCAACTACCAACCTTCACCCTTTTTGCAAAATTGGCGTTGTTATTGCCGGCAAGTGTATGCGCTTACAGGATTCGTACTTTTCCAAAGCATTTGTTGAATGCAAAAGAGTTGAATGAAGCCATTGTTCTTGATTTAGCCGAATGGTCGCCCTGGGGAAAAGCCAGTGGTTATTGTTACAGCTATACAATAACAGCAGACGAATGGCAGGTATCAACTTGGGTATGGGATCTGCATTATGCACAACAGATGTCCCAACAACTGCCATACTGCACGCATATCATTCCAGAGCTGGCTTGGCATGCAGCCTGCGCACCTCAACAACCAGCCCTCATGGTAATACCTGAAGCCAGCGGATTTCATTACCTCTTGTTGGGTGAATTGGGGAAAATTCAGGCAAACGCACACATTAATACACAACAACAAGCGCTGAGATGCTGGCATGGTTGGGGTATGCCAAACCTCAGTTTGGGATGGGAAGTGAATCAACCTCAAGACTATTGGAGGCCTGAAACTATCAACATGAAGGCCTTACCCGATAATCACAACAAACCCCACGCCAATTTATTACGCATCACCCGAGTAGCGGGCATCCGCGACTGGACAGACCCCGCCAGTTATCAAGCCATATTTACGTTATTGTTGATTAGTCTGTTTAGTTGGATGGCGATTGATGCCCTTGTTCTAAACTATCAGAGCCAAAAAATACAACAGCAACTCAGTGAAATCCGCAGCTCAGCAGATGATGCATTAGTCATGCGCGAACAGGTTGAAGGGGCGCTGGAAACGATTGAACAAGCACGCCTGTTACAAAAACAGCAGCGCCGTCCCGAGCAACTGCTGGCCCAATTAAGCACCCAAATACCGACCGATATCTATTTAAGACGGGTGCAGATTGAAGGTGATCAACTCGATCTTGAGGGACAAGGTAAACAAGTCGCGCGCTTAATGGTGTTATTGGAAAAACTGCCTGATGTGGCAAAAGTTATGTTAATTAATGATATTCGTCGCAATACTGAGACCGATCAAGAACTTTTCCAAATCAGATTACTACTCAAGTCGCTATGAAACTGCAATTTTTGGATTATCAGTCGCGCCTTAAAATTCTCGCAGGAGACTACTACAATCCGTTGTGCTGGATTGTCACACTGTTACTTGGATTATTAGTGCTTATGTGGGCTGTGCTGCCTTATAGTGAATGGCGCGAAGATCAACAAGCACACATGCAGCAGGATTTGCAAAAAGCAGGACGATTGCAAGCGTTACAAAAATCGGTTAAGCAATGGCAATCCGCAGATACAGACATCAAGACGGAATTGGACAAACAAATACAGGGATATTTTAACGCACCCAGTTACCTACAAGCGCAACAGGATTTGTTTAACCTTATTAATGCCCAACTCAAGCAAAATCAGCTAAAGCTAATGACTCACAGTTTTTTAGAGAGTACCGAAGTGGCGGCAGGTGAACAGGTTGCCGTGCAGATCAATATACAAGGTAACTTGTCAGATATTATTAGCTTTATTGATGTTTTTTCAAATCATCAGAAATTTCTTACCTTTTCCAATTTGAGCATCATAAAAAACAATGAAAATGCCATTCTTCAGCTCGCAATTGCAGGGTATCGTTTAAAAGTAAAAGCCCCCTGAATCAAAAATGTGACTAACATTTTCAGTTAGACTAAATAAATATAAAAGCAATAGTAAAATACAACATATCAAGATATTACCTGATAACAGCTTTGCAGATTTTATATGGCTAATTAGAGATGTTACCTGCAAGATGTAGTAATATGCTGATTTTTACCAATGGTATAAAGTGAAAAAATATTCCCTATTATTCTGGCTGGCGGCCGTATCCATACCATTGTACAAACTGTGGCTGGGTGTTGAGGTTCCAGACATAGCAGCCATTGCACCGCCCGATTTAGCACAGCCACCGCCAGTTGAAAAAACAGACGCATTAACCCAAATTCTCAACCATAACCTATGGGATAAACAGCGTGGACAAATTATTGAGTTAAAACGTGAGCAGCAGAAAAAAGGCAAAGAAAATGCGCCTCAACAGAATGCCTCCTGGCAGCTTACCGGCATTGTTCTGCCGAATGGCGCTTATATAAAAACCGACGACAAAATCAAACGCTACAAGACACGCGACCAGCTTCCTGATGGCGCAATAATCATTAGCATATTATCTGACGGCATCGTCCTCGAAAAAAACGCGAAAAAATACAATGTCTACTTATTTGGTAAAAAGCCTTAACCTTCTCGTTGTTATTGCCTCGTTGACGGCTTGCGATTTTATCAAGCCCATCAGCATGGATTTACCACGACATTTACCAGAAGCGCCACAGGCTTCTAGAAAATCAATCGACGCCAAAGCAATCCATCAGCAACCACGCCAAAAACCCCATAGACAATTAATGTCTAGCCTGACTCAGCAGGAAATACAGTTACTGACACCGGAAATTTCCGAACAGATTAAATTGCCTCAAAACCCGGTTACCATCAATATAGATGCCATGCCGCTCAAAGACTTCATACATTTGGCACTGGCAGAAATATTGGATTTAACATTTGAAGTTGATGCCAGCGTCGCCACCCGAGTAGACCCCGTCACCATTCATGTGACTAAACCACTAAAATCCAGAGACTTACTGGATATGGTTGACCAGACCTTGCGCGCATTAGATGTATTTCTGGCTTGGTCGCCTGAAGGCTTAAGGGTATTACCAATCAGCAAGGCCAGCAGCAGCGTACCCCAAGTTCTCAGCGAGAACGCCAAAATGCTACTTAAGCTAGGCCGTTCTATGACCATCATTCCGCTAAAATACGCTTCGCCGCAAGAAGCATTGGCGTTTGTTCGGCATTTTATGGATACCGGACAAGTGGGTGATGTGAGTGCGAATACCCGCCTTAACGCCTTAGTGGTCATCGGTATGCCAGACCGTATCGCCGCTTACCAACAAGCCATTGAACTGATTGACCGGCCCAGCTTTGCCAAGAAAAAACTCACGTTACTTCGTCCTGTTTACTGGCTAGCAGAACCTTTAGCGAAAACCCTGACCGAACTTCTACAAGCACAAAACATCCCTGTCAGTAAAACCGGGGAAGAACACGGCGTCCATTTAATCGTCGTTAAACCCATCAATGCTGTCGTTGTGGTATCGCCGGAACAAGCTTGGGTCAGTTTGATCGACAATTGGCTAGAAACCCTTGATAACGCCGATGCCATAGGGGGTGAAGAAAATAACACCTATTTATACTTTGTTAAGCACGGTAATGCTCAAGGTTTGGGTCAGGTACTCGGCGGTATGCTAAGTGATGAAAGCATCAGTCGAAATGACCAACCAGACACCAGCGAATCGCCACTCGCAGCCGGCGAATTTTCAGAAAGAAGCAGAGGACAATCCAGTTTTGATACCGATGCAACTAATGATCGAAGCTCCACAAGAGCAAGAAATCCAGCCAGCGCAGATTACGGCATAACCGGAACACAGTCTAAATCAAAAAATCGCGCCAAAGGCTCTGTTAGCGTCGTTCAGGGTACCGATTTACGTGTCATCGTTGACAACGAACGTAATGCCTTAATTTTTGTTGGCTCATCCCGCGCTTACCAATCCGCTTACAATCTCTTACAACAATTAGACCGAATGCCACGGCAAATTCTAATTGAAGCGACCGTAGCCGATATTTCTTTGGACAACCTCAAGCAATTAGGCGTGGAATGGCAATATAAACACGATGATGGCGACACCAGTGGTGTACTCGGTACCCTGGGTGGACTGGCCCTAGCCTCCGCATCAGGGGGGCTAAGTTATGCACTGGTTAATAAATCGGTAGGGATAGAAGCCAGAGTTAGAGCTTTAGTTCAGGATGGCAGCGCCAAAATCCTTTCCAGCCCACGCTTGTTGACCAAAGATAACGAACAAGCCACCATTCAAGTAGGCACACAAGTTGCCGTGGTTGGTTCGGATATTGGCAGTGTGCAGGCCAGTAATGACTTTTCAGGCAACCCCAATCTGCTGCGGAGTTACAAATACGTTGATACCGGGGTCATTTTAAAATTTACACCGACCATATTGGACGGCGGCCAAGTAGAACTTGAATTAAGTCAGGAAGTCAGCGAGGCCGATACCGAAAAATCCGCATCTACCCCGCCCATATTTAAACGCTTGGTTGAAACCGTTATGGTCGCAGATTCCGGCCAAACCATCATGATCGGTGGATTAATCACCCACAACGAAGCCCGCAACGAAACCAAAGTCCCCCTCCTGGGTGACATCCCCTGGTTGGGACATTTATTTAAATACGAAACACGCAGAGACCGTGTGACTGAAATGGTTATATTAATCACCCCACACGTCATTAACTCGTCAGCTGATGCCGCTTATTTAACCGATGCCTTTCAAAAGCAACTGCACTGGGAGGCAAAAGAGTAAACCCCGTACCGCGAGAATTGAGGGCACGGTCAATTTATACAGCATACGGGTTTTTAAACTGCTATCATTGATAGCAGTTTAAACTTTTGGAGAGTGTCATGCCTAGTCTGGTAGTTAGAAACCTTGATGAAACCCTGATTAATGCCTTAAAGCAAAGAGCTGTTGTGCACCAGCGCTCTACCGAAGCGGAGCACCGTGCCATATTAGCGGAAGTTTTGCTAAATCCACAGCGTAAAACCTTTGCCGAAGCCTTGGCCGCTATGCCTGATGTCGGTTATGACTCTGATTTTACTAGGCTGGACGACAACTGTAATACCAATGTATTTGATTGATACCAATGTCATTAGCGAAATAAGAAAAGGCGACAAAGCCGATGTTGGCGTGCGCCAGTTTTTTGGCAAGGCCATAACACAAAACACGCCGCTTTATATTTCAGCGCTAACCCTGGGAGAATTGCGCCGGGGTGTCGATTTAATTTTATATCGTGGTGATAGCTCTCAAGCTACCCTTTTAGAAACTTGGTTAAATACTATTTTACAAGCGTATCAAGGTCATATTCTGAACATGGATACCGAAATTACCCTGTTATGGGGAAGATTGCGTGTACCCCACGCTCAACACGCACTGGATAAACTGATTGCCGCAACCGCACTGAGTTATGACCTGACCGTGGTAACCCGAAATTTAAAAGATTTTGAACAAACTGGTGTGCGGCTTCTAAATCCTTTTATAAACTAATCCGCACGCCTGTAATGTGTTTGACACCAACTGCTTACTGTCACCGCATAATGCCCAGCCAGATTTCCCGCTAAAGAAGGAAGTTTCCAGTGGGGTGCATTCCTATCGTTTGCTTTGCATAACCGCGCACCCCTTATGCTTAGAACACGGTTAAATGCTCGCCACTTTCGGTATGTACCAGATCGCCACTACGTTGTAGTACAAAATATCCCCGTCTTAGGGCTTCTTCCTTGGCATCGTCATTAATATGAAAAGCGGCGATAGCCCCATATTGTTTAAAGGATTGATAGATCGGAAACAGTTGCTTAAAGTGTTTCATCTTTCGATCTAGCTTATCCAGATCGTTTTCATGGACTTTATACTTAACCTCCACAATGCCGATGGCATCGCCATTGGTCATCACCAAATCATATTCCTCCTGAATATTGCCTCGGTGTTTTTCCATATTTTTTACCACGTCATCAAAACGAATTTTGCCCAAATGATTATCTTTTATGAGACTTTGGAAAAAAAATTCCTCCGCCACATCGCCTTGATTCTGGCCTATATTGCCCAAACTAATACCTATACGTTCCAACTTTTCATCGGTACGCTTCATCCGTTCGTCCGTACGCTTCATTTGCTCGTCCGTACGATTCATCTGTTCACTGGTTTGCTTTATCTGCTCGTCCGTATGCTTTATCTGCTCGTCGGTACGCTTCATCCGTTCGTCAGTACGATTCATCTGTTCACTGGTTTGCTTTATCTGCTCATCGGTACGCTTCATTTGCTCTTCAGTGACTTTTTGCGCGACCGCAAGACTGGCAACCAACGCCTTTAATTCATCATCCGTCATTTTTTCCTCCGTAACCTTGATTCAACGCCAAAATTCTAGCACATTAATCGTTTAATAAGTTTTCGCAAAAACACCCCTTCTCCAGAGGGAGAAGGTTGGGATGAGGGGAAAAACAAAGAGGCCAGAACTTATGAAACGATTAATACAAATCGACCAGTCAGGCAGAGCGGACGCTATTTGCAAGGGCGAATAAATTCGCCCCTACGCCTTTCAAAAACGCAGGTTACGCATGGCGTACCCATTATGTTTGCCGACTTTCAAGCCTCAATAGATACAGCATGCGTACCCTACCCAATTTTGCGGAATTGGATCACAAAAAAAATCAAAAGCGCCCCGCCAGGGCATAATTTATCCAAACTGTTGATTTTTTATAATTACCTGTTGCCAGCTTCTTGCCAAAGTCAAGCATTAACATCTGATTAACTAATTGATTAAAAAGCATTAAAAATCCCTACACCTGACAAATGTGTCAAAAAAACTGCCATTTCCACCTTGTAACTATAAAAACCTTGACTAAAGTTAAAACCATATTCGCAACGGCGAGTATCAAAAACAAAGATCGTTTTAACTCCACTTTAATAGGAAAACAAAACATGAAATTAACTAAAAAAACTTTAGCTACAGCTGTTGCGGCTACTTTATTTTCAACAGGTGCATTCGCAGTTGTGGACATTGACGTGTCCAGCCCAGGCACAGCGGTTTATGCAAAAGAACTAAAAATCCCAACAACAGGCTTAGATTTGACCGATGCAGGGACGGCTCTAGACGTAACGGGAAAACTGTCATCTAGCTTTATTTTGGCTAACAATGCAGTAATTTTAAAGTTTACTTTGAGCAATGGCGCTGCTTTTACACAAAATATAGTCGCAGCGGACCTTACAGCACCAGCTGGTACTAAGACAGTGCAAGATGGTCTTGCTGGCGATAATTCTGTTGAAATTCTTTATACACCTACAAATAATACTGTGGCCACGGATTCATTTACCCTGGCTATTCCTGGTGTAGAGGTGTTGAATGATTCAGCTGTAACCGTTTCATATGAAATAAAAAATGCAACAACGGGCGCCGTTCTTAAAACCAAATCTGCAGCTTTGCTTGAATTCCAAAAAGCTTTAACTTTCACCTGCGCAGCGGGTAATCCATCTAAAGTAGATGTTACTAAAGGGTTAAAAGTATTTTCCGGTTTAACACCCACTACTTCAACACAAGGTACTGTTCAATTAGCATTTACACCCAGATTAGATGCAAATTCTGCACAATTAACTAATGCTGCAGACATTTTGACCGGCGGAACCTTAAAGTTAAGTAATGCCAATGGCTGGGCGGCATTTGTGCCTGCAGGTGGCTCTGTTAAAATTGGCGCTGATGCCTTAACTGTTGACGGAAAAGATGCAACAAATGATTATTTAGCAGGTGCTGCTGCTAATCTTGGTAATCCTGCTACAGGTCTAGTAGCTTTAGGCACTGCTCAATCCGTTGTATTAACTCTCTCTAACGCAGCTGACACGCTAATAGATACTGGCAGTATTACTGCCGAATTTGAAAGTACTGCTGGAAATGCTTACAACGTAGTCACTGGAAGTTGTAATGATTTGTCCCCTATTGTCAAAGACGGCTCTGACGCTTCACTCGACTTCTTAACCGGCACCAGCAGCAGCTACCCCAGCTATATTCGTATCACCAATCCATCTAGCATTAATGGTACGGTTTATTTGACTATCACTGATGATGCGGGCGAAAAAGCTGAATTGAAGTTGTCTGACTTTGGTTTATCTGAAGAGTTAGCCAAAGGCACCAGCACAGGCAATCTGAAAGTATCTGATGTCGCAGCAAAAGCGGCAGAAGCCAACCCCGCATTTAATGCCACAACCAGCAGATACAGAGTTGTTGCCAATGGTGAGTTTTCAAACATTAAGATGCAAGCATGGGCCGTTGCTAATGACGGCACTTCATTTGAGCTGTTGAAATAAGGTACGCCTTAGGATGGGCAGCGCTTTTCTGCCCATCTGATTTGATCCAGGCTTTACCAAAAACCACCCTCGCCTCTTGGCTTGGGTGGTTTTTTTATTGGTGCGGGTTTATTTGTTGTTCGGCAAAGATGTGCGCATGGATTAAGTTTTGTAGGTTGGGGTGA
The DNA here is from genome assembly GCA_965247565.1 of Methylococcales bacterium. Taxonomy (GTDB): domain Bacteria; phylum Pseudomonadota; class Gammaproteobacteria; order Methylococcales; family Methylomonadaceae; genus CBDFHF01. Next base: position 2,059,593 of record CBDFHF010000003.1, on the reverse strand, counting down.
GTAACCCAAACATTTTCGGGCACCGGATACTTTGTTTACGTTGGGGTTTTTGTGATGTGGCCTGATTAGTTTGATTCGCCAATGTCATTGTATTAGTGCTATAGTTTATTCGTGCATTCGTGCATTAATATTCTGGAGGTTATAATGACAACAGTAGCTAATCAACCTAGCGTCAAGGTCATTGGCGCAAACGGACAAATCTCCCTGGGCAAGCAGTACGCTGGCCGACAAGTTCTGGTGGAAGAGCAGGAGCCAGGGGTCTGGCTGGTACGCACAGCGACTATCATTCCAGACAACGAACGCTGGCTTCACCAATCAAAAACGGCGGCTGATCTGCAAAATGCCTTGTCTTGGGCGCACGCCAATTCACCCAGCGATACCCATGTTGATACCCTGCTGGAGAAGTTGAATGGCCAAGATTGACCAGGATGGACTGATCAGGCTTGACCTTAACAACCCAGTCTTTCAGGAGAATCTTCTGACACTTCAAAAGGCAGAACGGCATGAAGCCATAGAAACACTCAATAAACTTCGGCAGATGACCTGGAACCAGGTCTATCGCGACAGCGGTCTGAGGTGGGAAAAAATCGTTAGTTTCAAGCCGCCGCCCGGAATTGATGCTGTTTATTCGTTACGTATTACCCAGGCAAGACGAGCAACGGCCTATCGTGATGGTGAATTTATACGTCTTCTAACCATTGCCTCTGATCACGATAGCACTTACGGCAAGAAGTGAAGCATTTTGCCTATCGCAGTCGGGTAGGGTACGCTTACGTGCCCTTAATTTGTTGCGGAAGCGCTTAAAAAAATGAGACAATCCTTACTTTATTAATTTATGTAAGGATTCTTATGGTATCTCAAGCGACGATGACATCGAAAGGTCAGACCACTATCCCCAAAGAAATTAGAGACAGCCTGGGTTTGCAACCCCAAGATAAATTGCATTTTTCATTATTGAGTGATGGCACCGTGATTATGCGGGCTAAAAAGAAAAGCATTCAGTCGGTTTATGGCATGCTACACCCGGCAGATGGATCGGTTGTCCGCATTGAAGACATGCGGCGGCCATGATTGGTTTGGATACCAATGTGCTGGTACGTTATGTATTGCGCGATGATGAGCAGCAAGCTGAAATCGTCAATAATTTGATTAAAAAATGTATAGCTGAGCAAGTTTTGATTGTTATTAGCTTATTGACGATACAAGAGACCGAATGGGTGCTGCGTGCCTGTGCCAAGATTAGCAAGGTTTCGATTATCGCGTTATTTAAAACCTTGCTGGAAAGTGCCAATGTATTAATTGAAGCAGAGGCTATACTCGAAGAGGCTTTACTGCATTTTGAAAATAGCCGCGCCGATTTCTCAGACTGTTTAATGATGGCACAATACCGACACATTGCTTGTGATTATATGGTGACATTTGATACCCGGGCTGCAAAAGTAGAAGGTGTCGTTCTATTGAGGTAAACGGGTCAACGCGTTAAGTTAGGGTTCCTGTTGTATTGGCAATTGCTCCCGGCATTGCCCTGCCCCCCCGTCCCCATGCAGTCTATCCCAAGCTGCGGAACTAATGGTGGCGGCACTTCATTGAAAATTTACATCCCTGTAATCTGGGCTCCGGCAATCCATGCCGGAATGACGAGCTTGAGAAACAGCGATCAAGTAATCTGACAAAGTAGAACTCACCTTGTGCCGCTGGAGCAGGGCTACTCTGTAAACTGATTGGAATTGGTATTATTTACGTCGCCAGTGTCCGGATTTGCCGCCGCTTTTTTCCAGCAATTGCACAGACTGGATAACCATGCCTCTATCTACGGCTTTACACATGTCGTAGATGGTTAATAAGCAGATTTGGGTGGCGGTCAGCGCCTCCATTTCTACACCGGTTTGGCCGTTGGTTTTAACCGTGGTTTGGCAACGGACTCGATTCATATCGATTTCAGTGCTCAAATCGATTTCCACATGGGTAATCGGCAACGGATGGCAGAGGGGAATTAGGGCTGCTGTTTTTTTGCTGGCCATAATGCCTGCTATTCTGGCTATGGTAAGCACATCGCCTTTTTTATGTCCGCCACTGATGATTAAATGTAGCGTTTCCGGTTCCATTTCGATATAACCTTCACAAATTGCTGTGCGTTGCGTTATGGCTTTGGAGCCGACATCGACCATGTGGGCGTCGCCGGATTCGTTAAAGTGGGTGAGTTGAGTCATTTTTAAGTGTGATCTGTATAAAAAAGCCGAGTTGCCGGTATCTATGCAATGACACTGGCAAGATTCTGCCCTATTATCACTATTTTTGTCTGCGTATGTGTAGAGTATGTCAATTAAAGTACGTTATTTTGCCAGCTTGAAAGAATCTGTCGGGCATGCTGAACAGAACTTAGAGATTTCCGGCCTGTTAACTGTTAAGCAGATTTGGCAGCTCGCCAATCCGGCCTACCCGCTGCCGGATAACATACTTGCAGCCGTGAACATGGACTATGTCAGTTTCGATACGTTCGTTAAAGACGGCGATGAAGTGGCCTTTTTTCCACCGGTTACCGGAGGTTAAATGAAAATACAAATTTATAACCACGCATTCAACCCCTGGCAAGAACTTGAAAACTATCAGCATTCCTTATCCGTAGCGGGAAAATTTGGCGCGACCAGCGTTTTTGTGGGCACCATGCGGGATTTTAATGAGGGTGATCATGTCCAAGCCATGTCGCTAGAACATTACCCCGGTATGACTGAAAAGCAATTAGCGTTGATTATCGCCGAAGCACAGCAGCAATGGCCGCTGTTAGATGCGCTAATCGTACATCGTGTTGGTGAGGTGTTGCCGAATGATACTATCGTGTTAGTAGCCGTTTGGGCAACTCATCGGGGCAATGCTTTCGATGCCAGTCGAGCCATGATGGAAGCGTTAAAATCAAAAGCGCCATTTTGGAAAAAAGAACGACTTCACTCCGACCAGCAGCGCTGGGTTGAAAAAAATACCGATGGCTATCAGTCATCGCAGCAATAAAGGCAAGTTATGATGATTAAACGGTTCGGTTGGTTAATTTTGTTCTTGATGTTTGGCTTTCTGAGCCGCTTGCAAGCAGCCCCTGTTTCGCCACTACTCAGGCCATTGCCCGCATTAACAGCGGCAGATATAGCGGTTATTGTTAACGATACCGACCCTTTAAGCATTCGCATTGCCGATTATTATCAGGGCAAACGTGGCGTTCCGGCCGAGCAAATCATCCATCTGCGCTTTAATCCACATGAACAGGTTATGTCCCGGCAGCAATTTGCCAAGTTGAAACAACAAATCGATGAGAAAACCCCAAAGCACGTACAGGCTTTTGTGTTGACTTGGCTGCAGCCGTTTCGGGTGGATTGTATGTCAATTACCACCGCTTTTGCTGCCGGATTTGACGAAGCATTTTGCGCCAAGGGATGCCAGGAAACCCGCAGTAGTCCTTATTTCGCCTCGAGCAGTTCCAAACCATTTAACGATTTTAAATGGCGACCCACTATGACCTTAGCCGGAAAAACGTTTGAAGATGTCAAGCAAGTGATCGATCGAGGCGTGGCTTCTGACTACAGTCAACCGCAAGGTTCCGCTTATTTATTAAAAACTGACGATAAAGCCCGCAGCTCCAGGGCTGAACTTTTTCCAATCGTTGCCGAAAAATTTAAAGATATGTGGCCAGTCAATTATTTGCAGCAAAATTCCATAGAACAGCGCAAGGATGTCATGTTTTATTTTACTGGGTTAGTCAACGTCCCTAATATCGCCCAAAACACCTATTTACCGGGAGCGGTCGCCGACCACTTAACCTCTACTGGCGGCGTACTGACCGGTAGCAACCAGATGAACATTCTGGAATGGCTGAAAGCCGGTGCAACTGCCAGTTACGGCGCAGTCGTTGAGCCTTGTAACTTTCCGAATAAATTTTCCAATCCAGGATTACTCTTGCATTATTATTTGAGAGGTAACTCTCTGATTGAAGCCTACTGGAAAAGCGTTGCCCAGCCAGGCCAGGGAATTTTTGTCGGTGAGCCATTGGCAAAGCCTTTTGCTTACAAGTCAGCAAGTTAGCGAAAATCAAATCCGCTAAATTACGAGGAAGGAGAGTTACTTTTGGAAGTTATAAAAAAGGTTTTAAAAATGATGTGCAAAATCATCAATTAATGCTGTGCTGTTAACAAAATCCAATCGGCTTACCCTATGACCCTACCTTCTGATTTATGGGGCTCATTGTGCAAACTACCCGCTTATCCAGCAAAGGACAAATTATTATCCCCAAGTCGATACGTGAAGCTTGTCATTTGAACGTTGGCCAGGAATTAGAAATTTATTGGCGGTTTGTTAACTGTTAATCAGCGTGCAAAAATTACCAGGGAGCCGGGGAAAACAGCGTTGAAAAGTTGCCACCCCGGTAATGTGCAATCATCTGGCTTTTTGCCGGAGTTACCTGGGATGTTAGCTATGGAAGTTATAGCCGAAATAAGGCGGCGTTATTATGTACAGCATGAAAAGATCAGTTCGATAGCGCGTAGTTTAAAGTTGTGCCGACAAACGGTACGCAAGCACTTGGGCACCGAGACCGAGCCTGTCTATCAACGGGACCAGCAACCCTTACGCAAGTTAGGGGGATATTTACCGTTACTGGAACAATGGTTGAAGGTAGATGCGGCATTGGCGAAGTCGCGTCGGCGCACGGCGCAACGATTATTCGAAGGGTTACAGGTAGAAGGCTACACTGGGGCTTATGACAGCGTTCAACGCTTTGTCAAAGCCTGGAAGGAGGAGCAAAAATCGACGCCGAAGGTAACGCAAGCCTTTGTCCCCCTGGCTTTCCCTATAGGGGAAGTCGGCCAATTTGACTGGAGTTATGAACAGGTTGAGTTGGCCGGGGTATTACAAACCGTCAAGTTGGCGCATTTTCGGTTGGCTTATAGCCGCAAGATGTTTGTCGTCGCTTACCTGCGTGAAGCTCAGGAGATGGTGTTCGATGCCCATATTCAGGCCTTTGAGTTTTTTGGTGGCGTCCCCACAAAAATGCTTTACGACAACCTGAAAACGGTTGTCGACGCCGTCCTGGTCGGCAAGGAACGCCATTTCAACCGGCGTTTCCTGGCCTTAGCCAACCACTACCTGTTTGAGCCGGTGGCGTGTACGCCGGCATCCGGCTGGGAGAAAGGCCAGATTGAAAACCAGGTCGGGAATATCCGCGAGTGGTTGTTCACCCCGTGCCCCAAGTTTGGTGATTTGGCGGCGTTAAACGCTTGGCTGGCCCAGCGTTGTCAGGAACTCGCCAATCGCAAGCACCCCACTATCCAGGATAAAACCATCGCTGACTGTTTCGATGAAGAACAACCGCTGCTAAGCCCAGTCACAGCACGCTTTGACGGTTATGTCGAGAAGATGATGCGGGTCAGCAGCACCTGCTTGGTTCGGGTGGACTGTAACCGCTACAGCGTCCCTGCCGGATGGGCGGGTAAGGTCGTTTCGGTCCGATTGTACGCCAATCGTATCTGGATAGTGGCTGACAATGCCATCCAGGCTGAGCATAGCCGTTGTTTCGCACGCGACCAACTCGTCTGCAACCCTTGGCACTACTTGCCGGTGCTGGAGAAAAAGCCAGGTGCATTGCGGCATGGCGCACCGTTCCAGGACTGGGATTTGCCGGCGGCCATCCGTGTGGTCAGAGACCGGTTGCTCAAACAACCCAAAGGTGACCGTGCCTTTGTGGAACTGCTGCTCATGGCGCGGGATGTCGGCCTGGATGCCCTTGACGTCGCGTGTGAATTGACCTTGGAAACCGGTGTCGTGTCGGCCAGCATTGTCGAGAATGCCCTGCGCCGGTTGACCGAGCCTGAACGCCCCAAACCGCTGGGAAGTGACACTGTCCCGGCTTTGGCCGTTGAACCCGTGGCGGATTGCGGCCGTTACGACAGCTTGCGGAGTGTCTATTATGTCCATTGACCGGATCGGTGCGCTCAAGGCGCTACAACTGTACGGCATGGCCGAGGCATTGGCTGAATGGCTGGCAGAACAAACCCGGCAAAGGCTCACCCCAGAGGCCTTAATCGACCGCCTGATTGTGGCTGAACAAAGCTACCGCCAAGCTCGCCGCCTATCGTACCAGGTCAAGGCGGCCAAATTTCCCATCCACCGCGACTTGCTGAGCTTCAACTGGGAAGAGTCCCCATTATCGCAAGCTCATATCGAACAATTGGCGACCGGGGCATTTATGGAGCAAGCGCATAACCTCATTTTTGTCGGCGGCACTGGCACCGGGAAAACCCATGTGGCGACCGCTATCGGTGTCGCCGCCATCCATCAGGGTAAACGGGTGCGCTTTTATTTATGCCCTGTGGGTACAATGCAGTAGACCTGGTGAGTCTGCTCGAAAAGGAAAAGCTGAATGGCAAGGCCGGTAACCTGGCCAAACAGCTCATCAATATGGATGCGGTCATCATTGATGAATTGGGGTACTTGCCATTCCCGGAGTCGGGCGGTGCCTTGCTGTTCCACCTAATCAGCCATTTGTATGAAAAAACATCTGTCCTGGTCACGACCAATTTGAGTTTTGCCGAATGGGTCCAGGTATTCGGCGATGCCAAGATGACGACCGCACTATTGGACCGGATTACCCACCATTGCGATATCCTTGAAACCGGGAACGATTCCTACCGCTTAAAGCAACGCAAAAAAAGGGAATAAAACGACTAAAAAACTGGTAACTCAAACGCTGACAACTGGCAACTTTTCAACGCTGATTGACAGGCGTTGCAGGGTACGCAAAACACGGTAGGGAAATTGACCAGGATGCTTATCTTCCAAGTATTCCCAAAGCCTTAAGCCCGTGAGCTGGGCTTCTTTTTCTAACAGGGGTACCAATTCCTGTTGCCAGATCGCTTCAAAAGGATCTTCGCGTGTCCGCCAGTGCCGTTCACCTGGAATGGATTGACGATCCCCTTTTTCTATTCTGCGACCAGACCGTTCAGATAGTGATGCCTGCGCTGCCGCACTGGCTTGGCTTTGTCCTCGTTGACGTTTGTTCATATATAAACTCTCTTGTTGTTGAGTAATACGTTTTCCAGACAAGGGTGAGCTCCCAATAAAAGTGAAACTCACTGTTGTCCTCCGTATCGGTCAACCGGTCAAGATAGTTGTCGTCATACCGGACATAGTAATTGTCGCCGAACACCCATGCTTGGCATCTATTGCAAGCCATGGCGTATAACCTAAAACGGTTGCCTGTGTTGTACGTTAAAACGCAATCCACACAGGCAAGCTTTGCCTTTTAAAGGGTGAATGCGGCCAAATGGCCGCAAGAATCCATATGTTCTAAATTATATTGCCTAAATTTCACCGATTTTTTGGAAAAACTAGGTGGTTTTGGACTGGTTTTTGGAACAAGGGGTTTTGCAAAGGTCTCCTAATGAGCAAGCTATACGAACGTACCAGTCTGATTATCACCACGAACCTGAGCTTTGCCGAATGGACAGCCGTATTTGGTGATGCCAAAATGACCACGGCGTTGTTAGATCGCGTCACTCACCATTGTCATATTGTCGAAACCGGTAATGACAGCTATCGTTTCAAGCAGAGTGCTAATCAACCCAAAAAGGAGAAAAATACAACATATCCTCGACCAAAACCCTTAAAATAAAACCAAATAGGGTGGGTCAAAATTCAATGCAAAACCTGGGTCAGATTTAGGCGCAAATCAACAATCAGGTGTTTTGCAAAGATATCGACTGATCTCCCAGCGACATTTTTCCAAAAAAAAAGCCCTACGGTCACCCGCAGGGCTTTCATTTTAAAGCGCTTGGCAATTCCCTACTTTCACATGGCAAACTGCCACACTATCATCGGCGCTAAGCGGTTTCACTTCCGAGTTCGGGATGGGATCGGGTGGTTCACGCTCGCTATGGTCACCAAGCAAACTGGTATTGCGATTAGCTATTTTATTTTTGTCTTTCTTACTAATCACGGTTTTCGGTCAGTGGCGCTATCCACTTCCCGCCGGAAATCTGCAACAACTTTTTTGTTCTCTTACTTTTAGCGTTAATCAACTGCTTTGACTCAATTTTTTTATTTCCTTGAATCTCTCTAACGTTTTCCAAACTTATTGGGTGTTATATGGTCAAGCCTCACGGGCAATTAGTACACGTTAGCTACACGCATTACTGCGCTTCCACACCGTGCCTATCAACGTCGTAGTCTTCAACGGCCCTTCAGGGGACTCATGGTCCCAGTGAGATCTCATCTTGGGAGGGGCTTCCCGCTTAGATGCTTTCAGCGGTTATCCTGTCCGAACGTAGCTACCCGGCAATGCCATTGGCATGACAACCGGAACACCAGAGGTTCGTCCACTCCGGTCCTCTCGTACTAGGAGCAGCTTCCCTCAAATCTCAAACGCCCACGGCAGATAGGGACCGAACTGTCTCACGACGTTCTGAACCCAGCTCGCGTACCACTTTAAATGGCGAACAGCCATACCCTTGGGACCTGCTTCAGCCCCAGGATGTGATGAGCCGACATCGAGGTGCCAAACACCGCCGTCGATATGAACTCTTGGGCGGTATCAGCCTGTTATCCCCGGAGTACCTTTTATCCGTTGAGCGATGGCCCTTCCATACAGAACCACCGGATCACTATGACCTACTTTCGTACCTGCTCGACGTGTCTGTCTCGCAGTCAAGCACCCTTATGCCATTGCACTCATTGCCTGATTTCCGACCAGGCTGAGGGTACCTTCGTGCTCCTCCGTTACTCTTTGGGAGGAGACCGCCCCAGTCAAACTACCCACCAGACACTGTCCCTAACCCGGATAACGGGTCGAGGTTAGAACTCCGAACATACCAGGGTGGTATTTCAAGGTTGGCTCCACAAGAACTGGCGTTCCTGCTTCAAAGCCTCCCACCTATCCTACACAAATAGGTTCAAAGTCCAGTGTCAAGCTATAGTAAAGGTTCACGGGGTCTTTCCGTCTAGCCGCGGGTATACGGCATCTTCACCGCAATTTCAATTTCACTGAGTCTCGGCTGGAGACAGTGTGGCCATCGTTACGCCATTCGTGCAGGTCGGAACTTACCCGACAAGGAATTTCGCTACCTTAGGACCGTTATAGTTACGGCCGCCGTTTACTGGGGCTTCGATCAAGAGCTTCTCCGAAGATAACCCCATCAATTAACCTTCCAGCACCGGGCAGGCGTCACACCCTATACGTCCTCTTTCGAGTTTGCAGAGTGCTATGTTTTTGCTAAACAGTCGCAGCCACCAATTTATTGCAACCCCGTTCTGCTCCAGCCGCGAAGGCTTTCACATAATTAGGGCGTACCTTCTCCCGAAGTTACGGTACCATTTTGCCTAGTTCCTTCAGCCGAGTTCTCTCAAGCGCCTTAGAATTCTCATCCTACCCACCTGTGTCGGTTTGGGGTACGGCCACTTGTAACCTGAAGCTTAGAGGTTTTTCTTGGAAGCAGGGCATCAATCACTTCGTCGCTCCGAAGAGCAACTCGTCATCACGCCTCAACATAAATGTTCCCGGATTTGCCTAAGAACAATGCCTACACGCTTAAACTGACACTTCCAACCGTCAGCTGACCTAGCCTTCTCCGTCACCCCATCGCAGTTACAACTGGTACAGGAATATTAACCTGTTTTCCATCGACTACGCCTTTCGGCCTCGCCTTAGGTACCGACTAACCCTGCGTCGATTAGCGTTGCGCAGGAAACCTTGGGTTTTCGGCGTGGGGGTTTTTCACCCCCATTATCGTTACTCATGTCAGCATTCGCACTTCTGATACCTCCAGCCCACTTCTCAATGAACCTTCGCAGGCGTACAGAACGCTCCTCTACCACCACACCTACGTGTGATCCGTAGCTTCGGTACTATGCTTAGCCCCGGTAAATCTTCCGCGCAGGCCGACTCGACCAGTGAGCTATTACGCTTTCTTTAAAGGATGGCTGCTTCTAAGCCAACCTCCTGGCTGTCTGTGCCTTCCCACATCGTTTCCCACTGAGCATAGATTTTGGGACCTTAGCTGACGGTCTGGGCTGTTTCCCTTTTCACGACGGACCTTATCACCCGCCGTGTGTCTCCCGTGCTCGAACTTATTGGTATTCGGAGTTTGCATCGGGTTGGTAAGTCGAGATGACCCCCTAGCCGAAACAGTGCTCTACCCCCAATAGCTATACACGAGGCGCTACCTAAATAGCTTTCGAGGAGAACCAGCTATCTCCGAGCTTGATTAGCCTTTCACTCCGATCCACAACTCATCCCCGGATTTTTCAACATACGTGGGTTCGGCCCTCCAGTTAGTATTACCCAACCTTCAGCCTGGTCATGGATAGATCGCCCGGTTTCGGGTCTAATCCCAGCGACTAAACGCCCTATTAAGACTCGCTTTCGCTACGCCTCCCCTATTCGGTTAAGCTTGCCACTGAAATTAAGTCGCTGACCCATTATACAAAAGGTACGCAGTCACGGAACAAGTCCGCTCCTACTGCTTGTACGCATACGGTTTCAGGATCTATTTCACTCCGGTCTCCCCGGTTCTTTTCGCCTTTCCCTCACGGTACTGGTTCACTATCGGTCAGTAAGGAGTATTTAGCCTTGGAGGATGGTCCCCCCATGTTCAGTCAAAGTTTCACGTGCTCCGACCTACTCGTTTTCACGCTAATACGTTTTCGTGTACGGGGCTATCACCCTGTATCGCCAGACTTTCCAGACTGTTCCACTAACAATATTAACGCTTAAGGGCTAATCCCCGTTCGCTCGCCGCTACTAAGGGAATCTCGGTTGATTTCTTTTCCTCTGGGTACTTAGATGTTTCAGTTCTCCAGGTTCGCTTCCTACACCTATGTATTCAGTGTAGGATGACCAAGTGTTCTTGGTCGGGTTTCCCCATTCGGAAATCCGCGGATCAAAGTGAGTTTGCACACTCCCCGCGGCTTATCGCATGCTACAACGTCCTTCATCGCCTCTTACTGCCTAGGCATCCACCGTATGCGCTTATTCACTTGACCATATAACCCGAATAAGTCTGGTCTTGAAGCAAATTCAACTTAAATTGAACGCTTTTCGGATACACTTATCGCGCTAGATTAATCAGCTGACTCTATCGCTATATTTTTCTGCTTGAGAACGTTTTTGAGCTTACTCTATAAACTCAAACTCGCTAAATAAGCATTCAAATTGTTGAATACTTACTTTGTTACAGATTTCCGCATTGTTAAAGAGCTATCGGCAAATATCTTACCAATTCTATAGAGTCTTTGATTATTTTCTTACAAAAACCCCATAGAATTGGTGGAGCCAAGGAGGATCGAACTCCTGACCTCCTGCGTGCAAGGCAGGCGCTCTCCCAGCTGAGCTATGGCCCCTTATCTAGGTCCCCTAGCCCGTTTACCGCGCTTTACGTCATTATTAACGTAAAGTGGTGGGCCTGGGAGGATTTGAACCTCCGACCTCACCCTTATCAGGGGTGCGCTCTAACCAACTGAGCTACAGGCCCAGGCTCATCTCTTTATTGATCAAAATAATTTGTTGTGAGTACTTGCAACAACGTGTCGCTGTGTTTGTAAGGAGGTGATCCAGCCCCAGGTTCCCCTAGGGCTACCTTGTTACGACTTCACCCCAGTCATGAATCACAAAGTGGTGAGCGCCCTCCCGAAGGTTAGACTACCCACTTCTTTTGCAACCCACTCCCATGGTGTGACGGGCGGTGTGTACAAGGCCCGGGAACGTATTCACCGCGACATTCTGATTCGCGATTACTAGCGATTCCGACTTCATGGAGTCGAGTTGCAGACTCCAATCCGGACTAAGACCGGCTTTCTGGGATTTGCTTAACTTCGCAGTTTCGCTGCCCTCTGTACCGGCCATTGTAGCACGTGTGTAGCCCTACCCATAAGGGCCATGATGACTTGACGTCGTCCCCACCTTCCTCCGGTTTATCACCGGCAGTCTCCCTAGAGTTCCCGGCATGACCCGCTGGCAACTAAGGATAAGGGTTGCGCTCGTTACGGGACTTAACCCAACATCTCACGACACGAGCTGACGACAGCCATGCAGCACCTGTCTCAGAGCTCCCGAAGGCACTCTACTATCTCTAACAGATTCTCTGGATGTCAAGGGTAGGTAAGGTTCTTCGCGTTGCATCGAATTAAACCACATGCTCCACCGCTTGTGCGGGCCCCCGTCAATTCATTTGAGTTTTAACCTTGCGGCCGTACTCCCCAGGCGGTCAACTTAATGCGTTAGCTGCGCCACTAACCCTGTAAATAGGGCCAACGGCTAGTTGACATCGTTTACAGCGTGGACTACCAGGGTATCTAATCCTGTTTGCTACCCACGCTTTCGTACCTCAGCGTCAGTTTGAGTCCAGGGAGTCGCCTTCGCCACTGGTGTTCCTTCAGATCTCTACGCATTTCACCGCTACACCTGAAATTCCACTCCCCTCTACTCAACTCTAGTCGACCAGTTTCAAATGCAGTTCCCAGGTTAAGCCCGGGGCTTTCACATCTGACTTAATCAACCGCCTACGCACGCTTTACGCCCAGTAATTCCGATTAACGCTTGCACCCTCCGTATTACCGCGGCTGCTGGCACGGAGTTAGCCGGTGCTTCTTCTAAAGGTAATGTCAAGCTACCGGGTATTGACCGGTAGGTTTTCCTCCCAATTGAAAGTGCTTTACAACCCTCAGGCCTTCTTCACACACGCGGTATTGCTGGATCAGGCTTGCGCCCATTGTCCAATATTCCCCACTGCTGCCTCCCGTAGGAGTCTGGGCCGTGTCTCAGTCCCAGTGTGGCTGATCGTCCTCTCAGACCAGCTATAGATCGTCGCCTTGGTAGGCTCTTACCCCACCAACTAGCTAATCTAACGCAGGCTCATCTGATAGCACGAGGTCCGAAGATCCCCCGCTTTCCCCCGTAGGGCGTATGCGGTATTAGCTTAAGTTTCCCTAAGTTGTCCCCCACTACCAGGCAGATTCCTACGCGTTACTCACCCGTCCGCCACTCGTCAGCACCCGAAGGCCTGCTACCGTTCGACTTGCATGTGTTAAGCATACCGCCAGCGTTCAATCTGAGCCATGATCAAACTCTTCAGTTTAAATCAGTTTGCCACTTTAAGATAAGTGGCCCATCTTGGCTTAACTACACAATTAAATTGAATTGTAATAGTCAATATTTTGCTCACAGAGCAAACATCGCTACCACAAGCACCCACACAAATTATTTTGATCATATTGTTAAAGAGCTTACGACTTTCGCCGTGTTGAGCTAAACTATTCTACAGTCTTTTCCTCTCCCGTCAATCCTTTTTTAATACCGTGGCATCAACATCACTTCGTTTACCTAACCCCCTTATTATAATGCTATTAAACACCTAGTCAAAAAAATATACGTCCTCTATGACCTAAGCGTACGAATATGCATATATGCAACTTAGTCGCGACAATTTGCCGCGCGACAATCAACCACATTTTTTAAGTTAACCACGTCTGCTAGACTCGACACAGCTCATAACTGATTTTATGAGCCTCCCTTCAAACCCTCCAGGAGATTTAGTCATGAAAAAAAATAGTTCAGTATTGATTATCATTAGTACGTTAACAATCTTAGTCGCTGCATTTAAAACTACTAATGCCGAAAACACCAATAGAGATACCAGAAATACGGAAGAAAAATCCGTTGCTTGGTATGTTGCAAATGCTAAAGAAGCCCGTGACCAAAATAAGGAATGCCACGACAACCCAGTCATTCAGTCTACTCCAAACTGTCTCAATTCGTTGCAAGCCTTACAATTAAGCTTTGCAGGCGGCCCCGGGCGAAGATAAACGCCACACAGCGGACGCAACGCTTTGCAGCGCGTCCGCATAGACACCCCCTCAAACTAATCCTTTGATACCACGAAAACATCAAAACCATTTCGGCATATTGTCGTTATGTTATCCACAGCTTAGGTTCAAATGCCATCATGTAACCGCAGTGATCCGATACTCTGCCATAATCGTGCTCAGTAAATAATACCATTGCAGACACAACCTTCATGGTACTGGCTTTATTCATAAATATATAATCAATCCGATAATCACCACTTAAGTAATGCTGCCAATGCGAGTCACGCACTTTAAATATTTTTTCAAATACGCCATGTGCATTTGCCTCTAGGAACTGATCCTCATATTCACCGGCTTTCAACACCACGCCGTAGCCATTAGATCCCGTCTCGATATTAAAATCTCCGCACAGCAAAGTCGCTTGTACTGATTTGCCATGCCTATCTGCCGCCCAACAACTTAAACGCTCGAATTGCTCAACAAAACCATCTTCCCACCAGCTTAAATGAGCAGAAAATACATTAATTAAGCCAAATCCCGGCACACGTACCTGCGCTAACACTACTTTCCTAGAATGAATGCTATATATATCCTGACTATTTGATACGTATTGGGACTCTTTCTTCATCATCGGAAACCGACTTAAAATAGCTACACCCTCGCGGTATTTATCAAAACCTAAATGTGACCAATCCGTGAAAAGCTGATAGGATTCATGTAACTGATCACGGATTATTTTTGCCGAATTGGAGGACCAGTCCCCCTGACCATCATTCCAATTTTCAGCAACTTCTTGAAGACAAATAATATCTATATCCTGCTCGTTTATGGCTTTGGCAATCTGCGATAATTTATAGCCCTGATTGTCCTCCTGATAGCAATGCAGATTAAGAATCATGATTTTTAATGGCTTACGGCTGGCACAGTAATTTTTACCGTAATGATTATCCCAAAACTGCTGCTGTTTCGACTCGCAGCATAAACAGTATTGCAAGCGAAACGCCTGATCGACCTTAATATTTGCTGTCCAAATTTGCGCGCTTTGCTGACGCGACGAGTTAGTTTGTTTCTTTTGGTGACATGCGGTCTGATGGCTATGCTGCCAATCGTCTGTAGTCCAAACAACAGTGACTTTTCTAGCTTGAATCGATTTATCAACCGCCACTGTAATCGGTAGGTCGTTTTGTTGATCAACGATAAATTCCCTAAAATGAATATTCAATACAGGATGAGTGTGCGCCAGCTGAATACCTGAATTAGCAAGACTGTAGTAGCTATCACCGTTTCGGTTATCCCAATACTCCAGACCAATTACTCGATAGCGTAAGCCGAATTGAATATCGCCCGGCAATTCAGCCATAGCGCCTTGAAAGCTGACTTGTACATACCAAAATTCGTTATCATCTAGCTTATGATGGAAATTTGCCGGTAACACTTGCCACACACCATCGCGGCCTGCCCATATGACATCAACCTGCTTGTTATAGTTAAGACTGTGTACACGCAGATAAAAAGACACAGTTTGCTCCAGTAAGCGTTTTTTTCTAATAACGATATTTTGCACATAAAGTAGTTGAATTTTATCCACCTTTTGTTCCTATAAAATTCTCGTTTCGAGCCACTTAACGCGGAACCTATTTAGTTATTCGCAGTAGATTTGCCACCCCCACCCCTATGGACGATTATTTTTTATCTATTCGTCTATGCTGCTCTACCCGTTTTAACCATAAGCCGTGTAACCAGAAAAGCAAATGTGTGTAGGCCGCAAACAAATAGGGCCGTAGTGCTTTTAACAATCGACAACCCATATTAAATAAGCGAATACCTAATTGGCCAGCTAATTTTACAACCTCATAGACATAGACTCGCAACCTACTCAAATTTATATCTCGATCTTTAACTAAGCCACGTTTGTAGAGCCAACGCAACAATCCGCTGATATAAAGTAGAAATAGACTTTGCCCAGCCAAAAACCAAACGAATCGACCGGCATCACCTAATGCCTCGCCGGTATGCAAAGGCCAAATCCAAGTTGAGAAAGTCTCTGACTGCGAAAATCGAGTCGGATCGCGCACTTCTTTTATCTGCCCGCTCCATCGATCTACCCAAACAGTAGTAAATGGATGGCGTTTATTAATTTCACTAGTTTGACGTAGGTTAATACGGTAAATACCAGTGTCTCCAACGGGGACACTCACACGCCTAAGTTGCGCGCGAGGATATGGGCCTTGTGCCACAAATGCGGCTGCTGCCAAGCTGGCTGGATGGTTATTGGGAATGGCTGTACTAGTTATATTGCGACCAGTTTCTCCGTGTACCATGCCAGGCGCACCAGACAAAGCCTCCAATACGCTAGGATTGCTCAGCAGAAAACCGGTACTAGCCAGCAGCAGCAACGCCAGCGTGCTCAACAAACCGATAACGCGATGCAAATCAAACACTAATTGGATCATACCGTCATGATACCTAACTATTATCGATGACCAGATCCTATTTAAGCCAGGCCACCACAGATAAAAGCCAGTAGTAATGGATATAATTAGCAATAAACCCAGTATTCCAACAACATTCCAACCCCAACGACCAAATCGAAGCTGAGTATGCAAATCCAGCAGCCAAGTACTGACCGTTTGCCCCCAAAATCGACTGGCAACCACTTCGGCAGTATAAGGATTAACCGATACCATCAATGGGGCATATAGCTCAAAAAAAGTCTCTCGAGGCTTATCATACCAAGCGGTCACCATACCACTTGAAATTCTGGGCATTTCAAGAGTCCAAACTCCATAACGATCAGGATGAACAGCTTTTACGGCGGCTATCATTTTGTCTAATGATTGATATTTACCCTGCGGCCGCTCAATCATTAACTGGGGGTTTAAGAATATATCGATTTCTTCACGATAAATGCTCAAGCTGCCGGTCAACCCTATCAATGCCAAAAATAAACCGATACTTAGCGCTAAATACACATGCACTTTAAACCATGCTGATCGTAGGAAAACGCGGTGGGCTAATGTCTGCATATAATCATAGTGGCAGAAGAAACAACTAATATTGAATATTATTGAGAAACCAGCGCTTCCTGCTGGCGCGCTAAGAACGGAAATTAAGCTTTGCGATACTTTCATCAAGCACAGCATAGATTCGAGCAACGGCACCCTGATTGTTCAGCAAAAACTCCCTGCCTTTCTCAACTAACGACTTTCGGTATGATGGCTGTTGATATAATTCAACAAGGGTTTTAACAATATCCTCTGTATTTTGACATTGCACCGCCGCCTGCCAACTCAGCACGCTGCGGGCTATTTCTTTAAAGTTTGCCATATACGGCCCAAACATTACCGGTACGCCGACAGCCGCCGCTTCCAGGATATTGTGCCCTCCCACGGGCACCATGCTACCACCTACAAAGGCGACATCAGCAGTAGCATAAAGCATTTTCAATTCGCCCATAGTGTCTGCCAAATACACATTAGTATCTTGGCTGCAAACCTCAGTTGATGTTCGCAATACAACACTCAAACCCTGTTGTTGGCACAATTTATGTACATCAGCAAAACGCTCGGGATGCCTGGGCACTATCAACAACAATAACTCAGGAATGTGTTGTTTAAGTGTACGATAGATTTCTAAGAAAATAGCTTCTTCATCTTCGTGCGTGCTGGCCAGCAACCAAACAAATCGATTCTTAAATAACTCCTGCCTTAGTCTTAAGCCTTGTTCGATAATGGCCTGTGGAATTTCAACATCAAATTTGATATTGCCTAGCGTCTTAATTTTTTTGGCGTCAGCACCGATGGCAATAAACCGCTCTGCATCTTCGTTTGTTTGGGTGGCTATCAGCTTTACTTGGGCTAACGCAGGCCGGATAAGGGATGAAATTTTTCTGTAGCCCTGCGCCGATTTTTCTGACAATCGAGCATTGATAATATACAGAGGGATATGGTTTTGGTCGCAAATAACATACAGATTAATCCAAATTTCAGTTTCCATAATCACCGCTATGCGAGGATTAAAACACTGAAAAAATCGATGAATCGCCCAAGGAATATCGTAAGGTAAATAGACGTGAGAGACCGTATCTTGCAGTACAGCTTTAATTCGTGCCGAACCGGTCGGTGTTGTACAGGTGATGAGTATGCGCAACTGGGGGCGTTGCTTTTGGATCAGCATAACTAACGGAAATAATGCTTCCGCTTCACCAACCGATACTGCATGAAACCATACATCTTGCTCTGCAAAATTGTCATAAAAACCAAATCGCTCGAGCCAACGCTGCCGATATGCGGGAGCTTTAACACTTCTCCAAAACAAACGTAATACAATGAGAGGTGTTAAAAAGTAGAAGAGGCTGGTGTAAATGATTTTCATCACGTCATTGCCTTAGTCAAGTACATTTACAGGCAGTTAGTGAGCATGGCGCGATTGACTCCGGCTTATTAACCCAAAAAATTCTACAAACTATTCATATCTATGATGTCCACCGGATAGATGCTGCAGCTAATTTGTACTCGAGAGTTAGGTGGAGATTAACGAATAAACAGATAATCAAGCTAAAAAACTATCGTAACCTTTACCACGAGATAGCTCAGGTTACGATGACATCTTCGATAATTATGCTTCTGGAGCAATATTTATGGAGACTTTTGCAATAACATCAGTATGAAAATTAACATCGATCTCATAATCACCAATATGACGAATAGCGCCATGCGGCAAGCGAATTTCGTGTTTTTCAACAGCAACGCCCGCTTGGGTAAAAGCTTCGGCAATATTGTGAGTTCCGACGGAGCCAAACAACCTGCCTTCATCACCCGCCTTATGAGTTATTACTACTTTCAGCTTGCTTAAAGCATTTGCACGCGCTTGAGCAGCGTTCAATTTTTCGGCCGCCGCTTTTTCAAGTTCTGCGCGCCGCACTTCAAATTCAGCAATTTTAGCCGCCGTTGCAGGAACTGCCTTACCTTGTGGAACAAGATAGTTTCTACCATAACCCGACTTGATACTTACTTTATCGCCCAAGTTACCCAAATTTGCTATTTTTTCAAGAAGAATCACTTCCATCTTTTAATACCTCAATGTTTTCGGTTTTTAACCGACTCTATACGCCATCAGGCGTGTGTTGATTCGAATTTTTTTTTCGTAAGTTCGTCCATGCATCAGTCAACCCAACCAAAGCAACCGGCAACATGGCATGTGGTATCAAAAATATGGTCACATAGAACATGGGCACTATATATCGACCTAGCCTCATCGGGACAAATACTGAATGCAATACTGCTGTACCAATAAACAAATACATCACAAATAATAATATAGTGACGTTCCAAGAGGCTTCAGATACTACACCCTTAGTTAACGATGCGATAACAACCACTAGAACACTACCAATTGCCAATTTTGGTGAAGCAGACAGCGCTAAATATTCCTGTTTAAAGCCACCAGGATTGTAAAGCACAGATTGCCACCACCGGCCTAAAAAAAGACCAAAAAGCAAACTGAATGCAGTACCTGCTGCGACCACGCCAGTCATATAATGTGAGAATACATCCACTGTATGCTGTGCATTAGCTACCGGAACATTAGCCGGAATCATCTGCGATAACACACTTTTCCACATCGCTGATGGTGATGCATCATAAAGATAAAATCCGACCACACCCAATACACCAAGCAAAACTGCAGCCTGAATTGCCAAAGTTAAAAGCCGTGTCTCCCTCAATATGATAGCGATTGCCCAAACAGGCAACCACAACACTACACCATAAAGCAACGCGAATTGATAGTTGTTTAGCAGAACAAGACCCAACAATGCTGCGGCTGCACATGAAAAAGCCAGTACGTAGAAGCCTTCAAAAGCACCTCTTCTTAGTGTAACCAAAGCCACAGATGCTGAACTTACGATGCTTATCGGGGGCATAATCAGTGACAGCAAAGCAAGCGTAGAAGCCACTATCATGGCTTGCATACGTCCCTGCATGATGTAAGCAGCTATAAAGCTCACTGAAACGCCTCAGATATAACTATTTATGTGCGTCGCAAAAAGGCAACAGAGCAATAAAACGAGCACGTTTAATTGCTACACAAACCTGTCTTTGATACTTTGCGCTTGTTCCAGTGATACGGCTGGGAACAATTTTGCCAGTCTCAGTAATATAATCGCTCAATAAATCCAGGTCTTTGTAATCAATTCCTGTTCCGCCTTCTGCGCTGAATCTGCAGATTTTTTTCCGTCGTATGTTACGTGCCATTAGTAATCTCCGTTATCCAAATAATTAAAAGGTTTTATTCCGCAATGTTGTCATCAAGATCGAAGTCTTCTTCATCTGCGTCGAGATCAATCTCTTCATCACTATCAGTCGCGGCCACAGCTAACGCCTCTCTGGCGGCTGCATCTTTTGCTCTTGATTCGGCTGCTTTATTTTCTTCAGCAGTTGCAGTAGCAATAGGAGATACCTCAGTAATCGGGCCTTTTTGGAGCAAGGTCATACTACGCAGAATAGCGTCGTTGAAACGAAAACCACTTTCTAACTCGGCTAAAGTCGCTTGATCACACTCAATATTCATCAGCACGTAGTGCGCTTTATGAATTTTATTAATAGGATAAGCCAAGTGCCTACGCCCCCAATCTTCCAAGCGGTGAATCGCACCGGAGGCAGCTTCTATAGTTGACCGGTAACGCTCGATCATGCCTGGAACCTGAGAGCTTTGATCAGGATGGACTAAAAAAATTATTTCATAATGCCGCATATTTTTTCCTTTCGGTTAACGCCTTCCAACATTGAAAAGATGGTAAAGCAAGGAGGGGCTAAAATCGCCCCAATGAACCGCGCATTATAAGCTAATTTTACTGATTTAAAAGAACAATATAATTGATTTGATCTATATCAATAACTTGGCTAGGCATACATGCTCAATAAGCCTTTACTAATAACAACTTTACTATCGGATCCTTCGCCACTCACACCAATATCGTCTCCATGAGAGATCGAGCCATTTTGCTGCTGATGCCTAGCCGTTTGCGCAAAGTTTTGCGACTGAGACTGTCCGTGGCTTGACTGTGCATATGGAGAAACATCAACATCTGCTAGATTTAAGTTCTGCGAACTCATCATTTCCCGCAATTTGGGAATGGCGGCTTCCAAGGCCTCTCTTGCCGCTCCATGCTGGGCACTGAATGCCACGCTGGCCTGATCCTGATTCATATCGATCCGAACGGTAATAGGCCCTAAATGTGGCGGATTCAACTTAATTTCCGCCGCAGATATTGATTTACTCTGCATCCACAAAATCCGCTGCCCCATATCCTCATCCCAATCTGGATGACCTAATGGTTTAGTCATGGACGGAACGTCTTCCCTATTAACTGACAGCCTGTCCAGTTTTGCCAATTCAACAGCTGGTTTAGGTAATGAGGTGTCCTCGCTCACCAACATCGTAAATTCGCTGCGCCCATCAGTTGATGCTTTTTCAGTGGAGAGTGGCTGCCATTGAACGTTTTGCTCCGTTGTCATTGACGATTGCGTGGTATTACTTTTTCTCGCGGCGCTATCGCTCTCCATGTTAACTGCAGATGCGTTTTGGGAGGGTGTTTTTATGGTTGCTAACATTGGCTTATCACTCTGAGCGCGTGATGAAGTGTTATCTGTTTTCACTTTCGAGGAGACTGTGCTCGTGGATGGCGCCAATAGAGCGGCACTAGCCGCTATAATTTCAGGCGACTGCTCAGTAAGCGCCACACTATTTTGTTCATCCGCTTTCGCATCTTGCTGGTATTCCTCGACACGATCAACACTTGCACTTGCGGCCTCAGACTGCAGTTGTAGTGGCGTTGTAATAGGCTGTACTAGATTTTCTATATCATTATAAACTTTATCAACCGTGGTCGTTTCGATTACGGGTATATCTGCTTGCGGCTTTTTTTCCGCTTTAGATTGACCTGCCTCAAAGTAATTTATGGCCTCAGTTACCGCTGCCAAATGCGCCTCGGGTTCTGATTCGTCAGTAGCTTTATAAGACATCGGCAAGTCCTTGCCAAGTAAGGCGGCAAGATTTTGTACGCTCCCATTGCCGACAGCTAATTCATTAGTTATCAATTGCTTATCATCAGGCTTAAATAATGGTTCAGATATTACCGATTGCGGTAAATCAGCCTGACTATTTAGCTCAGTTAGCAAATCAAGTTGCGCAACGAATGCCATCGTAAAGCCTTCTGGCACAGCGCCGTCAACCAACAAAGGCGCTGGGGATAATCCATCTGATGTCATAGCAGGAACGGCCGCAGCGGACATGTTTATACTTGCAACATTATTCATAATCAATTCTCCTAAATTTCAGTTATTTCTGAACTACCCAGTACTTATCAAGCCAAGCTACTAGTTCGTCCCAGTCTGCCAGCGCGCTCATCCTGAGCCAATTGCTCAAGCCTATCTTCCTGTTTCGCCTCAACTCTAGCCGCACCATCGCATATTTTCTGTAACCCTTGGGTTTTGTGGTGCATCGTTTCCCAGGCTTTCTTTTTAAAATTCAATTCCATCTGAATCGCTTGTAAAGTATGCTCTTGCCCGGCTATGGCTTTATCCAGCTTCTCAATAAACGATTTAAACTCCAACAATTGCGTAATCTGGGTGCCACCCGCACCTAGCTGATCCAACTTATTCTGGTAGTCTTGCCGATAGGTTTTTAAACCCTCTATTTGAGTTTCCATAGCAAGCCATTTACGCTGACTGACGCCTAACGCTTCTAACGCTGTTTTTGCTTGCGCTGCTTTAAGATCCACCAGCACTTTAATCCGTTGTGATTTCTTCATGATTAGCCTGATACCCTGTTAATACCTAATAACACAGCCAGCTCATTAATACTGCGCTGACTATCTACCGCTTCATTCATATCTTGTTGTAAAAAATCTAGAATCGCGGGATTTTTTTCAATTGCTTTATCGATACGCGGATCAGAACCGGATTGATAAGCACCAACACTAATCAAATCCCTATTTTGTTGATACATCGAATACAGCCGCCTAAGTTCTCTTGCCAATTTCATATGTTCGACATCAACAATATCAGGCATCACCCGACTGACTGAGGCCTCAATATCAATTGCAGGAAAATGCCCGGATTCTGCCAAACTTCTGGATAAAACAATATGACCATCCAGTACGCCGCGCGCCGCATCAGCGATAGGATCATTAGTATCATCTCCCTCCGCCAATACGGTATAAAAGGCTGTAATGGACCCGCCACCGTGATCACCATTGCCAGCTCGTTCCACCAAGTGCGGCAGTTTAGCGAAAACGGAAGGGGGATAACCTTTAGTCGCGGGTGGTTCATCGATAGCCAAAGCAATTTCACGATGCGCCTGGGCAAAGCGTGTTAAGGAATCCATCAGCAACAATACATCCTTACCCTGATCTCGAAAATACTCCGCAATGCTGGTCGCTAATAATGCCCCATGGACTCGCATCAATGGAGGACAATCCGCCGGTGTTGCTACTACCACTGCGCGTTTAAGCCCCTCTTCGCCAAGAATTTTCTGCACGAATTCATTCACCTCTCGGCCTCGTTCGCCAATCAGTCCGACCACCACGATGTCAGCGGTAGTAAATTTAGTCATCATGCCCAATAAAATACTCTTGCCGACACCGGTACCGGCAAACAAACCCATACGCTGCCCACGACCGACACAGAGCATAGAATTAATTGCCCTGACGCCCACATCTAAAGGCTCCCGAATAGGCTTTCGAGATAAAGGATTAATGGAAACCCCGGTTAACGATATTTGTGCATCCGCTTTCAGCGGCCCTTTATCATCGAGGGGATTGCCGGCACCATCCAATACTCGACCTAATAAGCCGTACCCCACTCGAGCCAGGCTTTGTTTACCCAAAGGAATGACCCGGCAATCTGGCTCCAAACCATGCAATTCGCCAGTTGGCATCAAAAACAGGTGATTGCCGGCAAAACCAACGACCTCCGCTTCAATACTGCGGCCTTTTTTCGTTTCAACCCGACACCTTGAGCCAATCGCCGCTCGGCAACCCACCGCTTCCAACGTCAAGCCAACCATACGAGATAACTTACCTTCAACGATTAAATCGGGCGTCTCGTCTAGTCTTTGCATATAAGGCTTTAGTGAATTCAGCCATATCGCCGAACGATTGGCACTAGCTATCATTGGCTTCATCCTCGACAACTTTCTCTACATCATCGCTCAATTCACCTTTGGCTTTTGCAGCTTTATCGTCGCGCTGCCGTTCACCACCCAAAACATTGGCAATCACAGCCGCCAAACGATTTTCTATAGTGGCATCGACCCGTGAAACATCAGTATCCACCTTGCATCCACCCCGAGTTATTAGTGGATCTTCAACCACATGCCAAGCCGTTGACATTTCATCTAGCGATAAGGCTGAACGTACTAGTCCGGCATCGTCAGGATGAAGATACAAACTAATTTTTTGTGACGACAGAGGTAACACATTGATTGCTTCCCTAACCGTGGCAATCACTTGCCCCGGATCCAGTTTGATTTCCCGGCGAATAATTTGCGTGGCTATACCTATAGATAATTTGACCAGCTCCTGCTCAACTTCCATATCCAGTCTTTTAAAGGGCTCACTCAGGGACTCCAACAATTGCATAAATTGTCCGGATTGCTGATCCAATTGGTGGCTTTTTTCTTCATAACCCCGCTTTGAACCTTCCTCAAAACCTTGCTGAAATCCATCTTTCTTTCCTTGCTCAAAAGCCTCATCATAAGCCTGCTTCTGCATAGCTTCAATTTCTTCGACGGTTAAAACCGGTGGTAGCTCTTCTTCCTCGACTACAGGTTGCGGGGTTTTGGGAGCTTTAACCGGCTTGTCTTTGATTTGTCCCACATTGGACAGCGACCACAACTGAGCTAGTTCCAGTTCTGCTTGGGAAAAGCCTGGTGTTTTAGACGAGCTCATCAGATCCACCTAAAACAATCTCGCCAGCGTCGGCCAATCTTTTAACAATGGCCAGAATCTCTTTTTGAGCCGCTTCAACTTCACTTAATTTAGCAGGAGGGGAGGCTTCCAAATCATCTCTAAGCATCTCTGCCGCGCGTCTAGACATATTGTTAAATACTTTTTCTTTGAGATCATTTCCAACACCACGCAATGCCAACAACAGCTGTGGCGTAGGCACCTCTCTAAGTACTGTTTGCATGCCTCTTTCATCAATGAGCGCAAGATCCTCAAATACAAACATTTTTTCCTGGATTTCTTGAGCCAACTCTGCTTTTTGTTCGGAAATCTCATTCATCACTAGGTCACTGGCATTACCATCCATAAAATTGAGAATGTTAGCTGCCGCATCAATACCGCCAATGGTTGTAGCTTTTACATTATCACTGCCAGTCAGTTGCTTCTCCATAATCAAATCCAATTCGCGCAAGGCCGAGGGTTGCACGCCTTTCATCGTGGCAATTCTCATCAAGACATCTGAGCGGCTGTTTTCCGGTAAAAACATCATGACTTCCGCAGCTTGATCGCTATCCATTAACGATAGAATGGTTGCCACAATCTGTGGATGCTCCATACGAATCATATCGGCGATAGACCGGGTATCCATCCACTTTAATTGCTCAATACCTTTAGTGCTGGCGCCTTGCAGGATTCGATCAAGAATGCTGTTCGCTTTATCCGCGCCTAAAGCACTAATCAATACCGTACGGATATAATCATCCGAATCCATACCCAAAGCGGTTTGGCTTTTGACAGCTTTAAGAAACTCCTCAACCACTTCCTCCATCATGCCAATAGTAATATCGCCGACATTTACCATAGCGGAACCCAAAATCTGCACTTCGCGAGGATTCATGTGCTTTAGCACCAGCGCTGCCCTATCCATACCCACCGCCAACAACAAAACTGCGGCACGATCCGATTGTGTTAATTCATTAGCCATCTTTTCTAATCCATCCCTTAATTACTTGGGCTACTAACTGAGGTTCTTCATCAATTAAGCGCTTTACATATTCCAATCGGTGCTCATAGCTTTGCGGCATATCCAACAACAGTAGATCCTCATCAGGAGCCATCAAGGCTTTAGCGATTTCCGCCGCAGAGGGCACAGCAATTGGCACACCATTTTCATCATAACTGATAGCTTCGTTGGTTTTCGCCGCCGCAGCTTCTGCTAAAATATCAGCTCTTATTTCTGCCTCCGTGCGGCTCCCCAATCGGCGCACGGCCGGTCTTAACACCGCAAAAACCAAAAACAGAACCACCAATGCCGCCGCGATCTGTTTAACTAAATTAAGAAACCAGCCTTGCTCCCACATAGGTATTTCCGGCAAGGCTTCCAGCTCTTCTGGAATTTTAAAAGTCACATTAGTCACAGTGACTTGATCGCCACGACTACTATCAAAGCCGACCGCCTGCTTAACCAAGTCAGTAAAACGATTAATATCTTCCTGAGCATAGGGTTGAAATTTTACTGCGCCATCCGTCTGGATTAGATGCCGATCATCAACCACCACTGCCACGGATAAACGCCTTAAAATACCGGTCGCCAGCTTCATGTGGGTAATGGTTTTATCCAATTCAAAATTTCTAGTAGCCGTTTTTGCAGCGGTTCCGGACTTACCGTCGGTAGCTTGTCCTGCCGCCGCTAGTGTTTCCGGCGCAGTTCCGGCTGGCGTCGGTTGATTCGATAACGCTCCGGGCACGCCCTGTGCGTTACCTGTGGAATTTTGCTCTTCTGAGGTTTGCTCGCTTCTCAACGCGGGTAAGTCAGGATTAAACATCTCTTGGGTTTTGTCGGTCTCGGTAAAATCCACATCCGCAGAGATTTGAGCGCGCAGACCATTGCTACCCACAACCGGGGACAGAATATTGGTAATGCGCTCCATTAAATGTTCTTCGATATTCTTTTTGAATTCGAATTGCTTGGTCGTTAAATTAGCATCATCCGACGCTTCTTTAATATTCAGCAAATGGCCATCCTGATCAACTACGGTGACTTGATCGGCTTCCAGTTGCGGCACGCTGGAAGCTACCAAATGTACAATGGAATCCACCTGCCCTTTATCCAAAGCTCGGCCTTTGTATAAATTCACCATCACCGAAGCACTGGCTTTTTTACGATCCCGGACAAAAACGGACTGTACAGGAATGGCCAACAACACCCGGGCCGCTTTAACACTCTCTATTGTCATGATCGTGCGGGCAATTTCGCCTTCCAACACCCGCTGAAAGCGCACCGCTTCCACATTTTTACTAGCACCTAGCGGTTGATCTTTGTCCAATAATTCATAACCGAAACTATTGTCTTTAGGTAAACCTTTTGCTGCCAACTTAAGTTTAACTTCGTTAACTTGATCAGCTTGTACTAGAACAGAGCCATTTTCTGCCTCGATTTTATAGGGCACACCTTGAGTATTAAGAAACTCCAGAATTTCGCTCATATCTTTTTCAGGGACATCCGAAAATAACCGCCCGTAAGTAGGCTCTTGCGACCACAACACCACCGCAACGCCTATCGCCACACTCATTGCCAGACCCAGCATTAAGGAGAGCTGGCGAAGCATCGGCAAATTCGCCAAACCCTTGAGTGCTCGAATATTTATTCCAGAACTCGCTGATTCGGGCAATACACGAGCCTCGGAAACCAGAGCGTTTTGCCGTTCGGATTCAGTCAGTTCGCTGCCACTATTAATAATATTTTGTTCGCTCATGATTTATGCAGACTTGTTACATGGGCATATTCATGACGTCTTTATAAGCATCGACCAGCTTATTTCTTACCTGCAGCATCGCCTGAAATGACACACTGGCTTTTTGTGATGCCACCATCACTTCCGCTAAACTGGCTTTGCTTTCACCGGTTTCAAAATCGGTTGTCATTTTTCCAGCGACCTGCTGGGTATCATTAACTGCATCAATGGATTGTTTAAGTAAAGCTGAAAAATCAGCATTACCGGAAGTCTCTGGCACCCTGCTCTGGCCTTTGGCTTCCAGCGACATAGCTCGCATTTGCGCTAACAGCTGATTTACATTCATATCACTCATGGCGTTATCCTATTAACTTATTCCACCAATACTTAAGCATTATTGATGCCACAATTAACACGGAATATTGACACCAGCATCTTTCATCCTGGCCATCTTATAGCGCAATGTCCTGGCACTTATGCCTAGCCGCTCAGCAGTGGATTTACGGTTGCCTTTTTCCATTTGCAGAGTCTGCAAAATAATCGTCTCTTCTGCCGAACGAACCCCGTCCTCCAGGGCACCGGAACATTCCTCCGTAGTATCCATGACTGTTTTTTGACACAAAGGCAAAGCGGTATCTGTTGGTCTGGCCATGAGGCTGGGTTCTTCAAATACCAAATCATCTGCCGTAATCTTGTCGCCTACACAAAAGATAAGCGCTCGTTGCAGCACGTTATCCAGCTCACGCACGTTACCTGGCCAGTCATAGCGCAACATTTTGTCTACAGCATGCTGATTAAATTGCGGTAATTTTTTGCCGCTCACACTGTGACGTTGAAGCAACTCATACGCCAGCGGCAAAATATCGCCAAGCCGCTCGCGCAAGGGCGGGACAGTAATGGGAAAAACATTCAACCGATAATACAAATCCTCGCGAAACACGCCCTGCTCTACTCGTTGTTTCAATCTTTGATTGGTCGCTGCCAAAATTCTGACATTCAGACTAATTTTTTTATGACTCCCCAGCCGCTCCAGTTCCTTCTCCTGTAGCACCCGCAATAATTTGGCCTGCAAAGCTACATCCATCTCTGCTATCTCATCCAGCAACAACGTACCGCCCTGCGCTTGTTCAAATTTGCCGGGTAACGCTTGCGCTGCTCCGGTAAATGCACCCTTTTCATAACCAAACAACATAGCTTCCAGCATATTTTCCGGAATCGCAGCACAGTTGACCGCAACAAACTGTCCTTGCTGAAAATGGGAATGTTGATGAATATAACGAGCCATGACTTCTTTACCGGTTCCGCTTTCACCCTGCAATAACACAGCAACATCGGTTTTTGCGACTTTTTCAAGCAATGCATAAAGCTTTTGCATGTGCTCGTCTTGAACGACTCGTTGATTGAGAAAAACATCTTCAGAGCCTGGACTCACATAAGCGGCCACTTTATTAACAAGCGCGGCAGCCTCAAAAGGTTTAATCAGGTAATCGACAGCACCAGCCTGTATTGCTGCTACGGCTTTGGGGATAGTGCCGAACGCTGTCATCAACAAAATCGGCAACCCTGCATATTTATGTTGCAGATTTTGTAACAGTTGCAAGCCATCCATGACCGGCATTTGTACATCGCTAATCACCAATTTAGCGACATACCGCTCTAGTTTGCTTAAAGCCTCCCTGCCATTGCTGGCAGCAACAACTTGATATCCCTGGATCTTTAAGGTATCGCAAAGCGCTTCGCGCAAGTCGATATCATCTTCAACTATCAACACATCAACTTGCTTCATAATCTACTTCTCTTTTATTGATTTTGTTTACTGGAAATACCGCTCGGCAGCTGGGTTAACGTCGGCTTAAGGCAAGGCAGGGTTATGGCAAAAGCAGTGCCCAATCCCGGTTTAGAAGTGACGACAACAGCGCCGCCATGCGCATTTACCACGCTATCCACAACGGCTAGACCCAAGCCAGTTCCATTGCTCTTCGTAGTAAAAAAAGGCTCAAACACTCTCTGACAATGTTGTTCAGATATTCCTGGGCCATTGTCTTTAATTACAATATGCAGATTTTCATCTAGCAAATTCGCCGTGATCTGAATACTGCCCTCCTGCCCGAGCGCATCCACAGCGTTATTGACAACGTTTGATAACGCTCCGCGCAAGGCATTGGCGTTACCCAACAATTCATCTTGTGTCACATTATTAATAATCTGGACTTTGATACGGCTCTGCCGGGCGTACTCCTTTATACCCACTTGAACGTGATCCAGTAATTCGGATAACGAAAACGTGGATATATCCAAATGGCCACATTTGGCAAATATCAACATATCGTCAACTTGCCGCTCCAGATAACGTAAGCGTTCTAAAATTTTTTCGGAGAAGCGCTGACGTGTCTCGTTATCGATAGTCGAATTACTCATTTGCGAAGCATACAGTAGCGCAGTCGCCAGCGGCGTTCGCACTTGATGTGCCATACTTGCGGCCATCTCACCCATCGCAGACATCTGCTTTTGCTGATTCAACAACTCTTGCAGCGCTCTCATTTCAGAGACATCCGACAACACAATAATTTGTCCAGCCTTGTGCTCAAGCTGACGATAACTGATATTTAACCGCGCACCATTAGCCAACAATCGCTCATGAGGATTCGCAAACATCGGCTGAAAACTTCGAGCAACAATATCGGCCCACGTTTGTGCTAATAACGGCTCCCCTAAAAAAGTTACCGCAATCGCGTTGCACTCTAAAATTTTGCCATCCGCGTCCAAAACTACGACCCCGGCCGGTAATGCTGCCAATATTTTTTCCAACCGACTGGCTAATTTTTCTTTATCTTCCAGCGATTTAAGACGTTCACTTTGAGCGAAAGCTAGCTCTTGATGTAATTTGGCAACCTGCTCTTCTAAACTGTGGTAAGAAACGGCGAGTTGCTCGGATAGTTCATTAAAAACCCGAAAAGCATTGGTGAGCTGCTGCGCTTTTTCTGTGTTATTGATGTGCTCAGTTGTCATAACAACCCGCTGCGGTTTTCCATAGCCCTATGCTGGATCACTAAAGATATGAGTCTATATCTCAATCTTGCGTAACTTCTCCACCAGCGTAGTGCGGCGCATATTCAAGCGTTTGGCCGCATGAGCTACCACCCCATTACATTCATCGAGGGCCTGCCGGATCAAATCATTTTCCATTCTGGTTAGATAATCTTTTAAGTCCAAGCCCTGTTCTGATAATTGTTCCAGCGTGGTTGATAAATTATCGGTAGCTCTTTGAACTGCGATAGTTGGCTGTGGCAATTCAAGCACTTGGTTATCTTCAATAGGCTCAAGCGATTCGCTTCCGTTAATCAAATCTTCCGGTACGGTGTAGTGTTGAAATTTTTCCGGTAGCTGTGCTACGTCAACCAAGCCGGTCGGATAGATAATGGTTAAACGCTCAATTAAGTTCGCAAGCTCCCGCACATTGCCCGGCCAATCGTATTGCATGAGTATTGCCACAGCCGCATTGGTAAGTCTGACTGAACCACGATTGGCGTTTTCCAGACGGCTGATTAAATCTTTAACTAAAAAGGGAATGTCTTCTGCTCTTTCACGTAATGCAGGCATGTCAATGGGAAAGACATTCAATCGATAAAACAAATCTTCCCGAAATCGACCGGCTTTAATTTCGCTGTCCAAAGACCGGTGCGTTGCTGCGATAACCCTGACATCACAATCGATTGTTTTACTGCTACCTACACGCTCAAAAGTGCGTTCCTGCAGCACCCGCAATAACTTGACTTGCATTGATAACGGCATATCACCAATTTCATCCAGAAATAGTGTGCCACCTTCGGCTAGTTCAAAGCGCCCTTGCCTGGAAGCTAACGCGCCAGTAAAAGCCCCTTTTTCGTGACCGAACAATTCACTTTCCAGGAGCTCACCCGGAATTGCCCCACAGTTAATGGGTACGAATAGTTTGGATTTTCTCGATGAAGCATCATGTAACGCTCTGGCTACAACTTCTTTGCCTGTGCCAGACTCGCCGAGAATCAATACCGTAGCATCAGACTCTGCGACTTGAAAAATCGCTTTGCGAAGATTGGTAATAGCAGGACTACTGCCTTTTAACCTGTCGATGGCGGATAACCGGCGGTCATAACCGCGTCGATCCAGGGAGCTTCTTGGAATTTCAAGCTGTTGACTAGATACGCCAGACAACTTATCGACCATGGACTTTAACTGCGAATAAGTAAACGGCCACTCCATCGTTTGCCAGACCAAAGCGTTAACAGCTGCAGAAATTTGAATCGATGAATCTTTATCAATCAGCAGAACAATCCGCACTTCAGGTAATTTATCGATAAGCCCCTTAATTATTAACGCTTGCCTCTCCAATCCATCACCGATAAAAATCATCGACAAAGGCTTAGCCTCTGTCAAAGCCGTTTCATAATCGGTTTGACTAGCCGTCTCAAAACGATATTCCATAAAGCGCAGTACAACTTCAAGCTGCCGGACTCTCGTTCTGTTATCATCAATGACCAAAATACTCGGCAAAGCCATATTTACTCACTTAATTACTCGAAATTAACGGGTTGTGTAATCCTAAAGTCAGTTGTGCTTCCAAGTTAGTTCTAAGCTTGTTGAGGCAGGGCGCAAAAAATAACAACAACGCATCAAATGATCTTTTCAGTTAAAGCAACGGCAAGCCAGCGAAAACTCGTTGGCTTGCGCATTCTTAAATATAGCCCATCTTAATTATTTAACCACTTGCCTATAGGGGATCTCTAAAAATACCCCACCTCACTGCGATTTTTGACGGGAAGCAATGGCGCTGAAATGAGATAATAACAGTGAGCCCACTGATAGAGAACCACCCCATGAAACCCCGTCAACCTGGATTATTCGACGTAGAAGAAAGAGCCGCACAACTAACCAAAATGGGAGATCCGTTAGTGGGGTTGAAAGCCCGGATAGACTGGGAAGCGTTTCGGCCTGAACTTAAACGCCTGCATGAAAAGGATAGAAAAAGTCAGGCAGGCGCCAAGCCGTTCGATGGGGTGCTGATGTTCAAGATTTTGGTGCTCCAGCAGCTGCACAATTTATCGGATGATGGCATCGAATATCAGATTCGGGATCGGTTCAGCTTCCTGCGTTTTCTGGGTTTGCAATTAGAAGATAAAGTGCCGGATTCGAAAACCGTGTGGAGGTTTCGCGAACGGCTTAAGGATCTAAACTTGGTTGAGGAGTTGTTTGCCCGGTTTCATGGACAACTGGCGGCGCAAGGTTATGCGGCTCGAGCGGGGCAGATGATTGATGCCACCTTTGTCGAAGTCCCCAAGCAACGCAATAGCCGTGAAGAAAACGCCCAGATTAAAGAAGGGCAAGTGCCTGAGGCCTGGGATAAGCCGGAGGTTCAGGCCAAGCGTCGGCAGAAAGATACCGAAGCGCGCTGGACAAAGAAAAACGATGAGAAGCATTACGGCTATAAAAATCACATCAACACGGATGAGGAAAACAAGCTCATACAAAGCTATTCAGTCACCCATGCGGCGGTTCACGACAGTCAGGTATTCGATGAATTACTCGACCAGGCAATCGATGTGGAGGGCAATAAACGAGCGGTTTATGCCGACAGTGCTTATCGTTCAGAAGCCCAGGAGCAGCGCTTAGCTAACGCCGATATTGAGAGCCAGGTTTGTGAAAAAGGCACACGAGGCAAACCCTTGACCGAAGAACAAAAGTTATCAAACCGGACGAAGTCAAAAGTCAGAGCCCGCGTCGAACATGTGTTTGGTGCACAGGCGGCAATGGGTGGGCATTTAGTTCGCACCATCGGTTTGCAACGAGCCAAAGTCAAAATTGGTTTGATGAATTTAGTGTACAACATGAAGCGTTTGATACAGTTGATTAAACGAGATGTGATGAACCCGTACAGGAAAGGTGCGCCCACAGTGGCATAAAAACGGGGAAATAATCTCAAAACACGGGGATTTGATGCGGTTTTTACTTCAAATAGCCGGAATGCACCCTGATTTTAAAATAAAGTCGAAAAAAATTAGCAGAATTACTAGGGGGTGACTTAAATTTGAATTTATAGAGGTTCCCTATAGGCATACTCGATTTCACGCTGAATAAAAATTAAATTTTCATTCAGCGTGTTACACCTATTACTCAATGCAATTTATGAGAAACCACTTTTTTTTATACTGGTATTTTGTCTTGACAAATAAATCTCATCATAGAAACTAACCTTGTTTTAACAACTTTGAGCACACTCTTTGAACAACATGTCCCTCAGTATGTTATTCGGCATACTGGCATTAATGCTGATCCTTTCCGCTTTTTTCTCCGGCTCAGAAACTTCATTGATGACCCTTAACCGCTACCGGCTAAGACATCTGGTTAAACTAAAGCACCCTGGAGCAGTAAAAGCCCAAGAGTTACTTCATAGGCCTGACCGCTTACTAGGGCTCATCCTTTTATGTAATAACTTCGTAAACAACTTCGCTTCCTCTATTGCCACTGTTATTGCCATTAAGCTGTATGCCGACGAAGAGTCTGTAATAGCCATTGCCGCAGCAATCCTTACCATCGTCATGCTGATTTTCTCGGAAGTCACTCCTAAAACGTTCGCCGCGGTCAAGCCTGAGTTACTCGCTTTTCCGGCGGCATGGGTCTATAAACCCTTGCTAAAAATCCTCTATCCGCTGGTTTGGTTTGTTAACTTATTCGTCAACCTGCTGCTGCGTATCGTCCGAGTCAATGTCAATAAAAAACACCAGGAATCATTAAGTAAAGACGAGCTAAAAATTATCATTGCTGAGGCCGAAAGCGTGATGCCGACGCGTTATCAAAACATGCTACTCGGCATTCTAGACCTAGAGTCGGCGACGGTTGAAGACATCATGACACCTCGCAATCAAATTGTCGGCATTGATCTTGAAGCACCCATTGAAGAAATTGTCGATAACATTAAAACCAGTCCACACACCCGCCTTGCGGTCTATAAAAAATCAGTCGACAGGACTATCGGCTTTATACATTTAAGAAACATATTACTGGAAATCACCAAAGATGATTTTGATAAGCAAAGCATTATTGACTGCATGGATAAACCGACTTTCATTCCTGAAAGCACGCCGGTTCACAGTCAGATGCAACGCTTTAAAATTGACAAAATCCGCATTGGCTTGGTTGTAGATGAGTACGGCGATGTACAAGGGCTGGTGACTCTAGACGATTTATTGCAAGAAATCGTCGGCGAATTAATTACCGAAGATATCACAGTCAGAAAGCAGAGCGATGGGGGCTATCTGGTTGACGCAAATATTACCGTCAGAGAGTTAAATCGGGTTACGCACTGGTCATTACCGACGGAAGGTCCTAAAACACTCAACGGACTGATCATAGAGTTTATGGAAACCATTCCGGAAACCGGCACCAGTATTAAACTGCATGGTTATCCTCTGGAGATAATCGATTGTGATAAAAACTCTGTCAAGTTGGTCAAATTCCTGCCAGCAAAATAAACTTTAATACACTGACAGACCATTTACCTCGACTTATTGAAAATCCTGAATCAGTGTCTATACTTAAAATCGTTCAGGGATTTTATGACAATACACTAATGGTAAAGCTAACTGTTTTTTTTAAAAATACGACAATTCATTCCAAACTTTTTGAGAGTGGTGTTATCCATATCGGTCGAGATGAGTCCAACGATTTGATTATAGATAGCCTAGCTGTGGCACCTGCTCATGCTGCCATCATTATTCGTGACAGTGGCTGTTCTATAAAGCAGCTCAATGACAGCTTCCCATTAATTATCAATGGCGAAGTCATCAAAGAGGCAATCCTGAACAATAATGACACGCTTTCCCTAGGCAAACATGACATTGTCTTTTACAACAGTGAGCCGTTGGAAGACACCCCTCAGACTGTCCACTCTGCCAGTGACGAGGAGAGTTCATTTAATCAGGAAATCAACGCAAATTTAAATCCCCCTGCCGCTAACCTGCAATTCATTGCGGGCAAAAATATCGGCAAAATCCTACCGTTAAAGAAAGCGCTAACCCGTTTGGAACTCAGCAACGGTGGTGTTGTAATCATCACACGCAGAGTAGATGGTTATTATGTTTCCGCCATTGACGACGGTGCCACTACTACATTAAATGACATTCCTGTACACGACAGTTCCCTTAAATTAAGCGATAGCGATGTGCTTAATTTTGAACATTCTTCATTACAATTTTTTATGAGCTAACCATGTCTACTACCTCTAAAAATGACCAACGCCGCTTCCATCGAATTTTTTATCAAGCCACTGCACTATTGTCCTGTGCAGAACAAACTTGGCTATGTGATGTTAACGATTTATCTTTAAATGGTTGCCTACTGCGTTTTGGCACAGCCTGGCATGGGGATAACGACAAAACTTACGCATTAACCTTGCAACTGGCCCCGGAAACCTACATCACCATGGAACTGCGCGTTTCACATGTCAATGACAATAAAGTCGGCTTTAAATGCACTCACACCAATTTAGAGAGTGTTTTTAAACTGCGCCGACTGATTGAGCTCAATCTGGGCGACAGCACGTTGTTGGAAAGAGATTTACAGGCGCTTTCGGCTGCGTAGATCGTTTCATTTAGCAGTCTGCAAGCCTATCAAGCGCTTCTGCAATCGAAGAAACCGAATAAATTTTTAACCCCTCTATCGGTTTCTTGGGTGCATTAGCTTTAGGGATGACAGCCGTCTTAAAGCCATGCTTTGCCGCATCGTTGAGCCGAGCATGGCCGTTAGCGACAGGCCTGATTTCGCCATTTAAACCCACCTCTCCAAAAAAGAATGCATCGTGGGCAATGACTTTATTTTTTAGACTCGATGCCACGGCAATTAAAATAGCCAAGTCCGAACTGGTTTCCGTTACCTTAATGCCCCCGACCACATTCGCATAAATTTCATCAGCGGCGGTAAAAATATTGCCATGTTTTGCTAATACAGCCAGTAACATCGCCAGCCGGTTTTGATCAATGCCTACCGCTAACCGGCGCGGATTACCGTATTGACAATCCGTTACCAGTGCTTGAATTTCTACTAGCAAAGGCCGGGTACCTTCCCATAACACAGTCACCACACTGCCTGAAGACGGTTTTTCCGCCCGGTTTAAAAACATCGCCGAAGGATTTTTTACTTCCTTAAGCCCTGTGCTATCCATGGCAAAAAAACCCAGTTCGCCGACACTACCAAATCTGTTTTTGTCGGCCCTTAACACCCGAAATCGGGCATCGTCGGTCGATGCCAAAATTACCTGCGTATCGACGATATGACTTAAAGTCATCGGGCCTGCTAAGGATTGATCCTTGGTGACATGCCCGACCATAAAAATAGACACCTGATTTTTTTTGGCATATTGCGTTAAATAACTGGCGGATTCGCGCACTTGCGACACCGAACCGGGAGCAGATTCTGTGTCGGTGGTGTGCATGACCTGAATCGAATCAATGACCAGTACATTGGGTTTAACCTCATCCAGCACATCGCAAATCCGCTGCACTGAGGTTTCCGCCAACATCATAATTTTATCGGCGGGCAGTTTCAGGCGATGCGCTCGCTCGGCAATTTGTTGCAGGGATTCTTCACCGGACACATAAAGCACGGACACGCCGCGCTCACCAATATTCGCCAGCGCTTGCAGCAATAAAGTACTTTTACCCGCCCCTGGCGCACCACCAATCAGAACCACACTGCCACAGACGATGCCACCACCTAAAACACGATCAAACTCGGACAACCCGCTGGAAATGCGCTCAGCCTTAGACAAATTAACTTCTGATAACAAGTGCACTTGGGATTGACTACCCGCATAACCCGCAGAGCGATTATGCCGCTCAGCAGTTGTTGAAGAAGATAATCTCACCTCTTTGATGGTATTCCATTCCCCACAGCTGGTGCATTGTCCGTTCCAGCGTGGATAATCAGCACCACATTGATCGCACACAAACGCCGTTTTAATTTTTTTGCTCATATTTTATGCAAATAGCTAACGCTAGAAACTGCTCATTGTAGGCAGGCGTCTAGCGAACACAATAATAAGAATGTAATTTTGTCTACATTCGCCAAACCAGTAAAGTTGAGTGGTGCAAATCATCAATCTGAATGATTTGCCGGGGATTTTGATCTGGTACCACAAAAGTACTGCTGATGAATAACGAGCCCGGACGCATTTCACCGCGAGCTTTACGCCAAAGTTTTTCCATAGGTACTGGCGACAAATAAGCAAAGACCACATCGTAATGAGCTAAATCACAATCCCATAAGCTCCCACGCTGAACATGGCAGTTTGAGTAAGCACCTAGGCGAACTCGCAACCAGCTCCACGCAAACGGCAATGGTGCTAACTCTACACCATGATAACGACCATCGGGGCGAATCTTGGCAAGATGAGTCAGCACACCACCCAAACCGCAACCGAGATCGATAAAGCTAAATGGGGTGTTTTTTTTTGCAACAGGTAGTAATCCTTCTAACGCCTGCCATACTTTGTTACTGGATAAATAAAGCGGCACCTGAGTATGAAAGGTACTCCAATACATTAGCAACATCACCAGAAAAATCGCCAAAAAAAAGATGGGGGAAATATTTAATTTCAACGTTAGAACAACGCAGGGCAGAAATAATAATTGGATGATTAACCACCAGCGCGCCAATTTAACGAAGTAGCTGAGCAATGCGGCCAGCACTCCACATGCTAAGGTAAAACTCAGTGCCTTTGGTTGTATACCGATTAAATGTATTCCGGCTAATGTCAACCCGAAGGCAGTGAATTGCATCAATAAGGCAATTACTGATGGCGGCAACTTACTAAAAAATGAGGACATAGTTGTTCGAAAGCATCTATTAAGCGAATAGCACAATTATTGACCATTGTGAGTAGGTGTTCTACTTTTAAACTACAACGGCTGTTATTTTATCGTTCGACATCCAAATTCCGGTTAGCAGCTTAACCCTTTCCGACTGACACATTATGATTTTGAAATTGACTCGTCCAGTTCCCCACTTAAGAAAATTATTGCAATGCCTACTATGGGTCGGTGTCTTCGTGAATGTTCATGCGGGTGAAGCAAATTTAGTGGTGCTTAACTATCACAATATTGTCGTAACGGAAAGTACAAAGCCACTTGCTGATGCGATGGATGTCAGTATTAACCACTTTGAGAAACATCTGGATTGGCTTAAAAAAAATAACTATGAAATTGTCAGCGTGCAAGATGTTTTCGATGCTGCCGCCGGCAAACGAGCCTTACCCCCTAAATGCGTACTATTAAGTTTCGATGACGGTTATCAAAGTTTTTATACTCAGGTCTTCCCGCTGTTAAAAAAGCATCATTACCCCGCCACGCTAGCACTGGTGGGAGAATGGATGGAAGGCAAAAACCTACCAGGATTACCGTTATTAAATTGGGAGCAAGTCCGAGAACTGGTCCAGTCCGGCTTGGTGGAGATAGCATCACATACCTATGACCAACACAAAGGTTTTGCCGCCAATCCACAAGGCAGCATGCAGGCGGCGGTTGTCACTCGTTTGTTTAACTCACAAACCGGCAAGTATGAAACCGACGACCAATATCGAAACCGTATTCGCAACGCCATGCTGAAAAGCGCCGAGTTTATTTTTCAACATGCCGGCGTCAGACCCAGAGTCATGGTATGGCCTTATGGTGAATATAATGAGATTGCGCTTGCTGCTGCTAAGGAAGCCGATATGACCATGACCATGAGCTTGGTTGATGGTGCGAATACTATCGCTGACATACCCGTTTTGCACCGGCTGATTATGACAGACAATCCCGATGAGTCTCATTTTGCTGAGATAGTCACCCGCTTGCGGGCTGGTGGTCCATTACGGGTTGCTCATCTGGATATTGATTACATCTATGATACAGATCCTAAGCAAACTGAGCTTAATCTGTTACATGTGTTAGAGCGTATTAAAGCTATGCATATTAATACTGTATTTCTACAGGCCTATGCCGATCCAGACGGTGACGGCAATGCAGATGCTCTATATTTCCCCAACCGGCATTTGCCAGTAAAACGGGATTTATTCAGCCGAGTCGCCTGGCAGTTAAAAACAGTATCTGGTGTTAAAGTGTATGCCTGGATGCCGATTATGGCTTATCAGGGCAAAACCATACCCGACGATTGGTATGTGCAGGAATGGCGAGATAGCAAAGCTCAAAAATCCAGCCATATCTACACTCGATTATCTCCTTTTAATCCAAAAGCACGACAGTTTATCTCAGAAATTTATGAGGACTTAGCCAAGCACTGTAATTTCGACGGCGTTTTATTCCATGATGACGGTATCTTGTCAGATTTTGAGGATGTTTCTGGGCCGGCATTAAGTTACGGGCGAGAAGTGTGGGGCTTACCTGATCAATTTGACAAGTTGCATGCAACATCAGAAATGCGCATGCGCTGGGCGGAGCACAAAACCGAATTAATCAATCAATTTACCGATGAATTAGCCAGTCGAGTGCGAATTTATCGGCCATATATTAAAACTGCACGGAATATCTATGCTTTACCCTTGCTAAAACCGTTTAGTGAAGAATGGTATGCGCAGTCTTTTAAGTCATTTTTGGAACACTACAACTATGTCGCTATTGAAGCCATGCCATTTATGGAGGAAGCTGAAAATCCCCGGCAATGGCTTTCGCAGTTGGTCGATGCAGTTTCGCGGCACCGCACCGGTATAAACAAAACGGTCTTTGAGTTACAGGCAATGAACTGGAAAGCCAAGGAAAAAATTCCCATGCCCGTCTTTATTGAACAATTAGAATTGCTAAAAAAACTTGGCGCCAAGCATATCGGCTATTACCCGGATAACGTGTTTGACGACCAACCTCGCTTGACCGATTTGCAGCAACATTTTTCTCTTTCCGCACCGTAGTAGGACGCTATGACTCCCCCTCTCAATGACGAGTCC
Organism: Methylococcales bacterium; assembly: GCA_965247565.1. Taxonomy (GTDB): domain Bacteria; phylum Pseudomonadota; class Gammaproteobacteria; order Methylococcales; family Methylomonadaceae; genus CBDFHF01. Next base: position 2,019,104 of record CBDFHF010000003.1, on the reverse strand, counting down.
GTATCACCTGTAACGCAAGTTATACAGGCCATTAATCTGCGCTTTTCTGAACTAGGTTCAATAGCGCAAGAACACTGGGCAAATGAATGGAGTGTGCTGGATGGCTTCATTGAGGGCTTTATTTATTACTATCCTCTATTCATGGCTTACATATGGATGTTCGGGGCGATTATTTTTTACTTTCGTTATGAATGGCGAAATAAAGGCGATACTGAACATTTACCGGAACTGTCAGAATACCCCGCGGTATCTGTATTAATCCCTTGTTATAACGAAGCTGAAAATATTGCCGAGACAGTGGGAATTTTGATGCAACAAAAATATCCCCACTTTGAAGTTATCGCCATTAATGATGGCAGCAAAGATAACACGTTAGCCATATTACAAGATTTAGCTAAACAGCATAATCGATTACGCGTTGTTAATTTGGCTACCAACCAAGGCAAAGCCATGGGACTGCGCACTGCCGCATTATTAGCTAATAGCGAAATTCTAGTCTGTATTGATGGCGATGCTTTATTGGCACCGGAAGCCATTGCCTGGATGGTCAAACCGTTTCTCAATAATCCCGGCGTCGGTGCGATCACGGGTAATCCTAGAATCCGTAATCGATCTACCTTGTTAGGCCGGATTCAAGTCGGCGAATTTTCGGCGATTGTGGGTATGATCAAACGCGCACAACGAACCTATGGCCGGGTATTTACTATTTCTGGAGTTATCGCCGCTTTCCGTAAATCGGCTTTGCATGATGTCGGCTATTGGAGTAACGACATGGTCACCGAAGACATTGATATTAGCTGGAAATTGCAACTGGCGGGCTGGTCGATTTTATTTGAACCCAATGCGCTTTGCTGGGTGCTAATGCCAGAATCATTAAGCGGATTATGGAATCAGCGAGTGCGGTGGGCGCAAGGCGGTACCGAAGTGATGCTGCGTTATTTCAGGCAGATGTTTCGGTGGTCATCTCACAGCATGTGGCCTTTGTATGCCGAGTGTTTTATCAGCATCGCCTGGGCATTTTTAATTTTAGGTAATGTGTTGTATTGGCCAGTGGAATTATTGAGTGCATCAACCGATGAATCGCTGCACGACCTCAGTCCCAGTTGGACTAGTATGCTGCTAAGTTTAACCTGCCTCATTCAATTTGCCGTTAGTCTGGCGATTGATTCCCGCTACGAATATTTAACCGGCGGTACTGCCCGTTATTACTATTGGATGATCTGGTATCCCATTGTTTATTGGCTGATTAATGTTGGCACAACCATCACCGGCTCCATTAAAGCGATTCGAAAAAAACGCGGACAACGTGCCATTTGGGTAACACTGGATAGAGGTCTACGCAATAAATGAATGAATACATCATCAATCTGCCGCAATTACAGAGTTTGCATAAGCGAGTGGGCGCTGTCTTTTTATGGGCAGCTTGCTGGTTGATGTGGACTTATTTATTAATACCTTTGATTACTTTGTGTGCTTGGCTCATGGGAGACAATAGCTTTTCCAACGAAATACGCTGGTTTGGCGGTTACAGAAGCTTATTAGAGTTACTGGAAATATATTTTGACACGTTATTGGCACTCATCCTGATGTGGTTAGGCTGGGTCTTATACCACTCACAACGTAAACAAACTCTTATCTCTGCGGCCTTTCAAATAGTTAATGATGGCGATTTGTGTAACTTCTACCAAGTTAAAGAGGTAGAGCTAAAACAATGTCGCAACTCATCTCTAGTGACCGTTTATTTTGATGCCCATGGGCAAATACTGCATTTAGAAGCAGACATCCCTAATCAAATAAACATTAATTAATAAACTTTCGGCTCAAAGGGTAAAAGTGAGCTCGGCTTTATAAATTGCATTGATTTTTGTCTGAACAATAATCTGAATGTGGGTGTATTGCTGCCTCATTCCGTAAAATTTAACTGGCGTAATAACTTCGGATTTCCCAGTGTAAATTTGAATTCTAGCTATACTCAGTTTTGTGTTCCAGTTATCACTATCTTATTTAGTCGTGTGATTTTTTAACAAAAACCTATTTTTCAAGAGATATACAATGTTCGTCATTATCGGTTATGTTTTAGTAATTGGCGCTGTACTAGGTGGTTTTGTAGGCGCAGGCGGTCATTTGGGTGTGCTTATACAACCATTTGAACTTATCATCATCTTTGGTGCCGCCATAGGTGCATTTTTAGGAGGCAACTCCATAGGCTTAGTAAAAAGCACTCTTAGTCAAGCCACTGGCACTCTGAAAGCAAGCCCCCATACGAAGGCGTTCTATCTCGAATTGTTATTATGCTTTTATGCCATTAGTAACAAAACCAGAAAAGAAGGCTTGCTATCCCTTGAAAGCTTAATTGAAAGCCCTGAAAGCAGCCCTATTTTTACCCCGCTGGTTTTAGCAGACCACCATTTAATGACTTTTATTTGTGATCATTTACGCCTGATTGTTACTGGTGTTGAAAAACATCAGCTAGAAGAGTTGATGGATCAGACCATCGAAATTCACCATGAAGAATCCCACGGACCTATCGGCGCCATACAACGCATCGGAGATGGTATGCCCGCATTTGGTATTGTTGCGGCGGTAATGGGGGTTGTGCATACGATGGAATCCATCAGTTTACCACCGGCAGAGTTAGGCAAATTGATTGCTGCCGCCTTGGTAGGGACATTTTTAGGCATTCTTGCATCCTACGGCTTTATCGCACCGGTTGCATCCTCTATGGAAGAACGGGCAGCTGCTGCCACAAATGCTTTAAAGTGTGCCCAGAAAGGTTTGATTTGTTGCACCAACGGTCTTTCCCCGGCGATGACAGCCGAATATATGCGAGGAATGATAACCTCAAATCTTCGCCCAGGATTTGCCGAACTAGAATCTCAATTAAAAGCTAATAAATAGAGACTTACTGATCATGGCCGAATTACAACCGATAATAATCAAGAAGATAAAGAAAGCGGCCCATGGCCATCATGGTGGTGCGTGGAAATTGGCTTATGCTGACTTCGTAACCGCCATGATGGCTTTCTTCTTGTTAATGTGGCTATTAGGCACTACCGATGCGGCCACTCGCAAAGGTATTTCTGAATATTTCCAAGATCCGTATAAAGCTTCATTGGAGGGTGGTAAAGACGTCGGCGCCCGCACCAGTTTGATGGAAGCAGGTGGCTCAGATTTAATTACGCAAGATAACGGTCAGGATCAGAACGGTGCTACTCAAGATAACCAACCTACTCCTGAAGAAATTGAAAAGCAGGCAGAAAAGCTGGATTTGGAAAAGTTAGAAGCGCTAAAAGAAAAAATCACTAAGATGATCGAAGAGAATGAGAGCTTAAGTGAGCTCAAAGATCAAATTAAACTTGAAACTACTCAAGAAGGTCTGAGAGTACAAATTATTGATAACAAAAACCAGCCCATGTTTAAACTGGCTAGCGCGCAAACCGAGCCCACCGTCAGGGTCATTTTGAGGCAACTGGCACCCGTTATTAATGAACTGCCTAACAAGATCTCGGTTAATGGTCATACCGATGCCCGACCTTTTCCCGCCAATCAAACCGGTTATACGAATTGGGAACTCTCCAGTGACCGAGCTAATGCTGCACGCCAGGAGCTTATCAAAGGTAGCTTGTCAGAAGATAAAATTCTTAGGGTCACCGGTTTAGCGTCGAGTATTCTCTATAACCCAAAAGATCCCATGGATCCGATGAACCGTCGAATTTCAATTATTGTTATGAATAAGAAAACTGAAAACCAAGTACTTGAGCAAGCAGGAGCTGATGTAGCCCCCGCTGATTTACCTAAAGAACTCGAAAAAGCAGAGCATTAACCTAATCATGGCTTTACAGTAGAGGCAATCATGGAAGTTATTGCCTCTGCTCTGCCTCACCCAAGGCCAACATTACAACTCGGCCATACACCAAAAATGTGACCTTAATATATATTATGAACTCAGACAGTCGGTTAATTTTGACCGAGTTTGCAGTTTGCTGGGCGACCCGTATGACGGGGATTTACATTTAAAACAGCTAGCCTAGACTTGCCATTAAAGCGTTATAACCACCAGGAGACCTTTAATGACTACACTAACCCACCAAAAAGCTGTCCACGCCTCTTACTTATTAGGTGCTGTCGCTCTTGTGATAATGCCAGACGTATTTGCGGGATTAATCATGGAAGTCTTGCACTTGGTTTTCGAATTGATGCATCTTGCCTTCGAGTTTCTCGAAGTTGCATTAGATCATTTGGTTGAGCATCTTTTTCACACTGGAGTACATGAAACTCAAGTGATTGTTTTCTACACCATAGTCAGCATGGGCGCAGTTGCCGGTTTTTTTATTTTGCGATCTTTACGCCATTTTTTACATAACCTCAAAATATCTGCTGCGGCCAACTACTTAGACAAAAAAAACCATGCCAACATTTATTGGCAAAGCCAATCTCTCATTGGTAAAGCGAAGTTTGTAGCCGTCGGTTCAGTTGGAATAGCTTTTATTGTGCTATTCGGATTTTGATGAGATTCAAATTACGGCCATTACTTAAAAGTCAAATTGTGCCTTACCCATCGTGAGTTATTGAGATTTGGCAAACTCTATCAAATGCTTGGCAATTTTCTACCGCGAAAAGAAATAAGTTGTATCAACAAATGAGTTCGAGACTAGAATAGCCGAGATTTTGGCAACATTTTGGAACAGAGAATGGGTATCAGCGTTACTAAATTATTAATTGTTTTAGCAATTATTCTGGTTTTTTTTGGCACTAAACGCCTACGCAGTGCAGGTTCTGATTTAGGCGCGGCAATCAAAAGCTTTCGTACAGCACTGAAAGAAGGAGAAGCAGATGAAACGATCGCTGAAGAAAACGAAACAAATAACGCTGGCGAAGACGTTGAGAAAAATATAGAAGTTTAAGATCTGCATGCTCCAGTCATCGAATAAAAACTATGCTGGATCCTGAGGCTCAACACAAAACAGATAAGCTGAACCCTCCTCGGCAAATTCAAAGGCTCAGCAATCTCTCCCCGCACTAAAAATAGCGGCTATTAATCAAAAAGTGCACCACGATACTGCCCGCATAGCCTACCGCGATGGCAGGCATCCATTTTAAGTGGCTAGTGAAGGTATAAATACCTTTAGCTTGCCCCATTAAGCCAACCCCAGCGGCTGACCCCACTGCCAGTAAGCTCCCTCCAACTCCCGCGGTTAATGTAACTAGTAGCCATTGGCCTTGCGAAATAGCAGGTTCCATTGTCAATACAGCCAGCATTATGGTGCCGTTATCTACAAAAGCAGACGCTATACCGACCATAATATTAGCTATAGTTGGATCGATACTGCCATACAAGTACGTAGAAGTAACTGCCAAATAACCAATAAAACTTAAGCCACCGACAGCAACCATAACCCCATAAAAAAACAGCAACGTATCCCATTCCAAGTTTGCGACCTTGGCAAAAACATCAAAGGGCTGACCGTATTCATCAACTTTAGCTAGGGCTTTAGGATTATTCATGACTTTCATGGGCGCAAAATAATCCACTTTACCGTTCGCATAATAACCATCTTCTGGCTGCGCCTCGATATGAACTTCAGTTTTTTGCAGGTAATAACTAAAAAACTTCAGATAAGTCAGACCCATCATCATTCCGGCAGCGGGTGGTAAATCCAGAAAATTTTCAAAACAGGTGGCCGTCACAATAGTCATCACAAACAAGCCGATAATAACCAGCCCGCCTCTCTTCATGGCTGGCGCTTCATTAACGGCATCGGGCCTTTCTTTAGGAATCCAGAAATTCATGATTGCCGCAGGTAATACAAAATTCACAATTGCCGGAACCAACAGGGAAAAGAAATCGGCAAATGGTACAACACCTTTTTGCCAAACTAACAATGTCGTTATATCCCCAAACGGACTAAAAGAGCCACCCGCATTGGAAGCCACCACCACATTAATACACGCCAAGGTAACAAACCTTGGACTGCCCTTGCCCATCGCTAAAATCACCGAGCCCATTAGCAATGCAGTAGTCAGATTGTTACAAACTGAAGAGATAAAGAAAGCCTGAAAACCAGTAATCCAAAATAACTGGCGATAAGTGAAGTTCTTACTCAGTAACCAAACTCTAAGATTTTCAAAAACGCCTCGGTCCTCCATGGCATTCAAATAAGTCATTGAAACCATGATGAATAAAAACAACTCGGCATAAGCTTCCAAAGAAGCCCGAAATGCTAACCCTGCATGATGACTCATGCCGCCGTAAGCGTAGACACCAGCGATAAATATCCAGATTACACTTGCCGCCAGCACCATGGGTTTGGATTTGCGTAAATCAGTTACTTCTTCGGTCATGGCAAGCAGGTAAGCTATCGCAAATAAAGCCAAAGACAGATAACCCACCCAATGGTGAGTTAAATCCAAATTCTTCATAACATCACCCACTACAGGATCTGTAGCGGACTGAGACAAACCTGGAAAAAGTAAAGCAGTCAGAATAACTAAGTATTTATAAAAAAAAGTCATTTTTAGAATCCTTGATATAGGGAAATTTGATACCGCACTTTGCCAAATACTGGGAAGTTGCTGGAAGCAAAAATCGCACAACACTCCAAAATTGAATATCAGTATTTACGAAAAAAATGAATTGGCAAACAAGGTGAGCAGAAACAACCACCCGATGTTAACTTATTATATTGCAAACACAGCGGCCTGTGCGCTAAAGCCTGTAAACAGTCGATTGCTAAAATATAAACAAAGTTCCGCCACTTACTCAGCAACTAGCATTTCGCTACGAAAAAACCCCTTACCCTCCCGACCTAATACATCTACCAGCCAAGGTAAAACTTGCTGTATATCGGTTGCTAAATTCCATGGTGGATTAACAACAATAATGCCGCTGGAAGTCATCCCCAATGCTTCGGTATCCGCCTGGACACCCAGCTCAAACAATTGGATATTTTTTATACCGGAATTTTGAATAGCCTTTTCCAAGCGCTTATTGCGACTGCGGTCAACAACAGGATACCAAAGCGCATAAATGCCCGTGGCAAAACGTTTGTGCATTTGAATTAACGTGTCGACCACCTGGTCGTAATCGGTTTTGATTTCATAAGATGGATCGATCAGCACCAATCCGCGACGCTCAACTGGTGGTAATAATCCCAAACTATCGGCTAAGCCGTCGGCATGAAATACTTTAATGCGGCGATTTTTTTTCGTTTCGTCAGTCAATAATTTAACTTCGGCAGAGTGTAGTTCGAATAAAAAAAGACGATCGTGATTCCGCAACAATTGCCTCGCGATTAATGGCGAGCCAGGATAATGGTTGAGCTCGCCATCAGTATTGTACGCTTTGATAATATCAACATAACTTGCAACTGCCTCTGGCAAATCTTTGCGCTGCCATATCTTACCAATCCCGCTGTCAAACTCTTTGTTCTGTAAAGCGTAACTACTACCGAGATCATATTTACCCGGTCCGGCATGGGTGTCAATACAACAAAAAGGCTTATCTTTTTTTCTCAAATATCCCAGAATTTTTACTAAAACCAAGTGTTTTAGCACATCAGCAAAATTGCCGGCATGAAAGGAGTGTCTGTAACTGAGCATGTGAGTTTTTATGGGTAACAGGGCGTTTCTAAAATAAGCCACATTCGATAGATAATCCGTACCAAGAACACAACCCTATTCATCTCGCTGAGTCGCGATACCAAGAGTTTTACAGCGCCTTATCGAGCAGAGTCATGCCAATTTCAAAAGCAATCAGTCCGATGATGATCCATTCCAAAGCGGATGAATGACGATGTTTTTGTTCATCGGCCAGCATTTCAAATAATTCATGAATGGTTTCTAACTTTTTTGATAATACGTCAGTACGTTGAGCAATTTCTAAATATTTGGCGGTAATGCCATAAAACGCTTCATATTCCGGGTACTCCCAAAAAAAATCTGGGGTATCCAGTAAATCGTAGTTCAAGATAATGTCACTTTTAGTTAAAAATAACTGTCCTCGAATTTTGGCGATGTCTTTACTACTAATTTTAATGCTACCGTTTTGCGCCAAAGATTTCGGCAGATAACTGGTTTTATTAATAGTGGTAATGGCATTGGTTTCAAATGAAGCCAATTTAATTGACTGCGCCATGCCTTGCGATAAAGAAAACAACAAAATCGGATCTGCCGATTCAATTTCAATATGATCTTCTACAATCCGGGTAGTCGCGCATTCGAGTGCAAAGGTAAAATTATCTTCTTCTATGATATCAAGCGGATTGATGGCGTAATCTAATAACAACTTGTGTAATTTAATCTGTTGCTCGGCACTGACATTCCAATGGACAACCGCGCCATAAGCAAAAACCGCAGACCAAGTCTGGTCGTCCTCAATAAAAAGAGCGCCTTTAATAATCCGAATCAACGTTGAGTCTGATAACAGTTTAGCAAGCGAACTAATATCAAAACGTTGCGCCAAGCAATAAGCCACGCAATGCTTTGCTGGCATATCAACACTCAACGATGATTTCTCTGACACTGCGAACGAATTATTCGGCTATTGTTAGCAGCCAGCCGCCTTCGGCATCGCATCTAACAACCGGGGAAACGACTTTGATACCAACTCTGGCTACGGTATTTTTTAGCTCGGCCGGCAAATTTCCTTTCACAACATGAAAGGTTTCTTTATCTTCATAAGATACCTCCACTGGCTGACCTTTTACTGTCACCTGCAACTGCTCAGGCTTTGAAAGATTAGTGATTACAAAAGAAAATTCAGATCCCGGTTTAACGCTGGTTAAGTTCGGCGGCGAATATTTTGAAATATGGGGTTTAAAACAAGCACTGCCACCGCCTCCACCGCCCGCAGCATGTCCAGCATGACCACTCGCGCCTGCATTGGCCAAACTTGAACTGGCACCATAAGCAACCAATAAAATTGTCATCATTTTTAGCTTATTCATCGTACTCTCCTCTATTCTTGTTATTTTTGGTTGATGTAATCATCATCAACCTGTCCAAATTAGGGGAATTGCCTTGTCAATTAACCCCACCACCGATATGGCAAGTGGACTTAGGCCACTCACTCAATTACAACACATTGGCATAATCCTGTTCTAGCTGTCGAAAATTCATCGAGGTCATAAAACGACTAAAACTGAGCCATGCCGACAAGCCCATCAAATCCTTAAATTGCGGTGGCAAAAAACGCGGAGCGATAACTGTGCCCTCTTCCACCAGATCAACCAACACTTTCATATCCTCAATCATGGTTTTTCCGCAAAACAATAACGGAATTCTGTCCGGTTTGCCTTTACTGACTGCCAAACGCATGAAGTTATAAGTCAACACAAAGCCTTTAATGTAGGTCAGATCTTTGGTAAACGGCATGCCATCAGAACTGCTCCCTCTAAACACCCGACTACTGAGAGTATAACTTTCTTCTTCATCCAAACCCTTGTCTCTGAAGAACCGGAATATATCCATAAAATCAGCGCCCTGTTCCGCTAATGTAATCGCCCGCAACCGGTTAATTAAGCGCATGAGACGGTTAGGTGTCGAACTGAAGGTGAGTATTTCCATTAGTACCGCTAAACCTTCCTGGGTTACAGTGGCCGACGGGGGGCCTTTGCCGAGAAAAGTACAATAGGGTTGTGCTAGGCCGTTTAACGTGGTGCCTAAATGTACCCAAATTTCGTGAACTTCCAGCACCCGCAAATCGCGTAGATTAAACAGCGCATCGGCTCTTAGCTTAATGTAATCCGTGCCGGCAGCTGCGTCGGCAAGAATACCATCGCTAAGCATGGCACGCAGACCATCGCCGGGAAACATGGCTTGTATTTTTTCGTTTAAGATGACAACCGCATCTTTGGCGGTAATAGTTTTAGGTTCCTCAACCAAAAAATCCAGCTTTAATAATTGCGACAGAGTGGCTTCCATCATGCTGCCCAAATCGGCAATAGTAGGATCACCCACATGGAATACATCTTGGGATGATCCATATAGCTCCTGAGAGATATTGGAAAAGGTCGGTTTGCCGCGCGCCTCCAACATACTAACAACATCTTGATATTCGCGACAAATTCTGCGCATGATAACGCTGAGCGGGTTGAGTTGACCCAATTTACGAACTAAATCTCGCTCAATCTGATAAAACTCAAGTTTCTTCTCGACAGGGTCAAAACCCAATGGCCGATTTTGGTAATATTCGGGAGTAACTTCAGGGAGTTTTTTACAGCCGCTTTGTAAAAAAGCCTGCTTGATACTATCGTCCCACTTGATGGCATCAAGAATGCGAATAGGCTGCTGTGCCTTAACGACACGATCAGAAAGCGTCTTGACTTCAGTTAAGTAAGTTGACGGTTTAGCAGTTTTCTTAGCCATGTGTAGTTGATTTTTTGATTGATTAGCTATACCAAAAGCTTAACCACAGCCAGTACACCAGCAAATTAATTAAGCCCAAAGGAATGCCAACGCGAGCGAATTCAAAAAAGCTGAGTGTAGCACTATGTTTTTCCGCATGTTGAATAATTATGACATTGCTGGCTGCGCCGAGAATCATAAAATTACCCGCTACTGTACTGCCTGCGGCTAACGCCATTAAAGTACTGGTATTCAAATCACCCAACATAGGCAAATACAACGCGACCAATGGCACATTAGATATCAACTGACTTAAGGAAGCGCTCACAATCAGAATAGTTGGGATGGTAGTTAAGTCAATCTGTAAGTCATGCACCAGCATTTGTATAAAACCCGTTTGCCAGACACTAGCCATCAACACGAATAATGCAGCAAAAAATAGCAAGGTCGGCCAATCAAGTTGTTTAATTATTTGCCAACGCGCCGAACTGAATAATAACGGCGGCAATGCAGCAATAAGGGCGATGTGGCTTAAGTTGATGTTTACCGGAGATTTCAAAATAGCCAGTAAAATTTTTAGCGCAATTAAACCTAACAATAAACACATAGAGGCTTTCGCGCATTTTGCCAATTTTATATCTAATATCTGCACCGGGGTATGTACAAGTGGCATGTTTTCGACAAATTGTTGCCGATAAACCCATCGTAAAAAAAAGTAAGCCACTATCAAATTAACCAAGGTAGGAATTGCTAATGCACCTAAAAAAGTCAAAAAAGGTTCAGCCAGATGGCTGTGACTGGCTATAAGAAAATTTTGCGGATTCCCTACTGGACTCATTACACTGCCAATGGTGATGCTATATGCCAAGGTTAGCAGCAATAAACTGGTATTAATTTTATGCTCACGCGCCAATCGCAAAACCAGAGGAGTTCCGACAATAGCCAAGGTATCATTCATCAATAACGCTGAACCAAAAGCCGCACCAAACAAAAGGGTTAAAACCAATTGGTCAACTGACTTTAACCTCGAGACCCACTCATAGGCAAAAAAATACAAGTAGCCACTGGCAACCAGTGCCTGACCGACAACGAACATACCCAATAAAAATAACATGACCTCCACATCAATAGCGGCTATAGCACCGCGGCCACTGATTTCTTGCGAGAAAATAACTACAATCGCTCCAGCAAGCATGAGTTGCCATATTTTTATATTGAAATATCTATTTTTAGGTATAGCCATGATAACTAAAATAGTTATCAATACAGCGATTGATATATTCATTAAATTCCCTTACGCATACTAATGCGTTATACTCTCCCGCATTACGCCTGTATTCATTTAATATATTGGTAGTTAAGTATTTTGAATAACTTCCGGTTATCGACTTCGCTAAATTCTTTATATTTTTCAGATTTAAATCGACGAATTTAATACAAACTTAAGATTAGGCCATGAAAATCGGTCAGGATGATAAGAGAAATAGCTCATGACTAAGTACTCAGAAAGCAAATTGACAGCAGACAATGACGACGTTGTGGCGTCAAAGCGTAAACTGTTAAAAACAGTGGCTTTTGGCTCATTAATAACTTTAGCAGGGACGAACATTGCTAAAGCAACTATCGGCCACTTTCCCACCCACAGATCGTTGTCACTGCAAAACCCTAATACCGGAGATAGCCTAACAAGGCTGACTTACTTTGAAAATGGTCGTTATATAAAAGATGCGCTCCAAGAAATCAGTTACATCTTCAGGGATTATCATACCGGCGACATACACCCAATCGATCCAGCTTTGCTTGATAAACTATACAACCTGAAACTGTTGTTAGGTGTTAGCCATAGTCCGATACATCTCATCTCTGGATATAGATCCCCACAGACCAATGCGAGATTGAGACAACACAGTCACGGCGTGGCAAAGCACAGTTTACACATGCAAGGCAAAGCGATAGACATTCGCATTGCCGGCGTAGAGACAAAAAACATCAGGAATGCAGCAGTTAGCATGCGCAGTGGTGGTGTTGGGTACTACCCCCGCTCAAACTTTGTGCACCTTGATACAGGCGATTTTAGAACCTGGTAAGTCATTGGCGATGACCATAGCGTTAACCCAGGCATTTAGTTCTAGTTAGAAAAACGCTCTATCCACTGATTTTCATCCAATCTGGAAAAATCGATTCCTCCGGCTTATCCATCTGCTTTACGGGATTACTGGTATCCAACGGCTTTGTTATCGGCTCCGCTTTATCTAATACTGCAGGACTGCGAGTTAATTCTGCCGGTGATGATGGCGTAACTTCTGGGCTAGCGGTATCAACAGCAGGTGTGGGTACCGGTGGCGGCGCAAATATGGCTTGATCAGATAAATCATCCGGATTCTTAAGGGCTGTCAACAAGACCGTATCATGTCCGTAAATATCTGAATAAAAAATCAAATGATCGTTTTTATCAAAATAAGCGGTCACGTAGAAAAATAGCACGGGGATCGATTTTTTCAGCACCACTCGCTGGGTTTTCGGAGAGTGCATAGCTTTTTTTATATCATCCTTATTCAATTGATCTTTTAGTGCAAATTCCGCCAATTTATCAGGACTGGCTACACGCACGCAGCCGTGGCTGAAATCACGCCGGGATTTGCTAAATAAGGCACTAGCCGGCGTATCATGTAAATACACGTCATCCTTGTTTGGAAAAATAAACTTAACTTTTCCCAAAGCATTCTTTTTTCCTGGACGCTGACGAACCCTTAACAAACCTTGTTTAATTTTGCCAATCGACTCAGTACTAAATGGAACCGGTTTTACATTATTACCAAAGCTATTTACCAACTCCATGTTTTCTTTGTCCAGGTAACGGCTGTCCTTTAATAACTTAGGCAAAATTTCATCCTTGGTAATTTTATTAGGCACATTCCAGTAAGGCATAAAATCGATAAAGCTCATTTTAGCCATCAACACTGGGGTTTGCGTTTCCATTGCTTTACCAACTACCACCCGCATATTGGGAATGCTCTCATTGTATTCGTCAATATCGTCAAACGCCCATAACTGAAAAGAAGGAATATTGACAATAATTGAGCGCCCATCACTGGGCTCGGGCAACCAGCGCAATCTTTCCATCGCTAATTCAATTTGTGTCACTCGGTCTTTAAGCGGCACATTCAGAGCAGCAACCGTTCCAGCACCTAGCACGCCATCCCCATTCAACCCATGTCTAAGCTGAAATGACTTAACCCCGGCGACTAAATCACTACTGTAAGTAGTAACAGGTTTACCGCCTGCCTCTAATTTTTCAGCAGACATATCACCTAAACCAACCAAGAAATCGCGGAGCATTTGGTTTTGAGGAAAAGCCTTACCTGGATTTATCCGCTTATCAATAACCAACCCTAACAGGCTCATTTTTTTCGCTAACGCCTGATAATCCGCTAAGGCGATTTTCAATTTTTGATATTGTTTTAATTTAGGTTCAGCGGCTACCGATAATTGGTTTACCGTGCCTTGAGCTACGCCATCCTTGATAAGCACCGGCAAGTCCAGCACTTTTTTTTGTCTGAGCTTGAGGTTGAAATTGATACCTTGAGGATTAACTCGGCCGTAATGCAGATCATGCAAAAAGCGCAACACCGACAGACTGAGCGCCGTATCATACATCGCTAAATCTTTGTAAGCTTCAGGGGATAAAGCTAACGCTGGCTTAAACTTCTGCTGCAAAACATCAATATCGTAGCTTGCAGGGCTTAAACCTTCAGTAATTGCGTTGCTTAGCAAAGCCAAGGCATCAGCAATATTCTTCTCAGAACGATCACTGCCTAACCAAATTAGTTGGTGATTAACCAACTTGTAAAGATTTTCAAGATCCTCGGCACGATGGGTAAAATTCCCCTGTGCCAGATAAGGATGCTGCTTTGCGGCGATGATTAGATTAATTTCTTTGGCTACCCCACTTTCCTGGCCAGTAGAATCTTCAGCGTACAAAGCGTGCATTGGTAAACTTAATGAAATTAATACCAGAACCTGATACACGTGCTGCTTAAAATACATGAGCAAGCTGTTTTTTTGTGAATAAAATACCTGCTGGGTACTAAACATAAAAATCCCCACCCACTAAACGGTGTCCAAAAACTTGCTTCATACTGAAGTAACGCCTATTTGTAAATATCACTTTAACTGTGTGGTTCATAATAGTGTTTAAGTTCAAAGGCTACAACACCCAACAATAAACTATTTGATTAAATAGTTATCATTTTACCTCACATCTATAAGGAATACCGATGCCAAAAAAACCAGGACTCCCTTTCACGAGTCCTTTTCCCTCAGCTAAGCAAGACGCCACCAATGTCTTCTATGACTACGGTAGCCCACAAAGTCACTCCTCTTCTTATCGGCTAGCCTATGATGACCTTGACTTTATTATGCGTGACGAATTGCGCCCAGTCAGGCTCCAGCTTGAGCTTATTAAGCCTGAATTAACGCTGCAAGAACAGAATATTCAGGCGACGGTAGTCGTTTTCGGCAGCGCCCGTATTCCTGATAGAGACACAGCACAATCTGCGTTAGCTAATGCAGAAATGGCACTTAAAAATCAACCTGATGACACTGAAAGACAAAAAGAGGTCAAAATCGCCCAATCTATACTGAGTAAAAGTCATTATTACGATGAAGCCAGAGATCTCGGCAAGATCATCACGGAAGCAGCACGAAAGTTCGAACAAAACATGATTGTCGTTACCGGTGGCGGCCCGGGTATTATGGAAGCGGCCAATCGCGGCGCAGCCGACAGCGATGGAAAAAGTATGGGGCTAAATATTGTGTTACCTGGAGAACAAAAACCTAATCCCTATATCACCCCGGAATTGTGCTTTCAGTTTCATTACTTCGCAATACGCAAAATGCACTTTTTAATGAGGGCTATTGCCTTAGTGGCCTTTCCAGGTGGTTTCGGTACTTTGGATGAGCTATTTGAGGCATTAACACTCATTCAAACTAAAAAGGTAAGATCTATCCCTGTGATTTTATTCGGACAACGCTACTGGCAAAAAATAATTAACTTTGAAGGCCTGGTTGAAGAAGGCACTATTTCTGAATGCGATCTTAACTTGATCCACTATGCAGAAACTTCTGAACAAGCCTGGAATCTCATTCTGCAAAGCTATACAGAAAACAATAATCACTCTACCAACGAGGCCAAACCATGACAACCCTGACTTTTTTAGGTGCAACAGGCCAAGTTACTGGCTCCTGTTATTTGTTGGAAACCGGCACCAGCCGAATTTTACTAGACTGCGGTTTATTTCAAGGCTCGAAACAAACCGAACTACAGAACGAAGCTGATTTTCCTTTTAACCCTGTGGACATCGATGCCGTCGTACTTTCACATGCGCATCTGGATCACTGTGGCCGATTGCCTAAATTGGTCAAAGACGGCTTTAAAGGCTCGGTATTTTTAACCCAAGCCAGCTTCCCACTATTAGAACTTCTGCTTAAAGATGCGGTACACCTACAATTACGCGATTTGGAGTGGGAAAACAAACGCCGTGAACGTGCCGGAAAACCTTTGTTGGAGCCGATTTATGAATTAGCCGATGTCGAAGAATTACTTACCCGAAGACGACCTATCAACTATGGTGAAGAAATCAGTATTCGCCCTGAAATCAGCGTTTCTTTCCATGAGGCCGGACATATTTTAGGTTCCGCCATTGTGCGTTTGCGTATTAACTCCGCAAACGAAACTAAAACACTGGTGTTTTCCGGCGATTTAGGAAATCCAAATTCACCTTTATTGCGAGACCCTGCGGTTTTGACCGAAGCGGACGAGCTATTGTTAGAATCCACTTATGGCGATCGTGACCATAAGCCACTGGACAATACCCTGCACGAATTGCGCGAAACGCTGTTAGAAGCGGCTGAAAGTGGCGGCAACATCATCATTCCGGCTTTTGCCGTAGGTCGCACCCAGGATTTAATCTATTGGCTTGGTAAGCTGGATCGTCAAGGCCATTTACCGCAGCAACAGATTTATCTGGACAGCCCAATGGCCATCAGCGCCAGTAAAATTTATGCGGAACACACACAATTATTTAATAGCGACGACGCTGAATTTAACAAAATTGCTCCAGGAGGTTGGCAAGCTTGGTTGCCGAAATTAATTTACTCTGAAACTGCAGAAGAATCCATGGCGGTCAATCGTATCGCTGGCGGTGCCATTATTATAGCTGGCAGCGGCATGTGTAACGGCGGACGTATTCGTCACCATCTTAAATATAATCTGTGGCGGCGCAATGCCCATGTCATCATCGCCGGATTCCAAGCCGAAGGCACTCTGGGTAGAACACTGGTCGAGGGTAAAAAACAATATCTAAAAATTTTAGGCTCGGAAATTAATGTCGCCGCCAAAATACACACTTTAGGCGCGCTGAGTGCCCACGCAGATCAAAGTCAATTACTAAAATGGGCAGGGAACTTTAGTGAGCCGAAACCCAGACTATACTTGATTCACGGTGAAAAAAATGCCGCCCTTTCCCTGCAAACCTGTTTTCAGCGCAGGCATTGGTTGGCTAATATTCCTAAAGTGGGAGAAAAAATTACACTTTAAGTGTGTAACTGTTCAGCCAAAAATTACCATGTTGATCTGCGTCCACGCTTGTTGTCTTAAATTAAGCTAAAAACCTGTACAGAAATTTATGTCCCATTGTGCCAATAATATTTTCACCACTATTCCGGAACAGCTTTCCAAGGAACTTATTAGCACACTGCTTAAACGGAACAATGTGCACATTGAACGCATCGTTTCAAATGGACATAGTACTCCAGCGGGGCAATGGTATGACCAGAACTGGGATGAATGGATTATTCTATTGCAAGGACAAGCTACGTTGAGCTATCAACACCAAACAACCCCGACACATTTAATTGCCGGTGATTATTTATTGATTCCCGCTAACACGTTGCATCGTGTTGACTGGACGCCAGCTGATACAAACACTATCTGGCTGGCTGTGCATATAACACGCTGAAATTACTCATTATAAAAACGGTAAACACAAAAGTATTGGGCTTCAAACTTGTGAACTACTTTGTATTTTCTTCGTTAACTTCGCGGCGAATAATGCGCACCCACGGCCCCATTGATAGCCTCTTTGGTCGCAACAATCCTGTTAACAACACTCACTCATACAATGAAGACCAGAACCCAACCCTCCATACCAAGGAAGCTTTTCCCATTGTGGATCTTGTTCCTGCTAATCATCACCCAATTAAGCTATGCAGCGGCAATCAGCAAAACTGAGCCTGGGCCAAAAAACGGCACTGCAACTATTAATAAAGAAGTGATAGACGCAAAAATTGAATCGCTCAATAAGCGTCAGGGCCTTGACGAAGCACTGAAAGCCAGTGTGATTAAACTCTATCAAGCAACTGAGGATAATTTAGCCCAAATTGAAAAGTTTACTGCACAAACGGCTGTATATAAGGCAGCAATTCTGGAAGCACCGGCACAAAATCAAAAACTGCAAAAAGAGCTTGAACTGCTTCAACTAAAGCTTTCCAAACAAAAACCGGATGACTTCAATAAAATTCCGTTTGAAGAGTTGGAACAACGACTGATTATTGAAAAAGACAAAGCCATCAGTCTGGACGAAAAGTTAAAAAAACAAGAAACCGAGTTAGCGTTACAAAACACACGGCCTCAGTTAATTAGAGAACAAACCGTGGCCATCAAGCAAGCTATTGAAGCTGCTGAAAAAAAGCTCCAATCCTCTACAGCGATCACAAGCTCCGACCTACAAATGGAAGCGCAACAAGATTATCTAAAAACCCAGACAGCCGCTCGCGCTGCCGAGTTAAAAATGCTGGACGTTGAAGCCATCAGCAATCCGGCCAGAGTTGAATTGCTCAAAACCGAATTACAGTTACTCTCCTTGCAAAAGACCGCCTTGAATCCGATTATTCAAGCGATTGAATCCACTGTTTCGGAGCTGCGCCAGCAACAAGCCAAAGAAATGCAAGATGCTTTGAGCCAAACAGAAAAAGAGCTAACCGGTAAACATCAAATTATCCAGGCAATCACTCGGGAAAATATCCAATACGGCCGTGAGCTTCAGAAGATCAGCGCAAAAACCGATCAATACAACGAACAAAAAACTCAAGTCGATGCCAAAACGGAAGAAATTATCAGCGACTTTAAAAGTGCAGAAAAAAAAATCAGCCTTGCCGGATTAAGTCCCGCTTTAGGCAAAATTTTGCGAGAACAACGACGTAAATTATCAAGTTACGTTATGGATTTACAGTCGCAAACCATTCAAAACGAAACCGCGCTTACCAGTCTTGAACAGTTTAAAGTTGAAGACCGTTTAAAAACACATGCTGACATCGATGTCGAACTGAAATCGTTGATTGCAAAACAAGTCGATCCGCAGTTACCGACCGAGCAACGCATGATGATTCAAGCTGAACTTCGGTTGTTGCTAAACAGCCAAAAAGACCTGCTCAACAAACTATTGATTGCTGATACCGCCTATCTACGCACTTTAGGCGACTTGGATTTCGCTATCCAGCAAATGACAGATCAGGCGAATAAATTTGCCATTTTTCTGGATGAGCGTTTGTTATGGGTGCCCAGTTCTGAAGCGGTTAATACAGATTTTCTTGCCGGACTTTACCACTCTGGCAAATGGCTACTATCGCCGCTTAACTGGCTAACCCTGGGCAAAGACACCATGACGATTCTAGCCCGACATACTTTTTTAGCTATCCTCGCAGCAATGGGTCTGGCATTGGTTTGGCTAGGCCGCAACTGGGCAAAACAGCAATTAACCGTTATTGCCCAGCAGGTTGACAAGATTTATTCGGATAATTTTTATTACACGCTCAAAGCCCTAGCGTACACCCTGGTTTTAATACTGCCTTTACCCTTAGTAATGTATTTTTTAGGTGGGGTGTTCAACAATAATCCACACGTTTCCGATTTCAGTAAGGCCATTGGTCAAGGCTTGCAGGGTGCGTCACCGCCGTTGTTTTTTGTACAGTTTTTTTATCGCTTAACCACACCGAAAGGCATTGCCCGCAAACATTTTCAATGGAGTACAGAAAAAGCAGCTTTGCTATGTAAGCAATTGTCCTGGTTACGCTTTATAAGCGTACCGGCGCTATTTATTATTGGTAGTACCAGTGATGCCAGTCTGTCAGCCCACGGCGATACATGGGGTCGTTTGGCACTCATTATCCTTATGCTAGCCATGATGGTTTTTTTAGGCCGATTAATAAAACCCGATACCGGCTTGGCCAGTGATTATGTTCAAACACATCCCGATAGCTGGATTAGCAAATCCCGATATATCTGGTATAGCGCCATCATTTGTACACCGTTAGTTATTATTGGCTTCGCAGTGGCAGGTTACTATTTAAGCGCTTTGGAGTTGCAACAAAAATTCGTCATCACCCTGCGCTTAATCTTTTTAATTGCACTGGCTCACGAAATGGTTTTACGCTGGTTAACCCTTGTAAACAGACAACTGGCGATAAAAAATGCCCGCCAGAAACGTAAGGCAGCACTTGTTGAAAAATCTGCTTCCGTGGGTGTTGAAGAGTCTCTTTCTATACCTAACGAAGAACAACTTATCGACATACCCAAGATCAACGCTCAAACCCTACAACTACTCCATGTCGCCATCGGCTTTAGCTTGTTTACAGGCTTTTGGATGATCTGGAAAAACATATTACCGGCCTTTTCGTTCCTGGATCACATTGTGCTTTGGCAACATCAGGTGACCACCACAGATCATCAAATCGAACATCAACCGATAACCTTAACCAATCTGTTTCTGGCAAGTTTGTTTGTGTTTATAGCCGTAGTGTCGGTGCGCAACTTCTCTGCATTAATGGAGTTGCTAGTATTCAGACGTTTTGCCATTGAAGCAGGCGGGCGTTATGCTGTTAATCAACTGGCCAAGTATTTGCTTGTATCGATAGGATTTATCAGCGTGGCAAACGAGCTAGGCGGAAACTGGTCGCAGGTACAATGGCTTGTAGCTGCGCTGACTGTAGGCTTGGGATTCGGCTTACAGGAAATTTTTGCTAATCTGGTCTCCGGTATAATTTTACTGTTTGAACGGCCTATTCGAGTTGGCGATACCGTCACCATTGGCAATGTCGATGGTAGAGTCAGCCGCATTCAAATGCGCGCCACCACCCTGATCGATTTTGACCAGAAAGAGCTGATCGTCCCCAACAAAACTTTTATTACCAGTCAGTTAGTTAACTGGACCTTATCTGACGCCATCACCCGCGTGGTCATCCCCATCGGGATTGCCTATAACAGCGACGTTGACAAGGCATATAAAGTCATGATCGACACAGTGCGCTCAACCCCGTTAGTGCTGTCAGACCCTGAACCCAGTGTCTTATTTATGGGCTTCGGCGAAAGCGCTTTAAATTTTTCTATCCGAATCTTTGTAGGCGAATTGGGCAACCGTCTTCGCGCGACACACGATCTGCATCTGCGCTTGGAAAAAGCATTCCGCGAACATCACATCGAAATTCCTTTTCCGCAGAGGGACGTGCATGTCCGGCATACTGTCGAACGGAATGATGAGGAAATTAACAGCGAAATTAGCTCGAATAGTAGTTATTTAAATATTGAACCCAGTAAATAACACCCATCCAGGAGAATTCTCATCCTTTACCAGAAAGTTAGCTTTAGTCTGTCAAAGTAACTTAGCGACTCGTGATACCCGCCACGAGCTAACCAACAACAGAGCGGTCTTTGGTCTCATAGACTGTCAATAAATAAGCTTACTTTCTGTTTGGATTGGGATCACCCGCAAGCCACATATCTTAAATTTAGATATTTACATCTAAATTCATCGTTTCAACAAACAACCCTATCTACCTAAAATGTTGCTCAAGCAGCAGCGGTGGGTGTTGTTAATCCTTCATCAGTCAATCATACGCACCGCTAAAGCTCAACCTACTGCAATCACGCTAGAAAAATCCAGGAGATCGGCCTATGGCAGCGGACATCGACAGAAAGATTACTAAAGGGTTGCGGACATCCGACGTACTCAATCAGATTGCCAAGATTTTGCAGGACATCCGATTTGGCTCGGTTGAAATTATCGTCCATGAAGGTCGAGTGGTGCAGATTGAGCGTAAAGAAAAGATACGTTTTGAAGCTAACAACCATTAAACAACTCATTTCAATCTACCGTAAACAGCGGCGATCACAAATTTAAATCACCTGGTCTAACCGGATAACTGGAAGTCCAAAAATCACGAGGATTTTAAAATGACTTACTTTCGACGTAATGCCTTGGCCAGTGTCATTCAACTTGCCTTGGTCGGCATTCCCGTTGCCAATGCCGCCGATACCGAGGCGCTAGAGCGCCGGATACGCGAACTGGAAAAACGCCTGGAGCTGCTCGATAAAGTCGGTGTAACAACACCGGCAACTGCGACAAGTGAACCTGCTTTAAACCCTGAAGTGCAAAAACTAACCAGTAAAGTCAACACGCTGGAGCGCAAATTAGAAGTTCAGGACGAAGTCAATACCAGTAATTTTAAAAAACTACCTAAATTTGAAGCGGGTGGAAATGGATTCAGGATTGCCTCTCAAGATGGCCAACATGAAGTTCGTATCCGTGGCGCCGTGCAGAGTGATAGCCATTTTTATTCAGAGGATGACAACCAAAAATCGACAGATCGTTTTGAATTAAAACAGGCGCGGGTCTGGTTGGAAGGTAAAGTGTTTAAACATATTTACTACAAGATCATGCCGGATTTCGCTGCCAGTGGCAATATTTTACCGGATGCCTACTTGGATTATGCCTATTTGCCTGAAGCTAGCTTACTGGTAGGTAAATTTAAACCTTCACTCAGCCTTGAACGCTTACAAGGCGACTCAGACGGCACTTTCCTTGAAAGAGCTTTCCCCACGTATTTAGCCAGTAACCGCGACGTTGGCATACAACTGCATGGTGCATTTTCAAAACCAGGCTACAAAACAGAAACGGTCGCAGGCCCTATCGACTCCAGAAATACCTTCATCTATCAAGTCGGCGTGATGAATGGCTCCGGAGATGACGGCAGCCCCAACTATGACTCTAAAGATCTCGACGATGATAAAGAGTTTGTTGGCCGATTGTTTGCGCATCCATTCCAACATACTGGCTTTAGTTGGCTGGAAGGACTAGGCATTGGTGTGGCGGGTACAATAGGCGATCCACATAAGCAAGCATTGAAATCCCAAGCTACCGCTTTGGGCAGAAATACTTATCTCGACTATACAAAAACCTACGGCAAAAACGCGGCACCCGTCAGTGATGGCGATCACTACCGTATATATCCACAAGCTTACTGGTACGCAGGACCATTTGGGGTCATGGCGGAGTATGTGGCTTCGTCTCAAACTCTGGTCGGTAAAGACAAGGCCAAAAAATCTATTAATGTTAGACAAGACAATACAGCTTGGCAGGTATTTGCCTCCTATGTGCTAACCGGCGAAGACAACAGCTTTGGCGCAGTCAAACCCATTCAGGACTTCAACCCGTTGAATGGTCACTGGGGAGCATTGCAGCTGGCGGCCCGCTGGACGGAAATGGACATAGACGAAGGCACCTTCAAGATACTTGACCCAACCCAATCGGCTCAACACGCCACCGCCTGGACAATTGGTGCCAACTGGTATCTGAATTCTTATGCGCTAATCAGAGCCGATTATGAACAAACCAGTTTTGATGGCGGCGCCTCAGCGTCTAAAGGTGGTGATCGCGAGACAGAGCATGTCTTCGCAACTCGTTTTCAATTGTCATATTAACTGTAACCATTAGGATTTATCGTTATGAACAACAAATTTATTACCGTTTTATGTGCAGCCGCGCTTGCTGTTGCGGCTGCAACCGATGTCCGCGCCGCCGACATTAACCTGCTCAACGTGTCTTATGACCCAACCCGCGAATTGTACAAAGAATTTAATCCGGCTTTTATTAAATACTGGCAAGCCAAAACCGGTGACAAAGTGACTGTTAACCAATCACACGGCGGTGGCGGCAAGCAAGCCCGAGCCGTATTAGACGGGCTTGAAGCGGATGTGGTGACGCTAGCGGTGGCTTTTGACATCGACCAATTGTACAAAGTACGTAAATTAATTCCGGAAAACTGGCAAAGTTTATTACCCGGTAACAGTTCGCCTTACACCTCAACAATTGTGTTCGTGGTACGCAAAGGTAATCCTAAAGGCATCAAAGACTGGAATGACCTGATTAAAACCGATGTCAGCATCGTTACCCCCAACCCTAAAACATCAGGCGGAGCGCGTTGGAATTATCTGGCGGCGTGGAGTTACGCCCTTAAACACAATAACAATGATGAAGCAGCTGCCAAAGATTTTGTCGGTAAATTATTTAAAAATGCGTCCGTTTTAGACACCGGTGCTCGTGGCTCGACCACCAGTTTCGTGGAACGAGAAATTGGTGATGTGCTGATTACCTGGGAAAACGAAGCGTATTTAGTACTAAATGAATTCGGTGCCGACAAGTATGAAATCGTTACACCCTCCTTAAGCATTTTGACTGAACCACCAGTTGCTGTCGTAGAAGATGTGGCCCGCAAGCACGGTACGGTTGAGGTCGCTACGGAATATCTTAAATATTTGTACAGTAAAGAAGGCCAAGAAATCATCGGTAAAAACTACTACCGTCCGTCCGACCCTGAAATTGCCGCTAAATTTGCCAAGCAGTTTCAACCGCTGGAGTTAGTGAAAATCGATAATTTGGGTGGCTGGACTAAAGTCCAAGAAAAACACTTTGCTGATGATGGCATCTTCGATGAGATCTATTTGCAAGGCAAGTAAACCAACATTAAAGAATTCGGGTTACGTCAGGGCGGCAAGGATGCATAGTAAAGAACCTCTCCTGCCTAAGCGCATTTATTCCTCGTCAGATGCAGCGTAACCCGACCCTTAACTTGTATACTAGCTTTTTCCGATTATGAGACAAAGTAACATTATGCCGGGCTTTCGCCCTACCCTTGGCTTCACTTTATTCTATGTGGGATTAATTGTGCTGATCCCACTTAGCACGTTAGTTCTCCAAAGTTTTAAACTGGATTGGGCGGCCTATACTCACATCCTCGGTAGTCGGCGAGTGCTATCGGCGTTCAGAGTCAGCTTTACTACCGCTCTGGTTGCTGGGGCTATAGCTAGCATCTTTGGATTTATTATCGCTTGGGTCATGGTGCGCTATAGCTTCGTCGGAAAAAAAATCATTGATGCATTAATCGATCTGCCCTTCGCTTTACCTACTGCAGTAGCAGGTGTGGTATTAGCCACCATCTTTCAACCCGGCGGAGCGTTGGGTAAGTTTCTGTTGGAGAACTTTTCTGTGCAAGTCGCCTTTAAGCCCTTAGGGATTGTGGTAGCACTCATTTTCATCAGCATTCCGTTTGTAGTGCGCACCGTAGAGCCGGTGCTAAAAGAGTTTGATTCCACCATGGAAGAAGCCGCCTCGAGCTTAGGAGCAAGCCGGTTGCAAACTTTTACCAAAGTTATTTTTCCCAATATTTTCACGGCTTTGTTAACCGGTTTTGCTTTAGCCTTCGCCAGAGGCGTTGGCGAGTATGGTTCAGTGATTTTTATTGCCGGCAATATGCCCTATATCTCGGAAATTGTGCCGTTGTTAATCATCACCAAGCTGGAACAATACGACATTCCGGGCGCCACAGCCATTGCTTTGACCATGCTAGTTATATCGTTCCTGTTGCTGCTAATTATTAACCTACTGCAACTCTGGGTGCGCAGGCGCTCTGGACAACTTTAGGAGACTCGTATGAATGCTATTGCAACCACACCGCCTGCCATCAAAAATGAACCGCATAGAAAAGCATTGCAAGATCCAGATTGGGTACGCTGGACATTGACAGCCATTGCCCTGGGATTTATTGGCTTATTTTTATGTGTACCATTAATTTTAATTCTGGTTCAAGCTTTTGCCAAAGGCTGGCAAGCTTACTGGTCGGCACTCATTGAACCCGATAATCTCGCCGCTATTAAATTAACCTTGCTAGTAGCTATGGCTACTGTGCCATTAAATACCATCTTTGGTGTAGCCGCCGCCTGGGCGATCACCCGTTTTGAATTTCGGGGCAAAAGCTTACTCACCACTTTAATCGATCTGCCGTTCTCGGTGTCGCCGGTCATCTCCGGTTTAATTTTTGTCTTGGTATTTGGCAGTCAAGGTTGGTTTGGAGAATGGCTGGCGGACCATGATATTAAAATCATCTTTGCTATTCCGGGCATTATCTTGGCGACCTTATTCATTACTTTTCCGTTTGTTGCCCGTGAACTAATCCCTTTAATGCTTGAATTAGGCAGTGAAGAAGAGGAAGCCGCCTTATCCTTAGGTGCCAGTGGCTGGAAAACGTTTTATCAAGTCACGTTGCCCAATATCAAATGGGCATTGCTTTATGGCGTATTGCTTTGTAACGCCCGAGCAATGGGTGAGTTTGGTGCGGTGTCGGTGGTATCAGGACACATTCGCGGCTTAACCAACACACTGCCTCTGCAAGTTGAAACCACCTATAACGAATATAACTCGGTGGGCGCTTTCGCCGGCGCTTCGATTCTAGCTGGCTTAGCTATAGTCACTTTAATTTTGAAAACGTCCTGGAGTGGAAGCAAGGTAAGCGCTAAACAGATCTGATTTTCACTGTAGGTTGGGTTAGGCGCTAGCCGTAACCCAACGTATCGAAGCCACTAATGTTGGGTTACGGCTAGCGCCTAACCCAACCTACGACTGTATTTTTTGAGGCATCAACTATGAGTATTTTAGTTACTGACATCAGTAAAAATTTCGGCCAGTTTGCGGCCTTGGACAATATCAACCTAGAGATTCCAGAAGGCGAGCTGGTGGCATTACTCGGTCCTTCCGGCTGTGGCAAAACCACATTACTGCGCGTTATCGCTGGTCTTGAGCAAGCCGATTATGGTCGGGTTGTTTTAAATGGGCAGGACATCACCGAGCAGCATGTCAGTCACCGCGGCATTGGCTTTGTATTCCAGCATTATGCCTTATTTCGACACATGACCGTGTTGGACAATGTGGCCTTCGGATTGCGAGTAAAGCCAAAAAGTCAGCGTCCCAGTGACGCGATTATCCTAAAAAAAGCCCATGCTTTATTGGAGTTGGTGCAGTTAGATTGGTTGCATGACCGTTTTCCTGATCAATTATCCGGTGGCCAGCGCCAACGTATAGCCTTGGCTCGCGCCTTGGCGGTGGAACCTAAGGTTTTATTGTTGGACGAACCGTTTGGCGCACTTGATGCTAGTGTACGCAAAGATTTACGGCAGTGGCTACGCAATCTGCACCATGAATTGAACGTCACCAGTATTTTTGTCACCCACGATCAAGAGGAAGCCATGGAAGTTGCCAGTCAGGTGGTGGTGTTAAATAAAGGCCGTATTGAACAGCAAGGTTCACCCAGTGATATTTATGATCATCCCAGCAATGCTTTCGTATCGCGGTTTATTGGTCAAACCAATATTTTCACAGCCGACCAAGTCGATACCTCCTGGTTAAAATCGACTGGCCTGACCTTTTCATCACCGGCAGATAAAGTGGCGCACATTCATATTCGCCCGCATGATATTGAAATCACCAAATCCACCGATGAAACTAAAGCATCCGCCACTTTAAAAGACTGGCAGCACCTGGGTGCTTTAATCCGCATCGAGCTGATTAAAATTGATCACAGTCATGGCGAAACCGTGGTTTTAGCCGAAATGCCAAATGAACAATTTAAGCGTTTACAACTTAACAAAGGCGATAAAGTGGACTTACGTATACGCCAGGCGCATTGGTTTCATTAACTACACTGTACTTCTCGTACCCAAAAACTGTATTTCATGATCAAAATGACAGTTAAATTAAACGTTTTTGGCAAAATTCTCTTCAAATTAAATTGATTTAAAAACTTAGTTTAATTAAACAATACATTTTCTCGACTTAACTCAAGAGCTCTACAAACTTAAAAATTAATATTTTATTATATGAATATCATATACTTATATTATTAAATAATAACTTTCAAGACAGTTTTCGCGCTCTTTTACATCAAGTTTGTAAAAGTATAAATCTGCTTTCCTAAATTAAAGCCTTTTTAATAAGCCAACACTTAGTGTTGTTTTTTAAAAGTGTGTCATATCACACACTTTTAAAATTTTTATGTCATCCAAAGCCTACATTTTTAGAGGCCTCATAAAAAAGTGTGTGATATGACGCACAAAAATGCGTTAAATAACATAGTTTAATTAAAATGCGTTGTAGAAGTGCTTACTTTTCCTAACCATCACAAAACTGTTCTCCATCAATACCCCCTCATTGTTTTAAGGTAAAAAAATAATTAACTTGAAATGTAAGCATTTTCTTACTTAAAACTCTATGTCAATTTATTCACCAATTCTGAATTGATTTATATTGATATTCACTTATTTAATTATCGCTAATCTGTCTACAAATACCGTAGACAGCTATCAAAAATAAATAATGTTAGTTACTAGCTTTGCTTTTTCCATCTATCTAATTGAAAAAAAAAACATTTCATTATGGCACACTAAATGCTTAATAGAATTTGCTAATCAAAAGGTAACTGCCCTAAAGGGTTCTTTGATTTAGCAAATAGATTGTTAGGAAGATTCAATAGCGAAATGTATTGGCTTAAACGGGAAACTTAAATGCTCATTCAGCCAAATTTGTGGAGTAGTTCGGTTAATTCCGATGCGATCGAAGCTTTGTTGTTTTTGGTCATCCAATTAAACACAACACGGTCAACATTTCCTAGCAATCATCTATCAAAATAAACTTTTTAAGAGGAAAGTGTATGCAATTTAACAAAAAATTACTCGCAAAAGCGGTCACTTTGGCTATCGCCACAGGTGCCATGGCAAACGCATCTGCTGCAACTACCATGTATAACACCTACACGACAACCAATCAATCTGCAACAGATGGCTGGGTTTATGGCTTTAATACCGCCGCCGGTGCTACAAACAGCACCCGTGCGATTGCCTATAATCCTAGCAACCCACAAGCTTTAGTGGGTACTGTCAATGGCAAAACCTATAACGGTTTCGTTGGTACCGATTCTGCTAACCCCAGCACTGGATCAACAATACTGCCATTCGGTTACGGTGGTACTTCACACTTAAACTGGGCTCTTCAGATAGGTTCTGGTGAAAACGCTGAAATTTCCCAGGCAGATTCCCTATCTCGTTATGGCTTTGCAGCCGAAATCGATACCGGTGGCGGTGCGTGGCGCGATGACGGCTCTAGTAATACAGGAGGCATTCAAACTGGTTGGAAACATCAAACGGATATTGGTCTCATCAAATCTGATGTAACCCAAAATATCACCCTCAATTTAACTAACTTGAACACCGTTCTAGACCCAACAAAAAGCAGCCGGTTTGGCGTTACTGTGTTTGAAGGTATGGATGCCAAAACTACAGCCTATGTCCACCATGGCTCCTGGAATAACCCCACTGCCATACCAGCAGCCTCCGGCGGCACGCCACCAGCGCAAGCTGCTCACCCCTACAACATGAACAATCCATTTGGAACAGTCGGTTTGACCAACATCGGTTATAGCGATTTGGTTGATGCAACAGCAGCTCATGCATTTACATTTACTGCCCAAGCCGGTCAAATTTATTCTGTTTATTTAGGGGGTGTTGATTTCGGGGATTGGAATGACAACCTGGGCAATTACAAATTAAACGTTAGTGCCTCTCCTGTGCCAGTTCCCGGTGCGGTTTGGCTTTTCGGAAGTGCAATCGCCAGCATGAGCTTTTTCAAACGTAGAAAGAAAGCATTAATCTGATACGTGCAAAGCTTATAAGTAACCCAAAAGCGCGGTGGCAACATTGCGCTTTTGTTGTTTCAACTCACTCAAAAACTTTGGATAACGCAATGAATCCTTATAAAAAACTAACACTGATGACGGCTATGAGTATCGCGCTTTCTGCCGCAAATATCGCTAATGCAGATATAACTTATAACTACAGCGCCGTAGATCGGGATATATCTGAGTTTCCACCTGAAGATGGCGGCGGCCCAGTCTGGAGCTGGACTAACGGAGCACCCACCTACACTGGAAACCTTCCCGCTACATGGGTTGCCCAAATCCATAATGACGGGGGTGTTGCTTATTCACAAACTGTATGCGGTGGATCTGCATCAGGTTGCGCGGGTTTTGAAATTGGCATGGGCGCCCGGTCCTACAAAGATGGTGACACCAATTGGGGTCATAGTGCTGATTTCGGCTTATTTCATCTTGCTCAAGATACCAATGTCACTATAACTGTATCCGCAGACGGCTCTGATCTGCGTTCAGCTTTTGGTTTATGGAGTGGTTGGGCAACGGGTGGTAGCCGACACAGCGCTTTTCTTGATAACGGCGCCCTTAACAGCATGGCTGATAATCCACTTGGTTCCGGACTAACAGTAGTCGATGCAAATGCCTGGGCAGTAGCGCCTTTTCAAGGCACGTCGACTGCGACTTTAACCCGTTACCTTACTGCTGGCGATTATACCCTTATCCTCGGTGGGTATGATGGCAGCACGTCAGGTGCGAACTTGGCTTATAGCGCTACCATTACTGCTGCGCCCGTGCCTTTACCAGGCGTATTCTGGTTATTTAGCAGTGCGTTAGCGGGCGCAGGATTCTTACGCGGACGTAAAATAATTAAAACCATTCGCTAAACGCTGATTTTAAAGGCAGGTCGTGATCGAAAAGGAAGAAGTATTGCGACTTCGCCGTCGATTGATGCCTTGCTTCAAATCAAAACTAAGGAATTATTATGAATGACAAGCTTCAAATGACACAAAGGCTAAAGCAGCTGTTGCTGTTGGGATTTTTCCTGATCAGTACATCTTCTCAAGCTTTTCAAAACCCAGCCGCTGACGGTGGCAATAACTTCTTTTTTTTACCCTCTATTGCCGGTGGAATTGCTCATTTTCAAGGTTCTGGAAACTGCGCCGTTTGCCATGATAGCACTACTTACAATGGAGGCAACGGTAGTCCTCTGGCTTATATTGATAACAACGGCAAGGATGTTTCTATTCGCCGAGCTTGGTCAGCAACAATGATGGCTAACTCATCCCGAGATCCATTTTGGCGAGCCAAGGTAAAGTCAGAGCTTAATCGCCATCCAGAATTGGCGGCAGAAATAAATGACGACTGTACCCGCTGTCATGCGCCTATGGCAAATGTCGATGCTAAATCAGCCAATGCAACATTTTCTATTTTTGATGACACATTGACAGGAATTCCGGGCATTCTTAGTGTTGGTAACTCCAGACATGATATGGCATCCGATGGCGTCAGTTGTACACTCTGTCACCAGATTAAGAACGATCCTACATTGGGAACTTTGGCCGGTTATACAGGTGGCTACGTTATAGATACAACCCTGTCAGGTGCGAATCGGCTTATGTACGGCCCCTATACATCACCGTTTGCAGGCCCTATGCGAAATCTAACGAATACTGCATTGCGAACTACTCCAACATACAGCGCTCATATTCAAGACTCCAAGTTATGCGGCACCTGTCATGATCTAAAAACCCCTGCGGTTGATGATTTTGGCAATATTTTAACTACGACACCTGAGTCGGAGTTTCCTGAACAAATGCCTTACTCAGAGTGGTTACATAGTGACTTTAATTTGGGTGCTAAGCCACAAAGTTGCCAACAGTGCCACATGGCGAGAACAGATGGGGTGTATATTTCAACTCAGCCAGCCGCTAACTTAACGACAGCTTTAAGCAAGAAAAATAACTTTGCTATCCATGAATTCGTGGGCGGCAATAAGTTAATGTTGGACATCTTTGATAACAACAAAACTCAGCTCGGCGTGTTATCGAATAATTTTGCCGCCACTATGGCAGCTACTGATACCGTGTTAAAGAGTGCAGGCTCAGTGCAGAGCATTGCTGCTAACGGCTCTAAAAATACTCTGCAATTTACACTGATGGTAAACAGCAAGACCGGACATAAACTACCGTCCGCCTACCCATCACGCCGGATAATCCTGCATGTGCAAGTTAAAAATAATCAGGATCAAATCGTTTGGGAATCTGGCAAAGTCAACGCAAATGGTAGTGTTGTGGGCGTAAATTCTGATGAAGCATCAGATGATTTCGAACCTCATTACGACTTAATCACTTCAGCCGACCAGGTACAGGTATATGAATCCATTATGGGGGATTATCGTGGCCAAGTAACTTACACTTTGCTACATGGTAAAGAGTATTTAAAAGATAACCGCATTTTGCCAGAGGGCTTTAATAAAACTACTGCTCCAAATGATGTGAAAGTAGTTGGAGATGCCTTAACAGATCCGAATTTCATTGCAGGAAGCGACCAGGTAACTTATCGAATTGCTGGCTTGAGCTCTGGTCAGTACACCATAAAAGCGGAGATAATCTATCAAACTTTGGCATACGGGTTTAGTAATCATCTATTCAGCGATAAAGAAACCTCTGAAGTGGTTGACTTCAAATCTATGTTTGATGCATCCAATCAAAAATCTCAATTGATAGCTGATACTCAAGTTGCCACAATTGTGAAAAAACTGGGTGATATTGATGGTGATGGCGACGTGGATATGAACGATATTAATCTAATCCTGGCAGCAAAAAATCAGTCTGCAACGGGTATTGAAGATGCCCGAGATATTAATGGAGATATGCGTATAGATTTGCTTGATTCGCGCAAAGCAACTTTACTATGCACCAGAGCACGCTGCACGATACAGTAAACTGAACCTTTAGTGTTTATCGAGGCGGTTCCTATCGCCTCGTGAATACCAATTTAATCATTTTCAATAAAGAGTTATTCATATGAAAAGTTCATACTCCATGTTGTTTTTAGTGTTATCGATGCTCATATCTGCATCTATTCAAGCGGCAAATATTAGTGTAGTTCCAAGTGGATCAAACATAATCCTGGGTTCCTCAATTAGCGTGGATTTAGTTATGAGTGATCTGGGTAATCATGCCGCTCCATTATTAGGGGCGTTTGATGTGGATTTAAACTACGACGATAACAAATTCAATTTAACTGATTTATCTTTTGGCTTTTCTCTTGGAAGCCTTTCCCTAGGTGAAGCAATATCCAGTAGCAACACAGAGACTTCAGGAATCATTAATCTGTCAGAAGTGAGCTTGTTGGAACAAAGCGCTAGTAATTGCATTTTTTGTATTGCTCCTTACCTTGAAGATTTGCAAAACGGCTCCGTAGTTTTAGCGACTCTCACATTCCAATCGACTAACCCAGGGACTGCCGCATTCGATCTAACAATTAATTCAGTTTCAGATGCAAATGGTGATTCGCTCACCACCAGCCTTACTTCACCTGGTGCAATACAAATTAACGCTGTGCCTGTACCCGCGGCATTCTGGTTATTTGCCAGCTCTATACCTATGCTAGGATTTTTAAAACGTGTACAAAATTTTAAAGCGCAATAAATTAACCATTTAACTGATTGAGCACAACGACTTTAAGCTAATACCGTTCACCTTTAGAACGTCAACATCCCGTACTATTTACAAAATGGTAATGGATGTTGACTAAATCTGCCGGGAACTCATTAAAGACCATATAGATCAAGCAACATACCCTCGAATATCTGTCTCATCTGATGAATAAGACGTTGCAGATTGCTCATAATATTTTCCTTGTACCCAATCGAATCCGGTATTTCGGGCTAACAAGGCAGACTTTTTGTGGTCTACTTGCTGCAGGATCGATTTGCCACCGGATGCAGCAACTAAAGCCCGGATGCGTTGCAATGTGCTTAGCAACGAACTGTCGCACAAATGATCCAGGTGCTGTGCAGATAAACTGACATAATCCGGCGATAGCGTTTCGATCAAATTAAATAACTGGTCATCCTGAGCAACATAATCAAACTTCAGGGCAATACAGTAACCGTGCCGACGATAGTTGTTTAAGCCATCAATTAGTGCCTGCACATAAGCCATATTAGGAATGTTAATGCTTAAAACAATAACGACCTGATTGGTCGCTAAACCACAGCGGGTAATTACTTCGCCAAAATAGGCGCCATGATCTTGTTGTATGCCGAGTATATGCCGAGGATCCACCTCCAAAAATAGCAGGTCATCCAGATGCGCAAGCGGCAGATAATTAAGCATATGCACAGTTCGGCACAATCGATCAAAATTGATTATCGAGTTAAAATCACTGCCGGGTGATCGGTTGCTGACTAATAAATTCTCAATATTATTCGTATACAAGTGCTGAATTTCGTAAGTCGATACGTGCAGCTTTGACGCGTAGCCTGTAATGATTGAAGGCTTTTGCCTTTGTCGCAAAGCACTAAAATATGTGTTGATTTTGATCGGACCAAATAATCCGCTCACCTTACGATCTTCCAGGATAAAAGGTCGAAAACTTGAGCGATGTTCTTGCTCAAAACGATCATTAAAATACTCGACTAACTGTTGTAATGGCATGATGATCCCCTTGACCTATTTTCAATCATAAAAAACTGTTGTCACTGTTTACAAAACAGAAAAAAAGCGGGCCGAGACACCCGCTATAAAAACATCCCTGAGGAGAGGAGGAGCCTTATTCCTTTAATCACGGAAGTAGCTTTAACCTGGAACTTTAGAGGTTGATTGCAGTGTAAACCGGATTTTTACTACAATAAAACGATATAAATCGATAACATAATCTGATAAAAAGATATTGAAGCCATGAACTTAAGCCAAATTGAACTGCTCCGCGTTCTTCAGGAAACCAATCTGAATCTGTCTAAAGCGGCAGAAAAAATGCACATCGTACAATCTGCGGTAAGTCGGCAATTGCAATTGTTTGAAGCTGAATTGGGCTCGCCACTGTTTGAGCGGCAAGGTAAAAAGCTGGTAGGTATGACGTCTTTAGGGATGCGTATCATGGACGAAGTCGCCAGTATTAATCTGGCCAAGAAAAACATTCAAGCCATTGCGGCCGATTATCTGGATAGTAATCAAGGTACGATCCATATTGCTACTACCCATACTCAAGCCAAGTTTTTTTTACCCAAACCCATTCTGCGGTTTCGAAAAAAATATCCGGGTGTACGAATTTACATGGTGGAAGCTTCGCCGGAACAATTGATCGATCAGCTACATACCCATAAAGCCGATATTGCTATCTGCACCGAGAAAGTTGCCGAAGAAACGGATTTGGTTATTAAACCTTGTTATAACTGGCATCATGCGGCTGTAGTCCCCAAAGATCATCCACTTTGCAGTGGGGACGTTACATTAGAACGTTTAGCGTCCTATCCAATTTTGACGTACAGCTTTGGTTTTACTGGCCGTTCTAATATAGAAAGTGCTTTTAAAAATACCGATTTAAAGTTGGATATCACCTTAGCCGCGGCGGATACCGATGTTATCAAAACTTATGTGCGGTTGGGGATGGGTGTCGGTTTGATTGCCGGGATGGCTTATGATGAATTGGTGGATAACGATCTGGTACTGCGCAATTTATCGCATCTGATTCCACGTTCCAGTACTAAAATTGCCTATTTAAAACACAATTATCTGCCGCTATATAGCCAACACTTTATTGAAGAGCTGTTGACAGCCGCGCAAGATATAAATGCGGTGTGAGTTGGATTCACGCCTCCCGATTTAGTCAGTACTTGGAATTATAGCCCAGGACCTAGGATGATAAATGAGCAAGTTTTAAAGGTCGTTCCAAATGGAAACATTGGAATGTCGGGCACGAAAAGCGTGTGCCCGACTTATCTGGGTAGTTGAACCTTTTTACCTTTTAATGGAATAAACCCGTGGATAGTTGAATTATAGAGAGACCATATGAAGTCTTGACTTCCGTTTTCGTTAGATTCGAAGTAAGTATGAACGTAGGAATGTTCATTACGTTAAATTTTAATTAGCAAAAGGTCTTGGCGATTATATTCTTTCTCTATCCATAAAAATGAACATTAACGTTATTCAAACTATAAGGAAAAAAACCATGAAAGTATCTTCAATACTGGCTTTAGGGATTGTGTGCTCAATTGGACTCATTGATACCGCAGCAGCAAAAAGCACCTCTCAGTTGCCAGGAGTATGTAGTCAAAGCTCCATCGGTAAAGCATATTTTCTGAAACAAGGCTCTAAGTTTGGCTTGGGTTTCTCTGTGAACGGCGGCGTGAATACCATGGGAATATGGCATACCACTATCAAAGATAACGGATCTGCAGTTCTATTGGATTACACGACAGATGTCGAACAACAGGGAGTTTCTATACATACTCAGGGCATTACCCTTGGAAAGGGCGCCCATTCTCTTGTCTATAAGTCAGAAAATTTAAATTCTGGTGAAATTTGCAGTGCTTTAGTAGTTACAAAAGTCTAGCTTAGGGCAGTACTGCTTCTTTGTTATAAAGTCAGGTCGCCTCGCCTGACACTCAATATAACTCTATCGAAGTGCTCCGTGGAAATTTTTTTTATATCGTTGCCACACTCAGCAAGGGAACGATATAAACTCTTGTAGTGCGTTGGTAGTGTGGTAAATAAGCAACCAAGATAGTTCCTATAAAAGCAATAGTAAGTCGGGCACGAAAAGTATGCGCCCGACTTACTTTGCTGACTATACAGGCGGCAATGTCCAAATTGCATGTAGATGATCGGGCAACAAAACCCAAGCATCGATGATGAACGGATGGCGGGATCGAACAATTTTGATAGCGTCGCGTAATGCCGTGCGTACCGGT
Organism: Methylococcales bacterium; assembly: GCA_965247565.1. Classification (GTDB taxonomy): domain Bacteria; phylum Pseudomonadota; class Gammaproteobacteria; order Methylococcales; family Methylomonadaceae; genus CBDFHF01. Next base: position 1,982,974 of record CBDFHF010000003.1, on the reverse strand, counting down.
TCATCGCAAAGGATGGGCCGGCGGCGATAGGTGACCACCGTAAAAAAATAAGTGCCGCCGGGAACATCGGCACGGCGATAACGGGACATAGAAAACCGCAATAACCAAAACACGGTTTGAGTATAGCAAGCGTATAAAAAGTAGGGTGGGCAATATGCCCACCATTTTGCGCCACGGATTTATTGGGTGAGTAAGTTGTGTAACATCGTGCATTTATTTGGTGGGCAGAAAAGCGTTGCCCACCCTACGTGGCTATACAGGCGGCAATGTCCAAATTGCATGTAGATGATCGGGCAACAAAACCCAAGCATCGATGGTGAACGGATGGCGGGACCGAACAATTTTGATAGCGTCGCGTAATGCCGTGCGTACCGGTTCATCGCAAAGGATGGCACGGCGGCGATAGGTAACCACCGTAAAAAAATAAGTGCCGCCGGGAACATCGGCACGGCGATAACGGAACATAGAAAACCGCAATAATCAAAAGACGGTTTGAGTATAGCCAGCGTTTAAAAAGTAGGGTGGGCACAATGTGCCCACCATTTAGCGCCACGGATTTATTGGATGAGTAAGTTTTATAGCATCGTGCATTTATTTGGTGGGCAAAAAAGCGTTGCCCACCCTACCGGGCTACCGGGCTGATGGCTAATGGCAAGAAACCGTTGCAGGGTGTTTGCGCCGTGATGCGTAAACTACTCCATGCTATCCATGGAATGTTGAAACATGACAAGCCTTTCGACAACACCCGTTTTTATGCAATTCCGGTAGCCGCTAAATAACCAAAAAAAGATTAAATTAGGCTTGACCTTGAACAGAGTATCTACCCGGCTAGTTAATGTCTTCAGAATTAGTACAAATAGGGTGCACACCCGATATTACAGGATACTCGCAAATCTCATCTACACGTTTACGATAAGCATCAGCTAAACATTTGTTATTTATACAGTTGTTGCGTTCTGAAAGCCATTTTTTTTGCGTTGTTCTTAGATCTTTTCTGGCTCCATCACCAATGTCTGAGGCGAACATGTATTTGTAATTTTCCGACAGTGCATCATCTAATTTTCCGAGAAACGGATCAGTGCAGATTGACTTCTCAACCAAAGTGGAAGCTTTTTTGCAGTCGAAAGAAATGGCATGAACTGCTGAAGAAGAAAATAACAGCGCGAGAAGAAAAGTTCGTGTTTTCATGTTACTCCTTGAGTACTGGAGGAAAAGGCATTAAAAAAAGGGTGGATTGAAAAGTGTTACCTATCCTCGGCTAGCTATCTAGCTCCTGTTTTTGACGTGTTAATGGTTTGCGATTTTGCCAATATCGACTAACTTTTTCCCGTTCTTCTTGGTCAATTTGTACATTTCCGTAACGAGATCGCTAACTTCGTTCAGTAATCTGTCTCTTTCGTCTTGTGATGAGGAGCGGCGTACAGTATTGATACGGTTTGTAATCATGCGTTTTCTCCCGAGCAAGCTGAAGTCGCTGACACTCCAATAAATTTCCCAGTAATCATATTGAGAATATTTTGCCCAAATGTCGGCGATATTCGTTCCACCTTCGAGTAGTTGATTCATTTCTTTCAGTTCGTGCTGCGATATAGTCATTTTTAAACTCTTACGTTTGTATTGTGAAAATGGGCTAAAGCTGCCCGGCTGGTTTCAAGTAAACAATCAAATGGGCGCATATTCGGCGAGTACTAAATCAAATTTAGTAACAGCTCTTAAAAAGTCGTACAGTTGAAACACTTGAAAAGTGTAGTTGATTGACTCTGTTTAGGCGGCAGAAAAAGTGGGCTGGGCGTCACATAATCAAAAGTCCACTCTGAGTGCGTAGCTTTATGTAGAAGATGTCACGCAGGCCAAAATACCGCCCACGCCAGCGCAGCGTTGCGTGGTCTTATTCCAGCCTACCCGTGTATAAAAATCGGAATTTACCCCCGTTCATCCCACAGCTTATCCATCCGCTTAACCGACACCGGATAAGCCGTTTTCAACTGCTGAGCAAACAACGACACCCGAAATTCTTCCAAGGCCCAGCGGAAATTATCTAGCTCCGGCACTACGCTTTCCTTCTTCAACTGCTTTTCAATGGCTTGCCAAAACCGGTTGGCATAACGGCTGATTTCCTGAATCTTTTGCGGCTCGCTATTCAACCGATCCAAGCGATACAGGATGGCTTTCATATAACGCGGTATGGCTTTGAGTTGCTCATACGGTGTGTTGCGGATGAAGCCGGCATAAATCAGATAACTCAACTGTTCATTGATGTCTTTGCTTAACGGATCATTGACGTTCAATGGTTTGAGCAGGGTTTTGATTTTGGCGTACTGGGTCATGATGTCCAACGTCAGTTTGGCGGCTTCATTGGCGATGTTCAGTAAACCGGCCTTGTTTTCGCGCAGGCTTTGTTCAAAAGCTTGCTGGGTGCGGATGGTTTTGTCTTCCACAAATACCGTCAACAAGGTCAAATGCAATAACTCGTTTTTGTAGTTGGCTTCGATGCCGCTATCAATCAAGGGATGTTTGGGTAAACGGTTGTAGCTGAGTTCTATCCCGGCAGAATTTGGGATGTTTTTGACTAAATAGGTACATTCTTTCCGTAAATACAATTGGAATAAACGCAGCAAACCCAGTTGATGATGGCGGGCGGCTTTGGCTTGGGTGTCGAAAATGCGTACGCCAACGGCATCGCCTTCATCGATAATGGCCGGAAAGCCGATGAAGGTTTGGCCGTTTTGGATAAATTGATAGGTATCAGGCAGGTCGTCAAACGCCCATTGGATGCAGCCGGTGTAATGCAGTTCGTCGGCGGCGATTTGCTCAAAGCTGTCCACGGCTTCGGCCGTGTGATTGGCTTGCAGTTTTTTTAAGTCGCGGCCGTAATCTAAAAGCTTGCCGGTGTCATCAATCACCCGGTAATTCATTTGTAAATGGCCGGTTAAGGCTTCCGGATTCCAGGCGTTTAACGGGATGGCTTCGCCGGTAAGCTTGCGCAAGCGGTTGCCTAACCATTCGTATAAGGAACCTTTAAAGTCGGGTTCGATTTCCAAACATTGTTTGACGGTTTCCGGCACTGGCACAAAATGTTTTCTGATTTGTTTGGGCAGCGATTTAATCAAGGCTACGCATTTTTCTTCTAATAGGCCCGGCACCAGCCAATCGAATGGAATGTTGGTGATTTGATTGAGTTGATGCACCGGAATCAAAGCGGTGACGCCGTCTTCATCATGGCCGGGTTCAAAACGGTATTGCAGGGTAAAAGTCAGATTGCCGACTTTTTTGCTGTCCGGATAATCCCATTCATTCACATAACCGTCTTTTTCGCGGGTTAAGTCTTCTTTGTTCAGAAACAGCAGCTTGGGATTTTGGCGTTCGGCGGTTTTGCGCCAGGTGTCCAGGGTAATGCCGTTGACCACTTCCGCAGGCAGTTTGCTGTCGTAAAATTGATAAAGCCAAATTTCGTCTTCCACTAAATCCACACGTCGGCCTTTATGCTGAATCATGCCGACTTCTTCGAGCAATTTCTGGTTGGCGACATAAAACGGCGCATTGCTGTGGTATTCGTGGTTGACTAAGGCCGATTGGATGAACAGCTCGCGCGCGCCTTTAGGATCAACCCGTTCATAGGGAATCTTGCGGCCATTTTGTAAAGTCAGCCCGTATAACAAAGTGCGTTCGTAAATAGCGCTGCGCCCGACTTTTTTCTCCCAATGCGGATCGTAGTAATTGCTTTTGATTAAATGCTGGGCGCATTCTTCTATCCATTCGGGCTCAATCTTGGCCACGTTACGGGCGTAAACTTTGCTAGTTTCCACTTGCTCGGCGGCCATAATCCATTTGGGTTTGGCTTTGTGCTGGCCAGAACCGGGAAAGATAAAAAACTTCAGGCCGCGTGCACCCAGGTATTCGTATTGCTCATGCCTAAAGCCAATATTGGATAACAAGCCCGGCAACAAGGCTTTATGGATGGCTTCGTAACCGGCTTCTTCCGTGTTAGGTTGCAGTTTTAAATCGCCTTTGACCACTTGCATGATTTGCGCGTGAATATCAAACCACTCGCGCATGCGTAAATACGATAAAAAGTTATCCGTGCAATATTTGCGCAGCTTGCTGTTGGACAAGTGTTTTTTCTGTTCTTCGAAGGTAGTCCAGATATTCAAGATGGTTAAGAAATCCGAATCTTCCTTGCGGAATGCCGCATGCTTGGCTTCGGCCTGCGGCATTTTGTCGGCGGGTTTTTCGCGCGGATCTTGAATGCTTAAGGCTGCGACGATAATCGCCACTTCGTGCAGACATTTGTTCTTATCGGCGGCGATCAACATGCGCGCCAGTTTAGGATCGGTGGGGAATTTGGCCAGTTGCTTACCGACTTCGGTAAGCTTGCCGGATTTATCCAGGGCATTGACTTCCTGCAACACGGTTTTGCCGTCGCGGATCATTTTGTCTTCCGGCGGCTCCAGAAATGGGAAGTCTTCAATATCGCCCAGATTCAGCGAGATCATCTGCAAAATGACCGCCGATAAGTTGGTGCGCATGATTTCCGGTTCGGTAAACTCCGGGCGGGCTTCGTAATCCAGACGCGAATACAAACGTATGCAGATGCCCTCGGCGACCCGTCCGCAGCGCCCGGCACGTTGGTTGGCGCTGGACTGCGAAATACGTTCAATCGGTAGGCGCTGAATCTTGCTGCGATGGCTGTAGCGGCTGATACGGGCATGGCCGGTGTCGATGACACAACGAATGCCTGGGACGGTCAACGAGGTTTCGGCGACGTTGGTCGCCAACACGATGCGGATTTTACCGCCTTTGGGATTGAACACCCGTTCCTGCTCGCTGACGCTGAGTTTGGAATATAACGGTAGGATTTCGTATTTGCTGGGATGGTGTTTTTTTAAGGAATCGGTAGTTTCCCTGATTTCCCGTTCGCCGCTCAAAAAGATCAGAATGTCGCCGCGCAAATCCCGGTATAGCTCATCAACCGCATCTAAAATGGCATGCTGTAAATCGTCGCTGGTTTCATCATTTTTGGCGTCTTCATCGTCTTCCTGTTTGGATTCGATGGGCCGGTAGCGGATGTCTACCGGAAAGGTACGCCCGGACACTTCAATAATCGGCGCATTATTAAAATGGTTGGCAAAGCGCTGCGGGTCGATGGTGGCTGAGGTGATGATGACTTTTAAATCCGGGCGTTTCGGCAGCAACCATTTCAAATAACCCAGCAAAAAATCGATGTTTAAGCTGCGCTCATGGGCCTCATCGATGATGATGGTGTCGTATTGGTTTAAGTACGGGTCGTTTTGCGACTCGGCCAGCAAGATGCCGTCGGTCATTAACTTAACCAGGGACTCGCTGTGGGTTTTGTCGTTAAAGCGAATTTTGTAACCCACTGCTTTGCCGATGGGTTGGCCAAGTTCTTCGGCAATGCGGTCTGCGACGGTGCGAGCGGCGATTCGCCGAGGTTGGGTATGGCCGATAAAACCGGCAGCGCCCAGGCCGATTGACAAGCAAATCTTGGGTAATTGCGTGGTCTTACCGGAGCCGGTCTCGCCGCAGACAATCACGACTTGGTTATTTTTGATGAGTTCGGCGATGTCGTCTTTTTTGCCGGTGACCGGTAAATCCGGAAAATTCAACGCCGGGATGCTCGCCAGTCTGTTATTTCTTTGCGCAATCGATCTGTCTATCCGTTTTGCCAAGGCATCAAGTTGATCAACAGGTTCTTTCCCCTTTTGGGCATCACTACGAAAACGGTCCAGTTGCCTTTTACAGGCATGCTTATCCTGATTTAAACACAGGGGTAATTGCTGGTTAAGTTGTTTGATTAGCTCAAGAGTGGACATCAAAATCGTCGATAAAATGAAGGCATTATACGATAACTTGGCTTATGTCGGACTGACTGGCGCATAAAGCTAGGAAAACCCAGCACAAAAAAATAACTCAACTACACTTTTCTAATGGCTGCTGAGGTCAGCAAAAACAAGCGCTTTGCAATAAAAACACATAACCCCGGAGACACAAATGGCAACCATTCTTGCAGTGGATGATTCAGAACCCATGAGAAAAATGATCTCATTCATACTGAAAAACGCGGGCTATGATGTTGAGGAAGCGGAAGATGGTGCAGATGCTTTAAAAAAAGCCCAAGTGAGTTTATTTGATTGCATCGTGACCGACATTAACATGCCAAACAAAGATGGCATTGAATTAATTAAAGATTTACGAGCTCTTCCCGGATACAAACACATTCCGATGCTAGTGATTTCCACTGATTCGCGACTGGAAAAGCAGCTGGAAGCTAAGGCAGCCGGGGCAACCGAGTGGATTGTTAAACCTTTTGAGCCCGAACAGTTAATTGATTCCATCAAAGATGCCTTAGTCTGATTGCCCTCACTGTATGGTTCAGCTCATAGGCTGACAGCTAAACCTGAACATCCTCGCCCTTCCCCGCTAATTATTTACGCTCCAGGCAGCTAAATAATGCAAACCTTAAAATCAACAGTGTCATCAAAACTGGATATAACAAGTAATGTTCTTGTAACTCTAGACTAGCCAGCACGCATATCATGACGAACCATGGTTTTAATCGGCTTTTATCAGCAATTTTTTGCATTTGCTGCAATGATTGGTCGTCGAATTGCTGACGCTGTCCACTGAGAAATAGCGTAACAAAGCTGGCAAAAAGCGCGAAATAAAGCGGAAAGAAAAAAAATATCGGTGAATCTTCCTTAAACAGAGGTTTCCAATACACGAACCAAGCTACTAACGTGCCACTGGCAAAAAGATCGTAACAAATAGATTGCGGCAACTTTTTAAAATAATTGAGAATAATACAACTGACGGCCAAAGCGACGCCGATAGTGATTATGAGCGATGAGTTCAGTGCTATAGGCAGTGATAGACCCGTTTGCACTAGGGTACTTAGGGCGATACTGAGCATAATAAAAACTGGCATGACAATGATCCTTTATTGATTTCTATAAGTGCTAATTTGTTTATTAGTTTTTGTTTATACACAGATTAATCATCAGTTAAGGATTTGGATACAAAACTGAGTGACATACTCTGTTTCTCTGCAAATAAAAATATCAAGTAATTGATTTATATAACGTAATTTATTTTGTATAAAAACACTACAATTTAATGTTGCATCAGTAATAATCAGCTTTTGCGTCAGTTATCTAGGCGTTATTCACAGAGTTATCCACAGAAATTGTGGAAAAACTCTGTGTCGGTTAATTGGCAATGACTGTTAGACTATCCAGATTAAGATTCATTGGAATATCAAGTTTTTCAGGAGTAGACCATGCCTAAACAGACAAATTATATTCGCTGGTTTAATGAGTTAACCATTGAAGACATTCCATTAGTTGGCGGCAAAAATGCCTCTCTGGGAGAAATGTATCGAGAGTTAACACCGCAAGGTATTCAAATTCCAAATGGATTTGCAATCACAGCGGAAGGGTATCGTTATCTGCTTGATCATGCAAATGCCTGGGACGCATTACATGAGGCCTTGGACGAATTAAATCCTGATGATGTCACTGATTTGGCTAATCGCGCCCGTAAAGCCCGGGAAATTATTTATGCGGCACCGATTCCAAAAGATCTTGAGCAACAGATTTTAACTGCATACGGTCAACTGCAAACCGAATACGGTGACGATTTGAGCGTAGCGGTACGTAGCTCTGCAACCGCAGAAGACTTGCCAACTGCAAGCTTTGCTGGACAACAAGACACTTATCTTAATATCCGTGGCGATCAAATCTTACTGGATTCCTGCAAGCGCTGTTTTGCCAGTTTGTTTACTGACCGAGCCATACACTACCGAATCGACCAAGGCTTTGATCATTTTAAATTAGCGCTATCGATAGGCATTATGAAAATGGTGCGCTCTGATCTAGATGCCAGTGGGGTGATGTTTTCTTTGGATACCGAATCCGGCTTTACCGATGTGGTGTTTATTACCGGGGCCTACGGCTTAGGTGAAAATGTGGTCCAGGGCGCAGTCGATCCGGACGAGTTTTATGTGCACAAACCCACGTTTGTAAAAGGTCATCGAGCGGTCTTGAGGCGGACGCTGGGCGCCAAGAAAATCAAAATGGTGTATAGCGATGGCCGTACCCGCGAATCCACTCGAAATATGGTTACTTCAACCGAAGAACGCAATCGATTCTGTATCAGCGATCAGGATGCGTTAACCCTGGCCGACTATGCTATTAAAATAGAACAGCATTACAGCAACAAAGCGGGGCAAGCCAAGCCCATGGACATGGAATGGGCCAAAGACGGCATTGATGGCACCTTATATATAGTGCAAGCACGTCCGGAAACAGTAGTTTCGCAATTGCGCGGCATGGTGCTGGAACAATATCAGTTAACAGAAAAAGCCGAAGCGATTGTCACCGGACATTCTGTTGGCAGCAAAATTGCTGCGGGTAATGCTCGGATTATTGAAAATTTGACCCAGTTATCTGAGTTCAAGCCCGGTGATGTGCTAGTAGCTGACATTACCACGCCAGATTGGGAGCCAGTAATGAAAATTGCCTCAGCCATCGTTACCAATCGAGGTGGACGCACTTGTCACGCGGCAATAATTTCCCGCGAATTGGGCGTTCCAGCGGTGATTGGTTGTGACAATGCCACGACAGTTATCAAGCACAATACACCGGTAACCGTATCCTGTGCGGAAGGCGATGTTGGCAAGGTGTATCCGGGCACTTTGGCATTCGATATAAACACTACGGACTTAGCCGGTTTGCAGCGACCAAAAACTAAAATAATGCTTAATTTAGGCAATCCGGAACTGGCTTTTAAAACCAGCTTTTTGCCCAATGATGGCGTGGGCTTGGCACGTATGGAATTTATCATTACCGAATATATCAAAGCACATCCCATGGCTTTGATTCATCCTGATCGAGTAAACGATCCACAAGAGCTGGCGCAGTTGCAGGAACTCACCAAAAACTATTCGTCCGGTGCAGATTTTTTTATCGAGAAATTATCAGAAGGAGTTGGCACTATCGCGGCGGCGTTTTATCCAAAACCGGTAGTTGTGCGTATGTCTGATTTTAAAACCAATGAATACGCCACATTACTGGGCGGCCAATGGTTTGAGTTTGAGGAAGCCAATCCCATGATCGGTTTTCGTGGCGCATCCCGTTATACTCATCCGGCTTACGCGGAAGGCTTCGCGTTGGAATGTGCTGCCATGAAACGAGTACGTGAACAGATGGGTCTGACCAATGTGATTTTGATGATTCCGTTTTGCCGTCGTGTGGATGAAGCTAGACGAGTATTGGATTACATGGCGCAACTGGGTTTACAACGCGGTAAAGACAGCCTGGAAATCTATGTCATGTGCGAAATTCCGAATAACGTTATTCAAATCGATGCGTTTTCTGAACACTTTGATGGATTTTCAATTGGTTCTAATGATTTAACCCAGCTAACATTAGGCGTTGATCGAGATTCTGCTATCGTGGCAGAAGATTTTGACGAACGCGATCCAGGAGTAAAGGAAATGATCAGATTGGCAGTTGATGGTTCTCGCCGTAACAACAAGCATTGCGGACTGTGCGGACAAGCGCCTTCGGATTATCCGGAAATGGCCGAGTTTTTGGTTGAAATTGGTATAAACTCCATGAGCTTAAATCCGGACACCGTATTAAAAACCACGCAATTGGTTTTGGAAACTGAGCGCAGATTGGCTTTAAATCACCATTAAGCCAAACAGCTTATCGAAAAATGTATCGCATTCATCGCCCATCATCCCTTACTCCTTAGTGAGTAACAGATTTTTCTTGCATAAACGCATTATGTCTAAAACACATACCATTCACTTGGCTACTGGTACATTACACTTGGATGTAGAACCGGGACGGGTTCCTCTGAACCGGCTGCTAGGTTTTGCAGCACGGGTAAGTAGTAAACGCAAATTCTTACTGGTTAGTAAAATATTGGGAAAACATTATCCGGTAACACCAAAAATAATGAGCTGGTCTTATCGAGCTTTAGCAAGAATGGTTCTGCAAAGCGGCTTAAGGAAAGCATCGTTGTGGATTGGTATGGCTGAAACTGCAACCGGTTTAGGGTATGGGGTTTTTGCAGCTGCGTGTGCGGAAAACCTGCACCAAGGCCTATTTATGCAAACTACCCGCTATCATTTGGCTGGGCTTGAACGACTCGCTTTTGAAGAAGCGCATAGTCACGCAACTGACTTTTTTTTATATTACCCTGTGCAAGCTGAATATCGACAACAGTTTTTGACAGCAACAACGTTGGTACTGATTGATGATGAAATCAGTACCGGAAAAACGTTTCTACGCTTAATTAAAGCCTATCAGTCCATCAATCCTAACTTAGAAAAGGTGTTTATCGTCAGCCTAGTTAACTTTGCCCATCCTGATGATCGGCTTACTTTAGAGTCTCAATCGGGAGTTGCTGTGGAGTGGGTTTGCTTCCGGCAAGGGCTGTTGAGATTTGATGATAACCAAAATACATCTATCGATCATATTACCGTTAATGTAACCGGGAATGGTGAATGTAAAAAAAGTTTATTGGCATGGCCGGGACGCTTGGGTATAGCTGCCCCAATTCGCTTGGAGACGGAGGTGGTAGCTCAAGCACTTAAGTATTTTCATAATGACGACAGTCGCCCTATTCTGGTATTAGGAACTGGCGAGTGCAATACTCCGGCTTATCTGCTGAGCTGCGCACTGGAAGCAAAAGGATTTAAAGTTAAAGTACAGAGCACAACACGGTCGCCGATTTATCCAGGCAACGATATAAAATCAGTCAGCCAATTTGAGGACAACTACGCAGATGAAATCCCCAACTTTATCTACAATATGAACAAAAATGCTTACCGGGAGGTTATTCTGTGTCATGAAACGCCGCTGTGTCGGCCCTTAGTCGAGTTGCTTCAGCAGTGGCAAGCAATCAGCGCCCGGTTTGAACTTAATCCCTCATCACCTTATGCAACGTTACATTTTTCTAGATCTTGACGATACCCTGTTCCAAACCCTGCGTAAGTGTGCCTCAACGGATGCTGAGCGATTACAAGTACGGGCATTTTTACCCGATGGTTCGCCAAATTCTTATGCCACTCATAAACAGCAGTGGTTGTGGGATTGGTTTTCCGAAGGTTTTAAAATTGTTCCGGTTACCGCTAGAGATTTTCATGCTTTTGGTAGAGTCACCTTGCCGTTTCAGGAAGAAGTTGTGTTAAATCACGGTGCGGTGATTCTGGATAAACAGCGTAATCTAGACAGCGCATGGATGGATAACATGATGCAATCTTTGCCGAGCTATCAAGAGAAACTACTGGATTTGTGGCGGGAAGTAGAAACCTATGCCCAACAGTTTCAAGACTTTAAACCGCGCTTAGTGAGTGATTTCGGCATAAATTGGTATGGCGTAATCAAACATCGTGATGGCACAGAAGCAACACTAAAAATCTTGCTGGATAGCGTTATCAAACCTCATCCTAGTGTTATTGACGGCAGCTTATACTGGCACTTAAACGGCAATAATCTGGCTGTGTTACCCAAGATCATCAACAAAGAAAGTGCAGTTAGTTATTTGCTGGATAACTATCAACGCCGCTACCCGGACATTTTAACGTTTGCAGCTGGCGACAGTAAAACCGATGCGGCCTTTATGGCATTGTGCGATTACGCGTTAATTCCTAAAAATACCCAACTGTTCAAAAGTCTGGCTTTGGCGCAATGACCGATAGCTCGCCCTTTTCCGGAAGTTATAGTATTGACGATGTGCAGTTTTTACTTAAGCCTATGGCTCTGCAAGACACTCCCGTTCATGTTAAAGAGACACTAATTCAGTCCGGACAGAAACATTACTCAGAACTGCTCAGTCATGAAGCGTTGCCTACAGATGCTTATTTACAATTATTTTATCAGGCGATGGCCGCTAATAAGCAGCGGCTCGCTGAACATCTCTGGCTATTAGCAAAACGTATCATCTCAACTCGTCCACACGGAATAACACTGGTTTCTTTAGCGCGTGCAGGGACGCCAATTGGGGTGTTGCTCAAACATATTTTAAAACGCTATTTTGCTATTGAAGTTAAGCATTACTCTATTTCCATATTGAGAGATGTCGGTCTAGACAACAATGCACTGCGCTATATTCTGCAGCGACATTTACCGGAATCTCTGGTTTTTGTCGATGGGTGGACAGGTAAAGGCGTAATTGCCAAACAACTTGCCGATAGTTTGCAAGCGTTTGCAATGACCGATGGCGTGACTATTCCTGCGGAGCTTTATGTCTTAACCGATTTATCAGGAAGTGCTGCGTTTAGCGCCTCTACTGAGGATTATCTAATTCCCTCCTGTATATTAAATGCCACAGTTTCGGGTTTAGTGAGTCGTTCGATATACGATAAACAGCATGCTGGTGGTCTCGATTTTCACGGCTGCGTTTTCTATGAGCAGTTTGCCAAACATGACTTATCCAACTACTTTATAAATATCGTACTCGGCACACTTGAGAGCAACTCGCTAAACCTGGATAACATAACGCCAAGTGCGTGTGAACCCGATCAACAGCAACGACAAACCCAATCACTTGCGTTCTTAAAATGCTTGGTGAATCAATATAGTGTTAGTCAGGTCAATTACATTAAACCCGGTATCGGTGAAGCGACTCGTGTGTTGTTGCGTCGAGAAGCCAAGCTGTTGCTGTTGCAGGACCAGAACGCCGAAGAAACCCAACATTTACGCTGGTTAGCAACCAGTAAATCAATACCCGTAGAAATTATCACTAGCTTGCCCTACCGGGCTGTCGCTTTAATAAAAGAGATTATCGTATGACAACTAACTATTCGCCTTTATCGCCTTGGGTTTTAGGGGCGCCCTTGTATATGCCGGGTAACCGTCGCGACATCTTAGATATTGCCAATGGCGAAAAATTTTCCATGCTGAGAGCAATGATTTTTTGTACGGAAGATGCCATCTCCAAAGCGGAGGTGGATAGTTGCGTGCGTCATTTAGGTCTATGTTTACAAGGCTTTAGGCGCTCACCGCAACATTTTAGATTTATTAGAGCAAGAAGCCCTGAGATATTGTCCAGATTGCTGGACTTGCCGAATATCGACAAAATCGACGGTTTTGTATTACCTAAATTCAACCTGAGCAACTTTAATGAGTATTTCGACCAATTACAAGGAACTTCATTTCAGATAATGCCGACCTTGGAAACCCGTGAAGTTTTTGATACTCAAGCTATGATTGAACTCCGACAAGCATTTTTGCAAACAAGTGCTTTACCGAACATTTTAATGCTACGAATCGGTGGTAACGATTTAATGAATCTGCTGGGTATTCGCAGACCGCGCGCACTGACTATCTATGACACCCCAATTGGGCTTACCCTATCTCAGCTGGTTACTATATTTAAGCCGTATGGCTTTGCCCTTTCCGCGCCAGTATTTGAGTATTTGGATGACAACGCTACTTTGCAAAAAGAAATCCAACTGGATTTAGCCCACGGCCTGATCGGTAAAACCGCCATACATCCTAGCCAAATAACAGCGATTGAATCAGCTTATGCGGTTGACAAGGAAGATTATCAAATGGCGCTCAGAATGACCGAGCAAGAAGCACCTGCGGTATTTAAAATGCACGATGCCATGTGCGAAGTAGCAACACATGGACAATGGGCTGACGCCATATTGGACCGGCAGGAATGCTATGGAGTCCGAGACGATTTATCATTGATGGAGTATGCTGAATCATCCAGTTAGATATTGACTGGTCTTTTTTCTTTTATTTTTTAACCTTAAACCTGGAGTGTAATATGAGTTTCGATAGTTTTCTTAGCCAATTAAAAACCAAAGCCAATGAATTAAAAACAGAGGCTTTAAAATTCAAAAACAAAGATTTCCTGAATGCAGCAATGGCAGGATCGGCCTTGATTGCTATGGCTGACGGGCAAGTCAGTTCCGGCGAAAAATTAAAAATGATCAAATTTATTGAGAGCAATGATGCGCTGTCAATTTTTCCAACCGCTGACGTAATCAAAGCATTTCAGGATTTTATTGCTCAGCTGGAGTTTGACCAGGACATAGGCGAAGCCAAGGCATTTCAAGCGCTGGCAAAAATGAAGTCCAATACTGAGGCAGCACGCTTGTTGATTCGCATGATTATCGGAATTGCTGCTTCCGATGGTAACTTTGATGACGATGAAAAAAAGATTGCCGTTAAGATTGCCAAAGAATTGGGTCTAAATCCAGCTGAATTCGAGTTGTAAATAAATCCCTTGCAACTTAGTCAGTATTGAGTAGTCTGAGATAATATAAAAATTTAGGGAAGATCATTTGATCTTCCCTGTTGTTGTACAACCATAACATCCAATTCCTGAACATAAACAACGCATTGATTTAAATAAACAATTTTATTTTTTAAGTTTAAAATCGAGTAATTCAGTATGTTTTGTCAAAGTATTGTTAAGATATTGTTGACATTTTGTGAATAGATAGTTATCTTTTATCACAACAAACCGATCTGCACTTTAGCAAATACTCAGTTCGTAAAAGTGCAAAATGGATAATTTATATTCAGATGGGTTTTTCTCCGGCTACTTTTGCGAGGATTGAATGTTATGGCTTACCTTAATGAGCGTTTAGCAAGGCAAGAAACGGGTGTATTAATCAAATCAGGCGCCGTTGCTGCGGAGAATACTAAACAGGAGGTTAACTTGCCGGTTGAAGCGGTTGAGAATGGTAATTTTCAGATTGCCAGAAATCTAGCGGCTGAAAAAACTAGATTTATTACCTCCCTGTCGCAATTCCCTGCCACTGCCTTGTGGCTGCTCAGTAAATATGATCAGAACGACAGCCAAGGCGAGTTAGAAGATGACGATGAGGTACGTTCTGAGCAAGCAAATGCCTTACCCAGCATAAAAAATTATTTTTTATCAGCCAGTCACAGTTTTTCAAGAAATATAAAATCCCACGATAATTTTTCTAAAGATAAAGAAAATCTAATCAGTTCTATACAAGCCTATCCTTTTAGTTTTGAAGACTTAACCGAGTTAGCTGATTTTCTCGTTTATGCGTTTAAAGTGAGAGGTTTTTCCTACCAACCGTCGACATCCCATCAAAAGAAAGAAGCCGATTTATTGATCAAGCGCTTGGAAGGCTTAAAATTGCGCAACCAAACTAAGCTTTCAGACATGATGGAAGTTCTACAGAATAAACGCTTTGATGAACAATTTCTGTTTTTGTCCGGTAGCGATATGTATCAGCACTTTACCGAAATGGTTTTAACTGAACGGCTTTGGTTAGATTCCAGACAAAAACTCGCCGCTGCAAATTCCAGATTGGTTCTTTTCATAGCCAACCAATACAAAGGTGGCTTTCTGGATTTTGAGGATCTCGTACAGGAAGGTCAGACCGGTCTCTTAAAGGCAGTGGATCGATTTAAGTACCAACTGGGCTTCCAATTTTCAACCTATGCTGGTTACTGGATTAGGCAAGCGATCTCTCGTGCACTGACTCGTTGCGAACGCGTGGTGAGATTGCCATTTGGACAGATGGCCACAATCAATAAGGTATTCCGTAGTAAAGAAGAATTGATGGCTAAACTAGGAAAAGAACCTAATCGCTATGAATTGGCTGAATATGTCGGCATATCGGTTGACGAATTAAATAACATCTTATCAATCTCTCAAACCTCTATGTCTTTTGATGCCGATGCAGACGAGGATGATAGCTCAATTTCTCCTGAAAGTTTTTTGGAACAAGGCGTTTTTACGCATAGTTTTGGAGAAATTGCTGCAGAAGAATTAGGAAAATTGCTCAATGGAGCCATCAGCACATTAAATTCGAGGGAAGCGAGGATTGTTTGCAGTCATTTTGGTATTGATTGTGACTGTGAAATGACTTTGCAAGAAATTGGAGCGGAGCTCAACTTAACCAGGGAAAGAGTACGGCAGATACAGGTTATGGCGTTAAATAAGATAAGACTAAGTTATGGCGAACAATTAATGAGTTTTCTATAAAGGCAACTTAGTGTTAAAAGTGTATCCGTATAAGTAAAGTAAGAAAAAACAAGCCCTTCAAATATGCGTACTGGAGATAACAACATGAAAAAATATTTTTTTAATGCTCTGCTTGTTGGGGTACTAATTACTGGCGGATACCTTATTTATGATCGCGTAAACACCACACCGCCAATGCAAGAATCTTTGGCTTATTCCGAGTTTGTGAATAAGGTCAAGGGCGGACAGGTTGAACGGGTAGAAATTTCCGGACAGAACATAAAAGTCAGAACTTCAGATGGACAAAATCTGGAGACTTTCAATCCGGGTGATGAGCACCTGATAGATGATCTATTAAGTGCGAATGTGCAAATCAGAACTATACCGCCCGCCCAGGAAACTTTCTTTACCAGGATATTCATCTCTTGGTTCCCCATGCTGCTACTCATTACGGTGTGGATTATCTACATGCGTAGAATGCAAAACGGCGGAGCCGGTGCCAACAATTTTGGTAAAAGCAAAGCCAAGATGCTTGAAGAGGATAAGCTGACCGTAACTTTCGGTGATGTAGCGGGATGTGAAGAAGCCAAAGAAGATGTGGCCGAACTTGTTGACTTCCTGAAAGATCCACAAAAATTCCAGAAACTGGGCGGTAAAATCCCGCGGGGTATATTAATGGTTGGTCCTCCGGGTACCGGCAAGACCTTAATTGCCAAAGCCATCGCTGGTGAAGCAGGAGTTAAGTTTTTTACCATATCAGGTTCTGATTTTGTTGAGATGTTTGTAGGTGTGGGCGCATCAAGAGTTCGAGATATGTTCGTACAGGCCAAAGAACATGCACCCTGCATTATTTTCATAGACGAAATAGACGCAGTGGGTAGACAACGTGGCGGTGCTGGTATCGGCGGTGGAAACGATGAACGTGAACAAACGCTAAACCAATTACTGGTAGAAATGGACGGTTTTAACGGCAACGAGGGCGTTATCGTAATTGCTGCCACCAACCGTGCGGACGTGTTAGATAAAGCTTTATTAAGGCCTGGGCGTTTTGACCGTCAGGTAAATGTAGGCTTACCGGATGTCAGAGGTCGGGAACAAATTCTTAATGTACATATTAAAAAGGTTCCCGCCGCCGCAGACGTAGAGTTGAAATACATCGCTAGAGGCACGCCAGGTTTTTCAGGTGCTGAATTGGCTAATGTAGTCAATGAGGCCGCGCTTTTTGCTGCTAGATCAAACAAGCAAGAAGTGAACATGAGCGACCTTGAGAAAGCTAAGGATAAAATTTTGATGGGTGCTGAACGTCACACCATGGTGATGACTGAAGATGACAAATTGTTAACTGCCTACCATGAAGCAGGACACTGTATTGTCGGTCAACTTTCGCCAGACCATGATCCAGTTTACAAAGTCAGTATCATGCCAAGAGGCCGGGCTTTGGGTATAACCATGTTTTTGCCGGAGCGGGACCAATACAGCGCCAGTAAACGCAAGCTGGAAAGTCAAATTGCCGGATTATTTGGTGGGCGAATTGCTGAGTTAATGATTTATGGCGGAGATCGGGTCACTACTGGTGCTTCTAACGATATCGAAAGAGCGACTGAATTGGCCAGAAACATGGTGAAGCGCTGGGGCTTTTCCGACAAGCTTGGTCCTTTGGTGTATGGTGAAGAAGGTGGCCAAGCATTCATGGGGCATCCCGGCACTCCAGGTAGCTCAGTTTCTAATAATGTTGCGCAGCTGATTGATGAGGAAATACGGGTAGTCATAGACCGCAACTATCAGAGAGCAGAAACGATTTTGCAAGAGAACATCACCATTTTGCACAAAATGGCTGACGCATTGATGAAATGGGAAACCATTGATCGCGAGCAAATTGAAGATTTGATGGCAGGCAAAGAACCTCGCTCGCCCGATGGCGATGCTGATTTACCAAAGAATCAACCAACCAATACATTGATTAAATTGCAGGAAAAAGCTGATAAACCAACACGCAATATCACTATAGATAAAACAAAACCTGCAGGACAAGTTTGAGGTGCGCTCATTTCACGGGGGGCTTTAGCCCCCCTTTTTTTAATTTATTAACCTAATTTTACAAAGCTATAACAATTAGCGATAGCAGCACTATTAGAAGCAAGTCACAATGACAACACTTTTAAACGAAGAGATCATTAATGGTTTTGAGGACTATAGTGAGTTTCTATGTAGCGCTGCACAATTTCCTGA
Source organism: Methylococcales bacterium (assembly GCA_965247565.1). Taxonomy (GTDB): domain Bacteria; phylum Pseudomonadota; class Gammaproteobacteria; order Methylococcales; family Methylomonadaceae; genus CBDFHF01. The sequence goes on along the minus strand of CBDFHF010000003.1, from coordinate 1,964,755 downwards.
AACTCTTCAGCAATGCGATCACCCTTTAACGTTACGGTTTTTTCACCGTCTTCATAAACCGGTGCAACGGGTGATTCACCGGTACCAGGCAAACTAATGCCGATATTTGCATTTTTGCTTTCCCCTGGGCCATTGACCACACAGCCCATAACAGCGACTTCCATAGTCTCAACACCAGGATACTGGGTACGCCAAACAGGCATCTGGTCTCTTAAATAAGTTTGAATATCCATGGCTAAACGTTGGAAGTAATCACTTGTAGTGCGACCACAACCTGGGCAAGAAATAACCATAGGTGTGAAAGAACGAAATCCCATAGTTTGTAGAATTTCCTGCCCCACGATAACCTCCTGGGTTCTTGATGATCCAGGTTCTGGTGTTAGGGAGATACGAATAGTGTCACCAATACCTTGTTGCATTAGCACAGATAAAGCGGCGGCTGAGGAAACAATACCTTTGGAACCCATACCGGCCTCGGTCAGCCCCAAATGCAACGCGTAATTGCATTGACTTGATAAATCCTGATAAATGCTAATCAGTTCCTGAACGTTGCTGATTTTGCAGGATAAAATAATCTTATCTCTCCCTAAGCCTAATTCTTCGGCTTTAGCTGCGCTCTCCAAAGCAGATAACACAATGGCCTTACGAGTGATCGCCGCTAGCGGTTCAGGCGTTGGTTTACTACGGTTTTCATCTAGCAAACGTGTCAGTACCGCTTGATCCAAACTACCGCCATTGACTCCAATGCGTACTGGCTTGTTATATTTAACGGCAAACTCGATCATTTGCTGAAATTGCGGATCACGACTTTTGCCACGACCGACGTTACCGGGATTTATGCGGTACTTATCTAAGGCTTGTGCACAATCAGGATATTTCTCCAGCAATTTATGGCCGTTAAAATGGAAATCACCGATGATCGGTACGGTATAACCTTTTTGGTTAAGCTGCTCACGAATGCTGGCAACGGCACTTGCGGCCTCCTCTGAATTAACTGTGATACGAACCAGTTCAGAGCCCGCATCGGAAAGCTCCATAATTTGGTTTACCGTTGCGGCCACATTAGCCGTATCGGTGTTTGTCATGGATTGCACAACGATAGGTGCGTTGCCGCCCACTTTTACATTGCCAACTAAAACTTGATGAGTGGTTTTTCTGTAGCTAATAGACATATGCAGTTATTTTGAAGAGGTTACAGTTATCTGATGTATTTTCTTAATTATACGCCATCACTGACATTGAACAGAATTTTGTGTAAAAAAGAAAACTTTTTTGAATTGCCCAGAATGCTTGTTCTGTGAGGATTGTCAGCTGTAAAAGAACGACTAATTATTAACCAATAAAAAACAATTTATTAATTTATACCTATATTGTCTACTATTTATATCGCCTGTATAGTTGTCTCCAAGCAATCGATAGCAATCCATCGATTAGATTTGTTTCATATACCTCCTCGTAGTGAAATTTCAGATCATTTTATATGTCTGTTAAAACCTCAACCTAGCCGTGCAAAGCACTGCTAGGTTTTTTTTCGCCTTGAATTTTATAAATGACTCAACCAGTCATTAATTTTATCAATTGCTTCCCGAACTAATTGTGCAAAGCCACTAACAGCGCCCTTAGCATCTGGTGTTTTGGTAGGTTGTTGTAGATAAAATTCCTTTCTACTGTGCTTGAGCTTGGATGACGCTTCCACGCTAAACCGCAACACCACTTTGGATTGATCAGCTGCTGTAAATTGCTGTTCAAACTCCAACATATTAACTGTCATTGAGTAATCCAAGTTTTCCCCGGAGGTTATCAGCAATTGCTCAAATAATTTTGGTGGTGCGGCAATCCAGCGATCCAACGCATAGACATTCACTTGCGTTGCAGATTTGTAAAGCAAACGATACCGGATACCTTTATCCCAAAGCCATTTGGGCGCATCGACGATGATAGTTTGTTCTCCTGCACGCCGAACCGGCACAGGCTTTACAATGCCAAAATCATGTACAGCAGGCTGTTTAGGAGCCATGCTGCAGCTAGCCAGTAGCAAAGTAATTATCAAAAAATGCTTCATGGATCCTCCGTATAGTCGGGTTCGCCAGGCCCGGGAACTGGCTGCTTCGGTCCCAACAACAGGGATTGCGGATCACTTTCCAACATTTCGGCAACGCGTTTGACTTGCCTACTGGTAGATTGTAATTCTGATAATAGCTGATTGATTTGCGGCATGGTGCTATTAACAATTTCATCCCCAGCTGTGTTGCCGGTAGCAAGAAGTTGGTTAGTTTTTTTACTCAGCGCTCCGACTTCAGCAGTCAGTCCTTGCAAATCACCTGTCAATGCATTGATATGTTTTAGGGTAAGCTGCGCATCTGTGCTCAATGCTGGGATACCTGCCAAGGCTTTATCAACGCTCTGTTGTAACGCCGACAGTTTACCAGTCAGAGATTTTAGATTACCCAAAATGCCGCCGATGTTTTTTTCATTTTCATCATTTAGCAACGAATTCAACCGTAACATTAAGTGATCCGCTTTTTTCAGCAGATCCTCCCCGGAATTCATTAGCTTATCTGTTAATGATGGCATTAAGGGTATGCGATAGACCGGATCATCACCGGTTGGCAACGGTTCGGCTATTTTACCGGCATCTTCGAGTTGAATCTGCGTTAGTCCTGTAACGCCTTTTAGCTGTAAGGTGGCATATACACCTTGAGTTAGTACAATGTTTTTATCTATTTCAACCGGCACTAAAATAATGCCCGCATCATTGGGATCAAATTGAATGCTGATGACTTTACCGACAGCAATACCGCGAAAAAATACCGTTGATTCTGGATTGAGCCCTGAAACCGAAGCAGTCGAGGAAATGACATAGATATTTCGCTCTTTTTCGAAGCTTCCCAACCAGTAAACGATAACGGTTGATGCCGTTAGTAACACTAGCAAAAACAGACCGGTAATTAATGCATGATTATTTCTACCCATGAACTAGCTCCTGGTTGTCGAATACCCGCCGCGCCCGCCTGTTATGAAAAAACTGCTTTACAAAGGCATGACGACAACTTAATACCGATGCCAAGGTTCCGAATGCGACTAACTGTTGATCGGCGAGTACAGCAATCTGAGTACACAAGTCGCGCAAAATATCTAAATCATGAGTAACCATAACCGCTGTAAAATGAAGCTCTTTGTGCAATTCGGAGAGTAAGGTCACAAAATCCTCGCTGGCGATAGGATCGAGACCAGCAGTTGGTTCATCCAGTAAAAGCAAACTTGGCTCCAATATTAACGCTCTAGCCAGAGCGACTCGTTTGATCATACCGCCGGATAACTCCGCCGGTTTAAGCCAGGCATCTTGCGCTGCTAAACCTACCCTACACAGTTTCATCAGCACTAAACGTTGAATTAACTCATTATTGTTCAAACCCATTTCACGCAAAGGAAAAGCAATATTGTCGAACACATCCAATGCGCTAAATAACGCACCTTTTTGAAATAACACCCCGCAGTCACTTCGGAGTGACTGCTGTTGTTGCGCTAGAATGTTTTGCAAGGGCTGTCCCATAATCAACACCCTGCCCTGACTAGGCAGTTGCAAACCGATAATTTCTCGAAGCAGCGTGGTCTTGCCACAACCTGATGCGCCGACCAAGCCTAAAATCTCTCCTTGCGGTAAACTCAGATTGATATCTTTATGGATAACTTTATCACCAAACCGAGTCCACAGTCCTTGGAGCTGTATCGCCATCTGATCATTCATGGCATACCTACATTCATAAACAAGATAGCAAAAACCGCATCCAGCATCATAACAATGGTGATGGAGGCGACCACAGAATTAGTCGTTTCATTACCCAAACTTTCGGTGTTGGGCTTAATACGAAAGCCAAAATGGCAAGCAATCAACGCTATCGCCAACCCAAACACCGTACTCTTTCCCAAACCAATGAATACATTGGTCAAAGGCACAGCTGAAGGTAGTTTCAAAAAAAACTGTTGAAGCCCAATATCCAGTGTATTTTGTGCAGCCAACATACCGCCCAACAACGCAGCGCTATTAGTCCACATACTCAACAACGGCAATACCACCGCTAGCGCCACCACTTTAGGAAAAACCAACCGTAAGGAGTGCGAAATACCCAGTGCGGCCAAAGCATCCAGTTCTTCGGTCACTCGCATGATGCCAATTTGAGCCGTCATCGCCGAACCCGAACGTCCCGCTACCAAAATAGCTGCCAGCAAAGGCCCCAGCTCACGAATGATACTTAAACCTAAAATCGGGATTATATAAATTTCGGCACCAAACATTTTTAGCTGCAAGGCAGACAAATAACTCAACACAATGCCGATTAGAAACCCGGCTAACGCCGTAATACCTAAAGCCCGCACCCCCGCATCGTAAATAGTAATAGAAATTTCGGACCAGGGAATAACTCCAGGATGACGTAGCAAAAACGTTAAATCCAAAAATAGCTGGCCTAATAAAGTCACTACACTTAAGCACTGAAGTAAAAACTCAAGAGTGACTTTATTTAAATAGCGCCATAGTAAAACTAGTGGGGCACTACGGACTTTTGCATTCGGAAGTTCCTGATGTTGCCATCGTTCAAATAAGCGTTGATGTTCCGGGCGAATTTCAGATGCGTCCGGCATTCGTTGACCCCAGGCTTGCCAAATCAACAAACCGGCAGCGCTATCAAGCAACTCAATGCCCGTCAAATCCCAGTTAGTATCTTTATCGACTGCTTGTTTTTTAATTTGCACAAACAATGCCGGTATCACGACTACGTTGTTTAACGTCCAATGACCCGATAATTTGACAGAACGTTGCCCATTTTCAGCCACTATGATTGACGATATTGCTGGTAATTCTGACGTAGATTGGATTTGAGCCATAAGAGTCGCTTAACTGATTTGTCTAGCAACCATAAATTACCACGAAGCGCTGGTAGTGCATGAAGTTATTTAATTTTTAGGGGTTATCACTAATATTGCGCTTTTTGTTTCTGATCTGTGTACATGACAAAAAATAATGAACATGACATCGGCTGTATTTTTGTCATTTCGACCATCGGGAGAAATCTTAAATTTCGGTGGCTTAAGATTTCTCCCGATGGTCGAAATGACAGCGAACACTTTTTGTCATGTACAAAGGTTTCTGGTACTCATATGATCGTCGACACTCAACTTATCATTTTCTATAACGCTACCGGCAGAGATACCTATTTTTATCCGAAAAACCAGCTATAAAGAACGTTGAGACTCAATCACTTTGCCCTTGATAAAACATAGACCGTAACACTTAAGAAAATTGCATCTCTAGATTCCGCAAGCGGCCACCTAATAATTTTGCACGATTTTCATGGAAATTAATGACTCAACCCGCCGAAAAAAATAAAGCTAAGTGTCTTTGCATTGATATCGAGACTGCTCGTCAAGACAAGTTGCTACTTCGAGAGATTGGGGTATTTCGGCCTGACACTAATGCCAGAGCACGCCGGTCAGGCAAAGCGCCGGATCTTGTCGCCTTGCTAGACGAGTTCACCAACGGTGCGGCCTTTGTACTCGGGCATAATGTGATTGCATTCGATCAACCCGCTTTATCGGTATTACACCCTAATCTGGCGCTACACCAAAAACCCTTGGTTGATACTCTGGAATTATCGCCGGTAGCATTTCCGCAAAACCCCTATCATCGATTGGTAAAGGACTACAAGCTTTGTTCCACTACGCGCAATGATCCGGTTCGTGATGCTGAGTTGGCGTACGAATTATTTCTTGATCAAGCCGAAGCTTTAAAACAACGAGTTACCGAGCAACCAGCTGAAGCCTTATGTTTGCATTATTTATTGTCGCCGGAAAATGGCAAAGGTGTGGCAAATTTCTTTGCAACGCTGCGACGGGCATTACGCCCCTCCTTAGCCGAAGCGCAAAAAGCATTTCAAGTAGCCTGCACTGGCAAGGCCTGCCAAACGGGTCTGCAACAAATTATTGATTTCTATCTACCCGATCCCGCGTGGCACAAACCTCTTGCTTATGCTTTAGCTTGGTTACGAGTATCTGGAGGCAACTCCGTTCTACCGGCTTGGGTCAGACTGACTTTTCCAAAAACCCGAGATCTCATTACCATCCTGCGCGACATTCCCTGCTCCGATTCAAACTGCTGCTGGTGTAAAGAGCAACATGATCTAGAGCAACTGCTACCTAGGTATTTTCCGGGGATCAATCAATTTCGCCCACTACCCTCTACTTCTGACGGTAAATCATTGCAGCAAGCGATTGTTGAGAACGGCTTTGCCGGTATATCCACTTTAGCCATTTTGCCTACCGGTGGCGGCAAATCGTTATGTTTTCAATTGCCAGCCTTGGCCCGATATTATCGTAACGGAAGCGTAACGGTGATTATCTCCCCGTTACAATCGCTAATGAAAGATCAAGTTGATAACCTGGAATCGCGCGGCATCACCTGTGCAGGTTATCTCAACAGTTTGCTGAATCCATTGGAAAGACGGCTGACTTTGGATAAATTAAGGCTGGGGGATCTTGGTTTGATTTTTGTAGCGCCAGAGCAATTTCGCAGTACCGCCTTTGGAAATGCTTTGCTACACCGTGAGGTCGGTGCCTGGGTATTTGACGAGGCACATTGTTTGTCCAAATGGGGACATGATTTTCGCCCTGATTATCTTTACGCGTCCCGCTTTATCAAAAACAGGCAACAACATAAACCATCGCCGATATTCTGTTTTACCGCTACCGCCAAACCCGATGTAGTACAAGACATCTGTGATCACTTTCAGAAGCGCTTGGGAATAAATCTGGAACGGTTGACAGGTGGGGTCAGCCGCAGCAATCTTGACTACGAAGTACAGCAGGTATCTAATCAGGCCAAGTACCCGGAAGTGTTACGTTTATTACATGAAGCCTTGCCTGACGAACAGGGTGGCGCAATTGTGTTTTGTGCCCGGCAAAAAACTGTTGAAGACATCGCCGAATTTCTTATCCAAGCGGATCTAAAGTGTGGTTATTTTCATGGCGGCATGCAGCCGGAACAGAAAAGACAGGTACAAGAAGCTTTCATTCAGGGTGAATTGCGAGTAATTGCGGCGACTAACGCATTTGGTATGGGTGTGGATAAAGCGGACATACGCTTGGTTATACACTTAGATACGCCCGGATCGTTGGAAAATTACCTGCAAGAAGCGGGTCGAGCTGGACGAGATCAAGCGCCAGCACGCTGTGTACTGTTGTATGACGAAGCCGATTTGGACGTGCAATTCCGATTATTACGCAATTCTCGCCTAACCCAGCACGATATTTATTCAATTCTAAAAGCACTGAGAACCATCGAGAAAAAAGACCGAAGTCAAGGTTCGATAGTAGTCAGCACTGGCGAAATATTGTTAGAAATTCCAGATAAAAATAGCATTGACCCCGATGCTGCCGATGCCGACACCAAAGTCCGTATCGCAGTAGCTTGGTTAGAAGAAGCGCGTTTACTGGAACGTCATGAAAATCATACCCGTATGTTTCCTGGCAGCTTACAAATTACCAACCTGGATGAAGCGCGGGAAATTCTGAAGAAAAAGCTACAAACCGACATAGAACCTTATCTTACTTTGCTCTCCGAGTTATTAAACTGCGCTGACGACGAAAGCATTAGCACAGATGATTTGATGCTTGCTACTGGTCGGAACTCTTATCAGGTGCAACAGATGTTAAGAGATCTTGGACAATTGAAACTGGTTTCCAACGATACCGAAATCGGCGTCACCCTATACCGCGATCCGGATTCGTCCGATAGGATGACGGCTTTATGTAAATTGGAAGACGCTCTCATTAATAGTTTGCGCGAAGCGGCGCCTGATGCAGATCGAGAACAATGGCAGATTCTGAACGTTCGACATCTCTGCGATAGCTTACGGCGCGATACGAATGTCGAACTGGAACCCAAAGCACTGACGCGACTATTGAAGTCTTTTGCCGAAACATTTGGTGATAGCACCGGGCAACGCGGTTTTTTTGCACTGCGCCCGGCAGGACAAGACAATCGCTACATAAAACTGCTGCGTAATTGGCAAGAAATTGAAACCATTCGGCAAAAGCGTATGCAACTGGCACAAGCGCTGGTCTGTTATTTTCTCAAACGCCGTCAGGGTAATAACCTATTAGTGACTTGCAAACAAGGTGATCTGGAAGCCGCCCTACAAGTAGACCCAACCTTGCAAGATTTGAATTTCCGGGATTGGAATGTTGCTTTGGCGGCAGCCTTGGTCTATTTAGATATGAATGAGGTTTTACATTTAGCACGCGGTAAGGCGATATTTCGCTCTGCAATGACCATTCAACTCAATGCAGATGCCAGACGGCGACAGTTCAAAAAGTCCGATTATGCCGAATTGGCTCTCCATTACAAAGACAAAATCGTTCAAGTTCATGTGATGGCTGAATATGCCCGTTTAGCACTCGGCAAAATTCAAGCAGCGATGGCATTAATTGTTGATTATTTCAGTTTAGATCGCGATGAATTTGTACAACAGTACTTTGCTGGTCGCAGGGATATTCTGGAAATCGCCACCACGGAAGCAGCCCATCGCCGGATTCTCACCGATTTACAAAACCCTGAACAACAAGCAATTGTCGCCGCCCCCACGGAAGGAAGTCACCTAGTATTGGCTGGGGCCGGCTCTGGTAAAACCCGAATCATTGTGCATCGAGTGGCCTGGTTACTACGAGAATGTATGGTTTTGCCAGAAAACATTATGGTTTTAACCTACAATCGCTCGGCGGCCATTGAGATTCGGCAACGCTTGTGGGCGCTAATTGGAAGCGATGCCGGTGGTGTTGCAGTACAGACTTTACACAGTTTGGCAATGAGGCTAACTGGAACCAGCTATGCAGTGGCAATCGAACGCGGTGAAAAAATTGATTTCGGCGCAGTACTCAAGAAAGCGGCAAAGCAATTGCAAAATGCTGAATCAAGCGATGCCATAGAATATTCCAACCATCGGGATAGTTTACTCTCCGGCCTACGTTATCTGCTGGTCGACGAATACCAAGATATCAATGCTGACCACTATCAACTTATCAGTGCGTTAGCTGGGCGTTCATTAAATAACGAGGAGGATAAGCTATCGCTGCTGGCGGTAGGTGATGACGATCAAAATATTTATGCCTTTGATGGTGCCAATGTTCGTTTCATAAAACAGTTTAGCGACGATTATCATGCAAAAATCTATTATCTCGTTGAAAACTACCGATCAACGCAACATATCATAAACTGCGCGAACAAAATTATTGCTCCGACACGCGGCCGCATGAAAAGCCAGATGCCTATCCGAATAAACTATGTCCGGCGCGATAAGCCTGATGGCGGAGAATATGCTGATTTGGATATCGTTGCTCAAGGTCGTCCCCACATTATCGAGACACCAGCGCATTTATTTGGAGAAACCGAAGCCGCGCTTGCAGAGCTGTCGCGACTAAATAAGCTGGATAGCCCAGGTCAACCAAGATGGGGTCGCTTCGCCGTCATTGCTCGGCACTGGAAATCGCTTGAACCCATGGTCGCGTTATGTCGTCAAAAGTCCGTGCCAGTACGACTTATGCGCGATAACTATTCGCGCGACTTGCATACAACGCGGGAAGGTCATGCGTTACTATCACTGCTGCGTAATCAACAGCGAACAGGCAAAAAGCCTCGGGTATTAATACGCTGGGGAGTGTTATCTCGCTGGTTTAAATACCGATTCCATCAAAATACGCATGATTTGCTTGATCATCCTTATCTCGCATTATTGGCGCAATTTATTATCGAAAGCGAATCATCAACACCGGGCAGCCAACTGGTGGTAACTGATCTTATCGAAGCACTTTATGAATTTGCATCGGGAAGCCAGAGTCCTGCCTATGACAGAGTTAATGCGCCGATGTTGTTACTCACCGCGCACCGAGCTAAGGGATTGGAATTTGATCACGTACTGATACTGGATGATGGCGGCTGGCAACAAGCTAATGATGAAGAACGACGGCTATTTTATGTGGCGGTGACGTGCTCGTAAAACATTAACCATCTGCTCTAGCAAAGGTCGTCAGCATGCTTTCCTCTCAAACTGCAGAAGCTTGTGTCTAAGCTCGCAAGCAACTTTGACCCGCGTAAACTCTGACTTAGCTCAACGAACTTGGGTAGCCGATCCGAGCTATGTAGTTTTATCGTGGCCTGGGTATTTTGCCAGTGACAGCCCCATTCATCGAGCAATTGCAAATCTAGACTGGGGTAGCGAGTTAATTTTAAGATCTCGAGACAACAGATGGGAAATCGCTGACAAAAACGGAGTCACCGTCAGTCTCATGGCGCAAAAATTTAAATTGCCGGAGGGCAAAATCTGTTCGGTGGTCGTTGCTGCTATTGTTGTTCGCCAAGCAAAGCCCGAGGAATTGAATAAACTTAAATGTGATCTTTGGGAGGTAGTGCTGCCGGAAATAGTCTACTCAGATACCCCAGAATAAAATTATTGAAGTCGTCCGGGTAAAATTAAAAAATCCTACCCGGCGGTGAGAACTTAACTAAGCGCTAACATTAATTCCCAAAATAGACGTTTCGTCTTACTGCTTAGTCAATTTAGCACTAAGTTTCGCCGAAGCTAATCCAAAATAGGTGCCGATGACAATAGAAATCGACACAACTAGCAACGGATTATCAAGAGAAACACCTAATAAAACATCTTTATTTAATTTGTCAGGTGTCTGCAACAAATAAGCAAAGGTTGAAGAGTAACCTAAGACGCTTGCTGGGATGGTAGCAAGCTGGGGAATGTTAGCGGCATAGCATAAGGCTACTACGGATACAGCAACCGTGACCGCCGCCCAAAACGGAAATCCTAAAACCACATCAGGAGCAATGTCAGTAAGCTGAATAGCTGTTAACCAGGCCATAAAAACCCCAAAAATCCCACAGACAATAGTATTCTTCAAAGCTTCCTGATTAGCACCTAAAAAGAAGTAAGCCGCCCAGGCAATGGTTGCAGCCCATATAAAAAAGAAACCACTCAAAGGCCCAACGGCCAAGAAAGTGGCTACACCTGCCAATGCGCCGATACTTAAAGAAAGTGCAGTAAGACTATTCATAAACCCTATCTCCAAAAAAGCCCCCTATTGAAATTAACAGACTCCGTGCGAGGCATATTCACGTCATCCAATACAACATAGCCTGTATAAAGCCCTAACTATGTTAGGACTTGTCTAAACCACCTTACCTGCCGGGCAAGTATGGAGGTAACTCCTTCATAGCATCTTTCATAAAACCCTGTAGACGTTGATCGGCTTTCTCAATGTCTTCACCCGGCAGTACGGAAGTAATTATTCTAATTAACGAACCGTCGGTGCGATTCATGGTGACGGCATCATAAAACAAATACCACTTGACTAAAAATTCGTTTGTCATTGACCTGCCGCGTTGTTGGAACCAATAATACACCAGTTGTCTACTGTCGCCTTTTTCAATAACTGCCCTATTAACGGCAATTGGATTGCCATCCAATTTTATATCCGCAAAAGTATGCTGGGTGAGACTGGTGATCTGCCAGCCATCTCCTGGGATGCAAGATCTCGGTGAATGTACAGAGGCACCTGTTCGTTGCGACTCGAAATACGCCGTATAAAAATTAACGCCGCTCTGATAATCAGGATTAACAAAGTTAATCACGAAATAATCAGTGAGTTTTAATTGGTCAAGATATTTTTGTTCTATGTATTCATTATGCCCTTGCCATGCCCCTATCTTAAGTGGGAAGTTTAAAAATACCTTTCTCTCTGGAATAATTTCCTGCCTTCCTGCGAGGTATTGAGAGGCAATAGATGAGGTTACAAGTAACCCTAGAACAATCCATAGTGATTTGTTAAGCCGAATAGTTGTATTATCTGTTTTTACATGTCTGCCCCATTCCTCTGGTATCTTAACCAGATCGCTTAGTGCTAATTTTTCTCCATTCATTCTGGAAAATACCCACATCTCCACCAAAAGTAACGCAAGGCAAGCCATGAAAACAATCCAACCTTCAAAGTCATGCAAAAAACCTTCTGCCATATCGGTACCCCAGTATTGAACTAAAATGCCGATGACACCGATGCGGAAACTATTCATAAAAATAGTTAGCGGTATCGAGGAGAGAAAAACTAAAGCCTTTTGCCAAAAAGAACCTTTAAAAAGATAGGCGCATAAAAAAGAGAGGCTTGCCAGAGGAAACAAATACCGAAGGCCACTGCAAGCATCGACTACTTGCAATTTATACCCGCCCAAGTCGATAACATTACCCTCCAGATAAACCATGATGTCAAAGGCGCGAATAAACTCAACCCCAATCCAAGATGAAATCAATTGCAGCTTGGAGGATAAATTGTTCAAAATAAAACTGGGAAACGGCACCATAAAGATCAAAAACAGCAAAGGTATTGCCGCAACACGAAGGCCGTGCAATCCAAATACGCAGGCAAAGATGCCCGTTATGGTGAGTATGAATGCATATTGTTCTATAGTTTTTAAAGTGGCTAATCCACCTAAAATAACCAACACAAGCCCGATTACCAACAGAATTAAACCAGGAATTGCCTCTCGAAACTGTTGGATAAACTGTAACTCATTTCGGCGCAACCATATGAAGTAGGCGCTGATTAAAGGCAAAAAGAAACCGTGGCCATATTCCTCTACACCAATCCAAGTTATGACCATTTCATGAAGGCCCAACCTGAATGTATAACCAAGCAATATGACAATAGCCACCCAATAAAACATCACGTAGATTGATTTGTTTGATTGCCTGACTAAAGAAGGCTGTTGAGAGGTATTCATGTGTTAAATGCCAAAAGTTTAAATTTAAGACTGACAGTTTTTGTACTGCGATTTTTTGTAACAAGGGCGGTTACTGGTAATCGGATTATTGAAATGCTTAGAAATTTATTTTGTGGTCAAGCGCCCACCCCTGAAAATATTTAATCCTGCACAATTGCGATGCTAAATTGAATACATCGCGCTTGCATTATACCCAATAGCCCTTAAAAAACCCATTTACTTGCTTGAGCAAAGCCAAATAAAATATTCTCTTTTCCTCTTTACCTAAAAACGCACTTTGAACTAGTGCCAATTTTAGCCCGAATATAGTGTTGCAAAACAAAAAACATCTGTTACAATTCCCATCCTGAAAGTCATAGGACTTCAGGCGCGTAGCTCAGTTGGTTAGAGCACCACCTTGACATGGTGGGGGTCGATGGTTCGAGTCCATTCGCGCCTACCACAAATATTAAGCACTGCATGCAGTGCTTTTTTTATTGCTGAACCCATTAACAATGCCTGTAATCACCCTTCCCGACGGCTCTAAACGCGAATATGAGCAATCCATTACGATAATGGATGTTGCCGAATCAATCGGCTCAGGCTTAGCCAAGGCAACTTTGGCGGGGAAGCTTAACGGTGAAGCAATGGATGTGAATACCGTAATTAATCAGGACGCTAACTTGCAAATTATCACTGCTAAGGACAACGCCGGCCTTGAGATAATTCGTCATTCAACCGCTCATTTATTAGCTCAAGCAGTAAAGCAACTATTCCCTGAAGCGCAAGTGACTATAGGTCCCGTTATCGAAAACGGCTTTTATTATGACTTCTCTTTTTATCGCCCGTTTACACCTGAAGATCTAGTTGCAATTGACGACAAAATGCAACAGTTAGTGATAGCAGATCTCCCCATTAGTCGCTCTGTTGTTTCGAGAGAGTCAGCAATAAAATTCTTCAAAGACAAAGGTGAAAACTATAAGGCTGAGATTGTTGAATCAATTTCCGCCGATCTAGAACTATCCCTATATCAACAAGGAGACTTTACCGATTTATGCCGTGGCCCACACGTCCCCAGCACCGGAAAACTTGGCGCATTCAAACTAATGAAAATTGCTGGCGCCTATTGGCGTGGCGATTCAAAAAATGAAATGCTGCAACGCATTTACGGCACTGCCTGGAAAGACAAAAAGGAACTACAAGCCTATCTTAATCGGCTTGAGGAAGCTGAGAAGCGCGATCACCGCAAACTTGCAAAAACTTTGGATCTATTCCACACCCAGGAAGAAGCGCCTGGCATGGTATTTTGGCACGAAAAAGGCTGGACTATTTACCAACAAATAGAACAATACATACGAGACAAATTGCGCGTGAATGGTTACGGTGAGGTTAAAACTCCGCAATTAGTTGATCGTTCACTATGGGAAAAATCTGGCCACTGGGATAAGTTCGGCTCCATGATTTTTACCACACATTCAGAAAATCGCGACTACGCAATCAAGCCAATGAACTGCCCCTGTCACGTGCAAATTTACAATCAAGGGATTAAAAGTTACCGAGATTTGCCTGTTCGCTTGGCTGAGTTCGGCTCCTGTCACCGTAACGAACCATCTGGAACCTTGCATGGCTTGATGCGAGTTAGAAACTTTGTCCAAGACGACGCACATATTTTTTGCACAGAAAATCAGATTCAAGATGAAGTATCAACCTTTATTGACATGCTGTTTGGTGTATATAAAGATTTTGGATTTGAACAAGTAATTATTAAACTATCTACCCGCCCCGAAAATAGAGTCGGTGAAGATTCCGTTTGGGATAAAGCTGAAAATGCACTAGAGCTGGCTTTAAACAATAAAGGCCTTACTTGGGATCTGCAGCCCGGCGAAGGCGCTTTCTACGGACCTAAAATTGAATTCTCTTTAAAGGACTGTTTGGAACGAGTCTGGCAGTGCGGCACTATTCAAGTCGATTTTTCTATGCCAAACAGACTTGGTGCATCTTACATTGCCGAAGACGGTTCTAAACAAGTACCTGTTATGCTACATAGGGCTATACTAGGCTCACTGGAGCGTTTTACAGGCATTTTGATAGAGCAGTTCGCGGGAACACTCCCTGTATGGTTAGCACCAGTGCAAGTAAGCGTGCTAACACTCGCCGACCGACACAGTGATTACGCACTACAAACCTTGAAGTTGCTCGAAAGCCAAGGTATCAGGGTAAAGATTGACTTGAGAAATGAGAAGATCGGGTTTAAAATCCGCGAGCATTCTATGCAACGGGTTCCCTATCTTGTCATCATTGGTGACAAAGAATTGGAAGAAAGCTTCATTACCGTTCGTACCCAGAAAGGTGATGACTTAGGTAGTCAAACAGTCAATGAATTTGCCGACCGGGTAAATAAAGAGATTGGCGACAGAAAGTTGTAATGTTTTTGGAGGATTAAGGTATCGCTGCTAAAAAAGATGAAACGCGCCTAAACGACACAATCACAGCTAGACGAGTGAGAGTGACTGGCGCAGAAGGTGAAGCATTAGGTATTATTTCATTGGATGAAGCCAAACAAATTGCTTATGCGGCAGACTTAGATCTAGTAGAAATATCTCCAAACGCGGATCCTCCGGTTTGTAAGATAATGAATTATGGCAAATTTCAGTTTGAACAAAATAAAAAGCTGCAAATTGCCAAAAAGAAACAGAAACAAATCCAGGTTAAAGAGATAAAATTTCGGCCAGGAACTGACGAAGGCGATTATCAAGTTAAGCTGAGAAGCCTGATCAAGTTTCTGAACGAAGGCGATAAAACCAAGATAACCCTGCGATACCGCGGCAGAGAGATGGCGCACAGAGAAATAGGCATGGAACAGCTCAAACGCATAGAGAAAGACTTGGAAGAACTAGCCACTGTTGAACAGTTTCCAAAAATGGAAGGCCGTCAGATGGTGATGGTCATGGCACCGAAAAAAAAAAAATAGGCTAGCAAATCAACTGATTGTTTATAGTTGTTGGCTTTAATGGATGAAAAGCCAAGTGTCGTGTGACACTAATGATTGTTTGGGGCCTTGCATTTTGCCTTACCGATCACTTAACTCAGGGATTTTCTACATTACTGGAGCAAACAAATGCCAAAAATAAAAACCAACCGTGGTGCTGCCAAGCGTTTCAAGCGTACGGGTAGTGGCGGCTTTAAATGTGGTCATTCGCATCGCCGACACATTTTGACCAAGAAAACCACTAAAAGAAAAAGGCAGTTACGCGCAACTGCCGCTGTTCATCCGTCTGACTTGCGTATGGTCGTACGCATGATGCCTTACAGTTAAGGAGTGCAGCAATGCCAAGAGTAAAACGTGGTGTAACAGCCAGAGCAAGGCACAAAAAAATCTTAAAACAAGCCAAAGGATACTACGGTGCTCGCAGCAGGGTATACCGGGTCGCAAAGCAAGCGGTTATCAAAGCCGGGCAATATGCATACCGTGACCGCAAACAAAAAAAGCGTCAATTTCGTGCCCTATGGATCGTGCGCATCAATGCGGCAGCCCGTTTGTATGGTATATCGTATAGCCGATTGATAAACGGTCTAACAAAAGCAAAAGTCGCGGTTGATCGTAAAGTCTTAGCTGATATTGCTGTGCGTGATATCGAAGGATTCGCCGAGATAGCAAAAATTGCAATAGCAAATCAGAGTAAGCCTTAACGATTAGACCAAGCAACTACTGCAAAGTAGATCTGTTGCTCCCTTCTGAGTGAAAAAGGAAGGGGGCAAGTTAAGGGAACTATATATCCTTTTCTGATTACATCTTCCCACCAAAATCACAAAGCGAGCGAACCGTGTCCGCCAACCTAGAAGCAATTCTCGCGCAGGCATTACAAGAGCTTGCGGCAATAAACGACTTGAATGAGCTGGACAAGGCTCGTGTTGAATACCTGGGCAAAAAAGGCCTCTTTACTTTAGAAACGAAGAAGCTTGGTACACTTGATCCAGAACAACGCCGCACAGCTGGGCAAGCTATTAATATTGCAAAAGATCAATTTCAAGAGCAATTGGAAGCCAAGAAAAATCTACTTCAGAGTTCCGCCTTAGAAGAAAGGTTAGCCAATGAAAGTATCGACGTTACACTTCCTGGCAGAGGGAAATCTATAGCGGGCCTACATCCCGTCACCACTACACTTAGAAGGATCACCAAAATATTCTCTAGCGTGGGTTTCAAAGTTGTCGAGGGTCCTGAAATTGAAGATGATTATCATAATTTTGAGGCTCTCAATATTCCTGCGCATCACCCTGCTCGAGCCATGCATGACACGTTCTATTTTGATGCACACACAGTATTAAGAACGCATACATCGCCAGTGCAAATCAGAATCATGGAAACTGAGAAACCGCCGCTTAAAGTTATTGCACCAGGCCGAGTCTACCGTTGCGATTCCGACATTACCCATACCCCTATGTTTCACCAAGTGGAAGGCTTTTTAGTCGACACAGACGTTAGCTTTGCGGACTTAAAGGGCGTTGTGTATGAATTTCTAAGAGCATTCTTTGAAAAAGACATCCAAGTACGCTTTAGGCCCTCTTATTTTCCCTTTACCGAACCGTCGGCTGAAGTGGATATTGAATGCGTTATGTGCAATGGTCAAGGGTGCCGGGTGTGCAGCAACACCGGCTGGCTCGAAGTCATGGGCTGTGGAATGATTCATCCCGAAGTATTCAAAGCCGTCAACATTAGCAGCGATCAATATAACGGTTTTGCTTTCGGAATGGGGGTAGAACGACTCGCCATGCTACGTTATGGCATTAATGATTTGAGATTATTTTTTGAAAATGACCTTAAATTCTTGGAACAATTTAACTAAGTTGTCGCCGCACAGGAAAGCTTGAATCATGCAAATTAGTGAAGCTTGGTTGAGAAATTACGTCAACCCAACAATAAGCACCAAAGAACTGGTCGTTCAATTGACCATGGCAGGTCTCGAAGTTGATTCCGTGTCACCTGCTGCGGCCCAGTTCCAAGGCGTGGTGGTCGGCGAAGTCATAGCCATGCAGCAACATCCCGATGCAGACCGATTAAAAGTTTGCCTAGTAAACGTCGGTGCCGCTGAGCCTTTGCAGATTGTTTGTGGTGCGAGCAATGTTCGAGTGGGTTTGAAGATTCCAGCCGCATTAATCGGCGCAGTTTTACCAGGCGATCTCAAAATAATAAAATCTAAACTGCGTGGAATAGACTCATTTGGCATGCTATGTTCACAAAAGGAGTTAGGCTTGGCGGCAGACGCCAATGGCTTAATGGAGTTAGCAGATAATGCTCCACTCGGTATAGATATAAGGGAATACCTGTCTTTAGATGACAACATTATTGAAGTCGACTTAACACCTAACAGAGCTGATTGTTTGAGTGTAGAAGGAATTGCCCGTGAAATAGCTGTTCTCAATAAATTAGAATGGGCTACCACCGAAACTAACCAAACCCAGATTGACCATCAAGATCTGCTGGCCGTCACTGTGCAAACAGCTGAGGCATGCCCACGCTATCTGGGCCGATTAGTTAAAAACATCAATCCCCGTGCCCAAACCCCCATATGGATGCAAGAACGGTTACGTCGCTCTGGTCTGAGAAGCTTGGGTCCGGTTGTTGATGTCACAAATTATGTATTACTGGAGTTAGGGCAACCATTGCATGCGTTTGATGCCGATAAATTGTCGGGCAATATCTGTGTAAGGTGGGCACGAAAAGAGGAAGAGTTAGGTCTATTAAACGGGCAAACCATACAGTTCGATGAAAACGCGTTAGTTATTGCCGACAGCAAAGGCCCATTGGCTCTCGCAGGGATCATGGGTGGGAGCGATTCCGCCGTCAGCGGTAGCACTATAAACATTTTTTTAGAATGTGCTTTTTTCTCCCCACAAAGCATGTCAGGCAAGGCACGTCACTTTGGCTTACACACCGATTCATCTCATCGTTTTGAGCGCGGTGTCGATGCTACTTTGCAAAACCGTGCTATTGAACGGGCTACGCAACTAATCATTACCATCGCCGGCGGTCAAGCAGGACAAATCACCGAGGTAACAACTGACACATTCCTGCCTAAACGTGATGCAGTTAATCTCAAAAGACAACAAATTGAAAAAACTCTCGGCATAGCTTTACCTGACCAACAAATCGTCGACATTTTTGAGCGCTTAGGCATGTCTGTTGCCACACAGCCTGACGGTTGGCAAATTACCCCACCCGGTTTTCGTTTCGATATCGCCATAGAAGCAGATCTAATAGAAGAAATAGCCCGTATCTTCGGCTATAACAATCTGCCTAACAATAGTTTACTGATGCGGTCAGAATTAAGCCAAGCGACAGAAGCCAGGTTGGATATAGATCGAACTAAGGACCTATTAGTCGACCGCGGATATCAGGAGGCCATTACTTATAGCTTTGTTGATGAGGAAATTCAGCAGATCATTGCGCCAAACCACGCTGCCATTCGCCTACAAAACCCTATTTCGTCTGAGTTATCAGTGATGCGTTCCACCTTGTGGTGCGGATTATTAAAAGCAGCACTTTATAACGTCAACCGCCAACAAACCAGGGTTCGTTTATTCGAAACAGGCTTACGCTTTGTTAATGAAGGCAGTTCACTACACCAACAAAAGATGCTAGCTGGCCTTGTATTAGGTAGTGTTTGTGTCGAACAATGGGGTGAAAAAAATCGAAAAATTGATTTTTTTGACATCAAAGCCGATATTGAAGCCCTATTTGCGCTCACTGGACAAGCGGTGAAATTTTCTGCTAAACAACATGCCGCCTTACACCCTGGACAAAGTGCAGAAATCTTATCTATTGATGGACAATCAATCGGCTGGCTCGGCATGTTACACCCAAACATTGAGAGCAAACTGGGGTTTGATACTCAGGTTTTCTTATTTGAACTAGATCAGGATTTATTGTTACAGAAAAAAATCCCAACTTTTAAATCGCTTTCAAAATATCCATCAGTACGTCGAGATATCGCGCTACTGGTTGATGAATCGACTTGTGCAGATGCAATAATCAACTGTGTTAAAAGTTGTAATGAACCCTTCCTTAAAGAAGTTGTCATCTTTGATGTTTATCGTGGTAAAGGGGTTGACGATAACAGCAAAAGCGTTGCATTGAGCTTAACATTGCAAAATAATTTACAAACACTCACAGACTCTGAAATAGATGCTATATTTAATAGAGTGTTGGACACATTAACCCAAAAAATTAGTGCAAAACTGAGGGATTGATTAAATGGCATTAACTAAGGCAGATTTTGCTGAAAAACTGTTCAATGAGCTCGGCTTAAACAAGCGCGAAGCAAAAGATATGGTAGAGCTGTTCTTTGAAGAAATAAAAAACGCTTTAGAACAGGGAGAACAAGTCAAAATTTCCGGTTTCGGTAAATTTGAGCTGCGCGATAAGAGCAGTCGCCCCGGTAGAAATCCGAAAACGGGTGAAGAAATACCCATAACCGCCAGACGTGTAGTAACTTTCAGAGCTGGTCAGAAACTTAAAGCGCGAGTAGAAGCCTATGCTGGAACCCAGTAATAATAACGAACTTCCGACCATCCCGGAGAAACGCTATTTCGCTATCGGAGAAGTCAGTGAATTATGCGCTGTAAAACCTCATGTGCTACGTTATTGGGAGCAAGAGTTTGCTGAACTAAGTCCAGTAAAACGAAGAGGCAACCGCAGGTATTATCAGCGGCACGATGTACTGATGATTCGGCAAATCCGTTCGTTACTCTACGAACAAGGTTATACCATTGGCGGTGCCAAGACTCACTTAACTACCCCCAAGCAAGATCAAACTTTGGACAAACAGATAATTAGCGAGATGATCAGCGAATTGGAAAGTATTCTCGAACTTCTAAAATAGGCCGACGAGAACAGTCAAGCGTTACCTAAATAATGCTTGATTTCTTGGTGGCCTATTAATTCCAAATAAATTAGCATTTCAACCTGCAGCTAACAGCACAAAGATTTACGCTCCTACCTCAATACGCAGCCTAACTCAGTTAAATAGTGCTGTTGCTCATACATAAAATAACTTATCTACAAAATCGCACTAAATGTATCGGCACGAAGGACTATTAATCCACGAAAGTCACGATGATGACGGCATATTGGAAGTCATTGACCGTGATGGCGTAAGATCATTGCATTTTGGATCCTATCCTAGACAGAGCAGTATGCGCCTGCTTACCCCGGACAGACTGGAACTAAGCTATGTTCGAGCCATGACCAGTTGGCTGTTGTTTAAAGAATCCTTAGCAGATGATGCACTTATAATAGGTTTAGGAGGCGGTTCCTTAACCAAGCACCTACTCTACCACTTTCCTGATTGTCGTTTAAAAGCGGTGGAATACCGTAAAAGCGTTGTAAAAATTGCTCGTAGTCACTTTGGCTTACCTCTAGACCCGCGTCTAAAAGTTATCATTGATGACGGGGGACAGTATGTTAGGCAACGAACAATCAGTCACGAGCAGCACTATAGCCTGATTTTTGTTGACGCCTTTGACCACAACAGCATGGCGGCATCGATTTGTTGTGAAGCTTTTTTTGATGCCTGTAAGGCCTTATTAAAAAACAATGGTATTCTGGTTATTAATTTATGGGGGTCAGAAAAACCTTTATTTGAGCAAGTCGCTTTTTGGATGGAGCGCGTTTTCAACCAGAAAATATTATTTCTGCCTGTACAGGGTAAAGGCAATGTCATTGGCCTGGCATTTAGCGATAATTGCCCGCTATACTCATTAAAGGATCTAAGGCCAAAAGCATTACACCTTGAAAATCAATACCAAATTGAATTTCCCTATTTCTTAAGAGAGATCGGCAGACACAAATCCGGGTTCATCGACAACATCATCAAAAAATAATGTCTTCAGCACAAACTAAAGAACCCAATCTTTTTAGCTATCGCAAATACTGGGCGAAGCGCTTTGGTCCTGCGGCCATACTGCCTATGAGCCGCGCTGAGATGGACGAGTTGGGCTGGGATAGCTGCGATATTATTTTAGTCACCGGTGATGCTTATATCGACCATCCCAGCTTCGGCATGGCTTTAATAGGTCGATTGCTAGAGGCACAAGGATTTCGAGTCGGCATCATATCGCAACCGGATTGGACTAGTGCCAAAGATTTCAGCAAACTAGGTCGACCAAACCTGTTTTTTGGGGTCACGGGTGGCAACATGGATTCCATGGTCAACCGCTACACCTCAGACAAAAAAATCCGTTCTAACGATGCTTATACCCCCAATGGGGAAGCAGGAAAACGCCCTGATCGAGCGGTCAATGTTTACTCGCATCGCTGCCGGGAAGCCTTCAAGGATGTACCAATTATTATCGGTGGTATAGAGGCCAGTTTACGACGCATTGCCCACTATGACTATTGGTCAGATAAGGTTCGCAAATCGGTATTGCTAGATTCTAAAGCCGATTTACTGGTGTATGGCAATGCTGAGCGCCAAATCGTGGAAATTGCTCATCGTTTAGCCAATGGCGAAATTATCACCGATTTACACGGCATTCGCGGCACCGTGCATTTTGTTAAGCAAATCCCGGACAGCTTTCAAGTAAAAGACTCTACTGACCTTGATAAACCAGGCCTAGTGATGCCGGTCGCCAATCCTTACCAAGAAGAACCGGCTTGTGATACTAAAAACAAAACAATTGTAGCCACTAACGAAAAAGTCATACATTTTGATAAACAACTTCTGAGAGCGAAACGCGCACAAACCGTCATTCGTTTACCTGCTTACGAAGCAGTGCTGAATGACCCTATACTTTACGCTCATGCCTCCCGAGTGATGCATGGTGAGACTAATCCCGGCAATGCCCGACCATTAGTTCAGCAACACGGCAACCGTCTGGTTTGGATAAACCCGCCGCCTATACCATTATCCACAAAAGAAATGGATGGTGTATTTGACCTACCTTACTCTCGTGTGCCTCATAAAGCCTACGGCAACGCTAATGTTCCAGCCTTTGAAATGATTCAACATTCAGTCAACATCATGCGTGGCTGTTTTGGTGGCTGTACCTTTTGTTCGATTACTGAACATGAGGGTCGAATTATTCAGAGTCGCTCGGAAGATTCCATCATCAAAGAAATAGAAGCGATACGAGATACTTCGCCTAATTTTACCGGGCACATTTCCGACTTGGGCGGACCAACCGCTAATATGTACCGGCTTGCCTGCAAAGATGAAAAAATCGAAGCCGCATGCCGGAAACCTTCTTGCGTATATCCTGGCATTTGCCCCAATCTAAACACAGATCACAGTTCGCTGATTAAACTATATCGGAGAGCGCGCGCCTTGCCAGGTATTAAAAAAATCTTCATCGCCTCCGGCCTGCGTTATGATTTGGCCGTAGAATCACCGGAATATGTCAAAGAACTAGTAACTCACCACGTCGGCGGCTATTTAAAAATCGCCCCCGAACACACTGAACAAGGCCCATTATCAAAAATGATGAAACCGGGCATGGGTACTTACGACCGCTTTAAAGAAATGTTTGATAAATATTCCAAAGAAGCTGGTAAAGAACAATACTTAATTCCCTACTTTATTGCCGCACATCCGGGTACAACTGATGACGACATGCTGAATTTAGCGTTGTGGTTAAAGCTTAACGGTTTCCGAGCCGATCAAGTACAAGCTTTTTTACCATCCCCCATGTCCATTGCCACGGCCATGTATCACTCTGGTAAAGACACCTTGCATAAAGTCAGCCGAAACGCCAAAAACATTTCTATTCCCAAAAGTGTTAAACAGCGTCGCCTACACAAGGCATTTCTACGCTATCATGACCCGAATAACTGGCCGTTACTCAGAGAAGCTTTAAAAGCTATGGGTCGAAATGACTTAATCGGCAACGGCAAACAACACCTAATACCATCCTTTCAACCCACCGGCACAGGCCAAATTGTCAGTAATAAGGCTAGTGTTAAACCATTTAAAACAAAATACACTGGCCTTGATAAACAACTATCTGCTCCGTTTAAAAATAAACGTATCAAGAGTAAAAAATAATAGACAAGATCGCCCGATTTAACTATCATACCGGCTCTTTGCTGGTGTAGCTCAGTTGGTAGAGCAGCTGATTTGTAATCAGCCGGTCGCGGGTTCGAGTCCCATCACCAGCTCCAAGAATATCAAGGCCTTAGGTGTAAACATAGGGCCTTTTTTATTGCCTGTTATTTTTTAATAAGCACATAATAAGCAGTTGGAGCAATTCGCTTATTAAAATGGACATAAGCCATCCGCACCACTTGCCAGTATTTTAGGCGTAAAAACCCGAAATTAACCAACCAATTCATCAGGATTGAAGTCATGCGTAAGCTTATAATTAGACCTGCTTCCAAAGTCCTATATTTGATTATTTGTTTTTTTGGAATTTTTACCGTAGCAAACGCAGAAATAATCCATTACGACATAGTGATGCAGCAAGAAAATATCTTACCAACAGGGGGAATAAGGCCTTTGGTTGGTGGTTTCGATATAGATAGCGCAAACCTTGTTCCAAATTCTTCTTATTTTCTGAGTAAAGGGGAGCTAACTAATTTCAGTGTGTCGGGTCAAAGTTTTTATCCACATGAAAATATAACAACCTATCTTTATGACCCAAATTTACCAATGTATGTACCGGCGGGACAGGGTGCGATATATCCAGGCCCGATGATAACAACAAACACAAATAATCATATAGTTCGCTTGGATGGAGCGTTCTTCAATCACAGTCCTAGCATACTTTCCCATTTACAAATGTTCAACAACCGATACACTGAATTTGCTCAAACAGGAGGAGGTAATGGTGATGGTAGCGTCGGAATATCACAGGGAATTTTCACTTTGATTCCTGTTACCCCCGTCCCTATTCCCGCTAATGTATGGCTTCTTACCTTGGCCTTGCCAGGACTGGCCTTATACAATCGTAAAAAAGGCGATACATAACTAACCTTGATAGTTAATCCTTCTCAAAATAGGATATGAACTAACCCGAACTTGATAAAAACTTTTTAGGAGCTTTATCCATGCGCATCGTTGTATTGTTTTCAGTAGTTGTTGCTCTGTCTGGTTGTGCTACTGCGTATAATCCCGGGGGGGTATGGTAGAGGATTTAGCGAAACTCAACTGGACACGTCCTTGTTCAAGGTATCTTTTCAAGGGAACGGATCGACTAAACCAGAACGTGCAGAGGATTTGGCGTTACTCCGTGGCGCTGAACTAACACTCAGGAACGGCTTTAACTATTTCGTGGTTATTGACAGCCAATCGCGTGAGCAACAAGGTTCCTACACCACGCCGAAACAATCATATACGACAGCGAATGCTACCGCCTACGGCAATTCAGCTTATAGATCAGGTCAAACGACAACCTACGGCGGCCAGACCATCCACTCGTCAAAGCCAACCACTACATTAACCATGATGTGTTTCAAAGAAAAGCCAGAAATCCAGGGCATAGTCTATAACGCACAGTTCCTTTGCAAATCACTAGGTCAAAAGTACGATGTTATCTGTGGAGCCAACTAACAACGCCGCCTAATCCTTCGGTTTATCTGCATAACTCCTATTAAGCCAAGGGTTTCTTTTTCTATTTTGCCTTGGTTTTTCAGAAGCCTTAAACACGAGCGACTAAATTATGAAAAATTTAGAACTCAAGCGGCAGCCAAACTGAGGAGTATCGATTATTTGGCTTTTTACAATGGATAACGATCTCATTCAAAATTAGGTTATCAATCCCCTTGCAATATGTGAGGGACTTTTATAGGAAGACTGCCTAATAAAGTGTCCGGTTTTTATTGATCATTACAATTTTGGCTGAGGCGCTGATACTTTGCTGGCAAATAAAAGTTGTAATAGTTTTCAAACAGTACCCAGTAGGGCACCTCGAAACTGTTGTTCTATACTTTTATTAAATAATTGATATATAAGTTATTGATTCAATTGGTCGGGACGACAGGATTTGAACCTGCGACCCCTTGTCCCCCAGACAAGTGCGCTACCAAGCTGCGCTACGCCCCGACATATAATTGAATGTTTTTTTATGACAACGAAGCAGATTTCCTTAAACTAAATATTGCGGCCTACTGCAGTTACAGTCACATTTCCCAGCTAAACGCCTCGCCTAGGTAATTATGTAGCTGGAAAAAAACATATCCAGCTACTTAATAATGAATTACTATTTCTTTTTATTACGCTCCGTCACTTCTTTGATAACCTCTTCCGACACGTTCTTCGGGCATGGCATATAGTGGGAGAACTCCATAGAAAACTGCCCACGACCAGAAGTCATTGTACGCAAATCGCCTATATAACCAAACATTTCGCTTAATGGTACATCGGATTTAATACGTACCCCGGTTACGCCTGGATCTTGTGATTTAATCATACCACGACGACGATTTAAGTCGCCGATCACGTCACCCACATGATCGGCAGGGGTGAATGTGTCTACTTTCATTATAGGCTCAATCAACTGCGGACCGGCCTTCGGTATCGATTGACGGAAAGCAGCTTTAGCAGCAATTTCGAAAGCAATAGCTGAGGAGTCAACCGCGTGGAAAGCACCGTCCAGCAAGACCACCTTAAAATCTAAGCAAGGGAAGCCGGCCAATACACCTTTATCGAGCATGCTTTTGAAACCTTTTTCCACAGCCGGCCAGTACTCGCGCGGCACGTTACCACCAGTAACTGCTGACTCAAATACAAAACCACTCCCCGGCTCGCCCGGCTCAATGCGATAGTTGATTTTACCGTATTGACCAGAACCACCTGATTGTTTCTTATGCGTGTATTCATCTTCAACGCTCTTGGTGATGGTTTCGCGGTAAGCTACTTGCGGTTTACCTACGATAACGTCAACACCATGGGTACGTCTTAAAATATCCACTTTGATATCAAGATGTAACTCACCCATCCCTTTGAGAATGGTTTCGCCACTGTCTTCGTCGGTTTCAACATGGAAAGATGGATCTTCCTGGATCATCTTACCTAACGCGATACCCATTTTTTCGGAAGCCGCTTTATCTTTTGGTGAGATTGCCAAGGAGATAACGGGATCAGGGAACACCATGGGCTCTAGAGTAGCAGGGTATTTTGGATCGCATAAGGTATGACCGGTTTGCACGTTCTTCATACCCAACACCGCAACAATATCACCCGCTTGTGCGGATTCTAGCTCGTTTCTGTTATCTGCATGCATTTCAACAATACGACCAATACGCTCGGTTTTTCCAGTAAACGTATTTAATACTGAAGTACCTTTTTCTAACTTGCCAGAATAAATCCGCAAAAAAGTCAATGCACCAAAGCGATCATCCATGATCTTGAATGCCAAAGCTCTTAATGGTTTGTCAGCATCAACAACCGCGAAACTTCCGGTTGCATTGCCTTCTAAGTCGACTTCTGGCTGAGGATTGACTTCTGTAGGATTCGGCAAATATTCAATTACAGCATCAAGAACCAGCTGAACACCTTTGTTCTTGAATGACGATCCGCAAAATGTAGGGAAGAAGTCCATGCTAATAGTTCCCTTACGAATACAACGCTTCAATGTATCAATGTCCGGTTCCTCACCTTCTAGATACTTTTCCATAACGTCGTCGAATTGATCAGACACATCATCAATTAATTTTTCACGCCATTTTTCGACGTCAGCAACCATGTCGGCGGGCACATCTTCAACAGTGTAATTCAGCGGGTCGCCGGATTCGTCCCATATCCAAGCTTTCCGTGTCAATAAATCAACCACACCACTAAATTGATCCTCGCGCCCAATTGGTAACGTCATCACAACGGGCTTAGCGCCTAAGACTTCCTCAACCTGCTTAACAACGCGATAAAAATCCGCACCTATCCTATCTAGTTTATTGACGTAAATTACACGGGAAACCTTAGAATCATTTGCATAACGCCAGTTAGTTTCTGACTGGGGCTCAACACCGCCCGATCCGCAAAAAACACCAATACCACCATCAAGCACTTTAAGAGAACGATATACTTCGATTGTAAAATCAACGTGGCCCGGGGTGTCAATAATGTTGAAGCGGTAGTCTTTCCAGAAACAAGTTGTAGCGGCGGATTGGATAGTAATACCGCGTTCTTGCTCTTGTTCCATGAAATCGGTAGTTGCAGCACCATCATGTACTTCGCCAATTTTGTGAATTTTACCAGTGAGCTTTAAAATACGCTCAGTGGTGGTAGTTTTACCGGCATCCACGTGGGCAAAAATACCGATGTTTCTGTAATGCGCTAAATCTGTCATGTTTTTACTCTAAGTTGGGCATAAAAAACTTTTCTGGTGACCGCCCTTGAGTATCAACTCTGGAGGGTTCGTGCCGGTGCATAAATCTACCTGTTAAAGCATTGCTCACTCAAAATTGAAGGTCTAAAACCCATCAAAACTAAAATGAGGAATTTTTTGCAGATAATTCAGCCAAGTAAAGCAGCGTTTCCTAGTCACCATCACTGCTTACTTACTCCAGCTTCGAAAGCCGGCTATTCTAACCTAAAAGCGTTACAAAAATACAGAAAACCCATGAATTTGTGTTGTAGTCACACAAAATTAAGCTATCCAAGCCTCAATAAAGAGGCCTGAAAACAAAATTGCCGACGCTTCGACAACAGACTGAAAACCACGAACAGTTAAAATCGCGGACCTATACAGCAATGCTGCGTAGGTCCGTTTTTTGGTTAATCAATTTTATTGAAATAAATATCTTCGATTAATTCCTTTTCTTCAGGACTTAAAAAAATCCGTGAATAAGTCTGTTTTAATCGAGCACGCTCAGCAAGTTGCCGCTCATGTTCCTCACGACGATCTAACGACCTTCGTTCATTACTGCGTCTTTCTGTCGCTCTTCGATTGGATTTTGGCCAAGCCAAATAATTCTTTTTTATATTTTCGAGCCATTCAGCCGAGCCGAACGGATATTGCACATTCCGCCTATCGGTTTCTCGACGAGTTTCCGATGAACGCCTTAATTCTTTGCGTAAATTGGTTATATTCATCTCTTATACCTTTATCATTGATTTATAGGGACAAGCTTTAATTTCAGAAGCTTTATCGATGTTCTTAGAAATTTCACAGCAATCCATATTAAGATTGGGCCTGTATATCAAACCGCACAGTCGAAAAACTTAATTTCTTTAGGATTAGGGCGGACCAATAATGCCATCTCAAGAACTGCCACACAACTAAGTCTAGTAAAAAACTACTATTCTGTGGGACTTTTTTATTCAGTTTATATCTAGATAGATGTCGTCATGCTGAAGATGATGTCTTTGATTTACCGCTCTAATCGCCAAATTACACAGAAAACCTACCACCAACAATCCGGCCATAATATGCATGGTCATATTATAAGCATCAGCTTTTGCAACTCCTTGAGCTATCTGATTTTCTCTTAAATAATTGACCAGGACCGGCCCCGCCACGCCAGCCGTTGACCATGCTGTCAACAATCGGCCGTGAATTGCACCAACAAACCGAGTGCCAAAAATATCCGCCAAATAGGCGGGAATAGTAGAAAAACCACCCCCATACATACTCATAATTAAAGCATAACAACCGGCGAATAAGCCCACATTTCTCATTTGCCCAGCAATAGGAACCAACCAATAAAGCCCACAACCTAACAAGAAAAATATGAAATAAATATTTTTTCTTCCCAAATAATCAGACAGGGTTGACCAAAAAAAACGCCCACCCATATTAAAAAAACTTAGCATCCCCACAAAGGCCGCTGCTTTTTCCGGGGTAAAATAATCTTTAAACATCTCCTGGCTCATTGCAGAAGCCTGCCCTAATACACCGATACCCGCAGTCACATTCAGGCACAACACTAGCCACAACAGATAAAACTGTGGGGTTTTAAGTGCTTGATCGACATGTACATGTTTGTCGGTGACTAACTTATTTTTTTTCATGACAGGCTGGTAGTTCTCGGGCTGCCAGCTATCCGCTGGTAATCGAATACTGAAGGCACCTATCATCATCAAAATCAGGTAAAGAAAGCCCATTGTCACAAAAGTTTCGGCCACTCCCACTGAACTGGGTGTTGCATATTGCTTCATCAAGAACACGCTTAACGGCGCACCGATCATAGCCCCGCCACCGAAACCCATAATTGCTAACCCGGTTGCCATACCGCGTCGATCAGGAAACCACTTAATTAGTGTTGATACGGGTGACACGTAACCTAAACCCAAACCAATGCCTCCCAAAACGCCGTACCCAAGATACAACAACCAAATGATGTGCAGCCAAATACCCACAGCGGAAATAAAAAATCCGCCGCTGAAGCACAGCGCGGCACAAAACATCGTCATTCTTGGCCCGACAGTCTCCAACCACTTACCAGCAAAGGCTGCAGATAAACCCAAGAACACAATAGCCAAACTAAATACCCACCCTAACGAAGTTAATTGCCAATCTTGTGGTAAAGATTCAGTGATGCCGAGCACCTTGGTCAAGGGTAAGTTGAATACGCTAAACGCATAAACCTGTCCAATACACAAATGAACGGCTAATGCAGCAGGTGCAACCCACCAACGATTAAATCCGGGATTGGCGACAACTCTTTGTTTTGCCAATAATGAAGATTTATTAACCATGAGACCATGTTTCCTGTTTTAGAATGTTGGAACCACCCAATGCAAATACTTTATGCACAGCATAGATTTAAAGAGCAACCAATTATTTGGTAATACTCTGGTACCAAGTGGCGATACTATCGATTTTAACAACTGTTGCCATTTTCGTGTCAATCAAATCAAGTACCTTTTAACAGTAAGTAACTGATTTTGGTTGTTCTGCCGTTGCGCTATTTGTTTAAGGGAACCTCTATAAATTCAAATTTAAGTCACCCCCTAGCAATTCTGCTAATTTTTTTCGACTTTATTTTAAAATCAGGGTGCATTCCGGCTATTTGAAGTAAAAACCGCATCAAATCCCCGTGTTTTGAGATTATTTCCCCGTTTTTATGCCACTGTGGGCGCACCTTTCCTGTACGGGTTCATCACATCTCGTTTAATCAACTGTATCAAACGCTTCATGTTGTACACTAAATTCATCAAACCAATTTTGACTTTGGCTCGTTGCAAACCGATGGTGCGAACTAAATGCCCACCCATTGCCGCCTGTGCACCAAACACATGTTCGACTCGGGCTCTGACTTTTGACTTCGTCCGGTTTGATAACTTTTGTTCTTCGGTCAAGGGTTTGCCTCGTGTGCCTTTTTCACAAACCTGGCTCTCAATATCGGCGTTAGCTAAGCGCTGCTCCTGGGCTTCTGAACGATAAGCACTGTCGGCATAAACCGCTCGTTTATTGCCCTCCACATCGATTGCCTGGTCGAGTAATTCATCGAATACCTGACTGTCGTGAACCGCCGCATGGGTGACTGAATAGCTTTGTATGAGCTTGTTTTCCTCATCCGTGTTGATGTGATTTTTATAGCCGTAATGCTTCTCATCGTTTTTCTTTGTCCAGCGCGCTTCGGTATCTTTCTGCCGACGCTTGGCCTGAACCTCCGGCTTATCCCATGCCTCAGGCACTTGCCCTTCTTTAATCTGGGCGTTTTCTTCACGGCTATTGCGTTGCTTGGGGACTTCGACAAAGGTGGCATCAATCATCTGCCCCGCTCGAGCCGCATAACCTTGCGCCGCCAGTTGTCCATGAAACCGGGCAAACAACTCCTCAACCAAGTTTAGATCCTTAAGCCGTTCGCGAAACCTCCACACGGTTTTCGAATCCGGCACTTTATCTTCTAATTGCAAACCCAGAAAACGCATGAAGCTGAACCGATCCCGAATCTGATATTCGATGCCATCATCCGATAAATTGTGCAGCTGCTGGAGTACCAAAATCTTGAACATCAGCACCCCATCGAACGGCTTGGCGCCTGCCTGACTTTTTCTATCCTTTTCATGCAGGCGCTTAAGTTCAGGCCGAAACGCTTCCCAGTCTATCCGGGCTTTCAATCCTACCAAAGGGTCTCCCATTTTGGTTAGTTGCGCGGCTCTTTCTTCTACGTCGAATAATCCAGGTTGGCGGGGTTTCATGGGACGGTTCTCTATCAGTGGACTCACTGTTATTATCTCATTTCAGCGCCATTGCTTCCCGTCAAAAATCGCTGTGAGGTGGGGTATTTTTAGAGATCCCCTTAAGTTTCTCAGCAATAACTTTTCCCATAACGAAATGTGTGTATTTATTTGGCAAATAACTCATGCAATGGCGATCAGTCAGCCCCGCTTTCCTAACAGAAAACAAATCGTCATCTCACTGCTCATAGTGCTGTAATAAAAATCGCAACATAGAGATAATACAAAAAGCAAACTTTAAGATACCCCAACTCAAGAAGCCCAACTTCCGCCCCATTTAAAAGCCGGTAATAGAAAACAATCAATTCATTTGTTAGCATAGTACGAATGTTTTTACTATTTCTCTCACTTGTCGCTGATACTTTACGTAACTACATTTTTTAATTTACTACAAACCTTATACTAACTTGATACAAAGCCTGGTCTATACTTGTACGTTTAAGACCCCAACCCATTCGGCGTTAGCGCTTTAACTTAACCCCAATTACCCTGAGACCCGCTTTAAATGAATAATGTGAAAGCTTTTTTCTTAATGTTGCTATCGATTTGGTTTGTAGGTACTACCGAAATCAGCTATGGACGTAATGCAGCCATGCTAATTGATGCTACGAACGGCAATATATTATACGCACAACAAGCCAACCAGGCTTGGTATCCCGCTTCACTAACCAAAGTGATGACCCTGTATATAGCTTTCGATGCGTTAAGATCCGGAAAAATTAGCTTGTACGATGAGATGGTTACATCAAGTCACGCATCAATCCAGCCAAACAGTAAATTAGGCTTAAGACGCGGCGAATATATAACAGTCGAAACTGCAATTTTGGCAGTTATTACTCGATCGGCAAATGACGCCGCTGTAGTACTAGCTGAGCACTTAGGTGGAACGGAAGAAAATTTTGCTGTCAAAATGACCAACAAAGCGCACGCCATGGGAATGCATCATACGCACTTTATGAACGCAACCGGTTTACCCCATAACTGGCAGGTAACGACGGCACGGGATATGGCGTTAATGGCATGGCGAATACAAAGAAACTTCCCCGAATATTATCCGTTTTTTTCTGCGCACAGCATGTATTTTAGAGGGACGGAACTACGAGCCATTAACAAATTTACCGCTAATTACCCCGGTGCGGAAGGCATGAAAACCGGCTTTACCTGTGGTTCTGGCTACAACCTGATTGGCGCTGCCAACCAAAACGGAACACGCCTGATTGGTGTTGTATTGGGCGGGATGACTAGCGGAGAGCGCTATGACTTAATGATGGACATGATGGACATGGGCTTCGACAACCCAGATATCGACGGCCTGAGAGGATCGATTAATTCGATACCAACCAACGCTGCCGGCTCGCCTCCTTATCAGCTTCAGTGTGGCAACAGACATGATTCAAATGTTGATCTCCATGAAGCGCACGAAACAGAAGCAACTAGTAGCAGACACCGATACAAACGAGCCAATTTAAGTCGTTTTACGTCCAGAGTGGCCATGTCCAAGCCAGTTAGACTAAGAGCCAGCATCAACAGCAGACCAATTAAAATAGTGAGATCGACCAAATTTGGTAAGCATGTTAACTTGAAAATCGCCTCTTTAAAGATGAAAAGCACGGGCAAATCTATCGCAAAACCAACCCGTTCCTCTACAAGAGTCGCCAAATCAAGCATTAAACTCAAATCAGTGAAGCAAAAGACTGTAGCCCAGGCTCAGACTAAGTTTAAAACAAAAACTAAGGTGGAAAAGCCCGCTCTAAAACTGGCGCTGCTGTCAGTGACGAAGGCCAAAGCAGCACCTAAAACACTGGCAAGAGCCAGCAAAAAGCCGGTTAAGACTAAAAGATAAGACGTAAGCAAAAGGTGGCTGCTTTAGTTCCCTCCAACCTAAAACTCACCAGTCTCCGTTAAACCGAGCTCAATTGTGTGGCAATAAGTCGTAAGTCATAAAAAAACCCGTCAAAAGACGGGTTTTTAAAGGGTAAAACCTTAATTGCTTTTAATTTTTGGACTTATCGACGATTTGGTTGGCTTTAATCCACGGCATCATACTGCGCAATTTAGCACCGACCACTTCAATCGGATGCTCAGCATTCAAGCGACGTCTGGCGGTCATTTCTGGATAGTTCGTTAATCCTTCCAAAATAAA
Source organism: Methylococcales bacterium (assembly GCA_965247565.1). Lineage (GTDB taxonomy): Bacteria > Pseudomonadota > Gammaproteobacteria > Methylococcales > Methylomonadaceae > CBDFHF01. The sequence goes on along the minus strand of CBDFHF010000003.1, from coordinate 1,930,686 downwards.
CTTCTTTGCATATTCGCCATTTTGAATATTTTTTAACGCATCACGCATCGCCCAACGACTTTCTTCGTTGATAATTTTAGGTCCAGTAACATATTCACCGTACTCTGCATTGTTAGAAATGGAGTAGTTCATATTGGCGATTCCGCCTTCATACATTAAATCAACAATCAGTTTTAGCTCATGCAAGCATTCAAAATAAGCCATTTCCGGCGCATAGCCCGCTTCCACCAGGGTTTCAAAACCAGCTTTAACCAGCTCTACAGCACCACCGCACAATACAGCCTGTTCACCGAACAAATCGGTTTCAGCTTCGTCGCGAAATGTGGTTTCGATGATGCCAGAGCGACCGCCGCCAATGGCTGAAGCGTAAGATAATGCAATGCTTTTCGCCTTGCCTGAAGCATCTTGATGAATAGCAATTAAATCAGGAATACCACCGCCACGAACGAATTCTGAGCGTACCGTATGGCCTGGTGCTTTAGGTGCAATCATAATGACATCCAAATCGGCGCGTGGTACGACTTGGTTGTACAAAATGGAAAAACCGTGTGCAAACGCCAATACCGCACCTTGTTTGATGTTGGGCTCAATTTCAGCCTTGTACAATTGCGCTTGAAACTCATCCGGGGTCAAAATCATAACCACATCTGCACCGGCAATTGCGGCGGGCACCTCTTTAACAGTTAATCCGGAGGCCTGGGCTTTAGCAACCGAAGCCGAACCGGAACGCAGTCCAACCAAGACATCAACGCCAGAATCTTTCAGATTGTTGGCATGGGCATGGCCTTGTGAGCCGTAACCAATAATCGCTACTTTTTTCGCTTTAATGATTGATAAATCGGCGTCTTTGTCGTAATAAACTTGCATGTATTTTTCCTGTTTTTAGATAAATTTGAAGATTAGTTAATAAACTAAGATTTATAAGTGTAACCCTTTTTCGCCGCGGGAAATACCTGTCGGACCAGACCTCACTACCTCGATAATGCTATCCGCATCAATAGCTGCAATAAATGAGTCCAACTTATCGGAAGGCCCGGTCATTTCGACTACATAAGAACTTGATGTCACATCGATAATACGACCCCGAAAAATATTTGCCAAACTTCTGATTTCTTCGCGGGTTTTTTCGGTAGTCTTGACCTTAACCATCATCAGCTCGCGTTCGATATGAGCAGATTCGGCCAAATCGATGAGCTTAACTACATCAATCAGTTTGTTCAACTGTTTGGTAATCTGTTCAATAATATTTTCGCTACCGCGAGTCACTAAGGTCATTCTTGATAAACTGGGGTCTTCAGTGGCAGCGACTGTCAGTGATTCAATATTGTAGCCACGCGCAGAAAACAAGCCCGCCACACGCGACAAGGCACCGGCTTCGTTTTCAATCAGTATTGAAATAATATGTCTCATTATGCCAATTCCCTGTCAGTGGTTGTGCCGGTAGCAACTCTTAGTTTCATGTCGTGATGGCCTTTGCCGGCCTCTATCATCGGATAAACGTTTTCTGTGCGGTCAGTCATGATGTCCAAAAATACCGTACGATCTTTCAGTAAAAAGGCTTTTTCCAATGCTGGCCTGACTTCTTCGGGCTTATCAATGCGTATACCAACATGGCCATAAGCTTCTGCGAGCTTTACAAACTCCGGGATGCAATCCATATAAGAATGCGAATAGCGACTTTCGTAAGAGAACTCCTGCCACTGCCGTACCATACCCATGTAACGATTATTCAAGTTAATAATCTTAACTGGAGTTTTATATTGCAAGGCAGTCGATAACTCTTGTATGCACATTTGAATACTAGCTTCCCCAGTAACACAAGCCACATCGGCATCAGGAAACGCTAATTTAACACCAATGGCCGCTGGCAAACCAAAACCCATCGTACCTAAACCACCTGAATTGATCCAACGACGCGGTTTATCAAAAGGATAGTATTGGGCCGCCCACATTTGATGCTGACCCACATCGGAAGTTACATAAGCATCGCCTTTGGTAACTTTATATAACTCTTCAATGACAAACTGCGGCTTAATCAATCGACTTTCACGGTCATACTCTAAACAATTGACGGCTTGCCATTGCGCGATTTGCTTCCACCAAGCTTCCAAAGCCTTTTTATGTGTTTTGGTTTTACTTTCTTTGATCATTTCGATCATTTGTTCTAATACTGGCTTGACGTCTCCGACGATAGGCACGTCGACTCTAACGGTCTTGGATATTGATGCAGGATCTACATCAATATGGATTATTTTGGCATGCGGGCAAAACATATCTAGCTTACCGGTCACCCTATCGTCAAAACGAGCGCCAACAGCGATAATGACATCGCTTTCATGCATCGCCATATTCGCTTCGTAAGTGCCGTGCATTCCCAACATACCTACAAATTGCTTATCTGTGGCTGGATATGCACCCAAACCCATTAAGGTGTTGGTAATCGGGTAACCCAATAATTGTGTAAACTCAATCAATTCTTTGGCGGCTTCACCCAACACCACACCGCCACCGGAATAAATAATCGGCTGTTTGGCATTTAACAATAACTCGACTGCTTTTTTGATTTGACCTTTGTGACCTGTAACTGCTGGGTTATAGGAGCGAATACTCACTTTTTTAGGGTATTTAAAGGGCACCTTAATGTTAGGCGCAGTGATGTCTTTGGGTATATCAACAACCACAGGACCTGGACGACCAGTTGTCGCCACATAAAAAGCTTTTTTGATAGTCTCCGCTAGCTGACTGACGTCTTTAACCAGAAAATTATGCTTCACGCAGGGCCGAGTGATGCCCACCATATCAACTTCTTGGAAAGCATCGCTACCAATTACAGGTAAAGAAACTTGTCCGGAAAGAACCACTAGTGGAATTGAATCCATGTAAGCTGTAGCGATTCCGGTAACCGCATTGGTTGCACCGGGACCCGAAGTGACCAAAACAACACCAGGTTTGCCGGTAGCGCGCGCGTAACCGTCTGCTGCATGAGTTGCACCCTGCTCGTGACGAACTAAGATGTGCTTAATATCTTCTTGTTGGAACAGCGCATCGTATAAATGCAACACCGCTCCACCAGGATAGCCAAAAATATACTCTACACCCTCGTCAATAAGACTCTGAACTACAATTTGTGCGCCGTTTAGCTCCACGCTAATATCCTCAATAAACTTAAATATGGCTTACTATTGCAGCCGGTTATAGGTGTTTTTTAAAATTCAAGACAAAAATACTCAGTTTTTAAAAAACGAGTTAGCTGGCGTAACATCAGTTATGGATTTTCGTCAAGACTAAGCGGCCATTTTACAGGTTTCGAGTGATTTTGTAATTACCCCACCCCGATATTATTTAGTGTAATAATCAAACACAATACGCAAATTTTGATTTATCAGGCCTTAAAATCAAGCTCGTATCCGGTAAATTTTCGAATATTCAACACCCCACTATCCAACAGCAAATACTGTCCTTTTATGCCCTGTAAAATACCACTGACCTCAGGCTCTTTATCAAAATTTAAAGATTTAATCTTTGTGGGGTATGACTTTATAGGATAGTCGATAATGATAGGCTTTTCATCCGCTAAAAAATCAATCGCTTTCGAGTCAAATCTCTCCTTAATATCAGCAAGTTCATCGCGACAAACTGCCATTAATTCATCACGTTTGGCAACTAAATCGATCGGCTCAGCATGAGATTTAAGCATTTGCTGCCAATTAGTTTTGTCGCAGACATGCTTGGCTAGTGCTACCTCTATCAAGCCAGATTGCAAACGCGATTGCACTCTAAAAATAGGTAGTGCCTGCAAGGCACCTTGATCGATCCATCGGGTAGGAGTTTGCGTGTGCCGGGTTATGCCCACCTTAATACCACTAGAATTAGCCAGGTACACCACATGCGGCTGAAAACAAAACGTTTCACCCCAAGCAGGCTCGCGACATGTGCCTGCTTGATAATGGCAAGTTTCAGGCTTCATGATACACATATCGCACTGCGCTAATTTAGTGAAACAAGGATAGCAATAACCCTGATTAAAACTTTTTTTGGTGGTTTTTTGACAATGTATACAGCGGATTCGGCCAGTAAACTTCAGCGTAATGGTTGAACCAATCAACGAATTTAAATAGATTTTTTCATCATTCAAAGGCAACTCATATTTTACCGGTTGCCCCAATTGACTAAACATTTTTCCTGTATATCCCTGCATTCAGGCTTTCCTCAATGAGAATTAAGCGTAGCTGTTATAATCTCACGAACTTCGCAACAACCCAAGGAAACGCCATGTCACTGAAAAAAATCTACTCTGGACAGGACGTACCTATGGACATCAACGTAATTATCGAAATCCCCGCCTACAGCAAGCCAGTGAAATATGAAATGGATAAAGAAACAGGGGCGCTAACGGTCGACAGGTTTATGGGAACCGCCATGCAGTACCCCACCAACTACGGCTATATTCCGCAAAGTTTATCGGGTGATGGCGATCCTGTAGATGTGTTAGTCATCACTCCTGATCCGGTTCTGGCCGGGTGTGTGGTCCGGTGTCGACCTATCGGCATATTAAAAATGATTGATGAAGCCGGCGACGATGCCAAAGTACTGGCGGTTCCAGTTCAACAACTCACCTCTGCTTATGACCGCATCAAAACTTATCAGGATATATCGCAAAACCGCTTAGATAAAATCAGCCATTTCTTCGAACATTATAAAGATTTGGAACACGACAAATGGGTAAAGATACAAGGGTGGTTTGGCATTGAAGAAGCTAAAATAGAAATACTTTCTAGCATTGCCCGCTACGAAGCCTTGGAAAATAAACCGGCGTTTTGACGGCTTTAAATGCTCACACAACAGGCCGAACGCCCCAAACAAGCATCTGTCGTAAGACCAATGCTTACAGTCACTCAATAGGATTCTGTCACCACAATTATCGCACGCTAAAACCACATATTCTCGAAGTACCAACCCTCTTGCACATTAACAAAAAGTCAGCACATCTTGAGCCAATATTAGCTAACTCGCTTTAATCATTAAGGAGTCCATCCCAACAAATCACAACCTAACCCCCTAGAGTCACCCTGACGATTTTTTACGGTAAAAACTTCAGCATCCTTAGCAGCAGGGACTGCGACAACTTCACGAGCAGTGAAGGGCACGTACCACAGCGAGCAACTACCTGCACAATACCAGCCACCGCAATACATCCCCGTGTCTCGGTCAAAGGCGATATGTTGGCCATCGGGAGACCAGATAGCACTATGCGTCATGTTAGTACGGGTTACTCTCTCCAAATTTGTCCCATCAAGATTGGCAATCCATAGATCGCTATCGGAGATTTTTCTATCAATCGACAACACCACCAATTGCACGATAATTTGAGTGCCCTGTGGATTTACCCATAAATCCCATGGTTTACGGTCAAATGGGATGGTAAGTTGCCCAATCGCTTGTTCCTGTTCGCCTAAGACGATTGTGCCTTTATAGATGGCACCCGCCGGAGTAATTCGCATGTAATTTCCATCGGGCAACCAATTGATTAAGGCATCGTTGACAGTGATGGCCTTAAGTACTTTTTTTGCCGCTAAATCGTAAAAAATATAAACGGGGTCATCAAGCATATCCTTGCCCCATGTAAACATAACAATCTGCTTACTTACCGGCGATGGTTTGACGTTGCGGACATAGCCATCCAAACTGTCTTTGAAAATCAGATTACTCGTGCCAGTATTGTAAACGGATAGATCAGTATAATCGTCGGTCACATTAGCGTCTGAAACAATGTATTGATCACCATCTGGCCAGGGATAGGCGGACAACTTTTGCGTAATCGTGGCAGGAAGAGCGCCGGAAAGAAAAGCAAGGTGGGTACCTTCACTATAATCAAGCGCGTAATCAGTGTGCCACAACCGTCCACTGATTTTGGGTATCACTCCGCCATTGCCGTTATCACCCGAATTGTCAGTATTTGTGCAACTGTTAACGCAATCAGGAGTGGAAACTACGGAGAGCGACAACTTTGAGGGTGGTACGCTTCCAGACAACTTGCCGACCCACTGATTATTTTGATACCTACCTTTAAAGGTGAGCTTACCCGCAGTATTTTTTAGTGTCCAAAACATGTTGCCTTTTTTGATACTACCGACAACTCCACTCTCATAAACCAAATCGCTATATCCTGACTTAAACTTGCCGGTACCCGTTAATTTTCCATCCCTATCAGTCATCTGGTTGAGTACTAACGAGGAATTTACTGGCTCAGTAAAGCTAATATCAACAGAAACTCTTTTAGATTTTAATTTGCCTTTACCACCTTTATAAACGGCATTTGCATAGTTTGCCGTTACAACACCTTTTAATTTTAAACGGGCATTATCAGGAGAAATCACAGTAAGAGAGTAGTTTTTACCTTTTTGCACCCCCTGGCAAGTAGCAAGGTTTTCTTCAAGGGTAGAAACGTTTGTGCAGGTCAATGCCCCGTTATTACCGTAAGCAATCTGCAAATTGACTTGAATGTTACCGTTAGCCGCCTGAATATCTGAAGTCAAAGTGCTAAGCTTGGGCGTTTTTAATGGCAATTCAATCACTGAATTTTCATAGGTCGCAGCTGAAACCACGTTTATAAACATCAATAAAATGACAGCCAGCAGTATCGTGAAATGTGTTCTCATATTGGTACACCAGTAAATTCATCAGGACATAATGCTGGAATTGCCTCTTTCGTGTCAAATGGCAGCGAGATTTGCAACGACAAGCATTGAGTTTCCAGCCACAACGATATGTCGTGGATGATTACATAGTTCGTCGCGTAGTGAATATGCGCATCTCTCAGACGCAAAATCATCCTGACTAAGAACTAGAACTGTAGTCAGGATGATTTGCTTGCAATCCGTTTAAGCTTTGCGCCTTAAAAGATTTCTACGAGATATAACGGTTAATAAGCCCGCAGACATTAGCATAAAGCCTCCCGGCAAAGGAACTGTCACTGGAGGCACGACTGTCACACCGTTAAAATTAGCTTGTTGTAACCCGTCGAAATCAAAAGCAAGCGCCGTATCGAATATTTCGTCACCCCAGTTGATCACCCCGAATTCAAGAAAATAAGATCCAGCAGCCACGAAAGAGTAGTCCGACTTAACCCATCCAGTGGGACCGCAAGTGTTTGCATCATCCCAACAAATACCGCTCGAAGCGCCTAGCGGGCTCCAGTCTGTGCTGGCCACATCAAAACCAACGGTATTGCCGTCATTCAATACGGCATCTAGTTCGTCAGGTAAATTGTTGTCAGCTTGGCGATTCAAAACATTACCCGGCACCACATTGCCGTTTGCAGAATTAGTGCTACGCGCCGTGAATAACCAAGCAGCTGTATCGTTAGTTCCTGCGTTAACTAGCCGGGCCCAAGCATAATCGTCATATCCACGACCATCCGTAGAAACGTAGTTAAAGTAAAGCGTCAATGTGTCATTGGAACTGGCATTGAACACACTCGATTGAATCTTCGAACCATTGGTTTGATTCTCGGTACCACGCCCTTCATTTCTCAACACCAAGGGCGAAGCGCCGCTGATGCCGCCAGATGTTGTTAAATAACCAAACTGGGTATTTCCCGTCGGCGAACTATTCACCGTACTGTCGCCATAGATAATGCCAGCCGGTCCGGTTGGCGTCCAAATATTACTACCGATAGATACATTGGAAGCAAGCACGTCGGGTGCCGCAAGAGCATTAACCAAACTGAGGGCCATTAAGGGGAAATACGGGATTTTCATGATTCTTCCTTTCTTTAACTATTGTGTTAGATTATGTTGACCTGAGCGATCAGAGTTTCGATGAAGTTAATACCAATGGGGGCTTCAATGGCGTCTTACCCCATCTTTTAGCAATAACTCGCCAAACCTAATCGGTGGTCTATTCCAAGTTGCACTTTAAAGGTTCAATAGTTAGTCATAATTTTCATGTGCCATGAATAAAGCTGGTTTAAAAAGAAGTATTTGGCAACTTCCTAATAACCGCTTAAATAAATACAAGAAACTCAATGCCCCGGCCTATTTCAGCCTTAGGAATTGGCGTTTTAAAAACTCTTTAAAGCATGTGAATCAGAACGTATAAGAACCAGGCAAGCCAGGACTCCGATAATCGGCCCCAGAAAATCGCTTATCAAGTGATAGAGTAAAAATTGGCCTCATTGAGAGTTTTGCGTTACAAACGCCTTTTCAACCTCAAAACTGATCGCCGCCCCTACAGTTTTAAGACGTAAAATTAAAAGTACGCCAGGAAACAATGGTTTTTTGTGTTGAGCTGGTAAAAATTATTACACTCCGCTCCTACAACCCGGGACAGAAAGTCGAAGAGCACCTCTGTCGCCTAGGCGATTAACTCTCTTTTTGCAGTTTTTTCAAAATACTTTTACCAATAGCAGCAACAAAAACTTCAGGGTTTTCGTATTCTTGCTTCTTAATAAAAACGACTGCCGATTGTACGATTTGCTTAGTAGCGGCAATTTCTTCATGCGAACGCCCGCAACCTTCGCAATGAGTGCCTTCTTTAGTGCACTCATCAACACAGGGGTTAAATCTCATATAAAGTGTTCTCCAAAACTAAATCAAATTAAACATATCCGATGATAACCTAAAACGCCTAGCCCAAATATTTCTGAAACGTAACAGCAAAACATTCAGAACGCTATTGACCCAGATTTAAATCGATACGCTATCCGATAATTCTTGGCTAGGTAAATAATGTTGATTGTTATAGAAATTGGACTCCCGGCATACTAGGAAAAAATACCACCCACTTTACTAAACGACTGTTTACAAGGAACAATCACAAGGCCCAACATCCAAATCACAGGGCGTATCGCAATGATGGACTTTTCCAGATAAGTGGCAAGGTAAATCACAATCGCTAGGAATACAATCGCTAAAATCCCGGTCTTTTTTCTTTCTATTTTCTTGCTGCCGAGAACGTCTATTTCGATTAACTAAAATGGCGTTATAAGCGGCTCGACAACGCCTGAGCTGGCGAGGCATTGCTGAAAACAAGGCAAATGCCCCCAAACGCCTCACTATTACCCGCGCATAAGCGGAACAAGACCGACGCCCCGTATGAACATGGTAAGCGCAACGGAAGCCTTTATAAGGGGAAATGTAACGCTGATAGGTATCGATCAACGCATCGGCACAATGTGATAGCATTGGTCGGCAAACTGAGTTGGGTTAAAAGCCAGTATAGATTCAAACCAAGATTTTTGCGTGTCAACGAGATCCGCTTTTCAACCATTCCCATGAAATGCAGCAAAAGATGGGAAGTAACAAATTTATCGTTGCCTCGTCTTCGCAAGTTTTTCATCGCTGCCCCCTTGTAGCAGACACTCGTCTGCTTTAACTTTTTTCGATCAAAGTTACGGATTTTTTTCAATACGTGTCCTAAGACCCGCCGGCATTTCCATATTAGTTCTATCCCAGCCTTCCAGATCCAAAATCTCATCTAAGCATTGTTCCATGAGTTGATGAGCCTGTTTAGTCACTTCTGCTATGCGCTTATGGACTCGTGAGTGAACCTCGCTCTCCGATGGCATATCCATACAAGTTTTTTGATAATCGAATAACTTTCGTAAGTTGGCAATTTGCATGCTGACATGCACAGGACATGCGCAGGTATAAAGAGACGCCTGTTCATTAATGATAGCAAGCTGCAACGCGGTAAATTTATTCTCTAGATTCATAATCCTCACCTCTGATTTTATTATAATTTTTTTATTTAGGTTTCAATGTCAAACCCGATTTAAGGGTTGCACATTATGAAACCATCAACAGGTAGATTATTACACGGAATTTTCTTTGATGGTTTATAGGATTGCGCTCTAATTACCAAGTTAATAAAAATAGATTCTCTAACCAATCCTAAACGTTATTCTAAATCGATGTGCCGTCATAACATCAGAGTCATAACCAAGCGACTTAAACGCCGTTCTAATTGTATTATCAGACGTTGGCCACTCATCACATTACGGCCAAATGGAAACACAAGTTGTCTACTGACTGTAAGCGATTGTATTGACTCTAATATATGTATTAGCTCAGACTTGATCTGACAGTTACCAGTTTTTCAGGGTGTCTGTCAGATTAGAGTTGAGACAGATTCTTCTGAACCCAAATCCGTTTTCCATCTAGCAAAGTGTCCATTGGCGTTCTGCCATTGCACATTTTACCCTGATGAGTTCGGTTATTGTTGTATTCAACCAGCCATTCGTCCAGATCTTTTTGCAGCTCTTCTAATCCGCTGTAGAGTTTTTTACGGAAGGTAACCTGATAGAACTCCTGTAATATCGTCCTATGGAAGCGTTCGCAAATCCCGTTGGTTTGCAGAGACATGGCCTTGGTTTTGGTATGGTCTATGTCGTTAATGGCCAGATATAGTTGATAATCATGTTGCTCGACTTTGCCGCAATATTCTGTCCCACGGTCAGTCAGGATACGCAATACGGGCAAGTCCTTTGCTTCATAGAACGGCAGCACTTTGTCATTTAGGATATCGGCGGCGGTAATCGGCGTTTTGGTCGTATACAGCTTGCAATGCGCGACTTTGCTGTAGGTGTCTACGTAAGTTTGCTGGTATATGCGCCCTACGCCTTTGAGGTTGCCGACATAGAAGGAGACCTTTGCACGGCACCACTACACCAAACCAATGTATTATGATAAAATAGACTTATCATTCAATGGCTTGTGTGTATTTTAATGTCTTTTTCTGATTTTTACGTTAATCACCGTACCCGCAAAAGTAACTTTCTTAACCAAATCGATCACCTGATTGACTGGAAGGCAATTGAAGCGGTTATACGCCAGCATTATGCACCCGCCTCGGATGTAACGGGACGTCCGGCGTATCCAGGTTTGCTTCTTTTCAAGATGCTCCTGGTGGGTATTTGGAACGGTGGCTTAAGTGATGAATCGGTTGAGGACATGGCTAACAGCAACCTGCATGTCATGCGCTTTTTGGATTTGTCTTTGGAAGAGGATGTGCCCGATCACTCCGTACTGTCCCGGTTTAGAACCCGTCTGACCAAAGCGGGAGCGTGGGATGCACTGCTGGTTCAGATAAACCGCCAGATTGAGGGCTATCAAGTGACCCTGACCACCGGTTACCATGTTGATGCCAGTATTACCCACAGCCCGCGCAAGCCAAAAACTCAGCCCACATACGAAGTGGTTAATGACCGCGAAGAACGCGATGACGAATCGGATGCCCAAGCTCACATGCAAGTGGTGGAAGTCAACCAGCCTGGCGTAGACACCGATGCGCGCTGGGTTAAAAAGGCGGGCAAGTCGGTGTTTGGTTACAAGCAACACACGCTAGTGGATGATAAGGGTTTGGTGATTGCGGTCGAGACCACGGCAGCTAACCAGCACTTGTGCCCTTTGGGTATGATAGCAAGCCGATGGTTGATCTAATGGATAAAGCAAAGATTAAGGCAGGTTCCAGGTTGCATGCTGACAAGGCATATCACAGCCGGAAACACAATCAGGTATTGAAAGAGCGACGCCTCAAAAACGGCATCCAAGATAAGGCTGTAAAAAACAAGCCTCTCAGTAAGCGTCAAAAACAACGGAATAGCTTAATTACCCAGGCGCGCTATGTCGTTGAGCGAACCTTCGGTAGCCAGGCACGCTGGTTTGGCTCTAATACCAATCCCAATAAGTTTTCATGACAATATCGCCCAGCTCCGAGAGCAAAGGGATCGAATGGCGTCCGGTTGCAAAGCAAATTTATTCCAAGCCTGACAGCAGACATCCAGAATGTCGTCATAGTTTTTAAAGCATCGATTTGCCCAATCTGACCGCCGCAGTTGCTGCCATATTTGCTCGACAGGGTTGAGTTCAGGCGAATAAGGTGGCAAGGGTAAAATCGACAGGTTGGTAGGCAACTGTAATTTTGCGGTGACATGCCAGGCGGCGCGATCGACGACCAATACCGCGTGTTTACCTGGGGCGATGGCCGCCGCAATCATGTCGAGATGCTTTTGCATGCCTTCGCTATTGGCTTTAGGCAGAATTAAACCAACCACCTTACCCTCGGCAGGGTACACGGCACCAAACACATAGGCCGCCTCAAATTGCTGTTGCCGGATGACTCGGGGACGGCTACCTTTGGGTGCCCAAATACGCGTCAGCGTCCCTCGTTGGCCCACGCGAGCTTCATCTTGAAACCAAACCTCAACCCTCTCCACGCTAAGCTCATCAGGTACCACGGCCATCACCGCGGCTTGGAAGTTTTTTTAAAGGTGTCTTGGCTCCCCTGGCTTTGCTTCGGATGTTTCGACCGGACCGTGATCCAAACTAGACCCAGTCGGGCCAATAGGTTGTAAACACTATTGAGGCAACAGGTCACTTGAAACTGTTCTTCCAGCAGGACCCTGATATCGTGCCCTGTGATCCGACCGCCTGGTCGTTGATCTTGCAGTCCCATTACCGCTGTCTTAAACTCGGCTTCCCGGGCCGCCGCCAATTTCCGTTTTGCGCCACTTCGCGGGGATTCCCTTAAGCCGTCGAGACCCTCGGCCTTAAACCGTTGCACCCAGCCCTGGACGGTGATCTTAGGGACGCGTAAGGCCGTCGCTATCTCATGGTAGTCTCGACCGTCTTGCAGATGCGCCATTCCCAGAAATCGAACGCGTGTGCGTGGATGCGGCTCCGTTTTCGCCAGCGCATGAAAATCATGCTCCTGCAGCGTATCAGGTAATTGTCTTGGTCGTGCGATCGTTGCCTCCCATAGCTAGGCTTTACTTTAAATCTTGATTATAACCCTATGTTGTTAATATTAATACTTGTTGAGATTGGTATAAGATCCTGCGCTACCAAGGGTTAGCCAAAGCCCATGCTTGGCATCTATAGCAAGCCATGGCGTATAACCTAAAACGGTTGCCTGTGTTGTACGTTAAAACGCAATCCACACAGGCAAGCTTTGCCATTTAAAGGGTGAATGCGGCCAAATGGCCGCAAGAAGCCTTATTTTCTTAGCCATATTCATTAAATTTCACCCGTTTTTCGGTCAATTTGGGTGGTTTTTGGACTGCTATGGAAATAAGGGGGTTTTGCAAAGGTCTCAGAGTGCATGATGTCGCAGGCAACTTAGTTTTTACAGGTTGGAAGGATAGGAGCCTTATCGTATGTAGAGTCCACTCATTAAGCATATCTAATTGATTTATAATGGATAAACGGATATTTTTGTTATAATAGTGCACGAAAATTGAGCCATCATCCCCAAAAAGTGTGCACTTATGATTCGAACTACCAGCTCAAAACAACTGACCATAGCCGAATTCGATTGGCCGTTTGATACGGCGCTGGATAAACACAATCGCTGGGTCAAATTAAGCGCCTGCATTCCCTGGGATGCGCTGGCGGAATTTTACTACCAAGGTTTTGCGGCGGATCGCGGTCGACCGATGAAAGAGGCCCGGTTGGTCATTGGCGCTGTGATCATCAAGCACAAGTTGTGTTTGTCGGATGTCGAAACCGTCCAGCAAATCCAGGAAAACCCGTACCTGCAGTTCTTTGTCGGACTGCCGGGTTACCAAACCACCGAGCCATTTGCCGCGTCCCTGTTCGTTGAAATCCGCAAGCGCATGGGCGAAGCCGTGTTTGAAGGCTTCCACCGCGCCATTATCGCGGCCCACGAGGGCCAGAAGTCGGTCACCGCCCGAGCCACCGGCACCGCCCGCAACGTCCACCGCATCCCAAGCCAGCGTCGAGTCTGTGCTGGACTCCAGTCAGGCTCGCTCGTCAATCACTTCACCAGAGGCCACTGCGCCGCCCGCGGCTCCCGAGTCCAGCACCACAGCAACCGATACCCCGACTCATCAAGGCCAATTGATCGTAGACGCCACCGTGGTGGAACAAGCCATTCGCTTCCCCACTGACCTTAGCTTGCTCAATGAAGCCCGTGAATTCAGTGAAAAGATCATCGACGCCCTGTGCAAGGATCTGAACGTTAACCCCAAGCCGCGCACCTATCGCCGGAAAGCCCGCTCGGCCTATCTTGCTGTTGCCAAGCAAAAACGTCCGGTCGCAAAAGTCTTGCGTCGTGGCCTGAAACAGCAATTGCAGTATCTGCGCCGTAACCTCGGACACATTGAGCGGCTGTTGGCACCAATTCCGCACGGTTCGCCCCTGCCATTACCGCGCTGGCTGCTGTATCGCTACTGGGTGATTCAGCACCTGTACCAACAACAACGGCACATGCACCAAAGCCATACCCGCCGATGCGACCACCGCATCGTCAGCATCAGTCAGCCCTACGTGCGCCCGATCGTGCGCGGCAAGCTCAACAAAGCGGTCGAGTTCGGCGCCAAACTCAGCGTCAGCCTGACCGGCGACGGTCTGGCCCACGTCGACCAGTTGCGCTGGGAGGCCTTTCACGAAGGCCAGGACCTGGTGACTCAAGTCGACGCCTATCGGACGCGTTACGGCCATTACCCGGAAAAAGTGCTGGCAGATCCTCTCTACGGCACCCGCAGCAACCGCGACTACCTCAAGCAACGCGGCATCCACTTTGCCGGCAAGCCGCTGGGGCGGCCGAAACAAAACACCGAGGACAACCGAGCGCAGCTGAAACAAGCCAAGGCACAGCGCCGACAGGATTACCTGCGCCGTATCCCCATCGAAGGCAAATTCGGCCAGGGCAAGCGCAGCTATCAGCTCAACGACATCCGTGCCAAGCGGGCTAACACTGCCTTCGCCTGGATCAACAGCATCTTCCTGGTCATGAACCTGCTGATCCTGGAAAGGATCTTTTTTGCCATTAGAAAATACCGCCTTGCTGGCCTTATGAGGACAATTACCCAGGGTTGGCAACAACTAGCTTTATCGTTACGCGCTCAGTTCCACTTAGTCGGCCGGATTGTAAATTTCCATGGCTGATTTACTGAGCAAACGTATTCGATCAGCCCGACCACTATCTTAGAAATTGCCAAAATCAATTTATTCTGATTTTGTACCAAAAGGCAGTAATTCATCGATGCGGCTGTTGGGCCAGATAGGGAGTTTTTCTAGAGTATCTTTTAGCCAGGCAGCGGGATCAAGCCCATTTAATTTGGCGGTGCCTAGTAAGGATTGAATTGCGGCAGCGCGCTGGCCCGCTCGTTCTGATCCGGCAAAGAGCCAGTTGCGTCTGCCTAGCGCAATCGGCCTAATACAGTTCTCGGTACTGTTGTTATCTATGGGTAGATCACCGGTTTCGGCATAGCGGATCAGTGCCGACCAGCGTTTCAGGCTGTATTCGATCGCTTTCATCAAAGCGCTGCCAGGTGCCGTGCGCAAACGGGTTTGCTGCAGCCAATCATGCAGTTCGGTTAAGCGTGGTTGGCTTTTTTCAGCACGCAGGTTTTTCCGGCCATCGATACTCATCTCCCGGCCTTCGGCTTCAATCTCATACAACTCGGCAATGCGCTGCAAGGCTTCTTTGGCAACCGGACTTTGATTAGCTTGAAAGAGGTCAAAGAATTTGCGGCGCGCATGGGTCCAGCACGCTAACTCAATGCAGGACGACAATAAAGATTGTGTGGCTGGATGCGCCCGAGCTGCAGCAAACAAGGCTTTGTATCCTCCGTAGCCATCAACCATTAGATGACCTTGCCAGTCTTGTAGAAACTGTTCGGCATGTCGGCCACTGCGACCGGCTTGGTAGTCAAAGACAATGATCTTAGGCCCAGGTTGCAGATCGTTACTGCGATACGCCCATAGATAAGCCTTCTTCGTTTTACCTTTGCCGGGATCCAACTGCGGTACCGGGGTTTCATCGGCTAACACGCAAGGTCGTTGTAACAGATACCAGTGCAGGCGATCCACCAGAGGCTGTAGTTCCACCCCCAGACGCCCCACCCAATCGGCCAGCGTGGATCGAGATAGGGAAACACTGCTACGGGCAGCGATTTGTTCCAGTCGGTACAGCGGCAAGTGATCCAGATATTTGCTGATGAGTACCCAAACCAGCAAACCGATGGCGGCCATACCGCCGTCAATGATGGCCGGTGGAATGGGCTCGGCAGTGATGGTTTCACAAGTCCGGCAGGCGTATTGTGGCCGGATGTGCCGGTGGACAAAGAACTTGGCCGGTTCCACGTCCAGTTGCTCAGTCACATCGTCGCGAATTTTGACCAAATCTCGTCCACATTGCCCACAGGCGCAAGATTCCAACTGGTGATAATGATCGATGCGCGGCAGGTGGGCGGGTAACGGCTGACGGCCAGCACGCAGGCGTTTGGATCTAGCCACCGTTTCGCACGGTTGATTATCCTGCAATAGTTCGACTTCGGCTTCAATTGCCGACATATCCGTATTCCAGGTTTCTTCAAAGACATCCCGTTGCAGAGCGGTCAGGGTTTCACTTTTGGTGCTGTAGCGGATGCGTTTGTAATAGGCCAGCTCATAGGTGAGCGAGGTGATTTTGGTGTCTTTGTAGAGAATGGCTTTTTCGTTGGCCGTGATGGTGGCTTGTTGCTCCGCAATCACTGTTTTGGCATCCTGAGAGGCTTGGTCAACAAGCGCCTGAATCAGTGCCGCTACTTGGTTTTTGGTAGCAGGATCCAGGTTTAATTGATCGAGTTCAGTCAGTGATTTCATGGTGAAAACTATACCATAAAATCACCGTGTAAGCCTTGATTTTGTTAGGTTTTATGACTGTTTTTCTTGTTATTTATCAGCCACTTTAAAACCGTTTTTACACTTGCCAGTCCGGCTGACAAGTCGCCGACAAACGCTGCCAGTCGACACCGGCAACTAACCACTCCCACTGGCGTTGGGTAATCACAAATGTCTTATCGTTGACCCTGGGCCACACAAAACTGCCGCGATGCAATCTGCGTTGACATAACCAAACCCCATTACCATCCCACAGCAACAGTCTCAGCCGATTACCAGCACGGTTACGGAAAATGAATGCCGAACCACTGCAAGGTGCTTGATCCAAGCTGTGCTGAACGACGCTCGACAAACCATCTAGGCCGCGTCTCATATCGACAGGCGCAACGGCAATCCAAATTTGTGCTGGGGTTTCAATTAACCCAGGCATTTCAACAACTCGGCCAACCACGCAGCCGATACGGATGTCGGCAGCTCCAGTCGATGACCGTTGTTATGAGTCAACACCAGGTTTGACGAGGATGCCGGTGTCGGAACAACCGATGCAACCTGAACAGGAATCAACGCTACAGCTTGAGATAGATTGAGTCTGCGATACTCACTCAATCGAGCCGAGAAAGTACCCTTCTTGAGTTGCTGTTGATCACAATATAATGCTTGTGATAACCCGCTTTGTTGCCAAGCTTCAATATGCTGACGCCATTTGAATGGAATGCCCATAAAATCCCCTAGGAAAAAATCTTAGAGTGCCAGCATTGGTGTAAGCTTTGTAGATGGTTTCGCCGGACGATTACGGTATTCGATCAGCCCGACCACTATCTTAGAAATTGCCAAAATCAATTTATTCTGATTTTGTACCAAAAGGCAGTAATTCATCGATGCGGCTGTTGGGCCAGATAGGGAGTTTTTCTAGAGTATCTTTTAGCCAGGCAGCGGGATCAAGCCCATTTAATTTGGCGGTGCCTAGTAAGGATTGAATTGCGGCAGCGCGCTGGCCCGCTCGTTCTGATCCGGCAAAGAGCCAGTTGCGTCTGCCTAGCGCAATCGGCCTAATACAGTTCTCGGTACTGTTGTTATCTATGGGTAGATCACCGGTTTCGGCATAGCGGATCAGTGCCGACCAGCGTTTCAGGCTGTATTCGATCGCTTTCATCAAAGCGCTGCCAGGTGCCGTGCGCAAACGGGTTTGCTGCAGCCAATCATGCAGTTCGGTTAAGCGTGGTTGGCTTTTTTCAGCACGCAGGTTTTTCCGGCCATCGATACTCATCTCCCGGCCTTCGGCTTCAATCTCATACAACTCGGCAATGCGCTGCAAGGCTTCTTTGGCAACCGGACTTTGATTAGCTTGAAAGAGGTCAAAGAATTTGCGGCGCGCATGGGTCCAGCACGCTAACTCAATGCAGGACGACAATAAAGATTGTGTGGCTGGATGCGCCCGAGCTGCAGCAAACAAGGCTTTGTATCCTCCGTAGCCATCAACCATTAGATGACCTTGCCAGTCTTGTAGAAACTGTTCGGCATGTCGGCCACTGCGACCGGCTTGGTAGTCAAAGACAATGATCTTAGGCCCAGGTTGCAGATCGTTACTGCGATACGCCCATAGATAAGCCTTCTTCGTTTTACCTTTGCCGGGATCCAACTGCGGTACCGGGGTTTCATCGGCTAACACGCAAGGTCGTTGTAACAGATACCAGTGCAGGCGATCCACCAGAGGCTGTAGTTCCACCCCCAGACGCCCCACCCAATCGGCCAGCGTGGATCGAGATAGGGAAACACTGCTACGGGCAGCGATTTGTTCCAGTCGGTACAGCGGCAAGTGATCCAGATATTTGCTGATGAGTACCCAAACCAGCAAACCGATGGCGGCCATACCGCCGTCAATGATGGCCGGTGGAATGGGCTCGGCAGTGATGGTTTCACAAGTCCGGCAGGCGTATTGTGGCCGGATGTGCCGGTGGACAAAGAACTTGGCCGGTTCCACGTCCAGTTGCTCAGTCACATCGTCGCGAATTTTGACCAAATCTCGTCCACATTGCCCACAGGCGCAAGATTCCAACTGGTGATAATGATCGATGCGCGGCAGGTGGGCGGGTAACGGCTGACGGCCAGCACGCAGGCGTTTGGATCTAGCCACCGTTTCGCACGGTTGATTATCCTGCAATAGTTCGACTTCGGCTTCAATTGCCGACATATCCGTATTCCAGGTTTCTTCAAAGACATCCCGTTGCAGAGCGGTCAGGGTTTCACTTTTGGTGCTGTAGCGGATGCGTTTGTAATAGGCCAGCTCATAGGTGAGCGAGGTGATTTTGGTGTCTTTGTAGAGAATGGCTTTTTCGTTGGCCGTGATGGTGGCTTGTTGCTCCGCAATCACTGTTTTGGCATCCTGAGAGGCTTGGTCAACAAGCGCCTGAATCAGTGCCGCTACTTGGTTTTTGGTAGCAGGATCCAGGTTTAATTGATCGAGTTCAGTCAGTGATTTCATGGTGAAAACTATACCATAAAATCACCGTGTAAGCCTTGATTTTGCTAGGTTTTATGACTGTTTTTCTTGTTATTTATCAGCCACTTTAAAACCGTTTTTACACTTGCCAGTCCGGCTGACAAGTCGCCGACAAACGCTGCCAGTCGACACCGGCAACTAACCACTCCCACTGGCGTTGGGTAATCACAAATGTCTTATCGTTGACCCTGGGCCACACAAAACTGCCGCGATGCAATCTGCGTTGACATAACCAAACCCCATTACCATCCCACAGCAACAGTCTCAGCCGATTACCAGCACGGTTACGGAAAATGAATGCCGAACCACTGCAAGGTGCTTGATCCAAGCTGTGCTGAACGACGCTCGACAAACCATCTAGGCCGCGTCTCATATCGACAGGCGCAACGGCAATCCAAATTTGTGCTGGGGTTTCAATTAACCCAGGCATTTCAACAACTCGGCCAACCACGCAGCCGATACGGATGTCGGCAGCTCCAGTCGATGACCGTTGTTATGAGTCAACACCAGGTTTGACGAGGATGCCGGTGTCGGAACAACCGATGCAACCTGAACAGGAATCAACGCTACAGCTTGAGATAGATTGAGTCTGCGATACTCACTCAATCGAGCCGAGAAAGTACCCTTCTTGAGTTGCTGTTGATCACAATATAATGCTTGTGATAACCCGCTTTGTTGCCAAGCTTCAATATGCTGACGCCATTTGAATGGAATGCCCATAAAATCCCCTAGGAAAAAATCTTAGAGTGCCAGCATTGGTGTAAGCTTTGTAGATGGTTTCGCCGGACGATTACCGATTACGAGCAAACTCTAGATATATTTCTTTGGACAATAAAAAACCCGCTAAGCCATACAACTTGCGGGTTTCTATACTTCTTTGGGTCTTTAAAAACCCTTGTTTGGTACCGATGGCCGGATTTGAACCGGCACGACTTGCGTCACCACCCCCTCAAGATGGCGTGTCTACCAATTTCACCACATCGGCAAAAATTATTAAGGATTCGTTCCAGCAGGAACCGATGGAGGTATTTCTTCAGATTGAATCACTGCAGGTGCAGGAACAGTCGTTGAATCTTGCTTTGGCACGCTGTCGCTCATTAGGTCAAATGCAATTCCTTTTTGGCCACTCATTACGGCTAAAGTTAGGCTAGTAATGAAGAACAAGGTTGCCAAAATGGCAGTGGATCGAGATAAAAATGACGCGGCTCCCTGCGCCCCAAATACAGAACCTGATGATCCGCTTCCAAAAGAGGCGCCAGCATCAGCGCCTTTGCCTTGCTGCATGAGAATTAAGCCAATAATTCCTAAGCTCAGCAAAACATGAATAACAATGATTACTTGGTACATGAAAGTAAACCGCTCTAAACCGAATGATAAATCTTTAAAAAGGATTCCGCATCCAACGAAGCCCCACCTATTAAGCCGCCATCAATATCAGGCATAGAAAATAGACCTTTCGCATTTTCTGGCTTTGCACTACCACCGTATAAAATCTGGATTTTATCCGCTATAAATTGATCTTTAGCAGCGATAAACTTACGAATGTAGGAATGAACTTCCTGCGCTTGTTCATCTGTCGCCGTTTTACCTGTACCAATAGCCCAAACCGGTTCATAGGCAATAACTGCTGCATTGAATGCCGAGATACCTGCTAAATTAATAACGGCATTTAGTTGAACATCAATTACATCAAAAGTTTTACTTTGCTCACGTTGTTCCAGAGTTTCGCCAACGCATAGCACTGGGATAATTCCCTGTCTTTGGGCCTGAACAAAGCGCGCAGCAACTGACTCATCAGTATCGCCGTAATAACTACGCCTTTCAGAGTGTCCTACGAGGGCATATTTACAATTGAATTCAGCCAGCATACTCGCAGAAATCTCCCCCGTGTAAGCGCCCGAGACTTGATCTGCAATATTTTGTGATCCTAATGCAAGCCGGGTATTTTTAACTATTTCCCCAACAGCAGGCAGGTAAACATAAGGTACGCAAACAGCTATACCAGCATCATCTGTACCTAGCCCGGCAACAATGCCTCGTGCAAGCGATTCTACGTTTGCACGGTTCCCGTTCATTTTCCAATTTCCTACAACTAATGACTGCCGCATCGTTATTTCCACAAAGAATCAAACCGTCTATGGTATATCCTAATGTCTGTTAGTTCAAGCCTCTATTGCCTTCTTAACATCATCAGCGAGTTGGTTCGCATATTCTTTAACGGTATCTTCGTGCTCACCTTCCACCATCACACGAATCAAAGGCTCAGTACCTGAAGCTCTAAGCAGTACTCGTCCTTTATCACCCAATTTCTGTTCAATATTCTTTGTAGCCTTTTGAATATTTTCGTTTGTATCAGGATTAACTTTTTTACGGGTTTTAATGTTAACTAATACTTGCGGGTACTTCTGCATGCCCGATTTTAATTCGTGCAAATTTTTGCCGCTGCTTTGCATCTCCGCCATAACCTGCAAAGCAGCAATTATACCGTCCCCCGTCGTAGTCCTATCCAGACAAATAATATGACCTGAATTTTCGCCTCCCAATACACCGTTATGCTCGGCCAGCATTTCCATAACATATCGATCTCCAACCTTCGCCCGCAGCAACGGTATGCCTAATTCTCTTAGGCCGAGCTCCATGCCTAAATTGCTCATCAAAGTTCCAACGACTGGTCCGGTCATATGTCCTGATTCCAATCTTGACTTAGCGATAATGTAAATAAGCTCATCACCATCAACAATTTCTCCCTTATGATCCACCATGATCAATCGATCGCCATCGCCATCCAGAGCAATACCAAGATCGGCGCGATAAGCTAGCACGGTTGCAGCTAATTTTTCGGGTTTAGTCGCTCCGCACTCATCATTAATGTTTAGCCCATCCGGCTCTGCGCCTATAGTTACAACCTCGGCACCTACCTCAGTAAAAACATGAGGAGCAATGTGATAAGTTGCGCCGTTAGCGCAATCAATAATTATCCGCATCCCACTAAAATCAAGTCGTGTTGGCACGCTGGCCTTGCAAAACTCTATATAGCGCCCAGAAGCGTCACCCAATCGTTTCGCCTTACCCAATTTTGACGATTCCACTGTTGTAATCGGCGAATCAAGGAAGTGTTCTATTTTTTGCTCTATCTCATCGGGTAACTTTGTACCTTGCACGGAAAAAAACTTAACGCCGTTATCATAATAGGGATTATGGGAGGCGCTTATAACAATACCAGCCTGAGCTCTTAAAGTGCGTGTCAAATAGGCAATACCAGGTGTTGGCATTGGACCTAACAATCTAGTGTCTACACCTGCTGCAGTTAACCCCGCTTCCAGCGCCGACTCGAACATATAACCAGAAATCCGAGTATCTTTACCTACCAGAACAAATCCATGGCCTTCACTAGCAAACACCCGCCCAGCCGCCCAGCCTAACTTCAATAAAAAATCCGCAGTTATGGGCGGCTCTCCGACCCTACCTCGAATACCGTCAGTTCCAAAATACTTTCTTGTCATAGTAATTTACTCACTCTTTGGATAGTAAATGTTTTTGAGTTTAGTTGATATTTTTACTAGCTGTTCGTCAAGCTAGCTCATCAGCAGGAAAAATCCCATAAAAAAAGGAGAGGGGCAAACCTCTCCTTTTATTTATCCAATCAGTTCTATTGCTGCTCTGCAGCGCCACCTATTGATTTATCGGTTTTTTTATCATCTTTACCATTGAAGTCATCTGACGCTAAATCCCCATGAGGAAACTTGGTCGAAGGTGTGTCGTCCCAACCCTGAGGATTGCGTACTGGGCCACGCGACATCAAATCATCAATTTGATATTTATCGATGGTTTCATATTTGATAAGAGCAGATGCCATTGAATGCAAAATATCAATATTCTCCTTTAGAATTCTTTCCGCCCGCTCGTAGTTACGATCGATAATTGAGCGAATTTCTTCGTCGATTGTATGTGAAGTCTCTTCAGCAACCGACTTATGCTGAGTTACAGAGCGACCCAGAAAAACCTCACCCTCTTCCTCACTGTACGACAACGGCCCTAAACGCTGAGACAATCCCCATTTCGTTACCATATTTCTAGCTAACTCGGTAGCACGCTCAATATCGTTAGAAGCTCCTGTACTCACCTGTTCCCAGCCAAAAATCATTTCCTCAGCAATACGACCGCCATATAAACTAGAAATCATACTGTCTAATTTTTGCTTGCTGGCACTGTATTGATCTTTTTCAGGCAAGAACATAGTCACTCCAAGTGCGCGTCCTCGAGGCATAATACTAACCTTGTAAACCGGATCGTGCTCAGGAACAAGCCTTCCGACAATAGCGTGTCCTGCTTCATGATAAGCTGTCATTTTCTTTTCTTTATCGCCCATGACCATGGAATGGCGTTCAGCGCCCATGATCAACTTGTCTTTAGCTTTTTCAAGATCGACCATGCTCACTATACGCTTATTCATTCTGGCGGCGAACAAAGCGGCCTCATTAACCAAATTAGCCAAATCTGCACCAGAAAACCCTGGCGTCCCTTGGGCTATGTACTTAATCTGAACATCATCAGCAATAGGTACTTTCTTGACATGAACGTTTAGAATTTGCTCACGCCCCCTGACATCGGGAAGCCCCACGGTTACCTGCCGGTCGAAACGCCCCGGACGCAACAAAGCTTTATCCAGCACATCGGGGCGGTTGGTTGCAGCGATAACAATAATGCCCTCGTTACCCTCAAAACCATCCATTTCAACCAGTAGTTGGTTTAAGGTTTGTTCTCGCTCGTCATTGCCGCCTCCTAAACCCGCACCACGCTGGCGGCCTACTGCATCGATTTCATCGATAAAAATGATGCATGGAGCATGTTTTTTAGCTTGCTCAAACATATCTCGAACACGAGATGCACCAACACCAACAAACATCTCTACGAAATCAGAGCCAGAAATAGTAAAAAAAGGAACTTTTGCTTCACCGGCGATGGCACGAGCCAATAAGGTTTTCCCTGTTCCTGGCGGGCCTATCATCAAAGCGCCACGAGGAATCTTGCCACCCAATTTTTGATATTTTGCCGGATCCTTGAGGAAATCAACCATCTCTGATACTTCCTCTTTGGCCTCATCACAGCCGGCAACATCGGCAAATGTTACCTTAATCTGATCTTCTTCAAGCATACGGGCTTTGCTTTTACCAAAGCTCATGGCTCCACGACCACCCGCGCCACCGCCCTGCATTTGACGCATAAAGAAAACCCAAACAGCAATTAACAACAGCATTGGCCCGAAAGAAACCAATAATTGCATTAACATTGAGGGCTGCTCAGGTGGCGTTGCTTTTATTTCAACACCATTGGCCAATAAATCATCCACCAGATGAGGATCAGAGGGTGCATAAGTCTTAAAAAGACTACCTCCCTGCATCTTACCTTTTATCACATTTTCGTTAATCACTACCTGCTGAACCTGCCCAGCCTTGACGGATTCTATGAATTGAGAGTACGACAATGAAGAGTCACTCCGATCATTTTGAGGGCCGAAGTTATTAAACACTGACATCAACACCACTGCGATGACGACCCACAAGACTACATTTTTAACCATATCGTTCAATTTACACATCCTGGGCCATTTAGGCTCTCGGTTCAAAAACTGAGTTTAAGTATACCAAGAAGGAATACATTTTCTTGGTTTTCGTTGGTTTTTAGCAAAAACCCGCAAAATTTTTGACAATCAATCTACAAGTCACATCGAGGATATGGGATCTAATCAACACCTTTAAACCCCTTGGCCAAAATATACACTTCATTACTTCTTGGTCTTGATGCTTTTGGCTTTCTGATCACTACTTTCGAAAAAAACTGCTGCACTTCTTGGTGGAATTGATCAAACCCCTCGCCATGAAATAACTTAACTAAAAAAGCGCCTTCTTTAACGAGGACTGATTTTGCGGTATCTAAAGCCAATTCTCCCAAATGCATCGCGCGCGGCTGATCGACTGCTTTATTTCCGCTCATGTTCGGAGCCATATCTGACATAACCACATCGACAGTTTGCCCATCAAGAACCGCTAGCATTTGCTCTAAAATCGCTTGATCGCGGAAGTCGCCTTGAATAAAATCAACGCCATTTATGGGCTCCATAGGCAAGATGTCGAGTGCAACTACCCTATTTTTTATACCAACAACTTCCCTTGAAAATTGCGACCACCCTCCTGGCGCAGCTCCTAAATCAACGACATTCATACCGGGTTTTATTAACCCATCCCTGTCTTGTATTTCACTCAATTTGAATACTGCTCGAGATCGATAACCACGAGCCTGAGCGAGTTTGACATACTCATCATGAAAATGTTCCTGCATCCACCGACTACTGCTTTTACTTCGCCCCATAAAATCATTTTTTTAGTGTAAAATGGCCCATTTTTAGTATTTAGGAATTGAGAGTGGACTCTGCGGACAAAAAAAACCTTCGAGCTATCGCTCACAACTTAAAACCAGTCATCATGATCGGCCAATCGGGCCTTACCCCTGCAGTTTTAGCAGAACTAAACATAGCCCTAGACAGTCACGAACTCATAAAAGTAAGAATACGCGCTGAGCGAGAAGAGCGCAAACAAATTAGCGAAAAAATATGCCTTGATACGGGTGCGCTAATGGTTCAGGCCATAGGTCAAATAATTGTCATATACAGACTAAATCCAAAACAGGTCAAAAAATCTATCCGCACACATTGAGTTAACAAGCGTTAACAAGCGTTAATCCAGAAGCGAGTCTTAAGCAAATCTGCAAAAGACTTTCCCAAGCATCACCTGATTGTTGACCCTTAATTTGCCTGTCAGCTTGGGGCGCTCATTGACAGCATGCTTTGTAAATCACGGCTACCGAGCCGAGCAAGCGCCTTATTTACAAGTTGTTTTCGCTTATCCCAGATCTGGTGGTTTCTAAAAACTAAATCCTTGCTCTGACCTTGAGCAAAAGCCTGATTAATTTTAAGTAAGTTCCTAAGTTCTCGGGTTATAACCCATAAAACCACAGGGGCAGCTATCCCTTCTGCCTGCAAACCCAAGAAAACTTTAAAAACACGATTTACATCTCCTGACAACACACAATCCATTAATTTAAAAACATCATAGCGAGAGCTATCCGCGACCACATCGAAAATTTGTTGATTACTCAAATGTCCTGAGCCATAAAGCACATAAAGCTTTTCCACCTCCTGAGCAGCGGCCAACAAGTTACCCTCAACCCTGGATGCAAGAACTCTTAATCCTTCCGGGTCGACTTGCAGATCACGTTGTTGCAACCTTTTCTGCAACCATTGCAGCAAGTCCTGGCCTTCTAAGGGCCACGCCTGAACGATTATCCCAACTTTATCCAATGCTTGAAACCAGCGCGACTTTAAAGCCTCTTTTTTCAATTGTCCGGAAGTAATTAATAGTAAATTATCTGCCTGTATGCGTTCACAGAGAGAGCACAAGACTTTAGCCCCTTCCGCATTAGGTAGGGCACTTTCTAATCTTAAGTCAATGACTTTTTTGTCAGAGAAAATAGACAAGGAATCGCTGGCAACAGTGAGTTCATGCCATTGAAAGGAAGAGTCGACCGACAAAATTTCACGATGGGCAAAGCCAGCGGATTTTGCGGTTGTACGCACAGTATCAGCCATTTCACCAAGCTGCAGTGGCTCGTCGCTGCTAAAAAAATAAACCGGAGCCAAGCCTTTAGACAAGCTGGCACTCAGTTGCTCCGGCTTCAAACGCATTACTTGGCGCCAGCCTCTAACACTACTCGAGCGCGATTCAAAATAGCTCGAACAACCTGTTGCGCCATTTCCTTACGGATAACTGCTTCTTCATTATCTTTAGCGATAATATCCTGCTGGTCGTTGTAATAAGCTCGACGAACCTCAACGGGCTCGCGCGGCAGTAAGACTGCATTAGCGGCATTACTCAGTTCAAACTCCAAGCGACTTTCTAATTCAAACTCATTTGATTTTCCTCGGGAGCTTAATGACAACACCCGGCGTTGCTGCTCTTCATTAAATATTTTTATAACGATACCCGCTCCTTTAGGATCTTTAAGTAGTTGCCCAGATGAGGATTTTAAAACCTCGGAAAACTGATTGCGCAATGTTGCCGACGCACCTTCTAGATAAATATTTTGCAGGCTTGCAGGCAACGCATAAGCGCCGCGAAAATGGTAGCCACAAGCACTAGTTAACGCCGCCGCGATTATAACTAAACAAAACAAGCATCGAGATAACAATACTGACCGGTGATTACGGGCCGATCTGATCAAGTCATTATTAACCAGCACACTCACTCCTTAGATAACGATATTGACCAGTTTTTTGGGCACAATGATGACTTTTTTAACAGCATCACCATTAACAAAACGTTTGATATGTTCATCCTCAAGCACTAGCGCTTCTATCTCAGCATTGGATGCGGCAACTGCCACGGAGATTTTACTGCGCAACTTGCCGTTCACCTGTACTATCAATTCAATGGCATCTTGCTCTAAGGCGCTGTTATCGACTTGCGGCCAGGCTTCGTTTAAAACAGGCTGGCTATGGCCTAATTCTATCCAAAGTTGATGACAGATATGCGGCACCATTGGCGATAACATTAAGGTGATGGCTTCTAAAACTTCCTGGCGGATGGCTTTGCCGTTATCGGAGTCGTCCATAAATTTGGACAGCGTATTGACTAACTCCATATTGGCAGCAATCGCGGTGTTAAAAATAGTACGTACACCCATGTCATGGCTGACTTTTTGGATAGTTTGATGCAACTGCCGACGCACATCTTTTTGTTCAGCGGTTAAGACCGATTTGTCCATTTTAACTGGCGCACCGCCATTGCTAACATGCAGGTGTGCCTGTCTCCATAAGCGTTTTAAGAAGCGCGAAGCACCTTCCACGCCGCTGTCAGACCATTCCAATGACTGCTCTGGTGGTGCAGCAAACATGATAAACAAGCGCACAGTATCGGCACCGTATTGGTCGATTAAGCTTTGCGGATCGACGGTATTGCCTTTAGATTTAGACATTTTACTGCCGTCTTTTAACACCATACCTTGGGTTAACAGTTTTTTAAATGGCTCATCAACTACCACTAGACCTTCATCACGCAGTAATTTGGTGTAAAAACGGGCATACAACAAATGTAAGATAGCGTGTTCGATACCACCGATGTAATAGTCTATCGGTAGCCAATGGTTGGCGCGTCCATCCAGCATGGATGTGGCATCAGGTGCAGCAAAGCGGGCAAAATACCAGGAAGATTCCATAAAGGTATCAAAGGTATCGGTTTCGCGGCGTGCTGGTTTACCGCAGCTCGGGCAGGTGCATTTTGAAAACGTTGGATGGGCAACCAGAGGTGATTGCGAGCCATCTAAAATAACGTCTTTAGGCAATTCAATCGGCAAATCTTTTTCAGGCACTGGCACGGTGCCGCAATCATCGCAGTAAATTACTGGAATAGGCGCGCCCCAATAACGTTGACGGGAGACGCCCCAGTCGCGCAAACGAAAGTTGACTTTGCGTTGGCCTTTATCGGCTTTTTCTAACACGTCAGCGATAGCGTTGAAGGCTTGCGCAGAGCTCAAACCATCAAACTGACCGGAATTGCCCAGCTTACCTTTGACGGTAAATGCTTGTTCATCACAACTATCGTTTTCGCCATGGGCAGCAAAAATCACTTGTTTGATAGCAATGCCATATTTTTTGGCAAATTCATAATCGCGTTGATCGTGAGCCGGAACCGACATTACAGCGCCAGTGCCATAACCCATCAACACAAAGTTGGCAATCCAAACCGGCACTTGATCGCCAGTGATTGGATGCGTGGCTTTTATGCCGGAATCAACACCGCGTTTTTCCATGGTTTCCATGGCGGCTTCAGCAGTTTCCATATGACGGCATTCTTCAATAAACGCTTGAATGCTGGCGTTGGTTTCGGCAGCTTTCAAGGCTAATGGATGTTCAGCCGCAATTGCTAAGTAAGTGACACCCATTAGTGTGTCCGGGCGCGTGGTATAAATGCGCACCGGTTCCATGCCATCGACTGCAAAATCCATTTCCAAGCCTTCTGAGCGTCCTATCCAGTTAGCCTGCATGGTCTTAACCTGTTCAGGCCAGCCATCCAAAGTTTCCAGTGATTGCAGCAACTCATCGGCATAGGCGGTAATCTTTAAGAACCACTGGGCGATTTCTTTACGCTCTACTTGGGTATCGCAACGCCAGCAGCAGCCGTCGATAACTTGCTCGTTGGCCAGCACGGTCATGTCGTTTGGACACCAGTTAACTGGGGCAGTTTTTTTGTAAACCAGGCCTTTTTCCAATAACTTTAGAAAAAACCATTGCTCCCATTTGTAGTAAGACGGATCGCAGGTGGCGAGTTCGCGGTTCCAATCGTAACCAAATCCCAATCGTTTTAACTGATCACGCATATAGTCGATATTACTGTACGTCCAATCGGCAGGATGCACACCGCGTTGCATCGCTGCATTTTCTGCCGGTAAACCAAACGCGTCCCAACCCATAGGTTGCATCACATTTTTACCCAACATACGCTGATAACGACTGATCACATCGCCGATAGTATAGTTGCGAACATGCCCCATGTGTAATTTACCGCTGGGATACGGAAACATAGACAAACAGTAATATTTCGGCTTGCTAGAAGACTCAGACACATTAAATACGCCTGACTCTGCCCAGGCTTCTTGTACGTCTTGCTCTATCGCTTGCGGCTGATAATTTTCTTGCATCTTACTCGTCTTTTGTCGATCAAAAGCGTTAGAATACCGTACAGTCGCTTAAATCTAAAGCGCCATTTTTGGGAGTATCGCCGTGAGTAAAAATAAATTTGTTAATGCTTATACCGGTCTTATGGAGCATCTATACACCGCTATGGATGATACCTTGCACTCCTTCGCCGATGCGTTAGATATCGGCAAGCAAAAACTCAGAGAGGTTGGTAATTTAACGGAAGACGAAATTGACAAAGTCTCTGCATCGGTCAAGCGTGATGTGGAGCATGCCGCGAAAGGTTTAACGGATAAGGAGGACTCTGACTCACTTTCGGAATGGTTTAAATTTGATATTGAATTGATCGAAAACTTTGCCTTAGATGCCTTCTTAAGTGTCGCCGATAAAACCCGAATAGAATTGGCAAAATTTGAACAATTGGCCGAAACCCATACGTATCACAGCGGCGATATTACTGTACCTGGCACTTTTATATGCGACGCGTGCGGCAAGGAAATAGCCTTTAAATCGCCCAGTGAAATTCCAGAATGTCCAGCCTGTCATGCAAAAACTTTTATCCGCATTTGATATTAGTGGTCTAGGGCTTATAATGCGCCAACAACTATTTGATTTCACGGGAGAATAAGATGCGTAGAGTTATTTTTAACCAGAAGGGCGGCGTAGGTAAATCAACCATTACTTGTAATCTGGCAGCAATCAGCGCTGTTGAAGGCAAACGTACACTCGTCATAGACCTTGATGTACAAGGCAATTCAACGCAATATCTACTGGGTCAAAAAGTTAGTGATAGCGATAAAACTATCGCACATTTTTTTAAAGATTGCTTAAGCCTTTCCCTGTTTGGTAATAATAACGGCACCGGATTGGAAAGTGTCATCCACGAGACACCTTTCCCCAACCTCTTTGTAATTCCTTCTCATCCAGATCTCGAGCCTTTGCAAGCTAGACTGGAATCACGCATGAAAATTTTTAAACTGAAGGAAGCATTAGAAAAACTAGAAGGTTTTGACTGCGTTTACATGGATACCCCTCCAATCCTTAACTTTTTCAGCCAATCGGCTTTAATTGCTGCGGAGAAATGCTTAATTCCATTCGACTGCGATACTTTTGCCAGAGAAGCATTATATTCACTCATGCAAGTCGTCACAGAAGTTAAGGCCGATCATAATCAAAACCTTGAAATTGAAGGTATTATCGTTAATCAGTATCAAAAACAGGCAAATTTGCCCAGACAACTGGTTGAAGAGTTAATCGCTGAAGGCTTACCAGTGCTGGCAGCCATGATTTCTCCCTCCGTTAAAGTCAGAGAATCGCATTCTGAATCAAAACCGTTAATCCATTACATGCCTAATCATAAATTGACCGATGAATACCGCGCCTTGCATACCGAAATTCATGGTCGCTAACTAGTCTTGAAGAGCTGAGATAACCCTATCCACCTCGGCTCCTAGCTATTTTCGCAAACTCACTGCCATTAAATTTAAGCCGCTTGCCTAAAAATCTCATTAACTTAATCCTAGACACATAGATCAACCGATTTTTTTAGGTTAATGGCAGCGATTCAATAACTGTCACTCTTATCACTCCCATGAATCGCTTCTTACCCATCAACATTAAGCTTTGGCTGTTACCCATGCTATCCGGTTTTTTTATCGGAACCAGCTACATACCTTTTCCACCGTGGGCGTCGTTATTCTGTTTTGTGCCGCTATGGTTATTTTGGCAGCAGCAAACCAGCCTTAAAATTGTGTTACTGGGCGGCTTAATAACCTCATTTATTTTTACCCTGATTGGCTTTAACTGGATGACCTATTTGCTGCATGAATTTGCACATCTAGACTGGCCGATTGCTGTTGTAGGGATGATCGTTTATGCACTAATAGGGCATTTATATGTACCTTTAGCGGGCGTCTTGTGGTTTTGGGGACAGCAAAAATGGCAATGGCCTAAGCAACATTCCATCGCTTTGATGGTTTTGATTACCACTCTTTGTGAAGCTAATTCATTAACCTTGTTTGACTGGAATTTTGGTTATTCCTGGTATGGTTCTGGGGTAGCACTCTACCATTGGGCCGAAGTTATCGGCTTTAGCGGTTTGAGCGCGCTCACCCTGCTATGCAACTGGGCAATTTATATTGGCTGGACCAATCGCCATAACAAATTTGGCAGAAATCTACTAAAAAACGTAATTATTGGTTTTGCCATCCTCAACGTTAGCGGTTGGATCCTTAAAAAGCGTTTACCACAACCCGATGCCTCATTGACTACCTTACTTGTCCAGGCAAGTATTGAAAATGCTGAAAAACTGGCCGCGGAATTGGGCAAAGGCTTTGGAGAGGAAATATTCAACCGCCATATCAATTTGATGGATAGAGCCCTTAGCGAAAATAAAAACCGCACAATCGATTTCGCACTTTGGCCGGAGACGGCTTTTCCAGCTTTGTTAGGTGAAGAATTTAAGCAAGATAAATTTCCGCTCGCTTTATCCGAAGTTATTAGAAGTCGCCAATTACCCCTAATAACTGGTGCATATAGCATGGATGAATCCAGTCGTTTAGTTACCAATTCATTGTTTGTATTGAATAAAAATGGCGACATTGTCCCACCACACTACAGTAAATCCATCTTACTGGCTTTCGGCGAATACATTCCCGGCGAGCAATGGTTTCCGGAGATTCGGGACTGGTTGCCGCCAACCGGTCACTTTGCCAGAGGGGCAGGGCCTACAGAATTACTACAGTGGAACGGCTATAAAATGGGCGCACAAATTTGTTACGAAAGCTTATTTCCAGCTTTTTCAAAATCCTTGGCTGATTTGGGCGCGCAGTTTATCGTCAATGTCACTAACGATTCCTGGTATGGCAGCTGGCAAGAACCCTATCAGCATATGTATATGACCTTAGCCCGTGGTGTAGAATTTCGTCGTCCGGTGTTGCGGGTCACTAACACCGGTATTTCAACAGTATCACTGGCGTCTGGAGAAATTCTAGAACGCTCGCCCATACACCAGTCTTGGACAGGGATTTACCAAATTCCCTATCTAAAAAATCCGCCAGCAACCTTTTATCAACGCTGGTTTTGGCTGGTGCCCAGTTTACTCTGGGGTAGTTTGCTGGTATTACTGGTTACTGCCAGATTAGAGCGATATAAAAAATAGACGCCTAAATCTCCGGAAAAACCGGAAATTTAAATATAAAATCTGCCCATTCAACATCACAGCACTGCCCGGCTTTGTTAATCTCAGCTTCGGCCCTGATTTTTGGATCCCTTACTTTTTCGTCAGGCTTGTGGTAAGCCGATTTATCAACTGGATTTATGGCTGGCGTAAGCCACTGTTTGCGCCTTCTTTACCAGGGGCTTTTCAAGCGGGATCTATCTCTAATTGAAGAGACAGGAAACTACCTTTGTGCTACCTGCATTAAAGTGCCACCGTTTTTTTTCAACCACTGTCGTGAATTTTTAAAAGCTGGCAAATGCTCTAGCACTAATGCCCAAAAATGTTGTGAATGATTTCTGACTCGAATATGGCAAAGTTCATGCACTACGACATACTCAAGTACGTCAGGTGGCGCCATGATCAATAACCAATTGATGTGAATATCGTTATGAATACCGCAACTACCCCAACGGCTTTTTTGGGTTTTGATTGAAACGGTGCGTGGCCAAAGTTGCTTGTTGGCACCATGTAACTCCACCAGTTGCTGCACTTTGACTAATGCTTGTTTTTTCAACCAGCGGATCACTGCTTTTTTTAATAAAGCAGCGTGATCTTCAGCCATCAGGCTTTGGGGCACATGGGCCAGCAGTTGCTCGGTTAATTCAATTTTAATGGTCTTTAATTTAGACGGCTGTATCGCTATCTGATAACGCTGACCTTGATAGGAAATTTCTGCGCCATGCTTAAAAACATCAGGGGCAAAATCTTGAGCCTGTTCAGTAGTTGCTGCCATCTTGTTTAAAGCTTGCACAATCCATTGCTGTTTGGATACTACGAACTGTTGTAGTCGCTGCTCTGAAACCCGGACTGGTGCAACCACTTCGACTTTGTTGACTGAAACAACTATGCGGGCACGAGTAGCTCGCTGGCTGCGACGAATTTGATAGGAAAAGGGTAACGAAGAAATAAGCGTCTCTAGATAGTATTTTCAAACATTCGTTGTTTTAGCTCAGTCCATAAGCTTAAGCGATCGGCCTCACCTACCCTTTTGCCTGTGCCCCGATCTTTAGCAATCCACAATCCCGTACCGTTAAAACTATACACCGGTAGCAAGTCTGTGCGCTCCGTTGCCGGCTTTATGGTGGGCATTAAATTGTCCAACACCAACGGTACAGCTTTTGGCGTTGAAAAATAGGTAAGCACCATATGCGCTTGATTGAGTTTATAAGCTTTAACATAAGTAATGCGCATTTTACTTTCATCCACACCTAGCTCAATCAGAGTGAAATATTTGGCGATAGAATAATCCTCACAATCGCCCGCGCCAGTAGCCAAGGACTCCAGCGGAGTAGCCCAATAATCATCCGTGTGCCAGTGGATAATATCATCAACAAAAGCAACATTCTGATTAAAAAAATCGTTAACCAAGTTTAACTTTTCTTGCTCAGGTAAATCTTTGCCAGTTTGCATCAATTTTTGCCAGTTAATAACCCGCGATCTTGCTATTGTTCCGTATTTATCTTGAATTCTCGACAATAAAACGTCGCTGATTTCCAGCGTTGCAACAACGGTGACAGCCGATAAACAACCGAGGAAAGCAACAACAACGCTGAATGCGTGACGTTTATCATTTCTCAACATCGCAATAACCGCGCGCGTTTATTATCAATTATCGACTAGCGCCAGCAATGCCAATGGTTTTAATAAGGTTGAAATCTTCCTCTGCAGAAATGTTTTCTGCTAACACCTGAACATCCAGTAATTCGCTAGCCTCTTTCAACGTCTCCACAAAAGCCCTTTTACTTGGCTCCTCATTGAGGCCATTACACATATCTCTGGTCATGCGGATGTAATCTGGCCTAAGCATTTTAGCCATATCCAACGACATGGATCGGTTATCGAAACGTTTCAACATCACTTTTGCCCCGAGTGCATGCGCAAATTCGACAAATTCCTTATACACCTTGAAGTCTTTGGACACCGCATAGGCGGATACACTAAATACCAACTGCGCGGCAATTGCCTGATTGTTTTGTAACTGGTCGACCAACCAGTTGCGAAAGTCGTTGTTCTTAACGGTTCTGGTTGATACGTTTATAGCTATAGCATGGGTAATCGCTTGAGTTTGCATATAATCGATGACTTTTTCGGTAACCCCTTTGTCCAAATCAACAATTTTTTCAAATTTCTCGGCAATGGATATAAATGTTCCGATCGATACCAAATCCCCTTTTCCGTCGATTACTTGGATAAAAGCCTCTTCCATTAAGGTTTTACCCAATTCAAAATCTTTTACCGGGCCCACAAAGACCGCTTGATAAGATGCATTCTCTACGCTATCAAAAACCAGCGACTTCCATTCTGCAATGTCTCTGGCATGGTCCTCGGTAGTTCGAATGTAATAGCCATTGGCATTAATTAACTTAGCCTGTTCAAAGGCTTCATTAGCGGCAGCCAGCATGCCAGCTGCTGTGCCTAACACATTAAATCGCGCCACACCAAAATGCGCCATATCAGTTAATTGATAACGCCTACCTGCAAAAGTTAACGCCTCACTGACCAATTTTGCACATTGCTCAGTTTGCTGATAATTAACATCGCGCAACACGATACAAAATTCGGCACCATGAAAATGATAAACATTGGCCTGTCCTACAGGAAATGCGGCGGCTGTTTGTTTTAAGGCGCTCGCTGTATCTTGCAAAAATGCATCAATTGCATCGGCATCTTTTTCTTTTACCAGATTATTCAAGCTATCTAGCTTGATTAAAAAAATATAGGCTTCGGTATCTTCCAAAAACAGCTGGTTAATTTCAATATCAAAACTGTTTTTTTTGGGCAAACCGGTCAGTTCATTAATTTGCAGCTTGTGGCCTAACACCTCAAGCTTGGTATTTAGATTATGGATCATCTTGGCAATCTTCATGGACATGGCATTCATTGAATGCGCAACATTTCTAACCTCTGTGGTCCATGGCAACGGATTAATCGTATCAAACTCACCATGCGCGATAGTTAAAGCTAACAAGTTGATCTTTTTTAGTGGCCGTAACACAAATCTAAGCACAAACATTAATAGCAATGCTGCCAATAAAAAAGTCCATGATGAGTACCAAAATGCGTTTTTCGCCTGCTCGTAAAGTTTTAAGTAGGCATAGCCAGGGTTAATCGTTACGTGAATAGTGCCGCCTACATTCCAACCGGTACTAATCTCGCTTTCTACCCTAGCGGTGTGGATAGGAAGCAGATTGATAAACCAATCCGGAACTTCATTAATGCCTCGATCATTGGACAACTTCACCAAGGTCTGTTGTTCGGCATTAACCAACACCATTTCTTTATAATACCCCCGGTCAAAAATAGCATTCATCATGGTTTTAATAACCGGGTCTTGCTCATTTTTAATATGGGGACTTAGCGATAATCCTAAAGAAGTCGCAGTATCCTGAGCATGAACTTGTGACTCACCTTGTAAATAACTGCGCATGTTATTAACACTGATAAAAAAATTAACAGCGAATATCATTGAAAACAGCGCCAATACCAGTATTAACAGTTGTTTTGACAAAGTCATGGATTAAATCCTCAGTGGGGGTTTTGATTAATCATATGCGTCGCAAGCTGTTGCAAACTCTGGCTTAAATGTAGTCGTAAATTCGCATCCATGTTAATTTCTTGTAAGGCTTTATTCATGCATAACATCCATTGATCACGTTCTGACTCGCCAATAGCAAAGGGAAAATGTCGCTGCCGTAAGCGTGGATGCCCATATTCTCGAATAAATAAATCCGGCCCACCCAACCAACCCGATAAAAATTTGAACAATTTCTGATGCGCCTGGGTCAAACTCGGCGAATGGATGGCTCTAATACCAGCTGCTTCCGGCAGGGTGTCCATCAGAAAGTAAAACCGATCAACCAAACTTAATAAGGCTTTTTCTCCGCCTAACAGTGAGTAGAGTGTATTTTCTGTCGTTTCTGTCATAATCTTGTTTGTAAAAAAAGGGTTATCGATGATATAACATTTGGGTCAAAACGTTGTGCAACACCGAAAACTCTAATTTGAGGGACTTAGGTGTGTTTTTGTTTCGTAATTATTTTTTTAAGGAAATTCTTAAAATGAGTCTAAATACTACTATTTCACGTCCAGAAGCCAGTATTCTGGCTGCTAATAAAATGCTAAAAAACACTTATATGTTATTAGCAATGACTTTACTGTTTAGCGCCATGACCGCAGGTGCTGCCATGTATCTTAACTTGCCGCATCCGGGCATGATTATGAGCATGGTCGGCTATTTCGGCCTGCTGTTTTTAACAACTAAATTCAGCAACAGTGGCTGGGGTCTGGTGTGCGTATTTGCTTTAACCGGCTTTATGGGCTTGACCTTAGGGCCAATCATATCGATGTACATTCAACATTTCAGTAACGGCCATCAGTTAGTCATGACGGCGCTGGGCGGTACTGGCGTTATTTTTCTTGGCTTATCCGGTTATGCGTTAACCACGCGTAAAGATTTCAGCTTTTTGGGTGGTTTTTTAATGGTCGGCATATTGGTAGCATTTCTAGCCGGAATTGCTGCCGTTGTGTTTTCAATGCCTGCGCTCTCGCTAGCAGTTTCCGCTATGTTCATTTTGCTAATGTCCGGAATGATCCTGCTGCAAACCAGCGCTATCGTTAATGGCGGCGAAACCAACTATATTCTGGCTACTGTTTCATTATATGTGTCTATCTATAACTTATTCTTAAGTTTGTTACAGATTCTAGGCATATTCGGCGGCGACGAATAAACGCTTACCCCAATCACTAATAAAAAAACCGGCGTTATCGCCGGTTTTTTTTGGCATTCACATCGGCAAATCTAGATCTTGCCCCGTCACACTAGAACCTTACCAGGGCTTTAGAGTGGTGAACTCCAGAACCTCCGCTGTACCACTATCGACAATAGCCGATAAATCCATAGTCTTAGCTTTTACTGGCAAATAACTTATTCCCGACTGATGATCTGCATACATTTTGGTAAACGCATTGATCTCAGCCAATCTGTTTTCATTTAATTTGCGCAATTTGTCAATCGGTTGCAGATGCTTCATAACATCAGCTTTTTCCTCGCTGTAATTAACGTAATGCTCTGGAATTTGCGGCAAATCATCGCCTCCTGCTATTGCACTGAACATAATATCGCTGCGTGTTTTGCTATCGGTTGGCTTGTGTGCGGCAACTACTTCAGGCCCAAATAGCGGCACCGACTTAAACTCCGGACGGGTGACTTTGGCCAATTTAGCCTCGGTCATGTCGTTGGCATACACTAAATCAAACCGGTCGGCGTTATAGACTATGTAAATCGGCCGGGCAACAAACACCGCGTGAAGCCCATAAATTAGCGCAGATATTTGCAGCAGTGACACAATAGCCAGATCACGCTTGAGTTCTTTTTTGGCCGGATTGAAAACGATTAACGTAATAACAGGCCCCATCGTTACATCCACAGCAAGTAGCAACAAAAAAATATCAGTGACGCCAGTAGCCTCTGCAAGCGGAGCCGGATACCATACCCAAAAAACCAACGCTGCCGAACACAGCGCGACCATAACTGAGCCAAATAGATGCGCACCAAAAGCTTGGTAACGATTAATTTTCATGGTGCATTAACCTCCGAGGACTTCGCAAACCAACCGTAAAATAATCTGAGTGAAATGAAAAGAA
Source organism: Methylococcales bacterium (assembly GCA_965247565.1). GTDB lineage: Bacteria > Pseudomonadota > Gammaproteobacteria > Methylococcales > Methylomonadaceae > CBDFHF01. The sequence goes on along the minus strand of CBDFHF010000003.1, from coordinate 1,891,945 downwards.
AGCTCTTTGACGCTTTTATTGGGAAAGTCGAGCTAGCGTTACCAACTATAGACCAAAAGCTTGGCTTTGTAGGATTCATTCTGAGAAGTCAACCCGGCGGAGTAGATGTCAAGTAATCAAGCAAAGTAAATCGGACAACAGACTTATCGTTGCCCGACAGCGCGATGCCGGACAATCAACAGGGTGGGCAGACGGTTGTACCCACCCAAAATAGGCACAAAAACCACCCAACCCCGTTAAGGACTGGATGGTTTAGGTTGTGATTCGTCAGGTTAATGCTGGGCAGAAAAGCATTGCCCACCCTCGGCTGAACGCAGCAATTATTTACGAACCAGATAACCGATGATCCCGCCCGTCGCGGCAGAGAGTATTGACATAGCCCACTTTTTCTCTTCTGCGCTGGCGACGGTGGCAACCAAGGTGGAATAGCACAACCAGACGATTAGGATCACAAAACCCAGGGCAACAATAAACAAGGCAACATCTTTGAACAACCTGACATTACGTTCTGCGTCAGTTTCCTGGCGGTCGACCGAAACACTAAAGGTATGGTTGGGCGGTGGGTGATTAAGGTCAATATGACTCATAAACCGATAATTTCCGTTTCTAATTTTTGCGTTTCCGGTTCGACCAAACCAATTTTTAACCCTCTCCGACGCCCATCCCTTGCGGCAAGGTACAAGGTAATCGCTTTGCGCAGAATTTCACTTTTATTCGTCTCACCTTCTTCAGCCGCTTTATCAAGCTCACGATTAAGGTCATCAGACAATACAACGTTGAATCGAACAGACATAACAATTTCCTCTTGACTAAAATAATGTGCATTATATACACCTATTTCGCACATCGATCAAGCTGTGTGGATTTTGAAAAAAGGCAAATCCAGCAACAACTTTAAACCACCGCCCAGAAAAAATTTCGGGGCGGTTTTTATAATGCAGTGCCGGATGATGTTGGGTTGCCAAAAAGCGGGCAACCCAACCTACGCAGCTGATTTTATCGACACTCAGACGGCGCATAACGAGTCCTTACACCTGCGGCTCCTAACGACGTATCTGGAAAACCTCGGGATACCGATGTTGCACTGGTTTGCGAAGCACAGGCCCATTCCATGGGACCGGAGCTACCCGCAGGTAACGCCACATCTAATGGATCATACACACCAGAAGATATGGCAACAAAAGGCGTGAGGGTTAAAGTGCGCTGATTAGCATCCACACCGACGGCAGCCCAATTATATCGGATAGTAATCTTGCCATTCACCGCATCAATTTGAACATCATCAACGTATTTGTTATTCGCACCGGCATTGTTATTTCGGCTATTAAAGCTGGTGGCCGCAATAGTCAAATCAGTCACTGTGGCTACTTCGCTAAGAGCTGATTTAGCAGGGGCCGCCAATATAAAGCCATCTGTAAACCGAATACGAATAACATAATCTTGATAAGCGGGAACAGCGTACGTTACCAAAATACCAATGATAGACACAACAATCATAAGTTCTATCAAGGTAAAACCTTGTTGTAAGGACTGTTTGAGTTGAGCCATGTGATCGTCGCCAGAAATTTTAAATTTAACCAAGTCAGCCGCCATAAAAAAACCGCCTTAGGCTAAGTCTAAGGCGGTTCTGTTTATCCATTTTCTGTCTTATTGAATTTAACTGAAATAGCTAATCCAATTGGATAAACAACTAGCGGCAGTTAGCAGGTGCGAAACGTTCTATCAGGGTACCTGTTGCTGCTGCGCCCATGCTTTGTGCAGTAGCAGCGGCATTCGTCGCTGAAGCACAAGCCCAATCGATAGTACCTGGGGTACCGAAAGAAGCGGCCAATGCAGGAGGTGGGGTTGCACCTGTTTGAACGAAGGGTGACAACACTAAGGTTTGATTAGCTGCAAGACCTACTGAGGCAGCATTATAGGTAATTGTAATTACCCCAGTATTACCAGCATCCATCATGATAGAAACGACATATTTACTAGTAGCGCCTACGCCACCCGCTTGACCATTCCAAGTTGTGGTCACCTGAGTCAAATCAGCCTGAGACGCGGCGCCATCCGTGCCAATCATTAGCTTAGCGCTTTCAGCCAAGCTTAAACCTTCTGTCACGCGTGAACGGACGGTGTAATCTTGATAAGCCGGAATCGCGACAGCTGCCAAAATACCAATAATGGCCACCACGATCATTAACTCGATTAAGGTGAAACCTTGTTGTGCTTTTTGCATTTGGGTTTTCATATTCATGTTGTATTTCCTTGGGGTAAGTTGAAAAAAATCTTTCACTGAGTATTAAGCACTAGCCATGCCAACTGTGCCTGCAGAGTGTATAAATTGTACTGACCAGAAGACTATTTGTGCTGAATAGCCTGATTTTAACGGCTTAGCCCGATTTACGCTTGTGCTATTTTCGGTTACACCGGCCCAGATCGGCGCTAAAAAAGTGACGAGAAAGAGCTCGGTTATTTTGCGACATTTCTAATGTCTAGACATTTTTTGAGACATTCCAAAAATGTCGCAAAATTTGTCCAGAACTAATAACGCAGGCTTGATCAAGGCTATCTTGTTGCTTTGTACATGACAAAACATGTTCGGTGTCATTTCGACCATCGAGAGAAATCTTAAGCCACTGAAATTTAAGATTTCTCCCGATGGTCGAAATGACAAAAATACAGCCGATGTCATGTTGATTAATTTTTGTCATGTACAAAGATCTTGTTAATAGAATTACCCGCCAAAAGCCGTTTAATCTTCCACTGCCCCATCTTGCAGCAAATGCTTTATCATTAGCCGCATCAAAAAACGATAAGCCTAATAGGGCAACGAATAACAACGATGAGCTACCAAACCGCAACAAAAGCCGACCACAGATATTCCCTGATTTTTTTATTTGCGCTGACGCTGTTTACCAGTGCCTCGCTGATGTTTGTATTGCAACCATTATTTGGAAAGATATTGTTGCCTTTGCTGGGCGGCTCGCCGGCGGTTTGGAATACGTGTATGGTGTTTTACCAAAGTATTTTATTTTTGGGTTATCTGTATGCGCATGCGGTTTCTACCAAGCTGAGCCAACACTGGCAAATTCTGTTACATGCCTTGATTATTCTGATCAGCTTGCTAGCGCTTCCGGTGGCTTTACCTGAAAACACGGCACCGCCGACCAGCGCCGACCCGACTTTCTGGCTGTTTTGGACTTTATTTTTGGCCATTGGCTTACCGTTTTTTGTGGTATCAACCACCGCGCCGTTAATTCAAAAGTGGTTTGCGCAAGTGGGTCATCAAAGCAGTCATGATCCTTATTTTCTGTATGCCGCCAGTAATACCGGCAGTTTGATTGCTTTGCTGAGTTATCCGTTTATTCTGGAACCGGCGATTGGCCTGGACGATCAGAAGTCATACTGGAGTGTTGGCTATGTTTTGCTTTGTCTGTTAATTGCCAGCTGCGCTTGGGTGCTTTGGAAATCCCGGCAATACCCAGAAACCGCTCAAGAACAGCAAGCTAAGTCTGAAACCCTGAGCATTAAACAAGAGTTGCATTGGTTTGCCCTGGCATTTGTGCCATCCAGCTTATTGTTGGGCTTGACCAATTTTATCAGTACGGACATTGCTTCGGTGCCGCTGTTGTGGATTATTCCGCTCACTGTCTATCTTCTGTCTTTTGTGGTGGTGTTTTCCAAATGGAATGACAAAATCCATCCTGTGATGGTGAAGTTGCAACCTATCTTTCTGGTTCCTTTTATTAGCTATGCCTTCATCAATCCAGCGGATTTGCCTTACTGGGCTTATCTGGTGTTGCATGTGCTGGCTTTTTTCTTTGCGGTGATGGTTTGTCATGGCGAGTTAGCCAAGCACAGACCGCATACTCAGCATCTGACCCGGTTTTATTTGATTATGTCGTTTGCCGGCATGTTGGGCGGCATGTTTAATACGTTTGTGGCGCCGTTTGTTTTTAATGGGATTTATGAATACCCATTGATGATTGTTGCCGCACTGTTGCTGCGGCCTGGCTTAATCGGCACGCTGAAAACCTATGGGCTACAGTTGCTTTTACCGGCATTGCTGATGGTTACTGGTGTACTGGTTTATGCCAACATAAACAATTTGCTGAGCTATTTTGATGGCATCGCACTGGGCCTGATCGGCTTGACGGTTATCACTTATTTTTTAAGAACTCGCCCGATTGCTTACGCCAGCCTCAGCGGAGCTACGATTTTTTTAGCACTGGGTTTGCACGGTTTATCCTCCAAAACACTTTACCAAGAACGCACTTTTTTTGGGGTATTGGCTGTGCGCGCTAGCGAATTAAACAATGAGCAGCAGCAACCGGAATCTTATCATGAGTTATTTCACGGCACTACCAAACACGGCGCGCAGCGGCTGGCCGCCGATGTCAGCCGAATTCCGTTAACTTATTACAGTCGCCCAGGGCCGATGGGGCAGTTGTTTAAAGAATTTGATGCAGTCAATGAACGCTGGACTATTGGTGTAGTGGGTTTGGGAGCTGGGGCTTTGGCTTGTTACGCTAAGCCGCAACAAAGCTGGACGTTGTATGAAATAGATCCATTAGTCGTCGATATTGCCAGTGACCCGAATTATTTTACTTATTTAAGCCAATGCGCTCCGAATGCCAAAATGAGCGTGGGCGATGCTCGTTTGTCGCTGGCTAAAGAACCGGACCAAAAATTTGATTTATTAATGATGGATGCGTTCAGCTCTGATTCGGTGCCGACACATCTGCTAACTGAAGAAGCCTTGACGCTTTATTTTAAAAAACTGAAACCCAATGGCATTTTAGCTTTTCACATCACTAACCGACATTTGCTGTTAAAGAAAGTCATCTCTATTCATGCCGAACACCAACATATCGCTGCATTACTGCAAGAATTTAAACCGACCAAAGAACTGCCGTTGATAGTGGCGACAGATTGGGTGGTACTGGCGAAAAATCCTGAGACCTTAACAGCGCTGAGTACTAGTCGTTTAGGCATGTGGCAAAAAATGCCGTTATATTTTGATATGAAACCCTGGACAGATGACTTCACGAATATTGTCAGCATCTGGAAGTAAGGTTATGGACTTAAAATCTTACTGAGGTTTGGGTTTGCAATTAGCGCAGACGGTGAAAGAAAACCTATGTATTGGCCTTTATTGGGATAATGGTAAGCAAATAAGGTATCTGATATGGTTTCTGAGTTCTGGTAGCCGGCAATGATGTAGCCTGTTGGATTTTGCTCGGCCCAACTGCGCAATTTTTCAAAATTGCTAATTATGTCGATGGGCTGCTCTAGTCTTCCAGTAAATTGATATTGGCCATGATATTTACCTGTAAAATAAACTATCGGCCGGTTTTCATTGCGTAGTTCAGCAATTTTTTGCGCTGCGGGTTGGGTATTGTAACGATCTGCGCTAATAGCAAAATATCCACTTGACGCTGTTAGCATTGTTGCTATAACCGCGACCGTTATATAAAACACTGACTCTTGGATGTTATGGGCTTTAGCGGCAGCTAATCCGCCCGTAATTATTAACAGTACACCGCCCCACAACGGCGAAACCAGTGATAACTCATTGCGCCAGTGCACAAAGGAATTGAGCCACGGCAGCAACATTAACAACAAACCCAATCCCGCAAGCACGGCCATAATAACAACATGGGCACGTTGCCAATTGATGTTAGCAACACCATCGACCGATCTTGCCAAGACTAAAGCTAGCGACGGCAATAGTGGCAATAAATAATGCAAACGTTTACCGCTAACCAAAGAAAAAGCCAAAAATACCGGCAGCACCCAAGCCAAACAAAAACGCAGACCTGGATCTTGCAAATTTAAAGTTCTAACGCCAATCCAGAACGGCTTGTAAAATAACCAAGGCAGTAGCAGCAATGGCAGTAATTCAAAATACCACCACCAAGGCAAGCGATGCGCAAATGATTTAACCAAGCGCCCGCTGGTTTGGCCTAAAAATATTGCTTTTTGGTAGGCTTCCCCACCGGCAAATCCAGCCGGCACAGCCCAACACAAGGCAATAAACGCACCAGCCAAAACAGCCAAACCTAAACCTGCGTACCAATGAGACCAAGTGAATTTTCGAGCTTGATTTACAGTCCACCACGGAGCCAATAACGCTACCGGCAACAAATGTAGCAAAATAACCGGTCCTTTGGACAATACGCCGCCGCCTACGGCTATCGCAAACAACAACCATCCTTCTAAAGATAGTCGGGTGTTAGCCAATTTGATGATGCTATAAATACCGAGCGACACAAAGAACGCCAACATCATGTCGAACATGGTCAATGTGCTGTAAACAATCCACACTACCGAACCCAGCAATAAAAATGGGGTGATCTCGGCCAAAGCTTTGCGATCAGGCCATAGTTGCCGCGCTACTAAAGAAGATAATAATAAAATTGCCAGCGAAAACAGTGGCGAGATAACTCGCAATGACCAATCGTTAACTCCCAACAACCACCAGCTGAGCTGCATTAACCAAAATAATAAGGGGGGCTTGTGACTATAGGTTTCGCCATTGAGATGAGGTACTAAGAAATCATTTCTCAGCCACATTTCCCATGCCACGGTCGCGTAGCGAGTTTCATCAACCGGGAGCAAAGGGCGAACAGTTATGCTAATTCCGATAAGTATTGCCCATAAAAGCACAATCCAATAGCTGGAAGGGAGTTTTTGGTACATAAAATAATCGCTTATTCAGCTGTTAAATTTTTACGTTCGTAAACGATGAAATACAGATTGCGAAAATAAATAAACAAGCCGGTTAGCTGACCGACTATAAAGACCGGATCTTGTCGATAGATTGCATACGCCAACAGTGTAATGCCGCCTGCAATACTGAAATACCAAAACGCTACTGGAAAAACACTCTTTTTTTCTTTTTCACTCTTCAGCCACTGCACAATAAATCGAGCCGAAAATAATGCCTGTCCAAGAAAACCTATGGCAAGCCAAATAGTTTCTTTATCGATAGTCACACTCTTTTGCCTCTGCTAGTTTTGCTCGCTTTTGCAACCAAATTACACCACCTAAATCAATTATTCCAGCCCAAAGCCTATCCAAGGTTCCATAGTTTGAGCTGCCATGACTTCTTGACCGGTGCTTAACCGGTTCAGAAATGACCTGTCCGCCTGCTCTTAAAATTAGTGCAGGTAAAAAACGATGCATATGGTCAAAATACGGTAGTTCTAAAAATTTATCTCTTAGAAACACTTTCAATCCACAGCCGGTATCTGGCGTGTTGTCTCCGAGCAATCGAGAGCGCACGCCATTAGCCACTTTTGAGGAGAATAATCGCCAGGCAGAATCGTAACGCTTGTTTCTCCAGCCTGCTACCATCGACAAATTAGCCATTTCAGACTGGCGCTGGATTAAAACTTCATATAATCGAGGTATGTCTTCGGGATCGTTTTGGCCATCGCCATCGAGCGTCGCAATGACGGGATGATTTGCCGCTTTCACGCCTGTATAGATGGCGGTACTTTGGCCACAGCCCCGACTATGTTTAATGACGCGTAAGACTGCAATCTCTTGCGCTGCACTTTGCAGTATCTCTGCCGTGCCATCCGAACTGCCATCATCAACATAGATAATCTCGAAAGCTTCGGCTTGGCGCATTGCTGCGACAATTTCTCTAATTAAAGGCTTGATATTGTCAGCTTCGTTATGAACAGGCACTACAATGGATATGTTCACGCTTAACCTGGATAAATAATTTCAACTATAAAAAAGGGCTTCATCCTTTCGAATGAAGCCCTTCTATTCATTATGAGCAACACAGAGTCGCCCATATTGATTGAGCGATTAACGTTTAGAGTATTGAGGGCGTTTTCTGGCTTTGTGCAAACCAACTTTTTTACGTTCGACAATACGAGAGTCTCTGGTAACGTAACCCGCTTTTCTTAAGACAGGCCTTAATGTTTCGTCATACTCCATCAGAGCGCGTGTCAACCCGTGACGGATAGCGCCAGCTTGACCAGAAGGACCGCCGCCTTTAACAATTACATTAACATCAAACTTGCCAACCAGTTCAACGCATTCAAGAGGTTGACGGGAAACCATTTGATCGGTCTTCCGACCAAAATATTCTTCGATGGTTTTTGTGTTAATCGTAATTTTTCCCGTGCCTGCAGTCGCATAAACGCGAGCTATCGCACTTTTACGACGACCTGTTCCATAATACTGTGCTGCTGCTGCCATGGTCTACTCGCTTATAATACTAAAACTTTTGGCTGTTGGGCCTGATGATCGTGTTCAGGACCTGCATAAACTTTCAATTTCTTGAACATCGCACGACCCAGTGGGTTATTTGGCAACATGCCCTTTACTGCCGTTGTTAAAATACGATCAGGGAATGTTTTTCTTAATTTGCCCAAGCTAACGGTTTTTAAATTCCCGATATAGCCGGTATGATGTTGATATAATTTATCTTTTTCTTTATTACCAGTAACGCCGATTTTTTCCGCGTTAACAACAATAATGTAATCTCCAGTATCAACATGTGGAGTATAGACGGGCTTATGTTTACCACGAAGACGGCGCGCAATCTCAGAAGCTAAACGACCAAGCGTTTTTCCTTCTGCATCAACCACGTACCAATCGCGCTTAACTTCCGCTGGCTTTGCACTAAATGTTTTCATCGTTACTTAGTCTTTCTGTTAAAGGCTCAATAAAAGAGCGAGGATTCTACTAAAAATAAGATTACTGTTCAACCTTATTTGTCATCTTATTGTGATCACTGCGCTGATGATAACACTTATTATCATAATTTAATATTGAGTGAATGCAATTTTCGATAAAGATGGGTTCGCTCCATACCAACAGCTGCCGACAATTTAGCAACACTGCCGCCCGTTTTTTCAAAGTGATATTCTAGGTAGGCTTTTTCAAAGTGATCTCTGGCTTCTTTTAGAGGCAAATTGTAAAACTCGGGAACTGAGGACAAACTAGCCACATCAGTCCCAACCGAGCCTAAAGCCAATTTCACCTCGTCTAATTCGATGTCTTCGCCAACGCCTAAAATCATTAGTCGCTGCACTAAGTTTTTTAATTCTCTTATGTTGCCACGCCAACTGTAATTTCTTAAAAAATTTTGCGCCGCCATCGAAAAACGCCGAAACGCCAACTTATCTTGACTAACGAAATAATCCACATAAAAACTCAATAACCCTGGCACGTCCTCACTGTGCTCTCTAAGCGGCTGAATATCTAGGGTAACTTCGTTAAGCAGATAATATAAATCCTGGCGAAATCGGCCCGCCCTAACCTCTTCATCCAAAGACGTCCGCGTCGAAGCGACCACCCGAACATCGACCTGAACCGGTTGGCTACCGTTAATGCGCAAAAAAGAGCTTGATTCCAAGGCGCTCAACAACCTTAGCTGAGTTTCCTTATCCATGCCTCCAATTTCGCCCAAAAACAAAGTTCCCTTATTCGCCCGCTCTAACAAGCCGGGGTAGATATGACTACCATCCTCTTTACCAAAAAACTCAACCGCTGAATTTTCCGGCGAGATACTACCCACAGACACATGCACGAAAGGCCCTTCCCGATGCGAGCTGTTATTGTGTAGATAGCGAGCATAAGTTTCTTTGCCAACACCCGCCTCTCCGCAAAACAACACTCGCGCATCATGTTGCGCTAAGCGCTTTAATTGATCCTTAGCTCTAGCCACAGTGGCGCTCTTGCCAATTGGCTCAATATCAGCCGCCAATTGCTGTTTAAGCCCAGCATTTTCGATCTGCAGATGACTTGCCTCCAACGCTCTTTCCACGATCAACAATAACTTGGCCATTGATAGCGGTTTTTCAAGAAAATCATAGGCACCTAAGCGAGTCGCTTCAACAGCTGCCTCCACCGAGCCATGACCGGACATCATTACAACCGGGCAAAGCCGATTTTTTTCAGCGACCCACTCTTTAAGTAGCGTTATACCATCAGTATCTGGCATCCAAATATCCAGCAAAATGAGGTTGGGAGCTTTAGACTTTTTTAAATCCCTCGCTTCCGCGGCATTTTCCGCTGAAGCAACCTGATAACCCTCATCTTCAAGGATTTCGCAAACCAAACGGCGGATATCCGGTTCATCGTCGACCACTAAAATATAAGCTGTTTGTGTATTCATTGATTTTTACACTTTTCCAAATAATTAAATTGCCGGAAGTTGAATGATAAAACCTGCTCCCGTGTGCGTGCATCGGTTGCCCATCGATTGCGACATTTCTGAATCTGATAAGGTAGAAGCATACCTGCCACTATCAAAGTCAAATGCGACCTCTGTCTCTAGCATGCGACGCTTGGTATCTACCCATATTGCCCCGCCATGTTCCTCAACTATTTTTTTTACTATCGCCAAACCCAAGCCCGTGCCTTTTGCTTTAGTCGTCACATAGGGCTCAAAAATCTGCTCAATTTGATCATCTTTAATACCGGGCCCATCATCGTAAATAGCCATTTCTATAAAATCAGCACCATTCTTCTGCACTCTATGAACAGTAATTTCAATATGCCCTTGAGCATCAACCGCCTCTAAGGCATTTTTAATCAGGTTATGAAGCACTTGTCGAATATTAACTGGATCTCCTTTAATGAATAATGTCCCAGCTTCATAATCCGCATTAAAGCTAACACCTGACTTTAACACATACAGCGCCAACACCTCTCGCACCAAGGCTGGCAAATCGATGCTGGTGGTTTGTTTTTTGGATGGTTTGGCGTATTCGGAAAAATCATCCACCATTTCTTTCATGGCTTCAACCTGTTGAACGATAGTCCGGGTGGATCGCTGCAACATATCGGCATCAGTCGTATCTAATTTAGCAGATAACTTGTGTTGTAATCGCTCTGCTGATAATTGAATCGGAGTGAGTGGATTTTTAATTTCATGCGCTAACCTCCTGGCCACTTCACCCCATGCTGCATTTTTTTGTGCCTGTATTAAATCAGTTACATCATCAAATACCACAACAGATCCAACTCGGCGCCCCTCCTGAGAAAACAACGGAGTACCCCTGCATAACAATTCTTGGCGACCATTGTGACCAAGAAAAGCAAGGCGTTGCTGCCAAATTTCGTCAGCCTGTTCCAGTAACCGCTGAATTGATTTAAGCGGCTCGGCCAGTTCCGCATTTGCTTGCGCCAACTCCAGAAAAGTCTGCCCAACAAATTGACTAACATGAATACGAAAAATTCGATATGCCGCCTGATTGGCGGTGCGAATTCTAAACTCCGCGTCGAAACTGATTACACCAGCGGTTAAATTAGCTAGGATGGTTTCCAAATAAGCGCGCTGATTTTCTACTTCAAATCCGGCTATTTTGGTTTCCTCATAAGCTCTGGCAATACGAGAGGTCATTTCGTTAAATGATTCCACCAAAAAGCCCAAGTCATCCTGGGCAATCACAGGCAACGTTTGCCCATATTGACCAGAAGCCACCGCTTGCGTACCTTTAACCAACTCTTTAACAGGCGCAACGATTTTACGAATACTGATAAACGCCACCCAAATCGCGGCCAATAAACTCATTAACAATACTAACGACAACGCCAGCGAGAAACTCATTTTTAGAGAATCTCGCAAAAAATTCATTTCCTGATACCGTCCAAAAGCAAACTCTACCGAATCAGCCAAATCAGCTATTCTTACCGGCACCGGGTATAAAGCTTGTAGATAGTGTGGATCTTCTGCCGAGGCAGAGACGGTGATAATAATCCGTATCATCAGCTCGTCTTCTCTGATTGGCGCTAAAGCAGCAAACTCACTGTGTTGCCGAACAAGCAGCCAAGTATGCTCGTCCGGTAGGCTAGGTAAAATATCGGCGGGGTTGATATTGCTTGAGGCGATAATTCGCCCTTGCCTGGAGAACAGTGTCATTTCCGCCGCACCAGAAAGCTCGCGAAGGTTTTCCATCTCTATAGATGCTTGCGATTCAGACGAATCAGCCAGCTTTTCTGCCAATTGTTGCGTTTGTTTTAAGTGCCAACGTATGCGTTGATCCAATGACGATTGACTAAGCTCCAACGCATCCTCCATGGCCCGATCCATTTCTACATTGAACCAGCTGTCAATTCCTTGATGCAAAAACTGCATGGAAAAATAAAACACAATCGCAGCGGGTGCTAAAGCCAGCAACACAAACAACGACACCATACGCGTGGTCAGTCGTGATCCAGCTTCGCGCTTTTTTAACTGTTTAACTAACGAAAAAATGTTAGCCCCAACCAACCCCAACAACACGACAGAACCCAAGCCGTTGACCAACAACAGCCAGGAATACATGGCGCTTAATTGCGATGACTCCTGTGTTGCCGAACTCATCAGCTGTAATGACAGCAGAATCAAGGCACATAGAATCAATACCGAGTAACCAACCGGCGGTTTTATTTTGGTAAGGGCCATGACGTCCATTCACTCGATAAATACCATTGCGGACTGGTGTAAGCAATCGGCCTTAATGGCAAAGGTAGTGCATCCCGGTTAAAAAAGACCTTGATCGCAACGAAATAGTGTTGCTCCGCTTCGACGCGATTAACCTCGATAAGAGGTAAACCATGCAGAGCCGACATTTGTTTTAATGCAGCCGCCAAAGTCGAAAAGTTATAGACTTCACCGCTGCCTTCATTTCTGACTCTATACACATTTAATAGTGCATGATATTGGATACGATAGTTTATATCCTTGGTCAACAACGTGACATTCCAAAGATAGTCACGTTGTTGCTGCAGTTTAATTTGTAAAATCCAGAACAACGGCACACCATTTTGTAGGGCTTGCATGGCTCCATTGCTTAAACGATATGAGATATCAGCGGATAAAACATAATTTAGGTCTTGCCGGACTATCTGAACGTTATCAACTTGAGCCGAAAATTCACTACCATTGCTAGCGACCGGTAGCCATACCATTATCACTAACAACAAAATATAGAAGCGTCGCACTACTGCTTCCTAATACGCGCATAATAAAAGCCATCCATTGCTGATTCGCCGGTCAAGATCTGCCGTCCATATTCGCGGGCATTTCCCCATGCAACATCGATAGGCAATTCAATTGCATCCTGGTGCGTGGTTAAAAATGCTTTAATTTGCTGCTCGTTTTCCTGCTTTAGAATTGAACAGGTAGCATAAAGCATAATTCCACCCGGTGCTAATAGCGGCCAAGTTGCTTGCATAATATGCTGTTGTAAATCTTGCAATGCTTGAATATCTTCAGCTCTGCGTAATAATTTAATATCGGGATGACGCCGAATAACTCCTAATGCAGAACACGGTGCGTCCAATAAAATCCGGTCAAATAACTGCCCGTCCCACCATTGCTCAGGCGCTGTTGCATCGGCCATTAATAAAGTTGCCGATAATTTCAAACGCTGCAGGTTTTCCCGTACTCGTTGCAATCTAGTGGGATCAATGTCAATTGCCAGCAAAGACTTTAAATTTGGCTGTGCTTCCAGAATATGTGCCGTTTTGCCACCCGGAGCCGCACATACATCTAACACTCGTTGACCAGGTTGCACATCTAGCAAGGCCGACGCCAATTGCGCCGCCGTGTCTTGAACAGAAGCCAGTCCATCATTAAAACCAGGTAACATTTCAACAGCGACCGGCTTATCAAGCAGTAAAGCCGATGGGCAAAAACTAACGGGGGCTGCGGTGATTCCGTATTCGCTTAGCTTCTGCAAATAATCTTTCGGCTGGATTTGTAAACAATTGACCCGCAATACCATGGGCGGTTGCTGATTATTCGCAATAAAAATAGCCTCCGCCTGTTCAGGCCAATCCTGCACTATGCGCTTAACCAACCAATCAGGATGGCTCAACGCTGCAACTTGAATTTGATCGGCCTTATTTTCAAGATCGTCCTGTTGTCGTAGGTAAGCTCGCAATACCGCATTTATTAGCGCTTTCGCCCAAGGCTTTTTACGCGCTGCCAACACTGTTTCAGATACTGCCGCATGCGGCTTTACCCGCATAAATTTAAGCTGATACAAACCTACTAAGGCTAGCGCTTTTACCTCCATATCCTTGAGTGGTTTATCTAATAGACAATCCAGCACAAAATCCAAACGATGGAATTGCCGACAAACACCAAAACATAACGCTTGCACAAAGGCTTTATCTTTTGTGGGTAGCGGTTCTGAATTTTGCCAAGAATGATCCAGCGCCGCAGTTAAAGACTGGCCATCTTGAAAAACCCGAACTAATACGCGGGCAGCTACCAATCTTGAGTTCACAGAATAATCAACCTAATCGAGCTCCATTTGGCTGATGAGCATTAAGAAAAGCTTGAACAGGCAAGCGTTTACCGCCTGGCAATTGCACTTCTTGTATTCTTAACCATCCCTGTCCTGTTGCCACATCCATAGTCCTATGGGTACTAACAACATGACCTGGCTCAACTTTTACGTTGTCGTCCAGCGTTTGTGCTTGCCAAATACGGAGCACTTCACCTTGGTAAAGAGTCTGTGCAACTGGCCAAGCGTTTAATCCTCTAATCTGCCTAGCAATTTGCTGTGCTGGTTGTGACCAATCGATACTGGCTTCACTCTTTTCCAGCTTTGCTGCATAGGTGACTAAAGCTTCATTCTGAGCTTCAGCATTAACTGTGCCATCTTCCAATTGAACTAGCACTTTGGCTAGCCCTATCGCCCCTAATTCGGCCAATTTATCGTGTAATTCACTGGCCGTATCGGTACTGTTTATCAGACATTCCTCTTTATGCAACATATCACCAGCATCCAACTTGCGGACCATGCGCATAATAGTCACCCCCGTCTTGGCATCGCCTGCCATAACCGCGCGCTGAATTGGCGCGGCGCCGCGCCAACGTGGTAACAAGGAGCCATGTACATTAATGCATCCCAGCTTGGGAACATCCAAAATCTGCTGGGTTAATATCACTCCATAGGCAACCACAACAAAAAGATCCGCTCTAAATTCTGAAAATTGCTGAAGATCTTCCGCTGTTTTCATGGTAACTGGCTGCAAAACAGGAATTCCTGCTTGCAAGGCTAACTGTTTTACAGGACTTGGCTGTAATTTTCGACCTCGACCAGCCGGCCGATCCGGCTGCGTATAAACTGCACACACCTCATGCCTTGAATCTAACAACATTTGCAAGCAAGGCACAGCAAATTCGGGCGTGCCGGCAAAAATAATCTTCATGCTTAATTGCGTTCCATTTTATGAATTTTCTCCAATTTCTTTTTAATGCGTTGCCGCTTTAATGGTGATAAATAATCCACAAATAACTTTCCTTCCAAATGATCCATTTCATGTTGCACACACACGGCCAGCAATTCTGTCGCATCAAGCTCGAAGGATTCACCATTTTTGTTAAGCGCCCTAACCTTAATCTGCTCAGCCCTTTTTACTTTTTCAAAAAAACCTGGCACCGACAAACAACCTTCGCTGGATTCTTCTTCGCCAACCTTAGCGACAATTTCTGGGTTAATTAAACACAGTGGATCATCTTTTTCTTCACTAATATCAATGACAATAACGCGTTGATGCACGTTAACCTGCGTGGCGGCAAGCCCCACACCATTTGACTCATACATGGTTTCAAGCATGTCATCGACCAGCTTTTTGATGTTCTCATCAACCTTTTGAACTGGAGCCGCTTTTTTGCGCAAGCGTTCATCAGGAAATTCGAGAATAGTTAAAATACCCAACAATCTCTCCACTAAATACATTGAATAGTAGAATTCTATATGAATTCATCTAAACTTTGTATTCAGACCGATTAAAAACACCCTACAGGACTCATTATGGCTCTTAGAACAACCTTTGGCTTTATCTTGCCTTTATTTTTCAGTGTCAACGTAGTGGCTGAAGACATAGCGATAAATCCAGCGCACCCTGAACACTATACAGTCGTTCAGGGCGATACCTTGTGGGATATTTCAGGTAAGTTTTTACGCAATCCTAGACAGTGGCCCGAGCTATGGCAGGATAATAGCCATATTAATAATCCGCACTTGATTTATCCCGGAGACACCATCTATTTTTCTATGGTCGACGGAAAACCTAGATTGAGCTTCTCAAAAACCCAGCTACTTTCAGAATCTCCGGCTAACGGTCCTTGCGTTTTACAGGAAGAAGATACCAGAAACGGACGCTCAGAATTTACGTTGGACGAATCTGGAAAGGTAATGCCGTGTATTAGGGAAACCAATATAAAGCAAGCCATTAAGCTATTACCTATAGAAGCCATTCAAAAATACTTGACTTCGCCGAGAGTAATCAGCGAAAAAGAACTGGGCCAATCTCCTTACGTCATAGGTTTTGCGGGTGAACACTTACTTGCGGGCGCTGGTGATAAAGTTTATGTGCGATCAATTCACAAACCGGAAAATTTAGCCTTTACTGTGTACAGAGAAGGCACCAAATATGTGAGCCCTGAAACCGGAAAAGTTTTGGGCTATGAAGCCAAATATATCGGCGACACTTTACTCGAGCAAGAAGGCGATCCAGCCACTTTAGCCATTACCAAGGCAAAAAGTGAAATCCGTACGGGCGATCGCATTATGTCCAATCAGGAAACCGATATTAGCTTGAATTATTTTCCAAGACCGCCAGAACGCGCCATTAAAGGCAGCATTATCAGTGTTTTTGAAGGCGTACAGCAGATCGGTCAATACAATGTGGTAATTATCGACAAGGGCTCTGCTGATGGACTCCAGGCGGGGCATGAACTTGATATTTACAAGCGTGGCGATACCGTTAGAGATGAATACAGTAGCGTTAAAAACGACAGCATCAAACTTCCCGACGAAATCGCCGGCACTCTCATGGTATTTCGCCCTTTTGAACACCTAAGCTATGCGCTGGTCATGAAAGCCCGCCAAGCCATCCATCTTTTGGATAAAGTTCAAACTCCTTAAGTTTCAGACAATTTGTGCCTATTAATTCTTTTGGCTATTGCCCCCATTGCAGACGGGTAAAAAATTGAACGAAAGCTTGCGTCGCAATTTTTCATTCTCCCTCGGCTTCGCTCAGAGCGACAATAGCGTTGCATTCCCTGAGCGAAGCCGAAGAGTATCGCAATGACTTAAAACCTTTCAATCGCGGCTAAAAACAACTGCCATAATCCAAAAAAAGATCCTCACAATTGAAAAAAACGCGAGGGTAATCGATGCGTATCAACAGTTTTAGACCATATTCGAAAAATACAGCCAAGGTCATTAATCGAGCAAAAGCGCCCCAAAATCGAACCTGGGTATTTGCAGAACACCGCCAGACTGCGGTTGTCCACCATATAACAGTTAGCAGTAGTACAAAATGAATTTCATCCCAACTGGAAACAGTCAGCATGCCCACTTTAGCTAAAGTATCGGTGGTGTATAGGCCTATGTTTAACAGAATAAAAAAAGGCCAAAAAACCCAATGAACACCTAAACGACCTATCCAGCCGGCAAACAAATAGTTACTTGGATGTGGCTTTTGCCAATGTTCTGTCGCTAACGGTGAGGAAATCCACAACATCATTAACGCAGCGAAAAAAATAACCATCAACTCTATCGGCGTCACATAGCGGATAGCAGTGAAGAGTATTGGCAAGGTATAGATAAACATAATAATTACACCATTGATAATAATGATCGTTCGAAATACCTTTGCCGAACCAAAAAAGCCCCCTACTTCATATAAAGCGGCGTTGCTGCAATGCGTGTATCGATAGTCTTTGAAATCTCTTGATAGGCCGGACTATTGATAACTTGGAAGCGCCGTCTAAATTCAGTTTCGTTCATATGCTCGGGCAAATCCAATACGTCAGGCATGAAATCTTTATAGTCGGTAATGTTAGTCATCGCTTTTTGAAGTCTTCTGGCTTTTTGTGGGCTGGCAGTTGCCATATCGCCAAAGCGTGCACCAGCTCGGTCAGCAGCCAAGTCAATAAAGCTAAAGCCACTGCCTACTTTAGCATCACTTAATTCTTTTTCTTCGCCGACCACTTTAGCAACTTGGCGATTGGCTGAGACAACAATGGCAGCAGAACCGATAAAATGTTGAGCCAAATCAACTCTTTTATAAATAAAAGTCGGATATTGTTTGATGTTGCTCTTGGGTAAAGCGACAAGCTTGCTAGTTTCAGCTTGGTTTACATAATCATTGATTGTGAGGATGACGGTTTTGTTTTCTTCGATGGCGGTCGATTCAGTCGATCTCTCATAAGCCAATGTAAACAAGGGTTTTAGCAGGTCGGCCAATGATAACCGCCAAGCCGGGTCGTGTTGACTAACGATATCCGCGAGCTTTTGCTGGTAGATACTTTGCTCAGGGTTATCATTTTTTTGGGTTAGAAAATTTTTAGCCTGGATTAAGGCCTCAAGACTAGGCTGATAAGTGATGGTAAGCGATTTTTCGCCAATAGCAACCGCATTGATAGGCCGTGTGGCTAAAATAAAATACTCATTTAATGAAGTATGGCGGATGATATTATCAATCACGAAAGCGGCAAGCTTAGCCGGTAACAATAACTTACCGACTTTAAATTTAGTGATACCGGGTAGCTCATTACTATTTTCGTTACCTAACCTGAAGCTGATGTTTAAATAATCACCCAATTTGTTTTTAGGCAACGTCATGGTCACAGTAAAGCGAACCTTGTTATTTTTTATCTCGATGTGAACCGCGCTTTTACTATAGCGGTTTAACAGGTAGTTACCGGCTAAATTAAGGTCGCTCTCGGTCAATTCAATGGTGCCAATTTCGTCAGGCCGGGTTTTCGAGCCCTCATGCAGGATTTTTTTTGCGTGGCTGATGTCCTCTCGCGTCAACCTCCAGCCTACTGGCAACTCAGGCGTATCACTAACACCAAAAAAAACCAGTACCGCACAGAGCATAAGCAGTACGCTTAGCAATATCAGCGGGATGCGCAATAGCGTTTTCATCGACTGTGATTATGAAAAATCTAGCTTAAAACCGGCATCTTTAAGATAGTCTGCTTCTTGACATAAATCGGCGACAGTCAGTGGCGCTTGGTTTAACCATAAAACCGGAAAATGCAGACGAATTTTGTTTTTATTGATGGCTATTTTAAAGTCCGGAAGTGCTTGCTCATCGCGATTACGATGTAGTAGTACAGCAAGGCGTAGAATAATGGTTAAGAGAGGCGCATCTGCGTCCCAAGGTGAATGCAGATCGGCAAAGCGCGATTCGGAAAATTTGCGGCGGTGGTAACGAATGATGATTGATAGCACCAATTGATCCTGGCGGGAAAAGCCAGCCAGATCGGCGTTTTCAATAATGTAAGCCCCGTGCTTATTGTATTGACTGTGCGCAATATCGTGACCAATTTCATGGAGATCAGCTGCCCAATCTAAAAACTGACCCATATTTTCATTCTCAATCAAACAGCCACTTTTATTTAACTGTGCGAGAATTCGCCGCACAGTTTTTTTAACACGAGCTGCGTGTTCCTTGTCGGTATGATAACGCTCTGTCAGTGCATGTACGGTGGCAGAGCGGATGTCGTGGTCGTAAATACGTCCCAACAGATCTTGTATCAGCCCCTCCCTGAGCGCACCGTCAGACACAGTCATCTGCTCTATGCCTAAATTGATAAAGGTTGCATAGAGAATAGCGAGGCCCCCAACAAAAACAGGCAGTCGTTCAGGATCCAACTCTGGCAGGTTTAGATCATTAATATGTCGGCATTGATTCACATAGGCAACTAATTGCTCCAAACCACTCATGGTGATGCCATTATTACTCCAGTTTTTAGCCTGCAACACCTTGTCAATAGACCTCAAGCTACCAGATGAGCCAATGGCTTCATCCCAGTTTTTACGCTGAAATTTTCTCTGAAAAGGTTCTAGTTTTTGCGCTGCAAACAAAACCGCTTGACTGAAGGCGAATTTAGATAAATGTCCGTCTTTAAAAAATAGGTTGCTCATAGAAACGCAGCCCATATTCAAACTTTCTTTAACACGAGGGTTTTCATCTTTACCGATGATGTATTCAGTGCTACCTCCGCCTATGTCCATTACAAAACGCAAGTTAGCGTTACTGCCCAAACTGTGGGCAACCCCCATGTAAATCAGTCGAGCTTCTTCTATACCAGCAATGATATGAATAGGATGGCCTAAAGCTCTTTCTGCTTTCAACAAAAATTGTGCGGAATTTTTAGCGGTGCGTAACGTATTGGTACCGACAACACGCACGCTGTCGAGAGGAAAATTACGGATGCGCTGTCCAAACCGCTCCAAACACTCTAAAGCTCTCTTTTGAGTAGAGGAATCCAAATGATTTTTTTTATCCAGTCCGGAAGCCAATCTGACCATTTCTTTTAAACGGTCTACCGTTTGTAACTTTCCATCTTTCAGGCTACAAACGATCATATGAAAGCTGTTAGAACCTAAGTCTACAGCGGCAACAAATTCAGGGGTTAGTTTGGGCACGGGCTATCCAGTTTTTGCTTAGGGCTTAAATTTTTGTTATTTACAAGTTAACCACGAAATACGCGAAACGATAGCTGAAAGATTAAAATACAAATGTGCTTTGAGCAAAACTCAACAAATCTAGACAAGCCGTGTTCACTGTTTTCTTCGTGGTGAATTATTACAACTATTTCTGATACTATTGCACGGCTTTGTTGTTAGCCATGAATTTAAGCTGCATCAACTTATTTTCAACAATCACACGGCGTAATTTAACTTATTTAAAGAATTCAGTTAAGCGTTAGTTTCAGTATGAATGCATTATCTTTGCGTAACCTCCGAAAAACTTATAACAATGGCTTTGAGGCCTTAAAAGGCATTGATCTGGATGTGGAAGTCGGAGATTTTTTCGCCTTGTTGGGTCCCAATGGCGCAGGAAAGTCAACCGCAATAGGTATTATCAGCTCGTTGGTAAACGAAACCAGCGGCTCGGTTAGTATTTTCGGGCATGATTTAAAAACTGATCGCAACAGAGCCAAACAATGTTTGGGCCTAGTTCCGCAAGAAGTCAACTTCAACCAATTTGAGACCGTACAGAATATCGTACTTAATCAAGCTGGCTATTACGGCACCCCGCGAAAGCTGGCTTTGCAACGCACCGAGTACTGTCTTAAACAAATGGATTTATGGGATAAGCGCAACTCTGTATCTCGACGTTTGTCGGGTGGCATGAAGCGCCGAGTCATGATTGCCAGAGCTTTGGTACATGCACCCAAATTACTCATTCTTGATGAGCCGACTGCTGGAGTGGACATAGAAATCCGCCGTTCTATGTGGAAAATGATGAAAGAAATCAACGAACAAGGCACTACTATCATTCTAACCACCCACTATTTGGAAGAAGCTGAAAGTTTGTGTCGCCATATCGCCATTATCGACCAGGGCCAGATAGTCGAAAATTCCGACATGGCCAGCTTACTTGCCAGACTACATGTCGATCATTTCATCCTCGATTTGGCGCAACCACTGAACACGACTCCCGTGCTGGATGGTTATCAAATTGAGCGAATTTCAGACCGAACGATGAATGTAGGTGTGCCCAAAGAGCACGGGCTTAACAAATTATTCAGCCAGTTATCCGCTCAAAATATTGAAGTGTTAAGTCTAAAAAACAAATCTAATCGTCTGGAACAGTTATTTTTAGATTTGATCGATTCCAAACCAGCAGGGAAAGCTTAATGAACTACGCCATCGCGTTTAAAACTATTGTCAAAAAGGAAACTTTTCGGTTTATCCGCATCTGGCCGCAAACTTTATTACCCCCAGCCATCACCACGGCTTTATATTTTTTGATATTCGGCAAACTGATTGGCGATCGTATAGGCACGGTTCATGGTGCCAGTTACATGGATTACATTGTGCCCGGGGTGATTTTAATGTCAGTCATTAGCCACGCCTATGCCAACGTGGTGTCATCGTTTTATTCCACTAAATTTCAGCGCAATATTGAAGAATTACTGGTCGCTCCAGTGCCTAATTGGGTCATTTTGGCTGGATATATTAGCGGGGGTATTGTCAGAGGTTTAATGGTTGGTCTGGTAGTGGCTCTAATTTCTATGTTGTTTTCTGACATTCACATCAATAACCCGTGGCTTGCTTTTGCGGTGGCGTTATTAACAGCTACTTTATTCGCATTGGCAGGCTTTATTAACGCAATTCTGGCAGAAAGCTTCGACGATATATCCATCATTCCCAACTTTGTACTTACACCCTTGAGCTATTTGGGTGGGGTTTTTTACTCAGTAGACATGCTGCCGGTCATTTGGCAGAACATTTCTCTGGGCAACCCCATTTTATATATGATTAATGCGTTCCGATTTGGCCTTATCGGGGTAACCGACGTAGATATTCAGATGGCTTTTGAAATTACCGGCGGTTTTATTGCCTTATTGACCGCGTTTAGCTTATTTTTATTGCATAAGGGCATTGGAATTAAGAGCTAACTCTTTTAGGGAAGGCATCTTCGCTACCCGCAAGATGCCCAGCATAATTTCTTTTTTGACTATACTTCCAATTTACACTTTTTCGTTTTTTAAATAGGGTAATGGAAACAAAAATGGGATTACAAGACCGGGATTACATTAGAGAAAAGCCTCAGAAAAATATCCAAAACAATCCTCTGTCATTGAAATCCGGAAACCAAACTCCTTCCATTAAATATCTTTTTTATCCTGTTCTTGTACTTGCCTTTCTTGTAAGCGGACCAGATTATCTGTTGAATTCCTCAAAAAACAGAAAAACGCTTGCGCCTGAACCATTAAAAAAAAGCGTGGCTCCGCCAAATCCGGTCATAGCGCCATCAAAAGAAGGTGGCATCGTCCTCAGAGCAAATCGAAATGGCCATTACAGAGGTATGGCGCTGATCAATCATGTTCGCATGCCTTTTATGATTGATACAGGGGCATCACACACCACTATTCCGGCTAATCTTGCACTGGCAGCCGGGTTACCGATTGGTAGAACTATTCCAGTTAATACTGCAGGTGGTCAGGTCTTTGACCATATGACCCAAATAAACAGTTTGATATTAGGCAATACTGAAATTAAAAACCTTGAAGCCAGCATCAACCAACACATAGATGAAGTACTAATTGGTATGAATACCTTGAGGCACTTTCATTTAAGCCAAGACGGAAAAACCTTAACATTGACAACATCCGAGGGAGTCATTGATCCAGACTTACAATTGACTGAAAACATGCAGAACGAAAGCCCCACAACAGTTAATACCCCCAATCAAACGTATAGAAAAATCAGCACTTCTTGGAAAAAAAGAGTCACTTGCGACGAGCAAAAAAATTGCAAGACCGTTTATGCGGATCATTAGCGGGTTGGCAATTTTTTAAGTAGGGTGTTTCACCCATAACTTGAAAGTAGCATGGTTTAGAAGCTTTTAGCGGCATTTACGATAGGTATAAGTCGATTTTTCCTTTTCGTGATCATCGATTATGCTGCCATTTTTCGGGTCAATCTCTCGCTATAAGCAAACGGACTTTAAATCTTGATTTTTGCTAGAATCAGCCATCCAAATTCCGAACGGAGTATTACCGTGCAGCCTTCAAGCGACTTCTTCATGCCTTTCGTCAAATTAGCCGCACCTTTTTGGCACTCGGAAAATAAAACGGTGATTCGTGCGCAATCACTGGCTTTTATTGTGCTAACCATAATGCAAATTGGTATGGCTGTGCTCGTTAATCAATGGAGCGCTGACCTCTTTAATGCGCTGGAACAGCATTCGATGCCCGGCTTTTTTAGGCAGATAGGCCTACTTGTTCTGATTTTTGTAGGAAGCATGGCCATCACCACAGGTCACTTGCTTGTTAAACGGCAACTATTAATTGGCTGGCGCCGCTGGCTGACCGAACGAATAACCCAGCAATGGATGGACAAGGGTCATCATTATCAGATTACCCACATGCAAGGTGACCATGACAATCCCGATAGCCGCATTGCGGAAGATATCCGAATTGCCACCGAAGAAGCCATTGGACTCGGTCATTCTCTATTCTATAGTTTGTTGCTGCTAGTTAGCTTCACCACCATTCTTTGGAATCTGTCGGGAACAGTGACGATTCCCTTTATTGGCTTGACCATTTACGGTCATTTGGTATGGATTGCCATAATTTATGCTATCGGCGCATCAACTTTAGGCTGGTGGATAGGACAACCATTGACCAAGGCTACCAATTACCGGCAAAGCATGGAGGCTAACTTTCGCTATGGCTTAATCAAAGCCCGCGAAAACTCACAAGCAATTGCGTTGATTTATGGCGAAGCCAATGAACAACAGCGCTTTAAAAAGCTTTTTCAAGACATTGTGCTGGCCTATCAGCAACAAACCAGCGCCTGGGCGCAGATCACCTTATTCACATCCGGTTACTCGATATTGTCGATGGCTTTTCCTATCCTTATCTCTGCACCGCGCTTTATTTTAGGCAACATTACTCTCGGGGCATTAATGCAGTCCGCCCAAGCTTTTCAGCAAATGGCCTCTGCTTTGTCTTGGCCGGTTGACAACATGGCTGGCGTCGCCAACTGGCGCGCTTCGGTCGAACGGGTACTAAGCCTAGTCAATACCCTTGACGCATTAGAACAACAAAGCAACCAACAGGATCCGCACCGCATTGTTCTAGAAAAGGCGGATCATTCTATTTTATGCTTTCACGATCTTTCTATTGAAACATCTACCGGTGAGCATTTAGTTTCCGCTATTAATGCGGAAATCAAGTTGGGTGAACGAATTCTGATTTCCGCCGACGCCAGCACCGGGGCTAAATTGTTCAAAGTCATTGCAGGACTTTGGCCTTGGGGGACGGGGAAAGTTGAATTACCTGACGGTGATCCCATGTTCTTTATGCCGCCGCATCCTTATTTGCCAGATGGTAATTTACGCGATGCTATTTGTTACCCCAAAGACGCCAATCTTTTTAGCAATGACTCTTTAAAAAAAGCGCTAGACTTGGCGGGTTTACCTGATCTGTATAAACAACTCGAAAAAGTTGATACCTGGGACCAGTCTCTATCTCGTGAAGAGCAACAGCGCTTAGGCCTGGCAAGATTACTCATCTATAAACCCAAGTGGATTTTATTGCAGGAAGCGTTTGATTCGCTCGACCCGGAAAGTGAAGCAATGATGCTACGTTTGGTCTGCGAGCAATTACCTGATGCAACCGTGTTAACTGTCACCAATCACTGCACATTACAAGGCCATTGTGCGGAACTGCATCATCGTCAGATAAAGCTGTAACCAAATTCGACAGTTCAAAGATGCTGATACCTTCTACTCGATCGCTATAAGTCAAGCATCTATCGCTATTTCAACAAGGAGCAACCCATGCAATCATTATTTGCAAACAAATTCGGTAAAAAACTGCGCGGCGTTAATCTCGGCGGCTGGCTGGTATTGGAAAAATGGATGACACCCAGCTTGTTTTCAGGACTCAATGCAGTTGATGAAACCAGTTATTGTGTTGAATTAGGCGCACAAGCCGAAACACATTTAAAACACCATTGGAATACCTTTATTACCCAAGATGATTTTATCTGGTTGGCCGAGATCGGTATAAACGCAGTGCGCATCCCAGTAGGGCATTGGCTGTTTGGCCCAGACTATCCCTACCATAGCAGATACGGTGAAACTCGTTACCCGTTTGTAACCGGTGGTATTGAGATATTGGACCGAGCCTTTGACTGGGCTGAACAACATGGACTGCTGATTGTTTTGGATTTGCATGCTGCACCGGGCTGTCAAAATGGTTTTGACAACGGTGGCATTAAAGATGTGTGCGAGTGGCACACTAAACCCGACTATATCGAGCATTCTCTCAGTATTTTGCAACGTCTGGCTGAACGCTATAACAACCGCCCTGCCCTACATGGCATTGAAGTCCTGAATGAACCGAGATGGGACATTGACACCCAACTGTTAAAACAATACACCAGCGACGGTTATCAGCGCATTCGCCAAGCTTGCGATCCGGAACAGGTGGCAGTTATTTTTCACGATGGCTTTCGGTCATTTCGGGAATATGGCAATTTTTTAAAAGAACCGGAATACCGCAATGTAGTGTTGGATATTCACCGATATCAATGTTTTGAGCGCCATGATATTGATACGGATATTTACGGACATCTGCGCAAAACGGTAGTCGACTGGAAGGACGAAGCCGATGCCATTATCACGGAAGCCCAGCAATGGACTTATGTTGGAGAATGGAGCTTGGGACTGGATTTAAAAGTAGTGTCACTATGGGCTAATGGTCCATTTAACCACGCTCTAGAAAATATGGATGACTTCCAGATGGATGTCGCTTACCGCGGTTACGCCGCCGCGCAACTGGCGACTTTTGAAAAATATCTGGGCTGGTTTTTCTGGAGTTACAAAACCGAAACCACACCGGCTTGGTGCTTTCGTGACTGTGTTGCCCGAGGTTGGTTACCCGATAAATTTGGTTAGTATTGGTTTTTTACCAATTGCTTAAATGACTTTTAAATTAACTACTTTCCCCGTTACAATCCTCCTACCATCGTTGAATTAAGCAACAATGAATCCCTAATAATAAAAACAAAAATCGCCCACGAGGCATTCGCTATGCGATGACTAATTGCGTAAAAAACCTGAAATGTTGTTTGTCTGCTTTGTTAATCGGCGCGATCGGCGCTCTACTTTGCTTAACTGACGCCAGCAGACTTTATCTCGAAGAAGGCTTGGGACTGAGTTGTCTTTTCAGGCTGAGAGGTGAATTATCAGCACCGGAAAATGTTGTCATCATCAGTATAGACAGAGCTTCCGCAGAAATTCTGCGTTTGCCAGAGAACCCAGAAAACTGGCCGCGCTCTTTCTATGCGCGCTTGATTGACAAAATCAACCAACAAAATCCCGCTGTTATTGCTTTTAATATTTATTTTGGCGAAGCCAGAAACAAAGAAGATGACGAATTGCTAGCCAAAGCAATGAATGGGCATGAAAACATTATTCTTAGCAGTTACATCAAACAGTTACCTTCGCTTGACCAAAACCATACAGACAACTATGAACGTATTATTGACCCAATTGCTGTACTAGATGAGGCGGCACTGGCCGCTGCACCCTTTCCACTTCGAAAAAACGCCGACCCCGTTAAGCAATTTTGGACCTACAGACAAAGTGCGGGTGATATTCCCACCTTTCCGGCTACTACTTTTCAGCACTACGTCTTTAAAGAGGTTTACCCGGAAATCCTGCACTTACTGGAGCAAATCAATCCACACTTTTATGCAGAACTACCTAAAAATTTTCCGCACAACACGGGTGAATTCAATGCCCTTGAAATTTTCCAACAAATTCAAACTACTTTTAGCAATGATCCTTCCTTAAGCAAAAAAATTGTAGATTTATTAAAAACAACCCACTACGGAACCCCAAAAAACCGCCTTATAAACGCTTGGCTGTCTTTTTTAGTGAGTAACGATAGCCTTTACCTCAATCATTACGGTAAACCAGGCACGGTTACAACCATTCCTTTTTACCAAGCCTTAGTGATGGATATATTACATCCGCATTTATTCCGCAATAAAGTGGTGCTGGTAGGCTATTCTGAAGACATAGAGCCCGAAAAAAACCAGGGTTTTTACACCAGTTTTTCCGGACAACAAAGCGTTAGCGCCGTTGAAATTGCAGCCACTGCAACCGCCAACTTAATTGAAAACAGCTGGTTAAAACCGCTTTCACTGAACGCACAAGTATTACTGATCGTCATTTGGAGTCTTTTACTATCCGCTGTTTTCCGATTTTCATCTTATAAAAATGCTCTTGTCTTAGCCATTGCCTTGGGCGTAGCGTACGGGATGTTTACCTATTACCGATTTGTCAGTGCCAACGCTTGGTTACCTTGGGTTATCCCGACATTGCAAACACTTAGCGTTATTGGCTGGGAAACCCTCACGCATATTTTCAAAATCAAAAAAGTATCAGAGCGGTATTTACCCGAAGGCGTTTTTGAAAAAAACACTCAAAACCCCGATGCCATGCACCAATACGGCACGCTCATGTACGGTGTGTGCATGGCTACGGATGCAGGCCAATATACAACCTTGTCGGAAACCATGAGCCCTTCCGATCTTAACGTGCTAATGAACAACTATTACGCGGCGATGTTTCCCAAGGTGAAAAAACATCAAGGCATTATTTCTGATGTGATCGGCGATGCCATGCTTGCATTGTGGGCCAAACCTTTCCTCAGCAGACAAGTTCGGATTAATGCCTGCCTTGCTGCATTAGCCATCCGTTCGGCTATAAACGAATTCAACCGCTCAGGGCTTTACCAACTCCCGACCCGATTAGGTTTGCATTATGGTGAAATGCGTCTGGGCAATGTGGGAGCTATTGATCATTACGAATATCGCGCTATCGGCGACTGTATCAACACGGCAACCCGTATTGAAGGCTTGAATAAAATACTCGGAACTCAAATTCTAGTTTCCTCCGCCGTTATTCAAGGATTATCTGATTTTATCAGCCGAGAAATCGGGGTCTTCATACTCAAAGGAAAAACCCAACCGCTGACAATTTTTGAATTACTCGATCATAACCAAGACTGGCAACCCTTAATTGTCGCCTTTAACCAAGCGCTAATGTTATTTAGAAACCAGCAATGGGTGATGGCGAAACAAGCGTTTCAAGCTATTCAAAAAGATTACCCCCAAGATGGACCCACCCGGTTTTATCTACAATATTTAGCTAGTGACTTAACACAGGTACATAATCTGGAGCAACCTGTAATTATTGAGATTGGTAATATTACCGCTTAGTTGCATATCCAGATTTTAAGTGCTTCAATGCGTCACAGGATAATTTAAATAGCAGCGCGATTGAGTGCGGTCTTTTGCAAGCGCTCTTTCCAGTCGGGATGTGCCGGGGCTTTAAATACTATGTGCATGAACATTAAGCCATTTTTGTTAGCGATTGTGTTGGCAATACCCAACCCTGTAAAGGCCGCTGACTGCGCGCAATGGTTAGCCAAAGTTGAATCAATCCAAGGCAAAGTTCATCGCCAGCAACTGGATCATAACGACTGGCAAGCTGTAAAACCAAATGACACACTCTGTCCCGGCGATAAAATCCGCACTTTAAAATGGAGTCGGGTCACCTTAACATTAGACAATCAATCCCTGGTTACGCTGGACCAAAATTCGACAGTCAGTTTTGCTGCACCCAAGTCCGATGGGCAGTTTTTGAAGCTTCTAGAAGGCATTACATTTTTCCGCAGCCACCAACCTCAAAAACTGCAGATAGAAACGCCGTTTATCAATGCCGTACACGAAGGCACTGAGTTTTTGGTGAGCGTAGACTCACAACAAACTCAAATTACTGTCTTAGACGGCCAGGTTGCTGCACAAAATCAAGCCGGTAAAATTCAAATCAGCAAAGGCTTTACCGGTATAGCCACTGGCAATCAAGCACCGCGATTGCAAGCCCTGACCATTACACCCACCGACGCCGTGCAATGGGCTTTATACTACCCACCCATTATTGACGACACTAAGAATGCCGACAACCATCTCGATGCCGCCTTAAGCGCCTACCAACAGGGCGACATTAATAAAGCTTTGTCCTTGTTGAAAGACACACCAACTACTCAGCAACATAGCTATTACGTCACCCTGGCTGCCCTGCTCCTCTCTGCCGGCAGGGTTGATGAAGCCATACCGATCATCCAGCAAATTCAAGCCAAAGAACCCAACAATAGTGAGGCCTTTGCTTTACAAGCTATTATCGCCGTAGCAAAAAATCATCAGCAACAGGCATTGGAACTGGCCAACAAAGCTGTTAAAGCCAACCCGCAATCGGCCGTTGCCAAAATCGCCCAATCGTACGCTTACCAAGCCTTATTTAATATCGATGACGCCTTAAAAGCCACACTAGAAGCAACCCGATTAAATTCTAATAATGCGTTAGCTTGGGCCAGATTAGCCGAATTACAACTGTCCCAAGGCGACCACAACGCTGCCTTAACATCAGCAAAAACCGCCCAAAACTTAAACCCAAAAATTGCCAGAACTCAAACCGTCCTGGGCTTTGCTGACTTGGCAGAAACCGACATCAGCGCCGCTAAACAAGCTTTTAACCAAGCACTTCTATTAGACTCTGCCGATCCTTTGGCACGACTGGGCTTGGGACTTGCCAAAATCCGAACAGGCGACGTAGAAGCCGGCAAAGCCGAGCTGGAAACCGCGGTCAACCTCGCCCCCAACAATGCGATTACCCGCAGTTACCTGGGCAAAGCCTATTACGAACTGCGCAACAAAGATTACGCCGGTACCGAATTTAAGCTGGCCAAAGAAATGGATCCCAAAGACCCAACACCTTGGTTTTATGATGCTATCTTAAAGCAAACCACCAACAGGCCAGTCGAGGCTTTACATGATATGCAGAAGGCGATTGAGTTGAATGATAATCGTGGGGTATATCGATCAAAATTACTGCTTGATAAAGACGATGCTGGGAGACAAGCGGGCTTAGGAAGAATTTTCAACGGCCTTGGCTTTGACGATGTAGCCAACCGGCAAGCGATGAAGTCTTTGGCAATTGACCTCAGCAATTACTCCGCACATCGTTTGTTGTCCGATAGTTATGCCAGCAAGCCGCGTGCAGAGATCGCCCGCAGCAGTGAACATTTACAATCACAATTATTACAACCACTTAATTACAACCCCTTACAACCCAGTTTGGCTTATACCGATTTAAATATCATCAAAGGTATTGGACCAAATGACACCTCATTCAACGAATATACCCGTTTATTCCAGCGTAACGGCATACGCTTTACGACAACTGGCATTGCTGGCTCAAATACTACCTTAGGCGACGAAACGGCATTATCTGGAATTCTTAACAAGTTTTCATTCAGTTTAGGGCAGTTACATTATCAAACTGATGGATTCCGAAAAAATAATGATTTGAAACACAATATTTATAACGCATTTGCTCAATATGAAATTTCTCCGGCTGTTAACATCCAGGGCGAATATCGACATCGCGAGACCGACCACGGCGATCTGACATTTCAAGGTAAGTACGATAACAATAATGAAAATTATCGACGAAAATTAGGTCAGGATAGTTATCGATTGGGACTTAAGTATTCCCCTGCGCTTCACTCCAATTTGCTGTTATCGTTTATATATACAAATCGGCAGGAACTTGTATTGCCGTCAAAAACTATGACAACCGATGGCGATAATAAGGGATATAACCTGGAAGCCCAGTACCTATATCATGGTGAACACTTTAATGCTCAGGTCGGTGGCGCTATATACAGTACCGATGTATCAAAAAAAACAACGTCTTCTTCTAAACCAAATTGTCATGGTTGTGGGATATCTCAATCTTCGCCAACACAATACGCAGGCTATGTATATTCGAATGCAAAATTATTTGATCAGTTGACTTTGACGACCGGTCTAACCTACGACAACTATAACGACAATGAATCGGGAAATGAAACATATCTCAGCGAGTTAAATCCTAAGCTAGGGTTAATTTGGCAAGTTAATGACTTTGTCAGTTTAAGAGCCGCCGGATTTAAAACAGTAAAGCCACCTATTGTTGTCAATCAGATTTTGCAACCCACACAAATTGCCGGATTCAATCAATTTTTTGATGATGTCAACGGTACTGTTTCTTGGCAATATGGTGTCGGTGCAGATGCCCATTTTCATAAAAATATATATTTTGGGATTGAAGCATTCAAACGTGATTTAAAAACCCCTCTCTTCGGTGGTTTCGACAAAAAAAGAGAAGAGCTTTATAGGCTTTACTTAAATTGGGTTTTGCATCGAAACTGGGTAATCAATACAGAATATCGTTTTGAGAACTATCGTCCCGATACAGGGTCCGTCCAAACGTCCTATCTACCTTTGAGTGTTCGTTATTTTAATCCGTCAGGTATTTTTGCCGAATTCAAAAGTACTTGGATAAATCAAAAAGCTAAATTAGATGAGGGAGATAAGGTAGACAATAGTTTCATTCTGGTTGACACGGCAATTGGTTATCGGTTTCCAAAATCGTATGGCCTGATTAGTTTTGAAATAAAAAACTTGTTAGATAAGCAATTCGATTACAGAGATCGCCAGTTTCAAATGAATGAGCAACGAACACCTGAGTTTGTTCCCGAACGAACTTTTTTTACTCGAATTACTATCAACTATTAAAAAATGAGACAGGAGACTAACAATGAAAAAAAGTGATGAAGACAAGGACAATGACATAATTAAGACCAAAAAGATTCCTTCTGACACAACAGTAGAAAATATCCTCGGAAAGGATAACCTGTTATTTTTGGTAACCTTTGGTAAAAATGGCGAGGTTATAAGGTTTGTTCCTGATACTGGATGCAAAGGTTGTTTCGAACCGCTGGATTTGGATTATCCCATTCCTACAGAAGAAATTGAAAATGCTGTAACCCTATCATTTATTAAAGCCAAAGCTAATGATAGCGATTCTACCGAAACTGAAATTCAAACTGCTGTTACCCGTGGTTCGCGTAGCCGTCGCAAGAAGTGTAAATGTAAGTATTTATGGAATGGCAAGTGGTATTGTTGCGACGATTGAAACGTAACCACTGTATTAACCTCTAGATTGGGTAGCCTAGCACCTCAAGTGTGTCGGTTTGCTTCGCGAAAAAAATCGCCGGAATTTTGTTGAGGGTAACCCGTATGCTGGGGTATTTGTAGGTTGATGGTGGGGTACGAATTTCTCAAGAACGACAAATTTCTTTATTCATCTGATTAGTGGCTGTTACTTTTCAGATGGATATATCCGACAGCGAATCTTATTTGAAAAGTCGTAGTAATCGGCTAACTTATAACCTACCCTCTTTGTGGTTGGTTTGACCGACCCCACCCAGTAGATACTGAAAAATAGTGTGAAGCATACTCGGTGGGTTTACTTTCGGCCCGGTACTATCTGTTATGGCTTGCTCTAAGTTCGCAAGAGCCTCTGCACGATTTGCTGCAATGGCATAGTCAACGATACAACCTCTTTTTTTATGTTCCCGTAGGGCAAAATAAGCGCGGTTTGCGATTTCGAAAACCGGGTGCTGTAACTTGTCGATATGGTCTATGATTTCAGCCTTAACATCAGCACTAATGGATGGTCGATAGGCAATGGCAATTACGCTGTTTAAATGTTGTGGCATATCAGAAACTTTATAAACCAGGGCAATATGTGTATTCATAAGGATGAATCCTGTATTGAAATAAATTATGCTCAACTACCTATCGAGGTAGACTGGGTGTCATATCTTTGGCCGTCCCTTGTCGCACCATACTTGTGGTTCGAATTATGGGCGGATGTTAATGTGCTTTAATAGAAAAGGCGTACATTTCTGGAACGCCTTTTCTATAATCAAACTGTTAACCCGCTAACGAGCTCCCCTGTTTACGGCGGTTGAACCCTATAAAACCGGCCAAAGCAGATCCAAATAACCAAACAGCAGCGGGAACCGGCACGGGACTTGTCCAGCTGCCGGGTTGTGACGAGTAATATCTAATTTGAGCACCCCCTGGATCTGCAAATGAGGTATCAGCGCTATTGAAAGTATATGGGGTGGAAGTACTGGCTTCGTTTAACGCAATTAGATAAAGTGTCTCTGGCCTAGGTGCGCTACTACTAATGTAAAGTTGCGCATCCACGTTAAAACCAGACCCAGTTAGGGTATTGGCACTCGTATCTAGTTCATAGCCGCCACCTGGGTTGTCATATAGACTGAATAACAGATTCCAGGCAGAAATTTTTCCGTTCGCATCGGTCGTTACTTCACCTTCGACTGAGCTATAGCGGGTTAGAATAATGATATTTGGGATTGATCCGGATGTATATTCGCTGATGTCGCTTGTGATTGGAATCCCTCGATCGCTAGAAGCAGAATAGGATTCCAAACCACCGCTATTTGATGTTCCAATCAAGTCGTATCCTCCGTTTTCCGCTGAAATACGAGTGGTAGAGTTTGCAGACAGTGGGTTTGCAAAGCTCAAAGAGGCTCCGCGTGTGTCGCCAATATTGTATGGGCTTACGTTTAAGGGAAGACGAGCGCCCGGAGTGTCTGTTGCCTCATTTCCGTTGATTACCCCTACGCCAAACGGTGCGCTGGTAAAATTGTAAACAACCGCGGCGTATGCAGGCAATGTTGTCACAGATAGAGTCGTGGCTATTAGTAATTTTTTCATAACGAATCTCCAAAAAGTTTTCGTTGCAACTATAAAATCAGACTTTCAGTAAGTTCTAAAAACCTGGTAGATTTTGAAATCAAGAATAAAACCTCGATGTCAGCGCCAAGTCTATAGATATGGAAGGCTAAATGATGTGAACTTTTACACTAAGAAGTTTCTGAGGAGTTTAATTCAAACTGATAACCGATTAAGCGTCAGCTGGATGAATGTTTCCGAGTTTTCCGGCAATGTTTGCTGAGCCGCTGATAATTGATGTGGCAATGCCAAACGCTTCAAGACCCTCCGAAGCCAAGTTAGAGGGTTTCAAATAGATTGAGGTGTATTATTTATACCCTTGGGTACCATCGCAAACGGCTTCACTCAACATTGAGCTATATCAGTCCCGAAATTTTTGAAGCTAAAAAGTCTTAGTAGCGTTAATTTCCGTTATCGGCAGCCCGTAAAATTGCCCACGCATCCAGTATGTTTGGTAGTTTAGACGCTTTCTCCTTGCCGTTACGCAGAAGCATTTCTGTTACCTGATCGGGGAAAAGGCTAGGCTTTACTTCAAGCAACAAGGCAATAATACCGCTAACATGGGCAGCGGCCAGAGAACTGCCGGACTCAAAATCGTAGCCATCGTTCGGTACGGTCGTTAGTATTTCTATTCCCGGAGCCACCACAGTTCCGGGAAAATACGGCAACCAAGAAGGTTGTGCTATTTGCCCGTCCGGCCCCGCTGAAATCACGGGTATTGCGAAGGAAAGGCTAGCAGGGAATCCGGGCTGTTCCTTGTTTTCCTGAGTTGCAGCGACGACGCTGATACCCCGTTTGTGGGCAGTTTCCAAAAGCTTGCTTAGCAAACCGTCATACGGCCCCGCTAAACTCAGGTTAATGACATGAGCGCTTTTATTGATTGCAGCATCCAGCGCTTTCGCTAGCGACCAACTGCTGCATTGTGCCTTGCCCTTTGAGGTTTTTGGATACCAACAAGCCTTTAAAACCATGACTTCAGCATCGGGTGCTATTCCATTAATGCCTTTGCCATCGTTAGCCTTTGCGACGATTACTCCGGTTACTGCGGTACCGTGACGATCATGAGAAAAAGCATAATCGCTACCATCAACAAAATTTTCAGTATCCAGAAGTTGATCTTTGAAATCAGGATGATCCCTTTCTGCGCCCGTGTCCACCACCGCTATACGAACCCCTTTACCAGTAGCGATACTTTGTGCCACATCAGCATGGATAAGTTTTGGCGCATAGCTGATTGTTGCAAAAGACTTATTTTCACTACTTTGCAGGCCTTCGAACACTTGATTTTCCTGAACTAACACCACCCGACTATCGGCACGAAGTCTCTGCATGGCCTTGTCCATGTTTTCTTGTTCTGGCACCTTGTAAACAATGCAGTCCACACCAATAGAAGCCAGTGGGAATTCACCGGATGTCAGAATGTCATTTTGGCGCGCAAGCTCCTCCCGGATTACCGCCCAATCTGATTTAAGGCTTTCAGGTAACGTCACCAATAGTTGGCGACTTATCATCTGTTTGGGTAGCTCGTTTATGCCTTCGAAGAAATGCGGGGGTAACTCAGTACAGCCAGGTAACCACAACAATGAGCTGACAATACACAAATAAAGACACAGTCTTGTCACTATCATGGGGCAGGTGAATACTATTCAATCGGTTGCGCAAACTGCACTTTGGGATGTACCTGGAGCAGCGAAAGCGATTGCTGTTCATCATTAAGTGCTACTTCAACGACAAAACTACCTACCTCGGATGGCCCTTGCCTAATCTGTGCCTTGGCTTTTCCCAGTAAATCGGACAACTCCCGTATTGTTATGTCCTCGGAAAACACCAATCGAATTAACCGGCCTTTTATCGTCGCTGGCTGCTCAACTGTAGATAAAGTCTCAAACGTGCCGATTTGATTGGTAGGAATGTGCCCTGGCAACACTATAAACGCAACAAGAGCGGCAAAAGCTAAAGACTCTGTCATCAAAGTCCAACGCACTGGTCTAGGCGTTTGGACAAATATTTGTTGGATTTTCTGGAAAAGACCGGATTTCGAAACAATCTGTGTAGGTTGCTCTAGTTTCTCAGCCGACTCAAGCTTGTCTAAGTTGGCTAAAATTCCGGCAAAATGTGCCGCGGAGGGTTGCCATGACTCAGTCGCTTTAGGCAGTAAATCGCTTAATGCTTGGCAGTTCGACACTTCTTGCCGGCAACTTTCACAACCAGACAAGTGCTGTTCGACTGCAGTTTTTTCATGGGTTGTCAGCTTGCCTTTTACATACCAAGGAATCAGGTTAAATAATTCGTCATGATTGTAAGACGAAGCCTTGTCATCTTGATGCGTTATCATATTTACATTTTAACCTGATCGGATAAGGCAAAGCCCTTTCGCGCCAACATTTCTGCCAACCGCTTGCGCGCATGAAATAAACGAGTTTTCACGGTATTCAATGGACAATCTATAATATCGGCGATTTCCTGATAGGTGAAATCCTCAGTAAAGCATAAATTGATAACCGCCCGATGATCAGGAGACAATTTTTCAAATGCCCAACTCATTGCATCACCCAACTCCCAGCCCATGACCACACGCTCAGGTTCAGAGTTCGACGATATAACCGATACGTAAGAACCATCCACCTTCTCTTCGTTGTTATCTGTCTCAACATCATAATCTTCAAGCGACTCTTCTCGGCAACGTGCATTTCGCTCCCATATCTTGAGACCTTTATTGTGCGCAATACCAAACAACCAAGTGGATAAACGTCCTTTTTCAGGGTCGTAACGATCTGCCATTTGCCAAATGGTTAACATCACATCATTTACCGCCTCATCGACCCATTCGTGTTGTTTCAGCATTTTCATCAAAAATCGACCCAAACCCTCAGCGTATAAGTAATAAAACTCCTCAAATGCTTTATGGTCTTTTTCCGTTATGCGCTTAAGTAAGGTTGCCCCAACCGTTTCATCAACAAGTTTGCCCACTTCGCCCCCAAGCCTTTTTATAACAGCCGATTCTTATATCAGACACAATCGATTGTATCAGACTGAAAATCGACATTCTAAGGTCTATTGACTCTTTGCGAGCGTCAT
The DNA here is from genome assembly GCA_965247565.1 of Methylococcales bacterium. Classification (GTDB taxonomy): domain Bacteria; phylum Pseudomonadota; class Gammaproteobacteria; order Methylococcales; family Methylomonadaceae; genus CBDFHF01. The sequence goes on along the minus strand of CBDFHF010000003.1, from coordinate 1,854,695 downwards.
TTTCTTGTTGTTACCCCCAAATGGACCAAAAGTTCTATTCAGATTCAATTTAATCCAAAAATCTTCGTGGATAAGAATACCTTCAAAAAAGCACGATAGAACGTCCTGCTAATCATTAGGAATGTTATATCTCAAACCTTAAGAACATTAACAACAGCTCAAGCTGTTGGTCTCAGCCGATATTGGACTCCTATTTAATTTGTGATTAAAAATTATTTTGAAAATTATTTGAACAATTTGGTAAGTAGATCGGAATCATGGTTAGGGACGGATAAAAACTCCCTGACATCAAAACTTTTTAATTTTAATACTTGGAGACGCCATCATGAAAAATCAAACCACATCATTTAAGGGTATAGCTTTATTGACGTTTGTCGGTTCCCTATCCATTTGCGCTCAAGCCAGCGCTCGAGGTGGAGAGGCCATTAAGTTTCCACTCGTTCGTCCAGCAGTTCTGGGCGAAACATGTGCACCAAACGCTATAGGAAAAGTAAAAGTCACTGCCTTGGGCAATGTTGAAGTTATGGATGTCAAAATCGAAGGCTTACCAAAGAATACTGCATTTGATGCTTTTGTCATTCAGGTACCGAATTTCCCTTTTGGGATGTCGTGGTATCAAGGCGACATTCAAACCAACAAATATGGCAAGGGTTATGCCCGATTTGTAGGCCGTTTTAATGAAGAAACCTTTATTGTGGCGCCAGGCACACCTACCGTCGCACCACTGACACATGAGGGCGATGCAGGAGAGAATCCTGTTACAAAACCAATTCACACTTACCATATCGGTATCTGGTTTAATTCTCCGGAAGATGCCGAAAAAGCGGGTTGTCCTGGCACAATCACCCCATTCAACGGGGAGCATACCGCTGGCATCCAGGTTTTGAATACCGGTAATTTTTCTGATGAGAACGGCCCTTTGCTCAAACTTAAACCATAACCAAAGAATGGGCTCATCGCTTGAGTGCCCCGCAAGATCTGGTACATGAAGTTTTAACTATTTTGAATCCAAGGCTACCATTTGCTTGTCATTGAAATAGCACGACTTCAAGCTTTATCAATAACTTAAGTGAGTTGGGGAAATATAACCAACTCACTTAACCCTAATACTGTCAATGCTGCGTAAAAATTGACCTTGGGAGCATCGGCAGCGGTAATTAAATCAACGCTAAAAACTGATATTTCCTTGCACCCAGATTTTTTGGGTGTCTGTACCAAACTTTTCGGCTTCGTAGTAAGCATATTTGGCCAATATGGAATAATGTTTGCCAAATTTTTTCACTGCCTGAAAATCCCACTCTTTACCATAATGTTGTTGTCCGGTATCGTCAGTAAAATCATGGTACACACCTGTCAAAATCAAATCTCCGCGCTCGAAGTTGGCGCTAACCGTGCCAAAAACATCACGGATACCGTTTTCCGGCGTCACCAGAAATAGATCCGCCCACCCTTGGAAAGCATGGTTTGTTCCCAATGGCGTATCAAAAGTTTTATTGACGCCTGTGCCATTTAGCTGCTCCATCGCACCCTGAAAAGTGAAGTTATAAGCGCTGAATCCAGCCATCAGATTGATACGATCTGCCTCATAAGGCGTTTTACCGTGTCCGTAGTTTTGTTGATGTGCCCATTCTGCGGTGTAAACCAGGCCGTAATTATCGCTAACTTTCATAGATTCGCCCTTTAAACAACAATGGAGCCGAATCCCATAAGTTTCATTGGATTTCTCGTAGGTATCTTTCTCAGTGTAATCCAGCCAATAACCGTAACCGATCACATTACCGTAATCACCGAGCTTGTAATTGACATTCAATATCGGGGCATTAATATTTTCGGTGGTACCTGTAAAGGTTTGCACATTGCCGATATAACCGGCGTTAATCACCAAGCCAAACAGTTGCTGATTGTTATGGGTAATTAACACAGAATCAAATGTTGTTTCCATTTGTCGCCAACCGACATTACCAATAAACCGGTCATCATCAAGCTTGATACGCTGGCGCCCACCTTTAATAAGGGTATCTGGGATACCGGCATAACTGATCCATAATTGGTTCAATTCGCTCAGTTCCGGATCAGCAATTACCGAATAGTTTTTGTTGTTATTGCGGGTGCTATTGTAGTCCTCCTGCATGGCCAAGTTACCCTCGTATTCTGCATAACCTTGAATGCCATGCCATGTCGGCGAGAGCAAGCCCGCCCTCAATCTAGCGGTGTTGCCATTGGCAGTTTGAGTATCGCCTTTGTCTTGATCGACATTCTCATAACGGTAATTTAAGTCAATTTTGACTGCGCCGTTATTGCCATAATGGTAAAAGTTTAGAGCATCTTCAACCTCTTTGGTGATGCCGGCATAGGCCGATGAAGCCAGGCTAGTCATACTTAGTAAACCGGATGCAAGATAGGCGGATAGTTTTAATGAAGGCTTAGGCATTTCGTTCCCCTTGAAGATTGAATATCTGGAATTAGTGGGTGTGGTCACATTCGCTTAAAAAGCTCAACAAGCTTTCGCGGTATTGGTAATAATCCGGGTGTTCCAGTAAAGCCTTGCGGCTACGTGGTCGTGGCAAGTCAATTTCTTGAATTTTGCCGATCTTGGCGTGTGGACCATTGGTCATCATCACCACTCGGTCCGCTAACAAGATAGCTTCATCCACATCATGGGTAACCACAATGGCGGTGACATGGGTACGTTCCCACACTTCCATCAAGACCTCCTGTAATTCCCAGCGCGTTAACGAATCCAACATGCCGAAGGGTTCATCCAGCAATAACAACTTGGGTGATAAAGCAAAAGCACGAGCAATTCCCACGCGCTGACGCATCCCATTGGACAGATCTGCGGCCTTTTTAGACATGGAATCAGCCAAGCCAACTCGAGTTAAGTAATATTCGACAATGTCATCACGCTCTACTTGGCTGGCATGGGGATAAACTTTATCGACGCCCAACATGACGTTTTCAAATGCTGTCAACCATGGAAACAAGCTGGGGGCCTGGAACACCACGCCACGATCAGGCCCGGCCCCATCGATTTCACGGTTATCCAGAATAATACCGCCTTCCGAAATTTCATTTAAACCGGCCGTCATGGACAAAACCGTAGATTTACCACAACCCGAATGGCCGATAATGGAAATGAACTCGCCTTTCTTCATCTTCATATCAAAACCATCCACAACCTTTACAGTACTATTACCGTCTGGCGTTGGATAAATTTTTGATAAATTTGAAAATTCCAAATAACGCGGCTTACCAAGGTCATGAGTATTTGGCTTTAAGGCAGATCGATCCAGCTTCCAGTCGTTGCTGGTATTAGGCCGCACATCGGGCAACTTGATTTTATCGTTACCTATAGAGTCCGCTTTTTGTAGGCCGATATCCATCAAATAACGGGTGATTTCGGCGCGCAAACGTTTGAATTCTTTGTTGTGGTTAAGAGCGGTTCGGTCTCTCGGTCGATCCAGATTAACCACAAAGTCCGGCCCAAAACTGGCATCTGGCCCAGGTTTGAGGGCAATCACCCGATCTGCCATATAAATGGCTTCATCAACATCGTTGGTGATTAAAATGACCGTCTTCTTTTCCTGCTCCCAAATCTGCAAAATCTCATCTTGCAAATTGCCTCGAGTCAATGCATCAAGAGCACTCAGTGGTTCATCCAATAATAAAATATCCGGATTAGCCGCCAATGCCCTTGCCACATTCACACGTTGGCGCATACCACCGGATAATTCAGCAGGTTTTTTGTCCATGGCTTTACCCAAATTCACCATCTTTACATATTTTTCGGTATGGGCTCGACGTTGGGCAGGCGTCCAGGTTTTAAAAATCGCATCGACGGCCAAGGCGACGTTTTCATACACACTTAGCCACGGCATTAAGGAATAATTCTGAAACACTACCCCACGATCAGGGCCCGGTTCAGTAATAGGCAAGCCTTGTTTTAGCACTTCACCGCTATCCGCTTGGATCAGTCCAGCAATCATTGATACTAGCGTGCTCTTGCCGCTTCCTGAAAAGCCAACAATGGCAATAAACTCACCTTCCTGCACATTGAGGTTGATGTCCTTCAGGATGGCGGCTTTGTCCCTGCCCTCACCATAAGATTTACAGACATTTTTTAATTCCAGTAAGGGTTTACAGGCATCATTAGCTGGTACTGCCGGTTGTTTAATCATGGCTAATTCTATTACATTGGCTTTGGCTGGGTTCATGTTGGCATCCTCAGACTTTTCTGAATGAAAACAGGTTTTGCAAAGACTGCATGATCCGATCCAAAATGAAGCCGATAATACCGATAGTGAAAACCGCCACCATAATCCGACTTAAAGAATTGGAACTGCCATTTTGGAACTCATCCCAAACAAACTTACCTAATCCTGGGTTTTGCGCCAGCATTTCCGCAGCAATTAATACCATCCAGCCCACCCCCAACGACAATCGCATACCAGTAAAAATATACGGTAGTGCCGATGGCAAGATAATGCGTTTTATCTGTGTGCTCCAGTCCAAACGCAAGACTTTGCCCACATTCACCAAGTCACGATCTACAGAAGACACGCCCACTGCTGTGTTTATCAAGGTTGGCCATAACGAGCACAACGTGACAGTAATGGCTGAGGTAATAAATGATTTGGCAAACCAGGAATCATCGGTGGTTACATAAACTGCACTAACAACCAAAGTGACTATCGGCAGCCAAGCTAACGGTGAAACCGGTTTAAATATTTGAATTAATGGGTTGATGGCGGTATTGATGACCGGGCTCATCCCGCACATTATTCCCAGAGGCACGGCTAACAAGGTAGCGATAATAAAGCCGGCAAATACAGTGTGCAAACTGGTGAAAATCTGATCCAAATAAGTCGGTTTACCCGTGTAAGGTCGTATTTTTAATTCCGCATTGGGATCTTCCGCCAGTTTTTCTTTGTTACGTAGCTGCTGGCGTTGGTAAAACTCAGTGATTTTTACTTTTTCCGCATAATGCTCCTTTACCAAACCGCCGACTTCATGCCAAACCGCTATCGGCCCAGGAATCGCTCCTAGACTGGTATTAACCTGGGAGGCACTCACACTCCAGAACCCCAAGAACAATAAAAATGCGATCACGGGAACACCGACAATCAAACAGAATTCGCGTAATTGCCTAGCTGGATTTTCACCAGCGGCAATTTTTACCAAGGGTACAAACCAAGTCAGACCGGTAATGTTAAAGAATTTAATGAGTTTGTTATTCATGTCTGTTACTCGCTGATAATAATAAGAATGGGTTAAAAAAGGATGCATCCTTGCACCTAGGTACCCATTTCAAGGTCAGTTAATCAACAATCTTGCCACCGGAAACGGTTTGCTTGCCTTTCAGACCAATCGGAAACTTGGCCAAGTAGTCGTTAGGCTTGTTGGCATCGTATGGAATCTTGTCGATAAAAAAGTTTTGCGATGGCTTCATGCCCGTGTCAGCGGGGAAATCCTCAGCTTTGGCCTTGCCTTCTGCCACTAATTCTTTCGCTGCGGCTAAATAAATATCGGGGCGATACACTTTTTTGGCCGTTTCCAAATACCAGGCATCGGGTTTTGCTTCGTTGATTTGGCCCCATCTCCGCATTTGCGTTAGATACCAGACTGCACTGCTATAGGATGGATAGCTGGCGCCGTTGCGGAAAAAGGTATTGAAATCGGGCAGCGGACGTTTATCGCCTTTTTCATATTCAAAGGTGCCGTTCATGCTATTGGCTAACACCTCAACATCAGCACCGACATATTGTTTTTGCGCCAACATCTCGATAGCTTCTTTGCGATTTTTGTTGTTTTCCGCGTCCAGCCAAATCGAGGCTCTAATCAACGCTTTGATGACGGCTTTATGGGTATTAGGATTTTTTTCTGCCCATTCTTTAGTTACGCCAAAGATTTTCTCCGGCGTATCTTTCCATAATTCTTCATCAGTAATTACCGGCACCCCAATGCCTTTAACCACCGCTTGCTGATTCCACGGTTCACCGACGCAATAGCCAGAAATAGTGCCCGCATCCAAAGTAGCGGGCATTTGCGGTGGTGGGGTTACCGATAACATAGCCTCGGCGTTCACTTGCCCCGAGGTATCTTGAGGTGGCGCATAATAACCAGGATTAATACCGCCTGCGGCTAGCCAGTAACGTAGTTTTAAATTATGGGTGCCGGCCGGAAATGTCATCGCCATGTTGAAAGCCTTGCCTTCCGCCTTGAATTTATCAACCACTGGTTTTAAAGCATCTGCTTTTATTGGATGGGCTGTCTTGCCGCCTTCCATGGGCACATTTGGCTTCATCTGTTTCCAAATATCATTAGAAACCGTAATGGCGTTGCCGTTGTAACCCATGCTAAAGGCAGTCACTACATCGGCTTTAGTGCCAAAGCCAATATTGGCCGCAAGGGGTGCTGGCGCCAACATGTGCGAGCCATCCAATTCGCCATTGACTACCCTATCCATCACCACCTTCCAGTTAGCCTGGGATTCCAACTGCACAAACAAACCTTCTTCTTCAAAAAAGCCTTTTTCGGCAGCCACCGCTAGCGGTGCCATGTCAGTGAGTTTGATAAAGCCAAATTTCAAATCTTCTTTTTCCAGCTTGTCTTTGGCATATAAATCAGCCGATAAACTGAATGACGAAATAGCCAGCGTCGCCGAAAGCGTGAGTAGATATTTTTGGGTGGTTTTCATGGTTAATCCTAAGCAAAGTGGCAGAAAACAAAAAAGGCGTCTTCGTGATACCAATAAATCAGTTCACGAAAGACGCCTTTGTCTAGTTTGCCCAACAGTGGGCAGTTATGTTCACCCCTACTTTGGGGCTCTGCTTAAAATTAAGCAATCCAGATGCCAAGTTTAATTAATGATTATGAATTAATAAAATTTACTTTTAAAACAGCTAGATATAATTTTTAATGGCTTTCAAAACTGAAAATACAGTCATTCTTAACGACTCATCAACATTGATTTCCTGAATTTTTGCGCTGCGCTGGTGCATTCTGGGTTGATAAATGGTGCAAAATTTAAACGAAGTTATTTGATTGCGCGATTAAACAACAGTTAGACCGTCGTGCGTCAAATGTACTAACATACGCTCAAGTCATTTAACTTTTTAAGGTTCCACCATGACAAGAATATCCACTAGCACAACTCGATCTGCACGATTAGGTTTACGTGCTACGCCAGCGCAAGAAGCCGTATTGCGTCGTGCCGCCGAGGCGACACACAAGTCTTTAACCGAGTTCATCCTGGACAGCGCCTGTCAAGCCGCTGAGCGAACCCTGCTCGACCAGCGTTTGTTCATGGTTTCAGACAATCAATATCAAGCCTTTTTGGATTTGCTCGATGCCCCAAGTGAAGAAAATGAAGGGCTTCGTGACTTATTTGCACGCCAAGCTCCCTGGGATAAACAGCCTTGATCGGATCAGAAATAGTCGATGGATACCATAAACCATAACAGCCCAAAAGTACTTGCGGCACACCATCACCTTGAAGCTTTCGACTGCGGTAAACCCGCCCTAAATGAATGGCTTATCCGTCATGCCAGACAGGCGCAAGGCGCAGGCTCCGCCAAGACCTTTGTCACTGCGGGTGATTCGCAACAAGTAACTGGATATTTCAGTCTGACTGTCGGCCAAATTGACACACTTGATGCGCCTGAACGCATCCGAAAAGGCATGGGGCAATATCCTATCCCCGTTGTCATTCTGGCGCGACTGGCTGTCTCAAAAAAACACCAAGGACTTGGACTGGGTATAGGGTTATTACAGAATGCCATTCAAAGATCACTCCTAATTGCCAACCAGGCAGGAATCCGAGCGATGCTAACGCATCCCATTGATGAAGAGGCTGCTAGTTTTTATAAACGCTTCGGCTTTATTGCTTCCCCCTTACAAGAACAACAACTTCTATTGCTACTCAAAGATGCGCGGCGGTGGGTTAAACTTTGATGGCCAAGAAAATTTGGAAATACGTTTTTTACGAAAAAACAAGTTCACTACAACACTAGATAGTAGTGTCCTCAACATGACGGGATATGTATCCCGTCATAAACGTTTTAAACCATGTCCAAAGTTAAGCAAAGCGTTTGATACGGATTGAATAACCTGCCCCGCTACTTAGGTTACGGCATCAGAGGATGGATGATTGCCTGCAAGACCTGACCCCCAATATCCCTGTTTTACAATTGCCATTGTAAGGGTAAGGCAAAAATTATATGTCGGTGCTTACTAGCTCAATTGTGGGCAGAAGTAGTGCGCTTTGATAAATAAATGGTGCAAGGTGGCGTTGCTGTTTAAATTACCGTAACTGTAAATAACAGCAAGATTTAGCATAAACAACTGGACATACCGGAAACATCTATTTAAGCGGGATCGAGCATAGGTGTTTCCGGCTCAAAGGATTGCCAAATTAATTCACAGTAGTCGTTTCGCTAATAGCCAATTTATAGTTTTTCTTTTTTTTAGTTCCCGCCTTTATCATTTTGTAAGTCAGCACGGCTGAATTTTTCACCTGTCCGGTTTTCTTCCGGGTAACGGTAAAGGTAGCGGTCACATTGGCGCCAGATGCCACGGTGCCAAAGTTGCACACCACCGGCGCTTTGCCTTTGCATTTTCCTTGACTGGCCACAGCCGAAACTAATTTAGATTTTTTTGGCAAAGTATCGCTGAGTTTTACGCTGGTGGCGACAGACGCCGCATAGTTGGTAAAAGAGACTGTATAGCTGAACGGCTGGCCTGTCTGTACTGGGTCTGCGGATTCGGCATTGCTTACGATGGGTTCGGTGCCGGAAGAAGAACCGCCACCACCGTTGCCTCCCGTATTACCGCCGCCTCCGCCATTACCCACAAAAGCTGGCATCGTGCCGACTGCTAAATCCATATATTCGTATGAATAAACAAGTGGACCTTGACTTGGGTCAGAGAAATTGCTGATCAAGGTGCGGTTACCAGTGGCTGTGTCAACGGCATAGAGACCTCCTAAGCTTACGGTTCCTCGATTACCATCGTCTAGTAATAAAATACTCCCGCTCTTGTCCCAAGACAGTGCTACGGTGTTTTCGATAACTGGGCCTTGGCTCGGGTTACGAAAGTCACTTAGTGGGTTGGCGGGGTCTGGTTTTTCATATTTGAATTGGTATAGATTCTTTCCATAAGGAGGACCAGTATCACTATCTTCGATACCGAAAACGCTGTTGGCCGCGTTCATTAATAAGAAAGGGGCGGCCCCAGTATAAATTGTAGGTCCACTAAGAAGTGCGCGCAGCCCCGAATTCGCGTCTATTTGGACAATCCCTTCGCTGCTAGCACCCCAAAGTCGTCCGCTTGGATCTACACCCTTAAACTCGAAATCCGTCGGCCCTTGACTAGGAATGCTGGAATCGCTCAGCATTTTCCGTTGGCCAGATACAGGGTTAATCGAAACTAATTTACCATTTCTAATTCCTGCCAGAATTTGGTTTGTCGGGGTGATTGCTAAAATAGATGGACCTTCGGAACTAGGCGCTAGTAATGGGCCAGATGCAATATCTCGGGTATAGCTTATTAGATGTCGGGATCCGTCGGTGGGGGAAATTCGGAAGATGCCACTCCCGATTTTCTCACCAAGTGAATAAACGTATATCTCACCTGACGAGGAGATGGCTACTTTGGTCCAGTAATGGCCGCTACGATCTAAAACCTGTTGAGGAATAGAGCTATATGTAGAGTTAACGTATTTATAAAAATCATTATAATCAGCTTCGGTAAAGTCACTAATCATCGTCCGCTTGCCAGTAACTAAATCTACCCTAAAAGCGGCCGAACATCTCCCTTTAACCTGACAGATATTCCCCTCTTTACTCCAGTTTCCAATTACCACAGCTTCCTCCGCGTGTATGAGAGGGCTAACCGCGCTCGCTATTGCCAGAATGAGCGCCGGAATTAGACTTGTTATTGGATGGGGTTTAATGGGTACAGGTCGGGTCATGGTTAACTTCCTTTGTAGAATTTTAATTGAATTATTGATTGGAATTATATGGGGTATTGATCACGCTGGGCGAATCCTATAGCAATCCATTGGGTTAAGCAAATTAACCACTCGCTGCCTGAATAACCTGAGCATGACGGGATATGTATCTTTTCATAAACGTTTTGCTTTGCATTGGCGTGGGTGCGTTAAAATGCAGGTTCTCTTGTTGTTGGAATGATGGAGTTCTGCTAATGTATATACGTATAATTTCTCTTAGGAGTTTGTCATGTTAAGTCGAGCGTTTAAATCAGGTAATTCAATTGCAGTCAGAATTCCTCAAGAGATTGGGGTTGTTGATGCGCCGGGTGATATAGAAATTGAACGCGTGGGTGATTCCATTGTAATAAGACCGGTTAATGGACAAAATTTGAGCTCAGTGCGCATGAAATTTAGCGCCTTCCCACAGGGATTTATGGCGGAGGGTCGAGATTTCCACGAAGAGCAAGAACGTGAGGTTTGGTAATGCGCTATATGCTGGATACAAATATCTGTATTTATTTGATCAAGCATCATCCACCTGAGGTATTGCAACGATTTGATAGTTTACGCCGAGGTGATGTGGTGATGTCTGCAATCACTTATGCCGAGCTGTGTTATGGCGTGGAGCGTAACCCAGCCGAACGAGAGGCTGCTGGTTTGGCATTGAAAAATTTAATTATTGATATTCCGGTACTGCCATTTGCTGAGGATGCCTGCATCAGCTATGGCGTTGTTCGTGCGGTCATGCGCGACCGTAAGCGTGATGCGTTAGATAGATTGATCGCTGCTCATGCCGTTAGTAGAGGGTTAGTTTTAGTCACCAATAATATTGATGATTTCTGCGGCTATCCCGAGTTAAAAGTTGAAAACTGGGTTAATACGCAACTGATGAAGGGTAGTATCTATCCCTCAGCTTGACGTGATAGTATCCCGTCATAAACGTTTCAAACCATGTCCAAAGTTGAGCAAAACGTTTGTTACAGGTTGAATAACCCAACCCGCCATTGGCGTTGATTATGGTTTAGATTTTGAAAATTGCCTCTGACTCTATCGATCCACCACAAAAATTTCAGCGCTTTGCAGTTTTGACATTATCTGCCCTTATAGATCCGGCCCTATGATGTTCTAACTTTTACCGGTTTTGTTTTGATGTGGACCATATGTTTCGGGGCTTTGAGCTAAATACAAATCGCGAAACTTCAAACATCATAGGGCAGAATCTATAACTACCCACAAGGATTTACATCGTGCTATCAAATCAAGATTTTTTATTTATCGTCGATAATACACCTCTGGTATCCATTGATCTGATGGTGCGCAGCAGCAGCGGCGAACTACTATTGGGGTACCGGATCAACGAACCGGCACAAAACACCTGGTTTGTACCCGGTGGCCGTATTTTTAAAAATGAAACCCTAGCTCAAGCATTTGCGCGCATAACCAGCACCGAGTTAGGTTTGGAAATTCCTTTTGCTTCAGCCACGTTGCGTGGTGGCTTTACGCATATTTATGATACTAATTTCATGCAGGACCCTGGTGTTGGCACCCATTATGTAGTGTTGGCCTATGAATTTCATCTGGATGCCGAGCTCAGTAGTATACCCACCGCCCAGCATTCACAATATCAATGGTGGAGTGCCGCCCAAGCTAAGGAATCTAAACAGGTTCACGAAAATACTCTGGCGTATTTTTTATTGGATGGTACGCCAAAGTAGCTCCTGGTAGCCGTCGCGTAAGGTAAAAAGTCTGCTGCGGATTGAATCAATAGTATTCTCTAAATTGATTTCTTGCTCCCTCACTTAAACAAATCCACCATAGAAATCACATTCCGAGCCATTTCCCCAATCGGGATATGCCGATCCATCGCCAGTTTGCGGAGGGCGTGGTAGGCTTGGTCTTCGGTGTAGCCTTGAGATTTAATCAGGATGGCTTTGGCGCGGTCTATCAATTTGCGATCATCCAATTCCTGCCTGGTTTTTTTCAGCTCATCTTTTAGGACTTGCTGTTCTTTAAAGCGAGCAACGGCAATGTCGATAATTGATTTAACCCGCTTAGCGGACAAGCCATCAACAATATAAGCACTGACGCCGGTTTTAATGACTTTGTTGATGGTTTCGGTTTGTTGGTCTTCGGCAAAAATCACTACGGGTAGCGAGTAATTTTGGTTGATTTCCAAAATCATGTTTAGCACGGCTTCGGTCGGTGTATACAAATTTAATACCACCACATCCGGCTTTAAAGTTTGCACCATGTGCAATAGATCGACCTGGCTGAGCTTAAGCGTGACCACATCGCATTTGTGCTGTCTAAGGCTGTGTTCTAAGAGTTTGTCGCTATCCAGCTCTTCGACCACCAATACATTGAGCGCCGCCATGATCAATCCAGTTCAATTCTGAGCAGCGATCCGTCTGGCAAAATTTCGGTCATAAAACACCGAGGTTCTTGCAGAAACTTAACCAGCACTAACAGCAACAAACTACAACTTGCCAACAATAAAAAGAACCCTGTTGTTGACAAAAAGGTTAGCAAAATCAGATATAAAATTGCCCCAGCATTCCCATAGGCACCAACAATGCCAGCGACTTCTCCAGTTATGGCGGGTTTTACCAAGGGAACAAAAGCAAAAATGGCGCCTTCAGCCGCTTGCATAAATATCGAACAAAGCAAAGTTACCGCGACCGCTGCAGATAACGACCACTGCGATGAAATTAAAGCCATTAAGCCGTAGCCGATGGCAAGTCCGGCCACAAATAATGCCAAGGACAGTTTGCGACCGATTTTATCGCTCAACCAGCCACCTGCCGGACGTGCAATGATGTTGGTTACGACAAAACTGGATGCCAGTAAACCCGCATCAAGCATAGAAACATGTTGGGTAAGGCTAAAAGTTCGGAAAAAAAACATGGGTAACATCGACAACACCGCCAGTTTTGAACCGAATGTCACCAAATAAGCCAGGGCCAAAATAAGCACCTGACGGTATGGATAATGATGAATACTGGCAATCGGCTTACTAAGCCGCTCAGCATTATGATTGACCAGCTTAAAACAGTGGATAAAGAACAAAGCCCAAGTGCAAGATTGAATAGTCAGTGTGACGGGCCAAGAAAATAGGGGAGTGACAGCCGTGGTGAGCTTCCATACCAGTAGCGACATGGTGGCGTACAAGGGGATTAAACTAAACATATACAAAAATAAATCACGTATGCTGCTAACTTCCATAGTCGCCGCTTGCTTGCTTTTTAATCCGGCAAGTTCTGGTGGTAGGTTTTCGACATTATTGTAATAAATTACCGAATACACTAAAGCCATCATGCCAGTGACTGCTACCGCATAGCGCCAGCCATCTTCAGCGCCAAAATAAAAAGCCACACTGGGTAAAAAAATGGCCGCAATAGCGGAGCCAAAATTACCCCAACCGGCATAAATACCTTCGGCAACTCCGACCTGACTTGAAGGAAACCAATCGCCGATAATTCGCACGCCAACCACAAAACCGGCACCAATAAAACCGAGCAAAAACCTTGACCATGCGAGTTCTGCAAAGGTATCGGCTAATGCAAACATAAAACAAGGAATGCTGGATATGGCTAAAAGCAAACTATAGCTGATTTTTGCACCGTAGCGGTCGACTAACATGCCGATAATAACTCGCGCGGGTATGGTCAAAGCGACATTCAACAGCAAAATGGTGTCGATTTCATCATCACTGATATGAAGGTCTTCTTTAATCAGCACTAGTAATGGCGCATGATTAAACCAAACCACAAATGTAATAAAAAAAGCAATCCAGCTCATATGCAGGGTTTTAATCTTGCCCTGCATGCTGAATAAATTAAAAGCTGCGTTATTCATATAAATTTCCTGATCAATGTGTTGTTGGTCATAGCAGCTTTTGTGCCAGTAGTTTTTGATTACTTAACGTTACTCATTAACCAATTTTGAATCAAATCAGTGCGTATTGATAAAAACTACAGCCTATTGTGGTGCAATTTCTTGGAAAAATTCATTCATCTATCAACGATACTCTGAATTTTAGCGCTCTCGACTAGTTTGGCACCAACATTGCTTCATCTGAATTGTATTCTGACAAAACTTCCCTGATATCCAAAGCACTGGACAATGGCGTCCTGATTGAATGAGTTTTCATTTCAAGCAGGACGCCTTTTTTTTGTCCCAAAAATGAGAGCAATTTATGTCCTACAAACAAACACTCGTCGTTATTGGTAATGGTATGGTCGGGCAACATTTTTTAAGTAGCCTAGTTAACAGCGCTACCAAAGATGATTACCAAATCATTACCTTTTGTGAAGAACCCCGACCGGCTTACGACCGGGTACATTTATCGGAATATTTTTCCGGAAAATCAGCGGCTGAATTATCATTGGTCAGCGATAATTTTTTTGCTGAACATGGCATTACCGTCCATATAGGCGATCGGGCAACAGCAATTAATCGTGACCGAAAGCAAGTCACATCCGCAAACGGTATTGTCGTTACTTACGACAAACTGGTGCTAGCCACCGGTTCTTATCCGTTCGTGCCGCCGGTTCCAGGCCATGAGCGTGCGCAATGTCTCGTTTACCGTACCATAGAAGATTTGGATGCCATTCAAAATGCCGCCGCCAAATCAAAAATTGGCACCGTGGTCGGCGGTGGTCTATTGGGTCTGGAAGCCGCTAAAGCTTTAAAAGATTTAGGTTTAGAAACTCATGTTGTGGAATTTGCCCCCCGCTTAATGGCAGTGCAGCTGGACGAAGGTGGCGGCACTATGTTGAAAAACAAAATCTCCGCTTTGGGGGTTACGGTACATACCAGCAAAAATACTGCGCAAATTATCGATGGCGACCAATGTTTTCACAAAATGTGCTTTACCGACGGCGAAGAACTGGAAACCGATGTCATTTTGTTTTCAGCTGGCATCCGACCACGGGATGATATTGCCAGGGATTGCGGACTAGAAATCGGCCCGCGCGGCGGCATCGTCATCAACAATGATTGCCTGACTTCAGATCCTGATATATATGCTATCGGTGAATGCGCCTTATGGAATGGGCAAATTTTTGGCTTGGTGGCGCCAGGCTATAGCATGGCTCGCACTGTAGTGGCGCATTTAAATAAAAAGCAGTTACCGTTTTACGGCGCTGATATGAGCACCAAACTAAAATTACTGGGCGTGGATGTCGCTAGTATTGGCGATGCTCATGCCAAAACGCCTGGCGCATTGGTGTATACCTATCAGGATGGCCGCGCTGAAATCTATAAACGCTTGGTAGTCAGTAGCGACAACCACTATTTATTAGGCGCAGTGCTGGTCGGTGATGCCAATGGCTATAGCACTTTGCTGCAATATTGTTTAAACGCTATAGAGCTTCCGGAAAATCCCGATTCTTTAATCTTGCCGCCGCGTACCGACCAATCAGTTGGCTTAGGACCGGATGCATTGCAGGATTCTGCACAAATCTGTTCCTGCTTTGCCGTCAGTAAAGGCGATGTGTGCACTGCAATAGCGAATGGCTGCAGCACAGTTTCGGCTTTAAAGGCTGAAACCAAAGCAGCAACAGGCTGCGGTGGTTGTTCTGCGTTATTAAAATCAGTACTCGATTGCGAACTAAAAAAATCAGGCGTGGAAGTGTGCACTGACATTTGTGAACACTTTCCGCATACCCGCCAGGATTTATATAACTTGGTCCGGGTGGGAGAAATCAAAACCTTTAATGACTTACTGGACAAACACGGTCGCGGCTTAGGTTGTGAAGTTTGCAAACAAGCGGTGGGCTCCATTTTGGCATCGTATTGGAATGACTATATCCTTAAGCAGGAACACATCGGCTTACAGGATACCAATGATACCTTTCTAGCCAATATGCAAAAAGATGGCACTTATTCGATTGTGCCTCGCGTGACCGGTGGCGAGATCACCCCGGACGGTTTGATTGTGTTGGGTCAGGTCGCTAAAAAATATGGTCTATATACCAAAATCACCGGCGGTCAACGCGTGGATTTATTCGGTGCTCGCGTTGAGCAATTACCGTTAATCTGGCAGGAATTGATCGACGCGGGTTTTGAGTCGGGCCATGCTTACGGCAAATCCTTGCGCACCGTTAAATCTTGCGTTGGCAGCACTTGGTGCCGTTATGGTATTGACGACAGTGTTGGTTTAGCAATAGCCCTCGAAAACCGCTACAAAGGTTTGCGAGCGCCTCACAAAATTAAATTTGCCGTCTCTGGTTGTACCCGCGAATGTGCAGAAGCCCAAAGTAAAGATATTGGCATTATTGCCACCGAAGGCGGCTGGAATCTTTATGTGTGCGGTAACGGCGGCATGAAGCCACGGCATGGAGATTTATTTGCCACCAATCTGGATAAAGAAACCCTAATCCAATACATTGATCGTCTACTGATTTTTTATGTCCGCACCGCTGATCGCATGCAACGAACGTCGGTATGGATGGAAAACATGGCAGGTGGCTTGGATTATCTCCAATCAGTGGTAATCGACGACAAACTAGGCTTGTGCTCAGTTTTAGAGCAACAAATGCAAAACATCATTGAAACATATCAATGCGAGTGGAAAACCACATTGGCAGATGAATCTCATTTAAAACGTTTCCGACACTTTATCAACAGTGACCAATCCGATGACAACATTGTATTTGTGGAAGAGCGTGGCCAAGTACGTCCGGCTAATGAACAAGAACGTAAGCATTTTAAACTGCTTGAGGAGGCCGTATGAGTTGGGTAAATGTGTGTGCATTAAGTGATCTAAGCGCAGATTCTGGTGCTTGCGCTTTAGTTAATGGTCAACAAATTGCTCTTTTTTATCTGACTAAACTTCAACAAGTGTATGCGCTGGCCAATTTTGACCCTATTGGTAAAGCCAATGTGTTATCACGAGGCATGATTGGGGATTTAGGGGGTGAGCCAATGGTGGCCTCACCTTTATATAAGCAACATTACAGTTTGATAACGGGACAATGCTTTGAAGATGCGGACATAAAACTCACTACATTTCCGGTACGAATTGAAAATAATCGAGTTTGGCTGGAGTCAACGCTATGAAGAAATACGCTTATTACATTGCCGATGTCTTTACCAAGCAGGTTTTCAATGGCGCTCAAATTGCGGTTTTTCCGCAGGCTGATGGTTTAAATACTGAAAAAATGGCTTTGATTGCCCGCGAGCTAAACCTGACGGAAACCGTATTTATCTTTCATCGCTTAAACACTCAAAATGAACGCCGAATGCGGGTTTTCTCGCCAACAGCAGAAGTCGATTTTGCCGGGCACCCTATTATTGCTGCGGCTTTTATTTTAGGTTTATGTGGAGACATTGAGCTATCCGACCCCATTACGCCGATTAATTTTGAACAAAATGCGGGCTTAATCGCAGTAAACATTTCTAGCGAAGATAGCAAACCTACATTTGTGCAATTCACTCGCAGTGTGACGCCCATTGTGGATCGTTTTGCCCCTACTGATGAAGAGTTAGCGCAAATTTTAGGCATCGGGCAATCAGAACTTGATCATAAAAAATATTCGCCACGTTTGGTTTCGTGCGGCTTCCCCTATTTAATCGTGCCAGTTTGGAGCTATGACTCGGTCAGAAAAGCTAAATTTAATGAAGCCGCCTGGAGCCAATCCATAGCACCCCAGACCGCAGCTCAAGAAATTTTATTATTTGCCCCCAAAACGCCCTACCCAGACGCGGATTTCCATACCCGCTTGTTTGGTCCACGTATCGGTATTCACGAAGAACCGCCGGTAGGCAGTGCCATGCCCGCATTTTGTGCGTATTTATGTTCCTTTGAGCATACCCAGAAAGGGACTCATGTCTTTGCAGTTGACCGAGGCGAGCCCAACCAACGTCGGAGTGTGATTAGCATGGAAATGGACAATAAACGTGAAGCTACTTTGACCATTCGCATAGGTGGACAAGCCGTATTGGTAGCCGAAGGTAGCATGCTAGTACCAGAACGGTTGTGAACGTTGTGCCCATAAAACAGCGTTTAGTCGTCATTGGCAATGGCATGGCCGGCATGAGGACGGTGGAAGAGCTATTGTTGTCAGCACCTGAGAAATACGACATAACCGTATTCGGTGCCGAACCCTACGGCAATTACAATCGCATCATGCTGTCATCGGTATTATCCGGCGATAAAGCTATCGAAGACATTGTCATCAATAACCGGCAATGGTATGCCGATCATGCCATCTGCCTGCATGCCGGGCCGGATAAGGCTGTGGTCAGGATTGAACGCGGCCTGCGTAAAGTCATTGCTCAAGACGGGACTTACGCAGATTATGATCGTTTATTGATTGCAACGGGATCCAAACCCGTAATTCCAAATATTCCAGGTAGTGATTTGGAGGGTGTCATCAGTTTCAGGGATATTGTTGATGTCAACACCATGTTGGCTTATAGCCAAAACCATAAAACAGCCGTGGTCTTAGGGGGTGGTTTATTAGGGTTGGAAGCGGCTTATGGCCTGGCACTCAGGGGCATGTCAGTAACAGTTGTGCATAATACTGATCTGTTATTAAACAGGCAAATCGATAGCCAAGCTGGCAAGATGCTGCAAACCGCTTTAGAACAGCGGGGCTTGAGTTTTAAGATGAATGCTAAAACTCAAGAACTCATTGGCGACAAAAACCAACATATTCATGCCGTGCGTTTTGCGGACGGAACCGAGCTGGACTGTGACCTATTCATCATGGCCATTGGCGTCCGCCCCAACATCAGCTTAGCCCAAAAAGCCGGGCTTTATTGTGAACGCGGTATTGTGGTCAACGATACCTTACAAAGCTACGACCCTTGTGTGTATGCAGTTGGTGAGTGCATCCAGCATCGTGGCGATACCTTTGGTTTAGTGGCGCCTTTATTCGAGCAAGCCAAGGTCTGTGCCAATCATTTGAGTGCCCATGGCGTTGCTGAATACATGACTTTACCTACCGCAACTAAATTAAAAGTCACAGGCATTAACTTATTTTCGATGGGTGATTTTATTGGCGATCAGCACAGTGAAATCATACGCTTTACTGACCCGGCGCTAGGCGTTTATAAAAAATTAATCATTAAAGCTCAAAAAATTAGTGGTGCTGTGCTTTACGGAGATACGACGGATGGCAGGTGGTATCAGGAACTCATGGAGCAAGCTCAGCCTATTGCCGACATAAGAGACAATCTCATCTTCGGGGAGGCCGTTGCAACACATAAAAGGAGTTATGAATGAATCAAATCATCAAAACCACCTGCCCCTACTGTGGCGTAGGCTGTGGCATTTCTGCAACGGTAAATGAGCATAGCCATCAGATCATTATTCAGGGTGACAAATCTCATCCAGCCAATTTTGGCCGCTTATGTTCCAAGGGATCGGCATTAGATGAAACCATTGGATTTGAGGGTCGCTTATTGCAACCTAAAATACATAACCAAGACTGTAGTTGGGATACCGCTTTGGATTTTGTGGCTAATTCATTATTAGCAACCATAAAGCAATATGGTGCTGATGCCGTGGCATTTTATGGCTCTGGGCAGTTATTGACTGAGGATTATTATGTCGCCAACAAGCTTATGAAAGGCTTTATCGGTAGTGCCAATATGGACACCAATAGCCGGTTGTGTATGTCGTCATCCGTAGCAGGCCACAAACGTGCCTTTGGCTCCGATACCGTGCCGGGTTGTTATGAGGATTTTGAACTTGCCGACTTGATCTTACTGATAGGCTCAAATACGGCTTGGTGTCATCCGGTCATTTTTCAACGTATCCGGGCTGCAAAAGCGGACAACCCCAATTTAAAAATTGTAGTCATTGATCCTCGCAAGACCAATACCTGCGACATTGCTGATTTACATTTGCCACTGGCCAGCGGTTCTGATGCCATGTTGTTTGGTGGCTTGTTACATCATTTGCATAGCCGGGATGCTATCGATAAAGAGTACGTCAATAAACATACTGAAGGTTTTAACGATGCGTTGGCAATGGCAAGTATTGGTGCTAGCACTATCGCTCAGGTTGCGGACTATTGCCAATTATCCATAGCCGACGTGCAGCGTTTTTATGACTGGTTTGTCAGCCATAAAAAAGTTATGAGTCTATATAGCCAAGGTATTAATCAATCTTCAACCGGCACTGATAAAGTCAATGCCATTATCAATTGCCATTTGGCTACTGGCAGCATTGGCAAGCCGGGTATGGGGCCATTTTCATTAACAGGCCAACCAAACGCGATGGGCGGTCGCGAAGTTGGAGGCTTGGCACATCAACTGGCTGCGCATATGGATTTTGCCAAAGCTGATGACATAGCCCGAGTGGCGCGATTTTGGGGTAGTGAGGCTATTGCCAGCAAACCCGGCTATCCGGCGGTTGAATTGTTTGATGCCATTTATGAAGGCAAAGTCAAAGCGGTCTGGATTATGGGCACGAATCCAGTAGTGAGTATGCCCAATGCTGATAAGATCAAACAAGCCCTACAAAAATGTGGGTTGGTGATTGTGTCTGATTGCATGGCCAACACTGACACCACGGCGTTGAGCCATGTCTTGTTACCGGCACAAGGGTGGAGTGAAAAAGATGGCACGGTAACCAATTCCGAACGGCGAATTTCTCGGCAACGTGCCTTGTTCAAGCCAGCCGGAAACGCCAAGCCAGATTGGTGGATTTTAACGGAGGTGGCCAAACGCATGGGCTTTGAGAAAGCTTTTCCCTACCAAACAAGCGCCGATATTTTCCGCGAACATGCAGCACTTTCTGGTTTTGAAAATAATCATTCGCATGGATTGCGGGATTTCGACATTTCCTCTTTTGCTAATATAAGCCAAGCCGAATACGAGCAATTAGAACCGATACAATGGCCGGTTAATACAGAGCATCCCAAAGGCCGGGCGCGATTATTTGACGATGGTTTTTACTTTACCGAATCCGGCAAAGCCCAATTTATCGCTATTACCCCGAAAACCCCGTTTAATTTGCCAGATAAAGACTACCCGTTAATCCTGAATACCGGCCGGTTGCGCGATCAATGGCATACCATGACTCGTACCGGACTTGCCGCCAAATTAAACCAGCACAAACCAGAACCGTTTGTGGAAGTGCATCCTCAAGATGCTAAAAGTTACAATCTGCAAAATGATAGCGTGGCGTTTATTAAAAGCGCTTGGGGATCGATGCTTGCTCGCATTCATATTACAGACTGCCAGTTACCTGGCAATCTGTTTGTACCTATGCACTGGACGGAGCAATTGGCGAAGCAAGGCCGCATGGGAACAATAGTTAATCCGGTAGTTGATAGCATTTCCAAACAACCGGAAAGCAAACATACACCGGTCCTTATAAGGCCTTATCAGCCCGCTTGGCAGGGGTTTATCTTGTCACGAAATGAGCTCGCTATGAAAGAGCCTGAGTACTGGATCAAAATCAAAGGGGAAGGCTATTACCGCTATGAGCTGGCAGGAAAAACTTTAGCCAAAACCCAGCCAGATTGGGTAAAGCAAATACTCCAAATAAACCATGAACAGGGTAGTTGGCAAGAATATCAAGATTCTGGCTTAAACGAATACCGAGCTGCCTCCATTATTAATGCCCAACTTGATAGCGTGGTTTTTATCGCCACGCAGAGTAAGCTTCCCGAGCGAAACTGGTTGACCAGCCTATTTAAGAAAAATCAGTTGGAACCAGAAGAGCGGAAAGCTCTGTTGAGCGGACTATCGCCGTTAGGCATTGAAGATACGGGGACCATGGTTTGTGCTTGTTTTAATGTTGGCGAAAAAACCATCAAAACGGCAATTAAGGAACAGGGATTAAAAACCTTTAGAGAAGTTAGCCAATGTTTAAAAGCCGGAAGTAATTGTGGTTCTTGTATCCCTGAGATCAAGGCGTTGCTTTAAAAAGATTAAATGCTAGCGGTGTAATTTTCGGTTTTGCAATTATATTCACTCACATCGCAGTAACTGCTACCGTTTTTTCAAGAAGCCTGACCGTCTAAACCGAAACCGCACCTTACAAGCATTTACCTCCCCTTTTCGGTTAATCACTGTTGTTATTTAATATCCTGACTTAGCAAATAATCCTCATAATTACCGCTGAAATCTACAACCCCATTCGGCGTTAATTCAATAATTCGGGTTGCCAAAGACGATACAAATTCTCGATCGTGGCTGACAAAAACTAAAGTGCCGGGGTAGTTTTCCAAGGCGGTATTTAACGATTCAATGGATTCCATATCCAAGTGATTGGTGGGCTCGTCCATGACCATGATGTTATTCTTTTGCAGAATTAACTTCCCAAACAGCATACGACCTTGCTCACCACCGGAGATGACTTTGACGGATTTGTTAATATCATCCGCCGAGAACAGTAGCCGGCCTAAGGTGCCGCGTATGGTCTGATCGTCGTCAGAGTCTTTACGCCATTGGCCCATCCAGTTGATTAAGGTTAAGTTTTCCTCGAAATCGTCGGCGTGATCTTGGGCAAAATAACCGACTTCAGCGTTTTCGGACCATTTGATCTCACCAGTATCGGGTTTCAAATCGCCAACCAACGTCTTTAATAGCGTGGATTTGCCGATACCGTTAGGGCCGATGATGGCGACTTTTTCGCCGACCGGGATCATTAAATTCAGATTTTTAAACAACGGTTCATCGCTATAGCCTTTGCTTAAGTTCATCACTTCTAGTGCAAGTCTATGCAGTTTTTTGGTTTGATCGAAACGGATAAACGGATTCACCCGGCTGGACGGTTTGACTTCATCCAGTTTGATTTTTTCTAATTGCTTGGCGCGAGAGGTAGCTTGTTTGGCTTTAGAAGCGTTGGCCGAAAAGCGGCTAACGAAGGTTTGCAACTCGGCGATTTGAGCTTTTTTCTTGGCGTTACCGGCCAGCAAGCGTTCGCGCACTTCGGTGACGGCAATCATGTAATCGTCGTAATTGCCGGGATACACGCGCAACTCGCCGTAATCCATGTCGGCCATGTGCGTGCACACGCTATTCAAGAAATGCCGATCATGCGAAATAATGATCATAGTACTGTTGCGTTCGTTGAGCACGTTTTCCAGCCAGCGGATGGTGTTGATGTCCAGGTTGTTGGTGGGTTCGTCCAACAACATAATATCCGGGTTAGCAAACAATGCTTGAGCCAGTAAAACTCGTAACTTCCAGCCTGGTGCAACGGCGCTCATTAAACCAGTGTGCTGTTCCAAGGGAATATCTAAACCCAACAGTAACTCCCCTGCCCTCGCTTCTGCGGTATATCCACCATACTCCGCGAAAACAGACTCTAGTTCAGCCGCATGCATGTAATCATCTTCTGAAGCCTCTAGATTGGCGTAGATGGCATCGCGCTCCGACATGGCCGCCCACATTTGCGCGTGGCCCATCATAACCACATCCAACACTCGGCAGTCCTCAAAAGCAAATTGATCCTGACGTAAATTGCCCACTCGCTCGTTTGGGCTAATACTGACGTTACCAGCGCTAGGTTCCAGATCACCGCTGAGGATTTTCATAAAAGTAGATTTACCGCAACCGTTGGCACCGATCAGGCCATAACGGTTGCCATCGCCGAATTTGACGGAAACATTTTCAAATAAGGGCTTAGCCCCAAACTGCATAGTAATATTAGCTGTAGAAATCAAGATGTTGTTCCAATGTGAAAAATGTGGCGTTGGGTTGCTTTTTATTTAAAGCAACAAATTATCGGTTATCGCTATAAAACGATCGGCAGATTGTATTAATGAAGGTGAAGTCAACGCAGATACACCATAGACTTCAGTTTTTACGTGATATTGACTATGGATTTTATCCAGTAACAAACTAAAGTCTCCGTCGCCGGACAATAATACGATGACATCGACGTGCTTGGCATAATCCATCATGTCCAGTGTGATGCCAACATCCCAATCACCTTTGGCGGAACCGTCACTGCGTTGAATATACGGTTTAAGTTTTACGGTAAAACCGATTTGTCGTAGGATCTTTTGGAAACCAAGTTGTTTACTGTCGCCCTTATCGATAGCATACGCAAAGGCGCCTAAAACAGTGCGGCCGACCGTAGCCTCTGCCCAAAACGCGGAATAATTAAAATGCCGTTGGTAGTTTTGTTTGGTTGTGTAGTAAATATTTTGCACATCAACAAAAATGGCAACGGACTGCATAGTTTATTTTAGAAATGAACAAATATAATCGGTGGGCGACTTAATTTTCACTGTGAATGCTGCGTTGGCGGGCACATGGAATGACTCTCCGCCTTTTACGCTTTGCCATTGTTCGCTACCCGGCAGTAACACGTCTAATTGCCCGTCTGTGATTTCCATTAATTCTTTATCAGCAGTATTGAACGTATATTCGCCGGGCAGCATAAAGCCTAAGGTTTTTTTGGAGCCGTCTACAAAAATAACAGTGCGACTGCTGACGTTACCGTCAAAATAAACATTCGCTTTTTTGACGATAGATACGTTAGTAAATTCTGACATACTGTGCCCTTTCTGATGAGTTTAGTTGGTAAAAATTGGGGTGCATCATACCAGATTGTTTATTGCTTGTTTTCAGATTCGCAAGCTTTTAGGGCTACACATAAGACTGCCCTCCATCCATATCGACTTGGCTCCGATTTTTCAATCGACCTATATTCCAGTGTTGCTGAGCCCAGTTTAATACCTCTTGCACTGAGGCCTGTTGGAGGTCATAAGGTGGATTCTGCTTTAATAATGTGAGCAAATAAAACAATATGGCGCCGGGTTGTTCAGTATCTACCGCTTTAGCATGTGTTTGCTTGCTCAGTTTAAAACCCTGCTGATCGACAATAACCGGTACATGACTGTACTGGGGTGTTACGAAACCAAGCTGTTGTTGTAGGAAAACTTGCTTGAGCGTTGAATCCAGCAAATCACAGCCCCTCACGACATCAGTAATTGCCTGCAGATGGTCGTCAATCACTACAGCAAATTGATATGCGATAATTTGATCTTTTCGTTTAAGTATAAAGTCGCCGTGATGGCTGGCCATGTTTTGGCAAGTAGCGCCCTGTAATTGATCATCAAAAGCGATAACTCTGTCTTCGGTTTTTATACGTAACGCATGCGGCTCGGTCTCTGTCACGAATTGATCACGGCAAACACCCGGATAAATATCTGAATGAGCGCTCAGCATTGACAGTTGCTTACGGCTGCATCTGCATCGATATACGAGTTGATTTCGCGTTAAGTCACTAAGAATATCTTCATAAATCGAGCGATGATGACTCTGGTAAACAACGTGACCGTCCCAACATAAGGCTAAGGATTCCAGTGTTCTTAAGATATGTTCTGCAGAACCTTTAACATTGCGAGGGGTATCTAAATCGTCAATTCTAAGCAGCCATTTGCCGTGATGGGCACGGCTGTCGAGAAAACTGGCTAAGGCAGTGTAAAGCGACCCCAAATGCAAAGGGCCGGTTGGAGAGGGGGCGAACCGGCCAATATAGTTCGATCCGTTGCTAATGGGTGTGATTAACCCATTTGTTTTTCTCGAATCTCTTCGAGGGTTTTGCAGTCAATGCACAATGTAGCAGTAGGCCTAGCTTCCAAGCGTCTAATACCAATTTGAACGCCGCAGGATTCACAGTAGCCATAATCCCCTGATTCAATCTCTTTTAGTGAGTCATCAATTTTCTTGATTAACTTGCGTTCCCGATCCCGAGCTCTCAATTCCAGGCTAAACTCAGACTCCTGCGAAGCACGGTCATTTGGATCCGGAAAATTAGCGGCGTCATCCTGCATATGATGCACTGTACGATCTACCTCGTGCATTAATTCAGATTTCCAGTTGCTTAGTATGCGCTCAAAATGTTTCAATTGAGCCTCATTCATATATTCTTCACCTTCTTTTTCATCATAAGGTGCAAAACTGAAAGGTGATGATCCAGCGTTAGAACTATCGGTCATCCATTAACTCCTAAGACAAGATTATTAAACCGCGCATTTTTAGCAGAATAGTCTCACCTTGGCAAGAATTATTGGCGTGCTAAAACCTTTTACGGATATTTGATTATGTCTAATCGACTAGCAGAGCGTACCCAAGATATATCGCCATTTTATGTAATGGAACTGTTACAGCGAGCAAAACACTTAGAGGCACAAGGTATCGATGTGATCCATATGGAAATCGGAGAGCCTGATTTTACTACACCGCAGAAAGTAATCGACGCTGGAATCCAATATATTCGTAACGGTGATGTTAAATACACCCCTGCGGCAGGTGCCACTGAACTGCGAGACAAAATTGCACAGTTTTATAAGATTCGGTACGGGGTTTCTGTCGACAAAAGACGAATTTTTGTCACGCCAGGAGCCTCGGGGGCATTTTTATTAGCTTTTGGCGTGAGTCTGAATGCCGGAGAAGAAGTTTTGATGGCCGATCCCTGTTATCCATGCAACAGAAATTTTGTTACCCTGTTTGGCGGCAGAGCTAGAACTATTCCTGTTCAGGCAAAAAGCCAATACCAGCTATCAGCAGATCTAATAAAGAAAAATTGGCACACGCAAACGAAGGGAACGTTGATTGCGTCCCCATCAAATCCAACCGGCACTATTATTCCTACAGAAGATTTGAGGCAAGCTGTGCTAACAGTGAATCAATTGGGGGGATGTTTCTATTCAGATGAAATTTACCATGGCCTGGAATATGGGGCTAAAGCCAGCACAGCGCTGCTGTTTAGCGACAACGTATTTGTAATTAATAGCTTTTCAAAATATTTTTGCATGACCGGCTGGCGAATCGGATGGATAATTGTGCCTGATGAATTTGTTGACGCAACTGAGCGTCTAGCCCAAAACATTTTTATATCTGCCCCTGCAAACTCTCAATACGCAGCCATTGCCGCGTTCGAGCAAGAAACTATTATTGAATTAGAGCGCAGGCGTACAGAATTTGCAGCGAGGCGAGATTTTCTTTATGATCGGCTGCTGAGTTTAGGATTTAATATTCCTGTAAAACCTGAGGGTGCGTTTTATATTTATGCGGATTGCTCCAAATTCACAAACGACAGCTACCAATTTTCAATGAACTTTTTAGAAAAAGAAGGCGTTGCCATTACTCCAGGCAAAGACTTTGGGAAAAATAATGCAAACCATGTTGTGCGTTTTGCTTATACGACATCCATGAATAATTTAGCGGTTGCCATGCAGCGATTAGAAAGTTTTATTTCAAGATTATGACTGTAAAAACAATATCAGCCCGTGAATTAAGCATTAAAATAGCCAACGATAATAACCTACTGTTACTGGATGTGCGTGAGCCTAATGAGTTTAAATATGCTAGCATTCAGGGTAGTGTTTTAATCCCTCTTAATCTTATCCCGCAAAGACTTTCTGAATTAGATTCTCAACGCGATATTATTGTAATTTGCCATCATGGCGTGCGTAGCCAACAAGCAGCTGATTATTTAATTTATTCCGGGTTTACCAGCGTATATAATCTGCAAGGGGGGATTGATGCTTGGAGTCGAGACTGTGACCAGTCTGTGCCGAGATACTGAACATATGTTGGGCAAATTAAGGGAAAACCCTTATACGGTGAGGTTAAACCAGCAAGACGGGGTATGGTTTCAGTCAATTCTCCAAAGCCTATCTAGCGGGTAGCTTATGTAGGTTAATCTTGATTTGAAATTATATCGACAATACAGTTACCAATTTCTTCCTAAAAATAATAAACTTTCATTAAACATACTCGCACCTTTAATAAATCTGGAACCAACAAATGTCTCTGCTATCGAAAAACAAATCAACTACTGATTCAACAGCATTTAACTTAAATGCTCAAGCCAAGTCTTACGATAATTATAAATCTACCATCATTTCACACATTGATGAACATATAATGTATCTGAGGGGTAGTCATGATATACCAGTAAAATTACACAAACTGTCAGTAATTGATCATGGAAGTATCAAGATAAAAATACTTTATGGTAACCAATCTTTAAAATGGCAAGGGAACGATACCGTTCTAGAAATACCCATAGAAAAAAACATCGTTTCTGACGAAGACATTTTAGCTTTTCGTATTGATATTTTGACAACACTTTTAAAAGAATTTGAAGAAGACATCTATCAAGAGCAGATTGAAACCTTAATGTTGGAATTCAAAAATAGAACTTCGGGGATGCGTAAGTCTAAAGCGGATAGAAGACAAGAGGCCCGGTGAAGGTAGCCTGTCGGAAACTTTGCATTGCTGATTTACACCAACTCTTATTTTTTTCAAGCCGATCAGGCTTTTGCAAAGTATTGAGTTGATAAGCGGAAGGAGGTTTAGTTTCGAATTTCCTCCCCTCAAAATGAGGTTGTGATGTTAAATCAGCGATAATTATGGCGGCGCAAATGCAAAAGATACTATTAGCGACCCACCGGAGGGACCTGGAGAGCTAGCAGCATAAACTCATAGTGAATACGAATTTGTCAAACGTATCGATATGCTGGAAATTTATGAGCATCGAAGCCAAAAGAATGAATGCCCGCACAGCTTCGATCCGTTCACCATGAGCTCGGTAGCTTCTTTACTATTTTTAATGTTTTCTCGTCAACGACTACATAACCGCCCTTGGTGAGTTCTATCATAACTTTATTCACCATTTCTCTAGATGAACCAACCATGGACGCCAAATCTTGCTGAGTTGGTCTATCATGAATCATAAGAACGCCGCCTTCTTCATGTGCTAGTTCCTTAAGCGTGCTGATGATTCTTTCGTAGACATTTGATAAAGCCAACTGCTTAACTTTTTCAGTTAAATGCCGCACTTTTTCTGACAAAACACCCAGTAGTTTAATAGCGATGTCAGGATTAAGCTTTAGCCAATTGAGAAAATCTGTTTTGGCAATCACTGCACACACAGTCTCTTCTGATGCAACGACTGAGGCGGATCGGGGTTCGTCCGCAAGTAACGCCAATTCACCAAAATAGGAGCCTGGCTCTTGAATGAGTAAGGTCACCTCTTTGCTTTTGTCATCACTGATAAAAACGCGAACTTTGCCTGAAAGAATAATGTGCAGTGAACTGGTTGAATCTCCCTCAGCAATTATAGTTGTTTGCTTGGCAAATTTAGCATATCTCGCCTTGCCCGCTAAGCTCCAGAGCACGTCATTAGCAAGCGGGGCAAAAAACGGAATTTTTTTTAGTCCCAGAAAAACGTCTTGTTGCACTGCTATTTCCCTTATAGATAATGAAGTATCGAAACTAGGAGCATATGTCTATGCCTTACGCCAATTTATTTAAGAAATTTTGTAGCCGCTAAGCGTAATGGTAAATCAAATTAGACCATGAGGAACAGAGCGCGCGAAGCCTTTATATTTTCCAAGCTTTCTATAGATGGCTCAAATCTCAATCTCTCAACCTCTTTACATTTTCCGACCTTAATCGTTAACTGGGGTCGGATAAAAATCACGATATTTTTTTATACTTCAAGCGATGTGGAGTATCTGCATCGGTACCCAAACGGCGATGGCGATCGGCTTCGTAGTCGGCGTAATTGCCTTCAAACCAGACCACTTTACTATCGCCTTCAAACGCCAGCATGTGCGTGGCAATTCGGTCTAAGAACCAACGGTCATGCGAAATAACTACCGCGCAACCCGGGAATGACAGTAGCGCATCTTCCAAAGCGCGCAAGGTTTCCACGTCCAAATCGTTGGTGGGCTCATCCAATAGCAACACGTTACCGCCAGTTTTCAACAATTTGGCCAAATGTACCCGGTTGCGTTCACCGCCAGATAGATCGCCGATGCGCTTTTGTTGATCGCCGCCTTTAAAATTAAAGCGACCTAAATAGGCTCGGGATGGCGTTTCGTATTTACCAACCGTAATCACATCTAAACCGTCAGAAACTTCTTCCCAAACGGTTTTCTTGGCATCCATGTCGTCACGCAGTTGATCCACATAAGCCATTTGCACGGTTTGACCCAGCGTTAACGTGCCGGAATCCGGCTGTTCAAAACCGGCCATCATTCTAAACAACGTGGTTTTACCGGCGCCGTTCGGTCCGATAATGCCAACAATGCCTCCGGGTGGCAATTTAAAGCTTAAATCGTTGATTAACAGCCGGTCGCCAAAGGCTTTGCTGATATTGTCGGCTTCAATGACTATATCGCCTAAACGTGGCCCCGGTGGAATATAGATTTCTTGGGTTTCGTTACGTTTTTGAATATCAATCGATGACAATTCATCAAACTTGGCTAAGCGCGCCTTGCTTTTTGCATGGCGACCTTTAGGGTTGGAACGTACCCATTCTAACTCCTGCTTCATAGCTTTTTGTCGGGCAGACTCGGTTTTTTCTTCCTGTAACAAGCGAGCACTTTTTTGCTCTAACCAGCTGGAATAGTTGCCTTCCCAAGGAATGCCGGAGCCTCTATCTAATTCCAGAATCCAGCCAGCCACGTTGTCCAAAAAGTATCGATCATGAGTAACCGCCACTACCGTGCCGGGATAATCGTGTAAAAATCGTTCCAGCCAAGCCACCGATTCGGCATCCAAATGGTTGGTCGGCTCATCCAGCAGTAGCATGTCCGGATTCGATAGCAATAATCGACATAATGCTACCCGACGTTTTTCACCGCCCGATAATTTAGTGACATCTGCATCCCAGTCCGGCAAGCGCAAAGCATCAGCCGCAACTTCCAGCTTGCGATCCAGATTGTGACCGTCGCAGGCGTTGATGATATCTTCCAGCCGGGCTTGGTCGGCGGCCAATTTATCAAAATCGGCATCTGGCAATGCGTAAGCGGCATAGACTTCATCCAACTGAGTCAATACCGCTTTGATTTCCGCAACCGCTTCTTCCACATTGCCGCGCACAGTTTTATTGGGATCTAATTGCGGCTCTTGCGGTAAATAGCCGATCTTAATACCTTTTAAGGGAATCGCTTCCCCTTCGATTTCCTTATCAATACCGGCCATAATCTTTAACAGCGTGGACTTACCCGAGCCATTTAAACCCAGCACGCCAATTTTAGCGCCCGGAAAAAACGACAAAGAAATGTCTTTAAGAATATACTTTTTGGGCGGGACAATTTTGCCGACCCGGTTCATTGAATAGATGTATTGCGCCATAGGAATCAGATTTGGGTTGTAGGTTGCAGATCGTAACAGGTCTGCCGTTATTATTTCACGATAACCAGAAATGTTTAACCCTATTTCCGGGGTTTTGTATTGTCCCCACAATACGCAACTTGCGGCGGTGGTTCAATTTGAAATTAATTGCATTACAGAAATATTTTCTGACTACGGCAATGTTTCAAGACCAAGTGCTTGCAAGAACTCATTATGCCGATCTCTAGCCGTTTTAATTTTCACTTCCAGTGTGTCTATCTTTATTCACTTTTGTTAAATCAATCGTTTCCTCAGCCACAGCCGTACTGATATAACGCGAGATATTCAGGTTGAAATCATTTTGCTCAATTTCATCCATTGAAACCCGACGGGAATAACGATCTTCTTCCTTGCGGTATTGGTAAGTATCGACAATCTTGTCGATATGCTCTGGCAGTAAGCGGTTTTGGCGTTTGCCTTTTTCGAAGTATTCACTGGCGTTGATAAACAACACGTCATCCGGCTTTTTGCATTTTTTCAACACCAGAATACAAACAGGAATGCCGGTCGAGAAAAATAGATTAGCGGGCAAGCCAATCACGGTATCGATATGGCCGTCTTTCAACAGTTTGGTGCGGATACGCTCTTCGGCGCCGCCACGGAACAGCACCCCATGCGGCAAAATGATAGCCATCGTGCCTTGGTCGCTTAGAAAATGAAAACCGTGCAACAAAAAGGCAAAGTCGGCGGCCGATTTCGGGGCGAGTCCATAGCTTTTAAAACGGAAGTCTTCGTTTAGTGTTTCGTTGGGTTCCCAGCGAAGGCTGAACGGCGCATTCGCCACGACGGCATCAAACAACAGTTTTTTGGCTGGGTTCATTTCCTTCAAAATAGCCCAATCGTTCAACAAGGTGTCGCCGTGGTGGATTTCGAATTCGGAATCTTTAACACCGTGCAGCAGCATATTCATGCGTGCCAGGTTGTAGGTCGTGATATTGGATTCTTGGCCGTAAATCTTGCCGATACCATGCTGGCCCAGTTGTTTGCGCACATTGAGTAACAACGAGCCGGAGCCACAGGCAAAATCCAGCACCTTATCCAACTTCTTCTTTTTGCCGGTGGCGGGTTCCTGGCTATCCAGGGCCACGATGGCGGACAGAATGTCGGAAATCTGTTGAGGCGTATAAAACTCACCGGCTTTTTTGCCAGAACCAGCGGCAAACTGGCCGATCAGGTATTCATAAGCATCGCCCAAAATATCGCTATCGGTGGAAAACTGCGCAATGCCGGCGGCGATTTTACTGATAATGGTGCACAGCTTGGCATTACGATCCGTGTAACTTTTGCCAAGCTTTTCGGAGTTAAGGTTAATCTCCGAGAATAGGCCCTGAAAAGTGCTGTCAAAGCTTTGGTTTTCGATGTATTTAAAACCTTTTTCCAAGGTGTGCAGCAATTCACCGTTTTGGGTTCTCGCCAGCTCGGCAATGCTGCTCCACAGATGCGGCGGCTCAATCACATAATGCACTTTGCGGCGCATTTGTTTTTCAAATTCCGCCACATCGCCGGCATTTGCGCCATACCATAGCGATAGTGGCGAAATATACCCCCTCCCAGCCTCCCCCTTGCCAGGGGGAGGGGTTTGCTGAGTTGTGGTAGTCACCCCGACGCCAAGGAGAGGGGTTTGCTGTGACCTGATCTCCTTTTGATAGGCAGACTGCGCTTCTCCAATCTTGCCCTGAAAAGAAGGCAGGGCTTGTGTCCCCTCCCCTGACAAGGGGAGGGTTAGGGTGGGGTTACTGGTTAAATTCGGATAATCCGCCCCCAGTTCCTTCTGCGCAGCGGCTTCGTAGTTATCCGACAAATAGCGCAAAAACAGAAACGACAGCATATAGTCGCGAAAATCGTCGGCGTTCATTGCGCCACGGAGATCGTCGGCGATTGCCCACAGCGTGCTGCCGAGTTTGTTGAGTTCTTGTTGGGTCATAGTTTTTTGTTTAAATCGTTTGACTTATATAGAGGACGAACTACTAACTAAATGTCCTGCTTATGCCGCAGTTCCATGGCCTTCCTGCTGATCTCTTCGATACTTTCTTCGGTATCTAAAGATTGCCGCCATGGGGTATAGTCGAACGGCTCGCGCTGGATCAAGGCGATAAAACGCTCCATTTCAATATCGCCCAAATATTGGGCCAGAATGGCCAAGCCTTTTACTCTTATTTCCGAGTCGGTAAGGGCAACTCGTTTTTGTTCCATAGCAGTCACACGTTTTTTTCTTCGGAAGCAATCTGGCGCAACTCGTCAGCCGAAATGCGAACTATCTTCTCGTCTTCTACAATCACAACATGGGTTTGTGTTTGAATTGCCGTTTGGCGGGCAAGTGCCGCTGCCCTTTGCATGGCAGTCATTGAGGCGCGAAGGACTGGATCTTTGGCGGTGGTAATATCAAGTGTGCTCATGTTTGTTCACCCCATTCAAGTAATACAGGCGCTAGGCCAGAATTGTCGTATTTAGCCCAGGCATCTACCTCGGCTTTGTAGTGTTGATCGAAATAGTTTAACCCCGCCACAAACCGACGGCGTATCACCGCTTCAGGAATATGATGCCCGCCTTGCCGCACACGCTCCGCTACGCGGGCAATGGCAATTTCGACACGGGGCAATGCCAAAAAATAGAGCGTGACGTGATAACCCTGTGTGCGCCATTGTCGAATATGCTTGAGGTAGCCAAGGCCGGACAGCGTTGTCTCAATCGCAAAACTGTGTTCAAGCTGTACACAACTCGCTATTTCTTCCAACATCAGCCGTCCAGCCTTGATCGCCATGGCTTCCGGGGCAAACGGCGATAATCCAGCCGCAATCAGGTCAGCATTGATAAAGCGCGGACACTGGGCTTCCAAGGGTAGAAACGAACGGGCAAACGTGGTTTTGCCTGCACCATTGGGTCCGGCAATTATGATGATTCTTTTGCTCATCTAGCCATCTCGGCTTTGGCATCCTGCGTCGCTCTAACGCTGTCCATAGACCACCCTTTAGTGGTGGCATCCATGCAGTCGTCATCCATGGAGGGGAATAGCTGCTGCATCAGGCCTTTTTTATGGGCCTTAAGGGCGGTGAGTTTTTGGGTTTGGGCGATGATCAGTTCGTCGATGGAGGATAGGCAATTGGCGATTTTTTGTTGTTCATCAACACTAGCTGGGAAAGAAAAAGGAATTTTCTCAATCAATCCCCCACTCAAATTTTCCTGTCCACCCTGATTACTTAAATCACGTATTTCGTCGTAACGACTTACTAAATTTTGAAATACAAAGCTTGGTTTTATTTCCTCATTCAAAAGAATTGCGGCGCAAGCTTGATTTGTTGCTGCATCAATTCCCAATACGGCAACTTTTCCTCGAGTTATACCCTGCCCATACATCGCCATTAAAATGGTGTTTTTAGGAAATATTTTTGCAGAGGATTCTTTAAGGCCGAGTTCACTAATGAACTCGTTTGCACTTTGAATAATATTAAAATCTATAAGTGAGGTTGTTACCCAGGGGATATTTCCATTCCAGTATTCATTTTTCGTGCGGCTGGGAGTTCCGCCAGATGTAATCTTAGAAATATCTCCTAAAGTGCTATTAATCCACTCACCTGCACCCCGAAACTCAGGAAAGCGCAGTTTGGGGACGGTTTCGCCTTCGGCGGGGAATAGCTGCTGCATCAGGCCTTTTTTATGGGCTTTGAGAGCTTCAATCTTTTGGGTTTGTGCGGTGACCAGTTCGTCGATGGAAGTCAGGCAATCGGCGATTTTTTGCTGTTCTTTCTCAACTGGCGGGAAACAAATTTCAAATTCATTTATTTGTTTGGCACTTATATGCGGAATACCACTGCTAGTATTAATTCGATCTACATATGAATGAAATTTGATTGAATTTATATGCTGGAATATAAATGAAATAGTCGCTTTACATTCCGTTCTCAAGCGAGCAACCCGCTGAATAAGTAACGCCCCAGAATCTTTATCGGTAATTAAAGCAGAGTTTTTTCCAACCTTAGAACCGTCCATTCCAATGACTAAGTCATTAATTTGTAGAAAATACTTTTCAAGTTTTTTCACATCACCTAGGAAAAATCGATCTATATCTCGGCCATGGCGAATATAACCTTCTGTAACATTTACCCCCTCGCATTAATGGAATACCGCTAGCATCCTCAGATATTTCTTCACTTTTAAAGGGGTACCCAGATAGCAAATCTACTTTGTCACCAATTGGTAGCTGCTCCCACTCCCCCGCATCCCGAAATTCAGGAAAGCGCAACACTGGCACCAAACCCTTTTTCGTTGGCTCACTCATCGCTCACCCTCCAGCTCATGCAATTTGGCCTGTATCAATTTTTTATCCGGCAGTTGCAACTGGTATTCAGCGATCAAGGTCGGCGACAGGTTGCGCGATAGTGCGTATGTGAAGCTTTTCAGACAGCCCCACCCTAGCCGCCCTCCCCTTGCCAGGGGAGGGAATTGAGCTGAGACACTTCCTACTGATAAAGGGGACAACGGGGCCAAAGCTCCTCCCCCTGGCAAGGGGGAGGCTGGGAGGGGGTTATCTATCATCAATGACTCGCTTAATCGTTTCATACACGCCAGCCATATTCTGGGTAATATCCTGATTGGTAAATCGTAACACCCGCAAACCCACCGACTGCATATAGGCATCCCGCTGTGCATCTTGTTGCTGGGCGGTTTCGGTGTAGTGGCTATCGCCATCGACTTCGATGACCAGCTTAGCTTCTGGGCAGTAAAAGTCGACGATATAGCGCCCAATGCCGTGTTGTCTGCGAAATTTAACACCAAGTTGTTTGCCGCGTACTGCCGCCCAGAGTTTTTGCTCCGGTTGGGTGGCGTTGTTGCGCAGCTCTTGTCGACGGGTGGTGTATTCCGGGAGGTTGAAAATTTTGTCTGTCATGGTTTTAACCCCTACCTAACCCTCCCCCTTATCAGGGGAGGGAACTGATATCGATTCGTTCCTCCCCCTGACAAAGGGCGACTGCATGGATGCAGGAGGTAGAACAACGCCTGGAGCAGTTGTCGAAAGGCTGGGAGGTGGATGCTGCCCAGTTCCAGAATAAAGTCCTTCATGTGCTGAATCAGCGCGGTTTGCAGGTCGTTTTTGCTGTGGGTTTCTGGCAACCCCAAAAACTCCAGCACGTATTGGACTTTGCAAGTCTCCTGAATGTCGGGATGTAATTCTCTCGCCAGTGGTGAGAGTTTTGCGCTCAGCAGGCTGCGCTCGAATTGTGCGGCGTCTATTTGTCGTTCCAAATCGCGCTTGCTGAGTCTGTCACTACGCGCAATCGTCAGGTAGTACGTGCGTTCTTCGGCGCTTTTGCAACGGAAAAAGATAATGGTGTTGTGTGTCCAGGGCAATTCTCTCACCAGTGCTGAGAGTTTTTCATCGGCCTGATAGGTTTCGTAAAACTGCTTCATGCGCCAGAGGTTTTTGTCGCTGAATCCTTTGACGTCTGGAGCATTGTGCGCAATAAATTGCGCCAGTTCGGTGACTACACCTTTACCCCAGGCTTCGCTTTGCACTTTGTGGCTGATGGTAAGGCCGATTTGCCAATACAGGTCAATCAGGGCCGTGTTGGCTTGGCTAAAGATTTTGTGCCGCGCTTGCTGGATGTGTTGCAGTACTTCGCTGAACACGAGGGTGGTATTGGTTGAGAGGCTGATTGTCATAGACCTCTGCCTAAGCCTTCCCTTGAGAGGATGTCGTAAAAGCAATGATGTAGGTTGGGCTGAGCACGGCGAAGCCCAACAGAATCAAAATGTTGGGCTTCATTGCATTCAGTCCAACCTACCTTTTGCGACAGCCTCAATATCAGGGGAAGGAACTGAAAGCCTTGGTTAGCT
Source organism: Methylococcales bacterium (assembly GCA_965247565.1). Classification (GTDB taxonomy): domain Bacteria; phylum Pseudomonadota; class Gammaproteobacteria; order Methylococcales; family Methylomonadaceae; genus CBDFHF01. Next base: position 1,817,761 of record CBDFHF010000003.1, on the reverse strand, counting down.
TGGGTCAAAGCTCCTTCCCCTGACAAGGGGCGACTGCATGGATGCAGGGGGTAGAACAACGCCTGGAGTGGTTGTCGAGAGGCTGGGAGGAGGGGGTTATTCATACGCCGCCAATCCGGAAATTTCGCGGCCTTGGGCCAGTTTGTGTAATACCGGCAGCAAGTCCTCCATCAAGGCCAGTTCGGCTTGGGTGCGGGCTTTCCAGCCCAGTTCCAGGGGGCTGAGTAGATCACTGAGCTTTTCACCATCGAAAATCATCCGGCTCATGATGGTATCGACAAAAGCTTGCAGGGCTTGTGGCTCAAGACGGTGTTTATCAGCGATGACAGCTAAATCGTGAGCAGATTTTGCGGCTTTGAAGGCTTGGTAACCATCGCGAATGGCGTTTTCATTGAGGCTTTGCCCGACGGGCAGGCTATTGATGTAGGCAATGATGTCGTCGCGCTCATCCAGCAAATTGGCGCTGGAACTGATCAATTCGATCAGCTCGTCGCGAGTCATTTTTTGTTTGCTGGTTTTTTGGGTGAATTTGGCGATCAGGCCCATGATGTAGTCGTAATCGATGACCGCCGAGGCGAACAGCACGAATTCAAATTCCAGCTGTTCCACGGTAGTGTTGCCACCGGTGTCTTTGCCTTGTTGGGCTTTCAGACGTTGGGCGGTGTCCAGATACACACCTTTAAAGCCGCGCAAAGTGTCTTCGGGCAGCAGTTTTTGGACTTGGGCCTGTTGGTCTTCGCCAAGGTCGGTGTATTGATCCAGCTGGGTTTTGAGGCGTTGCACTTCTTTAAAGTGGTTGATGAATTCGGCACGGGCCGTGTCGCCTTTCAAGTTGGCGACTTGTTCCGGTGCGCAGACCAAGCCTTGCGCTTTCATAAAGGTTTCCAATTTTCCGACCGCCGTTTGCAGTTTGTTGATCACCGTCAGTGCGGGGTCTACCAGCCAAATTTCTTTGGCTTTATCGATGGACTGGCCGGAGAACAAGGCGATAGCGGCATCGACTGCTTGTTCCTGGCCGCGAAAATCCAGTACGTTACCCCAGGGTTTGCTGTCGTTTAGCACCCGGTTGGTGCGCGAGAAGGCTTGGATCAAACCGTGGTATTTAAGGTTTTTATCGACATACAGAGTGTTGAGGTATTTGGAATCAAAGCCGGTGAGCAGCATGTCCACCACAATGACGATATCGATTTTATGTTTGCGCGGGTAATCCTGATTGGAATATTTGTGGTCTTTAATGCGCTGTTGCACGTCCTGATAGTACAGGTCGAACTCGTTAACGGTGTGGTTGCTGCCGTACTGGACGTTGTAGTCGGCGATAATCGCCATTAACGCCGCTTTTTTCTGTTCTGGCTGTTCCTGGTTGTCGGCTTTTTCTTGCGGTAGGTCGTCTTGCAGTTGCTTGATGTCGGCCACATTTTTGCCATTTAGCGTGTCGTTGTCTTTTGCCAATGCTTGGGTGGGTGGCGAGAACACGCAAGCGACGTTCAGCGGTGCGAAGCTGTCGTCTTCGGTCTGTTTTTTGGCCTGAACGGTTTTGAACAAGTCGTAATAGGCAATCGCATCATTGATCGACGCCGTGGCCAAAATAGCGTTAAAACGCCGCGAGTTGGTGGCGGCATCGTGTTTGTTCAGGATCGCTTCGACAACGGCTTGCTGGGAGACGGTTTCACCGGGTTTGAGCTTGGCTTTTTTGCCGTTCTTATCTTCGGGCTGAAAGTAATCGATGTGAAAACTCAGCACGTTTTTGTCATCAATGGCATGGGTGATGGTGTAGGCGTGCAGTTGTTTTTCGAAAATATCCTCGGTCGTTTTGAACGAACCGACCGTGCCGTCGATTTGCACGTAGTTGGCGTTCTTTTCGAAAATCGGCGTGCCGGTGAAGCCGAACAGTTGCGCGTTGGGGAAGAATTCTTTGATCGCTTTATGGTTTTCTCCGAATTGTGAGCGATGGCATTCGTCGAAGATAAACACGACGCGCTTGTCGCGTAACGGTTCCAGGCGTTGCTTGTAGGTGGGCTTGCCTTTTTGGCTATTGGTTTGGTTGCGTTTGCTGTTTTCGTCCAGTGCCAGGCCAAGCTTTTGAATGGTGGTGACGATGACTTTGTCGGCGTAGTCTTCCGAGAGCATGCGCCGCACCAGGGTTTCGGTGTTGGTGTTTTCTTCGACGCAACCTTCCTGGAAGCGGTTGAATTCCTCGCGGGTTTGCCGATCCAGGTCTTTACGATCCACCACGAACAGACATTTTTCAATATCCGGGTTGTCTTTGAGCAGCGTGGAGGCCTTGAACGAGGTGAGGGTTTTGCCGCTGCCGGTGGTGTGCCAGATGTAGCCATTGCCTCGATTTTGGTGGATGCAATCGACAATCGCCTTGACCGCATAGATTTGGTACGGGCGCATGATCATCAGCTTTTGCTCGCTGGCGACCAGTACCATGTAGCGGCTGATTATTTGGTCCAGTGTGCATTTGGCCAGAAAGCTGTCGGCAAAGTCGTGCAGGTGGGCGATTTTTTGATTGGCTTCGTCGGCCAGTTGGTAAATCGGCAAAAAGCGCTCGTCGGCGTTAAAGCTGAAGTGCTGGTTGTGGTTGTTGGCAAAATAATAGGTATTGCTTTCGTTGCTGACGATAAACAACTGCACGAAGCACAGCAACGTGTTGCTATAGCCGTTGCCTGGGTCGTTTTTGTACTCGACGATTTGCTCCATCGCCCGGCGTGGACTGACTTGCAGGGTTTTAAGCTCAATCTGCACGACGGGAATGCCGTTAATCAGTAAAATTACGTCATAACGGTGATGGCTGTTTTGGGTATTGATGCGAAGCTGGTTGATGACTTCAAAATCGTTTTTGCACCAGTCTTTGATATTGACCAGGGTGTAATGTAAAGGAGTGCCGTCTTCACGTTGAAAGTAATTACGCTCGCGAAGCGTTTTGGCGGCGCTAAACACGTCGGCAGTGACGATTTCGTCGCGCAGGCGGGCGAATTCGGCATCGGTCAAATGCACACGGTTCAACGCCTCGAATTTTTGGCGGAAGTTTTGTTCTAGCGATTCGCGGTCACCGATATCAGAGCGGTAGACATATTTGAGCTCTTCAAGCTTTTTTATGAGATCTCTTTCAATCCTGTTTTCTATGCCTGACATCTGAATCCCTATTGCCAAATAATTATTTTCAAAAATCTTAAATGCTTATTTAACCAAGCATCTGTTTCATTCATTGTTCAATTTTTTTCTAGGAACCATTTTTATGGCTCTGACCCCGAAGTTAAATTAACAAAGTCCTTCAATTCCCAAACACAATCAGTAACACCAGCCATCCTTGCCGTGGTCATTCAAAGTAATTTAAGGTCATTACAAAAATTATAAAAAACAAAGTTTAACTTAATAGGCAGTTGCTAACATTTAGACTAGCACTGTTCTTAAAAAGAGTTAATATTCAATTAATTTCGATAAATCCGTGCAAGCCCCGCTTAGATTTAACCGCTAACCACTCTTTTAACTGCTTTAACTCTGCCGTTTCTTCTAGATTGTCCAGGCCTTGTTTATTTTTTAACAACCGGAACGCATCAGACAGGACTTTATAGCGATCTCCCGTTATACCCGCTCTTCTGAGTCCGACCGTATTTAGTTTGTAATGCCGAGCCGGCCGGCCACCGATTAGCATGAACGGGATAACATCCATATTGAGGCCGGTAGTACCTTGCACGATTGCGTAAGATCCAATACGGCAGAATTGATGCGCGACCACAGCGCCGCCCATAAACACATTATTGCCGACCTGAACATGACCGCCAATAGCAACATTATTGGCGAAGATGGTGTTATCGCCAATCTGGCAATCGTGAGCGACATGGCTATTGTTCATAAAATAACAGCCGGAACCGATACGGGTTTCGCCCAGCTCTTTAGAAGCTCGGTGCGCGGTAAAACCCTCTCTGAATACATTGTTATCGCCAACAATTAGCCAAGTTACGGTCTCCGCTTTAAAACTGGTATCCTGCGGTAAGCCGCCTATAACGGCATGAGCATGTAGGATGTTACCTGAACCCATTTTTACATACGGTTGTACTACAGCATGTGCGCCGATCTGGCAGGAGCTACCCAATTCCACGCCGGATTCGATCACGGCGAAAGGTCCTATGGTCACGTCGCTGCCTATAATGGCATCGGGTGCAATATATGCAGTGGGGTGAATACTATTTGCCATTTGGCTATCCTCTTGGATGATATTTTGAATGCAATTCTTTTAAGCGTTCGCGGGCAATGTGGGTGTAGATTTGGGTTGTTGACAGGTCCGAATGTCCTAGCAACAATTGTACAACACGTAAATCCGCACCATGATTCAATAAATGGGTCGCGAATGCGTGTCTTAAGGTATGTGGCGATAATTCTTTATTAATGCGGGCTTTTTTTGCATGGCGTTTGATGATATGCCAAAACGCCTGCCGGGTCATGCCATCGGCGCGGTTGGTAACAAATAAGTAATCACTTTGTCGTTCGGCTAAAATTGTTTTTCTGGCTTGATCCATATAACCTTCCAGCCAGCTCATGGCTTCCTCGCCAACAGGAACTAGGCGTTCTTTATTGCCTTTGCCGGTAATCCGGACCACACCTTGCCGAAAACTGATTTGCTCAAACTTTAAATTGACCAGTTCCGACACTCTTAAGCCAGTGGCATACAGCATTTCTAGCATGGTTTTATCTCGAAAACCCAAGGGATTAGTCACTTCGGGCGCGGCCAATAATAACTCGACATCGTGTTCTGTAAGCGAGATCGGTAAGGGGCGGCCGATATGAGGGGCTTCCAGCAATGCAGTCGGATCAACAATGATACTATTTTCTCTGATGTAGTATCCGTAAAACCGCCTCAAACTGGATAAAATTCGCGCCGATGATCGACTGGTTATGCCTTCTTGATGACGGCTACCGAGAAAGCTTGATAAGTCACCGCTGTCTGCAGCCAACATTGGTTTATCCTTCAGCCATTTCGCGAAAATTCTCAAATCACTACCATAAGCCGACAAGGTGTTTTCGCTTAGGCCTTCCTCCACCCAAATTGCATCCAAAAATTGCTCAATAAATCGCTCTGAATTCATTTTTTATGGGCTGCCTCAAATGCCAGCAATTTGCGTTTGATGTCCATAAAGCCCCCTTCGGTCTGCCCGCAATAACCGCCCATATTGGAGACGGAAATAACTCTGTGACAAGGAATAAACAATGGGTAGGGGTTCGCTCGGCACGCGTTGCCGACCGCACGCGCAGATGAGCCGACTTTTTTTGCTAAGCCAGCATAGGTCAGGGTTTCGCCAAAAGGAATACGGTACATTTCAGCCCAGACGCGATTACTGAATGGACTACCTTGCTTGAGCAATGTAACAGAAACAGCATTATCTGTTCCCAACCAGTATTTTGCGATAGCTTTCAGGAAACTTTTTTTATGTATAGAAATCGGTCTTTGATTGTCAGTGTCATCAATAAGCCAGTCGATGTTAATAACAACATCTTGCCTACTAACTATCTCAAGGGTACCCACAGGGGTTTGAACATAACTGACTTCCGCATCACCTGAGCATCCTTCTACCCACTGAATAATAAATGACATATTGAAAGACCTGAATATAGATGCCTTGTTCTCAGAGAAACCGAATCTCAGTTATTAGCACAAAGAACCTTAGTACTTTATAAGTTACCCGTTTTCCTAATCCATAAAAAAAGGCAGCCTTAGCTGCCTTTTTTTATAAGAAAAACCCGAACTATATTACAATTTTTCTTTGATACGAGCCGCTTTACCAGTCAAATCGCGCAAATAGTATAATTTTGCACGACGAACGGCACCGCGTCGCTTTACGATAATTTCGCTTATTAAAGGGCTGTGAGCTTGGAAAACACGCTCTACGCCTGTCCCATGTGAAATCTTTCTAACCGTAAATGCAGAATTCAATCCGCGGTTACGTTTCGCGATCACGATACCCTCAAAAGCCTGAATTCTTTCGCGGTCACCTTCCTTTACCTTAACCTGGACAACAACCGTATCACCAGGCCCAAAATCAGGAATTTGCCGTAGCTGCTCTGCTTCCAATACATCGATAATATTGCTCATTACTACACCTTAAAATTTAAACTAATTCTACAATAAATTCTTTGAGCAACTTTTCCTGCTCTGCACTCAAATTTTTCTTTTGCAACAAATCCGGCCGTCTTTGCCATGTCCGTCCTAGCGATTGTTTCATCCTCCATCGAGCTATATCAGCATGATTGCCACTCAACAAAACATCAGGAACCGAACGACCCTCAAGCTGTTCCGGTCTGGTAAAGTGTGGGCAATCCAGCAAGCCATCCATGTGCGAATCTTGTAGCGCGGATTCCTCGTCACCTAACACACCAGGTATCAACCGGGTTACTGCATCAACGACAACTAAAGCAGCTAGCTCTCCACCGCTAATAACATAATCCCCAATAGACCACTCTTCATCGCAATCCGAATCAACAAAACGCTCATCAATACCTTCATAACGCCCAGCGATCAAAATCAGCCGCGATATTTTACTGGCTGCTGTCAACAACTTTTGGCTGATAGGCTGGCCCTGAGGACTTAAATAAACAACTTTAGTGATATCGAAGCTATTTTTTCTAGCTTGAACAACGGCATCATGTAGCGGCTGATATTTCATCACCATACCGGGACCGCCGCCGTAAGGCCGATCATCAACTGATTTGTGTTTATCCTTAGCGTAGTCGCGAGGATTCCACGTTGACAAGCCAATTATATTCCTTTCTATCGCTCTGCCTGTCACACCGAAGCGGGCAGCCACTGCAACCATTTCAGGAAATAACGTGACTACGTCAAAATGCATAACCATCCGCTCAAAAATCAGGATCCCAGTCTACAATGATCTTTCCGTCTTCAAGATCAATTTTTACTACGGTCTGTCCCTGCAAAAACGGAATAACGCGCTCTCGGTCACCTTGAACAATAAGCACATCATTAGCCCCGGTTTCCAAAAGACTATCGACCACGCCGAGTAACTCCTGCTCAGTTGTTTCGACTTTCAAACCAATCAAGTCAGACCAGTAATACTCTCCCTGGTCAGGTTCGGGCAATTGTTTTTGATCGATGAGAATATCCCAACCCGCAAATTCAGAAGCAGCATCCCTGTCAGTTATACCATCGAGCAATGCAACAATTGTTTTACTTTGCACATTACCGTCTATAACTCTAACTTGTTTTGTTACATTGTTTTTCTTCAGTATCCAAGGAGAATAATCAAGAATATTCTCTCGAGGATCCGTATAAGAAAATATTTTTACCCAACCTTTTATACCAAAAACGCCAGATACCTTGCCTAGAACAATATATTTTTTATCTAGCAATTGTCTTTAAGCCGCAGCTTTCCGAGCATCTTTGATCAATTTGGCAACACGATCTGATGGTTGTGCACCATTCGATTTCCAATATTCAACACGTTCACTATCCAAGCGCAATCTTTCTTCTTGTCCACGAGCCAGTGGATTAAAAAAACCAACTCGCTCGATATAACGACCGTCGCGACCGCTTCTGCTATCAGTTACAACAACGTGGTAGAAGGGACGATTCTTTGCGCCACCTCTTGTAAGACGAATGGTTACCATCTAATAAATTCCTCAAAAAAACGTTTAGTTAATTTTAACTCGACGATTGTACGCGAATTTCATCATATGTGAAGTACAAATTACTTGCACGATCATTATCAATTCACACTTCCCGCTCAAAAACCAACACGGAGACTACATTCTCATGCCGCGCATATTACTCTTGATGCCACGCATCATATTAGCCATATTGCCAGCTTTAAATTTTTTCATCATTTTCTGCATCATCAAATGTTGCTTCAAAATACGATTCACATCCTGTAATTCTTGACCACAGCCCGCAGCAATGCGTTTTTTTCTGTTACCTTTTATTAAATCCGGAAATCGTCTCTCCTGCATGGTCATGGAGCTAATGACCGCAATCTGTCTGGCCAACATCTTGTCATTGACCTTATCTTTCATTTCTTGCGGCACCGCGTTCATACCCGGCAATTTATCCAGCATGGACCCTACTCCGCCCATGCTTTGCATTTGCTGCAACTGCTCGCGAAAATCTTCAAGATCAAAACCTTTGCCTTTTTGGATCTTTTTGGCTAGCTTGGCGGCTTTTTCTTTATCAACTTTCTGTTCAATCTCTTCGATTAACCCTAATACATCGCCCATCCCTAAAATACGAGAAGCCAAACGATCCGGATAAAAAGGTTCTAACGCATTAGTTTTTTCACCGACACCAATAAACTTAATAGGCTTGCCGGTAATATGACGAATAGACAAAGCCGCCCCACCGCGCGCATCACCGTCGGCTTTGGTTAAAATAACACCTGTTAACGGCAACGCATCATTAAATGCTTTAGCGGTGACTGCTGCATCCTGGCCAGTCATACTATCAACTACAAACAAAGTCTCAATTGGATTGATGGCCGCATGCAAGGCTTTAATTTCGCCCATCATCTCATCATCAATATGCAACCGGCCCGCAGTATCGATAATGATTACGTCTAAAAATTTTCTTTTTGCCCCATCAATAGCACTGAGCGCAATATCGACCGGCTTTTGGGTTATATCACTATCAAAAAACTCTAAAGACAGCTCATTGGCCAGCATTTGCAACTGTTTTATCGCAGCAGGCCGATAAACGTCAGCACTGACCACACCAACTTTTTTCTTTTGATTTTCCTGCAACCAACGACCCAATTTGGCTACCGTAGTGGTTTTACCAGCCCCCTGCAAACCCGCCATTAAAATGATGGCCGGCGGCGCAGCTTTTAAATTCAAGCCCTCATTGGCTTCGCCCATCACTGACACCAATTCGGCTTGCACCAATTTGATGAACGCCTGCCCCGGAGACAAACTGGTTTGAACTACCTGTCCTAGAGCGCCCGTTTTTACACGCTCAATAAATTCAGTAACTACGGGCAATGCAACGTCGGCTTCCAAGAGCGCCATACGCACTTCGCGTAATGTTTCCTTAATATTGTCCTCAGTCAGACGTCCTTGGCCTTTAAGCTTTTTAAGAGTGCTGCTTAATCGATCAGTTAAATTATCAAACATGTCTGTATTTTTAGTTATTGAAAGTAAGAAAAACATCCGCCGCAACAAATGCGCTAGGACTATTCGGAAGGTTATATTAACATAGCCTTTGAGGCCTTTGCACTCTGCTCCGCAAGAGCCCCTCATCTACAAAGCCTAGCCTAAAAGATCTCCTAATGAACAACACTGCACTTGCAATATTCTCCATTAGCACCTACCTCGGAAGCGCTCTGCTTGTTGTTCGCCAGATCTATCAACCCCACACACAGCGCATACCTTCATACTACTTGGCTTGGGCGGCAGTAGCCACGCATTTGCTGTTTACCGGATCAACTTGCCAACAAAATCACGGCTTTAATTTTAGCTTCGTTAGTACCGCTTCATTAGTTTCGTTAATTGTGGCGCTAATGTTATTGATAGCCATGCTCAACAAACCTGTAGAAAAATTAGGCATTGTGATCTTTCCTGCTGCAGCCCTGATGCTAGGGCTGGAATTGTTTTATCCAGCCAAACAGCATAGTTTACAAAACCATAACTGGGAGATGAACACACACATTCTCACCTCGATTATCTCATTTAGCCTATTAAACATTGCCGCCTTACAAGCGCTACTGCTGGCGTTTCAAGATCAACAACTAAAAAGCCGCCCACCCAAACCATTTATATTGTCATTACCACCGCTGCAAACGATGGAATCGCTACTATTTCAGATGCTCAGCGCTGGATTATTATTCCTAACTATTTCTTTAGTCAGTGGCTTCCTATTTATAGAAGATCTATTCGCTCAACATTTAGTCCATAAAACCGTGCTATCCATTTTGGCTTGGCTTATTTTTACTGGTTTACTTGTCGGGAGAAGCCTTTATGGCTGGAGAGGCCGCACTGCTACCAAACTAACCTTAGCCGGATTTATCCTGCTGATCTTGGCTTATTTCGGTAGCAAGTTTGTTTTGGAATTGCTACTGCATAAAGCGTAAAACTAAAAGCTTTACGGATATTGCCAACCTCTGTTTTTATCAACCCATCTCAAACTCAGCCAATACCAAATCACCATCGGTAGCATCATGGCAAACCAGCTCCAGTCATCAATTAAAAACAACTTAGCCACCCAACCGCCACCACTAAAATAGTGGGTCCAAGGAAAACAATAGAGGGTGAAAATCAATGAGCTCCAAATTAAAATTAAAGCCCCTCTCCGAGTTTCGATACTAGAAAAGGCTAAAAACACCCACATCGGCAATTTGCTGTCTTTCGTCATGCTGTATTCCTAAAAACTAAATTCCGTTAAAAACTAAAAGATCTCTAAAACCGCGGCGAATTATGCCACAACATCGGCAAAAATATAGCTATCACAGATCAGCCTAGCAAAGCTGAATTTAAAATATTAGCTACGTAAATCAGTTTCTTTGCTTTTTAAATTAACACCTGCTCCTGCAAAATCTTAATCTCATCCCTAATTCTGGCTGCCTGTTCAAATTCCAGATTCTTCGCATAGTTGTACATGGAATCTTCCAATTGTTTTAATTTTTTGGCCAGTTGCTTGGGCGTCAATGCCTTATACTCTGCGGAATACTCTGCAACTTTAGCAGCGACTTTCGTCGCATAAGCCCCTCCGGATCCAGGGATTGATACATCCAGAATATCGTTGACTGATTTGATAATACTGGCCGGCTCAATATGATGCTTCAAATTAAACAACCGCTGTTTTTCCCGGCGCCGCTCAGTTTCGTCTATGGCTTGCTGCATTGATCGAGTCATGCGATCACCGTATAAAATCGCCTTGCCGTGCAGATTCCGAGCCGCACGACCGATGGTTTGTACTAACGACACCACCGAACGCAAAAAACCCTCTTTATCAGCATCCAAAATCGCCACCAACGACACCTCTGGGATGTCCAAACCTTCCCGCAACAAATTAATGCCAACCAACACATCAAATTGTCCAAGACGTAAATCGCGGATAATTTCCACGCGCTCTACGGTGTCTATATCAGAATGCAGATAACGCACTTTTATGCCATGCTCAGCCAAATATTCCGTTAAATCTTCAGACATACGTTTAGTTAGCGTAGTCACTAGAACGCGTTCCTTTAGCTCGATGCGCTTATTGATTTCTGAGAGCAAATCATCGACTTGCGTGCTCGCTGGCCGCACTTCCACTTCAGGATCCAGCAAGCCGGTAGGCCTAACCACTTGCTCAGCAAAAACCCCAGAATGTTCTTTTTCATAAGGGCCTGGTGTTGCCGACACATAAATTCGTTGCGGGGATTTCGCCTCAAACTCATCAAACATCAGTGGACGATTATCCAGCGCTGATGGCAAACGAAAACCATATTCCACCAATGTTTCTTTACGAGATCTGTCACCTTTATACATAGCGCCAATTTGCGGCACAGTCACATGGCTTTCATCAAGAATTACCAGAGCATTATCCGGCAAATAGTCAAACATGGTCGGCGGCGACTCCCCAGGGCCGCGACCTGATAAATACCGCGAATAGTTTTCAATCCCCGAGCAATACCCCACTTCCAGAATCATTTCAATATCAAATAAGGTGCGCTGCTCCAAGCGCTGTGCTTCCACCAGTTTATTCAGTGATCGCAATTGCTCAAGACGTTCAACCAATTCAACTTTAATAGCTTCAACGGCTGACAATAATTGTTCGCGTGGTGTGACGTAATGGTTTTTGGGATAGACGGTATAACGAGCTAAGCGCTTGGTAACTTCGCCTGTCAACGGATCAAATAACGATAACCGCTCCACCTCATCATCAAACAATTCCACTCTTAGGGCTTCGCTTTCAGATTCTGCCGGAAAAATATCGATGACTTCACCACGCACACGATAAGTAGCCCGACGTAATTCAGTATCGTTACGAGTGTATTGCATTTCCGCCAAACGCCGCAAAATATCACGCTGCTTGATTAAATCACCTTTCACCACATGCAACACCATTTGAAAATACGACTCCGGCTCGCCCAAGCCGTAAATGGCAGAAACGGTAGCAACAACAATCGTATCTTTACGTTCAATTAATGCTTTGGTTGCCGACAAGCGCATTTGCTCGATATGTTCATTTAATGAGGCATCTTTATCAATAAAGGTATCGGACGCCGGCACATAAGCTTCCGGCTGGTAATAATCGTAATAGGAGACAAAATACTCCACGCTGTTTTCCGGAAAAAACTCTTTCATTTCTCCGTATAACTGCGCCGCCAAGGTTTTATTAGGCGCCATAATCATAGCCGGACGCTGAACCTGGTTGATAACATTAGCCATCGTAAACGTCTTACCCGAACCCGTTACACCGAGTAACGTTTGATGCACTTCGCCATCACCCAAACCTTCAACTAAAGCTTGAATAGCCGTAGGCTGATCACCGGCGGGTTGATAACGACTGTGCAGTTTGAAAGGTCTGTGCAGATTGTTCATAATTGATCCAACGGACTTCGAACACCCTTGCCGCCTTTGTTGAGTACATGGGTATAAATCATGGTAGTACTGACATCCGCATGGCCCAATAATTCCTGTACGGTGCGGATGTCATAACCACCTTCCAACTAAGCCGAAGACATTCCATAATCCGCATACCGGTACCGAACAACAGGCTGGCGATCAAGTGCTGCGACCGGTTAGTCGAGACAAAATGGCCTGAATTTCGTCACGATTCAATACAACAGTCAAACGCTTGGGCGCTTTCGCCTGTTCAACATTACCCAACCACGGCAACTCGACGACCAGCACCTCTTTGTATAAAAACAACAACGCCGCCTTAGCCTGATTCTGCGTGGAAGCCGCCACCCTGCCGTTAACCGCCAGATGCGTCAAAAACTGCTCCACCTCACTAGCGCCCAAGTCACGCGGATGGCGCTTGCCAAAATGCAAAATATAGCGTTTAATCCAATCCGTGTAAGCCTGTTCGGTACGAATGCTGTAATGCTTCAAACGAATTTTAGCCCGCACTTGATCGAGCAATTTCGGTGGGTTTTCCGATAGCGGAACTGACGTATTTTGCATTTTTGTTAGGAAAGGCTAAATTTTTACAAACTACTGAAATTGCGATGATTTTAATTTTTAAAAACGGATTAGGCAACTGTTTGACGCAATGTTTTGCGTCATTTAGGATGGCTAATTATAGTTAGGCCCTCGGAGGAAACATGATTCGCGCATTGACACTTTTAACTGCGGCCGCCTTTCCGCTCGCTGGCCTAGCTCAGTCCGCCGAACCGGACATGGAGCAGCTCATGCTTCAGCAGCAGGCGTCGCAGGTGGCTCTTTTTGAGTGCGTTAGGGGCTATGCGTTGAAATACGTAAAGACGCCCGCAGCCCCCCAAGACGTCGCCGAAGCGGCCATATCGGCCTGCGATACTGAGAACTCAATGTTGCTGGCTTCAACAGCAAAAATGGTTGGCTCTGTAGACGCCGCTACTGTTGTTCTTGATCACTCCCAGAGGACAGCTCAACGCGCAGCTGTGCGCTTGCTATTGGAAGCGCGGCATGGAATTCACTAGTCAAGGGCCGGGGCCTAACAATTCGTTCAAGCCGACCCCGCATCGTGGCGTCAACAGCGTGCTATGCGCTACGCTGCACGCTGTTGCCACCCCGCTGCGAAGAATCAATGGGGTCAGACTCGATTGATTTACGAACAAAACCCTGCTATCTTACTGACTGAGTTTCATTTTCGGAAAAGTTTATGGCACGTCTTCCAAGAATGATTATTGCAGGTCAGCCGCAGCATGTTATTGTTCGGGGTAATCAATGGGGTCAGACTCGATTGATTTATGAACAAAACCCTGCTATCTTACTGACTGAGTTTCATTTTCGGAAAAGTTTATGGCACGTCTTCCAAGAATGATTATTGCAGGTCAGCCGCAGCATGTTATTGTTCGGGGTAACAATCGAAGCGAGCTTTTTTGTTGCGATGCGGACTATCTCTTTTATCGGGAAAAACTTGAGGCAGCCTGCATAAAACATGACTGTCAGGTTCATGCTTATGTCTTCATGACAAATCATGTTCATTTGCTGATGACCCCTTTATCCGAAAACGGCTTGGGCAAAGCCTTGCAAATGTTGGGCAGGTATTATGTACAATATTTTAATTACAGTTATAAGCGCACTGGAACGCTGTGGGAAGGCCGGTACAAAGCAACCCTCATCGACAGTGAAACGTATTTGTTAACCTGTATGCGTTATATCGAATTAAACCCGGTGCGCGCTACTATGGTCTCCGACCCAGCCAATTACCCTTGGTCAAGCTATCGGCATAATGCCTTGGGGGAGGACAATGGCTTAATTACCCCTCATGCTGAATTTCAACGTTTGGGACTGGATGAGGCCGAACGCCAAATCGCCTATAGGGCATTATTTAAGCAGGCGATTTCCGAAACCCAAATTTGCGAAATAAGGGATGCCACCAACAAGGCTTGGGTTTTAGGGGATAGTCGGTTTAAAGAACGGGTTCAATTGCAACTGGCACGTCGGGTGGAGCCTGCGGCAAGAGGTGGCGATAGAAAGTCGGCTCAGTTTAAAGCCAATTGATGCTGACAGTTTTGGCTCTTTTTAATTGCGCCAGGCACTTCTAATTCAGCTAGACTTCGCTTTATTGTGTATCAATGGAGTCTGACCCCATTGATTGCATTGATTGTGTTCTCTTAGCCGGATGGTGCAAGCGATGCGGATGGGATTCGCGTTCGCACAATGCATAGCACCGCCGCAGCAAGCAACAACGGGGTCAGGTCTTGCAATTAGTCACCTGCTCTGACCCGTAGATGGTTTCGCTCTAGCAAACTACCACAAGGCGCTGAAACGTTACTCGAATTTAGGGCAAAAAAAAGGGTGTGTAACTGTGTTACACACCCTTTTTTTGAAATTATTTTGAAAGAACTAACTTTTTACAGCACTGGCTATATCGTTAAAAGCATCAATTCTAACTTTAGCGGTTTTTACCAGATCAACCCCGGTTTCAACAATCATTTTTACCAATCCAGGCGTTTTGTAAACTACCAAGCACAAATAACCGACTGCTGGGATTGCAATAAAAGCGGCAATAAAACCATTTAAGCCAATAACAGATAGTAATTTTATTGTGAGTGCGATTAAGTCTAGCGGGAGTAATACCATTGCTCCAAAATACGCAACCACCATGAATGTAAACAGTACAAACACCACAAACTGTAATAGTCTTACCAATGCAACATTGAGTTTATTCATATTAATTTATTACCTTAAATAGATTTTGGAGCTTTTTTTAGCCAGAAAAGGATATTGACCTTGATTATTTTTATCAAAAAGCCCGCTTTTTGAAGGCCTGAATTATACCTTAAAGCCTTTAACATATTGAATTTTTATTGTTGCAATTCTTTGCCGAGAAAAAACCGGTATAGCACAGCGCCGGTAATAAACCCGCCTAAGTGCGCCCACCATGCCACATCGACGGTGGTGTCAAACAGCATGGTTGCGGTGGCATTATGCAGTTGTAACATGATCCATAACCCTAAAAAAGCAATGGCGGGAACATGCACAATAACCGGGATAAACAAAATGGGAACCCAAACAATCACCTGCTCTAAGGGATACAGAAAGAAATAAGCCCCCAGAACCCCGGCAATGGCTCCAGATGCACCAACGACAGGGATGGTCAAGGTAGGATCAAAATACCACTGTAAGAATGTGGCCAGTAAACCGCACACAATATAAAAAATAAGAAAACTTAACCGGCCCATGCGGTCTTCAACATTGTCGCCAAAGATCCACAGAAACCACATATTCATAATGATGTGCAACCAGTTGCCATGCAAAAACAAGCTGGTCAAAAACGATAAATACCCGTCAAACGGCAAGCCTGCATAATGGCTGGTATAACGAACCGGCACCATACCGTATTGGTTAAGTAGCGCAAATACCAGCGTATCCGGCAGAAATTGCATGGTTACAAAAATGACAATACAAACCGCCATAATGCCCCAGGTGACTATCGGTTTGTTATTACAGGGCGCGGTATCTCTAATAGGTATCATGTGGCGACTCTATAGGCAAAGTTGCAGTAAGCTTATCAGCAATACGCCGCTTGGCAACCCAGTGATTTAATCATTACCTGAACGACGAAGCGTTTATAATGAGCCGCTCATCCTTTTAATACCCGCCTAGCCATGTCAGTCAACCTAAACGAAACACCCTCATTTACCAAGCTAGCGCTTGATGAACTCCTGCTAGCCGCCATCCACAAACTCGGTTTCACCCAGCCAACAGCCGTGCAATGGCAAGCGATTCCTCTTGCGCTGGCACACAAAGATTTATTGGTTAGCGCTGAAACAGGTAGTGGTAAAACTGCTGCGTTTTTGCTGCCCACTCTACAACATTTTTTAGACAACCCCAGTAAACATGGCGGCGCACGCGCTTTAGTGCTTGCCCCAACGAGAGAGTTGGCGCAGCAAATTTTTGAATTAAGCCAACAGCTTAGTGAATTTACCGAACTTAGAACCGGTTTAATAACCGGGGGCGAGGATTTTAAACGTCAGCAGGATATGCTACATCGAGCCACTGAGCTGGTAGTGGCTACACCAGGGCGACTGCTGGAACTGTTAGCTCAAGACAGCTATTCGCTCAAAAATATCGAAGTGGTCATTCTTGATGAAGCGGATCGCATGCTGGACATGGGCTTTAGTGATGACGTATTAAGCATCATTGATCTTTGTCATGCTCAGCGCCAAACGTTGGTTTTTTCGGCAACCTTAAATCATTACGCAGTCATTCAACTCGCCGACAAAATATTAACCAACCACCGCGTTATTGCCTTAAATACTCTGCACGATGGCCACAGCAATATTGATCAACAGATGCTGCTGGCCGATGACGAAGAGCACAAACAAAAGCTACTCGCCTGGTTATTGCTTAACGAAACTTATGACAAAGCCTTAATATTTACCAATACCCGCATCAAGGCAGACAATCTAAACGGCCCGTTAAGAGCACAAAACTT
This sequence comes from Methylococcales bacterium, assembly GCA_965247565.1. Taxonomy (GTDB): domain Bacteria; phylum Pseudomonadota; class Gammaproteobacteria; order Methylococcales; family Methylomonadaceae; genus CBDFHF01. The sequence goes on along the minus strand of CBDFHF010000003.1, from coordinate 1,800,690 downwards.
ACGAGTTGGCGTTTTACATGGCGAGATGGATCAAAAAGATCGCAAGCGCACCATGGAATTGTTTCATTCTGGCAGTATTAACATTTTAATTTCTACTGACCTTGCTGCACGAGGCCTGGATGTCAAAGGCATCAATCTGGTGATCAATTTTGACGTGCCCAGAAACGGCATTGATTACATCCATCGCATCGGCAGAACCGGACGAGCAGATGCCCAAGGTATCACCATAGCCTTAGTAAAACACACGGAATGGAATCTAATGGCAGGCATTGAGCGGTTTTTAAAGCAGAAGTTTAAACGCCGAACCATAAAAGAATTACTGGGCAAATACACCGGCCCCAAGAAAGTTAAAGGCTCAGGAAAAGCGGCGGGTAGCAAGCAAAAAGCAGAACCTAAAAAAGCCGAGGTAAAAAAAGTGAAAGTTCGCCATCGTGATCAGAAGAATATCGGCAAACGGCGTGCGCCTAGCAATAAACCTGATTCTGAATAACCCTCAAGCGCCACAATTCACTCTTACCCGCTATTTTCGTGGCCGAATAAAAAATTGCTTTAATTTTCCGGTTCAACTTCAGCCGCTTCGCAGCCATGTTGGTAAAACGTTAATGATGGCACAAAAGGTATGACGTCAATGGTGAGTGTGGTTTCTGCCGTAAACGCATTAACCGCTGCTGCGACCAAAGCGCGGAAATCTTTACGCAATTGTCTGGCCAGCTTTAACTGGGCATCTTCTGCTCCGGTGGCAAACGGGTCTTCTGAGAGATTAGATTCGTCAACCACCTGTTCCAAAGTCGTTGTTGAGAAACGCTGAATTTTGTTCTCAAATTCAGCGAATATTTCCGAACCCTTCTGTGACTTGATTCGTTCTATATCCTGCGCGTTTGCATACACAAGAAACTCACCTTTAACGCCCTGGTAATCATTTTTACAGGCGCCACCGTCCATTATCCTGACCAAATCTAAAGTTTTACCGTTCTTTTTGACGGTTTTGGGAGGCTCTTTCCCTGAAGCCTTCGCGGCATCATTGGCTAGAGCGGATATATCATCGCTAGTTAGCACGGTTTCCAAATCTTGCTTTGGTTCTTGCGTAGCGCAAGCTGATAAGCCCAACATGGCGATACCCATTAAAACATTAACGCCTAACTTCATTTACTTTTCCTGAATTAACTGACTCAAATCTGTTCAACAAAACCACCCAGCGCAATTATAAGCATTTAGTGGCACTTAAAGATATTGATAATGCAATACTTCTAATAACTTTAGATAAAAATAGCTGATATGTTTGATTTAAATCAAGGTAGGCTATTTCTTACTATGATAGACTCCTTCTGTCCGTTAGTTAAGGAGTGGGCTGTCGATATTTTTTTAACAAAAGTCAAGAAATTATCCAGCGAGGTTTCATTAATGGACGTTAATCATTATTTACTCATATTCAGTTAGTACAGGGAGATACCACTATGAAACACTTGCCCAAATTAATCAAGCGACCTAATTTTAAAGCCGGACTATTTTGCTACCTACCCTTGCTACTTTGCAGTGTGCAGCCCGCTGGCGCAGCAGTTACGGCAACCGCAACCATCGACTGGAGCACCTTTACCATTACCCCGATTGATATTGGCAATGGCTTGCCGACTTTGATCTGGAACAACCAGTTCGACAGAAGCCAGGCCAATGCAAACTGTTTATACTGCGATGACAGTAGCACCTTCGAAAGTGCCGAAAATTGGAGTACAGGGACTTCGGCTATGGGAGCTGGGTATAGCCCTGACCGATCGAGCTCTGCGTCTACCTCGGTTAATCAACTTAAAGCCAATGCCTCAATTGACAGTATCTTTGCGAATTACAACTACAACCCTACCAGCGCCAGTAACAGATATGGTGACTTTACCGTGCAGGGCAGCGGACTTTTGCTTTTTAAAGCCAACTATAGCCTGACAGCCGATATCGGCACAGATCTTAACAAAGAGGGAAGTGCCAGCGTGGCTTTCACCTTGAGATCTGTTCATCCTTTTGAAGAGGGGTCTGCTTTCCAGAATTTTAACACGATTGCCACTCCTCGTGGTGGGTTGCCATCAAAGGCAGAGGCCGGTATTTTGGCTGTCGCCTTAGCATTTAACGATGGTTGGGTTGGCAGCCTCTCAGGCACTGCTAGTGTTAACTTCTTCGACGTCAACGTTGTAAGCAACGTGCCAATACCCGCCACCTTCTGGCTGTTTGGCACTGCGTTGGCTGGAATTACCGCACTACGGCGCCCCAGCATAAAGCGGAGTTGAATAACAGCTAAGGACATGGAGTGGACGAAATCCAGCTCACTCCTTATCTGGGTCTTGTGCAGTTTTCATGCAGCAGCGCTTTCAGTTGAGGATACGGTGAAAAACTTGCCCGAATTGACACGAGTATATTTGTAGGAGCGTTTTAATCGCCCGTGGTGAATGAATTCGCCCCTACAGGAGAATCGAAAAATGATTGCTTGCCAAATCCTAACTGAATTAAATCTTTCTATGTGCCTTATTTGGCGTTCGCCGAATTGAACAGCGATAAAAATACATTCTTGGCGCCATTTACTTTACGGTGATTTGCATTCTTCAACGCCAAACTGGCTTCTTCCTTAAGTTTATTATCAGAAAATAATTGCTCAGGGCGTGATGGCGCCGCGGCGGCATGTTCAAAATATTTGACCGCATCGGCAGCATGGTTGGTTGACAGCAAAAAATCGCCATAAAAATAATTGGCATCGATACCATCCGGATTAATTTTTAACGCAGCTTCCAGCAATTTTTTGGCTTCTTCGGTATCACCAAACCCGACTGGCCAACTAGGCACCATGTAATAGAGCGTGCCCAAGGTAACGTAAGCCGAACCGCCCATAGCCTTCGGGTTAATGGCAATGGCTTTAACCAGCAAATCACGCGCATTATTGATGGATTCCAAAGCGGAAATGGCATCTTGATGGTCAGCGTAAGAAGACTTAACCACGGCCTGCCAAATGATGGGTTCGGCCTTATCAGGGAACTGTTTAGTCAGTTGCTCGGTTTTTTCAATGAGACTCAGATAGGCAGAACCTTGCTTTGAGTCAGCTTCACCGTAATAAATAGACGCCCACTCGGTCTCGATGCTGTTCAGCGACTCTTCCAGGGCGCCTGCAAAGCATTGACTTGATATTAGTAGTAGCAGCGCAACAAAAGTTGTTTTTTTCATACTTAGAATATAAAACAACTCTTCGGTTATTGCAATGCCCTCAATAAAATTTAATTTTCTAACCAATTACTGTAAGGATTAACGGCTAAGTTATTGTTGTAGTAACGTAAATCATGAGTCACTTCCTGCCCTAACCAAGCCGGTTTTACAAACGCTTCACCAATGCTTTTTAATTCAATTTCCGCAACAATTAAGCCTTGATTCGCACCGGAAAACTCATCGACCTCCCAGATATTTCCAGAATGGCTGATAAAATGCCGAATTTTTTCAATCAAGGGCTTACGACACAAGTTTTGGATAATTTCATTCGCATCTGCCAAGGGAATTTCATATTCATATTCAAGCCTATGCGTACCGATGGTGGCACTTTTAATATTGAGCCACGCTTGCTTATCGCTGATTCTTACTCGAATTGAGCTGCTTACTTGTGAGCTTAAATAGCCTTGTTTATATTCTGCCGAGTGGGTAACCTGTTGCCGCCAGTCATCGCTGGCAAGTAAAAATTTATGTTCTATTTCAATAGCCATAATCAGCCGACCTTGCAATGACTGCCATCGCAATAAGGTGGCGTTTGTGTTTCGGAGCAGCCGCATAGGTAGTATCGTTTAGTTTCTTCAGCCACAAATTTAACCGATTTTTTTTCAGAGCGACCACGATGTGATTTGTCACATAAGGGCATGGTTTCGCTTAACCCGCAACTGCACCAGGAATAAGTTTGCCGCGCTTCAAGATCAACAGGGAGTGGGGCGTTGGTTTTTGTTACCATGACGGGGATGCAATAAAAGTTAATAGGGCGTAGATTATAAAATGATTTTAAAAGCTCAGCCTAATTCTAGGGTCTGAGGCTGGCAATTCGTGCTTTATTTAATTGATTAGCAATGCTAAAGTTAATACTTATTAAATCAGTTGGTATTTATTTTTTGTTGCTATTTCTTGCAGCATTCAATGGTTTTTTCTTTCAGGAGACTCAAAATGGCTTTCGAACTTCCCGCTTTACCTTATGCTAAAAATAGATTGGTGCCGCATATCTCAGAAGAAACGTTAGAGTTTCATTACGGCAAACATCACCAAACTTATGTGACTAACCTTAACAACCTGGTTCCTGGAACCGAGTTTGAAGGATTATCCCTGGAAGAAATTATTCTTAAATCTTCCGGCCCTATTTTTAATAATGCAGCTCAAGTCTGGAATCACACCTTTTACTGGAACAGTTTAGCCCCCAGCGCAGGTGGCGAACCCAGCGGCGCATTAGCAGATGCCATCAACAAAACCTGGGGTTCTTTCACAAAATTCAAAGAAGAGTTTACCAAATGCGCCGTCACCACTTTTGGTTCGGGCTGGGCTTGGTTGGTCAAAAATGCAGATGGTAGCTTGGCTCTGGTTAGCACCAGCAATGCCGGTTGCCCGTTAACCACTGGCCAAACACCACTGTTAACTTGCGACGTTTGGGAACATGCTTATTACATCGACTTCCGCAATGCTCGCCCTGCTTATCTGGAAGCATTCTGGGCTTTGGTTAACTGGGATTTTGCTGCCAAAAACTTTGCGGCTTAATTTTTTCAAGTAGAATCTAAAACCTTGTGCATTGAACCAATGCACAAGGTTTTTTTATGGGAGAAACAAAAATGGCTACTGTACTAATTACTGGCGCTAATCGTGGGCTTGGGCTTGAATTTACCAAACAATATGCAGAGGCAAACTGGCGGGTATTTGCTTGTAGCCGAAACCCCTCGCAAGCAACCGCTTTATTACAACTCGCCGACCAGTACAGTAACATTGAGATAGTGCAGCTGGATGTTGCCCAATTTAGACAAATAGATATATTGGCTCAGAAGCTGGAAGGCCAACCCATTGATGTATTGCTCAATAATGCCGGCATCTATGGCGATAAACCCGCAAATGGCTTTGGCCAGCTAGACTATACGACTTGGTCACAAACGCTGCTAGTTAATACCCAAGCCCCGCTAAAAATGGCTGAAGCTTTTTTGGACCACCTTAAAATAGGTGAACGTAGATTAATTGCCAACGTGAGCAGCCTAATGGGTAGCGTTACTGATAACAGCAGTGGCGGTAGCATCTTTTATCGATCCAGCAAAGCAGCGCTGAATGCGGCTATGAAAAGTCTGTCTATCGATTTAAAAGATCAGGCAATTGGCGTACTCATTCTACATCCCGGCTGGGTTAAAACCGATATGGGCGGTGCTAATGCCTTGATTGAGGTAAATGAAAGTATCACAGGAATGCGTTCTGTCATTAATAATTTCACCTTGGCACAAACAGGTTGCTTCGTTAAATACGACGGCACACAGATGCCTTGGTAAATTGCTATGTTTAAATTAATTTTCTGTCTGTTATTTCTGGCCCAAAACATCGCTAACGCCGACCCAGACATACCTGAACAACTTAAAGCTCCAGGCAACAACAAGGCGATACTGACTTTACATGCCAAAGGCGATCAAATTTATCAATGCACCTCGAACAATGACAAGCACGTCTGGCAATTATTAGCACCGGATGCAGAATTATTCGATACCCAGGGGCAACTAGCTGGTCGACATAGCGCAGGTCCTGCTTGGCAATTTAAAGATGGCAGCCGTATCGTCGGCAAAACCATTGCTCAAGTGAAACGCGCCCCGCTCGCCTCTATTCCCTGGCTGCTGATAGAAGTTGTTGAACACGAAGGCCAAGGTTTATTATCCAGGGTTAATTTCATTCAGCGCATAAATACTGAAGGTGGTTTACCGCCTCTATCGCCTTGCAATGCCAATCATCTGGGTAGTGAAAAACGTATCGCTTATACAGCAGATTATGTTTTTTATGCGTCGCAAGGCTAATTGATATGCCATATGTTTTGATAACTCACGAAGTTGCAGACTATTCCGTCTGGAAAACGATTTTTGAGAAAGCCGCCAACATCAGAAAAAATGCCGGGGAAATTAGTTATCAGCTCTTGCATGTGGACAATGATGCCAACAACATCGTCCATTTTTCGGAATGGGACTCACTGGATAATGCCCGACGTTTTTTCGAATCGCCGGAATTGGTTGAAATTAGAAAGCAGGCCGGGGTAAAAGCCCCCCATTTTATTTATCTGACAGAAATAGAACGTGGCGTGTTATAAAAACCACGCTTTCTTGACCCCATCTAATGATCTGTAGACCGCACTTGCGAAGACAGAATTTTTTGCTCTACATCAATAACCGCTTTATTTAATACAATCAGATTCTTTTCTTCAATAATTTGCATGCCCATCACATAAAAAATAGGCATCCACAGCGGATTGATTAACAACCCACCCACCACACTTTTACCGACACGAAGTAAATTCTTTAAAGGATTAAACGACACAACCAAGGGCGGCATGGGATTTTCCGCAAAAACCTTTGTGATTGGCCGCAACTTGGCTTGTTCATGAACATCAAGCTGAGCAATCGATGCAGAAAGTTTTCGTTCCATAGCGTGATAGTTTATGCGGGCAAAACCAGCAGATAACGCAAAAGTCAGCGCCACCAAAGGCAGGACAACAATAGGCGGCGCGATCGGGGCAAACGTGGAAGACAACATCACCACGCAAAACCCAAACATCACCGTGTCTTCGCCTCGCTCAACATCCCGGTCAATTCCTTTAACAATCGTATCAACCGCATCTTCAGACGGATTTACCAAATAGTGTGTTTGTTTTTTCATGACTTTTTGCCAGTTACATAACTTTACATACAGACATAGTTTGTAGAATTGTCAAACCACCAAGCGCAACGAAACATACCAAACCCGCTGTGAGTATGCCGGTCTTAATCCGGATAAAGCCAGCAGCGCTGGGTTAGCTCAAACTAACCCAACAAAAACAAATGTTTTACTGGTTACGAATTATTTAGGGCATTGCTAAACTAATATAGATATTTCGTTATTCCATTTAGCCATAAACAACTTAACAGAGTATTCCAGCATTTTTTGGCATTTGCTGTAGCATTTTGATTTGCGGCGCAGCCTGGCTAGGAAATGCCTGAATAAACTGTTATATCCTTCAACAGTATAGGTTTCAGCCTTTGATTGCGTGTGCCGACCCCTGGGGACAAAGGCCTCGTAAGGTTGCCAGTGATCCGTCATCACCTGCCCAACCGCCTCGCCCGCTATGGCTTGCCAGAGCTTTTCTCCCGTGACAGTCGCCCTGGAACCCAGTACGCAGCCGAGGAACCTTTTTTCATATCTATCAACAGCAATCCATATCCAGCAATAGTTTTTTTTGAGCCAACGTAACTGTGCATTTCGTCCAGCTCCACCACTTGGACGCCCCCGTCGCTTTTTATGGCATCGAGCTTTTCGCCAAACGACCTGATCCAATTCAAAATCGTGACATTGCTGAACCCTAGGACACGGCCAATAGACCTGAATCCGAGTCCTTCCAGGTAAAGCTCCAACGCTTGCCGCTTTACTGCTTTATCCCCAGCGCCGGAACGCTGTGCGACAGTATATCGATGGTTACAATCTTTGCATAAATAGCGCTGCCGACCGCTCGCCAAACCGTCTTTACAGCTCGGCCGCTTACCACATTTTGGACATTCCATAGCACCCTCCAGCGCATCTTTGAATAGCCAAAACTTATACAGTATCTATAATAATTTAGCAATACCTTATTTTTTTAGCTTTTCTTCCTGAGAAAGTTCTTTAAGCATTGACTCAAGACCATGCATTCCCGACATTTGATTCAGACTGCCGGACTCAAGTACATCGCAAGCCACATGTTGAGGGTCCTTGTCGCACAGAGTTTTGAGACCTTTTGACACGTCATCGCTATTTCCCGTTTCGCCTACGGTTCGAACCCAGTTTTCGCAGCCAATACGCACTCCGGCAGCGCAAACCTTGCCATAATAACCGGCAGCCTCTACCCACTTACCACTCAACCCAGCCATGGTTCCCAAGCGATTACAGCCTTGGGTATCGCCTGTCTTGCAGCAATCCACTGGATCTTTGTCCAAACCGCAACTATCCGATAACGGCACTTCTTTATAAACTACCGGTGCAGCACAGGCCTGAGCCGGGGCGGTTACACGCCGGTAAACGGCAAACTCGTTCCATTCGTCAATGCCCAGTAAAGTATTCGCGTCCAACTGAGCAACAATAAAGTCACCGCCTTTATCATGGCGCATTTTGATACGGCCCTCTTCTAGTCTGGCTCGCACTATTGCACCCAAGCCCAACGGAATCAGGCCTCGATCCTGGAAGTCCAGATCACCACTCAAGCTGCCACCCAAGCTTTTGTAAAGCCCACAGGGCAACTCTGTTGCTGCTGGCAGTGTGGCAGAAAAGGTCAGACTAGCCATGCTTTTATAGTTTTCACAGGCCTGTTCGTCGAGTTTCAACTCGCATCGCTGTTTTAACAAATCCCGGGCAGCTGAATATTTACCACCACGCCAAAGATGACTGTTCACCTTGCGGCAAAGTTCTGGTGTTTGCCAACGCTCACAGGCTTGACCAAGCTCAGATAGTTGTTCGTTCGACAGCGGTTTCTTCTCGGCATAAAGATTAAACTGACTTAATGCCTTGCCGAGTTTTTGCAAGTCTTCCTGCGGGTTTGCCCCTGTTTCTTCTTGGGGCTGCGGTCCTGATTCATAAGCATCAATTAAGGCGATACATCCATCCGCTCTTTCGGCGCAAACTTTCTTCAGGGCAGCTATATCATTCTGTTTACGCGTGTTTTCCAAACAGGCATCGCTATCGCCGGCTTGACAACACTGAGTTTCATTTCCATAGTCGCAAACTTTTACCAATAGCCGCTTGAGATCTTGTTGCGGTTTGCAAGCATAGGGCAAATTGGCGACTGCAGGTTTATCCCATTGAGTATCCAGCGGTGTTAAATTTTTACCATCAGCACTTAGCTTAAAAACTTTCGCAGAGGTATTTTCCATATTGCGAAGATAAAGCCTATCTCTCTCTTGATAGTGGTACAGCGCAGACTGAACGAATCCTTGAGCGTTCAACTCCTGAGCACTGCCATCACTCTTAAAAACCGTTCTGTACTGACTTTCCGGTTCGACGAAGTCACCACAAACTACTGCCTTAACCACCGGGATTTTTGGACCAGCCTCACTTGAATTAACACTATTACTACTGCAACTCAACATTAGCGAGGCAGCAAAGAGCCAAATTATTATGTTTATTATTTTTGTCATAGAACATTCTCCAGTGTAAAAAAGTGTCATCATCGCTTTAAAGCGCTTACATGAATGAGTCAGCGGGTTTGTGAATTAAGTTGAACTGTAGTTCAACATTCAGCTTGAACATATCGAAGGTATTGGTCCAAAGATACTTTCAAAACGTTCACACCCCTAATAAAAAGGCTTGCACCATCGCCGCATCAAACGGCCAATCCAGTTCTTGACGGGTTTGGAGATTATAGAGAACGGGAATTCGTACCGCATATTGCGGCTGCCATTGAGTTTGTTCTGCTATGTCGATAATTTCAATCGGCATATCAAAATCGCTGAGCATTAATTCGGCCTGTTCGCATAAATGACAGCCGGAAGTACTAAAGAGTAAATATTGAGTCATTAATGCTTACTCAGCTTTTCCAAATAACCCATCAGCAGCGCCGAAACCACCAAGGTTAAATGGATAAGCACATACCACATGATTTTATCGTTATGGGTAGTTTGCACGTCCATGAATATTTTTAGCAAATGGATCGATGAAATAGCTACCACCGACGAGGCGACTTTCATTTTTAACGAACCATAATCATGGGTGCCCAGCCATTCCAGCTTTTCGACGGAATTGCACAACGACATTTGCGAAACGAAATTCTCGTAGCCGCTGAACATGACGATGACCAGCAAGCTGCCAACCAGACTGAGATCGATCAGGGTAAGCAGTTTTAAAACCAGTTCAGATTCGTTGATCACCCAAATTGCTGGGATTATGTGGAGCAATTCCTGAAAAAATTTGATCGCCAAGGCCAATAGCGCGAGGCTCATACCAAAATAGATCGGTGCCATGATCCAGCGACTGGCGTACATGATTTTTTCTAGGGTTTTTTCTGTTTTTTCGACCACCGCCATTGCAGACCTCAATGATGTAAATGTGCCGCCAGCCAACGCGCAGCAACCTCTTCAGCAATACCTTTACGGCGAGCGTAATCTGCCAGCTGATCTTGGTCTATTTTGCCAACATTAAAATACTGTGACTCAGGATGGGCAAAATACCAGCCGCTGACTGCCGAAGCCGGATACATGGCGAAGCTTTCAGTCAGTTCTATACTGGTATTTTCAGTGACATTGAGCAAGGCAAATAACTTGGCCTTTTCGGTATGATCGGGGCAAGCCGGATAACCAGGAGCCGGACGAATACCTTGATAGGCTTCATTGATTAATTGTTCGCCGTCATAGGCTTCGTGTTCGGCATAGCCCCAATAGGATTTTCTGACCTGCTCATGCAAGTATTCCGCAAAAGCTTCTGCCAATCTATCAGCCAGCGCTTTCAGCATAATAGAGCTGTAGTCATCATGATCCTGCTCAAACTGAAGCAGTTTGTCTTCAATGCCAATGCCTGTGGTGACTGCAAAACCGCCGATATAATCAGCTTTGCCGCTTTCAACCGGCGCAATAAAGTCTGCTAAACAATAGTTAGGGCGACCCGGCGCTTTCACGTTTTGCTGACGCAGGTGGTGTAAAGTTTCCAGCACTTGCTGACGAGATTCATCGGTATAAACCAACACATCATCGCCCTGGCTTTGTGCAGGGAAAAAGCCGACTACTGCCCGCGCGCCTAGCCATTGTTCTTTGATGACTTTTTCCAACATGTCCTGAGCATCTTGAAATAGTTTTTTTGCTTCAACGCCAATGACTGCATCATCGAGGATTTTTGGATAACTACCCGCCATTTCCCAAGTCTGGAAAAACGGCGACCAGTCTATGTAGTTAGCCAGAGTCGCCAAAGACACATCTTCAATAACTTTAATGCCTAAAAAAGAGGGCTTAACAGGTTGGTGTGTCTCCCAGTTAAATTTGTTTTGTCTGGCGTCTTCGATAGCATGCTGTTTTGTTTTTGCCTCACGGCCTTTGTGACGTTCGCGGACTTCTGCATATTCCTGATGAATGCTTTTTATAAATTCCTCTTTAAGATCGTTGCTTAGTAAATTGCTGGCAACACCCACACCGCGCGAAGCATCAGTCACATAGACCGTTGCGCCCTGATAATGCGGTTCAATTTTAACCGCGGTATGCGCTCTGGACGTGGTAGCTCCACCAATCATTAACGGAATGGTAAAGCCTTGACGTTGCATCTCTTTGGCCACATGCACCATCTCGTCGAGCGACGGAGTAATTAAACCGCTTAAGCCGATAATGTCGACATTTTCCAACCGAGCGGTTTGCAGGATTTTTTCGGCAGGCACCATCACGCCCAGATCGATGACGTCATAGTTATTACATTGCAGCACCACAGCGACGATATTTTTGCCTATGTCATGCACATCGCCTTTTACCGTTGCCATCAAAATTTTACCGTTGGTTTGCCGGTCGCCCGCCGCTTTATCAGCCTCCATAAACGGCATTAAATATGCGACGGCTTTTTTCATGACTCGCGCGGATTTGACCACTTGTGGCAAGAACATTTTGCCAGCGCCGAACAAATCGCCGACCACATTCATACCGTCCATCAAAGGACCTTCAATAACATGAAGTGGTCTTTCTGAAGCTAGCCGCGCTGCTTCGGTATCTTCATCGATAAAATCAGTGATGCCTTTTACCAGAGCATGTTCCAAACGTTTATTGACTGGCCAACCCCGCCATTCCAGATTTTCTTGTTTATTTTCACTACTACTGCCGTCGCCTCGGTATTTTTCCGCTAAGGACAGCAGAGTGTCGGTGCCGCTACCATCGTGCCGATTTAATACTACATCTTCAACCGCGTTGCGCAGATCGGTAGGTATATCCTCATAAATGGCTAACTGGCCAGCATTGACGATACCCATCGACATGCCGGCTTGAATGGCATGATATAAAAACACCGCATGAATCGCTTCACGTACCGGATTATTACCACGAAAAGAAAACGACACGTTGGAAACACCACCAGAAACCAAAGCATAAGGTAAAGTCTTTTTGATTTGCCGGGTGGCTTCAATAAAATCCAAACCGTAATTGTTGTGCTCGTCAATACCGGTAGCAACGGCAAAAATATTGGGGTCGAAAATAATATCCTCAGGTGGAAAATTTACTTGTTCGGTGAGAATCTTATAAGCGCGCTGGCAAATTTCTACTTTACGGGCTTGAGTATCGGCTTGGCCATCTTCATCAAACGCCATCACAATAACCGCGGCGCCATAACGGCGCACCAATTTGGCATGTTTAATAAATGCCGCTTCGCCCTCCTTCAAAGAAATGGAATTGACGATGCCTTTACCCTGTATACATTTCAGCCCGGCTTCTAAAATTTCCCACTTCGAGGAATCCAACATGATCGGAACTTTGGCAATATCCGGCTCTGCGGCAATCAGCATTAAAAAACGCACCATCGCTTCTTTGGACTCCAACATCCCTTCATCCATGTTGATGTCGATAATTTGCGCGCCGTTTTCTACCTGCTGCCTTGCTACATCCAACGCTGCCTCAAAATTGCCCTCAATAATTAGACGCTTGAATGCGGCAGAACCGGTTACATTGGTGCGTTCACCGACATTGACGAAAAGCGAATCCGGGCCGATATTCATGGGCTCCAAGCCAGACAATTGACATTGCTTTTCGATTTGGGGTATTGGTCTAGGGCTGTGTTTTTGTACCGCATCAACAATGGCTTTGATGGTAGCGGGCGAGGTTCCGCAACAACCGCCAATAATATTCAGATAACCATTTTGCGCCCAATCAGCCAGCTCTTTTGCCATCTGTTCGGGCGTTTCGTCATATTCGCCGAATTCATTCGGCAACCCAGCATTAGGATGCGCTGAAACATGGGTATCAGCTATGCTTGCTAACTCGGCAATATATTGACGCAGTTCGGTAGCACCTAATGCACAATTAAACCCGAAGGAAATAGGCCGTATATGCTTAAGAGAGTTCCAGAAAGCGCCAACAGTTTGGCCGGATAAGGTACGTCCAGATGCATCGGTAATGGTACCGGAAATCATTACGGGCAATTTGTATGCTATCGATTCAAAAACCTGTTCTACCGCAAAAATTGCGGCCTTGGCATTGAGCGTATCGAATACGGTTTCAATTAGGATGATATCTGCGCCGCCATCGATCAAGCCTTGGGTTGCTTCTGTATAAGCGACAACTAACTCATCAAATGAAATGTTTCGAAAGCCTGGATCATTGACATCCGGTGACATCGAAGCGGTACGTGCAGTCGGGCCTAATACGCCAGCCACAAAGCGCGGCTTTCTAGGTGTTTTTTCAGTAAATAAAGTTGCAACTTGTTTGGCAATACGCGCCGATTCGAGATTTAGCTCGTAGGCCAAGGCTTCCATGCGATAATCCGCCATGGAAATACTGGTTGAATTAAAAGTATTGGTTTCAACAATATCAGAACCCGCTTCAAAATAAGCACTATGAATGGCTTTGATGATGTCAGGCTGGGTAATCGATAACAGATCATTATTCCCTTTAAGATCAACGTCCCAGTTTGCAAAACGCTCGCCCCTGTAATCCCTTTCTTCCAATTTGTAGCCTTGGATCATAGTACCCATAGCACCATCAAGAAATAAGATACGTTCCGATAAAAGCTGCTTTAGTTGTGCTGTTTTACTCATATTATGAAGGGGATTCACTGAAATTATGCTATTTCGATTAAAGATATAAATTGCCTAAAAAGACTTCGACCTATATCATTTTCGTGCATTTTAGAGGAGTTAAACATGTCAAAACCAACGATTATTGAAGTTATAAAAAGCGTCATCTCTGCCGCTATTGGTGTGCAAAGCGAGGAAAATCGAAAGAGAGATTTCGAGCAACAAGGCTCGCTACCCACTTATATTATTGCAGGTGTGGTTTTTACTGTTCTATTCGTGGTTATTCTCATATTTGTTGTTTCGGCAGTCATGTCACCAATTAACTAGGCTTCGGGGTTTTACTGATTGAATTAAGAGTTCAATTAAAATTTCTGCAAACAAAAAAGGCTCAAACAACAAATGTTTGAGCCTTTAGCCAAAGAAGATTAACGCTTACTTTTCACTCGTCTTAAAGCTTTTTTTAATTCCTTGAAACAACTCTTTTAAGCCGCTAAATAAGTTGGCTACCGAAAAGGACTCCTTAGTTATAAATTTAAGCCTGAGAAATGCTACGGAGATGAACGCAAGAATTTGCGGACCTAATTCGAAGTACAACGACTCTAAAATGCCGCCGAAACCCTGGAAGCCGCCTTCATTTTTTCTATCAGCTCCATCGACAGCTTCATAACCAGCCCCACCCTTACTCTCTCTAAGAGACTCCAACAGGTAAACATTCATCTCCACAAATAAGTACTGCAACACAAAAAATGCTGCGACACTTGCTGCAACCCAGATCACTACATTACTTAGCTTTGCCTGTATCGCCGACTGATAGATCCAGAGGGCTACAAAAATCATTACTATTGCTCCAATCATAGCTATACCTTCTTAGTTATTATCATAATTTTTTAAGAAAAAAGAAAAGACCGGAACAGTTCAAAACCATATCCGAACTGCTTTTTTCAAGTACTTTGCAATCGTCATATTTTTCTCGACCTGGTGATGCCTGTTTTTTTATCATCCCATTTTCGATCGAATATTTTATTGAGATAATCATCTCCTGGGTTCGTCCAACAGAATCTATTGATTTTGTTTTTAGCATGCCATCGCTCTGAAAATCCCACTCAACAGTAATTGCTTTCTTTTCGCCCTCTAGTTTAATGGATTCTGCGTATAAACTCCATTTACCAAGAATCTCGGTTTTATCTTTCAACAGCACGTCCGCACTAACCGGTAGTGCCGACATGATTGCTACCCATGTTAGTGTCTTAATGTAATTTTTAATCATTTTTGCCACCCTTCTAATCCCGCATCGGAGTGCTTGATTCTAAACTATACCGCAAAGGCTATCGAGCATTAAATTACAATAAGATCCGAATATTTGTGATTAAAATTTTGGAAAACCACATAACAATTAGGCCTTGACTTTAACTTTACCTAAAGTATTATAGATTTTCACTTTGCTGATCCTTTGGCAATTTTTAAAATACAAAATAATTATAGGTAGGAGACTCATGGGAGCGATTTTAGATATCACCGAAATGTTAAAAGAACCGGCTGGCATGGTTGGCGCGGTTGTTGTTATAGCTGCTGGCTATTTCCTCGTTAAATGGGTATTCGCAGAGCATCCAGACGACGAGAAATAAGCTGCTAAAAAACTTGTTCAGCTTAGGCCGTCAATTCTGATTTTCAAATTCAGAGACGGCCTTTGTTTTTATAACTGGTTACTAATTCGATATCACTTCCTCTATAATTTACACATTTCCTTAATTTTATTATTGAAATGTATAAATCCCTCTCAAACAGATTACTAGAACTCAACCACAAAAAAGCTCCTGCCACAGGCATAGGGTTATTCAGGATTATCTACGGACTGGTCACAGTGCAAGAGATTGTGTTCCTGGTTTATTTTAATCATCTTATATTCGACCCTATACCGTATATAGATGTAGAGTTCCCCATGATTCCCTTTTTCCTTTGCCTATGGGGAATTGTCGCAACCTTTGTTACGATCGGCTTTCGCTACCAATTTGCAGTCGTTTGCAATTATATAATCTGGATTATCTTCGTCAATTTCACCCCGATGCAACGGGATTTTGATGGCGGCTTCGATACATTTATGATCGGCGCCGGATTCTTCCTGCTTTTCATGCCCGGCAACAAAGCATTTTCAATAGACAACCTGAGATACAAGCTTAGTTCTCCTTTTACACACTACAGTAGCTACTCCCCAACTAGCGTCTCACACTTATGTTATTACTTACCCGTCGCTATTTGCCTTGGTTTTCTTTACTTCGATTCCGCCGTACATAAAATGTTTGCCGAACACTGGCTAAACGGCCTTGGTAGCTGGTTACCGGCAACACAACCTTATTACGTCTCCGGACTAGATATGTCACTTTTGTTGAACAATGAGCCCCTACAAAAAATACTTGGTTATACGATATTAATCTTCCAGTTCACCTTCATATTCTTTTTTTCAAAGCGTCATTTCCGTGTAGCCTACTTATTGATCGGTATCGGACTCCATATGGGTATTGCCTTATCATTCAATATTTACCCATTTGGATTGGGTATGCTGGGTTTTTATACGCTGCTTGTACCATTCAAATGGTGGCGCACGATAGCCTCTATAGTAAGAAGTCAACATCCTAACCTGATTATTTTCTACGATCAGCTATGTCCGTTATGCAATCGCACCGTGCTAATACTCAATCATTTCGATATTTTTAACAGCTTGGATTTTAAAAATGCTCAAGAACATGCCGCACACTATCCTACGCTTAACACTATCGACCAAAAGACATTATTGACCGATCTATACGCTTTGGATAACCATAATAACTGTTATGCAGGCATCGACACTTATATCCAAATATTCAAAAAAATGCGCTATTTGTACCCTATTGGTTTGCTGCTAAGTCTACCTGGAATCTACGATCTAGCCACAAAAAAATACCGCGCTATCGCTGACGCGCGCCAACGCATTTCTTGTACAGAAACTTGCGTCACGCCAATAAAACCAGTCGATGACAATTGGTATACAATCATTTTTGAACAATTTGCCATTCAAAAACCAAAATCATTCTCGGCAAAACTTACGAAAATAATCATTATTCTTTTAATTTTACAACTGAATAGCACAATTCATTACGGCATAATTTATAGGTTACACATACAAACCAAACACAATCCAATTACTAATATTGTCTCTCAAGCCAGTAATGCCTTGCTAATGGTTTCCCAGACATTTTTGGGCATTATTCCCCATGCACTATACCTACACGACCATTTTTCCGGCTACGACCGAATACTTGCCATCACTTACATAGATAAAAACGGAGCTGAACATTGGTTGCCATTTGTCAACGAAGAGGGTCGACTACTAGCACCGAACTGGGGGAGAGTCCATTCGATGTGGGCAAATATCGCAGTGACGCCCAACATAAATAATCAGCGACTAAAAAAGTTCATCATGAAGGTTACTGCTTTTTGGGGACGCAAAATCGGCTTAGACTTAAACGACAGCCAATTTCACATCAAGCTAAAAAAGATTGGTGCTCCTAATTACTGGGTTAAAGATCAACTACATCAAAATATGTTATCGCCATGGACAACAATCGGAACGGTTACTTGGTCGAAAAATACTATATCTTTCGATATACCTGATAATATCAATGCGCTGTAACCCTAAACAAAAAATAGATCTTTTAATATTGCATCCACATACCAGTCATGTTATAAATTATCCGTGCTATTGATGCACACAATTAATAATAATTTAAACCCCTTTGGAGGATAACATTATGAAAAAAATTTTAGCACTTTTGGCTATGTCATTAATGATCGTTGGTTTATCTGGCTGCATGGATGATCCAGATGGTTCAAAGCAAAAAATCTCTAGCTCAATTCAATTATAAATTAGGCGACTAATTTTACGAAAAACCCAGCTGTAGCTGGGTTTTTCGTTTTCAACTGATTTTATCTTCGTTACAAAATATAAAACTTGACTCCTCTCTGTAGCCGAATACAACTCCCTGTTTTGAAGTTAGCGAGTTAATTTTAAATATTTTTGATACAAGGTTTCTTTATCCTCAATATGATTCGGATCCTTTGAGATACAGTCTACCGGGCATACTTCCACACATTGCGGCTCGCCATGATGACCTACACATTCTGTGCATAGAGCCGGGTCGATAACATAAATATCCTCCCCTTGGGAAATGGCCGCGTTTGGGCATTCGGGTTCGCAAACATCACAATTAATACACTCATCTTTAATAATAAGGGCCATACTACTTCCTAACTAAATTTTTGGATTAAACGTTGTCGTACTATTTCGGGAACAAAACTCGACACATCGCCGTTTAATTGAGCGATGGCTTTAATAATACTCGATGAAGTAAAAGTGTAACTTTCGGACGGTGTTAAAAACATCGTTTCCAATTGTGGAGCCAAATGCCGATTCATGCCGGCTAACTGAAACTCATACTCAAAATCCGATACCGCTCGTAGCCCACGTAAGATAACGCGCGCACCATGTTGCTTAGCGCATTCAACCAACAAGTTTTCAAAACCCACTACTCTGACATTAGAAATATGGGCCGTCACATCCCTTGCTAAAGCAACTCGTTCTTCAGCTGAAAAAAGCGGCAATTTACCTTTGTTAACCGCTACTGCCACAATAACACTAGCATACAATCCAGACGCTCTAGTGATTAGATCCAAATGACCATTGGTAATGGGATCAAAGGTGCCTGGGTAAATCGCGGTAATTTGCATAACGTGACACTTCCAAAAAAGACCGCAATTCTATAACAAGATGGCAATTTTTATACACACAATAAATCGTCCGCTGAAGCTAAAGCCCGACTACAAATCCAAGCGCTCAAACAGATAATAGCCCACATCACCGGCTGTTTTATGTCTCAGTAACGCCCAGTTAGCAGGCATTTTTTCTAGTTGTTGCTTGCTTTCTATTTCAACATAAATTTTGGCAAAACGAGCTAGCCAACCTTTATCTTCAAGCCAATGGCAGGTTTGCGTAGCTATATTTAAAGCAAACGGCGGATCAAGAAAAACCACATCAAACGGCTCAGCATCTACCGCCAGATAACGAAATACCTCTTGCTGAACAATTCTTATCTGATTGGCTTCTAAGGCAATTGTATTGGTCTTCAAAAAACGACATACCTCAGCATTACTTTCGACTTGAACGACCGCCCTTGCACCTCTGGAAGCCGCCTCAAATCCCAACGCGCCGCTACCTGCAAATAAATCTAAGCATCGACTGCCAACAATGTCATTTTGTAGCCAATTGAATAATGTTTCTCTGACTCTGGCAGGAGTCGGTCTTAATCCCGGCGCATCGACAAATTTAATTTGCCGACTGCGCCAGTCGCCGCCGATAATCCGGAGCTTATTTTGCACTCTTATTTTCTGTTCGGCCTGCAGTTACTGTTTGCAGTAATTCAGGGTTAATCCGGCGCTTAAATGCGTCAGCAATTGAGGCCACGGTAACTTGCTCAACGTTTTGTTGAAACGTGTCCAGATAATCCAAAGGCATTTCATAAAAACCAATCATACTCACATAGTTGACCAGTTCTTTGTTAGTATCAAAACGCATCGCAAAACCACCAGTAATATTTTTCTTGGCGGCAGCCAATTCCACTTCAGTCGGGCCGTTGTTAATAAAATCCACCAAGGTTTTATTCAACACCTCCAAAGCTTGTTGGGTTTGATCATTCCGAGTTTGTAAACCCACTACAAACGGCCCCTTTCTGAGCATTGGGCTAAATGAGCTAGATGCACTGTAAGCCAATCCGCGCTTTTCGCGGATTTCATCAAATAACTTGGATACCAACCCGCCACCTCCCAAGACATGATTCCCCACATAGAGATTGAAGTAATCTTTATCTTTACGGAAACTCCCTGGCATACCGACCAACACGTGTGTTTGTGCAGAAGGGAATTCAATATGCTGTTGGCTACCTTTTAAAGGCATAGTCACTTCGGGCAGCGGCTCTGGTTTTTTGCCGACAGGCAAACCGGCAAGCAATTTTTGTGCAGTTTGTTCGGCTTGCTGTTTGTCTAAGTCGCCAACGACTACCACGACTGCATTCGCGGCAACGTAGTATTTTTGATAAAACCTTCGAAGATCTGCTGCTTTTAAGGCCGCTACAGTTTTAGCCACGCCCACATCGGGGTGAGCGTAAGGATGATTACCATATATTTTGTTAGAGAAAGCGATACTGGCCAACTCACCCGGCGACTCTTCAGATTGTTTAATTCCCGCTAGTGTGCGATTTTTTTCACGTTGAAAATCAGTCTCGTTAAAGCGGGGCTTACTTAGTATAACTTCCATGGTCTCTAGCGCTTTAGAAAAAAGTGCCTTATCAGTCAGTGTCCGCAAAGTCACTTTAGCCATATCGTTGGTTATTCCAGAACCAAACACCGCGCCAACACTTTCAAAGCGCTGCGCTATTTCATCAGCATCCCACTTTCCGGCGCCGGTATCCAATAAGCCGGAAGTTAAAGCGGAAATCCCGAACTGTTCACCATCCCTAGCACTGCCCGCATCGAAAGATACTTGTATATCCACCATTGGTAAGCCTTGGGTGCGCACATAATAAACACGGCTACCTTGCGGAGTTTGCCAATAGTCAATTTTTGCTGCTGACCATGCTGTTTGGCTAAACACCCATAAAATTAAACTGAATAGTCCGAAACGCATTATCTATCTCCTAATGTTTTGTGTCCATGTTGCCCAGGCGCTGGTGCTTGTCGAGGGGATTTAGTGGTTTTACCTGAATCAATAGCTTGTGGTTCTAAGTACGCTACACTCAAATGATCTTCAATTAGATACTTACGCGCCACGTCGCGAATCTGTTGAGCAGTCACCTTATTAACTTTATCGACATACTCGTCCATCTTTTGCCATCCTAAACCAACAGTTTCTAACATACCGATTTGCATGGCTTGATAGAAATTGGAATCGCGTTCATAAACAGCACTAGCTAGTACCTGAGCCTTAATGCGTTGCAGCTCGTCACTGCTGACTAATTCACGTTGTAACTTGATGATCTCGGCTTTTAAAGCGGCTTCCATGTCCCAAACAGTTTTACCCTCAGCTGGGGTTGCTTCTAACTCGAACAAATCCGGTAGCCTTGACGTTAATCCATAGCCAGCGCCAGCCGCTACAGCAACTTGCTTGCCGCGCACTAAGTTAGAGGACAGTCTGGCACTGCCGCCACCATCCAAGATACCTGCTAACACTTCTAGCGCGTAAGCTTCCCATTCTTGTTCAGCCGATTTCAACACCGGCACCTTATAACCCATGACAATGGAGGGTAGTTTGGCTGGTAATTTAATGGTCATTTTACGCACACCGAGTTGTTCCACCTCCGATTGTGGTTTTATCGGCTTTATATCGCTGGGTTTGAGGGTAGCAAAGTATTTTTCTGCTAAATCAAACACCGCTTGCGGTTGCACATCTCCAACTACGACTAAAGTCGCATTATTAGGCGCATACCAGCGTTGATACCAAGCTTGTAAATCTTCTACTTTGTAGTTAGCAATATCGGCAGGCCAGCCAATAACTGGATTTTTATAAGGGCTATTGCTATAAGCCATTGCATTAAAATGCTCTTGCATTTTCGCCTGAGGATTGTCATCGGTTCGCATACGACGCTCTTCCGTCACCACTTCCAGTTCTTTTTTCAACTCTTCGGGTAACAAATGCAAATTGCGCATCCGATCAGCTTCCAATTCAAAACTGACTGCTAATCGTGACGATTCCATAGTTTGAAAATACGCGGTGTAATCTTGGCCAGTGAACGCGTTCTCATCACCGCCATTTTCCGCGATAATTCTGGAAAACTCACCCGCCGCATGTTTGTCTGTGCCTTTAAACATCATGTGTTCCAACATGTGCGAAACCCCGGTAATACCACCAGGCTCATAGCTGGAGCCGACTTTGTACCAAACCTGAGAAACAACCACCGGTGAACGATGATCTTCTTTAACCAATACTTTAAGCCCGTTTCCCAAAATATGCTCAGTCACCGGTGTTGCCGCATTGACAGAAAATGCCGGCAACCCTAGTAATGCCGCGAATAATAATCGATTCTTCATAACTCCCTCATTTGATAAAAATGTTAGCGGTTCGGACTGTTTCAATAATCAATGGTTCACGGTATTCTATACAATAAACAAAAAGTTGGAATTTATTAAACCATGATGAGTGACTCCCCTCCCCGCCCACCTGCATGGAAATGCTATCTTGATCTATGTAAGCCCAACGTGGTTGCGGAGATGTTATTTACCGCCATTGTCGGCATGTTGTTGGCTGTACCCGGTATTCCGCCAATCGATAAAGTGATTTTCGGCAGCATGGGTATCGCTTTTGCGGCGGCCTCCGCTGCCGCTATTAACCATTTCATCGATAGAAACATCGACGAGGATCTTTGGTTTAATGTCGACCGACCATTACCCAAAAACTATTTGACACCTAAGCAAGTCATCACCTTCGCATCAGTACTGGGCGTCGTTGCCATGTTGATATTAATTGTCAGCGTTAATTGGTTAACTGCCGCGCTCACTTTTGTTTCATTGTTTGGCTATGCGTTTATTTACACCCATTATTTAAAACGGCTAACGTCTCAGGGCATCGTAGTTGGTGGTATTTTTGGCGCCACACCGCCATTACTAGGCTGGAGTGCAATAACCGGCACCATCGATCCGCATGCTTTATTGCTAACGTTGATTATTTTTGTTTGGACACCCCCGCATTTCTGGCCTTTAGCGATCGTCAGAATTGAGGGTTACAAAGTGGCCTTTGAAAAATACGGCATCCGGATGTTACCCGTTACACACGGTATCCCCTATACTCGCTTACAAATTCTGCTTTATACCATCGCCTTAACGGTTGTGACGGTATTACCTTGGGTAACCGGCATGAGTGGGCTTATTTATCTGGCTACTGTACTGCCTTTAGATCTTGGTTTTATCTATTTTGCTGTGCTAATGATGCGCACCGGCGAAAGTAAAACCGCTCGGCAAACCTTTTGGTATTCGATCGTCTACATCAGTGTGCTGTTTGCAGCCTTATTAATTGACCATTATTTTAAAATCACACTATGACCACAAGGCATCACGAACACACGCCTAGCCCTGAGCATCCGTTTGCCGAATACATCCGCATTTTGGGTAAAGGTAAAAAAGGCTCAAGGCCTTTAACCCAAGACGAAGCCTATCAAGCCATGTTGATGATCTTGACGGAGCAGGTTCAGCCTATTCAACTTGGCGCTTTCTTAATGCTAATGCGGGTTAAGGAAGAAACGCCGGAAGAATTAGCCGGTTTTGTACAAGCGGCGCGAGAAACTTTCAAGCTCGACCTATACCAAGCCAATGTGGATCTGGACTGGTCTTCTTATGCGGGCAAACGCCGTCACTTGCCCTGGTTTTTATTATCCGCGTTATTACTGGCAGAAAATGGCATTACCGTATTTATGCACGGCTCTGAGGGTCATACGGCAGGCAGATTG
Organism: Methylococcales bacterium; assembly: GCA_965247565.1. GTDB lineage: Bacteria > Pseudomonadota > Gammaproteobacteria > Methylococcales > Methylomonadaceae > CBDFHF01. The sequence continues at coordinate 1,777,248 of CBDFHF010000003.1, read as the reverse complement.
TATACCCAAGACGTACTCAGTTTTTTAGGGTTAAAGCCAGCCACCTCTATATCGGAAGCCGTCCAGCACTTGCAACAACACCAATTCGGTTACCTCTCCCTGCAACACTTCTGCCCTAAGCTGCATGACATCATCGAATTACGCCCCCTTCTGGGCTTACGCTCGCCAGTGCATACGCTAGTCAGATTGCTCAATCCATTTAATGCGCCGCACAGCATACAAGGCATCTTTCACCCTGGCTATCGCCCCGTTCATCAACAAGCCGCCGCCCTTTTGCAGCAAGCCCACATGGCAGTTTTAAAAGGTGAAGGAGGTGAAACTGAGCGCAACCCGGATATGGATTGCCTAATACAAAGTGTCCATGATGGTGAATTATCTGACGAAAACTGGCCTGCATTATTCACCCATCGCCATGTCAAAGCAGAACAGCTAGACCCCAAACAGCTGGCTTTAATCTGGCAAGGCACCAGCACCGATGAATTTGCCGAAGCTTCCATCATCGGCACGGCTGCAGTCGCACTCAAGCTTTTAGGTAAAGCCCAAAGTCAACAGCAAGCCCATGAATTGGCCACAGACTACTGGAACGCAAGGAATAGGCATAAATTTAACTATTAGCGCCTCTTGTCATTCCGAGCGCAGCGCGGAATCTTAAGCCCTCCAAGTTCCAGCGCTTAAAAGATTTCTCGGCAATTGCTCGCTGCATTGCACTACCTACTGCATGAGCCACATGGATGTGGTGAATGCAGATAATGCAGGAGCAATAATCTGTCCTTGCAGTCGCCCCGGCGGTGGAAATAACAGAAAAATCAAGCGCCTTGTGAAAAAAAACGCTGACTAATTACACCTAAATTTGGGTAGTATTCGCACAGATAAGAGGATGCTCAAGTGATCTTTTTGAATAACATCTGACACTTCTTCACAAAGCATCTACCCAAGTTTTATTATTTACATTGATTTCGGTGTTGGGATAGCGAGTGCTCGCTTGTTTGCTTAACCCAATGGATTGCTATAGGATTCGCCCAGCGTGATCAATACCCCGTATAATTCCAATCAATAATCCAATTAAAATTCTACAAAGGAAGTTAACCATGACCCGACCTGTAACCATTAAACCCCATCCAATAACAAGCCTAATTCCAGCACTGATTCTGGCAATGGCGGGTTCGGTTAGCCCCCCCCTTACACACGCAGAGGAAGCAGTGGTAATTGGAAGCTGGTGTGAAAACGCCGACTGTGACGCCGCTTACAGGGTAGATTTAGTTACTGGCAAACGTACTTTGCTTAGTGCGTACACCCAAGCTGATGTTGATGCAGCAAGTCATTCCCCTCCTCAATTATCTTCGGATCGAAGCGGTACAGGTTGGAATCGGTTAGCTATTGCTCCTTCTGGAGACATATACGTTTCTTCGTATCAGAACAGGGTACTTGGCGACTACGAACGTATCTACAAAATTTCCCCCACCGATGGATCGCGTCGGCTAATAAGCTCTCTGGAGGACATTAAATCCGGCCCTATTGTCAATTCAGTAGTCACAATAGCGGTCACACCGACAAACCAAATCCTGGTGGGGACGAACTACCAGAAAGTATTCTCGATCAACCCTGTAACAGGCCAACGATTTACCCTTAGCGATGACACTATCACCAGCCAAGGGCCGACGTTCGAATATTTTTGGGGAATGGACCCAAGTGGAAGATTTTGGGGTACTTCTCATACTGGCTTAATACAATTCGATCCAAATACAGGAATACGCACACGCATAAAATCTAGTACGGAGTATTCCAGTCTTATTGATAATACTCCGTACCACTTGCTGAACTCTACCGACGATCTTTTCGGTGCCACCGGCGGCACCTCTGGCGGATTCGGGCGTTTGTGGAAAGTTAATGACAGTACAAGTGCACAAAACCCGAAGGAAGATATAACTGACTATCGCAACCCGACCCAGGGACCGCTCATCGAAAGTCCAAAAGGGATAGCCTGGGATGGCAATGGAAGAATTATTTTATTGGATGACGGAGGAACGGCAAGCCTAGGTGGGATTTATTCCATTGACCTGAACACGGGTAACCGTAGCTTGATCAGCAATTTCCTGGATCAAAACCTAGGGCCGTTTATTTACAAGGCACGACTTTTAGCAGTCGGTACGATGCCGGCCTTTGTGGGTAATGGCGGAGACGGCGGTAATACGGGAGGCAACGGCAGTGGCGGTTCTTCTTCCGGCACCGAACCCATCGTAAGCAATGCCGAATCCGCAGACCCAGTACAGACAGGCCAGCCGTTCAGCTATACAGTCTCTTTTACCAACTATGCGGCGTCTGTCGCCACCAGCGTAAAACTGACCGATACCTTGCCGAAAAAATCCAAGCTGGTGTCGATGATTTCCAGCCAGGGAAAATGCAAAGGCAAAACAAAGGTAGTGTGCAACTTTGGCACCGTGGCATCCGGCGCTAATGTGACCGCTACCTTTACCGTCACCCGAAAGAAACCCGGGCCGGTAAAAAATTCGGCATTCATTACCTACAAAATGCTGAAAGCGGGTAGCAAGAAAAAGAAAAGCTATAAGCTGGTTTCACCTAGCGAATCAACTACTGTTAATTAGTGCAGTAGATTGAGCTGAACAGCGTGAAGCCCAACAATTTCGGCTTCGAATTGTTGGGCTTCCTTACGTCAGCGCCAACCTACAAAACACCCAATATCGAGATACGCTAACCCAACTTACCGCGTTAATCGACAACCTGTCTTATCAACAACAAATACTGCGTTGTTATAACGGTAGCTGAATATTTACAAATTACTATTTCCATAAAAGAAACTATTCATTAATAAATCGCCACGTTGTCAACCAAACGAGACAATTGTATAGTATCACTCAGGTTAAACCTTTTTATTTATTAATCCACCTCAAGGATCACAAAATGTCTGCTTTTCAAAAAGATGTATTTATCGGAATATTATTTATAGTCGGTATATTCGGCTTTATTTCCGGCGAATTCATCGTTTCAACTGTTTTATTTGCATCGGCTGCTATTTTCAGCAACATGTTCTTAAGCCGTAAAATGCTTGGTTAAGTTTTACCTCTCCTGGATAAACAATGACTCCTCATGGTCTGTTGTTTAACACCTTATCCCGGCCCTTAAAAGCCGGGATTTTTTTTGCCTGAATTTACGGCAATCAGCTTTTGCGCCATCAAAATAACAAACTTGGCGTTGCTCGCCACAGTTACACAATTCCCAAATAACCGCTTAAGATCGAACTGATAAGCTAGATGTCTATTTCCAATCACCCATAGCTCACCACTCTGCCGCAACACCTTATAAGACTGTCTAAACATATTGACAGCCAGTTGATCCCCTACCGTATTTTGTTGATGAAACGGGGGATTACAAAGAATGAGATCAGCGGTTTGCTCCGCAAAACCTACCAAACCATCACCCACAACAAAATTTGCAGCACGAGCCTGTCCGAAAGCGCGGTAGAAGTTTTCTTTAGCTGATGCCACGGCCATAAACGACTCATCAACAAAGTATAATCTTGCCGCTGGATTAAGCTGTGCTGCTAACAAGCCCACTACGCCATTACCACAACCTAAGTCAATAATATCGCGCGCTTCAGCTCGAACAGGAATATGTTTAAGAAAAAACCGGGTTCCTATATCAAGACTATCCCGTGAAAACACATTCGCATGATTTATAAGCACGTAATCTGTATTTTCAAGACGATACTGGACAGGATAAGGGCTGCACGGCGTGGGCAAATTGGGATTAAATGTCACAAAAATCAACCGGGCTTTTTTCTTGGCCAAAGCGGTGGTGGTTTCGCCAACCAATCGCTCCAACAGCGCCCAAACTGATGACGGCAACGTTTTGACCATGCCCGCCACGATAATAATGCTGTTTGGTGTTAAATGCGATCGTAGCCGAATTAATTCATCTTCTAATAAGGCTAGTGTTTTTGGGACTTTAATGAGCACCAAATCAAAATAGCCATCCAGCGCATCAAGGCTTGTTGAAAAAGTAACATATGGTCCAGGTAAATCATTAGCGATCAAATTCAATCGCGTTGCTTGCTGTGATAGATAAGAATCAGATACAGTCTGCGGACTTAAGCCATGAAGCGCAACCGCCAAAGCACCAAAGTTATCGTTCATTATCAACAAACGCACATCGGTTGCCGGCATTAACTCATAGGCAAAATAATCTAGAATATATTCATCAGCGGCATCCCAAGCTCTCAACAATTCCCTGGGGCGTTTCGGCACCCGGTGCAGTAAAAACGATCCCTGCCCGACTGTCAGAATAGATTCCATCGTCAACCGAAGGGCCTTAAGCCCTGGACATATACTTGCCTGTTTCGGTGTTGACCTTAATTAACTCATCGGTTTCCAGATATTCTGGAACCTGCACTTCCACTCCCGTCGACAATCGCGCTGTTTTGGTGCGCCCTGACGCAGTAGCACCTTTGATACTGGGGGCTGTTTCCACAATCGGCAAAATGACAGAGCTAGGCAGCTCAATGCCTAAAATTGCATCGTCTATCAATAAAGCAACAATGCCCTCTAAGCCTTCGGTCAAATACTCAATCTTGTCTTCCAACTCATCACCGGATAAGCTGTATTGCGTGTAATCTTCCATATTCATGAAGATGAAGTTATCGCCGTCTTTATAAGAATATTGCACTTTGGCACGCACACAGTCGGCGTCTTTAAAAAAATCGTCCCCCTTTAAAGATTCGTCCAACTTTTGCCCGGTTTTCAGATTATTAAAGCGGATTTTATAAAGCGTAGATGCACCTCGAGACGACGGACTTTTAGCATCGACCTGCTTAACCACATGCGGTACACCATTAATTTCAACCACCATGCCTCTTTTTAGTTCGCTCGCTTTTGCCACGCAAAACTCCTTTAGATTAATTTAACAATCAGTAATGATGGCGCATTATAGCTTAGATACTACTGAAAATACGGGGAATCCGCCGCGTTTGAGCGGCTGCCTGAAAGTGCTGCCTTGGTTTATTTAGCTAGCAGGGTAATATTCGAAGATTGCGAAACCTTATCAGCCATGACATACAAAAAAAATGCGCCCGCAGGCGCATTTTCATCAACAGTGTTTTTCTTAAAGAAGATCTAGAAATTAACGGTGAAGTCAGTAGAAAACAAAAATTGATCTTGCTTATTGTTACCATAAGGCCGATTGCCGTCCGCCCAGTCATATCGGACATTCGGGCGAACATTTAGCCAAGGGACTGGTTTCCAGGTAACGCCTGCTGTCAATTCATAGTATGAACTGGCTATGCCAGGACAGGTAGTTCGGGCTGGGTAACAAACCCGAGCGCCATTCTGATCTCTAAACCATTCGGCACGGATCCCTGCGACCAGGTTATCTTTGACATCGTAGGTTAAATGGGTGTTAACCCCATACCACTCGGCGTCCTCAAGTCCTTTGGCTGTTAATATTTGGTCTGCAAAGCCATGGTCATGTTGTAATACCAAGTGGAATTTGTCACCGATATTTTGTTTTAACACTATGCTATACATACTCCAATCTTCGCTACTGATTTCTGATCTGCCGCCATAAGTACCGCTAATGTTTAATGATGTGCCGCTGTCTGCATTCGCCCATGTTGCTCCCATTAAGCCAGCCCAGTTGCCTAATTGTTGGTCCCAGCTTCCATCCCAACCACCGGTAGCGCTACCAGTTACCACGCCGCCCATGACAGACCAGTGAGAGTCAATCGCGTAATTGGCCATAAGTCCAGTATGGGTAAACGGTTCGCCAAACTGCATGGTGTAAGCGTGAGTGTAAAATAGGTTGTCAGGCGCAGGAACAGTTTCGTAACCGATAGGCGTGTAAAAATGTCCCAGCTTAAGATTCAAACCATTACCTATAGGTACGTAAGCTTCCGCGTAAGCTTGAGGGATAGCTAAATTATAAAAACGCTCGTTGATCAATTTTAAATCCCAAGAACCGCGATCTAAAGTCTGACCTGTACCAAGTTCGGCACCTGGCACACCATAAGCCTGAGTAAAAAAAGCATCTGTTCCGAACATGATGTCAAAACGTCCACCAAAATCCCACGAACTACCTTCAGTGGCTACGGCGCGTTGTACGAATAGATTTAACTGATTTAACTGGAATTCAGCCGAACGATCTGCGAAGGTGACCGGACCGTTGAAGTTATTATCAGGGGCGGCGGCGTTGTAGGTAACGCCGGCGTTTGCCCACCCACCTATTTTTAAGCCCATATTCTTCATGAGTGAGCTTCCGTTTGGATCGCCAACGGCTTCCAGTAGGGTACTTGCTTCGGTAAGGCTTTTAGCCTGTGCGGAGCCGAATACTGATGCTAAAGCTATTCCTAGTACCAAAGGTTTAAGAGTTAAACGATCAGGGTGTTGATAGGTTTTCATGTTAATTATCCTCGTTAGTTAATCTAATGGCTTGCGCCTATCAGTATAGATAGCAATTGCAATGCCAGTTGCGTTTTTGCGCATTTATTGGTGTAGATACAACAAGGAGGGCATTTATGCACAGATGTTGTGCAGATTGAACAAGTTTTTGCACCAAAAAAGATCATTTTCAGTGTTAAGCGCCTAAGCTTTTTCAAGCCTAAGGTAGGCTTATTTTTTAGTGGCTAAGCTATTAAAAAAAATGGTATGTTATTCGAGCTAGCTATTAAAATTTATCATAAAAATACCCGAGGAAACCATAAATGTCCGTAGCAAATGTACTTAAAATGATCCAAGAAAATGACGTTAAATTCGTCGATTTTCGTTTTTGCGATACCCGTGGTAAAGAACAGCATGTGACTTTTCCTGCACATACAATTGATGAAGATACTTTCGAAGAAGGCAATATGTTCGATGGATCTTCTATTGCTGGGTGGAAACACATCAACGAATCAGACATGATCTTAATGCCTGACCCTTCAACAGCCGTTATGGATCCATTCTTTGATGACAACACCTTAATACTGCGTTGCGACATTATCGAACCAAAAAACATGCAAGGCTACGAGCGTGACCCCCGCTCTATCGCGAAGCGCGCAGAAGCTTATTTACAATCTACAGGTGTCGCTGATACCGCATTCTTTGGACCTGAAAACGAATTTTTCGTGTTTGACGATATTCGTTGGGGTGTCGACATGAGTGGCTCGTTCTTTAAGATTGATTCAGAAGAAGCGGGTTGGAACTCAGAAAAAGTTTATGCAGACGGTAACATTGGTCATCGCCCGGGTGTTAAAGGCGGTTATTTTCCTGTACCACCGGTCGATTCTTTTCAGGACATGCGTTCAGCCATGTGCCAAACATTGGAAGAAATGGGGCAGGTTGTTGAAGTTCATCATCACGAAGTAGCAACTGCTGGCCAATGCGAAATCGGTGTTAAATTTAATACTTTAGTTAAAAAAGCCGATGAAGTGTTGGGCTTGAAATATGTCGTAGCCAACATTGCCCATGCTTACGGCAAAACGGCAACCTTTATGCCTAAACCCATGGTTGGTGATAACGGCAGTGGTATGCACGTTCACCAATCACTGGCTAAAAACGGTGTTAACCTGTTCACGGGTGATTTGTATGGTGGACTATCTGAATTAGCATTGTTTTATATCGGTGGCATTATTAAACACGCCAAAGCTTTAAATGCCTTCACTAATGCATCAACCAACAGCTATAAGCGCTTAGTTCCAGGCTTTGAAGCTCCTGTTATGTTAGCTTACTCAGCTCGTAACCGCTCAGCGTCTATTCGTATTCCATACGTGATGAATCCTAAAGGCCGTCGCATCGAAGTACGTTTCCCTGACTCAACTGCAAACCCTTATCTGGCGTTTTCAGCCATGATGATGGCTGGCTTGGATGGTATTCAAAACAAAATCCATCCTGGCGATGCTATGGATAAAGATTTATACGACTTACCGCCAGAAGAAGAAAAAGCGATACCGCAAGTTTGTCACGCCTTAGATCAAGCGCTGGACGCTTTAGATAAAGACCGTGCGTTCTTGACAAAAGGTGGCGTGTTTACTGACGATGTCATTGACGGGTACATCAAGCTAAAAATGGAAGAAGTGACTCGTCTGCGCATGAGCACGCATCCGGTTGAGTATGATATGTACTACAGCTTGTAAGAAGCCTGCTTAAAACAGGCTCGAACTTAAAAAACCCCGCTAAGCGTTAGAGCTTACGGGGTTTTTTATGCCTTGAGCTTCATAAAAAACCGTAATTTGCGTTTTTCACCTATTTTAGCCGTCCGGGCACGATAGAACATTGTCTAATCAGGCGACTTCGATTGTAAGCCAGAGTTAGACTGTTTGGGAGCCAACAGCTTAAAGAATAACGGCACAAAGAAAATAGCCAGAAAAGTAGCCCCAAGCATTCCACCCATAACACCAGTACCTACAGATTGTCGAGCACCTGCCCCCGCACCTGATGAGAATACTAAAGGAAATACACCTAATATAAAAGCCATGGAGGTCATCAAAATAGGCCTAAACCGTAAACGAGCGGCTTCCAAAACAGCGTCGTACAAGCTCAAGCTGTCTTCTTTTTGCTTCATAATGGCGAATTCTACAATCAGGATGGCGTTCTTGGCAGCCAAGCCTAACAAAGTCACTAAGCCAATTTGAAAATAAACATCATTCGTTAAAGGTGGTATCGGTACACCTGGCAATAGCAGGCTAAAAGCCAAATTACGCAACCAAACGATTGCGAGTGCCCCAAATACGCCAAATGGTAATGCCAGTAATACGGAAAAAGGCAATAGCCAACTTTCATATAGCGCTGCCAGAATAAAGAACATCATGACCACCGCCAACGCCAAAGCAATATTGGAAGCGCCACCAGTACGCTTTTCCTGATAAGCCCCGCCGCTCCATTCATAGCTAAAATCTGCAGGCAGCACTTCTTTCATGATTTTTTCAACGCGAGCAATAGCTTCGCCGGAACTAATACCAGGAGCAGCACTACCAAATATTTTAACCGAAGGTAAATTATTAAAACGTGTCAGTGTGTCCGGTCCAGTGCTGTATTGCACTTTAGCAAAAGCGGATAGCGGCACCATCTGACCGTGGTTAGACTTTACATAAAGTGTGGAAATATCTTCCGGTTTACGACGATACTGTTGGTCCGCCGACATTAGCACTTGCCAGGTGCGGCCATGTTTATTGAAATCGTTAACATAGAATGTGCCCAGTGTAGCGGATAGAGTATTAAAAGCATCCTGCAAATTGATACCTAAAGATGCCGCTCGTTGACGATCTACATCCACAAACAATTGCGGCGCATTGGCGCGCCATAAGGTTTGCGCAAAAGCAAAACCTGGATCTTGGGCCGTTTTGGCTATAAATTTTTGGGTAATTTCATCCAGTCTCTTAGCGCCGCCATCACCTTTGTTTTGGATATTAACCTCAAATCCCCCCGCATTGCCTAAGCCGAAAATGGCCGGGGGGTTGAAAGCCAAGACTAATGCCTCTTTGATGTCGGCTGTTTTTCCGAACAACTCGCCAACCAATGCCCCGCTAGGCATATCACGTTCGTTCCAGGGTTTTTGTGAAGAAAATATGGTGGCGGCGCTATTTTTAAATGATCCGCCCAGAAAATCCATACCGGTGAAAGCGACAGAGTACTCGTTAGCTTTGTTGGAAAGTATGGCTGTACTCACTTTTTTGACTACTAGATCAGTACGTTCAAGGCTGGCACCGTCAGGCAGGAATACCGCGCCAATGTAGTAACCTTGATCTTCATCTGGTACCAGTGAAGTCGGTGTTGAATTCCACAATTGCACAGTTACTGCAACCATGCCCATAAATAGCAAAACGCCTATTAGGCTATGCCGAATCATCCACGCCACACTACCGGTATAACGCTTGGTTAACCAAGTAAAAAAACGCTCAAACCAATGAAAGAAGCCAGTTGCTTTTTTGTGTTCAGGCTTAAGGATGATAGCGCACAGTGCCGGGGTTAACGTCAAGGCTACCAATCCAGAAATTAGCACTGAAATTGAAATGGTAATGGCAAATTGCCGATATAACTCACCAGCCAACCCACCAATAAAGGCAATCGGTACAAACACACAAGTCAATACGAGCATAATGGCAATAACAGGACTTATTACTTCGCGCATGGCTTCGATAGCAGCAGATTTTGGAGACAAACTGCGTTCATGCATCAAGCGTTCGGCATTTTCCAGCACTACAATGGCATCATCGACAACGATGCCTATGGAAAGTACCATGCCAAATAGCGTGAGCGTATTGATGGAATAACCTAATAAATGCAAGCCCGCAAAAGTACCTATCAATGATACGGGGACCGCTAAAGTGGGAATAAGGGTAGCGCGCAAATTCTGTAAAAACAGTAATACAACCAGAAACACTAAGACCATGGCTTCAAATAATGTTTTTACCACTTCTTTAATTGATACTTTAACGAATCTTGTGGTGTCGTAAACCACGGAGCGCTCCAAGCCTTGGGGAAAAGCAAGCGCCAACTCGGCTACTGTTTTATTGACTTCTTCCGCCACACCCAATGCATTCGCGCCGGGTTGTAAAAATACGCCCACCAGTGTTGCCTGTTTGCCGTTGACACGGCCTATAAAATCATAATCTTTTGAGCCCAACTCAATTCGCGCTACGTCCGAAAGACGTACTTGCCCCCCTTTGTCATCAGCTCTCACTACGATCTGCTCGAACTGTTTAGGATCGGAAAGTCTGCCTTGTGTAGAAATGGTATAGACCAACTCCTGTCCACTTGCAGTGGGAGGCTGGCCAATTTTACCGGGTGCAAACTGTGCGTTTTGGCTACGTACTGCGTTGACCACTTCGTTCACCGATAACCCTAAATCCGTGAGTCGTTCAGGGTTCAACCAAATACGCATGGCGTAATCCTTGGCACCAAAAATCTGCACATTGGTCGTTCCTGGGATACGTTTGATTCGATCCAGTACGTTCAAGGTCACGTAATTGCTGGTTTGTATGTCGCTAAAACGGCCATCGGGTGAATAAAAAGCAATAACCTGTAAGAAGGCAGAAGAGCTTTTTTCTACCGTCACACCCTGACGACGAACTTCTTCAGGCAGGCGTGCCTCAACCTGCTTTACTCGATTGTTGATGTCCAGCGCGGCCTGATCCGGGTCAGCGCCAATATTAAAAGTTACCTGGATTTCTGTTTGTCCGTTAGATGCCGAAGTTGAACTCATGTACATCATGTTTTCAACCCCGTTAATCTGAGCTTCCAATGGCGATGCGACGGTTTGTTCCAGTACTTCCGCGGATGCGCCAGGATAAATAGCGCGTACAGTTACCATTGGTGGCGCGATTTCAGGATATTGAGCAATAGGGAGTCTACTCATCGCGGCTAGCCCGGCGATGACAATGAAAATAGATAATACCGCTGCAAAAATGGGTCGGTTGATAAAAAATTGAGAAAACACCCGTTAGCCTGCCTTGTTGTTAGACTGACCGAGCAACTCAGCCTTGACTGGTGCACCTGGACCAATCTTGAGAACGCCATCAACAATGACTTTGTCACCGGCGGCCAGTCCCTGATTAATGACCCATTGTTCATCAGTCCAATCGCCAACCTGCACCGGACTTACTTTTGCCTTGCCCTCTTTATCTACTACATAAACAAATTTCCCTTCCGGACCTTCCAGTACCGCGCGTTGCGGCACCAGCAGCGCATTCAAGCGTTTGCCGCCGTTTAAGGTTACCCGGACAAACTGCCCTGGACGTAAAACTCCGTTGGGATTGGGGAAAACTGCTCGTACCTCACTGGTGCCTGTTTCTGGATTCAGGCGAATATCAGAAAAATTGACCTTACCGGTATGTCCATAAACTGTTCCATCCGATAGCTTGATGGAAACATCAAATTTACCGTCTTTAGGTAACTGCAATCTTCCAGCCTGCACATCATGATTTATACGTAAATGGTCATTATCTGATACGGCTGCAATCGCATAAATCGGGCTGGTTTGGGTAATCGTTGTCAGTAATACTTCCGGCCCTGAAATTAGTGTGCCTTCGGTTACTTGAATCCGGCCAGTAATGCCGGAAATTGGCGCATCCACGCGGGTATAGCCAAGCTTCAAGCGCGCATCCGCTACCTTTGCTGACGCCGCTTGTACTTCTGCTTTGGTAATTTGTTCACTGGAAACTGCGTCATCGTAATTTTTTTGTGAAATAGCTTTTCTTTCCAGCAAGGCTTCAAACCTTGTCACATCACGTACTGCTTGCGCATGCCTTGCCTCGGTGCTGGCTAATTCAGCTTCAGCGCTCGATAAAGCAACCCGATAAGGCGCGGGGTCTATGTCAAACAGTGACTGTTTCGCTTTAACCGCTGCCCCCTCAACATAGTTTCTGCGTAAGAGAATTCCTGTTACCCTGGCTCGTACTTCCGCATCACGGACTCCAGCGATATGTCCCGTGTACTCCATGCCGACCGGCACAGTTTGAGGGTTGATTTCTACCACAGCAACTTGTGCAGGTGGCAATTGCGGAGTGCTGGTTGCTGACTCTTCCTTCTGTTGGCATGCCCCGGCCAATAGAGCCATAAAAGCTAAAACCAAATGTTTAGCATTAGGATAAGTTTTATTTTTTACCATGTAGCTTTCTCATAAAATTTTCTTCTTCGGCTGGTAACAGTCAATCTGTTACTTAGTTCCGTTTGTTGTTAAAGCAGTTTTCTAACTTGCAGTAAAGATCAACATAACAAGCGGAACTCTACTTTAGCAGTTATTCATTCGCACCAAACAAGCTATTAAAGAGATTCTGAATTTCTACGTTCGTCACAATCCTGCTTAAACAGCCAAGCTTGGAATCTAGGTAGTTTATCGCCTTAGAACTTACCCATAAATGACCTAAATACCAAGTTGTTAGATAGTATTGTCACAAGAATGCAGTGATTTTGGCATATTGCTTATCTTGGCCGCTTCTATTATCACTTTGCGGAAAACTAAACGGCATAATCAGAAGAATATTATTAATGGATAAGTTCTTAACTCATACCCGCAAGAGCGCATTAAACAAATCAGCGGTCGAACCCAGCTCAGAAAATAAAAGCCTTAAGTTATTTTTGTTGATAAGTTGACTAGTCCGCGACTAACTGGCAACAACCGACAAGCCCGCAATGGGGGAGCATAGGTCATTGATACTAGATGGCTACCGCTGTTATATCAGACCTAACACCCGGTAAGCGCCTTTCGTATTTAATATGATCGTGACGGGCAAGCTAGTTTTATTTTCGAAATACCAACCATGCGGGCCTTCAAACTCGGTCGCTATAGTACCTGTCGCTTGATTTTCGCTACCAACCTTAAAGCTTTTGAAGAAGCCGGTTTTATCGCCTTCTGGTTCGCCATGCAGGTCAAAATAAACCTTAGCCCCATCGGTACGCCAGACGTATTCCAATTTAGCCTCTTTTGCTAAGTGAAATTTATATTCCAAACCACTATGAACAGGCACGACAATGGTAGTCGAGTCCGTCCATTGGCTCAGTTGTTCTTTACAAGAGGACACCAATGGATCAATGATGTCCTCTCCGGATGAAGCTAGCTGGGTTAATCCCAGCTTCTTTCCCAGTCCAGTTGGATCAATACCATACTCAGCAGGCAATACCGCTGTTAGTAATAGAATGGTTGCCAGTAAAAGGGCTAAAACTAAAGCGAATGCCAGAGATCTTGGAGATTGGACAGGTGGATTAATATCGCTCATGGATTTAGCCGTTGATTAAGTAACCGGTCATTTGGTAACCGAACAGAATAAACCCGCCGGTCATCAAAAGCGTATTGGTCGCTGTTGAAAATGTATAAAAACTCTGGCTTCTGCGCCAAAAATTCAATGCGATCAGAATAAATAGCAAGGCAATAAACTGACCTAACTCTACCCCGATATTGAAGGCCAATAAGTTTTTCCATAAATCCAGTGGCGGTAAATTGAATTTTTGTAATTTAGTCGCTAAACCAAAACCGTGAAATAAGCCAAACAGCATTACCGCTATTTTTGTATTGGGTTGAAAACCAAACAATGACCGAAAACCGCCCAGGTTATCAAAGCCTTTGTAGACAATGGAAAGCCCAATGATGGCATCGATTAGAAAAGGGTTAACCGTTATATGCTCTAACACGCCAAAAAGCAGTGTGAGACTATGCCCTAACGTAAATAAACTGACGTAGATCAAAACATCTTTGGTTCGGAATAGAAAGAAAATCACACCGATTAAGAAAAGTAGATGATCATACCCGGTGACCATGTGTTTAGCACCAATGTACAAAAACGCGCCAATCGCGACACCTTGGTTTGCCAATAAAAACCGTTCTGTGTTGGCGTCGACCCCATGCGCAAAAACCGTTTGGTTGATAACAAAGACTAATAGTGGCAGGGCGATCAGCCATGCCATTCGTTTTGCTGATAACGTCATAAAAATGTCCTGTTTCCAACTGTTTGAATGATGTGTTCTGGATTATAACTTAATGCCATAGCGGGCCAATAATGTGACCATCAAAAAGTAGCAGCCGGCGGTGATTGATACGGATAACCCCATGCTCGGGTAGAATCCAAACCCTTTCTTGAGTAAAACGGGTAAGCTGATGAAAAAAACGAGTGAAGGAATGACTAACCAAAAAACACTGCTGGCCAAGTTCGCGACTTTCTCGATTTCTTGGGTATCATGATATAACCAGAACATAGCTAAGATGGATGTGAACGGTAATGAAGCGAGCAAAGCACCCATCAACGTACTCCGTTTGGATAACTCCGAGATTGCCACAATAAGCAGGCTTGTGATAACCACTTTGATGATCGCATAAGTCATATCGCTCTACCTTGGTTGTTTATATGTCGCATTGACCCAAAATGTAAATACAACGCCGAGATCACCTCAGAAAAAGGCTATGTTTAATTGAATATGCCATGTCATTCAAGTTTTTTAGAATCTGACATTAAAAGATAGAGAGCTTTTTTCAGAAAAAGCGATTTTAAGGTCAACATTTATCATTTTATTGTTAAATCCAGAATTTCCTTAAAACCGCACAACCGCCTTCACGTAAAAGTTCAACACACGGGGTATCATAGAGCGTTGTTTCCGTTTCTGCAGCAATACTTAACTATCCTGCAGGCGACATATTCAGAAACTTCACCTCTCGGGCAACAAAATGAGTCATCGACCAAGACTATGCTATGCGTTCAAGTTTTGTGCACTCAGGAGAATCATTTTATCGAATAGTTCCAGCTAGCATTACAGCCCGTGCTTTCAACGCCTTTTCAAACCGTGCCGCTACGGTTTCCCAGTGGATATTGCGAAAAAAAGCATCCACATAGGCAGGAGCTGCCGCACCGTAGTCCATTTGGTAAGAATGTTCATACATATCCATCACCAGAAGGGGCAGTGTTGCGCTGGGTGCATGAGCATGATCCCAGTGCCAGTAATTTTCCAGCAAACCGCTGTGCAGGTTATGGCCCAGTGTCACCCAGCCGGAGCCTCCACCCAGACCTGCGCCCATCCGTTTGAATTCTTTTTCCCAGGCATTGGCAGAACCGAACGCGTCCGACAGAAACTTGGTTAAAGCCGAGTCAGGTTTTCCAGTTCCACCCAGATTGCCAAAATACAGTTCATGTAAAACTACCGAGCCAGTCCGAAGCAGATGTTCGCGCTTAAGATCGTTGTAGATAAAAGGCGGTGTATTGGTATCTTCCAGCAAGCCACTCAGGCGTTGTTTTATAGCGTTTAGTGCCTTTACCGAGCCGCCGTAATTATTCTCCCAGTGTGACTTAATCAGCTTTTCAGAGAGACCATCCAGTTTGGTGGGGTCAAAAGGCAGTGGCTTGGATTCATGGGAGGCAGCAAAAGCGGATGGAAAGATTTGTGTCATCATAGTCTCCTGTGCGGGATTAGCGAAAAGTGACTTAGGGGTTAGTGCAGTGAGAGTCACGCCCGTTGCAGCAGTGGCGAGAAAATCTCGCCGAGTAATTTCAGACATGTCTTATTTCTCCAATGTAATCGTACGTTTAGGAATAGAAATTCAATCTGTACACTTTTTGTTAGCGCGAATGCCTGGGTTTTGCATATGCGTTAAGTAACGATAAGTCTTATTGGGTAAGCCATATTTTGGTGAAAGCAAATAAAAGACCGGTGCCGCTACAAGCGGCGATGACCGGGATTACTCCAACTTTGTAACGTATTAATGCCCAAAGGGCGCAGAGACTAATAACAGCGGAAACTGCATCGAAATGTCCTGCAAAGCCTTGTGGCCAGAATACGTGCCAGGCGAAAAATACGGCCAGATTCAGAATAACGCCGACTACAGCGGCGGTAATAGCAGTCAACGGCGCGGTAAATTTTAAATTTCCGTGAGTGGATTCCACCAGCGGGCCACCGGCCAAGATGAACAAAAAGCTGGGCAAAAAGGTAAAGTAAGTCACCACCATTGCAGAGATGGCGCCAGCCAAAAATAATTGGCCAGTACCGAATAAGGCTTTTGTCCATCCGGCAACAAAGCCTACAAAGGTCACTACCATGATCAGTGGTCCTGGTGTGGTTTCGCCCAGAGCCAAGCCATCAATCATCTGATGCGCGGTTAACCATTGAAAATGCTCGACAGCGCCCTGATAAACATAAGGTAAAACCGCATAAGCGCCGCCGAAGGTCAATAGAGCTGCCTTGGTAAAGAACCAGCCCATTTGAGTCAGTGCGCCATCCCAACCGTATCGCGCACTAAGAAAACCGATTGCGCCGCCCCATAGAATCAGGCCCGCTAGAGTCACTTTTGCCAAACCTAACCAACTGAATACAGCATGAGGCGGCGTAGGTGAATCGTCATCAATCAGTGCTGGGCCATAACCTTGTTTTGCAACACCATGGCTACCGCCTATTGCAAATTTCTGCGGTAAAATCTTGCCGCCAATGGCCCCCAAAATGGCTGCGATCATTACGATTAATGGAAACGGAGTGCCGAGCAAAAAGATGGCCAGAAATGCTAAAGCCGCTATCGCCCATAGAATCCCATTTCTCAAAGCCCTTGAGCCAATGCGGTACGCCGCGAAAATAACGATAGCAGTTACTGCGGGCTTTATACCGTATAGTACCCCAGCAATTCCAGGCGTATGGCCATAGGTCATATAGACCCAGCTCAAGCCTATCAGAATCAACAGCGACGGCAACACGAACAGGCCACCGGCGACGATACCACCCCAACTGCGATGCATCAGCCAACCGATGTAAGTAGCTAATTGCTGCGCTTCTGGGCCTGGCAGTAACATGCAGTAATTCAGGGCATGCAAGAAACGCTTTTCGGACAGCCAACGGCGTTTTTCCACCAACTCCTGATGCATGATGGCGATTTGGCCAGCCGGCCCGCCGAAACTAACCAAACCTAATTTCAACCAAAAACGGAAGGCTTCCCAAAAACTGACCGGATCGGGCCGGTTTACTTTTTGCTGAGATGATAATTTTTCAGGTTGAATCATTTGGATGTGATTGCCTTATCAAATGTTATCAGTAAGCTGTCAAAAACTGCACTAGCAGCCGTCAAGAGTTGTTCATCATCGTTGATCGATTCGCGCAGTCCTGCCAACACACTTTCAATGCCAATAGCTTCCGGCGGCTGCACACCACCCACATCAAGAAAATGCACAACAGCACCGAGTCGTTTAAGTCCTGGTTTTTCAAGATCGAAACTGGCTAATAACACTTCAAAGGTTACTCGGCTTCCAACATGACTAAACGTAGCGCCGTCGAAGTCGAAGCTAATTGCATTAACGGGACAATCCTTTATGGATGCTAGCCAGAGTAATTGAGCGTGAGGGTCGATGAAGCGTCGAATTAACCAAGCACTAGCGAGCCGATCTACCCATGGTCGACTACGGGTAGCCCAAGTGCGGCCTTGGTATTCGCTAATGGATAAAAGAGAGATAGAGCCCTGAATCGAATGAGGTTCGTCCGGCGATAGAATCCGGACTACTGAGAATTCGAGATCATTGAGGGCTGCTTCGGTTTGACGTTGCGCTTCGCCAGGAAAGAAGTCAATGGCCACAAGGTTCGAAAACGATTTATGAAGTTTTCGAGACTGTTTGAGCGTGTCCAGGGCGGTATCGACGGATAGCTCGTCATTCAGCCTGACTATATCTGTCAGCAAGGCTGAAAACTCAGTACTGCGTTCGAATAAATCAACAAAATTTCCATCGCCCGGCTCCTCAACTCGTAATACTAATGCCGTGCCACCACTCGAGCGCACTTCATTAGCAATAGTCCATAAGGTTTCGCCACAAGTTTCTCTTTCCGGCATCAGATAGACACCATCGCGAAGCACGGCAGCGCCAGAAGTTTTCAATGACCGCCATACTCGCATCCGAACCGTTGCATTCTCAGTAGGCAGTGTTGTTATCAGTACTAACCAATTATTCATGTAGAATATGCTACTGATAAGTAGATCATATTACAATATTTATTTCAGCTAATACTTTTCTTGGCTCCAAACTCGTTCGCAAGGTATTTAAAGTTGAAATATCCTTGAAAAATTCAACAATTCTTAATCCGGAAATTCAGACAATATCTCGATTTTCTATGGGTGAACGCTGTGCTAGATACTTCATTTCTTTTGCCCAGTTTGAATAGCTTTGATGAAAATCGACTAGCTCATGTTGTTCAGCGGTTTTTTCAGCGTAATTGTTCAATACTGGCAATTGCTGTTGTGCAATTTGTTTTGCATCCAAATGACGAATGGCTGTCAGAAATGAGGATAAACTGGTGACTACTTGGCCGGCTTTGGGTTTTGTAGCGACCCTGACCAGATTCTCCACAAGCTGGGGAGTATATTTCAGCATGTAGTCGGCATACCGGCGAATCATTGCTCGTTGGTTTTCCAAATCCCGGCGCTCCAGATCAAAGTCTCCGCGAAAAACGATTTTTTTGTCTTGAAACACTATCGGTGCAGCCTCTGAAGTATCACAAGTCCATCCAGGCCTTGGAACCAATAGCTCAGCCTGATACTGTTCATCCCGATAAGGATAAAACGGCATGGTACGGCAGCGTGAAGGCTTGTTGGTTTGAATGCTGCAAAGATTGTCTTCAGTTAAAGCTGGACAGGGAAAGTTAGGCGGGATATAAGCTGTTGGCACAATTAGTACTGCTAATACTTTGCGGTTATTGAGTGGGATGGTCGTACCTAAATGAGCCACCATGTCGAAGTCTTTACTGCCTTGTCGTAACGGTGTCCATACCATAGCTAATGGAAAGCGGTTTGCATGGGAAAAGGCATCGTTAACCGTCAGTGGCACTTGCCCATAGCAACATTTTCCGCAAGCTGTACAGTTAAAACGATGCACCATGATCAATCTATAACCACGGTAGTTCCGCAGCATTTTTTGGCTTTCTTTCCCGATCCGCAAGGGCAAGGGTCGTTTCTTCCTACCTTATTGACGTAGCGTTGAGGCGCGTGACTGTTAACTTTTCCATTGACATACAGCCACTTGCCATTTTCTCGGCGGAAACTGGACAGTTCCGTTTGGATCATATCTTTATGGTCACGACGGAACCGAATAAGAAAATCAACTAGCGCAGTATCACCGGTTTCTGTGGCACTTCGAATTTCTAAACCTTGCCATTCACACTCCTCTGCCATACGCTCCGCTTCAGCTCGGTTAAAATCATCCCGAATTTCAGGAGCATGAGTGCGCTCGATATGATCCAACTGTCTGCGCACAAAAGCTGAGTAACGTGAACGCATTAAGGCTTCGGCAGTCGCTGCAGGCTCCCCATCAATGATGGGTCCACAGCATTCAGAAAAATTCTTTGTTGAACCACACGGGCACAGAGTCATATCTAATCTCCTTGTCATAATTTATATGGGGCTATTAACGTGCCAAATCAGCAAACGTTTTGGCTCATTGTAGTCAACATGCTGAGTTGCCTCAAATAGGGATTGATTAAGGAGTCTTTAGTTAATGAATCTATCTCTCTGGAAAAATCGGCTTTATCAGCAATTTAAAAACTCGGACGTTTTTGAGGTCTGAAGTAGTTGCGGTGCCATTCGACTCTGCTTCCTAAATAAACCAAGGTTTCAGAGCTATCTGACAACCGTGATGTGTCAGTACTTTCCCGAATACACGGTTAAGCTACTTTATTCGGCAACTCCTTTTTCCATTGACTGACCTGCGTGGCGCGCGCGCCATTCGCATGAGCAATTTCATTGATCGTCTTTATGCCTGTCACCACTTTCAACGCACCCTATTCTGATAGCTGTACTTTTTTATTACGTGATTTCGCACCAAAACGGAACACAAACACCATAATGAACCATAAAGGTGCGCCTGGATTGATGATTTCTAGCATTTCCAGGTTTTACATCAGGTTTTTCAAGGATATATTAATTTGGCACAAAGCGTGCTTAAACAGTAATGAACTGTTAATAATAAGCAAGAGGAAAAAACTGATGAAACTGATAACCGCTATTGTTAAACCCTTTAAATTGGACGAAGTCCGGGAGGCGCTCTCAGATATCGGCGTGTCTGGAGTAACCGTCACCGAAGTAAAAGGCTTTGGCAGACAAAAAGGCCACACCGAGCTATACCGTGGCGCCGAATATGTTGTGGATTTTCTACCCAAAGCCAAAGTAGAAGTGGCTGTCGCCGATACCCTGGTAAGCCAGGCGGTAGAGACCATCGCTAAAGCGGCGAATACCGGAAAAATAGGTGACGGTAAAATCTTTGTAACCAATTTAGAACAAGTTGTTCGGATTCGCACCGGCGAAACCGGCGATGAAGCGCTGTAATCTGAATAATTTGGAGGAAAAAATGAAACATTTATTATCAATCTTCATGCTATCTACCTTGCTAAGTTTGTCTGGACTTTCTTATGCAGAGCCCGAAGTTAATTCGGTACAAATCGGCACAGTAGCCAATCCCACTGAATCCGCCGCCGTTGCTGTAACTACAACGACTGAAACTGCCCCGGCCGCACCAGCTGCTGCAGCTCCTACTATCGATAAAGGCGATATGGCCTGGATGATAGTCGCAACGGTATTGGTTATCTTAATGATTATCCCTGGTCTTGCGCTATTTTACGGCGGCATGGTTCGATCTAAAAACATGCTGTCCGTGTTGATGCAAGTGTTTGTGATTTTCTCAATGATGGCAGTGTTATGGGCAATCTACGGTTATAGCGTCGCATTTACTGAAGGCAATGCATTCTTTGGCGGTTTAGATAAACTTTTTC
The DNA here is from genome assembly GCA_965247565.1 of Methylococcales bacterium. Lineage (GTDB taxonomy): Bacteria > Pseudomonadota > Gammaproteobacteria > Methylococcales > Methylomonadaceae > CBDFHF01. The sequence goes on along the minus strand of CBDFHF010000003.1, from coordinate 1,756,054 downwards.
TCAAAGGCATTACTCCGGAATCCATGGCCGCAACATTTAGCAAAGGCGTGTATGTACCGGAATATATTTATGTCGCCTTCCAATTAACTTTTGCTGGTATTACTCCTGCTTTAATTATTGGTGCATTTGCAGAACGGGTTAAATTTTCAGCCGTACTATTGTTTATGTTTATTTGGTTTACTTTCGCTTATTTGCCGATGGCTCATATGGTTTGGTACTGGGCTGGACCTGATGCGTATACCGATGCCAAAGCAGGTGAAACAGCTCTTGCAACGGCGGGCTTCCTGTTCCAAAAAGGTGCATTGGATTTTGCTGGCGGCACTGTAGTACATATCAACGCGGGTATTGCAGGCCTGGTTGGCTGTTTAATGATCGGTAAACGTATCGGCTACAAAAAAGAATCTCTGGCTCCACATAGTGTGACTATGACCATGGTTGGCGCATCATTATTGTGGGTAGGCTGGTTTGGTTTTAACGTAGGTTCTAACTTGGAAGCCAACGGCTTAGCTGCTTTAGTTTTCGTTAATACCCTGCTGGCCAGCGCTGCTGCTACTTTGGCATGGACCGCGGCAGAATGGTTAATGCGTGGTAAACCCAGTATGTTAGGCGGTGCTTCTGGCGCAATTGCAGGACTTGTCGCAATTACACCGGCATGTGGTTGGGCAGGCCCTATGGGTTCGATCTTCCTGGGCTTAGCGGCCGGCGCAGTTTGTTTCTGGTCAGTGACCAGCTTGAAAAGCCTGTTAGGTTATGATGATTCCCTAGATGCCTTTGGCGTACATGGTATCGGCGGTATTCTCGGCGCATTAGGCACCGCTGTGGTTGCCAGCCCAGCATTAGGCGGTACCGGTGTTTGGGATTATGTGACTAACGGCGTTGCCGAATACAGCATGTCTGGGCAATTAATCAGCCAAGCATGGGGTGTTGCTATCGCCATCATCTGGTCTGGCTTAGTGTCCTTCGTAGCCTTTAAACTGGTAGATATATTAGTCGGTTTACGCGTAACTGAGGAAGTGGAACGTGAAGGTTTGGATCTCTCCGAACACGGCGAAACCGCATATCACCTCTAAATAACAGAGGTAAAATAAACCTCAGGAAAAACGGGCACTGCAAAGTGCCCGTTTTTTTTATATGCGAAAACTTTAATAATAACCATATATATTGTTGAATTACACCAGACCAAGATTGAATGTTAGTTAATAATGTGTATGATTCAAACGCATAGCCTTTTTTAACGCAACTGAGAGAAATTATGAAACTTATCACCGCAATCATTAAACCCTTTAAATTGGATGATGTCAGAGAAGCCTTATCTGAAATCGGTGTCGCAGGCGTCACGGCAACTGAAGTTAAAGGTTTTGGTCGACAAAAAGGTCATACCGAACTGTATAGAGGCGCTGAATATGTGGTCGATTTTTTACCCAAAGTTAAACTGGAAATCGCTGTCGCCGATGACGTGGTCGACTCCGCTATTGAAACGATTGTAAAAGCGGCAAACACAGGAAAAATAGGCGATGGCAAAATATTCGTCACCTCGCTGGAGCAAGTCATTCGCATAAGAACCGGCGAAACCGGGGAAGACGCCATTTAACAGGATTGTTGGAAATAATAATGCTTTTAAAAAATAATAATAAACTGCTACCAGTATTACTACTGCTACCTCAAACGGGCTTTACCGCAGAATTAAATCAAGCGAATACTGCCTGGGTGCTTACCTCGACCGCACTGGTTTTGTTTATGACTATTCCCGGCTTGTCCTTGTTTTATGCCGGATTAGTCAGAAGTAAAAACGTGTTATCGGTATTAATGCAATGTTTTGCCATTACTTGCATGGTTTCAATTTTATGGTTGGCAGGTGTATATAGCTTTATCTTTGCTGATGGCGGAGATTTACAAAAGTTGATTGGCGGTGCATCAAAAATATTTTTACCTGAAATTAGCACTGGCGCATTAGTGGGCGATATTCCAGAAACGGTTTATTTCATGTTTCAAATGACCTTCGCCATTATCACCCCGGCCCTGATTGTCGGCGCATTTGCTGAGCGCATGAAGTTTTCCGCCATGCTTTGGTTCAGTGGCTTATGGCTTTGTGTGGTGTATGTACCAATCTGCCATTGGATTTGGGGCAATGGTTGGTTAGCCAATCTAGGCGCTATGGATTTTGCCGGAGGCATTGTTATCCATGTTAATGCGGGGATAGCAGCGTTGGTATCCGCTTTAGTGCTGGGGAAACGTAAAGGCTTTCCAACAACGGCCATGCCGCCGCATAACATGACCATGGTCGTAACCGGCGCAGGCATGTTGTGGGTGGGCTGGTACGGATTTAATGCTGGCAGCGCTTTAACATCAGATGGCCGAGCTGGTATGGCCATGCTGACTACCCATATTGGTGCGGCGGCTGGCGCTTTAACGTGGATGACTATTGAGTGGAAACGTTTTGGCAAACCCAGTGTGTTAGGTATTGTTACCGGCATGGTTGCAGGTTTAGGAACCATCACCCCGGCTTCCGGTTTTATTGGCCCAGCGGGTGCGCTGGTTATCGGCATTACTGCTGGCATCGTGTGTTTTTACGCTACCCAATATGTCAAACGCACTTTAAAAATCGACGATTCCTTAGACGTATTTCCTGTCCATGGCATCGGTGGAATCACCGGCTCTTTATTGACCGGCGTTTTTGCCGCCAGCAACTTGGGTGGATTAGGTTTACCGGAAGGCGTTTCCATCATGCAACAGGTTGGCGTACAAGCTTTAGCAATAATCGTCACTATTGTTTGGAGCGGTTTATTTAGCTTTCTAATATTGAAAGTATTAAATAAATTGATAGGTCTTCGCGTGACCGCTGATGAAGAAGTTCAAGGTCTTGACACCGTTCTGCACGAAGAAACCGGTTATCTTGATCTATAAAAAGTCGTGAAGATAAAATGCAACGGCTTAGCCATTTCAAAAGAAGCGAGTTTTTTAACCGAAGAACAACCCGGTATTTTTAGCCGGGCTTTTTTAGAAAGTTTGTTGGCGCCCCGAGGCGGATTCGAACCACCGGCCTGTCCCTTAGGAGGGGACCGCTCTATCCTACTGAGCTATCGGGGCAAAACAGCGGCGATTCTATCATAATTTAACCGTTTAGTGCCTTTCCGAAAAAGCCAATACAAAACTTAAGAGGCCTAACATTTATTGTTGGGCTTCTTTATCTCAGCACTAATCTATACATGCCCAACATTCGGGGCATTTCCTCCATCACGAATAGCTTCTCATTAAATTCCTGTAAACAGGAAGTCGATCGCCGATATAATTTCGTTCCTGATATTAACCAACGAACCCTCGTACTGACTCAAGAGTCTCGTTGATACACTAGCCATTTGATGAGTTAGTAACGAGTACCCCTTACCTTCAATAGTAATCTCCGGACATAAATTTTTTGGCGTTGCCTTTTCAAAGTTAGCTAAGGGCGTCAGAGGAATCACTACCCTTGAGTTGAGCCCGTCTAACAAATCGTCTTGAACATCAACCACAAACGGGTACGTTTCGTTGGTGGCTTTATCTGTATTTGCGTAATAATCAAACTGAGCCATCAAAAAACCCGGTGCTTATCAGCAAAAAGACCGTGCGACTCTGCCAGTTTATTACAAGCCTCAATGGCCTCTTTGTTTTCAGCTAACCAAAGATCTCGTTTAGCTGCTTTCAGTTCCTTAAACAAAGCGACCTCAAGGGTAGCCGATAAATTTATCTTTAATGCTTTTGCTTCGTTAAGTAAGTCGCTATTGACACTTAAATTTGTAGATTTTTTTGGCGCGTTTGTATCATAAAGTTGTCGCATCGGAATATTTCTCAGGAAATTTAATGCGCATATTTTGAGCGCATTAAATATGCGCGTCAAATCATTAAAAGTACTACAGATCGCAAGACTCATGATAGATGCTGATAATGAGTTATGAGTACTGCGATTACCACCTTACTGCTCTATACCAACGCAACACTCCGAGGCGTGGTTTTTTCAATATGAAAAACTGTTCCATTTTTTAACGAAGCCCGCACTAACTTGGACTATTATTAAATTCAATTACCTTTGAAGCGCGAAGACTTTTTAATACCAGTGTTTCTTGTCAAGAAGAAACATACAAAAACCAATAAAAACAACATATTATAACTTTAGTGTAGAACATATGCAGCTTAAACGATTATTTAACACCAAAATAATATTTCATATTTGTCCAAAATGTCGTGGTCAAGCGAAGCGGAAACAATAAAGTCAATTGTTAGCACCCCAAATTTACGTACTTTTAACTCAACAAACTTAGATGAGGCAATATGTTAGTATCGAAAATAACTTCTGTCGTAGCACTGGTAGTGCTATGGACTAGCCAAACAGCTTACGCAACAACCGTTGGCGGAATTATATCCACAAATACCGTCTGGTCGAATTTAGCAGAACCTTATACATTCTCAAGTCCGATCCAGGTTAAGAATGGAGTAACACTTACAATCATGCCTGGTGTAAAAATTGAAAATGGAGACATTAGGGTTTATGGCAATCTCGTATCTGCCGGAATTTCATCGAACAACATAATGTTTTCAAATGTCAATATAATCCCGTCTGGAAACGGTGATCCATCCAAGCAATTCTCTATAAATATTTCGGAAACAAAAATTCAAGGAGGCTCCCTTTATTACCCAACGGGTAATGTAGGATATGGTTCGCTATCTCTACAAGATTCCTATTTGAAAAATATTCCGTATATGTACATTTGGTACCCGACATCGGATGTAACAATTCAGAGGAATTATTTCGAAGATTTTGGCGGTATTAGCGTTGGCAGTAATAATGTCGATATATTAATCGAAAATAATTATTTTGATTCGCCAGCCAATTTTGCGATTCAAAACTGGGCAAGCTACGGTTCTGCAATAACAACGGTTAGATATAATAGCTTTGTTACAGGGGGTGATAATATTATAAGCCTACCAGCTGGGTATAATTCTGCAAAAATGGATGCTAGCGAGAATTACTGGGGTACGATTGATACGACCGCTATACAAGCTATGATTTTTGACCAAAATGACGATCTTTCCTCAGCTGGTAATATTCAATATCTCCCATTTCTCTTAGATCACCACCCAAACACTCCACAAACACCGTTTGCGTCGACCGTTCCTTTACCAGCAAGCTTTTGGTTATTTGGCGCTGGTTTTCTTTTTGTTTATTCTAGACTGACTGCGCAATCAAGCCGACTTGTTTCCGCCGCTGAAAATCTTGGGAACAGAACGTTAGCTAAGTGAAGGTTTTTTATCCCCAAACCTTATAGCCCATGTTTTCAGGGAGCATTTTTTTTGTTGTTTAGCTCGGTAGGATGGGTAAAGCGTAAAGCGAAACCCATCAAAACCACGCCCGTATACCCGCAATACTAAGACGAAGTTTCAACAAACTCAAACATAACCAAACATCATTTTCTGGCTTGTGATGGCTTTCGACTCAAACCTCTACCTATTTACGGGTTATATTGAGGTTGGTGTCTCATGGCTATCAATATACAAATACCAAGATTGGTAATCGAAATCCTTAGTTGCTTTCCAAATACCCCCTTATTTCTCATCAAGCTTGGCGGAAAGTCACTTTTTAGTTGATTTTCAGTTAGCTCCGCATAAATATTACAATCAGTTTTAATTTAAATAAAAAGGCGGCCTATTGGTCGCCTTTTTTGTTTACAATGCCTAAACCAGATAAAACGTATAGGGTTACAACAAATTATTTATGAAAACTCAACGTGTATTTTCTAAGATTGCCAAATATCTTTTTATCGTAGCGACTGCATTGGTGGTTTTGTGTGCCAGCATGATTTATATTTTGCCGGGCATTTTGCAGTCTAAATTGGTTGATATCATCCAAGAAACGACCGGCAGAAAAACTAGTCTTGGCAAGGTCGTTATTTCTCCAGTGCCCTTTCAATTAAGCTTGCATGATTTTGCCATGCAAGAACTGAATGGGCAGCCATTCGCTGGTTTTTCTGTGTTTGACATCAAACTCAATACCTACCAATCCATCCTGCAAGGTGCGCTGGTTATTGATCGAATCGCTTTAATAAAGCCGACAACACTAATTGCCCGGCAAAAAAATGGCGATTTTAACTTTAAAGATTTGATCAAACCATCAGCCGACGAAAAGAAAGAGGAAGAGAGCAGCTCGGTTTTTCCAGTCAATATAGCCAAGCTGAGTATTTCAGAGGGCAAACTGGGCTGGAAGGATGCTTACCTGAGCAAGCCTGAGAAAGAAGATGCGCTCCCAATCGATCTGGAAGTAACAAATTTCAGCACCCAAGCCAGTACGCTTGCCGAATCCGCATTCTCGCTAGCACTCAGTTCAGGCGGAAAATTTGCCTGGAAGGGTAATGTTGGCATTAATCCAGTCGCCTCTTCCGGTCATATCAAGCTTGATCAGGTTCAGTTGCAGCGCATTAAAAATTTAGCCTTACAAGATTTGCCCTACGATTTGCAAGGCAGTGAATTAATCGATCTGGATTATCAGTTTACCAAAACTGATAACGATATGAAGCTTGTTATTAAGCAAAGTAACATTGAGCTACATGACTTGCAATTGACAGAATCAGGGACAAATAACTTGCAAGTCAAAATCCCGAAGCTGGCACTAACTGGGGGATACGAGCTCAATGTTAATAAGGATCTAAAACTGGTCGTTAAACAAAGCAAGCTGGCTATTCAAAATGTACAGGTTGCCGCACTAGAACAAGGCAATACCCAAGTAAGCCTGCCTAACATAACGCTGGAAGGGGATTATGATCTTAAGCAAGCCGAGAAAAGTATGACGCTTGCTGTCACTAACAGCAAATTGGCGCTGCAAGAAGTTCAAGTTGCAACTGACCAACCGGGACGCATAGTAGTTAAAGCCCCTGCCCTGACTTTGGAAGGCAAATACAACGTATCGCAGGCTGACAAACAGCTGGATGTCAGCTCAGACAAAGCTAAATTTTCCCTGAAAAACCTGCAGCTGTCAGAACAAGGTCAGAGTAAAACGCTGGTTAGCATTCCCGATTTTGCTATGCAAGGCATCGATTTCGATCTAAGTAAACAACAACTGACTATCGCCGATGCCTCTGCCAGCGATGCCACTATTCAATCCTGGCTGGACAAGCAAGGCGTCATTAACTACCAAAGCTTGTTTGCGCCACCCAAAACGCCCACAGCAGCCACTTCCGAACCGGTGACAGTCGCTAGTAAGCCAGTCGAAACCGACAATAAGCCTTGGGACGTGCAAGTGAAAAACGTCAGCATTAATAATTTCGGCTTGAATTTTGAAGATCAAAGTCTAAAAAAGCCAGCCACCATGACCGCCAAACCTATCAATGTAAAGTTGACTGACTTAAGCACTAAAGCCGGGGCCAAATTGCCTTTTCAGGTTAACCTCGGCATAAACAAGAATGGCTCGATTAAACTCAACGGTGATGCCGTCATCTCTCCCCTGGCCGCCAAAATCAAAATTGCGGTTAAAGACATTGATTTGGAGAAATTTCAACCATATGTCGAGAAATTTGCCAAACTGGACATCATTGACGGCGCCTTTAATGTCGATGGCAACTTGACGCTAGCAACCAAAGCGCAAGATAAGCTGGATATAAAATTTAAAGGTAATACCGGTATCGCTAAATTATTAACCCGTGACCAGATAAAAAATAAAGACTTTTTAAAATGGGAGAATCTGGCGTTAAAAGACATTAATGCCGATGTGTTGGCTAACCAATACAGCGCATCTGCGTTGGTTATCAACAAGCCTTATGCTCGGGTCATTATCAACAAGGACAAAACCGTCAACATCAGCGATATTATGGTTGCTGATAAAGATAAGGCCAAAACGGCCGCCCCAGCCAAAACCAAGAAAAAAACAGCCACAAAAGAACAGAAAAGCCCTGATATACACTTCAAATTAGGCAAAGTACAAGTTATCGATGGCTCTTCTGACTTTGCCGATTTATCGTTGATTTTGCCGTTTGCCGCGCAAATTAAAAGCCTGGATGGCGGCGCCAGCGGGATATCCTCTGAACAGAAATCCAATATCAAAGTCGATTTAAAAGGCAACGCTTATGACTTGGCTCCGGTTACTATAAACGGAGACATTAGTCCTTATCTTGGCGATTACAATATAGCGCTCAATTTCGACGGCATGCCGATGCCGTTGATTTCGCCGTACATGGCGCAATTTGCCGGCTATAAAATTGAAAAAGGCAAAATGACGTTAGGACTCAACTACAAAGTAACTAAAGGACAATTGACGGCCAGCAATAACATACTGATCGATCAATTTGAATTAGGCGAAAAAGTAGAACACCCGGATGCCGTATCGTTACCTTTAGAATTAGCAATCGCTTTGATGAAAGATTCTGAAGGAAAAATAAAAATTGACGTTCCGATTACGGGTAGTCTGGAAGATCCGCAATTTAGCATAGGTCATATCATCGTAGACGCCTTATTCAACGTGATAACCAAAATTGTTACTTCTCCATTTAAGGCGCTTGGCTCTTTAATGGAGGGCGATGAAGATCCCAGCACCATCATTTTTGCCGCAGGTAGCGCCGAATTGGGTAAAGCGGAAATTAGTAAATTGGATAATGTAACAAAAGCGTTAAAAGAAAAATCTCAATTAAACATTGACATTAAAGGGACTGCTTTCCAAGACCAGGATTGGCCTCAGCTGAGTGATGACGCGTTATATGATCAAATGAAACATTTACGTGCAGATCAAATTAATAAAGAAGGTGGCCGAAAAATTCGTGCTGAAAACGTGGAATTAACAGAAGATGATTACAACGAATTTTTGGCGCAATTGTTTATGGAAAAATTTCCGCTGATGGCTGAAAAGTCTATTTTTGGAAAACCAAAATTAGTACCTCCTGAAGCTGGCGATTTTTATGCCGTTGCCAAACAAAAACTTTCGGGCATTATTAAGCCTGAGCAACAAAGACTTAAAGATCTGGCTGCGGAGCGAGCTAAAGCAATTGCAAAGTACCTTGTACAGAAAGGCGGCATAGGTAATGAGCGAGTTTATATTCTGGATAGCGCGGTCGATCCTAAAAGAGAAAATACAGATATCGCCAGTGTGCTATCTTTAAAAGTCAATTGATTGAAAAACTAACTTGAATAAAACGCGGGTACCCCAAGATCGGTAACTGCAATTGCCCAACTAATAACAATCATAGACATAATGAATAATCCACAATACACGCAAGAACAGGCACAGTTACTCTATGACGTATTGATACATCATGATGCATCAAGCTTACAGCCCAACAGTGACGCAGAGCAGCGCCACCAACTTAATGAGGCACTCGCCACGCTTCGAATGGAACTGTCATTATTTATCGCTGAAGGCTATAAAGATGATTTTGACTACGAGGAAATATTGGAGGATGACGAACTCCATCAGCAAGATTGGCTAGACGGACAATAGCCGGACGGGGGCAACGGCATTTCTGCTATTTATCAGAATTCTTCCGCTAATGATTGGTCTGTGAAGTATTAATTCACATCGACTCCGCTCAGGGAAAGCAGCGGTAATTACATTCAACAGGTCGGATCTGTAATTTACTAAACTGAGGATTACTAACTATAAATTAGTTACAAACTACTGTAATTCAGGATTGTAAATATATTTACAATCCTGAAAACTTCAGGTTCGCGGGCGTTACTATCTACCTATTAATAATGCTCATGCCCTTCAACAAAGTTAACGCTTCGTATAGCGGATAATCCTTTATTTCTAGGCTTTCTTTCGCTTTATCCTGTTCTGCATCTAACCCTGCGCTAGCCGGTTTTTTAGCATTTTCCAAATGATGAGACAAATCCGCTTCTTTAATCGGATCAAAATCTATCTTTTCTAGGGATTCCAGTTTAACGCGATTCAAAGTTATATCTGGCTCTATCCCCTCTGCCTGGATAGATCGACCAGAAGGCGTGTAGTAGCGAGCGGTTGTCAGCTTGACTGCGGCACCATTACTGGTTGGAAGGATAGTTTGCACGGACCCTTTACCAAAGGATTTCTCGCCCATGATCACCGCCCGCTTTTGATCTTGCAGCGCGCCAGCAACAATTTCGGAAGCCGATGCCGAGCCAGAGTTGATCAGCACCACTATTGAAGCGCCATTGCTGATATCGTCAGGAGCAGCGTTAAAGCGCATTTCGGAATTTTCAATCCGGCCTTCTGTATAAACAATGAGCCCGCTTTTTATGAACGCATCACTGACTTCTACAGCAGCATTTAACACACCACCCGGATTGTTTCTTAAATCCAATACCAGACCTTTCAAGTTAGTATCTTTATTTTCTTTCTTCAGTTGAAGCAGTGCTTCTTTAAGACCATCACCTGTCCCCGATTGAAAACTGCTAATTCGAACATAGCCGTAGTTTTTTTCTAAAAGTCTGCTTTTAACGCTTTTAACTTTTATGATGTCCCGTGTTAGCGTTATTTTTAAAGGCTTTTCCTCGCCTTCACGCACAATAGTCAAGACAATATTGCTTCCGGGGTTACCGCGCATTACCTTAACAGCATCAGTTAAAGTCATGCCTTTCACCGGCTTGTCATCGAGTCTAACAACAAGATCACCCGCTTTTACTCCCGCTTTTTGCGCTGGTGTATCGTCGATTGGAGAGACCACTTTAATGAAACCATTTTCCATGGTTACTTCGATACCCAAACCTCCAAATTGTCCGGTTGTCCCCTCTTTTAGCTCCTGGTACTCCTCTGCTACCAAGTAAGCCGAGTGCGGGTCAAGACCGCTCAGCATGCCTCGAACCGCATCTTCGAGTAATTTTTTATCAGAAACCGGTTCTACATAATCTCTTTTTATCCGACCAAAGATCTCCGTGAAGGTCCTTAGATCCTCAAAGGGTAGTGCATCCGTATCAGCGGCGACTTCGACTTTATCTCGGTCGGCAAAAACACTGCCGCAGATACCCACCAAAGCACCTAACAAGATCCCCAACGTCAAAATAAAAATATTTTTCTTTTTTAGCATGTGTCTTAAAACTCCAAATACCCGATTTCCAAAATATCATCTAACGAGATAACCGAACAACAATCCTACTTTCTACACCACTCAATCGGATTAATGGGGTGCCCATTTTTTCGTATTCCAAAATACAATCCTGACTGACTGCGCCCGCCACTTTGTCCTACAGAAGCGATGACTTCCCCAGCGCTTACTGGATCACCCATTTTTTTATACAAGCTTTGATTAAATGCATATAGCGTCATATAGCCATTGCCATGATTGACAATTATCAATAAACCATAACCTTTTAACCAATCGGCATACGCTACTGTTCCGCCTGTTACCGCATGTATCTCTGATCCTTCTTGAGCATCTATCAAAACACCATCAGTAATAGTGCCTTCGTCATTACCACCAAACCTCTGCATAGATCGGCCCTTAGCCGGCCAAGGCAACTTCCCTTTAAGCGCTGCAAACTCTTTACTCTCTGCAAAAGTTTCCGTTACTCCACTTTGATCTTCATTAGATTCATCCGCTGAAGAATCAACAGACTCTTGCTCGCGTTCACTCGTCTCATCTCCATCTACTCCTGTATTTCGCCATGAAGTAATAAGACTTTTTAATTTATTCTCTCCTTCTTTTAAACGATTAAGTTGCTGCTCATTTGTAGAAAAATCCTTGCTCAATTGTAGCAGCAATTCCCCCCTTTGTTTTCTTACACTAATCAAGTCAGCTTGTTCAGCCTTCTTTTGCTTGATATTTTGCGCTAACAGTTCGGTTTCTTCGCGTTCTTGTTTATCCAGACTACTTAACTTCGACAATTCATTTTGAATTTTGGCCAGCTTAGCTAAACGTTCAGCGTTCAGGTAGTTGTAGTACACAACCATCCGACTCGATAATCCAGGATCTTGCTGGCTCAGTAATAGCTTGAGTTTTTCTTTTCGACCCATGGCATAAGCTGCTCTAACTTGCCCAGATAACTCTTTGTTGTGCAGAGCAAGCTGGTCCCGAAGAGCTTGCGCCTCAAGTCGAACACCATCTAATTTTTTATTTTTCTGACTTATTTTTCCTTCCAGAACCCTCAACGAAGCAACCGTTTCACCGTAGCGCTTTTCAATTTCAGCTAATTGTGCATTAACGGTATTTTTTTGTTGCTGAATTTCTTGCAGGCCCCCTCGAACGTTTTCAATGTTCGATTGCACATCAGTCAACTCCTTGTTTTTTCCAAAAAGATCGGCTTGACTAGTGTTTGCAATAAAAAAGCACAAAAAGCCAACAGTGGCAACTTTAATCATTCAGAAATTAACCGGCATTGCTCGCACAGTCGGCGATGCCAAATAGACTGGCCGCATTTTAAAGGACGGAGCACCCCCACCACCTACATGAATCAAAAGCACTGGGTTGATAGCATGGTCAGCTTGGAGATGACCTTCATCACCGAGCATTTGTTCAATAGTATGGAGATTGGCTGTTATTGGCATTTGCTCATAAACTTGTGACGAGGCGGCACCCGCGCAATCCAATAAGCCCATAGAGTAGTCATTTTGCAGCTTATCCCAGCATGCTGTATTAGCCATGGCTATTAAATTATTATGTTTTTCTAACAAGTACCCGAACCCATCAAGAATTAACAACACCAAAGGCTTTGGCCGTTCAACATATTTTGATTTACCCTAATACGATGATTATAGTATTCTGCGGCTACCCGAAACGATTAGAAATCATGTATTATCTCGCGAAATTTGCTGATTTTTAGCTTATAACAATCAGACCAAAGCAAGTTAGCTGTTATTATATTAATACACGTTTGCAACAGTTGTGCATAAATTATTACCTACCGGTTCTTTGCTATTAGAATTCGCCACAACAAACCACCACATGAAATTTTTGTATGGAAGCCAAAGACAAACACATTTTTTTTGATGATTCTGATATTAACAGAGCCGCCCGTTGCTTAAAAGCCATGTCCCACCCTTTACGATTGAAAATTCTTTGCGTACTAGGCACTGAGTCAATCAGCGTGCAAGAGATTGTCGAACGGGTTGGCACCAGCCAGAGCAATATATCTCAACATTTAGCTATCCTCAGAGAAAAAAACATACTTGACAGCAAAAAAGAAGCCAACCGCGTTTATTATTTCATTGGTGATGCGCGTGTTTTACAGCTTATAAAAATGATGCGCGACGTATTTTGTTCTACCCACTGACTTTATTTCCCTCACCTTCAAATAAACTTAATTCATGGACCGCTATATAGAATTCATTTTAAACCACTACGTACTAACACTTGCCTTGGCTGTCGTCACTTTTTTGTTAATACAAGAATTATTCGATAGCGCATTCAAGAAGTATACATCGATCTCGCCGTTACTTGCGGTGAGTAAAATGAATACCACTGACACCTTGATTCTGGATGTTCGTGAACCTGATGAGTTTAGCCAAAAGCACATTGAAAACGCTATCAATACTCCCCTTAGCAAACTGTCTGAGCAACTATCGAAGTTAGAATCCCAAAAAAGTACACCTATTTTAGTTGCCTGCCAATCTGGATCTCGCTCTGCCTCAGCAGGAAAGATATTAACTAAAGCCGGCTTTGACCAAGTGTTCGTTATCACTGGAGGTATGCAAGCCTGGGAAGATGACTACAAGCTGCCGGTTAAGACGTCAGGCAAACAAAAAAAGTAACCCGATCACAGCAAGAACTGCTTTTAAAAACTCACTAAATTCTTAACTCACCTCAAAAAAATTATGTCTGAAGAAAACAACACCGTAGAAAAACAATTTGCTATCCAAAAAATCTATACAAAAGACATGTCTTTTGAAACCCCAAACTCACCCAAAATATTTACCGAAAAATGGGAACCTGCTGTCGATTTCAATTTAGGCACTAACGCCACAACCTTAGAAAATTCACTTTACGAAGTTGCCCTGACCGTTACTATAACCGTCAAAAGTGGTGATACTACCGCCTATCTAGTCGAAGTCGTTCAAGCCGGAATTTTTGCTTTGGGCGGTTTTAATGAGCAAGAAATGGGGCCAATGCTGGGCAGTTTCTGCCCCAACATACTATTCCCCTACGCGCGAGAAGCGATTTCAGATTTGGTTGCCAAAGGTGGTTTTCCACAACTCTTGTTAGCGCCTGTAAACTTTGACGCCTTATACGCCCAACACATGCAACAGCTTCAACAATCACCCGCCAGCTCAGAAACCATCAACTAAGTGCTGAATGAGCAACAGAATCGCCATCCTCGGCGCTGGCTCATGGGGAACAGCCCTTGCAATCTTGGCAGCTAGAAATGGCTGCCAAACATTGCTATGGACGCATAATTCAAGTCACTACCATGATTTAGCACAAGATCGTCAAAATAAGCGCTACCTCAAAGGCTTATCTTTTCCAGAGAATCTCAGGATCACCTGCGACCTTGCAGAGGCGGCCGCCTTCAGTCAGTTAGTATTGATTGCAGTTCCCAGTCATGCCTTTAAAGACACTTTAGTAAAGCTAAAAGCTCATGCGCCAGATAACATAAAAATTGCTTGGGCGACCAAAGGCTTTAATCCTGATACCGGATCCCTACTGCATGAACTGGTGGCTGGTAACTTTACGCCACAAACCCCCGCAGCCATCCTTTCTGGTCCTACTTTTGCCGGAGAGGTAGCCGCAAACCTACCCACTGCAATCACCATCGCCTCAGCAAATGCAGTGTTCGCCAACGAACTCGCCGAGCTATTGCACGGCGGCAATTTCCGCACTTACACAAGCCCCGATGTTATTGGCGTAGAAGTTGGGGGTGCCGTTAAAAATGTGCTAGCTATAGCGGCGGGCATAGCTGATGGTCTCGGCTTCGGAGCTAACACGCGAGCCGCCCTGATTACCCGCGGTCTCAATGAAACAATCAGACTGGGTATTAAACTTGGCGGCAAACAAGAGACCTTTATGGGACTTGCCGGTCTAGGCGATTTAATTCTTACCTGCACAGACAACCAATCTAGAAACAGACGCTTCGGTTTGGCATTGGGCGAAGGCCAGGACCGAATACTTGCTGCGCAGACTATTAACCAAGAAATCGAAGGCATCTCAGCAGCAAAAGAAACCTACTTACTTGCTCAAAGATACGGCATTGAGATGCCTATCACCGAACAAACTTACAAAGTCTTGTACGAAAACCTAGATCCCTTAATTGCAGTACAAAATTTATTAGCTCGCGAGCAAAAACCAGAACTCAAGCAAGCTTGACCCTCTAGATTAAACGGATTTTTCTACAAAACTATCATGTTTCATATTGCCCTCTTTGAGCCACAAGTACCACCCAATACTGGCAATATTATTCGCTTGGTTGCCAACAATGGCTGCAATTTACACCTAATAGAGCCCTTAGGCTTTGATTTAGTGGAAAAAAATCTTCGTAGAGCGGGGCTTGATTATCACGATCTCGCTAAGGTGTCTAAGTACCCCAACTATTTAGAATTCGTAACCGCCATGCAAGGGAAAAGGATCTTTGCCATTACTACTAAGGGCGGCCAAGCTTACGATAAAACTAACTACCAACCTGATGATGTATTTCTATTCGGATCTGAAACGTCAGGACTTCCCTTTGAAATACTTAACAACATAGGAACTGACCTCCGGCTAAGAATTCCAATGATGCCAAACAACAGAAGCCTCAATCTATCCAATGCTGTAGCTATTATTAGCTACGAGGCTTGGCGCCAACAACAGTTTTGTGGTGGAAAATAATTCAGCACTAGCTCTGGAGAATCAAGGCTTAAAAAAGCCAAAATTCTTAATCTAGCTTTGCATAGCTCACCAGAGCCTCGTCAAAGCCTTTAGTGGGCAAGTGTCAAACCCGCAGACGCTTAGCGGAAATCCGGAAAGACTGCCCCGGGATGAAAGGGTTTTCAAAAGAGTGTAAATGAAATAGCTCAAGGTAGGTTTAAGGAAATAGTCCTAAAACTCCAGCAACATCTAGCTTTTTCGATCAGACTATCTCATCCGTTTTTTCCTGCCTCACCCTAAAGTTTAGCTATAATGCCAGGGCATTTGCCCTTAAACCCAAACAACCACAGGCAATCATAATGACAACAACAAACATTGCAGCTCAATTACAAGGTTATGTAGGAAATCAGTTAGCAAAGATAAAAACCAGCGAACGCTACCAAAAGCTCTTGGCGTTGCCTCCCCTTCAACGCGGGTTGACGGTGGCGGGATTGTTTTTGTTATCTCAAATACTGGTATTCGGGCTTTTGTACCTTATTTTTGGCAAAGTTGTTGTTATTGGTTTTCTTGCCAGCATTTTAGCAGGCCTGGCGACTGGTGTTGGGGCACTCCCGGCGCTGTTCTTTAAAAATATCTCAAACAACCTGTTCAACAGCATGCTGGGTGGCGCTGCAGGGGTTATGCTGGCGGCCACAGCATTTTCTCTATTAGTCCCAGGGTTGGATTTCGGGAACCAAATCTGGCCCGGCAAAGGCATTTACATCGTATCCATAGGCATGTTGCTAGGCGCACTATTTCTTCACTACGCGGACAAACAGTTACCCCATATCCATTTTGATTCAGTTTCTGACACCCATCTCAATTCTTTAAAAAAAGTCTGGCTATTTATCATAGCGATCACTATCCATAATTTTCCAGAGGGCATGTCGGTCGGCGTTAGTTTTGGTTCTGGAGAAATGAAAAACGGCATCGTGTTAGCCATAGCTATTGCCTTGCAAAATATCCCTGAAGGCTTAGCTGTCGCGCTACCTTTAGTTGGCTTGGGCTATAACAAATGGAGAGCGGTGGGTATAGCAACCTTAACTGGCTTGGTTGAACCTGTAGGCGGACTATTAGGCATTACCATGGTCACCGTATTTTCGCCCATTTTACCTATTGCCATGGGCTTTGCCGCTGGGGCCATGTTGTTCGTGATCAGTGAGGAAATAATTCCTGAAACTCATAGCAATGGCCGTTCACGCTACGCAACTTTTGCGTTAATGATTGGCTTTATCATTATGATGACGCTAGACAATATGCTTAGCTGAAGAAGCCTAGCGAATAGTAGTTTTTTAATATTCTGAACATTTACACACTTTTTTCATATGGATGAGTTCCGGCAATTTCTTAACGCTGCTAATCTTACCGATCTGCTAGGTAATAGCGGACAATATCTATCGACACTGCTTAAAACCAGTAACCTTGCGGAGTTATCTGCCACCACCGTGACCAGTTTTGCGTTAATTGCCGGCGCTGAAATTGGCGATAAAAGCCAACTGGTGTGCATGACTTTAGCATCAAGGCATCGCGCCATGCCAGTCGTGCTTGGAGCTATTGCAGCCTTTGCTCTTTTAAATACTTTGGCGGTAGTATTTGGGGTCGCCATAGCCAATTGGCTACCAGACTATATAGTTGCAAGTGCCGTTGCTATATTATTTGCGGCCTTTGGTATTCATTCTTTACGGGTTGAAGAAGATGACGACACAGATACAGAAATCAAAGAAAAAAGTGGTCATAGCATATTTTTTACGACTTTTTTACTGATTACCGTGGCAGAATTCGGCGATAAAACCCAACTAGCCGTAGTCGCTTTGAGCAGTACAGCGTTGCCACTAGCAGTCTGGCTGGGATCAACAACCGCGTTAGCCTCGACATCAGCTTTAGGGGTGTGGGCGGGACGAACTATTTTGCAAAGAGTGCCCCTAGCACTGCTACACCGGATTAGTGGTGCAATTTTTTTGCTGCTGTCAGTTTTTGCTGGATACCGGGCTTATATCGGCTTTATAAACAAGTAATAGCCAACAAATGAGTGGCAATTTACAGACAATTCTTTTACTAGCGTTCTGTACAATTAGCCTGAGCTAATTGGATTGTTAAGACGATTCAACCGAGCAATGCGATTGGCTAAAAAAATAGCGAATAACGCGCCACAAACATCTGCCACCAAGTCCCAAACACTGGCAGCACGAGTGGGAATCATCATTTGATAGCACTCTTCGATAACGCCAAGCAAGGTAACAACCAGCAAAGGCGCAGAAAAAAACGGAATTACTGTCCTTGGTCTTAAAGTAAAAAACAACCCGCAAACCAACAGCCCTAAACCACTAAACGCTAAGAAGTGCGCGACTTTGTCAAGTCCTGCGACTTCTCCCAATAAGGGCAGTGGCGGTTGCGAAGACTCTATAAACAATGCACTTATCCAACCAATAATTAGCAGGATAAGTATCAGGACCGTTTTAATTGACCGATTCGACTTACTGGCTGCCACGATCAATAAGCCTGATTACCAACAAAACCCTTAAAAATTGTCATAAATATGATTTTTATATCCAGCCATAACGACCATTTTTTAATATATTCCAGATCATGATGCACTCTGGCCTCCATTTTATCTAAAGTTTCGGTTTCTCCTCGACATCCATTTACTTGCGCCTGGCCGGTTATGCCAGGTTTAACTTTATGACGCAACATATAACCCTGGATCTGCTTACGATATTCTTCATTGTGAGCAATAGCATGCGGCCTAGGACCAACCACTGACATACAACCTTGTAACACATTGATAAATTGCGGCAACTCGTCCAATGACGTCCGACGCAAAAAAGCACCGAAAGGTGTAATGCGCGCATCATTTTTAGTGGCTTGCTTTACTGTTTTCCCGTTCTCTGTCACTGTCATACTGCGAAACTTCCAAACCTTAATTTCTTCCCCATTAATACCATAGCGCAATTGCTTAAATAGCGCGGGTCCCGGTGAAGTCAATTTCACGCCAATACCTATTAACAGCATGGGTAAAATGATCAATGGTAAAATTATGGCACATAATACCAAGTCTTCAATACGCTTGATAAAACCGTCGAACTCACTGAATGGCGTATCAAAAACACTGACCACAGGGATACCTTGCACGCTCGTCCATTTCGACTGTAGCAAGTTGAACGTAAAAAAATCAGGAACAATATTAACGGATACCGTGCTATCCGCTAATTGCTGAATCATTTCGCTAATGCGTTTCTCCGCACATAGCGGCAGGGTAATGTAAATGTGATCAATGTTTCTTGTTTGTGCGTCTTTCAGTAAGTCCTGAAACCCGCCAATAATTCTTTTGGATATATCGGCATCTGTTAGTCTACGTTCCGGGTTATCGACCCGGTCATCGTAATAGCCGACAAAGTCATATCCCAACCAAGGCATTTTTCCAATTGCAGTTACCAAACGCTTACCCAGTTGATTCGCACCTAAAATGGCGTAAGCCCTAGTGTTAAAACCATGCTTTCTAAGGACTGAAAAAAAAGTTCGTTTGATTGTGTAACTTAAAATTATTGTGAATGGCACCAAGGGCAACCAAAGCTTGATAACCTCTTCAGAATAGATTTCCGGTGAACCCCAAAGGAATATGCCTAAGGCGACCAACGCGAAACTTGCAAGCCATGAAAATAGAATACGCATGGCCTCATCGAATAAGGGTGCGCCACGCCAACCTTGATAAATTCCGTTATATTCAGCCAGTATTCCGAACAAAGCGACGCACACTATACCAGGCAGCAGATATGATATATCTATAGTAATTTGATAGTATCGAACTACTAGATATAAAGACCCCAATATTAGTGCGCTATCGTAAACACGCGACAAGGAGTTGAGGGTTGAACTATGCGGACGGATCAGTCCAGTAGATCTAGATTGCGCCATTAAAGTATCAATATTCCAGTTGATTTTAGAGTGTCAAATTCTGACAAATCAGCATAGCGCGATCGCTAAGCCAAGTCACTTAAAAGGTAACCATTTTGTTATTTTTCTTGGTTTTACCCGCAGGGTATTTAGATCCTCAACCAATTCTGTGGCTTTAAATATTCATTATAAAGTGCGGCTTCCGGGCTTCCGGGCTTCGCCTGCCAGTTATATTGCCAATGCGCCACAGGGGGCATTGACATCAAAATGGATTCTGTTCTGCCTCCAGATTGCAGGCCGAAGAGTGTACCTCGATCATATACCAAATTAAACTCAACATAACGGCCACGACGATAAAGCTGAAAGTTTCGTTCTCTGTCGCCATAAGGGCTATTTTTTCGCTTTTGTACGATAGGTAAATAAGCTTGCAGGTAGTGATCACCGACACTACGCATAAATGCAAAGGATTGTGCAAAACCCGGTTCATTAAGGTCATCAAAAAACAAACCGCCTACGCCGCGTGTTTCGTTTCGATGTTTTAGGAAAAAATACTCGTCACACCATTTTTTATAGCGCGCATACACATCATCACCAAATGGCTGGCAAGCATTGCGCGCGGTCTCATGCCAATGAATGACGTCTTCACGATAAGCGTAAAAAGGCGTTAAATCAAAACCACCACCAAACCACCAGATAGTCGGCTCGCCGGGTTTTTCTGCTATCAAAAACCGCACATTAGCATGCGAAGTTGGCACATAGGGGTTGCGAGGGTGAATAACTAGCGAAACGCCCATAGCCTGAAATTGGCGATTAGCTAACTCCGGGCGTTTAGCAGTCGCAGAAGGCGGTAGATTAAAACCGAATACATGCGAAAAGTTAACCCCGCCCTGCTCTATAACCTCGCCATTTGCCAGCACTCGAGTTCTACCTCCACCACCCTCTTCACGATCCCAAAGATCTTCAACAAATCGGACTTCAGGCTCCTCGCCTTCTAATGCAGTGCAGATTTTATCTTGTAACGAAAGTAAGTAAGCTTTTACTTGGTTAATATCATCACTATTCATGAGTGGACCAGACGTGGTTAATTTGCGCGCGTAAGAAACTGGCGAATATTATAAGCTAACGGCAAATAAAATTGACTAAAAACAACATTGACAAGCGGAATCTATAAATCCAGATCTTGCTCCTTGTTTTTGTGGGATAATTTTCTGCCATTACAACACACATCATGGTTAGCTTATGGATTTCCCTAGTATTGAATCTTTCGTCGGCAACACCCCATTAGCCAGACTACAACGTTTGCCTGGTAATACCCGTAATACGATTCTGGTAAAGCTGGAGGGCAATAACCCTGCGGGATCCGTCAAGGATCGTCCTGCCGTGAGCATGATCAAACACGCAGAAGCCCGAGGCGAGATCAAACCAGGTGATCGTTTGATCGAAGCTACAAGCGGTAATACCGGCATTGCCCTGGCGATGGCAGCGGCTATCAAGGGTTACAAATTGACCCTGATTATGCCCGATAACATGAGTGAAGAGCGCCGCGCGTCGATGAAGGCCTACGGCGCGGAAATCATCTTAACACCGGCTGCCGGCAGCATGGAGGCAGCCATCGATTTAGCCAGAGCAATGGAATCGGCAGGAGAGGGCCGAGTGCTGGATCAGTTTTCCAACCCGGATAATCCTCGCGCTCATTACGAAGGTACTGGACCAGAAATATGGCGCGATACCCGTGGGACTATCACCCATTTTGTCAGCTCCATGGGCACCACTGGTACCATAATGGGTACCTCGCGTTATTTAAAAGAGCAAAACTCTAACATTCAAATTATCGGCGTTCAGCCGGAAGGCGAATCAAAAATCCCAGGCATTAGACGCTGGCCCAAAGAGTACTTGCCCAAAATTTATCATGCCGAGCAAGTGGATCGCATCATTGATGTCGATCAAATTTCTGCTGAACAAACCACGCGCGCTTTAGCCGCGCAGGAAGGTATTTTTGCCGGTGTTTCCTCTGGTGGTGCTGTATATGCCGCCTTAAGTCTGGCTAAAGAATTGGAAAATGCCGTCATTGTGGCTATTGTGTGTGACCGGGGTGATCGCTATTTGTCTACCGGCATTTTTCCGGGTTGAAGCGGCGCGTATTAGACAAAAAATCAGCTAAAAGTAAATAAAACTAAAAAAGAAAAACTCGCTGTGCACGCTACCATCAACTTCCACTTTTGTATTGAGGTTTGCGCAAGCCAATAATACTGCATCGCTGTTTGGTAATGTTTGTAACCATCAACCACACGTTTCTTTAAACGTTTGTAGTAACCTGTTAATACCTGCCACAACTGGTAACAGAGCAATGCTCCGCAGCCAAGCAAGATGTAAAAAACGATGAGCTGAGTTTGTTTACGATTGGTATGAAGCAAGTGCTCAATAAGTTCTTCAAGCCCAAGCTCAATCCATTCAAAAATATAATGAAAAACAAATAACACGCCGTGCAAAAGCACGTCATATAAGCTCAACGCCAGTGCAATGGCGAGGACTTGCATCATTAATTTACGATGAGATAGCAAGTACATCACTAGCTCCTTGAGTCAAAGAAACTCATTTCAACGTCACCTAATCAACGAAGATCCGTAAAAAACTTTACTTTACCGGTTTCAATATCGTAGATGCCACCCACAATGTCGATGTCACCGCTTCTAACCAGCTCATCCAACACAGCACTTTGGGTTCTTATTTGCTCGACTGCCAGCAACACATTTTTTTCAGCAACCATTTGAACGACCTGTTCTTCACTCGCGCTAGCATTCTGCGCCACCTCGGTAGTCACCGCATCCACCGCCGGTTTAATTTTATCCAGCAAGCCCGTTAAATGATCCAGTTTTACATGGGCACAAGCACCTTTAATCGCTCCGCAATGGGAATGTCCCAACACCACAATCAACTTGGACCCGGCTATCTTGCAAGCGTATTCCATACTTCCCAAGACATCATTGTTAACCACATTGCCGGCCACACGCACACTAAATACATCGCCCAAACCCTGGTCAAAAATCAGCTCTACTGACGTCCGTGAATCCATACAGCTCAAAATGATAGCAATAGGAAATTGCCCTTGTCGGGTGTCGTTAACCTGTTCTAATAAATTGCGTTGGGATTTTAGATTATTCACAAAACGCTCATTGCCCTCCTTGAGCAGACCCAGTACATCCGCTGCCGTTAGTAACTTTTGAGTATCGTAGGTAGGTGCTCTGGCATATTCGATCGGCTCAAGCACTCCGTAACCGCGCAAGTTGTCAATGGTCAGCTTGATGTGTTTACGCTGGGCTTCTACTTTAAAATTTTCAATGATTTCAAACACGTCATAATCGATATACTTGGACCGAGTCGCATCAATAACCACTTCTGAGTAATCGGGCAATTGTTCAAACGTTTGTTGTATGTTGGCTTTATTGAGAAAAGACACATGCTCAGATAAGCGAAGTATGGTTTTATTGCCAACATGCGACTCATTAAAATAGAACGCGGCTTTATAGTTTTCCAACAAAATCGAAAACAACGCCGTCACCAAGCCAATCGCCAAACCAATCAGCAAATCGGTGAAAACCATCCCCAAAATGGTGATACAGAAAGGGACGAAATGATACATGCCCGCTTTGTACATGGTTTTAAAAACCTTAACCCGAATTAACCTATACCCCACCACCAACAGCACACTGGCTAAACTGGCCAATGGGATTTTATTCAGCAAGTCGGGAATAGAAATGACAGAAACTAACAGCAACAGCCCACAAATGATGCCCGAAGCTTTGGTCTTGGCACCGGATTGAATATTAATGGAACTACGCACAATCACTTGCGCTAACGGCAAACCGCCAATAAAACCGCTCACCGCATTACCGATACCTTGCACGATCAATTCGCGATTAGCCGATGTTACCCGTTTATAGGCATCCATTTTATCGACCGCTTCCAAAGACAACAGAGTCTTCAAGCTGGCCACTATAGCCAAGGTTAGCGCCGTTAAATAAACTGACGGATTACTGAATTCGGAGAAGTCGGGATAGTGCAGTTGGTTAAATAAATCTTTGGCATTGTTAAACTCTGGTAGCATCACTAAATGCGTTTCGCGTAAAGCCCAGTCCGGATAGTTAACTAACAAGCCCTGATTAATCAAAACGCCAACAATAATGGCTATTAAAACGCCCTGAAACAATTGAAAAAACCGGTACTTTTTCATGAACGGTGTTTCCCAAAGGATCAGAATAGCTAACGAGACAAGAGCAATACCGATAGCCGTTGGGGAACTAAACGACAGCATATGGATGAGTTCAGAGAAAGAGGAATAATCATCTCTCTGAAAAAAAGCTAAATCCCCCTCATAGTCCACGTCGTAACCCATCGCGTGGGGTATTTGTTTGAGGAATAGGACAACACCTATACCTGACAACATGCCGTTTATAACAGAAGAAGGAAGGTAATAAGCGACAATCCCTGCCTTACCCAAACCCATGATAATTTGCAAAACGCCCGCAATGACCAAAGCCAGTAAAAACGCGTTAAAACCCAGCTGTTGAATTGCAGTCAAAACAATAATAGCAAGGCCTGGCGTCGGCCCGCTAATACCAAGGGCTGAGCCACTGAGCGGCGCCACAATGATGCCGCTGACAATGCCAGCAATCAAACCAGAAAACAGAGGTGCGCCAGATGCCAGAGCAACACCTAACGATAACGGTATCGAAATAAGAAAAACCGCCACGCCTGCCGGTATATCGTATTTGAGGTTGGCCAGTAAGCCACCACCATTCATCAACGGATTTATATTGGATTGCATAGCAATTACTTTCCTACGGTCTTGTTTGAAATCTGCAAAAGGTAAGGACTTTCTTACAAAATAATCCTATCTGGTTTAGTAAGTTATACTAATAATTATTGCTTTCATGAACCTTTCAAGCATAAATCTAAAAAATCCCGTACAAACGAATCCTGTCAAAAATTCAACTGATTCCCACCAACAAAAGTGGACAGATCGAGAAGCGAGAGTTTGTTTAAAATGGGTTTCAAATTCTATCGGGCTTTAGCAACACCAATCTGTGCGGCTAAACTCAGGCTTTCTTGTTTGTGTTCAGTGCTATACCGAGTATAACTGGCTTTGCTCTAGTCGTCTTTGTGCTCATGCAAGCACCTCTCTTCGGGAGTGAATAGTCGCTTTTTAAAGTGTCCACTATATCGTGGCGGGGATCAAAAATTAGGAAAAGTGCTTAAAAAGCCTTAGAATGAACTTTAAGGCGACAATGACAATTAAGCTTTGAATTAAATTTCAACAACTTAACTAAAAATATCGTGAAAATTAAACTTCATAATACACTGATCTTAGGGCTGATTTCAGTCGCCACGGCGACGACGGGTTATGCTAAACCCGCCAAATACAGCATAAAAACCCCCATTAATTCGTACTCCAAACATCTCAAAAAAACTCATCAAAGCACCATCCTACATAGAGTGAGACCTGGAGAAGATATATTTAGTATTTTCTCCAAACTAAATTTAAGCCGTCTTCAACTCGATCAGATCATCAATTCGAATGATACAGGCAAACAGTTTAAAGAAATTTGTGCGGGGAATTTATTACAAGTAAAAACTAACAGATTTGGTGAGCTTGAAGAGCTCAGTTATCAAACCAATCCGTATACCACACTCATAGCCACTCGCAATCTCAGTGACTTCACCGTTAGACTAAACACCAAAATCGGCGCTTTTAATTCTCTGGTCACGGCAAAGCGGGAAGAATCTAACTTAAAATACCCCTATAAAAAATTGCCATCTCAGATTTTTAGTGCTCATGCTATTGTGAACAACTCTTTGGGAGAGGCGGGTCAACAAGCGGGTTTATCAAACCGTTTAGTCACCCAACTAACAGACATATTTGCGTGGGATATTGATTTTGCCTCGCATATTCACAGCGGCGATAGATTTACTGTGCTTTATGAAAAATCTTCAGAGTATGGTGAAGGTGACATTATTGCCGCTGAGTTTGTGACTAACGGCAAAACATACACTGCTGTTAAATACACAGATGAAAATGGCATTGCTAACTATTACACGCCAGACGGTAGAAGTATGCGCAAAGCCTTCCTGACTACACCCGTTGATTTCGCCCGTATCAGCTCCCATTTCGACCCCCACCGCAAGCATCCGGTTCTCAATAGAATACGCGCTCATAAAGGTGTTGATTATGCAGCAAGAACAGGCACTCCGATCAAGTCGACCGGCGATGGTAAAATTACTTTCATGGGCCGCAAAGGGGGCTATGGACAGGTCGTAATTATTGAGCATGGTCAGCATTATGAGACTCTATACGCCCACCTTTCCAACTTTAAAAGGGATCTAAAAGAAGGCGACCCAATAAAACAGGGCGAAGTTATCGGCTATGTAGGTCAAACGGGTTTGGCAACTGGCCCGCATTTGCATTACGAATTTCGAATTGATGGCGTTCACCAAAATCCGCTAACTGCACAAGTGACCCAGTCGGTAGCAATCAGCAATGAAGCTTACACAGATTTCAGGTTAAGAACCCAGTCCTATCTGGCTCAACTCAATAAATCCAAAGCAGCATCTCTATTTGCAAAAAGCCAGCCCCAATCAAATAACTGATTTTACTGGCTTTTTCCAGGTTTAGCCTACGCAGAGAAGGATGATCCACAGCCACAAGTAGTTGTTGCGTTTGGATTACGGATAACAAATTGGGAGCCCGATAGATCTTCCTTGTAATCGATTTCTGCACCGGTTAAATACTGAATACTCATCGCATCAATCAATACCGTTACGCCGCCATTTTCAACGCTGGTATCGTCCTCATTGACTTCTTCGTCAAAAGTAAAGCCATACTGAAAGCCGGAGCAACCGCCGCCTGTAACGTAAACTCTCAACTTGAGATTATCGTTACCTTCTTCAGCGATCAACTCACCTACTTTAGAGGCAGCACTATCGGTAAAAACGATTGGATTTGTCATAAATTTTTTTAACTCCAAAATGGTAAATATGGTCGGATTATGGCTATACCTACTGTTTCAGTCAAGAATTATGGGTACAGCGCAACTATTTTTAATCCGGTCGTTTCATCCAGGCCAAACATTAAATTCATATTCTGCACCGCTTGGCCTGCCGCACCTTTCACTAAATTATCTATTACTGATAAAACCACAACAGTGTTGCCGCCTTGTGGTATATAAACCGAAATTTGGCAGCGATTACTACCCCGTACATTGCGGGTATCGGGGTGAGAACCTGGAGGCAGTACGTCCACGAACGCCTCTGACTGATAGCGTTGCTCGAATAAAGCTTGAATATCTTTATACTCGGCCCTTAACTGACCGTAAAGCGTGGCGTGAATTCCTCGAATCATTGGCGTTAAATGTGGCACAAAAGTAAGTCCTACCGGATTGCCCGCAACAATACTTAAACCTTGGACAATCTCCGGTAAATGCCGATGTCCACTGACCGCGTACGCTTTAAAACTTTCACCGGTTTCACTCATCAATGTCGCTAATTCTGCTTTCCGGCCAGCCCCACTGACGCCGGATTTCACATCTGCAATCAAATGCGATATATCCAGCAAGCCATTCTCCAGTAAAGGTAAAAAACCTAACTGAACCGCAGTAGGATAGCAGCCTGGGCAAGCAAGCAATTGCGCGTTTTTAATTGCTTCACGATTGATTTCGGGCAAGCCATAAACGGCACTACCAATCAAATCAGGACATGCGTGCTCCATGCCATACCAGTGCGCCCATTGCTGTGCATCTTTTATTCTAAAGTCGGCTGAAAGATCAATGACCTTTACCCCTTTTGCCAAAAGCTGTTCGGCCATCAGCATGGCTGTACCATTCGGTGTGGCAAAGAACACGACGTCACATTCGGACAATACCGCAACATCCGGTACACTGAATACTACATTGATAAAACCGCGCAAACTGGGATATACCGAATCTACTCGCTGCCCCGCATCGGCGCGAGAGGTCACTACATCTACATCAACTTGCGGATGCAATACTAAAATTCGTAATAACTCAACCCCGGTATAACCGGTACCACCGACAATGCCTGCACGAATCATTTATTTACCTTACCCACTATCATTGTTTATAAAAATATCTGGGACATATAATACCCGCAGTTCTATTTATCGACGTTATTGAAATCATGTCACTACCCAAGGCTATGCGTGCTATCGAAATTGAGGCGGGAGCCCTTAAGCTCGCTACGCGACCGATACCATCGCCTTTAGCACATCAAGTATTGATTAAAGTAGCGGCAGCGGGTGTCAACCGCCCCGATATTATGCAACGTCAAGGACACTACCCGCCGCCGCAGGGTGCGTCAGATATTCCGGGCCTTGAAATTGCCGGCACTATCGTGGCAGTAGGTAGCAACACCAGCCATTTAAAAGAGGGTGATCAAGTTTGTGCTCTTGTCACCGGCGGCGGTTATGCCGAATATTGCTTGGCGTCAGCCTCTTTATGCTTGCCGTTACCCGCAGGTTTTTCTTTCATAGAGGCTGCCGCCATTCCGGAAACCTTTTACACAGTCTGGAGTAATATCTTTGATAGAGCGAAATTATCAGCTGGTGAAACCTTATTAGTCCATGGAGGTTCGAGTGGAATTGGCACAACAGCAATTCAGCTCGCTAAAGCTTTCGAGGCTAAAGTTATCATTACCGCAGGTTCTGCCACTAAATGTCGGTTTTGCATAGAACTTGGCTCTGACGCCGCTATCAACTACCACGAACAGGACTTTGTTGAAGAAATCCATCGACTCACTAATCAGAAAGGCGTCAATGTAATTCTTGACATGATCGGTGGCGATTACTTGGCAAGAAACCTAAAATGCATGGCGGAGGAAGCCAGACTCGTGCAAATTGCCATTCAAAAAGGCAGTAAAACCGAACTCAATTTATTGCCCGTTATGCTTAAGCGGCTGACCCTTACCGGCAGCACTTTACGAGCCAGAGATGATGTGTTTAAGTCCGCCATAGCCGTCAATCTGCTCAAAAAAATTTGGCCATTATTAGCAAACGGCAACATCAAACCGATCATCCACACCACCTTCAATCTTAATAATGCAGATCAGGCTCATGCTTTAATGGAAAGTAGCCAACACATCGGCAAAATCATCTTAACGGTATAAAATCATGATTTATAAAACTCTAATTTCCGCAGCCGAACTTAATCAACATAGTAATGACCCTAATTTAGTGATTGTGGATTGCCGATTTTCCTTAGCAGACACGGAAGCGGGCGCAAAAGCCTATCGATTTGGCCACATTTCTAATGCCCGCTACGCACACTTAAATACCGATTTATCCGCCCCTGTTACTAAAAATACCGGCCGACATCCCTTGCCCAACGCCGCCTTTTTAGCTCAAAAGCTAGGGCAATGGGGCATCGGTAATAACACTCAAGTTGTTGCCTATGATGATGCTGGCGGCGCTTTTGCTGGGCGTTTTTGGTGGTTACTGCGTTGGTTAGGGCATGATCAGGTCGCCGTATTAGATGGTGGTATCCAACAATGGCAAAAACAAGGCCTTAAACTAACGACAAGGTTACCGAGCATCAAAGCGACGACATTTCGGCCTTATATCAATGAAACTCTTTGGCTAAGTGCTGAGCAAGTTGAAAATAGCCTGGCCAAACGCAGCATCTGCTTAATTGACGCCAGAACCCCAGAACGCTTCCACGGAAAACAAGAACCCATAGATCCGGTTGCGGGCCATATTCCTGGAGCACTAAACCGGCCATTTCAATTGAATCTTGATAATAACGGACTGTTTCTTTCAGCCGACCGGTTACGCGGACAATTCAAAAATATAACCAGAAATATCAACCCGGACCAAGTAGTTCATCAATGCGGCTCCGGAGTCACTGCCTGCCATAATTTGCTGGCTATGGAACACGCCGGGCTAAATTCATCTAAACTGTATGTGGGCTCCTGGAGCGAATGGATAACAAACAAAAATCGTGCTGTTTCCAAAGATTAGCCATTTGCCAACCTATCTTGCGTTATATGCTAGACTTAAAAAAACGTACCGCTTTCACAACTGAAAGAACAATGACATTATCGACTTGTAAGTTAAGGATTAGTTTTGTTTTTCTATTCCCGTTATCTGATTTTTAGGAAATAAACATGTCTTTCCTAAAACCTTTTTTTCAAGGAAAAAATGCAGCGGCCGGCAACATCTCTGTTGAACCCATTGCAATTGAAACCTTAAAAGAACTGATCCCTATCAGAAATTTCAGTATTGAAAAACTGCAAGCTTTTGCTGGTAATCATCAATCTGAAGTATTTACTAAAAACACCACGTTATTTAAGCTTGGCGAAAAAACCGATTCAGCCTTCTACTTGTTAAAAGGCAGCGTCACCTTGACTGATGAAAAAGGCAATAGTTACGAAACCACCAGCGGCACCGCTAAAGCAAAATTTCCGTTGAGCAGTGGTGCTATCTATACCACTACGGCCGTTGCTAAAACAGATGCCAGCATTTTGCGTGTTTCTCAAAAGATAATGGCCAGCAAAGATTCTAATGCTGCTTTATATTCTCAATTGCTCATCCCCGAAGCATTACACGACAACAAACTGTTACATACTTTCGCGGAACATTACGAAAACGAAGAGCTAGAGATACCCTCATTACCTGATATTGCTATCAAACTGAGACATGCTATCCAAAATAACATCGGCATTGCTGATGCGGTAAAAATTATTCAACTTGACCCCGTTATCGCCGCGAAGCTCATTGACATAGCCAACTGCCCTCTTTACGTGAGTGCATTACCTGCGAAAAGTTGCTTTGAAGCGGTCAATCGCATCGGCTTGGTTGCAACCCGAAATCTGGTTATTGGCTTAAGCTTAAACCATATCTTTAAGAGCAATTCGCCGATTATAAAAAAACTACTGGATAAAGTATGGAAGCAAAGCCTGCATATTTCTGCGCTCAGTTCGGTTCTAGCGAAAGCCAGCAAGCAAGCCAAACCTGAAGAAGCATTATTAGCAGGGCTAATTTCTAACATCGGCAGCGTACCCTTTTTAAACTTTGCCGCCAACTTGCCAAAAGATTACTTTACCGAAGCAGACATAGAACGCGCATTACCCTATGTTAACGGCCCTATAGGCTACAAAATTTTAGTGGAATGGGGATTTTCAGAAGAATTTATTAAAATTCCCATCTATTGCGAAGACTGGTATCAAAACAACGGTGATGAGCTTAATTTAATCGACATCGTAGTATTATCTCGTTTGCACAGCTACATTGGGAAACTGGATATGTCAGGAATACCCGCCATTACCTCAATTCCTGCCGCCAGTAAACTCAAAGATTTCTCTTTGTCACCCGAACAATCTTTATCGTTGCTACACGATGCGAAACAACAAATTAACGACGCAATGAAGGCGCTAAGATAGTTTTAACTGGTTTTCAAGCTGAGTGCATCCGTCGCAAAGCAACCATCGCTAATGCAAACGCCGATAAGCTGGGCAAAAAAGCCATTAGAGGCGGATTTAAATCATAGATTAAGCCGATATGACCGACGATTTTGTCGATAATATTAAAACTCATACCAATAACCACACCGATCATCATGCGTCCTCCGACGTTAATACCGCGTCTTATATTGATAACAAAAGGCGCAGATACCAAAATCATAACAAATGTTACCAATGGATTTACAAGCCTTCCCCATAATGCCAACTCAAATTTATGCGACTTTTGCTGATTTTCCTTTAAAAATTGGACATATTTTGCCAAATCGATAATAGATAAATTGTCCGATTTAACGACAACAATCTTTAGTAAATCTGGAGCGATTGATGACTGCCAAATCAGCTCTTCCTGAGCATTGGCTGTTATGCGTTCAGTGGAAATCTGTGACTGTCTGACCTGATGCAATTTCCATTGCTGACCTCCTAAATAAGTTGCTTTTGCTGCGTGCATGGTCTGACGTAGGTGGCGTTTGTCATCCAGCTCATAACGGCGAATATTCGCTAGACTACCATCATCATTTATTTTTCTGACATTAATAAAATGAGCACCCTCGCGCAACCATATCCCATATTTCGCGCCTAAAGCAATTCGCTCATTTTGGGCAGTCAATTTAATCATCTGCCCTGCCCGCTCCGTGATCGGCGCAATAGTCTCACCAACAAAAATAGCCACAACCACTAACACGCCACCCGCCAGTAATGCGGCTTTAATGATACCGAATACCGATACTCCGGCCGCTTGCATAGCAATAAGCTCTCGGTTATTACCCATAGCCCCCAATATAAAGAGGCTACCCAGTAGTGCTGACGCGGGCATTAACTCGTAAACAACCGCGGGTGAAGTCAATAAAACATAATAGATAACCTGTTTTAATCCATAGCCGCCTTTACCCAAATCGTTTAACTCATCGCTAAAGGTAAACAAATCGAAGAGTGTCAGCAACAACAGCAGAGCGATAAATGAGCCCTTTAAAATCTCTTTAACTACATAACCGGTTAATACATTCATCTCGCACCTTTACCGGTAATTTTTAGCAGTAACCATTTCCAACCATAGAGCCTAGCTAATAAGATACTGCCGGTTAACAGCAAGACAAAATTGACTAAAAATCCAGCCGTCCAGGGCAACATAGTGCCTTTAACCACCCAGGCCTGACTGACTCTGGAGAGATTGCCGTAGCTAAAATAAATTAAAAATCCAACCATCATATTGCCGTATACACCACCACGCGGCGAAATCTGTGCCAGGGGTACAGCCAGAAAACTTAATAACAGCACTCCGAATGGAATCGACAAGCGTCTTTGTAATTCAGCCATATCGTGCGTCACCTGTGAAGTCCACAACTTTTCAGTGCTGATTGCTGCACGATTGAACTTAACGCTTAAATCCTTTTCTTCCAAACGAACACCATACTCATCAAAGTTTTCCAGGACATACTTTAGTTCTCCTGGCCGACCAACTACTCTTTCGCCATGTTCCAGAACAACATAACGCCCATCCGGCAACTCCTGCATCCGGGCAAAATCAGCGTTCATAATTTCTAAAGTGCCATGTTGCCGATTTTGTACAAAAACGTTGTGCATCTTTTTGTCGGCACTGACGCTCTCTACGTAAAAGACCAAGTCACCTTGGCTGTATTCACTAAACTTTCCTGCAGCAATGCCTCTAAGATCAGCCGTTTGCTCATCACGACTAACCAGATTCTCAATGCTGGTTTCCGCCCAAGGGGCCGTATAAAGGGACAATCCGGCAGACAAAATACTTAGGGGGAAAGCGACTAAAAATATAGCGCGATAAATAACACCTGACCCGCCGCCTGCAGAAGAGACCGCCGCCATTTCCTGATCCCGATACATTCTGCCCAATACCATTAACACGGCCATAAACAACGCTACTGGCATAAAAGAGATGCTAACCAGCAGTGTTTTATAAGCTAAGATACTTAACAGTGTTTCATTAGAAACTTGCCCGTCGACCGCATCCTCTAACACCCTGATAAACTTTCGGCTGACGATAATCACCACAATCACTGACCAAACGGCAAACAGGGTTTTGAGCAAATCCATCACAATCATTGTATCCAACACAGAAACAAACCGCCGCCGCGTTAAGCCACCTGTTCTCCAATCTGTTGCCAAAACCATCTCTCCAATTAAAATTAAACGTTGTGTTGTATAATTTGCCTATCCCAGTAACGTTACTGGAAGCGGCTATTTGTAGCAACGGCTAAACAGCCCGTCTTGAGTAGGTACTCAAGTTTATCTTCCTCTCACAACAAAACGATATAAGTTATGGACTATTCTATAGAAAGCTCACCATTAGAAGAACTGCAATGTGATTGTTTAATCGTAGGTATTTACCAAGACCAGCAACTCAGCCCAACCGCCGCGGCTCTTAACAACAGATTGCAAGGTTTGATAGAAAAAGTGATCCAGCGTGGCGACATCAGCGGAAAAAATGCGGAAACTCTACTGCTTAACGTCATCCCAGACAACAACATTGAACGTATTTTACTGGTTGGACTTGGCAAAAAAGACGCCATTTCCGCCAAAGACTTCCGTGGCGCGTTAACCGCCGCCATCAATTGCATTAAAAAATCTGCTATAAAATCGGTGGTATGTAGCTTAGCTGAAGTCGAAGTCAGCAACGCTGATTGGCAATGGAAAAGTCGCCAAATTGTCGAAGTCTTTAATGATGCCGTCTATCAATATACTACCCACAAAGCAAATAAGGAACTCGACAGCAAGCTGGAAAGCATCCGCATCATCACGCCAGCCGATCAGTCCAGCCCAGTTCAGGCAGGTTTAAATCAAGGCTTGGCAATTGCCCAGGGCGTCGCTTTAACTAAACACCTAGCCGATTTACCCGGCAATGTCTGCACCCCAACTTTCCTAGCTGAACAAGCCCAGGAACTGGGTAATAAATTTAAAAATCTAGCTATTACCATCCTGGAAGAAGCCGATATGCAGGCTTTAGGCATGGGGTCTTTCCTGTCGGTTTCTCGTGGCAGTCGACAACCTGCTAAATTGATTACCCTCAATTATCAAGGCGGCGATAAAAATGCCAAGCCTATCGTGCTAATTGGAAAAGGGCTAACGTTCGATGCTGGTGGTATTTCCTTAAAACCGGGCCTAGGCATGGATGAAATGAAATACGATATGTGCGGCGGCGCAGCTGTGCTAGGCACTTTGCAAGCCGCTGCAAAAATGAACTTACCGTTAAACATCGTCGGCTTGATCCCATCTTCAGAAAACATGCCCGATGGCGATGCCAACAAACCCGGTGATATTCTCACCAGTATGTCGGGAAAAACCATTGAAGTATTGAACACCGACGCCGAAGGTCGCTTAATTCTGTGCGACACCTTAACTTACGCCGAACGGTTCAACCCCGACGTAGTCATTGATCTCGCCACATTAACCGGTGCAGTTTTAGTGGCATTAGGCCGCGTTCCCAGCGGGTTGTTGGGTAATGACGATGCCTTATGCAATGATCTTATTAACGCTAGCGTGACTGCTGTCGATAGTCTATGGCGCTTACCGTTATGGGAAGAATACCAAGAACAGCTTAAATCAAATTTTGCGGACTTGGCCAATATCGGTGGCAAAGATGCAGGTACTATTACCGCGGCCTGCTTTTTGTCAAATTTTGCCGAAAACTTCCGCTGGGCTCATCTTGATATTGCTGGTACCGCTTGGCGTACTGGCCCTACTAAAGGCGCCACAGGTCGTCCTGTGCCATTGTTAAGTCAGTATCTGATTAATCGGGCTAATGCGTAATCAAATGACTACCCGCTTAATGAGGTGGCCGGGGAATTACCGGCTACCTTTTAAGCCATTGAGTTCAATTTCTCGCTAGGCTTGGCAATGCCGGATGTTAGCTTTTACATACTACCATCGCAATCCCAGCAGGAACGCGATCTATTCGCTTGTAAGCTCATAGAAAAAGCTTACCGCAACCACTGCTTTTGCTATGCACTTACTGACTCGGAAGAACAAAGTCGGCAATTGGACGACCTGCTTTGGACTTTCAGAGCCGGTAGTTTTATTCCTCATCAAATTTACACTGGCGAGAGTCCTTGCACCGAAAAAGCCATATTAATAGGCTCCCCGCCTGCACCGACACATTGGCAAAAAACCGTCATTAACCTGTCATCAAACTGTCCGGAGAATTTCTATCAAATTGAACGAATTCTGGAGATTTTAGACAATAGCGAAGCGAACAAAGAATTCGGAAGAAATCGTTATCGCCAGTATCAGAAAGCTGGTATTGAGATTTCCACCCATAAAATAAGCTAAGACATTCAGCTGGTCATTTAAGCCAACCCGCCAGGATTGCGGATATCTCTGAACTGCGAAATTTTGGCAGAAAGCTTGCAGAATATTCATCTTATTCTCAATTAATTTGCTGAGCTTAGGTTTGAACGACTTTTTCAACCGAAAATCGCGCTCACGATGAACTAGGGCAGCAAGACTTTCCATTTCATGCCGCCCAAATCTGCACTCTTACCACCTTCCAATCGTCCACCTAACAAAGTGATCAATTCATTAACGACGGCCATACCAATGCCGTGACCCTGAGTATTCTGGTCGGCACGCACGCCGCGCTTTAAGATTTCCGCCAGCTTCCCATCGGGAATGCCAGGGCCGTCATCTTCTACTTGCAGTAACGCAGTAAAATTTTTCCGACCTTTTTTCGCATTTAACATTACCGTGACTTTTACCTGGCGTTTACACCATTTGCTGGCATTGTCGATCAAATTTCCAGCAATTTCGTATAAATCACCTTCATCGCAGTACAACAACATTTTTTCCGGCATTTGCGCGTCGAAGATGATGCCTTTGTCGAAATAAGCTTTATTGACAGAAGCGATAATTTTATTCAACACTTCCGGCACATCCACGGTACGGGTAGTTTTATGCTCGCCTTTTGCCGCAGCGCGTTGCAGTTGATATTCAACAATTTGGTTCATGCGGTTAATTTGTTCATTAACAGTTTCGGCATTTTCACCACATGTATCCACACAACCTCTTAAGATGGCCAGCGGAGTCTTTAAGCTATGTGCTAAATCGGCTAAGGTATTACGGTATCGATCTAACAATCCCCTTTCACTGGTAATCAAGGCATTCATGTTACCCGCCAGACCTTGTAACTCGGATGAATAATCACCATCCAAGCGGGACTTGGCGCCTTTCTCTACAGCTTCAAGATCTTTTACAATAATACGTAGCGGCTTTAAGCTCCAGCTCATGACAGCAAACTGGATAAAAATTAAAGCAATACCGATAACCAGCAACCATCCTCTTAAAGTAGCGTTAAATCGCTCTACTTGTTTAACAACAAACTGCGCATCTTCGGTAACCGTAAAGATGTATTCGCGTTCAATTTTTGCCACATTTTGCCAAATCACATCGTAATGAAGTGTATAGCGACCACGATCATTGGTTAAGAATACCGAGTTACCCGAAGTTAAATCTGCTGGCACATTGACATTCAAGCCAATCGCTGACGGTGAACTCCATACTATTTTCTTATTTTTGAGTTGAATAAAGGCATATAACCCAGAACCTGGTGTCGCAAAACGCGGTTCCGGCATACTGGGCGGCATTTTCAATTCACCAGAATTGGTTAACTCCGCTGCTGATAACAATGAATAAACGTGGATTTGCAATTTTTCACTTAGCGCTTCTTCTGCGCTTTCGCGAAATCCCTGCTCCAAAACAATGGAAACGAGTGCAAAAAAAATAGCTAAAACCAACGCCGCGGAAATCAACAACCGGAAGCTTAGCGTGTTAGTTTGCACTGGTGAGTAGCTGAGGTTAAGAAGCTTTTGGGTGAATTAAAGAGGCTAGGTGTCGTCTGAAATTCGATAACCCCTGCCGCGCAGAGTTTCTATTGGTTTAGATGTTCCGTCGGGATCGATTTTTTTTCTCAAGCGACCGATAAACACCTCGATGACATTACTATCTAAATCGAAGTCTTCGTCATAAATATGAGCGGTCAATACCGACTTTGAAATAACTTCACCTTTACGAAACATGAGAAATTCCAAAACCTTATATTCATATGCCGTCAGCTCTTGTTTTACTCCTGCAACAAAAACATCTTGAGCAACGGTATCCAACTCAATATTCCCATGCGTTAACACCGGATGGGCTTGACCGACTGATCGCCTAATCAACGCGTTAATTCTGGCCAATAACTCTTCATAATGGAACGGCTTGGCTAAATAATCATCGGCCCCAGCTTCCAATCCTTCGACTTTTTCCTGCCAGCGACTGCGCGCAGTTAAAATCAAAATAGGTACTTTGATTTTGTTTTTGCGCAGCTTTTTGATTAACTCTATGCCCGAAAAATCTGGAAGACCAATATCAATCACAGCTGCATCAACCGGATACTCTTTACCCATATAGTATCCATCTGCACCTGTATTTGCGGTATCGACTGCAAAACCTTTATCAGTCAAATAGTCGTGAATTTGTTCGCACAGTTTTACTTCATCTTCAACTATTAGAATACGCATGGGTGATCCAATTAAGCATTAGGTTCGTTGACAAGCTGGCCAGTTTCTGCATCAATTCTAAAAAACTGAATCCTTCCATCAGGTGTTAACACCTTGATTACATGAACTTCTTTTCCGTCTATGGTTTCTGTTTGTGCGCCTAGTACTTTGTTATAAGTACCCTCAATAATTTGCTTGGTAGCATCGTTTAAACTTACTTGAGCGAGTAAAAGCTGATCATCTGCAAGAGCACCAGAGCTGCACCAAAACGCCAGCAAAACGAGTTTGATCGAATTCTTCATGATGATTTGAGTGATTGCTTGCCTATATCAGGATAACTTTTCTTGCTGCTTGACGCATAACTTATACGGATAGCATGAATTGACACTGAATCCATTTAGCGCAGTGAAATACCCTGAGCTAATCCAGAAATAGTCTGCCCGAAAGAGCTACCTATTTTACCCGCAATGCGATCAAGCAATCGTTCCTGACGAGTAAAATCGACAATGGTTTTTGCGCCAATAATTTCTTTGGCAACATAATCATCATTACCGTAAGCATCGGCCACCCCCAATTTAATACCCTCCTCGCCTGTCCATACTAGGCCGGAAAACATATCAGGGGTTTCTTTAAGACGATCGCCACGACCCGCTTTAACTGCACCAATGAACTGTTGATGAACCTGATTCAATAAAGTCTGCATGTATTCTGTTTCTTCTTGCTTGGGTGGAGAA
The DNA here is from genome assembly GCA_965247565.1 of Methylococcales bacterium. GTDB lineage: Bacteria > Pseudomonadota > Gammaproteobacteria > Methylococcales > Methylomonadaceae > CBDFHF01. The sequence continues at coordinate 1,717,660 of CBDFHF010000003.1, read as the reverse complement.
AATGGATCAAGCATGGCTTTATGCGCACCAGCAGTGAGCAAGCGACGCTCAACTCCCAGCTTTTGCATGGTATCTACAAATCCAAAACCATCCATCAACACACCTATCGAGCCAATTAAACTCGCTTGATTGACAAAAATTTTATCGCTGGCAGATGCGATGTAATAGCATCCTGACGCGCAAATATCGCTAACTACTGCATAGATGGGCAACTCCGGGTGTTCTTTCTTTATAGCTTTAATTTCTTCGTAGACATAAGCTGACTGAACCGGACTACCTCCAGGCGAATTGGCGTGCAAGATAATACCTTTAGTCTGCTTATCCTTTACCGCATCCCTTAAGCTTTTGATAATGGTCTCTGCATTAGCGTCCTTGTCTTCAGCAATAGCACCAACTAGCTTAATAACAGCCGTATGATTTTTGCCGTCGGTACCCATTTCCAGTTTCAATTTTGGGTACATAGCCAATCCAAATACACCCAACAAGTAAACAAATAATAGGGATTTAAAAAAAACACTCCAACGCCTTGCCCGAGTTTGCTCGGTTATCGCCGCTAATGCTATTTTTTCAATAACACTCCGTTCCCATCCTGCGTCTATGGGCTTAGAGGAACTAGTTTGATTGTCCTGTTGATTATCCATCTAATAATAACCTTAAATTATGTTTAGTAATTCTGCCGGATGCCGTAAGCACAACATCGGATTATATTGTTGTAGTATTTCTTTAGAATGAGCTCCACAGGACACGCCAATAGCGGCAATTTTTGCATTGACAGCCATTTGTAAATCGTGAATAGAATCACCCACCATTAAGACTCGCTCCTCACTCACGCCGGCATGAGCAATAATTTCTTTAACCATTTTAGGATCGGGTTTAGATGCGGTTTCATCAGCACATCGAGTTGCACAAAACAAATCGCCAGTCCCCGTATCTTGAAGTGCTTTTTGTAATCCTAATCGGGTTTTACCTGTGGCGACTGCCAATTGAAAACCATCCTGGCGCAGCTGCACCAACATGTCATAAACACCAAAAAACAAATCGTCTTTGCTTAGTTGTTTAGACAAATATGCCTCGCTATAGCTAACAATTAGCCGCTGCTGCATTTGTTCGTCAGCTTCTGGAAATAATGCGGAAACGGCTTTATTTATGCTCAATCCGATAACATTTTGAGCTGCCTGCACGCCAGGAACGGCGCAGCCACAAACTATCGCCGCGTTTTGCAAACAACTGACTATCCACGGAATGGTATCAATTAAAGTACCATCCCAATCAAATATGATTAAATCAAATTTGTTCTTCATGCTTTAACAACTCACTCAACTGCAAAGGTAAAGGCGCAGACACTGTTAACATAACGCCTGTCACCGGATGCTGAAAATTCACCTGTTCCGCATGCAAAAACATACGTTTATAGCCTTTGTTTTTAAATTCTCGATTTATTCTATCAATCCCGTAACGATCATCTCCTACTATGGGATGGCCCAGGCTCGCCGCATGCACACGTATTTGATGCGTACGACCGGTTTTAGGAGATGCAGACACTAATGTTGCATCTTTAAATAACTTTAACCGAGTAAAAACTGTTTCTGCCTCTTTGCCGGTGCGACTAATGACAACCATCCGTTCACCACCTTTACTGACATTTTTTTGCAAGGGTGCATTCACTACTTGCTTTTTTCTGGCCCATTGGCCGGCGAGCAGTGCTAAATAGGTCTTACGAACATCATCATCGCGAAATAGCTCATGCAATCGACGCAATGCGCTACGTTTTTTTGCGATCAACAAGCAACCAGATGTATCTTTGTCAAGACGATGCACTAACTCCAAAAAATGCGCTTCCGGCCTAATCAGGCGCAGGCCTTCAATAATACCGGAAGTGAAGCCACTACCGCCATGTACGGGAAAGCCAGCAGGTTTATTTATAATCAAGAATCCATCATCCTCGAACAAAATAGCTTGCGATAACGCATCCTTCAAGTTCGTTGGCACAAAGGCTTGTTCATCTTTTTCAGCAACGCGAACCGGAGGAATTCTAACCATATCACCGACCAGTAATCGGTAGCTGACATCCACGCGTCCTTTATTGACCCTCACCTCACCTTTACGCACTATTCGATAAATATGGCTCTTAGGCACGCCCTTTAATCGGGTGATTAAAAAATTATCCAGGCGCTGATCGTCATTAGCGTCATTAATTTCGACTAATTGAACCTTGGGTAATGTAACTTGTTCTTCTATACTCATAATGTAAATGATAGCAGTATCCGGGGCCGATTGATTCTTTAAATTGCTGTTGTTCAATAACATTGCTATATTAAGTACGTTACAATATAAAAATGTACACTAGGCTCAGCTGATTTCAATAAGGAAACTCGCTACTGAGCTAAAACATCAAATGATGGCTAAAAAAGCAACCTACATAATGTTGACGCCTCATTTTAAGATTTTTCGGGTAGTGTTCGACCCATGACGAACAATTTATACACTCCTGTTTAAAACAGAATTTACCACGACGACTGAAATATTTTTTTGCTTAGTGCTAATCCGTACAAAAAAACGTAACCATAACGTTACCGTTAATAAATAGCATGATGACATCATTCAAAGATAAACCCAATCTGAGCTGAAAAAATAGGTATTGATCAACATAGCGCATATTTTGTAACTAAAAATTAACTAACCTATGGGAAGTCTAATCAGTAAACTCTGATAATGGAGCAGGACACAACAAGGATATATTGCATGAAAAGAATGCTTATCAACGCTACGCAGGCCGAAGAACTGCGAGTCGCTTTGGTAGACGGTCAAAAACTCTATGATTTTGACATTGAAGTACCTTCGAAAGAACAAAAGAAATCTAACATCTACAAAGGCATCATCACCCGCGTGGAACCCAGTTTAGAAGCGGCGTTTATCAATTATGGCGCAGAAAAACATGGCTTTTTACCTTTTAAAGAAATTTCTCCCGCCTACCGCCAACTTCAAGAGGGCGTCGAAAATGACGGCCGCCGTCCTGCAATTAAAGACCTAATCAAAGAAGGTCAAGAAATTGTTGTTCAAATTGAAAAAGAAGAACGCGGCAACAAAGGAGCGGCGCTAACCACTTACATCAGTCTGGCAGGTACTTATCTTGTACTAATGCCAAACAATCCTAAAGCAGGCGGTATCTCCCGACGTATCGAAGGCGAAACCCGCAGTGATTTGCGAGAAGTGATGGCTGCTCTGGAAATTCCAGAAAGCATGGGTTTAATCGTCAGAACTGCTGGTTGCGGCAAAAACGCTGAAGAACTCCAGTGGGACTTAAATTATTTACTACAGCTTTGGGAGGCCATAGAACGCTCATCCTCTGATCAATCCGCACCATTTCTGGTATTCCAGGAAAGCAACGTCATCATTAGAGCATTGCGCGATCACTTACGTGCCAATATTGACGAAATCCTGATCGACAACGAGGAGTCTTTCAGATTGGTACAGACTTTCTTGAAACAAGTGATGCCACATTTTTTGCCCAAAGCAAAATTGTATCAAGATGCAGTGCCTCTTTTTAATCGCTATCAGATTGAATCACAAATTGAAGTCGCTTATGGTCGAGAAGTATCGTTGCCTTCTGGAGGGTCTATCGTTATTGATCATACCGAAGCACTAACTTCTATTGACATAAACTCAGCCCGCGCAACCAAAGGCAGTGACATCGAGGAAACCGCGCTAAACACCAACCTAGAAGCGGCGGAAGAAATTGCCCGGCAATTGAGACTGCGTGACTTAGGAGGGTTGTTTGTTATTGACTTCATCGACATGATGTCCAATAAAAATCAGCGCGCAGTTGAAAATCATCTTAGTGCAGCATTAAAAATCGACCGCGCCAGAATTCAGTCAGGCCGCATCTCTCGCTTTGGTTTATTAGAAATGTCCAGGCAAAGAATGCGCCCGTCCTTGGGCGACTCAACGCAAATCACCTGCCCGCGTTGCAAAGGCCAAGGCACGATCCGTAACGTAGAATCCGTGGCCTTGTCTGTTTTGCGCCTTCTTGAAGAAGAAGCGATGAAAAAAGGCACCGAAAAAGTAATCGCACACTTGCCAATTGAATGCGCGACTTTTCTACTGAATGAAAAACGCCACGCCATCGAGCAAATTGAAACTCGACTTAAAGTCGGCATTATTGTCTTACCAAGCAAGCATCTGGAAACACCCGCTTATGATATCGACCGTATCAAAGAAAAGGATATCCCAGAAGACAAACCGAGCTATTTGCAAATTAAAGAGGAAGATATCACCATACCTGAATTTGCTCAGCAAGTTGTTAGACAAAAGATTGAAAAGCCGGCTATTAAAGAGTTTTTGCACGATTCACCTGCCCCCATGCAAAACAATAATGAATCTGCGAGCCTAATCAAACGCTTTTGGCACAAGCTAATCGGCAGCAAACCAACAACCGCCGCTGCAACTGCCACTACAAAGAGCCCGGTAGAACACAGAAAGAGCAGTACGAGCGGACAACGCAACAATAATAAAAACAGGGATAACAGAGGCAACAAACCCCAGGCCCCGCTGCAATCCCAAGAAGCAAAATCAGCACCACAGGAAGCGCGCGCTAACCGTCCTCCCAGGGGACAAGGACGCAATGTAAAGCGCAATCTTGATCCCGCTAATTTGCCCGCACCTAAAAGACCCCCGCTTAGCGAAGAACTTCCGGTAAGTTCTGATGTTGTTTCTGCAGAATCAGAAACACAATCGAGCGTAGCGGCTACCGAGCCCACACAAAACCAACCAAGCAATAGTCGCAATAATAGACGCGGCCCAAACCGCAGAAGACCTCGCAACCCCAACTACAAAAAGCCTGAGTCGGATAGCGAAGGCGGGGTATCCACCAGTTCTGAAACAGATGGCCGGAGGGGCGAAACCACTGAGCAACCGCGCTCTTACGCCACTGATTTTGCTGAACGAGTTCATGGCGCTGAATCTTCCAGGCCTAAGGGAAGCATACCGGGTGAATTGAATTTCATTCCAACTGCACCAGCCGAAATTAAACAAGTGGAAGCGAGTGCTGCTAAGCCTATTGAAAACAAAAACTCTATCTACCAAGATTCTGATACAAGCTCTTAATTTATCCAAAGCGTTATGATTGAACGGCGAAACTTAGGTCAAAGTAACAAGCGAGATAAACTTTGAAAATGGTTCATGATCGATTTTGCTTTTCAACTATTCGTGGATAAATGCAATTTGTAGTTGCAGATGCTGCAAAGCGGGGAGACGCTATTTTTGCGAAAGATTTTTTCCGGGCCTCCAGCCAGGAAAAATCGGCAAAAATGGACTCCCCCGACATTGCCTTAGGCGACTCCCTATTCGTGTCCTAATAACTTAGGCTATGAACTTGCAATAGATTAGTCTAATGAAGCTTTAGAAGTAATTTGAAAGCTCCCGCATCAAGCAAAGCGATGCAACATGATTAAGATCATTGCGATATAAATCCAAGTTTCATCTGTGCGGACGAAGCACCACCGCCTGACAAAACTTCGATTGATTTGCCACCCAGCTGAACAAACGAATCAAGTCAGGGGGTTATTAATAGCAAAGAACATCATCATCCCACTAAGAATGGTAATGCTAGAAAAGCCATACCCAGTATTCTCGAAGAAACTGAAAGCATTTTGAATCCCTTGTTCTGAGAATTGCTAGATGAGCTGCACGAAGATTTAGCACATTTAGACAAGAGTATTCAGTCACTGGGGCACAAATTAGTCACGTTCAGACTCAGTATGAAATCTGATCCGAAGGCTGCTTTTTATGGGTTCTTTCAAAATCTCCGCTTGAGAAGAGATAGTATCTGAACTTATTGGAGCGGATATTACTTAATTCTAAACCGACAAGCACAATCGCCATTGGCCATGCAGCCCAGTTGCTCAACTTTTTTATCCAGTAAAGATGACATCAGCGCCAGATCAAACTGGCAGATTTCCGGGTGTTGTTGGGCGATGTCGTGATAAACACAGTTGGCCGCTTGAATCATAGGTAAATCGGTTTCCGGCTCTGTGGTTGCAGATACCTGATAACCCAAATTCGTCATAATCAGGGACAACTCGGCAAGGCGTTGATCCGATGATTTACCATCAAACTGGCTGCGTAGCTTATTTGCCAGCTTTAACCCCAGCTTGTACATATAAGCACTAAAGCGCTCTGCCCCTAGCTCTTCTTGCAAATCCGCTAAAACCAATTCTGAAAACCAGGCATATTGTTTGGGGAAATGATTAATGCCTTTATTGGTGATGCCGTAAATCACTACTGGTCTTCCAGCGGTTTTATTGCGCGTGATTTGCTGTATATGTCCGTCTTTTTCCAGTGCCACAAAGTGCTGTTTAATAGCGGTTCTCGATACATCCAGTTTGATCGCCAACTCATCAATGCTCAGGCCTGATTTATTGTTTAACAGATGCTCAAGTATTTCATGTTGACGCGAACTTATTTTTTCTGACATTACAGTCATCCGTCTCTATGGGGTTGTCTCGGCCAAAGGATAGCATAATTTATATTTAAAACTTATATAATATTTATATTGCATAACAGTTTTTGTTCACCTAGAATTATAAACGAGCGATTGCTCAAAACTAGAAATATAAATTACAACAAAGGATATTTTATGAGTGCAACTTTATTCGACAAATTGGGCGGTGAGGCCGCAGTTGATGCGGCGGTTGATATTTTCTATCGTAAAGTGCTGGCTGATTATCGCATTAACCGATTTTTTGATAGCGTCGATATGGAAAAACAAGCCGCCAAACAAAAAGCCTTTTTAACCATGGCTTTTGGCGGACCGCATAACTATACCGGTGCCGATATGCGTAGAGGCCATGCCCATTTGGTAAAAATGGGTTTGGACGATAGCCACTTTGACGCGGTAATGGAAAATTTGACCGCAACTCTACAAGAACTCAATGTGCCTGCAGAATTAATTGCCGAAGTAGCTGCCATAGCAGAAACCACACGCAATGATGTATTAGGCAGATAGCAAACCACAGGTGGCGGTTATGAAGCAGATAACATTAGGCACAACGAGCATAACATGTCAGTCGGATGAAACCGTTTTGGACGCTTTACTCAGAGAAAATATCCAGATTCCTAATGGTTGTCGGCAAGGTGTTTGCCAGTCCTGTTTAATGCGCAGCCTTGATAATCCGCCGCCTGTATCCGCACAAATTGGCCTTAAAGATACCTTACAAATCCAGAATTATTTTTTAGCTTGCTTATGTCATCCCCAACAAGATATGACCGTGGCATTGCCGGATCAGCAAAGCGTTCTATCAGCAGCGCGCGTGGTCAAAAAGGAGCTACTCAATCAAGAAATTATGCGACTGGTTCTGCAATGCGAAAACAACATAAGCTTTTTTGCCGGCCAGTTTATTAACCTGCAACATCCTGATAGTGGCGTCATGCGCAGCTATTCAATTGCCAACGTGCCTCATCCGGAAAACCAGATAGAGTTTCATATACGCAGATTGCCGAATGGCCAATTCAGTAACTGGGTACATGATGAGTTGCAAACGGGCATGCAGTTAAACATTTCTGAGCCGCAAGGCACTTGCCATTATCTGCCAGGAAAAACCGAACAGCCGTTAATGCTTATTGGTACCGGCAGTGGTTTGGCGCCTTTGTACGGCATTATTCACGACGCGTTATTACAAGATCACCAGGGCGAAATTCATTTATATCATGGTAGCAGCTATGCTGATGGCTTATATTGGGTTGATAAGATGCGCGATATGGCCGATGAGTTTGCCAATTTTTATTACACGCCCTGCGTTTCCCGCAGTGATGACGAAACTTTAGACTTCAAAAAAGGCAGAGTGCATGATGTCGCCTTACAGGCTACGCAGGATTTAAAAGGCTGGCGAATCTATTTGTGTGGGCACCCGGAGATGGTTAGCCAAACAAAAAAAATGGCTTATTTGAAAGGTGCGGCCTTAAAAGATATATACGCTGATGCCTTTTATGTCGCTCCAACGCCATAACCAGGCATCGTCCGACACTTGATCACTATCATGCTAAAGCAACTAATTCGATCTATTAGCACCGATCCAATCAATCTTACTTTAAAAAATAAATTACTGGCTGTCTTAGCTTGCTTCGCTGCTATTTTTATCTCGGCGCTCATAACCCAGCAGTTGATAACCGATACCGCCTACCCATTACTTGTTGCTTCAATGGGCGCTTCAGCAGTTATCTTGTTTATTATGCCGAACAGTCCCTTGGCTCAACCCTGGCCATTCTGCGCGGGGCAATTAGTCTCCGCATTAGTTGGTGTGGCTTGTACTCAATGGTTGGCTGACGTAGCACTGGCGTCGGCCTGTGCTGCCGGTGGCAGCGTATTAGCCATGCTAACGCTACGTTGCTTGCATCCGCCGGGTGCAGCTACAGCAATCGCACCGGTCATTGGTGGTGAAGCGATAGCTAAACTGGCTTATGACTTTGTGTTGATGCCAGTCGCAATTAACGTGCTAGTTATGTTGGTAATGGCGATTATGATCAATCGCTGGTTACTGCGCTATAACTACCCCAATAGTCCCAATCAAGTCGTTACGACGCAAACAAGCCAACAACATCCAACGTTAGCGCAACGAACAAGCATTTCCGAACAAGACGTTCAGCAAGCTTTGCAAAAACAAGGCGTTTACATCGATGTAACACCGAGTGATTTAAGTAACCTCATGTTTATTGCCCAACAGCAAAGTTTTCAACGACTTAGTGCTTATCTTACTTGTGCGGATATTATGACCAAGCCGGTAAGCACTGTTGAGTACGGCACTGCAGTTGATGAAGCCTGGCATACGATGCATCGTGAAAAACTGAAAGCCATGCCAGTGCTTGATAGAGCCAGACGGGTGATTGGTATTATCAGCTGGAATGATTTTTTTAACAGCCTAGATGCTAAAACCAATGGCCCATTTCAGGAAAAATTTCGCACTTTTGTAAAACGCACCGATGACGTTAGCACCAACAAACCTGAAGCAGTCGGCCATATCATGAGCAAACCGGTGAGTGTATTGCCAGAAACTGCGCACATTGCAGAACTCATCCCGCTTATGTCCGAACAAAATTTTGGCCATATCCCCATTGTAAACAGCGAAAACCGCTTGGTTGGCATGGTAGATCAAGCTAATCTGATCGTGGCGCTTTATGGACAACGTTTGACGGCAACGAGCGAGTAGACCTTAGCTAAAGAAACAAATGGCAGAATGGCCTGAACACGAAGAACACTCTGCCAAGTTTTTTAAAAGTTTCTCTATTTCGTACTACTGGAGAAACTGCCTGCTGCACCACCAATAGTCAAGGTAGTGGTCACCACAGATTTTTTTGTCGACGCCGACTGATGGCGAACGCAGACGGTTTTATTGTTTTTGATCACTCCACTTAAACGGGTAAAGCCTTTTTTCTTGCAGCCCAGCGAGTATTCGCCGTTTTGTACGGAAACCGGTGCGGAGCCCGCCTTGATGCCTTTTATTTTTACCTTGTTGGAAGTGATCAACGCATTGCGTTTAACTTTTTTCTTGGTCGCAAATTTAAAGGTTTTGGGAGTTTCGTCGGGGTTAGCGACTACAGCGCCTGAGCCGCTGTCATCTGTCCCACCTGAAGAACCGCCTCCATTATCATCTGTACCCCCAGTGCCACCACCCGTTCCGACACCGATGTCGGTAGATGTGTAGTGAGCTATGTAAATATCAGGCTTGCCTGCACTCGTGACAGCTGAAACAGGCTGTGCGCCGCCATCGGTGGCCGGATGCGTTTTACCGCTCAATTCACCACCAGCCAAGTAGATGTCGCCGGTAATTGGCGATAAGGCGAATTCATTGACAGGGAAATCTACGGTTGGATTTATCCGTGCTTGAAAATTAATTTGCCTTAAGTCAGGCGAGAAACTCATGCCAACAGGAACGTTCTCAAATCGTGTTCCGTAGGGGTTGAATGCTGTAGCTACCCCATCATAATAAATCTGGGCGTAAACCAGCATAACGTCTTGTGTGACAGGGGAGGTAAGTAAAGATAGATGGGTTGATTGTGTCCGATCCTGACTAGAAGTTGACTCCACAGGTGATAAGGGCGTGGACTGCACGAGTCCCCCAGATGTTGTAAGTTGGATTGTTCCCGTCGATTGCTCGATGCGTGATAAGTCACTGGATATTTTGCTGATTATGGGGCCTCTAACGAAGGCTTCATTATAAACAGCTGGTGCGGCACCGCCAGCCAAAGCAGGGAAATCTTTAGATTGGGCACGGCTCAGCACGTAAAGTGAGCGAGCAGGGTCTGACCCGACGGCAATTTGCAAGCCATGGTCTTCCAATACTCCGCCCAAGTAACTGGCTTTTTTGATCGTATCCAAATCGGATGAGAGTTGCGCGATAAAACCGTCCGGCTTCATCCCGGTCGCCGGCTGGGAGGCGTTGTTGGGCTGATAGCTGCCCGCGGTATTGGGGAAGTCGTTGAACCCGGTTGTACCCGTAACGTAGACATCGCCGGTCACCGGGTGGATGGCAACGTCCTCGGCATAATCTTTTCCAGTACTGCCAAAGGTTGTGAAGTCGGCGTAGCTGCGCAAGTCCTCAGAAACTCTCACCACAGTGGCATCCAGATTTTTGTCATTAAAATCTACCGGATTCATACTGCCCGCAAAATAAAGATCACCGGAATGTGGGTGAAAAGCAAATTTTTTCGTAAAGTCTGCGCCATAGACTCCAAGAGCTGTCACCCTTCTAAGAGCCACCGGTGTGAGACAGGTAGCTTGAAATAACTGTTTTAGGTCGGCTGAAAAGCGGGTAACGGTATAATTCATGTGTGCCATTGTCTCGCAAGGGACGGCACCCGTATCAGCGGTTGGCGGGAATACCCTGTTATTACCGTTGTCATTGATTGCATACAAAAGATAAGCGTCGCCATTACGAGGATGAATAGCTAGAGAAGCAAAGCTATGAAAGGATGTGACTAAACCATCTCTGGGTACACTGAAATAGGTCGTTTGTATCAGTGCTTTCAGGTCAGGCGTTAGCCGGGATAAAAATACCGTCTCATTGGCACCGTTCTGTGAGCTCTGATAACCGCCTGCCGTGCCGGGAAAGGTGTTGGTAAATCCTGCGCCGGGCGCGATAGAAATACCCGCTACATACACATCGCCCGTGATCGGGCTGACTGCAAGCGACTCAACCGTTTCCGTGCCATTGCCGCCAAGGTAAGTTGCCTGTAACAGCGGATCAATCATCACCGCTTGGCTATGGTCATACTCTCCCAATTTAAAACCGTATTGATTGTTTGCTACAGCATAACTGACTGGCACCGGTGTCTTGACGCCTTGCTTTTCTTGCCAAGCAATCGGCGGTGTAAAGCGGATCGGACCATTGCCAGTTTCTGCCAATAAAGCGCCTTGTGTGTCCACAGTTAGGCGGTTTGCTCCAGCCACTGCCATCTTAATACGACCGGCATCTGCACCTGCCGCAAGGGTGTAGACTTTTTCAACATTATCGCCGTGGGCAATCAGTTCAACCTGAACGCCTTTAAAGACTTCGCCCAACGCCACTTTGCTATAAGTTTGGGCGTTTTGAGTAACGGCTTTGCCGTGTTGGTCTTTAATATAACTGACCTGACTGGTGTTAGGCACTTTACCAATCGGTAAGACTTTGCCCTCAGCAAAGCGTTCCACCAGCGTCCAGCCAGGCTTTTTGTCTTTACCCGGCAAGGCGTAGACCAGTTCGCCACTGCGGGTCACATACACGGTACCGGCAAAAGTTTGCGCATAAAAGCCCACTTGCGGATCAGTTTGGCCATTGTTGGCGATAAACGGCAGCTGCAAGCCGGTTAAGGATTTAGCGGTTGCCTGAGATTGCTGTAATGGTTGTTGATTATTCGGTAAAGTTGGTAATATCGCTAGCACAGAAGCTGGCGTCAATAACAGCAAAGCCAGCCAATGTGGACAGGTAGTTAATTTCATATCTTCTCAGTGGTTTAAGGTTAAAAAACGACGAACTGGCTTCCCTGCTTACAGGTCTGTTTTAAGCTGTAAAAACCAGAGCGAAATGGTTGGGTATCGTTTATTCGAATGAAGCAATGGAATACCAAGCATTGGCGGCGGATGCTATCAGCTTCCTGGAAGAAATCCAATGGGATTAATGCTTAAACGACGAGATAGTTGCGTTTTTTAATGGGTATTTCATATGGTTAGATGTTGTTATAAATATAAAACCAGAAATCGACTGGTTAGCCGACCCGCTAGCAGCTAGAATGGATTTAGGACAACTTCACCCTCAAACTAAGCCAACGCATGAAAATTATCTCTTGGAATGTCAACGGCATTCGTGCAGTACAAAACAAAGGTTTTGCTGAAACGCTCTCGCAACTAGATGCCGATTGCATTTTGTTGCAGGAAACCAAAGCGCAAACAGATCAGATCGACAAGGCATTGGAGGGTATTGATGGTTATCATATTTACTCTAATTGTGCCGAGCGCAAGGGCTATTCCGGGGTAACGATTTTATCCCGACGTCCGCCAGTGCAGATTATTCATAATATCAGTATTCCCGAGCACGACACTGAGGGTAGAGTCATTGTTGCTGAGTTCGAGCACTTTTTTCTGTTGAATGTGTATGTGCCAAATTCGGGTGATGGGTTAGCACGGCTGGATTACCGAAAGACCTGGGATGCAGCGTTTCTGGCTTATTGTCAACAATTGCAAAACAAAAAACCGCTCATTGCTTGCGGCGATTTCAATGTGGCGCATCAGGAAATTGATATCGCTCGTCCGAAACCCAATTACAACAAATCGGCGGGCTATACGCAGGTTGAAATTGATGGCTTCAGTCATTTTATGGACGCAGGGCTGATTGATACTTTCAGGTATTTCCATCCTGACACAGTGGCTTATAGCTGGTGGAGTTTTCGGGCCAACGCCCGGGCAAATAATGTCGGCTGGCGTATCGACTACGTGCTAAGCAGCAAAGGGCTGGTTGATAAAGTTAAGCAGGCCTTTATTCTGCCGGACATTACCGGGTCTGATCATTGTCCGGTTGGAATCGAAATAGATTTTTAAGCTCTTCGGAGTCTATCTACTCTTGATCTTTTTCACTCTATTTATTTTGGCTCGCTCTATCCCATGACTACACCCGAAATATTGATGCGGGAGCACCGCGCAGCGTTAGCAAAATGCACAAAATGCCCGCAAATGATTGGCCCCGTTGTGACCGGAAGCCCCATATTTTCGCCGATTTTATTGATCGGACAGGCACCAGGGGACAAAGAAGGTGGCTTCGGCAAACCGTTTGCTTGGACAGCAGGTAAAACATTATTTAAGTGGTTCGAGCGCACCGGGCTTGATGAAACTACGTTTCGGCAACGGGTTTACATGGCTGCGGTGTGCCGGTGTTTTCCAGGCAAAAATCCTAAAGGCGGTGACCGTGTGCCTAGTACGGAAGAGATTTCTAATTGTTCCATCTGGATGAAAGCTGAAGTGGATTTGCTGAAGCCCGTTTTAATCCTGCCGGTTGGTAAACTGGCCATCAGCCAGTTAATGCCTGTTAATAAACTCAACGAAGTGATTGGTAAACTTCACTCTGTTAATTTCCACGGCAATATCACTGACGTGATTCCTCTACCTCATCCTTCCGGCGCCTCGACTTGGCATAGAATGGAGCCTGGCATCACTTTGCTGGATTCTGCCCTGACTCTTCTGCAGCATCACCCAGCTTGGCAGCAAATCTGCCAGGCTGATTGATGCCTCACCTGATCCATAAAAGCGGAATTACTGTCTCGGGTAAACAACCCAGCGATGAACTGATCCTGGCTTCATTATTACAAACCTTGCCAGAGGCCTACGAATGTATCAGGTTGTTTGCTGCAAAAATGTCTGAGCGCTTACTTTTGGCGCAGCGAGATTCCGCTTAAACCTGAATTGTGCATTTGCCGTAATATCCAGTTTTGTCGCTCAAATAAATAATGCGTTGGCTGGCTGGCTTTTAGCCGAATGGGATTAGGCAAGGTAGCAGCCAATATGGCCGCTTGAGACTTGTTAAGTTGTTTGGCGGAAATACCAAAATAACGACGACTGGCGGCTTCTATACCAAACAAGTGATCACCAAATTCCGCAATATTTAAATAAACCACCAAGATGCGCTCTTTACTCCATAGAGTTTCAATCAAAAACGTAAACCACGCCTCTATACCTTTACGGATAAAACTTTTTGAGGGGGTTAAAAACAAATTTTTGGCGACTTGTTGAGAAATAGTACTGGCGCCTCTGAGTTTTCCTCCATCCACATAGTCAGCAATAGAGGATTGGATAGCGTTTAAATCGAATCCTGAATGTTGGAAAAAACGCTGATCTTCCGAAGCGACTACTGCACGATAGGCGTGTGCAGAAATTTGTTTTCCGCTGACCCAATGATAAGCGATAGATCGATAGCGGCGATCCTCACTCAGATCTTGATAATGCCTATAGACCATAAACGCGGTGGTTGGCGGCGGCACCCAGCGCAGTAATCCGCACAGAACTATTGATGCAGTAGCAAATATAAATAGCGCAAACACCAGTTTATTGCGTAGCTTGATTATTAGCGACACTGAGTGCGTGGATTTTTTGTTAAAACGGCGTGACACCCGGCGCAATGATGACAAAGACCTAAAAAGACTCGTTATTTAGAACAAGCCTAATTGCACTTGCGCGACTTCCGACATCATCTCCCGCGACCAAGGCGGATCGAGTACCACTTCCACATTGACACTGGCTATGCCCGGCAAGGCGCGAATACCCTTCTCTACATCGCCCTGAATTACTGGCCCCATTCCGCAACCCGGCGCCGTTAAGGTCATTTTGATCTGCACATCATTAGTGGTTTTATCTTCGGTTGCAGGCGTTACTTCACAACTATAAACCAAACCAAGATCGACAATGTTGACCGGAATTTCAGGATCGTAAACGGTCTTCATCACTTCCCAGCAGTTTTTTTCCACGGCTTCGGCGCTAGTTTCTGAAACTAACGTGTGCAATTCTTGAGATTCTTTGCCCAGCGCATCCGCATCAACACCGGCAATACGCACCATATGTCCGTAGTCGGTAACAACGGTATAGTTAGTACCCAATGACTGATGGATTGTGACCTCCTCGCCTTTGCGCAACAAGCCTACATTGCCATCGGGTATGGTTACAATATTAACGTCTCTAGTTAAAAAAATGGTTTCTCTGTCCGCCATAGTGATTTAGTTATAAATGAAAAGTTCGGGCATCAATCACTTGACCTGTGGTACCGATGCTGTGTGCGCCAAATAAATACTCATAAAGTGGCGCTAAAGACTCCATGCTCGGTAGCTTTGTTTTATCTTCAGCAGGATAGGCTCGTTTTCGTAAAGGAGAATTCACCGGGCCAGGTATAAGAATATTGACCCTGATTTTTTCGGTAGATTCCAATTCCTCTGCCAGGATCTTTGCCAAGCCTTCTAAAGCAATCTTGGCAACGCCGTAAGCACCTGCATAAGCTGGAGCGTTACGAACATAAGAGTCGGAAGTAAATACCACAGAGGCATGGACGCTTTGTTGCAGCACAGGCAACAGTACCCGTGTCATTAGAAACGGCGCATGCAAGTTAACGTTCATACTATGCCCCCAATCTTTAGTCGATTGGCTAGCAATAGGCGCATAAGTATTGAACTCTACCGCAGAATGCAATAGCCCCTGCAGACTACCGTACTTTTCGGCCACTGTGTCACTGAGACCCTGGTAATCATTTTCAGACGCGCCGGCTAAATCAAACGGATAAATAACCGGCGTAGTGGCATTTGCAGCAACAATGGCATCGTAAATAACTTCCAGTTTTGGAATATTTTTATCCAGCAAAATGATATGTGCGCCCTGCTTGGCCAGGGTCAGCGCAGCGGTACCACCTAAACCGCCTCCGGCTCCGGTAATCAATATTACCTGTTTGCTTAACGGCATAAGCTTATCCAATCAGACAATTGCTGCGCAGACGACAGCAAAGCATCTGCACCCCAGGTATGTGGTTGATCGTCAGGTTTTAAATAGCCATATTCGGCGACCAGCGTTTTCATTTGTACGGATTTTCCTGCCTGAATATCATGAATGGCATCGCCTACAAAAACACACTCCTGAGCATGGACTTGTGCACGTTTACAAGCTTCCAGCATGGGCTCAGGATGCGGCTTTGCTTTGCTGGTGGTATCGCCACTGATAACACAGGCTGCACGATTGGTTAGATTCAAAGCCGCCATTAACGGCGTGGTAAAGCGTTCGCGTTTATTGGTAACAACGCCCCACTTCAAACCCCGAGCTTCGATAGTGCTCAATGTATCAGCCATACCGTCAAAAAAAACAGTGTGCTCAGCAATGTGGTGTTGGTAATGATTGAGCATAGTTTCCACGATATCAGCTTGTTGCTTTTCAGCTAAGTCCGGCTTGGCCGCCCTAATCATTGCCGCCGCTCCGTAAGAAATAAACGGTTTGACTGTTTCTGGGTCATAGCCGTCCAGATCGTGTAGGGATAACGCCTTGCTCAGTGAAGATAACAAGTCCGGGGCGGTATCTAGCAACGTACCGTCCAAATCAAATAACACACAAGATAATTTAAAACCGTTTAAACCTTGCACAGTTTTACTCATCTCGTCTAAACGCAGCGATGTAGTTGACGTCTATGTCTTTTCCCAAACTAAAGCGTTTGCTGAACGGATTGTATTCAATGCCGACCATGCCTTGTAACTCAAGGTCCGAGGCCCGCGCCGACTGGCTTAATTCGGAGGGCTTAATGAAAGTCTTAAAATCGTGAGTGCCTTTAGGGAGCATTTTAAGCAGATGTTCCGCGGCTACAATCGCCAATAAATACGCTTTGGGTTTGCGATTTAAAGTGGAAAAAAATACCATGCCACCGGGCTTAACCAGTTTGGCGCAGGCTGCGATGATCGAACCTGGATCAGGAACATGTTCCAGCATCTCCATGCAGGTGACGTGATCGAAACTAGCCGGTTCTTGCTCAGCCAACTCTTCGGCGCTGATTTTTTGATAACGGGCTGCAACGCCGGACTCCAAACCATGTAAATCGGCAACATCAATCAACTCTTCGCTGAGATCAATACCCAAAGCATCTGCGCCCTGCTTAGCCAAGCCTTCCGTTAAGATACCGCCGCCGCAACCCACATCAACCACGCGCTTACCGGCTATATCAATGTAGCGCTGAATAAACTGGATGCGTAACGGGTTGATGTCATGCAAGGTTTTAAATTCGCCATGCCGATCCCACCAGCGTTCAGCCATAGAGCCGAATTTTTGAATTTCATGCAAGTGTACGTTGTGTTCTGCTGCCATGGGAGCACCATTATTTAGGGTTGCAATAGTTTACTATAACACTAGGTTATTCGTCTTGCATTGTCGGCAAGACCCGCGAGCGGCATTTTACCGTCATTATTGATAACCGGCTAATTCCACTTTAAACGACAGATTCAGCTTTAAGTATTCTGAGCAACAACGATAAGTTCGTGTTGTCCACAACACTTTATCTTGACTCAGCCATCCTGTTGCAGACTATCACGCCTCTTTCAATCCAGAGATTCTTTTGAGAAGTGTTAAGCGCTTCGCACAACCTCTAACTCATTCATTGCTATACTTGGTATGTAAAAATCAATTATTCAACAATATCTAACAATACTTAAATAGAATTCTAATAAGGAAAGTCATCATGGCAAGACCTGTTTCAATCAAATATCGTTCAATAAAAACCCTAATTCCATCGTTCATACTGGCTATAACGGGTTCAGTTAGCACATCCATTCATGCTGAAGAGGCATTAATCATTGGAAATTGGTGTGATGGTAGCTCTTTTAATAATTGCGATGCCGCATTCAGAGTCGATTTAATCACAGGGAAAAGAACTTTGTTTAGTGCGCTTACCGACGCTGACCGGACCAAAGCATTCGATGAGTCTAACTCGCAATTTGCTATAGATAGTGGCGGAACCTATTGGAACACACCTGTTATTTCAGCTTCCGGAGAAATCTACATTTACTCCTCCGTTTCGTATTCGTCAGGAGAGAATGCAATCCACCACATTAGCCCAATCACTGGCGCGCGTCGACGAGTAAGCAACCTGGGTGATATAACAGCCGGCCCTCTCGTGAATGGTGAGCCGGACACAATGGTAATTACTCCAGAAAACAAAATCCTGGTGCAAAGAGATAGCGGTAAAGTCATCTCGATAGACCCTGCAACGGGCAAACGCTTTACCCTGAGTGACGCAACCATTACCAGCCAGGGCGCAAAATTCGAAAAGCTTTATGGCATAAGCAGAAGTGGAATATTTTGGGGAGATAGCTTCAACTACCCAAATCAGAATTTAATTCAGTTTGATACGGTTTATGGTCAGCGCACAGCGCTAAAGGATGATTATTTAGCCGAACGTTCTTATACCTATTTCAGTTTTAACAACAGAAACTTACCCATCCTTGACGCTGATAATAAAATTTTTACGTTCTCTTCCTCTCTCTATGAAAGTGTTGGCATGTACAACAGCGGCAACCCGGCTATTGACTCAAGCTTATTGAGTGACTTCCGCAATCTCAACCAAGGTCCGGTTATAGAACGAGTGGTTGCCAGAGCGTGGGATAGCAGCGGGCGGATTATAGTAGTAGACAATGGAGAAGATAATAAGGTAAATCTGGGTGGCCTTTTTGCCATCGACCCAACCACCGGTAACCGAACCCTGATCAGCAATTTCACCGACTCGACACAAGGGCCACTCATATTTAAGGCACGCGCCTTAGCTGTCGGCACAATGCCTGCTTTTGTGGGCGCTAGCGGCAATACGGGTGGAAACGGCGGCGGTTCCTCATCTGGCACCGAACCTACTTTAAGCATCACTGAATCCGCAGATCCAGTTCAATCAGGCCAACCGTTCAGTTATACCGTCACTTTTACCAATAATGCCGCATCTGCGGCTACCAACGTAAAACTTACCAACACGTTGTCAAAAAAATCAAAATTGGTATCGAAGCCTGTCTCAAGCCAAGGAAAATGCACAGTCAAAGCGCCAGCAGTGTGCAACTTTCGTACCGTGGCAGCAGGCGTTAGTGTAAACGCTACCTTTACAGTCACTCGGAAAAACCCTGGATCGGTAAAGAATTCGGCTAAGCTGTCTTACAAAATGGTAAAAGCGGGGAGTAAAAGAAATAAGAGCTACAAACTGTCTAAAACTGAAAATACTGCTGTAAATTAACCGAAATTGAGTAACATACTCTTGCCCACTTTGAATGAAAAATTAAAGTGGGCAAGACATTTTCAATGCTAATGCATTCTGTATAAACCGCTAATTTCAATTGGCCCTGGCTGTTTAGCGATGGCAAAAGGTGGCAACTCCAACAACTCTCAGAAAATATAGAAATAGCTCATTTTGTCGCCTTCCATTGCTTTTTGCGGGCTAATTTTTTCGCTTCTTTTTGAGCGCGTAAGACGGTTAATTCGACTAACTCTTGTTTCATCATTGCAGGTGTTTCCAGCGTAAATCGTCCCAAAGTACCAGCGCGTAGTTCAGTCAATAAAATTTTGGCGACTTTGTCCATCTCAATATGTCCACCCGACCTCAAGCAACCACGTTTTTTACCGATCATGGCTAATAACTCCTGCTCGGTTTGGGGTTGGTGCTCAAACTGAAATCGATTCTGTAACAGCTCAGGATAATGCTGTAACAAATAGTCTGCGGCAAATTGGGCTATATCTTCATGATGTATGGCGGTATCTTTAATAGCACCGGTTACTGCTAGGCGGTAGCCGCTGTTTTTATTTTCTAAATTCGGCCACAGCATCCCTGGTGTGTCTAATAAGACTATGCCCTGACCAATATCAATACGTTGCTGAGTTTTGGTAATAGCCGGTTCGTTACCCGTCTTGGCAATTTGCCTGCCGGCCAAAACATTAATCAGCGTAGACTTACCCACATTGGGTATGCCCAGGATAAGGGCGTGAATAACGCGGTGGCTCGTCTCTTTAGTCGGTAGCATTTTGTGGCAAAGATCGATTATTTGGCGCATTTTCTCAGGCTGATCAATGCTTAAGGCCAAGGTTTTCACCTGTTTTTGCTGTTCCAGATAAATTTGCCATTGTTGTGTCAGCTCAGGATCGGCCAGATCACTTTTGCTGAGCACTTTAATGCACGGCTTGTCGCCGCGCAATGTGCCAATCATGGGGTTTTCACTACTGAACGGGATTCTTGCATCCAAAATTTCTATGATCAAATCAACCTTTGGCAAGATTTCTTTGATTTCTTTACTGGCCTTGTGCATATGGCCGGGGTACCACTGAATAGTCATGTTTTCGAAAATCGTCGTGTTTAGTGTGGTCTGCATTATACGGCTTTATAAAGGAGCCAATGCCGGCATTCGTTAATGTGCTCGGCCATGCTAAGCTATTGGCGCTTCAAAACTTTCACTTTTTACGGACGCCATGACAGAAATAACGAGTAGTTTTTATGCCTATTTATCCAAACTGAGATGGATTAAACGCTGGGGGCTAAAACGTAACGCCCATGATGAAAATGTGATGGAACATAGTTGGGAAGTGTCCGTCATAGCGCATACGCTGGCTTTGATTAAAAACCGGTACTTCGAAGGTCGGGTTGATGCCAATGCCATTGCCACTGCCGCCCTCTATCATGATATTTCAGAAGTAATTACTGGCGACTTACCTACTCCTATCAAATACCACTCTTTGGAGATTAACAATGCCTACAAGCAAATTGAAAAACAAGCGGAAATCGAATTACTGAATTTACTCCCTGTTCATTTGCAAGAAGATTTTAAGGAACTGATTCATCAAGACAGAATGCCGGAAGAACACATTAAAATCATTAAAGCTGCGGATAAAATTTCCGCTTACCTCAAATGTCAGTTTGAATTAAAAGCCGGAAACCAGGAATTTGAAACAGCAGCAGCAAGACTTGCCGAGACTATCAGCCAATCTAATCAACCAGAAGTAATTTTCTTCATGAAGGTTTTCGTCCCTAGCTGCAGTTTAACTCTTGATGGACTAATGAAAACATATTGATTATTTTAAATATACTCTTAGTGCTGGCGTTAGCTGAAACTTTGCGTTAGACTTTTAACTCTAGAAATGTATTTTGAGTACGCCCAATTTCCACGTAGCTCTGCGCTGACCAATATAAACGAATAAACTCCATCACACTAATTACACGCTTTACCGATCCAAAACTACGCCGTTCCACATCACCAGCATCATAAAATGATATTACCCTCTCTCAATAAGCACAGCCATTTTATTACCTCCGAACTATTCCTGTACCAGTTGCACGCAGAGGCACTAACTTGACCTCACCGATCTCACCTCCTGCTGCGTTATAGTCCAATGCCTTATATTTGCCCTGTCTGCGCTTCAGCCCTTCATTTGCAAGAGTCCGGCAAAGGTTATGCTTGTGCTAATGGACATCAATTTGATCTTGCAAAACAAGGTTATCTAAATTTATTGCCGGTCCAACACAAAAGTTCAAAGGAGCCGGGTGATAATTCAGAAATGATGCAAGCTAGGCGTACATTTTTAGAAGCGGGTTATTATCAAGCGATGGCAGACGCTGTAGCTTTTTTGATAGAAACTAATACCGCTAAAGATAAACCATTGCGGTTACTAGACCTGGGTTGCGGTGAGGGTTATTACAGTCGTCAGATTGCCAGCGACTTTGCTGATAAATTGGAGTTGACCATACATGGCGTCGACATCGCTAAAGTCGCTATTGCTGCTGCCGCCAAATGTCAGCCAAAAGCTCATTTTGCTGTTGCTAGCGCCAATCGTCTACCCTATGAGGACAATTATTTTGATGTGCTTTTACGGATATTCGCCCCTTCAAATGATGATGAAATCAGACGCGTACTGAAACCGTCCGGTTTACTGCTCACCGTCACACCAGGTCAGCGCCATTTATGGCAACTGAAAAGATTTATTTATGCCCAAGTTAAAGAACATGCCCCTGAGGCTAACTTGCCGTCTGGTTTTAAGCGATTAAAAGCGCAGCGACTTCGTTCTGCCATTACCCCGAGTAGTCAACAACGTCTAGCATTACTACAAATGACACCGTTTGCATGGCGAGCTAGTGCCGAAGCTCAACAAGCCATCGAAGAAGCTTACGAACTCAACATAGAAACAGATTTTGTCCTGACGCTATCGCAAAAATTGTCGTATGCTCAAACAGTTAATCCGCTATGATGACAGCCGAAGGGCACTTGCTTTTCAGCTTATATTTTCAGGCGTTTCTGGAAATCATCATAAAAAATTAAACATTATGAACATTTTAAAAAAAGCAGCAGTAACCTTCTTCATGGCACTTTCGCTAGGGACCGCCAGCAGCGTGTTTGCTGAGGAAGCGGCAAATGCTGCGACATCAAGCATTAAAGAGACCATCGCTCATGTCGAAAAAGCGTTGACTGAGGTCAAGAAAAGCGACTTTGCTTCAGCACAATTGCATTTAAAAGCTGCCCGTGCCTCTTATGAATCAATCCCTAATTTTGAGACGGGCGTTGTTAAACAAGCAAACGATAGCGTTATTCAAGGCCAAGTAGAAGCCAGAAAAGGCAACAGCGAAAAGTCAGCTGTTGAATTGAACAAAGCACTAGATCTCTATAAGTCATTGTAGAATTAACCCTCTGCCGCGAAGATTATTTTTAAGTTCCCGGACAGATATTTGTATCCCCCTCGACCCAGGTTAGTAATGCAGAGGGGGATAAAACCGAGCATTAGGTTCTGACTCAGGCTCAAAAATTTAAGGTAAAATCTGTCTGCCGATTTTACATCAGCTGCTACAAAAACCACTCTGCATTAAAACCCGCATCACTTTGCTAGCTGAGAACATATTCACGAATTTTCATGCCCATTCCCTACTGGCGTTTATCTGGATTCTATTTTTTTTACTTTGCCGCTTTAGGCGGTTTTTTACCGTATTGGAGCCTTTATCTGAAAGAGAGTGGCTTTAATGCGCTTCAAATTGGTCAATTAACTGCCTTACTGGTCAGCACCAAAATTATTTCTCCCAACTTATGGGGTTGGCTCGCCGATCATACTGGGAAAAATCTACGCATAATACGAACGACTTCTTTTCTTGCCGCATTCACTTTTGGTGGTTTTTTATATGTTCACGGCTATTTATGGGTAGCAACGTTAACTGTTGCCTTTAGTTTTTTCTGGAATGCTGTGCTGCCACAATTTGAAGCAGCAACCTTATTTCATTTACAAAAAAATACGCATCGCTACAGCCGCGTGCGTTTATGGGGTTCCGTGGGTTTTATTTTTGCGGTGCTCGGCATCGGTCGATTATTAGAGTATCATTCAATTTTAACTTTACCGGCGGTGATTACCGGTTTATTAACCTTCAACTGGCTGATTACCTTAACAACAACCGATGCAAGATTAAGTCGGCACAAATCACATAAAGTTGGCATCATGCAAATCATCAAAAAACCGGAAGTTTTGGCTTTTTTAATGGTAAATATGTTGTTGCAAATTGCCCATGGACCTTATTATGTGTTTTATTCGATTTACCTTAAACAGTATCATTACTCCGCACAAATAACCGGCTTGCTATGGGGATTGGCTGTCTTTGCAGAAATTATTCTATTTTTGTTTATGGGCCGACTGCTTAAGAGTGTTTCTCTCCGACGCATCTTGTTAGCAAGTATCGTGTTGGCAATTATCCGCTGGTTATTGATTGCGAGATATGCTGATTCTTTGGTCATTTTAATGGCTGCCCAGTTATTGCATGCGGCTACTTTTGGCAGTGCGCATGTGACAGCCATGCACTTAGTTCATGATTATTTCGGTGATCACCATCAAGGTAAAGGCCAAGCATTGTATACCAGCGTAAGCTTTGGTTTGGGCGGCATGTTGGGCAGTTTATATAGCGGCTATTATTGGCAATCGCTAGGATCTGAAATCGTTTACGTAATTGGCGCTTTTTGTTGTGCGCTAGCGCTGATTATCGCCTATGCTTGGGTAGGTCTGGAAAATACCCAAAAAACCATGCATTTAGGTTAAAATTAAACTTAGCTATTTAACCAGATGAGGTTGTGGAAGTTTTTTCTTCTATTACTTTCCAACTGGCGTGACTCTCGAACTTCTAGTGAATAGTCACAACAAAAATAAACTGTTAAGCTTTTGAAACTCTATAGGAAATTACGTGTTTGAAATAATTAAAAGCGGTGGCTTGATGATGTGGCCCATCATTTTTTGCTCTATTCTAGCGGTCGCCATCATTGCCGAACGATTCTGGACTTTGCAAAAAAATAAAATCTTACCTCCAGAGTTGGTCGCGCAAGTCTGGACCTTGCTCAGGGAAAATAAGCTGGATGATACAACAGTGCGACGCTTAAAAACCAGTTCACCACTTGGTTCTATTCTAGCAGCCGGTCTGGCTAATCGGCGGCACGGACGTGTGGTAATGAAAGAATGTATTGAAGAGGCTGGTCGTAAAGTAGCCCATAATTTAGAACGCTTTCTCAATACGTTAGGAACTATTGCCGCAGTGACTCCGTTATTAGGTTTGTTAGGTACCGTATTTGGCATTATCCAGGTATTTTCTGCCATTATGGAACATGGTGCTGGAGATCCCACAGTACTTTCCGGTGGCATTTCTACTGCGCTTATTACCACAGCGGGCGGGTTAACCGTTGCGATTCCCAGCCTGATATTCCACCGTTTTTTTGAAAGATTGGTTGATGATTATGTTGTCGATATGGAAGAGGAAGCGTTAAAGCTGGTAGAAATTTTGCAGGGAGAGCGCGAGGAATCGTAATGAAATTTCAACGTAAAAAAAGGGAAAAAGTCGACATATCATTAGTTTCGATGATTGATGTATTATTCGTGTTATTGCTTTTTTTCATGGTTTCCACAACGTTTAATCGACCTGCACAAGTTAAAATCAATTTGCCCGGAGCTGACGGCGAAGCCCCCGAAACCGCGCCCAAAATGGTTAACTTAACCATTAGCGCCGATGGTATTTATTACCTGGAAGGTGAAGATAAACTGCCGCACGAATTGGTTAATCAACAAGCAGAAACTTTAAAACAGGAGCTTGCTAAACTGGCTAGGCAGTCGACTGAGATCCCTTTTGTGATAAATGCTGATGCTAAAACACCCCATCAATTTGTAATTAGAGCCTTGGATGTGGCTGGACAGGTAGGGTTTACACACATAAGCTTCTCAGCCCAGCAACCTAAGACTGAGAAATGAAAAAATCTCTAAGCCGTTGGCTGTTGGACGTCTGGTATAAGGATCCGTTCATTGGCACTTGGTTGATGCCACTAGGGTTTTTATTTGCAGATATCGTTAAATTTCGTAAATTTCTGTACCAAATCGGCATTAAAAAACGCCACAAACTGGCCGTACCAGTGATTGTTGTAGGCAATATTACCGTAGGTGGCACCGGCAAAACGCCTTTAGTAATTTATTTAGCCCAACTTCTGAAAACTGCTGGGTATAAACCCGGTATCATTAGTCGCGGCTATGGCGGGCAAACGAAACATTACCCTCAGGCTGTTTCCGAGCTAAGCAAAGCCGAGATTGTTGGCGATGAAGCTTTATTAATTGCTAAGCACACTGCTTGCCCTGTAGTAGTCGGCCCATTTCGAGTTGATGCCGGAAAACTACTGCTGGGCCAATCCGATTGCGATGTTATTTTGTCTGATGATGGCTTGCAGCATTATGCTTTGCAGCGGGACATTGAAATCGCCGTGGTGGATGGCGAACGGCGGTTTGGCAATGGCTATTGCTTACCGGCAGGACCTTTGCGAGAGCCAATTGATAGATTACAAACGGTTGATTTTGTAGTTGTAAATGGCCAAGCGACTGAGCCAAATGAATTTTCAATGCAAATCATCGGTGACACAGCCATCAACCTGCGCACCAATCAGAAAAAACCATTACACGAGTTTGCTGGCGTCGACTGTCATGCCTTGGCGGGCATAGGCAATCCCGATCGATTTTTTAACTTACTGGCGGCAACCAAGATAAACTCTGTAAACCATGCGTTTCCCGATCATTATCAATATCAGCCGAAAGATATTGAATTCAGCGATAATAAACCGGTGCTAATGACCGAAAAAGACGCTGTTAAATGTACCGCATTTGCCGGTGCCCATCACTGGACTGTACCGGTCACGGCGCAACCAGATGCCAAATTTTCAGAACAATTTTTACAGTTACTACGAGACAGACATGTTAGATAAAAAATTACTCGATATTTTGGCCTGCCCAATTTGCAAAGGACCACTCATCTATGATGCGGCCAAACAGGAGTTGATCAGCCGTTCCGAACGACTGGCTTTCCCTATTCGCGACGGCATCCCGGTTATGCTGGAGGATGAAGCTCGACAAATGACTAATGAAGAAGTGGACGCCTTATATAAATGAGCCTGAAGTTTAAGGTAGTCATTCCAGCTCGCTACGGTTCAAGCCGCTTACCTGGCAAGCCGATGCTGCCCATTGCCGGCAAAACCATGATCGCCCATGTATGTGATAGGGCACTGGAAGCGCAAGCTGAACAAGTCGTAGTCGCGACCGATGATGTGCGTATTTTACAAACTGTCACCAACTTAGGGATTCAAGCGGTAATGACCAGAGCTGATCATCAAAGCGGTACCGAACGCATTGCTGAAGTGGCCGAACTTTGTGGATGGCAAGCTAACGACATCATCGTTAATTTACAAGGTGATGAACCGTTGTTGCCACCGGAATATATTCGGGAGGTAGCGGAAACCTTGGCAACTCAGCAGCAAGCTGGTATCGCCACGTTGGCGGCAAAAATTGTAGATGACGAAGAAATCTTTAACCCTAATGCAGTAAAAGTGGTGCTAAACCGAGCGGGTTATGCCTTGTATTTTAGCCGTGCCCCTATCCCATGGGAGAGAGCATCGTTCGGAGCCGGGATCGGTCAATCTTCCGGCAGACTGCCACATCTTAGACATATTGGGTTATACGCATATCATGTCGGTTTTTTACAGCGCTATTGCCAGTGGGATGCTTCAAATCTTGAGGCAGTTGAAGCCCTCGAGCAATTGAGAATCCTTTGGCATGGTGAAGCAATTATGGTTAAAGTGGTCGATAAAACACCGCCGGCCGGGGTAGATACTCAAGAGGATTTGCGTCGAGTGGAGCAATTACTGAGTTTGTCTAAGTAGCTTTCAACAGGCCGTTGGAAGAAAAAAATTTGCACTTTTCACCTAAAAAAACCATAGAAAGTAAGAAGCGACTATATTTATCGAAAGTTTTAAATCCGTTAACTTCCCTTTCCGCTCCGCGTACGTCGTAGTTAATATATAAATGGAGCGAAAGTAACAGATACCTTAACTACGATCTGATTCGATCAGCACCCTACAGACACCAGATTGTTTGACTTATGGTATTATCAACACTAATTTAGCTGTCCACTTACTTTCAATCATCCACTGTTTTCTCAAGAGCTGTTAATGGAACAATTTCACAGAATAAGTCGCTTACCTCCTTACGTTTTTAATATAGTTAATGAATTAAAAGCCAAAGCGCGAGCGGCAGGAGAAGATATTATTGATTTTGGTATGGGTAATCCCGATCAAGCGACGCCGGATCATATCGTTAACAAATTAATCGAAGCCGTTAAACGTCCTGATACCCATCGTTATTCGGTTTCCAAAGGGATTCCGCGATTAAGACGGGCGATTTGTAATTGGTATAAAACCCGATTTGACGTCGACTTGGATCCAGAAACTGAAGCCATTGTCACCATCGGTTCTAAAGAAGGATTAGCGCATTTGGCCTTAGCTACTTTAGGCCCTGGCGATGTCGTGTTGGTACCGAATCCGGCTTATCCCATCCATCCTTATGGTGTGGTGATTGCTGGCGCGGATTTGCGGCATATTCCAGTGACACCCGGCAGCGATTTTTTTGAGGAATTGCAAAAAGCGATTACCGACTCATGGCCTAAACCAAAAATGTTGATTCTCAACTACCCCGGTAATCCGACCAGCGAATGCGTGGAGTTGGATTTTTTTGAAAAAGTGGTCGCTATTGCCAAAGAACATAACATTTGGGTTGTACAAGATATTGCTTATGCTGACATCGTTTTTGACGGCTATAAGGCGCCTTCAATTCTCCAAGTGAAAGGAGCTAAGGATATTGCTGTTGAATTTTTCTCTATGTCTAAAAGCTACAATATGCCCGGTTGGCGGGTTGGTTTTATGTGTGGCAACAAACAACTGGTTTCAGCACTTGCTCGAATCAAATCCTATTTGGATTATGGCACGTTTGCCCCCATTCAGATTGCCGCAATTGCTGCCCTGGAAGGCCCCCAGGATTGTGTTCATGACATTGCAAAAATGTATGAGAAAAGACGTGATGTCTTATGTGATGGATTAAACGCCGCCGGTTGGCCCGTCATCAAACCCAGAGCCACTATGTTTGTTTGGGCCCCCATTCCTGAACCTTATAAAGCCATGGGATCATTGGAGTTTTCCAAAAAATTGCTCGTTGACGCACAAGTCGCCGTAGCACCTGGAATTGGTTTTGGGCAATATGGTGATGATCACGTCCGTTTTGGTCTGATTGAAAATGAACATCGCACCCGCCAAGC
The DNA here is from genome assembly GCA_965247565.1 of Methylococcales bacterium. GTDB lineage: Bacteria > Pseudomonadota > Gammaproteobacteria > Methylococcales > Methylomonadaceae > CBDFHF01. The sequence goes on along the minus strand of CBDFHF010000003.1, from coordinate 1,689,038 downwards.
TGTTCGCGGTATTCGCAATATGATGAAAAAAGATAAGGTCATATAAATGACTTACTATAAATTAAAAAACAATGCAGCAAGGAGTTTGTTTTGAAACCGGTCAAAGTGGGAATATTAGGATTAGGTACAGTCGGTGGCGGTACCGTAAATGTATTGACACGCAATGCTGCAGAGATCGCCCGGCGCGCTGGTAGGGAAATTATCATCACTCGGGCTTCGGCAAAGGACATTAGTAAAGCTCGTATTTGTGACACCAGTGGTATTCAATTAACGACCAATCCTTTGGACATTATCAATGACCCTGAAATAGACATAGTTCTAGAGTTAATAGGGGGTGCAGGCCCAGTCAAAGATATGGTGTTACAAGCGATCGCCAATGGCAAACATGTAGTGACTGCCAATAAATCCCTGATTGCTTTACACGGCAACGAGATTTTCTTCAAAGCCAGTGAGAAAGGCGTAATAGTCGCTTTTGAAGCGGCGGTAGCCGGTGGCATTCCCATAATTAAAGCGATTCGCGAAGGGTTAAGTGGCAACCAAATTCAGTGGCTAGCGGGCATTATTAACGGCACCGGAAATTTCATTCTGACTGAGATGCGCGACAAGGGCCGGGATTTTAACGATGTTCTCTCTGAAGCCCAAGCTTTAGGATATGCCGAAGCCGACCCCACTTTTGACGTTGAGGGTATCGATGCGGGCCATAAATTAACTATTCTTGCCTCTATCGCTTTTGGTATTCCTTTGCAATTCGATAAGGTTTATACGGAAGGGATCACTCAAATCACCCGAGTCGATGTCGAATATGCCGAACAATTAGGCTATCGTATCAAGCATTTAGGTATTGCCAGAAAAACCTCGGAAGGCATTGAATTACGTGTACATCCAACATTAATTCCGGAAAGGCGTTTGATCGCTAATGTTGATGGTGTAATGAATGCCGTATTGGTTAAAGGCGATGCCGTAGGCGCCTCTTTGTATTATGGTGCCGGAGCCGGTGCGGAACCAACAGCATCTTCGGTAGTCGCCGATGTCATCGATGTAGTAAGAGCATTGACTAGTGATCCAGAAAATCGAGTACCGCATTTAGCATTCCAAGCGCAATCGATTGCTGACATTCCAGTGTTGTCGGCAAATTGTTTTAAAACTGCGTATTACCTGCGTTTAAATGCCGAAGACAAACCCGGCGTACTAGCCGATGTCACTCGAATTCTGGCAGCACATCACATCAGCATCGAAGCGATCATTCAAAAACAACCCTTGGCAGATGAAAATATTGTTCCTGTTATTTTGCTAACCCAAATCACCTTAGAAAAAGAAATGAACGCAGCGATTACTGAAATTGAAGCGTTGTCCACCGTGAAAGGCAAAGTTAATCGTATTCGCTTAGAAACTTTAGGATAAAACATGAGTAAACATACCCGTTACACCGGCTTGATTGAGCACTACCGCGACCGTCTCCCGGTCAGTGTCGACACCCGCTTAATCAGCCTGGGCGAAGGCAATACGCCATTAATTCAATTGCATAACATTCCCAGATTAATCGGCAAAGATGTAAAAATTTATGTCAAATTTGAAGGCTTAAACCCAACTGGATCTTTTAAAGATCGTGGCATGACTATGGCCGTGACTAAAGCCGTGGAACAAGGTAGTCAAGCTATCATTTGCGCATCTACTGGTAATACCTCAGCAGCAGCTGCCGCCTACGCCGTGCGTGCCGGGATTAAAGCTTTTGTATTAATTCCTGATGGTAAAATTGCCTTAGGTAAGCTAGCGCAAACGTTAATGTACGATGCCAAAATTATTCAAATTAACGGTAACTTTGACCGTGGCATGGCGCTGGTTAAAGAAGTCGCCGAACATGCTCCGGTAACAATAGTTAACTCCATTAATCCATTCCGCATTGAAGGCCAAAAAACTGCTGCTTTTGAAATTGTTGATGAACTAGGCTTTGCACCTGACTATCACTGCCTGCCTGTAGGTAATGCGGGTAATATCACGGCCTACTGGAAAGGTTACAAAGAATATGCGACAGATCGTGTCTGCGGAAATCGCCCAGTCATGTGTGGTTATCAAGCGGCTGGCGCTGCACCTTTTGTATTGGGCGCCATGGTCGACAACCCTGAAACGCTGGCGACTGCAATTCGCATCGGCCACCCACAATCCTGGGATTTGGCCTGGACAGCACAAAAAGAATCCGGCGGTTGGTTTGATAAATTCACAGACGAACAAATCCTGGCTGCGCAAAAAATGCTGTCTCAACATGAAGGGGTATTTTGCGAACCAGCTTCTGCCACGTCTTTGGCAGGCGCTTTGCACGATATCGACACTGGAAAAATCCCCGAAGGCAGTACGATTGTGTGTACTTTGACTGGTAATGGCATTAAAGACCCGGATATCGCTATGCAACAATGTGCGGACGCTAAGCCTGTTACCATTGATGCCAGTTTGGACGCAGTTAAGCGCGCTATTTTGGATAGTTTATAATTGGTACTTGCGCAGCATTATTAATAGCAAGTAAGGCGGTGTGTGCTGATATAAAGTCAGCGCAGCCGTCCATAAAGAGCTTGCATTCTACTGCCCTTGCCCACTATGAAATCTCCATCAAAAGATCATCCTTTACGAAATCCTGGAGTCTCGTATTTCGTTGCGCCGCTATTCTAGAACATTGATCTTGCATCTGTGACAATACCATCCGCAATCTAGCTATTCGGAAGTGGGTTGTTAGAATTGAGATTATGTGGAAATTTAAAGTTTCGATGATTGCCAACCACTCAGAAAAATAATTAGCAGTCAATGTACCAAGCGAGCTCTCTAACCTCAACCCAAACTCTCTAGCTCCTGCTGTAACCGCCTAGCATTCAAAACCTCTATGGTTTTACCCTGAACTCTGATTAAACCTTTGCGACTTAATTGCTGAAGAATGCGCGAGAATGTTTCTGGCCTAACAGACAACCGGGACGCCAAAATTTGTTTAGGTGTTTCCCATTCCAACTGGTAGCAATTAGCTGAATTATCTGGCGCGGACTTCAACAATAGATGAATGACCCGCATGCTGGCATTCTGCAAGGTTAATTGTTCGATATCTTGAATAGCGCCGTGCAAGCGTCGGCTCATATGACCCAGTAAATGCAGGCAAAGGTCGTTGGACTCTTGCAATATGCTTCTAAATACCTCCATATCAACCCGCCACAACATGCTCTCCGAAACTGCTTTGCAGCTAACCGGGTAGGCATTGCTTTTCAGGAACATCACAGCTTCGGCAAAGGTTTGCCCGGGCTGAATGATTTCAATGACTTTTTCTTCCCCCGTCGGCGATAAACGATAAAGCTGAATTTGCCCGGTACGCAGCAAGAAAAAATCCCGCGCTTGATCGTTACAATGAAATAAATGTGCCTCCGCATTCAGCTCCACCGCTTTTATAAAAGGTTGCACACGGGCGAATTGTTCATCATTTAATAGCGCAAATAAGAAATGTTCGCGTAATTGTTCCAGCGTATCGAAAGCCATAAAAACTCACTTGATCTAAGTCAAGGACAGAGTAACCGGGCTAAGGTTATGCTGGCAACCTCTATCAGAACTGACGAGGATTTACTTACCATGATTGAACCCGTCGCCATGAAGGACTTTTTCATCACTTTTTTTTCATCGGCTTTAATCATTATGGCCGGAGCCAGTTACGCCTTGCTGTATGCCTGGTCACAAATCAGGGTAAATTCAACTCTTAAATTGACTGCTTATGCGGCTTACGCCGTATTGCTGGCTTCGGTTTACGTCCTGACCGATGCGGCTATTTTTTCCGGCTATTGGCTGAGCTTATCCCTGGTGATGGTGCTTGGCTATTTTTTTGCACCCATCGCCATTTGGCAGCTGTGCGTTAAAACGCATGCCCATGATCAAACATCCACTCCAACTAACCTAGAGGATCAACAATGAATGAGACACCCTTATGGGCTTCCGAATCATTCTGGAAGAAAACTGCAATTTGGGTCACTGCCGGATCCTTTGTGATTTTGGTTTTTTTAACGATGGACTCGCTCAGCAAAACCAGCGCAGGTAGTAAGCGTGTGCCGGGTTATGCGGTGATTAATAAAAAAATCGACTATCAATACAAGCCTGAATTACATAAATCGATGCCGATCATTGGTGAAAATGAATTATTGTTCGGCAAAGAATACAGCGAAGACGAAGCCGAGCAGTTAGTCGCTTTAGGCAAAAAAACCACCCAAGCCAAAAACTGCATGAATTGTCATACCTTATTGGGCAATGGCGCTTACTTTGCTCCGGATTTAACCAAAGCCTGGCTAGATAAAGGCTGGATTTCTGTGACAGCTCGCGAAGACATGATGGTGAAGTTTTTAATGGATCCAGAAAACAATGCTCGCACTTACGGTAGCAACCGAAAAATGCCGAATCTGGATATAACCGAACAAGAAGCGCGTGGCGTTGTCGCTTTTTTAAAATGGATGTCCAGCATTGATACCAACGGCTTTCCTTATAACTTTAAAACCATTTACGCGGAGGAATAAGCATGAATGCTACTGATTTATTGAGCACAACACGCGCTCGCTATGCTGACTTCCAATCTTGGGTCAATCTGGACAGCACCCACTTAAGCCCCGGCCAACAACTGGCAGTTAAATATTTTACCGTGGCAGTGATTTTGTTTTTTGCCCAGATTTTGTTTGGTATGTTGGCCGCGACGCAGTTTATTTACCCCAGCTTTTTTTATGAATTTTTGGATTTCAACGTCAACCGCATGGTGCATATCAATGCCATGGTGGTATGGATGTTGTATGGATTTATTGGTTGTGTGTACTGGCTACTGGAAGATGAAAGCGGTACTGATATTGTCGGCTTAAAGTTGGGCAATCTGGCTTTTTGGGTACTAACCGGTGCTGTCACGTTGGTGGTATTGGTTTATTTGCTGGTCCAAATCGGCCCTGGTAAAGATTCCAGTTTATGGTTAATTAACGAAGGCCGGGAATATATCGAGGCGCCGCGCTGGGCTGATATCGGCATTGTCGTGGTCATGCTGATCTTTTTCTATAACGTAGTCGCCACGTTCAGCAAAGGCAAATGGTCAGGTATCGCTGGGGTTCTCACCTTGGACTTAGTGGCGCTGGCTGGCTTGTATTTGGCTGGCATGTTTTACATGACCAACATCACCCACGATCAATATTGGTGGTGGTGGGTTATCCATTTATGGGTGGAAGCGACCTGGGAAGTGCTGGTCGGCGTAATCATGGCTTGGTCGTTAATGAAGTTGTTGGGTGTTAAACGACAGATTGTACAAACTTGGCTGTATATAGAAGTCGCCTTAATGTTCGGCTCCGGCATTTTAGGCTTAGGCCATCATTACTTTTGGATTGGCACGCCGGAATATTGGTTGACCATCGGCGGTTTTTTCTCGGCTTTGGAACCCATTCCGCTGGTAGCCATGGTTGTACATGCTGTATACGATTCTGGCAGTCATGCGTTTAAAAACGGCAACCACCCTGCCCTGGCCTGGATTATTGCTCATGCCTTTGGTAATTTTTTCGGTGCCGGCGTCTGGGGCTTTATGCACACACTACCGCAAATCAACTTATATACGCACGGCACCCAGTGGTCGGCATCGCATGGGCATTTAGCGTTTTTTGGTGCGTACGCCACCATCAACATCGCCTTCTTTTATCTGGCTATTCAGCATTGGCGCGGCGATGTGTGGATGAGCGGCGGTACCGCCAATGCCTGGCGTTGGAAATGGGCGTTGGGTTTGTTGAATGTGGGCGTAGTCGGCATGACCATTGCATTATTAATCGCCGGTTACGAACAATCGTTTATCGAACGCGCCGTAGAAGGCTCAACCTGGGGCGGCTATTTCTCCGCGCAAAACCATCCCTCATTCCAAAACGCTATGGCATGGCGCTGGCTATTTGGTTTGGTAACGTTTGCCGGTTTGATTTTGCTGATTTGGGATTTATTGACGATTGGTAAGGGGGAAGCCAGAAAAGCGCAGGGGGTTTTGCCGGTTAGATAATTTTCGTGGCGGTCAATGGTGGGCAACTTTTTGTGCCCACCCTCCTTAGGTGTTACCTTACTTTAGTCGATTTGGTTATTGCATTGTTAGCCAGATTGGTGTCCCTGACCAAGTTACTGCTAACGCTGGCGGTATTTGTAATCAAGCCTTTCGTAGTCGACCTGACCTTGATGCTAAAGATCTTGGTTTTTTTCTTGCCCAGCCTGCCCAAATCGCAGGCCAATTGAGTCCCCGTTACTGTGCAGTAATTAGGCTTCTTAAGCAACTTTACCGTGTCTGGTATTTGGATATTGACGATGACGGAAGGCGCAAGGACTTTGGTTTTGTTTTTTACGGCAAACGTATACAGCACATTTTTACCTATCTTAACGGACTTGGGTGATCTCAAAATTAAAGTAAGATCAGCTGAAACTTGCGTTCCAGGTGCTGCAGTAACGGTGGTGACGGCGCTGGCCTGATTGTTGGCTGAGTTTGAGTCGGCTTGATTCGCCGAGATCGAAGCCCGTGTATTTGTGGCACCAACCAGTGTTGGAGCGGCCACGATAGAGCGGCTAACTTGAGCACCCATAGCCAAATCCCCGATGGGGCACGAAACATCTGCTCCCGACAGTACGCATCCAGAGGCTGCGGAAACGAAGTTAGTGCCATTAGCAAGTGTCAGGTTGAGTTGCACGCCTGTCGCTGCGGCCGGGCCATTGTTGGTGACCATTGTCGTGTAAGTCAAAGGATTATTAACAATTATGGGGTCGGGATTATCTGAAAGTGTAACCGACAGATCGGCGGAGTCAGGTGTAGGTGTAACATCGACACCACGAGCATGAACGAAAACATCGCCAATGCCGTTGGTATCGCCCACTACTAAATCTGGGCTGCCTGTAGTAAAGGCAACATATTTTCCATCGGTGGAAATCAAAGCCTCGGCAGCTCCGGCACAGTGATTGCCGGTCAAATCAATGGATACACATGTGGTTTGGCCCATTAGGCGATCATGTATGAATACCCCTCCTTCCGGGTGCGGATCTCCCGATATCAGATTGGTCGCTTCGGTCGTGAAGGTTACGTAGCGACCATCGGCAGAGATGGAAGGATCTGTCGAGAATCGGTTGGCCAGTTTTCCAGTCGAATCGACCGATACCCGGCTGGTTTCATGGGTCTGTAGGTCATGAACGTAGATATCTTTTACATTCCCGGAACGGCCGGGCACTAAATTATTGGCATCTGAATCAAAAGCAACATATCGGCCATCGGCAGAAATCGAAGGTCGCTCTGAATTGCCATTTCCTTTTATGCCAGACGAACTTACTGAGATCAAGCCGGTTACGCCTGTCTGAGTATCGTGAATGAAAATGTCGTCCTTATTATCTACGTCGCCGGCGACAAGGTTCTTTGCACCCGACTCAAAAGCCACGTAGCGTCCGTCGGCTGAAATTGCCGGATCGGTTGATCCAAGGTTAGAGCCTGATTTAGCAGGCTGATTTCCGGCTGAATCAACAGAAACCCGTTTAGTTTTTTGAGTTTGAAAATCATAAAGAAAAACATCGCGTTCCCCATTGGTGTCATTCTCAACTAGATTGGACGCAATCGAGTCAAATGCGATATATCTGCCATCGACTGAAAGTGATGAATAATTTGTGGAGAGCAAAAAATTGGGGGGAGTCGATACACAAATGTTTTCACCAGATTCACGGTTATGAACGACAAGTTGGGACCCTTTGGCGCATCCCAATATTTCGCTAAGAATGGGGAGAAAGGCAACAAAACGGCCATCGGCAGAAATGGACAAGCCTCCCGATGCGTATGCCCGTTTCCCTGTCGCGTTATCCGATATTCGAGAAGTTTGACCCGTTTGACGATCATAGACATATATATCCGGATATTGACCCAGACTTGAATCGCTACCTGCTAAATTACTGGAGTTTGAACTGAAAGCGACGTAACGACCGTCGCCAGAAATTGCGGGTGTTCCGGATCCGCCTAGGACACCTTGATTACCGCGGGAATCCACAGAGACCCGCGTCGTAGTGCCGTAACCAAGCGCTGGTGCAGAATGGAGGTTGGCGAAGAGTGCCAGTAGCGCAATGACAGGAAACCCAAAAGTACGTAAGTGATAACCTTTTAACATGGTTTCTCTCCTAGTTATTATTAGTCTAGATCAAACTTCCGCAAGCTTGCATAGAGCATTTATTAATCCATCTCGATTCCTAGCGGCAAGCTCAAACCGATAGTGTAGGGAACAAAACGCGAAACATGCCATTGCGGACTTTGTTTTTGAGCGCGTATTGTTCCACAATTGATGCCTTAACTTTTACCTAGCCGATATCGTGTCTATCCCTGATTAATTAGCAAATCGTGGAAGGCCTTATTATTGAATATTTGCGCACTACCCTGTTCTCAATTCATCTCAATTCGGTGTTGATGTATAACATTTAGTACTTTTTATTGCAAAAAATTACTTACATCTACCTTACCATCTTTGCAAAATTTAATAGTGGAGCTACTTTGCTATATTTCAACATCCGCTCCCAGTGCAATAATCTAGACAAGCCTCCTCTCTTCTGACCGCCACAGTTACTTGAGATCCGCTTAATATCTAGATTCGGCCAGGTAAAGCACCTTGCTAAAAAAGACCCTATCAGCGAACAGGCAAAACTATTCCCGCAAAACCAGAAAAAGAACAAATAGAAAACATTTTAGTTTAAAAAATTCTCAATACTTGCTAATAATCGATATTTTTGGACATGTTGAACGGATATCAAAAATATAAATTCTCTTATTGTTCTTATTTTTATAATTTGCTATGCTTTGGGGAAACAAATTGAAGTCGTAACTTATGGACACACTAACCCGCAAACAACGAGAGATTGTGGATTTTCTACTACAAAATCCGCAAGTCTTCAGCCACCCACCTTCTTTGGAAGAATTGTGCTTAGCTTTGGGTCTCAAATCGCGTGGTTCCTTGCATCGTTTGATTCAGGGCCTGATTGAGGCCAATCTGATTGAGCCGTTGGATCGTAAACATCGTGGCATCCGCTTAACCGAGAAAGCTAAACAAATCAGTCAGGAACAACTGGAAACGCCTCACTCAGTTCGCTACGTCGGCAAGATTGCTGCCGGCAAACCGATTGAAGCCATTGAAGAAATTCGCTACATAACCATCCCGGATGAAATAAAAACCGATCAACCATGTTATGTGCTGAAAGTGCAAGGCGATTCCATGATTGAAGAAGGCATCTTTGATGGCGATTGGGTGGTCATAGAGCAACGCTGCCACGCCAGAAACGGCGAAATTGTAGTGGCTTTAGTGGATAAAAGCGAAGCTACGTTGAAATTTATTGAACAATACCCGCACGAAACCCTACTAATTCCCGCAAACTCCAAAATGAAAGCCATGCGCTACCATCCCTTGCAAGTGGAAATACAGGGCGTGCTAGTTGGGCAGATGCGTAGTTACCGTTCGTTACTTCCTAAATAAAATAGACAGGAGAATTACCATGCCAAGAAGTAAAATCCATATGCAAGACCAAGTCGGCCGTCACAAAGTCGATGAAATTATGAGCCACTATGATTATTGCTCCATAGATATGTGGACAGTAAAATTCATGGTAGTTGGCGTGTTTTTATTGTTGGGCGTCTATTGGCAAATGTGACCTAATGTCTGTTGCCGATGCCGGTTGTAAACATGTACTGGCTTCCTGTTTACTCTCCTTGCAGCGTTACGACCAAATGTCTGCTCCCACCTTGATTTCTGTGCTCGCAGAGGTAAATGCCTTGCCAAATACCTATATTTAGACGACCAGCCGAAACCGGAATAGTTAAGCTACACCCCAAAATACTGGCTTTTAAATGAGCCGGTAAGTCATCGCTGCCCTCATCAAGGTGTCGATAGTAAGGTTCGTTTTCGGGTACGGCTTGATTAAAATAACTCTCAAAGTCTAGGCGGACTTCAGGTGCTGCTTTCTCGTTAATAGTCAATGATGCGGAGGTATGTTTGATAAAAACATGCATCATGCCTATTCTGAAGTTACTCAGTTCAGGCAGATGTTTCAATATGTCGCCTGTAATTAAATGAAAACCCCTTGAACTGGGTTTAAGTACTATTTCTCTTTGAATCCACATGATTTGTATAAATCCAGTTATCTGTGACGAGAATTAATTTAACATAGTTGTCCGAAGGTGTTTCCCGGCGTTGGACACTTAGGGTAAATTCAACAAAGCCATATTGGGTTTCATCAATTTTTAGACCCTCAGTTTATCAACAACAGCGATGACTAGTTTAGCGAGATGAATATTCATTGGGCGTTAAAGTCATAAACAACTAAAGGAGAACACTGACTGATGTTGCTTCCCAGAATTGGTTGCCTGATTATGATTTTGCAGGGTTGCGCGACGACAAGGCCTTTTACGGAGCCTTTGCTGACGGTTGAAGACTCAAAGTGTCTGACTTGGTTTGAAAACATTCAGACCACGCTGGAAGCGCGCCAGCTAGCTGATCCAGGAACACACCGTCACGACGGTTTTCCTTATTTGCGAAGCAACCGTTTTCTGGCATCAATGGCTGATCAAACAGCAACTTGCGCCGCTTATGCTGAATGGCTGGAGGAATTACGCCAGCTTGATGCAGCCAATAAAATATTTGGTTTCTCTAATCTGCCTGCTACCGCACAACGCCAGCTGGTTGAAAAAAAACCAACTGATGGATCCATGAATCAAGCCATAGATTATTGCGGCAGACGTCTCACCAAGATCAGCGAAAATAACCTCAACCATAAAAAAATCTTGTTACAACAATCCCAAATCCCCGATGCTTATCAGGCTTGGAAACGGGCTATTGGTTTTTATCCACTGGCACGTTACATTGCTAATATTGGGGTCGAACGTCTGCACCGCGACTTGAACACCAGCTTCCAAATTGATTTAGAAAAATTACCTGTGCAAGGCCAACTTATCCGTTACAGTCCGCAAATCAATGAACCATTAACCCCTGAATATATTTCTACAGTGATGCAGTCTGCTTACCAAAATCCGCTCAGACTCCCGCGTCTAACGCCTTCTCAATTGCAACGGTTAATTAACCATTTTGCACCGGCTTGGGAAATCGATACCCGAAACGATACCGACAAAATGGGCAGTGTCGGTATTAATAGTAGCGACCAGCCAGAGATCGATATCAAACAGCCTGCTGTCTACGTTAAGCGAGCCTATACCCGCTGGCAAGGCAAGGTGCTACTGCAATTGATTTATCAAATTTGGCTACCAGCACGAGAAAAAACGGGGTTGCTAGATTTATATGGCGGTGCGCTAGACAGCGTGATATGGCGGGTTACGCTCAGTTCGGAGGGTGCACCACTCGCGTTCGACAGCATTCACGGTTGTGGCTGTTATTATCTGCTGTTCCCAGGACAAGGACATCGGGCAATAGCTGGAAAAGACGATATTGAACCCGTGCTCAACCCTAAATCCATAAAAGCCGTTTTACCCGGACAACGTCTGTTGTTACGCTTACAAAGCCGTACCCACTATTTGCAACAAGTAATGCCTATAGACGACACGCCCAAATCAGCAACTCATCGTTATAAATTTCTGGATTTAGAACAGCTGCGATCATTACCGAGGTCTACTGGTGTAAAGCGAAGCCTCTACGATAAAGATGGCCTCATTAATGCCAGCTCTCGTTTGGAGCGGTTTCTACTTTGGCCTTATGGGGTAGCCAGCCCAGGTGCCATGCGGCAATGGGGAACCCATGCCATCGCTTTCATCGGAAAACGCCATTTCGATGATCCGTATTTATTGGAGGAATTAATTCAATAAATTGTGTGAGTGATTGTTGATTACAGGTAAGAAATCAAAATTTCTTAATAATTTTGGAGTATTACATTTATAGAAATAAGATATGCTGAACACGGGTTCCGTGAACCAAGGTTCCTTATGACACAACCAAAATGCTAAACGACAACAGAGGATATATTATGAAAACTCCAACATTTGTTGCCTTGCTTTTATTGTTACCTAATTGCTACGCCGATGACGATCACGGCAAAATTTGTCTCCATATTCCTGAAAAAGGCGTGGAAACTGTCAAAATCGAGCGCAACTGTAAAAAAGGCGACATTATTCAGCTGAATAAGCAAAATATCGCTAACTTGTGCGATTTTGATTCCGCCATCATTCATTACGATGAACATGATCAATATGTCTGTGTGTATCTGGGTGAAAAACGTGAATTTAGAGAGGGTACGAATTAGAACAGTGCGCCTGCTTATCGGTGGGCTTTGCATCAACCTGGCAAAGCAGCGAAATTAACGACTGATATTAAATAAGTTGTAAAAGTTAGCTGTTGATAAGTCGGCGATTTTATTAATCGTTGTGCCACGCAGTTCAGCGATATGTTCGGCCACATAGCGCACATAAGTTGGATAATTGGGCTTACCGCGAAACGGCACCGGCGCTAGATAAGGTGAGTCAGTTTCTATCAAGAATCGGTCCGCAGGTACTTGTTTGGCGACTTCTTTAATTGCCTGAGCGTTGTTAAAGGTAACAATGCCAGAAAAAGAAATGTAAAAATTTAAATCTAACGCTTTTTTGGCATACTCCCAATCTTCGGTAAAACAATGGATTATCCCGCCGACTTCGTCCGCACCCTGCTCTTTTAAAACACACAAGCTGTCGTGTCCCGCATCCCGGGTGTGGATTATTAACGGTTTTTGTACCGCTTTGGCAACTTGAATGTGATTGATAAAACGCTCGTGCTGCCAACTTAAATCGCCTTCGCTTCGAAAATAATCCAAACCTGTTTCGCCAATCGCTATCACTTTTTTATTGGTAGCCAAAGCAATTAACTCTGCAACACTGGGCTCATGTCCCTCATGTTCATTGGGGTGAACGCCCACAGACGCTGATATTTGCTGGTAAGGAGCAATCAAATCCAGCATGGCCGGGTAATTCTCCAGATCAATAGCGATGCACAATAAATGCTCAATCTGTTGTTTGCCCACTTCGTTCATGAAACAGGAAAAATCATTTTGATAGGGTTTTAAGTCGATACGGTCAAGATGACAGTGAGAATCTATGAACATTTTCTGGGTATTTCGCTGTGTTGCGCTATGGGTTTAAGCCAAAAACTCTATGTCTGCTGCAGATTCTCATTAATAAAAACTTATTAAACAAAGCATTGTGCGAAATCGGCAGCTTAGCAAAGTGGGGATAATAATTGGTCCAATCCGTTGTGTCTGTAAATCGGTGCTTATCTAAAGCTAGACGGCTTTTTTGATCTGTAGTGACCAATCTTTAGCCTTAATTACATTGTATGCGTAGATCTGTCAGAGGTAAGTGCCCCGGCCAGATAAGTTTCGATTTTGTTGCGCGCTGCGCCTCCATCTTGATCACTGAATTGCACGCCGACACCAGCAGTTCGATAACCTTCTGAACATGGCGGGGTTTTCCAAACGATTTTACCGGATATAGGCAAACGTTCGATTTCATCCATCAGATTTAGTAACATAAAAACCTCCTGCCCCATTTCGTAATCCCTATTAGTGGGTAAAAATAAACCACCGTTGATGACATAAGGCATGTAGGCGGCATATAAGGCATTTTTATCTTTAATTGACAACGACAAGATTCCTTGTCTAGGGGGTGCTTCGGCCATGGCTAATTACTCCGGTTAATGTCTGCCCATTGTATTAAAATCTCTTCAAACAGGGTCTGTTTGTTGATTTGCGTATCGATACGTTGTCGGCTTACTAATAATAAATCGTATAAGTTGTAAACGCTTTTTAAGTCTAGCTTTAACGCCAGCTCTTTTAAAGTCTGATAAGCATCAGGATTATAACTATTTTCTGTTTTTGCTTGGTAAGCACACTTTATAATATCTATCAGCCAAGATGTCATCCAAAACAGTAAAGAGGTATCTGGCAATTTGTGCCAAGTTTCAGCAACCAGCACTGGATCACTTTGTTGCTTGGCCACACTTAACCAAGCTTTCAGACAATCTGCCCGAGTTTGCAAAGTATTGTCGTGGGCATATTGCTTAGCTAGTAATGGCGCACCCTGTGCCAAGCTAAATAACAGCTCATGGTGTTCATTAATATTTTGCTGTTTAAGCCAACTGAAAACTACTGATTTTTCCGGTGTTGTAACAAGCAGTTTTTGGCATCGGCTTCTAATGGTGGCAGTTAGCTTTCCCGGCTTGTCGGTAACTAACAAAATCACCGTCCGCTCGCCGGGTTCTTCCAGCCCCTTCAAAAAAGCATTAGCCGCCGCATTATTCATTTGTTCGGCAGGATTAATGATCACAACACGATATGCATCGTATTGGGGTTTTAGGCTCAGCTGCGTAATTAACTTACGGATTTGCCCAATGCTGATGACTTTGCCGGATTCCTCAGGGGCGACAAAGATAAAATCAGGGTGTGTTTGCGCTTTCAATAGCAGGCAACTGTGGCAATGCCCGCAAGCCAGACCGCTCGTTTGGCGCTCTGTGCACAGTAATGTAAAGGCAAATTGCTCAGCCAGTTGCTGCTTACCGACACCTTTTTTACCTGAAATTAATAATGCCTGTGGAATGCGCTTCTGGCTAATATAGTCATGCAGATGCTGCCAGTTTTGTTGTTGCCATGGCAGTAGCAAATTCATAATAAAGGCTTGATGATATCAATGATTGTAGTTTGTACTGCGGATAGCGGCTGGTCGGCATTTATAATCTTAATCCGCTCTGAGTGTTGTTCGGCTTGTTTTAAATAAGCTTGTCTAACTTTATCAAAAAAGCTGATCTGCTCTGCTTCAAAACGATCCAACGCACCGCGCTTCTTCGCTCTGGACATGCCACACTCAACAGGCGCATCTAATAGCAAGGTTATATCCGGACGCAAAGAGCCTTGCACAAATTCCTCCAGCCATTGGATAGCAACATTGCTCGTGCCACGCCCTCCACCCTGGTAAGCATAAGTCGCATCGGTAAAACGATCGCTCAACACCCATTGACCTCGCGCTAAAGCAGGTGCAATCACATGTTTTATGTGCTGTGCCCGTGCCGCAAACATCAGCAGTAATTCGGCTTGCTCAGAAATGATTTCAGTGTTTTTATCCAGCAATAAATGGCGAAGTTTTTCGGCTAGCTCAGTGCCACCAGGTTCTCGGGTAACTACCAATGAAATTTGCTTTTGTAGTAAATAATCTTTTATGAAATTTAAATTCGTAGTTTTGCCGACACCTTCGCCACCTTCCAAGGTAATAAATTTCGCTTTAGTCATGTTTTTTCTTTTGAAAGTTGTCGACGGCCCGATTATGATCTTTCAACGACTCAGAAAATACATGAGTACCATCGCCTTTAGCCACAAAATAAAGGCTCCGACCTTTGTCGGGATGCAAAACTGCATTGATAGCGGCACGTCCTGGCATACTTATTGGCGTCGGAGGCAACCCTTTAACTCGATAGGTATTGTAAGGTGTCGGTTGTTGTAGATCTTTATAGCGAATATCACCTTTAAAATCATCACCCATACCATAAATAACGGTAGGGTCAGTCTGGAGCAGCATGTCTTTTTCAAGTCGACGTATAAAAACCCCAGCGATTAATGGCCGTTCGTTGACAGCAGCAGTTTCTTTTTCAACAATAGAGGCCAGTGTTAATGCCTCATAGGAGGATTTAAAAGGCAAGCCTTCGCTTTTACCCATCCATTCCTGTTGCAACACCGACTGCATTTTGTCATAGGCTCTTTTTAACAGAGCTTTATCGGACATATGCTTTTCAAAATAATATGTATCTGGAAAAAGTAAGCCTTCTAGCGAAGGCTGACTAATCTGCAAATTAGCCTTTATTGACTCATTATCTGTTTTGCTTAAAGTATGTTCCAGATAGGGATTTCTGGCTATGTCTTGCAATATTTCTTTGAGACTCCGACCTTCAGGGAATGTAATGCTGTACTGCTTGGTTTTTCCTTGAGCAAACAACGCCAGTATTTGCGGTATGGTCAATCCTGGTGTTAATTCGTATTCCCCAACTTTTAGTTTAGTCGCAATATCTTCATTGAAAGCAAATACCTTGAACCAAAAAGGTTGAATAATAACTTGGTGTGCCGCTAACTTGTCGGCTATTTTGCTTAATGAATCGCCTTTTTCTATTTCAACAATAACTGTACTACCGGTTATCGCCGCTTTAGTTAAGCTGTTTTGGTAATTTACCAATAACCATCCAGCGACAAAACACAAACCCAGTAGTGTTAAACCAATAATCTTCTTATATTTATACACCGTTTAAATTCTCGCTCTTTGCCTGCTCCAACCAGCACTGGACCTGCTGGGTATTCGGACCGGTGTGCAATTTTGTTTCTGCTATTTGGATAACTGGCCAAACGCCGATAATCGAATTACAAACAAAAACTTCATCTGCGGATAGTAATTCATGGAGCATTACTTTGTGCTCGACAACTGGCAGCTTCCGCGTCGATAACAACCCCATAATAATACCGCGCATAATACCTGAGACTCCTGACGTTAGTAGCGATGGCGTATAAAAAGTCCCATTCTTAATATAAAAGATATTACTCATAGTACCTTCAATGACGTAACCATCAGCATCTAGCATGACCCCTTCCTGAATTTCAGATTCATGCCATTCAGCGCGTGCCAATACTTGTTCAAGCCGATTTAAGTGTTTAATGCCTGCTAATGAGGCATTTAATCCCAACCGAATTTCACATATCCGGACTTTTATACCGTGTTGATGGTGCTCGGTTGGGTATTCTGGGTAAGGGTACAGACTTAAAACACGGGTTGGAAGCATTAATTCTGGCGGTCGATAACCTCTACCACCGGAACCTCGAGTTACAATAATTTTAAGAACGGCTCGATCAACACCTTTACAAATTTCGTTGGCTTCCGAAGCAAGCAGTTCTAAACCGGGACTAGGTATTCGGAGACGTTGGCAACCGAGCTGCAAACGTTCTAGGTGATTATCAAGAAAGAGTGGATGTGCATGGCTGATTTCAATCGTCTCAAACAAACCATCACCGTATTGAAAGCCTCGATCCGCTATTTCAATAAAGCGTTTTCGTTCACCGTTTATTAAGATCATTGATGAACAGCATACTAAACTTCAGGCTATTCGTAACGTTTAAATACTAACGTTCCGTTAGTGCCGCCAAAGCCGAATGAGTTGGACATTGCTATGGCAATTTTCATATCCCTAGCAATATTGGGCACATAATCAAGATCACACTCAGGATCCTGGTTTTCTAAATTAATAGTTGGCGGGGCGATTTGGTGCTTAATACTCAAAGCGGTAAGAACGGCTTCAATGCCCCCAGCTGCGCCTAGCAAATGCCCAATCATTGACTTAGTTGAGCTGACTGCTAATTTATATGCGTGACCACCAAACGCGGCTTTCATTGCATGAGTTTCACCCAGATCCCCTGCTGGAGTTGAAGTACCGTGAGCATTGATATAGTTGACTTCTGCCGCATTTAAGCCCGCATCACGCAATGCAACTCTCATGCATCTGGCAGCACCTTCACCCCCTGCTGCTGGCGTAGTAATATGGTAAGCATCCCCACTCATGCCATAGCCAATCAATTCAGCATAAATTTTTGCGCCACGCGCTTTGGCGTGCTCTAACTCCTCAAGTACTACGACTCCTGCCCCATCGCTTAGAACGAAGCCGTCGCGGTCTTTATCCCATGGTCGACTAGCGCGTTGCGGATCATCATTGCGCCGAGACAATGCTTTTGCTGAAGCAAAGCCACCCATAGCTGTCGGAGATGTTGTACATCGTTCTGCTCCACCGGCAATCATGACATCAGCATCACCATATTTAATTAGCCGTGCAGCATCGCCTATATTGTGAGTGCCTGTAGCACAGGCTGTAACAATTGCAAAGTTCGGCCCTTTTAATCCGTATTTAATGGAAAGGTTGCCAGAAATCATATTGATAATATTGCCGGGAACAAAGAACGGTGAAATCCGACGCGGGCCGCTTTGCTCATAAGTTGCATAGCATTCTTCAATCCCAGTAATACCCCCAATTCCTGAACCTATCGCGACACCTATGCGTTCGGCATTAGCATCAGTCACTTCAATGCCTGAATCTTCGAATGCTTGACAACCTGCGGCGATGCCATAGTGGATAAAACCATCCATACGCTGCGCATCTTTGCCAGAAATATATTGAGTAATATCAAAATTTCTTATAACCCCACCAAATGTGGTAGCAAAAGGCGAAATATTAAATGAGTCAATTGGTGTTATACCGCTTTTACCGTTGATAATACCGTCCCATGTTTCAGAAACCGTGTTAGCTAAAGGCGTAACGGCACCCAATCCAGTTATAACAACTCGACGTTTGCTCAATTTATTTACCGTAAGAATTTTAAGAAGGGAGGTGCAGGGGTATTATTAGTGGATGAATAACACTCATCCACTAAACTGTTTATCTTAGGCGTTTTTTTCTACGTAATCGATAGCTTGCTGAACGGTAGTGATTTTTTCAGCCTCATCGTCTGGAATTTCACATTCAAATTCTTCTTCAAGAGCCATCACGAGTTCAACTGTATCCAGAGAATCAGCGCCGAGATCATCTACAAATGACGCGTCGTTGGCAATATCTTCTTTGACACCTAATTGCTCTGCAACAATCTTTTTTACTCGTTCTTCTACGTTACTCATAATTATTATCCTCAAACAATGTAAGTTTTAAACTAGTTAAGAATCTTACAAATTTTATTAGTTTTTACTAGAAATCCCGTCTCCGGAAATTCCAGACGGCGGGGGAATTATACTTTATCTCTCAATAAAGTCACCATATTAAGGCATAAACATGCCGCCATTGACATGGATAGTCTCACCCGTAATGTAAGCTGCACCCTCAGAGGCCAGAAACGAAACTGCGTGAGCAATTTCATCAGCCTGTCCAAGACGACCCAATGGTATTGATGACAATAAATTATTTTTGACATCCTCACTCAATTCTTTAGTCATATCCGTATCAATGAAACCAGGAGCAACTGTATTAACGGTAATATTGCGAGAGCCAACTTCTTTAGCCATCGCCTTGGCAAAGCCTACCATTCCCGCTTTAGCAGCGGCATAGTTGGATTGCCCGGCATTGCCAGTGACGCCAACAACTGAGGATATATTAATAACCCGCCCCACTTTAGCTTTCATCATGCCGCGTAAAACTGCTTTGCTCATTCGAAACACAGAGGTTAAGTTGGTATTGATAATATCATCCCATTCCTCATCCTTCATACGCATCAACAAGTTGTCGCGGGTAATGCCAGCATTATTAACCAGCACAACCGGCGTGCCAAACTCATCATTGACAGTTTTAATAAGCTCTTCTACGGAGCCGGCATCTGCAACATCAAGTATTAAACCTTTTCCATGCTCTCTCAGACAACTAGAGATTGCATCTGCGCCACTAGCAGTCGTAGCGGTACCCACAACAAAAAAACCATCATCTACCAATTTTTCTGCGATAGCCTTACCAATGCCACGACTAGCACCCGTCACTAAAGCCACCCGCTTAGTCATTGAACCTCTCCAAAACCGCGTTTAATGTATCTGGATTATAAATAGTCATATGATCAGCCTCTTTAACTATACGCTTATTCAGCCCGACTAACACTTTGCCAGGTCCGCATTCCACAAAGCAATTTACTCCTTGATCATGCATAAACTTAACACTATCCGCCCAACGAACTGGATTATATACCTGCTCTTTTAGTGCATTGCGAATCACTTCAGGAGCGCTATGAGAAGCAATATCGACATTATGAATTAACGTGGTACTCGGAACATTAATTTCAGTAGCCTGCAATCGTTCATCTAATTTTAATGCTGCAGACTCCATTAACCGGCAATGTGACGGTACGCTAACCGGTAGCAATACTGCCAGCTTAGCGCCAGCCTGTTTAGCTGCATGTATAGCTCGCCCAACGGCGCCCACGCTACCTGCAACAACAACTTGACCCGGCGCATTAAAATTCACAGCCGCAACAATCTCGTTTTCAGCGACATCGGCACAAACTTTAACAACAACATGATCTTCGAGGCCTATTATTGCAGCCATTGCGCCAGCCCCCTCCGGTACAGCCTCCTGCATAAGCCGACCTCGAGCTTCAACCAATTTAATGGCATCTTCGAAAGCAAGTGCACCTGAACAAACTAATGCCGTATATTCGCCAAGACTATGGCCCGCCATCCAGGCAGGGCGAACATCGCTTTTCTTACACCAAATTTCCCAGACAGCATAGCCCGCAGCTAACATTATAGGCTGAGTATTACAGGTAAGATTAAGCTCAGATTCGGGCCCATTGGAGACAACTGCCCACAGATCTTTACCCAAAGCATCCGATGCGCGCGAAAAAATCTGCTTTACCTCTGAGTAAGCTACGGCCAAATCAGCCAACATACCAAGTGATTGAGAGCCTTGGCCGGGGAAAACAAAAGCTAAATTATAATTCTGCTTCTTCATTGATTAACCGGATTGATTAGTATTTTATTAAAGTAGAACCCCAAGTAAATCCAGCTCCAAATGCTTCAAGTAAAACGACTTGACCACGCTTAATGCGGCCATCGCGGACACCTTCGTTAAATGCTAACAACACCGATGCAGAAGACGTATTACCTTGCTCTTCAAGCGTTAGAATGACTTGATCCATCGACATTTTTAATTTTTTTGCGGTTGCCGTGATAATTCTTATGTTTGCCTGATGCGGCACTAACCAATCGATATGGTTCTGTTCCATGCTATTTGCCGCTAACGTCTCATCAACGATACGTCCTAACGTATTAACAGCCACCTTAAAAACTTCGTTGCCACGCATACTGATAAAAGGCTGTTCATTACGATTAGTAGCAATAGCAACGTGCGGATTCGGACAATATAATAAATCCTCATATTCGCCATCCGAGTGAATATGGGTTGAGAGTATGCCAGCTTCTGCCGAACTACCCAACAATAAAGCACCGGCACCATCGCCAAATAAAATGCAAGTGCCGCGATCTGCCCAATCTACAATTCGCGAGTTAATCTCAGAACCGACTACCAAAACGGTTTTGGCAACACCCGTCTTAATATACTGATCTGCAATACTCAAGGCGAAGATAGAACCAGAACAAGCTGCCTGAATATCAAAACCAACACAATTTTTAATTTTCAAGCGCTCTTGCAACAAACAGGCGACACTTGGATAAACCCGATCAGGAGTGCTAGTGGCAACGATAATCAAATCGATGTCTCCTGGATCAATACCTGCCGCACTGATAGCTTGTCTGGCAGCAATTTCAGCCATGCTTGAAGCGGTTTCATCTATTCCAGCAATCCGCCGGCTTTTGATGCCGGTACGCTCGTATATCCAACTATCAGAGGTGTCTACAGTCAGTGAAATTTGATCATTTGTGCGAACTTCCGAGGGTAAATACCCTCCAGTGCCGATCACTCTTGAATAACGTGTCATGCACTTTCTCTCATTGCCAAGGTCTTTTCAATTTGTTCGCTGATTTTTTTGATGACATCTTTTTTTATTTCAACTTCGGCAAGCTGAATAGCGGTTTTAAAAGCCAAGACATCGGCGCCGCCATGACTTTTAATAACCAATCCTCGTAACCCCAAAAAACTAGCACCATTATATAACCTTGGATCGATGCGTTTTTTAAATGAAACAAGCACTGGATAGACTAAAAGCCCGGCCATTTTAGTAAAAATATTTTTACTAAAGGAATCCTTTAATGCAGTAGCTATCATCTTCGCAGCACCCTCGATTGACTTTAGCGCCACATTCCCTACAAACCCGTCGGCCACAATCAAATCGACCTTAATATTTCCAGCATTCAGGGAATTTCCCTCTACGTAGCCCACATAATTCAGTGATGAATCTTCTAATAATTTTGCTGCCGACTTAACTTGCTCATTACCTTTGACATCCTCTTCGCCGATATTTAACAATCCCACCTTAGGGCTGCTAATATTTTCCACAGCCTTCACCAATTCAGCACCCATAACGGCAAACTGAAAAAGATGCTCTGCGCTGCAGTCGACGTTTGCACCGAGATCAAGCACATGAGTATGTCCGTATATGGAGGGCAATGTGGAAATAATTGCTGGACGATCAACTCCCGGAATCATTTTTAAGACAAAACGCGCTGTCGCCATTAATGCCCCGGTATTGCCCGCGCTAACACAAGCATTTGCATGCCCATCACGCACCAAATTAATAGCGACACGCATGGAAGAATCTTTTTTGTTTTTCAACGCCTTAGATGGCGACTCATCCATACCTACGCATTGAGAGGCATGTTCAATAAATAGCCTGCCTGCATAGTTATCTAGCGATTCCGCAAGTTGTTGCCTGAGAATAGTTTCGTCACCAACTAAAATCAGTTTTAAGTCTGGGTTGCTTTTTAAACAGCCTAAAGATGCAGGAATGGTGACCTGAAGTCCGTGGTCTCCACCCATTGCATCGATTGAAATTGTTAGACTCACGCTTACGAATAACTCCGGCGTTACACAAAGAAGCCGAACCAGATCTGATTCGGCGCAATATTAACTAAGTAATGAAAAACTAAACTTCGTCGTCACTGACCATGACGATTTGTCGCCCCTTAAAAAAACCATCAGGGGTAACATGATGGCGCAAATGAGTCTCGCCTGTGATCGCATCTTGCGACAAAGCTTTAGCTGTCAACGCATCGTGTGAACGGCGCTGGCCGCGTCTGGAACGAGTAACTTTACTTTTTTGTACTGCCATTTAAATCTCCACTATATTTTCAATTTTGCCAACACGGAAAAAGGACTTTCAGGTGAACTTTCATCGTTAGATATTATTGATGCCGAGGCTTTATTTGCCAAGTTTAAAGAGAAACAATCATATTCATGTTTTGGATACTCCGGAATGATAAGCATCAACTCATCTTCGACTATATCTTTCAGGATGACTTTGCCTGCTCCAATCAGCAACGGCTCATACCCGTCCGGCAACCTGCCCATTTGCTCAACAGAGCTCACAATCCCCAAGCTAATTTGACTACTAACAGCCCAATCTACAGCACTTAAACAATTTTGGCATTTCAGCTTTAAACACGTAGTCACTTGGCCTTCAATCTTGGCCAGCCGACCCTCACGACTAAAAACTAATTTAACCGCAACCATCCCTTCGCAATTTTCCAAAATGCTAGCCAATCTAGTTAAACTAGCTAAGGGTATTTCCCCATGCAACTCACCACGCTTGTCAGCGAGATGCACTGGATCTATGTATTCTGGTAACTGGTCTAACATAACCGACAAATGGTATCTGGAAATAACAAAAGCGTCAAACTGTAAATCCCTTTTATGAATTGAAACCCCACATGCGATAGAGTCTTTAAAACCATTCCGCACGATAAATCTCCTAATTCGCCAGCAAATTCAATTAGGAAAAGCGAACATATTTAATCTACAAACAAGGAACCCTTGTTACCTTCTGCCTAGAGGCAGCTCTGATTTGTAGAAAACTGTATTTCTCGCGCTAAGTTAACGCACTCAACAAACAATAATCCCGAGTTTAAAATAGGGGCACTGACCTCCATGATGTTCGCTTTTATAAAGCCACTCAATTACCTTACAAAGCAATTACTCCCAAAAGCTTGCCCATGCTCTTATTGTGAACTTAAAGTGGCCTTCAGTTTTTTAAACTCACTAGCATAAAATTGCCCCAATTTTAGTTAAATTAATGATAGACTGCGCTGGCTGGTATTTGCCCAAGAATAACATCGACACAAAATAAATCCATGATCAAAACTATCCGTATAAAGGGAATTGCCTTGAGACTTTTTACACTATTGCTACTTGTATTTTTTTTAACAATACCATCGAGTTTCGCTGATGATAAGCCGAAAGAGCAAAACCCCACATCTACTTACAAGCTTGCGCCGGGGGATGTTCTAGAAATCACGGTATGGAAGGAAGAAGACTTACTGAAACAGGTAATTATTGCACCGGACGGAACTATCTCATTTCCACTCATTGGAACCCTTACTGCGGCTGGCAAAACCAGCACAGAATTGAAGCAACTTATTAGCGAAAAACTCACTAGCTATATTGCAGACCCGGCAGTTACCGTTTCACTGATCAAAAATGACGGCAACACTATTTTTGTAATCGGCAAAGTCAACAAACCCGGACAATTCGCTGCCAATCGGTACATTGACGTATTGCAAGCAATTAGCTTGGCAGGCGGTTTAACCGTATTTGCTAAAGAGAGCTCCATACATGTGCTAAGACGAACTGGCACATCCATTAAAGTTTTTGACTTTGATTACGATGACGTACTGGATGGTGAAAATCTGGAACAGAATATTGTCCTAGAGGCTGGTGATACAGTAACTGTACGCTAATTAGCTTATACATACCATACCTATTTCTGTTTAAAAGAATGACCAGACCAGGTACTTTTGCCCCTCTGTCTTTCTTAATAGTAATGGCTGTAGCTGGCAACTGCCAGTCTGCCGACTACTTTTTTGAGCCTAAATTCTCAACTAGCGAACGTTACGACACGAACATAAGTATGCGTAGAGATCCCCCACAAGATAACTGGATTACCACATTATCACCAGGCGTAAACTTTGGTATGCGCCATGAAAATGGCCAGTTAAGCTCAAACTTCACTTGGAATCAGTTGTTTTACACTAACCAATCTGAGTTGAATATCGACGAGCAATTATTTGGTCTCGATTATCAACATACTCAGGAAAGATTTAGTTGGAAACTTAACGGCGGCTATAGCAACCGTTCATCGTTAAGCACCGAACAAGAAGAAACAGGTACCGGTATTCTATTTAGACAAGTAATGAGAAAACAGATCAGTGTTACACCATCGGTTTCTTATGCACTGAGCGAGCAAAGCTCTCTAGCATTAGACTATTCGTTCGAAGACACAACTTACGAGAAAAATCAAAATACATTTTTCCTGTCCGACTATGACTATCACCAGTTTTCCGGTACCTTCAATCATATATTCACAGAACGTGATAAGTTCAATTTAAACCTATCTAGTTCACGATACAAAACGCCCGTGCAAAATCAGACGGCGTTTAACCACGTAGCTCAAGTTGGTTGGGAGCATAGTTTTAATGAGCAATTAATAACCTATGTATCAGCCGGCCTAAATTATTCGCAGACAGAATCGACCGTTGAATTATTAATTCCAGGTTTTTTTTTCGGAATACCCGTTTTCTATGACCCTGAAACACGCTCACCTTTTGACCCCAAAACTGGCCGCGTTATGCGTGAGCAACGTTACAAAACCATAGAAAACGACTCTCTCGGCTACGTTTATCGTGCATTTATACAAAAAACTTTTGAGAGAGGCTCTGTTTCACTAACCGGATCACAAAACCAAACTCCAAACGCTCAGGGCTTACAAACACGTACCGGTGTATCTTTGATCGGCGTCTATGCAATCAATGAGCGCTGGACAACCGGACTCAATGGCAGCTACTCGATTAATGAAATAACTGGTCAGCAAAGCAGTCGATTTAACAGAGCTTATTACACCATTAGCCCGAACATCAACTGGAAGTGGACACCTGAAATCAACTTAAGCTTGTCCTACACTTTCCGTCAACAAGAATTCGAAAATAGTAGCCAACCAAGTCAAGGCAACATTGTTCAACTCCAATTCAATTATCAACCTCAAATAAATCGCCAGGTGAAATAGCGTGGAAAATCAAGCTCCAGATATAAAGGATTATTTAAACATAATCAGACGCCGAATTAAGCATCTCTTAATTCCTTTTCTTGTCATCACTTTACTAAGCATATTGCTGGCTGTGTTATTACCACCTGTGTATAAATCGTCTTCGACTATTTTGATTGAGGAACAGGAAATACCGTCTGAATTGGTTAAATCGACAGTCACAACCTTTGCTGACCAGCGAATTCAGATGATCAGCCAACGGATCATGACGCGGTCTAACCTTTCTGAGATCATTAATAAGTTTAACTTATACGCATCCGACACTAAGAGTAAGACTCAAGAACAAATACAGGAAAAGATGCGCGAAAGCATTACGGTAGAACCCATCAGCGCCGATGTAATCGACCCTCGTAACGGCCAACCGACCAAAGCCACTATCGCGTTCACACTGTCGTTTGATTACGAATCAGCGGCTATTGCGCAAAAAGTGGCCAATGAATTAACCACTTTGTTTTTAAATGAAAACATAAAAAATCGGACTCAATCCGCCGAAAGCACTACTTTGTTCTTAAGCGAAGAATCTCGTCGTTTAAAAGAAAAAGTACAAGAAATACAAACTCAACTAGCGGCTTTTAAGGAAAAAAACTTAGATCAGCTACCTGAGATTAGCCGACTAAATCAGCAGGAATTAACTTCATTAAATAATGAATTGATTAGCTTAGATAGCCAGGAACGCTCTTTGCAGGAGAGAAAATTCTACCTAGAAGGCCAATTGGCGCAAATAGATCCGAACTCTATGGCAACAGGTGCAGATGGTTTACGGGTTCTCGACATGAAAGACCGTCTCAAGTTGCTTGAGTCAGAGTACCCCTCAAAGCAGGCCAGTTATTCAGCCACGCATCCCGATGTACTTAAGATGAAGCGCGAGATTGAATCACTCAAAAATGAAATCGGTACGAGCTCAAATTTGAACGATCTTAATGCAGAGGTAGTTCGAAAAAAATCCGAATTGGCCAATTTAAAGCAACAATATTCTGAAAAACATCCTGATGTTGTGAAACTGCAAAAGCAGATCGAAACATTACAAAACTCTATGATTGAGGTTAAAAAAAGCGACAAGGCAAAAAGCGGTCTTGAAGCAGACAATCCCGCTTACATAACTTTAAAGTCGCAACTGGAATCCGTGAACTCTGAATTCAGTTCACTAGATTACACTCGCCAACAAGTTAAAAATAAAATTAAATCGCTTCGCGAGAGTCTTCGTCAATCGCCTCTTGTAGAAAAAGATTACAGTGATCTGATTCAGGAACTGGACAACACCAACCTACGCTATCGTGAAGTTAGTGCCAGGGAAATGGAGGCGCAAATCTCCCAACAATTGGAAGTAGAGCGCAAAGGTGAGCGCTTCTCTTTAATCGACCCCGCATTGGAGCCAGAGAAACCAGTGAGTCCAAATAGACTGGCAATTCTGTTTTTGGGTATTGTTTTTGCGGCGGCTGCCGGCGTTGGTAGTATTGCGTTGGCTGAAATGATGGATACTGCAATTTATAGCGAAAAAACAGTCATGACACTACTAGGCCAAGCCCCCCTGGCCACAATTCCTTACCTGGAAAGTGAGGAAGAAGCACAACAGCGGCGCAATAGCCAAAAACTGTTTCTGCTAAGTTCACTGGTTATATTTATTTTATCTGTCGTTTGCTTCAATTTTTTCGTCATGCCACTCGACATATTTTGGTTCAAATTGCTTCGCCTTATTGGCGCCAACTAAATCATTTTTGATAGGCTATTTATGGAACATCAACAATCACAGATGAAACCAATTTCAAAAACCGTGGAAGCTGAAAGCTTTAGTTATACAGATACCCGAGTAGATAGGCCAGACAATGCTTTGCTACGCAAAAACAGGATTGTTTCCGCGTTAACCCATAATGTTTGGTTGGAGTCTTACAAAATGCTACGGACGCGTACCTTGCAAATTATGGATGAAAAAGGTTGGAATACGCTTGCAGTCACCAGCCCAAACGCCGACAGCGGTAACAGCTTAACTGCGGTGAATCTGGCCATTAGCATGGCAATGGAGCTTGATAGAACCGTGTTATTGGTCGATGCCAACTTTCAAAATCCATGTATTCATAAGCTCTTGGGCATAAAAGCAACAGAAGGATTGGGTGACTATTTACTCAACAACAAACCATTAAATGAGATGTTAATTAATCCAGGCCTTCCGCGTTTGGTTATTTTGCCAGCGGGCAAGCCCGTGATAAATTCTACCGAAATGTTGCGATCGCCCAGAATGATAAACTTTGTTAACGAGGTTAAAACCCGTTACCCATCCCGGATCATCATTTTCGATATGCCGCCGCTGTTAACCCAAGTGGACACGTTGAGTTTTTCACCTTACGTAGATAGTGTTTTATTGGTAGTTGAAGAAGGCAAAACCCAAACCGAAGATTTAAAACATGCGGCAACACTTCTAAAAGAAACCAAGCTGCTTGGTACGGTTTATAACAAATCCCATAGCAAAAAAATTAATTACAACCTATAGATAAGATCGGTATAAAACTTGTTAAATCCTTTCCCTATTGCCTATGCCGCTTTCTGCGTAATAGAATTAGCCTTCCTGTTACCTATTTTGGATTTTAATAATGTCAGACACAATTTGGTTTAGAACCGGTGAAGCAACCGTGTTTTCCAGCGAAGGCCAAGGTACGGACGCCATGCCAGAAATTCTTATTGGTAGCGTAAAAGGCCCGGCCGGCAATGCATTTGCAAATTTAATGGGGCAAACTGAAGGTCATACCCGCATGTTTGCTATTCGCGCCTGCAATCAGCAAGTGCGTCCGGCAACCATTATGGTGCCTAAAGTGACCATCAAGTCCTCTGCTTATGTCGAATTGTTTGGTGGCCCAGTGCAATCCGCGATTGCCGACGCGGTATTGGACAGTGTTATTGCCGGTGTTATTCCCGCCGAATCCGCTAATGATTTATGCATTATTGCTATGATTTGGATTGCGCCAGAATGCGCCACCAATCCTGACTTGGATCGTAAGGATTTATACCGCACCAATTATGAGGCGATGAAGCTGGCTATTTCCAGAGCCATGTCTAACTCCCCATCGATCGAAGAATTAATCGCTAACCGCCATAAAATCGTACATGAAATGTACGACCCTGAAACGGGGGAGTCACAATGGTAGGCGATTTGTAAAATTCAATATCATTACCGGCGAATGGATTCGCCTTGCTTTCTGCGCTAGACTCATGAATAGATTAGAGCTGGATGCCTGCCCCGAATGCGATTTGCTACTTAACTCCGCCAAACCTCGATTTGGTGAGAGAACGCAATGCCCCCGCTGCCGGTTTTTGCTTCAGCGTCCTCGCCACCAAAGCATTGAACGAACTTTTGCGCTATCTCTTGCAGGCTTGATACTTATTTTTCCTGCTAACCTACTTCCCATCGTCGGCATAAAAATATTGGGCAACACCACCACCGGCACAATTTGGTCTGGCGTCAGCACCTTATTTTCTGAAGGTATGTGGGCAGTTGCAATCTTGGTATTACTAGCCAGCATAATATTTCCGCTAACCAACATCTTACTCTCCCTTTTAGTTAGTGGACATTTGTATTATAAAAAGAGAAGTCCGTATCTCGCTAACTGGATGCGCTGGCTACAACATATCGATGAATGGGCTATGCTTGAAGTGTATACCTTGGGTATTATTGTCGCATGCGTCAAGCTAGCTTCCATGGCCCAACTTAAATTCGGTTTTGGCCTGTATGCATTTGTTGGCTTGTTGATTGTTAACGGCATGTTGACGAATAGTTTAGATAACTATTTATTTTGGCGACGTATAGAGCAATTAACAAAAACCGATGCACGCTAAATATTCCGCACTTGCACAAGGCCTTATCCGCTGCCACGACTGCGGTCGATTAAGCTCAAGTCACCATCCCAACAAGCGTTGTCCACTATGCGACAGTCTGTTACACCCGCGCTTACCACAAAGCAAACAACGAACCGCCGCATTGTTAATAAGTGGGTATGCACTTTATATCCCGGCTAATATATTTCCGATTATGACTGTAACCAGTCTAGGCGTTGGAGAGCCACATACCATTATCGGTGGAATTATTTCCCTTATTAAAAGCGATATGCTGCCAATTGCTATACTGGTTCTAATCGCTAGCATCCTGGTGCCTCTTTTTAAATTATTAGGTCTCAGCCTGTTATTGTTGACAGTTCATTTTCAATGGCCAATGAATGCCCGTTTACTTACTACGCTGTATCGCATGATTGCTTTTGTAGGACGCTGGTCTATGTTGGATATTTTTATGATTTCCATTCTAGTTTCCCTCGTTGACATGGGCGGCGTAGCTCAAATTATCGCTGGACCCGCTGCCACCGCTTTTGCCGCTGTCGTCGTTTTAACTATGTTCGCCGCTAAAAATTTTGATCCACGCTTAATTTGGGACAATCATAAGCCTCATGAATGATTTTATAGACCCTTACGATACCAGTGATGCTGATGTAAATAAAAAATCCACACTACCCCTGGTCTGGCTTTTACCGCTGATTGCTCTGCTGGTCAGCGGTTGGTTAATCTCAAAAGCCATGCTCGAAAAAGGACCGGTGATTACCATCGAATTTCCTACCGCCGAAGGACTGGAAGTTGATAAAACCAAAATTAAATTTCTAGACGTAGAAATCGGTAAAGTCACCGCTATTAGTATCAATGATAATTTAAAAACTATCATCGTGACCGCGCAAATGAATAGTTCGGCAGCCCACTATTTAAACAAAAACACCAGCTTCTGGGTGGTGCGACCCCAGGTTGGCTTAGGTGGCATCTCCGGGCTAAATACACTGTTATCTGGCTCTTACATAGAGATAAAACCGGGAGACGGAGAGGAGCAAAATCATTTTACAGGCTCAATTAACGCTCCCCAACTGGAAATTAATGCCCAAGGTAAACAGTTTATTTTAGAGACAAGCAACCTGGGTTCGATGCACAACGGTACGCCTATTAATTTTCATGGCATCGTCGCAGGTTCAGTGCTGAACCATGAACTTTCCGCCAATGCCGAAAACATCCGTTTGACCGTTTTTATTCGTGCGCCCTATGATCAATTCGTCAGAAAAAACACCCGCTTTTGGATAGACAGCGGCGTGGATTTATCTGCCGGGGCCGATGGTTTTAAAGTGCGAACAGGACCGTTAGTTTCGTTATTAAGCGGAGGTATTGCTTTTCGTACTTTGCCCGAAGATAGTATTGAAGACATCCAACCAGAAAAAACGGTATTCCCACTCTACGACACTTATGACCTATCAGCGCAAGTGGTTTACAACAACACCTTGAAATACGTCATGTATTTTGAGGGCTCGGTTCGAGGCTTGGCAGAGGGCGCCCCAGTACAGTTGCGCGGAATTCCCATTGGCAAAGTCACCAACATTAGTCTCGAACTAATCAAAAAATCGGCTGACATCTATATCCCAGTGACTGTAGAAATTGAGCCAGAACGTATTAAAGAAATTGACAGTTCTGACAATGTCAGTGACAAAGACGTGATGGCACAACTCATTAAAAAAGGCCTACGAGCGCAATTACAAACGGGTAGTTTGCTCACGGGACAACTGCTTGTCGATTTGGATTTCCACCCCAAAAGTGCGATTGTCGCGCACCAAAATACCAGCATTTACCCAGAATTCCCGACTACGGATAGCTCTATGGATCAATTTACGCAGTCTGCTAATATCATTTTGGATAAAATTGCCAAGCTACCATTAGATACCTTAACCACAGAAATTAACCAAACCCTAAAGTCACTGCAACTCACATCGGCTAGCGCCAAAGACATGTTGGTCACTGCTAAAAGCACGCTAGCCACAGCAAACAGTACTCTCGACTCAGCCGGCAAAGCCATGACTTCGGCCCACACCGTTTTAAAGAGTATTGAACCGGGTTCTACCACGCACTATGAGCTAGATAAGCTGCTACTGGAACTTAACCAAGCCGCAGGTTCAGTTAAACAATTGACCGATTATCTGGAACAACATCCAGATTCGTTAATACGTGGTAAAAAAGAGGAATAATCATGATAGATAAGCTTATCAGATGCGGATCTGCAATCTCGTTATCTCTGTTAACTGCCTGCGCGGCAACACCGACACCGCAATTCTATCTGTTAGCAGCCCAAAGCCAGGCCGCATCAAAGATTGCTAAAAACGCATCGAAGCGAATCATCGGCTTAGGACCTATTTCGATACCCTCCGTGCTTGAACGTAAACAAATTGTGACCCGAGGCGAAAATAACAGCGTACAAATCACGGAACTACATCAGTGGGCTGCGCCGTTAAAAGATTCTATAACTGAAACGATAAGCCAAAACCTCTCCCGCATACTGCCCTCGGATATTGTTAGAGTTTACCCCTGGCATGCTTATGGCGATACCCAATACCGAACTGTAATCGATATTATTAGGTTTGATACCAACTTGAGAAAAACGGCCCACTTTGAGGCTAACTGGGCGATAGTGGACAACAATACTCACTCTGTTCTAAGCAACGGCCATAGCCAACTCGAAAAAAAATTACTTAATTCTTCTTACCCTGCTGCTATCGATGCATTAAGCGGTCTACTTGATGATTTCAGTCAAGAGCTGGCCTTAGTATTAAATAAATTTCCCACACACAAATAAATCTTTTGTAAATCGGATTAGCTTTCAACTTCTCGCTAATCCGAAACACTTCTTACTAAGAAACTTATTTTTCTACAGCTTGTTTCAGGCTAGCCAAACCATTTTTAAAAAATTTTGTCATCGCTTCGACAGCCGCCGCATCACTTAAATTTTCTGGAGGCGTATTGCCCGTGTCGCCCCGGTAAAAACGGCTTTTCAGTAACACTTCACTACTATTACCATCTGCAGCCGCCTTTACCTGAAGCTCGATAGAATAGGAACTAACCGGCAAGGCTTTAACATTTTCTGTTTTAAGGCGATAGCTGTATTCATGCTCTTTTTCGTTATAGTAATCCAGCTCTTCCACTAACTGTTCACCATTTTGCATCGTTAGGGTACGGATGCCGCCGGATTCAAGTTTGCCATCACCTGTACTCGTTTTAACATCGGCATGCCAAGTAGAAATGGCATCAAATTGCTTAACTTGCTCCCATACTTTGGCAACTGGCGCATTGATAGTAATAATCTCTTTGGCTTTTTGCGGCGTTGGCCCATGCGCAGAAGCATTTAAAGGAAATAATAAAAAACCGAGTATCGCTAAAGGTAAAAACTTCATGATTAATGCCCATAATTAAAATGAACATTATTCATAGCTTTTCCACAAAGTTATCGGGTTAATTTCCCTGTATTGTCGGGAAATTTTCGTTTTCGACTATTATCGGGACTTTCTGTTATGCCTGCTTGATAGCAAAACTATGCACCCAAACTAAAGCATCAGGATTCCAGTTCATTCCAGCATGCATGCTTAAAATAATGTTTCGATACATATCAAGACTCGGGTAACCCTCGGCTTTCGCATGATCATCAGTCATATCGCCTAAGCGCTGCCGTTGTACATCGGTGATTACAAAAGCAATACCTTGTAGCTCAAAAATTTCACCGGGCAACGCATATAAACCGTCTCTACGTTGCTCGGTTTTCTTTCCGGCTATGGCCGCCTCAACCAGTTTGGTGTGTGTTACCAATCTATCTATCGAACAAGTTTTTTCAGGATATTTCCCCATTATTTTTCTCTATAAAAAATTAAAACACTATTGAACAAGGGTGATTATTACGACAACACGAAACTTATCCTTCCAGGGTAACAAAAAAGGGGCGCAATTGCGCCCCTTATATAGGATTAAAGAAAGTGCTTATCGCCCAGAGCCCATGCCACCTCCATTTCCATCAGAGGAAGAAACAGGTTGGCTTGTTGCCGGAACCATAGATTGCGGGGGGGTACCGACAGCGGCTTGCTGAGCCGCACTCTTAGTAAAGCTCTTGTTCACATCGTGACAAATACCGCAGCCGATTGGTGTGCCGGCGGCAACAACCACTTTACGCTTGATACCCTTAGCTTTAGCATTGATAAACACTCGTTCAACTGGAGTCTTAGACAACCGGGTTCCTTTGTGGTCGGCGCCATGGCAAGCCGCACATTGGTCTTCCCCATTTTTGCCTGGTTTCATCGCGTAGTTGTTATGCCAACCGCCATTGGTACCATCACCCGCCTTATTCCACCAGTAAGGATCGTTAATTGGATGGGTATTATGAGGACCGCCCAATATACCGGCGGTTGTGTCACCACTGTAGGTACCGCCATCAAGATCGGTCTCGTTCTTGAAGGAGTCCTTGTCATGACACACGCTACATTCCAAAATAGTGCCCGTATGACCTTGTAACTGCAATGCCGTTACATTGTCATTGGCGTTGGGATCGCGATTAGGCCACACTTCATGAGCACCACCGTGACAAGCAGCACAAGGTACATTGCCATGCGCATCCTTACCCTCGCGGTAGAGCGGAGCTTGGACTTTCAGCGTTCTCTTTTCACTAGTCAGCTTGTTTGTAGCAGGATCGAATCCCGTATAGCTAATATTAATAGCTTTCGTTGGATCGGAAACGCCAAGATCGTAGACAGGCACAACGGCGAATCGCGCTGCATCAGTGTTGGTCAAGTCAACTTTTCGAGTAATACCGGAATTATCGGCATCATCAAAAGCTCGCGCCTTAACACCCGCACTGAAATAGCCGTTAGCCTTATCACTACCTACACTACCGTTACCGGTATGACAGGATCCACAATCAGGTTCGTCGAACCAAGGCACACGGTGCTCGTTGCCGTCAGCACTAACCCGATTAGCAGGTTTTTTGTTAGTCTGACCTACAGCCAGCATGTCGCCATGGCAGTCGTAACAAGTCACGCCCGCAGTAAACATACGATCACGATAAAGCGGCTCGCGGTGTCCGGAATGACATTTCAGACAGTTTTCCTCCATGGGAAGCTGTTTGCCATTAGCATCAAAAATCGGGAACAGACTTTGCTTGTTTAAGCCCCCGCCAGTGTAACGGGAATAGATTCCGGAAGCTTCGCGCTTGATGTCACTGTGATCACTATCGCTTTTATATTGCAATTGACCGTGGAATCGATGCATGGTTGGGCTGTAATCCGGATCGTAAGCAGGCGAATTCCAATCATACTGATCCCACTGCCACCAGGCTTCATCCCGCACTAAAAATGCCAAAGCAGAACCGTGACAACCTTCGCAGCTCATTGGGCTATCTGCGCCAATTTTCTGTTCATTAGGCTTTCCACCTTCTCCATCGCGATTCCTTCCGTAAATCATATCGTCCATAACTGTCATGGCATCATAGAATTGGTGAAGGCTGCTGTAATTCTGAGCGGCTGCATATTCCTGATCTTCTATACTATTGCTGGCCGCTTCGAAAAACTCGGGTTTGTCTAGCACTTTTTCCGGCAATTTGTAGCTTCCATTTGCCAAAGCCCATTTAGCATAAGCTGTAGAGTAAAATGCATCTTTGGTGTGCGGAGCATTCGGATTTGCTGCAATACCGCCTTTAGCATGACACTCCCGACATTTAAAATCTTTACCAGATGCCAAAACACCGTCGGTAGATGCCTTCACTGCCCCCCCTTCAACTGCCTGAACACGCATGAGTGGGAATGGATTGACCCGATTCTTGTCATCTACATCGGTGACCGGAATCATCCGGGCACTACTGCCCAACTTATCACCGAGCGCGGCGACTAGAGGCTTAGGATCGTTGGCACTGAAAGGATTTGCTTTACCCGGCATTTGCGAGCCTGGGTCAAGCAGTCTTTTGGTAGGGTCGGGATTAGGCTTGCTAGCTTCGTCCGGACTGTAATCGTACTTAAAGTTGATGTTGTTATCCTGAAAGTAGCCAACGTCAGCTTCCGGTTTGTTAAGATAAGAATCCGCGAAACTCCAGGCCCAAGGCGCCATGCCCATCCACGATATACTTTGATAGGTACTCGCATCGGCTTTCTTGGCATCTTCCCGACCGGTATAGCTCTCCCACATGTCGGACTTGCGAACCACCGATTTCGCCATTTCTGTCCCTACTGGCCAGTTTTGGCTAGTTGAGTTAATAGAACCGGGACCGACTGGGTCGCTGGGATTCGAAGCCGCCGAATATTGAATTGTGACAGCATCAGGTCCCACTAACATAGGCTTTAAGTCTTTTCTATACACATAAGCATTCAGAGTGTTGTCCAGTGTGGAAAACGAAGCCCATAAATTCGGGTTGATTCTGGCATCACTCAAATGCTGCATAGTCCATTGTGGTGCGGGCAGGACAACAAGGTCGCCTTTAACCCCATCTAGCTCTGCGCCGAATTTGGGTGTGGCTTGCTCACTGACTTTGTTTGGCAAGCCGGTAGGGGGCGTACCCACCGCAACAGTTATGCTGTCCTCGCAGCGTTGTCCTTTGCTGTCAGTGGCGACAAAACGGACACGGTAAGTACTGTTATCCCGCACAAAAGTGGCCGTTGTCTCGAGTCCGGACTTGCGGAATGGTTCTTTTTGCAAAGCGCCACCAGCGAAATCCCATTCTTGGCTAACAACTGTAACCCCTTTCCCTTTCGGTTTTACTTGGGCTTTAAAATTGACTGGCTGATTGACAGTCAAATTGGCAGCGCCTTCCACAGGTTCTGTGATACTACAAGTCGTCACCTTATTACAAGACTTAGGTGCACCGACTACTGGCTTCAAAAGTTCGGTACTCCCAGATTGCGCTCTGATAGCACAAGGAACCGAAGGTAATTCATTACCTTTTAGTGTTAAAGAGAAAGCACCCTTGTTACTCAGGACAGGGATACCAAGCAAACGTCCATTCACGTCATAAAGCTCGACTCCAGCGCCTGCCGCTGCCTGACTAAGCTTACCAGTGACGGTCAATGATTGTTTTTTCGCCAACCATTGGGTTTTGGTTAGTTTTAGTTTGGCCGCCTCAACTTCGACGGGTGTCGTGCTAATCAGGCCGGTTAAAGTTGCCAGCAATAATGCCGAGTAACGGCTGCCGGTGTTAAATCGAGTTTTCATGCGCATCCCTCCTGGAACGATATTGATATAGTTCGTATGTAAAACCGATGACAAATAACCTAAATTGCCTCGGGTAAAAATGACTTCATTTGATTAAGACTTCAGCCCGGCTAATAACGCCAAAAAATTAATTTAAACGGACCAGGCAATTTATCACAGCGATTAATAACGAAAACAACCTACACGGATGGTAAAAAAAGCTTGGTAAATCCAGAGCTATCCATCGATAAAGCATGTTGCGCTTTAAATTAACACAGACACAGCTTTATATACAATACCCAATGATTGCGGGCTTTAGTAGCTTTAACTGACGAAAACATCCGCCGAGGATATTGATATTTTAATGCTCTCAATTCACATACTGCTTCTTAAATTTTTAAAGTGTTTATATGAATAACGAATTGATCTCTGGCCAGAATCCAGGTAATAGGTGCAGTTTGCAAGAAACCAGCAATTTTTTTGATTTTTGTCAAACCTTCTAGCAACTACCTCTGTAGCCTCATTTTACTTAGTGTTGTTATTTTCTAATTATTTCATTCCATGACAAAATAGGACTTTATAACTGTTTCAACCGGGAAATCATTTTACGTTTTATGAAAATAGCTATTTTGTCGCGTAACGCAAAACTCTACTCCACTTCGCGACTGGTTGAAGCTGCTGTAGCGAGGGGGCACGAGGTGCGGGTACTGGACGTTTTACGATGTTATATGAATATTACCTCGCATAATCCATCTATCCATTATCGTGGCGAAGCTTTAACAGGATTTGATGCCGTCATTCCACGGATTGGTGCATCAGTGACTTTCTATGGCACTGCAGTGCTAAGACAGTTTGAAATGATGAACGTTTTGCCATTAAATGAGTCTGTTGCCATTTCAAGGTCCCGGGACAAATTGAGGACTACGCAATTATTAGCCAGAAAAGGCATTGGTTTACCGGTGACTGGCTTTGCTAACAACCCCGATGATATTGCTGACCTAATTGCTCAGGTAGGCGGTGCGCCACTGGTTATAAAACTACTACAAGGCACACAGGGCATAGGTGTAGTTTTAGCAGAAAATCACAACGCCGCGGAAAGCGTTATTCAGGCTTTTATGGGGCTGAAAGCAAACATTATGGTGCAAGAATATATCCAGGAAGCGGGGGGTAG
This sequence comes from Methylococcales bacterium, assembly GCA_965247565.1. GTDB lineage: Bacteria > Pseudomonadota > Gammaproteobacteria > Methylococcales > Methylomonadaceae > CBDFHF01. The sequence goes on along the minus strand of CBDFHF010000003.1, from coordinate 1,651,123 downwards.
CGACATTCGTTGTTTCGTCATTGGCGATAAAGTGGTTGCAGCCATGAAACGCCAAGGAGCCGAGGGGGAGTTTCGCTCCAATTTGCACCGTGGCGGCTCTGCTGCTCTGATACGTCTGACGCCAGAAGAGCGTTCTACAGCGATACGGGCAGCAAGAATCATGGGTTTAAATGTTTGTGGGGTAGACATACTACGATCTAATCATGGCCCCGTCATTATGGAAGTCAACTCGTCTCCCGGATTAAAGGGCATCGAAGAAACCAGTAGCAAAGATATTGCCGACATGATTATTCAGTTTTTAGAAAAACGTTTTGAATCTTTGGAAGCAAACAAAGAAAAACCGCTAACGCGCACCAGAACTCGCGGTAAAGGTTAAGCATCTAGGCTAGTTAAATCAGTAAATTTTGACTACACTAAATGCACAGAAAGAAGCACCCTATCAACTGCATTAATAGGTCTGCCCGTAACGTACACAACAGAATTTGATTGTTTATTTGGAGTTTAAAAAATGGCCAAACCACCTTCCAAACCTAGCGCGACCCCGCCACCGCCAAAGGCCGATGCTGAAACTGAACTTGATGATGAAGACATCTTTGAAGACAGTGAACTGACGTCTCTGGCTGACGCCGCTGAAAAGGAAACCATAAAAAGAGATTCGCGCAGGAAAATTGAAATTTACTGGGAAAAAAAGCGCTTAAAAGAGCAATTTGATGACTTTGATGAATCTGAGTTCGGTTTTGATTAACCAGAATACCAAGCAACTTGCATAAAGCTAACTTACTCCCTTTACAATTTTAGCCCTAAAAAAATCTGGATTCAGTCACCAAGAGCGCGAAAGAATCGAAAAACCTTATAACACGCCAAGAAATCAGCGCTTAATGGCGACTATTCAAGGTCAACTCTCTGATTTACCCTCGTGTCTTTCGCGCATTTTATGGCTAGCCTGGGTAAATCATAACGATGATGTTCTTTCAGATTCTTTTTTAGCGACCTTATCTCGCAAGTAAACTGGCAATGCCTGTTCAACCGCAACAGCTAAACCCAACTCAAATCCATGTACGCCCAATTGGGCAATTGCACTGGCTCTGGGTAAATGTTCTGGCTCGTAGCGTAGTACGTGATCTGCCAAGCAGGTAGTTAAATCCTGAGTATAAACTCCCCAACCGGAACCAATCCCAACTCCTTTTAAGTCTGGAAATTCGACCAACTGTGCCGGTGTTACCGCTTCCTTACCCAGCAACTGTGCATAGTTTTCGTTATTGCGCTGATAAACAGCCCAAAAAATTTCCGACATTCGTGCATCCATGGCTACAAATGCAACATCTTCAGACTGATTGATAAAAAACTGCTGCGCAATAGCGGCCAATGTTGACACGCCCACCACCGGCAAATCGGCACCCAAGGCTATGCCATGAATAACGGAAGTAGCAATGCGCACGCCTGTAAAGGAGCCAGGACCGCGACTAAATGCCAATGCATCAAGATTTTGCGGCCTTAATCCAGCTTCAGACATTAATGAATCAATCATCGGCAAAATGAGTTTCGTGTGTTCTTTAGGTGCCAATTGAAAGCGCTCTCGGATTTCACCATTGATAATCAAAGCCGCCGAACAAGCGTCAGTTGAAGTTTCTACTGCCAATAATTTCATTTATCTTGCTCATGTTGAAAAAATGCTAGTACATCAGTCATATCTCGACTACGTTTCATAGCCGGCACACTGTCCAAAAACATCTGCCCGTAAGATTTTTTTAGCAGACGCGGATCACAAACCATTAATACGCCACGGTCGGTAACATCTCGGATCAAACGACCCACACCTTGTCGTAAGGCAATTACTGCGGCTGGCAATTGATGTTCAAAAAACGGATTACGACCTTGTTTAGTCATAGCGTCCAAACGCGCCTTTAACACTGGATCACCTGGCGATGAAAACGGCAATTTGTCGATAATGACACAAGATAGCGCCTCGCCTCTCACATCCACACCCTCCCAAAAACTGGAAGTACCCAATAATACGGCATTACCGGCGGCCTTAAACTGCTCAAGTAACATAGCTTTGGGTCGACTACCTTGAATGAGTAGCGGATATGGAATTTTATTTTCCAGCAATTCTGCCGCTTCTTTTAACACGCGATGACTGGTAAACAAAAAAAACGCCCGGCCTTGACTAGCCTCTAGTACAGGCACCGCAAAATCAACAATCAACGCAGTAAAATTCGGGTCGTTTGGCTGAGGTAAGCCTTTGGGATGATAAAACAGTGACTGGTTGGCATAGTCAAATGGACTACCCCAGCTTTGACTAGCCGCATTGCCCAGGCCTAAACCGTTGGCAAAATGGTTAAAATTATTGGCGACACTCAGCGTTGCCGAAGTAAAAATCCAGGCGGCTTTGTGCTGCTGCATAAAAAATCGGAATTCTGCAGCTATATCAAGCGGCGTGCGACTCAGAGTGAAGGTGTTTTTATAGGTTTCGTACCAACGGATCCACTTGCCACCCTCGTCTTCGGTAATAATCTTGAATTGCTCTGCGAGTTCTTCCGCGCGTTTAAAACAAGCATCCAATCCTTTAGATTTTACGGAAGCCAACAACAATTGCTCGCATAAGCGTTTTAACTGATCCTTTAGCACAGTCAAAGCCGCCGTAAGCTTTGGATTATTGTCAATATCCCGCCACTCTCCACGTTTAAGCTCTATGCCAAAAGCCAAACGCAAATCTTTGACTTCATATTCCAAATCTTCACATGCCGTTCTCAATGCGGGAATATCGGTGGCATCTTTAAAGTATTCCATCAAGGTATCTTTAGCCAGATCATTCAATTGCTTTGCACTAATGGTGATACCCAAGAAGTTTGAGGCGGTATCGGCCAATTGATGAGCTTCATCAATGATGACGACTTCAGCATCCGGCAATAACTCGCCAAAACCACTGTCACGTATCGACCAATCGGCGCATAACAAGTGATGATTAACGACGAGTAAGTCCGCTTCTTGGGCGTTTTTGCGCGCTTTTGCTAAAAAGCAATCGGCATAATCCGGGCAATCCTGTCCTAAACAGTTATCAATGGACGACGTAGCCTGATACCAAACTGGGTCAGCCTCAGCAACTTCAGACATCTCTGAGACATCACCGGATTTAGTACGGTTAGCCCAGGAATTTATTTTGGCTAAAGCCACCGCATCTTCTTTGCTAAAGCCCAGGTTAGAACTGATCGCATTTTTCAGTCGATAGATACACAGATAATTACTCCGGCCTTTTAATAGCGCCGCTTGAAAAGGCTGTTTGATGGCTTTACGAATAACTGGTAAATCTTTATTAAATAATTGATCTTGCAGGTTTTTAGTGCCGGTAGAGATAATGACTTTTTTGCCTGAAAAAATAGCCGGGACTAAATAAGCAAAGGTCTTACCGGTACCGGTACCGGCTTCGGCAATGAGATTTTTTTTTGCATCAATTGCATCTGCAATTGCTTCGGCCATTTCCAGTTGCGCGGCTCTGGGCTGGTAACCCGTTACGATCTTGGATAAATCGCCGTCTACGCTAAAAAAAGATTCTAGTTCAGTCACTGGATAGGTTAGGTTGCTACTTATGAGTATGACGAATTTGGATTTTACTCAAAGCGGGCTTTAAGGCTGAGCCACAGATTAAGACAAATGCGCATGAATCAGTAATTTAAAAGCGGCCATTTTGAGACGGGCGTGTAAAGGTCGCTTATGCTTACACGCTAAAAAATTAAAAACCAGTCCGCTTAATCCAGTTTAATCTGTGGCTGAACAATTACACTTTTTTAACAAACTCTGATTTCAGCTTCATAGCGCCAATGCCATCAATTTTGCAATCGATATCATGATCACCATCAACAAGGCGGATATTTTTGACTCTTGTACCCACTTTAACCACCAGAGAGGATCCTTTGACCTTAAGATCTTTAATGACCGTAATAGTATCGCCATCTTGCAATAAGTTACCGTTGGCATCTTTAATCACTCGTACATCATCGCCCGATTCGGAGGCCGCTTCTGGCGACCACTCATGGGCGCACTCCGAACAAATCAACATATTCGCATCTGGGTAAGTGTATTCTGAACCGCACTTGGGACAAACAGGTAAATCACTCATAAGTTCAATCTGACTATTAACAAAAAACACTAGGATAACATAACCCGATGTACAACAATTTCACAAACGCTCAGTCAAAACGAAGTGGTTAGCTTGATAAATTGAAACCAAGGTTACCACACAGGCCAAAATGCAAACCTAGCAATAAAAAGCGGTTCAACTTAGAATAATCAACTTATTTTGCAAAGACACTCAAACTCAACGGATTCAAATGACAGACTATAAACTAACCCACCTTAAGCAGCTGGAAGCTGAAAGCATCCACATTATCCGTGAAGTTGCCGCTGAATTTGAACGTCCAGTCATGCTTTATTCTATTGGCAAAGATTCGGCCGTGATGTTGCATTTGACCATGAAAGCCTTTTATCCCGGCAAACCTCCATTTCCGTTAATGCATGTCGACACCACCTGGAAATTCAAGGAAATGATTGCCTTTCGTGATGAATTAATTGCCAAACTTGGTTTGGATTTATTGGTACATATCAACCAAGACGGCGTTGACCAAGGCATTGGTCCGTTCACGCACGGCAGCAAAAAACACACCGATGTGATGAAAACCGACGCCTTAAAACAAGGCCTGGATAAATATCAATTCGATGCTGCATTTGGTGGCGCCCGACGTGATGAAGAAAAATCCCGCGCTAAAGAACGGGTGTATTCTTTCCGCGATAAAAATCACCGCTGGGATCCCAAAAACCAACGCCCTGAATTATGGAATATCTATAACGGTAAAATCGATAAAGGCGAAAGCATCCGGGTATTTCCGTTATCCAACTGGACGGAACTGGATATTTGGCAATACATTCATCTGGAAAATATCCCTATCGTGCCTCTGTACTTTGCCAAAGAACGACCCGTAGTAGAGCGTGACGGCATGTTGTTGATGGTCGATGACGAACGTATGCCCATCGGCGAAAATGAAAAAGTAGAAATGAAAATGGTGCGCTTCCGTACTTTGGGCTGTTATCCATTGACCGGTGCGGTGGAATCAACCGCAACCACATTACCGGAAATTATTCAGGAAATGCTGTTAACCACGACTTCTGAACGCCAGGGCCGATTGATTGACCATGATCAGGCAGGGTCAATGGAACAGAAAAAACGTGAGGGGTATTTCTAGGAGAAAACCCAAAGTTTTGCAACTATATTTTAGTTGCCATACAATGATTCAGGATGAGTAAAAAACAAAAACTGATTGACAAATTCAAATCTGATTCCGATTTTACTTGGCAAGAGTTGGAACGACTGATGCTTTTGCTGGACTTTAAAAAACAAGAGGGTGATGGCTCTCGGGTTAAATTTTATAAAGCCGATTTAACCATTAGCGTACATAAACCCCATCCCGATAACTCGATCAAACACTATGTGCGAAGAGAGATTTTAACGAGGTTAGAAGATGAATTGTTTTAGCTATAAAAACTATCAAGGTTCTGTTGAAACTAGCATTAAAGACAAATGCCTGTATGGCAAATTACTTTATATTACCGACCTGATCCTCTACGAAGGCAATACCGTAGAAGAGCTGGAGCTCAACTTTAAAGCCGCGGTAGACGATTATCTGGAGCAATGCAAACAGCTGAACAAACAACCTAAAAAGCCGTTCAAAGGCTCATTTAATGTCCGAATCGGACAGGATCTTCATGAAAAAGCCAGCAAGCGCGCCGGTGAAATTGGCAAGTCGTTAAACGACTATATTAAAGATGTCGTCCAGAAGGACACCGAGTCTCACGCTTAATCAACTATCGCTCATCTTACTTAAAGATTTACATTACCTTGGAAACTCCATGTCCCACCAATCCGAACTAATTAGCACCGACATTGACGCTTATCTGGCGCAACACGAACGCAAAGAATTACTGCGATTTTTAACCTGCGGTAATGTCGATGACGGCAAAAGCACGCTTATCGGCCGCTTACTGCACGATTCTAAAATGATTTATGAAGACCAGCTGGCGGCGGTGCAAGCCGATAGCGTCAAGTCCGGCACCACTGGCGCGGGTAAAATTGACTTAGCGTTATTGGTTGATGGTTTACAAGCCGAACGTGAGCAAGGCATTACTATTGATGTGGCGTATCGGTATTTTTCCACCTCCACGCGCAAATTTATTATCGCCGACACGCCCGGTCACGAACAGTACACCCGCAATATGGCGACCGGCGCATCTACCTGCGATCTCGCCATTATCCTGATTGACGCCCGTTATGGTGTTCAAACCCAAACCAAACGTCATAGCTTTATCGCCTCTTTGTTAGGTATTCAGCATATCTTTGTGGCGATCAATAAAATGGATTTGGTAGAGTACAGCGAAGCCACTTTTAATAAAATCAAACAGGATTATTTGGACTTTACCGCTACGCTGAAATTGCATGACATTACTTTTTTACCGATGTCGGCTTTAGATGGCGATAATGTGGTCAATCCCAGTGCCAACATGCCTTGGTTTACCGGTGCACCGTTGATGGAAGCGTTAAATACAGTTGAAATCGCCAATGACCACAACTTTGTTGATGCTCGCTTTCCGGTTCAATACGTTAACCGGCCAAACCTGGATTTTCGCGGTTTTTGCGGCACGATTGCATCTGGCGTTTTTAATAAAGGTGATAAAGTCACGGCGTTACCTTCAGGCAGAAGCAGTCATATCAAGTCGATAGTCACTTATGACGGTGAGTTGGAAGCCGCATTCCCGCCAATGGCAGTCACTTTAACGCTGGAAGATGAAATCGATGTCAGCCGTGGTGATATGTTAGTCAGTAATGAAAGCATAGCCGTTACTGTGGCTGATACGTTTAAAGCCACTATTGTGTGGATGGTGGATAAAGCCATGATTCCCGGCCAGCAATATGTGATTAAATTAGCGACCCGAAGCGTGTCAGGCTCGGTGGCAATGATCCATCATCGCATTGACGTCAACACTCTGGAGCACCACGATGCTCAAGAATTGAAACTAAATGAAATCGGCTCTTGCACTGTTTCCGTAAACGCGCCGGTAGTTTTCGATCCTTACAATGTTAATAAAGGTACTGGCTCTTTTATCATCATTGATCGCTTAACTAACAACACGGTCGGTGCCGGCATGATTTCCGGCAGCACCGAGGTCGAAGCTAAAGCCCCAGTCAGTGCAGAAGAACGTGCCGCCCGATATAACCAAAAAGCCAGCGCCATCGCTTTAATTGGTAAAGATAGCGAACAAGTAGCTTATCAATTGGAACGTAAACTATTTGATAACGGCCACGTACCAACCGTACTGACTACGCAAAATACTGCACTCATTTATGCAGTAAAAAACACTGGCTTACTCTGTTTATGTGTCAACGGCAGTGAGACTTTATTGGACTTGAGCTTTAAAACTGAAAACCTGAGCGTAGATGAAATTTACAGCATTTTAAAAGACGAAAAAATTATCTACTGATCACGACGATAGTGTAAGTATCATCAGATACTTACACTATAAAACCAGCACATACCCCAGCCTTTTGACTTTAAATAACTCAAGTCTATAATTGATTTGACCCTCTCTATTTAGTTACTGCCAACCTAGACACAACCAAACGATGCCAACTTTATTACATCAGATTTTTGCTGAATCAGTTAAACAATCGCCTCAAGCCACTGCCATTGTGCATAAAAAAAGTGCCTGGAGCTTTCAAGAACTCGATCAACTGGTCAACCAACAAGCCCAAGCCTTTATAGGCATGCACCTAAAGCCGCAACAACGCGCCGCAGTGTATTTACCTAAACAGATTGAAACGGTTACCAGTTTTTTTGCCATTAACAAGGCCGGTGGCGCATTTGTGCCAGTTAATCCGGTATTAAAAGCGCAACAAGTGGCTTACATCTTGAATGATTGCAACGTGCAGATTTTGATTACCTCAAAAAGCCGTTTGCAAGGTTTAGCCGCCTCGTTAGTGGATTGCCCGGATTTGCATACCGTGGTGTTAGTTGAGGATGATGTTCCGGAGCTAGACACCAAACTGGATATTAACGTGCTCGGCTGGAAAGATTTCTTGGCCAGAAGCAAAGCCGACGAGATCTTCCCAACTATGATCGATACGCACATGGCGGCCATTTTGTATACGTCCGGCAGTACCGGCAAGCCCAAAGGTGTGGTGTTATCGCATCGCAATATCGTTGCTGGCGCCAAAAGCGTATCCGAATATTTAAAAATCACCGACTCCGACCGCTTGCTGGCTGTATTACCATTTAGCTTTGATTACGGATTAAACCAATTAACAACCTGTTTGCTGAAAGGATGCTGTTGCGTGTTGTTAGACTATCTACTGCCACGCGATGTGGTTATGGCCTTGGCGGCAGAGAAAATTACCGGGCTTGCCGCAGTCCCGCCACTTTGGGCGCAACTGGCGAACCTGGAATGGCCAACCAGTATTAACGAACACTTGCGTTATATGACCAATTCCGGCGGAAAAATGCCGAAAGCGGTATTAAATGCCATTCGAGAACGCGTACCGAACGGCCAGTTTTACTTAATGTACGGCTTAACCGAAGCGTTCCGATCCACTTATTTGCCGCCGGAACAAATCGACATCCGTCCTGACTCCATGGGTAAGGCTATACCGAATGCCGAAATTTTAGTCGTTCGGGAAGACGGTAGTTTGTCCGCACCGCATGAACCGGGCGAACTCGTGCATCGTGGTTCGTTAGTGGCGATGGGTTACTGGAATGATCCCGACAAAACCGCCGAACGTTACAAACCCGCACCGACACAATTGAATGAATTACCGCTGACCGAAATCGCGGTATGGTCTGGCGATACCGTGACCATGGATGAGGAAGGTTATTTGTATTTTGTCGGCCGTAAAGACGACATGATCAAAACTTCCGGTTATCGGGTTAGCCCCACGGAAATCGAAGAAGTTATTTACAGCTCTGGCTTGGTTAAAGAAGCGGCGGCACTTGGCATAGAGCACGACACACTGGGGCAGGCAGTCGTGGTAGTAGTCAGTGTGGAAGACCCAGAAAGCTTCTCAGTGCAAGCATTGAGCAACTTATGCAAAGCGCAGCTGGCTAATTTTATGGTGCCCGCCAAAATCGAAGTACTGCCGATTTTACCGAAAAACCCGAACGGTAAAATTGACCGCAAAACGCTCGTTCAACAATTTGCCGACATCTTTACTACTCATGACTAAATTAGCCCCGCAACACCCGCCGATGGCGCAATTTAAAACGGTCGGCGACGATCTTATGATTGGCGGCATGCCCTTAAAGCAGCTCGCCCAACGGGTCGGCTCTACGCCGTTTTATGCGTATGACCGGTCCTTATTAACTCAGCGCGTTAACGAATTGCGCCAGCACATGCCGGCCGATTTAAAAATTCACTACGCCATGAAAGCCAACCCCATGCCAGCGGTGGTTCAGCATATGGCCAGCATTGTCGATGGTTTTGATTTAGCTTCCGCCGGCGAAATGAAAGTGGCTTTAGATACCCCCATGTCGCCCAAGCAAATCAGCATGGCTGGCCCAGGCAAACGACCTGCCGAACTAATGCAAGCGATTGCAGCGGCTATTACCATTAATATTGAATCTTTTCATGAGTTGGAAACCATTGCCAGGCTGTCCGAACAAACCGGTCTGCAAGCGCATGTGGCCGTGCGTATAAATCCCGCATTTGAATTAAAAGCCTCGGGCATGAAAATGGGCGGCGGCTCCAAGCAATTTGGTATTGATGAAGAATTGCTGCCGGAAGTTTTACAACGCATTAAAGTGCTGAATCTGGATTTTAAAGGCTTTCATATTTACAGCGGCTCGCAAAACCTGAAAGCCGAATCCATTATTGACGCCCAACAAAAAAGTATTGGCCTGGCGATGAGCCTTAGCCAGTATTGCCCAACCCCCATCCAAAAACTCAACATTGGCGGCGGTTACGGCATTCCTTACTTCCCCGGCGACACCCCGCTTGACCTCAAACAAGTCGGCGACGTATTGAATGAATCAATGCAACCTTTCAGAGACAGCAACCCGCAAGCCGAAGTCATTATTGAATTAGGCCGGTATTTAGTCGGTGAAGCCGGTATTTATGTATCAGAAATCGTTGATAAAAAAGTTTCCCGTGGCCAAACCTATTTAATCGTCAACGGTGGCTTACATCACCACCTAGCCGCATCCGGCAATTTTGGCCAAGTCATCCGCAAAAATTACCCGGTCGCCATCGGCAATAAAATGAATGGTGCCAGCAAGGAAGTCGTCAATGTCGTCGGCCCTTTATGCACGCCTTTAGATATTTTGGCCGACAAAATGGAATTACCAACCGCTGAAATTGGTGATTTAGTGGTGGTTTATCAGTCTGGCGCGTATGGCTTGACCGCCAGCCCTACGGCGTTTTTGACTCAGCCATTTGCTGAGCAGGTGTTGGTTTAGTGTTTTTCTGAGAGGATATACAGAAACAATATAATTACTTAGTTATGCACTGGAGTGGCACTACCCTTACAACAATAGTTATAGCCTTGGCGTCAATTGGCGGCGTGGTGACATTCAAGGGGGATGAGTCGCTCTCATCTGTTTTGTATGCGACGTGCCTTGCGCTTTTCACAAGTTCGATTTTCTACGCAGTCACTGTCATTGCGCCTGAGACCAAACGAAGGAATCGGATAAGAAGAACGCTAAGTAGGCAGTATCGAGCTTTCAAAAAGCAATGCATTGATCTTTTCCTAATCGCATCGAACTCGGATTATCAATATCGTGAGAATTTGCTAGACCATCAAGAATTTCGTCGATACTTTTCCATTCGTACAGCAAACGGTCAGTCTCGCTGGGATTTGGTTACAACCAGCATTGATAACCAAGATTATATTTTTGATGAAATCGTGAGAGAGTTTGATTTCCTTGATAGAGAAATCGAGTTTGCTCGCTCGTCTATCGAAATTAGCGATGAAAATGCCGAACAGTTTTTTATTGATCTTAGGCAAGTAATACATACGATAAAGGCAGCCGAGGCCAATTCGGATGATTACAAGCACTTTTGCCGAACTCTATGGAATATCTTCACAAGATGGAATATCATCGATGTTGAATCAATGATTAGAGACATTTAGAAATGCATAACAAGCGCATTAGCAGTTACAAAACTGTTATGAATACCAAAATTTTCATCACTCAACGCGCCAGCAAACTCCGCTAGAGCCCAAACGCCGATCTTTATGTTAGCCAGATAAGGTGGGCTGGCTTTTATCTTCCGTTTGCAACTAATAGTTTAGGGTAATACATTAAATCTCACCTATGCTCACAAGACGACAATTCATTCAAACGACGATGCTATTCACTGGTGGCTTGATGTTCAGGTCAGCAAGCGCTACTGCGATAGATAACGCTAGCAAGGCATGGTTTATGCCAGATGAGTCTGAACCGCATAAGCGCACCTGGATGGCATTTGGCGCCAGTAAAGCGATTTGGGGTGCAAAGTTATTGCCTGAAGTACAACGTAACCTTACCACCATTGCCAAAACTATTGCTCGGCATGAGCCCGTATCTATGCTGGTCAGGCAAAAAGACTATGCGCTGGCTAAAAAACTAGTGGGTTCGTCTGTCAGGCTGATTATTTCGCCATTAGATGATTTATGGATGCGCGATACAGGTCCGGTATTTGTAGTCAATGAACAAGGCGAAAAAGCCGCGATTAACTTCAACTTCAACGGGTGGGGTGAAAAGCAAGCGTTCGCTCGGGATGCCAAAGTAGCAAGCTTTGTATCAGCACGCGCTCGCGTAAATGAGATTTCGAGCCATTTAGTACTTGAAGGAGGTGGCATCGAAGTGGATGGACAGGGCACGGCGATTATTGCTGAGAGTTGCGTACTCAATTCCAATCGCAATCCGGGAATCAGTAAAACGCAATTTGCAGAGGAGATTAGCAAACTATTAGGTCTAAAAAAAATCATCTGGCTCCCAGGTATCAAGGGTAAAGACATCACCGATGGACACACTGATTTTTATGCCCGATTCGCTCGTCCCGGTGTGGTGTTAGCGGGTTATGACCCCAACCCAGACTCTTACGATCATGAAGTCACCCAACAGCATTTGGAAATACTCCGCGCTGCAACCGATGCTGAAGTTCGAAAACTTGAAGTCATTGTGCTTGAAGCCCCGTCGACTATTCGCCGAAAATACGAGTCAAACGAATTTGCCGCTGGATATATCGGCTTTTATGTCTGCAATGGCGCTGTCATCGCCCAAGAATTTGGCGATAAACGTGCGGACAGGGCTGCTAAAGCGGCACTGAAAAAAGCATTTCCTGATAGGAAAGTCGTCCAAATCAACATTGATGGCATTGCGGCAGGTGGCGGTAGCATTCACTGCACGACGCAGCAAGAGCCGAAAGTATAATGCTAGTGCCGTAGGTTGGGCTGAACAGCGTGAAGCCCAACAATTACTATGCAGCAAGAACCAAAGCCAACACTCTCGCTTTAAAAACTTCATCAACCTTTAGGTTACTCATGCTAGAAGAACTCCTCCAACTTTTATCTTGCCATGAACTCAGTGCGGAAGAACTGGCAGACGCTGCCGCATTCGTGCGACAGGCGCCAGAAGATCCTGAGCTGGAATGGCTGGATGACGTAGATTCAAAAATGACTTTTGCTATCTTCGATAAACTGAGCGAATTTATCGCTGTGAGCGACAAGATAGATGAGCTTCATGAGCAGTTGATAGAAATGTTTGCCGATCCGTTGCCTCAATTTCCCCATGAGCATCCAAAAATCTGTAAAAACACCGATGCCTACTTTCAATGGCTGGATACACTCCTTGCAAATCGTGCGCCTGCCGAAGGCGGATATCAGCTAGTATCTGTTAATACCGGTATTGACGATAATCTCAGCGTATTGGTCGTTTATCGTCGAGATACGCAACGCATACTTGATATCGCCCAATCGTTGTCTGTGCGAATTAGCCGGATGAACGGAACTGAGTATTAAGACTTTTAAACAAATCGCCGCTTTATGACGATTTTTAGCGCAAGTATTAATTTTTTGCCCACTGTAGATAACTTAACATTACGTACGCTAAAACGTACCCTTGCTTCACTATTCTATGGGAGCTATTTATGAAAACACTCAAAGCTAGCGAAGCCCGTGCAAATTTATACCGGCTTATTGATGAAACGGCGGAGTCTCATCAACCCATCATTATTATGGGCAAACGCAGTGCTGCTGTGCTTATTTCCTCAGAGGATTGGAGTGCCATTCAGGAAACGCTTTACCTTCTCTCCGTTCCGGGTATGCGCGAATCCATTAAAGAAGGCATGTCCGCTACACTCGCGGAGAGCGCGAAGGAGCTTGATTGGTGAGTTGGCAGATCGTTTATGCCAAACAAGCACTCAAAGACGCGAAGAAACTGTCGGCAAACGGCTTAAAGCTGAAAGCTCAAGAGCTATTAGTTGTTCTTGAAAATAACCCATTCCAAAATCCACCACCCTATGAAAAACTGGTCGGAGACCTTGTTGGTGCCTATTCAAGACGAATCAATATTCAACATCGTCTCGTTTATGAAATACACGCTCAGGAAAACATTGTTCGCGTCCTGCGAATGTGGACGCACTATGCGTGATCAAAAACTCACAACATTTTTCGTTAAGCTACAACCAACGGTAAACCAGTAAACTCCTAGTTTCTTCCCCTTATTGCCTGCATTCAGGTTCAATGGGCTGTATTGACAACTCATTTAAAAAGCCATCGATAGTCGTCCAAGTATTGGCAATGTTCTCCATCAGAATGCCATGACGCTTGGAAGTTATTGCTTGCAAGCGCTTATTTTTTGCTCCCAGCCTCTCAAAAATCATATCTGCACTTTTCGACGAAACAATCGGGTCATTATCACCGTAAATGATTAATGAAGGCGACTTAACAGCCGGCAGTAATTCAGTGATATGCTCAATCAGCAACCTCAGTTCGTACAATGCACGAACTGGCGTGTTACGGTAGTTAACGCTTGGGTGTTCTGGCAGGTTATCGAGAAATGGCTTTACGCCCTCCAAGGATGAAACCCATTCAACCAAGGTATTGGTACCGTGCAGCAGTGGCACCAACATAAAAGCCGGATCGACAAATTTAAACGGCACAGAGACAGCAACAAGCCCAATAACTTGATGATGCCGCTCGCTTGCCAATTTGAATGCCAGCGCACCACCGGTGGAAAAACCAATCAAAAAAATACGCTGGCAATAGCTTTTAAGTATGGAAAACCCTCGTTGCACACAGCTATACCAACCCTGCCATTGCTGATCGCGCAACGCATAGGGTGAAGTGCCATGGCCTACTAAACGAATGCCCAATACCGTGTAACCTTGCTTGGCTAAATAGTCGCCGTATTCTCTTAACTCAGCCGGACTGGCTAATAAACCATGAATCAACAATATGCCGATACCATTGGTTTGTTCTGGCTGTATGAAAAATGGCGAAGGATCGGCAACTGCGGTTTCTAAACTGTTGATGTCATCGTACTCTGGCTTTGAATAAGCGTGCTTTTCCCATGCTAGCCACCGGCATTCATCGTCAAAATGCCAAATTGCCATTTGAACGGGTTCAATAACGGCAAACTCATTCATAGCAGCGATCACACTATCGCGAATGACGCTAATAGGCGCAGCTTCATTATTGTAAACAGCAATAGGATTTTCCAGGCGGATGCTATCTATATCGTAATCGGCACAGAGTTTAGGCAAAAATTGATAGCTGCTGTCACGTTCTTGAATAAGCCCAGCCTCTTTAGCCGCTGAAATATAATAAGCAAACCGGAAGTTAACAATGCTAAATAAATCGCTGTAGTCTTGCGGATTCAACAAGCTTCGGTGCAAATGAATGGCGGCATTGTGTTGCAGACGTTTAATGGTGATATACAAGATGCCATAAAACTGAGATTTTTCGATAAGCGTTTGACCCTGACTAATGTAGTACATGATCAAGGTCGAGGCTAAATGACTTAAATTGATAGTGACATTCGCATAAATTTGCTGAGTATAGTGATTGCGAGAACACTCGGCATTTTGGGTAAAATACCGTCCCAAACACTGCTGCATCCAGCTTTTATTTTTGGCATTCAGCGCAAAAACATCATCCGGGCTGTTCAGTTGCGGAGCGACCTGATCCATCAGAAACCGGGTTTGCCAATTCCATCGGCAACAGGGATCGACCGGCTCACCCATACGAATATCCATATCGGTGTTTTTGAGGATGATGTTGCCCTCTATCAGTAGCTCTTCAGATTGCCGCAGGGATAAGTTATCGGAAAATAATTCCACTGCCTTAGACAACAGGTTTTCTGAGGAACGAATCGGGTAAAAGGTAATATTCGCTGGTACGATTAAGGTAGGCTTTTGCGCTACGGCCAATAATTGATCTATATGATCGAACTGCAACTGCTCTTTCCAATGCAATAGTTGTTGCGAATGATTGTGCTGATGGGCATAGCGAATAGCGGCTTTGATAGCTTCAACACCCTGCCCCAACACAGCCGCTCCAGTATGCTGCTGGCGACGCTTACCACTTATGCGTGAAAAAATGCTGTATCGACCCTGTTTATCGACAACCCGGCGATCTTTAACCATGCCACCTTCAGGAAAAATGATGACTTTGCGCCCACGTAAAATCTGACCTGCTAGTAAAGGAAACAACCGTGCGTGATTATGCGGGTACACGCCGACATGTTTCAGGTACCTCGATAATACATTGTCTTCTTTAAAAAATTCCCCTGCAGCGATAGAGCAGCTGTAGCAGCCAGTTTTTTCGTAGAGTAAAAATTGCGGAATGAAGGTTTCAAAACGGGAAAAATGATTGAATAAAAAAATATCGCCTTCGAGTACTTGCGGGTCGGCATGCAGTTTAAGCTTTACACCCAGAATATTTTTAACTGCATGGATAACATTGACCGAACGATTGTAAAGTTTGGTATTAATATCAGGCCAGTCAGGCGGATAGGAAGATTCATTCATAGCAATACCTTTGGCTCATTGTTGTAGTTACTCGAGGCAATCATGCTGTCGGTATGACGGTTTGGTGTTATTGAGAGTTCAACAGACGCTTTTAAGCCGATATCAAGAGTATTGATCCCAGCCAATTACTTCATCACGAACAACCACCAAATACGATTGGCGTTGCGCTGCTACCCCAGAGTAGAATGTAAAGCCAGTCTTTTTATATTATTTTCAGAGAATTCAAAATGATTAAATTAGCTTTTTTCGCTTTGTTATTAACGATAACTATCGTTAATCCTGTCGGCGCGGCTTACCCTAGCTTGAATTTTCAAGTCAGCAGTAATGTACCAAAACTAAAAAACCTGGAAACCACATTAATTATGCAAAATGGCTCCGGCGAGTTGAGCCTTGCGTTTGCTTATAATCCTTTAAATGCTGGATTTTCTTGCATTTCTGGATCAAGCAAATGGGATGGCAAACAGATAACCTGCACGGGCACTCAAAAAAAGCAAAATTTTACAATCTCAGTTAAAGAACCGGGTACTTCCACAAAAATAATTTTAAAAGGTTCAACGTCAAAGAATACCGCTCGAGTGACATACAAAGGATCGAAAGGCAAGTTGCTCTCGGTTAAGCCCACAGTAATCACGCAAGCTGACGCATCTCCAGTTTCCGCTGTCATACTGACCCCTGCAGTAGATAAAAAAGGCAAATTGACTGGCAATGGTGAGATCAACTCAGGCTACGGTGTCAATTCGGTCAATGCGCCATTAACCGGCAAAATGAACTTAAAGAAAAAAACCTTAAGCTGGAAGCTAATTTCAAAGCCAAACAAACTTAATTTTACCGGTAAAGAAGTACAAGGCACCTGGACTGGCAAACTTACCGGAAAAATTGGCCCCGCACTGGTTTCGCAATCCATTAAGATTCCGTTGCAATCATCCAATACCAGCCGTTTTCACGGCACTGTAACCGGTTCTAGTTCGGGCATAGGTGGCCAGCCCAAAGCGCTAAAAGATGTAACCGTATTAATTCGCTCCGACTCAGACGGAAATGGCAGCATAGCCGCAGGCGAATCCCAAGAAATCAAGACTGACGAGAACGGCGCTTTTGATACCACATTCGCAACACAAGCGGACCGCACAGTAACCGTTGACTTTATTTTGGCAGGTTATAGCCAGACCCCTAAAATGTTCACCAGTATCATGCCAGGGTCTGATTTACCAATAAACACTACATTGAGCGAGTTGCAAACATTGGATGTTTCTGGTGGCAACGCGGTAACGTCAGACAAAAAATTACAATTGGATAATTTACCGGCGGGAATAACACAGATTAGAGGTAAAGTGTTTAACCCAGTGACGGAAACATCACAGTTTCCTGGTGAGTTTGCAGACAATACCGGCAATCTATTAATTTCTTCGGTTTTTACGCAAATAGAGGCAAAAAACACCCAAGGCGACTCGGTTAGCAATTTGACAGATAATACCGAATTGCGCATGCAAGTGCCTTCCGATACATGGAACACGATGCGCGATTTAAAACCTGACAATGATCAGATCGACATCCCATTTTATTATTACGACGAACAGGACGGCCAGTGGAAACGCTCTAGCAGCGATGGTTGGTTGGAAGACGCGTCTCGCAACAAAATACCCGAAAATCAACTGACGGCTATTAAAACTGGTAGTTACTCTGGTGTGGTGTACGGAGCAGGAAAAATCAATCACTTGTCTTATTGGAATATCGATTGGCCCGTTGATACACACGGCTGCGTAACTGGCCGACTATTAAACGCCAATGGCAATCCCGCTACTGGTGCTGTCGTTGTTGCAAAAGGTATTAGCTATACAGGCACAAGCGCACCGGTAACCACCGATGCAAATGGAGATTTTTGTATCGATGTGATGCGCTCAGAAGGTGCGAATGAGGACATAAATCAGAATGGCATCAATGGTGACAAATCTAAAATCAGTCTCTCAGTGTCATACCAAGGCAAATATTACAAACTTGCTGGAGAACATGAGATTCCGGTATTGGCAGCGTCTTGCGGTTCGACCGGCTGTTTGCAACTTGGTGAAGTTAAACTGACCGAAAATTTGGAATTAACGACCAATATTTGTACCGTTACCGGCACAGTGGTGTACAGCGGTACGGCTGCTTATGGCACATCTAACCTGACCGCTGGCTCCCCAATTTCAGGCGCTTTCGTATGGGGCTATGATCCGCAAATTGATTGGACACAATACGGACAATGCTATTCAACATTAGCGTGTTCTTTGTTTGCGACCACAGACGCGGATGGTAAATTTACATTGACTATCCCCATTTTAAGCGGTCTCGAATTGGTGGCCTATGGCATTACGGAAAACACCGCAGTTTATATTGGCAATACAGCGGCTGGCAGTTGTCCGACAACGCCGATTACTATTAAAGCGGATGCTTATTTTTACAACTTTGCCACAACACCCTAGTTGGCATAGCATCACCGACTAAACACACAGTTCTAAATGATTTTCTATTGTGTCCGCGAGGCTTTTTGCAACTGCGCTAACCTCGCGGCTTAACGCATAAAAATAGCTGCCTGACGAATCATCGCTAAGTCGGCAGCTTTTTTAATCTCTTCGTCGGTTAAGATTGCGATATTAGTAAATTAAGCGTGCCTGCTCAGACAATATAAAAAATAGGTATTCGCCTCACAATCCCTTAAAATGCGGCCAACACCCACCCACCGATAAGGAACCATTTATGGGAATGGCTAAATTCCGCTCAATTTTTTCACCCGCAACTAAGCAACAAAGAACTGAAAATTTTCAAAGCTACTGGATATTTACCCAGCAACACGGCGGTGAACTGTTGGAAGATGACCAAGATCTGGTAAAGAAGCGTGCCAGACTCAAATATTTTCAAGATAACCCGGTAAGACTACGCAAGCCGCTAGCAAATCAAGAGCTGTTTTACCGCAATTATGTCGATATGCAGGATGATCCTAAAACGCTGGATCGCATGACCCTGATGCTAACCGGCAT
Source organism: Methylococcales bacterium (assembly GCA_965247565.1). Classification (GTDB taxonomy): domain Bacteria; phylum Pseudomonadota; class Gammaproteobacteria; order Methylococcales; family Methylomonadaceae; genus CBDFHF01. The sequence goes on along the minus strand of CBDFHF010000003.1, from coordinate 1,632,065 downwards.
GTATAAATTTGCCCGCCACGAATGGGTCGGCATCAAAGCTGCCTGGGATGCAGTGCCGAATATGGCTAACTCACATTCGGTTGAAGATAAAATTAGTCGCGTACATTTGGCTGAAGAGTTCTGCCATGTACGCTTATTTGACGAGATGTTGCGTACTTGTGGCTTAGACAAAGTGGAGTGGGTACCACTAAGCCCGATTAAAGAAAAAATCTACGAGCAATTCCCAAAATTCCCCGGTTTTTTGATGGACACACCCGCTTTTGTCACAGAGCTGATGGGTGTCACTTATTATTGCTACTTGCATCGTTTGTTTGATGACCTTTTGGCAGACGAGCCAGAAGTCCGCACCCGCTTAAAGGAGCTGCTTGATGAAATCACCATAGATGAAGTGGCACATGTCGGACAGCGAAGGAATTTTATCGGTCCGATCGGCATGAAGATTTCCAAATGGCTGGTTAAACCATTTTATACCATGTTTTTTAACGACATTCCTGAAGTGGGTCATTTATTTGATATCAAACAAATGATTAAGGATGGGGAATCATTCGATTTCAATCAATTGCCAGACTACATGGTTGAAAAAAGCTGGATTCCATCCTACTGCAAAATTTAAAATGCAAATCATCAAGTAGCGTCATTGACAACTTTGAATTTCCACTAGTGCGGGTCAGCCGACCTGCAACAGCTTTTAAAATAATGCCATGATGGACCAATCTATTGAATTCGATTTAGCGCTCATCAACCGTTATGACAAAGCGGGGCCGCGTTATACTTCTTACCCCACCGCTTTAGAATTACATGACGGTTTCAAGGATCAGGATTACCGGCAACATATTGCCAAATCTAATGCCGCAGGCGGCCCGCTATCTTTATATTTTCACATTCCGTTTTGCGATACCGTTTGCTTTTATTGCGCTTGTAATAAAATTGTCACTAAAAATCGTAGTCATGCCGAACCTTATTTAAACAATTTGCTGAAAGAAATCGCCATGCAGGGTGATTTGTTTGACCGTTCGCGAATCGTTAAACAGTTGCATTGGGGCGGCGGCACACCGACTTTCCTCAACTATGAGCAAATGCAAAAACTGATGTTGGCCACGCGGGCGCATTTTTCTTTGCTCAATGACGACAGTGGCGAGTACTCCATTGAAGTCGATCCTAGAGAAACCCATCCAGATACAATTAAACAATTGCGCGAGCTGGGCTTTAATCGGATTAGTTTAGGTCTACAGGATTTTGACCCGGCAGTACAAAAAGCAGTTAACCGTATCCAAAGCGAAGAACAGACATTCAGCGTTTTGGAGTCCGCACGAGCTGAAGGTTTTCGGTCCACCAATATTGATCTGATTTACGGTTTGCCGCTGCAAACCGTGGCAACTTTTGCAGATACTTTGGAAAAAGTACTCGCTGTTAAACCCGATCGATTTTCGATCTTTAACTATGCGCACATGCCTAGTCGATTTAAAACCCAGCGCCAGATTAATGATGCAGACTTACCCACAGCCGATGTCAAACTGGCCATTCTGCAAATGGTTGGCCAACGCCTGACTGAAGCAGGCTATGTGTATATTGGCATGGATCACTTCGCTAAACCGGACGATGAACTGGCACTTGCCCAGCGTGAAGGCAAGTTGTACCGAAATTTTCAAGGCTACTCCACGCATTCGGATTGCGATCTGGTGGGACTGGGAATTACCTCTATTGGCCGGGTCGGCGATGCTTATATTCAGAATGTTAAAGAACTCGACGAATACGATCAGCTGATTTCTCAAGGCAAGCTGCCGGTATACAAAGGTGTTGACCTGAATGACGACGACTTTGTACGCCGTGCGGTAATTACCCAGTTAATCTGTCATTTCGAGCTTGATTTTGCCACCATCGAACAGCAATTTAACATAAGCTTTGCAGATTATTTTGCTGAGGAACTGCTAGCGCTGCAACCCATGCAAACAGATGGTTTGCTGACATTAACAGCTGACGGCATTCAAGTACTATCACCGGGCCGATTGTTAATTAGGAACATCTGCATGGTATTCGATAAATATCTGGCCAAAAAACAGCAGCAATTTTCCAAAGTGATTTGAGCCATAATGATGCAGGAACAGCGAATTATTGAGCTAGAAATCAAAGCCGCTTATCAGGAAGACTTGCTTGCCGAACTCAACCAGATTGTTTGTAAGCAACAGCAACATTTAGACCGCCTGGAAGCTACCTGTAAACTGCTAAATGAACGCATAAAAAGCCTGTCTACCCAAGGGGGTGGCGGCGAGGTAGTTGATGAAATACCACCGCATTATTAAGACATATCTTAGAATGTCACCTGCATTTTGCTATGAATGTTGTCAAAAAATACCAGCCGACACTTTCGTTGATGTTAAAACCTTCGAACGGCTTAAATAAATTTTTCATTTTCATACATCTGTTAGCGTTGATAGCCAGCATCGGCAATGCGTTACCTTTAACAGTTAAGCTGGTTATTTTTTCAGGTGTTGCCTTAAATCTATACTGGACACAACATCGTAAACAGCCGCCACTATCAAGTATTCACTACAGCCATGAATTAGGTTGGCAAATAAACAGGTTAGGTGATGCACAACATGTGCAAATTTTGCCATCGACTGTGATTACTACCTTTATCATTTTTTTGCACTTTACCGAAAACAACAAGCAAAGTAGCTTGTTAATCGCTAGCGATGCGTTGAGCGCCGACGACTATCGGCGGCTTGTCGTTGAACTAAAAATATCAGCGAATAATAAACGTCTTTAATCTCATAGCAATTATGTCTCCACAAAGCACTCGAAGATCCATCAGAGTTATACGAATAAATCTCCTAAAAACCCATCACCAGAATGGTTGCAGCACTTCGTTATAATGCTTATTAAACTCGCTGCTCTTTGCAGTTAAGTCTCAAAAATTTGAGACCAACAGTTTGCAGCGAAGGCATTTAGTTTTATAAATTAAATCCATAACTTGTATAATCGCCAGCTGTTGCAGCTTACTTTTCAGCTGTTTTACTTGTTTTCAAAAACTCTCAAGAGAACTTTATGGCGCTGTATTGTGGAATCGTTGGTTTACCTAATGTGGGTAAGTCAACTTTATTTAATGCCTTGACCCGCGCAAAAATCGCGGCTGAAAATTATCCTTTTTGCACAATAGATCCTAATGTTGGCGTGGTTCCTGTGCCCGATGCCAGAATGGATAAATTAGCAGACATCGTAAAACCGGAACGGATATTGCCGACCACCATTGAATTCGTTGATATTGCTGGCTTGGTGGCAGGCGCCTCTAAAGGCGAAGGATTGGGGAATCAGTTTTTGGCTAATATCCGGGAAACAGATGCCATCGCTCACGTAGTGCGTTGTTTTCAGGACGATAACGTCATTCACGTTGCCGGAAAAATTGATCCTATTTCTGACATTGAAGTCATTAATACAGAATTAGCGCTTGCTGATATGGCTTCTGTGGAAAAAGCGTTGTTACGAGCAGGCAAAATGGCTAAATCCGGCAACAAAGACGAATTGGCTAAAAAAGTGGTTTTAGAACGTGTGCTAAAACAATTGGATAGCGGCGCAACAGTGAGGTCTCTGGACTTGACTGATGATGAAAAAGCTTTAATTAAAGATCTGTGTCTACTCACTGCGAAGCCAACCATGTACGTTGCTAACGTTCAAGACGACGGCTTTGAAAATAATCCATTATTAGATAAAGTTCGAGAATTTGCTGATAAAGAAAATGCCATGGTTGTGCCCATTTGCGCCGCAATCGAAGCGGAAATTGCTCAACTGGACGACGATGAGCGCAAAGAATTTCTTGATGATTTAGGCTTAGATGAACCCGGCTTAAATCGGGTGGTAAGAGCTGGCTATCGGCTGCTCAACTTATCAACCTATTTTACTGCTGGCGTCAAAGAAGTCAGAGCTTGGACTATCCCCGTCGGCGCATCAGCACCACAAGCGGCAGGCGTTATCCATTCCGATTTTGAAAAAGGTTTCATACGCGCCGAAGTGATTGCTTACCAGGACTTTATCGATCACAAAGGTGAGCAAGGCGCTAAAGATGCAGGGAAATGGCGCTTGGAAGGTAAGGACTATCTGGTAAAAGACGGCGACGTCGTGCATTTCAGATTCAACGTTTGACAAAGCAAGGGCGGCTACCTATAATTCCGCTCCTTGCTGACGGTGATATAGCTCAGTTGGTTAGAGCGGAGGATTCATAACCCTCAGGTCGGTGGTTCAAATCCACCTATCACCACCATTAAAATCGAAACGCAACCCTAGTTATAGTTTCTTACTGTCAACTGGGGACTTCAGTATAAAAACCGCAACGCGGCAGACACGTTTTCCCGCTAAAACCCACCTGCACTACACCGCAAAACTAGCCGCATTTAACTTGTTAATGAGATTGTCATGACTGCACCACATATCGGTTTTATCAGCTTAGGCTGTCCTAAAGCGCTGGTCGATAGCGAACGCATTTTGACCAAATTGCGCTCCGAGGGTTACGTTGTTTCCCCGACTTATCAGGATGCGGATTTAGTTGTGGTGAATACATGTGGTTTTATTGATGCTGCAGTGGAAGAATCGCTCGATAGCATTGGCGAAGCTTTGGCAAACAATGGCCGGGTGATCGTTACCGGTTGCCTGGGTGCTAGAGAAGCGGAAATTCGCGCTCGTCATCCTCAAGTTTTAAAAGTGACTGGTGCGCATGCCTTGGAAGAAGTTGTAGCCTCCGTCCATGAACACTTACCGCCACCGCACGATCCATTCACCAGCCTAGTGCCGCCACAAGGTATTAAACTAACACCACGGCATTATGCCTACCTGAAAATTTCCGAAGGCTGTAATCACCGCTGCACTTTCTGCATAATCCCGTCTATGCGCGGCGACTTGGTTAGCAGACCGATTGATGATGTTTTACTGGAAGCACGGCGGCTGGCAGATGCCGGGGTAAAAGAACTATTGGTAGTTTCCCAGGACACCAGCGCTTACGGCCTTGATTTAAAATATCAATCCCGTGATTGGCAGGGTCGTTCCATTCAAACCCGTTTTTATGACTTAACTGAAGCGCTAGGCGATTTAGGCATTTGGGTTAGAATGCATTACGTCTATCCTTATCCGCATGTCGATGACGTGATCCCATTAATGGCACAAGGTAAAGTTCTGCCTTATCTGGACATTCCGTTTCAACATGCCAGCAGCCGCATTCTTAAACTCATGAAACGTCCGGCGGCTAGCGAGAATAACTTGGAACGCATTAAAGCTTGGCGTGAAATCTGCCCAGATATTACCTTACGCAGTACTTTTATCGTTGGCTTTCCTGGCGAAACCGAACAGGAATTTGAAGAACTCCTGGATTTTATGAGCGAAGCCCAATTAGACCGCGTGGGTTGTTTTGCTTATTCGCCAGTAAAAGGGGCAGCTGCCAATGAGCTGCCTGGGGCGGTTTCAGAAGAAATTAAGCAAGAACGTTTATCTCGGTTTATGGCTCATCAAGCAGAGATCAGTGCTGATCGTTTACAACATCGTATTGGTAAAATTGAGACCGTACTCATTGATGAAGTGGTTGAAGAGGGTGCGGTAGCCAGAAGCAAAGCCGACGCCCCTGAAATTGACGGCCAAGTCTTTATTGATGGCGCAACACATTTAAAAGTGGGAGATTTTGTCGAAGTCGAGCTGGAAGAAGCCGATGAGTATGATTTGTGGGGTCGATTGGTTTAACGCAGCACCAAAAAGTGCTGACGAGTAGTGCATATTGAGGCTGTAAAACCAGCCTGTCCTTGACTCATCGATCAAATGTACTTATCTTGACCAGCGGAGTTTCGATGTTCCTTATAGAAATTGCCATAACGAGCTCATTAGCTACACCTTTTCCCAACTGACCATTCTAAACACAACTATGAAAATTCTGATTTTGTTGCTATCCCTAACAATGACAACAGTTTGTTTTGCAGAGCAAAAATTGCCGGCAGGCCACCCACCCGTGAACACTGAGCACGCAAAGACACCTGCCGCTTCCTCGCAACTTCCACAAAAGGGTACTGTACTTGAGGTGATCAACGTTCCCCAATATACCTATTTACAAGTACAGCAAGAAAAAGAGTCTCGCTGGCTTGCAGGACCGACTGCGGAGGTAAAAAAGGGCGACACCGTTCGTTTCGACAACGGTATGGAAATGAAAGACTTTCACAGTAACTCGCTGGATCGCACATTTCCGAGCATTATTTTCGTCAACCAAATCGTGGTCAGCACCGAAAAATAATCACTGAATTGATCCAGGCTCTTTGGCTTTGTGCGGAGGAGCATTCGACAAGTTCACCACGAATAATCGTTCGTTATGAACTTGTCGCAAAATTTTAAGTTAGAGATATTAAAGCAGGGACTTCAAATTACTGAATGCTTGAAAAGCCTTATCCAATTCTTCCCCCGCCTCCTTTGTTGAACCCTCTTTAAGATGTTTGCGGGCAGCTTTCAAAATATTGCTACCTTTAGTCCGTGCAACAAACACGGTATCACTGGCATTGATTTCTTTGCTAGCATCGAGCGCGTCTTTAATCAAATCGGACACCGCATCAGCATTGCCACCGGCTTTAAGAGCATCAACTGCTGCTTGTACCTTCGTCACGGTCATATCAATAGCCTGCTCAGGCGGATAGACTGCAAAAGCAACTGGGGAAATAGTTGCACTGGAAACAGCGATAACTAAAACGCCTAAAATTTTTTTTAAGTTTTTCATTTTGACTCACCCTCATGTTGTTATAGTTGTTGGCGACTGAGCCACGAATTAATGTAAACCTAGCCAGCCACCGGCAATGAGTCTAACACGGTTGTATGAGTTGACTCGAGTTTGTCTTAAATCGTTTGGAGAAATTATTCGTTTTTACCGTGGATGTTGGCAAGCCTTAACATGGGTTATACTTACTCTAATTTTAGTCTTTGATTTTACATGGCGGCCTATGAGCATCAAACTTTCCAACCGAGTCCAATCAGTTAAACCCTCCCCTACCTTAGCAATCACTGCCCGAGCCGCACAAATGCGTGCCGCTGGTAAAGATATTATCGGCCTTGGCGCTGGCGAGCCTGATTTTGATACGCCAAACCATATTAAAGCCGCAGCAATTAATGCCATTAACAGTGGCTTTACCAAATACACTGCTGTTGACGGCACAGCCAGCTTAAAAAAAGCCATTATCGCTAAATATAAAAGAGATAACGGTCTTGATTATTCGCCAAAACAAGTTCTGGTATCCTGCGGAGGCAAGCAAAGCTCGTATAATCTAACGCAAGCTCTGCTTAATTCCGGGGATGAAGTGATCATTCCGGCACCATTTTGGGTTTCTTATCCCGATATGGTTTTATTGGCCGATGGCGTACCTGTAATTATTGAAACCACTCAGGCGCAACACTTCAAAATCACCCCGGCTCAATTGCGCGCAGCAATAACCGCTAAAACTCGACTCATTTTTATCAACAGCCCTTCTAATCCGTCCGGCGTAGCTTATTCACTAGAGGAATTAAAAGCCTTAGGTGATGTGCTAAAAGATTTCCCTAATATCATTATCGCTACCGATGATATGTATGAACACATACTTTGGAAGCCAGGAACTTTTGTAAACATTTTAAACGCCCACCCGGAGTTTTATGACCGCACCGTGGTGATGAATGGCGTATCCAAAGCTTATTCCATGACCGGCTGGCGTATTGGCTACGCCGCAGGCCCTGCCGATTTAATAGAGGCCATGTGCACTATTCAATCGCAAAGCACGTCTAATCCTACTTCAATCTCACAAGTCGCTGCGGAAGAAGGCTTGAACGGCGACCAGAGTTTTATTCATGACATGTGCGTAGAGTTCAAAAAACGTCACGACTATGTGGTAGCTGAATTGAACAGCATTGAAGGTATTGAATGTCTGGAAACAGATGGGACTTTTTATGTATTTCCCAATATACAGAAACTGATAGACCGACTTGACGGTATCAATAACGACTTGGAATTTTCTGATTATTTGATCGAAAAGGCTGGTGTAGCGCTGGTTCCAGGTTCTGCATTTGGCTCGGAAGGCCATATTAGAATATCAATCGCCACCAGCATGGCCAATCTAGAAAACGCATTAGAGCGTATTAAGAAAGCAATTGCATGATCCTCTCCGTTTAATCGCGCGTCCCTGGACAAACTCAGGATGCGCGGTTAAGCAACTCTTGCTCCGCTATAGCCTTAAGTTGTGCATGGCGAAAACAACCAACCGTATGGTCATTGACCAACCCCACCGCCTGCATAAACGCATAACAAATGGTACTACCAACAAACTTAAAGCCACGTTTTTTAAGATCTCTGCTTATCACTTCTGATAGTCGTGTCGAAGCAGGAATATCCGCGTGCTGTTGCCAAGCATTTTGTATAGAGCTGTCATTAACAAATCGCCATATATAATCCGCAAAGCTGCCAAACTCTTGCTGCACCAATAAAAAAGCCTGGGCATTTAGCACAGCCGCCTTAATTTTCAGCTTATTTCTTACAATCCCTGCATCAGCGAGTAGCTGTTCAATTTTAGCTTGATCATAACGAGCAACCGCAGTCACATCAAAATGATCAAAGGCTTTTCGGTAAGCTTCGCGTTTTTTTAAAATCGTCAACCAACTTAATCCTGCTTGGGCGCCTTCAAGAATTAGAAATTCAAATAACAATCGATCATCGCGAACAGGACAACCCCATTCATGATCATGGTAAAACTCTTCCAGTGGATTTGATAATGCCCAAGTACATTTTTTCATATTTACCCTCAATAAAATGAATATTGACATTAACGGAATTGTTCATTCAAAGTTCAGAATGGTACGCCTATTGTATAGGCTCTTTCACATAAATCGAGGAATGTACCATGAAAAAGAAAGCCGCTTTACTTGTTTCATTATTGGTTACCGCCGGGTTAGTTCATGCGGAATCGAGTTTGCTGAAAAAAGCCTCTGAGAAAGTCGTAGAAAAAGCTGTTACCTCAACAGTATCTGAAGATACTGTTGAAAAAGCTAAAACAGTTCAATCGCTAACAGACAAAGCCTCTGATGCATCCAAGACAAAAGAACAAGTGACAACAACCGAAAAAACAACAACGACTGAGGCTGTTTCAGAGCAAGCTGAGCCCAATGCAAAAACGGCAGAACAGCCAAAAGAGGAAGATAGCGCTACTGCCAAACCTTCTGCGACAGAAGTCGTTAAAGAAAAAGTAATCGAGAAAGTTAAGGAAAAAGTTTCTGAAAAGGCATTGGGTCTTTAAGTCGCGATAATTTTTAAGCCCATAAATTCTGTACCATCGTGGATCCAGCCTTGAGAAGTATCAATTTCTCTTCAGCTTCAAACATTGAAAGGCCGGATTTATATTGTTGGTGACGAATTAACTATCCCATTAAATTAAAGCCGAAGAGTCTATCTGTTCGGCTTTTTTAATTTAGATCTCTTCAATCCACCGTCTTCAAATTATATTTGCGCACCCGATAACGCAGGGTTTCGCGGGTTGACCCCAATGCTCTGGCGGCGGCGGTAAGATTATTATCAGCACGCTCCAACGCAGTCTGAATAATAAATTTATCCATATCCTCCAGCGCCATGCTGCCATCTAAAGGTAAACAAATACCCTGTGCAGAACTTTCAGATGCCGCCATCCGATTGTGACCCTGTCCTGGTAATTGCAGCCATTGTCCAGGAAAAGTCGCGCCGTCGGCAAAAAGTACGCAGCGTTCTATGACGTTACGCAATTCCCTGACATTACCGGGCCAATAATGATTTTTCAACTTAATCCACACATCATCGGGAATGTCTTTAACCTGCCTGCCCGCTTTAGCATTATATTCAGCAACAAAGAGCGGCACTAATTCGCTTAAATCTTCGGTAGCCTCGCGTAGCGGGGGCAAAATCACTTTAAATACACTCAAGCGATGATATAAATCAGCACGAAAGCTGCCTGCTTGAGCCATTTTTTCCAGATCGCGATTACTGGCCACTACGATTTGCACATCAACATGGATTTCCTTTTCGCCGCCCAAACGTCGAACTTTGTGATCTTCAATGACTTTCAGTAACTTGGCTTGTAAATCCAGGGGCATTTCGCCGATTTCGTCCATAAACAAAGTGCCTCCATCCGCCTGCTCAAGCAAACCGCGATGTCGTCCTGCTGCCCCGGTAAAGGCGCCAGGTTCATGCCCAAACAATTCGGATTCCAATAGTTCCCGAGGTAATGCCGCGCAATTGACTTCTATCATCGGTTGCAAAGCTCTCGGCCCACCATAGTGCAGGATACGTGCAGCCAAGCCTTTGCCAGTACCACTCTCACCACCGATAATTAGTGCGCTAAACGGCACTTGCGTGAGTCTCGATAACAATTGTCTAACTTGCTGCGCCTGCACACTTTGCCCGACGTAAGCTTCTGGCGCATATCTGCGATGCCGTTGTCTAGTTTGATCAGTTACTCGACGTTGAATGGCGGCGCTTCTTACCGCGCTACTCACAATCAGGTCTAGACGCTCCAAATCACAAGGTTTTTCTAAAAAATCATAGGCACCTAACCGCAATGCCCGCACAGAATCCGGCACACTCCCATAACCGGTTAAAAAAACCCATTCAGCGAAGCTGGCATTTTTTTTATGGGTTTCCATAAAATCCAGGGCATTGCCATCTGGCAAGTTCATATCAGATAAAATCAGCAATGGTTCGATATTTTGGTTAACCAATAACTCTTTAGCTTCCCCTAAACTTGCAGCCAAAACCACTTCCCAACCGGATTGACGATAATGCCGAGATAACTCAGAACCTAATAATTTTTCGTCTTCAATAATCAGCAATGTTTCCATCATTTATCTTCCAGCAGGCATTCTTTAGGTAACGTGATAAATACACAGGCACCTTTCGGTTGCTGATTGGCAAGTTTGATGGCGCCACCGTTATCTTTTACAAACCGCTGCACCATCGCCAACCCTAACCCTGTGCCACGCTGGCGGCTTGTTCTAAATGGCCGGATACCATTATCGAGCATATCCTGAACAAAACCCGGGCCGTTATCCAATACATCAATAAACAAGCCCAATTCATTCTTACGCACTTTAATACAAACCTGCCCTGAGCCACCATCAAAAGCATCTGCTGCATTTAATAACAAATTGAGCAAGGCCTGCCGCAACCCGCTTTCTGGCAAACGCACCCAAACGGGCTGCGGCGCGTCCAACTCCAGCTGGATACATTCGGCAATCTGATAGCGGGTCAGGCTGATTAAGTCGAGTACGAGCCGAGTTAAATCAAAATCACTGACTTCTTCGGGCGAGTGTCGACTTTGACCGAGCATATCATTGAGCAATCTGGCTAAGCGTTTTAATTCCGAACTGATTAGTTCCATCCGTTCACATTGTTGCTCGTCATTAATTTCCCTACGCAAGTTATTAAACGCCATCTGAATACCGGCAAGAGGATTACGTATCTCATGTGCCAGTTCGGCAGCAACCTCTCCGATAGCCGCTAATCGCTCTGCTCTAGCCAAACTGTATTGCTGTTCTAATAGTGCTTGAGTCGCCAAACGCACTTCTTTTTGCAGTGACTGGGCGTGCAAGCGATTAATCTCTTCCAAATGAGCAAGATGTCTGACCATGTCGTTGTAGCTGTTAAAGACAGGCACCAATAAGGGATCCAGATGATCGGTAGTGATAGGCGCATAATTTTCTTCCGTCAAGCGTTGCAGAAGCTCTTTGAGATTATTTAGAGGATGCAGTACCCTTCGGAATAAAAACAACACCGCTACTACCAAAATTACCAGCAAAGTAATGGATGCTAAATACAATTCAGACTGAGTGTAGTTACTAATTTTTTCCAGAGCATGATCGCGCCCGATAACTTCATCATCAAGGGCCTGACTCATTACAGTAAGCGCATCAAGCAATCGGGTGTTTTTTTCTTGCCTTCCTAGCATATTAATATCGGCTAGCAAGGATTTGGCTGCCTCAATATTTATGCGGGTTTCGGGTGATAAAAACTCTTCTTCTTTGATTAAAGCATCCATTTCATCCAGCGTTTTATCAAGTGCAGCCAAGGTTTTGCTGAGGTCATCAGGGTAAGCAACCGGCAATGATTCTTTGAGATATTCGATTAAGGTCTGCCGTAACTCTAGTGACACATCCTGCACATTATGTGAATAATTCACATGAGATAACACGGTATTGAAATGATGTAGATTGCGCCAGATCATGCCACCAAGAATAATGAGTGCCAACAACAGCAGCACGAGAAAAGCTAAAGCTCGGTGCTGTACCGGGCGGTAAAAAATTGGTTTCATTGATTTGCCTATCAGTTTCTGGCCGGGGTTAGATCCGCAATTGCTAACAAGCTCATTGTTAAATTGAGTGCCGTAACTATTACAACTATTCAATACATCAATAAACTACTGTTTTCCATAAAGATTTTGTATCAGATCATAAAACCAGGATGGCCGAAATAACACCACCCAAATTAGCACTAATCCGGAGATAGGAATCGGGCCAATTTCAAGAACCGTGATTACTAACAAAGCTAAAAGACAGACAATACGCATATTTTATTTCCACGTTAGATGCGAACAAATGCTCCGTTAAACTTTAACATCTTAAGCAGAGCATTCAGGAATTAAAATATTGCGCGTTTCAACATCTTTGAGTTTCAAGAACTGCAGCTACTTTCACTAACTTCGACAGCCCTTAACACAACAAACTATTATAAAATCAATAGGTTAAATTATGTTAGTTTGATGTGTGAATTATTACCATAGAATAAATAATACATTGTGGGTTATGATTAACCTGAATTTTAGCTGAACGACTACTTGAAAAGAAGCTGGTTCGGCGCGGGGGAGTTTGTTGTTTGGAGTACATAAATGAAAGCAATAACGGACATTGTAATTTTTGATAGTGACCTATATGTTTTAGCCACTCTTAAGGGCTATTGTTATGCAAATCATATAGCGTTGACAGAGATGGACTTCACTATTGACGGTATTAGTGAGGTGGAAAAGTTAAATCCGGATTTAATCGTAACTCCATCGACATTATTTAACGGCACTGCTAAAAATATTGAAATAAATCTTTTATTGCAACTAGCCGCATGTAATGAGATTAAGATTTGCACCGTCAATAAAATCCGCAACTACACGGTGCCTGCCGAACTATCAGATTCGATTGATGTAGTGATCAACGAACCCATAGATATTAGCGAGATCGACAAATATCTTAAAACAAACTTTTTACTGCGGCGCGGCGGCTTTTTTGTTGAACAAAGAAGAAACAGGGAAAGGCGCTCATTTACAGAAAGAAGACATATTGAGCTCAAAAACTTTGGTCGCGAAGAACATAAACCCCGAGCACTAGCAACAGAGAGCTTCAAAATTGATCGGGGTAACAAGTGTGTGCAAATCTACGGGAAACAGATCGATTTATCTCGCAAAGAATTTGAATTAATCGAACTACTGGCAACGGATGACACCCGTATATTTACAACCGAAGAAATCCTGACACGAATATGGCCTGAGAACCACCGGGCAACAAAGTCCGATCTTTATCAATATATGCATTTGTTGAGAAAGAAAATAGAAACCGATCCCAATAATCCCCGCTGGATTATGAACATCAAAGGATTTGGTTATAAGCTTAATACTTCAAATAGCCAGCCGACAATGTTGGTAAACTTAAGATCAGAATTTGCCACAGATTTAAATAAATCCCCCGCCTATTTCATCAAAAAGAGAAGTGCTGATTTTCTGTCTACTGCTACACCCTAATGCTAGAAACGGCAGCAATCTATCCAAAATATTCCACATAATACGGTTAGCGTTAAGCTGAATTTTGCCGTAAATGTCGTAAATCTGTGCGAATGCACGAGTAACCCTTCGCCAGCGATTCGTTAAAAAACTCCCCAGCCTCCTTCGAGGCTCATAAAAGCGGGGATTTTTCAATGCAACAGAAAATCCCCTGATAGTTATCTCAAAAACACAACCATAAGTTGTGTATCAGACATCAACACAAAAACTATTTCTAGACCGTAGCAAGCCATTTGTAACCTCACAATCCCCATGGCCTGTATGACATCAACGCAAGTGTGGTAATAATTCACAGTACATTTTGATGTAATTTCTATGGCAATTTAAGGTGCATTTGATTGATAGTGAAGCCGTGGGTGCAGTTAGCTCAAGTTTAAAACGAGTAGCGCATCTGTTCCACTCTTGCCGGGTATAGCATCTGCCGAGAATCAAGTTCTTCTTTTTATGTTTATGATGGAGTTATAAAAATGAAACAATTTAACAAAACAATATTGGCTGCAAGTATCGTTCTTGCTTTAGGTTCAGCTTCCAGTGCTTGGGCGAACCCAACTAACAATGATTACGACACTTATACTGCTGGTGGCGCTTCAACTGGAAACGGCGGCAACGTTGGTGACATCACCAAGACTGCCACTGCTACAGCTACAGCCACTCAAACCAGTGGCGCTGGTAGCCCGCAAGCTAGCGAGTATTCCAACGCGAACAGCACTGTTAGTGCTACAGATGCAGCTGCTAACAATAACAGCACTGCGACAACTGATCACAGTGACCATAGTGATAACAGCGATCATAGTGACCACAGCTATGCTGATGCTCAAGATGCAGGTGCTGCAGCTAATGGCGCTTCAACTGCGACCAACAGCAGTGCTGCAACTGCAACTGATGCAGCTGCCAACAACAACAGTACTGCCAGCTCAGATCGTAGCGATCACAGTGATCACAGCGATAACAGCTATGCCCAAGCTTCTGATCAAGGCATTGCCGCTAATGGTGGTTCGACTGTAACTCAGGACAACAGCGACCATAGCGCGGCCACTGCAACTGATGCAGCAGCTAACAACAATAGCACAGCCAATTCTGATCGCAGCAGTGCTTCTGCGACTGATGCAGCAGCTAATGGCGGCAGCACTGCTAGTTCAGACCGCTCTGTTACTGGTACTGCAAGTGGTGCTGGTTCCGCTCAAGCTAATGCTGGCAATGCCAACGGCAGCTATGCAGACGGTCAAAGTGCGGCTACCAATGTTGGTAATGCCTCAGTAGACAACAGCTATGCAAATCTCTCTGGTACAGGCGCTGCAGCTAACGGTGCTGGCGCATCAGCTACTTATACTGATTCTCACAACACTGATAACAGCTCTGCCTATACATCCGGCAACTACTCAGCGTCAGCCAATAACCATGGTACTGCAGAATCTCATGTAGCTGTTGCTGATAGCACATTGACTGGCACTGTAACTGGCAACAACACCAATTTTAATGGTGGTGTTGGCGCGTTCTCTTACACTGCAAACAACGACGGTGCTGGCGCGGTTGCTAACGCAAGCGGTGTCATCAACTTCAGCCAAAACACTGGGCAAAATGCGCTTATCCAACAAAGCGTATCAACTCAAGCCAGCTTGACTGTTAACTAAGTTTAGCATTTTGGTTTTTTAGAGTGTTTTATCGGCGGGAACTTTGTTTCCCGCCGGTTTTTCCGAATGAAAACCAGCTTTACTATGCAGTTCAGATAAAAATATTGAATGGAGGGAATCACCATGACACACATTAAATACAGCCCCCGTACTGTCATCCTCGGGATGATTCTGGCGGGCTTGTTCGTAACTCAGACTACATGGGCTGATCAACCCGATGAGTCTTTTGAACAGCAATCTGTAGTAACCGATGGCCACTTATCGGCACAGAGCGGCCAAGGTGCAAGAGACGTTATCAGCACGGCCAACCTCGGGGATAACGTCATCAATGCTAGCGGTTCAGTTATCAATGGCAATAATATTCTGAGTGATCAGGCTTTTTCCGGCGCTAGCGGCATAGCATCAGTCATTCAAAACTCCGGAAATAACGTGATTATTCAGAATTCAACAATAGTTAATGTGACGCTCCAGTAATGATTGGCACTACAAGAAATACAAAGCCTGACCAGTAAAAAAGATGAACGATTCAGTCATGCTGCAAAAAAAACAAGCGCTTTGTGCCTTTTTCCTAACACTATTGGCTTGTTCCGTACAGGCAGGCACCTTAAGAGTAGTCGATGCAGGAGGCGGTTTGCTCACAGCGAAAGTGACCAGCATGAAGGAGTTTAAGTTTAAGAATACAATCCGGCAGGAACACGACTTTAGTTGTGGCTCCGCAGCGCTAGCAACATTGCTGACTTATCACTATGACGACCCAGTCAGCGAGGAAAAAGTTTTCAAAGCCATGTTCGAACAGGGAGACAAGAAAAAAATAGAAAACGAGGGCTTTTCTCTGTTGGACATGAAGCATTATCTGCAAGCAAACGGTTACCACGCCGATGGCTATATAACCAATCTCGATAAAGTTGCCAGAGTGGCTATCCCCGTGATCGTTCTGATTAACAACGGTGGATACTTACATTTTGTTGTGATCAAGGGAATTGATGACGAAAATGTTTTAGTAGGCGATCCTGCTACGGGAACACGAACTTTAACCCGCACCGATTTCGAAGCGGTATGGAACAATAAACTAGTTTTTGTCGTTCATGACAAAAAGCAAACAGCCCTTGACGGCTTTAACAGGCAGGCTGACTGGAAAGTAAAAGAAAAATCTCCGCTTGGCGTTGCTTTAAGCGGTGAAAGTTTAGGCGCATTTAGTTTGTTTATGCTGCCCGCAGCGGATGCATCCCCAACCCGAGGCTTTTGAGGAGTACAGTCATGGTTAATTTATTTTTAAGGCGCACTTTTCTATCGGCACTTATGGTTTCCTGCATTTTTTACTCGTTTTCCGCACAAAGTGGTGCTTTAACGAAGCCTGACTCCTCCGAATTTGAAGGCATTCAGGCTCTGGATAATAATGAACTGGATAAAATGCGTGGCGGCTTTGTTTCGCCGGAGGGCATCAAATTTGATGTCGGCGTAGGCAGAGCTGTATACATCGATGGTGCTCTGCAATTAGCAAACTCCTTCGCAGCGAACAATATTCATTTCAATGGCAACGGGATTTCTACTAGCGATTTGCAAAACATCAATTCATCAGTACAAACAATCCTCCAGAACAATCTCGACAACAAGACCATACAGAGCTTTACCGTAGTGGATATTGGTATCAGAAATCTTAGTGGTTTCTTGCAAGCCATGCGAAGTACTCAGGAAATAAGAGCCATCCAGGACATTCAAGTATTGAGATAAACCTATGTAAATGGCGCTTTTAGTTTAAGCGAGCTACACTTGTTTGAAATGCTTGCGCAGATTCGCGCCACGACCTTGGAGTTAAGGGGTGAGCGATTCAATGTCAATAAAAACTTAGGATTTTAATCATGTCGAAACACAGTCTGTTTCTCTATGCTGGGTTGATGAGTGGCCTACTGGTTGCCCAGAATGCGCCTGCCGCAGAGAGCGCCAGTATCAAGCAGTTCAAAAAATTATTGGCCCAACAAAGCAAACAGTTGGATGCTCAGCAGCGCGTTCTTGACGCGCAAAATCGCCAATTGCAAGAGCTGCAAACTCGGCTTGATGTTCTAAGTGGCGAAAAACTGCCGTCAGTGCCCGGTCAAGCCGCTCCAAAGCCAGCAGATGCTAAATCAACTGCCGTACAGCAGCAACAAGCGGTAGCGCAAGCACCACAAACAGCAAACGGGAAACCTCAGCAACAAGTTGCCGCGGCTCAGCCACGACTCAAGGAAATGCCCAAAAATACCAAACCACCGGAAATTCCGCGAGTTTCTCCGGATGTCGGCGGAGTGTTAACTCCCAAGGGTCGAGTGGTTGTTGAACCCTCATTGCAGTATAGCTATTCCAAATCTCAACGGACTGCCATCGCGGGCTATACGGTAAGCGGTCTCCTTATTGGAGTTGCAGATATTAGGGACGTAAAAAGAGAAACTGAGACGGTAGCACTGACAGGTCGTTACGGGATAACGGACAGGTTTGAAGTGGAAGCCAAGGTTCCCTACATGCGCAGAGATGACACTTCGCAAACTCGTAATGTATTCAATCCTAGCGCTACCGACACGTTTTTTGATGCGGATGGTATGGATATTGGCGACATAGAGGTTGCAGGACATTATCAGATTAATAACGGGCAAAAAGGCTGGCCTTTCTTAATCGGTAATCTACGATTGAAAACTGATACTGGCACCAGCCCCTTTGAAATGCCGGTCGATGCAGATTATTTTTTACCCACCAAGTTAAATACCGGCACTGGGTTCTGGTCTATTCAGCCAAGCCTAACCGCCATTTTTCCTACAGATCCGGCGGTATTTTATGCAAACGTAAGCTACTTGTGGGACATCGAACGAGATGTTGAAACACGCATAATTCCTCTCCGTCAGCGAGATGGAGACGGCAAAATAATTCGAGATGAAAAGGGCAACATAAAATACATCCGTACTAAAACGGGTGGGAGTATTGACCCCGGCGATGCCATTGGCTTCAGTTTTGGAACTAGCCTTGCCTATAATGAAAAAGCATCATTCAGCTTAGGGTATTCTCACACCATTTATTTTAAAACTGAGCAAAATGGTGAAAGATTGGATGGCACTAACTTTGACGTCGGCCAATTCACCTTCGGTCTTAACTACGCTTTCACCCCAAAAACCAGTGCAAACTTAGCCGTTGCCATCGGCGCAACCCGCGATGCTCCAGATGTACAAATGACTTTGCGTATTCCTTTTGGGATTGATGCTTTTCGATAGGACCTGTATTG
Organism: Methylococcales bacterium; assembly: GCA_965247565.1. Taxonomy (GTDB): domain Bacteria; phylum Pseudomonadota; class Gammaproteobacteria; order Methylococcales; family Methylomonadaceae; genus CBDFHF01. The sequence continues at coordinate 1,613,367 of CBDFHF010000003.1, read as the reverse complement.
CACTGACCAGAACTTAAAAATTAATAAATAATGATCCCATAATCATGTGATGCATTATGTTATCCGTATGAGTTGCATCATCCAGATATTGATTTAGATAACCCAGTTCAGCTCTGACATTTTTATTAACAGACCAACCCAGCCCAGCAAAAACCCGGTTTTGATCAAAGCCGGATTTTCCACCGTATTGGGTCGAATTAGCACGAATAAAAAACTCATCCCAAGCAATCAGATTTAACCGCGGTTCGGCGTCGAACGGATGCATAAAACGAATCATCTGCCGAGGACGGAAGCGCACATCATCACCCTTGATAAAGTTACTTTCTATCATGGTTCGAAAACTGAATGTACCTAAGCTGGTAGGCAACACATAACGGAATGCCGGCCATACATCCTGCTGGGCGGTATAAGGCTTACCGATATTTTGCGTGGGCAACCAAGTGTAACCCGCCCAGATCGTTGCGCGATCGCTAAGCGAATATCCCACGGCGGCGCGCACCATGCCTTGATACCAATGATTGCAGTTGTCATCAAAACGAGATTGCCCTTCCAACCAGATCCGACCTTTTTCAAGGTTAGGATTAATTACTTTCAAACTACCTTCACCAATGATTTGCAGCCAACTGCCAGCATCCTGCAACAAATCATCAGCTGCTATCGCATCAGGCATTACTAAAACAGAACTTAGCCATACGAGGGCTCCGGCAATTATTTTTATTTCTTTTTTAAGCATACGCATTTCCCTTTTAAAGTATATATAAAGTTTCAGCGATAATCCTTTTGGGTAAGAACTCGAATCACTAATCCAAGCTTGCAACTTCCAGGGGTCTGCCCATACATATCCTTAAAAATACTCGCGCGGCGGCAATACCGTTTATGACAAAACAAATGGCAATGAGAGCGCCAATCCAGGAATACTGACTACTGGAATGATAGAGCAGCAAATCTTCACCAATAAATGCCGGTGTAATCGGAAAACCGACCAGTCCAAGAAAACTAATAAACAATAATAGCGACCATCGAGGATGGGTTTCCGCCATGGCACGGTAGGCGAAAGGTAGTTTCTTGAAACTGCGCTTTTTCGGCAATTTCCATAACACCAGAATGCCGAGTAACCATGATGGAATGATACCGGTAGTAAACAACACAATATCTGACCAGGCATCCGGGTGTAAAAGCCACACCGCCACAGCAGCCAACAAAGCACTTAACGCGACAGCATTCCAAACATGAATAAAGCTACGTTTCTGACTAAATGCACTTAAAGAGAACATTACCATTGCCAACGCGGCAGGCCCAGCCAGGTAAGTGAGGCTAATAAACTCATTTTTGAAAACAAACCACGAGCATAGTGGAATCGCTATACCAAAAACCATTTTCAACCAGGGATTCAAGTTATTTATTTTTACACCCATACGCTTCAGAGGCGTCCAAAGCAGAGATCGCACCAGTACTTCCAAATTGCCCTCTTGCAGCGCAAATACATAAAGCGTGTTTTGCAAAACTTCCGGTAACGTATCGCGTATCGATATCGGCAAATAACTTGATACCCGAGTATTTTTGATATCAAAGTTGGTATCGATAGCACCTTCAACTCGAAGCATGTGGGCAACAATGGACGGCGAGACAAGCAACTGATAGCAACGCAAAAACGCATTGCCCAGAAAATGCACTAGTACTAATGTTTCTAAGCCCAACGCCAGTTCCATAAACATAAACCCCACTTGGGTAATGGAAGCGTAAGCTACCTGCCCTTTAATGTTTGATTGGGTTTTCTCAGACAAACTGGCTATCACTACAGTCAATAAACCAATACTAAACAGTGCCGTACGCGTCATATAGTGGTAACTCCATATCGGCGCAGTGCGTAGCAACAAGAACACGCCCAAATGCACCGATAAAGCACCGTAAAAAATTGCGCTAGATGGGGTCGGTCCTTCCATCGCTCTAGGCAGCCAGAAACAGAAAGGAAACTGTGCCGATTTTCCGGACGCCGCAATAAATATCAGTACCGACATAAACATGAGCGCAGGATAGCTAGCCGGCACTGGTGCTGTTTGCTCAAACAGTACAGAAAGATTACTGAAATGATCGCTCTCATGAAATAGCAGATGACTCATCCACGCCCCCAGCAGTAAACCAATGTCACAAAATCGGTAAACCGTATATGCCCTCAAAGCATTGCGCACCGGCTGTACCCTATGTCGATAAAAAGCGATCAACAAAAATGACGAGATGCCAACTATTTCCCAGCCTGCAAATAGCATATCAATCGAGCCAGACAACACGACCATGTTCAAGCCAAGCGCAAAACCGAAAATGGTCATAAAGAAACGTTTATAGCCGGTTTCCCGATGCAGATAATTTCGGCAATAGCGCACAATCACCGAAAAAATCACCCAGACAGCAAACAGATAAGCCGCACCGATACGATCAAAATAAAACAGGATCGGAAATTGATAGTTGCCATGTTCATAGAGCATGAACCATTCGAACTCGTGATCGAGAAAACCGCTACCAGCCCAAAGTGCAAGCAACGCAATAATACTCAAGCCCATGGCATGGGTTATCCCGAAGCTAATGATCGAGATTTTGTTTTCGTTAGTTCCCAGTAATGCAATCGCTACTAGCCCAACTAGCGGCAACAAAACACAGGCTAGTAATAGCATATTCATGCGGCTCTCCTGCGCAAACTATGCACTGGGATCGTTGAGCGCTGGCCAATAATTATGTGTTCAGAACAATTAGCCGTTGGGGTCACGTTGTTTGGGGGCAAATCAACCGATTCCCAACCTACACTATGGTAAAAGAACAACTCATTGGTACCGGGATGACATGCCGCCAAGCGTACCCAATTATTATCCAGCCACTCTTTTAGTGAAGCGTCCAGTTTGACTAAGGCTTTATCCACGATCTCCGTACTTTGCTCGATTACAATCAGTAAGCGCGCAGGCTCATGGACTTCGATCATTTGCGACGGTAAGCCAGTACGTAAATCACCTTCAACACCGTTAGCCACACCCAGCAAGCCAATCACGTTATGCGGTAGCTTAGTACCGGCGCCATAGACCGAGTTATCCATACGTGAGAACAGATACTCCAGATTAATACCACCGCAGACCGGAATAATCGCCGACAGAATTTTTACAATGATTTGCCCTTCAGGATCTGATTCGGGATTGTAAGAATGCAGAAAAGAGCGTCGATCAAGAAATAAATACCGTGTTAAAGCGCGCCTTCCTACGACACAATAAAGATTGTTGGAATGATTTAGCTCAGGTCTCGGCTCAAATATCGAGGATGCTCGCGTTGCAACGTGCCGATGCGCCTCTTCAAAAGCATGCGTTTGCGGACCTAACTCAAACCAGCGACAGCGTTCCAGAGCATTTTTCTGCAAGGCCTTCTGCATGGTTTCTTGAAAAATCTGTAAAACATCTGCTGGGTGCTGAGCAAACAGATGTTTGTCGTAATATGTGATTTCGTCACGACTGGTGTTATGCAATGCCGCTACAAAATAACTGGTAGCAGGAATATCAATACCACGTTGCCGCAATAGATCCCGCACGGGTTCATAATTAGCCATCCAGGCAAAGGCTCGTGCGTTCGGAGCACCGGGTTTTCCCGAACAAGCACCACAATCGTAAGCAGCAAAATGCGGGTTATTAGTGCTACTGGAACCGTGCGCAACCACAACAACGAGTGGCGCAAATTGCTTAGTCAGGCCGATATTACGCAGCAACCCCTCAATTTTGTCGGCCATTTCAGTCACCGAAAATCCCAGCAACTGACCATCATTATTCGGCTCATCGCTTTCCCTAAGCAAATGCAAATGAGTATGCGCTTCTACTTCACTCAATTTCTCGATTTTTAATAACTGCGAACTGGGTCGAAATACATCCCAGATCATTCGTGCTGCGTAACCCATACCCAAAATTTGGGTAAACAACCAGCCTTTAAAGAGAGAGTGCGGCTTGATGTGTAGATTAGAAAAGCCGCCGGTGACGTTATTTTTCTCCGTTTCCGGTCGCAAGTTTGACTCCATGATCAAATGTTTGGGAGTTAAAATATTTGGACATTGGGCAACTGGGTAAGCGTCATCGAAACCCTGATACAGGAAATCAATACCAAAAAATCCGGCAGCCCCAAATGTTTCGATGGCAGGATTAAGTTCTTCCAAATAGCGGCGCAACGAGCATTCCCTGTCATCGATACAAAAAAATGCCTGTGCAATCGGCGGTTCTTTGGGCTTTATCGGAACGCCCGTTGCCTTTAGCGCAAACAATAACTCGGTATGCAGTGAATATTCCATCGCTTCATGCCACACTTTTAGCGGCAGCGGTACGGTTGCTTTGGCTTCGTAATCGCTTAATAACGGAATATCGGCAGCGTGCGGCGTTTGCGCAACGGTAATAAAATTGTCACCTGTTTTTTTACCCAAGATTGCCAGTTCCGCGAGCAGCTCTACAGCAATCAGTTCTTTCAGGGTAATCCGGCGAGGTTCCAACAATGCTTTAGGATTAAGCTCGATAAGGCGTACCATGCCCGCCCAGCCGGGATGAGCGAGTAACATTTCTAACAGGTACTGCTCATATAACGACTGGTCACCGACAATCCGTTGCAAGCAGATCGAAACCAGATCATCAGGGCTTTGATTCAGCAAATCTCGAATAGCTGCTTCATTAAATGGATACAGCGGCAACAGGCTATTTTGTGTCAGTCGCCAGACACACGCTAAAAATGACTCGTCGATTTTAGCGAGTGTCCAGCTGCTAATGCCCTGATCCAAAAAGCTCGCTAACAGTCGAAAAATAATTGGATGCACCAGAGAATTTAGATCGATTTCCAGATGGGTCAGCCAACTATTACGGATGCCATGATTAGCCAAAGACACCGGGGGATAATGGTCGGTGCTGTCGGTGGCAAATAATTTTTCTCGCAGTTGTGGATGATTTATAAACTCGGAATGCTTAATCGCCCAATCGATAGCAAAATCCTTGATACGTCCGGTTTTATGCAAGGTTTGGTATTCTGTCAATGCCAAGTAACTACGAGCACCAAACACTTTGGCGGCGATGGCCACGCCTTTGTGAAAAGGATAATGTTGAACCGCATGCAACGTATTGTGGTGCACAAAATCCTTGATCGGACCCTGCACGGGTAACCAATGTGAGAGATGGTCAATCGACACATCCAGATCAAACTGAGCTGCTTTCATTTGAATTCCCTTAAATGTATGGTTTTAAACGCCGTAATGATCGCTTTTACGCCGACTCATATTGTCCGGTTTCATTTTGCGTACCGCCAAAGGATGTTCTGAGTAAGCATCATGCGTTTCCATACCCAAATAAATACATTGCCCGCCCTGCCCTTGGTAGTAATGCTGAAAATCATGCAAGAACTCCATAACAGTGTGATCCAACATATAAGCATTATTAAGCTGAAAAATAATTTTTTTACCCGGTTCAATTGTTGTCAGAGCAGTCTTTAACGCCATAAAATTGGAAAAAATGGCGGAACCGACAATAGCAACGACCACGGTTTTTTCATCTTTAGGTTCAATAACAAAATGAATTTTGAACAGATTGTTAAAGCGCACGCCACGCAGCATATGAATAGCGAACTTAGCGATAATGCCCAGTGCCACCCCAATGAGCAAATCTGTGGCCAATACACCTATCACCGTTACTACAAACATAAATAACTGTTCTTTACCGACACCCATGGCTTTGGCAAACTCCCTGGGTGAGGCTAAACGAAATCCTGTGTAAACCAGCAAAGCTGCCAACGCAGCCAAGGGAATACTGTGGATCAGACGGGGAAACAACGCCACAAACAGCAACAGCAAAATACCGTGGAAAAAATTTGCCCAACCTGTCTTGCCGCCATTATTGACATTCGCTGAACTCCGCACGATCTCCGCAATCATGGGCAAACCTCCCACCAATCCTGCTAGCAAATTGCCTATGCCGACTGCCGTTAAATCTTTATCTAAATTAGTGTGTCGTTTATACGGATCTAATTTATCAACAGCCATCGCACTGAGTAAGCTCTCAAGACTACCGACCAAACTAATGCTAAGCACTGCCTCCCAAAACTGTGTCGAGGCAAATTTTGAAAAATCAGGAAAATAAAAACTGGACATAAAATTTTCGGAAATCGCTACCAGAAATTTAGGTCCAACCGTTTCTTCATGATGTGGTAAAAAAGTGGCATCGGGCAGAAACAAATACATATGTTCATGCTCAAGGTCAAAATACCGTGCTAAGCCCATGCCCACTAACACTACAATCAGTGGTGCCGGTATCATTTTTAAAGTAGGATTTTTAATCATCGACCAAACAATCAGAATGACCAACCCGGTAATGCCGATAATAGCTATCTCATGATTGGGATTAACAAGACTGTGAGGAATTTGGGTCATGGTTGCAAACAAACTGCCGGAAGCCGGAGTTGCCCCGAGCATGACGTGAATTTGCTTGGTCATAATGATAATACCGATCGCCGCTAACATGCCGTGTACGACCGAAACCGGAAAAAACGAACTTAACCGACCCGCCTTAAAATAACCCATCAGAATCTGCACAATACTGGCCACCACTATTGCCGCCAGCGTATAACGATAGCCCGCCATAGCATCGCCTGCACCCAGATTTTGTACAGCACTCAGTACCACCACAATCAACCCGGCAGCTGGGCCGTTGACAGTCATAAACGAACCATTGATGCGTGAAACCACTACTCCACCAATGATAGCTGTGATAATTCCGGCTGATGGTGGAAAGCCTGAGGCCATCGATATACCAAGACACAACGGCAAGGCAATTAAAAACACCAAAAAACCGGATAACAAATCACTACGCCAGTTTTGTGCTAGCCCAGCTAAGCCAGTTTTTGGCGACATTGATATAGACATTCCAGACATACAAAACCCATTGTTTAAAGACAGTTAACCAACTAGAAGCGATAAGCATGCCAAAGCCAATTATTTTCTATAAACCAATGGTTATTAAGTGTTTTTACTTTAGTAGCGCGGAAAAAATATTGAAAAAGAAAACAGTAACCGGTTCAAAACAACCAGTGACTGGTTGTTTTGAACCGGTGACCCTAAATGACAGGTTTGGGAGTTTAGCCGAACAGTAAAGCGGCAGGAGACTCGCCTAATTTGCAATCAGGCGATCAGATTAAGTTTATGACATTGATGCGATAGCTTTTTCAATCAAGCCATTTTGGTAATATTTATTCAAATCGATGCCGTATTGGTCGGCTCTGATAATTTTTCTGATGCCATACGATTTCCCGCTCGCATCTAAATCCATTTTGGATAAATCAACGATACGTTCACGCCTAGGCTGTTTATTTTCGTCCAGCAACAAAATTATTTTAGGCTTAATTTTTTGTTTTGGATTGACTTCAGCAACGATAGCGATTTCGCCATTAGTCATTTCCACCACGCTGCCAGGTGGGTAAATACCCAAACATTCAATAAATTTATAAGTTAGCCCGGAATCCAGCTGAGTGCCACAAAGTTTGGTCATTATGCTGATGGCTTCAAGATGCGTTCGGCCTTGCTGATAAACCCGATCACTGGTAATGGCATCATACATATCGACAATAGTTACCATTTTTGTAAACGGCGTCGTTTGTTCACCGGTTAAACCACGAGGATAGCCAGAGCCGTCAATACATTCATGATGACTGTACGCCACTTCAATCGCACCGGGATACAAATCATGACTACTCATCAATAATCGCCAGCCCAATTCGGCGTGACTCTGCATAATTTTTAACTCTTCCGGGGTAAATTTGCCTGGCTTATTTAAAATTTCTAGCGGAATGCGCATTTTACCCATATCATGCATCATGCCACATAGGCCTAGATTATTGAGGTCTTCAACAGGAAGATTAAGATGCCGACCCAATGCAATCGCAAAAATAGCCACGTTCATACTGTGCTGAGATGTATAGAGATCTCGGTTTTTCAGTTGGGTCATCCACAACAAAGCATCAGGAGCTCTCAACACGCTGTCAACGCACTCAGCGATAGCTTTTTTAGCCAAAGTGACATTAATACTGCCACCCAGCCTTATTTCCTGCATAAAACTTTTGACTAAACTACTGGTTTCCCGATGTACCTCACTGCTATTTTCGATCTCTTTTTCAAAAGTAGCCGTTTTTTGAGGCGGGGGCGAATCTAGCCAGGATTGCGAATAATTTATTTTTCTATTCTCGATAATAAGTGTTTTATCTTGCTTCAGCTCATCAATAAAAACAAACTTGCACTGCTCTTTAACCGCATTTATATCTGCCTGATTTTTCAGTATAAAACCCTGAAACAGAAAAGTACTTTCCAGCCAAGGTCTATCCAGCTTGGAAACATACATGCCTTCCTTGAGATCATTCACATCAATCTTTTTAAGGATAGGCGACGAGCTTAAGAAAATATTGTCATCATCATTCATTGTTAATTTACGCAGGCAAAGACAGATTTATTCGAGTGACGTGTTTATTTCTAATTGTTACTAAAGTCTAGTTCAGAATGGGCAAAATAAAGAGCGACATTGCATAGTCGATTTAATAAATGTCAATTTTTAACACCTCCGCTCCCCGGCTTGCACATCTTATCGTGCCACATTGTAACTGTCACAAATCTTTACACTTAGCCCAAAAAACCTAACAATCCATGTCCAAAAATAATATAAGTAATTGAAATTTATTGACAATTATATTATGGCTCAATTTTTGCTTTTTTAAATACTGAGAGCAATCCCTTCAGTAGTTAAAAACTAAACCCTCTGATGTAATTATTAGTCATTCATCCCTCAACAAAGGACTCCTTATGAAATCAAGCAAAAAACTATTGGCCTCGGTAATATTAGGCCTAATGACCTCTGGCGCCCAGGCGGCCGTAGAGGATCTTAATGCTGATAACTCGACCTACGCGACTGCCCAATACGTTGGAAATTTGAGTAGCCAAGCACTTATCAATGTATTTGGGTTTCGCGGCTCTGTGTATGGCGGTTTAATTAATGATGACAGTAATGCCGATTTTTACAGCTTCGATGTCACTGCACCAATAACTTTAACCTTAAATGTGTTTACGCCTGATGGCCCAACATTTGGTGATGATCCCATTTTAGGGTTGTTTGGCACGAACGGCACGCTATTGAACTACGATGATGATGCAGGCGCAGGATATGATGCTTTCTTGCAACTTACCATTGCTGCACCAGGCCAATACATAGCAGCCGTAGGTGGATTCAGTGATTTTTCCTTCACAGGCGGTGGCAGTACTGATTTTTCCTATAATCTGCAAGCGCAAGCTGCTTCCACTACTGTAGTTCCTGTTCCTGCGGCCGTTTGGTTGTTCAGTTCTAGTTTGATGGGCTGGTTGTCTCACTCACGTCGTAACAAGGCAATTTCTTAAACCGTTTAATCCTTTGGGCGGCAATGCTGCGCCGCCCAAAGTTTAAGTCGATCAAACACCATAACTTAAAGTGTAGCAATAGCTAAAAAGACTTCAACACTTGTAAGACGTGACGTACACTTGTACATTAACTATGTTAAAAATTCTGACACATGCATACCACCAAGTTATTAATTTAAACTGGCTCCCTCTTACTAAATGTTAAAGTATTCTCTGTCCACCAGCTGTTAAAAATCCAGACACTTTATTAGTTAACGCTCTAACTATCTCTGTTTCATAGCAAAATTGTAGATATGTCGATATGATTGCCGTTGTTCATTTAACAATGGAACGTTACTATCATTAGATGCCCATTATCTATCTAGCTAGACCCACTATGGCTATCTTATTAGTCTTATCGTTGTTCTCATCGGGTACGTTAGCCGATGTGTCGGTAAATGGATTGAAAGAAGATGCCAAAAACAATACCGAACTCATGCTATCTCTGCGTAAAGAAAGCTGTTCGGCAGCTAAATGGAAAATCCAGCGCTTATTTAATAAATCTGATCAGGAAATCGAACCAGCATTACGGGCGTTAGGTTATTACCACCCGATCATCAAAAAAAAACTGCAGTTTGATGACGACTGCTGGACGGCGCGCTTTGATATTCAACCCGGCCCACAAGTTCTGGTAAAAAACATCAGTATTACTATTACGGGAGCAGCAAAGGACGATCTTGTTTTTAAAAATCTGAAAAAAAAAGCGGAGCGAAAGACCGGTATACCTTTAAATCATGGCGAATATGAAAAACTGAAAAGTCGATTTGAGGCGCTGGCGATGACAAAAGGCTATCTACAGGCCACATTTACCAAAAAAAAATTATTAGTTGACCCTAAAAATAACAGCGCCACCATTGAACTGATCTTTGCTTCTCGAGAACGCAAAATGTTTGGCGAGATTTCCGTGGTCCAAAACACTTTACAACCCGACTTCGTTGAAAAATTTATACCCATAAAGACCGGTGAGTTTTACAGCAGCAAAAAACTGGCAAAAACCTTTCAAGCTTTATCCCAAAGCGGCTATTTTACTAGCGTAGATATTCAGCCTAATACTGAAACGACCCAAAATTCAGTGCCCATCAATATTAAGCTGGAGCCCAGAAAAAGGCATCATTATCAACTAGGCGTTGGTTTTGATACAGACGTCGGGCCATTGTTAAGCGGCGGTTATAGTAATCGCCGTTTAAATGACCGTGGTCACTTTTTTAACTCGGAGCTGAATTTATCGCCGGTATTATCCATTGCGGAAGCAACTTACAGTGTGCCACTAGCAAAGCCACTCAGCGATTATTTCAGTATTGGCGCGGGCTTTAAGCGCGAAGCCACCGATAGCTTTACCTCGCTTTCCGCAACCTTGTCGGCCAGACTGAACCACGCATTCGATAACGGCTGGAAGCAAGTTTTATTTTTGGATTACAGTTATGAAGATTTTGATACTGATTCAAAATCCGAACAAACATTGCTGCTGATTCCGGGCGGCAGTTGGCAAAAGAGTGTTGCCAATAATCTGGTGCGACCAACCAAAGCGTATCGAACCAAAATTGATGTCAGCGGCAGTTACAAGAATTCATTGTCCGATGTCAGCTTTCTACAAGCCGCATTCTCCGGAGTTTGGATACATCCTTTACCCTTCAAGGGCAAATTTATCGGTCGGAGCGAATTCGGCGCAACACTGGTTGATCAATTTTCGAAACTACCTACCACTTATCGATTTTATGCCGGCGGTATTAACAGCGTAAGAGGTTACGACTATAAGGAGCTTGGGCCAAAAGATGATAAAGGTCATGTGGAAGGCGGCCAATTTTTAGCCATACTTAGCGCAGAATATGAACAAGCGATTTTTGAAAACTGGGGTATCGCTGGCTTTATTGACACAGGCAATGCCTTTCACTTTGACAAAATCAGTTTTAAAACTGGCGCAGGCGTCGGTTTGAGATGGTATTCACCCTTTGGGCCGATTCGGGTAGATTTTGCCTTGCCATTAAATGATGCGAGTTCTTCATTTCAAGTGCATTTTGCCGCTGGTACGAGGTTATGAAAAAACGCCTGGTCACTATGGCGTTGTTTGTTTTGTTGATCCCGGTCGGTTTATTCGGTCTATTCAGTAGTCAATCCGGCAGTCGTTGGTTGCTTACACAGGGAATGCACTGGTTACCGGGCAAGCTGACCATTACCAGTATACAAGGGCGCCTGCTCGATCACCTGGAGCTGTCCGAGCTGCACTACCAATCTGACGCAGAAAACCTGACGTTAAACAAACTGGTTTTGGACTGGCAACCGGCACAGTTGTTATCCGGCAGGCTAACCATTGATCATCTCACTCTGGATGGTCTCAAAATACAGTTCGATAATACAAATAATACAGAAACACCTGGTACTCTTGACATAAACAAGGGGCTGCGGTTACCCGTGGAAATCACTATTGCTCATCTGCTATTGACTGATCTGGAATTTAGCCGCGGCAAACAAGTTCAAGCTTTACAGAGATTACAACTGAGTTTATCAACGCAAGGCGATAAGTTGCGCTTAAACAACCTGGAACTCACCGCACAACCCCTAAACGCTAAAGCACAAGGCACTGTAAGGTTAAGCAAAGGTTTTCCATTAAACCTGAATGCAGACTGGCGGCTTAATGCCGAAGCGAACGGTCTATGGCAGGGCACGACAACGCTATCTGGTGATCTTAAGCAACTAGTATTTACCAGCCAGTTGGCGTCGCCGTTTAAGCTAACACTCAACGGTCAAGCACGGGATGTACTGATTGATCCCAGCTTTGACATGCATGGCGACTGGCAAGCTCTGCAATGGCCATTTACCGGGAAAACGGTGCAGCTAAAAAGTGAGCAAGGCTCTTTTGATGTGATTGGCTTGCTCAGTGATTACAAAATTTCTGTGCAGAGCCAGCTTACTCAGAGCGATTTACCCAAAACGACCCTGTTGCTTGATGGCCACGGCAGTACACATAAGTTATCTATTAACCAGCTAAAACTGGTATCGACACTGGGACAGTTGCAACTGACAGGTCATGTGTCTTGGCATAATGCGCCTGAGTTTGATTTAACCCTCACCGGCAACGATTTTAACCCGGCATTGTTGCTGCCAGAATTGGCTGGCAACTTAACCATAAACAGCCATATCCAGGGCAATTTCGGGAAGCCATTAATCCTCTCCGCAGAAATCAACCAATTGTCCGGAAAATTACGCGGCTTTCCGGTTGGAGGCACCGGCAAGCTATCGTTATCCGGTGAACAACTAAAGGTTGATGCGTTTAAGCTGATCTCCGGCCGCAATACTATTGCGGCCAACGGAATTCTTGACGAAAAACAGAGTTCGCTTGATCTATCAATTAAAGCACCAAGCTTGGCGCAATTATGGCCAGATCTAACAGGCAATTTGCAGGCATTAGGTCATGTACAAGGCAACTGGCGCAATCCAACCTTGACATTACAAGCCAACGGTAAAAAACTGGGCTATACCGATCACCGGCTTGGTTTGTTGGCGATTGATGTCTCGTATAACGCCGACCGTAAAAAGAATTCAACTGCTGCCATTTCTGTAAAAGACTTGCATAGCGGCAAACTGCAAATCAACCAATTGCAGGTTAAAGGCCAAGGCTTATTGGAACAGCATCAGATTCAAGCTGATATGCGCAGCAATGAGGGCAATGTGACGCTTGTTTTAAACGGTCAACATCAAGACAAGAAATGGCTGGGGAATATCAGCAAGCTGAATTTATCCCGACCAGACACAGGTTTATGGCAGCTTAAAAACCTCACTCAAGTGGCTGTTAAAAAAGATGCTGCAGGTTTTTTTGTAGACTTAAAGGAAACCTGTTTACGACAAGCCAGTGCATCTTTGTGCAGCCAAGTTAATTATGCCAGTGGCGATTTTCAACTTAATTTACAAGCTGTCTCGTTACCTTCACGTTTATTAAACCCTTATTTGCCAGAATCAACAAAAATCGCCAGTACGCTAAATGGCGAACTACTCTTACAGCAAAAGCAGGGTTTGTTAACCGGAAACTATCAGGCAGCGATGTCTCCGCCCCAATTAACATTAACAACTGCCGGCAAATCCATCGAAATCACCCTGGGCGGTTCTAACGTGTCTGGAATTATTAAAGGTGATAAGTTGCTGGCCGATTTTAACTTAGCTTTAGTTAAGCAGGACTTCATCCGAGGACAACTGCAGTTGGATCGCGGTAACGGCAAAGCGATAACCGGACATGTTTCAGCGGCGGTAAACGAATTCTCATGGATACAGACCTTTGTTCCTCAACTATCTGAGCTAAAAGGTCATTTGGCCGGTAATGTTGCGATTACAGGCACGTTAGACAAGCCTTTCATCAGTGGTGAAATAAACCTTACTCAAGGTAGAGTGGATCTCGGAGAGTTGGGCCTAGGCTTTCGAGATATAACGCTGCACGCCAATTCGGATAACGATAAGCTGATTCAGTTGCGGGGATCCGCTCTACCGTCAACACTGAAAGGGGCACAACTCGCCGAATACCTCCAATTGCAGGGCATATGGCAAATCAACGCTGATCTACACCAAGACAACGGCATCAAAACCGGCCAGTATCGCCTTGATATTCCGGCTGGCAGTATCAACCTATTGCAACCCAGCAAGAAACCTTTGGGAGCCACTTACTTAAGAGGACATGTCGACGGCAATCAACAGACACTTTCAATTGCTTCGTATCTAGTGGGTAAAGATGTCGTGCAAGCTCAATTACAGCTAAATGACGGAAAGTCCAAAGCTTTATCAGGTCGTATCAACGCATCAATAACCGAATTTGGATTGTTTAACCCTTTGGTACCACAATTAAGCAACTTAGAAGGCCGTCTGCTTGCCGACCTGGATGTGACAGGTACAACCATTCATCCAGTTGCCACGGGCACTATTAAAGTAAGTGATGCTTCGGCAGATGTAAGTGACCTGGGTATTCGGCTTACCGATGTAAAAGTTCAAGCTTTAGCAACCGGCGACCACACCGAACGGATTAAGCTCAATGGATCTGCTAAGTCTGGCAATGGTGCTATACACTTTGAGGGGGGTTTCGGTTTACCCGGATCATCTGAGCAAGCCTTGGAAGCACACATTACCGGCGCTGACTTTGAAATCGCCAAATTACCTGAAGCACAAATTGCTGTGTCACCCGACTTAACATTCGCGCTCAGGGAAGGCAAAGGCCGAATAACCGGACGTATTAAGGTGCCTAATGCTTTTTTGCAAATTGAAGAGTTACCTGAAAATGCCGTGACTGTGAGCAAAGACGAAATTATTGTAGGCGCAGAACCACCTCTAAAATCCAGTGCTGTAGTCGGTGTCAACGCAAATATTGATGTTGAGCTCGGTAAAGAAGTCAGTTTCTCTGGGAAAGGCTTGAAAACGCAATTAGCCGGCAAAATAAAAGTCATTAAAGCTGACGAAAAAATGACTATGCACGGTAATGTAGCGATGGAAAAAGGTCGCTATAAAAGCTACGGGCAGGATTTAACTATTCGTAAAGGTAATTTTGTTTTCAATGGCCCAGTGGATAACCCGTTGCTGGATGTAGAAGCTATTCGGATTTCAAAAGATAAAAAAGTTACTGCTATTTTGGCAGTATCCGGCAATTTAAACTCTCCAAAAACACAGGTTTCCTCACAACCCGCCCTGCCCGAATCAGAAGCGCTCGCGTATTTGGTTACAGGCAGATCTTTGAACCAAGCTAGTAAGTCTGAAAGTGACATGTTAGCTGGTGCAGCCTTATCCTACGGCGCAGGCAAAGCAACCTGGCTAACCGACAAATTAGGTATTGATGAATTTGAGCTGGAGGAGGGTGAAACACTGCAAGATTCTTTAGTTTCGGTCGGACAGTATTTAACACCCGATTTTTATGTTGGCACTAAAGTAGGTTTATTTAATAAGCAGGCGTCGTTAATCTTAAAATACTTGGTCACGGATTCAATTAACGTTGAAACGCAGACCGGCTCATCAAAAAGAGTAAAACTGAATTATGAGTATGATACAGATTAACAATCGCTATTTTTATGGTTGTTGATGGGTCATGTGCATTTGGCTTTTGTGAGCTGTGATTATGTTGGGCTGATTTGTATGTCGATGTTTAAAGTTCGAGTGATTTCCGCAGCGTAAGTCTGTAAGTCATCCAGTATGGCCGTATTGACTTTTTCATCTTGCCTAAGCGTTTGCAGACGCTGTAAGTAATCTGGCAGTAGAATTCCCGCGCCGGGCCGATGCCCTAGCAATCGATCTTCACAAAATTTTTGCCACTGTTCTTTTTCTTTAGGTGTTAAGATCTCAGGATAATTTCTGGCTCTATATCTGAAGAGCATTTCCGGCAAACGTTGATCAGCAAATGTAAATTCGGTTTCAGCTAATTGCTGTGCCGACAAAGTTCTGATTTTGGTCATTTTTTGTTTATCGGCATCAGAAAAAAAACCGCCACTATAAATGCTAAGATCCGGATCTGAAATTAAATCTCGATGACTACCGCTAAAGACTTCAGTGATTTTTTCAGCCAGACCATGCGCTGCTTTGATTTTTTCAATATGCATGAAACAAAGGGATAAATCACAAGATAATCGTTGCTCATCCTCTGGTTTAATCACTGAGATAGGTGCCAGTACCGGACATTTGTTTACATGCACGGTTTTTAAAGGGATTCTATTTATACCTTCAGGCAAATTTTCGGTTGCTGTAAAAATGCGCTGTTGAATCTCCGCGCTGGAGCAGGTCAGTAATGCATTGGGATCTACGGATAAATCATAAACGATCACACCGTTTGGGTTGGTAGGATGCGGACAAATAGGCAATACAATCGCCAAACAGTGCTTGATTGCCGGATATTTACCGGAAATATGCACAACAGGAATAAAACTACCCAGTTGCAATAGCTTGGCGGCTTGCGCCTTAAGGCGATGTTGCCATAAAAAATCATACAGCTTAGGCTGAGTCGTTTTAACCAACTTTGCTACTGCAATAGTCGCATAAACATCGGAAAGCGCATCATGCGCCGCCTCATGCTCAAGCCCGTTTGCTTTAGTTAACAGCTCAAGTCTAAAACTAGGTCGCTCTTCTTCATCAACAGGCCAGATAATACCCTCAGGACGCAATGCGCGTGCTGCTCGAAGCACATCGATAAGATCCCAGCGTGAATTACCATTCTGCCATTCCCTTGCATAGGGATCATAAAAGTTTCTATAAAGACAATTGCGCGTAACTTCATCATCAAATCGCAAGCTGTTGTAACCTAACGTGCAGGTTTGCGGTTGCGCGAGTTGTTGATGAATCAACTCAATAAATTCGGCTTCACAAACACCTTTATCCACAGCTAGTTGTGGGGTAAAACCGGTAATTAAACAAGCTTCAGGATGCGGCAAGTAGTCCGCCGCTGGCTGGCAATAAACAATCAAAGGATCGTCAATGATATTAAAATCAGCGTCGGTTCGAATCCCTGCAAATTGCACCGGACGATCTCGCTGAGGATCAACGCCGAAAGTTTCGTAATCATGCCAGTACAAAGTCTGCATGGCATGATTGCGCTCCGTGATTTTGCTATATGGCAACTAACGCCCTTAGTACATCAACTCGACTGATCACACCAACCAACTCAGCATTCTCAAAAACCGGAAAACTTCTAACGGGGGAGTTACGGAACTGTTCTGCTAAATCAACGATACTTGATGTTGCATCGACCTTGATAATATCTCTACTCATGTAATCACCTACCTTACCACTCATACCCTGGTTGTAAACGCTCTCTATAAAGACTTTCACCCCATCTTTTTCTGAAAACATACCAAGTAATCGACCTTTTGCGTCGACGACCGGAGCGCAGGTGATTTTATGATCTAGTAGTTTCTTTATAGCATCAATTACGTTTGTATCTTCAGTCAGGGTAACCAGCCTCTTTGCCATATATTCTGCTACAGTAATTTTTGACAACATAACACCCCCTTTTTGTATTTGTTATAGTATCTCGGGCAGATTAGCCTCGAGTTAATTGCGCTTCTGCCTCCATTTTTTTTCTTTTATCACACTTCTCGACGCAAACACATTCAGCTTTATCCATTCCCCCTCCGCATGAACCTTTAATAGCACGTCGCCCAAATACAACCCCTATCGCCATAATGCCTATAACTACCAGCATAAAAAAGAATGTCACTAAAAAATAAGTCATTAGTATATCTCCAAAATAATTCTATTAGTCCTAGTCTACTAAAGTTTGACATCAGCGCAAATATTTACCTTTTCTAAAATGCCTAAAAACTACCAAGCAAGTTGATGGCTTTATTTCAAGCCAAAAAAAACGAGGGGAGATAAATCTGCCCCTCGTTTTTTTCAAATATCCCAACTAAAAATAACAGACCGTTTCCTAACGTCCTCGGCCTAAATCTCTAACCTCTTTTAGCTGTCCGTTTTCAAACCGTAAATACTGCTTTAAGCGGGAGCGGCCAAAGTTGTAAATCCATTCTTCGACCATTATTTCTACTTGTCTGAAGTTGTCCTGTCCATAACCGATAGCAGAATTGGGATAACGAGCGCCGTTACCAAAATATTGACTACCTTCGGCATAATTACGATTTCCTCGGATCTCGGTATGTGTGGTTACAGATTCAGGTTCACCACAAATAGCATAGACATCGTCTTTATAGTCACCCAGCTCAACTAAGTCACGTCCACACCTTAATGCTGCTGCTGAGCCAGAAAAAAACAACAAAACAGCAAGCAACCAGCAGTAAACGTGTTTCATAATCATTCCTTAAGCAATTAGATATTTCGAGAGACATAAAAACTATGCCCCCCGCATCTAGAATCTAATCTTACAAGCATGAACCTTTGCTTAACTTGAGGATTATCCCTTGAATAATAATTCTCTATTAATCAAGGGATTTTTCTATTAACCGCCAAAATCATCCAACATAATGTTTTCTGGCTCAACGCCATTATCTAACAACATTTTAATGACCGATGAATTCATAATTGGAGGCCCGCACATGTAAAACTCACAATCTTCAGGTGCCGGATGATTTTTAATGAATTGTTCAAACAATACATTGTGAATAAAGCCAGTGTAGCCGTCCCAATTATCGTCCGGTAATGGATCGGACAAGGCTACATGCCATTCAAAGTTATCATTTTCTCTAGCCAACATGTCGAAATCTTCTACATAGAACATTTCGCGTTTACTTCGTGCCCCATACCAGAAGGTCATTTTACGCTTAGATTTTAACCGGCGTAATTGATCAAAAATATGTGAGCGCATTGGCGCCATACCGGCACCGCCACCGACGAACACCATTTCCGCATCGGTTTCTTTAGCATAAAACTCACCGTATGGACCGGAAACAATACATTTATCGCCAGGTTTCAGATTAAAGATAAAAGATGACATGATGCCCGGCGGTACACTATCCGGCGCGCCAGGAGGCGGCGTAGCAATACGCACGTTTAACATGATTTCTTTTTCTTCAGGATAACTGGCCATCGAGTAAGCCCGCAGAGCCGGCTCTTTTACGTCAGAAACATAACGCCATAAATTGAATTTATCCCAATCATCACGGAATCTTTCTTCAACTTTAAAATCGCTGTATTTAGCAACATGCGCTGGACATTCAATCTGAATATAACCACCAGCTCGGTATTTTATTTCTTCACCAGGGGGTAAATCCAATACCAATTCTTTAATGAAAGTTGCAACGTTACTATTCGATTTAACGGTACATTCCCATTTTTTAACGCCAAACACATCATCTTCAACTTCAATGTTCATGTTGTGCTTTACCGAAACTTGGCAAGAAAGCCGTTCGCCTTCTGCCGCTTCCCGTTTGGTAATATGGCTTAATTCAGTCGGTAGAATTTCACCGCCGCCTGAATGAATTTTTACTTTACATTGCCCGCAAGTCCCGCCGCCGCCACAAGCTGATGACACAAATAAACCATTATCAGCTAACGCTGTTAATAATTTTGACCCCACAGGCACATGAATTTTCTTTTCATCATTAATTAGGATTTCCACATCCCCTTCAGCAACTAATTTGCTTTTGGCACCGATAATAACGAATACCAGTGCAATCACAAAAGCTGTGAAAATAATGATCCCTAATAGAATTTCCAGCATTACGCTACCTTCTTAAAGTTGGATACCAGAGAAAGCCATGAAGCCAAGCGACATCAGACCTGCAGTAATAAAGGTGATTCCTAAGCCTTGCAAACCGGCGGGAATATCACTGTATTTGAGTTTTTCGCGCACGCCAGCCATAACGGTAATGGCTAATGCCCAGCCTAGACCACTGCCTACACCATAAGTGACACTTTCACCAAGATTATAATCGCGTTCAATCATGAATAAGCTGCCGCCCAGAATGGCGCAGTTTACGGTAATCAAAGGTAAGAAAACCCCTAAGGCGTGATACAAAGCCGGAAAGAATTTATCTAAAATCATTTCCAGAATTTGCACTAAGGCCGCAATCATGCCGATACAGCTTAATAACGCTAAAAAGCTCAGGTCAACGCCGGTTATTCCTAACCATGACAAAGCATCTTCCTTCAACAAGGAGTGATAGACAATGTTATTGGCCGGTACGGTAATAGCTTGCACCACCATAACGGCAACACCTAAGCCCATCGCTGTAGAAATTTTCTTGGATACCGCGATAAACGTACACATGCCCAAAAAAAAGGACAGCGCCAAATTTTCAATGAAAACCGCTTTTACAAATAAACTAATATAAGCTTCCATTAGTGATGCCCCCCTTCACCATGTGAAATTGACATAATTTTATATTCGGCTTTTTCGGATTGGCCTGGTTTCCATTGCCGTACTGCCCAGATAATCAAACCAATGATAAAAAAGGCGCTGGGCGGCAATAACATCAAACCATTCGGATCGTACCAGCCGCCGTCTTTGGTCAGCTTGAACACTTCGATACCCAGTAACTTACCGGAACCTAAGGTTTCTCTAAAGAAAGCCACGATGATTAATATCAAGCTATAACCCAAGCCATTACCGATACCGTCCATAAAGCTTTCTAAAGGTGGATTTTTCATCGCATAACCTTCAGCACGGCCCATAACGATGCAGTTGGTGATAATCAAACCAACGAATACCGACAACTGTTTACTGACTTCATACGCAAACGCTTTCAGAATCTGATCAACTACAATAACCAACGATGCGATAATGGTCATCTGCACAATAATCCGGATGCTGCTGGGAATATGGTTTCTGATCGCGCTGATAGCGGCACTGGAAAACGCAGTTACCAACGTTAACGCCAACGCCATAATCAATGACGTAGACATCTGCGAAGTAACAGCCAAAGCCGAACAAATACCGAGTACCTGCAGGGTAATCGGATTATTGCTGACTAATGGTTCAACCAATACCTTTTTGGTTTCGTCATTCAAAATTTTATTTGAATCTTCATTTAAAACAGCACTCATGATTTAGCCCCTTTAACTGTTCTGACTTTTTTCAAATAAGGTGCAAAACCTTCGTTACTGGTCCAGTAACGAACCAGGTTAGTGACACCGGTACTGGTTAATGTCGCGCCAGCCAAACCGTCAACTTGGTACTGAGATCCCGGCTTGCTGTTGTCAACCACACCTTTGATCAAACTTAAAGCCGGCTCGCCCATATCAGCCTCGGCAATTAAGCCTTTCTCTAAAGACGGCTGATCAGATTCAGCATAGATCTTTTTACCCTTCCATAGAGCACGCCAGTTAGGGTTAACGACTTCGCCACCTAGCCCCGGGGTTTCTGCTTGATCGTAAAAGTTGATGCTTTGTACGGTTTGCCCGTCAGCGTCTACAGACAAAAAGCCATAAAGCGTAGACCACAAACCGTAACCGTTAATCGGCAAAATAATTGATTTAATGGTGCCGCCTTCTTTCACCAAAAATACTTTGGCTAATTTGGCTTTAAAACGAATATGCGCTATGTCTTTATCTTTTGGAATATTGACACTTTGCGCCGGATCTTTAGCGGCTTTACGCTGATCATATTGTGCTGCGTTCACATCATCAACATAATCACCGGTTTCTAGATTAACGATTTTCGCTTCGATTTTTTCTGCAAAAGCTGAGTCAATATCTTTACCCTCTTCCAACAAACCGGCAACATCAAGAATATTCTTCTTCATGTCCTGTTCTTTGTTGTTAACCTGCAAAGGTTTTAAGGCAACCGCAGCAAATGAAACCAACACGGCACAGACCAAACACAGCGAAACGGCAATGGCAATAGTTTTTTCCAAACTATCGTTACCTAAGGCTAACACCTTATCCGCATATGCTTTAAATTTGCGATATTGCTCGTATTGTTCCAGTTTGGTACACAGCTTTTCTAAATGTTTGCATTGTTTTGTTTGATTAGGCATGACGTTTAATCCTTCTTCTAATATTGGCCTGAATCACAAAGTAATCTATGGTTGGCGCAAACATGTTGGAAAATAGAATTGCAAGCATAATGCCTTCAGGGAAAGCCGGGTTAACCACGCGAATTAATACCGTCATAATGCCGACTAATGCCCCAAACACCCAACGACCGGTATCGGTCATCGCGGCACTCACCGGATCAGTTGCCATATACACCATACCGAAAGCGAAACCACCCATAGTCAAATGCCAATACCAAGGTATCGCAAACATGGGGTCGGTATCGCTACCGATGACATTGAACAACAAAGAAGTAGCTACCATGCCGGCAAATACGCCACCCATTATGCGATAAGAAGCAACACGGGTGTAAAGCAAAAATGCCGCACCAATTAATATCGCTAGAGTCGATGTTTCACCCAAGCAGCCCGGTTCAAATCCAAAAAATGTTTGCATCCAGCTGTAATTAGCAGCATAAACTGCTTCTAAACCACCGTTTGCCGCCAAACCTAATGGTGTAGCCGCTGTATAACCATCGACGGCTACCCAAACAGAATCTCCTGATATAGAGGCTGGATAGGCAAAATACAAAAACGCCCGTCCAGTTAAGGCCGGGTTCAAAAAGTTTTTACCAGTACCACCGAAGACTTCTTTGCCAATAACGATACCGAAAGAAATACCCAACGCGACCTGCCATAACGGCATATCGGGCGGCATAATTAAGGTATACAACATGGATGATACTAAAAAGCCTTCGTTGACCTCATGACCGCGTACTGTTGCAAATAAGACTTCCCAAACACCACCTACGGCGAGAGTTGTGATGTAAATGGGCAAAAAGTATAAGGCGCCGTGAGCAAAGTTAGATAATGGATTCACCGTGCTGTATCCAAATATCATCATCGGAATGCTACGCCAGTTATCTATCTTATTTAAACCCATGACCTCCATGGCGTGATTAGCCTGATAGCCTGTGTTATACATAGCCATCAGCACGCAGAAGAGTGTTGCTATAACTACGAAAGTCATCGTTCGCTTCAAGTCATTCCCATCACGAACATGTGTTGAACCGCGCGTTACATCAGAGGGTGTATAAATAAAAGTATCCACCATCTCATAGAGACCGTAATACTTTTCTAATTTACCGCCTTTAGTAAAATGTGGCTCTACGCTATCTAAAAAATCTCTAGCCGACATTATCCTTCCTTCTCAATTTTAGTTAAATTGGCTCTCAGCACAGGAGCAAAGTCATGTTTACCTGGGTCGACAAAAGTAAATAAAGACAAGTCTTCTTCATCAAGCTCCAGGCAGCCAAGCAATTGGGCCTGATCCGAATCACCTACAACCAGTGCTTTTAATAGTGGTGTAGGTAAAATATCCATAGGCATAACAGTTTCGTATACGCCTACCGGAACAATTGCACGGTTACTACCATTTTTGTCAGTGGTTAAAGGAAATTTACGATTATTTTTCTTATCAACGCTCGAGGTATAAACGTTCAAAGCCGAGTACTTATTTTTGCCAGGAACAATCCAACCAAACAACTCACGAGCACGGCCTTCTTGCAAAGCTGAAATCTGGTTGCTATATGCGCCTATGTAGGCGGCCCAACCTTGGGCTTGACGCCCATAAAGTACGGAACCCGCAATCACTCGACTTTCAACACCATCTTGCAATTCGCCTGCAATCAGATCGTCAGTACTTGCACCAACCCGAGTACGGATTAGTCTAGGTTTTTTTACCGTAGGCCCCGCTAACGACACAACCCTTTCCACATTTAAATTACCAGTGGTAAATAATGCACCGATAGCAATTATCGACTGATAATCTATATACCAGACAAATTTATCTATGTTAACGGGATCAATAAAGTGGATATGGGTACCTGCTAATCCAGCCGGATGCGGACCGGAAAACTCAGCAACGGTTACAGTGCTCGCAGTTCCTATAGAAATATTTGCACCAGTCGCTTTGCTGACATAAGTTTTACCGTCAGTTAGTTTAGAAATTACAGTCAAACCGTTGGCAAAATCAGTCGCTCTGTCTTTAATGACCACAGCCGGATCAGCTGCCAAAGGGCTGGTATCAATAGCCGTAACGAATATAGAATTCGCCTTGCTATCTATAGCTGGAATTTTGCTATAGGGCCGTGTGCGAATAGATGTCCACAAACCCGACGCCAATAAATTTTCTTTAACTTGCTCGGCTGTTAAATTCGCAAGTTCAGACTCTTTATATTTCGCAAACGATTCATGTGCAGTACCTTTCAGTTCAATAACCACAGACTGTAGCACTCGTTTATCGCCGCGATTGATGGCTTTCACAACACCTGCACCGGGCGAAGTAAAATTAACACCGGGATTTTTCTTGTCGCTAAAAAGAATCTGGCCCAATTTGACCGTATCCCCCTCGCTAACTAGCATAGTAGGCTTCATGCCCACATAATCCATCCCCAGAACAGCAACGGATTTAACTTTATTGCCATCCTCAATAACTTGTTTGGGCTCTCCCGTTATGGGTAGATCCAAACCTTTTTTAATAGTAAATTGCATAGATGAAGCCTGCTCTCTCCAAACCAATTGCGCGGAAGCGACCCTCGTATTCTAAAAAACCGATAAAACATGAGGCACATTAAGACGTAAAACGTCGGTATTACAACATAAAACAGCTAGGTTCTCAACTTTGGCCGGAAGCTAGTAGATGCATTAAAAATCTCTTATAACAGCTTATCTTCGCAAGAATAATAGTACACATCACCAGTGTTTACTACGTCACACAAACACGACAACCGGACAGTTACTTTAACGAACTAAACAACCGCTAGCATGTTCGCCAGTGCTTTTTTTGCAAATTTAGCATCCTCGGCAGGCACAGAAATCTGATTTATGACATTACCCGCCGCCAGATTTTCTAAAACCCAGGCCAAATGCTGCGGATCCGTTCTGAACATCGTAGAGCACATACATAATACAGGTGACATAAAATGCACACTCTTCCCTTCCGATTTACATTCCTCATGCAATCGATTAACTAAATTTAATTCGGTAGCCACCAACCAGCGGGTATTTGGCTCAGCCGCACGAACAGTCTTTAGAATGTATTCTGTAGAACCGATGTAATCAGCTTTTTGACACACCTCAAAGCAGGCTTCCGGATGTGCAATTACTTTGGTTTCCGGATAGCGTTCCAAAAAATTATCGATCTGCTCGGGCTTAAAAACCTGATGTACGGAACAATACCCGTTCCAAAGAATTATTTTAGCCTGCTGAATTTGTGCCTCGGTCAAACCACCCATCGGCTTGTTAAAATCCCAGGTCACCATATCTGCCAGCGGGATTCCCATTTTGTAACCAGTATTACGGCCTAGATGTTGATCTGGAAAAAATAATACTTTTTGCCGTTTTGAAAAACTCCATTCCAGAATTTTTTGCGCGTTAGATGATGTACAAACAATGCCCTCATGCTTGCCACAAAACGCTTTCAGGTCAGCCGCAGAATTAATATAAGTAATCGGAGTTACCGTATTTTCAACATCTATAACCTGAGCCAGCTCACTCCAGCACTTTTGTACTTTAATTAAATTAGCCATATCGGCCATGGAACAACCGGCAGCCATATCTGGCAAAATAGCAATTTGTTCTGGGCGGGATAATATATCAGCAACTTCAGCCATGAAATGCACGCCGCAAAACACAATATACTCAGCATCCGACTGCGCAGCATCCCTGGAAAGTTTAAGCGAGTCTCCATAAAAATCAGCATGCTTAAACACCTCATCACGCTGGTAATGGTGCCCTAAAATCACGCAACGACTACCAAGCTTGGCCTTAGCCGCGATAATGCGCACATCACACTCTTCATCAGAAAGTAATGCATAATCTTGAATGGGTAAGGTCATTTTAAAGACTCAACTGAAAAGCTATGGTTAGTAGGACTTGCAATCTGCTAATTAGGAGCATTAAAGGTTGCTATAAGAAAGTTAATAATACCATCAAAAAATGCAAGCTCGATGCAACCCTCACGTAATACATTATTCAATGCCCTTAGCGCGCAACCCCCTAACCCCAAGTAGCACCAACACTTAAAGCAATATTCAACTTATAGTCCAGCCTTTTAACATACGAAAGGTTCGCACCGAAATTGTTGGAGGGAGTTTAAGATCAAAACCTCACTAGTCCAATTCAATCCTTTATAAACCTAACTCCGTCAACCCCACATGATCATCTGGCCGACGCCCCTCGGGCCAATAAAACAATCTCTGATCAGCACTAATCGACATATCGTTAATACTAGCAAACCGCCGCTGCATCAGGCCAAACTCATTAAATTCCCAGTTTTCATTACCATAACTACGAAACCATTGCCCTGCGTGGTCATGCCACTCGTAAGCAAATCGCACTGCAATGCGATTACCGCTGGTAGCCCACAATTCCTTAATAAGCCGATAATCCAGCTCTTTGCTCCATTTGCGATGTAAAAAGGCATGAACCGCCTCTCGCCCTACTGGAAACTCAGCCCGATTACGCCAGCGGGTATCTTCGGTATAAACTTGCACGACGCGATCAGGATCACGGCTATTCCAAGCGTCTTCAGCCATACGTACTTTTTGGGTAGCACTTTCAACTGAAAATGGCGGTAACGGGGGTTTTGTTTGCATAGTTTTTCTCCGTAATTTACCTTGAACTTGTGCGCCATATTAGCGGGGTTTACCAGAACACTTCAACTCAACAAATGTCGCAGCTATTCGAAAAAAATGTATAAAAAGTTACTATCGATACTTTTTGAGGTCGGATTTACCTGTGCAAACGACACCGGATTAACCCCAAATGAGCTTGAAAGCCATCAAAAATATTAGTACAGAAAAATATCGTTTTAATTTTTGGGCAGGAAGCTTGTGCGCCAGCCTGGCGCCTATAGGTGCTGTAAAAACACTACTTAAGCCAATGCCCAGAAACGAAGGTAAATACACATAACCTAAGCTCCACTCCGGCACTACAGTATGCCAACCTAATACCGCATAGCTAATGGTCCCAGCAATCGCGATCGGCACTCCACAAGCACTGGAAATAGCGACAGCATTTTTCATGGGCGCCCGACAACTAACTAGATACGGCACAGTTATAGTTCCGCCACCAATACCAACGATAGCCGACAACACGCCTATGAGTAAAGACACCAAAGAATCTAAGATTTTAGACTCTTTAACGCCACCGGGTTTAGGCTGAAATTGTAAGGCCATTTGGACGCCAACGTAGAGCAAAAACACAACGAATAAAATTCGCAATACATGAGCATCAATACGGTCGGCAATAACAGCCCCTATAACAGAACCCATCATTATACTTGGCACCAAACGAAAGACTCTCTGCCACCAAACCGCACCGAAGCGATGATGCGCTAATACAGCGGATAATCCCGTAAATATGATCGTGGCTAAGGATGTGGCAACAGCCATAATCATGACCAATTCAGAAGGAAAACCGTGCTCGGTAAATACCAAAATCAATACCGGCACAATAACCAATCCGCCACCAATACCGAATAATCCCGCTAAAATTCCCGTCACTAGCCCGACTGCAATACTAAGTAAAAAAATAGTTATCATCTCTCAACTTCTGGTGAATTTACGACACTTCTGAACTGCATATCAATTGAATAAAATCGGCTCAGCGCTTAATTCTAAAACCGCCTGTGCTATGCTAATCCTAACTCTAAAATACTTGGTAGCACATGGAAAAATATCTAGTCGGCGGAACTGTTCGCGATAAGTTGCTGGGACTTCCAGTTAAAGACAATGACTGGCTAGTCATTGGTGAAACACCCGACTCTATGATTCAAAGAGGCTTTCGACCAGTCGGCAAAGATTTTCCAGTATTTTTGCATCCGCAGACACATGAAGAATATGCGTTAGCGAGAATGGAACGAAAAACAGCACCCGGCTACAAGGGCTTCACGGTTAACGCTACCCCTGCCGTGAGCCTGAAACAGGATTTAATGCGAAGGGACTTAACCATTAACGCCATCGCCATGACCCCGCAAGGTCAACTTATAGACCCGTACAACGGCCAACAAGATATAGAACGCCGGATATTTCGGCATGTTTCCCCGGCATTCGCCGAAGATCCAGTCCGTATTTTGCGGGTTGCACGTTTCGCAGCACGATACCAGTATCTTGGCTTTACTCTAGCAGAAGAAACTCGCGATTTGATGCGGGCGATGGTCGATGCTAACGAGGTGGATTATTTAGTCCCAGAACGAGTATGGACGGAACTGGTTAAGGCGCTCCAAGAAAAATCCCCCTCCGCTTTTTTCCATACTCTAAAAGATTGCAATGCGCTGGAAAAAATATTTCCTGAAATTCACAATCTGTTTGGTGTCCCGCAACCGCCCCAATATCATCCCGAAATCGATACCGGTATCCACACATTGCTTTGTCTTGAGCAAGCAACCTTATTATCTGAGAAACCGGAAGTCCGCTTTGCCGCTCTAGTACATGACCTTGGCAAAGCTAGTTCACCTAAAGAACATTGGCCCCATCACCATGGCCACGAACGTGCTGGGCTACCGATTCTTGAACAATTATGCTTACGCCTGAGAATACCTAATAGCTTTAAAACGCTGGCAACGCACGTGATGGAATATCACACACATTGCCACAAAGCCTTCGAGTTGCGCCCAGCAAGCATAATCGACCTACTATCTACCTTGGGTGCATTTAAGCCTAACAATGATCTGTTAGTGGACTTTTTACTGGCCTGTACCGCCGATGCACGTGGCAGAACTGGACTTGAGCATACGCCATATCGACAAACACAATGCCTATCTAATGCGGCCAGAGCAGCCGCGACAATTAATACAAAAGAGGTACTGGAAAGTGATTTAAAAGGCCAAGCTATTGGAGATGCTATACGCCAACTCAGGATAAAAGCAGTTGCTGACTTCATCAAAACAGCAACGCCTACTTAAGTTATTGCACTGTTCCATTCAAAGCGCTTAGGTTTTTAGCTGTGATGGCATGCAAAATATTTGGCCAGATAACAACGTCTAATGTTACTGATTTTAACCCCGGGCGTCACGACCGGCTAAAATATCTGAAATATCTGCACGGCGCTGTTGATTTGCATACATCAAGGCCGTCAAGCCTTGCTTATCTTTAATGCCTGTATGAGCACCCGCTTTAAGCAACTCTTTTACAGCAGTCTTGTAGCCGTTACGAGCTGCGATTATTAATGCAGTTTCACCCCTTTTGTTTTTAATATCTGCCGGAACGCCGCCCCTCAATAATAACTTAAGTGCAACAGAATCACCGGTTTGCGCAGCTGTCATTAAAGACTCGGCACTGTAGTCAACCCCTAGTTTATTTAAATTTAAACGACTAAAAGCCCTCTCCTTCGCAGCTGCCTCCTGCGTGTCAATAATAAAATTGACAACAGGCGATGGTTTCACCTTCTTCATCAATCCGGGCATCTCTGCACTGACTTGCTGAAACTGGAGAGGCTTAACAACGGATGACCGGGTTACAGATCCTTCTTTTATAGCTAACTTATTTGCCGTAATTTTAGTTTTGGTTATTGCTTGCGCCACACTCTCTGTTTGGGCTAACAATACGGGCTCGACAGCTTTGCGCTGAGTGGTTTTAGACTCGCTCAGTTCATCTGTTGTTTGTGCCTCAGTCGCCATCTTAGGTTGAAATGCCGGATCTATTCTAACCGGCTTTATTTTTTCTAATTTATCGGTATTGGATAGGTTATGAGCGGCATCAGCAACAGTAATTCGTCCAAGAACTTGATCATCCGCTAAGCCATAATCGAATGAAGCTCCATGTTTAACTGTTAACTGTTTATCAAAAGTCGTCACCAATTTACTCACTAGAATTGGTGGGCCATTCGGTTTTTCAAAAGACTGCAAACCAATCAAAAACGACAGGCTAAGACCCAGAGTCATTAATCCTCTTACTAGCCTCTTGCGTTTAGCCTGCTCTGCATCCGGGCTATATGATGACGCGACAACGGTAGCTCCTGGAATTTGAGCCGGACTGGAACCCAAACGTTGTAAATGAGTAATACGCTGGTTAAAGCGGCGAGATTGCCGAACTCTTCTCCGCAGAACGACTGGCTTTCTTAATTGTTCAGGCATTGTCTTCGGATAGCTCAGGATATTAGTCGTCGCTATCGGTTCCACTTCATCACTGGGTAATAAACAGCTTAGCGATGCTTCCTGAACGATATCTTGGGTCACCTGCTTATGATTGTCAAAGCTAGTCAGTAGTAATGACGCGCCACAGAGTAAATTGATCGAATGAGGTACGCCTAGAGACAAAGCCGCTATTCTTTTGACGGCATCGGCTGAAAACAAAACTCCCTTGGTTGCTTCGCTGTAGCCTGCTCGCTGCAGACGGAACCTGATGTACTCATCAACCTGTCGTTCATCAAGCCCACTCAGGCAGTGACGGTGCGTGTTATGTTCCGAACATGAAACAAAGCCGATTGCATCAAGTTTAGCATTTAGGTCGGCCAAGCCAGATAACATAAGGTGAAACGGCGGCATTATTTCTGTTTTGTTGGTAGCGGCCGCTAACAGCAATTTAAGATCATCTCGCTGCATTTCTTGCGCATCATCAATGATGACAACCAACTTTCTGCCATTTTCAATGGCATCAGACATCTGCACAACTGTCAGCCGAATTCTTTCAGGATAGGCAACGCGACCATCAGCTATGTAAACGCTTTGAATATGCTCAGGCAATCGCGAGATCACATAATGGATAAGCTGCGATTTACCAGTCCCCATTGGTCCCGTCAAAATAACGGGCTTGAAGTCAGTCTGTAGATTATTCAGAATTTGTTTGGATAGATCCTGCTTATTCGCATCAAGCCAGAAAAAAGAAAAATCGGCAGCTAGATTGAACGGGTTTTCTTTAAACCCAAAATATTCGTTATACATATCAGCTAAACCTCATTAAAAATCAACTCTATGTTGTAAATCTGTACCTGTTTTTTAAACCTTTCGATTAATTTTTAACTTCCGGATTCGCAACCACCACTTCAACGCGACGATTTTTAGCCTGGTTTTCAAGATTTGGGCTACCATCGGGGTTTAAATCAGCAGCAATTGGGTACTTTTCCCCGAACCCACGAGATGTCATTCTAGATGCCGCGACTTTCCCAGCTAATAAACCCTGATATACCGTATCCGCTCTGCGACTGGAAAGATTCAGATTGTACTCGTCAGAACCATTCGAATCAGTGTGACCTTCTATTAGCAATTTTCTCTCAATCGCCCTCGGATCGGTTGTAACAACAGCAATATCGCCTACTTTTGCTTGCGCTTCTGGAGTCAAATCGGCTTTATCAAATTCGAAAAAAACATTGGGTAGAAAAACAACTACGCCACGCTCTGTCTCTTCCGTCTTTAAACCTTTAGCTGAAAAAATGTCGCGTAATTCTTTGTTAGTGTAGGACGTTGCGCAACCGGACAGTATCACGGCAAAAAACGTCGCAGTTATAAAGTTTTTATAAGTTGGCAGTTTCATTAAATCTCTCTATCAATTTAGTTCAATATAAATATAAACCGCTTATAAACAGTACCTTAAATATGAGGCCTATTAGCATTCATGCTTGTTTTAAAGTGGAAAATAATCTAACTCATCAGCAGCTTGGTACCGTTATCCAGCAATTGATGACAATGTTATCAGCCTTTGACTTTTGATGAAAGATATAGAGCCCCTTATAATACAAAGCGAATTAGTATCAGCTAGATTTACTCTCACCTAATTCGCAACCGACTGATATTTAATTAATAATTTATTTCAACTCTTGAAAAAATTATTTTTTTTGCCGTTATACTCGTGCTTTAGCATTACTTTATATTATACAACTTCGAAAAATACCGAACCGCTGTTCCTTAATTTTCCTGATAACAGAGTAATATAACCCGCTCCCTCTTAAAGAGATTATTTGTTAATGATACTGTGCAACCTTAACTGCCATAGGAGTTCGCTAAATCCCAACGTAAAGGGCTTATCTGCCGAAGTGCAACTACTGCCAGAGGGAGTTTTGCGCCTTCATTATGACTTAACCGGAGCAATCAGCGAGTTGAGCATACCGGACGTCTTGACAGCAACCGCAGCTGACGGTTTGTGGCAACATACCTGCTTTGAAGCATTTGTTGGGCTTAATAATAAACCGGGTTACATTGAATATAATTTTTCTCCATCAACTCAGTGTGCCTGTTACGTTTTCAGTGACTATCGGGTGAATAGCCCAGATGTGCATGTCAAAACACCCCAAATCAGTGTGATTAAAACCAATGAGCAATTACAGTTAACCGCTCAAATTACTTTACCGACCTGTTTTGCTGATAAGCCCTTACAAATTGGGGTATCTGCGGTAATTGAGGCTGCTACGGGTAGCCTTTCATATTGGGCATTGCATCATCCCGCTGAGCGGCCCGACTTTCATGATCGCGCCAGTTTAATTTTGACACTCAACCCCAACTAACTCGTTAAATTTATGCTATTTGGTATTGACCGCTTACTTGAAGACTCCGCTTTACGTGCACCACTGGAAGGCAAACGCTTGGCATTGCTGGCGCACCCGGCATCAGTAACTAAGAGTTTAACTCATACATTAGATGCTCTAGCCAGCGTTCCGGAAATTAAACTAAGCGCCGCATTCGGTCCGCAACATGGTTTACGCGGCGATAAGCAAGACAATATGATGGAATCGACCGACTTTTTCGATCCCATCCATAGCATTCCTGTATTCAGTCTATATGGCGATGTACGTCGACCAACAGATGAAATGATGGCTACTTTTGATGTATTGCTGATCGACTTACAAGACTTGGGTTGCCGAATTTATACATTTATTACCACCTTACGTTATGTACTGGAGGCCGCCTCTCAACACCAAAAATCAGTATGGATTTTGGACCGCCCCAACCCGGCCGGTCGGCCAATCGAAGGTCTAGCACTAAGACCCGGCTGGGAAAGTTTTGTTGGAGCGGGCGAAATGCCTATGCGCCATGGATTGACCATGGCGGAGTTGGCCAAATGGTTTATCGGCACTCTAAATTTGGACGTCGACTTACATATAGTTAGCATGCAAAATTGGCAGCCCTACGATTCACCGGGCTTTGGCTGGCCGTTGGGCGACCGAACCTGGATTAACCCGAGTCCAAACGCGCCTAATCTCTGGATGACGCGCTGCTATGCCGGCACAGTGCTTTTGGAGGGCTCAACGCTATCCGAGGGACGTGGCACAACTCGTCCATTGGAGTTATTTGGGGCACCGGACATTGATACCCACGCGCTTATCGAAACCATGCATAACATTGCTCCACAATGGCTAACTGGCTGTCGTTTACGGGAATGCTGGTTTGAGCCCACCTTCCACAAGCATGCGGGGCAACTGTGTGCTGGCGTGCAAATTCATGTCGAAGATCATACTTATCAACATAACTTATTCCGCCCCTGGCGATTACAAAGCCTAGCGTTTAAAGCGCTACGGCGACTATCCCCGGATTATCCATTATGGCGTGATTTTCCTTATGAATATGAACTGGATCGATTGGCTATCGACATCATCAATGGCTCGCCTCTGTTACGGGAATGGGTGGATGATAGTAATGCCAAGCCGGGAGACTTAGATTCGCTTAGCCGGGCAGATGAAATAGCTTGGGAAGAACAGCGGCGGGAATTTTTATTGTATTAATGCCACAAACCACCATAGATTAATCAGATAGAGCCATTTGCTCAAAATGGCTCCATTTCCCCAGGGGGGTGTCAGTTTAAAGCAGTGCCAGCTTGTGGCCGTATAATTACAATTCCCCTTTTTTTAACGACCAATGGCGTAATACTGCAAGCCGCTGCGCTTAACTATACTGGGCTCAAACATATTACGGCCATCGAAGATAACCTTATCTTTCAGTTGAGAACCCACGGCATCAAAATCTGGACTACGAAATTGTTTCCATTCTGTCACGATGACAAGTGCGTCTGCATTAAGCAATGCCGCTTTGGGCGAGGTTGAGTAACTCAATCCCGATTTGTCACCATAAATACGCTTGGCTTCTGCTATTGCTTCTGGATCAAACGCTTGTACGGTAGCGCCTGCTGCTAGTAGTGCTTCCAATACGACCCGACTTGGTGCGTCACGCATATCATCCGTATTTGGCTTAAACGCCAATCCCCAAAGGGCAAAAACCTTGCCTTTTAAATTGCTCTGGTAATGCTTGTTAATTTTTTCAAAAAGTCGATGTTTTTGCCGATTGTTGACATTCTCTACCGCATTAAGCAATTCTGCGTGATAGCCCTGCTCTTTAGCGGTCCTTTCAAGGGCTTTGACATCCTTTGGAAAACAAGAGCCACCGTAGCCACATCCAGGATAAATAAAGCTATAACCGATACGACTATCAGAGCCAATCCCGTGCCTTACATGTTCTATATCCGCTCCCAAATGCTCGGCCAAATTAGCCAACTCATTCATAAAACTGATCTTAGTCGCCAACATGGCATTCGCGGCATATTTGGTTAACTCTGCTGAACGAATATCCATGGTGATTACTCGCTCAACGCTTCGGTTAAACGGTGAGTATAAAGCCTTAATTAATTCCGCTGTGCGTGGATTATCCGTACCTACTACGATACGGTCCGGCTTCATAAAATCATTCAGCGCCGCGCCTTCTTTTAGAAACTCAGGGTTGGAAACCACATCAAATTCTATTACTTTGCCGCGTTCTACCAGGATCTCCTGCATAACATTTCTAACTTTATCCGCAGTTCCTACCGGAACGGTGGATTTATCGACCACCACTCGATAGTCCTCCATGTGTTCAGCTATGCTTTTAGCCACAGCTACCACATATTGCAAATCCGCCGAGCCATCCTCGTCCGGCGGCGTGCCCACCGCAATAAACTGAAATAAACCATGTCCAACAGCCTCTTTGACATCCGTAGTAAAGCGTAATCGCCCTTCGGCAACATTCTCTTTAACCATGTCTTCTAAACCAGGCTCATAAATGGGTATGATGCCTTGCTGCAACTTGGCAATTTTAGCTTCATCAATGTCCATACAGATAACATCATTGCCAACTTCTGCAAGGCAAGTACCTGTTACCAATCCTACATAACCACTTCCGAATATTGTAATTTTCATTTTCTGTATACTTTAATTTTTACTGGATGAGAATATTTTAAGTTTAATTGTCGTAGCCGCATCAGTAGCTTTCGGTACTAAAACTGTCACCACAAAAAAACTAAGCGAGCTACCGAAATAATCGAGCTCACCTTAGACAAAAACATTTTTATTAACAATGGCTTTAATGTTCACGCTCCCGATGGCAAACGGCTATTAGCGGTATTATCATTGTTACAGCTACAAGTATTAGCCTATTATAAGTGCAAAATTTGCCGGATTACCTTTATAGTTGAATGCAAAAATCCACCGATACTCAGAAACTACTACTCGAACAATTTTCCAAGACTGATGCTGTTCAGATTGAACGAGCCCTGAAGATCATCGCAAAAATCCCTGATGACCCAAGCTATCACCGCCCCAAAGGAACTGACGTTGCCGCCATATTGGTCGATTTTAACATCGATTTAAACACCCTGCTCGCAACTCTGTTAAGCGACCCGCGTTTGAACGCCTTCAATATCCAGTCCGATGTTGGTGAACAGTTTGGCAACACTGTTGCCGGTCTGGTTAATGATATTAACTGGCTAAATAAGTTAAACGTCTATACTGCGGACATGGCGAGTCAGCCAAACCAGACCGAAACTCTGCGTCGCATGCTGTTATCCATGACCCAGGACGTGAGGGCTGTACTGGTTAAATTAGCTTACCGGATCCACCGACTGCGTAATCTGTCCAAGGAATCAATAGACATTCGCCATTTCATAGCGAGAGAAACCCTTGACATTTACGCCCCTATTGCCAATCGACTGGGTATTCACCAGCTGAAGTGGGAACTTGAAGATTTGGCATTCCGCTATCTGGAACCGCAAATTTATCGCAATATTGCAGCATCTCTAGCCAATAAGCGTACCTATCGAGAAGATTGCATCAGCCAATTTATAGCCCTTCTGAAAAAAAATCTAGGTTCCGAAGGTATCATCTCAGAAATAGTCGGCCGCCCTAAGCATATTTTCAGCATCTGGAAAAAGATGCAGCGCAAACAACTTGAAATCGATGAACTTTATGACTTGCTGGCCGTACGTGTCATCGTTGACAACTTATCAACTTGCTACGCCGTATTAGGCATGGTGCATAGTACTTGGCAATATATTCCTAAAGAATTTGATGATTACATAGCTAATCCCAAGCAGAACGGCTATCAATCATTGCATACCGTCATTTTAGATCCGCACGGCAATCGTATCGAAGTGCAAATTCGTACCAAAGACATGCACGATTTTGCCGAACTCGGCGTAGCCGCTCATTGGTCTTATAAAGAGGGCGGCAAACAAAATGCGGCCATGGAAAAAAGCATTGCCTCCCTCCGCAAACTTCTAGAAGAAAAAGGTAATGACGAAAATCTGGTAGAGAACTTCAATACCGAATTATTCTATGACCGCGTTTATGTGTTAACACCTGCAGGTAAATTAATCGATCTGGTCAAAGGCTCAACACCCTTAGATTTTGCTTACGCCATCCACACCGAAATAGGTCACCGCTGCCGTGGCGCAAAAATTAACGGTCGTATTGTGCCACTCACCTACACCTTAAAGTCCGGA
Organism: Methylococcales bacterium; assembly: GCA_965247565.1. Classification (GTDB taxonomy): domain Bacteria; phylum Pseudomonadota; class Gammaproteobacteria; order Methylococcales; family Methylomonadaceae; genus CBDFHF01. Next base: position 1,576,786 of record CBDFHF010000003.1, on the reverse strand, counting down.
GAGCAGGTCGAAATATTAACGACTAAAGAAGGCAGTCCTAATCACAATTGGATAGATCCGAATCTAGGCTATTTAAAATCAGCGCGCGCTATCGGTAAGGTGAAGAGCTGGTTTAAAAATCAGCAACAAGCCAAAAATATCGCCACAGGCAAAATCATTCTGGATAAAGAAAGTCAACGTTTAGGATTAAAAACCGTTAGCCTAACCGACTTGGCTAATTACTTTAAGCAACCAGACACTGACAGGTTACTGGAAGCGATTGGGCGCAGCGACATAAATGCGCGGCAGTTGTCAGCATTTTTCAAGATTCCCGAACTGGAAGCGCCCCAAATAAAATTCAAACCTGCCAAAGCTACCGTAAAATCAATTGTTACCGTTGATGGCGTCGATAATGTATTAACTAGCTTTGCCCTTTGCTGCAAACCCGTTCAGGGTGATGAGATCATCGGTTACATTTCCCATACTAAAGGAATCACCGTACATCGAAAAAGTTGTGACAATATTTTGCATCTCAATCCAGAGAAACAAACACGGCTAATTGAAGTAAACTGGAGCTCACAAAAGTCCAGCTACGCCGTTCCAATAGTGGTTCACGCCTACAGCGCGCATAACCTGTTAAATGATGTCTCTCATATTCTAGCGCAGGCCAAAATACATATTGCTAACGCGGCCCTGGATACCCATCCGGATTTTTCTGCCATTCTTAACCTGACCATCCAAATTGAGAACACTACCCAGTTGAGTCAAGTTCTAAATAAAATTAGTCAACTACCTAATATTGCAGATGTTAAAAGAAAATCTTAAATACAAACCCGAGCCGGCGGAAAACAGCAACTGAAACAGCTGCCTTTACCTACTTGGCTAGCAATATTCAAGCGGGCGTCATGACGTAATAACACATGTTTAACAATGGCTAACCCAAGGCCTGTGCCGTTAATTTTTTTATCGCGTTTTACTTCGCAACGATAAAAACGTTCGGTGATGCGAGGAATATCCACTGCCGCAATGCCTTCGCCCTGGTCTTGAATATCCAATACGATAGCATCATGGCGTTTATACCAGCGCACTTTAACCGACGAATTTTCAGGTGAGTATTTTAAGGCATTACTTAATAAATTGGTAAATGCGCTGCGCAGTTCTTGCTCGTCACCGACGAGATGAACGTCTGTTTCCAGCGTTAATTCAATACGTCCTGTACTGTTTTCCAAGCTATCTCCTTCTCGACAGATTCGGCTAAGCAAGTCTGGAACATCAACACAGTCAGATTTTTTTTGTTGGGTTTCTAGCCTAGTTAACAACAACAAATCATCCACCAAAAGCTGCATGCGTTCAGTCTGGGTCTGCATCTGTTGAACGGAAGAAGTTAATAACGACGACGCACCGTCGTCCAAATCTTGCAGCGTTTCCAGATAGCCCTTTAATACAGTTAAAGGTGTTCTCAGTTCGTGCGACACATTAGCGACAAAGTCTTTACGCATTAACTCCATCTTTTTAATCTGGGTAACATCTTGCGCGAGCAACAACCGTAACCCTTCACCATAAGCAATGATGCGCACAGTTAAGGTGATATTTCTATCTACCGGGGAAGGTAAAGTAATCGCTTCACTAAAATCACCGGATTTAAGATAACGAATAAACTCCGGAAAACGAATTAGATTAGGAACACGCTGGCCTTTATCGGTTTGTTGCAAACCCAAGACATCACGAGCAACTTTATTAACCCATTCGATTTCATCATTTGCACCCAAGACCACCGCAGCATCGGGCAGAGCTTCCGTCGATTTACGAAACTGGTCGATCATTTTGCCCAGCTTTTTCTTGCGTTTTTTTTCGTTCTTTTTACCGCGATAGATATGGTAGTAAATCTCTTCCCATATTCCTGTAGCTTTAGGATAATTCCCTTTACCGCCCGCTCTTAGCCATTTCTCACAGCGATTGATTTGAATGACTTGGTAAACCAACAGCAGCGCGGCCAACAAAAACAATAATGGCCAAAACAACCCGGTTAACAAACCGACAATCGATGTAACTGCAGTCAACAGGCATAGAGTGATGATTTCTTTTTGCCACATACCCATAAAATCTTACGAATGCATGGACATTGAAGCTATTGCTCCATCAAACAACGAAAACCGATAACCAAAACCACGTACTGTTTGCACCAAATCTTCTTTACCGTATTCGCCGAGTATTTTCCGTAACCGGCGGATATGGACGTCAACTGTACGCTCTTCTATGTACACACTCCGCCCCCAAACCTGATCAAGCAATTGGGTACGGCTAAATACTTTGTCCGGATGGGTCATAAAAAAATGCATGAGCCGAAACTCTGTCGGACTGACTTCCAGTTGTTTATCACCAATATTTAAACGATGCTGCTCAACATCCAGTATCAAGTCGCCTTGTACAATTTGTGCCAAATCCTGCATCTTGCCGCTTCTGCGTAAAACAGCACGAATCCTAGCAATCAATTCTTTGGGAGAAAAAGGCTTAGTTACGTAATCGTCGGCACCAATCTCAAGGCCCCTCACCTTATCCTCTTCCTCGCCTCGGGCCGTCAACAAAATAATCGGCAAATCCCGATACAGCGGATCCTTCTTCAACCGTCTGGCCCACTCCACTCCGCTTATGCCGGGTAGCATCCAGTCTAACAATATCAAATCCGGCGAGGTATCTTGCAGGATTCTTTGGCCTTTCTCGCTATCAGCGGCTGCAATAACATTAAATCCGGCTTGTTCAAGAACCATGATTAACATGCCTCTGATGGCGTCTTCATCTTCTACAACAAGAATAGTAAATAGCGACATGGTGTTCTTTTATAAGCGAGGTAAAGGAGAATCAGTGACCAAATTTTTGCTCGGCTACATGTGGAGAATCATCGCACGCCTTTAACTTTTTCTTCTAGTTCGGCCTGAGTTAAATGCCGAACTGCCTCGCCTTTGACCATATAAATTAGGTGTTCACAAATGTAACAAGCATGATCTCCTATGCGCTCCAACGCGCGAACTGTCCATAAAACATCTAAAGTTCGGGTAATATTCCTTGGATCTTCCATCATCTGAGTAATTAGCTGCCGGATAATACTGGCGTATTCGCGATCAACGTTTTCATCCTGCCCGGTAATACTGGTTACGTCATCAATATTCAATCTAGCAAAGGCATCTAAGGAGTTGTGCAACATATCCTTAACCAACTCTGACATATGCTGTAACTCATAATAATCATCATGCTTTCCGCCTTCTGAACCTGACAAGTGCAGAGCCATTTTGGCAATACGTTCAGCCAAATCACCAACGATTTCTAACTCATTAATGATTTTAATAACCGTGAGCAGCAACCTTAAATCAAAAGCAGCGGGTTGCCGCAGTGCCAGAATTTGCGTACATTCGTGATCCAACGCCATTTCAAAAGCATCGATTTGGTTATCTTGCTTAATAACCAACTCTGCCATTTCTAAATCGCCCGTGGTAAAAGCTTTTACGGCCAGTTCAATCTGCCGTTCAACCAGTCCACCCATGGTTAGGACTTTATTGCGAATATCTTCCAGTTCTTTATTAAATTGCCCGGAAATATGGTGACCTATCTTGCTGTTATCCATGTTGAACTCCTAGTTAACCATAACGGCCGGTAATGTAATCTTCAGTCTGCTTCTTTTTTGGGTTGGTAAACAGATCGCTGGTATTTCCCATTTCGACTAACTCCCCCATGTACATGAATGCAGTATAGTCAGACACGCGCGCCGCCTGCTGCATGTTGTGTGTAACAATCACAATGGTGTACTTTTCCTTAAGCTCATTGATTAACTCCTCAATTTTTAAGGTTGAAATAGGGTCTAGCGCCGATGCTGGTTCATCCAGCAATAACACTTCAGGTTCGATCGCGATGGCTCTTGCTATTACCAGACGTTGTTGCTGGCCGCCAGACATACCTAAGGCATTGTCGTTCAGCCGATCCTTCATCTCATCCCAAAGCGCCGCGCCACGCAAAGCTTTTTCAACAGTTTCTTCCAAAGTGCGTTTATCGTTTACGCCTTGAATTCGCAGACCGTAAGCGACGTTTTCAAAAATCGATTTGGGGAAAGGATTAGGTTTCTGAAATACCATGCCCACTCGTCTGCGCAGTGCTGCAACATTAACGGATTTGTCATAAATATTTTCACCATCCAGAAGAATTTTGCCATCGATTCGGGCCACATCGACCAGATCGTTCATGCGGTTAATACAACGCAACAAAGTTGATTTTCCGCAGCCGCTAGGACCGATATAAGCCGTGACCCGCTTTTTGGGCATTTCCATATTAATGCCATGCAAAGCTTGCTTGTCACCGTAGAACAAATTCAAGTTTTCTACCTTGATAGAGATTTCCTGTTGATCATGCGCTTTGCCATGCCCTCGCAAAACAGAACTCATATCAATGGCGTGTGAACGTAGGTCTTGTGTTGTCATGTTTTAACCTTCCAGTGCCCGGTATTTTTCGCGTAGATGATTTCTAATTAAAATGGCAGCCAGATTCAGCCCGATAATAACCAGCACCAGCAATAATGATGTTGCATAAACTAAAGGTCTTGCCGCCTCTACGTTAGGGCTTTGAAAACCAACGTCATAGATATGAAAGCCCAAGTGCATAAATTTTCTGTCTAAATGTAAAAACGGGAAATTACCATCCAGCGGTAATGTGGGCGCTAACTTAACCACACCCACCAACATTAATGGCGCTACTTCGCCTGCCGCTCTGGCAACCGCTAAAATTAAGCCGGTCATCATGGCAGGACTGGCCATCGGCAAAACGGTCCGCCACAAGGTTTCAATTTTAGTGGCGCCCAACGCCAGACTGCCTTCACGAATAGAACTGGGAATTCGCGCCAAACCTTCTTCGGTAGATACAATCACCACCGGCAAAGTCAACAAGGCCAGCGTTATTGATGCCCACATCAAACCGGGCGTACCAAAAACGGGCGCTGGCGCTGATTCTGGAAAAAATAACTGATCAATATTACCGCCCAGAATGTACACAAAAAAGCCCAAGCCAAATACACCGTAAACCACAGAAGGTACGCCAGCTAGATTATTGACAGCAATTCTAATCAAACGCGTAGTAAAACCTTGCTTAGCGTATTCGCGTAAATACACGGCAGCGATCACACCAAATGGAGTAACAATAATTGACATGATGATAACCATCATAATGGTGCCGAAAATTGCCGGAAAAATCCCGCCTTCGGTGTTGGCTTCACGCGGATCGTCAGTTAAAAACTCAATGACCTTGGCGCCGTAATGACCGATTTTAGCGAATAGACCCATACTATTAGGCTGGAAAATCCTGACTACTTTGGCCAACGGAATAGTTTGCTCTGCGCCGTTCTCGGTTTTGACTACTAGGCTATCGCTTCTGATCTTTTGATACAAACCGGCTAATTGCTCTTGGTACTTTTTGTACTCGGTTTCGTAAGCGATTTTTTCAGCAGAGAACTGCGCCTTGGCAGCATCATTCCACTGATTTTTTAATTCGAGACCTCTTTGTTTGAGCCTTAAGCGTTCAAGGCTGTAGTTAATGGCGCCGATCTCTTTTTTCTCAAGATGGGCGATCTCTTCAAATACAGTCAGCGCAGCCGCTAGCTTTTCAGTAGCGACCGTCCAGGCTTGTTCACCACTGGCAATTACATTTCCGGCTTCTTTAACAGCCACTAGACGACCGTAGAAATTCCCCCATTCCCGTCGTTCCACCACCATGATGTTTGCGGGAGTGATTTGCTCTTTCACATAGCGCTCTTGTATCCAACGAAAATCAGCACCGGTCAAGTCGCGATTACCGGTTTTTAATTGATATTGCACCAGGATGTCTTCATTATCAGCCATCTTGAAACCACTGTCTTTGGCCATGGTCGCCGTCATCACGCTGGTTTCAATTTTCTCGCCAATAAGTGTTTGCGCTGGTGCTCCTGCTTCCTGGTAACTAAATTGGGTGACTTGCCCTGGCCAAAAATGGCCAACGCCGCGCACTGCAACTAGACCTAGGACACCCATCACCATAATCAGACAGGTACTGACCGCTGCAGCATTCAACCAGATCCAGGGCGCGCCGCTTTTAAACCATGATTTCATCATAATGAACTGTATTTTTCGCGTAAGCGCTGACGAATGACTTCAGCCAGCGTGTTAAAAACAAAAGTAAACAGGAATAACACTAAAGCCGCTAAAAATAATACCCGATAGTGGGTGCTATCGACTTCCGACTCAGGCATTTCTACAGCAATATTGGCAGCCAGCGTTCGTAAGCCCTGAAACACACTCATATCCATAACTGGAGTATTACCGGTAGCCATTAACACGATCATAGTTTCGCCTATGGCACGGCCCAAACCGATCATGACCGCAGAAAATATGCCGGGACTGGCTGTTAACAACACAACTTTAGTCATGGTTTGCCAAGGTGTTGCGCCTAACGCTAAAGAACCGACGGTTAAATGCTTAGGCACACTAAAAATCGCATCTTCAGCAATGGAGAAAATAGTAGGCACTACCGCAAAACCCATGGCGATACCAACGATCAGGGCATTACGCTGATCGTAACCGATGCCGAATTCACTTTTAAACCATTCTCGTAAAGAACCGTTAAACAGCAGATTTTCCAGTGGTACACTTATGGTGAAAGCCAGCCAACCGCTGAATAAAATAACCGGTATTAATATCGCCCCATCCCAACCCTCCGGAATCCTCTGACGAATTGACTTAGGTAGATACTGCCAAACATAAGCAAACAGTATCACGCCCAAAGGAATCATCATTAACAGCGAAAACAGGCCGGCAAGATGCATTTCTACAAAAGGGGCTAACCACAAACCTGCCAAAAAGCCCAAAATAACCGTAGGCAATGCACCCATTAATTCAATGGTGGGTTTGACAATCTGGCGCATTTTTGGAGCCATAAAATAAGCTGTATAAATAGCGCCCATTAGCGACAATGGCATTGCCACCAGCATCGCATAGAAAGCGGCTTTTAAGGTTCCAAACACTAACGGAGTTAAACTGTATTTGGGCTCAAAATCGCTACTGGCAGAGGAAGATTGCCAAATGTAATCCGGTTTAGGATAGCTTTCGTACCATATTTTCTGCCACATTGAACTGATAGAAACTTCAGGATGCTCGTTATCGACATGCCAGTGTTGCATGTTACCGTTCGCGTTCTCAATTAATAAGGCATTGGCACGCGGCGATAATACGGCCGCCACGGGGGCTGATTCAGCCATTTTATCTTTAATCATTTCCCGTTCCGAAGTGGAATGGTAAATGCCGCCAACTCCATCGGCATCAACCGTCATAAAACCTTTACGGCGTTGCTCAGCGTTAATGGCAACAACCGGTTTCTCTGACACTTTAAATACCCTGATTTTTTGCATGGCGGACTTATTCATACCATCCCTAACCATACTCCATTGCGACACCAACCCTGTAGAGTCACCAATCATCAGAGACAAGTCGCCGTTTAAAAAAGCTACACTGGTAATACTGTGCCCGGCACCCACCACATTCTGCTCTTGTTTAAGTACAGGCCTAGTTTTATCGCTAATATCATAAAATCCCAGTTGCCCATCGTTACTAATTAAGTAAAGATTTCTTTCCTCTTTATCAATCAGTATGTTAGAAACACCAGCCGTAGGGACTCTTAGAATAGCATCGCTGCGTTTTAAAGCTGCTTCTTCAGCAAACAAGGATTGTTCTTTTTCAAGATTAACCACGCGAATTTTACTGGCATCCTGAGCACTACCCACTGTTTTAGCAACGATAGTCGTAGAGCTATCACCCAGCTTAACGGCAATTTTTTCTAATGCTGCACCGGATGACTCGATAACGATCGGCTGCTCACCTAAAGGATATTTTAAGACCGGGGTAATAACCCGTTTATTATTAGGATAACTAACATCGTAACGGTGTTTGGCGATTACAGCTCGTCCATCCGATAACCCATAAATGACGGCACCTTCACTGACCGGACTACCTTGGGCAAAACTGGTAATGCGCGCACCTTCTGGAAGGGCAATGGCTTGTTGCAGAATAGTTTTACCGGTAGAAACTTCAAAAAACACCACTTGGCCACTGTCGGTAAATCTTGCCGCTAATTCATTTTGCTCTTCCATCTCCAGCAGCAAGGTTTTGCCCAGCGCTTTCTCAGGTACCGCGTATTGGCTAACTTGATCTGCGGTCGCCGACACGAACAGGGGAAAGACTACGTACAATAAGTAGAAAAAAATTAAAACTACTGCCAAGATTACACTCAAACCACCGGCAACCACGCCATAACGGGCGAGCTTATCTTTTAGTAATCGCCAGCGCTCATGGAGGTTTTCAGATGCCTCTGCTAACGCGGAGGATGGTCTAATAGGCGTATTTGTTTCAGACATACAGGCTTCTATTTATAGTGATAGGGGTGTAACAAAATAAACCGGCAAGATTCTCATGAAAAAACTTGCTCGTTTCTCTGTATTCGACACATCTTTAAATTTTCTGATTAGCGCGAACATCCTTGTATGCGTCCCTGCACACCATGTAATCCCTTTTTGATCAGTCCTTGGTTTACTTCAGCGTACTAATAACCTTATCAACGACTTTGGCAGGTAATGGAATGTATCCGTCTTTAATGACCACCTGTTGTCCGGTTTTAGACAAAACCATTTTAATAAACTCATTTTCCAATGGCGCTAAAGGTTGGTTAGGTTTTTTATTCACGTAAACGTACAAATAACGCGTTAACGGATAAGTGCCAGCAATCGCATTTTCAGGGGTTGCTTCTACAAAAGTTGAACTCCCTTTTTTAGCCAAGGCCACCATTTTAATGCCGGATGTCGAATAACCCATTCCCGAATAGCCAATGCCATTCACCGATGAGGTCACAGATTGCACGACAGATGCTGAACCGGGTTGTTCGTTAACATTGCTCTTAAAATCGCCTTTGCATAAAGCATGTTCTTTAAAGTAGCCGTATGTACCGGAAACTGAATTTCGCCCGTATAACTGAATACTTTTCGCGCCCCAAGCTGCAACACCCGCATCACCCCAAGTTTCAATATCTTTTTCGCCACCGCATTTACGAGTGGAAGAGAAAATGGCATCAACCTGATCTACCGTCAGCCCTGTGATAGGATTATCCTTATTAACCATAACCGCTAGCGCATCGATGGCAACTGGAATTGCTGTAGGCTTGTAACCGTATTTACCTTCAAAAGCTTCCAGTTCGTCGTCTTTCATTTCCCGACTCATTGGACCAAGATTTGATGTGCCTTCAGTTAAGGCCGGTGGCGCAGTGGATGACCCTGCCGCCTGAATTTGAATATTAACATTAGGGTATAGGCGATTAAATTCTTCTGCCCATAAAGTCATCAAATTGGCCAAGGTATCAGAACCGACACTGGACAAGTTTCCGGCTACGCCACTGGCCTTTTGGTACTCCGGCACACCTGATTCGACAGAAGTCGCGGCGCCGGCACTGCCACTGACCAAACTGGCGGAAGCAATACTCATAGCTGCAAACAAGGATTTTGCTTTAAAAGATAGTTTCATTATTTACTCTCAGAAAGTTTATGGTGGGTCGATTATGCTAATGCAACGTGACAAGGATATTAACTTAATATGACAGAATTATGACAACGTCATATTATTCCCGGTTGACGATGCCTTGGCAAACAAAGTCGCTTTTTTATTAACTTTACAGTAACGATTTAACATGCGTAATCTCTCGTAACTCAGCACATCCTGGGCTTAGATCATGCCATGCATCTGGCATACTTAACCGAACAAACGCAGTGGTTGGCATCAGCTTTTCAAGTTCGGGTAACGATTCCGCCAGATAATGGAGTAACTCTTCCAAACCTGGATTATGACCTATCAACAACACCCGTTTCGATTGCTGAGAACAGCTTGCCAATACTGAATGCAGTACTTCAAGATTCGCCATGTAAAGGCGCTTATCAGGGTGTATGTCCTGCTCAGCGATGCCAATAATGGGACAGACCAGCCGAGCAGTACTTAGTGCTCTAATCGCTGGCGAGCTTATTACCCAATCCGGCTGCAGTTGCTGTTGCTTCATCCAAAGCCCCATACGCTGAGCCGCTTTTTTACCGCGTTTTTTTAAAGCCCGATCAAAGTCGTCGATATTGCCATTTATTTCAGCTTTACTATGCCGTAATAACCATAATTCTCTGCTCATGTCGCACCTCTTGTTTAATTAATCGTGTCCCTGAAGAAACTATCTGCTACCTTGTCACCTCTATGTATCCGCTGGCGCTGTCACAAAACAGTCACACTACCCGGTTATTCTTGCAAAGCTTATGTCAGCTCATTTAAACGCGTAGAAGCTTATGTCCTCAATCTTTGAATTACCTCCAAACATCAGCGTTGAAAAACTAATTAACCAATTAAGCGGGATGATGCCCGTGCAAGTAGCATCCAGGCAATACGCCATAAAGACCTACTTCGACAGCTTTGACTGGCGTTTATACAGCAACAACATGATTGCTGAGTTTAATCGCTCCAAATCTGCATCGACTTTCACTGTAACCGACCTTGAAGGCCAAATCAAAGCAGTTACTGAAATGACAGAAATGCCGGCATTTAGCAATACACTCCCAGCAGGAAAATTACGAGATATTCTGCAACCCATTCTCGACATTCGGACATTACTGGCTACATGCACTGTAGAATATGAACATTACCTAGTTAATATTCTCAATAACGACGATAAAACTGTGCTGCGCTTGATCCTGGAAAAGCACACCCTGTTCAATAGTCGTTTGCTATTGCTACCGCTAAAAGGCTATGAAAAAGCCGCCAAACAACTCGTTGAGATCATCGATACACTTGGTTTGAAACCCGCTCAGCAATCCATTCTATTAAATGCTTTAAAACTGCAAGGCCGAAAACCGAAAGAGTACTCCTCTAAACTGAATATCAATCTAGCGCCGGATCTGCGCGCAGACATTGCCAGTAAGTACATTTACACTCATCTGTTAAAAACCATCAGAATTAACGAACAAGGAACAATTGCTCATATTGATAGCGAATTTTTACACGACTTTAGGGTAGCTGTGCGTAGAACCCGCTCAGGACTTAGTCAGATAAAAGGCGTTTTACCCAGCAAGGTTTGCACCCAATACAATGATTTTTTTTCATGGCTTGGACAAATCACCAGCAAAACACGCGATCTGGATGTGTATTTGTTAAATTTTGAACAATACCGGGACAGTCTGCCCATAAGCATTCGCGAAGACTTAAACCCTCTTTATGATTTTTTGCTTGGCAAGCAACAGCAAGCACAAAAACAGTTGGCAAAGAAATTACGTTCCAGCAAATATTTATCGACATTAGGTGAATGGGAGCGATTCTTAAACACAAGCGCGTCTAAAAACCCAACCGAGGCAAATGCTAAACTGCCCATTAAAGAGCTGGCCAACCGCAGAATATTGAAGGTATACAAACGGGTCATCAAACAAGGTAACGCCATCAACGACCAATCGGTGGCAGAAACTTTACACACTCTGAGGAAAACTTGTAAAAAACTGCGCTACCTGATTGAATTTTTCCAAAATCTTTATCCCGAGAACCCGTTAAAAACCTTACTTAAAACCCTAAAAGACCTACAGGAAGTATTGGGTGACTTTCAAGATTATGAAGTTCAGGAGCAACAGTTAAAACTATTCAGCGAAGAAATGCTGGGATTGGGTTTTCCCGCCAACACTTTTTTAGCCATGGGCGTTTTAATTCAGATTCTTGACCATCGTAAGGCCGGTACACGCGGCCATTTCGCTGCCAAATTTTCTGCTTTTAAATCAGAACATTTTCAGGACGTTTTCATCTCTTAGACAAGACCCTAAAGCAATTGCGACATAGCCTGGTTGAGCGTATTATCAAACATTAATATTTAATCAGGAGTCCACTATGATCTATCAAGTTGAAGGCGATATTTTGCTCACCAAGGCGCAAGCGCTAGCACATGGCTTAAGCATTAATGATCCAATGAACAAAGGGTTGTCACTTGCATTACATGATTTATATCCGGCTATGCATAAAGATTTTCATCATTGGTGTCATCAACACAGTCCGGCTCCCGGCGATGCTTGGCTATGGAGCGGAGCAAACGCGGTACGGATTATTAATTTGATCACTCAAGAAGGGGTAGACAGTCATGATCACCGACTTGGCAAAGCCTCAGTCAGCCACGTTAACCATGCACTAAAAGCATTGGTAAAAATTATAAACAAAGAAAAACTAACCTCGATTGCCCTGCCCCGTCTTGCCACCGGGATTGGTGGTCTTGAATGGGCTGACGTCTGGCCGTTAATTGAAAATAACCTCGGAGGTTTGGATATACCCGTTTATGTTTATGTTACATACCATGCAGGCCAACAAGCTAACGAACCGAACGTCTAGTTAATCTTGCCTAATCGGATGATCCCTAAATAAATTCAATTTAATGAGAGCGTAATCCGATTAAAGGTTTCAGCGTAACTAACACAGATACTCGTAACGAGGCAGCTATGGCAGAAAAAAACAATAACGATTCAAAAGATAACAACGACAAAGATGGCAAAGTACAAATTTGGGTAAAGAAAGAAACTCTTGAATACGAAGAGGAGCTGCATCGCTTACAGGTCGAACTACTCAAATTTCAAAATCATGTTAAAGAGGAAGGCCTGCGTGTGTTGATGCTTTTTGAAGGCCGAGACGCTGCGGGCAAAGGGGGCACCATTAAGCGGATTACCGAACATTTAAATCCTCGTGGAGCCAAGGTCGTGGCGCTGGAAAAGCCTTCCGACACTGAAAGATCGCAGTGGTATTTTCAACGCTACATCAGCTATTTGCCATCAGCGGGCGAAATGGTGTTATTTGATCGCTCTTGGTATAACCGCGCTGGCGTCGAACCCGTCATGGGTTTTTGTACCGAAGCAGAACACAAAGAATTTCTACGGGAAGTTCCGGAATTTGAAAAAATGGTGGTTAATTCCGGCATTATTTTTATTAAGTTTTATTTTTCGGTCAGCAAAAAGGAGCAAGCGCAACGCTTTGAAAAACGGATTAACGACCCCTTAAAGCAATACAAAATCTCACCCGTTGATCAAGAAGCGCAAAAATTATGGGATAAATACACCATTGCTAAGTATTCCATGCTGCTATCGACCCATACGCCTTATGCGGAATGGACTGTGATAAAATCCGACAACAAGAAAAAAGCCCGTATTAACTGCATCAAACACATTTTATCGCATGTCGATTATCCCGATAAAATCTCAGATGATCACCTAACTATCGACAACTCCATTTTGTTAAATGGTTCAAACGAAATTAAACGCATGGAAATTAACATGAATAAAGCTTTATAGACAAACAGCCATCGAAAGCCGATACGGGTAACTTTCAAGTCATTTATTATGCGCGTCCAAGGAGATTTTTATGAAAGTACTGGCTCTGTACAGCATTAAAGGCGGTGTCGGCAAAACCTCGAGCGTCGTCAATCTCGCCTTTAACGCCGCCGCAGACGGTTATAGGACATTGGTTTGGGATTTGGACGCTCAAGGTGCCAGCAGCTATTACTTTCGCATTAAGGCTAAAATAAAAGGAGGTAGCAAAAGCTTAATATCTAAAAAGGGCGAACTGGATGACTTAATTAAAGGCACAGACTACGCCAACCTTGATTTATTACCTGCCGACTTTTCGTTTAGAAATTTGGATTTAGTACTGGATAACCAAAAAAAACCGACCCGGGAACTCAAAAAACTACTCAAACCTTTAGCAGACGAATATGATTTCGTTTTTTTAGATTGTCCGCCCAACATTTCTCTGCTATCCGAAGCCGTATTTGCAGCCGCAGACTTATTGCTGTCACCCGTTATTCCGACCACCCTGTCCCAAAGAACGTTAAATCAACTCAAAGAGTTTCTTACCGCAAAAGACCTCAACAAACCGAGTCTGGTACCTTTTTTTTCCATGGTTGACCGACGCAAAAAAATGCACCAAGACACCATGGTCAATCTGCGTCAGCAATATCCCAATATGTTAGCAACCATCATTCCTTCTGCCACTGATATTGAACGCATGGGGTTAGAACGTATGCCGCTGGCAGGTTTCAGTAAAAAAACACCCGCCATCATGGCTTATAATGAACTTTGGCGGGAAATTTTGGATCTTTTAAATAAATAAAGCTACCGCGAGATTTTTGGTGGTAATTTACCTGGAGAGCTTGGTTAAACTGGTTTCTGCAACTGACGCTTCTGCTGGAGTAAATAAGCGTCACTAGCCAATTCTGCGTCTATTTCTAATTGCTTTTGACGTTGTTTCATTTTTATCTCCTCAGCCTGCAGTTTAGCTTTAGCCATCGCCCATTTCGATTTTTCCAGCTCGAATGCCTTGATATTAGCATTCAGCTGCTGTTCTTTGATAATAAGCTGGTGTGCTAGTTTTTCGTCGAGTGTCTTAATTTCTAGTTGCCGCTCCAACGCTTCTTTTTGCTCTTGACGATTGATCGTTTCAATCATAGATAATTGATACAAAGACGTTTTATGCCTCTCTTTTTCAGCATGCAGGCGCTTTTCGATCGCTAGCATTTCTGCTTGTTGCATCTCTTTTTCCAATAAAATTTTCTTTTCATTATCCGACCGCAACACCTGAATCTGTAACTCTAACTCCTGATCCCGCGTCAATAAGTCCAAGCTTTGCTGTTTTTGCTCTAGCTTTTGTTGCTCAAGAAGCTGTTGTTGCAAAAACTGTTGTTGTTGCTTTTGGCTAACCAGTTCAAAATTTTTTTTCATGGCCATCAAATAAACCGATTCTTCTTTAAATTTAATGTCGGGAAAAGCACCAAAATGCGGTTTGAGTTGGCACAACGTATGAGCTTGAATTTCTTGCGCTAAAAAAATCTCATTGATTGTCAGCTCAATATCCTGCTCCTGTGCGGCTAAACCAGTACTTACCCACGAACCATCGGTCAGTTTCAACAAGATATCCTGCACTCTATCCCGGACTAAGTCTTCGTAAAACGACTTTATGTAACTATTGATCTCAAGTAGCTCAGCATTAGTTTTTTGAATGTATTCAAGCGTGGCTTGAAAACGGATCGCTAACTCAATATCAATCGTACAAAAACCGTCATACAAAACTAACTGTTCCGTTATCTGCCAATGCTCAATGGTTAGCGGGTATAAAGTGTGAAAAAAACGCTTGGTAAATTTATTGGGTTTTTCAAAAAGTCGGCGGTATGGGCCAATTTTTGTGCAAACCAAACAACGTTCGGCATCAAATCCTGGATCCCAATTGCTCGTATTTGCCGCTTTAGAAGCGGCCCAATCGATAGAGGTGTAAGATATTTCTAAGGATTTTTGCGTGCTATTCATGGAAATTCGTTGCAGCTGATTCTGCTTGGGCGATTTTTAACTCGCGCAGTTTTTTGCCCATTTTATCTGCGACCAAAGGATATAAACTGGGAGCAAACTCAACGGTGCGATCATCAATTTTCCTCAAAAAGCCCCGATTTAATAATAAACCAACAGCAAACATTCTCGACCAGTCAGAATATCTCTGCGCCTTTTCCAATGGTGTCTTTTCAATGATCATTTGTAACTCGTCGTTTTCGTTAATTTTAAATTCGGAAAATTCCCGCAAACATTCAAAAGCCAGTTCCTCCTCCTGTACATTCAAAGGCCCCGGTGAAGTAAACTCCAGCCGGTAGGATAACAATACCGTAAAAAAATCGACCATTGCCGCACATACAAATGCAAAGGCAGAAAAACCTTGCCACATGGCGAACGACGGTTTTATGTCTTGTACAAACTGTTGATAGGACATTAGCATGGGAGCCGCTGGAAATGGCTTGTCAGGCAGCGCCGGTAATTGATTAACACGTAATTGCACATCCTGAAAATTGTTAATCAACTCTTTGTAATTGCTCTCCAGTGTAGCCGTAGCGTCCAGCTCATTCAGATTTTTTTGTAAATTGCGAGTTCCGTTATCAAGCTCCGCTAACTCCTTGTTGAGCTGTTCCAACGCTTGTTTTTTGTCAGCATGAATCTGCTTGAAATGTTTCCAAAACGGCCCCTCACCGACTTCATTCCTGTATTGAGTGGCAATATCCGGATGTGTGCCAAAATATGCTTGCGAAACATCTCTAGCCGCATTTGCCAACTCTTGCCTTTGTTTCTCTAAAACTTGATTTTTTATGAAGGTAACGTCATCCAAATATTTTTTGATCTCTGATTTTAAGCTGGTTAGACGGCTAATGTGCAGATTTTCGTGCTCGGAAACCTCATAAAACTTAAAGTAAGAAAAAGTTATAGACGCGGTTATTGCAATAAGTAATGAAACAACAACCGATAGATACCTTATTTTATTCGCCTTCCAGTGAATCCCGGCAAGCTCCAAAGAACAGATCACAATGATCGACTGAATGGCGATGGTAATAACTAAAGCAATCCATGGGGTAATAAAGTTGGACAATCCATAATAAGTAGTAAAACCGGAAGCCACACTCAATAATAAAACGATAGGAATAGTCCATATACGCAGAAGCCCAATAAATAGCGACTGCAACCGGCTAATTACATGGCCAAAATCTAAATTTTTAATTTGTATGAAAGCACTGTTTTTCATATCAAGAAATGATCAATTAACTTGGCCGGGATAATAAGCTAAAAATATCTTATTGTTAATTAATTAATGAGTCTGTGAATAAAACCATGTAACCGCTTATTTTTAAAACACCAAAGCTTATTTAAATAAAAGAATGGATTCACTTAGATTGCTCAGTAACATAAACACAAGGCTGTAAGCGTAAAATCCCAAAGAGTGATCACGGAACAGCAAGCAAATTACCTTATTACATCTTCAAAAAGCCAATGCTTTAAAAAAAATATCCTGTTAGTTGTATAATTCGGCTCTCTATTGGAATCCGCCCTTCCAAACGGCCACCCGCATACTCTTTCGCTATCCATGAAAATTCTCTCGCTATCTGTTTTAGTTATTTTGCTCAATACTGCTTTCACTTGGTTAACCAATTTACCTCAGGATGCTGGGCAGGATGTACCCAACGGCAAACTCAACAGTTTATCTTTTGCTCCATATCGAGAAGGCCAAAGTCCTCTTGAGGAGAAGTTTCCATCAGTGGCAGAAATCGAAGCTGATTTGCAGTTAATGGCACAAAAAACCCGCACTATTCGAACTTATGCCAGTGCCGAAGGCAATATGCCGGCAATACCAGCTTTGGCTAAAAAATACGGATTGGAAATGATTCAAGGTGCTTGGCTAGGCACTGTGAATGCCGATACCCGCAAGGAAGTCGATACGCTAATAAAAGCTGCCAATGCACACCCTGATGTTATTAAGAGAGTTATTGTCGGTAATGAGGTACTTCTACGCGGTGAGATGAAAGTTGATGAAATTATCACTTACCTACGCGAAGTAAAGAGTGCCATTAAGCAGCCAGTTTCCTATGCGGATGTTTGGTCTATGTACATGAAAAATCCGCAACTTATTAAAGAGGTTGACTTCATTACAATCCATATTTTGCCATACTGGGAGGACGAACCCATTGCGGTTAAAGATGCGCCAGCCCATATCGAACGAATTTACAAACATGTGCGTAAAGAAGCAGATAACGTTGCCCCTGGAAAAGCCATTTTAATAGGTGAATCTGGTTGGCCCAGCCACGGGAAACAACGCGGCTGGGCGGTGCCCGGGGTGGTTAACGAAGCCAAATTTATTCGTGGCTTAATTAAAGTAGCTAACGAAAACGGCTTTGACTGCAATATCGTAGAGGCGATTAACCAATCCTGGAAAAGCGAGTTGGAGGGCGTAGTAGGCGCAAATTGGGGGCTTTATTCTGTCGATAGAAAAGAAGTATTTCCTTTAACTGGCAAAGTCTATGAAAACCCGGAGTGGTTTAAATTGCTGCTGTATTCAACACTACTATTCCTGGCAATCACTGCCAGTTTTTGGAAGCATTTGGCTAGATTAAGCAATAGTCGTGTGGCGGTTTTCCTGCTATCCACGCAGTTACTAACTTCATTGCTAATTACCCAAATCAATCACTTGTGGTACGTCAGTTATACTGATTGGCAACGTTTGGAAACATTGCTTGTGGTTGGTTTTAATATCGCTATTGGCGGCTTCATACTACAACGTACTTACGATTTGCTGGCACAAAAAGTCGCCAAACCACAACTAGGTGAGACATTGCATACTTTGTATTTTGTCGTTGTTGCATTTGCGCTGTATAAAACACTCGGCCTAGCGATCAACGGAAGGTATTTAAGTTTTCCATCGGTAGCCACTTACGTTCCCATTGCCGGTATTGTCGTTTTAATGTTTGTTCACTTCTTTACTTCTAACAGAACGGTAGATTTGAATGCGGTATTGGGGAAAGCATCAGGCCACAATCCATGGCATAAAAGATCAGCTGTGTTGCTGGTTTTTATGGCCATTGATCTTATTATTGGGGAAACGCTTGCATTTATGGTTGGCCGCGATTTTATCCAATCTTACCCTGATGTAATGTTGCGTTTGCGCTGGTCAATAGTCTACACATTAAGTAACAAACAATTACTGGAATGGCTGCTTTATTTACTTGTTCTTGCTGTGCTGCTTTGGTTTAACAAATCAAAGGGTAAGAATGTTGTTTGAACGTGGAAAAATATGACATTGACTTGAGGGTTGGACGATATTTATCTTCGTCCAACACCTAAAAACTGTAGATAATCAAAAAAAGTGGCTATGGAAAAAATCCTTTTTGCTCAGCTTTTAATGTCGACGGCCATTGCGTCCAGCAGCAGGCTCTTCAAATTTTACCTTTAACGGTTTACCGCAATACAGATTTCCATCTAACGCTGCAATAGCCGCTCTTGCTTCATGGCCTTCCATGCCAATAAAGCCAAATCCTCGACATTTTCCGCTAAAGATATCCGATACAAGCTGAATGGAGCGAACAGTGCCAAAATCAGAGAATAAAGCTTGCACAGAGGCTTCAGTGGCGTCGCTAGGTAAGTTTCCTACAAAAATTCGTTTCAAAAGACATGTCCTAAAATCGGAGTATTAATTGGCCGGTAAACCGGTATCGCCAACCCCGACAAACTACTGAGGCGGGGTTAGAATCGAGAAGAGCTGTCTAAGCAGCAGTCACTTGCGAAGCTTGCGGGCCTTTAGGACCTGTCTCAACATCGTATTTTACAGACTGGCCTTCAGCTAAAGTGCGAAAACCGCCGTCGCTGGTAATTGCAGAGAAGTGAACAAACACATCGGCACTGCCGTCGCTGGGCGAAATAAAACCAAAACCTTTGGATTCGTTAAACCACTTTACTGTTCCTGTTGCCATATATCACCTCAAAAAATCGTTAGTTGTTGAATGTAAATCACGCCGGGCACAAGAGGAAAAGCGGAGAAACTTCTAAAAAGTGCAGAGTAACATGAAAGACAAAGACAGCATTGCAATATCAAAAAACTATATTAACAACGCCAGTCTCATTATAAAGACTAATATTGCGTATAGCTATTGATTATTACAGTAGCTCTTTCACGCACAAGTTCTTAACAATCTGTGATTTACACGGGTCGTAGGTAACTGAACCAATTACAAAGAGGCTGGGTAGCTTTATGTCTTGCTTACCACACGATGGTGCCCAGGGGCGGAATCGAACCGTCGACACGAGGATTTTCAGTCCTCTGCTCTACCGACTGAGCTACCTGGGCTTGTGAAGTTTTGTGATGGTGCCCAGGGGCGGAATCGAACCGTCGACACGAGGATTTTCAGTCCTCTGCTCTACCGACTGAGCTACCTGGGCAAACCTGCAAAAGAGCGACATTAGACTCGATTAGATGTACATAGTCAATCTTTTAATTGAACGGATAGATCAACTAAATTTGATCTTCATTTACAAGCGGACTCTGCACGTAAAACATTAACGCAATCATTTGTATCCCATACAATGCAGATCTAATAGACACGTCGTCAGCAAACCAAATTATCAACGTATTACGAGAATTTACTCATGAAAAAACTATCATTGAACCTGCAAATATTGCTCGGTGCTATGCTGGGTCTGCTCTTGGGTATTTACCTTCACCACCAACCTATTGGTT
The DNA here is from genome assembly GCA_965247565.1 of Methylococcales bacterium. Taxonomy (GTDB): domain Bacteria; phylum Pseudomonadota; class Gammaproteobacteria; order Methylococcales; family Methylomonadaceae; genus CBDFHF01. Next base: position 1,556,678 of record CBDFHF010000003.1, on the reverse strand, counting down.
CCGCCTTACATCAAAACACCCTCTATGGACTGACGCTACTGGCCTCACTATTTGTGGATTTACTTAAAATGATTTTAGTGCCATTAGTCTTTACCTCTATTGCCGTTGGCGTGGCTAATTTACGCGCACACCAACAAATACATAAAGTTTGGACGCTGACATTAAGTTTTTTTATCGTCTCCATGGCTCTAGCAATTGTTCTAGGACTTACCGCTGCAAATTTGTTTATGCCTGGCAAGGGTCTAAATCTGGCTTTATTCCATGATTCTATGCAACATTTCAACGTCACCCATATGACCTTGGGCGAATTTGCTCAATCCCTGTTACATGGATTATTTGTCAATCCGTTTGCTTCGCTAGCACAAGGCAACATTCTTGCTATCGTTATTTTTGCGCTGTTTATTGGCATAGCTCTAGTCACTGGTGGTGATCGTTACCGCAATATTTTGACACTTCTCCAAGAATGGCAGGAATTGACTCTGCGCATAGTTGGCTGGATTATGCGGCTAGCGCCTCTTGGCATTATGGCTCTATTAGCTAAACTCACTGCCAGCCAGGATATTGGCTTATTATCGGTACTAACCCAATTTATTGCTGTAGTCATCGGCACCACCTTATTGCATGGCGTTGTAATTTTGCCCTTACTGCTGTACCTGGTCACAGGAATAACGCCACTACATTTTTGGTATGGTGCAAGAGAAGCATTAGTTACTGCGTTTGCAACCAGCTCAAGCTCTGCTACCTTGCCGATAACTTTGCGCTGCGTAGAGCAACACCTGCATGTCAAACCAGAAATTGCTGGTTTCGTCATCCCCTTAGGCGCCACTGTCAACATGGATGGCACAGCACTTTATGAAGCAGCTGCCGCTTTATTTGTCGCTAATCTCGCCGGCATTGAATTAAACCTTTTGCAACAATTGGTAGTTTTTTTAACCGCAATGCTCTCCGCCATTGGAGCGCCTGGTATTCCCAGCGCGGGCATGGTGACGATGGTTCTAGTATTGCAATCGGTCGGCTTGCCAACTGAAGCGATTGCCATTTTATTACCGATTGATCGCTTACTGGATACAGTGCGTACTGCAGTCAATGTAGAGGGCGACATGATCGGTAGCTTGGTGGTGCAAAAGCTGGCTACCAATCACTAACCTTACCTTTACCATTGAACTCCTGCCTGTAAAAAACTGAACTTGGCTTGCCTACGTAGATAACTATCTGGTTACTTACGAGCTTCAGCTTAATTCGCCAAATCTCAACGTGCCGTCATACCGGCATGGAAAGCTTTCTGGATTTTCAACATTAAACTTTGACTGAGGTTCGTAAGTAATCAGGAATAATCAAGCTCAATCTACTAAAAACCACCCAAAACTATAATCTCTATACGGAGACCTTTGCAAAACCCCTTGTTCCAAAAATCAGCCCCAAACTACCCAATTTTTCCAAAAAATCGGTGAAATTTAGGCAATATAATTTAGAACATATGGATTCTTGCGGCCATTTGGCCGCATTCACCCTTTAAATGGCAAAGCTTGCCTGTGTGGATTGCGTTTTAACGTACAACACAGGCAACCGTTTTAGGTTATACGCCATGGCTTGCTATAGATGCCAAGCATGGGCTTTGGCTAACCCTTGGTCGCGCAGGATCTTGGAGCCAAACCAGCGTGCCTGGCTACCGAAGGTTCGCTCAACGACATAGCGCGCCTGGGTAATTAAGCTATTCCGTTGTTTTTGACGCTTACTGAGAGGCTTGTTTTTTACAGCCTTATCTTGGATGCCGTTTTTGAGGCGTCGCTCTTTAAAAGCCTGATTGTGTTTCCGGCTACAGTAAGCCTTGTCTCCATGCAATCTGGAACCCGCAGCAATCTTTGCTTTATCGATTAAATCAACCAACGGTTTGCTATCATACCCAAAGGGCACAAGTGCTGGTTAGCTGGCGTGGTCTCGACCGCAATCACCAAACCATTATCATCGACTAGCGTGTGTTGCTTGTACCCAAACACCGACTTGCCCGCCTTTTTAACCCAGCGCGCATCGGTGTCTACGCCAGGCTGGTTGACTTCCACCACTTGCATGTGAGCTTGGGCATCCGATTCGTCATCGCGTTCTTCGCGGTCATTAACCACTTCGTATGTGGGCTGAGTTTTTGGCTTGCGCGGGCTGTGGGTAATACTGGCATCAACATGGTAACCGGTGGTAACGGTGACGTTATAGCCTTCGATTTGACGGTTGATCTGAACTAGTAGAGCATCCCACGCTCCCGCTTTAGTCAGTCGCGTTCTGAAACGGGACAATACAGAGTGATCGGGGACATCCTCTTCTAAAGACAAGTCCAAAAAGCGCATGACATGCAGGTTGCTGTTAGCCATGTCCTCAACCGATTCATCACTTAAGCCACCGTTCCAGATACCGACCAGGAGCATCTTGAAAAGAAGCAAACCTGGATACGCCGGACGTCCCGTTACATCCGAGGCGGGTGCATAATGCTGGCGTATAACCGCTTCAATTGCCTTCCAGTCAATCAGGTGATCGATTTGGTTAAGAAAGTTACTTTTGCGGGTACGGTGATTAACGTAAAAATCAGAAAAAGACATTAAAATACACACAAGCCATTGAATGATAAGTCTATTTTATCATAATACATTGGTTTGGTGTAGTGGTGCCGTGCAAAGGTCTCCTGATTTAAATGGAGAGCGGTTTTTCAAAAAAACAATCCAATGATTGATTGGACTGAGGTTTTTGCGGTAATTCGCGATAAAAAAACGATAGTAGAAAGACCCATGGTGTCTGGATTAAACTTTAAAGATATTTGCCCGCTAATGAGTAATTATGGGAAGCTATTGGAAGCACTCGCATTTAGTATTATAAATTTTGTTTGCAAAAATTTCTCGGGGCCTAATTCAAGGCCTAAGCAATTAATTGAGTCTGCAATGATTGAGCGATTTTATTCCAAACTAATTAATGAAAAAGATCACTACTATTCGGAAATCGTCGAGAGATTACAGTCTGCATAGCTCGATGCGGTAAACAACGTACACCGCATTGTTCGCGATTGGTGCGGTTCGTAAACTCACCACACCCTCCGTCTGCTTATGGCTGGACATTTGTCATTGGCACTTTTCTTACGTCCGGCGGGTTTTGGCCGATCAAAAGCACTCAAAATCTGGCTGGATTTGTATTGTAATGGGTGGTGGTTTTGCGATTGGAATACCCGGTGGTTTTGGTATCGGAATGCCTGGCGGGTTTGATCGGAATACGCAGGCGGCGAAATCCACTGCACCCAAGGGTATAAAAAGTAATGAAACGGGGAAAATTGTCCTTAATTGCTACCTTTACCAACCAAGGCAAAGCCCGCTGGAAGGCAATAAACGAATCCTTCAATGCTGACAAGAAAGTGTTTCTGATCGTCGAGAACCTGAGCGCTCACCCTGCTAAACCGGTCAAAGCTAGACAGGCAACACTTTTCTGCCCACCGTTCAGCAGCACATATTCATTTTGGTGGGCAAAAACACCCGCTATTTCTTCTGAAACAACAAGTGCGCCATTTTTTTAGCTTTGGTTTTTAAATAATCCAGGTTGTCATCATGAGCGACGACTTCAACCGGAATTCGCTTATCGACATTAACGCCCAATTTTTTAAGGCCATCTATTTTTTTGGGGTTATTAGTAATCAGATCAATCGATTTAACCTGCAAGTTCTCTAGTATTAACGCAGCGACGGTGTACTCTCTTTCATCGGCTTGGTAGCCTAAATGAATATTGGCATCAACGGTATCCATACCGGCGTCTTGTAGGTTATAGGCCTGCAGTTTTTTTAACAGCCCAATACCGCGACCTTCCTGCCGTAAATAGATCAATACACCGCGTTCCGCTTCGGCAATCAAATGCATGGCCATATCCAGTTGTTCGCCGCAGTCGCAACGCCTAGAACCTAACACATCGCCGGTAAAACATTCTGAATGTATCCGTACCGGCACATTGTGCTGATCGGCAACCTCGCCTTTCACCAGGGCAATATGCTCTTTATCGTCCAGTGTATTGCTGTAGTAATGCAAAATAAACTCGCCGTGCTTGGTGGGGATCGGCGTTTGTACTAAGTCTTCTAGTTGTGGTTTCACGAAAATTATCGATCTCTTGTTTTCATTCAACGAGACGCCTGTCTCGTTGAACGGAATAATATGATGGCTTGCTGCCTTTTACAGATTATAGTGCTCTGCAAAGCTCCCGGCTATTTTCTTGCTTCAATCAACTTGATAATATCGCCGCTGCGTTCATCGATTCGCACCGTGGTAAAAGCGCAGGCCTTAACATTTTTAACGGTTTGTCTATTGATATTAGCACCAACCAATCCAAGTATGATGGGATTGAGATAATTCATAATTTTGGCCAGCCAGGGCTTGGAACTGAGCACATGTTCGAGCAATAACACTTGCCCGCCGGGTTTACAGACGCGATAAAGCTCTTTCAAACCTTTGCTGGGTATTGGCACCGAACAAAACACGAAAGAGCCTATAACGGTATCAAAACTATTATCAGCGTAACATAGCGACTGCACATCCATTTGTTGTAAATCGACTGCCACTTGTTTTCTGGCTTGGTTGGCTTGCGCTTGTTTCAACATTTGCCCGCTAAAATCGATTGCGGTCACTTGGGCATCTTGTGGGTAAAATTCAAAATTTTTTCCTGTACCGACACCTACTTCCAAAACATGATGACCTTCCACTTTTGCCCATAGCTTCTTGCGCCAGCTTTTCATAAACAAGCCCTCCATCACTGCCTCCATACCATCAAAATAAGGGGCGATACGGTCGTAACGTTTTTGTATACTTCCACTGTCTGGTTTCATAAACGGTGCGCTCAAAGAGGTGTTGTAAGCCTCGGCATGTTAACGAGAATTTGCATGGTTGGCAATCAAGGCTATGCGGTGTTAAAGTCGACTAGATTTCAATCATTACTGGAGAACCATCATGTCAGAGTACAAAAGATACCAATGTGATATTTGCGGACATATTTATGATGAGGAAGAAGGTGATCCGGATTCCGACATTCCACCGGGCACTTTATGGGACGATTTACCCAATGACTGGCACTGTCCTGAATGCGGCGCCCAAAAAAGCGATTTTTCACTAATTGACTAAATCTTATGGCTATTGTAATCATTGGCTCTGGTATTGCCGGGATTAGTTTTGCCGAAAAATACCGCTCGCTCAATGCCGATGACGATATCTCTGTCATCACCCAAGAAAATGACGGCTATTACTCCAGGCCTTTGCTGTCGCGTGGCTTTACCAAAAGCGATATTGAACAAACTATCATTCTGAAAACCTTCGAGCAATTACGGGAAAATCGTATCAGTGTGGTTAGTAAGGCGGAGGTTAATTCAATTGATCGTGGTCACAAAACCATTTGCCTCAGTCAATCCGGGGCAAGCCATACCCTAAGTTACGACAAATTAATTATTGCCACCGGGTCAGCTGCATTCATCCCTCCGCCTTTTAAACCCTATAGCGATCTGTTCTTTAGTTTAAATAGCTTGGCCGATTTAAAACAATTGCGTCGTTTTCGGCAAAACTTACAACAAAGCCATCGCCCGCATTGGGCAATTATCGGCGGGGGGTTAATTGGCTGCGAAGTGGCTTCTGATTTGGCAGTAGCTGGAGATAAAGTCACTTTATTTCATGCCATGGATCGATTAATGGAACGGCAACTGGATGCGGATGATTCAGCCAGATTACTCGATGTGCTGGAAGAAGGTGGCGTTGAGGTGCGGTTTAATCAGGCTCTTCAAAGTTTTAGCAAGCAAGACGATAAGTTCTGTGTAAATACCGAAAACTCTTACCTGTTTGACGGTTTGCTGGTTTCTTGCGGTTTTAAACCGCGTACCGAACTGGCGCAACTTGCGGGGCTTGAAACTGGCCGAGGCATTAAAGTTAACAACTACCTGCAAACCAATGACGAAGCCATTTTTGCGCTTGGCGATGTCGCCGAATTATCCAATGGCAAACTGTATGCCTTCATTTTGCCGATTCGCTCCCAGGCTTTATGGCTGGCCGGTTTTTTAAATGGACAAACACAAGAACCTTGGAAAGCACCTAATTTTACTCCCAAAGCAAAAGTACATGGTTTTGAAGCGGTGCATCCGCCTGCGTTTTAATGACCGATAATCGCTATTCCGAGGCCGAAATCGCTGCTGTCTATCGCGCCATTTATGAGCGTCGTGATATTCGCCATTTTTCACCGCAGCCCATTGACCCCGAAGTATTATCTCGACTATTAGATGCGGCGCATCATGCACCCAGCGTTGGCTTTATGCAGCCTTGGCGATTTGTGCACATCAGTTGTCAGCAGTTACGCCAACAAATTCACAACCTGGTTGAGCAGGAACGTATCCGTACCGCCAAAGCTTTGGGCGAGCGCGAAGATGAATTTATGAAACTGAAGGTAGAAGGTATTCTGGATTGTGCTGAAGTCTGGGTGGCTGCACTCTGTGAGCAACGCGAACAACACATTTTCGGTCGTCGCACTCTGCCGGAAATGGATCTGGCTTCGCTGTCCTGTGCCATTCAAAACATGTGGCTTGCCGCCAGAGCCGAAGGCATCGGCTTGGGTTGGGTGTCAATGTTTGAGCCAGAAGCATTAAAGTCGACATTGGCTATGCCCCAGGATAGCCAGCCGCTAGCTATTTTATGCTTGGGGCATGTCCAACAGTTTTACGACAAACCGATGCTCGAACAAGAACTCTGGGCAGATCGTAAAAACTTACACACTTTATTATTTGAAAACACCTGGAATACGCCGTGCCGTTAACCTTTGATATTCACCCTGTGTCCTCACCACTAGCTTCCGCCTTACAGAATAAAATCGACCAAAAAACTAAACCTTTAGGCTCATTAGGCCAGTTGGAATCTTTAGCTTTACAAATCGGACTTATCCAAAACAGCCTTACACCAAATCTGAACAAGCCCAGCATACTGATTTTTGCGGGCGATCACGGCATTACCGCCGCCGGCGTCAGCGCTTATCCGCAAAGTGTTACCGCGCAAATGGTCGCCAATTTTTTGTCTGGCGGTGCGGCGATTAGCGTATTTGCCAAGCAACATGGCTTAGATTTATTGATTGTTGACGCCGGTATCAACGCTGATTTAGCCAGCCATCCTCAGTTGATCGACGCAAAAATTGGCAAAGGTACGCAAAATTTTCTAATTCAACCGGCCATGACCTCAGCGGAGTGTCTGCAAGCGATACAATCAGGCGCTGAATTGGTTTTGCAACAACACGCCCAAGGCTGCAACTGCATTGGTTTTGGGGAAATGGGTATCGGCAATACATCTTCAGCCGCTTTGCTGATGCATTGTTTAACCGCATTGCCTTTAGCGCACTGTGTCGGTCGAGGTACTGGCTTAAACGATGAGCAGTTGAGCCATAAATTAGCCATCTTGGAGCAGGCGCTAGAGCAACATCCGCATAGCAAAGAGCCTTTAAGCGTGCTTGCCACTTTTGGCGGTTTTGAAATATCTATGATGACCGGAGCCTATCTTAAAGCCGCTGAATCAGGCATGCTAATTATGGTTGACGGCTTCATCGCCAGCACGGCCCTGTTACTCGCCAGCCAAATACATCCAGAAGTGTTGGATTATTGCGTGTTTAGCCATGTATCTCATGAGCAAGGTCATCAAACCTTACTCAAATACTTTAACGCCAAAGCCTTGTTGAATTTAGATTTACGATTGGGCGAAGGCTCTGGAATCGCTTTAGCTTTTCCGCTGTTACAATCGGCAATCGTATTTCTGAATGAAATGGCCAGCTTTGCTGAAGCGGGTGTCGATGGGCAGCAGTCAATTTAACTTCTCAACAAACCAAGACATTCCTAACCTAATTTTTATTGGCCCCTCTTAAGAATGAACACAGATCTAAACGAATTATCCAAACGATATCAAAACTTGTTGCAATCCCAGCAAACTTTAATGCTAGCAACGGTTTCCGAACAAGGTATACCGGAGATCAGCTATGCTCCATTTATACGCGACGATCAAGGTTGTTTTAATATTTATGTCAGTCAATTGGCCCGCCATACTCGCAATCTTCTCCATCATCCACAAGTTTCCGTGCTTTTTATAAGTCCGGAAGCAGAATCTCCCAACCTGTTCGCCCGTGAACGCGCAACACTGAGCTGTAGTGTCAAAGAGATAGCCCGTGACGATGACAGCTTTACGGCAAGAATTGCTGCATTGCACACTCGATTTGGGGAGATTATCAGCTTGTTAAGTTCATTAAATGACTTTCACTTGTTTACGTTATGTCCCCAAAGTGGTCGTTATGTACTGGGGTTTGGGCAAGCGTTCTCTATTCAGGTAGCGAATGATAGCTTGGAATTACTTTGAAAAGCTCTGTTAGCCTCGTGCAATGACACACAAACCTGAGTTCCAAGTATAATAACGTCTACCTATTATTGACTACTGCACTGATTTCTATGCCTTCTTTCGACATTATTTCTGAATTTGATAAACACGAACTAACCAATGCCGTTGATCAAGCCAATAAAGAAGTCACCACGCGCTTTGATTTTAAAGGGACTGATTCCAAATTTGAACTGAACGACGATAAACTGATGATGATTTCTGAATCGACTTTTCAGCTGCAACAAATGTTTAGCGTGCTATGCTCAAAATTGACTCGGCGCGGCATTGACATTGCCTGCATGGAAGTCGGTGATGCCAAGCCCAGTGGCAAGGGCATGCGCCAGGAAATTATCATGAAACAGGGTCTGGATAAGGAAGTCGCTAAAAAAATCGTCAAATTGATTAAAGACAAGAAGCTGAAAGTTCAAGCGGCTATTCAAGGTGACCAAGTACGAGTGACAGGCAAAAGTCGCGACGATCTTCAGGATGTGATTCGCATGCTTAGGGAAGAAAAATTGGACTTACCGTTGCAATTTGAGAACTTCAGGGACTAACTATACAGCTATTGCCAACCGGTCAACCAGTTTTCAGCTTGTTTTAACATTCGCCAGTCCATTTCATATTCACTATGATTAATAATGGCTTCCAAGACGCAGCCAATAATCTGCTCCTGTTCGTCCCTGATGAGCTGGGAAACTAAAAAGTGCTTTTCTTTCTGCTGCGGGTGCACAGCAGTCCATTTGCTTAACAGTAATTTGTTGGGGTTGATTTGATTCTGTTTGGATTTAGTCATTGTGCGGAGACAAAGCTTCGTTAATGGCATCACGCAACTGATTAAACTCAAAATTAAACCCTGCAGTAAGCAATCGCTCCGGGACAACTCTCTGACTGCCTAATACCAATTCGGACATTTCACCAAGCGCTACTTTTAATAGCCAAGCCGGAACCGGCAGCAAAGCGGGACGCTTCAGGCATTGAGCTAAGGTTTTGGTAAATTCCAGGTTAGTAACCGGATTAGGCGCGGTTGCGTTGTAAGCACCTTGCATGCTGGGCTTTGTAATCATAGCCACGGCAATATTGATCCAATCTTGCCTATGAATCCACGACATCCATTGCTGTCCATTACCTAACTGACCTCCCAAGCCGAACCGGAAGGGTAATAACATGCGTTGCAGCAAACCGCCGCCGTGTCCAATCACTAAACCCGTTCTAATTAAACACACCCTAACGCCGAATTGCTCAGCCTGCATAGCAGCAACTTCCCAGTCTTTGCAGAGTTGTTGTGAAAAATCAGTACGAGTAGTTGAATGCTCTGTCAACACCTCATCGCCCTGATCACCGTAATAGCCAATGGCCGAACCACTAATGAGTAAGTCCGGTTTAGTGGACATACACTCAATGCAAGAAATAAGTTCTTTGGTTAAACCGATACGACTGTCTCGAATGACTTGCTTGCGAGCATCGCTCCAGCGCGCATCGAATATGGGTGCGCCTGCCAAGTTGATGATCACTTGATAACTATCGTCCGGTTTAATTTCCTTCAATGAAGCCAATACCGCAACTTGCGCTCCGCAATGTTTGGTGACATTTTCAGGCTGTCGACTTAACACAGTGACTGCAAAACCCTGCTCTATCAGACTTTTAGTTAATGCACTGCCGATAAATCCAGTACCGCCTGTAATGAGTACCTTCATTTAAATACCCCCATCTTGAAAAGTCTCATGTATCAATTGACATTGAAGCTCGAATTACCGCCTGTGACGAGGATGTGTGTAGGGTGCATAATACCCACCACCAAAATAAGGGGGGTAATAAGGCTGATACCCATAAAAAGAGTTAAACCCAACACCACCGAAGCGATTATAGCCACCAAATCGGTCGTAGCCCATGTAGCCGTAGTTAGATGGATCATAAGTCGGCCATAGATAAAGCGTACTAGGAGTAATTAGAGGTAATCGCAATGTCTTATTGCCGATCACCTGCTCAACATCACCATTTAAAGTGCCGGCGACGGTGATTTCAAGATTTTTTGTATAAATGGCCGGGTCTAGAAATTCAGCGCTCCTTACTACAAAACGTCCTTCATTAGCCTGATCTAGCTGCGGCCTGCCATGACGATTTAACGGGTAGAATAAAATTTGCAGCTGACTGAAAGTTTGTTCGTTTTGAGTATCAACGATGACACCACCCCAACGCACCGGTGCATTCTTAAAATTGCCTATGGCCTGAGTTGCCTGACTATAGCTGACATCGTAAGGCGGCGCATTTTTAATAGCGGGAGGAATGTGAGTACAAGCGCTTAAAAATAAACAAATAGATAATAAATGCCACTTCATAGGGTGACTCGCTCGTGTTTAAAATCATTAAGACATCTGCCATAAAAAAACACTCATGCTCTTTATGTGGCAGCACGCTAAACATAATGCAGGAATGAGACTGAAATTAAAATAACTAATTCCAGCAGTTGAAAATTAATTCAACTAGCGTTTCCACGCAGCAAACGCAAGTCAATTTTTAAACAACGGGATGAATATTGGCTTAATACAGTTATTCGTCAACGCGTATATTGTACTTTTCAAACAAGGCGTACAAAGTTGGTCGGGTTACACCCAGCAGCTTTGCTGCATTGGATATATTATTGTGGGAATATCCTAAGGCTCTTTTAATAGCAATAGTCTCCGCATCTTCCCTGACCGCCTTTAAATTGAGTGGCGACGCGTCTTCCAGATTTTTCTCCAATTCTAGATCGTCATAACCGATGATGGTGTCATCGGACATAATAACGGCTCGTTTGATTTTATTTTCAAGCTCCCGAATGTTACCGGGCCATTGATAAGTTTCGATGGCTTTCGCCGCCTCTTTAGTGAAACCTTTAATTTTTTTATTGTGTAGGTCAGAAAAGCGTCTTAAAAAGGCAGTCGCTATAGTAATAGCATCGCCATCTCTTTCTCGTAGCGCTGGAATATTGATGGTGACTTCACTAATTCGATAATATAAATCGCTACGAAATCGACCCTGATCGATTAGAGTCTGTAAGTTTTGATGCGTGGCGCAGATAATGCGCACATCAACAGGTATCAACGTTCTCCCACCCACCCGTTCGATGTTTCTTTCTTGAATAAAACGCAACAGTTTGGATTGCAAAGGAAATGGCAAATCGCCAATTTCATCCAGGAAGAACGTGCCACCATGGGCATATTCAATTTTACCCTTAGTTTGTTGCGCGGCACCGGTAAAAGCACCTTTTTCATAACCAAACAGTTCGCTTTCCAGCAAATTCTCTGGAATCGCCGCGCAATTAACTGCAACAAACGGCTTATGGGCGCGATCACTCAAAGAATGGATAGCTTTGGCCATCACTTCTTTGCCCGTACCGCTTTCTCCGAGCAATAAAGTAGTAATGTTAGTTGGTGCAATTTTTTCCACGGTGCGGGAAAGATCCTGCATTTTTTTGCAAGAAGCAATGATTCCTGCTAAAGGTTCGGCGGTTTTTTGTTGGAGTCGCTGGAAATCATTTTCCAGTTCACGTAACTTGAATGCGCGTTCAATGATAAGGGTAAGCTTATCTATATCAACCGGTTTCTGATAAAAGTCATACGCCCCTCTTGCAACCGCTGTTATAGCATTTTCTCGGTCATCATTTCCGGTAACCACAATCACTTTAGTTGCAGGCGCCAGCACTAAAATTTCTTTTAGTGTTTCCAGGCCTTCGCTGGCGTTAGTCGCGTCCGGGGGCAATCCCAAATCCAGTGTAACAACGCTAGGCATAAATCGCCTTAGTGCGGTAATGGCATCACTTCTATTTCCTGCGATAATTACCTCGTAGGCTTCAAAACTCCACTTAAATTGCTTTTGTAACCCTGGATCATCCTCTACAACTAGCAAAACTTTTTTGTCGTCCAATCTTTTACCCTCTTGTATTACACATCAATGAACGTATTGCTAATAATTGTAGGTGGTTTTTAATTTTTAGCTGTAAAAAATGGTGACATATTGTATAGCGATTATTTAAAAACTGCTTTTGCGGACAAACCAAGCGCTGGCTTTTAAGTGATTCCAGCGGCAAATCAAGCGTAGTTTGAAGATATAAACTTAATAATCAACTCATGTGCAGCATCTACAGCAACCAATCGTCAACACCACCCAGAAAATTGCCATACCGCTCACAAACTTATTTGAGCACGCAGCTATAATGTGAATTTTTAGCTATCAAGAGCAAGGCATGGCTGATTTAGTCGCTGGAGCAAATCTACCTTTAACAGGCACAGCGTGGAAGGTGTCATTAAAATTTCCGCACAGTATTCAGCAAGACTTAGGTATCGCTGTATTGCCGGTCAATGAAGCAACACAACTAGTTATTACACCGGGTTTTGCTCATCGAAAAACAACTGATTGGATGTCCGGAGAATTAAGTACTGATGGCACACTCTATACGGTGTCGTTGGATAGTGCGCGATTACCGGACAGTAATGTCAGCCGGTTGTTAATCGTAGCCTATCGATACAGCGCCCGTGGTTCAGTCAGTAGCGCAGAGCATATTAGCTTAGAATTGGATTCCGCTTGCCATTATGACATTGACCTAAAAAATATGGAGGCTTCTGCCCTGATTGTTGGAGAGATTTATTATCGCTCTGGTAACTGGAAATTCCGAGCACTGGCAGAAACATCAGCATACGGACTTACGGTGTTAGGGCATCGGTTAGGTATGGATTTGGATGATAGCTCTCCCTATGCGCCGACCCATTCAGAACAACCTGCTGAAAACTGGACTGGAACAGCGTTTCTGGTGGCTCCGGGAGTCGTATTGACTAATGCTCATGTCGTTGATGGTTCGGGCCATACACGCCTCACGTCTTTGCAAGGCGCTATTGAGGCTGAAGTTATCATCAGCGATAACAATAATGACCTAGCCTTGCTGCGGGCTTCAATCCCCCCCACGATCACGCCACTTTGTTTCCGTCAAGTTGGCGCAGGCCTGGCGGAACCGGTCACTACATTGGGTTATCCATTGGCCAGTTTAATGGGAAGTAGCATACAAGTAACTCAAGGCGTTATCTCTGGATTATTCGGCGTTCAAAACGACATTCGCTTGCTGCAATTTACTGCCCCGATCCAACCGGGCTCTAGTGGAAGTCCACTGCTTGATCCTTTTGGTGCGGTTCTGGGCGTAGTGTCTGCAAGTTTCACACAAAGCCAAAACATGAACTTTGCAGTCCGTGGCATTTTAGCAATGGCACTGATGGATGCCGTCAATATCCAATATGCATTGCAAACCGACACGACCAACCTGTCTGCACCGCAAATGGTGAGCAAGTTACAAAATGCCATTTGGAAAGTGGAATGTTCGCGTTAGCTATTTAATAACGAATATCCGCTCAAAAGCACAAAATGTCCAAATTACTTGATTCCCCGATACCCCGAGGTGATTGGGTATCGCCGATCCCGTCCAAAAGCTCTTTCAGTGATTCTTATTCCAGGCGGCGATTGTCTACGCTTATATTCATTGCGGTCTACTAAGCTAATGGCTCTGGCCACATGCTCCCGGCTAAAACCTGCTGCTATTATTTCTTCCGCCGATTGATCTAGCTCTACATACCGTTCCAGGATGGGGTCTAAAATATCGTAAGGCGGTAGGGAATCGGCATCGACTTGATCCGGTGCTAATTCGGCAGACGGGGGTCTGATCAACACCCGCTCCGGAATGACCGGAGAAATAGTGTTTCTGAACCTTGCCAGTTGATACACTAACAGTTTAGGCACGTCTTTAATGGGCGCGAAGCCACCAGCCATATCGCCATACAACGTGGCATAACCCACACTCATCTCGCTTTTGTTGCCCGTGGTTAATAGCAACTTGCCCTGTTTATTGGACATGGCCATCAAAATCACACCACGGCAGCGGGCTTGAATATTCTCTTCGGTAGTATCTTTTTTAGAACCGGCAAACACGTCCGCCAGCATACCGGTAAAAGCGTTCACCGCTGGCTCGATGGGAATGGTATGGTATATAACGCCCAAGGCATCCGCTTCTAAAACCGCGTCTTCGTTGCTCATGTCTTGGGTATAACGTGACGGCATCAGCACCGCTTCCACCTTATCAGCACCCAAAGCATCAACCGCCAGCGCCAATACCAACGCCGAATCAATACCGCCGGACAAGCCTAATAAAGCACCTTGAAAGCCGTTTTTGCGCACATAATCTTTAATGCCCAGTACCAAAGCCTGATAATCGCTGGATATTTCCTGATATAGCGGTGCGCAACTGGATTTAACAACGGCACCATTTACAAATTCAATTACGCTGATTTGCTCTTTAAATTCCTCAGCACGAAACACAACATCGCCATCAGCATCAACCACAAATGAGGCACCGTCAAAAATCAACTCGTCCTGACCTCCCACTTGGTTGACATAAACCAGCGGTATTTGCGATTGTTTAACTTGGCTACAAACTACCGCTTCCCGCTGATGAATTTTGCCGGTATTAAATGGAGACGCATTCAGCGTCACCAACAATTCTGCACCGGCCTGCTTAGTGGCATCAATAATCCCGCTACGCCAAACATCCTCGCAAATCGTCAAACCAATAAAAACCCCATTAAATTCAAACACACAAGGCTGCTGACCAGCTGTAAAGTAACGTTGTTCGTCAAACACACCATAATTAGGTAAAGCCTGTTTGCGGTAACAAGCCAGGATTACACCTTGATGGATGACAACGGCGCAATTATAAAGCTTATCACCATCAAGCTCTGGAAACCCCACCACTACGGCAATACCGGCAATCTTTTCAGCCAATTGGTACACGGAATTATTAGCTTCGGCGATAAAATCCGTGCGCAACAATAAATCTTCAGCCGGATAGCCGGTGATGGTCAGTTCAGGAAAAACAACCAACTCCGCACCCAGCTCATCACGGGCATATTCGGCAGTTTTGATAATGTTGCTAACATTGGCGACAATATTGCCAACAAGGAAATTAGTTTGGGCTAGGGCGATTTTTAGGGGCATTTGATGTTAGTGTTTTAAAAATAGTTAGGTAATTTCCTATAGGCAAGCTGCGCGCACCAGCTTTTAGTTCGTCTCACTTTGCTTCTATTTGTGGAATCTCAGCCAGCGCCCGGCATCTCTCTTGAATGCGATCAAGAAATCAGCATCCTTTATGACTAAGACAAAGCCATTGTTCTTAGCATATTGCCAAATCACCTTATCATCCGCATTCTCTAATCCCAATAATACAACTTGGGTACTTTCAGGAAACGCTTCCATCAGAAATGATACTGATCGTCTGAAAAGATTTTCGTCTAACAATAATTTCATTAAAGAATGGCTGACAGGCCATGTTCACGATCTGCGGCAAATGCCAAACAAGCCCTTATTTCAGTGGCATTAAGCTCAGGATAGTCTTCTAAGATTTCACTTTCGCTTAAGACATCAGCTAACCATGACAGTAATTCGTAAACCCCGTATGCAGGGTTTTCCGCCACGTTTGCCGGACTCCAGAGTAATAATGCTTCGGTAATTTACTGACATTTAACCTTCACCTTACGCTTGTAACCTCTGAGTTTAAAAACACCCCTTCATAGCCACGCCAATATCCGTAGGTGAACTCACCACTTCAATGCCCGCAGCTTTTAATGAAGCAATTTTACCGGCCGCTGTACCTTTGCCTCCGGTAACTATAGCACCGGCATGGCCCATACGTTTGCCTGGGGGGGCGGTTTGGCCAGCGATGTAGGCGACTACCGGTTTGGTGACGTGGGCTTTGATATATTCAGCGGCGTCTTCTTCTTCACCGCCGCCGATTTCACCGACCATAACAATGCCTTTAGTTTGCTCGTCGGCTTGAAAACGGCTGAGCACGTCAACAAAGTTCATGCCGTGAATGGGGTCGCCGCCGATACCAACGCAGGTGCTTTGGCCTAGGCCTTGGGCGGTGGTTTGGTGCACAGACTCATAGGTTAACGTGCCGGAGCGGGAAACGATGCCGATGGATCCTGGCAAATGAATTTTACCGGGCATGATGCCAATTTTGCATTCGCCAGGGGTGATGACGCCTGGGCAGTTAGGGCCAATCAACAATGCACCGGTACCGGCCATTGCGGCTTTAACTTTCAGCATTTGTAAAATAGGGATGCCTTCAGTTATGCAGACAATCAGTTGAATACCGGCATCAACGGCTTCCAAAATGGCATCGGCGGCATAAAACGGTGGTACATAAATAACACTGGCGGTGGCACCGGTGGTATTAACTGCATCTTGGACGGTATTAAAAATCGGCAAGCCTAAGTGGGTTTCGCCGCCGCGTTCCGGGGTTACACCGCCTACTAATTTTGTGCCGTATTCCAGGGCTTGCTCAGAATGAAAAGTGCCTTGTTTGCCGGTGAAGCCTTGGCAGATGACTTTGGTGTCTTTGTTGATCAATATGCTCATGCTGTAACTCCCGCTAAGGCAACCACTTGTTCGGCAGCGTGTGCTAAGTCATCGGCTGCGTAAATATTTAATCCGGTATTGGTTAATAAAGCCCGACCGTCATCAACATTTGTACCTTCCAAACGCACTACCACCGGCACAGCGACATGAATTTGTTTGATGGCTTCCAAAATACCTTGAGCAATAACATCGCATTTAACGATGCCGCCGAAGATATTGACCAATACCGCTTTTACGCTGCTATCGGACAAGATCAATTTAAAGGCTTCACAGACTTTTTCCACGTTGGTACCGCCGCCCACATCTAAGAAGTTGGCAGGCAAGCCGCCTTTGAGTTTGACCAAATCCATAGTGGCCATCGCTAACCCGGCGCCATTGACCATACAGCCGATATTGCCTTCTAAGGTAATGTAATTTAAGCCAAATTTTTGGGCTTCATTTTCCTTGTCATCTTCTTGGCTGGCGTCTTTCATAGCCAAGATGTCGGGATGAATGGCGACAGCGTTATCGTCAAAGTTAATTTTGGCATCTAAAGCTATTAAATCGCCGGTGTCGGTTTCAATTAAGGGATTGATTTCAATTTGGCTGGCATCTTTAGCTAAAAACAGGTCATACATGCCTTGCATGATTTTTTGTAAGGCTTTGTGCTGCGCGCCCTTTAGCCCCAACGTATAAGCCACTTTACGGCATTGATAGCCTTGTAATCCGGCTGCTGGGTGAATTTGCACGGAAATGAGTTTTTCTGGGGTTTCATGAGCAACGGTTTCAATATCCATACCGCCGACCGCTGAAGCGATAAAAATCAGGCGCTCACTGCCACGATCTAATACCAAGCTGATATATAACTCGCGTTGAATAGGCGAGGTACACTCAACTAATACCGAATTGATAGGTAAACCGTTGCTGTCGGTTTGGATAGTTACCAAGCGTTTGCCCAACATATCACGGGTAAATTGACCCACTTCAGCAAAGTTCTTAGCGACTTTTACGCCGCCAACTTTACCTCTACCACCCGCATGGACTTGGGCTTTCACCACCCATGCATCACCGCCCAACTCCTTAGCACAAGTTTCCGCCTGCTCCGCAGTTTTGGCGGGTTTACCGTTTGGTACAGGAATTCCAAAACTCAAAAACAGTTGCTTGGCCTGATATTCGTGAATATTCATTGTGTGCTCCAGATTAACCGGTGTTCCCCGGCGGTATTTTCGCGAGACTCGTTATCAATGCTATGATTGATAAGGCACATGTATTCTAGCTAAGTCCCCGCAAAACGCTATCCTTAAAACATCTATGGACATAAATACCAGCGAAACCATTTTTCCCTGCCCTTTTTCCAAGGGTTATGGCATCCCTGCAAAGCAGGCTTGGTCTTTGTTAAAGATATTTTTAACTTACCGTTTTGTATTAGCCAGTTTATTTTTACTCCTGTTTTATAACCATTACGGGCCTTCGTTACTGGGAGTTCGCAATAAACTACTATACATTTACGGTAGTCAAGCTTATCTAGGACTGTCCATTCTCTCGGCTATTTGTATAACCTGGCGACTGACTGGCTACACCACTCAGGCACAACTCCTCATTTTTAGCGACATAGTCATTATCACTTTGTTAATGCATTCATGTGGGGGTGTTAATAGTGGCATGGGCGTGCTACTGGCGGTATCGATTGCTTCCAGCGGCTTATTAATTGGTGGCCGCTGTTCTTTAGTGTTTGCCGCATTGGCTAGCCTAGCGATATTGGCGGAGCAAACCTATTCAAACCAAGCCAATCCATTTGAAGGTGGGGCTTTTTCTTACGCCGGCATGCTGGGTGCTTCTTTTTTTACCATTGCTTTTTTGTCGCACATTCTGGCTAAGCGTAGCGAACAGATCGTACAGCTTGCTAATCAACAAAAGCAGACCATCGCTAATCTGGAAGAGCTTAACCAATACATTATTCAGCATCTGCAATCGGGGATTATTATTACAAACCGCCGCCAAGCAATTCAAATGGCTAACGAAGC
Organism: Methylococcales bacterium; assembly: GCA_965247565.1. Lineage (GTDB taxonomy): Bacteria > Pseudomonadota > Gammaproteobacteria > Methylococcales > Methylomonadaceae > CBDFHF01. The sequence continues at coordinate 1,537,849 of CBDFHF010000003.1, read as the reverse complement.
GGCGCTGCGTCTAGCTAATTTATCCAAATTACCTGTCACTCTGGTAGATATTTCAGAAAAACTAGCCGAGGCTTTTCAAGCCTGGTTAGCGGATTCTGATCATGACTTTCTGATGCTGCAGCGTCCCAATCAAGCAGACATACATATACGTTTTATGCTGCTTCCTGCTAGGCACGAGTTTTTCTATATGGTTATTCTTGAGGACATTAGCCTTTATAATCAGCGACTTCAACAAAGCAAATTAGCTTCATTAGGTCGATTGACTGCCAGCATTGCCCATGAGATCCGTAATCCATTGAGCGCAATTAGCCATGCAGGACAGCTGCTCTCTGAAAACCCGGAGTTATCCAGTCAAGATCAGCGCTTAACCGGTATTATCAAAACCCACAGCCAGCGCGTTAACAATATTATTGAAGACATCTTGCAGCTATCCAGGAGAAAAAATTCCCGTCGGGAAAAGCTTTTATTGAAGCCCTGGTTAGATAACTATGTGCATAACTTTATTGCCGAGCACAACCTTAAATCTGAGGCTCTTGTACTTAAGCATGATGAACACAGCGACCTTTGTGCATTAATAGATCCTGATCATTTTAAACAGATTATGGATAATCTTTGTCAAAACGCATTCAAGTACGGTCATCCCGAATTAGGCAGTATTAAAGTGCAGGCGTATTTATTTCAACAAGCGCCCTGCATTGAAATTATTGATAATGGCTCAGGCATAAGCGCAGAATATATCGCCCAGCTTTTTGAGCCTTTTTTTACAACCTCTGCCAGCGGCACAGGTCTCGGATTGTACATTTCTAATGAGCTGGCCGAATTAAACCAGGCCAAATTGAGCTATCATTCAACCATTGAATATCCCAGCTATTTCCGACTCTGTCTTCTGGACGCTGAACATACCCTTATTGAAATATGAATAAACCACTGGCTTTACTGATCGATGATGAACCGGATATTCTGGAGCTACTGGAAATTACGCTCAACAGAATGTCCATTGCTACCCGTAGTGCAGCAAACGTTGCTCAAGCCATCGCATCATTACAACAAAACACATTTGATATTTGCCTGACCGACATGAAATTACCTGATGGAAATGGTCTGGAAATAGTTGATTATATTCAAACCATGCCCAAACCCATTCCAGTTGCTGTAATTACCGCGCATGGCAATATGGACACCGCAATTCTGGCCATGAAAAAAGGCGCTTTTGATTTTATTTCCAAGCCAGTTGACTTAACTTTATTAAGGCAGCTTATTGGAAATGCGGTTAAGTTTTCCGACCCAATCACCCATAAGGAAAGACGCACTCGCGACACTTTACTGGGTGAATCGTCAGCCATATGTGAAATTCGCTCCAAAATCAATAAACTGGCACGCAGCCAAGCGCCGGTATATATCAGTGGCGAATCCGGCTCGGGAAAGGAATTGGTAGCCAAATTGATCCATCAACAAAGTTCCCGCGTGGATAAGCCGTTTATCGCCGTTAACTGTGGTGCAATCCCCCAAGAATTAATGGAAAGCGAATTTTTTGGCCATAAAAAAGGCAGTTTTACCGGCGCTCTTGCCGACAAAAAGGGTTTATTCCAAGCGGCCGAAGGTGGCACTTTATTTCTGGATGAAATCGCCGATTTGCCACAACCGTTACAAGTTAAATTGCTACGGGCCATTCAGGAAAAAAAAATTCGTCCAGTTGGAGAACAACTGGAGGTTGCCGTAGACGTCCGCTTGCTTAGCGCCACCCACAAAAATCTTTCTGAGATGGTACAGACAGGGAGCTTCAGACAGGATTTATATTACCGAATTAACGTTATTGATCTTACTCTTCCGCCCTTGCGTGAAAGACCTGGCGACATTCCTATGCTTACTGACCATATTCTCGCAAAATTGACTCACGCAGAAAAACCCAAACAGTCCATGCTATCCGCATCCGCTCTAGCTGAGTTACAAAGCTATCAGTACCCAGGGAATGTTCGCGAGCTTGAAAATATTCTGGAACGTGCCCTAGCTTTGTATGACGGCAAAACGATTGAGGCTGAGGATTTAAATTTGCCCGCAGAATCACAAATAACAAAGGACCCGGCGAGGTATGACCCCGCCCGAAATACTTTGGAAGATTATCTCGATGATATTGAGAGAAAAAAAATTGCCGATTCGTTGGAAGAACATGACCAAGATTACAGCTTAGCCGCCAAACATCTGGGCATATCACTCCGGTCATTCCGTTGTCGATTGAAACAACTGCAGCTGGTGACTTGATGAATCAGGCACAGCAGATTACTGCGCCTGATATCGGTAAAAACTTACGCCTTATATTTATCTAAGCTTTCGAGCTTGATTACAGCGTCTTTTATCTGCGCTTCAATTGCAGGGTCAAGCTCAGCGTTTTTATAGACTTTAGGTAATAATCCTTCCAAAACTAATGCGTCTTTTATCCAGCGTTTTGTAAATCGGTAGTTGCTGTAGGGCGCGGCTACTTCACCGGTAGCAGGATCTTTCAAACCACCGCCTCTAACCGAATTGGCCGCAACGGCTGGCTTTGATGCTGGACTTACTGACTTTAGGGTAGCTGTGGCTTTCGTTGTTGGCTTTGCTTCAGTTTTAGTGGATTTCTTGGCAGGCGGCGTTACGGATTTAATTGGTAACGGTGCAGCTGTTTTAGTTTCTATTGGTTTTGCGGCTATTGCCTCTTGTTTTGCTACCACCTTTAATGCAGGCTGGCTTAAAGGCTCCGCAGGTACCTGTCCTGACACAGTCGCTTTAGTTGTTGTCGTTTTTGGTTCATTGACTATGACATAGACAACGTAAGCTACAAAAATTGTAGTTAATATAAACAACCCTTCAGTCATAACAGCTCTCCACTTTAAAATAATTTTTTATATTACAGCTCAATTAAACACTCGCCAATCCTAGACAATCAACTCGCCGTGGTGAAATATACCAGAAGCTAGTTAGCAGGGTAAACTTTAAATCGGCTAATGAGAGTCTCTAAAACCTCACAAACACCGCTTCTTATCTAAAGGTGTCGATTTTTTAGAGATTTTATCTGATAAGCGTAATAGCAAATCGGGCTTTTTACCAGCAAGTCTGGCCTTGAGCTAATCTAGGCAAGTCATTTCGTAAACCCATCGCTACTTGATTCAAGTAATTTTTTAACCACGTCGTATGGTTTACCCAGTTCATGCCCGTGGAACGTAGCTTAACCATCGGATTAGCGCTCATTCCATACGTTTTATTGATGACATCCATACCAACCATCATCATTAAATTATCACCTTTACGCCAGCGCTCATAACTACGCAAGCAATGCTGACCGGCTATGGGCCTTTTTTGTCGTTTGGCTTTAATGACTAATTCAGCAATAGCCGCCGCATCTAAAAGACCGGCATTGGCCCCTTGACCGGCTAAAGGGTGCATAGCATGTGCGGCATCGCCACATAACACCAGACGTTCATACGTATAACAATTGGCATATTGAAAACGTAAACTGACTGCGGCTCGCATCTCGACCACGAGCATCTTGCCTAAAATACCGCCGGAAGCCTGCTCTAACTTATCCAAAAACTCGGCATCACTTAGCGTCAAATAATTTTGTGCAGTAACCGAACCCAAGGTCCAGACTATCGAACATTGCCCGTTATAAAGGGGTAAAAAAGCCAATGGTCCTTCTTCCAAAAATCGCTGCCATGCCGTGGCCTGATGACTTTGCTCAGTGGTTACCGTAGCCACTAAACCCTGCTGATAATAATCCCAACCCGTAACATCTATACCTGCCATCGTTCGCAATGCTGACTCCCGCCCATCTGCGGCTATCACCAAATCAGCAGCCAATTGGCGTCCGTCGGCCAAAGTGAGTACTCGATTACAATCACTAACGTTCATACCAATTACCCGCGCTGGTGTCAGGCAAGTAGCATTAGGTAAGCTATCCAGGACATCCCAAAGTGCTGCAACGGTCACCCGGTTTTCTACTAAATGCCCCAATTCATTGAACGTGGTATCAGCACAATCAAAATGCAATTCTCCATCTGCACGCGCATCCCATACTCGCATATCCCGATAAGCGCAAACCCCGCGCCGGGCCATACCCGGCCAAGCACCCAGAATTTCAAGTATTTGTTGCGAGGCTCTGGTTAATGCAGAAACACGATTATCGATAGGCCCCGCAGGCCAGTGTCTTTCTGGATTATGGCCATCCAACAATGCCACGTTAACACCACCATGAGCCAACGCGCAAGCCGCTGCCGCACCGACCATGCCACCGCCAACGACGATAACTTCGTATCGTTGCATAATGCTTATCTCCTTGCGCCTAATCGCGGCAATCGCCCCGCCAATCCCATGGCATGGCGCGCCAACAAATTTTTGGCTATAGGCAAATGATCCAGCATCGCCAATCCGGCATTTCTTACAACTGCAAATACAAGCCAATCGTTAGAAAAAATCCGCACAACATTATCAGTAAAGGCAATCGTGCGCTCATGGTCTTTTTGGCGTGCTTTTGCATAGGCTGTCAATACATGTTCATTACCGATATCTTGCCCTGCATCTTGCTGTTTAATTAACATTTCCGCCAGCAGCACCACATCTCGCAAACCTAAATTAAAACCCTGTCCTGCAACAGGGTGTAATTGGTGCACCGCATTACCGATCATGATGGTACGCTGGTCATGCATTTTTTCAGCGCGAATTAGCGATAAAGGAAATGCAGTACGCGGAGCAACTAAGCTTAATTGCCCTAGCTTATAACCAAAGCACTGCTGTAGCTCGGACAAGAAATCCGCATCATTACCTGCCATCAAACCTTGTGCATCTTCATTGCTACGCGTCCAAACCACTGCACTTTGATTGGCAGCCACTGGCAATAAGGCCAGCGGTCCGGCAGCGGTAAAGCGTTCATAAGCCGTATGGTTGTTTGGCAGGGAAGATTTAACTGTCGTCACCAAGGCAGTTTGTTCATAGTCGGTAATCAGTTGCTTTATATCGAGCAATTTACGCACAGAAGAGCTACCACCATCCGCGCCTACCAGCAATTTAGCAGACACTGCCATCGCTTCATTATTCTGCTTTAGACTGACATTAACTGCATCAATGCCTGCCATTATGCCCACCACCCGAGCAGGGCAAATGAGCGTGGTTTGAGTTTGCCCGACCAATTCTGCGACATGGCCTTCCAAGTCTCTGGCGCCAATGACATAGCCTAACGCGTCTACATGCTCTTGTTCCGCCGATAACCGGACTTTACCAAAATGACCTTGATCGGAAATATGAATGTGCTTAATCGCCGTTGCTAAATGACTGACACCCTGCCACAACCCTAAAGCATCCAACATTTTGACTGTACCTGCCGCTAACGCTAAAGCACGATCTCCAGAGGAAGATACCTGCAATTCTTTCCGCGGTATGGCTTCAACGATGGCAATTTTTAAACCGGTTTCTTTCAAGGCGAAAGCTAGACAATTGCCGGCCAAACCACCACCGGCAATCAACACATCATAGTTCTGGTGCATTAGGCTGCCTGCATTAAGGCTTCAATATCGGCAATAGATTTGGGAACGGCATGGGTCAAAATTTCATAACCCTGCTCGGTAACAAAAACGTCGTCTTCAATGCGGATACCTATACCTCGCCACTTTGCATCTACTGCTTTGCAATCAGCAGGAATGTACAAACCGGGCTCGACAGTCAATACCATGCCTGGCTCCAGTAGTCGCCATTCCTGGTCAATTTTATAATCACCCACATCATGCACGTCCATGCCTAGCCAATGGCCAATGCGGTGCATATAGAACTGTTTATATTTTTCGTCCTTGATCAGCTTTTTGACTTTACCCTTTAACAGGCCTAGTTCAACTAAGCCTTTGGTTAAAACTTCCACGGAAGCATCGTGCGCAGCATTCCATGGCGCACCCGGTTTGATTTGTTCAATAGCAGCAGCTTGGGCATCCAACACTAATTGATACAATAACCTTTGCGGCTCGGAAAATTTTCCGGAAATGGGAAAAGTGCGGGTAATATCAGCCGCATAATGGTCACATTCAGCACCGGCGTCAATCAGCAACAAATCGCCGTTCTGTAAGCGATCTTTGTTTTCAACATAATGTAGAGTGCAAGCATTTTTTCCACCTGCAACAATAGAAGGATAAGCGACTGCGCGCAGCCCTTCCACCATAAAGTTATAAACGATTTCCGCTTCAATTTGGTATTCATACTTACCAGCTTTGCAATTTTTCATCGCGTTAACATGTGCCTGTGCAGATACCTCTGCAGCACGACGCATCAACTTAAGCTCTGCAGCACTTTTGTATAACCGCATTTCGTGCACAATATGTTCGAGCGAAACTAATTCGCCAGGAGCCGTTACACCAGTTCTGGATTGACTGCGCAGATGATTGATCCATTCCAGTAACTGATGATCCAAATCCGGGTCTCGACCCATCGGGTAAAACACTTTCGTTTTATTTTCCAGCAAACCCGGCAAAATATCGTCCAGATCATCAATGGGGAAAGAGTCGTCCGCTGCGTAATGTTTAGTGGCGCCCTCCAGACCGGCATGAGCGCCTTCCCATAGGGCCTTTTTCTCGTCAAACTCGCGGCAAAATAAAATATATTCGCCTTTTTCACGACCAGGAATAAACACAGCCAAGGAATCTGGCTCATTAAATCCGGTTAGATAATAAAAATCGCTATCCTGGCGAAACGGATAATCAACATCACGGTTACGAGTTCTTACCGAAGCACTGCCAATCAGTGCAATGTTACCGATGCCGATGCGTTGCATTAAGTGTTTCCGGCGTTTTTTAAATTCACTTTGTTTCATGTTAACGGCCTTCAGTGCAGCGTATTACGCGTATTGTTAACCAGTTCGTCGCGTAGCAACAAAACCGCAGAGCGCAAGTATTCCGTTACTTCCATAAAAGCATTCTCGTCTTCCTCCCCTTCAGCGTCAGTTTCCAGTTTAGTGAATTCAGCAATGTCCTTTAATATTTCGCTGGCATCTCTGGAACATTCTTGATTCGAGTAAACCGCTCCAACACCAAACAAGAAACCATGACACCAGTTTTTTAACGCCTCTATTCGGAAACTAAGCGCAACCTCATCTGCTGGTAACAATAAATCAAATTCGAATTCATTATTGCTCATTAATCTGGCAGTTTCATCAAACAACCTTGCCAACAAGTCTTTGTATTCATCAGACAAGGGTTCGGCGTCATTAAGCAACTCCGCCATCCAGGCCTCGCCTCGAGCCTTCTCGTTAACGCATAGCATGCCCGTTGCCATGCCATGCGCCTCAGCCGCAGAGCAGCCGATATCACCTTGTTCAAGTATTTTATTAATTACCTGGTAAACCATGCTGCCCACATAATAATTTGCACTACCGCTAAAAAAAAAATGTTGCTTATGCTACCATTGATCAATAATTTGAATAGCACAATTCATTGAAACGCTGGTCGCTTTTATACTGTTAACCAAGCTGGGGATCACTGTTGCAGTAACATATCCCTAAAAAAGCCAGTCCTTGATTCCTTGCGATAACCCTAGCTATTACTATGAGCAATTTACAACCCAACTCCCAGCTGGAGTTAAAAGATCTGGAAGACAAGCTAGATCAATTTATTGAGCACTTTAACTCTGTCAAAGACGAAAATACGACTTTAAAAAGCAAGCAAGAAGCATTAGTGCAAGAAAAAGCGAGTCTTTTAGAAAAAACCAATCTAGCCAGGACCCGTGTCGAAGCGATGATTTCACGGCTTAAATCAATGGAGCAAGGCTCATGAACAGCAATCTTTTACCTGTATCCATCACTATTATGGGCAAGGAATATAAAATTGCCTGTGATCCCGACGAGCGGGATGATCTTGTCAACTCTGCTCAGCAACTTGATGAGCAAATGCGCAAAATTCGAGACTCTGGCCGTGTCAGTGGTGCGGACAGAATTGCTGTTATGGCTGCACTCAATCTAGCACATGAGCTCAATATGCTGAAAAACCAAAACGCAGTCTTGAATGAACGCTTGAAACACAGCCTAGTTAACATGACTCAGAAAATAGAAAATGCTTTGGAAAATCCATAAACAAGCTACACTATAAGCCTGTATCTCCTGCGGCGTTCGACAGTGTGCTGGGTGTTTCCTGAACCTGTTTTTACCCAGGGGGCGAATCCCTCAAATGGTGCGCATGCCCGCCTTGCGCGGGAAGCCTGATTTTCTGGTACCGTCCCCACTTGAACCTACGGTTCAAGGACGAAAGCATATTACGGCGCAGGCGGGAGATACATACTCAACTCCGCCTGCCATTTCATGTTTATCCACCTCACTTTTGTTTCTTAACTGTTTTCGTAAGCTTTCCGTCAACTGGTTAAGTTTTTATCTGCATGGACATTCAGAAAGACCGTAACTTCGACAGCCTTATCGAGCGTTTTGAACAAAAAGTCTATGCCACAGCGAAGGGCGATTGGCGTCTTAAACTGTTGAAGGAAGATTTACTATTTTTGCACAAACACCCTCAACCCTTATCCATATGGGATGCTGGTTGTGGCTTCGCGCAAATGAGCCACTGGTTTGCAAAACAAGGCCACCAACTAACCTTATGTGATATTTCTGAAAAAATGCTTACCAAAGCTAAGCAGCTATTCGAACAAAACAATTTACATGCTAATTTTCACCACCAAGCCGCTCAAATGTTGGCTCCCCAAATCCCTCAGTTTGACCTTGTATTGTTTCACGCCGTATTGGAGTGGCTAACCGACCCCTTTTCAACCCTAAAAACGGTTGCCAATCGGGTTAAACCAAATGGCTACCTGTCTCTGCTTTTTTACAACCGCAACGCCATGATTTACACCAATACCCTTAAAGGCGGTTGGCGCTGGAAAAATTTGCTTGACAACAGCTACCTCGGCAAAGGCAAAAGACTTACCCCACCCAATCCGCAATATCCATATGAAGTTGTTAACCAACTACATCAGCAAGGCTTTACTATCACCACTCATACCGGGATTCGTGTTTTTCACGATTACCTAAGTAAATCTGTACTCCAGCAAAGTGATGAGAGCGAATTATTCGAATTAGAATATCGCCATTGCAGAATGCCCACCTACCGGAACATGGGGCGTTATGTACATTTACTCGCGCAGAGACAATCAAGCGAGAAGTAATGCATCTAGTCAAGCTACTCAAGTATCTGTATCCATAATAAAATTGCATCAACGCTGGTTTTTTACGCTGATGAAGGCATGTCATGCACCACTTAGCCACGCTACCATATTCAAAGACGTGGGGTTAGAAAAAACCACAAATACCTGAAGCATGCAAAGTCATTGAGCGGTATATGCTAAAGTAGCTTCATTTTTTACTGGGAGATCATCGTGGAAGCACTTTCAACCTGGGAAAATATCTTGTTGGGCGCCATGGTATTGTTAGCTATTTTCTGGATGAAGCCTGGGATTAAGGCATCTATTGAACAAAGCAAAACAGCGAAATCGGATTGGCCGGGTTTTTTTATACCTATCGCCTTAGTGGTGCTATTTATCCTTTTTTTAATTGCAATGGTTTAATGACATGAGCGAAGAATATGCCTATGAAGATCAGGAATACGACGATGAAGAAGTGGAATATTACTCGGTCAGGCCTAATAAAACCCAGATAAAAAAAGACATCGCGGTATTGTTTGCTTTAGGAGAAGAAATGTCCAACTTGTCCAGCTCACAATTACAGACGCTGGAGTTACCCGACAAAATTCATAAAGCCGTTATCGAAGTCGGCGGAATGCCGCACAAAAGTGCGAGAAAACGATTATTAAAATTCATTGCTGGTCAACTTCATAAAATAGACGTTGAACCTATTCAAGAACGCTTATCGCGGTTGCAAAATAAAAGCGCACACGCGGTCAGAGAACATCATATTCTGGAGCGTTGGCGGGATCGTTTAATTAGCGAAGGCAATGAAGCTTTGACAGAATTACTGGATGAGCAGCCTCACGCAGACCGCCAACAGCTCAGACAGCTATTACGTAATGCCCAAAAAGAGGCCGAGCTGAGTAAACCACCAAAATCAGCCAGACTGCTCTATCGTTACTTGAAAGCATTGTTTAATTTTGAAGGTGAGTTAAATGAGATAGCCGATGTAGAGGATGACAAGGAAGACGAGGAATTCGACTAGTTTTTACTTCTGCGCTGGCACGATGTTCGAAACCGATACGATACAATCCCGTTCCAACCTAAATCTTTAAAACATACCCATGTCCCAGCACACCGCAAACCGCTTGATTCTCGTTGACGGCTCCTCGTTTCTGTTTCGTGCCTATCATGCGGTACCACCGCTAACCAGTCCACAAGGTTTGCCCACCAATGCGATTCACGGCGTTACCAACATGTTGCGCAAGTTAATCGCCGATTATCATAGCGATTTCATTACGGTAGTGTTTGATGCGCCGGGCAAGACTTTTCGTAACGACTTATACGATCAATACAAAGCGCATCGCCCGCCCATGCCGGATGACTTGCGGGTGCAGATTGAACCGCTTCATCACATTATTCGTGCCATGGGCTTGCCGTTGATTATTGAATCCGGCGTTGAAGCCGATGATGTAATGGGGGCATTGGCAAAACACGCAGAGCGAGAGGGCTTTGACGTAATCATTTCCACCGGCGATAAAGACATGGCCCAGTTAGTCAATGATCATATTATGTTGGAAAACACTATGTCTAATACCCGCATGGATGCTCAGGGCGTATTTGACAAGTTTGGCGTCAGGCCAAACCAGATTGTGGATTATCTTGCCTTAATTGGCGATAGCGTCGATAACATTCCCGGTGTACCGAAAGTCGGCCCGAAGACCGCCGCTAAATGGCTGGAGCAATATGATACTTTAGAAAATCTGATAGCGAACGCTGATACGATTACCGGTAAGATTGGCGAAAACTTGCGAGCCAGTCTTGGGCAATTGCCGCTATCTAAACAGCTGACTACCATAAAATGCGATCTTAATTTACCTTATGGCATTGAAGATTTAAAACAGCAGCCTACCGACATTGCCGAATTAAAAAACCTATTGACTGAACTGGGTTTCTCTTCATGGTTAAAAATTCTGGAAAATGGCGCGGCCTCTAATATTGATCAACCGTCGGTTGTCTCTACTCAAGAACAGCACATCAGCAACCCACCTTTAACAACCGACTATGAATCAGTATTGACTGCACAGCAATTTCAAACCTGGTTGAATAAACTCAATCAAGCCGAATTATTTGCATTTGACACTGAAACCACCAGCCTGGATTACAACCAGGCGCAAATTGTCGGCGTATCGTTTGCAGTAGAGGCAGGTAGCGCAGCTTATGTACCTTTAGCCCATGATTATCCGGGCGTGCCAGATCAACTTAATCGATCTGACATTTTAAAACAGTTACAGCCTTTGCTAGAAAATCCAAATAAAGCCAAACTCGGACAAAATCTAAAATATGACGCCCATGTGTTAACCAACCATGGCATCACCTTGCGTGGTATCAGCCACGACACCATGCTGGAATCCTATGTGCTGGACAGCACAGCAACAAAACACAACATGGATGATCTAGCCAAAACCTATCTTGGCGTTGATACCATTCATTATGAAGACGTAGCGGGTAAAGGAGCCAAGCAAATTCCATTTCAGGAAGTTGCCATAGAACAAGCCACTCCCTATGCTGCGGAAGATGCCGATATAACCTTGCGTCTGCATCATGCGTTAATGGCAAAACTGCAACAAGAACCCACGTTGCTCAAACTCTATACCGACATTGAAATGCCTTTGGTTAATGTGCTGCAACATATTGAAAGCAATGGTGTGTTGATTGATACCGCCATGCTCGCTCAGCAAAGTCTAGAGCTTTCCAGCCAGTTGATTTCTCTAGAGCAACACGCTCACGATCTGGCCGGACAAACGTTTAACCTCGGCTCACCCAAACAAATACAGGAAATTCTCTACGACAAACAAAAGCTGCCAGTATTGAAAAAAACTCCGACCGGGCAACCTTCAACCGACGAATCGGTATTGCAAGAATTAGCTCTGGAATATCCACTGCCTAAGGTGATATTGGATTATCGTAGCTTAAGCAAATTAAAATCCACCTATACCGATAAATTACCTCAGCAGGTTAATGACAAAACTGGCCGAGTACATACCTCTTATCATCAAGCCGTGGCAGCAACAGGAAGACTGTCATCCACTGATCCGAATCTGCAAAACATTCCCATTCGGAGCGAAGAAGGTCGGAAAATTCGCCAAGCCTTTATTGCCCCAGAAGGTTATAAAATAGTGGCCGCCGATTATTCACAAATTGAACTGCGCATTATGGCGCATTTATCAGGAGATGCTGGGCTACTGACAGCATTTTCCGAAGGCTTGGACGTGCATCGCGCCACGGCTGCTGAAGTTTTTGGGGTAGCGCCTGATCAGGTTACCAACGATTTGCGCCGCTCCGCCAAAGCCATTAACTTTGGATTAATTTACGGCATGTCTGCATTTGGCTTGGCACAGCAATTGGGTTTGGCGCGAAATCAGGCGCAATCCTATATTGATTTATACTTTGCTCGTTATCCCGGCGTAAAAAATTATATGGATACCATAAGAGAGCTAGCCCGCAGCCAAGGCTACGTGGAAACTCTGTTTGGTCGGCGTTTATACCTGCCGGAAATCAACTCCCGCAATGCTGCCCGACGACAATACGCCGAGCGCACCGCTATCAACGCGCCCATGCAAGGCACAGCCGCCGACATTATTAAACGCGCTATGCTGACAACCGATCAGTGGTTAGAACAAGAACAACCCGATGCCAAAATGATCATGCAAGTGCATGACGAACTGGTATTTGAAATAGCCGAGGCTCAACTGGAAAAATGCACCACCCTAATCAAACATCTGATGAGTTCAGCCGCACTTTTACATGTACCGTTATTAGTTGATGTTGGTGTAGGCCGTAATTGGGACGAAGCACATTAAGCTATCTTTTTTATTAAGAACAAACTGGCTAATCCTAAGAAAATAAAAAAACCCATGGAATCGGTCACCGACGTCAAGATAACGCTGGTACCCACGGCTGGATCTTTACCGTACTTATGTCGTAACAAAGGAATACTTAATCCGACAGTGACCGCAACCAGCAAATTGATAAGCATAGCAATACCCATAACCGCAGATAATGCAGGGTCTTGATAAAGCAACATACTGAGACCAGCCATAATCAGGCCAATAAAAATGCCATTGATGACCGATAAAGTCAGCTCTTTTCTGATTAATCGATAGACGTTGCTGGAGGTAATTTGGCCTAATGCCAACGAGCGAATAATCAACATGCTGGTCTGATTACCGGTGTTACCACCCATAGCGGCGATAATAGGCATTAATGACGCCAACGCTACTAGCTGCAAAATAACATCTTCAAACAATCCGATGATGCGGGTTGACGCAAACGCAGTGACGATATTAATCAATAGCCAGCCCCAACGATTTTTTGCGCTTTTCCAAACACTGGAAAATAAATCTTCCTCTTCGCTGACACCCGCTTGCGTCAATAGGTCTTCATCGGTTTTTTCGCGGATAAAATGCAAAATGTTATCTACGCACAACCGGCCTTTCAATATACCGTTATCATCGATGACTGGCGCTGAGATTAAATCATAACGTTCAAAGGCTCTGGAAGCTTCGGTAATATCCTGATCGACCTGAAAGCGCACAAAATCGGTAACCATAGTTTCGGAAACTTGCTTCATCAGACCGTAGGTTAACAAGCGCTGCAATGGCAAAACGCCCTTAACAATATTGTGCTGATCAACCACAAATAACTTATCAGTATGGCCAGGCAGTTTACCCAATTTACGAATATAGGATGTGACTGCTTTTAAGTTTAGATCAGCACGGATGGCAATCATACCAAAATCCATGTGCGCACCGACTTGTTGCTCTTGATAAGATAACACCACATCCAAATCTTGACGTTGTTGGTCATTCAATGAACGTAAAATTTTCAGCATCGCCCGTTTAGGCAAATCGGCAGCCAGGTCGGCGATTTCATCCGTATCCAATTGCCCGGCAACCGTGGCCAACTCTTCCACTTCCATGCCGGAAATCAGCGTTTGCCTTACAGCATCGGATACTTCAAGCAATACCTGACCATCGTTTTGAGACTTAATGGCGTCCCAAGCGTAACGCCGTTGATCTAATGGTAACGATTCAAGAATAAAAGCAATATCAGCAGGGTGCAAAGGTGCAAATTTTTCTTGCAGCCGGGTTTGATGCTGTTTGTGTAAAACAGTTTCTACCAACGCGTGATGAGTTTCCGGGCCTCTTTCTACCAGCGACCTTTCCAATTGCTGCTTCGCAAATAAGTTAGTGACTTCCTGTAGGTACTGCTCCAGAAATTGCGGAGAATGCGTTTTGTCAGTGGATGTCATGGCGTTATCTCCAGTAATTTGTGCTTTATATTATTGCCAATAGGCCACCGATATTTGCACAATGCAAATTCGTGACGTTAAGGCTGCGGGAGTCCATGCCGCAACAACGATTTTTTAGGGACTTAGCGAATATCTTTGCGCTTGGGCAAGTATGGAAGAGTTTTGTGTCAACATTGTGCCAATTTCCAATGAATTATAGGTGAACAGACGATTAACAGAACCCCTAACGACAATGATTTGCTTCGGAGCTTGAAATCCGCACAATTCTCTCCATATCAGTAATAACTTAAATTGCTTATATAGGGGTGTAGTCTATGAGAATGGACAAATTAACCAGCAAGTTTCAATCCGCTTTAGCAGACGCGCAGAGTTCCGCACTGGGTAAAGATCACCAGTTTATTGAACCCGCTCATCTCATGTTATCTCTGCTGGATCAGCAAGGTGGCAGCGTTAAACCCTTGCTGACACAAATCAATATTAATACCCAAGCTTTACGGGGCGAACTAGTCAAAGAATTAGATCGTCTTGCAACTGTCAGTGGTAGTGGCGGCGATGTGCAGCTTTCCAACGAGTTATCTCGATTACTGAATTTAACCGACAAACTGGCCCAAAAACGTAATGATAAATTCATCTCCAGCGAATTATTTTTATTGGCAGCGCTTGAGGAAAAAGGTTCTCTGCAAGAAATCCTAAAAAAAGCGGGCGTAACCAAGCCAGCAATTGAAAAGGCGATTGATTCCATGCGTGGCGGCGAGGCAGTTAATGACCCAAATGCCGAAGATCAACGCCAAGCCTTAAAGAAATATACCATCGACCTAACTGAGCGTGCCGAGCAAGGCAAGCTTGATCCGGTCATTGGTCGGGACGATGAAATTCGCCGTACCATTCAAGTGTTGCAGCGCCGTACCAAGAATAATCCTGTATTAATCGGCGAGCCTGGTGTGGGTAAAACTGCGATTGTTGAGGGCTTGGCGCAGCGTATCGTCAATGGCGAAGTGCCGGAAGGCATCAAAGGCAAGCAAGTATTAGCGCTGGATATGGCCGCATTGATTGCCGGGGCCAAGTTTCGCGGTGAATTTGAAGAGCGCCTGAAAGCGGTATTAAACGATCTGGCTAAACAAGAAGGCCAGGTTATATTATTTATCGATGAATTGCACACTATGGTCGGCGCAGGCAAAGCCGAAGGCGCCATGGATGCAGGCAATATGCTTAAACCGGCTTTAGCGCGCGGTGAATTGCATTGCGTGGGTGCGACTACGTTGGATGAATACCGTAAATACATCGAGAAAGATGCGGCACTGGAGCGGCGCTTCCAAAAAGTCTTAGTCGATGAACCCTCCGTTGAAGACACGGTCGCCATTTTGCGTGGCTTGAAAGAAAAATACGAGGTGCATCATGGTGTGGACATTACCGATCCGGCCATTGTGGCAGCGGCAAGCTTGTCTTACCGCTATATCGCTGATCGGCAATTGCCTGATAAAGCCATTGATTTAATCGATGAAGCAGCCAGCCGCATTCGTATGGAAATTGATTCCAAGCCGGAGGAAATGGATAGATTGTATCGGCGTTTGATTCAGTTAAAAATCGAGCAAGTGGCACTGAAGAAAGAATCCGATGCCGCTTCTAAAAAACGCTTGGAAATTCTGGAAGAAGATATTGCTGATTTGGAAAAAGAATATTCGGATCTGGAAGAAATCTGGAAAGCCGAAAAGGCCTCATTGCAAGGCTCTGCTTCTATTAAAGAAAAACTGGAACAAGCCAAAACTGAGCTGGAGGCCGCTAGTCGAGCCAATGATTTGGCGCGTATGTCAGAATTACAATACGGTATTATTCCCGCACTGGAAAAGCAATTAAATTCAGATGTCCCGGTTGAAGCGCAAAAAATGACTTTATTGCGCAATAAAGTCACCGAGGAAGAAATTGCTGAAGTCGTCTCCAAATGGACCGGCATTCCGGTATCTAAAATGATGGAAGGCGAACGCGATAAGTTGTTGCGTATGGAAGAACAACTGAGCAAGCGCGTGGTCGGTCAAGAGGAGGCGTTGAAGGCGGTAAGCAATGCAATTCGCCGTTCCAGAGCGGGCTTGTCTGACCCCAACCGACCTAATGGTTCGTTTTTATTTTTGGGTCCAACTGGCGTGGGTAAAACTGAACTCTGCAAAGCCTTGGCTGAGTTCATGTTTGATACCACTGATGCCATGATTCGTATCGATATGTCCGAATTTATGGAAAAGCACTCGGTTGCTCGGTTAATTGGTGCACCTCCGGGCTATGTGGGTTATGAAGAAGGTGGTTATTTAACCGAAGCGGTCAGACGTAAACCGTATTCGGTGATTTTGATGGATGAAATCGAAAAAGCCCATCCGGATGTATTTAATGTGTTGTTGCAAGTATTAGATGATGGTCGACTGACAGATGGCCAAGGCCGCACCGTGGATTTTAGAAATACCGTGATTGTGATGACTTCAAACTTAGGCTCTGACCGTATCCAGGAGTTGTATGGCGAAGCCAATTATCACGTGATGAAAGCCGCCGTTATGGCTATCGTTGGCGCGCATTTTAGGCCGGAATTTATCAACCGTATTGATGAAGCAGTTGTTTTTCATCCTTTGGGTCGTGAACAAATCAGAGCGATTTCCAGCATTCAGATTGACTATTTACGCAAACGCTTGCAAGAACGGGAAATTAGCTTTGAAATTAGCGATCAGGCTTTAGATATGTTAGGCGAAGCGGGGTTCGATCCGGTTTATGGGGCTAGACCGATGAAACGAGCTATTCAGCAGCAATTGGAAAACCCACTAGCCCAAGAAATTTTGGCAGGTAACTTTATTGCCGGAGATACGATAAAAGTGAATGTAACCGACGGGGTACTGACATTTTCTAAAAACTGATGCAAAATCCAGCCAGGGTAGTGCGGTTGCTATCCTGGCTGAACTGTCGGAGGTCAATTCTTTGCTTTCAGCAAGTCTCTGATTTCAGTTAACAGCAATTCTTCTTTGGTGGGCTCTGGCGCAGCAGCAGGGGCTTCTGCTTTTTTAAGTTTGTTGATGAATTTAACAGCAATAAAAATTGCCATTGCCACAATTAAAAAATCAAATGTGGTTTGTAAAAAGTTACCGTAATTCAAAGTGACTGCAGGAACATCGCCGACTTTGTCTTTTAACGTAACAGCCAGTTTGGTGAAATCTACACCACCGACTAGAACACCAATCGGCGGCATCACCACGTCAGCGACGAACGAAGAGACGATTTTACCAAAAGCGCCACCGATAATTACACCGACCGCCAAATCGATCACATTGCCTTTTACAGCAAATTCTTTGAATTCTTGAAGCATACTCATACTTTAATCTCCTATTAGTGTAGTAAAAAACACTGCACTTCCGTACAGATGTCTTTAAGTTTGTTATGTAAGCGCATGAATTGTACGTTTTTTCTATAAAATATCAATTTAAATCGGCACCTATGTGTCGCGGTCAATTTCAGTCGTTTTATTTATTGCAATTGCGGTGGAATAGATTTTCTTTTGATCTCTGTCTCTACAACAATTTGCAATCGTCACGATTGCAAATGTGCTTATAATTGCCCGAGTTAATTCATAACAAATAACATTGGATAAGGAACACACATGCCCGTCGATATTTTGCTAGTCATTCTTGCAACTTCCATTGTGCAATCAATTTTTGGCGTGGGTGTATTACTCTTCGGAACGCCTTTACTGTTGTTGCTTGGCTATGAATTTATTGATGTACTGTCAGTGCTACTACCGATTTCCATATGTATCAGTTGCTTGCAGGTCATAAAGCATTACGATTACATTGATGCAGCATTTTATAAAAATGTTTTAATTTACTGCATCCCGTTAGTGGTAGTTTTTCTGTTGATTGTCACCACAGTCAAAATCAAAATTGGCCTTTGGATTGGCGCTTTTTTGCTGTTTGTAGCTCTGGAAAACTTTTTGCCTTTTATCGATAACGCTTTAAAGTCAATCGTCAAATATGAGCGGGTTTATTTGATGTTAACGGGGCTAGTTCATGGGTTAAGTAATTTGGGCGGATCGTTATTAACGGTCATCATCTACAGTAAAAAGTATCCAAAAGATAAAACCCGGGTAACTTCGGCGGCTTGTTATGCCACAATTGCACTGTTTCAGTTAACGACCCTATTGTTGGTCGGACATGACTTTAAGGTATCTTTTGCGGACAAGATAACGCTGATGCATATTGGCGTACTGATGTTTTTAGGCATAGAAGAAATTTTATACAACAGAATTGATAACGAAAAATACAGCAAGATATTTGCAGTATTTTTGTTTGCTTCAGGTGTTTCATTAATCATGAAATCATTATAACTGCGGAGATAAAAATGAAAGAATTAGTCAAAAAGCTATTAAATTATTTCTTAATTGGTGTGCTAGCAGTAATACCCATCGTCATTGTTTTACAAATCATCTTTTTTGTAAAACAGCTGGTTTCTGATTCGTATTACATGGTCTACAGCTATTCTGATAATTTTGTGTACACCCTACTGTTTTTTGGCTTAAGTTTTATCATCTTGGTGTCAATCGGCCAAAAAATAGTTAAAAAAGGCCGACCCTGGATTATTACTCTTTTTGAGCATGTTATACATAGAATTCCTCTTCTAAACACCGTGTACAGGGTACTTAAGAAAGTGATTAATATGTTTTCCTCCCAGGAAGCATCCATTGCTAAAGAAGTGGTTTATATCGAATACCCCAAAGAGGGTATTTGGGTGCCGGCTTATGTCACAAATCGGCATGGGAACAAATACGTCCTATTTGTTCCTACCTCGCCTAATCCAACTTCGGGTTTTACTGTTATTGTTGATAAATCAAAGGTTATCGAATCAACCATGGATATTGAACAAGCTACTAGTTTTATTGTGAGCGTGGGGGTTGATTTTGATAAGACAGAAGAAATTGTAAAGCTTCCTTGATATTTATTAATTTCAATTAGCTGAAAACACAGAGGTATCAGAATGGCAAAAATATTAGCGTTTTCCGGCAGTGCCAGAAAAGATTCTTATAATCAGAAATTGGTCAAAATTGCTGCTTTGGGGGCAGAACAAGTAGGTGCTGAGGTCAGTGTCATTAATTTGGCTGATTTTCCTATGCCAATTTTTAATCAAGACATCGAGGCAGCAGAGGGAATGCCAGAATCAGCTGATCAGTTTAAGCAACTGTTAATTGCTCATGATGGGTTTTTGATTGCTTCCCCTGAATACAACAGTTCGTTTAGCCCGTTACTCAAAAATGCTATTGACTGGGCTTCGCGTAGAGCTGGAGATGAACCACCTTTGCTAGCCTATCGCGGCAAAATGGCCGCCATAATGGCAACTTCTCCGGGAGCATTAGGGGGCATGCGTGGCTTGGTATTTTTAAGATTATTATTAAACAACATAGGAATTACCGTGCTATCAAATCAGCAAACGGTTGGCTCATCGGGTAGCGCTTTTAGTCCTGAAGGTTCTTTGCAGGATAAACAAATGCAACAGAATGTGGTTAATTTAGGGGTTGAGTTAGCCACCACGTTGATAAAAATAGAACCTTAAAACAGAGCGCTTAATGGCAAGTGTGTCATATGACACACTTTTTTGAAATGGCTCAAAATGTAAATTCGCCAGCGAAGTCATGCCGAAAAATTATTTCGATTACTTTTGATAGGTACAGAATTTATTTAAACATATATAAAACAAATGCTTATTTATTTACTCCCGAAAACTTAAAGTTAATTTTGCACTAATAAACATAACTAGAAATACACTTTGTAAGATTGGAAAAATATGATTTTTAAAAAAAT
This sequence comes from Methylococcales bacterium, assembly GCA_965247565.1. GTDB lineage: Bacteria > Pseudomonadota > Gammaproteobacteria > Methylococcales > Methylomonadaceae > CBDFHF01. The sequence continues at coordinate 1,517,605 of CBDFHF010000003.1, read as the reverse complement.
AGGTCATATGACACACTACATTGTGTCATATGACCTATTTTTTTTACGACGCCATTTTCAAAATTATAAAAAACTAATAACAATCAATATCTTAAATTTTTGGCACTAAAAATGCTTAATTGAATACCGTTGTTTAATTATTTTTTATGCCGAGGTTTTTAAATGAGCCAAGAACTAACACAAGTCGAAGCTAAAAAAATCAATAATGGCTCCCTGTTGCTGGGAACCAGTCTCGCTGTCGCGTCAATGATCTTGATACCAGCGATTGCCGTGCGTTTAGGTTTGGGTGCCAGCCTGACTGGCGCCTTAAGAATCGCGTTAATGAAAGCATCTTCTCGAGTGGCCTGCGGCACTGTCGACAACCCCTAAAGCCATGCCGCGAGTTGGTAATTGTTTGCAAATCAAGATATACTCGGAACTAGTCTAGTCTTGTCTTGTCCGATAAGGCGTCGGGGGTGGCGAGGTCGGATTTATTCCAGTGATTTTTTGTTGAAGATTATTTGCAATGAACGACATCAAGAAAATTTGCGATCTTTGTGGTTTAACTGTTGAAACGCCAGGTTTTACTTTAAAGACCTCAGAAGGAAATAAGGTTTTTTGTTGCGAAGGATGTATGGGAATTTATGAGATGTTACATGAAGACCAGATAGTCCATAATCCAAAAGAATCGTAATTACCAAAGGAAACTTAATTTAATATGAAGCATGCGCATGGTACGCCGATGAAGTCTATGTCTAAAGAAGTAGTAAAAGGTTCGATGGCTTCGGCAACTGTACATAGTGGGAGTAAACTCATGAAAAATATAGCTAAACACCCGGCTTTGGTGTTCGGTCTGGGTATTCTGGCGGGCTACTTGGTTTATAAATACAGGAAAGAAATCATTTCCAGCACCACTAAAGTTGTTGATGCTGGTAAAGATTTTGTTTTACAGCAAAAAGAAAATTTAGAAGATATTGTTGCTGAAACTAAAGAATAAAAAATTTATCTGGTTTTAAGAATTTTTCATTAACGGATGTTCTCCTGTTTATAATACAGGGCATCCGTTTTTATTTTCTGAAGTGTACAAACCGCCATGCCTATCCAGAAAGAATTTTTGCTACGTTATCGCGATAATGGCCATGTCAGGTTTGAAATTCCTGCTCAAGTATGTGACAGTGTCGTTACAAAATCCTTAAGCGATAGCATCAAAGGGATTACCGGTGTCTACCGGGTTAATATTTACCGGAATCAGCAAAAATTATCTATTCGTTTTCAGGAGTCCGTTTGTGACTTTAAAACTCTGGCAAGGCAATTATCCCAATTGCTCAGTTATCTTGAAAAAAACGGCGCTTTAACCGCCAAGCCCACCGGCATATCACCATGGAAACACAAAATTGCTGCCAAAATAGGCGATTTTCAGGTAACGCGCTGGGCCAAGGAAAAATATGGTGATGCCAAAGAAACTGTACAGGCAGCCAAAATCATTACCAACATTGGCTTGAAAAAGCCTAAGGCTTTTTTTAAAGATCCTGAAAAAGCCATTACTGACTTTTTAACTGATGTGTTGGTGCTGTTCATGATACGACTGCACTGGGATCATATTACGAAACTTTGGATCGTTAACCCCATCAAATACCGATATGAATGGCTTGCGGTATTTTATATGGTATTTTTACTGGTTCGTTCGCGCAGACCCAAATAAACCAACTTCTCCCGCGCCTTTATTTTATTTATTGGTTGCACTACATGCTCACTTGTCGGGCAGTTAAATTATAGCTGCATGTTAGCGCTCCACTACGCAACAATCTATGAGAGCTTTTTGCTATGGATACACATGTTTTAGCACCGAAAAATTTTCAGTTAGTCCATCAATTATCAAGACGCATCAGAATCATTTCTCCGATTTTAAAAAATGACCAGGAACGCAGTTATATTTTTGAAATCATTTTAAAAAAACGACCGGAAATAAAACGAGTTCGTTCTGTTCCAGCGCTGGGCTCAGTCGTCATCGAATTTGATCCGGCTGGTTTACCCAAAAAGAATTTACTGGTGTTATTGGATGCTGTACTCGGTAATCTTGCTCACAAACAAGCCGAGCAACATAAACAGCAAAAGAAAACTTTCGATGGCCCTGTTCAGGAAATTGACTTAGCTGTCGAAGGTATGAGTTGCGCGTCCTGCGCTTTATTAATTGAGATGGTGTTAAAACGCGATCCGAGAGTTAAGCAGGCCAGTGTCAATTTCGGCACTTCTACGCTGACTGTATTTGGGCAATTAGCAAAAGATGATGTAAACACTAAAGTGGCTGAACTCGGCTATAAAACTTATGCCATGGACACATTGTCTCAGCGCAAAAATTTAATAGTCAAAGAACACCAACGCATAGAAAAAGCACGGCAGCGTTTTGTCTGGGCTAGCGTATTAAGTTTGCCTGTCGTGGCAGTGGGCATGACTATGCCGACTACACGCTGGCTACATTGGCTGCAATTCGTACTAACAACGCCTGTGGTGTTCTGGTCAGGCTGGACTTTTTTTGCAAAAGCTTATCGATTGGCTAAACAGCGCAGCGCCAATATGGATTCCCTGATTGCTCTTGGAGTCGGGGCTGCATACGGCTACAGCCTGCCTTCTCTACTCCGGCGCAAAGGCCATATTTATTTTGAAGCTGCCGCCGCCATTATCACTTTTGTATTGTTGGGTCGTTTTTTAGAAGAACGCGCCAAAGGCAAAGCAGGAGAAGCGATTCGTAAACTGGTTGACCTGCAGCCACAATCGGCCACCGTTATCCGTGACGGTAAAGAGCAGATCATCGATGTCGATGATGTGGTAGTTGATGATGTCATATTGATACGTCCAGGCGAAAAAATCCCTACCGATGGTGTCGTTATTCAAGGTGTTTCCACGGTCGACGAAGCCATGGTCACAGGTGAAAGCTTGCCGGTTGTAAAAGATGTCGGTCATAAAGTCATCGGTGGCTGTGTCAACGGCAATGGTCTATTGCGCATTCGTGCCACTGCAGTTGGCATGGATACAGTCTTAGCAGGCATTGTGCATATGGTGGATCAAGCTCAGTCTACCAAATTACCCATACAAAAACAGGTTGACAAAATTTCCGCCATTTTTGTACCTACCGTGATGATGCTATCCGGCGTTACTATGGTTAGCTGGTTACTGGTCGGTGCGTCGTTTAGTTTTGCATTTGGAAGTGCCATTACAGTACTGCTGATTGCTTGTCCTTGCGCGTTAGGTTTGGCAACACCCGCCGCCATTATGGTGGGTGCAGGTCAAGCAGCACGCGAAGGGATCTATATTCGCAATGGCGAAAGTTTGGAAATGGCAGCCAAACTAAATGTGATCGTGTTCGATAAAACCGGCACAATTACTGAAGGCAAACCCAAAGTTAGCGATTTGCTAAAGTTATCTCGACTTAGTGAAGAAAAGATCATCATGCTGGCAGCGTCCGCTGAACATGGCTCAGAACATTTTCTGGGCAAAGCCATTGTAGACTACGCAAAAGACAATGCTATAAAACTATCCGATTGCAGCTATTTTTACAGCGAAACCGGGCGTGGCATTGCCGCAGAGGTCGATGACAAAAAACTTTTATTAGGTAACAAAGCTTGGTTGAAAGAACAGCAGGTGAATATTGACGGTTTAATGCAAGCCGCCAGCGATTTTTCCGGACAAGGTAAAACGCCGGTGTTTATGTCCGTCAATGGCAAAGCCGCGGCAGTTTTCGGCATAGCTGACAAGCCACGACCACAAGCTTTGCATGCTATTCAACACTTGCAAAAGCTGGGCATACAAACTTTGATGGTCACCGGCGACACTGAAAAAACTGCACTTTATGTGGCTGCTCAAGTTGGCATTGAAACCGTTATTGCCAATGCCACACCAGAACAAAAGCTCTCTATCATTCGTGACTTCCAAAGCGAAGGTAAAAAAGTCGGCATGATTGGGGATGGTATTAATGATGCGCCTGCACTAGCCGCGGCTGACGTTGGCTTCGCCATCGGTAGCGGTACCGATATAGCCATTGAATCAGCCGATTTAACCCTCGTACAGGGTGACATCGCCAAAGTCACAGAGGCTATTCAACTTAGCACCGATACCATCCGCATCATAAAACAAAATCTATTTTGGGCTTTTGGTTACAACGTCATTGCCATTCCGGTTGCAGCATTAGGAAAACTCAACCCAATGGTTGCGTCTGCAGCTATGGCTTTGAGTTCGGTATCAGTCATCGTCAACTCATTACGCTTAAGTAAACAATAGGAACACTCATGGATCATTCAACAATGGATCACAGCATGCACGTCATGGCCGCTGCTGGCGGCTTTGATTACGGACTGGCATTTATGGCTGGTGTGTTGGGTAGTGGCCATTGCTTAGGTATGTGCGGTGCATTGGTGTCCGGCTATTTTATGAATTCCGGCGCCACCAAAAGTTACTTGCCGTATTTTTGTTATCAATTTGCCCGGATTTTTGTGTATACCTTGGTCGGTTTTGCCGCCGCATCATTAGGCGTAGTTCTAGTTTCCAGCGGATTGTTCGGCAAAGTGCAAAGTGTTTTGCAAATGTTTATTGGTTCTGTGGTCATCATATTGGCGCTGGGAATCTTGGGCTGGATTCCTTTTCAAGGCTCAGTAAAACTGCTGCCCATGAATTTATTGAGAAAAGGCTACAGCTCCGCTAGAACCAAAGGCCCACTTATTGGGGCCTGTATTGCCGGATTGCTAAATGGCTTAATGCCCTGCCCGTTAACTTTTGCTATGGCGGTAAAAGCCACCTCAGCTACCAGTATTTTAGAGGGCGGTTTATTAATGCTGACTTTCGGTGCAGGCACCTTACCTACCATGTTATTTGTGAGCGTGGCATTCGGTAAAATGAGCGCTCACTTTCGAGGGCTAATGCTGAAAACCGCCGCACTCATCATGATTGCCATGGGCTGCAATACCATTTACATGGGCATGTCGTTTTATGTCGCGGAAAACTTCCAGCATCACAATTTTATTCATGACATTAAAAACGAGATCGATATAGTGATCAAATTTTTAGCGCAAATGCTGGAATATTATTCAGGAATGATTGGCAATATTCAGAAAAACTAAACACTGCGTTGTATTCAACCAGTGTCTGATATTTGGAAGCTGGCTTTTCTCCACAAGCGGCATGGAAAGCAAAACAGGGAAAGCTTACCGAGCTCTACTTAAAAATTGCCCCTTTGTAATCTTTCAACCCAAGATCTTATTTGCTTTGTGGTTAATTTAAGGATCAATATCCTATAGCTATTAATGAGCGTGCAACAAGAAACATTGCCATCACCGTGCATAAGAAACTGCTGTTTGAATGAACAAGATATTTGTTTGGGCTGTTTCCGCAGCCTGGATGAAATTAAAACTTGGTCTTCGGCAGATAACGCTACACGGCTGTTGATTTTGGAAAACGCTAGCGCCAGAAAATTAAAAATAACGAATCGATAAAAGTGGTGTATTTGAGCGGAATTTGCACTCAACCGGAAAGGTAAACGCCAATTTGGCAACCTCAGTAAGCCGACTTGAAAATATACCGCCTTTAACATACGTCGCTTAATCAAAGGTTGCTCAAATAGCTGTATGATACGAGCTTAGTTGTCTATCAGTTTTATCTATTGCTCTCAAAAAACTCTATGCGCCGCATCCTGATTATTCTCACTCTCATTATTTCTATAGCCGTTGTAATTTGGTGGTTTACCAGACCGAAACCTATTAGCGTAGCGTTAGTTGAAGTGATGCGCGGCAAGGTTGAGTCTAGCGTAGCTAACACTCGCGCTGGTAGTGTTGAAGCTTGCCAGCGCACCCGGCTTTCACCTATCAGTGGTGGACGTATTGACTTTCTTGGGGTTAAAAAAGGCGACCATGTTAAAAAAGGGCAGGTGTTGTTACGGTTATGGAATGACGATCAGCAAGCCCAAAGTAATCTGGCGCAAACTCAGGTAGAAAGTAGTCGCCAGCGGATTGCTGAAGCGTGCGCAATTGCTGATAACTCTGAGCGCGAAGCTAAGCGCATGGCTAAATTGCGAAAGCGTGGTTATATTTCAGAAAGCGCGGAGGATAAGGCGCACTACGAGGCTCAATCGCGCCGCGCCGCTTGCCAAGCTACACGTAAGGACGTTACACAAGCACAAGCGAAAGTAAAAGTAACCACAGTCGAACAAAACCGCACAGTTCTGGTCGCGCCTTTCGATGGCATTGTGGCGGATATTGTCGGTGAGCTTGGTGAATACACTACTCCTTCACCACCTGGTGTGGCAACTCCACCAGCTATCGATCTATTCGATGACTCTTGCCTTTATATCGAAGCCCCAATGGATGAAGTCGATGCGCCAAAAATGCATATCGGCCAGTCTGTCCGCGTTTCTTTGGATGCGTTGCCTGGCAAACTGCTGGCAGGACATGTAAAACGCGTTGCGCCTTATGTTGTTGCCGTCGAAAAACAAGCTCGTACCATTGACGTAGAGGTTTCATTAGACAATGCCGACGACAACAAGCAGTTACTGGTTGGTTACAGTGCGGACGTAGAAATTGTTCTGGATAGTCACGATAACGTATTGCGCCTACCAACATCTACTCTGCTCGAAGGTAACAAAGTATTGCTTTATCAGCCAAAAACAAAGCAGTTGGAAGAACGCGTTATCAAAGTGGGTATCACCAATTGGGAATACACCGAAATACTGGATGGGCTCAAAGAAGGCGACCGTATAGTTGCCTCCCTGGAGCGCGAAGGCGTAAAAGCGGGTATTGCCGTTACACCCGAAGCAGAGCAGTCGAAATAATTACCCATGTCAAAAGTTGACGAAAACCTTATTCAACTAATCGGCATAGAGCGTACTTTTACCCTGGGAGACAGTCTTGTACATGCATTGCGTCAGATTAACTTAACAGTTTCGCCTGGCGAATACATCGCAATCATGGGGCCATCTGGTTCTGGGAAATCCACACTACTCAACTTGATTGGTTTACTGGATCGTCCAGATGCAGGCACTTATCATCTGGAAGGCCGAGATGTAACTACCCTCAACCCTGATGAACTGGCAAAAGTACGTAGCAAGCGGATCGGATTTATATTTCAAAGCTTTCATTTAGTGCCACGCCTGACTGCGGCCGCCAATATCGAATTGCCTCTCACTCTTGCAGGCATTCCGGCTACTGAACGAGCTCAACGTGTAACACAAGCGCTCCAAGAATACGGACTGACAGACCGAGCTCAACATCGTCCCAATGAACTTTCCGGCGGACAGCGTCAACGCGTCGCCATCGCGCGCGCTACCGTACAGCGCCCTGCTGTGCTGCTTGCAGATGAACCTACGGGTAATCTTGATCGTGCCACCGGTGAAGAAGTATTGCGACTGCTAGAGGCACTCAATAACCACGGTGTAACGCTAATTATGGTGACTCATGATCAAGCGCTCGGCGCGCGTGCCCGGCGACAATTGAAAATGGAAGATGGCTGTATCGTGGGTGATACGCGTAACTTGTCCAAACAGTAGATGTAAAAAAGAATTTTTCATGTCATCTGAATTCAGACTATCAATGCTTTGTTTTTTTGATACTTTTATGGACGCCTCACGGTCCAACTTCGTTTCTACTCGTTTTCACATTCATGACACTAGACTTATCACAAACTGTTAACCTCATTATTTTTTTAGGCAGCTTGATTATGGCAGAAACATCATTCTGTGCGAAAGCAGACGATAAAGTGTCTGAAATTTCTAAATCAATGCAACAACGCACAGCCATCAAAGCCGTTTGGTTGTATGAATTTCCGCGCCTTGATAATCAAACTTTAGTAGACGAATTGAGAGAAATGAAGATTAACAGGGTTTATGTGAGTATTGATGCTAGCCGGTTGCTACCTGATGGTTCTAATGCTTCGTTAGATTATTCACAAAAAGTACAAGACTTTGTTGATCGGGCGCATAAAGTTAAAATTGGCGTCCACGCGATGACCTTGGAAGACCCTACTTTCACTTATGTGACACAGCATACAAAAGCCCTTCAACTTGTAGACTGGATTCTAAAATTCTGTGCTAATGCAAAGAACAACCCTGCTTTTGAAGGCATCCATGTTGATATTGAGCCTCACGCAATGCCGGCATGGGCGGAAGCTCTCCGCAATAACAAGTGGGCAACATTAGAAGGGATGATGCAGCAATATGTTCAGTTATTGATAGCAATAAAACGGCTAATTCACAATAGCAATGTAGCTTTAGAGTTCTCAGCAGCCACCCATTGGCAATATACGGAATGGGCAAAGCAAGGTAAGTTAAATTCTGCAGACGCCGAGCTGATAAGTAAATCACTGGATATGATAGTACCGATGATTTATGAAATTCGGGATGGCGAAAAAATTTACCTACGGGCCGCAAACGAGGTAAGATCAGCTCCCACATTAGTGGGCGTCAGTGCCGAAAATTTTATTGAATATTTGCAACTCGAAAAAACCCTAATCGATGTTTCTAAACGCTTTACAGATAAAAGCCATTTTAAAGGTTTTTTAATCTATCACTTTGCCACTTTAAAGAAGTTATTTAAAGCTGCAAAATCGTAACCTAGTAGACCCGAAAACTGTATCTGAACAGGTAAATTTTCGATTAAAGGAGTCTGAGGGATTTCCAGAATAGCAATTCTGACTTTTAATGCCGATTTATCCTGATCGAAAGGCTTCGCCATGCCAAGAGGTAAACGACTAGCCAAAACAGTCTGCCCCGTTACCTGACCTTTTACTTTTTCTCCGCTAGGAAAAATAACCGTGGCTGCCGTACCATCGACAGCATATTCAGCATGTCGAGCATCCAAGAAAGCCTGAATTAAAGGTTTTTTACGCTGCGTTAGTAAAAATATGGGGGCCGATTCGTTAACCCAGTCACCTTCCTTAACCAAAACTTCGGCTACGATTGCCGCACTGCTGGCAACAGGTTGCAAAATGCTAGCACTGCCTTTTGCTTCTGCTAGTGCCAATTCAAGAGCCTGCTGTTGTTGGATCACCGGACTCGCTAATAGATATTGTTTTTGTTGACGACGTTCCCGTTCCAATTGGGATTCTGCTGAACGCAGCGATAGCTGGCTTTGGGCATAAGTATTCATTACAGAAGCCATGTCTGTCGTGGGCAAAATTCCTTTAGCGGAAGCTTTCTGGAATTTTTCCAGGATTGATAGTTGCTCTTTTCAAGATTCATTTTTGCGTCGACTAAAGCGTCTTGCAGTGGCTTTAAAACCACCTTATCGAGTGGTTCATCACTTCGATCTTCAAGTTCGGCTTGTTGTTTACGAATGGTGTTAATTCTAGCTTCCAAAACCGGATCGTGAAGCTCCGCCAATGTTTGACCTACTTTGACGTTTTCTCCAGGCGAAACAAGAATATGCCGAATAATACCTGAACCTGAACTTCGGATCTCCATAGGCTCTGTGGTAATTATGCCCGGCGCCAGCACATATATTTTATCGCCGATTAGATACCAAATTAACAGAACGATAGGCGATAGTATCATTGCCAGTAACAGCCACCATCGCAAGCGAAAAGCCGCCCGTTTGGCTGGCGCATAATTAATCTGGACGCCTCGTTGTAATTCAGGCGTCAATTGTCTTGCTGCATTAAAGTTTATTTTCATCTTATTTTTATGTCTGATAGCGTTTGTCAGAAAAAGTCTGTTACGTTTTATTAAGCGTCAATTTTCGTCACCATCTAAAAACGGTTTGCTCGTCGAATCACCCACCAGGGGGCCATACTGCTTTCTTCATGACCGCGTAAAGCTATTTCGTACAACATAGCAAACGCACTAAAATAACGCATCACCATGTTGTGCCACGGATAAAGAGGTAACCAAAGTGCCAGTTTTAAATCATCTTTGGGGCGCTCAGATATAAGCATGATATGAAAAATCATCAACAAGGTGCTTAGCCCTAAGTAAAGCACATAGAGCAGCAAGTGGATCATAAGGACAAGTAGCAATGGATAGCTGTAAAGCAACCAAAAGGTATAGATGACTAACAACAGAGGCAATAATATGTTTTGCAAAACGCCATAGATAACTATAAAAAAGTACGCTTTCCACCCCAGTAATCTGGGTGACAATGTGGCCCAATGTTTTCTGATATAAATAAAGAACAAATCACCGTCCCATCTCAATCGTTGCCTAAATAGCGCCAAATAACTATCCGGCACATCTGTATGGCCCACCGCGTGTGGCTCAAACGGAATAATAAACGGATCGTATCGACAGGAATAAGCACGGATGCGTAGTGTCAAGTCAAGATCTTCGGCCGTATGCGTATTCCATCCCCCAATGGCCTTGATAAACCGGTTACGGAAAATGCCAAATGCCCCAGAAATGTTATTCACAATATTCCAGGCCCCTAACCCTGTCTTGCCCGCTTGCATTGACAACACATATTCCAATGCTTGCATACGTGTAGCCAGAGATTTATGCAGGTTTCGTACCCTGAGCATACCGGCCACTGCCGAAACATTCGGGTTAGAGAAGTGGGCGGCGGCATTACTTACCATATCGTTATCGAATGAAGTATCGCCATCTAATGCCATTGTAATTTCGCCTTTAACAACACTTAACCCTGTGTTTAAAGCTGATACCCGGCCACCGCGTTTCCATTTGGGTAAATAAATGAAGCTGCGGGCTACCGTTGGTGGCAAACTGTCTTTAAATTGTCTAGCTGCATTTAGTGTTTCCCGATTGACACTGGCACCATCGATTACTGCGACTACTTCGATATGTCCCGGATAAAGTTGATTGATCAGGCTTTTGAATGTGGTTACAACATCCTTTCCTTCGCTATAACAGGTAATAATGCAACTTACAGTGGGGTATCGTTGGGGTTTAATGGTGTTTTTCTGTTGGTGTCCCCAACGAAGAATGCCCGCGATAATGATGAGCAGCAAAGGCAATTCGATTAAAATGAGCATGGGAATAAATGCTATCCATAAACCTTCTGCATTATTCATTTGTCCAAATGAACTTTGCAAAAGTACACTTAAATTCTGGCATTGAATCAATATTTCTTGCATAACTATCTATTCTCGATCAACCGGTTAATCAGCATCCTGGAATTGGCATTGCTAAACTAATATAGATATTTCGTTATTCCATTTAGCCATAAACAACTTAACAGAGTATTCCAGCATTTTTTGGCATTTGCTGTAGCATTTTGATTTGCGGCGCAGCCTGGCTAGGAAATGCCTGAATAAACTGTTATATCCTTCAACAGTAGGGAACCTCTATAAATTCAAATTTAAGTCACCCCCTAGTAATTCTGCTAATTTTTTTCGACTTTATTTTAAAATCAGGGTGCATTCCGGCTATTTGAAGTAAAAACCGCATCAAATCCCCGTGTTTTGAGATTATTTCCCCGTTTTTATGCCACTGTGGGCGCACCTTTCCTGTACGGGTTCATCACATCTCGTTTAATCAACTGTATCAAACGCTTCATGTTGTACACTAAATTCATCAAACCAATTTTGACTTTGGCTCGTTGCAAACCGATGGTGCGAACTAAATGCCCACCCATTGCCGCCTGTGCACCAAACACATGTTCGACTCGGGCTCTGACTTTTGACTTCGTCCGGTTTGATAACTTTTGTTCTTCGGTTAAGGGTTTGCCTCGTGTGCCTTTTTCACAAACCTGGCTCTCAATATCGGCGTTAGCTAAGCGCTGCTCCTGGGCTTCTGAACGATAAGCACTGTCGGCATAAACCGCTCGTTTATTGCCCTCCACATCGATTGCCTGGTCGAGTAATTCATCGAATACCTGACTGTCGTGAACCGCCGCATGGGTGACTGAATAGCTTTGTATGAGCTTGTTTTCCTCATCCGTGTTGATGTGATTTTTATAGCCGTAATGCTTCTCATCGTTTTTCTTTGTCCAGCGCGCTTCGGTATCTTTCTGCCGACGCTTGGCCTGAACCTCCGGCTTATCCCATGCCTCAGGCACTTGCCCTTCTTTAATCTGGGCGTTTTCTTCACGGCTATTGCGTTGCTTGGGGACTTCGACAAAGGTGGCATCAATCATCTGCCCCGCTCGAGCCGCATAACCTTGCGCCGCCAGTTGTCCATGAAACCGGGCAAACAACTCCTCAACCAAGTTTAGATCCTTAAGCCGTTCGCGAAACCTCCACACGGTTTTCGAATCCGGCACTTTATCTTCTAATTGCAAACCCAGAAAACGCATGAAGCTGAACCGATCCCGAATCTGATATTCGATGCCATCATCCGATAAATTGTGCAGCTGCTGGAGTACCAAAATCTTGAACATCAGCACCCCATCGAACGGCTTGGCGCCTGCCTGACTTTTTCTATCCTTTTCATGCAGGCGTTTAAGTTCAGGCCGAAACGCTTCCCAGTCTATCCGGGCTTTCAATCCTACCAAAGGGTCTCCCATTTTGGTTAGTTGCGCGGCTCTTTCTTCTACGTCGAATAATCCAGGTTGACGGGGTTTCATGGGGTGGTTCTCTATCAGTGGGCTCACTGTTATTATCTCATTTCAGCGCCATTGCTTCCCGTCAAAAATCGCTGTGAGGTGGGGTATTTTTAGAGATCCCCAGTATAGGTTTCAGCCTTTGATTGCGTGTGCCGACCCCTGGGGACAAAGGCCTCGTAAGGTTGCCAGTGATCCGTCATCACCTGCCCAACCGCCTCGCCCGCTATGGCTTGCCAGAGCTTTTCTCCCGTGACAGTCGCCCTGGAACCCAGTACGCAGCCGAGGAACCTTTTTCCATATCTATCAACAGCAATCCATATCCAGCAATAGTTTTTTTTGAGCCAACGTAACTGTGCATTTCGTCCAGCTCCACCACTTGGACGCCCCCGTCGCTTTTTATGGCATCGAGCTTTTCGCCAAACGACCTGATCCAATTCAAAATCGTGACATTGCTGAACCCTAGGACACGGCCAATAGACCTGAATCCGAGTCCTTCCAGGTAAAGCTCCAACGCTTGCCGCTTTACTGCTTTATCCCCAGCGCCGGAACGCTGTGCGACAGTATATCGATGGTTACAATCTTTGCATAAATAGCGCTGCCGACCGCTCGCCAAACCGTCTTTACAGCTCGGCCGCTTACCACATTTTGGACATTCCATAGCACCCTCCAGCGCATCTTTGAATAGCCAAAACTTATACAGTATCTATAATAATTTAGCAATACCCTGGAATTTTCATTAGAGGCCTCGTTACCTGAGATGATGGTATGCTCGATTTTTACATTGAGCTTTTCGCCTTCCGGCAAGGAAGCTAGTGCGAATATGGAATTGAGCTTCAACATTACTGCCTCTAAGCTACTGGGGTTATTGGGCAATAGCAGTAGGATGAGGTCCTTATCGAACTTGCAAACCAAATCTGTCGGCCTTAGCTCAGCGCGTAAACGTTCTACTAATGTCGTCAATACATCCATCAATACGGATTGACTTAACTTCTCCGCCAGTTCATCGAATTTTTCGAAATGAATGGTCAATAAAGAAAACGGCGTATTATGGCGCTCCGCAAGTACTAGGCACCAATCTGTTTGCCAATAAAATTGATCAAGATTAATAGGGTCACCAAAATTGAGCGATCCGTAATTTTGCTTGAGACCCATGGCTAGCTGACGGCCTTTTTCGGCGAGACGGTAGTGAGTAATGCGCTCAATCACCAATTCATCGGGTAATTGGTCATGCTGGCAGTTGAAACAACAGGCCTTCACATTGCCTTCTATAAAAAACAACTTACATACGTTGCAACGCAGATTCTCCAAAGGAAAATCATAGTCCACGCCGATATGACGGAGTCTAGTTAGTTAGCCCTGAAAAACACCTCATGCAATTGATTTATAATGATATAAAGCTAAATTAGCCTGATGCATTCGACCGGTAATGTTAAAATATCCCCACGTTTTCCGGTCGACAGGGTGAAAAATGTTAATGGCTTCCAGTACTGGTCATCACACCAATTTATTCGGCACCGATCTGCTTCAGCAACTGGATCCAAGCGATCCACTCCTTCGCCTTGCCAGTGTGCTTCCTTGGCACGAGTTTGATCAGGCCTTTACCCAACACTACAGCCAAGGCTTAGGTCGCCCCGCTAAACCCATTCGGCTAATGGTCGGTCTGTTGATTCTCAAACAGTTGGAAAACTTAAGCGACGAAGCCGTGGTCTTGCAATTCAAACGCAATCCTTACTACCAGGCATTCTGCGGTTTCAGGGAATTCAGCTGCAAACTGCCTTGCGATAGCAGCGAATTAGTCCATTTCAGAAAACGCATTGGTGCTGAAGGCGCCGACCAGCTGTTTCAACTCAGCGTCAAGCTGCACGGCAACGCCGCACTGGAAGACACCGTTAACATCGACACCACGGTGCAGGAAAAGAACATTACCTATCCCACCGACGGCAAACTGGCCATCAAAATCATCAATCGCCTGAACAAACTGGCCAAAGCCCGCGGTATTCAACAACGCCGCACCTACGGTAAAGAAATCAAAGCGCTGCGTTTAAAGCTGCGCCATTTTCGTCACGCCAGCCGCCGGGCCAAGGCCAAGAAAGCCTTGAAACGCCTGCGCACGATTGCCCATACCCTGATTCGGGAATTGCGTAGAAGCTTGCCGTGCTACGCCCTGTTCGAACGCTACCAGAAAGACTTCCTGTTCTACGAACGCGTGCTCAATCAGCAACCCAAAGACCACGATAAAATCTATTCCCTGCATGAGCCTGAGGTGTATTGCATCGGCAAAGGCAAAGATCATAAGCCCTACGAATACGGCAACAAAGTCTCCATTGCCGCCACCGCCAAATCCAATGTCATCGTTGGCGTGGTTAGCCATCCACACAACCTGCATGACAGCAAGACTCTTCCGGAGGTCCTGGCTCATTGCCACGCCAGTCGCGGCACGATGGTCAAGGCCGGTGTCTGCGATCGCGGCTATCGCGGCCCCAAAACGGTGGGTGAGACGCACATCATCCTGCCCGCACCTCCTCTTAAATGCGACAATCGCTACCAACAGGACAAAAAGCGCAAACGTTGCCAGCGCCGGGCCGCTATTGAGCCCATCATTGGGCATCTAAAATCAGACTTCCGCTTAGTGAGAAACTTCTTGAAAGGCGTGATAGGTGACAGCATCAATGTCTTGATGGCGGCGATGGCCTGGAACTTCAGCCTCTGGATGAGGCTCTTTTTTGCGCTAATGTTGGGATTCAAGACTTCAACTCACAACAATCTACGCAAAAAAGGCCAAGCTACGGCAATTCATCAAGCCCCACGTAACCTAAGGGTGTTTTTCGTCTAAAAGTCCATAGCTTGATATCGGATAAGCTACTTTAGAGGCACTTTTTCAGGGGCGACTAGTTAAACAGTTTGGACAACTCATCGTATTCTGCCGAATAAATTGATCTTGATTGTCTACATGGCCGCATGTGAAACAATGAATGGCTCGTTCAGTGGCAATATCTATCGAATTGCAATGTGGGCAAGTCTCAATGTAATTAAGATGAGCGTGGTGACATGATCGGCAAAGCCTAATTCTATCGACTAGGGAACCATCTTGTTCGATAAGATCCTGTTGTAACAAGCTTTGAAGGCCTAAGTAGTTATCTGCTTCCTGCTCGAATAATAAGCTTAAAAGCGGGTAGCTATAAATTTGGGAAGATGTTTCATCAACCACAGGGCTTATCGTTCTGGTTGGATTCAACCATAGGTAAAGTAATAACGCATCTTGACCTGTTAAAACAGTTTCAACATGATTAAACGGACTCTGCGACAATCGGTTTTCCCATTGTTTCCATATTTCATTCCATTGCTCAGGTTTGCATCGCTTGTCTAATAAGCTTGACGCAGGATGCGAAACATCGTCACTTGAACAAAGAACGAGTCGGTATCGATATCTTCGATCCTGACGTAACCCCATGATTTCTTTAAATTCAGGTGCTCTCGTCCAAACGACAATATCTGCTGTGCGGTTATCATTGATGAGATCACTGACAGAAGAGTATTGTGTCGACCCAAGGGAACTTATTCCAATGGGAGTTGAGCCAATTTTAGCTACTGAAGGCCTACTTACATTGTTTACTGTAACCTCGTTGATAACACCTTGAAAATAATTAGATTGCTCAACAAGCGGTTGTCTATTTTTCATAATGTATTTTTCTCAGTGTAATTGGTTCTGTAGGTTATTTTAAATTTTCAGAGAATCTATAAATATCAATAAAAATTCATATACAGTGATTTTATTCTGCATTTACATATAACTACATCAATAGATACTCATATATACATCAATGAAAAACATCAATCAGTTATCTAGAATAGCGAGAATAGTTTTATGTAAAACAATTAGTTAGTATTTCACTTGAGGAGACCCTAAGGGCTTTTTTTCATAAACAACTACCATGTGGATTATGTAGAAGATAAAGTAATGCGAGAGTAAACGTAGCTTACAAACTGCCTGAAACTTCTTAGAGGCTTTAGCCTCGTCTTTAGTCGGAATAAAAGCAGGAAACCATAGCAGCTAGTAGCCATCCTCAATTTTGGTAATTATCAATTGCACTTATGCGTTGAATGTAAGAACCTAGTCGCATGAAAATCACCGATACCTTACGCTACGCCTCTGATGCCGCCACAGGAACGCCTTTGCGTGCAGGGCTGCTATTGTTGGCGATGTCCATAGGCGTGGCCGCCGTAGTCATCTTGACCGCGTTGGGCGATGGTGCGCGCCGCTATGTGGTCGGAGAGTTCTCTGCAATCGGCAGCAATCTGGTCATTGTTTTACCGGGCCGATCGGAAACGCGAGGCTTCAACCCAGCCAATCTGGTAACCAGTACGCCCAGGGATTTGACTGTCGACGATGCCGATGCCTTACTAAGATTACCGGGCGTGCAGCGGGTTTCGCCTCTCGTGATTGGCACCACCGAAATTAATGCTGCCGGAAAGCTTCGCGAGGCCATGCTGATTGGCACGAATGATGATTTTATTCGGGTACGCAAACTAAAACTGGCGCTTGGCCGCTTTCTGTCCAAAGATGAATTAGGACATGGCTCAGCAGAGGTGGTGTTAGGGTCACTTATTCGTCAGGAGGTTTTTGGCAACACCAACCCGCTCGGAAAAATCGTGCGTATTGGCGACAGACGCTTGCGTGTCGTTGGCGTACTCAGCGCGGGCGGACGAGGCATGGGCATGACTACCGATGAGTTACTGATTGTGCCGGTCGCTACAGCGCAATCTATGCTAAACATCAATACATTATTTCGAATATTGATTGAAGTGAGTAACCGTGAGCAGGTTGTAGAAGTCAAATCGGGGGTTCTAAAAATGATTACTCAACGCCATGAGGGCGAAGAAGACATAACAATCATCACCCAGGATGCAGTGCTAAAAACCTTCGATAAAGTTCTGAGCGTACTAACGCTGGGCGTTTCAGGTATTGCTGCCATTAGCCTTGCCGTAGCGGGTATTCTGGTGATGAATGTTATGCTGGTATCAGTTACTCAGCGTACTGCTGAAATTGGCTTACTAAAAGCACTGGGAGCTACTTCGGCAGCCATTCGGCAGTTGTTTATGGTGGAGGCCTTGTTGCTGTCATTGACGGGCGGGTTGTTAGGCACCGGACTTGGTTATATGGGAGCTGCTCTGCTTCGGCATTTTTACCCCACCTTTCCGGCTTATCCGCCGCTGTGGGCAGTGTTGGCTGGCTTGGGTACAGCGCTTAGTTCAGGTTTGATTTTTGGCATCATGCCTGCACGCCAAGCGGCGCAGCTTGATCCAATTCAAGCGCTGAGCAAGAGATAGTAATGCTTATCACTGATTCCATTCACTTCGCCCTTCAGGCCATCAACTCCCATCGGTTACGCAGTTTTCTCACTTTAGTGGGTATTGCAGTGGGTATTGCAGCAGTAATTCTACTTACATCGATTGGTGAAGGTATACATCGTTTTGTACTGGCGGAATTTACCCAATTTGGCACCAATGTCATTGGCATTTCATCCGGCAAAGTAAAAACAGGAGGAAAACCACCATCTGGTATCCCTAGCACTGCAAGATTGCTGACATTAGAGGATGTTGAAGCACTGAAGCAATTGCCCTTTGTGACCGGCACGACACCCATCGTCTGGGGTAACTCAGAATTGGAAGGTAACGGCAGACTGCGCCGCACGACTGTTTATGGTGTTAATGCAGACTTTCCCCGAGTATTCGGCTCTTCGGTACGTATTGGTCGGTTTTTACCCAGCGAAGGCACGGGGAGTTCTCGAGCTTTGGTTGTGCTTGGAGCCAAGCTACGCTTTGAATTATTCGGTACAAAAAACCCTTTGGGAGCACGGGTACGCATTGGCGGGCTACATTTTCGGGTTATTGGCGTCATGTCACCCAAAGGGCAATTTCTTGGCGTCGACCTCGACGACACGGCCTATGTACCCGCTGATCGAGCAATGGAGATTTACAATCGTGACGGGTTAATGGAAATAGATGTTACTTATGCTGAAGGCGTCTCGTCGGCTGCAGTAGCGGCGGTAGTCAAAGAGCAACTCAAATTGCGACACGGCCGGGAAGACTTTACCATCACCACCCAGGAGGATATGCTAAAAACACTATCCAACATCCTCAACATCTTGACCATGGCGGTTGGGGCATTAGGTGGAATTTCCTTAATAGTGGGTGGTGTAGGCATCGTTACTATTATGACTATTTCAGTAACAGAACGTACCAGCGAAATTGGCTTGCTGGTAGCCCTGGGTGCGCGCCGACAAACCATCCTAGGTCTATTTTTGAGTGAATCAGTCATTCTCGCTGCGTTGGGCGGCATACTGGGCTTACTATTCGGCATAGGCTTTGCGCAACTTCTTCGCCTAATATTACCCGAGTTACCAGTAAATACGCCGTGGAATTTTGCGCTCGGTGCACTAGCGATCTCTGCTGCAATTGGATTGCTTGCTGGGGTTTTACCCGCCAGAAACGCCGCACGGTTAGACCCCATTGAAGCACTTCGAACGGAATAAGCAAAATACAGAAATATTGACGTTGGAAATTATGTTGATAACCTTAGCAGAAACCAAATTTACACAAAGGCCAAACAACTAGCCTGAACCACCAAGAAAGGATCTTATATGCAAACAGCAACCAAACAATTAAAACAGCATCTGTCATTGGCTATTTTTGGCGCATTACTCTCTGCGCACACTGCTGTGAAAGCAGAATCAGATATGCAAATTCAAGAAAGAGTCCTCAAGGCGCGCGAACTAACCCAACAACAAAATACGGATCACTCAGCCCATAAAAATGCTATGGATGAAACTATGGGTTATAAAGGCGTATTTTATGGCTACCTACCTTGCAAAGATTGTAGCGGCATTAAAATGTCCTTATCTCTAAAACAAAAAAACAACTACCTGTTAGTGATTCAGAACGCAAAAGAATCCTCAAGAGAAACATACGAAAAGGGAAAATATACTTGGAATGACGAAAAGCGCACTGTGGTGTTGACTTCAAACAAAAATGCAACTGTCAGACAATTCCGTATCGAAGATGAAGGTACGTTAATTCAGCTTAATAACGATGGAACACCTATGCAAGGCAACCAAGATGATTATGCCTTACAGAGAAGCGATGCCATAAAATCGCGTCAGGTGCATATCCACTAACAATTCCCCATTTGCACAAAATTCATAACACGATTGCGATTTGCAGAAAAACATCTTGTCTTGATATTTGTCCAGATCTTCTTGATTTACAGATGTCTAGCTCACTCTTTGTGAAGCGTATCAAATAAATTAAAAAAATTCCGGAAACACTAGCAGTTAACATATAGATATACTTTAATAAGTTCGGCGGATCGTTCGCAAACAAATCCGCCAATTAAAGTTAAATTTAAGAATTTTGGTTGTTCCGACGTCTCATTAGACCTCCCACACCCAACAAAGCCGACCCCATTAACCAAAACGCAGCTGGGGCCGGAACAGGAGTTACCTTGAAGTTCAGAGTAAATACATCAATAGTCCTGCTTTCCCTAAGCCATACTGTGTAATCGCCCGCCCCCAAACTGCTACTTAAGTTTGAGCCAATTAAAGAGGATGAAGCAACTAGGCTGGGAAATAAATCTTCGCCTACATTTGTGGGGATTACCCCATTAATAGGGGTACTACTAACTGGAGCACCTAATAAAGCATAACCATCGACAGCAGTTGGATTGGTTGTGCTAGGCGTTATTGAGTTACCTTGCTTAATCCCAAAAAATGCTACGCCAGTTGCTATAGGAGCAGACGGTGATACTGCAACATAAGTAAATGCATCTAAAGTAATGCTGGTAAGCTCAAATCCATTATCAATGCTAAAGGAAAAAAAACGTGAATCTGCCGCGGGTACTGGCAGTAATAACGTATTGATCGTATTATCGCCAGCCGCAAAATTTAGAGAAGTGGGGCTGGACCCACTAGTGGATAAAAGGCAATAATCACAGGCAACAGAAGCGTTTGTTATCTGAGAAAACAGACCTGTTACGGAAATTACTCCTAGAATAGCTAATTTTTTCATGGATAACCTCTTAATGGAAATTGTTATATTTAAGAAAATCTTGATCAAGCGTGGATGATAATAGCGTAATTATTTACTTAGATAAAGAACTGGCTCAATGTATCTAAGGCTCTTCAAGTAATTATCGGATATGACGTTTTGATTTAGCACTCGTCTGCTTTTAGGTCCACACTCAGCAGTTTAAACGACGATGATTTTTCCCCGTCCTGAGTCAATCACTAACTTGTCTTTCACCACATCAATACTGATTAACATTTCACTGGTCGCACAGTTTCCACCTAACGAACATAAGTGAAAATCTAACACCGGGTAAGCTTGTGCAAAAATCAGCAGTTAAACCGCTAGATTCTTCATCGACTCTGGAAGACGCGAAGGGATAAATTCTCAGTAAGGTCTGTCTTTGACAAATACCAATCGACGACCCTCTATTCCGACGACTAAAGCCTCCTCGATTCTCTTACGCTTTTCCGTATAAGCGAAGTCGAATGGACTCATAAGGCCGGAGCTAATGTCAAGAATACTCTATACACAGATCTGTTTTAGCTTTAGTCATCATGCTCATTTAGGTATGATGCCGTTTGAATTTGATATTTATTAAGCTCCCACAGCCAATTGCAGAATTTTCCAGCCTGATGATTTCTTTCTATTATTTTTAATCGGTCACTATGTTACCCGCGCTAATTCGCTTTTCAATCCGCCACTATGGCATTGTAATTGCGTGCACCATATTGATAGTACTATATGGCGGTTATCGCTTTAGTATCGCGGGTTTGGATATTTTTCCTGAGTTCTCACCGAAGCGCGTGATCATTCAAACTGAAGCACCGGGCTTTGCTGCTGAGCAGGTTGAGGTATTAATCACCCAACCCATTGAAATGGCAATCGGCGGTTTAGCCGGCATGGAATCGGTTCGCTCTGAGTCTATTCAGGGCTTATCGGTGGTCACTGCAACGTTCACGGAAAGGAGCGATATTTATCGTAATCGCCAATTAGTTAGCGAGCGATTAACCGGTTTGTCACTACCCTTCAGCATTAAGCCAGTCGTTATCCCTTTGTCATCAGCATCTGCAACCTTGTTGACTATTGGTCTTAATTCCGACAGTCAGGATTTAATGGCTTTACGCAGTTTGGTGGATTGGACAATTGTGCCACGATTATTGGCGGTGCCGGGTGTCGCTGATGTGAATGTGTTTGGCGGTGAAATCGCGCAGCTACAAATTCAGGTTGATCCCAACCAATTGCAGCGCTTTAATCTGGCTTTGGGCGATATTATTCAAGCGGCCGAACAAGCCGGTCAAGTTCAAGGTGGTGGCTTTATTGAAAACGCTAACCAACGTTTTACTCTGCAACTCACCGGCCAACCTAGTACACCCGAGCAATTTGCCAAATTGATTGTGAAACGTGACTCAGGCCGTAATATCACTTTGGGCGAAGTGACCAAAATTACTTACGCCCCGCAACCGGCAATTGGCGGAGCGCAAATCATGGGCAAAACCGGCATTGTGATGATGGTAATCGGTCAATACGGCGCTAATACATTGTCAGTATCAAGACTGGTTGAACAAACCCTGCGTGAATTCGAGCCGTTATTTACTCAGCAATCCATTCTTTTTCACGCTCATCTTTTTCGCCCTGCCGATTACATTGAGCGATCTATCGCTAATTTATCCGGACATTTAATACTGGGTAGTCTGTTCGTGTTGATTATTTTGTATGCGTTTTTATTTAATATACGCACGGCAATTATTGCGGCAATTGCGATTCCGGTATCTTTGCTGGCGGCAATTATCGCCCTAATATTAACCGGCGTTAACTTGAATATTATGGTTCTCGGCGGTTTGGCGATTGCCTTAGGTGAAGTGGTTGATGATGCCATTATCGATACTGAAAATATTTTCCGACGTTTGCGTGAGAACCGCTTGCTCTCTCAACCCCATCCTGTGGCAAGCGTGGTTTATAATGCGTCACTGGAGGTTCGCAGCTCGGTGGTTTATGCCAGTTTTATTGTGGCGCTGGTATTTGTGCCACTATTAACACTGGATGGCGTTGCAGGACGACTATTTGCACCGCTGGGTATTTCCTATATTCTCGCGATTTTGATGTCTCTATTGGTAGCACTAACTTTAACGCCGTCACTTTGTTTCGTGTTGCTTGGTAGTAATCCACATAAACTACCTGATCCACCACTTATTAGATTAATAAAGCCCACCTACCAAAAAACACTATCTTTTGTCAGTCATCATCTGCCCTGGTTTATAACAGCTAGCATTGTTAGTTGCCTTATTGCTGTACTAACCTTACTTAACCTCGACAACAAATTTTTACCTGAATTACGTGAAGGTCACTACATTGTTCATACCAGTAGTATTCCCGGCACTTCTTTGCATGAATCTCTCCGTATAGGTAAGCAGCTGACACAGCAATTTATAACGATTCCTGGCGTACAGTCGGTATCGCAATGGGCCGGACGTGCTGAGCGCGGAGCCGATACCTACGGCAGCCATTATAGTGAATATGAAATTCGCCTGGATCCGCTTTCGGGAAGACAGCAACAAATAGTCAAAGATAAACTGCGCGCCATTTTGGTTAGCTTTCCCGGTATTGTCTTTGAAGCGAACACGTTTTTAACAGAGCGAATCGATGAAACCATTTCCGGCTATACAGCGCCGGTGGTCATTAACATCTATGGCCATGATTTAAATCAGCTGGACAATAAAGCCCAACAAATTGCCACGCTAATGCGATCTATTCCTGGCGTTACGGACGTACAATTGCGTTCTCCGCCAAGCACGCCACTGCTACAGATTCAGTTAAATCTCGATCAACTAAATTTACACGGAGTGATGCCAGCACAAGTGATAGACGCCTTACAAGCTGCTTACGAGACCCGAGTAGTCGGCAAAAAATTCCTGGGTAACAAGGCTATCAATATTGCTGTGAGCTTAAAACCAGATTTAAAGCAACAGCCGGAATCACTAGCCAAGTTACCAATCAGAACCTTAGATGGCACACTAGTTACGCTTGAACAAATCGCGGAAATTAGCCATTCCAGCAACCGATATAATATTCTGCATGAAGGTTCCCAACGTCGACAAAGTATCACCGCCAATGTTATCGACGGAGATATGACAACTGTAATGCAGGAGGTGAAAACGCTTATTAAGCAGCATATCGACTTTGCTGGAGACATGTACCCCGAATTCACGGGCGCAGCGATTGAACAGGCTCAAGCTCGTAATGAGTTAATTTTACATTCGCTATTAGCAGGTGCGGCGGTGTTAATGCTGATTTACATCGCTCTCGGCAGTTTGCGCAACATGTTGTTAACCTTAGTGAATCTGCCATTTGCATTAATCGGCGGTGTTGCCGCCGTGGCACTGACTGGCGCAACTTTATCGGTGGGTTCGGTCGTTGGTTTTATTACTTTATTCGGCATAACCGTCCGTAACAGTATTATGCTGCTTTCTCACTATCAATATTTGCTGACTAACGAAAGCTGTCAATGGAATTGGGCTACTGCGCAATTAGGTGCGCAACAACGATTACCATCAATCCTAATGACCGGCTTAGTAACGGCTTTTGCCATGTTACCGATTGCTATTAATAGCGATAGTCCAGGCAGAGAAATCATGGGGCCGATGGCAGCAATTATTATTGGCGGATTAACCACTTCAACGGCTCTAAATTTATTATTATTACCAGGTATTTTGGTTCGGTATGGTAAGTTTTCTGCTGAACAAACCTTTCCTGAACACAAATCGACTATCCTGAATCGAATGCGGTGATTTGGTTTGAAAGCCGCGAGTTCAAATCACATAATTTCCCAACAAGAATTTATAATTGGCATAAGCTTATAGGGTTACCGTATGAGGAATATTTTTAGTCTGGCACTAGGCTTACTTCACTTGGAGTAGTTGGCGGTTTGTGCCTAAATCAGGCGATATGCTAGTATTCCCGCATTAAAAAACCAATTTTAATTTATCATTTATGGAGTTACCCATGAAACAACTACTTAAAAAGCTGCTACTGCTCTCTGCACTGTGCTTACTCACTCCGTATGGCGCAATGGCGGAAAGTTATCCGTCCAAGATAACAAACAAATTGGGTAATGGTATTGCCAATGTCGTCACTGGTTTTGTGGAAATTCCAAAAACCATGATGGTTATTTCTAAAAGGAAAGGCCCTGCCTATGGCTTAACTGCCGGTTTTGCAACGGGAGTTTTTCATGCGGTGGGTCGTACTTTAATAGGCGCCGGCGACGTTGCAACTTTTTTAATACCAACTAAGCCGTTAGTACATCCCAAATACATCTGGAAGCATTTCGACCGGGAAACTCGCTATTTTGATTACCGCAGGATGCGCTAAATTAGCGATTAACATAATATGCGCAATTCGATAAGTTGATCGAGTTGCGCTAATGATTTGCATTGCCCACTGGAAATCTGAAGAACTCTTCGCAGGATAATCCCCGCTGTATCAACCCGGTGGCCAAGTCATTTGGCGACCACCCAGCAAGTGCAAATGCAGGTGATAAACTTCCTGCCCTCCGTGGCTATTACAATTGAATACAGTTCTATAACCGTGTTCAGCGAGTCCTTCCTTTTCGGCCAGTTTTATCGCTGTCTGCAACAATTGTCCTGCCAGCAAAGTATCATCCAAATCATTCAAATTACTGATGTGCCGTTTGGGAATAATTAGAATATGCACTGGCGCTTGCGGGTTAATATCACGAAATGCCAGCATATTTTCATCTTGAAAAACCACATCCGGCTTAATCACTCCGGCAACCATTTTACAAAATAAACAATCATTCATTTCTTGCTCCTACGAACTGAGGATGCCTCAAATTTGGGTTCGGCCATTGATCGCATGCACCAGAGTCCCGCTGTCAATGAACTCTAATTCACCGCCCATCGGCACACCATGAGCGATACGACTGGCTTGAACATGATGTTTTTTGGCTAATTCACCGATAAAATAGGCTGTGGCCTCGCCTTCTACAGTGGAATTAGTAGCTAAAATCAGCTCCTTAACCTCCCCATCGGCCAGCCGCTGTTCTAGCTGATCCAAACCCAACTCCTCGGGGCCAATACCGTCTAGCGGTGATAAATGTCCATGCAAAACGAAATACTTTCCCTTGAACGCAGAGGTCTGTTCAACAATCCAAACATCGGAGGCGCTTTCAACAATGCAGATTACACCCAAATCTCTGGACTGATCGCCACAGATATCGCACTCCTTCTGCTCAGTTAAGGTACGACACTGAACGCATTGGCCGATGTTATCAATCGCTTGCAACAAGGTTTCGGACAATCTTTTTGCACCCTGCCGATCTCGTTGTAACAAATGAAAAGCCATGCGCTGTGCTGTTTTTGGCCCTACACCCGGCAAATAGCATAAATGCTCAATTAGTTGACCTAACAAACCTCTTTTATGCATCGTTAAAATGGCAGTTGAAAGCCAGGAGGCAAGGGAATACCGGCAGTTATATCGGCCATTTTTTCTTTTTTCATTTTTGCGACTTTATTCACTGCATCATTAATTGCTGCTGCAACTAAATCTTCCAACATATCTTTATCGTCGCCCAATAAGGATGGATCAATAGTCACTTTTCTGGCTTCGCGTTTGCCAGTCATCAAAATAGTTACCAAACCTCCACCAGATTCACCCATCACCTGCATATTGGCAAGTTCGTCTTGCGCTTTCTTAAGGTCCTCCTGCATTTTCTGGGCTTGTTGCATAATATTGCCTAAGGCATTTTTCATCTTTCTCTCCTCGTAGTATTAAACAGGTTCAATACTACCGGGCATCACCCGCGCATCAAACTGTTCTTTTAAAGCCTGTATGTTTTCGTCGGCATTTATTGCATCAACCGCAGCTTGCTGTTTATCCGCCCGATCTTTGGTAAATTGCGCGGCAGGTGTTGTCAGCACATCAGCTTTTTCAGTATTGATGACTAACTTTAAAGACTTGCCGTAATAAGTCTGCAAAGCTTTTTGTAATTTCTGTTCAGTCACCGCACTGCGTAGTTGTTTATGACCAGCGTCCAACATCAGAGTACAAACCTTATCGTCAACACTTTGCAATACACAATTATGGGCAAGCTCACGGGTCATGCCGCCGACTTTCATTGCTGCAACAATGTCTACCCAGTTATTATCATTGCAAATAACTGCTGAAGGCCTATTTGCCGGAGCAAGTTCCGCGGGGCTATGAATTGCTGTTGGGGTTATTTTTTCAATTTTTGCGGAAGTAGGCGGGGGTTTAACAGGTTGCGATTGCAAACAGACAGGTTTAAACGTTAGCATCCTCAACAGTGTCATTTCAAAACCAGTGCGCGGGTCTGGCGCTAGCTCCAAATCTCTCTGCCCTAGCAAGCCAATTTGATAAAAAAGCTGCACGTCCTCTGGTATTAATTGCGCGGCTAAATTTGCAATCATCTCGTTATCAAATTCATGATCAACTACACCGGGAAATTGTTGCACTACGGCGATACGGTGTAGCACTTGCAGCATTTGCTTCAACACATCGCTAAAATCCGGCGTTAAGTTGGCCAATTCATTGATTTGGCCAAAAATTGCCTGGGCATCACCATTAGCCAGCGCGCTTAACAACTCTTCCACCGGTTGTTGTGCAATCGTGCCCAGCATTATTCCGACTTGCTCCTGCTTGACTTGGCCATCGCCGTAAACTATCGCTTGATCCAACAAGCTGAGACCGTCTCGCATGCTTCCATCTGCTGCACGAGCCAACAACTTTAACGCGCCCGCCTCAAAATCAATTTGCTCCTGCCGAAGAATAAACTCCATCTGCTTAAAAAGCTGATCAGGCAATAAACGCTTGAGATTAAATTGCAGACAACGAGATAGCACCGTTACCGGTATTTTGTGAGGGTCCGTCGTAGCAAGTAGAAATTTAACTTGCGGCGGTGGTTCTTCCAGAGTTTTCAACAAGGCATTAAAACTATGGCCGGATAGCATGTGTACTTCGTCAATAAGATAAACCTTATAACGACCCATATTCGGCGCATATTGCGCATTGTCTAATAAATCGCGAGTATCTTCGACCTTGGTGCGGGAAGCGGCATCGACTTCAATTAAATCTAAAAACCTCCCTTCATCAACTTCCTTGCAAACACGACATTCGCCGCAAGGATTAGCATCTTGAAGATTTTCGCAATTAATGGCTTTGGCCAGAATTCTAGCTAAGGTAGTTTTACCAACGCCGCGTGTTCCGGTAAACAAATAGGCATGATGCAAGCGGTCATGTTGCAAAGCGTTTATTAACGATTTGACTACATGTTCTTGTCCGACAACTTCTGAAAAATTATGGGGCCGCCATTTTCTGGCCAGAACCTGGTAATTCATTGCAGGCTCGAAGAGTAGTAACTGTGAGTGGGCGGCAATCGTATCAGCCACATCCCGGCACACGAATCCGCTGCTACCGTTGCTCCCTTCCGGGCCTGGCGGGGTTTACAGCGTATCGTTGCGAGAGGACCGACACGATCACCATTACAAACTTAGCCGAACCGGCTAAAGGACGCGTATTATCGTTGAATAAAATTGATAAGACAAGCTGAACGGAAATGTTTTTGCAAATAACTGTATAAAGTTGTTTTCTGTTCCCAATAAGCAACTTCATGTGCTAAATGTTATCCTAGACAGCCAAACTTAATTCGACATTACTTTACCAAAGAGAGCAGTTTTGAGAACATATTTCATGAAAAAGCAAACGACTTTGGTAAGTGGTCTGCAACTATCGTATTATAAAAACAACTCATTATAAAAATAACACGCATGTTTTTTGCTGAACTCGGACGAATATCCCTATGAATGCGGGGATTTAACTCCGGTGTTGCAGCCACAACGCATGACAAGTCACCCTGATTGAGGAAACCGCTTATGGAAACCTATTTGCCGCTTATTAAAAATACACTAACCCAATTATTTCAATTTACCTTGGATAATTCACTGTATGTGGGAATCATAGCGGCGTTAGCTTGGCTACTGACAGCGGTTTTTTACAGTATCAGGATTGCTTTTTTAAAGAGAATAAATCGCAAGTCGCAACAAGCTCGTGCTGCTACACAAAACGCCCTTGAGGCCCTCCAACAGCAGTTTCAACAAATTCAGGAAGAATTGGCGCAAGCTGCTGGCCAAATAGAACAAGAGAAATCGCTAGCTCAACAACAACAGCAACGTTTAACTCTTGCCGAAGGTCTAATTATCCAACGCAACAAGCAACAAGCTGACCTAGTTCAGGTTTTGGCAACCCAACTTGACTTAGGCGAGCGTCCTATACCCGTTAGCGAGGATATAAAGGCTGAAGAAGTGTGGCAACAACATAGCCGTGTCATTAAGCAATTGATTGATCGCCTTCAAAGTGAACAGCAAAGCAAAATTGAACTACAACAAACCTGTCAGGCGGAAACAGCAAAGCTTGTCGAGAAGGATTTGTTGTTGACAACCCTGCGAACTACTTTGGACATACAAAACAGTCAACTAGCTAATATGGAGCAGGCGCTTGCAGAGCAAAAATCCTTATTACAACAGCAGCAGGGTAAAACACAGCAAGTGTTAGCTGATTTAACAGAAAAATACAGAGCTGAGCTAACCAATGCCAGTGCTTCGCAATCTTTCGAAGTTGAACCGGTTATAACTGCACAAGATGTTACTAACCTAGCAACTGACTCTTTAGAAAAAGAGTTGTCTTTACCCTCATTCCAACCGGAAAATAATGCTGCCGAGGTCGTCAATGAGACAATCCAGGCCTTAGAACCCAATTTTGAAGGGGTGATCAATCGAACAGTATCATCCAGTGCCAGTGCCACTGCAGCGGATTCATTTTCATTTGTATCTGCCATGGCACCTGAGCCATCGCAGCCTGAAACTAAGCCATCGGCAGAACCCATCCAGGCTTTAGAACCAGAACCTGAAAATATCCCGTTTGATTACCCGGAAGATATTATTATGCCGGCACCTCAAAAACCGGCTGAGAAACAAACAGTCGGGGTGACCGGAAAGCTAAAAGGCCTATTCACTAAAAAGCAGGCCGCAGATAAAAAACCCGTTGAACAAATAGTTAGCAAAGAAAAAGCGGCTGGCACAAAAAAACTGACAGGCTGGCTTGGCAAAGTAACTTCAAAAAAAGATAAATAGATGCCAGATTGAAAGTTAACCGCTGCAATCATTGATTCATTAACAATGCCTAAAGCAATTGATTTCGCAGAGCAAATAAACCAAAGGGTTCTAAGTATTGAACCTAGCCTAGCTATTTTTTCCAAGGCTGGTAAGGCAGTGTTTTCTCTGCGTACTCTTGATCAGTTGCATTGCAGCCGGTCTTCACAGCACCACCTTTTAATATCGCTGGCGTCCAATCCGATTGCATCCCAATAACAATTGGATCAAGCCAGCCTCTCGCATCTAACAATCGGCGACGCTCTAACACGGACTGCTCCTTACAGTTTTTGGGTGTGGTTTTTTTTATATTGGTATAACCCAAATTCTTTAGCCATCTGGAATTCAAAGATAATTGTAAATGACTGTTTTTTTTCCAATCGGAGACCTTGCCGATCACTTGTCCGGCTATTACATGCTCGCCACGCTTAATGATCGGATCAATATGCCCATAGTAAGCAAACAATCGATCAAATCCACAACGGCTGGCTGAGTGATCAATCACCGTAATACGACTGCTAATCGCCCCACCCTTTGTGGCTTTTTTTACTGTTCCGTCACAAATCGCGTAGACCAGCGTATTTTTTTCTACCCTGTAATCGACGCCATTGTGCGCCAACTTTGCTGAAGTTCGAGCGCAATACCCGCCATAAACGCATTGTCCCAATACCGTACCATCCATTTGCTCCTTTAATTTATCGTCCTCATAAATAGTTTCAAGCGGCTGACTCAATTTATACAACTGGGCTGTTGCCGGCGTAGCAATATTCAAACTGATATTATCCAGAAGCGCATCAACATGATTCGTCACCACGCTGGCATCCTGAAACATAAGGCGTGTCGTTGAGCCAAGTGGGATAAATCGAAACGTATAAGTGTTGTAGATCTGAGAAAGATTAGACTCGCCCCTGGAGTCAGTTACCGTTCTACTAAATAACTTAGTTGAAGTAGATGTATCGGTGAGTGTAACAACCAGTAACTGTGGAGCAACGCCCATAGGTGAAGCCGTGCCGTAGTCAAAGGTCAACACACTTTTTTGACCGGGCACTGTTACCAAGTCTCGACTAATAACACCTGATGCTGGTCTGTCTCCTTCACCAAAGATGACCGTTTGCGCGCCACTTATAAAGTTACCACTGTAACCTGTCGCCCTGAGTTGTTCATCACTAAAGACTGTTACTGCCCCGGCAGCAGTCCATCCAGCTAGGTCACCTGTTTCAAAATTCTCATTTGTTTGAGTGAACTCTGCATTTGCCTGAAGGCTGAATGGAAAGATAACTGAACATGTCAGTAGGCAGAAAATGAGCCTGGGATTGGGAAATTTACTCAACATTATAGCGCCACCCTGAACTGTTAGAATCGAACCTGATTTTAGGTCTAATAGTCCACGTCTTACAATGCTTTTTAATTAAACTCGGGGCATCTCACATCAAAATTGTCCGAAAATAATCAAATCGAACACTCTCTATCAACCCACAAGCTGAACTGAAATGGAATCTAGCGCATTGATCAAACCCTAGCCCGGCCAAATAATTACCGCCGTCCGCAATCTGCTTTTTCCAAAACATGACATCCGATCAAAATCTTCGAATCCGATAGGGATAAACTGGCAATCCAGCTCGCTTTGCCGTCCTTGTTCAGAATCCGGATCAGGATCGTGCATATACAAACAATCCTGATCAAAACCACTCATAACCACCCAGTGCGGGGCTTTTTTTCTATCCATGCGATAGGTACTGATCAAAATTAATGGAATTGCACCGGCTTTGAAGGCGTTAATCAAGTCGTTTTGGCTAATATTGGCATAGTAGATAGGAATTTGTTCTTCCAGTGCCTGTCGTTTAAAGCAACTATCGACTAATTCGACAACTTGTTTTTTTTCTTCATTACGCACTCCGTCGATAAATAGCGTGCCGGTTTGGTTTAACCAGACTTCCACGCGGAATTGCCGGTGCTTTGCCGCTAAGGCCAAGCCGATGGGGTGACAGCCGCCATGGCCAGAAGTCATAAAAATAGTAGTTGCTTGCCGCCATAAATCAATTTCTTCTTCTTGAGATGGCTGGTAAGCTTTATTTAAACCGTGCATGGCCATCATTAAGGCCGCAGGCCCGCAAGTGAATGGCGTGGTTTGTCTTAGCCAGTGTACTGATCGGTACTGTAATGTGTCACGGTAACGGCGAATACGTTTTTGGTAGCGCAATGCGTCTTTATGATCTTCATAGTAATCGCGGTAAATACCAAAGCGTTGAAAACCCAATGATTCATACAATTTAATAGCCGGAGCATTTTCTACGCTAACTTCCAGACGCAAATAGAATCTACCATCTTCTTTAGCCGCTTGTTCGCCAGCGTTCAGCAATAGCGCGCCAATACCTAATCCTCGATATTGTGGATCGACGGCCAGCGAGTAAATACGTGCTAATCGAGTACCGGGATGATAAATGATGAGAATATAGCCCACAACATCATGGGATTGCCCGGCTACCAGTAAAGCGCAATGATTGGCTGTAATCCAGTGTTTGAAGCTACGCTTGCTAAGTTTATCGGTGTTAAAGCTGATGTTTTCAAGCAGCAGCAGCGGTTTAAGATCGCTTAACTGAGCGGGTCGAATTAATACTGAGTTACCTGCCATTTATCTAAGCCTTGGTTAATGTTAAATCAATGGAGTGGGCTAATGCCAATCATTCTAAAACTCCTTGTATAAAGACCAGATTACCACCAAAATTACACTTCATTCATTTTCAGGATTAACTTTATATGGCCCGTACCCTTCTGGTTGTTGATAATCTCTCCGACTGGAATCCTTATTATCCCAGCGATCAAGTCATTACCTTTGAAAACTATCTTGCCACGGAACAAGGCAACTCAGAGCAACGCGTTCGGGTCATTAACTTATGCGGCAGTTATAGCTATCTTTCCGATGGCTATTATTGTTCCCTATTAGCTGAGGCACGCGGTCACCATGTTATCCCATCCGTTAAAGTCGTCAACGACTTGGATAAAAACGCCCTGTATCGTCTACAACTAGAAGATTTAAC
Organism: Methylococcales bacterium; assembly: GCA_965247565.1. Lineage (GTDB taxonomy): Bacteria > Pseudomonadota > Gammaproteobacteria > Methylococcales > Methylomonadaceae > CBDFHF01. The sequence goes on along the minus strand of CBDFHF010000003.1, from coordinate 1,484,878 downwards.
ACCAACGCTCGCACGCGCTTTTAAGCGCAAAAACATCAGTGGAGAATTAACGCTACTCAGTTATTTTGGCACTACGCCAGATAGTGATTTTCAAGAATTGACGCGCCTACTCTTTGATCGCTTCGCCTGCCCGGTGCTGCAAATTACTTTGCGGCTCGATCAGCAATGGGAAGTTACTGATTTAAAAGCCATCCCGCACGTTGATTTAGACGAGGACAAGCAAACGATGTTTGCCGATGCGCTAGATAAATTTAGCAAAAAAGTCTGGCGTAAAAGTCGCATCCGGAAGACTGCCCGTTATGACCTAGCTATTTTAGTTAATCCTGAAGAGGAACTACCACCCAGTAATCGTGGTGCTCTAAAAAAATTCATTAAAATCGGCCGGGAGTTGGGCATCGAAGTTGAATTAATTACCCAACAGCATTATGGGCGATTAACCGAATTTGACGGCTTGTTTATCCGGGAAACAACCGGCATAGATCACCACACTTTTCGTTTTTCCAGAAAGGCGGAAAAAGAAGGCTTAGTGGTGATTGATGACCCCACATCTATGCTACGTTGCACCAATAAGGTTTATCTCTCTGATCTGTTCCGCACTCATCGAGTGCCATCGCCTAAAACCTGGTTATTGCATAGAGGCAATGCCATGCACTTGGACAGGCTTGAGCAAGAAGCTGGCTTTCCAGTGGTTATCAAAATCCCCGATGGCTCATTTTCTCGCGGCATTGTTAAAGTGAATGATCGCAACGAATTGGAGCAAAAAGTCGGTGAGCTGTTTGCAAAATCAGCGTTGCTACTCGCGCAAGAATTTCTCTATACCGACTTCGACTGGCGAATTGGTGTGTTTAACAACAAGGCGCTTTACGCCTGTCGTTACTATATGGTTAAAAATCACTGGCAAATCTACCGGCATGGCGCTAACCGAATCGATAGCGGTCACTTCGATACTTTACCGACGTTCGAAGTCCCTAAAGCGGTATTGGATGCTGCATTAAAAGCCACTCAAACGATTGGCAATGGCTTATATGGTGTGGATGTCAAAGAAAAGGACGGTAAAGGCTATGTCATTGAAGTCAACGACAATCCAAATATCGACAGTGGTATTGAAGACCGTTATCTGGGCGATGAGCTGTATCGCTTGATCATGTCTGAACTGCTCCGACGCATGGAAAACCACAGCAAAGGCTTATTATAAAAAACGTTTTTTAGAGCCCTAATCAACGTTTAACCTGGCATTTATTACAAACTTTTAACCTGGTTCTCATTTTTGCAAATCGGCACTTAAGATTAATGATCGAAAATGCACTTAATCTGTTTTCCTTGTTGCCTCTCCCAGGTTGATAAGCTAGTATTAATTATGAAGTATCGCTAGTGACTAATAGTGGTCATAATGTAACAAGAAAATTCAATCTGATAATGAAGGGTAAAGCCCTTCGGGCCGTTGGTGGTCAATAATTTATTTAAATTTCAAGGAATATAACATGCTAAAAAAGCCTTCAATTATTATCCCAGCGCTGCTGATGGCCAGCCTAACCAGCTGCTCAACTTGGTGGAATCGTTATCAGGATGTTCGTGACGCCAATCTAGTCAACGTCAGCTATGACGCAGTTGCTACCTTACAAGACAAACTGGTTACGCCCATCCCTAAAAACTCTCTCATAATTGTCAGCACGCTGGCGAATGTAGATAACCTCAACCAAACATCTTCATTCGGCCGAATTATATCCAATCAGGTAGCCTCCGCACTGCACGATTCAGGGTATCAAATTATCGGCATGGAATTACCGATTGACCTTTTTATTGTTGAAGAAGGCGGGCAATTACACTTACCGCCAGAAACTCGGCAAATGCTCAAGCATTACAACGCATCTACAATTGTCGGTGGGGTTTACGCGCCAGGAAAGAAAAACACCTACGTGTCACTGCGCATGATCGATTTAAACAGCAAAAGCTTTGTTTCTTCTGCTGAATTTTCTGTACCCATGGGGCCAGATGCCAAAGCGTTGCTGCAACCCAAAAAAGTGGGTTCAGTAGACTCAGCTCAACCTGACGCAACAAGCGCAGTATCCTCTACAGATTCAACAGCCACCCCAGATGCATCCCTTCCAGAAGGCGCAACACCTGAAGTGGAAAAGCCGGCGACTAGTGTGACCGAGTAAGTCCACAACGTCTAATATGGTCATCTAAATTGGGTTAACCTTGAATCGCTAGGTTAGCTTGATCCGGGAAAGACCTCCTAAATTGCGCGTCTTTCCCGAGTCTCGATATATCGCATTTCACTACCGGAAGAAATTAACCTGCAATAGCTTTAACGTTGTTACGTTTAAACCAAGCGGCCATAAAAGCGTTCAAAGCAGTCCTGGCCGAGTCATGATGATCATGCTCGGTTTGAGTCCATACAACCACTTTCATTTCCGGCGCCGCATCACCACTCAAGCGCTTTTTAAGTTGATACCATTTCGCCAAATAGCCGTTAGCGGTGTATTTATCGCCGATCTGGTACCATTCTAAAACGACTAAATCCAGCCCATTTCGATTGAGTACCGATTCATCGGCAAGCAAACTAGCTGTTTGCAAAGCGCCTCGATCAATAATTCTCCACTGCTTTTGAGCTGCCGGATAAATCAGCGTATTTTGTGAGTTAATCAACTCAGCTCCTTGAGTCTCCTTACCAAAACTGGCGTGATAAACACCTATCACTCTCGACCCATCTGCATAAAAATCAGTTTTTTGCGCAACTGCCCCATAATATTTCGGTGACCAACCCCAATTCGGATCATCAGCAGAATGCCAGCCTTCTATTTGCTGTGCTATCAAATAGTCGGGTAACTGCCCTTCCGCTTGCTGCGCTGCCAACCAAGTAGTCGCTTGCGGCAAAATTAAAAATCCTAACGCAATAATCAGCAATACAAAACCTCTTTGCTGCCCTGTAATTTCTTTATTCGCTTGTGAGTCAACTTCGATAACTAATAAGGGGTGATTAATCGAATCCCGCCAAAATGAACCCACATAAAATAAGGTCAGCATCACCAAGCCAAAAAATATACCGCCATAAATAATGTGATCTACGCCAACCGCCAATTTCATGTCACTGAGATGTCCTATCATAACAATCATGTAAGCGCGAAAACCATTGGCAATTATCGGCACAACCCCGCTTAACACCATAAAGACTGCGCGCTTCCAGTAACTTGCGAAATTTAAATAGGCATAAACAAAGCCCAATGTGAGAGAGGCTATTAAATAGTTAATGCCACTACATGCCTCAACAACAGACCAATTTCCCGAAGTTAGATTAAAGAATGTGCCTTCTCGGTAGACAGCCAAGCCAGTAAAGCGCAGCATACCAACGGTAAAATCTGCAGTAAAGTGCATCAATGGATCGACCAACTGATCACCAACCGGCACCATAAAAAACAGAAAAAATAGCGGAAACAATATATTAGCAGCAACGCGGTTACCTATAACCGCCCAAAAACTACTAATTAGCATTCCGACCACGGCAAATTGCTTGCCAACTAAAACATGACTTAAATCGGCCATCAACCACAACAGTCCGAAGCCTGCCGCAAAAATTAAGGCCAACCAGCTAAGCGAAGGATATAAATGCCGGTAATCGCTGCGCCTTGTCCAAATTAACCAAAGACTAATAGGTGCGACCACAAAACCGTGGTTGTAGGTTTTAGTGTGAGCCCAAGTTGAAATCATGGTGCTCCATGTATCATAAAAAATCAGCACTGATAACAACAGTACTGATAGAACCGACCATAAAGCTTTTTGCCAGTAACCAGGAATATCCCATTTAGTTCTAGCGAGCACCCTTACCCCACAAAACCACCTCTATGGTATTAAACATAATCGACAGATCCAGAAATAAGCTGTAGTTTTTTACGTAATACAGATCATATTGCAGTTTTTGAATAGTATCCTGCTCATCCGCACCATAAGGATAACAAAGTTGAGCCCAGCCGGTAATGCCCGGCTTCACACGATGTCGCTCGCGATAATACGGAATCCGCTCTTCAAAACCGGAAACAAACTCCGGCCTTTCAGGTCGAGGTCCAACAAAACTCATGTCACCTTTTAGCACATTAAATATCTGCGGTAATTCATCTATCCTGCATTTTCTAATAAAACCGCCTACCTTAGTTATTCTGTCATCATTCTCCTGTGCCCATTGTGCTCCATTCTTTTCAGCATCCGTCTTCATGCTTCTAAACTTAAGCACATTAAAATTTTTATTGTTTTCACCGACACGAACTTGTCGGTAAAGTATGGGTGCTTTCATGCCACTTTCGATTATTATGGCCAAGCTTGTTAGAAGCATAAAAGGCCAGGAAACAGCCAACAGTAAAAAGCTGGCGATAATGTCAATCGCTCTTTTACCTAATACACGGGACCCCGCTTGGGCAAAACCATCCGAAAACACTAACCAACTCGGATAAACATTGTCCAGTGAGATGAGGCCTTGTTCCCGCTCATAAAAACCCATCATATCCAGAATTGTCGCACCGGACATTTTACAATCCAGAAGGTCATCAAGCGGCATACTACGGCGCTTATCGTCTACGGCTATGACAATTTCATCAATACTTAATTGCTCATAGACCTCATAAATACTTTTGTTTGAATGGATAATCTGGCTGGGCTCGACGACCGGCACTTCATCCGGCAAAGCCATGAAACCCACAATAGTAAAACCTTTGTGAATAAATTGATTATTGACCGAACCCAATCCACTAGCCTTCTTACCACTGCCTATTACCAATATTCGGCGCTTTAACTGCTCTAGGTTGGCTAGCCGATAAAATAGAAAACGGGTAATCATCATGCCAATAAACGCGAAAAAAACCGCGTAAAGCAATACACCACGAGCTATCAAAAACTCAGGCAACAAATAGTAGATACCTGTGACCAGGAAAATAGCTATGGAAAAACTGACACAGGTCCGGGCCATTAAGTCGTAGTCCTCCCAACTTAATGTTCTTCGGTACAACCCCAACCCTAAGCAACATAGGGTTAGCACTGAAGAGAATATAATACTTGCCAGGGTTATATCCTGCTCGGTATACCAGGAATCTGAAAACGAAAATCTGACATCATTGCCAAAATACATGGCCGCAAAGAAAACTATTGCTTCAATCAGTATCAGCCACAAATAGGCGCTGGAAATGTAATGACGGAATATTCTAATCAAAATCTTTCTCTAGTATTCATTTGTTAAAAAAATCATTTAAATCTGTCAGCGTGCTCCAGCACTCCGCAATAACTTATCAACGTAGTTAACAGGTATTGCATAGCTGATACCGCTGGGTTTGGCTAGCACATTCTCTTTACTCTCCTGAATGAACACTTTATCAATCACACCCACAACATGGCCTGAATCAATATCATAAAGAGGACTACCGCTATTACCCGGATAAGCTGTAGCATCTAACTGAAAAACATCATAGGGTTCTACTAAGCGTCGGCGTAGTTTTTCATCTATTTGTTCAGATTTAATACTAGGGATCACATTAGGCGTAATTGCTGAGACAATTCCTCGATGCGTCACTGGATGCAAGCCCAGTATCATTCCGATAGGAAACCCGGTAAACGCATATAACTGGCCCTCTTGCACTGTACTGGCATTACCCAATTGGAGCGGTTTTAAGATAGCTTCGGGTATTTTTAATAGCGCTAGATCATGATCTTTATCAACAGCAACCACATTTGCCAAAATCACCTTATCATTTTTTTGCCGAAAAAAAACAGCGACTTGTTCTAAATGGTCAACATCAATGACATCCGGAATAACATGAGCATTGGTAACAATTAAATCCGTAGCCACGGCGAACCCTGTACCCAAAAAGACCGACCTGGGATTACGTTTAGGCATAAATGTACCAACCGCAATAATACTTGGCTTTATTCTAGTGACCGTTTTGGGGAGTACTTGCTCAGCGCCAGCACTACTTGCAAAAAAACCAACAAAAACACATAAAACCAAACAATGTCCCATTGACTTACTCAGAATAGCGGCAGATGCCATCGTGTTAGTATTCATTATCGTCCAAAATTATTAAATATTGAGTCCTTGGCTGCAAAAAACAAACGCGTCTTTTACACATAAAAATATGATTTTATTATTTTTTATGAAAAAACTAACTCATAGAATTAGGCACTAACTCTGACAAACAAATACAATGCCGAAAATTGAAATTGATATAAAAAACCATCTTTGCTGATCAAAAACGCATTGATCATTGCTAACCAGTCCACTTACATTAAGATAGCAGAATTATCGAAATCGAGTTGCCATTCACCAAGAATTAAGATATCCATCGCGGTAAAAATGACTTTTGCGCTTGCCGCTAAATTCTTTACTCCCGGTTGACTTCTCAAGCAATTAAAAACAAATCGGTAAGCTTCAGGCGGTTTTGCGCTGAAAAAACAGCTGACATCATGGCTTGGAATTTATTCTGGACGCACAGGGGAAATATAATACCAAAGCTCTATTTTTTAAGCTGGTCGCTTTAGCCATGAGCTTATGTGAAAACTATCTAGCGCTACCTAACCGAAGATGAAATATCTAATAGCATCTGCCCTGCAGATGATATTTTAAACGCCCTGCTTGGCAAGAACAATTAAAAACCAATATACCAGACGAGATGATCTCTGCGCGTGTAAGTCTTGACTTTCGTCAATTGCTCTGGGATTCATACCGCGCTGGATAGCATCAACGAGTAAAAGCTATAAACTGCCGATAAGGCGAGCCTTGCTTCCAGGTAAATGCTTCCGTGTAGTAGTGCATTAAGGCGAGGTAGCCCAAAAATCCCAAGGTCACTGCTTTGCGAATTTGTGTGCCGAATAGTGTCTGGCTAATAACGTTCACCCAATCATCACCGTAAGACTGTAAAACAAATGTCAGCAAAAAAGAACTAATCGGCAACACAAGAAATACGTGGACATGACAACGAGCAGCGCAGCGATACAAAAAATTTTGCGGCTGTTGGTGATGTTTATTGTAATCGTGAGTCACGTAAAAAATATACGCGGTAGCATCATGAACTAATCGCGGCACTAGAATCGCGAGAAAATAATACTGTTCCACGTAAAGATAAAAACTACTCAGTACTAAAAAAACATTTGCCCATAAAAACCATTTGCCAAACAATGTAAGCACAAAGCGTTGACACAACGCCGCACTTAACACCAAGGCCACACACAAACTACCAGCAAACAGCTTAAGCCATAAAATCTGCTGTAACTCCAAGCTATTTTTAAGAAAAATACCCATATAAATAGCCATACCCGCTACCACGCTTAGCCATAACAGCCAATAAAAAGCCCAATCCGGTAAACGACAAATTCCCCGGCCAACACCATGCTGCTGCTTAAGTACGTGAAAAACCGTCCAGGCCGCAACGGTAACGTAGAACACCTTATAAGGAATAAAGAGACTGCCAAGACCAAAAACCAGAGCCAACAGAACAGTCATGCCCATAATTTTTCGTTGGTAGATTTTTAAGTAATCTGCGTTTGTTACTAGCAAAATAGCACTAGCCAGAATATGCGGAGTTCCAAAAAGAATCTGGAACAAAACGAAATGATTGGGGCTGCTTGGCAAATGCTCCTGCAAATATTCCCCCCAAAGTAATTCATCTAAAAAACTAAGCAATAAGCACACCGGAATGATCGAATATAAGCCCAAAATCAGTCTAAATGACACTGCCAATGGCTTATTATTAGTAAACTCTCGACTTGCTAAGGCTTGTGCAGACATAAGGCCATCCTTTTATTATTGTTATATTTCTAGGGGATAAGTTACACTCAAAATTCATCCTCATTCAAGTTTTGTTCCGGAATTGTACGACAATGACCGCCACCTTCCAGCTCCATGAGCGACTCGCCAAAGATTGCATTACTATAGGCAATCTTGAATTATGTCGATTATTGATGATGAACGACAGCCAATACCCTTGGTTCATTTTGGTACCGGAACGAGCGGGCATCAAGGAAATTTATCAACTACCTAAAAAGGAACAGCGATTACTAATAGATGAATCCAGCTACATTGCAGAAAATCTAGCTGTACTTTACGGTGCGGACAAAATTAATGTGGCGGCAATAGGCAATTTGGTGCCTCAATTGCACATTCACCACGTCGTTCGTTACCAAACCGACAAAGCTTGGCCTGCGCCTGTATGGGGAAAGTTCGCTGCAATTCCTTATAGTGATCAAGAGATTGCAGCGCAAACTGCTAAAATAAAAAGCCGGCTGTCTGTTGTATAAACAGTAATATTTAGCTGTCAGAAGAAGGCAACTCCGGCTGAGCTCGGCTAAAAAAGCCTAAAAAGAATGCACTAACGTTAGCGTTTATGACGGCAATTGGCTAAATATCCCACAGTTTTGTCGTTTATAAAGTCATTGCAAAACTTAAGCTAGTAAAAACTCGGTAAAAAATACATCTTCAAAACCTTTGCTGGTTCCGTATTTGTCCAGCGCTTTTTTCAAAGTTTCAAAAGTTTCTTTTCTTAAGGCTTCTCGCTGTTCGCTAGTTTGCAGCGTAGCAATCGATCTGCCGCTATAGAGCAAAATTAATTCATTTCTTAATGCCGGCATATGTTTTTTTACAGTTTCCACCACGGCTGCGCCATCAATCAACAATTGCACATTTACCATTAAATATTTTTTAGATTCCGTTAAGTTAACGGTAAATTTTGGCGTCATTTCCAGATATTCCGGCCCGGCCGCTTCTTTCGCTTCACCCCCTTCATTAGCGATAGCCAAAACAGGTATGAATAAAAGACTTAAAAATAAAACGATTGCACGCATCAGCAGACTCCCTATACTCAAAATATAAGTTTTGAGTATAGGTCAATTTCTTGAAGATTTTTATTTACAAAGTCACCACCACGTCGCCGCCGGCCACTGCTCCGCCTTCTTTTATATGAATGGCAGTGACTATTCCAGGCACTTTAGAGCGCACTTCAGTTTCCATCTTCATAGCTTCCATAATCACAACCACGTCACCAGCGCCTACCGGGCTACCGATATTCACTAAAATTTTTAGAATATTGCCAGCCATAGGTGCTTCGATGGTGGCACCACTGCTTGCTGCTGGCGTATTGTAAACAACATCTACGGAGCTGCTAGGTTGTATGACCAGCTCACCTCCAGCAGGACCTACTGCAACGGTATAATGCTTGCCATCAACATTGACGCTGTAGGTTTCTATACTTTTTGGGGTCGTGCTGACATTCATACCATCACTAGGTTCGCTAGCCTTAACCTCTCCACTGGGCGATGGTTCAAAAGCATCCGGATTACCCCGATTGACTAAAAACTTCCAGCCAACTTGAGCAAACATGCCGTTAATAAGCGCATCTTCCTCAATATTAGTGGCAAGCTTGACACCTTCAGCTTGTGCTTTTTCTTCAACATCGGTAATTAGTTTAGCCATTTCCGGTGCAATGAGATCAGCGGGGCGACAAGTGATAGCCTTGGCACCGGCTAAGACTTTATCTTGCAAGGCTTTATTGACCGGGGCAGGCGTGGAGCCATATTCACCTTTTAAGACACCGGCGGTTTCCTTAGTAATTGTCTTGTAGCGTTCGCCAGTCATAACGTTTATAACTGCCTGGCTACCGACGATTTGCGAAGTAGGGGTAACAAGAGGAATGTAACCTAAATCTTCCCTAACTCGTGGAATTTCCAACATGACCTGATCGAATTTGTCGGCTGCGCCTTGTTCTTTTAGCTGACTTTCCATATTGGTGAGCATCCCGCCTGGCACTTGACTAACCAAAATGCGCCCATCAACGCCCTTGAGGCTTCCTTCAAACTGGGCGTATTTCTTTCGCACTTCCCGAAAATAAGCGGCAATTTCTTCCAGTTTGACCAAGTCTAATCCAGTATCTCTCGGCGTACCCGCTAAACTTGCCACGATGGTTTCGGTGGGACTATGTCCATAAGTCATGCTTAACGAGGATATAGCGGTATCAACATTATCAATCCCTGCCTCCGCCGCTTTAATGATACTCGGCACGCTCAAGCCGGTAGTAGCATGGCATTGCATGTGGATAGGGATGTTAGTACTTTTTTTCAATCGACTGACTAGCTCAAAGGCATCATAAGGTTTGAGCAAGCCGGCCATATCTTTTATGCAGATGGAATGAGCGCCCATGTCTTCGATTTGCTTACCTAGATCTACCCAAAGATCAATAGTGTGCACTGGGCTAGTCGTATACGAAATGGTACCTTGGGCGTGCGCATCAGTATTGAGTACGGATTTGACAGCATGCTGTATATTACGCATGTCATTCATGGCATCGAAAATACGAAATACATCAACACCATTGATAGCACACCGTTCTACGAATTTATCGACCACATCATCTGCATAGTGTCGGTAGCCAAGCAAATTTTGACCACGTAATAGCATTTGTTGGCGAGTATTTGGCATGGCAGCTTTGAGTGAGCGTAGCCTTTCCCAGGGGTCTTCACCAAGATAGCGAATACAAGCATCAAAGGTAGCGCCGCCCCAGGACTCCATGGACCAGTAACCAATTTGATCAAGCTGACCGCAAATGGGCAACATATCTTCGATACGTAACCGGGTAGCGAGAATAGATTGGTGAGCGTCACGCAGAACGACTTCAGTAATCCCCAGGGGCTTTTTTTTTGGTGCGGTAGCCATAATCGTTGCTTCTCCAGATTCTAATCTGAGCCTGTGTTGGTTTGAATAGAGCGGTTAGAACCATCGGACTCTATGATCTGATGTGCTCATAATACGCATAAAAATCTATCGTAGTTTAGTGCTAAATTCGATGGTTGATTACTCAGTGGTTATGCTTAACAAACAAAAATGTCACTACCTATAACTCATAGTGCCGACAATGCGCTTTCATAATCTGGCTCATCCGCTAATTCACTCACCAGCTGCGCGTGTACAACTTTATCATATTCGTCAACAACCAACACTGCCCTGGCGGTTAATCCAGCCAATATTGAATCGACCAATTTTACGCCGTAGTCCTCAGCAAAACTGGAGCGAAAAGTCGAGAGCGGTTCAACCTCTGTTAATCCTTCCGATGCACAAAAACGGCACTGCGCAAACGGTAAGTCAGCAGAAATAACTAATACAACCGTATTTTTCAAACTTGAGGCTTTTTCGTTAAATTTACGTGCTGACGCAGCGCAAGTTGGTGTATCCAAGCTGGGAATAATGTTAAAAACTTTTCTTTTACCTGCGTAGGTAGCTAAAGTTACGTCCTTCAATTGACCGTTCGTTAGGGAAAAATTAGGGGATTGACTGCCGACTTGCGGCAATTCACCTGAAGTATGTAGTGGTTTGCCCTGAAATGTTATTGTGGCCATAATTTAATATTTAGAGTTACTTTTGCTTATTTTTTGCGTGTCTCAGCAATCGCTGCCGTTTTTTAACCTGCCAGTCCGTCAATTTATTTTTTTGACCCTCAAACGGATTAACTGGAGATTTAAACTCCAGCCTTATCGGCGTCCCTGACAGATTCAGCTTCTCGCGATAGAAATTAGTTAAATAGCGCTTATAGGAAACAGGTAACGCATCGGTTTGTACGCCATGGATAATTACTATTGGTGGATTCCGTCCGCCTTGATGGGCGTACTTTAATTTAATACGTCGATTGTTGATTAAAGGTGGTTGATGGGAATCTGTTGCTTCTTTCAAAATTCGCGTCAATACCGGCGTTGACATATCGATCATTGCCGAATCGTACAATTTGTGTACCACATCAAACAATTTGCCGACACCACTGCCATGCAAAGCTGAAATTGGGTGCTTTTCGGCAAAATCCAGGAACGACAGCTTTACATCTAATTGTCGTTTAATGGTTTCCTTTTGCTCCGTGGTCAATCCGTCCCACTTATTGAGTCCAATTATTAGCGCCCTACCGGCTTCCAAGACCAAACCGAGCAGGTGAGCATCCTGGTCAGTAATACCTTCACTAGCATCGATCAGATAAATCACCACATGAGATTTTTCTATCGCTTGTAATGATTTAATGACGCTAAATTTTTCAATGGTTTCAGATACTTTTGAACGTCGACGCATACCCGCAGTATCTACCAAAATAAAGCGCTTACCATTACGTTCAAAAGGAATATAGATACTATCCCGCGTAGTGCCCGGCTCATCAAATACGATAACTCTTTCCTCGCCCAGCAAACGATTCACCAAAGTGGATTTACCTACATTGGGCCTACCAACTACTGCAATGCCGATACCATTTCCACCATCATCTCCAATGTCATCCTGAACTGACGGCAATAACTGATTCACCCGTTCCAGCAGTTCCGGTACGCCCCGACCATGCGAAGCGGCAATTTGTGCCGGCTCTCCCAAAGCCAACGAATAGAAATCTGAAGCAGCCATATTAGCGTCAATGCCGTCGACCTTATTGGTGACTAAAATCACCGGCTTTGCCAATTTCCTTAGGGTATCGGCTATGACTTTATCTGATGCGCTCAACCCTTCTCGAGCATCCACCATAAAAAAAATGACATCAGCTTCTTCCAGAGCAACTTCTACTTGCTTGCGAGCAAAACTTTCTATGCCCTCCGCATCATCAGCTATTCCACCCGTATCCACAACCAAGCAAGGACGTACGCCATGTTTTACCCGACCATACTGCCGATCCCTGGTTAAACCTGGAAAATCGGCAACCAAAGCTTCCCGACTTCGGGTTAAATAATTAAATAATGTGGACTTACCAACATTGGGGCGCCCAACCAGGGCTATGACAGGCAACATAAGTTTTATCGAGCCTTTAAAGCGGCTAAGGTGCCGTCTTTTGCGTAAACATAAACGGTATCATCTACTACTACTGGCTTGGCATCTATTGGACCATCTGTAATTTGAATACGGCCTAACTGCCGACCATCGCTACTGGAAAGCCAATGCACGTAACCTTCAAAATCACCCACTACCACATAGCTCTCATAAGCCGCAGGTGCTGTGAGTTTTCTTTGATGTAAATCTTTTTGCTTCCATAACGATGAACCATTACGTTGATCCAATTGCCACACATGACTTTCGGAATCAGATAGATATAAATAGCTTGAATCACTGCTCATTCCTGCGTAAGAAGAAATATCCTCGTTACGCCATAATCCCTCACCGTTAACTTCGGAAATCGCGGCCACGCCACCATGATAGCTAGCCACATAAATATTGCCACTAACGGCTATCGGGTCTACATCTAAATCCACCAAACGCTCAACCTCCGAGCGACCTTTGGGAATAGCGACACTGGTTTCCCAGACAAATTTACCGTCTGATAAACGCAAAGCCATTAACTTACCGTTATCATGCCCACCAATCACATTATCATCGATAATGACCGGGGAACCAGATCCGCGCACGCTCAAAGCGGGAATACTATTTTCATAATTCCAGAGTTTGCGTCCTGATTTTTCATCGAGAGCGAACATGCCACCATCGGTGGTACGCACCACTACAATGTTGTTGGCAATAACGGGAACCGATAACACTTCGCTCGACACGGTAGTTTTCCAAAGCAGATGCCCGTCTTCGCTATTTAATGCAACAACCTCGGCGTTATTTGATCCTAGAATCACAGTGCCATTACCAAGGCCAGGGCCACCTGAAAAATTGACTTCGGCATCTGTCTCCCAGCGCAACTCACCGGTACTTGCATCACGAGCCTCCACTAAACCATTGCGGTCTGCGGCAATTACTTTGCCATTGGTTACAACGGGCACCAACTTTAGGGATTGCTCATCCGCCCCATCTCCCAGTTGCTCTTTCCAAAGCTGCTCAAGTTGAATCTCAGCCGTGTATTCTACTAATGCACTCGGTGGATCCGCATTATCTTCACCTCCTGAGAAATAGTCAGAAATACCGGAAACCGATTCCTTTAATGTATCGACGGCAGCACAACCGCTCAGAACCAAGCCAGTTAAACTAAAGAGAATAAATACCCGCGTAACTAAGCGCATTATTTTTGAGTTTCCACCTTTTCAGGTGCCGTCAAGTCATCCAGCTTAAATTGCAGCAAAGGCGACTGATGCTTGTTTCTGATAGCACTTTCGTAAGCCGTTCTAGCTTCATCACGACGATCCAGAGCAACATATAAATCACCGACCAGTTCATCGTAATTGCCGGCAAAACTTGCTGGAGCCTTTGTACTAACTTCGTTAATCAACTGCAAACCTTGCTCATACTCTCCGGTAGCCAGCATTAAGCGCACCAGGCGAATTTTGGCGATATTGCTCAAATCTTTATCCGCTTTAGCGGCCAAGTCCTTCAATATTTGCTTGGCAGCGGGTAAATCGTTTTGCTGCACTTTTAAATTTGCCTCAAATAATTCACTGTACAAGGCATATTTAGAATCTTTGTATTGCTCCTGAATACGATCAGCCAGCTTTGCGGCCGACTCTTTATTCCCAACTTCATCAGCTTTTAGTAGCTGTTCGTATAAAGCTGAAGCCTCGACAAGCTTACCTTTCTTATAATTTTGCCAATAATCCCAACCCAAAATGAAGCCAATACCAATAACCAATCCTACAATGGTCGCTTGACCATTGTCTTTCCACCATCGTTTTACAGCTTCCAGTTGTTGCTCTTCTGTCTCGTAAATTTCCACTTAATTATTCTCTTAATTAAATATTAAAAATCATGCTCTTTTTAAATACTTCGCTGCAACTGTTCACGCAGAAACTCAATTAATTGCTGCTGTGACATGTTTTGCTGTTCTTGCTGTAGACGTAATGATTTAACCCCCACCAAACCTTGCTTGACTTCATCATCACCAAGAATAATGGCAAACTCGGCACCAGTTTTGTCAGCTTTTTTAAATTGGCTTTTAAAACTACCACCTGCACAGTCCAGTTGTAACTTTAATCCCGGCACCTGATCTCGAAGAGCTTCCGCAAAAAAAACACCTTCCCTTTCTGCTAAAGCACCGACCCGAATCAAATAAGCATTCACAGGGGTTGTCACAGGTAAGTTATATCGGGTTTCCATTAGTGACAACAAACGCTCCATGCCCATAGCAAAACCAACCGCATAATTAGGCTTTCCACCTAGTTGTTCGATTAGGCTGTCGTATCGTCCGCCCGCACAAACAGTACCTTGAGCACCTAATTCATCAGTAACCCACTCAAAAACCGTGTTGCTGTAATAATCTAATCCACGCACCAAACGAGGATTGATCTGGTAGCTGATACCCAAATTTTCCAGAGTACTGGTAATAGCCTTGAAATGCGCTAAGCTTTCGTCACCCAAATGATTCATTAATTCTGGCGCATTAGCAACAAGCTCAGCCATCGCTGGATTTTTGGTATCCAATATACGCAACGGATTGGTTGTCAGTCGGCGCAAACTGTCTTCATCTAATTGCGCCATCTGTTTTTGGAAATACTCAACCAGACTTACGCGATAAATAGCTCGTTCAGCAATAGTACCTAAGGAGTTTAATTGTAGTTTCACCTTGTCGCGGATGCCCAGTTGTTTCCATAAGCGATCCATGATTAAGATCAACTCGGCATCAATATCCGGCCCAGACATACCATATGTTTCTACACCTAGCTGCACAAACTGACGATAGCGGCCTTTCTGCGGACGCTCATGTCGATACATGGGACCGTAGTACCATAAACGATGGACTTGATTGTGCAATAGACCATGTTCCAAACAAGCCCTTAAACAACCTGCGGTGCCTTCAGGTCTCAAGGTTAAAGAATCGCCGTTACGATCTTCGAAAGTGTACATCTCTTTTTCGACAATATCGGTAACTTCACCAATAGATCGTTTAAATAATTCCGTTTTTTCTACAATCGGCAAGCGTATTTCGCTGTACCCATAATTTCCGAGAACCAAACGAATCTGTTGCTCAGCATATTGCCACAGCGGCGTTTGTTCAGGAAGCACATCGTGCATCCCGCGAATTGCTTGAATATTTTTTACCATAGGTTGGGGCTTATAGCCACTACTCAGGGACAGCCCCGAGCTGCTTGGCTTCATTTGAAAGTGGAAACTTTTCGATTAATAATTTCTGGTATTCTTTTGCTATCTCTACATTTCCCAAACCACGTTCAGTCTGAATAGCCAACCACAGCGTTTCAGCCGTATGGGCTGCTGAATTCAAGTAGCGCTGCAAAAAACCCTTCGCCGCCCAAAAATCTCCATTTTGGTAACTTATTTTCTGCATTTCGAATAAGGCTGGCGCGTAAGTATTATTCGCCTGTAGTGCTTCCCTAAAATACGCCTCGGCTTTTTGTTTCTGCCCCATACCCAACTGACAACGTCCGGCATTAGTTAAAGCCATCCAGGGTTTATCATTGAGGCCATTAGAACTGGCCTCAACTAACAAAGACATGCCTCTGTCGAATTGCTGGTGGTCGCAAAGAAATCGTCCATAATTATTCCGCACACTCAAATTCGTTGGCGCCGACTCGGTTGAGGATAAGGACATAGCCGTTTCATAATGATCACCAGCTTCAGAGTACTTGCCGATTTTTTCATACAAAAATGCCAAAGCTGTATGCGCTTCCACATTATCCGAATCTTTTTTTAGCGCTAACTCCAGGTTTTCTTTAGCTATTTCGAGCTTATTTAAGCTTAGATAGCGAACCCCGAGTTGCAAATAAACATCAGCAGAATTTTCGTTTTTAACTCCGCCTTGCCCAAATAGGCTACAGGCGCTTAATAACAAGCCAGCCACTAATATCGTTAATCGCTCTACTTTAGGCTGCACGTTCGGAACCCACTATTTGCTTTTTTAAATGCCTACGACTTTTATCCGCAACCTGACCCACCAACTGGCCGCAAGCTGCATCAATATCTTCGCCGCGAGTTTTTCTGATGGTGGTGACGATGCCAGCATCATTTAAAACCGTCTTAAAACGGTTAATGATATCGTTGCTTGAGCAAAGGTACGTTGAATTTGGAAAAGGATTAAAAGGGATCAAATTAATTTTTGCTGGAACCGTTTTTAGCAATTTGATTAACCCACGCGCATCCTGCAGGGAGTCATTAATATCACTTAACATGACATACTCAAAAGTTATGGTCCGCCGCGGTGCAATTTTTGCGTTTTCCCGGCACGCATCCATTAATTCTTTCAATGGATATTTTTTATTGATTGGCACGAGAACATCGCGCAGCTCATCCGTCACCGCATGTAATGACACAGCCAAACTGACATCACAAACTTCAGTTAATCGATAAATAGCCGGTACCACCCCGGATGTACTGACGGTCACTCTACGTTTGGATAAACCAAAAGCAAAATCGTCCATCATTAAATTCATGGCGGCAATGACATTGTCAAAATTCAGCAAAGGCTCACCCATGCCCATCATGACTACGTTAGTAATGCGTTTTTCGGCTCCTAAGCGCTGTTGCGCCACATACAACTGGCCAATAATTTCAGCTGTTGTTAGGTTGCGGTTAAAGCCCTGCTGCGCAGTTGAGCAGAAGGTACAAGCCAACGCACAACCAATTTGTGAAGAAACACATAGCGTACCGCGCCCTTCTTCCGGGATAAAAACAGTTTCTACCCGATTACCACAACTAGTTTGCAACGCCCACTTACGAGTACCGTCACTAGCACACTGCTCGATAACAATTTCCGGTGTTGCTATGTAGCAATTTTCTTGCAAATAGGCGCGCAAGGACTTACTGAAATTGGTCATCAACTCGAAATCTTCGACTCCTTCCTGATAAATCCATTTCATCAATTGCGTAGCACGAAACGGCTTTTCGCCTAAGTCGACAAAAAAGGTCGCCAAACCTTTTCTGTCCAAATCTAGCAAATTGACGCGCTTAGTTTTAGCGGGTTCTTGCACAGAGTTCATCAGCTGAGAAAAAATAAGCGATTTCTCTTTTTGCAGTTTCTAAAGCATCGGAACCGTGAACCGCATTTTCGTCAATGCTGTTCGCAAAATCAGCACGTATAGTGCCGGGAGCTGCTTCTTTAGGGTTAGTTGCACCCATAATTTCCCGATGTTTCAATACGGCGTTTTCACCTTCTAAAACCTGCATGATTACAGGACCTGAAATCATAAATGAAACCAAATCGTTGAAAAATCCGCGTTCGCTGTGTTCAGCATAAAAACCTTCCGCTTGTGCTTTAGTTAAATGCAACATTTTTGCAGCAATGATTTTTAAGTCGTTTTTTTCAAAACGGCTATAAATTTCACCGATAACATTTTTGGCTACTGCATCAGGCTTGATGATTGAGAAAGTACGTTCTATCGCCATATTGTTTAAAACTCCAAATAGTAAATAATTAATTGTTAAGCGGCGTCATTATATGCGATTAGCGCCACTATATCGAAAATTCCTGCCACACTATGGCAATAGATCGATATCGCTCCCTTCTTTCACCGGTATCATCAAATCTTCAGGACTAATGCCCAACATTAGCGCCACCGGACTGGCAATAAAAATCGACGAATAGGTACCAAATACCACACCAAACAGTAGCGCGAGTGCAAAATTATGAATAACTTCGCCACCCAAGAAAAATAGTGACAATAACACTAAAAAAACCGTGAACGAGGTCATGATGGTTCGACTTAAGGTCACATTCACAGAAATATTCATAATTTCTTCGGTAGAAGCTTTTCTTAACTCACGAAAATTCTCCCGAATACGATCGTATACTACGATCGTATCGTTCAGAGAGTAACCAATCAACGCCAAAATCGCTGCTAGTACCGTTAGATCAAAATCCAAACCAAACACAGAAAAAACACCTAAAGTGACAATAACATCGTGAAAAGTGGCGATAATTGCACCGGCAGAAAATTTCCATTCAAAGCGCCAAGCTACGTAAACTAAAATGCAAATAGTGGAATAAAGCAAAGCCAAAAAACCATCTTCAGCCAAATCATCACCGACTTGCGGACCAACAAATTCCACACGACGGATACTAGCAGGTTCGGCAGTATTTTTGTTGATCGCTTCAAGCACTTTGGCGCTTAATTCCACACTGCTTTCATCGCCATGCGGCTTTAAACGAATCAACACGTCTTTTGAGGTACCAAAATTCTGCACCGTGGCATCATTAAACCCGACTGCATCCAACGTGCTTCGCAATATATTCAGGTCGGCCGGCTTTTGATATCCGACTTCAATTAAAGTACCACCAGTAAAATCGATACCCATATGCAGACCGCGCACTGCCAATGAAACGATAGAGATCAATGTCAATATTGCCGAAATAGTGAGAAATATCTTACGGTTACCGATAAAATTTATATTTGTTGTCTTCATATTTTAATCTTCTAAAAGTTTTTAACTCAGCGTCGCTGTTAAATGGATAGTTTCTCAACCCGACGATCACCGTATATCCAGTTGATTATC
Source organism: Methylococcales bacterium (assembly GCA_965247565.1). Lineage (GTDB taxonomy): Bacteria > Pseudomonadota > Gammaproteobacteria > Methylococcales > Methylomonadaceae > CBDFHF01. The sequence continues at coordinate 1,465,521 of CBDFHF010000003.1, read as the reverse complement.
ATGCGAGTACCGGTAATTGCAGTAAACATGGAAGACAAAATACCGATAATCAGCGTAACAGCAAAACCTTTCACCGAACCTGTGCCGTAAGCGAACAGAACCACAGCCACAACCAAGTTAGTGACATGTGAATCTAAAATGGTCGCAAAGGCTTTGTCATAACCAATAAAAATACTGGCCTGCGGTGTATTACCGTTTCTGAGTTCTTCTCTTACCCTTTCAAATATCAACACGTTCGCATCCACCGACATACCAACGGTCAGAATAATCCCGGCGATACCAGGTAACGTCAAGGTAGCTTGCAACATTGATAAAACTGCGACAACAATGACCACGTTAAAAGCCAAAGCAACGTTAGCTATCATGCCGAAAAGCTTGTAATAGAGAGCCATAAATAATACGACCAGAGCAAAACCGACTACAAACGACAAAATACCTTTATCAATATTGTCTTGTCCCAAACTTGGCCCAACGGTACGTTCTTCAACAATATCTACAGGGGCTGCCAAAGCACCCGCTCTTAACAACAATGCCAGATTACGCGCTTCTTGAGGACCGTCTAAACCAGTAGTCTGAAAACGCTTACTGAATACCCCTTGAATAGTTGCCACATTGATAACTTTTTCAACCTTCTCTTTATGACGAACCTTTTGGCCATCAACAACTTTAGTATTGACTTTATATTCAATAAAAACGACTGCCATTGGCTTACCAACATTGGCTTGGGTTAATTTACCCATTTTCGATGCGCCAATGCCATTTAAAGAAATATTGACTGAAGGCCGTCCGTCCTGATCAACACCGGAAGACGCGTCAACAATTTGGTCACCGGTCACAATAACTCGACGGTCTAACAGAATCGGTGCACCGCTTTTCTCATAATACAAACGACTACCCACCGGCACATGACCTTCAACAGCTTGTTGAACATTGTGTTCCACATCAACTAATCGGTATTCCAAGGTCGCAGTGGTACCCAAAATTTCTTTAGCGCGCGTTGTGTCTTGAACGCCAGGCAACTGAACGACGATACGATTTTCGCCTTGTTGCTGAATAACCGGCTCAGCAACACCCAATTCATTGACCCGATTACGCAATGTAGTCATATTTTGGGCAACAGCGAATTTTTTTATTTCAAATATTTCTTTCTCGGAGACTTTTAGCCAAACTTGCGTCTGGTCCTCGGGCTCCGTAACCTCCATAGCCCGGAAATCTTTATTCAGAAGCGTTAAAAATGCGTTTTTGTCATCCGCCGAATTCAATTTAACTTTAATAAATCCGCTATCTTTGGCAACCGATTGATAACGAATTTTTGCCGATCTTAATGCCAAGCGTACGTCTTCGTTGTAGCGCTCTTCGGCTTGTTTGACAGCAGCATCCATATCAACTTCCAACAAGAAATGCACACCACCACGAAGGTCCAGACCTAAATACATAGCATCAGCCCCCAGCGCCCTGAGCCAAGCTGGCGTAGTAGGTGCCAAATTTAGCGCCACATTAAAGGTATTGCCCAATTGATCTCTCAATGTATCAGCAACTTTCATTTGCTCATCGGTATTGGTAAAGCGCGCCAGGATATGGCCGTCATTAAACTCAAAAGCCTTAGGATTAAAACCCGCAGTTTTAATGGCGTCTGCAACCTGCTTGCTCTGCCCCTCAGTCAACCCAGTTGTACTTGACGAAGATACTTGTACAGACGGATCTTCACCATACAAATTAGGTAATGAATAAAGAACCCCGATCACAAAAACAGCAATGATGAGCAGATTTTTCCAAAGTGGATAATGGTTTTGCATTTTTTAATTCCAACGATTAAACCGCGTCTTTGCTTTAACAGCCGCTTACCGGCAAGCTATGCGCTATAACACAAGTTACGATAATTTAAGAAATTTTCGCTCTCTTAGTAATTGCCTTGTAAGTTCCCTTGGGCATCATGGTTTCAATATTGTGCCGTTGCACTTGAATAAAAGTGTCGTCACTCACTTCCAATTTAACGAAATTATCATCGACATCAGCTATTTTGCCCAAAATGCCACCGGACGTAACCACTTCCGCACCCTTAACCAAGGCTGTCAACATTTGCTTTTTTTCCTTGGCGCGTTTGGCCTGCGGACGTAAAAACAAAAAATAAAAAAACACCAGAATGCCTAACGGAAACAACATTCCCTCAATACCGGGTTGTTGTGCGGCTGGGGCCGCTTCCGCTAACGCATCAGAAATAAAGAAACTCATGATTATCCTCAGTTTTTATTATAATTCAGAAATAGCTCGGCATTATGCCACAGTTGGAATGGCTTTTTCTCGTTGTTGATAAAATTGCTTGACAAAAAAATCCAGTTCTTGCCTTTCAATCGCATCACGCAATCCCTGCATCAGGCTCAAATAATAATAGAGGTTATGAATGGTATTCAGCCTGGAGCCCAACATTTCTTTGCATTTATCCAAATGTCTTAGATAGGATCGCGAATAATTTTGACAGGTGTAACAAGCGCAAGACTCGTCCAACGGCCTGGTATCAAATTCATACTGGCTATTTCTAATTTTTACCACACCAAAACGAGTAAACAGATGTCCGTTCCGGGCATTACGGGTCGGCATAACACAATCAAACATGTCGATGCCCCGCCTGACCGCTTCTACCAAATCTTCGGGAGTTCCCACCCCCATTAAATAGCGTGGTTTGTTGGTCGGCATTTTACGATGCACGGCATCCAGCGTTGCCATCATTTCTTCTTTGGGTTCACCTACCGATAACCCCCCAATAGCATAGCCGTCAAAACCAATATCCACTAAACCGTCGATGGACTCCTGGCGCAAATGTTCATACATACCGCCTTGCACGATGCCAAATAATGCGGCCGGATTATCGGCATGCGCCGCTTTACTGCGTGCCGCCCAACGTAACGATAAGCGCATGGAGTCAGCAGCCGCATCAATGGTTGCCGGATACGGCGTGCATTCGTCAAATATCATCACAATATCCGAACCCAACTCCCGCTGCACTTGCATCGATTCTTCAGGCCCCATAAAAATTTTGCTACCGTTGATCGGCGATTTAAACGTCACGCCTTGCTCGGTAATCTTTCGCAATGCGCCTAAACTGAAAACCTGAAAACCACCGGAGTCAGTTAAAATTGGTTTTTGCCAGCGCATAAAATCATGCAAATCACCATGCGTTTGCACCACAGCAGTTCCGGGTCTGAGCATTAGATGGAAGGTGTTACCGAGAATAATTTGCGCACCGATACCAGTCAAATCTTCAGGCGTTAGTGACTTGACCGCGCCGTAAGTACCTACCGGCATAAAAATAGGTGTTTCCACCACACCGCGAGCAAAAGTCAGTCGGCCGAGCCGCGCATGACCATCCGTATTGAACACCTCAAAATCCATAACATTGCTACTTAGATTAACAAAGCGGGCGATTATGCGTGTTTTTGTATAGTGAGTACAACACAAAAGTAGCAACAAAAATCAATGATATTGTTTCACTCCGGTAACTTTGAACTGACTAATGCTACTTTGTCAGATGACATGATCACTGTCTCTCAAGTTCGTCATTCTGGCAGGGATTGCTGGAATCCAGGCGCCATGGATGAGTTTAGGCTTACTCTCCCTGGCGTTGGATACCCGCCCCCGGCGAGTATGACGAATTTGACAAAGTAGAACTAACGACAGGAGTAGTATTGCAAGCAAATGGGTTAATACAGGTAGATAACTCGGGCAACGTACAAAAAAAGCCGTCCGAAGTAAACTTCAATACGGCTTTTGAGCATCGCTTAACTTAACAGGGGTTTGAAGACCTTATAAATCAGGTGATAACCCCGCAATTAGGCTTTTAAACGCTGGCCCGACGGCGGGCGTTAACGCCTAATAGCCCGAGTAAACCAGAACCCATCATCCAAACTGCGGCAGGAACCGGCACGGCTACCGGGGTTAATAGAAAGGCTCTGGTTAAGCCATTATGAACACCCCAACCGGCAATCTGCCCTGCATCGTTAATGTCATAGGCTATCTCTATATCCCAGCCGGTCGCAGTGGCAACCAACAAGGTATTGAGATCCTGAATAACACCATTATCCGTGACAAAACCGTGACCACTAGTAGAGCCTACCACCTGGCCGGAAGCATTAATCCCGAATTTTGAACTGGATAAAACAGATGAATCAAGCTTACCCAAATCGGTCATTGGCCCACCGGGGCTGGTGATAAAGAGATGATAATCGCCATTGACGAGAACCCCGCCAGTCACCTGCCCGGCGTCATTAATACCGAGCCCTTTGCTGGATGTTGTACCAGGGAGCAGAGCAGTCATTTGCCCGTTGGGGCTGGTGATGAAAGCATGTTCGAAGTAGTCCTCAGCATTAGCATTCCTAGAATACCCCGTCACCTGTCCAGAGTCATTAATCCCAATTGCGTGGCTGTCGTTTCCACCGAGCGTGCCCAAATCGGTCATTTGTCCGTCGGCGCTGGTGATGAAGGCATGCGATGAGTAAAAGCCATTAAGGGTACCGCTCGCATTGGTTGGTTGGTTGGTTGGTTGGTTGGTTGGTTGGTTGGTTGGTTGGTTGGTTGGTTGGTTGGTTGGTTGGTTGGTTGGTTGGTTGGTTGGTTGGTTGGTTGGTTGGTTGGTTGGTTGGTTGGTTGGGTAATTAAGCTATTCCGTTGTTTTTGACGCTTACTGAGAGGCTTGTTTTTTACAGCCTTATCTTGGATGCCGTTTTTGAGGCGTCGCTCTTTAAAAGCCTGATTGTGTTTCCGGCTACAGTAAGCCTTGTCTCCATGCAATCTGGAACCCGCAGCAATCTTTGCTTTATCGATTAAATCAACCAACGGTTTGCTATCATACCCAAAGGGCACAAGTGCTGGTTAGCTGGCGTGGTCTCGACCGCAATCACCAAACCATTATCATCGACTAGCGTGTGTTGCTTGTACCCAAACACCGACTTGCCCGCCTTTTTAACCCAGCGCGCATCGGTGTCTACGCCAGGCTGGTTGACTTCCACCACTTGCATGTGAGCTTGGGCATCCGATTCGTCATCGCGTTCTTCGCGGTCATTAACCACTTCGTATGTGGGCTGAGTTTTTGGCTTGCGCGGGCTGTGGGTAATACTGGCATCAACATGGTAACCGGTGGTAACGGTGACGTTATAGCCTTCGATTTGACGGTTGATCTGAACTAGTAGAGCATCCCACGCTCCCGCTTTAGTCAGTCGCGTTCTGAAACGGGACAATACAGAGTGATCGGGGACATCCTCTTCTAAAGACAAGTCCAAAAAGCGCATGACATGCAGGTTGCTGTTAGCCATGTCCTCAACCGATTCATCACTTAAGCCACCGTTCCAGATACCGACCAGGAGCATCTTGAAAAGAAGCAAACCTGGATACGCCGGACGTCCCGTTACATCCGAGGCGGGTGCATAATGCTGGCGTATAACCGCTTCAATTGCCTTCCAGTCAATCAGGTGATCGATTTGGTTAAGAAAGTTACTTTTGCGGGTACGGTGATTAACGTAAAAATCAGAAAAAGACATTAAAATACACACAAGCCATTGAATGATAAGTCTATTTTATCATAATACATTGGTTTGGTGTAGTGGTGCCGTGCAAAGGTCTCATATGTTTTATTTAGAGTTTGCTCAGTAAATCAGCCATGGAAATTTACAATCCGGCCGACTAAGTGGAACTGAGCGCGTAACGATAAAGCCAGTTGTTGCCAACCCTGGGTAATTGTCCTCATAAGGCCAGCAAGGCGGTATTTTCTAATGGCAAAAAAGATCCTTTCCAGGATCAGCAGGTTCATGACCAGGAAGATGCTGTTGATCCAGGCGAAGGCAGTGTTAGCCCGCTTGGCACGGATGTCGTTGAGCTGATAGCTGCGCTTGCCCTGGCCGAATTTGCCTTCGATGGGGATACGGCGCAGGTAATCCTGTCGGCGCTGTGCCTTGGCTTGTTTCAGCTGCGCTCGGTTGTCCTCGGTGTTTTGTTTCGGCCGCCCCAGCGGCTTGCCGGCAAAGTGGATGCCGCGTTGCTTGAGGTAGTCGCGGTTGCTGCGGGTGCCGTAGAGAGGATCTGCCAGCACTTTTTCCGGGTAATGGCCGTAACGCGTCCGATAGGCGTCGACTTGAGTCACCAGGTCCTGGCCTTCGTGAAAGGCCTCCCAGCGCAACTGGTCGACGTGGGCCAGACCGTCGCCGGTCAGGCTGACGCTGAGTTTGGCGCCGAACTCGACCGCTTTGTTGAGCTTGCCGCGCACGATCGGGCGCACGTAGGGCTGACTGATGCTGACGATGCGGTGGTCGCATCGGCGGGTATGGCTTTGGTGCATGTGCCGTTGTTGTTGGTACAGGTGCTGAATCACCCAGTAGCGATACAGCAGCCAGCGCGGTAATGGCAGGGGCGAACCGTGCGGAATTGGTGCCAACAGCCGCTCAATGTGTCCGAGGTTACGGCGCAGATACTGCAATTGCTGTTTCAGGCCACGACGCAAGACTTTTGCGACCGGACGTTTTTGCTTGGCAACAGCAAGATAGGCCGAGCGGGCTTTCCGGCGATAGGTGCGCGGCTTGGGGTTAACGTTCAGATCCTTGCACAGGGCGTCGATGATCTTTTCACTGAATTCACGGGCTTCATTGAGCAAGCTAAGGTCAGTGGGGAAGCGAATGGCTTGTTCCACCACGGTGGCGTCTACGATCAATTGGCCTTGATGAGTCGGGGTATCGGTTGCTGTGGTGCTGGACTCGGGAGCCGCGGGCGGCGCAGTGGCCTCTGGTGAAGTGATTGACGAGCGAGCCTGACTGGAGTCCAGCACAGACTCGACGCTGGCTTGGGATGCGGTGGACGGTGCGGGCGGTGCCGGTGGCTCGGGCGGTGACCGACTTCTGGCCCTCGTGGGCCGCGATAATGGCGCGGTGGAAGCCTTCAAACACGGCTTCGCCCATGCGCTTGCGGATTTCAACGAACAGGGACGCGGCAAATGGCTCGGTGGTTTGGTAACCCGGCAGTCCGACAAAGAACTGCAGGTACGGGTTTTCCTGGATTTGCTGGACGGTTTCGACATCCGACAAACACAACTTGTGCTTGATGATCACAGCGCCAATGACCAACCGGGCCTCTTTCATCGGTCGACCGCGATCCGCCGCAAAACCTTGGTAGTAAAATTCCGCCAGCGCATCCCAGGGAATGCAGGCGCTTAATTTGACCCAGCGATTGTGTTTATCCAGCGCCGTATCAAACGGCCAATCGAATTCGGCTATGGTCAGTTGTTTTGAGCTGGTAGTTCGAATCATAAGTGCACACTTTTTGGGGATGATGGCTCAATTTTCGTGCACTATTATAACAAAAATATCCGTTTATCCATTATAAATCAATTAGATATGCTTAATGAGTGGACTCTATTTAGATTATTAAAAATAAATGTAGTGCCGTAGACTGGGTAGAACAACGAGAAACCGAGCAGATGCTTTGAAATAAAAAAATTTCTTTGCATTCCAAAAGCTTTTTGAATTACAAAACTTATCAGCTTCGAGGCTGGATTGCATTATCATTCAACCCAGCCTGCCTGTGCAAATCCAACATCGGCTTATTATCAATTTGCGGACATTAGCAAAACTAGAGCAACTGTCTGTTTGGGGTCGATTGCGTCAATTCGTTCATTCCTTAAGCCGACATTCACTACTGGCGTAATCCTATCCGAATGGGTGGCTGGATTGTGGTGGAATATACACTGCCTTCGGCCTTGGCAAAGACCTCTGCACAACCGTAAGTTTAACTAGATAAAAAAAGTAACCAGCCCTTGGAAAAAATTACAAAAGTACCCGTTAAAATTGGTCTAATTTAACTTAAAACAACAGGTTATCTAATCATGCCAACGCCATTGTTGCACCGGGGTAACACGTCATGACTACGAAACAGATGAGTTTCGCTGACCTTGAAATCGTGCAAGGGTTACGGCCCGACTACGTCCTCGTGAAACTAAACACGCTGATGTATTGGGAAGGCTTCCGTCCCTTGTTGAAATCCGCCAGTTATGCAGAGGTCTTCCGTATGAATTTTGAATTGTGGATGAAAGTTCTAAGAAATGGATCAGGTCTATATTTGTCGGCACAAAAAAAAATTAATCAATTGCAACCTGCGCGCAATTTTTTAAGTTGATTTGTTCAAAACTGTTGATTTGTTGGTGTTCTGCAGTTGCTGTGTCAGGCGACCCATGGTTTCTGCAAACCCAGATGGTATTAAAGCCTGCTTCTCTGGCAGCATCTAGTTCCTCTTTAATATCCGATAAGAACAATAATCGGTTAGGCGGACAAATTAGTTGTTCAGCAATTTTTCTGTAAGAGTCGGGATCCCGTTTTCCACCGATATGCGTATCAAAATAGCCTGAAAACAGTGGGGTAAGGTCGCCATAGTTAGTATGTTTAAACAGCAGTTTCTGTGCGTAAACTGAACCGGATGAGTAAATGTATAAGTCCAGTCCTTTAGCTTTCCAAATTTTTAAAGTTTTAGCTGCGTCCTGATAAATGTGACCTGTAAAATCCCCCTGTTTATAACCTGCTTCCCATATCAGACCTTGTAAGGATTTTAATGCCGTAACTTTTTTATCCTCATCAATCCAGTTTAATAATTGGCCAATCGCCTGATCAGTATTTAGCTTTTTACCTATTTCATTGCTGACTTCATCGAGCAATGTAGCTACTTTGGGTTCGTTTGCATGGCTGCGTACATAGTCGGGCAATTTGGCATGGGAATATGGAAATAGGACGTCCTTCACAAAAGAAATTGACGAAGTAGTGCCTTCAATATCGGTAACAATGGCTTTAATCATGATAGCTCGGCAACATATTGGTCAAGTGTTGGGAAAGATTCAGCAATAGTAGAGTTTGTAAATTTTGCTACCCAGCCTTCCGGAGTGGTAAACAGGCGTATACATTTAAAATTCGGTTTTTCGCCCATATCAAACCAATGTGTGGTGTTGGCCGGTACGCTGATTAAATCGCCTTGTTCGCATAGAACAGCGAACACTTTATCGCCAACATGCAAATAGAACAAACCTTGTCCAGCAATAAAAAAACGCACTTCAAAATCTTCGTGAATATGTTCGGACAAGAATTTTTGTCGAAAAGCTGCTTTTTCCGGGTGATCGTGAGACAAGCTAATAACATCGACCGATTGAAATCCATATTCTGCTTTTAATCGCGAGATAGAGTCGCTATAAGCGGCTAAAATCTCAGTTTGATCAGCATTGGCAGTGAGCTCAGTCAGTGCTGTCCAGCGCTCAAATTGAACGCCAATGCCTGAAAGTTGACTTTTTATGGACTCAAAATCAGTAAAACATTGGCCCTGCTGCGGGTCGTTATCGGGGTATACAGTTACAGCGCTCATTGATGTTTGACTCCATGCAGACGCAGTTCACAAACAAATAAAAAATCCAAAGCTTCTAGATGACGCAAGGCTTCCATGACTGAGGCCCCCCATGAGTATAGACCGTGACCAGCGAGGATATAGGCATAAATAGCGTCGTGTTGGTCAAAATAACGCTCGATAAGGGTTGCGAGACGGGGAATGTTTTGATCGTTATCAAAAATAGGTATCTCAACTCGGCATTGGTGCGTATTAATTCCAGCTAAGGCCTTTAGTAACTCATAGTTTTCCAGTACGATGAAATTGTGAAATAGCCTTGAAACCAGGGTAGCATTCATCGAATGGGGGTGTAGTATGGAATTAATATCCGGGAAACGTTTATATAGCGACGTGTGTAAAAGAGTTTCCGCAGAAGGTTTTTTACCGTCCAGTGGATTGGCATTTGCATCAATCAGCATGATGTCATCTAATTGTAAATGGCCTTTGTGCTTGCCAGAGACGGTGATGGCTATGTTGCCATCCGGTAATCTTGCCGAAAAGTTACCGCTAGTAGCAGGTACCCAACCTTTGTTGTCGATAAATCGACCCGCATCAATCAGTTGATTGGCAAGCAATACAAAATCTTCTTTATAAATCATGTCGGTTAGTTTTTTGGGAAATTCCTGAGTAATCCTTTGAAAAGTAGGTGGATTAGTTGAATCGGACGGGCATAAAGTTAACCGCGTTTAGCTTAATAGTCCATTAAGCTAAATGTTTTGTATGAATTTATCAATTCTATTGCTGCCAACTGCTTGCAAATAACTATACTAAAAGTAAAGGGGATCTCTAAAAATACCCCACCTCACAGCGATTTTTGACGGGAAGCAATGGCGCTGAAATGAGATAATAACAGTGAGCCCACTGATAGAGAACCACCCCATGAAACCCCGTCAACCTGGATTATTCGACGTAGAAGAAAGAGCCGCGCAACTAACCAAAATGGGAGACCCTTTGGTAGGATTGAAAGCCCGGATAGACTGGGAAGCGTTTCGGCCTGAACTTAAGCGCCTGCATGAAAAGGATAGAAAAAGTCAGGCAGGCGCCAAGCCGTTCGATGGGGTGCTGATGTTCAAGATTTTGGTACTCCAGCAGCTGCACAATTTATCGGATGATGGCATCGAATATCAGATTCGGGATCGGTTCAGCTTCCTGCGTTTTCTGGGTTTGCAATTAGAAGATAAAGTGCCGGATTCGAAAACCGTGTGGAGGTTTCGCGAACGGCTTAAGGATCTAAACTTGGTTGAGGAGTTGTTTGCCCGGTTTCATGGACAACTGGCGGCGCAAGGTTATGCGGCTCGAGCGGGGCAGATGATTGATGCCACCTTTGTCGAAGTCCCCAAGCAACGCAATAGCCGTGAAGAAAACGCCCAGATTAAAGAAGGGCAAGTGCCTGAGGCATGGGATAAGCCGGAGGTTCAGGCCAAGCGTCGGCAGAAAGATACCGAAGCGCGCTGGACAAAGAAAAACGATGAGAAGCATTACGGCTATAAAAATCACATCAACGCGGATGAGGAAAACAAGCTCATACAAAGCTATTCAGTCACCCATGCGGCGGTTCACGACAGTCAGGTATTCGATGAATTACTCGACCAGGCAATCGATGTGGAGGGCAATAAACGAGCGGTTTATGCCGACAGTGCTTATCGTTCAGAAGCCCAGGAGCAGCGCTTAGCTAACGCCGATATTGAGAGCCAGGTTTGTGAAAAAGGCACACGAGGCAAACCCTTAACCGAAGAACAAAAGTTATCAAACCGGACGAAGTCAAAAGTCAGAGCCCGAGTCGAACATGTGTTTGGTGCACAGGCGGCAATGGGTGGGCATTTAGTTCGCACCATCGGTTTGCAACGAGCCAAAGTCAAAATTGGTTTGATGAATTGGCATTGCTAAACTAATATAGATATTTCGTTATTCCATTTAGCCATAAACAACTTAACAGAGTATTCCAGCATTTTTTGGCATTTGCTGTAGCATTTTGATTTGCGGCGCAGCCTGGCTAGGAAATGCCTGAATAAACTGTTATATCCTTCAACAGTATAGGTTTCAGCCTTTGATTGCGTGTGCCGACCCCTGGGGACAAAGGCCTCGTAAGGTTGCCAGTGATCCGTCATCACCTGCCCAACCGCCTCGCCCGCTATGGCTTGCCAGAGCTTTTCTCCCGTGACAGTCGCCCTGGAACCCAGTACGCAGCCGAGGAACCTTTTTCCATATCTATCAACAGCAATCCATATCCAGCAATAGTTTTTTTTGAGCCAACGTAACTGTGCATTTCGTCCAGCTCCACCACTTGGACGCCCCCGTCGCTTTTTATGGCATCGAGCTTTTCGCCAAACGACCTGATCCAATTCAAAATCGTGACATTGCTGAACCCTAGGACACGGCCAATAGACCTGAATCCGAGTCCTTCCAGGTAAAGCTCCAACGCTTGCCGCTTTACTGCTTTATCCCCAGCGCCGGAACGCTGTGCGACAGTATATCGATGGTTACAATCTTTGCATAAATAGCGCTGCCGACCGCTCGCCAAACCGTCTTTACAGCTCGGCCGCTTACCACATTTTGGACATTCCATAGCACCCTCCAGCGCATCTTTGAATAGCCAAAACTTATACAGTATCTATAATAATTTAGCAATACCGATGAATTTAGTGTACAACATGAAGCGTTTGATACAGTTGATTAAACGAGATGTGATGAACCCGTACAGGAAAGGTGCGCCCACAGTGGCATAAAAACGGGGAAATAATCTCAAAACACGGGGATTTGATGCGGTTTTTACTTCAAATAGCCGGAATGCACCCTGATTTTAAAATAAAGTCGAAAAAAATTAGCAGAATTGCTAGGGGGTGACTTAAATTTGAATTTATAGAGGTTCCCTAAAGCACAACCAGGTTACGTACTAATAGATGGTGAGTTTAAAGCATCAAATGCTTGCTTAAAAGATCATGCAGAAATAATAGCGGCGCGTTTTATCTTTTCCGCATATCGCATAACTATTGATCATTTCCATTCTGTAGGCATTTGCCAAGTTTCTAACCAAAGTATTATGTCGTGGGCAGGCATGGGTTTAGCAATACCATATCCTTGGGCGTAGTGACAACCCATGTTTAAAAGTATCCGGCCGTGTTCGATAGTCTCTACTCCCTCGGCAATTACTTTTCTTTTAAATGAATCTGCCAAGCCGATGACGCCTTTAACAATCGCTAGATCTTCTTCGTCGTCCAGCATGTCTCGAACAAAAGACCGGTCAATTTTCAGTGTCTGCGCTGGTAGATATTTAAGATAACTTAATGAGGAATAGCCCGTACCAAAATCATCCAGCGCAAATTGAACGCCTAGTTTTTGGCAATCCTGGATAATTTGTGACGTCAAACTCATGTCATTCAACGCTTCTGTTTCCAGTATCTCAAGTTCAAAGTTTGTTGGGTTAACTGACGGATAACGAAGTAAGGCAATATTAAGTTGCTTAACAAAATCATCCGCTTGTAGTGACTTTGCTGAGATGTTGACACTAATTTGTAGCTGCATGCCTTGTTTGCGCCATTGTTGCATTTGTTTTAACGCGCTGTCGATTACCCACAAATCCAACTTGGTCGCCAGATCTTGGTTTTCCATGGCCGGCATAAATTCACCTGGCAACACTAGGTGGCGTTCAGGATGCTGCCAGCGGATCAGCGCTTCTGCACCAAATACCACGCCGTGGCGCATATCGACCTTAGGTTGAAAAAAAAGCTCGAATTCATTGTTAAACAAGCCTTTTTCTATACGGTTAAGTGCGGTACGGCGCAAGTGATGCTTAACATCCAGTGCATGATTATAAATCCGATAACAGTTCTTCCCGTCTTGTTTGGCTTGATACATTGCTTGATCGGCATGGCGTAATAGAGTATCGGGAACGGTATTATCATCGGGAAAAATGCTGATACCGATACTGGCTGAAACAGTGACCATTTGACTTTGTATTTCAATGGGGGCGCTAATGACTTCTAGCAAGCGGTGGATGATGATTTCACACTCTTCAAATTTATTTAGGTTCAACAACAAAAATACAAATTCATCGCCACCTAGCCGTGCAATAGTATCGCCCTCGCGCAAGGTATCTTTGATGCGGTTAGTGATTTCAACGAGTAATCGATCTCCGGCTTCATGTCCCCAGCGGTCATTAACCGGTTTAAAACCGTCCAGATCCAGATAGCCTACGACCATCATGCATTCTTCCCGCTTAGTTTGGGCTACCGCCAACTGCATGCGGTCGGCCAGTAAAACCCGATTGGGTATACCTGTAAGCGGATCGTAGTGGGCTATACGTTCCAATTGTTGCTCGTGCTCTTTTAGGGCAGTAATGTCAGTAAAGTTGCCGATATAATGGGTAATCTCGCTGTTATCATCTGTTACCGCAGAAATCGTTAACCACTCAACATAGGCGTCGCCAGTTTTTTTGCGGTTCCATATTTCGCCAGCCCAAAAGCCTTGTCTTTTAATGGTCTTCCATATTGAGCTATAAAATTCATCATCATGATGTCCAGACTTAAGAAATCTGGGATTTCTGCCCAACACTTCCTCTTTTGAATAACCAGTTATTTTGCTAAATGCTTGATTAGTGTCAATGATATTGGCGTGTATGTCGGTAATGACAATTCCTTCCTGCGTATGCGCAAATACGCTGGCCGCTTTTCGTAGCTCTTCTTCTGCTACTATGCGTTCGGTGATGTCAACATGAGTGCCTATCAGTCTCTTGGGATAAAGTAATTCACCATTATTATCTAAGGCCAATCTTGCCCTAGACAGAATATGAATCCAATGTCCTTGTCTGTGACGCATGCGGAATTCAACTTCAAATTTCGGCGAATTGCCAGAAAGGTAATTATCAACTTGCTGTAATATCCTGTTCTTGTCATCAGGATGGATTAAGTCGAGCCACGTTTCCAAACGGTTGGACAGATCTTGATCCGCATAACCCAGCATGTTTTTCCAGCGGATTGAGTAAAATATATCGTTAGTTTTTAAGTTCCAATCCCATAAACCATCGTTAGCACCTTTTAGGGCGAAATCTAATTGCTCTTGATTGACTTTCAATTCTTCCTGTTTTCTGCGCAACTCGAGCTCCGTAGTTTTGCGCTGATGCATTTCGCGCTGTAAAAGCAAATTCCAAAGGGTACTGATTACCAGCAACAATAAGCCTGCAATGCCATATTGGATAATGGACTCTAGCTTTATTTTGATACCTTGATCAACGGTGAGGCTTAGCCAGTGGGCTTTAAGGTTTTCTTTTTCAATTTGGGGAATGTCTGCTAAAGCTTTTACAATGAGGCTGGCCAGCTCTGGATGTGTTTTACTGATGGCTATGGCTTGCCAGCTTCGATATGGAGTTTCACCGGCAATACCTAGGTGTAAGTTTTCTTGTTTGATGACATACATTACGGAAGCCGCATCGCCAATATAGACATCAGCTTTAGCTTTGTTAACCATGAAAAGAGCATCTTTAACCGTATTAGCTACTTCCAGTTGCATACTGGGATGATTTTTGGTTAGCAGTTCCTGCATAAAATAGCCCCGTTCGACAGCAATTCGTTTGCCATCCAACTGTTTTAAGGAGCTCACAAAACCAACACTGCCGTTGTCTACAATAGCGATCGGGGTGTCAATGTAGGGTTCGGTAAAAAATAGATATTTTTCCCGGGCAGGTGTTTTATTGGCATTGGCTAACATATCCAGCTTGCCTTGTTGGGCCATTTTTAGAATTTCGGCCCAAGGTTGGTCATCGATTACGTCGAGTTTAACGCCTAAGCGTTGTTCAATATGCGCCATATAATCTGCGCTTAGACCGACATAATTACCCCGGGCATCCACCCAGCCATACGGTGCAAAACTTCGGTTTACGCCTACGCGAATGACTGGATGCGCTTTTAACCAGGCTATTTC
Organism: Methylococcales bacterium; assembly: GCA_965247565.1. Taxonomy (GTDB): domain Bacteria; phylum Pseudomonadota; class Gammaproteobacteria; order Methylococcales; family Methylomonadaceae; genus CBDFHF01. The sequence goes on along the minus strand of CBDFHF010000003.1, from coordinate 1,450,209 downwards.
GGCATCAGTAAAAACAACGGAGAGGCTTGGTTGTTCATTGGGCGAATGTCTGTGGTCATTTAAGTTGTCAGCCGTTGTGTTTTGTACGGGTGCTGAACTGGTATTTTCGATATTGCTCTGATCTGTATTGATTGCACTTGTTTGAAGGCTAGTGGGAGGTGGCTCATTATCTTGCCACGAAGCGGCTAACACCGGCATCGCCTGCAATGCCAAACATACCGATATCGTCAATAGTTGGGCAGATCGATTAAGCATTAACCATAGAGAATTTAGAATGGGGACAAAGGTAATTGAGTCAAAAATAAATTCTTATGCTCAAAGCAGTAAAGGAATTTATGTTAATTATATTAGCGTCCTAACGAAACACGAAACTTCCCGGCAATTATTTATTTCGGGGGGATTGCAAGTTTAAAACTATATTCGGTGTGATGTAACTAGGTTGTGTTTATTAACCGCTTCAGTTATTGGCACTCACGGCTACACAAAAACTTGTTATTTGGAAAAATCGTTAGTACTTTAGTAACACATTTAAGCTCGGATACTTACCTGTTTGGCTTTTATAGGCATTGCCGGTATCTGATTTAGCAGCATTGAGAGATCTTAGTCAGTTGAAATACAACCGTTCGATAGTGATGGGCGGCGCCACTGAACGAAGTGGAGTAAAGTTTATTGTCAATTTTAAACTTAAGAGTTGAGCAAATGATTTTTTGGCAGTTCTCAGCGAAGCAATTTCACTATCACATCGCTGAGAACCTGGAATTGGTAAAGATTTTTGTAATGTATTCTGGCAAGATGGTTAGTTGCTAACCACCGCTGCAAATGAGTGTGTTTTAGACTGCGCCCAAATTTTCCTCTTCGTAAAGTCGAGTTTTTTTCCATCCATCAAATTTTCGGTCATCAAAGGGCAAGTCATTATCGATCGCACACTCGTAGCAGTTCCTGAATAAGCGGGCATTACGGAACGCATGTAACTCGTCATCAGCGGTAACTTTTGCTACATTACCGACCTGAAAGGTTTTGTTCCTGGATTTACCGTTACACACCCAGAAAACTGTGTAACAAAGGTAGCTTTTATCCTTACGGTGATCATACTTAATAGTTCTGGAAACCCCGGTAATCCCCGTCGTTGTCTTGTTTTTGGGGGGTTTTAAAAAACGAGTTTTGCTGCCTTTCAAAACAACTAGCATTTGATCTCGCCACGTTATTGCGGCTTTTAGCGATTTGCCTTTGTTACCCCATAGTTTATGAGAAAAATACCGGCTGCTTTCTTTGCCGCGCCTGACAATGCGCACTTGGAATCCGAAGGCATCAGGTTCTGTAATATGTTTATGTTTTACCATGAGTTGTTTCCGTAAATCGAATTAACCAAATATTGATAACACTAGATTATTTATATCTATTTGTGTTGTTATATTGTTGTAATTTATAGCTGTATAGTTGATTTATTGTAAGCTATTGATTACAAATTATCGTCGAAGTTCAGTTAATTGCAAGTTTAAATTGTCAATAATGTGAACTATTACCTACTACATTGGTGTAGAATTGAACCGATCCACGCTTCTGTGGTCTGTTTTTGTGTTATAACCCTTTGTTTTGTAATTTTATTCGGAGATTTTCAATGAGTGTATTAGTCGGTAAACAAGCCCCTGATTTTACTGTTCCTGCCGTACTTGGTGATGGACAAATTGTCGATTCATTCAGTTTTTCGCAAGCCACAAACGGAAAACATGCGGTGGTTTTTTTCTACCCATTAGATTTCACTTTTGTTTGTCCTAGCGAGTTAATCGCCTTAGATCACCGTATTGATGATTTCAAGAGCCGTAATGTGGAAGTTATTGCGGTCTCAATCGATTCTCATTTTACTCACAATGCCTGGCGTAACACACCGGTTAATAAAGGCGGTATTGGTCCCGTTAGATACACTATGGCAGCGGATTTGACCCATTCCATCTGTAAAGATTACGACGTTGAGACTGCTGGCGGTGTGGCTTTCCGCGGTACTTTCCTGATTGATCGCAGCGGTCTTGTGCGCCACCAAGTTGTTAACGATTTACCGTTGGGCCGTAATATGGACGAATTGTTGCGCATGGTCGATGCGCTGCAATTCCACGAAGAACACGGCGAAGTTTGCCCGGCCGGCTGGAATAAAGGCGACAAGGGTATGAATGCAAATCCAGCAGGCGTTGCAGAGTATTTAGATAAGAATGCGGATAAATTGTAGTTAGTGTTGTCTGAGATATAAGTCTGACTAGGATGTGCTGTGCAAGTCACAGCTCATCCTAGCGGCATTGATATTCAGCCTTTGGGAATATCTGCAAGTAGCTTTTTTCTGATTAGCACGGCTGCAACGATGGCGCAAACGGCAGGTATCTGGACAAGCAAAAAAGTTCCTGTGGCGTTTTTAGCAACAAGACCTGATAACGCAGAAACAGCCGTCAATTTTATTGCCCACCACGTTAACCAGTAACCTACCAAGCCGATAATAGCCCATTTTATAGGTTGCTCGCCTTGTGCCCGGGCGGTCAAAAAAAACCATATCACAATTAAAATCGCTGCAAATTTAGCAAAAAGTAACATCTCCAACCTCTCTTTGTAATTATTATAATCTCGGGAAATAACTGTCAGAGCAGACAATCCCCTTAGAATCATACTTGTAACGGTATATGATCAGCTGTTTATCATACCCTAAGACAGCACGTTCACATCTTTTTATGGAGAGGACTTGTGCGAAAAACGCTAAAAACTACTTGCTTCATTTTTGCCGGCCTAGTCGTTCTGGTGCTAGTTGCTATCGGCTTGGCTGCATTATTGATAGACCCAAATGACTTCAAGCCGGAAATTACATCAGCTGTCAAGAATAAAATCGGTAGGGATTTAACGATTGAAGGCGAATTGAAGCTGTCGGTTTTTCCTTGGCTTGGCGTTTCGACCGGAAATATATCGCTAAGTAATGCCCAAGGCTTTCAAGACAAGCCTTTTGCTACGATTGGGCAGAGCCAAGTTAGTATAAAATTGCTATCTCTGCTAACAAAACAGCTAGAAGTAAGTCAAGTCGTCGTTGATGACCTCAATTTAAATCTAGCCATAAATCCTCAAGGCATCAAAAATTGGGCCGATCTCGGCGAACCTCAAACGGCGGGATCTAACACCAGTGCTAGCCCGATTAAACAAACGTCCACCAACAACGCTACGCTAGCCGCATTGGCTGTCGGTGGCATTAGTATAAAAAATGCTCATATAGATTGGCACGACCAACAGGCAAATCAGCATTTTAGTCTTAGCGCTATTCATCTCAACACCGGACAATTTAATGTTACCCAGCCGGTAGCAGTAGATTTGTCGTTTGTTGCTTTAAATAACCAAACCAAGACGACTGAATCAGTCAAACTGACCGCCGATTTGGTCGCCAATCAAGACGTTAATCGGTTTAATTTAACCAAGCCAACGCTGCAAGTGACAATTGCAGGTGAGGACATCCCTAACAAGCAACTGCCCATTACGCTAGCGGCTAGAAATATTGCTCTTGATTTGTCGAAGCAAGATATTCACATTGCTGACCTGCAAATTAACTCAGGAGAAGTCAAGCTAAATTCGCAGCTGGTTATTAGCAACATTAAAGAAAAACCCAGCCTGCAAGGTTCGGTGCATGTTGCTACATTCAATCTGGCTAAAATTATCAAACAATTCGGCATCGCACTGCCTAACATGCAGGATGGCAACGCCCTGAGCAGGTTGACGTTAACAACAAACTTACAGGCTAATGCCGATGCCGTTGATCTGCAAAATCTGAATAGTAAGCTAGATGATTCAACCATCACCGGCACTATTCATGTTAAGAATTTTTCCCAACCGGCGATCATGTTCAATTTGGCGATTGATAACATTGATGCAGACCGCTATTTATCTGGTGATGCAAAGCCGGCTGCCAAAGCCATTGCCAGTCCTGCTGTAGCTCTGGCTGGAGCCGCGTCTCTGTTGCCGGTTGAAAGTTTACGAAAAATAAATGCAGATGGGGAGCTGATACTAAATACTCTTAAAGTCAATGATTTGAAAATGCAGGGTATTCGATTGCACTGTAGTGCCAGAGATGGCCTAGTCAAAACCAAGCAATCCGCGCAACAGTTTTATCAGGGTGCATATTCCGGAAACGTGGATTTAGACGTAAATAACACGCAGCCAGCGATGGCAATTAATGAAAAAATCAACCACGCGCAAATCGAACCCATTTTGAAAGCAATACAAAGCGACATGCAAATGACTGGTTTAATCGATGCTGAAACTTGGTTAAAAGCCTCAGGAAATAAACCGGCGGAACTAAGACATTCGCTAACAGGGCAGTTAAGTTTTAGCATCAAGGATTCAGTGATTAAAGGTTTCAATCTCCAAAAGATAATAGACAACGGTAAGGCTGCGCTTAACGGTAGCGAGGCACCGGGCGATAGTAAAAACGATCAAACTTTATTTTCAGCACTCACCGGCAGCGCCACGATCACGAATGGGCTGATTCAAAATAACGACCTTGTCGGCACGGCGGCCAAATTGCGCATCGATGGCAAAGGCAGTGCGGATCTAAATACCGAAAAAATTGATTATAAAATTGATACAAAATTTCCTGATGCGAGTAAGCCAGTGCCGGGAGTTGTTATCAATATAGCCGGTACCTTTGATAGGCCCAGCTACCAAATTGATGTTTCGGCCTTACTCAAGGATAAAAATACCGGCAAAGTTCTTGATAATATACTGGAACATAATAAAGATAAAATTGATAAGCTTATGGATAAATTGGATAAGAAAATTGGCCCGGGTGCAAATGAATTTTTCAAAAAGCTTTTTTAAATGACGCCGCAGACATTTCAAAAAAAAGTTCTTAATTGGTTTGACCTTTACGGTCGCAAAGACTTACCCTGGCAGCATGAAATTACACCGTACCGGGTGTGGCTATCAGAAACCATGTTGCAACAGACCCAGGTTGCCACGGTCATTCCTTACTTCGAAGCCTTTATCGTAAAATTCCCAACGTTGGATGACTTAGCTAACTCCCCCATTGATGACGTATTACAGCTTTGGTCGGGTTTAGGTTATTACGCCAGAGCCAGAAATCTCCATAAAACCGCTCAGTTGATTGCCGCAAAAGGCTATTTTCCAGAGACGTTAACAGAATTGATGGCTTTACCAGGCATTGGCCAATCGACCGCTGGCGCCATATTGAGTATTGCCTTTCAAAACAGTCATCCGATTCTCGATGGGAATGTAAAACGCGTGTTAAGCCGATTTAAAGCAGTACCGGGTTGGCCGGGTTTGAGTAGAGTAAATAAACTACTGTGGAGCATTAGTAACCACTATACCCCGGTTGATCGTGTCGCTGATTACACTCAGGCTATGATGGACTTAGGCGCAACCGTTTGTACGCGCAGCAAGCCACGTTGTTCGCTTTGCCCGCTTAGCGCTGATTGTTTGGCAAGAATAGACAATAACATCTCCGTATTTCCCGGTTCAAAACCAGCTAAAAGTCTACCGGTAAAACAGCTTATTTTTTTAGTATTGCGCGATCAAGAAGGACGGATTTTTCTAAAAAAAAGACCACCAACTGGTATTTGGGGCGGGTTGTGGAGTCTGCAGGAATTCGACAGTATTAAGTTTGCACAAGATTGGTGTGAAACACAGAAAATTTCCGTCAACAATCAGCAAGTATTACCAAGCCAGCGTCATACGTTTTCCCATTATCACTTGGATTACACACCCTTGCTGACTGACATTGAAAACCCTATTAATATTGTGATGGAAGCAAATCAAGCGCTCTGGTATAAGACCGAACAAATAAACACCATTGGCTTGGCAGCACCCATTAAGCTGCTGCTGCAACGAATAAATGAGGACATGTATGACCAGATTAGTTAACTGCGCAAAATTGGGTATAGAGGCCGAAGGCTTGGACTCACCGCCATTTCCGGGCCCTAAAGGACAGGAAATTTATGAAAAAATCTCCAAGCAGGCTTGGAAAGATTGGTTAGCTAAGCAAACCATGCTGATCAACGAAGGCAAGCTGGCGAGTTTTGACCCTAAGGCTCGCACCTACTTGGCGGAAGAAAGAAGCAAATTTTTGTTTGAAGGTAATAATGAAATGCCCGAGGGTTATGTACCGCCTAAACACTAACGCTTTTTTGCCAAAACAGTTAGACAAAGAAAGCTCTGAGTTATTTCTTTGTTTAGCACAGAATGATTAATCGCTTTGTCACCACAAAGTTAAAAGTTGTTAATTGTTTTTTATTGGCATAGCATTAGCGCATGTTACCAATCCCCCGACGATTTTTATTCATCTTTCTAACGTTACTGCAAGTCATTGCACCGTTAGTGCATGCCCATACGAACCATAGTTTTGCTAATAGCGGTTTACATGTGCCGGGATTGGAAAGCTATGGGGTCAGTCAGTTCAGTGTTTTTCGACCGACAGTAAGTAATTACGGTGATGATGGCATGTTGATCATGGTTGACACCGGCTTTCGGCAAAACCAATCATCAAGCATGGATGATGCTAATGATTGTTTTACTTTGCCGCTGCAACCACGCATCGTTAAATCCACGCTATCAACATTCGATGCTAATTTTTCTCCGCATTTCCCCCTGTTTTTTACCCGCTTAAATCTTTCCCTACAAGCCCCGCGTGCACCACCCCTAGCAATCTAGTCTCTTCAGAGCTGTGTTGTCTCAGCTCTTGCGGTTAGCCAAACTGTTTCTCAGTTTATGGCGAATAGTTTCAACTATAAACATAACGCGGTCATTGCGCCGTATTGAGTCAATCTATGTTTGTTTTAAATTTTTGCAGCCGTTGCTGGTTTTTCTTATTGTTGGTAAGCGCTCAGATCTCGGCGGAATCAATACCTATGGTTGCCCACGAAGATCCTATCGAAATTGATCAGACGTTGACTTTAACTAAAGTCGTTGATTTAACCTTGGAAAAATACCCAGACGTCCACTGGCTTAAGGCGCTGGAAGAAGAAGCCGCTGCCATTGCCCAGCGCAGTAAAAGCTGGACAGCGGGCGCTGCCCAAGCCAGTTTGCAGTTTCAAGAAGCTACCAGTGGTACCTTGCATTATCTGGACGGTTCAGTACAGGTGCCGTTATGGAATCTAGGACAGCGAGATGCTGAAGGTGATTTGGCAGATCGAGCCGGAACCAGCGTGGCATTACAAACGCAGGCTACCAAATTACGTGTTGCTGGATTAGTCAGAGGTGCATTATGGGACATGGCCTTGCAAAAAATACGCTTTGAGCAAGCAAAAGCTGACAAGGCCGTGTTTGAGCAATTGTTAGCAAAGGTGGTGCGTCGAGTGGAATTAGGCGATTTGCCTCGGGCGGATATTTTGTTGGCGAAAACCGAATTACTGCAAAAACAATCGGTGCTGAATCTGGCGGAAGCAGAATTAATGCATGCCCGTAAACGCTATGCCAACATCACTCAAACCGTCAAGGTGCCAGCCAATTTTGAAGAAAAATTGGCTGCATTGACCGAATTGCAACAAAGCCATCCTGCTTTGGTTGCCATTAACAGCCAGATTGACCGCAAGCAAGTGGAATTGAACGCGATAAAATTGGTAGGTTCCGGCCAAAGTAGTCTGGCAGTTGGCGTCAATAGTGATCGCGGCAACAACGATTCACGTAGTAATGATACGGAAAGTTTCAACATTGGCGTTAATGTGCCCTTTGGCGGTAGTGCTCACATAGCACCGCAGATAGCCGCTGTGAATGTTGAATTGAATAAATTGATTGCAGAGCGAGAACAACTTTTTAGGGATTTAGAGCAAGCCCATCACGAAGCTGAGCATAATCTGGAAGTCAATCGTGCCGAACTAGCCATAGCCGATGAGTTGAAACAGGTTGCCGAACAAAGTTTAGCCATGACCGAATTGAGTTTTTCGGTGGGCGAAATCAATTTACTGGATTTGCTTAAAATTCAGGCCAGAACACAGCAGACCATTCTTAATGCCAAAGAAAGACAAGTCATTTTACAGCGTGATCAAGCGCTTTATAACCAAGCAGTGGGGGTCCTGCCATGAATATCATAATAGCGCTGTTGTTGTTAAATTTGCTATCTGCTAATGCTTATGCGACCGAGAAGGCTATCGCCATCGCTGCCGAGCATTTTAAAAACCTGGACGTGACATTAGGTAAACTGGAGGCGGTTAGCCAAGTACCCTTGTTGTATGCACCCGCAACCGTCACTATTCCGGCAGGCAATGAGTATATTATTAGTGCCTCTCAACCCGGCTTAATCACAAAAATGACGGTAGCCGTTGGCGATTCCGTTAAAAAAGGTGCGGTCTTAGCGCAAGTCAACAGTCCGGCGTTATTAGCGTTGCAAGGCCAGTACCTTAAATCAGGCAGTGCCTTAAGTCTGGCTACTGACACCTACAACCGGGATAAAAAATTGTTCAAAGATGGCGTTATTGCCAATCGGCGTGAGCAGGAATCTTTGAACCTATTTAAAGCGGCCATGCTAGAAGCGAATGAAGCCCGCCAATTATTGGAAATCGCCGGGATGTCGGACAGCGCTATTAAGCAGTTGGATAATGCCCAGCGCTTAAACAGCGATCTGGCGATTCGTGCACCGCAAACTGGAGTCGTCATCGAGCGGATGGCGGTTGCAGGAACCCGAGTCGATAGCATGGCGCCGCTGTATCGCATCGCTAATCTGGATGAGTTGTGGCTGGAAATCGCTATTCCGCAAGAACGCATGGCCAGTATTAAATTGGGTGATCAGGTTTTAATTGAAAACAGCCCGATCAAAGCGGTAATTAATTTGCTCGGACAAAGTGTCAATCCTGAAAACCAGACGGTATTGGTTAGAGCGATTATTAAAAGCCATCCGGCGCCACTTCGGGTCGGGCAAAAAGTGAACATCCAGATTATTCAACCCAGTGCTCAGACAGTTTACAAAATACCCAACACTGCCATCGCGCAGCAGGACGGTCAGTCTTATATTTTTATTCAGACACCTACTGGTTTTCGAATTGATGCAGTCAATATAGTCGGCAAGGAAGGCGAAGAGTCGATAATTAGTAGTGGTGCGCTAGCTGGCGATGAGCACATTGCTGTCAAAGGCGCTGTGGCACTTAAAGCTAACTGGCTCGGGTTGGGGAGTGAAGAATAATGGCTAACATGATTCGCTTTGCGTTAAGCCAGCGGGTGTTAATTTTGTTAGCGGTATTGCTGCTGATTGGTGGTGGTTATTCGTCATTTAAAAATATACCCATCGATGCTTTCCCCGAGGTTTCGCCTACTCAAGTTAAAATTATTGTTAAAGCGCCCGGGATGACACCAGAAGAGGTTGAGGCCAGGATTACGGCGCCGATTGAAGTCGAATTACTGGGCATTCCACACCAAACCATGCTGCGCTCGATTGCCAAATATGCGCTCACTGACATCACTGTCGATTTTGCTGAAGGTACTGATATTTATTGGGCACGGCAACAAATTGCTGAACGATTAAACACAATGTGGGGCAATTTACCTGCGGGTGTAGAAGGAGGTATTGCACCCATGACCACTCCTTTGGGGGAAATGTATATGTTTTCCGTAGAGGGCGGAAACCTCAGTTTGATGGAACGTCGGGATTTGCTGGATTGGGTGATTAGACCGGCTTTGCGCACGGTATCCGGAGTTGCTGACGTCAACTCACTGGGTGGTTTGGTCAGAAGCTTTGAAGTACTGCCTAATAACACCCGTATGACCGCTAGAAACATTGGCACTGATCAGCTGATGCAAGCCATCCAGAGCAATAACCGCAACGATGGTGCCGGACGTATGACGGACGGCGAAGAAGCGTTGATTGTGCGTGCCGAAGGCCGAATTAAAACCTTGGCGGATGTTAGAGCGATTGTGGTGACCACTCACAATGACATTCCCATTACCGCTGGTGATGTGGCTGATGTCAATATTGGTGCATTAACTCGTTATGGCGCGGTTAGTAAAAATGGCGAAGGTGAAGCGGTAACTGGCTTAGTGTTGAGTTTGCGTGGCGCTAATGCCAGACAAACCATCGCCGGCATTGAGCAGAAATTGGCAGAAATCAGCAAAAGTTTTCCTGAAGGTGTTGCCTGCAAAGTCTTTTATAACCGTGGTAATCTGGTCGATAAGGCCGTCGATACTGTGTTGCATGCATTATTGGAAGCCATCGTGTTAGTGGTTGTACTGCTCATTTTATTTTTGGGCAATTTGCGCGCCGCATTAACAGTAGCGCTGGCTCTGCCAATGGCCGCACTGTTTACCTTTATTTTAATGAATAGCATGGGCATGTCTGCAAACCTGATGAGTTTAGGCGGTTTGGCGATAGCGATTGGTATGTTGGTGGATGCAGCAGTAGTGGTAGTGGAGAATCTGATTACGCATATGGCGCATACTGAAACTGCTAAACGTTTGCCACGTTTGCATGTGATTTATCGAGCGACCCGAGAAGTGTCCGGCTCGGTTACTTCCGGTATCTTAATTATTATCATCGTATTTTTACCCTTGTTAACTTTACAGGGTTTGGAAGGTAAATTATTTACGCCAGTGGCACTAACTATTGTGTTTGCTTTAAGCGGTTCATTGATCTTGTCGCTAAGCGTGATTCCGGTCATAGCTTCCTATCTCTTGAAAGACGTTTCTCATGAAGAACCCTGGTTGCCCAGGCAATTGCAAAAAATTTATCAACCGGCTTTATTATGGTGTTTGGACAACAGCAGGAAAGTCTTTGTCGGCGCGGGCGCGTTATTGGTATTAACGGTATTGGTATTCAGCCAAATCGGCAGCACTTTTATGCCGACCTTGGATGAAGGTGACATGATCGTTCAGTTGGAAAAACTTCCTTCCATTACTCTGGAACAATCCGTTGCTTTGGACGGGCAAGTGCAAAAAAACTTGCTTAAAAACGTACCAGAAATTGCTACTGTGGTATCACGAGTTGGTTCAGATGAGTTGGGCTTGGATCCCATGGGCTTAAATGAAACCGATACCTTTTTGATATTAAAGCCTAAAGATCAATGGCGTATGGATTCCAAAGAGGCATTAATTGAGGATATCCGCAAAGTGATGTCAGAAACACCTGGCATTGCGTTCGGATTTACCCAACCCATTGAAATGCGAGTATCTGAAATGCTGACCGGGACCCGTGGCGATGTAGCGGTAAAATTATTTGGACCTGAATTGGGCGTTCTTAATGAAAAGGCCAATGCAATTGCCAATGTGTTACAACACATCTCAGGTTCCAGCGATGTATTTGCCAAGCAAAATGACGGAATGCAGTTTTTACAGCTGACAATTGATCATTCTGCTGCCGGTCGCTTGGGGTTAACCAGCGATGCCGTCGAAACGTTACTTAGAGCACAGATTGAAGGGTTAAATTTGGGTATAGTTCAAGAGGGTATTAAACGCACACCGTTAATTTTACGCGGCAATAGCAATACAGCTGATTTTGATAGTCTTCAAATTGCCTTACCAAATGGTGGACATATAGCGGTGACGGCTGTCGCCAAATTAGCAAAGGTTGAAGGTGTGGTATCGATAGGTCGGGAAAAAGGCCAGCGTTTTGTTGTGGTGCGCAGCAATGTTCAAGACCGGGATTTAGTTGGATTTGTTGACGAAGCACGGCAAGCGGTCGCAGAACAAGTAAAACTGCCGATAGGTTACACGGTTGAGTTTGGTGGACAATTCGAAAATCAACAACGTGCCGCTGCAACCTTGTCTTTGGTAATACCTGTCGCGTTGGGGCTGATTTTTTTAATTCTGTTTTCAACTTTTGGCTCAGTTCGGCAAGCGGTGCTGGTGCTTTCCAACATACCGTTGGCTATGATAGGCGGCGTTTTTGCGCTATGGTTATCCGGTGAGTACTTATCGGTGCCGGCATCGGTGGGTTTTATCGCCTTATTAGGTATAGCGGTACTCAATGGTGTGGTAATGGTTAGTTATTTTAATCAGCTACTTGCAACGGGGATGGAATTAACTAAAGTTGTTACTATTGGCTCTGCTAGGCGCTTGCGTCCGGTTCTAATGACAGCCAGCATTGCCGCATTTGGTTTGATTCCGTTACTGTTTGCCAGCGGTCCGGGTTCTGAAATTCAACGGCCTTTAGCCATTGTGGTGATCGGTGGTTTAGTCTCATCGACAATTCTGACGTTATTTTTGTTACCGATTTTATTTAGGTTATTTGGGTTAGCGAAAACGGAGATTGTACAGTGAGCGTAAAAGAATATTTAGTGACTTTTAACGTCCCCCCGCGTATTGAAAGTATGGTTGTGGATCGCTTGTTGCTGTTGGAATCAACACGTGGTTTTAGTAGCTTCCCGGTTAGTGCCCATGATAATCTCAATCAAGGCTTATCAGTAGGAGAGCAAGTAACTGGTCGGCAAAAGAAGATTCGTTTTCAAATTTATGTTCCAGAAGCGGAGTTAGCTGTATTATTGGAGCACACAAGACAGCAGTTTGCTGGTGCCGGTATTGAATATTGGGTGTTGCCGGTTATCGACAACGGAGTTATCTAATATGTAGTTAGATGGCAGATAATAAAGGGGGTAAGTGTGATTATAATTATTAAAAACATTCCTGCTGACACCAGCGATGCAGAAATAGAAGCATTCATAACCCCGGCGCTTAATGGCGGATGGCTAAGTAGAAATGGGGTGATTGAAACCATCTCTATTAAAGCGCAAAAAGACACATTGTTAAATACCATCAAATATCATGGTTTAGTCAGGGTAATGCCTGATTCCGTCGCTGAGCGTGTAGTCAAACAGCTAAACCGGAAACGCATCAATGGCCGAAATATTCTGGTTACCGAATACCACATTAGAAACTGGCAAAACGATCCCAGAATAAGTCGCCATCAGCTAAATGAAGAATTACCCGACCACCGCAGGGGTGATCGTCGTCGTCGCTACATAGAAATAGATGTCGATGCATTAAATATTAATGCTGTTCACTTGTCAGGCGAATTGAAACCTTTCGAATTCTGATTACTTTTTAACCAATGTACTTGGTTTCAATGGGGTCACAGTCATTTCAAAGTCCATACGAAGTCTTTTGGCTACGGCTTTAACTTCATTTTTATTTTTAAATGGGCCCGCTATCACCTGATACGACTCGCCTTTTTTGACTTTACGCGCAGGTATCATCGGTCCTTGGTGGTTTAACATAGCGACTAGTTGTTGGGCTTCCAGCGCGTCAGTAAAACTGGAGACTAAAATTGACCAGTCCCCATCTCCAATTTCGCTAACAATCGGTTGCTTGTAGAGTTGTTGAGGACGATCAAGCTGTTTGGCAGTATTGATAACTTCACTTATATCCGGGCTTTGGGTCAGCACCGGAGTAGGTATGCCGTCAGCACGATTAAAAATACGCTCAACTCTGGGCCAATCCACTGACACGCCTTTTTTCTGGCTGATGTCCCGAAGTTGCTTGAGAGCCTGTTTCCTTAATTTAGGCATAGCTTGTGCCCATTTTGCCAGCGGTTCATGTGCTTCAAGATAAAGCATTCCGTCATGCCAAGCCGTTAAATAAGGTTGATGCACAATTCTAACCGGCATGCCGACCGCTGTTTTTTTAAACAGCACTTCAATATTTTCTGGGTACATCTGGATGCAGCCATGGCTAACCTGCATACCAATTCCATAAGGTTTATTGGTGCCGTGAATTAGGTATTTAGGAATAGCCAGACGCATTGCATATAGACCCAGGGGGTTATCAGGACCGGAAAGTACCACGCCGGGCAGCTTTTCACCTTTCTGTTCATGTTCCTGATGAATGGATGGCGGCACGTGCCAGCTTGGATTAGCCGTTTTTACAGCAATTTTGGTCAGTCCCAACGGAGTGTTCCAGCCTTCACGTCCTATACCCACTGGATATGTGAATACTTTGTTTGACTTCTTCGGATAAAAGAACATTCGCATGGTGGCTAAGTTCAATACAATCCCATTACGCGGCACATCAGGAATTATGTATTGCATTGGCAAAACCAAACGACTGTCTGGTTTGGGAACCCAGGGAGAAATGCCCGGATTAGCGATGCTAAGATCGTTAAAACCCAAACCAAAATGCCGGGCAAAATCAGACAGGGTATCATTTTCAGCTGTTTTCACCGTGGCGAGTGCGCCAATTAGGCTTTGTTCGTTTGCTAACTCAAATTCATGATTGGCAACCGGCCCAGTGGCGACAGGTTTGGGAACAACAACGGCTTCTGGTTGATCTGAGAATAAATTAGAAAACGACTGACAGCCGCCCAACATTAGAGTAAATGTTAGAAAAAAAAGTGGAATAAACGGTTTAGCGTAAGTCATGCCGAGGGTCTTTTTAAATAAACGTTAATAATTGCGAATTTTTCACTATAAAACAATCATTATTAAGGGGAGATTAACAATTATTTTCAAGCTGACTTAGATGTTGAAGAGACTTGTCATGTATCCGTTGATCTGCTTACAATGACGCAAGCCCCCTCTTTGGTAATTAAATCGTTTTTCGCTGAAAAAGTTGGTTCGGCGGTTGACGGTTAGTGTCATCAGTTGTTTATATCACCCAAATTTGGAGCCTAACTTTTGGCCATTTTATTGTGATTGAGATGTTTTGCTTTTGTGCGCTAGCAGAAGCTAACCATATAGAGAGGGTTGTAATGAATAATTTTCTTCTTTCAAACTTGTTTCGGGTCATTTTTATCCGTTTTATAGCGGTTATGGCGTTACTTTCATTGTGCGAGATGGTAATGGCGGCCAGTAATCCGGTCATTACCGTTAATCCTCTCAATCAGCAATCAGCGGCAGCATCCAACAAAACAGCGGTTCGGGCCGTTCTGAACAGCCAAGCTAAAGCTATCATGAATCGCTTAGGTGAGGTTGTTACACAGCAAAGAGCAGTCTATGAAAAAAATGCAGCTCTAACCGCATCCAAAAACGCACAAGCCAAGGCATTGCAAGTTTTGCAGCACCGTATTGGTCAGAAGCTGCAAGTTAAGGGCATAGAAGAAAGCGGTATCCCCAAACAGATAAAAGGCGGAGTTTTAGAAGCACGGATTGCACAAAGTGGTTCCGCACAAGAACGGGATAAAAAAGTTGCCCAACGATTTTTGAATAATCAGAAAGCTTTGCTGGGATTAGCTAAACCATCCGAGGAAATGCAGTTCAATCGTTATGATAAGGATGAGCTCGGACGCCGACATCTTCGCTATCAGCAAATGCATCAAGGTTTGCCGGTCTGGCCTGCGGAAGCTGTGGTGCATATTGACGCGCAGGGGAATGTAGATGCTTTCGATGGCGGTCATATTAAGACACCTAAGAAAGGTACACTCGATCCCGTGCTGAACAAATCAGATGCGCTGATCAATGCTCGTAAAGCTGTACCCGGCAGTGAAAAAACGCAAGCAAAGGAAATTGTACTCATTATGTACGCGCCTAAAAACCAAGAGCCGCGACTGGCATGGAAGATGATATTGCCGGTTTCGACATCGGAGAATTGGTTGGTGGTCATAGACGCACTTAACGGTGCAACACTAACTGCATTCAATCAAGTAACAGATGCTAATGTAAATGGTTCTGGTGCTGACTTGCTTGGTAATAACCGTCCTCTTAATGTTTGGCAGGAAAACGGAAGTTATTGGATGGTAGACACGAGCAAAGCGATGTTTGATACGTCTGTCAATCCTTTATCAGGGAGTAAGGGCGTCATCCAAGTTGGGGATACTCGAAATATGCCCCCAACATCCGATCCTCAAAACTCCCCTGAACCTGAAATATTTCGGGTGGCTTCCCCTGATGCCTCATCCGGCTGGGTACCGGATGCTGTAAGTGCAGCTTTTAATCTATCGGAAACTTACGATTATTATCTTGAACGTCATAAACGTAACTCTTTCGATAACAATGGCGCAACTATTACCGCTATTGTTCGGTATGGCAAAAACTACCAGAATGCTTTTTGGAATGGCAGCTTAATGGTATTTGGCGATTCTGATCGCTGGGCGGCCTCTCTTGATGTAGTAGCGCATGAGCTTAGTCATGCGGTGACTCAATATTCGGCGGATCTTGTTTACCAAAATCAATCGGGAGCCTTGAACGAGGCCTTTTCTGATATTTTGGGAGAGTCTGTAGAAGCGCGCAGTCGTGGGGTGAATGACTGGTTACTCGGTTCCGATATGAGCAGACAAATTCGCAGCATGAAAGATCCATCGCTATTCGATGATCCATCAAAGATGAGCCAATTCTTGGTGACGACCCAGGATAATGGCGGAGTGCATACCAATAGCAATATTATCAATCACGCTTATTACCTCCTGGTTGAGGGTTTGAATGGTGGTATTGGTATCCAGGATGCTGAACGAATTTTCTACCGCGCCTTAACGGTGCATTTGTTGAAAAACTCTGAGTTTGTTGATGCACGCCGTGCCGCTATTCTTTCGGCAGAAGAAATTTTTGGCGCGGGATCGCTACAGGCACAACGCACTGCGCAGGCGTTTGATGCCGTTGAAATTACTGATGGTGGCTCCACGCCAACCCCGGCGCCCATTCCTACAGTAAGTGGTGAAGATTCCATCTTATCTCTGTACTATAGTCCGTCCCGAGATAACTGGTTTCTTTACCGACGTGAAAATGCGTTAGGTGATCCGGGAATTGGTACCGAATTAACTAGTACGCCCGCAGCATATAAACGCCCATCGGTAACTGGTGACGGGGAAGTAGGGCTATTTGTTAGTGCGAGTGACGATGTTTGTG
The DNA here is from genome assembly GCA_965247565.1 of Methylococcales bacterium. Classification (GTDB taxonomy): domain Bacteria; phylum Pseudomonadota; class Gammaproteobacteria; order Methylococcales; family Methylomonadaceae; genus CBDFHF01. Next base: position 1,433,485 of record CBDFHF010000003.1, on the reverse strand, counting down.
TTTTTGCCACTAATAATGTGGGTAGCGACTCATGTTTAGGATACTCTGGGCAAATTAAAAGTATTGCCATTGCTCCGAATGGTGATCTTGCTGCCTTGGTTATGAGAGACGGTAATGGTAATTCAACTAACAAAGTGACTGTCCTTGACCTCAACAATACAAGTAACTCCCGCGATTTGACTTTAAAGACTCCAGCGACAGACGGTTTTTCCGTTGAGATCGAATACGCTGATGCCTTATCCTTTACACCAGATAGCCGATACTTGGTTTTTGATGCTTTAAATGAATATACCATCAATGGAACAAAGAGTAGTTCCTGGAGTATTTATGCGCTGGATTTAAGTTCCGATCATTTTTTAAACGTGGTGAATGTGATTGGAGGCGTAGATGTTGCTTTTCCCAGTGCCGGTCATACCCGCAGTGATTTGCTGACTTTTGAAGCCAAGGATCAGACTACCAACGTATCAACAGTCTATACGGCTAATTTAAGTAATGGCGATACCGTTAAAGTTGGGCAAATTGACAGCGGTTATGCAGTGCCTGGTTTTAATGGCGACGATAGCACAATTTTATATTCTCGCCCGGATAGCAGTATGAACTCGGGTTCTTCACTCTATGTTCAGAAACTTGCTAGTGACCACATTACCCCGGCTGGCAGTACTGAGTTTTCACTAGAGGACGCAGATTTTGGTGTATTTTACCGTCGAGGAACTTTTGTTGGCGCCAACTCGGTTGATCTCAGGGTAGATGCCACGTACGGCAAGGTTTCGATCAGCCCGTCTGGTGCGGTGTGTGATAACCAAATTTGTACTGCGCGTTTCCCACAAAATACTGCAGTTACTATGATTGCTGATCCCATCGCGGGATGGAACTTTGATCATTGGGTAGGTTGCGACCGAATTGGCGGTAGCAGTTGCTCTGTCACTATGAATGGTGCCAAAAATGTTGAAGCCTGGTTTACAAGTAATGAGAATTGGACTTTGTCAGTCATCAATTCGAAACGGTCTAAAAAGTCAGGTACCATCACCAGCAATCCGGCAGGTATAAACTGTAAATTAACCCTTAAAGGATCCAAGCGAAAACCCGTGCAATCTGGCGCATGTAGCGCGCTATTTCCAGGTGGTAGCATAGTAACCCTCTCCATCGATCCTAAAACCGGATTGATGATGGATGCTGATCCCAGTGGTTGCGATAGCGGTGGCGGTCAAAATTGCACGGTTAGCGTTCGATTTCCACAAACACAGGCTACCATGGGATTGGTTTACTCATCCAAAAGCCTGACGGTCAATAAAGAAGGCGATGGCAAAATTACCGGTGGTGGCATCAACTGCGGTAAAAAGTGCCTTAAGACTTATTCGAAATCCAAAGTGACTAAGGTTCGGTTACGTGCTAAACCTGCCAGAGGGTGGCAGCTTTCCGGATGGGATGGCTGCGATAGCAGTAAAGGTTTAAGCTGTAGTGTTACTGTTCACAGCGCCAGATCCGTCAGAGCGGTGTTCGGATCTTTATAGAGCTTGTAGACTGCGAGAAATTTACTAAAGGGGTTAGTGTCTATGCGCCAGAATCAGATGTTGCAATTATTGCTAATGACGGCCATGTTTTCAGCCTGTTCGTCAGCAACACAAGTTAATTCCAATCAGCCTGTAATGGTGAATACGGTGCAAAATGCTAAAGTGCAAGTCGATCCAGAGCGAGGCACTGTTCGGTTTATGCAAGGTAACGATCTTTCGGCACAGTTGGCAACAGATCCGGATTTTATAAAAATGCAAACTGAGAACCGCCATGCGGATGTGGCCTTAGCGTTTCTACAATTGATTGCGAAAACCCTGCAGCTTGCCGACCCTCAACGTGAGTTAGTTTTAAAAAAAGTTGATCGGGATGATCTTGGTATGGCGCATGTGCGTTTCGAGCAAATTTATGAAAATATACCCGTACTGCGAGCTGAAATTGTGGTGCATTTGAATCGGACAAATCAAGTCACGTCATTGCAAGGAAGCTATATCCCAACGCCGCAGGGCATGAACGTCGATGCGCGATTAGACAAAGCAGCTATCCAAAAAATTGCTGTAGAAAATGTGGGTATTTCAAGTTGCACCGGTTGCGAGAGCCAGTTAGTTATCGTACCAGTTACCGACAAACAACTGCCAACGCTGGGTTATCAGGTGATGGTTTCCAAAGGTATTTCCGGTGGATGGCATTTGGTGATTGATGCAAATACCGGCCAAGTGATTGAAAAAATATCTACTGTGCGCAATGTAGTTAATTGAGATTAAGTTTTAAGCCTAGCAAATCTTCAAGTTTTACAGAGAGACGGCAGGAAATGAGGCTTTTAACACGGTTATTTGGTCGGCAGGCAATTGAATATCCAGATGTATTTGCTCTGCAAAATACTGTTTGATAATGTTGCCGTCGATTTTTTTCAAAAGATATTCCAGTGCCTGCATTTGTTTGTAGTCTAGCGTTAAATTAATAACGGCCAATTCAATATAGGGATGGAGTTCTGCCGCCTCGATCACTTGTTTCGCGGCGTTACCGTAGGCGCGAGTCAAGCCGCCAGCGCCCAGTTTAACGCCACCAAAGTAGCGGATGACCGCAACTAGCAAATTGATCAGTTGTTTACCTTCCAGATGAAGGAATATGGGTTTGCCCGCCGTGCCGGTTGGTTCCCCCGCATCATGAAAACGGTAGATAACGCCGCGGTCTGTCTTAATTCGATAAGCAAACGCAATATGAGTGGCGTTAGGGTGTTCAGTATACAGTTGACGCAGATGCTCTAACACTTCACTTTCATCCGCACACGGTGATATAACACCGATGAAACGGGATTTTTTTATGTTATCTTCTGTGCAAAATCTGGATTTGACGTATAACAAACTCGTAATCTCTGAGTCAACTTTGTATAGGTGAGAAAATAAACGGGTGATAGCGACTTGGTCTATTTCTAAATAAACTAGAGGTTATACACGGTGAGCAGACAGGGCATTGAAGTGTCTATGGCACGCATCAGAAAAATCTATCAATTGCAGACTCTTTGTGTAGTTTGTATTGGATAGTCGCAACGGGCTTTTCAAAGTTTAATTGTACTATGTTTGCTTTGTTGTCTTTATCATTAACGTCTAAGGTCAATTCAATCAACCAATGGAATCTAATTATGCCAACACCAGAGCTTTCTATGTTCAGCCAAGAATGGATTACGATACAAAACCACTATGAGCAGTACGAGAAAAATACGTTGCTCATTAAGCTTAGCGCAATAGCTCTGTATTTTGGATCACAAGTCTTAACAATAAATGCTGCCATCACGGCAGTGATCATAATAATCCTCTGGGTACAGGAAAGTATTTTTCGAACGTATCAGTCACGGCTGGGCGAACGAATTATCCGCATAGAAAGTTTTCTTAGGCAAAATGGACAACTCCACGCCTCCGCTTGTCAATTACATTCGGAATGGTTAGCCGGGCGCAAGGGTTTAACAGGATTATTGCTTGAATATGCGGCCAATGCAGCGAGACCAACGGTAGCTTTCCCCTATGTGGTATTGCTGCTGGTGCATGGCATGGCCCAAGTGTTATAAGAAATTGCTGGCCGAAGGGTGAAACAAGATGGATTCATTGGTTATTAATGCTATACAATCAGGTCATATTAAAAGACATTGAAAGCCCATGTTAAACAATCCGTTTATCAAACAATTATTCGCCAGTTTTTTGGGTCTGCTGCCTATTCTGGCGGTGGTATTGATTTTTCAGATTCTGGTAATACGGCAACCCGTGCCTGACGTTGCCAGTCTAATTGTTGGCGCACTGTTTGTCGTACTCGGTCTTACTCTTTTTATTCAGGGACTTGAACAAAGTTTATTTCCGATTGGCGAGTCTATGGCATATGCTTTTGCTCGCAAAGGCAGCTTGTTTTGGCTGTTGGCTTTTGCATTTTGTTTAGGCTTTGGTGCGGCAGTTGCCGAACCGGCGTTAATAGCGGTGTCCGAAAAGGCTGCCGATATAGCCAGTGTTGGCCGTATCATTAATCAAACGGAATCAGCTAGGAACAATTACGCTTTAGGATTGCGTTTAACCGTGGCTATGTCTGTTGGTATTGCCATTATGATCGGTGTATTAAGAATAATTCGTGGCTGGCCTGTTTACTACCCTGTTATATGTGCATATGCTTGCATAACTATTTTGACTCCATTTGCACCTCAAGAGATCATAGGCATCGCATACGATTCAGGCGGCATTGCAACCTCGACCATTACCGTGCCCTTAGTAACAGCTCTTGGTGTGGGATTGGCGACGGCGATCAAGGGTCGTAACCCGATGACGGATGGCTTCGGTTTAATTGTTTTTGCATCACTGATGCCGATGATTTTTGTCATGGCTTACGGGATGCTCATATGATTGTCTGGGCAATAAATTTTGCACTAAAACTACTGGAAACTTGTGGCGATATTTTGCCTATCGCCTCTGTCATCATTGGTTTTCAGTTACTAGTGATTCGACGGCCCTTACCTCACCTTAAAAAAACACTAATTGGATTTCTGTATGTTCTGCTTGGCATTGTGTTTTTTTTAGAAGGTCTGGATATGGCTCTGTTTCCACTTGGGAACTTAATGGCATCTCAGTTGACCACGCCTGAATTTTTGGGAATTGATCCTAACTCGCTAACACAGAATATCTCTTGGAAAACTTATTTTTGGGTCTATGTTTTTGCGGCTAGTATCGGATTTGCTACGGCGTTAGCCGAACCTGCTTTGCTGGCTGTCGCCCTTAAAGCCGAGCATATTTCGGGTGGTGCCATCCGTCCATGGGGGTTGCGTATTGCTGTTGCCATCGGTGTTGGTTTTGGCTTAGGCTTAGGAACCTTTAAAATAGTAACGGGGACGCAGATTTATTATTTTATTGTTACAGGTTACGTTGTGGTGCTCATACAAACCGTGTTTGCGCCTAAAATGATCATTGGCTTGGCTTATGACTCAGGTGGGATAACCACATCAATGGTGACCGTGCCACTTGTTACCGCATTGGGTTTAGGTCTGGCTCAAGCCATACCTGGCCGTAACCCGGTTTTGGATGGGTTTGGTCTAATTGCTTTCGCCAGCTTATTTCCCATCATTGCTGTTTTAGGTTACGCACAGCTTGCCCAATGGTATAGCAAAAAATACTAATCCATGACCTACTTTACGGATCTTTTTACCCATTAATAACTGAGAAAGACCATGCATTTTAAATTGATTGTTGCTTTTGTCGAAGAAGATAAATCTGATTTGGTTTTGAGCACAGCACGCGAAAACGGCGCAAAAGGCGCTACGGTGATTAATAATGCCCGCGGCGAAGGCATGAAACAATCGAAAACATTTTTTGGCTTAGCCCTGGAAACGCAACGTGATGTGTTGTTGTTTTTAGTCGAAGAGCATCTGAGTCGACACATATTAGAAAAAATCGCCAACGTCGCCCAGTTCGACAGCAAACCCGGTACCGGCATTGCTTTTCAAGTAGATGTCGAAGATGCCATTGGGGTTATGCATCAAGTTGAACAATTAACCCAGGAACTTGAGGATAAAATATGAATAATAATCACCCTGTCATCCGTGTTAGAGATGTAATGAAAACTGATTTTGGCACGATTGACGGCGTTGCTACGGTGGCAGACGCGCTAAAGAAAATGAAACAACTGAAAACAGCGGTATTACTGGTCAACAAACGACATGAAAACGATGAATACGGCATGATTAATTGCGGTGATATTGCTCGCCACGTTTTAGCGAAAGATCGGGCGCCGGATCGCGTTAATGTGTACGAAATTATGAACAAACCAGTCATATCCGTACATCCTGATATGGATATTCGTTACTGCTCACGACTTTTTGCCGATTACGATCTGGTGCGAGCGCCTGTTATTGAAAATTGTAAAGTGCTTGGTATCGTTAGCCCAAATTCATTGGTTCTGGACGGATTGTATAAAATTTTTGAGTAACACAGTGTTCTGTAATATCTCTACTTGATCTGTAATTGCTATTATATTGATGTTTATTCGGTTTATGTCTAGTTAATTTTCTAACAGCAATGGCGTCCTGCCAAAAATAACAGTACAATTCGTCCCCGACAGAGTTTAGATATTCAACTCGCCGGGGTTTTTGTCAATAATCCGGTTAGCAATGTTGTAGTTCTGTATTAATTGTAAGTTTTATTTAAGGAGTTTTAAAATGGCAACAGGCACTGTAAAGTGGTTTAACAACACAAAAGGTTTTGGTTTTATTGAGCCCTCCGAAGGCACTGAAGATGTATTTGTGCATCACTCAGTTATTCAAGGCGAAGGATTTAAAACACTGTCTCCAGGCCAAATCGTTGATTTTGACATTGAATCTGGACCTAAGGGCTTAACCGCTGCGAATGTTCGCGGGAACTAACGGGTATCCGGAGCACAAAAAAGGCCTTGCTGTTAGCAGCAAGGCCTTTTTTATGAGCGTTGGTTTTTCGCAGGGTTATTTTAAAGGACGACCTTTCGCATCTTTATCCAGATGTCCTCCGAATAGCAGAATCGATTCAATAAATCCCCATAGAAAGGCAAAGCCCATCAGCCCGGCCCCTATTAAGGCTGTGGTAACAGCGATTTGTATGGCTGCTAGAGAATAAAAACCTAAGTAAAGACGGTGTACTCCTGCCCAGCCCAAAAATAGAGCTAGTATTGCTGCCAGATATTTGGATTTAACAGCAGGTTCCGAATTATTTAAAACCGCACCTAACAAATTGACATTGATTGCTTTAGTGACTCGAATATCAAATTTGACTTCATCACCTTGTTCCGGTGGGACGTCGGCTAGCCAATTATCAATAGTAAAATGGAACAATTCCTTACCGCTACGGATGCTCCCGGTTTGTTTTTCAGGATCGTATTTTTCAATTTCGCCTAACATAGTTCGCTTATCCTCAAGTAATAACTAAAGACACTTTTTGATTCTATTTTTGTGTCTAATCATCTTGCAAACGAACTGCCAACACATCACATTTAGCGTGGTGTAGCACCCCGTTTGCGGTTGATCCTAATAATAATGCCAAGCCATGCCGGCCATGCGAGCCCAGCACAATTAAGTCGGCCTGGTTTTCTTCGGCAACTCTTACAATCTCCATTTTAGGGCTCCCTATTTCTACCCATCTATTGCTTTCGGGGATATTCAGTTGCTCGGCCTGTTGGTCTAAGCTCTTTTTAGCTGAGGCCATTAGTTCCGCAGTTAAGTCAAAATCGTAAGCAATTGATGGCTCAAAACTCATGTCAGCAATCATAACGTTTTCAACGATATGAACGATGCTCAGCTTTGCCTGAAATTTAACCGCCAAGTCTTTGGCTCTGTCTGCAACGGCTGCGCCGTGCTTTGAGAAGTCTGCTGCTAATAAAATGTGTTTATAATTACTCATGATCATGCTCCTAATTAGCGCCGCTTAATTCAGGAAATAATAAAGCCATTACCTGATAAGTAGTCAATATGTACAAAACCCCCAAACCTAGACCAAATGCTAAGGTTTGCTCCAGAACATGACGAATAATATGCCCAGTTACTAACCAATGCCAAATCATTAGGGCAGTCATTACCCAAAATGCCAAATCCGAGCTGTATCCGGTCATCATCGTCGCCATACCCGGCAATGCAAAAAAACTGATCAGCGCATCTGCACCCACTAATGCGCTGGCCGCTTGGCAAAAACGTTGCGGTTTTTTGGCGATGGTTACTGTTAACCAAGCACTTGCCAGTACCAGAAACACACCAACCAGCGCTTGTAAAAAAGCTTTAAAAAATCCCACCTCGATGCTAAACATTAAAAAGCTAATGAGCAGATCAATCAAAATCAGCAGCTTTAATAACAGCACAGAATACGGTAAATCCTGTGGCGCTTTTTTGAACAAACAAATATTAAAAATCAGTGTAATGATGTCAAACATAGATTACTCCCAATATCGACAAAAACCTCAGTTAGCCACAGATTCACATCCATAAACATTGTAAAAGTCATATTACAGCTGGTATTCCAACTGAATGTTGTGAAAAAATCATGCAATCTTGTGAATCGGTTTTAATCTTAGGCTCAATTGTGTTTTCCAGGATTACTGAGCCAGTTCCAGTGCTTCCTCTGCTTCCATCCAGGCGGTTTCAGCTTCGGCGAGTGCTTTATCGACTGTAACTTTGCGATCCATTAAAATTTTCAATTGGCTTTTTGCAGATTCCGCGTAAATGTCAGGATTGGCTAATTGTTGTTCCAATTGGCGTTGTTCCTGGTGATATTTTTCAACAGCTGTTTCGGCTTTTTTGAGAGCATCAAACAAAGGTTTGTGTCGCTGTCTGCGTTCTGCCTCCAGTTTTCTTTGGTCTTTCTTCGATACTGTAGCGGTAGTCACTTCGTCGCTAGCATTTTTATCGTCAGTTTTCTTCTGATCTGCCAGCCATTGCCGATAGTCTTCAAGATCACCATCAAAAGTTTGCACTTTGCCATCGGCTACCAGTAATAACTGATCGGTAACAGAGCGAAGCAAATGTCGATCGTGCGATACCACTATCATAGCGCCTTGAAAATCCTGTAACGCAACGCTTAATGCGTGGCGCATTTCTAAATCCAGATGGTTGGTCGGCTCATCAAGCAATAGTAAATTAGGATTTTGATATACCAAGATGGCTAATACCAGACGGGCTTTTTCGCCACCAGAAAACGGTTTAACCGCTTCCAGCACTTTATCGCCGCGAAAATCAAAACCACCCAAGAAGTTTCGCAAGTCTTTTTCTGTGGCTTGCTTATCCAGTTGTTGCAAATGCCACAACGGGCTTTCATCGAGCCGAAGTTGTTCAAGCTGATGCTGAGCAAAATAACCAATTTTTAAGGCTTCTGCGGTACTCCGATTGCCGGTTAAAGGTTGCATTTCGCCGGCTAGCACTTTAATTAAACTGGATTTTCCGGCCCCATTCGGCCCCAATAGACCGATACGATCACCGGGTGATATAGACAAACTCGCCTGTTTAAGTACGGTGGTGGCGTTATAGCCAATATCACACTTTTCCAGACCCAATAAAGGATTGGGCATTTTCTGCGGTGTTGGAAAGCTGAAGTCAAACGGCGAATCGACATGCGCCATGGCAATTAATTCCATGCGTTCCAAGGCTTTAATACGGCTTTGCGCTTGTCTGGCCTTGGTGGCCTGGGCTTTAAATCGGTCTACAAAGCTTTGAATGTGGGCAATTTCACGCTGCTGCTTTTGGTAAGCGGCTTGTTGCTGCGCCAGCTTTTCGGCGCGCATCCGTTCAAATGCGGAATAATTACCGGTGTAAATTTCAGCTTTATTTTGTTCGATATGCACGATGTGATCGGTGATAGTATCGAGAAAATCCCGATCATGAGAGATCAACATCAATGTGCCAGGATATTTACATAGCCAGTCTTGCAACCAGATTACTGCATCCAGATCTAAATGATTGGTCGGCTCATCCAATAACAATACGTCGGACCGGCACATTAGGGCTTGAGCAAGATTAAGCCGCATTCGCCAACCGCCCGAGAAAGAGCTGACACTGTTTTGCTCCTGCTCTGGGCGGAAGCCCAAACCGTTCATTAACCGAGAAGCTCTGGCTTGTGCAGTATAACCGCCGATGGTGTCCAATGTGGCATGCAATTCGGCTTGCTTTAAGCCGTCTTCGGCGTGTTCAGCTGCGGCCAATTGTTGTTGCAGACGTCTTAATTCTTGATCGCCATCTATGACATAATCAATGGCCGAGCAACTGGCAGCGGGTGTTTCTTGAGCAACATGGGCGATTTCTAAGCCCGGCGGCATGGAAAAATCGCCTTCATCAGGATGTAATTCGCCCCTGACCATAGCAAACAAGCTGGATTTACCTGCGCCATTAGCCCCAGTAAATCCGACCTTCTGGCCTTTATGGATAGTAAAAGAAGCCTGATCGAACAGCACTCTTACCCCGCGGCGCAGGGCAATATTTTTAAAGTTCAGCATTTATTTGTTGTGCAACAGAATTGAATGGTTAGCAATAGACACCCGATTTTACTCACGCCGCCGCTCGCTCAATCATTTTTTCCGCTTGTTCTGCAAACTGTTCCAGATTGCCTTTTTTAACCGCATCAACCGGTATAACCAGCGCTGTGTTTAAGCTAATGTAGATATAAACATAACGCTTGCCATATTCCACTCTAACCAACTCATCCCAGGCCATTTTGTTTTTGCCACTGGGTGATTTTTCCAACAAGTATTTTGGGTTAGCTGGGTCAATAGTTAAGGTGTAGGTACCAAACATATTGTTCTTTTCTTTATAGGTGTAATTCTTCAAGATCTGTCTGCGCAAATCTAGCATGATAATTTTGGGCGATAAAATGGCCCAGAGAACAGCAACCACTAGAATGTAAGCAGCGGATGTTTTATCGCCGTAGTAGAAATAATAAAAGGAACCAATCAAGGCCATAATGCCGGGCACAACCCAACGGTTCTTTTTTATGTTGTGTTGGATTTCCTCATTCCTCATGAATTGTACTTCATTAAAATGAATTAAATCTTCTTCGCGAAACTCGTATTCAATTTCAAACATGTTGTTGTTTTTAGTGATATTAAAAAAGGGCTAGTGCATTTTAATTTTTTGGTAAACACTACGCCTGAAGAGATTAGAAAGCGTTAACATCGCAGTTCTAAAATAACCATGAATAGCCACTTGATGCATTTTGTACAGCGATAAATAAACCATTTTGGCAATAAAACCGCCGATACTCACTGTACCCATTAAATTACCCATCAGATTACCGACGGTGGAATATTTACCCATGGATACCAATGAACCGTAGTCATAATAAACGAACTTGACCAATTTACCGCCTTTTAGGCGATTGACAATCGATTTGCACACGGCAGTTGCTTGTTGGTGGGCAGCTTGGGCTCTAGGTGGAACATTCGCTTCATGTCCCGTCCACAAACAGGCAGCACAATCGCCCATGGCAAAAATGTCGTCGTCGCTGGTTTTTAAAGTGTCATCAACGACTAACTGATTTAGACGGTTGGTTTCCAATCCATCTAAGGCTTGCATCCATTCCGGGGCTTTTATACCCGCTGCCCATACTTTTAAGTCGGCTGCTATCAATTCCCCGTCATGAGTGCGAATGCCTTCTTTAGTGACCTCGATAACACGCCTACCTAATTTGAGATCAATGCCCAGTTTAACCAGTTGCTGCTGTGTCGCCAAAGCCAGTCGATCAGGCAGAGCCGGCAACAATTTAGTTGCGGCTTCTATAATGGTGATCTTCACGTCGCTGTTTTCTTGCAGACCGTACATGGCCAACACATGAGTCACCTCATGCAACTGAGCAGCCAACTCAACACCGGTAGCGCCAGCGCCGACAATAGCAATCGATAACGGTTTAACCTGGGTAATGTCTTTGCCGATATATTTTTTTAAATAAGCTTCAAATAATTGTTTCTGAAATTTGAATGCTTCCGAGGTAGTATCCAAAAACATGCAATGTTCCTCGACACCCTGAATATTAAAGCTGTTGCTGACGCTACCCACTGCCATGACCAAGGTGTCATATTTAAAGGTGCGTCGGGGGATTAGCTCTTCGCCGCTGTCGTTGTAAGTGGCACTGACGTAGATTTCTTTATTTTGACGATTCAAGCCGTCCATTTTGCCGAGTCTGAATCGAAAATGACTGCGATGCGCTTGAGCCAGATATTCAACCTGTTCCGATTCATCCAGCGTTCCGGCCGCAACTTCGTGTAAAAGCGGCTTCCAGATATGGGTCGCCGTTGCATCTATCAAAGTAATTTCAGCTTTGCCGGATTTGCCTAATTTACATCCCAGGCTGGTTGCTAACTCAAGCCCCGCCGCACCACCACCAACAATGACAACTTTGTGTTTATCGGTATTTTGTTCACTCATCCTTCCCCCTTTTTTACGCCTTATTATTATGAGGGACATTATAACTTAAGCGATCCGTCACAAGGCCAAAACTGGTTATCTCAACGTTGGATAAATGGGCAAAAACACCAGTAACGTCAGAGAATTTAAGAAGCGCCAACTTTCCATTCTGAAGCCACTGATTTTTTGATGTAGAAAAAGCGATTTTGGGTATAAAATCCAACCCGCCACACCGGTTGTGAGGCCGGGCCGGAAAGTCACGGGACTTATTCAAGTCGGCCGGATTGCAAATATTCGGCGCGTCAAATTATTTGGTATTGCATGACGTCGGTTGTCATTTTCAATCGACCTCTTTGGTCAAGGATAGAAGCATGAAACAATTATTGACAAACAAGGCACTAAACCCGTTTGCTAAAAGTTTGGTTGCCACACTGATGTCCACCGCTGTTATGAGCGCTAGCGCTGCAACAACGCCAACCAGCTTTTTCGAATCGTCCGTTATTACTGGTTCCAACAATCGTATTTCGGTGCAGCGGGTGCCGGTGGTTGATGTGAATGGCAAGGTGACTTACCAGAATGTCACGATTGATTTTACGGTCAGCAACACCGGCGTGCTGTTAGATAAGCCGGCGTTAATCACCGCTGCGCCGACTTTAATAACCAACAATTTTGTCTCAGGTAAATATAAAGATGGCAGAGGTCATATTTACGCACTATCCGGGCCAGCGGTCGTGCCCGGCACGACTCGCACGGCGTGGTCATTATCTTTGGTCGCAGTCCCGACTGGTAGTCCGTTGTTCAATGTTTCTCTAAATTGGATTACCGGCCCGATTGCTGGCCATCCTATTGAAAGTGCGCTGAACTATGACAAGATTACCTCAACCGCCTAAAGTTGGGGTACTGTGGGTAAAAACGATTCGTATCTTGGTACTCAGACTTTTTACGGCTGGGGAACCAGTCAGATAGTTGGAGCTATCCAGGCGGGCAGTCAACTTACCCTTCATTTCTATTATATCCAGAATAATAATTTTGAAGACGGTAGCGCTTCTTTGACTTATTGCCCGACTTGCTAGCTGTTTAAGATTGAGTGGGACGGGATTTGTATCCCGTCCTTTAAATCAAAGCGGTTTTAACTATTAGTTTTTGAGGGGATCAGAATAGACTGACCCGGACGTATTAAACTACCGGCATCGATATCATTGATGGTCAGAAGCTCGCGCAGATGCACAGAGTATTTGGATGCGATGGTATAGGGGGAATCTCCGCTTTTTACGATATGAACTTCGTGAGTTTTGTTTTGGGGGCGTTTTGGCTTGGCGGCTTTTAATATCTGTTCAATTCCAGCTAGGCGAATGGTTTCGGTTTGTAACTGCCCGGATATGCCATTAGGAAATTCTTTAAGGGTATCTAAAGGTGGCGGCTGGGTGTTACTGTCTGATGAGCTAATCGCATCTGTCTCATTGACTTTGGCGGCGACGATTTCATTTCTCTCGGGTGTTTCAAAAACAGGCTCTGCTTTAGCTGTCGCATCAGGAACCCAGATTGCGGAGTTTGCAGGCAAGGCAACCTGTCCATCTGCCGCTTCTTTGGTCCAGGCCGGATTTAGTTCTGCTAGTTTTTTGTAATTTACCCTAAATTTTCTAGCTATCTCGCCAGAAGTCAATTCTTGCGCTATCGCTACTTGCTTAACCGGAAGACGGGCTTGGTAGTCAATAGTTTTAGGGAAATACCGGGGTAAATCGGCCATGATGTCGCAGACAGCAAGAAATTCCGCATAATAATTTCGGGAGGCGAAGCCAAAACTGGCGCCGTCGTATTTGTCGATTATCTTGACGATGTCTTTACCGTGTTCTTGCCGAGCACGCAGCATGCCGGAGAGTCCGTGATTATAAGAGGTGATCGCAAGTCCCCAGTCGCCCAATCTCTCGTAAGCATAAGCAAGATATTTCGCCGCACCGCTCGTTGCCAGAATGGGGTCGTAACGTTCATCCATGGACTTGTCCATGCGCAAGTAACGCTTGCCAGTCACTGGCATAAATTGCCAGACGCCAACGGCTCCCGCCGGGGAGCGGGCGCTGGTGGTGAATGCGGATTCAACATGAGGCAGGTGAGCGAGTTCTTCCGGCAAGGTGTTTTTATGAAAAACTTCGCGCATCAATGCATCATAACGGCTACTGGCTTTTAGCCCTGTTTGAAAGCTTTCTTTCATGCCGCGTTGGATTCTGACTCGTTGCGCTGCTTCATGCAGTGCTTTTTTGCCACCATTGCTGGTGATCAATGTGTAGAGTCTCTGTTCTTCTTTAGTCAAGCCCATGCGTTTATGGACTCGATATTCGAGATCATTAAGTTGCCCAATCAATTGCTTTTTGCGTTGGTTGACTTTAGCTTGCTGTTCAGCGGATAGACGCCCGCCAATATAACCAGTGATCTCAACCACATCGTAAACAACGCCAAGGTATTTATCATCATGTAGTGCAATCTGATGGGCACGCCAGTCACCAAAGACCTGACGCCAGAAATTGACGGCACTGGTTAATCCTGCCGGTCGCGGGAAATGGCTTGGAATGAGTGAAAAGTCGTTCGACTCGGATTCCAGTTGTTTGGTGAAATCCATATAAGTCGCAGATGGGATATAAGCGCTGGAAGACCCGGTCATAGCCGGGGTATATCCGGCCAAGACAGTTAAGGATAGCCACAACGGTTTACGTAGAAAGGATAAGTATTTCATTATGTCCTTCTCTCCATGTTGATCTGTGTATTAGTTATTATTCATCAGGCTCATGGGCTATTGTTAACCGATGTCGTGTAGTATTCAAGGAAAAGTAGGCTAAAAAATAGCCCTAAATTAGTTATATAGCTGATTTATATAATTTTTACTTAAGGCGTTTGTGCTGGATTTTTGGCAATTGCCGCCGGCAAGAATCGGCATGGTTTTTACAATGTGTTAATTTTATTGACATGATAGAATTTGGCCAATTCTGACGTTTACATAAGGTATCTATGAAAGCAAATATTGGTTTGATCGGTTTAGCAGTTATGGGACAGAATCTGGTCTTGAACATGAATGATCATGGTTTTAAAGTCGCGGTTTACAATCGTACCACCAGTACTGTTGATGAATTTTTAGAAGGACCAGCAAAAGGCACTCAAGTGATGGGTACTCACTCACTTGAAGAGTTGGTCGACAGCTTGGCAACGCCGCGTATTGTTATGCTGATGGTTAAAGCTGGCGAAGTGGTTGATCAATACATCGATAAATTGGTGCCATTATTAGCGGCGGGAGACATTATCGTCGATGGCGGTAACTCTTTGTTTACCGACACCAATCGCCGTACGGCTGCCCTGCGCGAAAAAAATATCAACTATATCGGTACCGGCGTTTCCGGGGGTGAAGAAGGCGCCAGAAATGGCCCGTCAATAATGCCCGGTGGTAACAAAGCGGCATGGCCGACAGTTAAACCCATCTTTCAGGCCATCAGTGCGCAAGTTGATGGTGATCCTTGTTGCGAATGGGTTGGCGATAACGGCGCAGGTCATTATGTCAAGATGGTTCATAACGGTATCGAATATGGTGATATGCAACTGATCTGCGAAGCTTATCAACTGATGTCGGAAGGCTTGGGTTTAAGCGCTGATGAAATGCATGCAATTTTTGCAGAATGGAATAAAGGTGAATTAAGTTCTTATCTGATCGAAATTACTGCGGGCATTTTGGCCTATAAAGACGAAGACGGGTTGCCGCTAGTCGATAAAATACTCGATACTGCCGGACAAAAAGGCACCGGTAAATGGACGGGTATTAATGCCTTGGACTTGGGTATTCCACTAACATTGATCGGAGAATCAGTGTTTGCCCGCTGCTTGTCTGCGCTAAAATCGGAACGGGTGAAGGCCGCAGCGGTATTGCCGCAACCAAGCAAAGCGTTTTCCGGCGACAAACAGGCCATGATTACTGCCATTCGTGATGCCTTGTATGCCTCAAAAATCATTTCTTATGCACAAGGCTTCCGGTTAATGCGCGAAGCATCCAAAGAATACAATCTGGCTTTAAACTACGGAGAAATCGCACTGATGTGGCGCGGTGGCTGTATCATTCGCAGTCAATTTTTAAATGACATTAAGAAAGCCTATGTCGCAAACCCAGAGCTGGAAAATCTGTTACTGGCTGATTTCTTTATTGATGCCATAAAGAAGGCGGATGCTGGCTGGCGTAAAGCGGTTATTTTAGGGATTGAATTAGGTATCCCAACGCCGGCGTTCTCCTCTGCGTTGGCTTATTACGACGGTTATCGCACTGAGCGTTTACCCGCTAATTTATTACAGGCACAGCGTGATTATTTTGGCGCACATACCTATGAGCGAACAGATAAACCCAGAGGTGAGTTCTTTCATACCGATTGGACTGGGCACGGTGGGAAAACTGCATCATCTACGTATAATGTGTAGTGGATCTCTGATTCGCGCATCGCTCAAATAAATCTGTGAACGATAAGCTTTTGTTAGTTAAAGCTACCGAAGGCTTATCCAGAATCTGGTTTGCATAAGGAGTATCCCGTTGAAAAAATCCATCCTGGAAATTTATGCCTTGGCAGTTTGCTTTGTTACGGTGATCTGCTTTGTGATTTCACTTGGTATAACGCTCTATGGAATTATTGGGATTACCAATCCAGACTTTACGATCAGTTCGTCGACATACACCGAGCACCAAACCAATGACGACTTCTGGAACAGTAGTTACAGAAGTCTTTCTATGTCTGTGAATCCTGGAGAGGCAGAGAAGGCGAGATCCATTCTGGACGAAGCATTGCTTTCGAAGCAGCGCGAAAATTCTTTTGCTCGCATATTGGCAAACGAACGCCGCGATAATACTCAGACGGTAGTTAAAACCCTGATCGTCATTCTAATTGATGCGGTAGTGTTCCTGTTGCATTGGTTTATTGCTCGACGCGCACGGGCAGATGTAATCTGATTTCCCCACACAGCTAAAGAAAACCCATCCTAAAGCTATTTTTAGGTTAGCTTCTTAAGTAAATAAACCAGTAAATCATACCCACAAATACACCGCCGCCCACCATGTTGCCTAAGGTGACGGGCATCAAATTAGACAAAAAGCCAATCCAGTTTAAGTGAGAAAGATCAATTGAATCGTTGTTTATCTTGATAACCACCGGGTTCGCCTTTGCCAAAATACCCGCAGGTATAAAATACATATTCGCAACCGAGTGCTCAAATCCAAGCGTTACAAAAGCGCTTATAGGAAAAATAATTGCTAAAATTTTATCGGTCACCGTATGGCTGGCAAAACAAAGCCATACGGCTAAACAAACCAAGGCATTGCATAATATGCCCGAGGTGAAAGCCTGCTGAAAGCCAAGATTGACTTTACTATTGGCTATCATCACCGCTTTAGCGCCTACCGCACCGTTACCCATTAGCCAATGGTCACTGAAATAAATCAGTAGAACAACACCTAACGATCCGCATAAATTACCGAAAAAAACCACCGTCCAATTAATCAATAATTGTTTGAAGGTAATTTTCTTATCAACACAGGCCATAACTAACAAGTTATTGCCGGTAAATAATTCCGCACCAGCAACTACCACCAGGATCAACCCCAAACAGAATGCTAAGCCACCAATCAGCCGGGTAATACCCAAGCCTAAAGTGGAGTCGTGCGTCACCACAGTAAAAAAAGCCGCTGCAAAGGCGATAAATGCCCCAGCCAGCAGTGCTAGAGCAAAAACCCTCAACGGATCGGTAGTGCTTTTACTAATGCTGATCTGCTCTATTCGATCAGCAATTTCCTTGGGTTTATAGGCGTCAACATTAAAATTTTCCATCTTCTAGTTTTAATCGTTATTGAGTATTGTATTGCTAGTTTTCTGGAGCGTGTTCCTGCAATTGAGCAAGCTTAAACTCTAGTGGCACATTGCAGAGAGCGCGAAATCTACAAAGAATTTCCGGGTATATCGTAGCATTGACGCTCACATGGATGGTGATCGTTTTTTTCGTTTATTACTTGGAAACCGCCTATTTTTACGTTTTTTGATGAAATTGTAGCAGGGTGGCTTTGTTGGGTGAGTCCTTTTCAGGAACATACCCAAAAATGTGATTACCGTTAAATTGACCATTATCAATGTCATGACTGAGCAGAAGACAAGTAGCGCATCACTCACGTAATCAATATGTGTGCTTCATTCGCTGAAAATTTCGAAAGCGGAATGTAGAGAATCGAAAAAATCTTAGTAAGCAGATCATCAATCACCAGAAGCGTTAAGATCTGTGTTTTCAAGGGGCGCGTTTTCGCTTAGTAAAAGTGCTGGTTTTACGCAATTATGTCGAGTTATTGAGAGTGGGGCTCCCATTTGACAATTTTATGGTGCGCCGGTTACGGGAGTTTGTTTGAATGCGAGCATATGATCTGCCTATGGATGTTTCCGCCACAACACTGGAAGTGCCGGAAACATCATTCTTTTTTCCACTCGAAGACTGTGCCGGCCTACAGAATTACTTCACCTTAGTCGATTTCGACACCGTGTTGTTGCGTAGATTGGTGTCATTGACAGCGGTGCTACTGACGCTGGCGGTATTGGTAATCAGACCTTTTGTAGTTGTTTTGACTTTGATGCTAAAGCTCTTGCTCTTTTTTTTGCCCAGCGGTTTCTTTAGATTGCAGGCTAATTGACTCCCCGTAACTGTGCAGTAAGGGGGGCTTTTAAGCAGCGTCACCGTGTCTGGCAATTGGCTATTGATGGCGACGGAGGGCGCGATAACCTTCGTTTTGTTTTTTACCGTGAAAGTATAAAGCACGTTTTTGCCTGCCTTGACGGATTTGGGCGCGCTCATGGTCAGGGCAAGATCAGCTGAAACTTGGGTTCCGGATGCTGCGGCAACGGTAGTAACGGTATTGGCTTGAGTATTTGCAGAGTCTTTTGCTGAGACCGAAGCCTGTGCGTTCATGCCTCCCGCTTGCGTTGGAGCTACAACGATGGAACGATTGACTTGAGCACCCGCCGCGAGACCACCAATAGTGCATGAAACATCCACACCTGAAGGTATGCATCCAGCGGATGCGGAAATGAAGTTAGCTCCATTGGGGAGTGTCACGCTCAGTTGCACATCTGTCGCTGCTGCGGAGCCGTTATTGGTCACGAAAGCAGTATAGGTCAGCGGGTTACCGACGGTGACCGGATCAGGACTGTCAGCAAGGGTAACCGACAAGCCGGCAGAGTTAGGTGCGCCTGTCACACCACGGTCGCGAACAAATATTCGCTGCCCATGGTCGTTCACTCCTGGAACTAAGTCCGGACCCGTCGACGTAAAAGATACGTAACGTGCATCTGCGGAAATGTCAGGTCTTACGGCAAAGGCAGTGTGATGCTCGTCGTTATTGTTTATGTTGATGCTAATAAGTTCAGTCGTCCCTGTTTGACGATCTCGCAGATATACAGCAAATCCAACATTCCCAAATCCTCTTAGATCGCCACTGAACACAACAAATCTGCCATCCGCAGAGATACGCGCTGCTGACACAGTGAGGCCAGCTGGTTTCCCATTTGCGTTCGAGCTGATGAGTTCGGTAGTGCCGGTTTGGCGGTCGTGGACAAAGACATCAAAACTTGACGGTGTGTCTCCAGGAACGAGATCACTGGAGCCAGAAACAAACGCAACAAAACGCCCATCTGCGGAAATGTCGGGCTGCGTGGTCACGCCCACTTCATTTGCTAATGGTGGCTCACCGTTGGATTTGACGTCTACTCTTTCCGTCGTCCCTAACTGACGGTCCAGAACAAACAGAGCGCCCAATAGTGCATTAGTCGGAACTACATCAGATTCCCCAGCAAACACGATAAAACGGCCATCCGGTGTAATTTGGTGATCCACTGAGTGGACTGAAGGGATTGATTCCAGTGTTCCGAGTACACGATCACGAAGGTAGATTTGCACATCATTACCCGGCTTACTCGTCCGAAATGTTATAAACCGTCCATCAGGCGTAATATTGGGGCTGACACCGCCTAGTGACTTGCCATTTGAGTCAACGCTGATGCGCTCAAGCGTCCCTGTGAGGCGATCACGAAGATATACACCACCTGATTGGTCATTGTCGCCAGGCACAAGCGGCCCCCTCGATACAAATACTACGAATCGTCCATCTGTCGAAACCGCTGGATGGAAGTACTCGTTATCCAAATTTCCAATACTAAACGCAGGAGGATGAGCACCGTTGAAATCGAGATCGATCATCTCTGTACTACCGTTTACACGATCATGAAGGAAAACGTTATTATCCGTTCTGGCAAAGATATCTCCCGATACCAAGTTGTCAGCACCGGATAAGAAAACCACGAAACGGCCATCTGAGGATATGCTGGATAAGTCGCTGGTTTGATTACTTGCCACTCCGCTCGAACTTATACTGACTAGCTCTGTAAATGGTGCCGCAGCCTGAACAGGTGAAATTTGATAAGTCCACGCTATGATGGTACCTATCAGGAATGTGACTGCTTGCGCCAATTTGAAGTTTTTGATGTGCATGGTATTTCCCCCTGAATAGTAACTATTGATATGTGGTTATCTGAATTACTTTATAAACGAATGGAAAAGGTTAATGCCCTATCAATAACTAACTGTCAGATTGAAGCCAACCCTTGGTTATGAGTGTACTGATTTATTACTGCAAGTCAAAAGGACAGGAAATCTAATCGTCAAAACCGCCTCACAGATATGAGGCTAAGGGGAGGCTACGAAAATCTCAGGTATTCAACCTGACTGCTACTGCGCATCTAACCTGAGGAGCTGTGTTTTTTCGCGTTTTTTTTCTGCAACAATTTTGGATTTATACGCTGCTGTTAACGGACACAAACTGCTTGCTGCGTCATTTTTGTTGACGTATTATCTGCATTTAATTGTACGTCTTATTTTAAGTGATTTTATGCAAACAAAACTAACACTCCGTTTGGAAGATGAGCTGATTCTTAATGCTAAAGAATACGCAAAGAATCACGATAAATCCTTATCGCAAATTGTCGCCGATTATTTTTATTGCTTAACGCAGCAACCTTCCGAAGCCAAAATCAATTTGCCTATTACGCACGCCCTAACAGGGATTCTGGCGGATTCCAATGTAGATGAGGCAGATTATAAGCAACATTTGCTGGACAAGTATTTGTGAAAATTCTGTTTGATACCAATGTTGTGCTTGATTTATTGTTACGGCGCGAACCCTATGCAGATGTTGCGATTAGGCTATTTTCAGCCATTGAGCAAAACTTAATCTCAGGTGTGTTGTGCGCAACAACCATTACAACGTTGGATTATTTGGTTGCCAAGGCAAAAGGGAAGCAAGTGGCTAGACAAGCCATACAACATTTGTTACAGCTATTTGTTATCGCTGAAGTTAATCAACAGGTGTTACAGAGCGCAGCCAATTCAGCTTTTGACGATTTTGAGGACGCGGTATTGTATCAGTCAGGATGTTATGCCTTAGTTGATGGTTTTGTCAGCCGTAATATCAAGGATTTTAAGCAGGCAGAATTGCCGGTTTATTGCCCGGATGAGCTATGGGGCATTATACAAACTATTAATAACCCCGCTTTTTAAGTACTCTCTACTGTCGATAATCCTGATTTAATCTGTAACATCCGAAACTCATTGGCTTGTAAGCGAATTTTTGTATAATCGAATGCTTTTAACGGATTAAATTGCAATGCAAACACTTTTTAAAACCATCGGCTTGATCGGCAAACCCAGTGACCCTAGCATTGCTGCCACTTTATCTCTGTTGTATAGCTATTTAACTCAGCAGCATTTTGTGGTCAAAGTTGCTAGTGATAGCACTCAGTTTGTTAACGGTTCTGATGTTAAGGAATGCCCGGTCGATGAGCTAGGCAAACACTGCGATTTAGTGATTGCTGTCGGCGGAGACGGTACGTTTCTCGCCGCCGCTCGCGCAATTGTGGCGTATGACATTCCGTTAATAGGCATCAATCTAGGGCGATTAGGTTTTTTGGTGGATATTTCGCCGGACGATTTGCCGGGAAAATTGCATAGTATTTTGCAAGGCCACTACAACGAAGAAAAGCGCTATTTGCTGCGTACCAAGGTAATTCGTAGTGGTCGAGTCATTCATGAAGAAACTGCGGTGAATGAAGTGGCAATCCATCGCTGGGTAACGCCTAGCATGATTGAGATTATTACTAAAATTGACAATGTGTTTTTAAACTCTCAACGTTCGGATGGCCTGATCATTTCAACGCCGACCGGCTCCACGGCCTATTCCTTATCTGCCGGTGGGCCGATATTGTACCCATCGTTACCCGCGTTAGTGTTGGTGCCACTGAATCCACATACTTTATCTAATCGCCCGATTGTGATTCATGACTCGGCAGAAATTGAAATCAGCTTTTGTCAAACCAAACAAATCAATGCCTTGGTGACTTGCGATCATATTGAGATACCGGAGGTATTGATTAGCGACAAGATTTTGATTAAAAAAGAACCGATGCCGATTCGGATTTTGCATCCTGAAGGCCACGACTTTTTTCAGATTCTCAGAAATAAACTTAACTGGAGCAGCAGCTACAACGCGGAGTCTCATGCTAGTAAACCTTAATATAATTGATCTTGCTGTAGTCAAGTCACTCGATCTTGATTTATCCAAAGGCATGTCCGTGTTAACAGGTGAAACCGGTGCGGGTAAATCTATTTTATTGACTGCGTTAGGTCTGGCACTGGGAGATCGTGCTGATTCCGGTTATGTGCGCCCTGAGAGCCAGCGCGCGGAGATCAATCTGGAATTTGATCTGAGCGATGCGCCGCAAGCACAGCAATGGCTGCAAGCTAACGATTTGGATACCGAGCAGCAATGTTTAATTCGGCGCATCATCAGTCAGGACGGCCGCTCCAAGGCGTATATCAACAATCGCCCGGTCACGTTGCAATCTTTGCAAGAGTTGAGTGAAAAGCTGGTAGAAATTCACGGTCAACATGCTCATTTAACCTTGTTAAACAATGACGAACAACGTCGTCTGTTAGACGGTTTTGGTAAAAATCAGAAACTACTGGACGCCGTTAATGAGTGCTATCGATCCTGGCAAAAGACCCACAAAGAGTTGCAGCAATTGTTGAAAGCCAGCACCGACCAGAGTGAAAGGGAGGAATTATTGCGTTATCAAATAGATGAATTGCAACAGTTGGATTTAAGTCACTTTGATTATGCAGCGTTGTCTGAAGAACATAGCAAGCAGGCAAATTTGGGCCAGATTTTAACTACCGGCCAAGCGCAATTAGATGTACTTTATGAGGGTGATCAACTGTCTGTGAACCAAATGCTTAATCGCAGCCTCAGTGAATTAAATCACATCGTGCGCTTTGCGCCGGAATTGCAGGAAGTTATAACCATGCTCACGGAAGCGCAGATTCAAACCGAAGAGGCCGCGTCACAATTGCGACATTTTCTGGAAGCTCAAGAAGCTGATCCGCAGCGCATGGAAGAGCTGGAAAACCAAATCGGCGTCATTCAACGGTTGAGCCGGAAGCATCACATCACTCCGGATGAATTGCCTGGTGTATTGAACAAGCTGGAATTGGAGCTGGATAACATTACTCACAGCAGCGAACGTATTGAGGCATTAACGATCAGTGCCGAGCAAGCGCTACAACAATATCAGCAACTTGCCGGGCAATTGTCCGAGCAACGTCACTTGAGTGCGGCGAAATTGCAACAGCAAATTTCCGCCATGATTAAAGAACTGGGTATGCCGCAGGGCGAGTTTTTGGTGGAGATAGCCGCACAGGACAGCGAAATACCCAAGCTGAACGGTTTGGATAATGTTACTTTTTTAGTTAGCGCCAATCCGGGGTTGCCGCCGAAACCACTGGCTAAAGTCGCTTCCGGTGGCGAGTTGTCACGTATCAGCTTGGCTATCCAAGTCACAACATCCAATGATAAAACTACCCCCACCATGATTTTTGATGAGGTCGATTCCGGCATAGGAGGCGGAATTGCAGAAATTGTCGGGCAAAAGCTACGCAGCTTAAGTAGTAACCGGCAAGTGTTGTGCGTCACGCATTTGCCACAAGTGGCAGCGCAAGCGCACCAACATTTGTTTGTTTCCAAAGATAAGCAAACCGACATTACTTCGTCCCACGTTAGTCTGTTAGATCAAGCTCAACGCATTGAAGAAATCGCCAGAATGTTGGGTGGCGTAAATATCACCGCCAACACGCTGGCTCATGCCAAAGAAATGTTACTTACAGGAACTCAAAACCATGACTAGATTTCCAGCCGAGTGGGAAAAACAATCTGCCGTATTAATCGCCTGGCCGCATAAAACCGGCGATTTCAGCAACCGTTTGCAGGCGGTTGAGCAATCGTATAGTGTTATTGCTGACACCATCAGTCAATACCAAAAACTGTTAATTGTGTGCCGGGATGATGAGCACCAAAAACATATCCAGAATTTGCTGGAAAACAGCAACAATGTTGAATTTATCCAAGCCGTTGTTAACGATATTTGGGTGCGCGATACGGTTTTTTTAACTGTCGAAAAAGAAGCGGGTTTAACCCATCTCAATTTTAAATTTAATGGCTGGGGCGAAAAATATCCGCACCAAAACGATAACGCGTTAAATCATAAATTGCTCAACTGCAAACCATTCAAGGGCGCTAGGCACAGCGACATTGATTTTATTTTGGAAGGCGGCAGCGTGGAAAGCGATGGTGTTAACACCATTATGACGACTAAACAATGTCTACTAAATCCAAACCGCAATCTGGGTTTAACCCAGCAAGAAATTGAACAACAGCTTGATGAGCATTTAGGCGCAAAAAGAGTTTTATGGCTGGATCAGGAAAATCTGACCGGCGATGATACCGATGCCCACATCGATACCTTGGCTAGATTTTGCTCCGCAACCACGATTGCATATACCAGCTGTGACAACGAAGACGATCCACACTATCGCGGCTTAAAATACATGGAGCAACAGCTTCAGGATTTCAGAACCCAGGATGGCGATGCCTATCATCTAGTCCCATTACCTTTGCCAAAACCAATTTACGATGAAGACGGTCAACAGTTACCAGCGAATTATTCAAATTTTTTGATCATTAACCACGCTGTAATGGTGCCAGTTTATGGCGATGAGATGGATGATGTAGCGTTAAAGCGTATTGGTGAATGCTTTCCAGAACAC
Organism: Methylococcales bacterium; assembly: GCA_965247565.1. Lineage (GTDB taxonomy): Bacteria > Pseudomonadota > Gammaproteobacteria > Methylococcales > Methylomonadaceae > CBDFHF01. Next base: position 1,408,398 of record CBDFHF010000003.1, on the reverse strand, counting down.
TACATTATTCCTACCCCTTGCCGTCCGTTAGTGCATCAATACGGCAGCTTGCATTGCATGACCATGCAATTTCCTGAAGGGGAGGTGGTCAATACCGGTTAAAAAAATTCCTGAGAGGGTCTATATTCCGATTACAGCCGGAGAGGTTTTGTAATCGGAGTCAGCTGTTCAAACCGTGCAATTAATTATTCAGATCCGACCTTTAAGCATTAAAACTGTTTATTGGCATCACAGCTGAAAGCCGTTTCCGCAGAAGACTAAAAAACATCGAACATAAAAAAACCTTGTTCGGATAATTCCGGACAAGGTTTTTAGAGATGTGGTTTCGTTCCTACTAGTGTTTGAAGTGGTTGTGATACGCTTCTACTTCGGTTGGGCACGTTACCGTTGCGTTCCTAGCGAAGTCGAAGTTAATTGACACTTCATAAAGTCGGATCATTACTAGCATCAACTCTTCTTAATCAAACCCATTCACCCCTGGACAATCCAGGCTAACCGGCCATACTTCAACTCAATCTACTCAACAGAACCGGAAATTTTTATGGCAAATGAAGCGCTGCTACTATGGGGTGTGTTATTCAGTTCGATTGGCTTGGGCTTTTTTATGTACGGTAAAAAACAGCAAAGGACAATACCTTTAGTGACGGGCATAGGCTTGATGGTATACCCGTATTTTGTTGATTCAGTGCCTTTGTTGATTGGAGTTGGCGTTTTATTAATGGCATTACCTTACTTTGTCAGATTGTAAAATTAATCAAAATCATGGGTGTATTTATCCACAAAATCTGTGGATAACCCTGTCTTTAAATTGTCGCATAACAACCGCTTAACTATATAAAACAATCGGTTGCATTAATCTGGTCAAAATTAAGTCAATATGTGCTCCGTACTCTTTTTACATTGTTGAGTTCGCGAATAAGTGCTTAACGATGAGCTAAAAAATTTAGCTTTCTGACTATTTCTTGATCTGGCTCAATTTTTTTTCCGAACAGTTTGTTTAAATGCGCTCGCGTTAGCAAAACTTTAAAAACAATAAATGAGGAGAATATTCATGAGCGAAGTACAGCAAGAAAAAGATTATTTCTGGTTTTATGTTGGTGGGCTGGTTGTAGCGATGATTGTGGTGGTGTTAATGGTTAAAGGCACTGAACATGGTAAGTACGAAGCAGCAAAACAAGCAATCGCTGAAGATGCGGCTTATAAGGGCAGAGTTACGGTAAACAATTAAGTTATTTTGGTGTAAACCCGACGGTGTGGGTTTTGGTTTCTGCGTTCGGGCTTCTAGATCCTCTCAGGTATTTGGCTGCTTAGTGATTAATCCGCATAAAAACTAAGCAGCTTTTTTTTGTCTATAATTTTTAATTGCTTTGCTTTGACTTCTATCATTTTCAGTGTTTGAAAATGATTAATTATTCGACTCACTGTTTCCAAGGCGACGCCCAAATGATTACCTATATCTTCTCGAGTCATGCTTAGGCGAAATTCCAACTCCGAATAACCACGAAGTTTTAAGCGATCTGATATATCCAAGATAAAATACGCTACCCGTTCTTCAGCGGACTTACGCGCTAAAATCACCCGTTGCACCTGACAATCAAACTGGTCGCAAGATCTTTGCAGCAAAACCTGACTTAAGCTTGAGCCTTTTGCCGTCAACATATCAACTTGCAACGGTGGTAAGTGGCAAAAATTGACTGTTTCTAACGCAACCGCCGTGCAATTATGAATTTGCAGAGAGACGCCATCAAAGCCCAATAGTTCTCCCGGTAAAATGAAGGCGACAATGTATTCATTGCCGTTCTTATCGAGGCTTAGTAGTTTTGCACTACCTGAACGGAGAGCAATAACTCCTCTGAATGGGCTACCCGCATGATAAATAACTTCCCCTTTTTGGCGAATATTATTGCGATTAACCAGTATGCCGAGCGCGGCAACATCGGCCTGCTGTAAACCTTTAGGGATGCATAAACTATCCAGATTGCAATTTTCGCAGGTTATTTCTGATGTTCTGGTTAGCGGGGTCAACATGGTCGCGACTATCCTTTAGTCTTTTTAATGGTAGACATTGTGCGGCATATATACGTCAAGTCAGCTGGTTTGAAACTGCAACGCCGCCCTTATACAACGTAATATGCCGTAATTGTATTGTCCTTCAAATAGCTCAAACACCGGTTTTAAGGCATTTTTTTGCTGTTCCGGCAAATTAATCATGGCATCTTCTATTTGTTTAATTTCTGGTTCGGGTAAATCAACCACGTCAGTCAAACTGAGAAGCCCCTGTTCTAGAGACTGCGCCAAATGTCCGTAAATGGTTGTTTCCTGCAAAGCTCTCTGTTCTGCAACTTGTTTAACTGTAAAGCCTAATCGAAATAATTCGACCGATTCCGTCACAGTATTGGTTATTTCTGCTGCATCAGTGCTAAATTCACTAATGACTGCCAGAAAATCATCGCCGTAGAGCTCTAACTTACGCTTGCCCACACCCGATAATAGGCTGAGGTCATTATGATTTCTCGGTTTTTCTTCGAGCATTTCCATTAGGGTGGCATCGTGAAAAATCACATAAGCCGGCACGTCTTGGGCGTCAGCAATTTCTTTACGTTTGTTACGCAAGGCATTCCACAGCGAGGCGTTTTGTTCACTAACTGAGGGTTTGCTTCCACTTTTGCTGGATTTAATTTTCTCCGGTGCAGCGTCTTTGCGCAGCATGAGTGGCTTTTCGCCACGCAAAATAGGGCGGCATTGTTCGGTCAGACGTAGCGCACCAAAATGGTCAAAATCAACCGACACCAGAGCTCTCGCTACCAGTTGCCGAAATACCGAATGCCATTGTTTTTCATCTAAATCTTTACCGATTCCGAATGTAGATAAACGATCATGACCAAATTTTAGCAATCGCTCGGTGCCTTTACCCATTAACACGTCAATCAGGTAAGCGACTCCAAAACGCTGCTCGGTACGATGAATACAAGACAAGGCTTTTTGCGCGGCTACGGTGCCGTCCCACGTTTCTACCGGTTCCAAACAGGTATCACAATTGCCGCACGGTTGCTCAAGTTGATCGCCAAAGTAGCTTAATAACGCCTGTCGCCGGCAATGAACTTGCTCACACAAGGCCAGCATGGCGTCCAGTTTGTGGTATTCGACTCGCTTATGGCTTTCATCGGCGTTAGACGTTGAGAGCATTTGTCGTAAGGTAATCACATCTTGTAAACCGTAAGCCATCCATGCATTGGCCGGTAAACCATCGCGACCGGCGCGGCCGGTTTCTTGATAATATGCTTCGACGCTTTTAGGTAAGTCCAGGTGCGCCACAAAACGGACGTTGGGTTTGTCGATGCCCATACCAAAAGCAATCGTGGCTACAATCACCAAGCCTTCCTGCATGACAAATTGATGTTGATGTTGTTGCCGCGAACTATTATCCATGCCGGCATGGTAGGGTAAGGCTTTGATACCTTTGCTGGTTAGCCAGTCGGCAGTTTCATCGACTTTTTTTCGCGACAAACAATACACAATACCAGCATCGCCGGCATGTTCTGATTGGATAAAATTCAGTAATTGCTGGCGAGCGCTTTGTTTTTGAATAATCCGATACCTTATATTGGGCCGATCAAAGCTGCTTAAATAAAGCTGAGCTTGTTCCAAACCCAATCGTAACTTGATTTCTTCACGGGTTTTGCTGTCTGCAGTTGCTGTCAGTGCAATACGGGGTATGTGCGGATAACGCTCATGCAACATCGATAATTGCAAGTAATCGACCCGAAAATCGTGTCCCCATTGCGAGACGCAATGCGCTTCATCAATTGCAAATAAGGCAATCTGAAGTCGTTCAAACAGTGCGCTGGTTCTTGGAGAAATCAATCGTTCCGGGGCCACATAAAGCAAGTCCAGCTCACCATTGAGTAGTTTTTGCTCAACATGACGAACTTGTTCTATTGATAAGGTGGAATTGAGAAAAGCCGCTTTAACGCCTAGCTGTAATAGTGCCGTGACTTGGTCCTGCATTAAAGCAATGAGTGGCGAAATAACAATACCAACACCCGGTCTAAGTAATGCCGGAATCTGGTAACACAAAGATTTACCTCCACCGGTAGGCATTAACACCAAGGCATCGTGGCCTGCCAATAATCGTTCGATGACCGCTTGTTGCTGCCCCCTAAACTGGTCGTAACCAAATACTGTTTTGAGTATGTCGATTGGTTTGCTTTGCAACTGGTCTCTTGCGCTCACGATGATAATATTTCTGCAATCAGTTAAACCCTTTTATAATGGCCGATTATATCAGGACACCAGGGAATACACGCCCACTCTATGACTCAATCGCAAAATTCGCCCTCCCCACGCCTGAAACAACTTCTGGCTAATAATAATCAAAACCTGCTGCGCGACGGATTTAAAGGTATCGAAAAAGAAAGCTTGCGTATTTCCGCCGATGGCTTTATTTCTCAAACACCTCATCCTAAAAATTTAGGCTCTGCTCTAACGCATCCCTGCATCACTACCGATTATTCTGAAGCACTGATTGAATTAATCACGCCACCGTTTGCAGATGTTAAAGAAACCCTGGCGTATTTAAAAAATATCCATCAGTTTGTCTATGATCATCTGGGTAACGAAATCTTACTGAGCGCTAGCATGCCTTGTGGTATTAATGGCGACATGAGCATTCCGATTGCTGAATACGGCTCATCCAACATTGGTCGTATGAAGCATGTATATCGGCACGGTTTATGGCATCGCTACGGTAGAACCATGCAAGCTATTGCCGGTATCCATTTTAATTACTCTGTTCCAGAGGCGCTCTGGCCTGTTTTGTATCAGCAAAAACCGGGCGAATCGGCAAGTCTGGAGCAATTTATCAACGCATCCTATTTTGGCTTAATCAGAAATTTTCAGCGTCACGGTTGGTTAATCCTCTATTTATTCGGTGCATCCCCGGCTATTTGCAAAAACTTTTTCAAAAGTCGTCCCCAGCTTATGGATCAGTTCGAACAACTTGATGGCGGCACTTTATATCATCCTTATGCCACGTCATTGAGGATGAGCGATATTGGTTATAAAAGTAAAAATCAGGCCAATCTACAAATCGATTACAACTCCTTAGATGGCTATGTGCAAACGCTGAGCAACGCCATCGCCACACCTTATCCAGATTACGAAAAAATCGGTACGCTGGTAGATGGCGAATACCGACAGCTGAACGCTAATATTCTTCAAATTGAAAACGAGTTCTATAGCACTATTCGACCCAAGCAAATCGCCCAATCTGGCGAAAAACCGACCCTGGCCTTAAAGCGTGGCGGCGTTCGTTACGTAGAGATGCGCTCGCTGGATCTGGATTTATTTAACCCCATTGGTATCAGTGAAGATCAAGCGCGATTTATTGAGGCGTTTTTGCTCACCTGTCTGCTGAATGAAAGTCCTACTACCAGCCAGAAAGAACAACAAACCAATAATACCAACCAGTTAGCGGTAGCTCATGCCGGAAGAAAGCCTGGCTTGCAGCTTGCTAAGCTAGATAAGCATATTGATTTAGCAGATTGGGCCAGCGAAATTCTGAGTACCATGCAACCCATTTGCGACATCTTGGACGGCGACGATGTCGAGCAACCTTACAAGTCTGCATTGGCAAAACAGCAACTAGTTATTAATAACCCAGATTTAACAACGTCCGCACGCATGCTGGCTAATATGCAAAGCAGTACTAAACCGTTCAGTTGTTATGCTTTAAATGTCTCCAAAGAGAACGCCCAGTACTTTCAATCTAGACATTTGGATAACTCCACCGCTCAGCAATTTCAAGACATGGCTGAGCAATCACATCAAAAACAACAAGTTATTGAAGGCCAAAACCAATTGCCATTTGATGAGTATTTGCGGCAATATTTTGCACAGCATTGACGCTGGTAATTCCTCGATTTTGAGTAGCTATTAGAAGGAAAATCATTTTTGTAATCCATCCACTAATGGCCAAGTGCCCGTCCTGGTTTGCTAGGCAACGCCGGTTTTAGCAGTTATTATGTGAAGACCGTCGATTTTTTATTGACGGGGTGAAATAAACGGATTGTATTCTTACAGTTAGCCACCTATCTTTCCTGAGGTATGAGAAAAATTTCCAGCGAATTCGCCAGAAAATTTAAAATACTCGGTTAGTTTTAATTTGGTTTAGCGGCTAGCCCAATGACATCAATATCTAAATTTACAACTCAAAAGTGAGGAAATAACATGGCTATATCACTTAGCAAAGGCGGTAACGTTAATCTGAGTAAAGAAGCCCCCGGCCTGAATAAAATTATTGTAGGGCTGGGTTGGGATTCACGCGCAACCGACGGTGCGGCATTTGATTTGGACGCCAGTGCATTTTTAGCTAAAGCCGATGGTAAAGTCAGATCCGATAATGATTTTTGCTTTTACAACAATAAAGTGGTTGCTGATGGCGCTGTGCAACACGCTGGCGATAACCTGACCGGTGCGGGTGACGGCGACGATGAAACAGTAAAAGTTGAATTGGCTAAAGTGCCTGCGGACATCGATAAAGTTATTTTTGCGGTAACCATCCACGAAGCGGAAGCCCGCAAGCAAAATTTTGGGCAAGTCAGTCGCGCTTATATCCGGGTTGTCAATGAAGACGGCGGTCAGGAGATTGCGCGTTACGACCTTAGCGAAGATGCTTCGGTAGAAACTGCCATGATTTTCGGCGAAATCTACCGCAATGGCGCCGATTGGAAATTTAAAGCTGTTGGCCAAGGTTTTGCTGGCGGACTTGGACCATTGGCTTCTTCATTTGGCGTCAATGTCTAAATAATCCATGGAGATTCGCAAGGGGCAGCGCGTCGGGTTAAACGATGTCGTTAGCGATACGCAATTATTTCAAATTGAGTTAAGTATTGCAGGGATTGATGTTGATTTTGCTTGCTTTGGTTTAAATGCACAGCAAAAATTAAGCAACGATGCTTACATGACTTTTTTTAATCAGCCTCAAACCCCTTGCGGCGCAATTGCACTTTCAACAAAAACGGATTCAGTGGTGTTTAGCTGCCAACTGTCCAAACTTCCTGCCACAATTGATCGTTTGGTGTTTACCGCTGCCATTAATGGTGCACAGACTATGAGTGCCATGCAATCCGGCTGGTTAGCATTCATCATTGCAGGACAGCCAACTTCCAAGTTTGTTTTTTCAGGACAGGATTTTCAAGATGAAAAAGCTGTTATGGTGGGCGAACTTTATCGAAAAGATGGCCAGTGGCGATTTAACGCTAGCGGGCAAGGATTTAATGGTGGCATGGCAGCGCTGGTTACACATTTTGGCGCGGAAGTGGTGGATGAGCCAAAACCTGACCAAAAATTATCATTAGAAAAGAGAATTGCGGTTGCTGCACCGAAGCTAGTTGATTTGGCTAAAAAAGTAACCATCTCACTTGAAAAACATTGTTTAGCTTCAACCCTTGCGAGGGTTGCGTTGGTGTTGGATGCGTCCGGTTCGATGCATGCTCAGTATAATTCAGGCAAAGTGCAAGCTCTTGTCGAGCGATTATTGCCATTGGCGGTGCATTTTGATGATGATGGCGAGTTGGATGTTTGGGCGTTTTCCAAGCAATCGTTAGCTTTACCCGCGGCAAATCTAAATAATTTTACAGATTATATCAACACAGCCAAACGTGGCTGGCGAAACTGGGGTTTGATGAGTACCAACAATGAACCGGCAGTTATTCAGGCAGTTATCGATTTTTATCGTGAAACGACCTTACCTGTATTTATCATCTTTGTCAGCGATGGCGGGGTCAGCCGTAATAAAGAAATAAAGCAGCTAATAACCGAAGCGGCTTTATCACCCCTGTTTTGGCAGTTTGTCGGTATTGGTGGACAAAATTATGGCGTTTTAGAAAAGTTGGACACTTTGGAAGGTCGGGTTGTTGATAACTGTGGTTTTTTTGCTCTAGATGATTTGCATAGCGTATCCGAGCAAGAACTCTACGATCGCTTGTTACAAGAGTTTCCACTGTGGTTGGAAACAGCAAAACAGAAAAATATTTTCCGGTAAATTTACCTTTAATCGATAGAGAGAATAAATATGGCTATTAGTTTACAAAAAGGGCAAAAAATTTCCTTATCCAAAGAATCCGGTGGCGCGTTAAGCAAAGTGGTGATGGGTTTAGGCTGGGATGCCAAAGCAGCGCCTGCTAAAGGTGGTTTGTTTGGTGGCATGTTTGGTGGCGGCAGTGGCGGTGATGCCATCGATTTGGATGCTTCTGTGGTTTTATTTAATGACCAGAACAAAGCGGTTGATGTAGTCTATTTTGGGCAACTAAAAAGTAAAGATGGCAGTATTTTGCATACGGGTGACAACCGTACCGGTGATGGTGACGGTGATGATGAGCAAATTATCGTTGATTTGGATAAAATCCCCGCCACTGTGAAATCCCTGGTGTTTACCGTGAGTTCTTACACCGGACAAACCTTTGATTCTGTCGCCAATGCCTACTGCCGGATAGTGGATAGCAGTAATAACTCTGAAGTTGCCCGCTATACCTTAACCGCCCAAGGTTCTCACACCGCACAAATCATGGCGAAAGTTTACCGTCACAACGGCGAGTGGAAAATGCACGCCATTGGCGAAAACGGTACCGGTCGCACTATCGAAAATCTGTTGCCGCAAATTATTCCGCATCTGTAAGCCCAATGCGGATTTGGTTTAACAAAACATTCTCAACCATTAGCGCCGTCTTTAATAATCTTCGTCAGTGCTACAGCGCTGACGAGGTGACTATTATTTGCTCTCACAACCACAACAACGCATCGGCCTTTTTGTCTGCCAATGAAGCTTATCTGGAGCCAGCAGAATTAACCGGTCAGCATTATTTGGATTGGTGTTTGCAGTTTTGCCAGGATCATAAAATTGATTTGTTTTGGCCGGGTAAAGAAGCCGTGTTAATCAGTCAACATCAGCGAGATTTTCAAACCACTGGCATACAGGTTATTTCGGTTGCGGATTACGATACGCTGACTTTATTACACAATAAAGCCGATTTTTATACGGCGCTTGATCCGCAAGTCGCTAAAACTATGGATTTTATCGCTGTCAATAACGCCAATGAGTTTGATGCGGCGGTGGCATCTTTGTCGGCAAAACATGCCAAGCTTTGCGTAAAACCGGCCGTGTCCGTTTATGGATTAGGCTTCCGGGTGTTAGATACTCAGCGTGACAGCATCACACAATTGCTTAAAGGTGTGGAATATCAAATACCTCTGGCTGAATTGCGCCAAGGGATGATTAATACGCCCGAATTCGATACCTTATTGGTAATGGAACATTTAGGCGGCCATGAATGGAGTGTAGATTGTGCCGGTCGGCACGGTGAATTGCTGTGTGCGGTGCAGCGTAAAAAATCCCAGCAAGCAGGACATGGGCAAATGATTGACAATAATGTCGAAATTGCTGGCATGGTAGAACGTTTAGTCGCACATTATCGATTAAATGGCATTTTTAATATCCAGTTTAAAGAAGGTGTTAAAGGCCCACGATTGCTGGAAATTAATCCCAGACCTTCTGGTGGTTTCGGTATGGCCTGTTTGTCAGGAGCTGATTTGGCGGCGATTGCTTTGCAAGGTGCAATGGGAAATACCGTGTCGCAGCCAAGTATTCGCTACGGACTGAAGGTGACCGAGGTAAACTCGCCGGTGATTTTGCCAAATTAGCAAAATTATAGGGTATTGCTAAATTATTATAGATACTGTATAAGTTTTGGCTATTCAAAGATGCGCTGGAGGGTGCTATGGAATGTCCAAAATGTGGTAAGCGGCCGAGCTGTAAAGACGGTTTGGCGAGCGGTCGGCAGCGCTATTTATGCAAAGATTGTAACCATCGATATACTGTCGCACAGCGTTCCGGCGCTGGGGATAAAGCAGTAAAGCGGCAAGCGTTGGAGCTTTACCTGGAAGGACTCGGATTCAGGTCTATTGGCCGTGTCCTAGGGTTCAGCAATGTCACGATTTTGAATTGGATCAGGTCGTTTGGCGAAAAGCTCGATGCCATAAAAAGCGACGGGGGCGTCCAAGTGGTGGAGCTGGACGAAATGCACAGTTACGTTGGCTCAAAAAAAACTATTGCTGGATATGGATTGCTGTTGATAGATATGGAAAAAGGTTCCTCGGCTGCGTACTGGGTTCCAGGGCGACTGTCACGGGAGAAAAGCTCTGGCAAGCCATAGCGGGCGAGGCGGTTGGGCAGGTGATGACGGATCACTGGCAACCTTACGAGGCCTTTGTCCCCAGGGGTCGGCACACGCAATCAAAGGCTGAAACCTATACTGTTGAAGGATATAACAGTTTATTCAGGCATTTCCTAGCCAGGCTGCGCCGCAAATCAAAATGCTACAGCAAATGCCAAAAAATGCTGGAATACTCTGTTAAGTTGTTTATGGCTAAATGGAATAACGAAATATCTATATTAGTTTAGCAATGCCAATTATAGAGCCGACTACAAAAACAGAAAATCTTTCAAAAAAATGATCTAGATCAAAGCTGCCGTTCATGCGCGTTTTATAATCGGAAACCTTAAAGGCAAATTGTTTTTTATTCGCCAATGTTGAGGTTAAAGTATGAAAGCGAAATTTCTTATATCAGTTTTGTTGCTAGTAATCGATATGTGCGCGAGTGTGGCCTATGCTGCCGAATGGCAGCCCGTTGCTCCTATCAATACAGCTCGCAGCGAATTTGCCGCCGGGACTGTTAATGGCAAAATTTATATTTTCGGCGGAGTTTCCGGGGCGGGTTACAATCTTAGGTCGACGGAGATGTTGGACTTAGCCAATCCTATTGCCTGGTCAAATTTGGCTGATAACGACGATAACGATGCTAATGTTGGCATTGAGGGAATCACCGGCGCGGGGTTAAACGGCGGATTTTATGTCTTTGGCGGCAGCGATGGCGACTTGACATCCGGTTTTGTTGAGAAATATGATCCTGCAAGCGATAGCTGGAGTTCTCTTGCACCGATGCCTACCAAACGTTCCAGCGCTGTTGCAGTCGCCTACAGCAGTGAAATTTATGTTTTTGGCGGCGATTTTATCAATGATGCAAAAAACATAGAGCGTCATTACAAAGTGGTTGAAGCTTATAATTCTAATACCGACACATGGCGCAAAGTGACCACTATGCCGGTACTTCGTTTGTTATCCACCGTTGCAGTTGTTGGCGATAAGGCTTACTTTATTGGTGGTGGATCGAAAAGCACCATGAAGGCCTCTGGTGGTGTCTACGCTTTTGATTTCATCAACAGAAAATGGAAATCATCCGGGCTAACTCCTATGCCTACACCCCGTATTTTCTCTTATGGACATGCTGCTCCGGTACTGAATGGAAAAGTTTATTTGATTGGCGGCGCTACGGTAATAAAAAAACCACCGTTTGTTAATCCATCCACTAAGGTGGAGATTTACGATCCGGTTTCCAATACTTGGCAAACTGGGCCTGAATTGCCGCAACCCTCATTTTTTGGTGCTACTGTAGCGACAGATAATGCTATTTATGTCATTAGCGGAAAAACTGCTAGCGATGATGCAAGTTTGGTTAACAATGTTTTTAAGCTCACGGACGCCTGGAAATCCGTACTGACTAATGAACAAACCTGCGACCTAAACGCTGATAGAAAATTTAGCAACGTAGACCTCGCCTTATTTACTAAAGCCTGTAAAAATAAAACTGCGTATTGGGAGTGTGATTTGAAAAGCGACGGCAAATTTAATTCCAAAGACACCGCAATGTATAAGTCTCAATGGCAGAAAGTTAATAAGCTTTGCTCAACAGTCTTATAATTTAGAGTAGGTCTAGCTTGAGAAGAATAAAGAGCGGGCAGTTGTAAGGTATAGTCGGTAAATTATCATGCCAAATTTTAATTGATTAGGAAGTTTTTTAAAAATGCCATCGATATCGTTATGCGTGTTTTGCACTTTTCAGGCTCTGGTTTTACTTCTAATAGCTAATGGAGCCCCAATTTTAGTGGGTAATGTAATGGGAACGCGTTGGGCCAAGCCCATCGATAACGGTATTACCTTGCCTGATGGCCAGCGATTATTAGGGGATACTAAAACCTGGCGAGGCCTGTGTGCAGCAGCCTGCCTGACCGCCCTGGGCGCCATTCTATTCGATCTGCCCGTTTGGTTGGGTGTGGTTTTTGGAGTTTTGAGCATGTTGGGCGATTTATTGAGTAGTTTCATTAAGCGCCGTCACGCGCGCATAGAAAGCAGTCATGCGCCCGGTCTTGATACTTTGCCGGAATCTTTACTTCCGATTGGGTGTTTGCAGATGCCTTTGAACTTGGGTATTACGGAAATGGCAATTATTGCTGGCGCTTTTTTCTTGCTTGAAGAGTTCGTATCTCCTATTTTATTCAAACTTCACATTCGATCCCGCCCTTATTGAATTAATTAAACCAGATATTTCAGTGATTAAGAGTAGATAGATGAGAGCAGACGGATTGCGAGTGTTAACTTACAACATCCATAAAGGATTTAATTCCGGTAATCGCCGCTTTGTCTTGCATGAGATCAGGGAGGCTTTGTTGGCGACGCAAGCCGATCTGTTATTGCTTCAGGAGATGCAGGGCGAGCATCACAAACATGAAAAAAGAATTGCCGCCTGGCCGGAGCTGTCGCAATTTGAATTTATCGCAGAAGGTATTTGGCCATTTCATGTGTATGCAGAAAATGTCCGCCATAAACTTGGCCATCATGGCAATGCGATATTGAGTAAACTCCCGTTTGAAAGTTGGGAAAATATTAATATCTCCCCTTACCCTTGGGCGAGTCGAAGCTTGCTGCATGGTGTCATACGCTTATCGCAAACACAACAAGCGTTACACTTAGTGTGTTTGCATTTTGGTCTAACCGGTCGTGAACGTTTGCGGCAAGCAACCCGGTTGTGTGAGCGGATCGAAAGCCATGTACCACATGACGCGCCATTGATTGTTGCCGGCGATTTTAATGATTGGTGCGGCCAAATCGAACGCCATTTTTATGAACATTTGGGTTTAAAAGAAGTCTTTCGTGAAACAACGGGGCAATTCGCGCGTACCTTTCCGGCTTGGCTGCCTCTGCTACCGATGGATCGTATTTACTTCCGTGGCTTAACATTACAATCCTGTGAACGCTTGGCGCATCCGCATTGGCGGGTACTTTCTGATCATGTGCCACTGACCGCCCAATTTAGCGTATGAACGATTTGCCCAATACTAATCAAAAACTACTGACTTTACCCAATTGCCTGACTGGCTTCCGATTTGTGGCTGCCCCGGTATTATTATGGTTGGCGTGGCATGGCTACGGCTTGTTATTTATGGGGCTGTTAGCGCTAGCATTTTTAAGTGATTTACTGGATGGTTTTGCTGCTCGTCTGACAGGACAGATTTCTCAGTTTGGCGCAACCTTGGATAGCTTCGCGGATGTGGTTACTTACTTAACTATTGCCTTGGGGTGTTGGTGGTTATGGCCTGATGTTGTCCAAAAAGAGATGTTGTATGTGGGGCTATTTCTAGGAAGTTGTTTGCTGCCTGCTTTAGTAGGCGTGAGCAAATTTGGCTGCTTTACCAGCTATCATACCTGGGCAGTAAAATTTGCCGCTGCTGCAATGGGGATAAGCCTGTACTTGCTGTTTTTAGGTGGAGTTGTCTGGCCTTTCCAAATAGCGGCTGTTATAGGCACATTTGCCGCCTTTGAAGAAATCGCTATCACATTGATGTTATCAGAGCCACAATCGAACGTACGTTCAATCTGGTCTTTATTGAATAAGTCAAAATAGATAGCTTGATAGCGTCTATATACAACTAAGAATTGACTCAGCAAACAACGAAGAGCTGATTTTGCTGCCTTGTGAGCACATCACCCACAATTAGGCATGGTAAGGCCAGAGCCAGTGCAAAATTGTTTTGGTATTCAAGCCAACTATTGAGCTAAGACTGTCTTCTAGGCTTCAAAAAGTGAGGTGTTTGGAAATTGAGTCTTTTAAATTAATCACTAGACGCCGGAAAAGTTGTAAGGTGTCTGCGCAGGTCAGTGTTCTGAATAATTAAGATTATCGTAGCCTTGAATTATCATAAAACACAGCGGTTTTTGATAATCGATCATACCAAGTGCGTTTGTTTGGGTCGAATAGGATCCACAGAAAACCTGCCCCCATTAGACCCCACGAGAATATAGCAGCGGTATACCTGTAGAATGCCTGTTTCCAACTGATTGGCTCTCTTTCATAGGTTAATATTTTAATTTTCCAGGTTTTCAACCCTAAGGTCTGTCCACCGTGTGTCCAAAACCAACCGTAAAAGATAAAACTAATGCTGAGTAAGTAAAGTCGGTAATAAATTAGTTGCGAGGTGGTTGTTGCGGCACCTGAGTTAATAGGGAGAAATAAAGCAGTAGCGACAAAAAAAATCGCTATCAGTAGGAGTAAATCGTAGAAAATTGCCGCTAAACGAACGAGTAAGCCGGGTGAAAGTGGCTTTTCACCTGTTTTTAGTTGTTCGCCTGCTGATGAGAGCGGCACGCTGCTGTCATTTAAATAATGCTAATTTTTGGCCAAAATACATGCACATTGCCATTAGCGCACCTAACATTACCAGTGAAAATAAAAATGGTGGCCTATGGAACAGAAGAATTAAAAAATCTGTTACAAAAAGGCTAGTGAATATAGGTTGGTCAATCAAGCCAGTAAGAATCTTTTTGAACATAACAATTCCAATAAAGCACGCAGATTTTAGCGAGTGTTTATAAATAGGGTCGTCTGATTTTATGATTCCCTATACGTTAGAGACTCTCAAGCATAATTGCTGGTAAAATCAGATTGATGATTCTACTATACAAAAAAGGGTAATGTAAAAGAAAACAGCCTGCGATTGGGATTGAATTCATTCAAATGATATGATTGCCAAAAATAAAAATAAACTAAATGTGGCTACCATCTTAAAATTCTTCAAAAAACTCATCAGCCCTGCCCCAAAAAAGGCCGAGTCAGTCTTGGGCCAAGCGAAAGTCTACGCGCGTTCAGAACATAATATATCGCGTTCTCAAATCAGCGAGTATGCGCTTAAAGTACTGTATCGGTTACAAAAATCAGGTTTCGAAGCCTATTTAGTCGGTGGCTGTGTGCGTGATTTATTACTCGGCCGCGAACCTAAAGATTTTGATGTGGCTACCAATGCCGATCCCGAAGAAGTCAGAAAAGTATTCCGCAATTGTCGATTGATCGGTCGACGTTTTCGTCTGGCGCATGTGCATTTCGGTCGCGACGTGATTGAAGTCGCAACGTTCCGAGGGGCTGCTGACGTGCAAAGCGACAAGCAAATATTGGATAATGAGGGTCGTCTGTTACGCGACAATGTATACGGTACCATCGAGGAAGATGTCTGGCGTCGAGATTTTACGGTCAATGCTCTGTATTACAACATTAAAGATTTTTCTGTGGTCGATTATGTTGGTGGTATGGCTGATCACAAAGCAGGCGTGCTCAGGTTGATAGGCGATCCCGACACCCGTTTCCGTGAAGATCCTGTGCGTATGCTCAGAGCGGTGCGTTTCGCTGTTAAGCTTGCCTTTGTGCTGCATCCTGATTGTGAAAAAGCAATTCCAAAAGTTGCAAGTATGTTGTCGAACATTCCTTCTGCCCGGCTTTATGATGAAGCTTTAAAGCTATTCTTGTCAGGTTATGCGTTGCAAAACTTTGAAATGCTTAGGCATTATGGTTTGTTCCGAATGTTGTTTCCGGCCACCGAGGATAGTTTGGCGGTTGAAGATAACGGTTTTCCACGACTTTTACTGATTAAAGCCTTGCAAAATTCTGATGATAGAATAGCCCAAGGGAAAACCGTTACCGCGTATTTTCTGTTTGCTGCGTTTTTGTGGGAGCCTGTGCGGATAAGGGCAAAATCTAATATCGTTAAGGGCATGGTGGAATCCATTGCCTATCAGGAAGCGGCTAATGAAGTCATTGGCAAGCAGTTGAAATGCACTTCATTTCCTCGTCACATTAGTATGGCTATGCGAGAAGTTTGGAGTTTGCAACCAAAATTTAATAGTCGAATAGGCTCTAAACCTAGTCGATTAATTACTCATCCCCGCTTTAGGGCTGCGTATGATTTTTTATTGCTCCGCTCAGAAACGGGTGGTGCAGAACCGGAGTTAGCGCAATGGTGGAGTAAGTATCAATTGGCTGATGAAACCGAACAGCGCCGCATGACCCAGCCGCCGCGCAATCCGGCACAAAAAAAATCAGCTAAGAAAAGAACTTACCGTAAAAAAACCAATGCAACCTCTCCTGGGCAAGAATCTTGATGTATTGGCCGCTATGACGCCGGCAAAGGCCTATATTGGCTTGGGTAGTAACCTGGCGGAACCTATTGAACAAGTCAAATCTGCGCGGATCAGCATCGCTAGCATCGATGGAGTTAAGGAATTAGCATTTTCCAGCTTGTATCAGAGCGCACCAATGGGACCACCTGATCAACCTGACTATGTGAATGCTGTAGTGGCGATAGAAACTACTTTAGCGCCGCTGCCCTTGTTACGTGCTTTACAGGCGATTGAACATGCACAGGGTCGGGTTAGAAAGGGCGAACGTTGGGGTGCGAGAACCTTGGATTTAGATATATTGCTTTACAACCAGCAACAAATTAGCGTCCCTGATTTGGTTGTGCCGCATGTCGGAATTGCAGAGCGATCCTTTGTTTTATATCCACTGGCTGAGCTTGACCCGCATTTGGTCATTCCTGGAAAAGGCGCACTCACCGACTTATTGGCAAGATGTCCAATGAATGGTTTGCATCGCTCAAATTATCATGTCTGAATATCCTACTATTTACACTAGCAAACCGCTTTCCGTGCTCGATTTAGCGGCGATGAAGCGACGCGGAGAAAAAATCTCCTGTCTAACCGCCTACGACGCCAGTTTTAGTGCTGTTATCGATAGCGTTGGGGTCGATGTTATGTTGGTTGGCGACTCTTTGGGGATGGTCATTCAAGGCCGAACGACTACTTTGCCGGTTACTGTAAACGACATGGCCTACCATGTGCGCTGCGTTAGCAGCGCACGACGACGTGCGTTCATTATTGCGGATTTACCGTTTATGAGTTACCCCACTCCGACACTGGCGGCCAAAAATGGCGGCAAATTAATGCGTTCCGGCGCGCAAATGGTTAAGTTGGAAGGCGCGAAAACCGAGTGCGTGAGTTTTTTAGTAGAAAACGGTATTCCGGTTTGTGGGCATTTAGGTTTATTACCGCAATCGATCAATCAGTTGGGAGCTTATAAAGTTCAGGGGAAAGAGTCGGCCGACGCTAACAAAATTATTGCCGATGCCGTTAAATTACAGCAAGCAGGCGCTGGTTTATTGGTACTTGAATGTGTTCCTAGTAGTTTAGCCAGCCAAATAAGCACAAAACTCACTATTCCAGTAATTGGTATCGGCGCCGGTGCCGATTGCGATGGGCAAGTATTAGTGCTTTACGACATGCTGGGTATCGGTACAAACAAACGGCCCCGATTTTCCAAAAATTTTATGCTTGAGGTAACCGATATTAATTCGGCTATTTATGCCTATCACCAGGCCGTCAAACAGTCAGATTTCCCCGCGCTAGAACATAGTTATTAGTCCATGCATATTGTTAGTACCGTACCGGAACTACGCCAGGTCATAAGGAATTGGCGGCAGGATAGTCAGCGTATTGCGTTTGTGCCGACCATGGGTAATTTGCACGAAGGCCATTTAACGTTGGCAAATGAAGCTAAACGGCGAGCCGACCGAGTAGTTGTCAGTATTTTTGTTAACCCAACTCAATTCGGCCCCGGTGAAGATTTTGACAACTACCCGCGAACAGTACATCAAGATCAACAAAAACTAGCTGAGGGGAATGTTGATTTATTGTTTATGCCTTCAGTTGATGACGTATATCCCGGTGATGTTAAAACAACTGTTTCAGTAGCCGAGCTTTCAAGTATTTACTGCGGTGCTTCACGACCGGGGCACTTTGACGGTGTGGCTACCGTGGTTTGTAAGCTATTTAACATGGTACAGCCCGATATTGCAGTGTTTGGGTTAAAAGATTTTCAGCAACTAGCTGTTATACGAACCATGGTAAGAGATTTAGATATTGCTGTAGACATAGTTGGGATTGATACGATCCGCGAAGCTAGTGGATTGGCAATGAGCTCCAGGAATGGCTATTTGACAGCTGCAGAAAAAAATATCGCATCAAATCTGTATAAAAGCTTGTGCGAGGCTCGCGTCGCTGTTTTAACAGGTGACCAGTCATTCGCGGCAATCGAAAATCAAATGCAGCAGTATTTACAGGCAACTGGTTTACAGCCTGAGTATTTTACGATTTGTCGTAGCAGCGATTTAGCCAAAGCCGATAAAGTTGATGTCGATTTAGTCATTCTGGCGGCGGCAAAACTCGGAAAAACCCGTTTGATTGACAACGTTTATTTTTCCAAATCTACACAGTGCCCGATAAACACGATGGATAATGAACGAACTGGAAAAAGTTAAGTTACTAACCGTTGCACTTGCTATCGGATTACTAATCGGTCTGGAACGTGGTTGGCGCACTCGAACTAGAAGTGAAGGTATGCGCGTCGCTGGATTGCGCACCTATGGTCTCATTAGCCTGCTGGGTGGTTTGTGTAGCTTGCTTACTCAACAAGTGGGCAGTTGGTTTTTGGGGTTTGCGCTGTTAGCGCTGACTTCAGTGCTGCTTGTGGCTTACAGTAGAAGCTTGGATAAGTTCGAAGATTTTAGCATCACCAGTATTATCGCCACACTCATAACCTTTATCCTAGGTGCACTCACTGTTTTTGGCCATATCAGTTTGGCGGCTGCTTCAGCGGTTGTTATAACTGCAATATTGAGCTTTAAGCCCTTGTTACATGGATGGATGAACAAGCTGGAAGAGCACGAATTACAAGCAACGCTTAAGCTGTTACTGATCTCCGTGGTGATGCTGCCCATATTACCTGATAAAAGTTTCGGTCCTTGGGCGGTTTTTAATCCCTACCATATCTGGTGGATGGTAGTATTGATTGCCGGAGTTTCATATCTAGGTTATTTCGCTATCAAAATTATCGGCAACCAACATGGTCCTATACTCACTGGAGCGTTGGGCGGATTGGTATCTTCAACCGCGGTTACGGTTAATCTGTCACGACTTTCCAAACAGTTTCCCGCTTCAGAGAGCGCACTTTCGGCGGGCATTTTAACTGCTTGTGCCACTATGTTTTTGCGGACCCTGTTGCTGCCCTCGGTAATTAATAAGTCGTTATTCCATGAGCTATTAATCCCGCTATTGATCATGAGTAGTATTACTTATTTGCTTGCTTTCCTATTGTGGCGAAACACCGCTGCTTTTCAGACGGATGCGGAAGTGGCGCTTGAGAACCCCTTTCAATTAGGTATGGCGTTAAAATTTGGCGCTTTTTTGCTCGCTATCCTGTTCTTGTCTAAGTTACTTAACAGCTATTTTGGCGATATGGGTGCCTATTTTCTTGCAGCAGCTTCCGGCATTGCTGATGTCGATCCGATCACGTTGACTATGTCCCGAATGACCGGACAAGGCCTGCCTCTGAATGTCGCTGCCAAAGCTATACTTATTGCGGTATCAGTGAACTCAGGGTTTAAGGCACTGATTACGGCGTCGCTTGGCGGTCGAGTTATGGGTATTAGGGTGGGATGTGTGTTAGTCGGTGCTGTTGCTGCGGGCTTGATGGTAGGATAGTCAGGCAACTAAGCCTTGCTCTAAAGGATTTTTGTTTAAGATAAAGATCTAGCGATTTTTCAATAGTGAAGCCACTCGTTTCGTAACAAAAACGAATCAACCAAACACAAAGCTCTATTGGCCAAGTAGAAGCTGCTCGAATAAAATGGTAGAGTTAGAAACAGGAGAGCGCTGAGTATTGTTGATCGAGCGGGTAATTAAAATCAAAATAGCGCGTTTAAATTCTTAAAAACTGTAACCTATCATTCAGACTATGAAAATTCAAACTACCAAAAATATTACTTTTGCCGTTTTAACCAGTGTGATTATTGCGTTATTTATAAGTGGTTGTTCCGATGATGAAGAGAAAGCTAAAGCTGCCGCCGAACAAACTCCGGTAAGTCATACTTTGTTAAATGCCAAAGTAACCGATATTGAAAAGCAAAAATTTGAGCATGATTTTGCTAATCAGTGTGCAGAAAGGGAGCTAAAAAACTCGGTTAATAAAGAAAATGACAAAGAACGCGTGGAAGAGGCTTGTACCTGTATTGCCACTTTCATGATGAAGGATTTGACGGCGATAGAAGCTGAAAAATTTATTACTGAACATGAAAACGCACAGTCGTTAAGAATAAAGTATGAAAACGCTGCCTATCATTGTTTACAGGAGGATGCTCATCCTAAGGGACCGAACTTTACGCGTAAGTAGAGGCGTTTTATTATCATTCTGGTCGGAAAGATGCTCATCGCTATGGGTGAGTATCTATTTTTTAAATATTAAATAAACCGATGCCACAAGGTGGATTATTGTGTTTGCGCCGCTTAGTTTGCTGAGCATGGACCAGAGTTATTTAATCAGATCCAAGATACAATCGATTTTCCGGCCAGCTCCGCTAAAATTTGCAAGCCATTCGTAGTAATCAGCTGAGGCTCAATATGTTGCAATTCTTCAGCAAGTTGCGTTAAGCAAATATCGACTAAAACCCCGTCTTGATGGCTCTGAACTATTTCCAGTAACCTGTAAGTTATGGGTGTAATTTCAAGAAAACCAACGTCATCAGCTCTATCGCGATAAACAATCAAAAAAGTTGGCTGGGCAGGGGGTTGCTCAGGGATAAACTCGGGACACAGCCTGTGAACCGGATAAAGATAAGCTAGAGGCCACGCCAATGGAGAGAGCTTAATTGTTTTTTCCAATAAATTATCGGGATTTGTAGGCTGAGCGGGTGGTTCTTGCCTGTCGATGGCTAAGGCCATTTCCACCCATTCGTAATGAGCAAGCTCAAACATAAACGGAAAGTCGTTGCGGCCATCGCGCTCATTCTGCAAATAATCCAAAAATTCCTCGGGAATTTCCGAAAAATAAGGGGTGTGACAGGTATGTTTAGCAAAAAAATCTTGCGCTAGCTCGGTCCACTGCTGCTCGTTGAGCAAATTGCGTAAAACTGGAAAGCTGCTGGCGAGAAAGCTGTCGATGTTATTGAAAAACAGCTGCTTATACATGTCCATGCGCTCTTTTCTAACATCTGAGGGAGCAGGATTATTTACAGAATCCCTGATGTAAGAGGCAAACTCCTGTTGCTTGGATTTGAAATCGACATTCATGATCAGGCTGACTGTTGATTATGTTGGATACCCCACGCGTGTTGAATGGCGCTAATAGTTTGGACTTCTTTAACTAATTCACTTAACTCGGGAATATTAAAATCCCTCTCCAGTAAAGTCGGGAATACACCATAAAGTTCATAAGCTTTGCCTAACAGCTTCCACACAGGGTCGATAACATCAGCGCCGTGGGTATCCACCAGAAAATCATTAGCTTCAACATAATGTCCGGCAATGTGCGCATAAGCAATGCGCTGACCTGGTATCGCCTTTAAAAAAGTTTCCGCATCATAGCTATGGTTAACGCTATTAACGAAGATGTTGTTGATGTCGATTAAAATATCGCAGTCCGCTTCCTCGACAACCGCGTTAAAAAAATCGATTTCTGCCATTTCCTGGCCTGGAGCCGCATAGTAAGAAACGTTTTCGATAGCTATTTTTTGCTCAAGAATGTCCTGAACTTGTTTAACTCTTGCTGCGACATGATTGATCGCTTCTTGAGTGAATGGGATCGGCATCAAGTCGTATAGATGACCTTCCTTGCTGCAATAGCTTAAGTGTTCGCTATACAATTTTATCTGGTGCTCTTCCATGAAGTGTTTGACGGCTTTCACAAATGAAACATCAAGCGGATCTGTACTGCCGATTGATAGCGATAGGCCGTGACAAATGAAATCAAAACGCTCAGTCATAGCGCGAAATTGCTTGCCTAGTTTTCCGCCAATAGTGATCCAGTTTTCCGGGGCAATCTCGTAGAAACCCACGTTAGCTGGAGGGGTTTCAATAAGCTGATTGAGTAATGAACGCCTCATACCCAAACCTGCGCCGTTTACAAGATACGGAGTTGATATCATTACTCCTCCTGTTTATGTTGACTGAGGGAAAGGGTATGGCGAGCACACCCCCTCCTTACTAGAAAATTCGGAATTGAATCCGATTTAGCGATTAATGCCCAGCAGCTTCTTTAGGAGCGACTTTGGTCTGGCCATCATCTGCCTTATTCATATTGCCACAAGCGCCCTCTTTGCCTTTCATCATGGCACCACAGGAAGCTTCCATTCCTGGTTTCATTTTGCCGTCTTTCATCATGGCACCGCATTGACTTTGACCACATTTGGCTTCAGCAGCTTTTTCCGCTGCAGGTTTTTTTACACTGCCTGCGCATGCACCTTCCGGCGCTTTAGGTTTTTCCATGTTCATAGACGCGCCACAAGCCATCTCACCAGCTTTTTTGTCGGCTTCTGCAACTTGCATATATCCGCTTGATAGCTCAGTCATGCCAAACG
Organism: Methylococcales bacterium; assembly: GCA_965247565.1. Classification (GTDB taxonomy): domain Bacteria; phylum Pseudomonadota; class Gammaproteobacteria; order Methylococcales; family Methylomonadaceae; genus CBDFHF01. Next base: position 1,385,771 of record CBDFHF010000003.1, on the reverse strand, counting down.
GATTGGCTTCAGCATGAACGGCTGTAGCCGCTATGGTTGAAATAAAAGCTGCACTCATCGCTGTAGCTAAAGGTGTTTTTGTATTTTTTTTCATTGAGACCTCTCCAAGTTATGGGTAAAACATCCTCTGCGAAAAGTGCTTCGGATGGCGTTATGATACCAAAGACGGGTTAACAGATCATGAATTCCTGCCAGCCATGCCGTCTCGAGTAGGACAGTGTTTAAGTGTATCAGTTCATCTAAATGAGCATGATGAATAACTATTTCAATAAGTTAACGTGCTTGGGTAAAAAGTGGTGCTAGTACCTTAAGCCATCAATGTTTAAGTGCTTGTTCAATGGCTTGTATCATTTCAGTAGAGTTAGGGGTCACCTTGCTGTCAAAATGCTTGATGACAGCTCCTTTGCTGTCTACCAGATATTTATTAAAATTCCATGTCGGTGGCGATGATTGGTCTGCTAAAGCTTTGAATAAGGGATGTGCAGTTCCTCCAGTGACCGCAATCGGAGCAAACATATCAAAAGTGACGCCATATTTGACGTAGCAAACCTTGGCAATTTCCTCATCGTTTTTAGCTTCCTGCTTAAAGTCATCGCTGGCAAATCCCAGAACAACTAAGCCCTTATTTTTGTAGCGCTGATGCAATTGTTCAAGTTCTTTAAATTGCGGAGTGTAACCGCAATGACTGGCGGTATTAACAATTAAAAAAGTTTTACTGGGATAGGCTTCGCATGCATTAATGGTTTTGGTGGAATGTAATTGTTTAATAGGCTGGTTTAAATACTCAGGACATTGCCCGGCCGTTAAAGACGCAGAAAAAACAATGAGCATGAGTGGTAACGCGAAACGATTAATCATATAAGTGCCTTAATAAACTGAGCGGATTCAAATGTTACATTGAAAGATCGATATTGACTCCTTAGGGCCATTCCGATGGAGAATTAAGCTTTCCGATACCGGCCATTTAAAAATAAACAGCAATGTTCTCTCAATTGGGCTTCCGGTATGTCAGCTTCTGTTACATTCATGGTTAAACGCTTCGTGCTTAAATCATGTTGCCCAACCGACAGAACTAATGTCCAGATTTAAAACAAAATTTCATTTTTAAATTTGACTATAAGGTTTTGTAATATTTTTTCTGTTTCATTTGATGGATTAGTAAATAAATCTGATGTTTGTCGTTGCCAAAAGTCAGAAAAACCGTCAATCGATTCTAATTCTTGATAATTGGTCCGGTGAAAACCCATAGTCCAGCTTGCAAAGGATCGCGCTTCAATGGGCTTATGATACATAATCCTTACTTTTTCATGCCTTGCATCCATTTTAATCTTATCAAATAATGATTTTAAGATGTCATCGTCACCTTCAAGAATTTGAATGAAAAATGGATCAAGGTAAAGCAAGAGCCCGCTGATATTTAACTTTTCATTATTACATCTGCACTTAATAAGTAGTGCTTGTAAATGGCTTTCTGAAAACTGTTTGGTACCAACACTGGTGTATACAAGGCAATGCAATGACATAAAATATTTCACCTTCTTAGTGAGTGATTTTGATTGAATTTAGTTGTCCACAACACTCAGCTGACTGATACACTTACAAAATGTTGCAGATCAATTTATCATCCACGCTTTTATGTGCTTGGGTCATCACATCGAGCTATGGTCAAATCAGCAAAGCAGGGCATTTGAATTCAATTTTGTGAAGTGCGTCAAGTATATTCTTGTTGTGTTTTCTTTGCTTTTAAAAGCACTAATTCTTCAATTTAAACTATTTTTTAACATGCGCATCTTTTTCTGCTAGTGACCGCTTTAGATTAATTTCGCTCGTTACCTCTACGAATACATTGAGCTCCTAATTTGTTTATGGGCGTTTTCTAAAAACGCATTACGATTAGTATTCGGCAATACCGAAGTTGCCAGGAGTTCGCCTCAACGAAAGTCCTAGCTTAGGCTTTTACTAGCCACTTCGTATACGTCCCTGGAAATGTTGTCGGTATTCATGACTCTTTCCAGTTGGGTCTTCATTAATCCTTGCCTAGTTGTATCGAAGCTACGCCATGAGGTGAGTGCGTTAACCATTCTTGACGCGACTTGGGGGTTCAAGCTGTTGAGAGCGATGACTTGGTCGGCAAGAAATTGATAGCCTTGACCATTGATAGCATGAAAATGTACTGGATTGGCTTGACTGAAAGCACCAATAACGGATCTAGCGCGGTTGGGGTTTTTTAAATCAAAAGCGGGATGGTCCATTAATATTTTAACGGTGCTAAAAGTGTTCGGCATACTGCTGGATGCTTGTAAGGCAAACCATTTATCGATGACCAATGCTTCATCCTGCCACTGTTTGTAAAAGCTATCCAGGCATCGCTGTGTGGCGGGGTGTGGATTATTGACAATGGCTGTTAATGCGGCCATTTGGTCGGTCATATTTTTGGCATTGTTAAATTGCTGTTCTGCCCATGACTGAATATCGGCTTGCTGTAACGTGGCCAGAAAGCTTAAACTGGTATTTTTAATACGTCTGCGTCCGACCGCCCCGGCATCGAAGTGTCCTGATTCATCCCTGTGATGGCGCAAGTAAAGAGCTCGGAACTCATCCTGTAACTGTTCAGCTAAGGTTTTGATGACAAATTCCCGAGCTTGGTGGATTGCATCGACATCAACTACCAGCATTTGCTCGGCCAAATAATTTTCTGACGGCAGATTCAGCAGTAGTGAAAAGTAAGATAAATCCTCCCAGTTATGAGTCAGAATTTGCTGAAAGGCTTTAGTGATAATCGGATTAAGTTTCAGTGGTCGGCTATGCTGAATATCATCGATAAGGCCGGTAATAATTTGTCCCGCCAGCAATTGTCCTGCTTCCCAGCGGTTGAAGGTGTCGGTATCGTGGCTGAGAAGAAAAGCCAGCTCATCGAAGTTGCGAGCCATTTCCAGTTTAACGGGCGCGGAAAAACCTCGCAGAATCGATACGATGGGTTTTGTGCTTAAGTCTTCAAACACAAATGTTTGTTCTGCCTGAGTTAGTTGCAGAATGACCTCATCTCTGACTTGGCCGTTCAGCTTGCAAGCGGCGATCGCGCCTTGTTGATCGAGCAAGCCAACTGTGACGGGGATATGGAGCGGATCTTTGAGCATTTGTCCCGGTGTAGGCGGGCAACTTTGTTTAATAGTCAATGTTAAAGTTTTTTTAGCTTGATCGTAGCATTGCTTTACGTTTAAGACAGGTGTTCCTGCCTGCCCATACCAATGTCTGAATTGGCTAAGGTCAATATCATTAGCGGCTTCCATGGCGTTGACGAAGTCATCGCAAGTGACCGCTTGCCCGTCATGACGTTGAAAATATAAATCGCTACCTCTACGAAAGCCTTCGGCACCCAAAAGTGTATGAAGCATGCGTACGACTTCCGCGCCTTTTTCGTATACGGTTAATGTATAAAAATTATTAATTTCTATGTAAGAGTTAGGACGGATCGGATGGGCCAGAGGCCCTGCATCTTCTGCAAATTGACGAGTGCGCAGGGTATTAACATTTTCAATGCGATTAACCGCCTTAGAGGTTCGATCGCCTGAAAATTCCTGATCGCGAAAAACCGTAAAGCCTTCTTTTAAGCTTAACTGAAACCAGTCTCGGCAGGTAATGCGGTTACCTGTCCAGTTATGAAAATACTCATGAGCGATCACGCCTTCGATATGTTCATAATCAAAATCGGTTGCGGTATCAGGCCTTGCCAGTACAAATTTGGTGTTAAATATATTCAGGCCCTTGTTTTCCATGGCGCCCATATTGAAATGGCCAACTGCAACGATCATGTACAAATCCAGATCGTATTCTCGTCCGTAGACTTGTTCATCCCAACGCATGGCATGTTTGAGCGATTGCATGGCATGTCCGCATTTATCAAGGTCATGCTTTTCGACAAAGATTTGCAGGCTGATGACACGCCCGGAACTGGTTGTAAAATGATCCTCAATACATTCCAATTGTCCTGCGACCAAGGCAAACAGGTAACACGGCTTGCTGAATGGATCCTCCCATTTCACCCAGTGCTGGTTATCAGGCAAATCTCCTTCCGCGATTTTGTTGCCATTGGATAATAAAATAGGATAGCGGTTTTTATCGCCAATCAGTGTTGTGGTGAAGCGCGCCATAACATCGGGTCTGTCCAGAAAATAGGTGATTTTTCTAAACCCTTCGGCTTCGCACTGGGTACATAACATGCCATTGGACAAATACAAACCTTCTAGTGCGGTATTAGCCTTTGGATTGATTATGTTTTCGATGGTTAAAGTAAATATGTGCTGCTGAGGCACCTCGTGAATTAGCAGGGTATCTTGCGATAGTTGGTAATGAGTTGTGGTTAACTCTTGATCATCATTTAAAACTACGCTTAACAAGGTCAAGTTTTCGCCGTTTAGCGACAATGAGCTATGAGTTATCGGGCTGGCAGGGTTTCGGCATAAGGTGAGTCGAGCAATCACCCGGGTGTTTTCATCATCAAGGCTAAAGTTTAAATCCACATTGTGGATGAAATAATCGGGAACGGCGTAGTCTTTTAGATAAATGGTTTGGGGAGTTGCGTCGCGCATTGTTATTACCTGTTATTAAGATGCAGTGTCTTTAACTGCGAAAATTGTGATGAGTAACCAGGCGGTCAAAAAGGCAACGCCACCGAAGGGCGTGATTATGCCCAACCATTTTAGGTTTAGAATTGCCAGCAAATATAAGCTTCCTGAGAATAGAATGATGCCTGTAAACATCAACCAACCTGCCCAGTGCAGTAATCGAGAGGTAGGTGTTTGTTGGCATGCCAGTGCTAGGCCAATCAGCCCCAGTGCGTGCCACATTTGATAGGTGACGCCAGTTTGGTATACCGTCAACAATTCTGGGCTTAAGATATTTTTTAAACCATGTGCTCCAAAAGCACCTAAGCCAACGCCTAAGAATGCACTCATTGCGCCCAAAAATAAAAATGTCGATTTCATCTATTTTTCCAGCAACCTGGGCAGTAACTGCGCAAGATTACAAGGACGAGTACGAATATCCAGCTGTTCCTTAATTAAGGCATCCCAACCAGTCCGGCAGGCACCCGACGAGCCGGGTAGGCAAAAAATATAAGTAGCGTTGGCGACGCCAGCAATAGCCCGGGACTGGATGGTGGAGGTTTTAATATCTTGATAAGACAGCATTCTAAAAATTTCCCCAAAACCATCCAGCTGTTTGTCCAATAAAGGCGTGATTGCTTCAGGCGTGCCATCTCTACCGGTTACACCTGTGCCGCCCGTACTGATAATGACATGAATAGCTCCATCAGCAATCCATTGGGAGGCTGTTGCCCGAATTTGATAGATGTTGTCGGGTACTATTTTTTTCGTAATTATCCGATGGCCCGCAGCTAGGGCAGATTCTGCCAGGGTTTTACCGGAGACATCATTGGCTTCTGTGCGGGTGTCGGAAACCACCAAAATAGCGATGTTTAGCGGTATGAATTGAGGTTCTGTACTCACTGTTTTTTAATGGTTAATGGACGTGGCTGTGCCGAGTCAGGATTAATCGGCACAGGGATAGCTGCATCAGGCAGAGCTAATTGATTACTGTAACACAATAAAGAAGCCTTCCTGACCTCGTTGGATATTTATTAGCAAGGGGTTATTAGGGGCAACAACCTGTTGCAATTCGTCGAGATTATGGATGCGATAGCGATTAGCCGACACAATGACATCACCCGGCCGTAATCCAACTTGCCAAGCACCCGATGAGGTGCTTATTTTTTCAAGCAGAACCCCCTCAACTTGGTCTTTTTGGGTGGTGCTCAATAGTACGCCTTTTAAAGCGCGGTGTAGTTTTTCACCTGCTAGCTGGGGGCGTGCTAGTTTGCCGATAACGGCGGTGGTCTGTTTTTTCTCATTTCCGTGGAAATAATCGATAGAAACCTCGTCACCCACCTGCATGAGCCCAATGATGTTGCGAATCTCATGGCTATTTTTTATCTCTTTACCGTTAATGGCGACGATAACATCGCCTGGTTCCAAGCCAGCTTTTGCGGCTGGCGAGTTGCTTTCTATGCGACTGATAGCGGCGCCGTGTTTGTTTTGCAGGTTAAAAGCATTAACCAATTCAGGCGTTAAATCCTGAGTCGTTACGCCTAATAAGCCTCGACGCACCTCTCCATGTTTAGTCAGCGATTCCTTGATAGTCATTGCCATGTTTGAAGGAATGGCAAAGCCTATGCCGACATTACCGCCGGTCGGCGCTAGAATTGCGGTGTTCATGCCAATGAATTCACCACGCAGATTGACTAGCGCACCACCTGAATTTCCTGGGTTGATGGATGCGTCAGTTTGAATGAAGTCCTCATAACCTTCTATGCCAAGCCCGGACCGGCCTAGAGCACTGATAATACCTGAGGTCACCGTTTGGCTTAAGCCGAACGGGCTACCGATAGCTACTACGAAATCTCCTACTTTCAACTGCTTAGAATCAGCAATCGGTAGCTTAGTTAAATTATCAGCGGGAATCTGAATCACGGCGACATCGGATTCGGGATCGGCACCTATTAATTGAGCATTGAGTTGCCGGCCATCATGCAGAGTAACCATAATCTTATCCGCTTTATCAATGACATGGTTATTCGTTAAAACTAAGCCTTGGTTACTGTCAATAATGACGCCCGAACCCAGGCTATTCTTCTGTTGTTGGCGTTGCTGATTAGGAACATTAAAAAAATGCCGGAAAAAGGGATCCTGCATTAGTGGATTTTCCTGGACTTGTATATTGGTTGATGTGGAGATATTTACTACTGCTGGCATAGCGCGCTCCAACATGGGCGCCAAAGAAGGTAATGGCAAACCTTCGGCACTGGGAGGCAGGTCTGCATATGCGTTATCAAGTGTTAATAGAGACGTTAAGCAAATAGCAAACATGAGCTTTTTTAGAGAGTTTGTTTTAATCATATTGCATTCCGATGATAGTTGAATTGGCACCATAGACAATATAGGTTTCAAAATGTTTAATGCAAGTGCGGACCGTGTTGATATTTTAGGCAAGGGGCAAATTATCATCTATTATTTAAACGATTAAACAGACGAAAAGTATTTTAATGGCTTTAGATGTTCTTTCTAAAGATGGGCTGATTATTCGCAAACTTATCCCATTGTCAACGTTGCCAGACGCGCAGTTCGGTCAATTGTGCGCTCAAATCAGTATTCAGGAAACGCGTAACGGTGTCTTGTTTAAAAAAGGCGATATAGATTCGGATCTGATTTATCTTCTAACGGGTAAGATTGTTTTACAAGCGGAGGGATTGGTTATCGAAACCATCACTGCTGAGAGTGATGCGGCCAAATTTGCCATAGCCCATCAAGTACCCAGAAAAATTGATGCCATCGCAAAAGGCCATATTCGCTTTTTACGAGTGAGAGGCGATTTGCTCAAAAACCTACTTTCGAATGACGCTAAACAAAGTTGCAGATCCGTGGATGTAGCCGAAATTCATGATGCTCCTGAAGATTGGATGACTGCATTATTGCGCTTGCCGATTTTTCTGCGTCTGCCACCCGCCAATCTGCAAAAAATATTGCTCAGTTTGGAGGCGGTACATTTTGAAAAAGGCGATGTTATTGTTGAACAGGGTGGACGAGGCGATTATTACTATCTGATTAAAGAAGGGCAGTGCGTGTTAACACGAAAGCCTGCCCCAAATGCCAGGGAAATTAAGTTAGCTCAGTTAAGTAAAGGTGATACGTTTGGGGAAGACGCGTTGTTGTCTGATGCGCCGAGAAATGTAACGATCACCGCATTAACAGATATGGTGTTGTTGCGCCTGGAAAAACAGCTGTTTATTACCCTAATCAAAGAGCCATCGTTAAGATTTCTTAACTACACCGAGGCATGCGAGGCGCAGACATCAGGTGCTACTTTATTGGATGTCCGCTATCAGGATGAATACGAAAATCGGCATTTGGCGGGCAGTATTAATGTGCCGTTTTTTACTTTGAGATCGCAGCTTAAGAATTTAAATAAGGATAAGCCTGTCATTGTTGTTTGCAGGAATGGCCGAGCCAGTCAGGCGGCGGCATTTTTTCTGCTAAAAAACAAGTTTGATGCCTTGATTTTGAAAGACGGCATGGAATGTATCTTATCGAAATCTAAATCCAAAGAATTGGCTGCTCAATTCAAAATAGATGACGGCATAGAAATTCCTGTAAAAACGACTGAACATGTCTTGCTGGATAAAGCAGAAGGTACTGAAGCTGCTGCTAATATTGACGGTACAGAGGCAATTGAGACTGACATCAGGGAGCAAATAAAACTACTCAGGGTAGAAAACGAAGCTTTAGTGAGAACAGTTGAGCAACTACGCAGAAATTGCGAAAAGCTTGAGCAAGAAAAAATATATGCTGATAAGAAATATCAGGCTTTACATGAAAAAATGGACAGACTAACTCAGGTAATTGTTAAGAGTGATTTGACTGCAACTCCCAGAAGCTAAACCACAGTTACTGGAGCTGTGGTTCGCGAGGCATCCTGAAAGAAGTCGAAAATAACCAGCTAATTATTTTATTTTGGCTTCTTTATACATAACGTGTTTGCGGACTACAGGATCAAATTTTTTGATCTCCATTTTTTCCGGCATTGTACGTTTGTTTTTGGTAGTGGTGTAAAAGTGACCAGTGCCTTCTGTGGAAATCAATTTAATTTTATCACGCATGATGTTGTCTCCTTAAACTACAGTGCCGTTTTTACGCAAGTCCGCAAGTACTGCGTCGATGCCTTTTTTGTCAATGATGCGCATTGCCTTGGTAGAAATTCTTAAACGAACCCAACGGTTTTCGCTTTCTACCCAGAATCTGTGATGTTGCAGATTGGGCAAAAAACGTCTTTTAGTTCGGTTGTTTGCGTGTGATACGTTATTACCTGTAACGGGGTGCTTGCCCGTTACTTGACATACTCTGGACATGATTAACCTCTTTGTGTGCCGGATTCAAAAGTTAGCCGAGCTTTATACCAAAAAATCTTTTCAAGGTAAATAACTATCTATAAAATGAACCAAAAATGCTCTCTGGCGATACACTTTTTTAAGCAACTATAACGGTACGGTGATGACTATTAAGCTCGGCATGATCATGGACGCCATTGGCCATATCAACATTAAAAAAGATACCAGTTTTGCCATGTTACTTGAAGCACAGACCAGAAACTGGGAAATGCATTACATGGAGCTTAACGACTTATATCTTCATAACGGTAGGCCCTATGCTAGAACCAGGACATTGAAAGTACAGCGTGATGACAATCAATGGTTCGAGTTTCTAACGGAGCAAGAGATTCCGCTAGATGATCTCAGTGTTATTATGATGCGTAAAGATCCGCCCTTTGATCAAGAATTTCTCTATGCGACTTACATGTTGGAGCTCGCCCAGAGTAGAGGGGTTTATGTCATCAACAAACCGCAGTCCCTGCGAGATGCAAATGAAAAATTGTTTACGTCTTGGTTTCCTCAGTGCTGTACGGAAACATTGGTAACCCGTGAACCGGCTAGAGTCCGACGCTTTTTAGAGGAACAGCAAGAAATTATTCTGAAACCGCTCGATGGTATGGGAGGCGCGTCTATCTTTCATGTGCGACTAGGTGATCCCAATTTGAGCGTTATTTTGGAAACCATGACGGCATACCGAACTCGCTACGTGATGGCGCAAAAGTATCTCCCAGCCATCAAAGATGGCGATAAGCGTATTTTGATAGTAAATGGTGAAGCGATTCCTTATGCGCTGGCTCGTATACCCGTACAAGGTGAAACGCGTGGTAATCTGGCTGCTGGAGGCTCAGGGGAAGGTCGGCCATTAACCGAACGAGATTGGTGGATTGTCGAACAAGTCGGACCAACTCTCCGAGAGAAAGGCTTGGTTTTTGTCGGCATTGACGTGATTGGTGATACCTTGACGGAAATTAATGTTACCAGTCCAACTTGCGTGCAAGAATTAGATAAGCAGTTTGGGCTTAATATTTGCGGAACACTGATGGATCATGTTGAGACAATCGTTAGATGATGAAAAAAAATACGGTTTTCAATAATCCAACATCGTTATCAAATAATGATGCGTTGCTAATAACGTTGTTTATAGCAGCTATAGTGCATATTTTTGTTATTTTATCGGTTGGCTTTATCAAGCCCAAGCCCGAAAAAATCAGTCGGTCTATCGATATTACCCTAGTTAATACGCCAGCTAAAAAAGCACCTAAAGACGCAAAATTTTTAGCCCAAGATGATCAAATTGGTGCAGGGGAAAAAACTAAAAAACCCGAGCCCTCTGCGCAAAAGCTGCCTAGTGCCGGGAATAGTCAAGTAAAGGTAATAAAAAAAGCGGCATTTGAAGAAAGCCAGGCTAAGTCGGCACCAACAAAAATTATTACCCGGCAAAAAACCGAAAAAAACCTAGCTATCGTGGACGCTAAGCCGGATGTCGCCAAAGAAACCAGCATTGAAAAGCATCCGCAACTTTCTGTAGAGACCTTACAGCAGCAAATAAGCGAGTTAGGCGCAGAAATCAGGCTTCGCGAACAAAGCGCTGACCAAACCAAAATAAAATTTGCCAACGCCGTTAGCGCGCACAAATATGTAGCGGCACAGTACATTAAGGATACAGAGACCAGAATAGAACGCATCGGTAATCTAAATTATCCACAGGAAGCCATCAAAAAGGGATTTTCAGCAACATTAACGATGGACGTGGGCATTAAGAGAGATGGTAGTATTTACAGCATTCGTATTCCGCAGTCCTCCGGCAATGCCGCGTTGGATCAGGCCGCCAAAAGAATAGTCAGGATGAGTGCGCCATTTGCGCCATTACCTGCCGAATTATTGAAAGAGCTAGACGTGCTTGTGATTACCAGGGTTTGGAAATTCTCTGATCAATCGGGCATGACTGCTCGTTAACTATCAATATCTATGGACAACTCAGCTACCTACTTAAATAACCAGTTTATTATCGCCATGCCGACCTTGGTCGATAATAATTTTGCTCATACCGTCACCTATCTTTGTCAACATAACAGCGAGGGTGCGCTGGGTATCGTGATTAATCGTACCACTGGCATGAAATTGGACGAGATTTTTAAACAAATGGACATTAAAGTTACCTCTCTGGCCGCGTCAGAAACGGTTGTGCTTGCAGGTGGTCCGGTACAACAAGATCGTGGCTTTGTGTTGCATACCGGTAGCGGAGATTGGCATGCCAGTATGCCTGTTTCGGATAGCGTTTCTTTAACGACCTCTAGAGATGTACTGGAAGCCATTGCTGTGGGTGAAGGCCCGGAGCATTATTTGATTGCACTGGGTTACGCCGGCTGGGGCGAAGGTCAGCTGGAAAAAGAAATCCTTGATAATGCCTGGTTAAATACCCCATGCGGCAACAACATCTTGTTCGACACGCCGATCAATCAGCGCTGGAATGCTGCAGCTGAGCAAATCGGCATTGACATTAATAAGCTGACCACTCCGGCAGGTCATGGCTAATCGAGATCCATTACTGGCAAAGATGACCAGTGACACCTATCTGGGGTTTGACTTTGGCAATAAAAAAATTGGTACCGCAGTTGGGCAAACCACCACTGCAACGGCCAGTCCATTACAAACCATTCGCTCAATCAATCAAGCTCCCAACTGGGAGATCATTAGTAAATTAATACAGGAATGGCAGCCTAGTGGCTTGGTCGTCGGGGTTTCAAGGCAACACGACGGCACTGATAATCCTGTAACACCGCGCATGTTAAAATTTTGTCGGCAACTGGAAGGTCGCTACAACCTGCCGGTTTATCAGCAAGACGAAATGCTGACCACGTTTGAAGCTAAACAAATGCTGTTTGATGAGGTCAGTGTGAGTGCCACCAAACTTTGGGAAGTGCAAGATCAACTGGCCGCACAACTTATTTTGCAAAGTTGGTTAAATGCGCGCAGTAGAACTGATCAATCTTGCCAGGAATAATCCAACGATAGGAATTTAAGTGTTAGAAATAAAAGAATTGCTTCACAATCTTGAAGCTGAATTAAAACATGTATTGGCGCATAGGCAACTGAATAATCCAGTGATGATAGGCATTCGTACCGGCGGTGTTTGGATCGCAGAAGTGATGCATCAGCGTTTGGACATCACCGAACCATTGGGTTTGCTGGATATTTCATTTTACCGTGACGACTTTTCCCAAATCGGCGTCAATCCCAATGTAAAGCCCAGTTCTTTACCGACCCATATTGAAGGTCGCGATATTATTCTAATCGATGATGTGTTTTACACAGGACGAACCATTCGTGCCGCATTAAATGAAATTTTTGATTATGGCCGTCCTAATCAGGTCATTTTAGCGGTGTTAATCGAGCGCGATGGCCGGCAAATTCCGCTACAACCGGATTGCGTCGGCACGAAGCTGACTTTAAGTGCTGGACAGCGCATCAAGCTAACAGGGCCTGATCCTTTAGGTATCGAAGTGCAAACTATTCATGTGGCCGCGTAGGTATGACAAATCTGCAATTAAATTCGGAAGGTAAGCTCAAACACTTCCTGACTATTGAGGGCCTCAGTCAATCCTTGTTAATTGAGATTCTGGACATGGCGGAATCCTTTGTCGGCATGTCCGATAGCCAAGTGAAAAAGGTGCCATTGCTGAGAGGGAAAACTATCGTTAATCTGTTTTTCGAAAACAGTACCCGAACTCGCACTACGTTTGAATTAGCCGCCACCCGCTTGTCGGCAGATGTGTTGAGCATGAGTATTGCAACGTCTTCAACTTCAAAGGGCGAAAGTCTTTTGGATACCATCCGCAACCTGGAAGCCATGTTTGTGGACATGTTTGTGGTTCGCCATGCCATAAGCGGTGCAGCGCACTTTATCGCCCAACAAACCGCGCCGCACATTAGTGTGATTAATGCTGGCGACGGTCAACATGCCCATCCTACCCAAGCGATGCTGGATATGTTTACTATCCGGCAAATCAAAAAAGATTTTTCCAAACTCCGCGTGGCGATTATTGGCGATATATTGCATTCGCGAGTGGCACGCTCACAGATCCAAGCCTTAAATACGCTGGGAGTCACTGAGGTACGGGTGATCGCCCCTAAAACTTTATTGCCCGCTTATGTAGAAACCTTGGGCGTTACTGTTTACCACAATTTAACCGAAGGCCTGAAAGACATCGATGTGATTATCATGCTGCGTTTGCAAAAAGAGCGTATGACCTCTGCATTGTTACCGAGTGAAAGTGAATATTTTAAATGTTTTGGTTTAACCGAAGAGAAGCTTAAAATCGCTAAACCAGATGCTATCGTGATGCATCCTGGTCCAATTAATCGCGGCGTAGAAATTGATTCCAAAGTTGCCGACGGCGCGCAATCGGTCATCCTCAAACAAGTCAGTAACGGTATCGCGGTTCGCATGGCGATTATGGCGATGGCCATGCAAAAACAAGGAGTGCTGGCATGAGTCGAATTTTGATTTGTAACGGCAGAGTTATTGATCCAGCTACCCACTTGGACCGAATTGGCTCGGTCTATATTGCCGAAAGCAAAATAATTTCTGTCAACGACGAACCGGTCGGGTTTACGCCTGAACAAGTCATAGACGCCAAAGGACAGGTCGTTTGCCCTGGTTTTATTGATTTAAGCACGCGCTTGCGTGAGCCTGGACAAAGCCGAAAAGCTACGTTTAAAAGTGAAGTCGCTGCTGCAGCCAGTGCCGGCGTAACTACGATGTGTTTGCAGCCTGATACTCGGCCGGTAATCGATACAGCCGCAGTAGCAGAATTAGTCAAAGATATGGCAGAAAAGACCAGTTATGATCAAATTTATCCCATTGCTGCACTAACAAAAAAACTTGAAGGCACAGAGTTAAGTTCCATGCTGTCGCTTAAACAATCTGGTTGTATTGCAGTGGGTAATGCCAGCAAGCCTGTGCAGAATTTGCTGATTCTACGACGAGCTATGGAGTATGCGGCCAGTCACGACTTGTTGCTGATGTTTCATCCTAACGACTATTGGTTAGGCAACAAAGGTTGCGTGCATGAAGGTGCTTTCGCTACTCGTTACGGTTTGCCCAGCATCCCGGAAGCCGCCGAAACCATTGCATTAGCACAATGTATCGAGTTAGCCGAATTGACGGGGTGCCGCGTGCATTTTGGGCAGTTGAGCAGCAAGCGATCAGTGATAAAAATCCAGCAAGCCAAAAAATACGGTTTGCAAGTGAGCGCAGATGTAGCTATGCACCAGCTACACCTAACTGAAAATGACATCGTTCCGTTTGATAGCGCCTACCACGTTTTACCTCCTTTGCGTTCCGAGGCCGACAAACAGTATTTAAGGCAGGGTTTGGCTAGCGGTAATATTGACAGTATCTGTTCAGATCACCAGCCACATGACTTGGATGCCAAGCTAGGCGCGTTTCCGGAAACAGAGCCAGGCATCTCCGCTCTGGAAACCTTGTTGCCGTTGATGCTCAAATTAGTCGTCGAAAATGCTATAAGTTTGCAACAGGGAATTGCCAAGCTGACTGAGCAGCCAGCTAATATTTTGCGTATAAGTAGTGGGGCTTTAACTCCTGGCTTTTCTGCTGATGTGTGTGTATTTGACCCGGAATTAGAATGGCAAGTTAATTCAGCAACCTGGAAAAGCCAAGGTGTTAATACGCCATTTTGGGGGCAACGCTTAAAAGGTCGGGTTACTCATACGTTGCAAGCAGGGAAAGTTATCTATTGTTTGGAAAAGCTTTAACTGTCGACAAAAGATCCAGAATATTCTGCGAAAGCTAACGCTTTTAACTTCGGACGCAAAATAGCTACTTAGCGTTTTGAAAAAACTACTTCATCGCTTGTTAAAAATCAAATCCCAAACTCCGTGGCCCAACTTAATGCCTCGTTGTTCAAATTTGGTTAGCGGTCTATGGGTTGGGCGAAGGCAGTAATCGTTAGTACTGCTAGTATTCTTTAAAGCTTCGCTAGGCGACAATACCTCTAGCATTGTTTCTGCATAATGCTGCCAGTCAGTTGCGGCATGAAAATAACCACCGAATTGTAGCTTCTTGCTGAGCAGCTCCACAAAACTGGGACGGACAATCCGTCTTTTGTGGTGTTTCTTTTTTGGCCAGGGATCAGGGAAGAACAAATGTACGCCTGCCAAACAGTTGTCGGCTATGCATTGTTCAATGACCTCAATAGCATCATGACAGTAAATTCTCACGTTATCAATATTTTGTTGATCCAGCAACATCATCAAATGGCCAACGCCGGGTCTGTGCACTTCAATGCCGATGTAATCGTTATCCGGGTTTGCCGCCGCCATTGCAGCTAAGCTTTCGCCATTACCAAAACCGATTTCTATAATCAGTGGTGCGCCTCTGCCAAATATCTTGACAGCGTCAAAAGTGGTCTTGGGATCAAGCCCATATTTTATCCAGTGATTATCTAAAGCTGCTTGCTGGCCTGGGGTAAGGCGACCTTGACGGCGAATGAAACTGCGAATTCTGGGTTGTGGAGTGTTCTCGGTGGTCGGCATCATTGCAAAAAATCTAACTGGGGCGGTAAATTTTGATCTTGATAGGAAATTAGTAATTAACGTCGAGAAGCTAAGCACGAACGGCGGTTTCTAAATCAATGACATCTTCCCTACTAATCCAAGCGGCGAGTTTGTAAATAGTTAACTCAATGTGCTTCAATGCCTTAGGACAAGAACAGATAATTTTTTAGAGGTTCCCTTAAAAAAACAAACCATCCACGGGCGATGATGCAGAAGCAAAGCGCCTTCTAGGCATGCGACCCGCTAAAAAAGCTTCTCTGCCAGCCTCAATGCCTTTGCGCATTGCCGACGCCATTAGCACAGGATTTTTTGCGGCAGCAATGGCCGTGTTCATTAGCACACCGTCACAACCAAGTTCCATGGCAATTGCCGCATCAGACGCAGTACCGACCCCAGCATCAACTAAGATAGGTACATTGGCATTTTCGACAATTGTTAAAATATTATGCGGGTTTCGTATGCCCAGGCCGGAACCAATAGGGGCTGCTAAAGGCATCACAGCTACGCAGCCTATATCTTCCAGTCTTTTAGCAGCTATTGGATCATCGTTGGTATAAACCATCACATCAAAGCCGTCTTTAACCAGCAATTCAGCAGCTACATAGGTTTCGGCTACATCGGGGAATAAGGTTTTTTGATCCGCCAGCACTTCCAGTTTGACTAACTTGTGTCCGCCTAGTAATTCTCTGCCTAAGCGACAAGTGCGTACTGCGTCTTCCGCTGTATAACACCCTGCGGTATTGGGCAAAATAGTATATTTACCAGGAGAAATGACATCCAGCAAGTTAGGTTCGCCGGGATTTTGGCCGATATTTGTGCGCCGAATCGCTACAGTGACAATTTGCGCACCGCTGGCTTCAATGGCCAAACGAGTTTCTTCCAGATCTTTATATTTACCGGTGCCCACCAATAATCGCGAATGAAACGTGGTGCCGGCTATGACAAAAGAATCGGATTGTCCGCCACCAATTGCGTGAACAATTTCTAAACGATCACCCGGCTGTAAAAGTTGGGAATCATATTGATTGAACGGCAAGATTTCTTTATTTAATTCCACAGCAATTTTTTTTCCAGTTAATCCTTGTGCTGCAATAATGCTGGCCACTACACTATTTTCAGAGATTTCAGTAGTGTCGCCGTTTACATAAACAATCATGCGTCTTAACTCCAGATCAAGCTATTTTGGTTCTGCGCGTCTTCACCGCAGCAGCCATATTATGCAACAGATGTACAGTCTCATCCCAACCCAAACATGCATCAGTAATGCTTTGCCCATAAGTCAGCGGCTGTCCGTCCACAACGTCCTGACGCCCCGCAACCAAATGGCTTTCCGCCATGATGCCTATGATTCTTTGATCTCCGTTGGCTATTTGCTGGCCGACATCATCGCCAGCAACTAATTGGCGTTGATATTGTTTGGAGCAATTAGCATGGCTAAAATCGATCATTATGTTGGGTCTGAGATTCGCCTCCCGCATAGCTTGCGCTACTTTCTCTACATTCTCGGCATCGTAGTTCGGACTGTCGTTACCGCCTCTCAGGATAATGTGCGCATCTTCATTACCGGTAGTCGAAAAAATAGCGGAATGCCCGGATTTTGTGACCGACAAGAAATGGTGTGGACTCATGGCCGCGCCAATGGCGTCAATGGCAATTTTTATAGAACCATCAGTGGCGTTTTTGAAACCGACTGCGCACGATAAACCTGATGCTAATTCCCGATGTACCTGGCTTTCGGTAGTTCTGGCGCCAATGGCACCCCAAGCGATCAAGTCAGAAATATACTGCGGGGTAATTAAATCCAGGTACTCTGTAGCAGCCGGAATACCGATTGCGTTCAAATCTAACAATAGTTGTCTGGCGATACCCAAACCCTTATTGATATTAAAGCTGGAATCTAGGTCTGGGTCATTAATTAAACCTTTCCAACCCACAGTGGTACGGGGCTTCTCAAAATAAACCCGCATTACAATCAACAAATCATCAACCAACTGGTCTTTGATGAGTTTCAAGCGTTTACCGTATTCATGGGCGGCATTGGTATCGTGAATGGAACAAGGCCCAATAACCACCAATAATCTATCGTCTTCGCCTGCCAAGATATTATGAATTTCACGTCTGGCTTGGAATGTGGTTTCTGCTGCCTCATCAGTAATTGGCATGTCATCGTGAACCTGAACAGGTGCAATCACCTCTTTGGTTTCAGAAATTCTCAAGTCATCTGTATTATGTTTATTTTGCATGTTGCTGTTAAACTCGCTGCATTATGGCTGGGCTATTACTTGCCCGCCTATTTTAGCTGTTTTTATTATCCTTTTGTAATTTTCCAGTTAAACCAGCTACAAGGCCAAACACTTTATTGCGAAGGGTTCGCCAAATCTACTGAACTCAACTAGGCTTTGCTTTGATTTTAAAATAAATGCACTTATAGTAGCCCCGTAGTCAAACTAACCTTAACAAAAGAGTCCTTCATGCAACATTTTCGTCTTTCTTTAATTATTACCGCTGTCTGTTTGGTTGCCGCGTTTTATTGGGGTGGCATCATGGGCGCCTTTATCGCTATCATTTTAGGCGTTCTCGAAGTCAGTCTGTCATTCGACAATGCCGTAGTTAACGCCTCCATACTAAAGCGTATGGATGAGCGCTGGCAGCAGTATTTTCTTACCTGGGGTATTTTAATTGCCGTTTTCGGTATGCGTTTGTTGTTCCCGATTATCATCGTTTCCGCAGCAACGGGTATTGGCTTTGCCGGAGTAACGGACATGGCTTTACACGATACCGGAACCTATGCCAAACATCTGGAAGAATCCCATGTACAAATTGCTGCCTTTGGCGGCATGTTCTTATTAATGGTGTTCTTCGGCTTTCTGTTTAACAATGAAAAAGAACTCCATTGGCTTGGTGCTATTGAAGCCAAACTGGCGTCCTTCGGTAAATTGGAGGCTGTTGAGATCATTGCGGCATTAAGCATTCTTTTAATAACACAAAAGCTGATTCCGGCAGAAATCCGTCTTGACGCCCTGGTTGCCGGTTTATCAGGGGTGATTTTATTCGTGATTGTGGATAGCTTGTCAGCCTTATTTGAGAATGAAGAAGAAGGTGAAAAAGTTTCCGAAGCCGTCAAAAAAGCTGGCATTATGAGCTTTATGTATTTGGAAGTCTTGGATGCTTCGTTCTCCTTCGATGGCGTCATTGGCGCATTTGCGATTACCCAAGACGTAGTCATCATTATGCTGGGCTTGGCCATCGGCGCCATGTTCGTTAGAAGTCTGACCGTCTACTTGGTACGTCAAGGCACTTTAGATGAATATGTTTTTCTGGAACACGGCGCACATTACGCCATCGGAATTTTGGCAGGAATTATGTTGGTCAGCATGACCCATCATATACCGGAAGTGGTTACGGGCTTAGCTGGAGCAATATTAATTGGCTTATCAGTTTACTCGTCTATTCAGTATAAAAAGAACGAAGCCCATTGAGCCTGAAATTATCAGGGCCTTGCGTATTCTTAGACCAACTTGCCCATCGCTCTTATTAACGCGACATAAGCTAGCAAATTGATGGGCAACGTATTTTTGATGTCTTGATAAACTCGCCAATATTGCATGACGTATTGCTTTTCACCCCAACGCTCAATATATTCGGCGCAGGTAGCAACTTGGTTTGCCAGTATGTTCTTAAGCAATTGACCGGTGATAGATTGCATATCGACTTGTATATCATTGGCGACCTTTCGCTCCCAATCATCTCGCAGAGGTAGTTCAATTAACTGTTGTTGAATTTCAGTTAAACCAAGAGTCTGAAAAATATCGCTCAGTAATCGGATGATCGTAGGAAAATCTTGCTGAGTTTCTGTGACCAGCAAAACCATAAATGGGAAGTTCTGTAAGCGACTGATGAAAACTAATTTTTTAGTCAAGTCCTCTGGGGGCTGCGTAGATCCAGGTTCATATTGGTTCAGTGGATTTTGCAATTGATTGAGACTGATTTTATAGTCGTGGAGATGTCGGCTATAGCTTTCAATTGTGACGACATCGGGGCGAATAATCTGGTTATTGGTTACCGACCATTGGCAAAACTCTATTAAAGTGTGTTCGAGTTGAAGAAGCTGTTGATATTGCAGATCCGATGCGATTTGATTATCCAACGCAGCAATTTCTTGTCGTAAAGCATCTGCTTGCAAAATTTGATCAAAAGCCAAATAGCAATTTACGGCATCAAAAAGAGTTTCTTGCTCACCGTTAAAGCACAGGCTTAAAAAGCCGCAACCCGCTTGATTGATGATTTTATTGCTGATAACGGTAGATTTAATCTCATTTGCTAACGGATGATAGGCAAGATATGAGTTGAAAGGTTTACTGCATTGCTCAGGGAAATAGTCGTGCAAGTAACGGTCGTAGCATTTATCTTGTGTGAGTGCGACTTGATTTTGTATTTGATGAGTCAAATACATCTTGCTGGCAGCCATTAATACTGCCAGCTCAGGCCTGGAAATGCGCTGTCCAGGCCTAGCCTTAATGTCTTTGGTTTGGCCAAAGGATTCTACTGCCCTATCTAAAAAACCAGCCGCTTCTATGTTGTCTGCTATCTGTAAAAACGGGGCCGAATTTTCTTCGCAGCGTCGTTGTTCTAGGGACAAACAAAGACTTTGCGCAATATTATCTGCTAATACTAATCTGCAAACAGCATCGGTCATGTTGATAAACAAAGATTGGTAATCGGCGATGACCTGTTTTTTATGTAAACCAGTGAGCAATATCTTTAAGTTAACCTCATGATCCGAGCTATCAACACCCGCCGAGTTATCTACTGCATCGGTGTTAATATGTCCGCCACGCAAACTGTACTCAATACGGGCCTTTTGGGTAAACCCTAGATTAGCGCCTTCCCCAACGACTTTGGCACCCAAATCACAGGCATCTATTCGCACGGCATCATTGCTGCGATCGCCGACTTCTTCGTGTTTTTCGGTACTGGCTTTAACATAGGTGCCAATGCCGCCCAGCCATAATAAATCAACAGGGGTGATCAGTAAGCGACGGATTAATGATTCACCATCAATAAATTTGTAGCGAATACCCAATAGTTTTTTTAACTCAGTCGAAACTGGGATATCTTTGTCCGCCCGGGCATAAACCCCGCCTCCCGGAGAAATGATGTTTCGATCATAATCGTTCCAGCTTGATCCAGGCAGCTCAAACAAGCGTTTACGTTCATTGAACGGTGCATCCGATTCCAGTGGAGTGGGGTCGATAAAAATATGTTGACCGCTGAATGCTGCAATTAGTCGAATACACTGGGATAGCAACATGCCATTGCCAAAGACATCTCCATCCATGCTGCCGACACCAATAACCGTAAAGGCTTCTTTTTGAATATCTTTGCCTAATTCGCGAAAGTGCCGCTGCACACAAATCCAAGCGCCACGCGCCGTAATTCCTAATTCTTTATGATCGTAGCCATGAGATCCGCCACTAGCAAATGCATCATCCAACCAGAAGCCATAGTCAGCAGACACTGAATTGGCAACATCAGAAAACTGTGCAGTACCCTTGTCGGCAGCAACCACCAAGTAGGGATCGGCGTCATCATGGATGACAATGTTTTTAGGGCTGACAACGGCGTCTCCCTGATAATTGTCGGTTAAATCAAGCAAGCCGCGCATTAATCTAATGTAGGCTTTTTTTCCGGCGGCTTTAAAGTCTGCTTGAGAGCCATTGCCTTTTACGACAAAACCACCTTTAGATCCGGTAGGAATGATTAAGGCATTTTTGCTAATCTGAGTTTGCATTAAACCCAATATTTCCGTTCTAAAATCATCAAGGCGATCAGACCAGCGAATACCACCGCGAGAAATTTTTCCGCCCCGCAAATGGATGCCTTCCATATCCACAGCATGCACATAGATTTCAGCCATGGGTTTTGGAGAAGGCATATCGATTACGCCTAGGCTGTTAATTTTAATAGCCACAAAATAATCATCGGCATAACGTCGTTGATGAAAATTACTCCTGACCGTTGCATCAATCAGGTTAAACAGCGTGCGTAAAATGCGGTCATCATTCAGATCAGAAACCGCCGCCATGTTTGTTAGCAATTCCAGGCGTAAAGGGAATAATGCCTGCTCTTCTCTCAGCATGGCATCTTGCCAATCAGGATTGGGTCTGAAACGTGCTTCGAAATAATTAAACAGGCCCAATGCGACTTGTGGATTGTTAATCAAGGCGTGATGAATGCTAGCTCTAGTCGTACGCTGCCCTAATTGAAGAAAGTAATTTCGGTAAGTTCGTAGCACATCAATGTCTTGCCAATGTAAACCCGCCAAAACCAATAATTGATTAAGTGCATCATTTTCAACTTGCCCGCCCATGACTCGTTGAATGGTTTCTAAAAGTCGGCTTTTTAAGTGAGTAAAAGAGGCGCATTGACTTTTTGCCGCTTTGATAGTGAAGCTTTTGATAGTTGCATGGGTGCCAGCAAGATCTAAGGAAAATTGCACTTGATCCATAACCCGACAATGCATATTTTCGAGTACAGGGATAAATTCATCCAGATAACGTTCCTGGTGACTATAAAAATGCAGCCGGTAATGCGGGTGTTTGGGATCAGGTTTAAGCAGGCTGACGCCCTGGTCTTTCTCAGCCTTCAAACACTCAAGTTGCAAAATATCGTTTAGGGCGTAGCGAGGGGGAATCAGATTTTGATAATCTGCTGAAAACAATCCATGATAGTTACGCCAGAGTTGGCCGCCTTTCTCCTTACCCAAGACTCTTTCAAGCAGTGCCTTAAGAGCGTCTGGCCAGGGTTTGCTGCAAATAAGTGCTTTGTTCATAAAACCATACTCCAAACAGGAGGCGCTAGCCTATTAAGGCGATATCTTAATTTCTGAAAGTTTCGCTTAACCCTAAGAAAGCGTTTAAATCAGTGTTGCTTTGCCGCTCGTTTAGATGACAGTGAGCATATAAACTTGTTCCTGGATTCTGCTTAGCCCTCTGTCACGGAAGTGCTGTTCTCGGTCAAGAATATCCTCAGCACAACAAAACTCAACGACACACCAAGGACGATAAAGTGCGTGTACTTCGGTTATCGGCACACTAAATGGCGGACCTGACATTTCATGCTGTGGATAATCGAAAGCTACCAACAGTATTTTTGTTCCCAGTGCTAACAAATCTCGCATGTGTTTAGCATAAGGAGTGCGCATTTCCGACGGCAGCGCTACCAGTGATGCCCGGTCAAAAACAGCATCGACATCGGCCAAATCGTTAGCGGTCAGGTCGAAGAAATCGCCGCATAAAATGCGTAAGTCATCAATTTCGCTCACCGTGAATTTGCCTTGTTGATAAGTTGTTGCAGTTAACTCATTTTCGACAAAAAAGGTCTGTACCGCTAGCGGACTCAGTTCCACTCCAATAACCTTATAACCTTGTCCCAGTAGCCATAGCATGTCGTTGCTTTTTCCGCATAAAGGCACAAATATCCGGCTGCCAGGTTTCAATGTTAGTGCGGGGCAGTGTTGTTGCAAATGGCGATTGATGTCTTCACTATGAAAGCCGATCTGGTTTTGCTGCCAGCGTTCTAGCCAGAATTCCTTATTCATATCATTTCCTGTCGTTGAGGATTTTTTGGTATTCGTGTGTCTTTTTTCTTTAAAGTGGTTGGTGTTTACGTCATTCATCTACTAGCGAGCATTTGCCTGAATAGCTAGTGCACGCGCTTAAATCTAACATGACTTTGTTCAACCGCATCTAAAAACCATCAGGGTAATATCATCGTTAAAAGCGGTTCTTTGGCTAAATTGCTGTAACGCTGTAAAAAGTGAATCAATCACCGTTTTAGGCGATTGGGCTGCATTTTCCAAAAACGCCGCCTTAACGCGCTCTATACCAAAAAATTCGTTATCGGAATTTTCAGCTTCGATTAAACCGTCGGTATAGAACAGGATCAAGTCCCCCTTATTTAGTGCTAAGGTATTTTCTTCAAAAACAACATTTTTTCTTACGCCCAATATTAAGCCTTCTGTATCCAGTTCCTTAAATTCGTTATGGGATCGGTTAAATAATAACGGCGGCGGATGTCCCGCATTGGCAAACCTAATAGCCTGCTGTTTTATGTCAACTTGCATATAAAACAGCGTAATGAAGTAATCTGACTTATCTAAATCTTCAAATAGAAAATTGTTTAATAAGCCCAGGGTTTCTGCTGGCGCTGCTTTTAGATTGGCCTGCGCCCTGATTGCGCTGCGAGTTTCAACCATAAATAGTGCTGGGCCGATTGAATGACCAGACACATCCGCAATCACAATATCCAGTTGACTTTCATTACGAAAGAAATAATCAAAATAATCGCCTCCTACTTTATCAGCCGGTAAGCAAAATCCAGTGACTTCAAAATCATCGGTTTTAATCGGAGCGGAGGGTGATAGAGTTGCCTGGATTTGTTGAGCAATTCTGATTTCGTTCTGTGCAATCGCTAAGCTTACATGGGCTTCTCGAATTTGCTGTTCCGCTGCTTTGCGTCCCGAAATATCATGAATAAAGCCGCTAAAGATATAAGCATTACCGAGTTTCAACGGAGAAACGCTCAGCTCGACCGGAAACTCTGTGCCGTCCCGGCGCGTGGCGATTTGCTCTGTCTGTTTGTTTAATATGATTCCTTCTCCAGTCTGTAAAAAAGTATGTAAACCGCGCCGATGTGCGTTATGAAAACGCTTGGGTATGATTAGTTCATCAAGACGCTGGCCAATGGCCTCATCTCGTGACCAATCAAACATTTTTTCAGCGCGACGATTCCAATCGGTGATAATGCCATAAGAATCCATAATGACAATCGCGTTGATCGAGCTTTCTATGATCAGTCGGGTGCGTTTTTCAGAATCTATTAGCGCTTCTTGGGCATGCATTCTAGCGGTAATGTCTCGATCAACACCGCGCCATTTAATCAACTTGCCTTGGCTATTCATGATGGGTAAGCCGGTAGATTCGGTTAGTACTTTATGCCCGTCTCGATGTTGATAGTGATTGATTAAGGCAAAAAAAGGCTGTTGGCTGCTGGCTAAAGATTGTTGGTTTTTTTTGTCTTCGATCGTTAAGTACTCAGAATAATGCCTACCAATGACTTTTTCCGGACTGAATCCCAAAATTTGTTGAACCGCGTTACTGCTATAAAGATAAATGCCTTTTGGATCTTGCTCCCATAGCCATTCGCCGGTCATTTCCGCCATTTGTCGAAAGCGCTCTTCGCTCTCTGATAATGCAGATTCCACTTCCTTTCGGCGGGTGATATCTTCCTCTACCGCCAGAAAATGGGTAATGTCCCCGGTTCTATTTTTGATGGCACTGACACTCTCATAAACCCAATAAGCATCGCCATTTTTTTTTTGGTTTTGAATTTCTCCACGCCATTCACCGGTACCGAGCAATGTTTTCCACATGGCCTGATAGTGTTCCGGTGGCATATTGCCGGATTGCAGCCGTTTGGGGTTTTGGCCGAGTAATTCATCGGCCATGTAGCCGGTCAGCTGGGTGAATTTTGGATTAACATAGGTTATACGTCCGTTATGATCAGTAATCATAACTGCACTGGCGCTTTGCTCAACCACACGATGCATCAAATAGTCATCGTTACTGGCTTGGACTGTTTGAATTACTAACGCAATAAGTTGGTTGGACTGAGCATTAAACAGAGGCGAAATTGACAACAATGCCCTGATGTTTTGCTGTGTGTGGGTAATTAATTCAGCTTCAAAACAACTATTTTGATCGCTGTGCAGCTTGTCCACAGCTTGTTGCCATAAAGCCATGTCTTTAGGTGCGAAGAGTAAATCGAGCGGCCGACCTACAAGCTCTTCCTCGCTATAGCCTAAAAAAGCGGCGGCGGAGTGATTAGCCTGAATGACTCTAGGGAAACAAGTGGCCGTGGCATCGGGACATTCTATCTCTATGATGAGCAAGTTGAAGTTCGGGCTATCAGTAACATGATCCATGGCGTAATACAGTCAGAATTGTTTTAACTCTCCTCCAGAATCCTTTCGTAAGAAATTACTCCAGGGCAATTACACCCTCAATGCAATGGTTTAAATCAATAGCGGATATTGTCAAGGTCATCTTAACGGCAACGCTTTCAGTGCCCGACAATTTTCCGGATTCGACTGCTTTAATAACCGCATGCTCTATCTCGCGTTGCGAGGTAACACCGACATTTTTAAGGTATTTCCGGACTTCCATATTTAGTGTGTCTTCGTTCATTGTGACCCCCAAGTCAAATTGGACAAAATTCAAGGTTTAATCGTATTTAATGTACTTGAAGCGTGGATCATCAGGCGTACCTTCCAATGCGCCATCTGCTTTTCCGGGCTGCCACATAATCACCTCCTCAATTTTATGCGCCAGCTCAAAATCTTTGTTGGTAATGCCTTTGGCGGCGTGATTCATCAATTTAACAATAACAAACGCATAGGAAACCGTCAGGTCAGGATGATGAAACGCCGCCTCTGCCAAATGCCCGACTGTATTGACTACCATTAATGTGCCTTTCCAGCCGCTGGTTTTGTATTTGCGCCGAATCCAGCCATTTTCCAGATACCAGTGCGGTAATTCTTCCTTCAATCTGTCAGTGACTTCCGTATCGGAATACACTTCTTCGTGTTTGCGTTCTCTCCAGCCCATCGTTTCTAACCTCTCGTTGACTATTTGCAAAATACCCATAGCTTTCGCGGAGCACCAAATTAAAGTTAAAGCCCCGGCGATCTACCTCGATACTATTCCAATTCAAGTGCTATGTCGATCTTACCGATCCTATCCATGCCTTAAAAAAGGGGGTATATTCGAGTCACATTTATGCTGACTTTGGAGATTCTCATGACACAGACGCAAATAGATAACGATAAAGTAGTAGAAACACTCAATAGAATAATGGAAACCGAATTGGCCGGCGTAGTTCGCTATACGCACTACGCCTTAATGGTGTTTGGTTATGGTCGTATTCCCATTGTTTCCTGGATGCGCAGTCAAGCTACGGAATCATTAGCCCACGCCAACGAAGCCGGCGAATTAATCACCCATTTAGGTAGACATCCCTCTTTGGGCATAGGTACATTATTGGAATCCCATCAGCACGATATTGGCGATATACTGCGCGAATCGCTGGATCATGAAATGCTGGCTTTATCGGCCTACAATCACTTACTGGAATTAGTTGATGGCCGCAGCGTGTTGCTTGAGGAATACGCTCGCCGCTTGATTGCTCAAGAAGAAATGCATATAGGCGATGTAAGGAAAATGCTGAAAAAACCGGGTGAATAGTGAATTATGCGTAAACCCGGAAAACAGCATCCACTGATTGGATGCACTTTGTTTAAACTCAAATTGTCTGCTGGATATACCTAATTTAATAACACGAAAACACGATGAACTTGAATCTGGAAAAACTAAATGGCTTTAACGTGCTGACTATTCAAGATGAAAGAATTGATGCGCACAACTCCGGAGAATTAAAGGCGTACTTGTCACGGATGATTGAAAAAGGTGAAATTCGAATCATCATCCAACTAGAACAGGTTCGTTTTATTGATAGCTCCGGTTTGGGCGCGTTGTTATCCGGACATAAACAATGCGTGGCTAAATCCGGAAAATTGGCTTTAGCAAACATACAACGACAGGTGCTGTCTATGTTTGAATTAACCCGACTCAACCGAGTCTTTGAAATATATGCTGATCTAAATGAGGCTTTTAGCGATGAAAACTAGAGACTGCTCATGAGCTCCTCGGTTATTCAGGTCGATGTAATCATCCCGACCCAAACTAAATATTTGGATTTAATCGGTAGTATTGGTGAACGTATCGTAAAAGAACTGGATAACTTTACAGGCGATAGAGAAGCTTTGGCCTATCAATTAAATCTGGTGTTAACCGAAGCCACCGTTAACGCCATCAAACATGCCAATGACAATGATCCCAAAGATACGGTAAGGATCTCCCTGCATCTGCATGAACATGAACTAAATATCAAAGTTTACGATCACGGCCAAGGTTTTGATCTGGAAAGAGTTCCATTACCGGATTTTGACGATCCTCAAGAAAATGGCATG
The DNA here is from genome assembly GCA_965247565.1 of Methylococcales bacterium. Lineage (GTDB taxonomy): Bacteria > Pseudomonadota > Gammaproteobacteria > Methylococcales > Methylomonadaceae > CBDFHF01. The sequence continues at coordinate 1,358,124 of CBDFHF010000003.1, read as the reverse complement.
GGGCTTTTTTTTATACGCACCTTGATGGACTCCGTCACTTATACCCGTCATGGGGATTGTAATGTGCTAGAGATAATTAAATACTTAAACTGATCTTAGTTTCAGCAACACCATGGGATCAAAAAATGGCTCCCTCGCTTGCTGAATCCATCCAATAATCCAACTTTATCGGTTAATAACGTAGTGATTTTCCGTACAAGTCAATCAGATTCGTGACACCTAAAATATACTTTTCATTTGATATTTTCAGGGTAAGTTAAGGGCTCATTAACAAGAAAAATATTAGGAAGGTACACAGTGAACTTAACTTACAAGCTAACCACAGCGTCTATTTTAGCGTTATCCATTACGGCCTTAACGAGTCTGGTAATTGTCCAGACTGCTTCTGCAACTGATCATGAAGCCCAATGTTTCGAGGATGTCCAGGGCAAAATACCCTGGAATGATGAGAAAAATTTAAACTGGGATGCCGAAAACGTAAAACAACTCTGTAAAGGCACAACCAATCCATCTGAGCCAGGCAAATGCTTTCTGACCGTCAGATCGGGTAAAGTCGATTGGGGAAAAGGTAACGACTGGGAATGGAAAAATATTATTAACTTATGCGCAGGGACAAACGATGCTCAAAAAAGCGTAGATTGTTTCAATAAAGGTATCAGCAGCGGGGTCGACTGGAGAGACGTCATTTTGATGTGTCAGCGCACAGATAATAGTCAGTCAAAAAGCAATGAGTACATGAAGTAATTCCGAACGCCTTTATTCCCTGTTGTAGATTTTCTCCATACTAATTTGATACGCAGGTTTAAGCTTATTTACTTGGACCTGCGTGTTCAACTTCATTGAAAAGCAATAAGCTTTATTAGCCGTAAATGTTCATATAACTTGGTTGTAACGTCAATCAATCGCCATCGCAGACAGAGCTTGATGGCATTGATGCACTATATGACCTTTTTGGGTGAGCTCATCGGTTAAAGTTACGGAGTAGCCTATGCCGTTGGGCTGCAAACCGTACTGTGCATAAAAACCCAAGAAATAACCCAGCCATTGTTGGTTGGCCGGAATGTTATCGTGAGGTAATTGTGATCCGAATAACTTGGCGAAGCCGTTAGAAATCCAAAAGCACAACAAACCCCCTAAAAGTAATGGTTTTCTTAAACTTAGGTGATATACAGAAGCAAAAAAACCAACTAAATCATAATTCTATTGCACCCCTCCTGAAAATATGGAGAATAAGCGGAAACCATATAATTACTTGTTAGGCCTCAGAAATGGCTCTGTCCACCGCTCACCTCTACAAATACCGAAGACGATTCCTTTGGGTCTTCGCGACCTCGTTTCTGGTTCTACTAGTTAGCTTCACGTCCATGTTCATCATGAGCGCGCCCAATGAACCAGTGCGCCCGCCACGCCTAAGCGAAGGCGGCGGAGGCGGGGGAGGTGGCGGTGGCGGTGGCGGCGGAAGCAGCCAACCCGACGTCGCGATTTTGATTTCTCTCGCCTCACTCGCAACATCCGGCGCATCACTAGCAGGCTTCTTCCTCACCTCTGCCTTGGCTTGGCGGAAGGAGCGCCGTGAATCACAACACTCCGAAGTGGACCTCGAGAAGAAGAAGCTTGAAGTTGAGAAGCTGCGAATGGACCTCGCTGCCAAACAGAATGAGAATGCCAAGAACGCCGGCGGCGGAACTGAGGCCTAACCCCTCGCTCAACCGGACCCGCTACGGCAAGCGCCGTAAGCCCGGCCTGAGGCACTTGGTGCATCATCTCAGTCCGGGCTTACGGCGCTTGCCTCCGCGGGCCGGTTAGCTCGAACGTTAGCAGTGCCAGAAGAGACAAAGTATGGACAATTTTGAAGATGAAGAAATATTTCGGTTGGTGCTATTCAAGAAGGACTTTCAAGAGGCTGAAAAATGTTTCTTGGAGTCTAAGAAAATATCAGAAAAATTTATCCGAGATTCTTTAATAAAAATGGGAATCGTAACTTACGCCCGTCCATTTATGGGTAATACCGGCATTCACAAAGAAGTAAGGAAATATAGCTACCCCGCAAAGGTAGTTCCTTGTGAATTTATGTGGCTGCATGAAATGTTTATGAATTATCGTGGTAATTTTATCGGTCATTCTAACTTCAAAACGCTAAAGCCAAATATTGCGCACCCCGAAAAAGATACGTCGGAAGGCCTCATCAAATATTCGTTTACAGATCTATGCTTTGACCATTGGTATGAACAGGATGATACTTTTGAGAGTAATTTAATTATTGATGACGCGATTGCGCTGGTAAATACGCTTGCTTCGGATATTCCGGGGTTCAATAATATTTACAGCGAGACAACCGGTAGTGAATATTGCTAACAAGTCGTTCCAGCACCGTGCGCTTCGCGCACTCGACAGTTTGTAAGTCGCCTTTTTGTGGTTTTGCTACGCAAAAGTATTCCACAAAAAATCAACTTACAAACTGCGGCTGAACTCGGCGCTAGACCTCACAGGGGAGCCGTGGAGCATCAAATGTCTGAGCATCGCATTTTCTCCAAGAAGTTCTCGAACGTCTATCCGCTGAAGGCCCAAGGTAGAGCGTCAGGGCGAGCAAAGGAAGAAGTTGATCGTGTCATCTTCAAAAAAATTACAAAGACGCTGCACAAGGATGTCTGCGAATGGCGCACCGCCTTGAAGAACAGTTATTAAAATAGTTCACGAAATTGGAATTGTCAGCTAACAGGTATAGATAATGTCTAAGATACATTTTTTACGCCATGATATTTCTGCAACTTTCACAGTATGTAGGTAATTAGTATGGCTAGTTGCACCCTCTGTTTTGGAAGTGGTCGCTTATCAACAGGACGATATGAGAACTGTTATTCTTGCGGTGGTAGTGGCCATGGTTCAAGTACAGATCAAGCTTGTATCGCTTGCAGAGGAAGTGGAAAATCGTCAACTGAGATTAAGGATATATGTTGGCGCTGCAATGGCCAGGGCGTCATTGTTGACGACTCTCCATCTTATAACAGCAATACATCTGCAACTACTAACCCTAATAATGAATATTCCCAGGGCGGCACAAAGGGAAACCCAACAAAGAAAGATTCTTCCACTCAAAGGCAACAACAAAAAACCACAAATGGAATAAGTGGTTCCGTTACCGGTTTGTCACTATTGGTTTCTGGACTCATCGGCTTTTCTGTTTATGAAAAAAGTCATAACTTCGGTGAAGCAGCAAGTTCTGGGTTTATTACATACTTGGTGTGTTTTGCTGCCTTATATGTCGCATATTATCTATTCAAAGTCATATTTGAAATATTCAAAGTGATTTTCAACATAGCAATCTGGCTTTTATTGTTGTTGTTTTTAGGTAATCTTTTAAATATTGAACTTGCGATTAAGATAAAATCATTCTTAATTTATTTCTTGCAGAAAGTTTTTACATAATTAACTGGTAAATGATGACCACGGCAGCTATTCAATATGCATTTTGAATGGGATCCCAAAAAAGCTGCCACGAATCGGCGCAAACACGGAGTATCGTTTGAAGAGGCAACCAGCGCATTACGCGATGTGTTTTCGGCTACTGCTCACGACCCTGATCACTCCGCTAAAGAGGAACGATTTGTAACATTCGGCATTTCTTCTGAAGGACGTTTGCTTACGGTATCACATACAGATAGCGGAAATGCAATTCGAATCATATCGGCACGACTAGCAACGAATGTTGAGAGGCAAATTTATGAAGAAGGTTAAATCAGAAATGACAGATGAGTTACGATCTGAGTATAAACGGTCAGATTTCGGTGAGGTCGTACGTGGCAAGTACGCAAATCGTATCAAATCAGAAACCAATGTGGTACTGCTTGAACCTGATATCGCAGAGGCTTTTCCGAATGATGAAGCGGTAAACAAAGCACTTCGGTATTTACTGGAAGTGGCAAAAACGTCAACCAGTCTAACCCAGCGTTCCAACGGACTTCGTTAACGCTTCCCCGAGGAGCCATTACTATCAGTTTTGACTAGTGAATATGCCATGCCGGCCAGTAGCAATACGCCTATAAATAATCCACCCCAAAGTAGCCAGTTTTTGTAATCGGGAGCTGATGTCCAAGTGTTCTCAACTTTATCCATTTGGACGTTTTTTTTGCCAGCTTCAAGACTTTCAGATGATTCGATTAGCACATTCGATTTGGGCAGTTGCCTTGCTTTCTCTGGACTGTACTCTGGGATCAGACTTGTCACGGGCATGGTATTGACCAGAGGTGGCTGCTCACCGGTATGAAGAGTGAACGGCGCTGAACCGCGCGCATTCCAAATTAAAGTCTTTGGGTACCAGCCTAACGATAAGTTGGGATTTTCTTTGCCCAGTCCTCCGTTAGCTTGGTTAAACTGCAAACGCCAATAACGGGCGGTGGAGGCGTGCAAAACGATTTCATCGGTATTGGGAATTTTTGAATCCGCTCTAAATTGTAGAGTCGATAAACCGTAACTTTGCCAAGGCTGATTATCTTTATTGCGTGAAAATACGGTTAGGTTGGTGATGACGTTGGTTTGCGGAAGGTGAATGCGCAGCACTGTGGCCGGGTAGTGGCCAAGAGACTCATAATCCACATTGATTAAACCGTTTTTATCATCTTGCTCGCGCTGCAAAAAGTTGAGGTCTTGGTAATAGAACGCGTATTTAATTTCGCTAACCGCGTTATAAATGGCATAAATGTGTTTTAGAGTGAACGTGTTAGATTTATTTTCAGACGGGACTATTTTTAAATAGCGCGCTTCGGTTGGGTTGTCGAGTGTAATGCTGTTTTGTATAAAGGATTGTTCGTCATCCGAAGCTTTTAGAAAGACGGCATTGCCTGCGGTAACCCAGTTTTTTAAATCGTCACTGGCATAAATATCAAGTGCAAAAAATGAGTTCTTCTCACCTTGCCATTCTGTCGTCATTAACTGGAGCGGTCGGTGATTTTTACCCAAATCAATTAAATAGTCGATTTTTTCGCCATGCCCCCCCTCTTTTACCTGGGAGCTAATGTCTAAAGAAGTGTTAGCGGCGTTTTTTTCGAGTCGAACGTGCAAATCTTCCGAGTTGTTTACACTCTTTTCTTTAATCGGAATAATTTTTAATGGTTTTTTATTCTGGGTGGTAATGGTGTGCGAATTAATATCGACATGATCCAACAAGGCATAAGGAATTTGCTCACCCGCTGCATTGGTTATCGTAAGATCTTGTAACTCATCCGTGCGACTGAACTGATAGACCTGTTTGGGCAATGTGCTTTGGTAGAGTGGCTCACTTCCTGAAGCGTCCAGCTTAAAATCGGCAGCAAGGGCTGCATTAGCCAAACAAACAGTGGCGGCTAAAAACAGGTGATGAAAATTCATGGTTTCTCCGTTTCTTTTTTCAATGGGGGTAGCGGCACATAATAGCCCATCGCTAGTAGCATCAAACCTGCTCCGATAAATGATGCGACCCGCTCCATAACGCCAGACAGATCCAGCAAGAACAATTTGGCGACCACCACAGCGATTAAACCTGCACCTACTTTCCATAGCTGACGTTGCCCTCGTTTATGAGCGAGCAGCATGAGTGCAAAGGCGGTAATGCTCCATAAAAACGTAAACGCCATTTGTACGGTGGAATTGCTAAATATGGAGATCCACTCAAAGGGCGTGCCCACCCAATGATGCAGGGTACGCAGTAAAACGCCATTGAGTAAGGCAAAACTCATAATGCCGGTCATAATAGGATTGAGATTTTGCAAAAATCCTAAATGTTGGGTTACCAAACGTTGCCAAATTAGCAGTAATAACACGACTGCGGCGAGTGTGATATCCAACGGATTGATGAGTGGCACATAAGGTAATGGCGCTGCGCTACCATTGGAAGTTAACGATATCAGCGCGTACCACAGTACTAGAAATACCGCGAGTGGCGCGCAACCACTCCAGGCCCAAGTGTTTGCGTTGGCTATTTCTTCGGCATTGAGAGAGGTTTTGTTACCAAATTGCCAGCGTGTAACAACGCCAACAATCACCAGTGGCAGGATTGCCCAACCAATATCAGCCCATGCATTTGCCCCAATGCCGCTAAATTCAGTTTTCCACTGTAATACGCCGATAATAGCTATTACCCATAATAATGGTGCGCGCAAAAAGGTTCTATTTGGAACAAAATCACGACCGATGAGCCATGAATATGCACCGAATGCCATTGGCCATGTAATAAAGCCATATCTGGTAAAGGGGGATATTTGGTCAAACGAATAATTCAACACTTCCATGACCATGGCAATGATCATGGCTGGCAACAGCAAAGCCGACACAGTGGCCAGCTCCGGCCATTTAAAACGGCGTGCCAAACCGGGTAAAAGCAAGCTGGTAATGGCTACAAAGGCTAGACCTGCATGATTGAATAAATTGTTGGGCATAAACTCATTGATAGCAGTTAAACCCGAACCTACCCACCATAGCCAACCCCAGTAAGCCAGTGGTGTGCTTAAGCTTGCGAATTTATTGGGGCGATACTTGTTAAGTAACGCCCCACACGCCCAGCCCGAGAGCGCGATAAACCCAACGCCCAAAAACATATTTTGGTAACTGATATCGCTTTGTCCTACCAAACCCCAGCCTTGGGTAAATGCCATTGCCCCAAGCAATTGCAATGCAAGACCGGATAATGCAGGAAATGTACGGTTTTGCTTTAGCCCAACCCACAACAATCCCACGCCTTCTACCGCCCAAGCAGCGGATGTCCAACGACCATCTAATGCCAGTGGTAACGTAAGCGTGATAAATCCTATGCCTAAAGCGATAAAACATTCGCCTAAAAATTTAAGCGTGTCGCGCTTGCGTCTGAGTAGCCACCAAGCTAAACCGATATAAAAAATACCTAGCGCTAATGCGCTGTAAGCTAATCCAAAATGGGAATCGCGCAGCAGTGCATATTGCAAGCTAAAACCCACCAATGGTGTACCAAATACTAGAGTGGCATCGACATAATCACTGGCTTTGGTAGCTTGGCGATGCGCATACAACACTGCAATAGCGGTAAAAAGTAAGAAGAAAATGATTAGGAACGGTTCGGTTGTTGCAAAATGCTCCGGCAGATAGCTTTTAGCGCCCCACAAGGTGCTAATGATAAACGTAAAGCTCCAGCCTAGCACATTGAGCGGACGCCAGCTTTTATGGAACGCCACATAAGCAATGCCTAGATTTAACACCAAGTAATAGCTGAATAAACCCACATGGCTTCCGTGCCCAGTCGATGTTAAAACGGGAGCCAAAAATCCACCTGCAAAACCCAAAATCGCCAGCGGCATAGCGGACTGTTTAACGGCGATAAACGCAGATAAAAATGCAATCGCGACCAACAAGGCAAAGGCTGGTCCCGCCGGAATAAGTTGATAAAGCTTCAGTGCGGCAAAAATAGTCAGGTACAAAACGCCAATACCACCGCCTTGTAATGTCCATGAATATTGTGGGCGTTTATCGCGTAAGCGCCAACCTGTAACCAACAAGGCAACACTACCGAGCGCCACGGCTGCTAGCCGTAATTCAATTGGGATAATGCCGGCGGCAATGGCGATTTGCAGAAAAAAGCTTATGCCGATAAATAAAATGACAATACCAGCCCGCACCAATGTATTGCCACCAAATAGCCAATCCTTGGCGGCGATTATGCCTTTTTCAACAAAGTTTGGCTCCGTGGGTGTGTAGCTAGCCCACTCAGACGCTGAGGTTGATGATGTCTTTACGGTCTGATTAACAGCTAGGTTTGTAGGGATAGCTTTTTCCGGCTCCTCGGGCGGGTTTTTAATTTCAGCTGTGATTGGTGCTTCCGACTTGGGTTTTGGCGCCCCGAAATATCCGTAATCTACCTCTGGCGGTAGTTGAACGACCCAACCAGGCGCGCCATCATTTGAGGTCTCAGTTTTAAGCGAGGGGGCTTGTTGTATTGGGGTGTCGAGCGTTTTTTTAAGAGTGTTCAGACGTGCCGTTAAACGCCCAACCTCTAGCTTTAGCTCCGCTAATTGTTTCTCAAGTAAAGAAATTCTTGCATCTTTCGTTCCCCCAGTAAAAAGTGAGAAAAACCCGACAAATCCACCTATTGTCGCTACAACGCCGATCAAACCAAAAAACAACCATTCCATATTGACTCCCTACAAATCAATCGACAAAGTAATGTACAACATTGAAAACTCTTTAAGTATTTTACAAGCTAAGGTTCAGAATTATCCGTATCTTTTTGCTCTTTATGGGCATCGAACATTTATGGTCTTTTCCTGTAGAGGAGTTTGGGGTCATAAGACAAAATGTTTAGGGGGTCATTAAGTATAGATAAGACATGGAGTTAAGTACGGAAAAGGTTGGATAGTGGCCGCATTATTTCATCTGTCTCCTTGTTATTGTGATTTTAGTTGTCAAGTCAACAGGTTAGCAACGGACAAAAATACTATAGATCCGGCCATGATGTATAAATTTCTCTGCCCAGTCGAAGGGAAGCTTATGCGTCATGACGCCAGATTGATAACATCCAATGCTACTTTAAATAGCCAGTTGGTTTCATGAAGCACACTCTGCTTTCAATAATCATTCAATATCTTGAGAATTTAAAGTTCTCAAGAGCATCAAAAAACGGTTTTTGACTGCGCTTTCTGGCAGGTTTTTCGCCCATTGATAGGCGTCATCATGCGATTTATAGTGCCATTGGTTAATCAACATGTCAGCCGATGTATCATCCGGAGACATACCGGCATATAAGACCTGTTCAACCAGATCGGCAGCGGCTTCAAGCGATTGGCTGGTGCGAGAACTGATGAGTGCAGAGATAGCTCGGTTTCGTTCTGTTGAATCCGGCCAACTGCTGACCCAAGCGACAGCAGAGTCGGGATCTATTTGGGCTTTTTGCCCTGCCAGTTGGCTCAGTAAACTGCTCCGGATTTTGCCTTCCGGCATCCGGTTAATTACATCGGCCATTTTTTCGAGTTTCTGATCATCGCGGCTATAAATGAGTAAATTTAAAGCCTCGTGTTTTAGCTGCTCATCTTGAAGAGCCATTGCCCATTCAATAGCTTGTGGCAAATCTTTTTCACCCCAAGACGGCATTAAAGTACTAATTAATTGGTGGTTCGCAACAAATTGCTGGGATGGTATAGAAATTAGGGGATCATTGGAGGTCTGGAATCCGCTAAAAGTTCTGTTTTGCGTTTGTAGTTCTAATTTTGCTAACACATAATCCGCTGCTCGTGATGGGGCGAGGTCGGTTAATTTCACTATTAGCAGGTATTCTAATGTAATACGCACCGGATCGCTTTCGGCCATAAACTGCACTTGTTGCAACAGTTTCTCAATAAATTCAGAACGCAATTCTGCTCTGATTCCCGTTATCATTGCCCTTATAGTTTTCTCGTTAGCAGGATAAGCGCTTTTAAAGTTTGCTAGCCAGTTTTCAGAGGACTGATTGATATCAGTAGTCATTTGACGAGATTGTTCAGGCACGGAGAGGTGTTGAGGGCTTTTTTTTGGGGGATGCACGCTTATATCATGATGGATCATGCTAATCTTTACTTTGCTATTGTCCTTGTTGCCAAATAGTACAGGTCTAGCCTCTTGTCTATCGGTGACAAAGTAGGAGGCGCAAGTGACCATAAGTAGAATCAGAATGAATTTATTAGTTTTTGTAAGAATCGAAGGCATCAATGAACACCGCTGCGGATAAGCGTTATATTTTTTAACATCAGCCGTAAGACTCATAAAAGTGACTTACGTTATTAAAGTTAAAGAAACTAACCTGTATGAAATAAAACGAATTAAGGAAATTAGAAATGACGAATCCTCGTTTTAGTCAACTTCATTCAGGCTAGTTGCATAATTTGCTTTACATGGCGGGCAACGTAAAAACGTAAGCTGCTCCAGTCGTATTCGGCGGGAATCCAGGTCCTTCTCCCAGCGAACCCACGAAGAAGGTGTTACCTTCCAGAGATACGCTGCTGCCAAATTGATATCCTAATGCTGGATTGATAGGCCCGACAGAAAAGCCGCTAGTATTCCAAACACCAGCCAATTTTTGGAAGACGTATGCATTGCCTGCTTCAGCAAAGCCCTTATCGTCGCCAATGACTGCGCGTGTTCCATTGACGGACAAGCCGGCACCAAACTGGTTGTGATTGCCGGCCGCACCGCCTTCGGTAAAACGTGCGGATTGAATCCAGGTTGATCCCGCATTTTCATAGGCATAAGCGGCACCGGCAGCAGCAAGTAATCTTCCCTTGCTATCCAATCCGTTTTCTGTGGGTGCACCTACCAAGATGGTTGTGCCGTTAATGGCAACACTTCGACCAAAATCAGTAAATGGAGTGCTTGATACTAATTTAGCTTCCTGTGTCCAAATAGTACCAACACGTTTATACACATAAGCGGCATGAGAATTGATATTGGTGCCAACGACAATTCTATCGCCGTCAATTGCTGTACTGAAACCGAACAAACCGGAGAAAATTGGATCCGCAGGAAGTAATTTTGCTTGCCGATTCCATGCCGTCCCTGAACGAACAAAGACATAGGCGGCACCAGCGTTTGTGCCAGCCTGTGTTGTCTCACACCAATTGCCAGCAACAATCGTATTATTGCTGATAGCAAGGCTGTTTTTGCCCAGGCAGTTTGCGCCAATAACAGACAGTTCTGCTTGCCGACCCCATGCACCGGTAGTGTCACGAACAAACACATACACTTTAGATGGTCCTGATAAACTCGTTGTACTTACCACAATAGTATTGCCGGAAATAGCTGCTTTGGTATCAAAGTTAATTGGATTGACGGGTACTGCCAGTTTGATCGGTTTAGACCACACGGTGCCTGTACGTTTCGTAACATAAACTGAAGTGTTAATTGGCGCACTTATTACCGCTGTATCACCACTTAATGCGACTGAGTTGCCAAATCTATTCACCGAGCCGTCATTGTTAGTAAGCCGCGCTTGGCGGGTTGCTATTGTCCCAACAGGTGGTGGTGGCGGAGGAGGAATAACGATACCACCACCGCCATTACCGCCGCCCCCAGATCCCTTGGCTGCATTCACGTTGATAGACAGGGATAGGCAAACTATTGAGAGTAATCCCGATACAATGTTAAAAATACTTGTCATGTTTTCTCCTCTACAAATTTCTTGTATTGTTTGAGATAAAATTTGCGATAGAGTATTTCTAACGTCTAGTCTACTAATTCTCTATCACCTAGTGAATTTCTAGAAATACAAAAAGGTTCAAAGTTTTGAATAACAATTTTTAATTGCATTAAATAACAATTACTTGTAAGTTTATCTGGCGGGGAAAAGTTGATTTTTATCTTAAATAAAACTTAAGTCAATGTAGTGAGCAGTAAAGTTGGGACGATAATAAAAGAAGGTTTTTTATAAAATTTATGGCTAAATTATGGGGACGGCACTATTTGAGATGTATGTGACTACCCAAAATTAATGATATGTGTGATGCCAAAAGAAAGTTGACAGGCTGCCTTCCAAAGTGTTGGGTCGTGGTAATACCTGCGAGTCGCTGTAGAGCTTTTTGCTAAATGTGACCTGATAGAATTCCTGTATGGTCGTCTTATTTAAGAAATTCGTTACTGGTCCCGCTCTCAAGATGCGCCGAAAATTCGAGTGTATAGGTTCCCACTGCGATCTCAACACGCAGATTCACGCTATTTTTGAGAATCCGGTGGTCGGCGGTTTTTATCAATTTAATTAAGACAAATTTATGTTAGCTAACTTAGCTAATATGGGTTGCGTAACTCGCTTTAAGACCGAGTTGCACTGCCACTTCCGCAATTTTGTCAGCATCAGCATTTGGGGCAATCCATCCTTCATAATCATCACAACCCATATCCCAATGCCAGAGCGCGTAGCCTAGTTTTTGCAGTTGAAGATGTGCCAACTCCATAATTTGCGGAACGTCCAAATCATCCTCAGGGTTTTCACAACCCCAATCAAATTGAATTTTCAAACCTAAGTTTGCACACAGAGTGTCCAATACATCCAACATAGATTCTGTATCCTTCCAATCGACAAAATAAATCAACTCCCAATCGGCAGCTTCTTTAATGCCGATTTCAATTAGCCCCGGCATATTGTCCTCGAACTCTTCTTTATTCTCCTCATCTTCTATAAAAGATTTGAAATTGCCATAGCACTGCTTGGCAAGGGAGTTATTACCGTTTGAAACCAAGGTAAAAAGAGTTTTTACCAAGCGCAATGTTGTTTGGTGTTGTGTTTCTTGCTTGCTTGTTTGCCCAGGAGTTGTATGTTGGTAGCCTTTTTTAATTTTTTCTGCGATGGTCTTATCCAAAGATTTTTGCATGGCTGCCAATGTGTCAAATTCGGAAATCTTGCTTTGCCCATTAGTGCCAATGCGGCCATAGCGGGCCGTGTAACAAGTTTTAGTTACAGTGACTTCGTAAAATTTATGCTCCCCTTTTTCAGGATTTGATAACTCAAGATAATAAATAGTCATGACTAAAGCCTTTAATAATTCAAAAAATTAACCTTCGTAAATACTTTGGTATCCAGGTTTAAAGATGCTCAAGAGAACATCCCTTGTGAACGGCCACGGATACCCAGCCTTATGATGTCGCCCATCGTTTGCAAATACTTGTGTCCTAAGGGAGAGGATAAGGGGTTGCCAAGATCCATGGCGAAATGTTTAGTGCCAGATTGTTCAGATTTATCTGAGGGATACCTATTTATAGTTTTGCTATATATTTACTGGGGTTTGCTTGGCTAATGGTTGCTTTGAACAACTTCATCAATCGGGTAAACCTTTACAAAAACGATGCGCGGACCGTCCATTTTTTTTACCACCACATCAAATTGGTTAAATTCTATTTTCTGATCAGTCACCGGAATATCGCGCAACTTGGCCATGATCAAACCACCAATTGACACTTCGTCCTCCAGTTCAAGTTCTTCATTTTCGATGTCGATACCCAGGATTCGCTCCAAAGAAAAAATGGGTAAGCTGCCTTTACCAACCAACGTTCCATCATCTAGGCGAATCCAATCGTGAGTGTTCGGGCGAAACTCATCGCGTATTTCACCAACCATTGCGCTCAATAAATTGTCCAAGGTGATGAAGCCCTGAGGTTTATGTCCTTTTTGCCCTATGACGGCAAAATGTGAAGCTCCCATGCGAAAATGACGAAATAGCTCCAAAGCGGGTGTGCGGGCTGAAATGAATTCAACCGGCCGCAAGAATTTATTCAAATCATCAATCGTATTGCCTTCTTGCTGGGCGAAAAACAAATCTTTTAAATGAATGACGCCTAACACGGTCGTGTTATCAGTTTCAAAATAAGGGTAACGACTGAATCGCTTTTGAGAGATGGTTTTAAGGTTATCCTGCAATGATTTGTTACGAAATAGTGCAGTCATTTCGTGGATCGGATGCATCAAGTCAGACACCTCGAGCTCGCTAAAGTCGAGTGTTTTGGCCAATATATTCCACTCATCGCTAGTAAAGCGATCGTCTGGGCTGTTGTTGCGTAAAATAAGTTTAAGTTCTTCGGCAGAGTATTGCGCATCGTTATGGTGGGCACTGCCCAAACTAAACAACCGTAACACTAGATTGGAGCTGGAGTTCAGAAACCAAATCGCCGGATACATCAGCCAGTAGAACCCGTATAAAGGAACCGCACTCCATAAACCAATTTTTTCAGGATTTCGAATAGCCAACGATTTGGGAGCAAGTTCACCGACTACAATGTGCAAAAATGAAATTAAGGAAAAGGCAAACGTGAAGGAGATGCCGTGAATCAGCTCAGGAGATGTAATACCAAATCTTGCGAAAACCGGTTCCAGAAGATTAGCAAATGCGGGTTCGCCAACCCAGCCCAGCCCCAACGAGGCTAGAGTAATACCCAATTGGCAAGCGGATAAGTAAGCGTCAAGCTTTGCATGTACCTTACCTAAAATGCGACCTCGTAAACCTTGTGTTTTAACAATTGATCGAATACGCGTTTGTCTCAGTTTAACAAGGCCGAATTCTGCGGCCACAAAAAAACCATTGAGGGCGACTAATAACAACGCAAAAACAATTGGAACGACATTGGTCATAAAAAACTAGATATTATGGAAGGAACTGTTGGCTTCAGCGATCAAGCTTTAGCTGGAGTAGATAGGGCCCGAGTTGTGAACGCGATCCTTGTAAAAACAGCCATTTAGCATTTAATATTGAACATTCTACTTCATTCAATTGACTTATCGTGCTTCGAAAATTATCTATCAGCCCGCATGCGACTAATTATAAGATAATTAGAGGAGTGGGTTTTAACAAATACGTGTAAGCGATCAATAGCAACGGCAATACTCTTGAAACAATTTTTATCTATTTGTGAACAAATCCAGGCGGCAACGGGCCAGATGTTTACTCTGAAATCCTCGGTGCCTTTAGCCGGTGGTGATATTAACTCGGCCTTTTGCTTGAAAGGTATCGATAAACGGTATTTTGTTAAGCTCAATCGTCTTGACTTACTCCCCATGTTTGAAAGTGAATGGGACGGCTTGCAGGAATTAGCCAAAACTCAAGTCATACGGGTTCCTCGCCCGGTTGTTTATGGAAAAACAGATGACTGCGCTTACTTAGTGCTGGAGTATATTGATTTTGGTCACGCCAAAAAAGCCTCACAGCGTTTGTTGGGACAACAGCTGGCACACATGCATCGACAGCCGCAAGCTTATTTTGGCTGGCATCGTGATAATACTATTGGCAGCACGCGGCAAATCAATACTAAAAGGAATGATTGGCTAGATTTCTGGCGTGAGCACCGCTTAGGCTTTCAGTTAGCTCTGGCGGCAAAGAATGGCTTTGGCGGTAAGTTACAAAACGATGGAGAACGTCTTTGCCAAAATTTAGCAGGCTTGTTTGGAGACAAGCCCAAACCATCGCTACTGCACGGTGATTTGTGGGCAGGTAATGCAGCTTCCGATATGCAAGGGTTGCCGGTTATCTACGATCCAGCGTGTTATTACGGTGATCGAGAAGCCGATCTGGCAATGACGGAATTATTTGGCGGGTTTAGCGCGGATTTTTATGCAGCTTACAATGAAATCTACCCGCTAAAATCAGGCTATGAAACCAGAAAAATGCTATACAACTTGTATCATATTTTGAACCATCTTAATTTATTCGGCGGTGGCTACCTACGCCAAGCTGAACGTATGCTGGCTTTGTTACTCGCAGAACTTTAAGCCCTGCAGCCCACGCAATCACCACTCCAATATTTTCCACATATTCACTTCAGAGCCTCTGTCCAAATCGTTAGTGTCAATTTTGCCATCGCCATTGCTATCGCGTAAATAGTAGGCAGGACCTACAGCCGGGGTGACTTTAATCATATATAGCCTGCCGCCGCGCCGGTATTCTTCAATGGTTTTTTTACCTTTGCGGATAATGGTAATGTCGGCGTCCATGTTTTCGCCGCTTTCGATTGGCATCGGCGGCTCAGGAGACTCAGGAACCGGTTCTAATCGCGGTGGCGGTTCTTCGGCAAATGCAGGTAAGGCAAGAAAACAAAGTAACAGAAAATAGCGCATGGCAAACTCTTTATGTAAAAGGGAGACTAACTTCATCTTATTACAGTTTGAATTGATACGCCCAATAAAATAAACATAAAGGTTATGCTTACACTTGATTTGGCAAGGTGGAAGAAAGATGATCAGGTATTGTTAGTATCTGAAAGATTTAATCCCGGTAATTGTTAACAGCTTTCAATCAATTGTTATGCAATAGTTTCAATGGGATGCCGTTTAGAGCATCTTAAGAACGATAGAATTCATAATCTGATTTTCAAGGAGATTGATATGCCTTGCTTAAAACCGTTTTTAGACGATCTGCCTATTCCCCCAGTTGTTAAACCTTTTGGAAATCTGTTTACCGCAAAACATCTAGCCATCAAAGCCAAAGTTAAACATGTCCAACTGCATCAGGATTTGCCGTATACAGAAGTTTGGAGTTACCGGTTAGCGGAAGGTACAGTGGTACAATTTGGCTCAAGTAATTGTTATCTTGGTCCGACAGTTGTCGTAGACAAAGACGATTTTGTAAACGTTCGTTGGGAAAATAAAGTTTTACCCACTGCTTCCGCTACTGGAAAATTGCCTTTTGAAGTGGTCAAAGTTGATTCTGCCGTCAATCCGGCGGAAATACCGCAAAATATGCCAGGGCAAATCGGTGCGTTGACTGATGTTGAAGATCACCTGCGTCATCAATTACAGGGTTTAGAAGCTGCTTTAGTTACCCACCTTTTATGATTAAATTTAATGAAAAATTACCAAGGAGATCAAGTAAGCTTTAACGATTCAGTGGGAGGCCGTCCCGCCCTGAGGACTGGTTTTAACCAGAGCCTGTCGAGTAGATTGGCCCCCGTCCTATTCACCCATACCGTGGAGTATCCGAGGCTTTGAGCCTGCATACACAAGGAGGGTAGGTGCATGTGCAGGGTCGGGAACCGTTGGATAGTCTACTTTTAATAGCCCATTATGACAAACCAACTATGACCACTATTCAACCTACCAAAACCGAACAACAATCAAAATCTGAGCATTTCGCTGGCATTGATGTCGGTGCTGAAGAACTGGTTTTGGTGATCCGCAAGAACGGCAAGCCTTTCGACCCGCAGAAGTTTGCCAATACCCCAGCAGACCGCACACGCTTGGTGAAGAAGCTGGTGAAGCTACCCAACATCATTGTTTGCCTGGAGGCCACGGGTATTTATCATTTCGATCTCGCTATCGCATTGCATGACGCTGGCGTATTGCTGATGGTGGTGAACCCCAAAGCCTCGCATAACTTTGCCAAGGTACTGCTAAAAAACAGTAAGACCGATGCGGTCGACGCCAACACCCTAGCCGAATATGCGGCCCGAATGGATTTTGTTGCATGGACCCGCCCGTCTAATGAAAAACTGGCGCTACGCAGCTTTGCCCGCCGCATCAATGCGCTGACTGGTCAAAAAGCCGCCGCCAAAAATCACCTGCACGCCTTATCTGCCACCCAAGAAACCCCTAAAGCCGTTTTGCGTGATGCCAAGCTGGCCATCTCCCAGCTAGAAAAACGTATCGACTCCCTAACGGCTGATGCTGTTATTTGGATTGAAAAGCATCCGGAACTTAAGCGGGTTATGGAATTGCTGGTCGGCATCAAAGGTATCGCCCAAACGAGCGCTATTGCTCTGATAGGAGAGCTGTTATTGCTGCCGCCAGACCTATCCCATCGCGAATGGGTAAAGTTTGCAGGGCTTGACCCTAAGGCATTTGACTCCGGCAAGAGTGTCCATAAAAAGGCGCGCCTATCCAAGGCAGGCAACCGCTATATCCGCTCAGCCCTTTATATGCCAGCCTTGAGTGCCAAACAGCACGACCCGCATGTCAAGGCTTATTTCGATCATCTGATGGCTAATGGCAAGAAACCGTTGCAGGGTGTTTGCGCCGTGATGCGTAAACTACTCCATGCTATCCATGGAATGTTGAAACATGACAAGCCTTTCGACAACACCCGTTTTTATGCAATTCCGGTAGCCGCTAAATAACCAAAAAAAGATTAAATTAGGCTTGACCTTGAACAGAGTATCTATTCACCTATACCGTGGAGTATCCGAGGCTTTGAGCCTGCATACACAAGGAGGGAGACCTTTGCACGGCACCACTACACCAAACCAATGTATTATGATAAAATAGACTTATCATTCAATGGCTTGTGTGTATTTTAATGTCTTTTTCTGATTTTTACGTTAATCACCGTACCCGCAAAAGTAACTTTCTTAACCAAATCGATCACCTGATTGACTGGAAGGCAATTGAAGCGGTTATACGCCAGCATTATGCACCCGCCTCGGATGTAACGGGACGTCCGGCGTATCCAGGTTTGCTTCTTTTCAAGATGCTCCTGGTCGGTATCTGGAACGGTGGCTTAAGTGATGAATCGGTTGAGGACATGGCTAACAGCAACCTGCATGTCATGCGCTTTTTGGACTTGTCTTTAGAAGAGGATGTCCCCGATCACTCTGTATTGTCCCGTTTCAGAACGCGACTGACTAAAGCGGGAGCGTGGGATGCTCTACTAGTTCAGATCAACCGTCAAATCGAAGGCTATAACGTCACCGTTACCACCGGTTACCATGTTGATGCCAGTATTACCCACAGCCCGCGCAAGCCAAAAACTCAGCCCACATACGAAGTGGTTAATGACCGCGAAGAACGCGATGACGAATCGGATGCCCAAGCTCACATGCAAGTGGTGGAAGTCAACCAGCCTGGCGTAGACACCGATGCGCGCTGGGTTAAAAAGGCGGGCGATTATGCGTGTTTTTTTATAATGAGTACAACACAAAAGCAGCAACAATCATCAGCTTGTTTTGAAATAAAGATTCGAACTGGTAACACATTGGTCAGCTATTCGTTGACAGACAATCGGTAACCCACACCCACTTCCGTCAATAAATATCGTGGTCTTGCCGGATTGTCTTCCAATTTATGCCGTATCTGACCCATATAAATTCTTAAGTAATGCTGGTCATTAATATGTTCTATGCCCCACACTTCTTTAAGCAATTGACGATGGGTAACTACTAATCCCGCATGGCGAACCAAAATGCTAAGCAGCCTAAACTCAATTGGGCTAATGTGCATTTCGTTACCCATAATAAATACTTTGCGCCGAGCCAGGTCGATCTGCAACTGACCTGTTTCAAATATTTCACTGTTATTCATGACCCGAGCTACTCTACGCAGCAATGCCCTTAAACGAGCGTCCAACTCACCTCGCCCAAAAGGTTTAGTCAAATAATCGTCGGCTCCGGCGTCCAAAGCCATAATTTTATTTTGTTCCTGACTGCGCGCCGACAGGATTAGAATCGGCAGGTCAGATAATTGCCGTAACCGCTTGGTTACCGCAATACCATCCATGTCGGGCAAACCCAAATCCAGTATAACTATATCCGGATGCTCGGTTTTGGCCATTGCCAAACCCGCTTTACCGCCATCGGCTTCGATGACACGCCAGCCCTTATTACTGAGGTTATTCTTTAAGAAATATCGCGTTTGCTGATCATCTTCGACAATCAAAATTAAAGGTTTTGTTTCATTCATGGCGTAGCCATTTCCACTTCATCCCAGTTTAGTGGTTGGGTCTTATGTAAGGGTAAATCGATAATAAATCCAGCCCCTTTGCCAACTTGATTGACGACCTTTATCGAGCCATTGTGGGCTTCAACGATAGATCGACATAGAGCCAAGCCCAAGCCAACACCTCCCTGCTTATTTTCTAAGTCAATCCGATAAAATTTCTCGAATAATTTATCTTCCATACCCTTCGGAATACCGGAACCGTAATCGGACACGAACAACCGCACCCTAGTTGAAGAAAATTCAACACCAATGTCGATAGGGCTACCTGATGGCGTGTATTTAATGGCATTTTCAACCAAATTAACCAACACTTGCTCCATCAACACCGCGTCCACCCAAACCAACGGTAAACTACCCGGTAAAAAAGTGCGAACAGGCCGATCTTGTAGGTTTTTATCCAACCGAGTCAACGCACTGCCGACGATTTCTTCAATCGCATTCCAGTCTTGATGCAAAATAATTTTGCCACTACTTAATCGCGCCATATCAAGAATTTTGCTGGTTAAATCCGACATATGTTGAGCTTCATCGAAGATAGCTTTACCAAATTCTTGCTTTTCTTCATCCGAAACATTGCTGTCAGATTCTACCAAGGCGCTTGCGGCGCCAGTAATACGGGTTAATGGCGTTCTTAAATCATGAGAAATAGCACTTAAAAGAGCATTGCGTAAAGCTTCCGTTTCGGCTTGCAAAATAGCCTCCTTGGCTTGCTCAGCCAAATACAGTCGCTCTAGGGTTTGGGTGATTAAATGTCGAAAGGTATCAAAAAACGCATTCAACTCTGGGGTATTGATGTTTAGTGTCGTTGTAAATTTGATAACGAGAACTGCAAAGACCATTTGTGAACTTTCAAGCCGATAATAAGCTAGCGACTGGCTATCAGTATAAAACTCCTTCTTTTGCCCCATAAACACCTGCTGCGCTTCTGCCATGTTAACGCCAGCAAGCGAGTAAGAAAGCATTTCAGTATCCGGATAAACCAAATCCCCTTGCTCATTGACGTATAACAACACCGACAGGGCATCAAACTGGTTATGTATATGTTCTACAGCCACACTGGCGACTGCGCATTTGTCACTCGTATTAGCCAAAGCTTCGCTTAACAGATACAAAGCACTGGCGCGACTCTCCCGTTGCTGAGAAATTTTTGCTTGCGAGCGCACTTTGTCTACTAGATTACTGGTGATGCTGGCAACAGTCATCATGACGCCCAAACCTACCATATTCTCGAGATCTGCAATGGCGAATGAAAAAATTGGCCTTGCAAAATAAAAGGCAAATAGTGGCGCACTTAAAAGTGAAGCTGTAATAGAAGGACCAAATCCATATCGGCTAGCGACTAAAAATACTGCCAGTAAATAAGTCATTAATATACTGGCCTCTCCAAGTAAATGCCGCAATGGCCAGTCGATCAATGTGCAAATTAATGGCACAGCAATACCCAAGACATAGCCGCGCAAACGATAACTTTTAGACATCAGCACCGCTACTTATATACTTTTTGATTGGCAGGATATTGCTTAACTTTACCGAACACAAATCCCCCTGCGGACAAATTATTAGGCAACCTCTAAAACGATTGCGCGTTAACCAGAAAATGCACGCCAATGCTGGCGAAGTAACCTAATAAAATGACTGGAAACCACTTCATATGACTAGTAAACGTATACTGGCCTTTGGCTTGCCCCATTAACCCTATACCCGGCGCAGAACCAATCGCCAGCAGACTACCACCGACTCCCAATGTCAAGGTCAACAACAACCATTGCCCCTGGGTGATGTCCGGATGCATGGTAAGGATTGCAAACATTAGAGTGCCATTGTCAACAAAAGCTGATGATAGGCCGATTACAACATTAGCGAACGTTGGGCTTAGTTGCCCATAGAGTAAATGAGAGACTTCATCTAAATAGCCGATATATCCCAAACCGCCGATCCCCATCATGGCGCCATAAAAAAACAGCAAGGTGTCCCATTCTAAACGGCCAACTTTTTCGAAAATATCAAACTTTGCAGTTTGGCTTATTACTGTATTGGTAGAGCCAACTCCAAAAAACAAAGCATAATCCTGTTGCGTTACTATCTTGGCAATGTCGGTTTTTTGTAGATAGTAGTAGAAAAACTGTAATAACGATAAACCCGCCATCATGCCGGCTGCAGCGGGAAGATGTAAAACCATATCAAAGATGACCGCAAGACCAATGGTTAACCCAAATAGCATGATGAGACGTTTAGCGCCACGGGGCAAATTAACTTGTTCAGTTTCAATGGCTGGTTTATCGCTGGGCACATAAAAACCCATCACCAATGCCGGCACTACAAAATTAACCAGGCAAGGTAAGAATAATTTAAAAAACTCAGTAAAACTCAACACCCCGTGCTGCCAGACAAATAGGGTTGATATACCGCCCAAGGGACTGAACGTACCACCTGCGTTAGTGGCAATAACAATATTGAGGCACGCCAAGGTGACAAATTTCGGGCTATTTTTACCAACCGCTACTGCCACTGAACCCATTAGCAAACCTGCGGTTAAGCCATTAACTACACAGGAAAGAAAAAACACCAAAAAACCTGTTATCCAGAACAATTGCCGATAGCTCAAATTTTTGCCGACTAACCACACTTTCAAGGCATCAAAAATATGCATATCTTCCATGGCATTCAAATAGGTCATCGACACCATAATAAATAAGAGTAATTCAATATAAGTCTGTAGATTGCCTTTAAAGGCGGTGACCGCCAGTTGATTAGCGCCTTGCTGTTGATAAACAAAAACGATAACCATCCAAATTAACGCCGCTGCCAGCAACATCGGTTTGGATTTCCGCAAATCGGTAACATCTTCGAATACTGCTGCGGTATAAGCCACTACCATGACTGTCAATGAAAAATAACCCGCCCAATGATGAGTAAGATCAATGGGCTGCAAGGCATTAATTGCGAGTTCCGTGTCGGCAAGTCCCAAGCTCGGCAATAAAAGCCCAAAGACTGCAATCAGATAATAAGGCACAGCGAGCTCCTCCACTAAGTCAGTTTAGAAAAAATAGCCAACCGCTAATTCGATAATTGAAAATGATTTGATAGGAACAAAGATCAGCAATCCTTCAAGCCGTGGGCATTATAGGGAGCGGGGTGTAAAAAAAGCGTAAAGGAAATCCGCCATTTTCATGGAGTGAAGCAATTTAGCAATCTGTACTACAGATCTATTTGATTAAGGTTGCCCGAAATTAATTTTTCAAGCTCTCTTTAAAAAACCGCGATTTTTAATGCCTGAATATCAATCCGAGTGACTGGCAATATTTACACTTTTTTTATACTTTATTTAATAAACTCGCCCGAGTTATAGCCCTGAACTTATTTTTTCCTTTTTTCTTGGAGCTAAACCTATGGCGTTTAATAAAATGGC
Organism: Methylococcales bacterium; assembly: GCA_965247565.1. Taxonomy (GTDB): domain Bacteria; phylum Pseudomonadota; class Gammaproteobacteria; order Methylococcales; family Methylomonadaceae; genus CBDFHF01. Next base: position 1,335,562 of record CBDFHF010000003.1, on the reverse strand, counting down.
ATTAACTTTCTATGGCATACTCATCTTGGCAAATCTCACAAACAAAGTATTAGCGGATAACACAACTTATGATCCCTACGCTCTCCCATCGGATAAATCGGCACTTAACTTGTGCCGGCAATCAGCACTAGCTGCAATTGTTGGGCAAATGGTAGCGATCAAGATTCGGAATACCCCTGCGGGATTTCTTTACCAATTCGATATTAAAGCTAAAGATCAATCTCTGAATGTGGTTACCTGCGAGGGTAATAGTCAAAAAGTTATTCGTATTCAGCGTTTAGAGTAGTTAATACCAGGCAACCAGTTGTTATAAAATTACCCCAATTCGAATTCTATTTGTCAGCTTAAAGGACACTATGCAAGCACAATCAAATTCCCATCAACCTTCCGCCGGTTTTGCGACTTTAATGCTCGGTGCAATTGGCGTTGTTTACGGCGATGTCGGCACCAGTCCGCTTTACACTATGAAAGAAATATTTAACGGTCCGCATGCCATGAGTGCAACACCGGACAATGTATTGGGTATTTTGTCATTAATTTTTTGGTCGCTGATTCTGGTGATCTCTATCAAATATGTGTTGTTTGTCATGCGCGCCAATAACCATGGCGAAGGCGGCATCATGGCCTTAATGGCACTAGCCTTACATTATCGTAACCAACAGCACCAACGTAGCATTATTATTGCGCTGGGTTTGTTTGGAACGGCCTTATTTTATGGCGATGGCATTATTACTCCGGCGATTTCTGTATTGAGTGCCGTTGAAGGCTTGCAGGTTGCGGCCCCTGCACTTCAAGCTTATGTGTTACCCATTACCATTGTGGTACTCATCGCATTGTTTTTGTTTCAAAGCCATGGCACCGCTAAAGTTGGCTTGCTTTTCGGGCCGATCATGTTGCTTTGGTTTGGCGCACTGGGGCTATTGGGTTGGAGGAGCATGAGCCAGAATCCTGAAGTGCTGCAAGCCCTTAACCCTCTTTACGGTTGGCATTTTTTCTTGGCACATGGCTGGCATGCTTTTATTGCTTTAGGTGCAGTAGTTTTGGCCCTTACTGGCGCGGAAGCGCTGTACGCCGATATGGGACATTTCGGCAAAAATCCTATTCAAGTCGCCTGGTTCAGCATGATTTTACCAGCTCTGGCGCTAAACTATTTTGGACAAGGTGCTTTAATCCTCAGAGATCCCAATGCTATCTTGAACCCTTTTTATTTATTGGCCCCTGAATGGGCCATGTACCCCATGATTGGCCTTGCCACCGCTGCGACGGTTATTGCTTCGCAAGCTGTAATTTCTGGGGCATTTTCCATCACTAGTCAAGCCATGCAGATGGACTATATACCACGAATGCTGCAGGTTCATACTTCGGATGAAGCCATCGGGCAGATTTATGTGCCCTTCATGAATAAACTATTGTTGCTATTAGTCATCTGCACGGTATTGGGGTTCGGCTCGTCCGGTAATCTTGCTGCTGCTTATGGATTGGCAGTTACTGGTACCATGATGATTACAACCTTATTAGCCATGGTCGTCGCACTGGACAGTTGGCGCTGGCCTCCGTTTTGGACTAGCGTCCTCGTTAGCCTATTTTTAGTGGTTGACGGAGCATTCTTAGGCGCTAATGTCATTAAAATTCCACAAGGTGGCTGGTTCCCGCTTATTGTAGGTATCATGCTATTTTTTATTATGTCCACTTGGCGGCGCGGACGAGAAGTATTGACATATCATTTGCAACACGCAGCAATATCGTTAACCAAATTTATAGCCAACCTAACGATCAATCCTCCGCTAGCTCGAGTCCCAGGAACCGCCGTATATATGAGCGCCCGCAACCTGAGCATGCCCCACGCCCTAAAAGTCAATTATGAACACAATCAGGTGTTGCATGAGCGGATTATCTTATTGACCATGTCTACTACCGACATCCCTACAGTCCCAGACCAGGAGCGCATCGACTTCGACCAGTTGGAACAAGGCTTCTTCCGTGTCACCGCGCGCTATGGTTTTATGGAAACACCCAACGTTCCTCAGATCATACGACTGTGCAAATTAAAAAATTTGGACATTGATATGGAAAGTACTTCGTTTTTCGTTGGCCGGGAAACATTAATACCCTCTAACAAACCGGACTTGAACCCTGTGCAAGAAAAGATTTTCATCACCCTATTCAGAAATGCTTCTTCGCCCATCCAATTTTTTAAGGTTCCCGCAGAACGCGTGCTTGAATTAGGTGTTCAGTTTGAAATCTAAACCGCTAAAAACCAAGACTCTGAAATAGCATGAAAATAATAATTTTAGGTGCCGGCAGAACGGGCTCATCAGTAGCCCAGGCCTTGGCTGGTGAAGAAAATGATATTACGATAATCGACCGCAGCACTCTGCTACTGGATACCTTAAAAGAGCAAATCCCCAAGCTGACAGTTATCGTTGGCAACGCTGCGCACCCGGCAATTTTGGAGCAAGCCAATGTGCAAAATGCAGATTTGGTTATTGCTGTTACTGATCGCGACGAAACTAATATGCTGGCCTGCACCATCATCAACAAGCTTTACAGCCAACCGAAAACGATTGCCCGAATTCGAGCAATCGACTTTCTAAAGCATCCCAATCTGTTCCGGCCCGATGGCGTTCCAATTGATGTGGTTATCAGCCCAGAGCAAACGGTGATGGAATCCATTCATAACTTAATTGAATTACCAGGGGTTTTACACGTATCTGATTTTGCCAATGGCCTAGTCCGCCTATTTTCAATCATCGCGACGGCGAACGGTTTTTTGACCGGCAAAAAGCTTAAAACCTTAAAAGAGCGTTTAAGTGAAGGTCGGGTTCGCGTCGCTGCTATATTTAGAAATGACATTTCTGTGCCTGTCAATGGCGAAGCGGTGATTGAGCCAGGCGATGAAGTCCATTTTTTCGCGCCGCGCCAGGAGGTCTTGCGGCTATTGAAAGACTTGGGCTGTCTGGAAAAGCCCCTAAAGCGGGTAATTATTGCTGGCGGCGGTCATATAGGCAAACGTCTGGCGCTAGCGCTGGAGAAAAATCATCAAGTAAAAATTATCGAAAAAGATGCTAAGCGCGCCAAAAAAATCGCTAACGAATTAGATAATACGCTAGTGTTGCAAGGTGATTGTGCCGATGAAGCGTTGTTGATTGATGAATCGATTGAAAAGACCGACTTGTTCTGTGCATTAACTGAGAGCGACGGACAAAACATTATTTCGGCGTCATTGGCAAAAGCACATGGCGCTCGTAAGGCGATTTGCATACTCAACAATTTATCTTTTGCCAAGCTATTAACTGACACCGGCATTGATCTCGCCGTCTTTCCTAACGTAGAAACACTGAGCGTAATACTCAAGCATGTCAGACGAGGTGACGTGGCGCAGATCAGCTTGTTACGAAATGGCTCCGCCGAGGCAATTGAAGCCATTGCCCATACCGGACGTGGTGAAAACTCCGTAGTAGGCCGAAAGGTTGACACCGTCAAACTACCGGAAGGAATTGTACTGGGGGCACTGATCCGCAATGATGAAGTAATCTCTATTCACCATGATTCCATTTTTGAAGAAGGCGATCATGTCATCATGCTGACACTCGATAAGAACTTAATTTCGAGTATTGAAGAAAAATTTCAAACCTTGAATGGTTAAAAGAACTTCCCTATTTTTCGCACACCAAAACCACTATTGCTGTGCGAAAAGATGTCCTGGTAATCAAGCCTTTAGTCTTGATTCTCGCTGTTGACACGAGCGAGCTTCCGTTTATGCAGAAATATGTAGCCCGCCACCAAAACAACGCTGGCCGCTACCACATCAAGTAAGGCTTGATTTGCGTATTGCTTGATCACTTCCTCGTTGCTACCAATGAAATAACCGATCCCGGTCAGAATAGAAACCCAAAGGAATGAACCCAGTAACGTATAAGTAGAGAACTTGACGTGACTCATGCCTGCCAAGCCTGCCGGTAGAGAAATCAAGTGCCGAATGATGGGCAACAGGCGGCCAACAAAGGTAGAAATTTCACCATGGCTGGCAAAATACACTTCTACACGGCGGAAATGTTCTTCTGTTATCAACACATAACTGCCGTATTTAAGTAAAAATGGTCGACCTAAGTAATGCGCTGCAAAATAATTTAAATAGGCTCCAAACAAACTACCCAGGGTGCCACTGAGAATAACCAGTGTCATGTCCATTTTACCCTCATGCACTAGATAACCCGCCGGAGGCATGATGATTTCACTTGGTATCGGCACAATAGAACTCTCCAACGCCATCAGCAAAAAAATGCCCAGATAGCCCATGGAACTGATGGTTGCAACTAGCCAGTTAATGATTTCGTGTAACATTTATTATCTCTCAAATCAATAAAGTATATCGCGCCGCATTTTACGTTAAATGAATTGGCAACATTAGAGATTTTTACCCCTTAAGATTATTCGCGTTAGACACTCAATTCCATAGGCTAACTTTCAAAATAGGCAGCTGTGTCATATGACTTAGTTATTTTCGAAATTATTTTTTAAATAAATAGCCATATCTTTATGATTTAATTTACTTTTTTATAAAAACAAAATCCAACGTCTAATTAAACTATGTTATTTAACACAATTTTCTACCAAAAAGTGTGTCATACGACACACTTTTTAAGCGGGTCTTTGTGCGACCTTGCCTAATAACCAACTAAAATGATAAGAAAATATTAAGAAAAACATATCAGTAGAGTAAGTTTTAAACTACGCGCTAGCACCCTCTTATCCTACTTATCATTTAATAATGACCCCTTAAACTTTTACTGGCAATAATATTTTATTTTTATTTTATATCAATTAGTTATATTACATTTTGTGAGAATTCTTGAAGATAATTTAACTTTGGCACAAAAAACGCTTATCCCTCCAAGTCAGGTCAATAATTAGAAGTACCTGACAGCCTCGCCACACCCGATGCAAGTCGGGGCCGGAAAGCCACGAATCTTCTTCATCAAGATAGTCGGGCCGCCTCTTATCATTTGATTCGAGTTTTTGATGCATTCCCAATCGGACATGCTTAATTACCAACATACATAGAAGGTTATGTCAATGAAATTTCGTAGAAATTTAGTCTCGGCATTATTAATTAGCGGCACTATGGCTATCTCCGGTCAAGCTGCTGCGCATTCATACTACAATCTAACAGGCGCAGGCACCCTGGCTTCAGGCGATTCCGCTATTGGTTTTGGGATTACTAATAGCATAAACGGTACTGATGGCGTGTCTGCCAATTCTAACGGCACTAACCGTATTGCCAACGGCAACGTTTACAATCCAGCAAATCCTGGTAACGCTAACTTAATCTCTGGCACTGGCGGCCCTGCCGAAACATCCACCGAAGTTTCAGGCAACCTGCCTTACATGTGGTATTCCGGCCAGCACACTACCGCAACCGGTTTCACCAAGCGTGAATTATTTACCGGATCAAGCGTCACTGATTCAACGGGAAATCTTTTTGCTCAAACAATTTCGGGTGCCAATCCGGTAACTCCAGGCGGCATAGCTCTACCAGGCACCAATGTAAACTGGGGCGCTAATAACTTGAGTGGCTTATGGAGAGCTTACGACGCCAAAAACACGGGCACTAACGCCGCGACTTGGGGCACAATCATGAATGACCTGCCTGCAAACGGTGATCATCCTTATTTGGCTGTGGCTGGAAACTCTGCTACTAACGGCTTAGGACTTGACTATGGTTTAATTCATGTTAGTTGTGGCGCTAATTCAGCAACTGATAACTGTGCATCTGCCGGTGATGTTTTAACTACTATTACACTTAAAAATGACAGCGACTACAGCCAATTTAATGGCTTGCTTGACGTCGCCCTATATCGCGGTGCAGATGCCAGCTTAACATCAAGCCGAACAGCTGCCGCTGATATCACCGGTTCAGCACCCAGCAACATTCAAGGTTCAAACTTGGGTGACGCCATTTGGACTGCCCATATGACTGACGTTTCAGATATTCTGTCTTATAGCTTTATCTTCAATCAATCCGAATGGTTGGCGACTGATACCGCTGGCTCATCCGATACCAATGGTTTCTATACTTTGGTCATCGGTGGTCACGGTGGGCAAGCTACTGACGGTTTCGTGTACGATGCGATGATAACCACTTCTGCGGTTCCTGTTCCTGGTGCGGTTTGGCTTTTTGGCAGTGCGTTGGCCGGTTTCGTTGGATACGGTCGTCGCAAGCAACAATTTGTAGCATAATACCAATACAGGGTTGCCAGCTATCGCTGGTAACTCTGTCAATACAAACATAATTAGCTATAAACTTAACAAACTTTATTTTCCTGACAGAGGATCAAAAAAATGATTAAAAATACCCACAAAAAACTGGCACTAGCTGGTGCAATCGGAACATTGTTATTAGTAAGCAATGCAGCGAATGCTCATGTTAGCTATAATACCGCAGGCGGTCCGTCAGATGGCTCACAAGCGGGTCCGTGGTCTGATGGCAATCCGGGCTATACCGGAAATTTACCTGCTACCTGGGTGGCAGAAGTCCATAATGCCGGAGGCGTGGCCAATACACAAACTGCAAGTTCTGCAGATGCCGGTTTTGTTATTGGCATGGGCGCGAAATCTTATAAAGATACAAGTAAAGTCCCCACCACCAATTGGGCACATAGCGCAGATTTCGGCTTGTTTCATCTGCAATCCGATGCCACTGTGACTATCACAGTTTCTTCAGATGGCACAGATCTTCGTCCTGCTTTTGGCTTATGGAAAGGCTGGGATACCAGCAGTGGCAGCAGTCGCCATCAAGCTTATCTGGATAACGGCGCAATACTTCCCATGGCTGCCGGTGTGCTAGGTACGTCTTTGGATTTAGTTGACGCAAATGCATGGACATTTGCAGCAACACAAGGAGCCACTGCCACCGCAACTCTATCGAGATTCCTGACTGCTGGTGACTACACTCTAATCTTAGGGGGGTATGACGGATCAACTGGAGGCGGAAATTTGGCCTACACTGCGACTATTTCAGCTGCCCCAGTACCATTACCTGGAGCGGTCTGGATGTTTGGTGCCGCTCTGATGGGTTACTTAGGCATTCAAAAACGTAAAATGGCTGCCTAAACCCATTCCATATAAGCCATTATTCGATATTGAGCCGGGCTTGTCCCGGCTCTTCTTTTTATAACGAGTTTTAGCAACTCTTAACACTGCACAAAAATATTGTAGAACCTATAAGTATAACTATTGCTGAGAACTGACTTGCGCATACATACACCACTCAGCCCGCTCTGTGGCATGGCGAGCAACAACTCCAGCGACGGTTTCCACTAACCTTGCCACTGACTCATTGTTCAATGCGCCCCATGAACCACCTCGAATGACTTTACCAACTCGGCTGGCAACAAATGCCTCCGCTTGTCTTGCATGGGCGCCAATTAGCTGAAACTGATCTCTAGTAAGCGTTAAATATTCAATTTTTTGTGGCTCATACCGATCAATATGCCAAGTGATGTTAGCGGTGTCTGCATTATCAAACGCGAACTTATATCTATCCAATTTGTTTACGGTTTTAGTTTGTGTTGCTGTTGACATATCGAATGCGGGCAACGGCGCATAAGTGTCTCGCAGAGCTTCAAGTAGAATTCGGACAATATCGGCACTGATTTGACTGTGGTCAATAGCGGTATGCCTGTCATCATCTTGATTGCCCGGAAAGCTGAACCGGGCACCGTCTCCAGCCACAAAGCCAGCGTCAAGATGAGTAATACCAATCTCAACAAGTATTAATATTAACAACATAGGGTTATAATCAAGATTTAAAGTAAAGCCTAGCTATGGGAGGCAACGATCGCACGACCAAGACAATTACCTGATACGCTGCAGGAGCATGATTTTCATGCGCTGGCGAAAACGGAGCCGCATCCACGCACACGCGTTCGATTTCTGGGAATGGCGCATCTGCAAGACGGTCGAGACTACCATGAGATAGCGACGGCCTTACGCGTCCCTAAGATCACCGTCCAGGGCTGGGTGCAACGGTTTAAGGCCGAGGGTCTCGACGGCTTAAGGGAATCCCCGCGAAGTGGCGCAAAACGGAAATTGGCGGCGGCCCGGGAAGCCGAGTTTAAGACAGCGGTAATGGGACTGCAAGATCAACGACCAGGCGGTCGGATCACAGGGCACGATATCAGGGTCCTGCTGGAAGAACAGTTTCAAGTGACCTGTTGCCTCAATAGTGTTTACAACCTATTGGCCCGACTGGGTCTAGTTTGGATCACGGTCCGGTCGAAACATCCGAAGCAAAGCCAGGGGAGCCAAGACACCTTTAAAAAAACTTCCAAGCCGCGGTGATGGCCGTGGTACCTGATGAGCTTAGCGTGGAGAGGGTTGAGGTTTGGTTTCAAGATGAAGCTCGCGTGGGCCAACGAGGGACGCTGACGCGTATTTGGGCACCCAAAGGTAGCCGTCCCCGAGTCATCCGGCAACAGCAATTTGAGGCGGCCTATGTGTTTGGTGCCGTGTACCCTGCCGAGGGTAAGGTGGTTGGTTTAATTCTGCCTAAAGCCAATAGCGAAGGCATGCAAAAGCATCTCGACATGATTGCGGCGGCCATCGCCCCAGGTAAACACGCGGTATTGGTCGTCGATCGCGCCGCCTGGCATGTCACCGCAAAATTACAGTTGCCTACCAACCTGTCGATTTTACCCTTGCCACCTTATTCGCCTGAACTCAACCCTGTCGAGCAAATATGGCAGCAACTGCGGCGGTCAGATTGGGCAAATCGATGCTTTAAAAACTATGACGACATTCTGGATGTCTGCTGTCAGGCTTGGAATAAATTTGCTTTGCAACCGGACGCCATTCGATCCCTTTGCTCTCGGAGCTGGGCGATATTGTCATGAAAACTTATTGGGATTGGTATAATTTTTGCCGAGGCTTTAGTTAATTGGTCATTAATTAATTCAAGCGCCTTTGTAAGGCCTGGATCATCAACTTTGCGCTTCAATACAGCGGCGATTTGTTCCGTTAATTGTTTATTTTGCAGAGCCTGAGTGACCGTTCGTTCCGACCCTTTAGTAAAGTATGCGGTTAAATACTCTTTTGCACGCAGTGTTGCTTCTTTGGATTCTGTCTCTAAAAATTGCTGATTGGATTTGAAATGATCAATAACTTTATTGTTAATTTCTGCCAATTTACCTGGATTTACAAATACCTTATCGGTGCTAATTCCATTTAGAATGCTATTAAACAAGTGATCGATAACAGGGTGCAAATCCCGATCGCTTATTAACAAATTCTCATCCCCGATTTCATTAATTTTTCCAAATAATTGCTCATCCGCGCCAGAGGTCTGATTTTTTATCGAATTTATCAGGCTGATAAACCCCGGCTTGAATTTTGCTGACAGTGGAGCCATACATGCATTGAAGCGTTCAATATCAACACCCTTAATTCCAGTTCTAACAGGAAGCTGGATGGGCAGGACTATGTTAGCAATTCGGTCTTTAACACTGCCTATCAACGGCAATCGCCCGATTTGAGGCGTGGACGAGCATGCAACGAGTAAACTTAAGCATACCGCAAGCAAAGCTCTGTTTATAAATTGTGCAGAAAATTGCATGATTTCCTCCTGTTTTAGTTATCGATGGTTTTCAGTTGGAAAATACCTCTATTAAAACTATTGCTTTTGTCCAACTTGAAAAAATTGTATTTCCACAAGACAAAAAAAATGCAATCAGCCATTAGCCTGATTGCATTAAAAACTTCGTAAACCCTTTAGGAGGCAGTACTGCATTTGAAGTGGTGCCATTTTAACTACTTATTTTTCCTAAAAAAATGTGACATATTGTCGCGCGACAGCTTGCCGCAGCGCCTATGCAACCAAGCTGCTACCTGATTTATTCAGGCCGAACCGTTCAATCTTTTTGTAAAGTGTTGAGCGGGTGATACCTAATATTTTTGCGGCCATCGAAATATTACCATCACAATTTTTCAAAGCGGCTTTGATACCGTGCAACTCCCAATCCAGCAAACTCATAACCGGCAAATGTTCAGTTGATGGCGGCAATGATCTAGAAATATCCAACTCATTCGGGTATTGCGTCAATTCGGCAATAAAATCTAGGGGCAAGTCTTGTTGTGTAATAAACGAATTGCTGGCGGTATACAGAGTGGCTCTAATAACATTAATGAGTTGCCGGATATTACCTGGCCACGGATGTTGCTCTATTAATTTGATGACCTCAGGGCAAATCTCAAACTGCATATCCTCGGAAACAGCGGCTAATTCGCGCTGCAAAATATGGTGAATGATAGAAATTTTATCGGCACTGCTGCGTAACGGTTGTAAGTGAATTTGCGCGCCATTCAAACGATAGTACAAATCACGACGGAAACGTCCCTCTTCAACGGCCTCTAATAATTGCACATTAGTTGCCGCAACCACCTGCACATCAACACTGATGGGCTTGCTACCGCCAACCGGGGTAAATTCTGAAGTTTCCAATACTCGCAACAAGGTAGATTGTAAATCAAAACTCATGTCGCCAATTTCATCCAGGAATAAAATCCCCTTATCGGCAAGCATAAATTTACCGGGTTTTCCGCCACTTCTTGCGCCAGTAAAACTGCCCGCCTCATAACCAAATAATTCGCTTTCTATCAAGTCATGCGGAATCGAGGCACAGTTAATAGCGATCAGGGGCGCATCTTTTCTGGGGCCAGCATTTTTAAGCAATTTTACAAAATGGTCCTTACCGACCCCCGATTCACCAGTAATTAAAATAGGAATCTTGTATTGCTGTAATTTGATAGCTTTTTGCAATAAACCGTTCAGTTCTTCAGAAACTACAGAGTCTTGGCCTATTTCAGCGGATTTTTTAGCGGGTTTGAAAGGAATTTTTTTCAGCACTTGCTCTTGGGCGACCGGGTTTTTAGCAAGTGGTAAATTGGTATTTACGAGTACACAAATTAAATGCAAAAACGCGAACAAGGAGCTCATACTCTCCTGATGATCCGTGATCAAACCAAGTATTGCTAACAACCCACCCTTTTCATCTAATAAGGGGTAACCGACAGTTGTAAATGGATGTAAAGCACTCAAGAAATGCTCCATGCCTTGAAAGCCAACAGGTCTTTTAAGCTCTGCTGCGGTACCGATACCATTATTGCCTAAAAGAGATTCACGCCAGTTGGCGTTAAGTTGATGCATTCTAACCATGAATGCGCCTCGAAATTGTTTTTCGCCTACCACATGCAATAATCTACCGTCGGCCGCAGTCAACAGCAAGGTAACACCGGCTTCTTTCAAAAAAACATGAAACTCGTGGCTAAGTTGTTTGGTTAATTCTTCAATTCGGGCTGTTTGTAGATCTGAGTGGACAGCAGGACTAATGGTTGGATAATTGTCCCAATTGGCGTAATTGCCTAACGGTAATTGATATTCTTCATAACATCGTCGCCATGCATCTGCTACTTCAGGCCGAACCCAATCGTATTGATCAGGTATCGATCGAGTCTGGTTCATCCATTGCCAAGCCTGAACTGGCCGATCAACTTGAAAGTCCAGCGCATGTCTAAGCAAGAGAGCATCCTGAGCGACTTTCAATTGCTTTGGTATTTTAAGATCGATGTACATTCAATCCTCTTGAGTGTCATTTCCGTCTGCAAATGGTATCGACTAAAAACAATAACCTATTGTTTTTCTCGCGATTTTATCCGCATAGATGAATAATGAATCAAGATAACAAAATAAAAAAAAGAGGCAATGTGGCATAGTGTCGCATTGCCTTTATTCTATGAAAGAATAGAAAACCCATATCATGGGTAAGGGGGGACTGAATCAGTATAAAGTCTTTGACTAAATCATCGAGCCTTGTGTGTGCGCCTTTACAGGTTCCTGACAACCCATCTAAAGCGGGTAATTTTTAGATACTCTCTTAAACTCGTGGATCCTCGCGTGTTGCCGCCGCCCATTCCGGCGAATAACCCTCCATAATCGACAAATCGGGTACATTCATAACCACTGTTTCCGACGTCATCAGGGTTCCAACTACGCTGACCGCATTGCGAAGCGCCAAACGCATGACTTTAACCGGATCAATAATACCTATTTCCAGAAAGTTACCATAAAGTTGCTGCTGAGTATCAATGGTAACGCTTTCATCATTTTCCGCTTCTAATCGCGCAATGACTTGCTCTGTGTTTAAACCGGCATTACGAGTTAAACTGTGTAGCGGCGCAGCTAATGCTTGCTGCATAATTCTGATGGCTTGCTGCTGGCCAGCATTATTTGCAATCACTTGACTGAGCGAATCTATACAGCGATACAAAGCAACACCACCACCGGGCAGTACCCCTTCTTCCATTGCGGCTTTGGCAGACATGTACGCGTTCTCAATGCGTACTAATCGCTCTTTGATTTCAAAATCAGTAGTTCCGCCAACACTGAAAACTCCAGTTTTGCCCGATAACATGGCAATACGCTCTTCCAGCTCTTCAAAGTCGTGTTTGTTTCCAGTCGCCGAACCTTGGCCTGGATTTTTGGCTAGAATAACTTCTGCTTCTTGGCTTAAAAGTTTGATTAATGTAGCGATGGCTTCCTGATCGCCTGCTGCGCCTATAATGGTTGTTGATTCCGCAGTGACTACTACCTGCTTAGCCTGTCCTAAATGCTCAAGAGTTATATGCTCAAGCATAGGCGAACTGAAATCGTCCAATATGGCTTGACCTCCGGTTAATAACGCCAAATCTTTTAAACGATTGATACGTTTGTCGCCAAATCCTGGCGGTTTAACAGCAACCACTTTAAATATGCCACGGACATGGTTAAGCAATAACCCGGTCAAGACCTTTTCGACCACGGCTTCAGCAATAATTAACAGTGATCGACCTTGTGACTTAACTTCTTCAAGGATGGGAACTAAATCCATCATGTCGCTTATTTCGCGGTCATAGAGCAAAATATAGGGGTTTTCCAAAACAGCTTGCTCACGGGTTTTATCAGTCACAAAGTAAGGTGACAAAAAACCCTGTTCGTAATGTATGCCTTCCACAATTTCCAGTTGATCTTCCCGACTATTGCCTAGCTGAAAAGATAGGGAACCCTGCGTACCTAGCTCTGCTAGCGCTTCAGCTAATAAAGTTCCTACACCAACTTCATTTTTGGTGGCTACTGCAGCAATTTTTTCTATCCAGTCAGCGGTCACCCCAACCACCGCCTTGCTTAACAGCTCTTTTTCGACTAAAGCCAACGCTAAATCAAGGCCTTGTTTCAGTTGCATCGGGTGGAATCCTGCAGCCACACATTTCAGGCATTCCTGCGCCAGTTTTTGCGTCAAGACTATAGCAGTGGTGGTACCGTCGCCTACTTGACGAGACACGGCGCCAGCCACATCACGAAGCATACGCCCGCCTAAATCAGCAATACGATCATCAAAATTAATCGACCTGGCTACGGTGACGCCATCACGAGTAAACACCGGCATAATTCCGTCGGTGCGATGTTGAATCATGACCGCAGGTCCTGAGCTACCCATGGTAACTATAGCTGCACGAGCAACACGGTCAATGCCCTGCATCATGCGCAACCGAGCCTCGGGGTTATAAATAATTTGCTTGGCCATTGTTATGTTGTTCCATTTTAGAAATATTAGAAACGCGCCGCAAAAAGATGCCGGCTGGGTTGAACTAAAAAAAAGCTTATGACCATACTGGGAACAGAATCAAACACCAGTAGACAGCAAACTTTTTAGTTTTTACGACACTACTGAAGGTCTCTTTGTAAACAACACTGAGAGACAAGCTTTAGAAAAACAATTGATGCTTAAACTCATCAAGCAAGGCTTCCGCTTCACTGGCTTTGTATTTAAAAAATTCGGGCGTTGGATTTTGCAAAAAGTCGCAGTAACCATCTACACACTCCAGACTTTTGTTATCAATTTTGTTGAAGCCCATGGTCCACTTTTCAAAACTACGATTTTTAATCGGTTTTTTATAAATCAACAACACATCTTTGTGACGTTTATCCTGAGAAATTTTGGAAAATAATGCGTCTATTTTTTCTTGTTCGCCCTCCAAGGCTTGCATGAAAAAGCCATCGCGGAATAACAACATACCGGTTATATCTAAACTTTCATTATTCTCTCTGGCTTTCTCCAGCATGCTCTTTAAATGTTCATCCGACATTTCTTGTGTGGCCAGACTGACATAAACCAGGCAATAAAGTGACATAGGTAATCTCCTTTGAAATAATTAATTTTTAGTAATCTCGATCTCAAATTCAGCAGCTAAAATCGCCGGCTTTTCGCAAATGGGCTTCACGCCATCCTCAACAAAAAGCTATCTATCGACTCGCATCACATTTGAGATCATGGAAAAGACTGAGGCAGATAACTGTCGAGAAATAATGAATTCAACCGATTTATTTAGCTTGATTGACTATGACGCGGCCATGGAAAAGACACCCGCCATCCCGAAGACGCTTACAAGCTACTATTTCAACTTAAGCGCCTCTGGCATCCATAGCATTTGCGTTTAGCTTCATCAACGTATGCCCAACTTGAGCCCTAGTATGATGGGCGCGTTTTGATCGCGCCCAAGTCCGAATCAACGCCTTGTCCCAATAGTCTAATGTGCGTTTAAATTCCTGCTCTTCTTCGGCAGATAATTCTTGCTTCCAGAATTCTCTTAGCTCCTCTACACGGTCATCACCTACTTTACTTGCTAACGCTCTTTCTTCGGCGACTAGCTTCAGGATCGTGTCGTCTAGTTGTGTAACCATTCCATGTAAAAACTCTTGACCATCGGCATCCATAGTCGCCTCCCGATAATGATTTGTTCTAGGATCCGCTCGGTAAAAACTTTTCAAGATAGATCTTTTCTTTGGGTATACCAACATCTGCACAAACTGAGAAAGTAGCATCAACCATACCCGGAGGACCACATAGATAAAGGTCAGGCTTCGCAGACGCTTCCTGTAAATCACGACGTAAAATATCAACGACGCTGCCATGTTCACCGTGCCAAGTGTCACTAGCTTTCCATACACATATTCTGACTTGCAGGTTTTTCATTTCTGCAGCCAGCTGCTCTAATTCGTTGACGTAAAATACTTCTGGTTCGGTATTAACACCAAAGTAGATGATGCTCTGTTGCGGCTCTTCCCATTCATGCATGCGTCTGACCATGGACAGAATAGGCGCTAAACCGGTACCTCCGGCCACAAAGTAACGTGGGGTAAAGCCATTTTCTTTTAAACTGAAAATGCCGGATGGCCCTTTGACATTCATGATTTGCCCGACTTTGGCATCGTTCTTCAAGAAATTGGAAAACTTACCGTCATCTAATACCCTGATTAAAAACTCCAGATCTCCTTTGTTATTAGAGGTATTGCTGGGCGAATAGGATCGAGTCGTTTGAGTACCGGGAATTTCCAGATCATAAAATTGCCCGGAATCCAACTTGATTAGTTTGTCAGCACCTAAGCGCCGTAAATGTAATTTCATTACATTGCTGGATATTTTTGACAGATCCACTATCTCAGCTTCAAAAGCCAAACCTTCGGGTGAGAAAGAAATACGTTCGTAGGTATAAGGAACCTCAACCTCTATATCAGTGGAAGGGTATGTTCGGCAAAGTAACACTTCGCCAGCTTCTTCCTCTTCATAAGGCAACGCTTGGGAACTGACTTTACCCAACACATAATCACCCTCAGCACAAAAGCCCTTACATGTCGCACAACCACCTTCACGGCACGACGACATTAAATAAATGTCCTGGCGCACTGCGGCGCTAATGACGTCTTCATCCGAGCGGCATTCAAATGATACTGACTCCCCATCCTGGGTAATGATTTTTACTTGATGTGTACTCGCCATTAACAAAAACTCCGGTTCTAGCTATTGTTGCGGTTTAGTTAAATTGAAATAAGTCATCACATGATCGACTGCTCGCCTGGAAGCATCTAACGTCAAAGAGCAGCCTTCCTGAACCAGTTTTTTATCCTGATAAATAGTCCAGCGCCACATAAACTCTAAGTCCTCGGTATAGGCGGTGTAATGTTCTGAATCATATAATTGAGTAAGCTCCTTGTTCTCATTTGGCAAGCTTGCCGCGAACGAGTTCTCATCTCTATCGGTAATAGCTAACATACTTAGTTACATTGAGTTAAAGTTTAAAAGTGCAAAAGTACGACCTCGTCCCTAGCCGCACTTTTGCGGATTACCCATAATGCCTATACCAACGCATACAAGAACGTATAAGCACTATGAGCAAACTCTGTTGCAAGTTATTGAAGTGTAATTACCTTAACACCACGTACTTTACGTAACTCCTCTAAAGGCAACGCATAGTAATCCGTGTTACGTAGCTCCATTAACTTAGTGCCTAACTGTCTGTCTGTGTCTAAAAACGCATTCACAGGCATAACGGGCGGTTTGCAAGCCAGTCTGAAACCAATATGTATGCGTTCAGCTTCATACATATCCTGACAGGCCTCCATTTTACTGAGGTATTCTTTAGCGACTTTTTGCGCATCAGAACCACAGGTGCAATTATTAAGCAGTTGCTGGTCATTGAACTCTGCATGTTTCAATAAGGCGACTTTCTCCTCAATCTTCAACTCAATCCACTGACCGTCTAACTCTAAAGACCAGTCAGTTTTAAAGACACTCATGTGTTTGGCGCGAAAGTCTTTTAAAAACGCATGACCTTCCGCTAAGGTCTTTAAACCAGCGATTTTTTTAGTCCAGGCGTCACGATTTGGATTATCATGAATTTTAGGCATTTTTATCTCCTATGCGGTTTTTAAATCTTGCAATTTGACATCAAGACCCATCAGTTCAGAAGTGATGGTAAAGGTTTCGCCCAGTGTGTAAGCACGACCAATAGTTGAAGAAACGTCCACTAATAAGTCATAAACACTGTAATGCTTGCCTAACAATTCGGAGACTTCAGTGCAATCAATTTCAATTTTGCCAGTGGCTTTCAACCACCAAAAACCAGAACGATCTTCCACCACCAACGTTGGATTTTCGGATTTATGAGAACCCAGTAAAATTTCTTCAACGACGGTATTGAGTTCATCAGATTTCTTTAAAACCAAAACCACTTCATTACTTTCATGGACGGTTTGATTTTGTTCAGCAAAGTATTCATCAGCAAAGGCTTTACCTGTTTTTTGCATGATTCCTGCGTTGTAAGCATTTGAGCTTATAGACATAACAATTCCTTATTTGAGGCCAGTTAAGATGGATTTGGTTAAGGCTGAGGTATCAACTTTGTATCCGATAACATCCGCATAATCGCGCTTCCAATCATCAAATACCCTTTCCAAAGCTGCTTCAATGGCGGGCTTATCGGTAACACCTTTAATTTCAGGAATTTTTGTAAAAATACCCATGAAATCTTTCAGCGCATTGACAGTTTGTGGCAACCACTTATCGCTCCATGCACGCATCAACCGAACATTGTAATCACCGAACGCAGGATCAGCTGCCAGACAGGTGTGGAACATGTCAGTGGTTATACCCTTAGTCTGTGAATGATAAAGTTGCATTTGGTTGATAAAAAACGGTGTTAAGTTGTCACCGTAGTAGGAAGCTAGTCTTAAGAAGAACTCTCTACGCACAAACTGGCCAAATAGAGGATCGAAAACCATGTGTCCAGAGAACAAGATTTCGTTCCAGTCGTAAGTTTCTTGCCAAATTTTCTCAACAGCTTCCCTAGCACCTTTATAGATAGGTCCTTTTGTCCATTCTTTTTTGGGAATATCTGTAGATTCTGGAAATCCAGGTACCAATTTTGCCAAAAAGGTTCTTTCCGCTTGGATCATTTGGGCGTTATCAACTTTATCGAGGCCGATCATGGCGCTACTCATACGTAAGGTATCGCCTAAACAATCGCGAACCACAGATGAGTGCGAGTTGAATAATCCATATTCACAGAAACCAAACGCGCCTAAATAATCACCCAATACTTCATCACGCCATACTGGGTCTATGGAACGCACATGGCCATCGGCAGAATACGCTTTTAAGAAACGGTCGGTATAACGCCACTCTTCAGCTTTATCTTTTACATACAAAGCGTGCCAGCGAAATGCAGGATCACGATGTTTGTGCCAGTCAGAGCTGTGCATTTCAGTAGACTCGTTACTCCATGATGGCCGACCACCGTGGAATTTTTGCGTCCAATCACCCCAATCCAATCCACCTGGAATCCAATCCGGGGTGGGTTGTGTATAGCAACATAACACTTCATATTCATTAATCCGTTTACCGCGCGGTGTCATGAAATAATTCATTTTACGTTGGGTTTCTAAAGGTGCATCGGGAACTGCGGCTGCAATGACTGCAGCCAATTCTGGGTCTGTCAGACCACGCCTACCGCCTTTTACTACTATTGACATAAATACTCCTAGTACAATGATTGTAAGCAGTTGAGCTTAACTAATTGGAAACTAAAGATCGGGTGTAAGTACGCACTACTGCGACATACACCCTGGGCTATTCCTTAGCTAAGCCAATGCTTTATAAATTGAGCTTATAGCGCTTTCAAAGGATCAGAAAATACACAACCGATCTTTTTGATGTCGTCTATTGTCCAAAGCTTGCCGTCTTTGTTGGTGTGAGGCTGGCTAATTAATGTTTTGCCATCACTACGCAAACCGTGCCCTTCAGCAATAACTTCTGACAGTTCGCGGCCTTCGTATTGCTCAAAGATGTTTTGGCATTCATAACGTTCTGGCTCAGACAACCACATGCGTTCACCCCATTGATCACTAAAGGAGTGTTTTTTACCGTTGTACTCGAGAACACGTAAAGTGCTGGCACCTTTGCAATAGCTTGGGCAGAAAGGAACTTGTGAGACGCGGTCGATGTAGATGGGATGGTTATTTTCGATAAACCATTGCAGTGGCAAGAAACCGCTATTAGGATCTTCACAGCCACGCGCTTTCCATTCTTCATACACTTTGCCATACATGTCGTACCAGCCTGGGTAATTCGCTTCGTACCATTCTGCTTCTTCAGCAGTCGGTAGAGTCAAACGGAAAAATCCAGTTGGCCATAATGCATAAGCGATCATAAATAAATCATGATGCGCCCAATACGCATCTTTCTTGGCGTCGCGCAGGCTGGCAGGTGACTCAACTCCGTATTTTCCTAAGCGACCAATCCAGATGCCGCCCCAATCTTCGTAAACCCAACGATTCCAGGTTTTAACCCACGGCTCAACTTTAAAGTGGCTACCGTATTCAAACATCATACCCAAAACTGGCGTAAAGTATTTTTGTTGCGTCCAGAACGCATTGTTCAAATCGGTGTTCAGATATTTTGAGGCCGCTTCGTCGTTTGCAATAGAAACGACAGTTTGATAACCGTTCGCCATGTGGCGTAATTCATCAGTTTCGATAGATAGGAACACGGTTGGCGTCATTTCATCGCCGTTTGCAGAAGCCCATTCGGTCACTGCAACGATCAATGGGTTAGTAAAACAAGCCTCTCCAACCAACTGTAAGTTAATTGAACATTCCACGGCATCACCGGAAATGAAACCGTCGGAAAAGACGCGCTTCATGCCTTTCCACAAAGGACCGATAGCGCGAGTGCGACGCGCGTCGTTATGTCCTGCTGCATCCTGGCCTTGCTTAGCGAAGTAGTAATTGATGTAACCACATTGGTTAGTGTGGCGAATTTCGTCCATGACTTGACCCAAGTAACCATTTTTTTGCTCCGGCGCGGTAGCAGAATCCCACAGCATACCGGTCGCAGCAATCGCGTTATACTCGCCTACTTCCAAAAAGTTAGAGATCACTTTCATGGACTCATTCCATTTTGGATGTACGCGATTAGCTGCATCAACACGCGTTAATACGTCTTGCAAACTACCAAACTGACGCTCGTCTTTAACAGACTCCATACGAGCATATTCTTTAGCGATCAGCTTGAATTGCTCTTTGGTATCGTTGGCCATTTTGTATTTAGTCGAATATTTAGTTCGATTTTTATCAAAATCCCATGTAAAGCTTTGCATCCATCTATGAACTTCTTGCGCTCCAACGCTGACTGGCGCACGATTTGCGGCCAACGCGTCTGTTGCGGCTTTTGTTGCTGTACTTATAGCCATTAAAATTACTCCTCATGGTATCGTTTAAAAGTAAACATGATGAGGCTGTCGTCGTCTCTGGCAGATAGCGAGAATTGTGCGTCTTAATGCGTTTCTCCGGTTTAACAACAGCCTCACTGTAATCAAAGCAATCAGCATGCCAAGATACGAAACTCAATGTTTAACAATAAAAAACAATAAGATAATATTTTCTTGATGACGCCGTAAGTTCAATGAAAGGGGTTCTTGGTGTATAAAAATCAAACAGTGTTTATATTTAAGACGTATAGCAAAGGCCGCTTCCATTCGTTAAAAACCAAGTATAGTAAATTGGATTGTTAGTACCGATTTTTTCCAACACTCGATAGATGAACTACCTTTTCCCCTATGCCCATACCACAAAGACTATCTAACAATGCGTCTCCACACATCGAACAACTGCTAGAGTCCGCCAATTCGGCATCACAGACGGTGGCGGCGCTGCATGTTGCATTTTTGGCGTTTGTTGCTTATTTGGGCGTGATTATCTGGGGGACTTCGCACGAGGATTTGCTTCGCATCAGCCCGGTCAAACTACCGATTCTTGATGTGGAACTACCTCTTACAGCATTTTATAATTTTGTACCCTGGATGGTCGTCCTGCTACATTTCAACCTGTTGATGCAATTGGAACTGCTCTCCTGCAAACTGTGGAATCTGGACCGCGATCTACCTGATAATGCATCTGGTCAGCAAGTTCGTGACCGCTTGTTTATCTTCCCGTTTACTCACCTCATCGCAGGGCGAACTACTGTTTTGCTGATACGCTGGTTATTATCTTTGGTGGTTGGCATCACAGTAATCGCTTTGCCACTCTTCATGTTACTGGCTGCACAAATCCGCTTTTTACCGTTTCACGATGAAGCGATAACTTGGTCGCAGCGCGCCGCAGTTTGGGTCGACGCCGGCATGTTGATCGCGCTATGGCCACTGATCGCCTCACCCCAGGATAGAGCAATCGAATGGTGGCAGCATGCGTTCTATCGGTTGCTGGGCTATTGGCCAGCATGGATTCGTCATTGCATGATGCGCAGCTGGAATGGATTAGTGAGCCAAGTAAATCGAATTTACCGGAATCCAGCTCAGAATGAACGCACGCCATTGGCTGCACCTCACCCCGGTACTGAGCCCAAAGGCATGGTCGTCTTGCTTGTCTCAGCCCCACTCGTTATTTTGCTCAGTGTTATCGCCGTTATACCGGGCAGCATAACCTTACAAACTTACTACAACCCGTTGCAAAATAACAAACCTAAAGATCACCCCGATTATTTCGAAGATTGGTTGATTCGAAAAATGCCAGCATCCTGGTTGAGCGTTGCCGCCCATCAATACGATACAGTTACCTGTACTTCGCTACCAGACGCAGAAAAACCTGAAGCCTCCATCCTTCAAGTCATGTTTGGCCCTTGTGCCTGGTTTAATTTAGGATTGTTTCCTCGCAACCTTAACCTCAAAGAAACCAGATTGATTCCTAAAGAAGTGTCCTTGTCCTTATTAACCCGAGCGACAGACCCTAACAAGCAGATCCGTGACAATGCGTTCAAGGAGTTCGACGGCATCAACTTGCAAAATCGTGACTTGCGTTTTGCTAACCTGTTCGGAGCGGTATTACCCAAAGCCGACCTTCGTCATGTTCAGCTGCAAGGCGCGGTATTGCTAAAAGCCAAACTACAGGGTGTAATTGGCTGGGATAAAACACAACTACAGGGAGCTGTATTAGGCGGAACGCAACTGCAGGGTGCGGGTTTGATTGAAGCAGATTTGCGCGACGCCGATCTCCGGGGAGCTGATCTGCAAGGGGCGAATTTGGGTTGGGCAAATCTCCAGGGCGCGGATCTCCGTGGTGCAAATTTGCAGGCAGCAAACCTGCAAGGTACAAAGCTACAAGGCGCCGATTTACGAGGAGCAAAGCTGCAAGCTTCTAATCTGACTGAAACAAATCTGCAAGGTGCCAGCTTAGACTTTGCCAAACTACAAGGCGCCAGCTTAATGAGAGCAGAAATGCAAGGCGCAGTTCTTCATAATGCTGAACTCCAAGGAGTTGATTGGATACAAGCCAACCTCGACGGTATTTTTATGGTAAGTGACGCGGCATCGAATTGGGACGAGCACACATTACATAATTTGGAGGCCACCGTTAAACCGTTGCTGGAAATTGAGGCATTTGTTGTATTCCAAACCCGCATGAAGGATTCAACTACGATAATTAAATCAATCAACTTGGCCAGCGCCATCAACTGTTACAGCGATAGTCAAATTTTATTGAATTGTGAGCACCGCTATCCCGAGCAGCTAGATTCTTATCGCTCAGAAGTTTTCTACCCGAAACTAATCAATCTGGCTTGCTCGAACGCGGCCGTAGCCCTTGGTATAGCCAGACGAAGCACCGATGTGTCTGATCCCAACAACCCGTTTTGGGGGCTAGCTTCTGCTTTGGTGGAGAAAATAAAGAACGCCAATCCCTGCTCAGGATTGACCTCGTTATCTGAACAAACGCATGAAAAACTATTTAGAACGGCTGAACAACAAAAATAATCCGAGAAGCAACTTAGCCTGACAGACACCTCTAAAAAACCGGTATCTGCCAGATTGGGTTACAGCACTAAAATTTAGCAAGTTTTTGCTTAGCGAATACAGCCAGAGGGTGCTTTGGCAATTTTTCGTGACACTGTTCGCCCTTCAAACAGTAAACTCACATTGCATGCGAAAGTGCCAGCTAATGGTTGCGTTAAACTCCAACTACCATTTCGGTTTATTTTTATGGGTAATTGTAAGGCAACGGCTGCACCAGTGGAGGTCTTGCCCTGGTAAATATCAACAGTTAAATCTTCTCTGGCCAAGAAGCTGGCTTTTTCGCTTGCGGTCAAAAGTTTATTCAATCCGACCTTGCCTTTTAACGTCAAGGCGTCCGCTTTCCAAGAAGCCGAAGCAAGAGTAAAACTGCTAACTTTGACGTTATCTTGGTCGCCAGCAGGCCAAACTCTGATTTTCGCAGCAATGGTGTTGGATGTATATTTTTTTGCGGTGCTGGTTTCTTTAGCAGCAAATTTAACCGTATAAATCTTGTTTTGCTGAGCGGAACTGGGTGACCAATTAAATTCCCACTTGGGTAATTGGGACGCCGAATCTATGCCACTATTAGTAAGGTTTGCACCGGCGGGAACTTTTACTTTATTAACAATGGAAAATTCGTCTTCTTCTGCATCGTTAACCACCAACGGGATAACGATAGACTCACCGGCAATCACATCCCATTGCGTATTTACGCTATTGAGTATGGGTTTTGTATTTGGTGTGACAGGCGTGGAGCTCTCTATAATCGTGGCGACATAATTTTTTAAGCCCGGTGTTAATCCGCCTGATTTATACGCTGTTTTTGCTGCAGATTTTGTATTGTTTTTCGTGCCAACTGTCCCGGTATGGCAAATATCACAGCGTCCAGTGTTACCGTACAAGTTAGCCCACTCTTCTTTAGCAAAGGCTAGAGAGGGCATACCCAAACTAGCGACAAACACTAACCAAAAAGCCAATGTAAAAGATTTTTTGAGTTTCAATATTTGATATTTTTTCATATTAGATGAGATTGTTTATAATTCAATAGCTTATGTGATCATTAGCTGCGTTAAGATTTATACTGATTTAAAACAGCAATCATCTGTTCTGTTGCAGTATAGTCGGTACTAGACCAGAGCAACTTGCCGTCATTGGAAAGAATGGCGAAATAAGGTAATCCAATTTTTAATTGCCGGTGTTCAGGATTTTCCCGAAAAGCTTCAAAACTAGGCTCTTTGTCTACTAGTTTTACAGCAATAGCTTTCTCTCTTAGCGCACTATTAAGCTGTTTGTTGTTAGTCGTTTGTTCTTTAAAAGCGAGGCAATTTGCACACCAACTAGCGTAGAAATCGATAAAAATAGGTTTTCCGGTTTCTTGTGATGCCTTTTGAGCAGCGGGAAAGTTCCGGTACCAAGAAATACCCGCTTCCTGCTCAATTCCAGAAACCTCAGACATTTGTAGACTAGTACTGGCTGAGCACTCTGTAACTGCTGTTCTCATGATAGGAGTTTGGCCCAGAGCAGCGACGATAAGCCAAGCGCCGCTGATAATGCCTAAGACCCCGCAAAAATGGATTATTTTCTGATTCGGCGGAACATTTGCAGGCATTAATGTTAAAACATTGCAATGCACTACCGCAGTCCAAATGGCAACTATGCCGAAAGCTAAAGTTAGCGTAGTATTTGAATCAATCCCGAGTACCCCCATACCTTTATGAAAATACACATAAGCAAAATATAAAATCATAAAACCAAAGGCATATTTGATTTTATTCATCCAATATCCAGCTTTCGGCAGTTTTTTCAGCTTGATCACACTCACCATAAAAAACGGCAAGCCAACACCGATACCAAAACCGGACATCATGATACTGCCTTGGGAAGCGATCGCTAAACGATCCCAAAAGCTCAAAGTTTGATTTAAAGCAGCTAATGCATCGGTTTTATCGGCGATGTTATCGGCCACCTGCAACAGTAACGCAAACACAATAGGCCCAACACACGGTGAAATTACCAAGCCTGCGACACTACCCATTAACCAAGTTCCCGCTAAACCTTTTACACGAGCAGACTGTTGATCCAGGCTATGCACTTCATTTTGCATAAAAGCCAGTTCATAAAAACCCAATAAGGAAATCGCGAAAAAGGCGAAGAATGCAGCAAAACCCAGATTCACCCAAGCCGATTGCATAAATGTATTGAACGCTCCACCAGTCATTCCAGCCACTAACCCCAATACGGTGTAAGTACCTATTATGCCAACCAGATAAACTAAGGCATGCAGCTTCTCTTGTTTGGCCACGCCGTTAGCACGTTTAACAATAAACATAGACGTAATCGGCAGCATCGGATAAACACAAGGCGTCGCTACTGATAACATGCCAGCTAATAACATTAAGCCGAACATGGCCAAGGTGTTATCTTGATTTTGCTTAAATAAGTTCAGCAATTGGTCTGTAAAGCTGACCGTTGAACTTGTTTCGCTCTGGGCTGCCAGGTTTCCGGGTAAATTTAAGTTAACAGTCTTAGTTTGTGGCCGGTAACAAACATGGCTAATGTCACTACACAATTGGTACGTAATATCCACATCTGCCTTGTCTTGTATAAGTTGCTCATTTTGTTTGATCAACTCAACAGTAAATTCACCGGTCTCGCGTAAAACTGTCGCTTTCACTTCCTCATCAAAAACACCGGCTGGTGTTTGCAAAGCGTTTACCGCTAAGCCCACATTTTGCAATTTTTGCTTTGAATCGACACTGACCGGAATATAGACTTTCTGTATGCCTTTATCCAAATAAGCGTGATGATCCTTAGGCAATGTCAGTGTGATTTTAAATTGAACGGGCCATTGATCAGCGACTAAAGGCGTGACATCAATACCTGCTTTGGGAATTTCTGCAAAAGCCCATGCCGTGGTCAACAACCAAATTGAAATGATCGATACAAGTCTATTCATTGTCTTAAAATTTTAGGTTGAATGAAGCCGTCACCAGATAATAACTAAAATCAGTAAAGCTACCCAAATTCGTATTTCCGAGTTGATAATCGGCTTTATGATCGTAGTACTCAACACCCGCTTGAAATTTCAAATGGCTCAGCGGCTTTAGATCAGTAAATTCTTTACTGAGTTTTATACCGCCCGAAAGCGTACCAAAACCGGCTAAACGATAGTCGCTGGAATACAACGAATGAGCAGCGCTGGTTCCAGAAAAAACAGGCTGATAAAAGTCGGCGCTATCTTGAGAATAATAACGAAAGCGCGGAATAACCTGCCAACCGGACGCAATGGGCTGGTGCCAACTGAGCTCCAAGGTATGTGCGTTAATACCCCAATCATCGGTATAAAAGCGATAATCGGCATGTAACGCCGCATGATTAAACTGATCAAAATGCCGAACATACTGAGTTAACCAAGCCCACTGAAATTTATCTTCTGGTCGGGTATCGTTGCCAACATCGGAGATATTGTCGCCGTCATAGAAAAAAACCGATTTGTATGGGTCAGATGAATAACCCTTGTGATAGCCAAAGGTGATATTGCTTTGTATTAATGAATTTCTATCCAGAATTTGCGATATGCCTAATAAATACTGCTGACTGGTCTTGCTACATTTATCGCCACAATCAAAATTAAAATTGCTAGGTGCAATCTCATCAAACGCAACAGTTGCTCCAAAATTCAGCGTGGTCAACTTTTTGTTAAGATCAAAACTAAGGTTCGTATTGAAAAATCGCGAAGTGTAATCATGCTCCCGAGAAAAACCGCCTCCTAGACTTACGGTAGCATTATCAAAAAAATAACTTAAGTTACCACTGATAGCATCACGCTGATCACAAATAGATTCCCCGCATTCGCTCACTAAAGCATTTTTGGATGCCCCGCTGACTACTTGCTGTAACTGGCCTTTATTTTTAACGTTGTACATCGGCGATGCCCCGGAAATACTATCCCGAACCAAATTAACCGAGGCCGTGATCGCTTTACCGATCGGAGCAGACAGATTACCTTCAAAAATATCGACTGACATACGCTGACCACTTTCTGAGTAATGCCCATACTGGAAGTCAGCATTGTAAGTTTCTTCTACGCGACCCGCATTAGCGGTATGCATAATTCCAGGCAAAGCCATGGCAGCGCAAGTTAAACTAGCTAAAGTATTGTGTTTGTTGGACTTCATAAACGCGTTGTTTACTGGAGTTAGAAAAGAAATTAATTACAGCCACAGCCACCCCCGCCGCCGCCATAACCGCCAGATGCAGCTTCTTTACTAAAGGCAGTATGTTGCCGCAAGCCAAACTCTTGAGCATCGGTAATTAATGCCATTTGCGAAAGGGCTAAATTTCCCCGTTGCCGAGGTAATACCTCCGTACAAGCTGAAATTGAAATGGCTATAGCGGATAGCAGACTAATTTTTAAAAGACGCATACTGCAACCTATTTTTTGCTTAGCAATTGAGTGATTTTTTCTTCCAGCTCGTTAACATCATCACTGACAAAACCATGATGAATATGCTGAACAACACCTTGCCTGTCGACGATAAAAGAAGTCGGCATGGATTCCACAACAAACTGATCCGCCCATTTACCTTCGGCATCACGAAGCACTTTGAATTCAACGGGGAATTCCTTTAAAAACTGTTCTGCATTGGTTTTATCTTCATCCAGGTTAATAGCAACCACTTCAAAACCTTGGGCTTTTAGCTTTTGGTGTAGTTTGTTTAATAAAGGAAAAGACGTCCGGCAAGGAGCACACCAGGAAGCCCAAAAATCTATGTAAGTTACTTTTCCCGTGTAGGACTTTAATGAAACAGGCTGATCATTTTGCAAAGTCGGCAAGCTGAATTGCGGCGCAGTTTGGCCAACGTCAGTCGCAGATGCGAGCGAAAAAAACAGGCTGGTACAAACTATGTAGGTAATACCTATAATAAATTTCATCAGTAATTTCCTCAGAATCGTGTTGGGCAAAAGAAGCGAGATATGCCTTATAAAATCCAGCCCACCTACACCGCGGTCGGTATAGACGGGGGGGATGGAGTAATTTAGGGAATCAATGGTGACCCAACTAATTTGCCAACACGCAAACTAAATTCCGTGGCTTTAGTTAGATTCAAGTCACGCAGATTCTGCTTGTTAAGTGCAACGCTAAAGGTATGAGCTTTTTTGTTACGCAAATCAAACTTCACTGAAATCGTTTTATCAGGGCTGACATAATTAAACAGCTTGTTTTTTTTCTGGGCCTTAAACTTGTTTGGCGCAATATTTACATTGATCAAATCGCCTATCTTGATTTGCGTTTCCACATCTGGCAAACCGAGCCCACTACCTTCATCAAAGGTACCAGTGATTGTCAGCTTATCCTTATTAGGCTTCTTGAGGTTCTTTTTTAACTTAGGTTTGTTAACGGTCTGAACGAATGACTCTACGCCATTACTCCAGTTATCAGCCTGTTGTCCATCCAGGTATAAATAAGTAGCAGAAACACCCGCTCCTCCTTCAGCCATGTAAGTTAGCGAGGCCACATTCAGGTCAGTGCCCGCCGGAGCCTGGCCATTGGCTTTAAGTGCGGCATTCGCAATGGATGCTGTTTGACTGCCCGTATCACTCACACTATCACCCGTCTTGTCCCAATAGGTATCTGTCGGGTAGCCTGAAACTACAGAATTGCCGGTCCAATTCCAAGAATCCAGCACCCCCGAATTCGTCTTCATAGATCGAACAGCAGGATCTGGATCGGTATGGCACATTTGTTGGCAATTTCCACTAGTTTGAAATTGATCTCCCTGCATATCCCACACTAACATGAAACGATCACTGCTAAAGGTAGGCTTTGTTCGCTCAATGTCGTCAGCTACAACGGTGTAGGTATTTAACGCCGGATCTGCGTTATAAGTGCCGCTTGAATAGGGTTTGATGCGGGTCCATGATTCTGTGGTGTTTGTAGCATCAACTTGCCACTGCCGTTTATTATCATTACGGCTGTCATCTGGCCAAGAAACAGTAATTTCGATCTCATCGCCATCCAATAATTTGCCGCTAATTGCATTTAGTTTCGGCGGTTTAACTGGAAATACCAAAGGTCCAGGCGCCTCTGGAATATGCATGGTAAATGGGGTTTCTGGATCAGTCAGGGTATGTTGGACACCCTCTGAATAATCGTGATCTGAATTGTTATGATAAGTATATAAAAAATGATAATCACGGCCTTTTTCAAAAGTAATATCGTGACCATTATCACCGCCAGTATTTAAGCTGCGTCTAAATGTCACTGTCCACTGTGAGCCATCGTGATGGGCTATTGATCTAACGTCTGCAATTCCGCCACGAATAGGTCTAAATATGTTAGCTGGCAACACATTGTCCTGTTTCCAGCCATCAAGAGGAAAGGTAGCTGGTTTTACCGCAGGCTTTGTTCCTGCCGGCAATAAAAATAACCGGGAATTGTTAACAGTGTTAGCGGGATGACTTTCGGCTTGATATTGCGGATGACCATTAACCAGATCGTTAACTACAAACGAAGGTAGCCCTGGATCAGTTAGCCTTCCGTTTGGCTGGGTTGCGGTAAATTTAACCCAATTTTCGTCTATCGCGTGCGCAATTGGACCGGATGTAGCCGCTTCCCAATGCCATGAATCGACTGTGCCATTCAGAGTTCCCATGGTTTGAGTCCCCTGGTGACACATTTGCTCGCAATTACCGGCGGTGGCAAAACTATCATTCTGCATATCCCAAACCAAAGACAGTTGATCCTGTAACGTTTCTGTGGGGTCAGCCGACCAAGTGCCCTTTTTCTGCTTTTTATTGAACGTGTAAGTCCGGAAACCTACTTGATCATTTTTAGTAGGGTCATTCCAAGAGAGGGTGATTTCAATTTCATTAGTCTTTAAGACCTTGCCACTAATAGCGGTTAACTTCGAGGGTACTGCCGAAAAAACCAGCGGGCTATCAGTTACACTAGGAAGTGTGACCGTATAAATCGTTGTTTTATCACCTAAATGCCCAACATTGTTGCTGTCCAAGGACGTAGCGACGCCTGTGCTCTGGTTGAAAGTTGCCAGTTGAAACGAGTAGGTTTTGCCCAACTCAAACTGCAAATCGCGTGCATTATCGCCAGTGTTTAGTTTGCGGCGAAATGTCAGCGTCCATTGACCTTTAGTTTCGTCAAAAGTCGCCTCTGTTCTTAAATCGTCTTGGGATCCAGACGAAAGCTGTTGTACATAGGCTGGCGAAATCGCGCCATTAGCGACACTAGCAGCCATAGTGGGAACCATGCAGGTAGCTCCCATTAAGCCTACGCCAATTGTTTGCCCTATTAATAATTTAATTTTCATTTTTAGTCTCAAGATTGAATTAAATAGCTAATATCCCTTTTCAGATAGTCGCAGTTCCACTTGAGCTGTGTATGCCTTGAAATATTGAATTAGTTCAATAATTTTAAATAAGTCACTTTTACAACGACTTTCAAATAGTTGAGTCCTAACAAATTATTGATTTATTGGGGATATATCGGAATAGGGAGATTGAGCGTTTGCTTAATGGCTCGATTTAAAAAAACCTGTGTTGCCACGTAGCATTTATCAAACGGTGCTTTTACTTTTATTTCGAAGAATGCCGAGAAGCTAAACTCTTTCATAATCTGAGCTACAAACCCAAAAGGCGTCTGATCTTCATGGCCCACTATCCCCATTCCTTACCTTGCGAAGGACAGCTGCTATTTACCAAAACACCGGTTACTTGTTCTCAGAAAACTTATCTAAGGGGAAATTTATTCTAAACTCAGTCCCTGGTTTGGTATTAACCAAGTCAACATTTCCATTCATATTTACTGCCGTTTGATATACCAATGCCAAACCTATACCAGTACCAACCGTTTCGCGTGTGAGCTCGTTTTCGCTACGGTAAAATAATTTAAATATTTTCTTCATCTGATCTTTGGCGATACCAGGGCCGTAATCGCGCACGTTGAATTGGATAGTTTTGTTGTTTACACACTGGCAGCTCAACTCAATGACCTTCTTGTCTGCGTTAACTGAAAATTTGATGGCATTGTCTATCAAATTAATCATGATTTGCATCATCCAATCCTGGTTTACCTTGATTTTGAATTGGGCCGTATGCTGATCACACGACAACTTTAACTCAAACCCTGCTCGCTCAATTTGGGTAGCCACCTTCGATTGAATACCATCCATCAACTCCGTAACCTTGTGATACTTCAGATCGGGCTGTTTTTCATTGCGAGTCAACTTGGCTAGTTGCAGCACATTATTGATTAAGCGAGTCAGGCGCTCGCTTTCATCCAAAATAAAATCGTAATAGGATTTTTTCTTGTCTTCATCGACCCAGCCTGCTTGCAGCATTTCGCCATACATGCGAATTGAGGTGAGCGGAGTCTTCAATTCATGGCTCACTGCGGACACAAAGTCCTGCTGTTGATTGACTAGATTGATTTGGCTGACGCCGAGCTGGTACATAAAATAAAATCCGACCAAAAATACCACAGATAATACGGTTGATAGCCAAATAATGACCCAGCCGCCAGGGCCGACAGGAAGTTGATTAATACTAAAAATAAGTTGTAACTCACTTAACGGATCAGACAACTGGGCTTGATAAAGTAACTCACCGTTTAGCTCCGTGGAATTGGTTAAATAACCCCGCTGACTCCGACCGGTAAATGCAGACAGAACATTACCTTGAAATACAGCCAGCAAATCACTCATTTGAGAAAGCGCGGTTTCCTGAAATAAATAATTGATGTTGCCCTGTAGGAAAGCGTCTTTTTCAATCAACAATCCCTGGATATAGCGCTGGCCATTCAGCCACACCTTACGAAACAAGACAAACTGGCCGCTATCGAGTTGGCTGAACTCAAAGGGATCTATGGCACTTTCAAATGTACGAATACGAACAGGTTTTGCATCCGGTTGAATGACAGATTGAATGACGGAAGTCGCCGGCAAGCTGTTTGATTCAGTTTCATAGTCGGGTGATTCTGTTGCCCTCTCGATCGCCTCTGGCAACACACTTTGCTCGGTTCGCGCTTTATTTTTTGGCGCTTCTGGTGTTATTTCTTTAGCTTTCGCCGGCTTTTGATTGGTCTCGACCTGAAAGGTTTTTTTTAATTCCACATCCTCTAATCGACCCAGCTTATTTTCCTGCTGGCTTTTTCTAGGATAGATTTTTTTAAGCTCGTCAAAAACAGCCTGACCTTCACTTAGGGAAGATGGAACTGGCTTTTCGAGTTTATCAGATAGAGGGCTCTCAGCTGAGGCGGCACTATCTTTTTCAGCTGATAGACTGCTATGTGAATTATCTTGCCTACCTATATCCTGTTTTCTGGCAATGGCAGATTGATGCTTAACTAGTCGGTTTTCAATCAATATCTGTTTTATCTGGTTTTGTAAGTCGGCTCTGGAAGACAGTTCTTGTTCGACAATGCCATAACTTTTCGCTTTTTCAATGTCTTTCGGGATATAAGGCGTTAATAATTGACCTGCCGCATCGACCTGAAAATAACCGATCAAGCCGGGGATTTCGGATTGAATCGGAAACTGAGAAAGTGGCGATCGTTGCAGAAAATTTGCAGCAGGAACGCCCGCTATGTTCAAAAAGGAGTAATCCGTAAACGGTCGTTGTTCTTCGATATTTATCTGCCGTATCAACTGATTGTTGATGCGATTACTGAGCTCGTCCGCCATTAATTGATACTGATGAAACGTTTCCCATTTCAAACGAGTATAGGATTGCTGAATTAACACAGCGGTGGGTATTGCCAAGGTGAGAAAAAATAGCAACAACCACCAACGCAGCTTGCTTTTACTCAGACCGTTGAGATGATTACGCTTCATCGCAATTACCCGACCAGTCGGTAACCCGCGCCGCGGACTGTTATTAAGAACTGCGGTTCAGCGGGGTCTATTTCAATTTTGCGCCGCAGTTTCGCGATGTGAATGTCGACAGTGCGAGTCTCGATGTCCATATGATTCGCATAACCCCAGACTTTGTTTAACAATTCTTCGCGTGGGACTGGTCGCTGAGAATAACTTTGCAGATATTGCAGAATGTCTATTTCGCGTCGAGTGAAAGACAGATTTTCAGTTCCACGACGGCCTGTTAAATTTTGTGTATCAATGCGCAAATCACCTCCCAGTTGCATCCACTGATTTTGGTCCTGACCGCTTCGGGCTCGACGTAAGACCGCCTGTACCCTAAGCACCAGTTGTGCCACTGAAAATGGCTTGGCGACATAATCATCCGCACCCAGCGATAAGCCTTCAATAATATCTTCATCGTTACTTTTTGCCGTGAGCATAATGATGGCCTGATCGCGATCCTGCTCGCGGATACGGTTACAAATTTCAAAACCGTTCAAACCGGGCAACATTACATCCAACAGAATCAAATCGAATTTGCCGGTTAAAGCCTTGTTCAAGCCCTCTACACCATGCCCAGAAAAGTCGACCTCGTAACCGTGATATACGAACACATCGATCAGCCCGGTTCGGATAGCGAGCTCATCTTCAATAATCAAAATGCGCAACTTACGGTTCATAGCAAATAAAAAGCAGAATGGAAACAGATAGTCTAGCAACAGGAAGCCAGTTTCATGAACGTGCACTGTAAATCTTTTGTAAAAATTACGCCTTAAAGTTTTACCAAACGGTGTCTACTTATTGCTTGGCCTCACCCATAAACTGATCACCGTTGATCACTTACTCAAGAGGCAAAATCATGGCATTAATCGCAAGACTCTCAAGATTGTTCCAGGCTGATATGCACGCGGTCTTGGACAAAATGGAAGAACCTGAGCTGCTGCTCAAACAGGCAATCCGGGAAATGGCGGAATCTATCGACACCGATGAACGGCAAATCCGGTTATGGGCATCCGAAAAACAACAGCTAGCCAACAAAAACGAGCAACTGGCAGAGACCTTAACCGATCTGGAAGATAAGTTATCCCTGTGCTTTAAGTCCAACAAGGATGATTTAGCTCGTTCGTTGCTCAAGCGAAAACTGGAAGCGCAACAAGCCAAGTTTTTGCTGGCGGAAAAAATAGCTACTTTAGAGCAAAAACTAACCCTTCTAATTAAACAACTGACGGAACATCAGTCTCAATTAGCAGGCATGTTGCAAAAGGCCGACGTATTTCTGGACGAAAATCGAGAAGATTCGAGCCGTTGGCAATATACGCCAGTTGCAGTTAACGATGAAGAGGTGGAAGTCGCTTTTCTGTATGAAAAACAAAAATGGAGCGAGTCATGAAAAAAATAACATTTTGGAATGGTGTTGTTATTGCCTTATTCGCTGGCGTTATGGGCAGTATCGGATTTTTTGCCTTAACGTTGCTGCTTTCTGAAGATTTCGCCATCCGACTGCTAATCAGCGGATTGGCCTTTGCTTACATTCTTTATTTACTAAGCCATAGTCCAGAACGCACTGGCCGAATTACGGTAATGCTAATTTGGTTCGTCCTATTAGCAACACTTTGGCTATTTTACCCGCCCCTAACCTTATTTTTAACCCTGCATGTGCTGGCAATCTGGCTGATACGTTCCCTGTATTTTTATACCCGTTTATTTTCATCTCTAGCCGACCTTGGTTTGAATGTACTAAGCATTTTCTGTGCATGCTGGGCTTTGCATCATACCGACAGTGTGTTTTTAACATTCTGGTGTTTCTTTCTAGTGCAAGCGTTGTTTGTACTTATTCCCACCGGCATTAGCCAACCGAATATTAGCAAGACAACTACCACCCACAGTGAAACTGATTTTAAACGCGCTTACCAAATGGCAGATGCCGCAGTGCGTAAACTCTCAACTTATAACTAGGAAAACTCTCATGAAAACTAAACCCTTAGCCATTGGAATTTTTGCTGCAACCGCTATAACGGTCGCATATTTTCCGGCCATTCAACAAGCCATTGCAACGACTACAAACATGTTCCAAAAACCACCCACCGTTGCTAATCCAGCTGCCATACCACCCGTTGTAAACAATCAACGTCCTCAGATTGAAGTGGTGTTCGTGCTTGATACCACCGGTAGCATGGGAGGGCTAATCGCAGCCGCAAAGGAAAAAATTTGGTCAATTGCCAGCTCAATGGCATCTGCTCAGACTGCTCCGGACATCAAAATGGGGCTAATTGCTTACAGGGATAGAGGAGATGCTTATGTGACCCAAACAATAGCTTTATCCAGCGACCTGGATTCTATGTATGCCAAACTGATGGACTTTCAGGCAGATGGTGGTGGAGACGGTCCAGAAAGTGTTAACCAAGCGCTACACGATGCCGTGAATAAAATAAGCTGGAGCCAAAATTCAAACACATATAAGGTCATCTTTCTGGTAGGAGACGCCTCGCCACACATGGATTATCAAGATGATGTCAAATACCCGGTTACTTTAGCATTGGCCAAGCAAAAAGGGATTATTGTTAATGCTATCCAATGCGGACAAGACGAAAGCACTACCGCCAACTGGCAGCAAGTAGCCAGTTTGGGACAAGGCAGCTACTTTCAGGTTGAGCAATCCGGCAATGCCGTTGCCATAACCACACCCTACGATAAAAAATTATCGGAATTATCCAGTAAATTGGACAAAACCCGCCTTTTCTTTGGCAATAATGAGGAAAAAGCAAAACAAGCGAGCAAAATGGCAGCGACCGACAAGCTGCATAAAGAATCGAGCATTGAATCGCAAGCACGTCGTGCAACCTTTAATACCTCCAAGAGCGGAAAAGCCAACTTACTGGGGGAAAATGAACTGGTGGACGCTGTAGCTAGTGGTCGGGTAAATTTATCAAGTCTTCCAAAAAAATCACTGCCCGAAAGTTTGCAAGTTATGTCTCCTGCTGCTCAAGCGGAGTTTGTTGGCAAAACAAAAAGAGAACGGAGCGAGCTGGAATCAGAAATAAAGCAACTTGCCGATCAACGTAACGATTACTTACGGAATAAGATTATTTCTGAGGGCGGAAAAAAAGATTCGCTAGACGCCAAATTATTTGGGGCAATCCGCAACCAGGCGAAAGAAAAGGGGTTAGTTTATGAGTCAGATAGCGCCAAGTACTGACAGTACTGCTCACAATCTCTGAATAGTTTGATAATACGAAAATAAAGAGATCGTAAGGAAATTAACCGAACCGCGCTCGGTTAATTTATAGGTTTTTTTGTGTCACCTTGTATCTGCAGGGAGCAGCTACCCGTAACGGATAATCTTCAGCGACTTTCCGAAAATGGCGAGATCCTGCCCAAGAAGGCTACGATACCCAGAGGGATACAAGTGTAGGCAAAAATGCTTCGGGGACTAAAAATCAGTATAAAACCTACCGAACGAAACCCTCGTCGGAGGAGAGTAAATTTAAAATCATATGGTAAAATTAACGTCTAGTATTATCACAAAGCATGATGACTTTCTGAGATGTTTATTTTTCAAACGATGAGGTAACAATAATGGGATTTAAAACCAAACTATCTGGTCTGGCAATTTTTCTGGTAGCGCAGCAAGTAAGTGCCGCACCGATTAGTTCCTTTGACCAGTTCACACTGGAACTACTGAATAGTGTGCGTGCCAACCCGCAAGCGTTTGCGGATACTCACTTGGCAGGTAATCTTAATGAAGGATTGTCAGCTGGAACAATTGGTGCTGGAGCAAGACAGCCACTGGCTTGGAATCTTAATCTTGTGAGTGCTGCCCAAGGCCATACCAACGACATGATTAATAACAATTTTTTTGCCCATAACGGAAGTAATGGTAAGACACCAACTCAACGCATGGTCGATGCGGGTTATACGGCACCGTTTTCCGGCGGTGAA
This sequence comes from Methylococcales bacterium, assembly GCA_965247565.1. Taxonomy (GTDB): domain Bacteria; phylum Pseudomonadota; class Gammaproteobacteria; order Methylococcales; family Methylomonadaceae; genus CBDFHF01. Next base: position 1,299,062 of record CBDFHF010000003.1, on the reverse strand, counting down.
AATTTATCAACAAGAGGTCAATCCGGCTTGAGTAGTGTAACGGCAGAAATTACCGAGCAAATGAATATTGATTTATTTGTTGACGAGGGCGTGGCAGGCCGTGGGCATAGAATTAATATGTTAAATGGCAACTATGAATCGGTAGGCATTAGCGTTGGCTTTAGCCCTTCATTCACCCCGCTGCAAGGCTATCCTAGTGATGTAGTCACGTTAGACTTTGGGGCAAAAGCCTCACAAGGCGCTTTTCTAACTGGTGTCGCTTATAATGATGCCAACACAAACAACTTTTATACCCCTGGTGAAGGCTTGGGTGGATTGAGTGTTTTAGCATATCAGGCCGGCACCACGAATTTAGTAAAATCCACCACAACGTTAGAAGCCGGTGGCTATGCACTGGATTTAGGCGCGGGTGTATATGACTTACAAATTGCCGGCAGTCTTGGTGGCTTATTTATTCAAAACATTACGCTAGGCAGCCAAAATTTGAAATTTGATTACACCCAAGCTACCGTTGCGGCAGTTCCTGTCCCTGCTGCCGTTTGGTTATTTGCCAGCGGATTGCTGGGAATTGGTGGTTTCCGCTCTAAAATTAAAACAGCTTAAAAAAACCGCCCAAATTGGGTTGCTGATTACAGTTGGCGACCCAATGTTTTGTAAACAGAGATTCAACAACCTAAAACTTACCAATACAGCTTAATCCCCCTCATTACTCTATCTAGTTGCCCGCCTATTGCTTAAGCGTCAGTTGCTCATTTCAGTTCGACCTTGTTAATCCAATCCGGAACTATTTGAAATAGTCAAATAAAACAGGATATTTCTAGAGACAGATTCATACTCTCATCAGAGGTGAATGTGAATAATCAAACAAAGCGATCGATCCTAAATTCACATTAGAGTTTAAACAAGACACCGTAGAGTTGATGATTGAAAAAGACTGTTTTAACTCTTTAGGGACTTAGGTTCATGTAAAGGTCGCATTATGCGATACTACAAACCTTTTTTTCTCCTCACTCGACTTTTATTAGGAACTATACATGACAGCACTGGTTGGCATCATTATGGGATCAAGCTCTGATTGGGAAACTATGCAGCACGCCGTGAAAACCTTAGAGAGACTGGAAATACCACATACGGTGGAAGTCGTTTCTGCGCATCGTACTCCAGATAAACTTTTTGCTTATGCTGAAAGTGCTGAAACCAAAGGGTTAGAAGTTATTATTGCTGGTGCCGGCGGTGCTGCACATTTGCCGGGTATGACTGCCGCTAAAACTGCAGTGCCCGTTTTAGGCGTACCAATACAGTCTAAAGCTTTAAATGGCATGGACTCTTTATTATCCATTGTGCAAATGCCAGCTGGCATTCCGGTGGGTACTTTAGCGATAGGTAAAGCAGGCGCCATTAATGCGGCATTGTTGGCGGCAGCCATTGTCGGCAATAAACACAGTCAATATAAACAGGCCCTCAATAAATTCCGACTCGAACAAACGGAAACCGTTCTTGAACATGCCGATCCTCGTAGGGTGGTTTTATGAGAGTAGGCATATTAGGCGCCGGCCAGCTAGCTCGTATGATTGCGCTTTCTGGTTTTCCACTGGGGCTAGAGTTTGTTTTTCTAGACCCCTCTATAGATGCTTGCGCCAATCGCTTAGGCAAACACTTACACGGAGATTACAACGATCCGCGCTTATTGGCGGAATTGGCAGAGCTGGCGGACGTAGTCACTTATGAGTTTGAGAATGTGCCTGCTGATGTCGCGGAATTTCTCTCTGCCAGGACGCAAGTGTATCCCTCTCCCAAAGCATTAGCGGTGGCGCAGGACCGGTTAGTTGAAAAGACATACTTTAATGATATTGGTATCCCAACACCCACCTATGCGGCCATCAATAGCTTACTTGAACTTGAAGAAGCGATGTCGAACATCGGTTATCCTGCAATCTTAAAAAGCCGAACCCAAGGTTATGATGGTAAGGGCCAATCGGTTCTAAAATCGGATACTGATTTAGCTGCCGCTTGGGAACTAATCCAGGGCGTACCGGCCATTGTGGAAGCGTTCGTACCGTTTAATCGAGAAGTATCAATTATCGCCGTGCGCAATCAGACCGGTGAATTTGCATTTTACCCACTATCCGAAAACTTACACCGCGGCGGCATTTTGCGAGTGTCAGAATGCCGTGACGGCGACGCCTTACAACCCCAAGCCGAAGCTTATGTATCCAAGCTAATGACCGAATTGGATTACGTCGGCGTACTGGCTCTGGAGTTGTTCGATGTCAACGGCAAACTCATCGCCAACGAATTCGCGCCGCGCGTACATAACTCAGGACATTGGACCATTGAAGGCGCGGAAACCAGTCAGTTTGAAAATCACCTACGGGCTATTTTGAATTTGCCCCTAGGTTCGACTTCTCCCGTTGGAACTGCGGCCATGGTCAACTTTATCGGCGGTCTACCTGCCGATGCCGATGTATTAAGTATCAATCATGTCCATATGCATCTGTACGACAAAGCCCCACGCAAAGGCCGTAAAGTCGCGCACGCCACGATTCGGGCTAGAGATAAAGAGCAACTGGAGAAATTAGTTAAACAATTAGCGCAATTAGCGGATCAGGTAGATGACTCTTGATTTCGGATTTTCTTGCGACAATCAACACCCCCACGGGCGTGGGGAAGACCGGAATCCCAAGCTTTTAAGCTTTTCAGCCGCGGAAACACCCCCACGGGCGTGGGGAAGACAGCTTATTAACTTTCGCATCAGCTCGTAAATAAGAAACACCCCCACGGGCGTGGGGAAGACACCAGCAATCGCGCTATCGAAGCTTACTAGATAGAAACACCCCCACGGGCGTGGGGAAGACGGGGGCAAGAAACCATCTAGGAACAAATCCATAGAAACACCCCCACGGGCGTGGGGAAGACTGGGAGCCGGTTATCAATTTCCCCCTCGTGTAAGAAACACCCCCACGGGCGTGGGGAAGACTGGGAGCCGGTTATCAATTTCCCCCTCGTGTAAGAAACACCCCCACGGGCGTGGGGAAGACCCTTGCTTATAGTCCATCACTCGCCTTTATCGAGAAACACCCCCACGGGCGTGGGGAAGACGTTGTGCGTGCTTTGCAATGTGAGCAAGTATGAGAAACACCCCCACGGGCGTGGGGAAGACTTTTTTGACGTAGCCCAACAATCTCGCTAACCAGAAACACCCCCACGGGCGTGGGGAAGACGTCATAAAGTGAGATTAGCCATCGGAATTATTCAAGCTAGTTGTCGCCTCAGTTAACCTATTTAAGCGGCTTTTTTATGTAAATGTTTTGGCTCCTGCTGGGTGTAGATAGGTAAGGGGTGTTGATCGGGGTTGAGTAAAACATACTCAATCACGTTCCAATTACGGGTCCGCCCAAACCAGCGCTGAGGATTAGCTTGTCGAGCTACTTGATAAACCTGATGACGCATCGCCAGTATTTGACGGTCTAATCCTTGATGGCGTTGAGCCGGTGTCACAAAACGTATTCCACTGTGGCGATGCTCATGGTTATACCAATCGACCAATGCCGACACCCATTTTCTTGCTTGGGTTAAATCCCCAAACGGTTTCAGGGGGTAATCGGGTCGATATTTCAAGGTCTTAAACAACGATTCTGAGTACGGATTATCGTTACTGACCGCTGGTCGACTGAATGAGGCGGCAATGCCTAGTTGCTGTAAAGTGGCCAGCATGGTGGCGCCTTTCATCGGGCTACCATTATCCGAATGCAGGGTGACTTGATCGGCAATGACACCTTCACTTTTGCAAATATCGCGCATTAATTGGCTTGCCAATTGACTGGATTCTTCAGCAAACACTTGCCAGCCGACAATCTTGCGACTAAACACGTCCAGCACGAGATAAAGATAGAAAAACTGGCCTTTGACCGTGGTCGGCAAGTAGCTAATATCCCAGCTATACAGCTGATTCGGTGCAGTTGCCGCCAATGCCTTCGGTTTGGTTCGCGGTTGTGCGGGGCGTTCGCTACGGCGGTGTTTGAGTTGATTGGACGCCTTTAAAATCCGATAAAAACTCGATTCCGAGGCGATATAGCGACCTTGATCCGCTAAGCGCGGCACGATTTGACCGGGGGGCAAATGACCAAATTCATCGGAATTGGCCATGGCTAAAATTTCATTGCGCTCGGCGTCGGTTAAACGATGTTGAGGCTTGTAAACCCTGACCGGCCGTTGATCGGCACGCACCGTTTCGCCGTCTCGCCAGCGTTGTGCGGTACGCAATGACAAATCGATGGCGTGGCAAGCCTGATGCCAACGGGCACCGCTCGCTACGGCTTCTTGAAGGGATTGCATCATCATTTGTCGCTGCTCGATGTCGGTGAAACTACCTCGTCCTCGAACAGCGCTTGGTACTTTTTTTGGAGCACCAAGAGGGCGGCGGCTTCTGCTAAGGCTTTTTCTTTACGGCGCAACTCACGCTCAAGCTGCTGTTTCTCTTGTCTAAGTTGCTTGATGGTTTGTTGCTCGGTTTTACTCCGCGGGGGCGTTGAGGCCGGTTGACAAAAGTCTTGTCGCCACTGGGTAAGTTGATGTGTAAATAGGCCGTGCTCACGACACCACGCGTGAAGCGCTTCACCGCTGAGACCATGACTTTCTTGAAGCGCTAATAATCGCTGTTCAGCTGACCCATCTTGGGAGGATTGCGACAACTGAGATACGGTTTTAAGGGATTGACTGTCTCTCATCCAGCTTTTTAAGGTGTATATGTTGATGTTTAATTGTTGAGCCACTTCTGCGATGCTCTGGTCACCTCGGTTGAATACTCTTTGTAAGGCGCTTTCTTTGATCGTTGGGCTGTAATTTTTGGTGCTTCTCATTAGGGTCTCAAATTTTAATGGATTAAAAATTTGAGGCGACAACTATTCTGACATTGGGGGCCATTGACATCAATGGAAACACCCCCACGGGCGTGGGGAAGACTACACTATCAAAAGTTGCCACGCTGTAGGCGTAGAAACACCCCCACGGGCGTGGGGAAGACCTGATGCGTTTAGAAATGGATTGACAAGGCCTAGAAACACCCCCACGGGCGTGGGGAAGACCACTGGTTGAATCACCAACCACCACCACATTAAGAAACACCCCCACGGGCGTGGGGAAGACGAGTATGTGGCGGCTAACTGTTCATCTACAGCAGAAACACCCCCACGGGCGTGGGGAAGACTCAATCTGCTTTTCATTATTCTGTGCAGCTTCAGAAACACCCCCACGGGCGTGGGGAAGACGCGAAAAGCTGCATGTATTCGCCCCAGTACGTAGAAACACCCCCACGGGCGTGGGGAAGACTCTATCATGCCAATGTCGGCAGACCAGGTTGAGGAAACACCCCCACGGGCGTGGGGAAGACTGAAGTCCGCAATTCGCCACCTGTCGTAAGACGGAAACACCCCCACGGGCGTGGGGAAGACCGTTTAGCTAAAGATAGCCAAGGACAGTACTTGGAAACACCCCCACGGGCGTGGGGAAGACCCCTCTATCTTTATCGGTAACCCAACATACAAGGAAACACCCCCACGGGCGTGGGGAAGACAAATCTGCATTGAATAAGATTGCATTGCTTAAGGAAACACCCCCACGGGCGTGGGGAAGACTCAGCGCAAGATATTATCGAATCTTTTTACAAAGAAACACCCCCACGGGCGTGGGGAAGACTGGCACTACAGAAAACAAACCATTCAGCGGCTGGAAACACCCCCACGGGCGTGGGGAAGACAACACAAAGACCTAGGAAAAATTGAAGATAGGAGAAACACCCCCACGGGCGTGGGGAAGACCATATCATCTTCAGCTTCTTGGGCGGTTTTAGGGAAACACCCCCACGGGCGTGGGGAAGACCTTGCCGCTGTCGGTAAAATAAAAGAATACATGGAAACACCCCCACGGGCGTGGGGAAGACTTTTCATCCGATACCGCTTTTCGTTTTCTCATGGAAACACCCCCACGGGCGTGGGGAAGACACAGACTTGGCACGGTTTTTTATTTGTGAAAAGGAAACACCCCCACGGGCGTGGGGAAGACTATTTACCTGCAAATTATTTAACCAGACATGTAGAAACACCCCCACGGGCGTGGGGAAGACACCAACAAAATGTGGTGCGGAACTATTTAACCACAAGATACGGTGTTTTAGATATTTTGGTTTTCTGTATTGCTCTCCTTTTCAAGCACCAGCTGCAATCCGGAGATTTCAACAATACTTCGCTTGGTATCGCCAATGCCGCGGATTTCGTACCCTGGCGTGTTATTGATTCGACGAAACACCATTAAACCGCTTTCCGGTGGACAATGTTCATAGAGATAGTCCACCACTTTTGTGGCCACCGAATCTTTGACGCCGGAGACAAAAACATTGGGTCTAGGTTCAACAAACCACAATTTCATCCGTCCGCGCACCGCCGGCGGTAAATCATTAGCTATTACGACGAGCACGTTTACCTCCAAAAATTTCTTCAATATCGTCGGCAATTTGCACTAACAAATCCATTTCAATCACCCGCTTGCGAAAACCTTCGGACACTTTGTGCTTGTTGTATCGTCCGGCCATATCAAGCGTTAAGCTAAAAGCCAGGTCAATACAGAGTTTTTCTTTATACAAATCGGCCAGATCGTAAATAAACGGTAACGGACTGCCGGAATGGATAAACCCAATGTGCGGCGAGTAACCCAGGCTATGTACCGCAGAACTTAAAATGCCATAGAGCGCGGCATTGGCAGAGGTCAAAATCTGGTTGGTCATATCGCCCAACTCAAATTTACCGGGCACATAAGACCTGCCTTTCCAACCGGTGTTGTACTCCTGGCCTTTTTGTTCATATAGCTGGCGCACCCGATAACCTTCCATGCCCATCATTTCTTTCAGGTTTTTTCCAGCCAGTTCGGCATCGGGAAAGCGCCGGGCGTACATACGTACGGCAACCTCCAGCGATTTGTTTTCGTCGGCAGACAGCAACATTTGCCGACGAAAATTGTGGGTGTTGGCGGTCGGCGTTTGGCCAACGGCGTAAAAAAGCAAGCTGTCTTCGCCTACCCAACAAACGCTGCAATTGGCCGCAGAGATGACCTTGACTGACTCATGAGTAATGCTGGTGCCGGGGCCTAACAACAGACAATTCAGTGTTGCAATGGGCAGCCGCACGACATTGTTTTCGCAATCTATCCATTTAACGCTGCTGTCGTCAATTTCCAACCGCCCCCGTTCCAGGTAAATAAAAGGATATTTACTGCTGACTTGCGGTAGCGTGTCGCGCGTTACTTTTATCAGCAAACGAGCTGATCCGTTCTCGGTAGCCATTAAAATAATCCCATCATGCCCGCGTGAGCCGGGCATATTCCAAATTGTTAAAAAGCATGACCCAGCAGCTACGCTGTTACCAGCGTTACTTGACGATCGCGATAGCGTTTATGCTCGCCAAATTGAATCGGTACATCATTTAGAGTAATGGTTTCTCCATTATGCGCACCATTTAAGACCCGAAAATCCTCCAGTAGCTTTTTCTCAGTGGCAATTGCTAAAGCCTGATTGTTTGCCTCGCCTTCGTCTGCGTATATTCCGTGAAAGATAAAGTCGGTCGGTACGCAGTTCTTTCGGCCTAAGTAGACATCCCAGGCTGGGTTTTGCAGAGCTTCGGCAATCGCATCCGCTTTAGTTGCCGGTACTTGCAGCAGCACCGCGAAGTAGGCATCCTGGAGGTAATAGCGGTAAGTCATTTTAGTCCCGCCGCCTACCGCTTTTTTACCTTCACTGGTCTTAGGGATTAACAGGCTGGCCCATGGATCTTGATCGTCGTAACCACTACCGACCATATGAAAATCCCGCAGCAATGGCTCCCTATCGCTCTTGACCGGCTCGCCGCCATTGTCACAACTACGCACAAAAGATAGGACGGTTTGATTTAAAGGAGCAAACTCGGCCAGTAATTCGCTTTGTTCGCCACCTGCGCCCAACGCACTACAAATTAGCCCCAACACTCCCGACTTGGTTGGAAAATCAAGGGTATCGCGGCGGCCGAATTTGGAATCATGCCCCCAGGATTGCAGCGGCGCTTCCAGCCATAGCAACAGATAGGGATTAGTCATTAACTTCCACCGTAGCGTGTTGTTTTAGCGAAGCAATCAGGTCGTCGATACTGAAGTTTTCGTCTTCGCCAAAGGTGTATTCATTGATTTTTCCGAATAACGAACCGGCCAGCTTTTCTTTTTTGGCTAAGTAGTCGGTCAAAGCGTTAATACTGGATTGCAGGTAACCGCCGTCTTTAGCTTTAACGACTGTTTCAAATGGCACTTGCAAACGCTGCCCTTTCCTAACCAGTACTTTGGCAAATTCCCACGGCGAGGCGCCGGATTGAGTGGTTTGCCGTGCCGATGGAACCGCCACAAACAAGGCTTTAGTAAACGCTTCTACCGCCTCCGGCAGATTTTGCCCAGCCAGAGTTTGGTGCAGTTGGCCTAAATCCAGACTGATGTAACGGTAATAAGTCGCTGAGTTAAACTCTAAACTGCCCATATGCGCAGCACCAGGATCGGTTTGCAGATCGTCTAACGCGGTAAAAAACTCAACTTCGTTGCTGACTTTATGGGTAGAAATAGCATGGGAAAATGAAGTGGCCGCTTCAACATTAAGCTCGGCGGCTTGTGCAACCATGCGGCCGAACAAGGCAATGTCAAGACCGTCAACCGCCGGATTAAAAGTTTTTTTAGCGAGTTTTTGAATGTCTTTGTCTTTAATTTTGCTGCTATCAAACCCCTGTTCTTGAGCGAAAACAGCAAAAGCCTGGGCTTCGGTTTCCGTAAAAAAGTGCAGTGTATCTTTGCTAAGCGACGCGGCAATTACCTCACCACAGGCGTTGGCTTGCTCTTCATTTGCTCCCACTCGGACACAGGCTTTTGCCACATAGTCGGCAACATGTTTACTGCGAATAGCCAGTTTGGCACCGAAGTCATGCAATGCCATTCGCACCGGACGTTTCCAGGCTTGCGAACTGACACGCGCCCTGGTGCTGCCACCAACCTGGGCGGTTTTGGGTGCGCCGACATCATCGCGATTGAGGCAAGTGACAGGGAAAGATTGCAGAATATGAAATTCAATACGGGTATTTTTAAGTGGGTTATTGATCATGGAGTTGATTCCTTTGTGATTAAGAGAAAGTGGATGAGAGCGGTACGATTTGCAACAGGCCAAAGCCGAAAGCCCTGCCCCGACCGATACCTTGCCGAAAGCTTTGGCTGAATTGTTCGCGGTCGATGACCTGCAATTCACCTTTTAAAGTAGCGCTGCCGTGGGTGACGGTTTGGCTGTCTTTTTTAAAGGTTTGCACGGACATTTTTTCAATCTGTAGATTGTTGGGGTTGATCTTAAAGCCCCAGGATTTTTCGCCGCGTTCGATAAACCACTCGGCAATCGCTTCACGGCCGCGCACGGCAACGATTTTGCCGCTTTGATTGTCGCGTTTGCCGGGATTGACGGTCACTTCAAAGGCGTAATGGTTGTGTTGCAAAAAACCTTCGCCGATGATTTTGCTTTCGACTTCTCCGAATGCAGGCGTCGGATTGGGCTGGCGATCGGTAAGCATGAGAATCAGGCGGTTATTAAAATCACCGCCTTTATCCGCGTATAAAATGCCGCTAGTGACGCTGGCCTGCTTTTGCTGCTCGCTACGAACATCGTCAAATAAATCGTAAACGACCCGATGCAAAGAATACGCATCAGTGATTTTCAGGGCTTTAACATCACCTCGAGACAAGCGCAATACGCTGGCATACATAGGAGCTAAGTCGTCGCTCATGCTTCCTCCCTCTGCTTTTCGCGGCTATAAAAATCTTGCGCCCAGCGACTTTTGACGCGCTGATTGTCCCAATGGAATTTCAGCAAGTCAGACAGCAACTGCGCATAGTTCAAAGTTACCCCTGCTTTGCTGTCGATCAAACTGAACAATGGCCGTAAAATCCGGCAGGCTTCGTCGACCGATTCACAAGCCAGTAAACGTCGCAGTTTGGCTTTGGCCTGATCGCTGTTATTGCCGTCCTCGTAACACAGCGCAATGGCACGGCCGATGCCGACGTTGCCGTTGTGCGCCGCTTTAGCCTTGGCAATTGCGGCGGCAATGGTGGCATAGGGTAAACGCTCGTAATCTTTTTCCAGGTCGATGTGAAAGGCCGCCAGATGTTCCCAGCATTGGTATTCAGTTGCCGGGTTGTCGGCACGTTTTAATGCGGCGGCAAGGCCGTTGTTGTGTTGGCATTGCTCAACGGTAAACGTTACAAAAGCCGCGCTTTTTCCGGATTTGCTTACTTCACTACTCATGCAGGAGCCTCTTCGGTTTTGGTTTGATCTTTCAGGTATTTGCCCAAATTGGGCCTATTTTTAGCCCAGGCATCCAGTTGCCTGGCGGTGTCTTTAGCACAAAAACGGTCATAGGCTTGATTGGCAAAACCGGCAAAGTTTTTGCGCAGAGCTTGGGCTTGATTAAAGTCATCGCTGACATTAACCAACTCTTGAAACCTGCGCTCACAGAGTTGCCAGAATAAATTACTGGCCAAACCGGCCTGCGCTTTGCCGTCCATATTTTGATTTTTGAAGAAGTTAAGCGTGGCGCTGTAAACGATTTTGGAGAGTTGATCGAGTTCAGTCATTTCCTGCTGTAAGTTGGAAAACCACAAAGTTCCAAAAATATCCTGTGGCAACATAATGACGGATTCGACGAAGTCATCTGTGCCGGAAACGTATTGTTCACCGGCGTTGCTGCTAACTCGAAGACCACCCGACCAAATACCAAGCGTTTCAACGCGAGCTCTGGAGCGCGGCAAGCCAAATCGTAATTGGTAGCAATCAAAACCTGAACTGCCGGTTTGTGCCAAAAACCCTAATAGTGCGGTCAAAAAGCGCCACGGTCTTTTTTCAGGATCAACCCAAATCACTTTCGGGTCTTTACCGGAATAGTCGACCGACACACTGGGGTCGATCATGTTTTCCTTGTAACCTTGGTGGGCGATACCTTCCGAATAATGCAGACCGGTATTGGCTAATAAGCAAAAACGGGATAATGGCACCAAACGCCCCATCAAACTGGTTTGCAAGGCTTTAGCCGTCTCGCAAGCTTCGCCTGTCGGCATGACTTCCCATGGTGCAGCCCCTAATCCGCCGCTATAAATGCGCATTTTTTGAATTTGTTCGGCTGTCAGCAGATTCAGCCACAGTGTATCTGCAACGGATTGGCCAATCAGAAAATTGTGCATAACCCCCATAAAACCAACGGCAGGCCCCGGTTTGCCGGTAGCAGGTTTGCCTTTGTCATTGGCCTTTCCAGTGTAACCTTGAGACAACACCACGCTGTTGTCGGTTTTCTTGCCGCCTAAACCGAATCCCATCAATGACACGATCAGTAAGGCTTTATCCGCATCGGATAAGCTTTTTTCAGTTTGTGTTTGAATCAATACCGTGGTGTTGCCGGTAGCGATTTCTGCCAGAACAGCGCCAAAGCTTTGAATGCTGGCAGCCTGAATCGCAGACATCTGCAAAAAGGGCCTATCGCCATAGAGCCAAAACCGGTCATGCCATTTATCCAAATACGCCAGACAATTTGCAGCCATGCCTTCTGCACCCAGCTCAACCCAAGCTTCATCCTCCTCCGGTGTGACAGCGGCTTGGGCAATCGCCAACAGTAATTTAGTTAACGCAATTTTTTGTACCGGGTTGCCGCCTAATGCGCGGTAGTCGCGTCGGCTAAAAATATCTTTTAAGCTGACTCGGCCGACATCAACGATCGGTATCCAGGGCTCGTCGATCAGGTTAAAGCGGTTTTCAATGGGCATTTATCCTCCTTGGGGTTATTTGTCGGCTCGGTAGCCGAGATTTTGATCGTATTGAATCGAGCATTTTTCTAAGGCTTCGCCGCCATCCAAGCTGACAACTGCGCCGCTATCTAACACTTTGGCAACGCGCAGCCGGTTTTCTCCGCTCTCGGCTTTGCCCAGGTAGATGTAATCTTGCAGCCAATCCAGGCCGTTACCGACAATGGGTTTGGGCGCCAGATACTCGGCAACCCGCACAGTATTTTGCAGCAGTTTTGCCGCCAGCTGTCGCCGTTGTTCAGGAAGCAAGCCTTTGCCCTTATCGGGTAGTAAGACGCTTTCGCCGTCTAAAAACCTCACCAGAACACCGCCTTGTTGTTTATCAGTCTGGTAGTTTTTAATCAGTAACACGTCGACGGAATCTTGTTCGCTGTAACGAGTACCTGCTTTTTCTTCAGACAGTGTTTTCCCCGCCTTAGATAATCCGAAGAGAGCTAGGCGTTGTAGCTCTTGGCGCTTCTTTTCAAGAACGTTGAAATAATTCAGCATGCCGCCAGTTTCCTCTCGGTCAGCATAAGTGGCTTCAATAATCTCCCTGATTTGACCGGGTAGTGTGATCTGTTGCCGGTCTTGCCAAACTTGCAGACTGCGGCACAGCACATAAGGACTGTAAACTTTAGCTGTTTTGCCGAAAGACTTTTCCGGGTTTTCGATGGCATTAACCAATTCAGGGGCAAGCAACCAAACTTCGCGTTTTGCACCGGCGGGGCGCAAGGTATTGTCATGCCGCCATAAACGACCGATGCGTTGCAGCAACATGTCGCTGGGCGCAAAGCGACTGATTAAGAAATCGGCATCTATATCCAGCGATTGTTCCAACACCTGGGTGCCGACCAATATACGTCCGCATTGAGATCGCTCAATGTCGTCGGCTTTGCCGTATAAACCGGTCCAGTAATTTTCGTTACGTTCCCGATCGGTTTTTAGGAAACGTGAATGCAACAGGCCGCATTCAATTTTGGGAGAGCAATCTCGGGCGGCCAGCAGCAAATAGATGCGCTGCGCTTCAGCAACTGTATTTTCCACCCACAATACTTGCTGGCCTTGTTCGGCACGCAATAATGCTTCTTCAATCGCCGCGTTGTCCTCTTGGCATTGCCGAACAGCCACGCTGACATCGTCAATATTCTGCACTGCTTGCTCAACCAATCCGCCCGTTTTCGGCATGGCTGAAATCAACGGGTAGCTTTTATTAATCGATGCGCTATTTAACAAAATGCTGCGTCGCTGGCCTGTGAGCGTGGCGCTGAGAATAATCACCGTACAATGCAGTTGCCGAAGTGCCTGTACCAATTCATCCAGAATAGTGCCGGTGTAACTGTCGTAACTATGCACTTCATCCAGAATCACCACTTTGCCGACAAGGCCGAAAGTACGCACAAATCCATGTTTGACATTCATCACCGCCATTAACGCCTGGTCGATGGTGCCGACTGCAAACGGCGCCAGAATGCCGCGTTTGGAGGCTTGAAACCAGGAACCGCCGGGATTACCTTCTTTGCCTAATTCGGTTTTCAGCCAAGCGTTACTGTGTAGTAACAAGGGTTGTTGATGTGCGCTGTCGCTATCAAGAATTTGCTTGAGAAAGTCACTAACCCGGTCATGGATTTTGTCGGAGGTCAGCTGCGTAGGCAACGCAAAGTAAATGCCGGAAGCTTGATGGGTGGTCAGCAGCCGGTAAGCGGCGTAGAGCGCGGCTTCGGTTTTGCCCAATCCCATCGGTGCTTCCAACACGTAGACACCGGGTTGCGTGACTTGCTCAATGAAACACTGCTGAACATTACGGGGTTGAAAGCCAAAAATCTCGGCGAAACTTAAATCATGTTTTAGCGTAGGTTGCAGAAAACCTGCCTCGTCCAGCGCTTGTTGAATGCGCGGTTGCCAGTCTTCACTAGGTACATCAAATAAAGAGCCCGAACCAATCCAATCAGACACGGTGGTAAATCCTGCCAGCACGCGCGCCTGTAATTCGTTGGCAACCACCGGAAACTCGGCCTGCAATGCAGACTTTAAGCCTGCGAGCAATTCTTCCCGGCGTTGCTGCCAGGCTGGGCCGCCGAAGACTTCATCGGTGGCAAGATTGGTCACGTTCGGCGAGTAACCGTGATGCTGTCCGAGAATTTCGGGAATGTATTCCCCTAGCTTTAAATATTGAGCTGCTGCCTGGCTGACACCGGCATGGCCGCCCCATTGTTTTTCAATATCGGGATTAAATTTTTCCAACCCGGACTTGGAATTGCGACTGTATCCGTCAGTACCGCGATAGAGTTTTTCCTGAAATGTAGGACTGACTTTACCAATATCATGCGAAGCAGCAATTAGCTCCGAACCTTTAGGAAATATTTCTGCCGTTAACCAATCCGGCATTCGCTTGAGCAACTCGCGAGCTACTTCACCGACAATCTGGCAATGATTTAAAACCTGTCGACCGGCAAGTTTTTCTCCCGAGATGGTTTTATAAGTTTTAGCCAAACATTCATTTAGCTGAAGCGCGTTAGTACAAATATTACTTTTGACACGAGGGGTTAACATTTAAATTCATTCCTTGAAATATTGTCGCAAAAGGCCATGATCCAAGTATAGGGGATAAAATTGCCTGAGATTTTTCACGCGAGGAAATTTTGATAATTTAACCTGAGTTCCATCGTTAACAAGTCGCCAATAGCCTTATCTATTACCTGAAAAATACACAAAGACATTCAGCTAATGTTTTCAGCAAATGCATCACCACATCTGGCCCCCTTTGATCGATAACATCGAGAGTTCAATTCTTTCCATCAAGTTCCTCAACCAAATCAGAAATCAGTGCACCCTGGTTTTAAAGCTTTACAGATAATTTTGATAAGCCAGATACTCCAGTTTTTCTCACCGCAGCTAGAGGATCATTTTTACAACTTCTTTATAGAAATGGCGTTACATTGAAACCTCAGATCACAAATTCCGAGGGGGAAATTATGACCTTTGTCTATAGTTTAAGCGGTTTGATGGCGTTGGCTTTATTCATTTATTTGCTGGTAGTGCTATTTTTTCCGGAGAAATTCTGATGACTGCCAATGGTTTAACGCAAATTTTTATATATCTAATAGTTTTGCTATTGCTCGCCAAACCTTTGGGTGTGTACATGGCAAAAGTCTATGGAAATAGCCCAATCTGGCTTATTCGCTGGTTGGTACCGCTAGAAGCGCTGCTGTATAAATTAAGCGGTGTTGATCCAGATCAGGATATGAGTTGGAAGCAATATGCGACGGCAGTGCTATGGTTTAACTTGTTCGGTGGCTTGGTGGTATTTGCCTTGCAATTGTTGCAAGCACAACTACCGTTGAATCCGCAGCAACTGGCTAATGTCAGCGTGGATTCGGCGTTTAATACCGCCATCAGTTTTGCCAGCAACACCAACTGGCAAGGCTACGGCGGGGAGTCAACCATGAGCTATCTCACCCAAATGCTGGGCTTGTCGGTGCAAAACTTTTTGTCGGCAGCGACCGGTATGGCCGTGTTAATGGCGCTGATCCGTGGTTTCCAGCGTGTGCAAGCGGGAACCATTGGCAACTTTTGGGTGGATATGACCCGCAGTACTTTATATATTTTGCTGCCGTTTTCCTTTATTTTTGCGCTGTTCTTGGTTGGCCAAGGCGTGGTGCAAACCTTTAAGCCATATTATGTGGTTCCTGTTGTGGAGCAAGTCAGCAGCGCCAGCAATACCGAGAAAGTCACCCAAACCATCGCGGTTGGTCCTGCGGCTTCGCAGATTGCCATCAAACAATTGGGCACGAATGGCGGTGGTTTTTTTAATGCCAACTCTGCACACCAATTTGAAAACCCTACGCCGCTATCAAATTTCTTTGAGATGTTGGCGATTCTGTTGATACCGGCAGCTTTGTGCTACACCTTTGGCATCTTGGTCGGCGATACCCGACAGGGCTGGGCCATTTTGGCAGCGATGACTATTGTGTTTGTGGCCTTGTTGGTGCCGACAGCGATTTTGGAGCAGGGCGGTAATCCCAATTTGGCGGCCATTGGCGTAGACCAAACGGCTAGCCTGACTCAATCCGGCGGCAATATGGAAGGCAAGGAAACCCGTTTCGGTATCGTCAATTCCGCCATTTGGGCGACGGCAACTACGGCGGCTTCTAATGGCTCGGTGAATGCCATGCATGACTCATTTACCCCGCTAGGCGGTTTGATGCCGATGTGGTTAATTCAATTGGGTGAAGTGATCTTCGGGGGCGTCGGCTCTGGCTTATACGGCATGCTGATTTTTGCTTTGATCGGCGTTTTTGTGGCTGGGTTAATGATTGGCCGAACCCCAGAATATTTGGGGAAAAAAATCGAAGCCTTTGAAATGAAGATGGCTTCGGTGATTATTTTGATCCCAGCCTTTTTGATTCTTGGCGGCACAGCACTGGCGGTGATGATCGAAGCCGGAAAATCCTCGGTGGCTAATCCAGGTGCCCATGGCTTTAGTGAAATTCTGTACGCCTTCTCATCGGCATCTGGCAATAACGGCAGTGCCTTTGGTGGTTTAAGTGCTAACACGCCGTTTTACAATATAGCTTTGGGCATTTGCATGTTGCTAGGTCGGTTCGGCATTATTGTGCCAGTGTTGGCGATTGCCGGCTCCTTGGCCAATAAAAAATCCATTCCGGTGACCTCCGGAACCTTAGCCACCCATACGCCCTTATTTGTGATGTTGTTGATCGCTACCGTGGTGTTGGTCGGAGCTTTAACTTTTGTACCCGCTTTGGCCTTGGGGCCGGTGGTTGAACACATCATTATGAATTCAGCAACGGGAGTCGCCCAATGAGCGCAAAACAAGCTTTATTTGACCGCGCTATTGTTATAGAGGCGGTATTTGAATCCCTTAGAAAACTGGTGCCACAACAACAATGGAAAAATCCGGTGATGTTTGTGGTGTACATCGGCAGTTTATTAACCACCGGTTTAAGCGTGATGGCCTTATCGGAAGGCAATGGCGAAGCCAGGTTTATGTTGCACATTACCTTTTGGCTGTGGTTTACCGTGTTGTTTGCCAATTTTGCCGAAAGCGTGGCTGAAGGCCGTAGTAAGGCCCAAGCCGCCTCATTGCGTAGCGCCAAACGCGACATCATGGCGAAAAAGTTAGATGAGCCTCGGTACAGCACCGACTTCAGCAAAGTGAGCAGTACCGCATTGCGTCGTGGCGACTTCGTGTTGATTGAAGCGGGTGATTTCGTTCCGGCCGACGGCGAAGTCATCGAAGGCGTGGCTTCGGTCGATGAAAGCGCCATTACTGGCGAATCAGCGCCGGTGATTCGAGAATCCGGGGGTGATTTCAGTTCGGTCACCGGCGGCACTCGGGTGTTGTCGGATTGGTTAGTAGTCAAGGTTGTGGTCAATCCCGGCGAGGCCTTTTTGGATCGCATGATTGCCATGGTGGAAAGTGCATCGCGGCAAAAAACGCCCAATGAAATCGCCTTGACCATCTTATTGGTGGCATTAACCTTAATCTTTTTATTGACCACGGTGACTTTATTGCCGTTTTCAATTTATAGTGTTGAAATCGCCCAATCCGGTACGCCAGTTTCCATTACCGTATTGGTGGCGTTATTGGTGTGTTTGATTCCTACCACTATCGGAGGCTTGCTGTCAGCAATCGGTGTTGCCGGCATTGGCCGGATGATGCAGAAAAACGTCATAGCCACCTCAGGCCGTGCTATTGAGGCCGCTGGCGACGTGGACGTGTTGCTGCTCGATAAAACCGGTACGATTACCTTGGGTAACCGGCAAGCCTCCGGCTTTTTTCCGATAGGTGAAACGACTGAGCAAGAATTAGCTGACGCCGCACAGTTAGCAACCTTGGCGGATGAAACGCCAGAAGGCCGAAGTATTATCGTCTTAGCCAAGCAAAAATTCGCTATCCGCGAACGTAATATCCACGAATTGGGGGCCACCTTTGTGCCGTTTAGCGCCCAAACCCGGATGAGCGGCGTGAATATTGGCGACCGGCAAATCCGCAAAGGTGCGGCCGATGCCATTCGTGGCTATGTAGAAACACAACATGAAAAATTCCCTGAACAAGCACGACAAGTCGCTGATAAAGTCGCTCGGCGCGGTAGTACCCCGTTGTTGGTGGCTGATGGAGGCAAAGTATTGGGCGTGATTGAGTTAAAAGATACAGTCAAAGGAGGCATCAAGGAGCGCTTCGTGGAATTACGTCGGATGGGTATCAAAACCATCATGATTACTGGCGACAATCGCTTGACGGCCGCGGCTATCGCTGCCGAAGCGGGTGTCGATGATTTTTTGGCCGAAGCCACACCGGAAGCCAAGTTGAAATTAATCCGCGAGCAGCAAGCCGAAGGCCGTTTGGTGGCCATGACCGGTGACGGTACGAACGATGCCCCAGCTTTGGCACAAGCTGATGTGGCCGTGGCCATGAACTCCGGCACTCAAGCGGCAAAAGAAGCGGGCAATATGGTGGACTTGGATTCCAACCCGACCAAGTTGATTGAAATTGTCGAAACCGGCAAGCAAATGCTGATGACTCGTGGCGCTTTGACCACGTTCAGTTTAGCTAACGATTTGGCCAAGTACTTTGCCATTGTCCCTGCCGCATTCGCCAGCACCTATCCGCAGTTGAATGCCTTGAACATCATGGCCTTGCATAGCCCAAACAGCGCGATTTTGTCGGCGGTGATTTTCAATGCCTTGGTGATTGTGGCCTTGATTCCGCTGGCTTTACGCGGCGTGGCTTATCACCCGCAAAGTGCCGAAGTTTTGCTGCGCAATAACTTGTTGGTGTATGGGCTAGGTGGAGTGATTGTGCCGTTTATCGGTATTAAATTGATCGACTTGAGCTTAACTGCCTTAGCACTTTAAAGGAGTCTGTTGTGATAAATCATATAAAACCTGCATTGCTGATGATATTGTTTTTGACCTTGCTAACTGGGATTGCTTATCCGTTATTGGTGACTTTGAGTGCGCAGTTAATTTTTCCTAACCAAGCCAACGGCAGTTTAATCGGCAACGCACAACCGGTGGGATCGGAATTAATTGGTCAAACTTTCACCCACCCTGGTTACTTTTGGGCACGGCCCTCTGCGACTTCGCCCAGTGCTTATAACGCCGGCGCATCCAGCGGCTCAAACCTAGGTCCGAACAATCCGGTCTTAATTGCAGCCGTAACTGCACGCATCAATGCCTTGCGAGATGCCGACCCCATTAATAGCAACCCCATTCCGGTAGATTTAGTGACGGCTTCAGCGAGTGGCTTGGATCCACACATCAGCCCGGCGGCAGCGGAATTTCAACTGGCGCGAGTTGCTAAAGCTAGGAACATTCCGTCAGAAAAGTTGCAAGCTTTAGTGGCCAGCCATATCGAAGCTAGGCTATTAGGCATTCTGGGCGAACCTCGGGTGAATGTGCTGAAGTTAAATCTGGCCTTAGATAAATTGTAGCTCTGCAATCGAAGCCACTGAGAAAAGTTGGAAAGCTAATACATGAACGATATTCGCCCAGACCCTGACGCGCTATTAGCTCGAGTAGAGCGTGATGAACACAAGCGCAAACGTGGTTGCATGAAGATTTTTTTTGGAGCCGCCGCGGGAGTTGGCAAAACCTACGCCATGCTGCAAGCGGCAAAAGTAAAACATGCTGAAGGGGTTGATGTGGTAGTCGGCTTAGTAGAAACCCACAATCGTCGAGAAACGGTTGCTGAGTTGCAAGGCCTTGATGTGTTGCCACCAAAACTCGTTAATTACCGAGGTGCGGTGCTGCGGGAGTTTGACCTGGATGCGGCACTTAAACGACATCCGACTTTAATATTGGTTGATGAACTAGCGCATAGCAATGCCAATGGTTGTCGGCATCCCAAGCGTTGGCAAGATGTACAAGAACTTTTGGAAGTTGGTATTGATGTGTACACAACACTCAATGTGCAACATCTGGAAAGCCTGAATGATGCCGTTAGTCAGTTGACCGGTGTGCAAGTTTGGGAAACCGTACCTGACACAGTTTTTGAGATGGCCAATGAAGTCGAATTAATTGATTTGCCTCCCGATGACTTATTAGTTCGATTGAGTGAAGGTAAGATTTATCTGCCCCAACAGGCTGAGCGAGCGGTGCAAAATTTCTTCAGAAAAGGAAATTTGATCGCTTTGCGTGAACTGTCTTTGCGCTGCACAGCTGACCGAGTTGATGCGCAAATGCAAGATTACCGCGATGACCATTCCATACGCGAGGTGTGGCAAGTCGGTGAGCGAATTTTGGTGTGCATAGGGGCTACGGCGATTGCTGAGCGCTTGATCCGAGCCGCCAAACGTTTAGCAAACAGTCTACATGCGCAATGGATAGTGGCCTATGTAGAAACCCCTGAATTACAACGATTACCTGCTGAACGCCGCGACCAAGTGTTAAAAATGCTGCAGTTTGC
This sequence comes from Methylococcales bacterium, assembly GCA_965247565.1. Classification (GTDB taxonomy): domain Bacteria; phylum Pseudomonadota; class Gammaproteobacteria; order Methylococcales; family Methylomonadaceae; genus CBDFHF01. The sequence continues at coordinate 1,278,763 of CBDFHF010000003.1, read as the reverse complement.
TAAACAATTGGGTGCAGAAACCGTCACGCTATCCGGCCCTAATATCAGCGATGAAGTTCTCAGTTTAGCTAGAACACGAAATGTTACCAAAATTGTCATGGGCAAGCCCAGTCGCCGGGGTTGGCGGCGTTGGATTTTAGGTTCGGTGGTCGATACCTTGATTGCCGAGGCGCATAACATCAATGTGTATTTATTAGGCAGTCCGCGTAGCGATGAACAGCTAAAAAAGTTAAAACCGCCAACTAACAATAAGGTATTAGGCGTTAATTATCCTTGGGGACGTGGAATTAAGAGGCGCTGGAAAAACTGGGTTTGGGCGCTGGCCATGACAGTTTGCACCAGTTTTGTGGCGTGGTTGATGTCCGGTAAATTCGAGCTGGCCAACTTAGTTATGGTGTATTTACTCGGCGTAGTGTTTGTAGCAGTAAAGGCGGGGCGGGAGCCGGCAATTTTGGCATCCGTGTTAAGTGTTGCCGCTTTTGATTTCTTTTTTGTTAGCCCAACGCTGACTTTTGCTGTAGATGATATCCAGTACTTAGTAACGTTTGTCATTATGTTGTTAGTGGCAATCATCATCAGTCATCTGACTACTAATATGCGCTCCCAAGCCAAGATTGCCACACATCGGGAACGTCGTGCCAATGTCTTGTATTCTTTAAGTGAAGACTTGGCGGCAAGCCGCACCGTTTCCGATATTGCGCGGATAGCGGCCAAGCACATCCGGGCCGAATTCGGCGGCAGCAATGTCGTGTTGTTACCACAGGACGATGGTCGCATCACTTACCCCTTAGATGCGCCAGAAGTTGAATCTTTACGTGGCTGTGATTTAGGCGTGGCACAATGGGTTTACGATCATGGTCAAATCGCCGGTGAAGGTACCGATACTTTGCCGGGAGCTGGAGCGGTGTTCCTGCCTATGACCGGATTTCGTGGAGTCATTGGTGTGTTGGTATTAAAAGCGGCTAATTTACGGCGGGTGTTTTTGCCGGAACAGCGGCGCTTATTAGATACTTTCGTCAGCCAAATCGGCCAAGCCATTGAGCGAGTGCGCTTTGCCGATCATGCCCAACAAACCCAAATGCGTATAGAGTCGGAAACTTTGCGTAATTCCTTGTTGAGCGCGATTTCCCATGATTTACGTACGCCTCTGGCTTCTATCGTTGGGGCAGCCAGCACTTTAGTGGAGGAAGAAAACAAGCTCACTCCCATTGATCGGCAAGAATTGAGTAAAGCAATTTATGATGAAGCCCAACGGATGTCGAATTTAGCTAACAACATTTTAGACATGGCCAGATTGGATGCTGGACAAGCGCCGATCAATCGACAATGGTATCCACTCGATGAAATCATCGGTGGCGCGCTGACACGGTTGCATAGCAAATTGTCAGGCCGGCTTGTGAACGCCAAACGTCCGGATGGTTTGTGCTTGGTGCGTTTGGACGCAGTGCTGATTGAGCAAGTGCTGGTGAATTTATTAGATAACGCGTGCAAATATTCCCCGCCTGAAAGCCCTATCGATATTAGCGCTGAATTATCACCGCATACTTTAAAGATCACTGTTGCTGACCGTGGCCCAGGCATTCCTTTAGGTGAAGAGGATAAATTATTTGATAAGTTTTACCGGCTAGAACGGGAAGGCAAGCAGAGTGGCGTTGGTTTGGGCTTATCGATTTGCCGTGCGATCATCATTGCCCATGGTGGTGTCATTGGCGCTTGCAACCGCGAAGGTGGTGGCGCTCAATTCTTCTTTTTACTACCCGTCGATGAAACCTTGCCGGATGTCGCTGAGGATATTTTACCGGATGAATAGCCCTCCTAAAACCGTCATTGTCGTTATCGAAGACGATCCGCAAATTTGCCGGTTTTTACGTACTAGTTTGACGGTGCAAAACTTTCAGGTATTTGAAGCGGTTACTGGTGAAAAAGGTTTAATTGAAGTGGGTACCCGTAAGCCGGATCTGGTAATTCTGGATTTAGGCTTGCCGCGCATGGATGGTATTGAGGTCATCCGCAAAATCCGTGAATGGTCAGTCGTGCCGATTATTGTGCTATCTGCGCGTAGCCAGGAAAACGACAAAATTGCTGCTTTGGATGCCGGGGCTGATGATTACTTAACCAAGCCATTTAGCATTGGTGAATTAGCCGCCCGGATTCGGGTATCGTTGAGACATGCCGTGCAATTGGCCGATAATAATGTAAAGACGGATTTTTGCGTCGGGGATTTGCAGGTCGATTTAACCGCCCGCCGCGTTCATATGGGCGAGCGAGAAATTCATTTAACACCAATCGAATACCGGTTGCTGAGTGTTTTAATCCATCACGTCGGAAAAGTCTTGACGCACCGGCAATTACTTTTACAAGTTTGGGGGCCGTCTTATGTTGAACATGCCCACTATGTCAGGATTTATATGGGGCAGTTACGGCAAAAATTGGAAATTGATGCCACCCACCCACGGTATCTGCTGACTGAAGTAGGCATTGGCTATCGATTAGCTGATGAATAGCCTAGGCCAGTCAGCCACTTGCGGTTTCACTGGCCGCTAATGGTATTGCGGTCTGGTTTTTGGCGATGCGCCACGGGGCTGGCGCCCTAACTGCTGTCCAAACCGGACTTTCAATCGTCAAAGCCAGTTGCCGTACCAATTCCAACATGCCTTGATAGCCTTCATAACCAAATTCGCGCTCCTGGTTAATATCCAAAAACGGCACTTTGGCTTTTAATGCAGTGTACATGTTTCGGCCACCGGCGATCAGAATATCGGCTTTGTAATCGTGGACAATTTTCAGCAACGCTTTCGGGCTACCATCGTCAATCATTACGGTATCTTCGCCCATCAACTCACGAATTCTGGCTTTGTCTTCTTCAGTGGATTTCTTAGTGCCGGTAGCAACCACGACCATACCCAAATCTTGTAAAGCAGAAATTACCGACCAGCTCTTTACACCACCAGTAAATAACAATACTCGCTTGCCTTTAAGGCGAACTTTCCAGGGTTCCAGATCCTTTCTTATGCGAGCTTCTTCGCGCACAATTAAGGCTTCAGTGCGAGCAGTCAAATCGGGATCATTGATCACTTTGGCAAAATCCCGTAAAGCCTGACTAGTGTCGGTAATACCATACCAGCTACCTTCAAACCAAGGCGTGCCGTATTGCTGTTGTAATTTTCTGGCAACATTCACCATAGCTTTCGAGCACACCATCATGTTGACTTCTGCCTTATGCATGGTTTGTACTTCACGAAAACGTGCATCGCCGGACAACGTACACAATACCCGCAAACCCAGCTCATCCAATAGCGGCAACACATGCCAAAATTCGCCGGCTATGTTGTATTCGCCAACCAGATTTACGTCATGAATTTTGATTTCCGCGCGTTGAATAGTTAAAGGGAGTGGGTCAGGATCGCGGGTACCGACTACGTATTTAACCATCGCATCACCGGCAATGCGGTTACCTAAGTTTTTAGTACCATAAAATCCCGCACTATCAATAGGAACGATCGGAACACCCCAGAGTTCCTCAGCATTTCTGCACACAGCATTGATATCATCGCCAATCAAAGCGGGAACACAGGTGTTATAAATAAACACAGCGGGCGGATGGTAAGTGTCGATAGCTTGCTTAATGGCATGAAACAGACGTTTTTCTGATCGCCCCATGACGATGTCTTGTTCGGTTAAGTCGGTGGTCATGCCGATGCGATATAAATTCGCTCCGGATGAGCGCGTACCCCGGTTATCCCAGGAACTGCCGGCACAGGCAATCGGTCCATGCACGATATGCGCGACATCGGCAATTGGTAACAATGCGATTTGCGCCCCATCAAACGCACAACCACCCGCCGAAGCCCCAGGCTTGGGTTTAGCACAGCCGGATTTCTCTTTTTTGTTATGCTCGCAAGCAGGTTCGTCCAGAAGCGCAGCAATGTCTTTTGTTGTTTTCATCGGATTAGCCAATAGTTTTATTTGTCAGAATATGATTTAGCTACAGCAATCGATGTGCCATTTTTTATGTCGTTGAAATAAAGAAGATTTTATTAAGTTAAGCTTGTAGCAAAGCTTACAAAACAGACTAGTGGATATAACTAACAAGCACGTTTTGAGGCACAATTGACAGCATAAGTTCCAACTTATAGATCCGGCATTTTAATGTTTGAAGTAGTTGCGCTGCCTATCCTTCGGCCTGGCTTAGGACAAGGTAATGCTGCGTTTTCTGAGCAGCCGAGGGGAAAATTGATACTTCATGGGGCCGGATCAATAAGAGTAGATTTGTTGGCATTAATTTTCGAAAGCCAATCTTTTAGCTGGCTAATCACCCAAACTCCATCGTCTAAGGGCAAATCATGACCGGCCCAGGGATGACTGATTAATGGCAGCTTCCACTTATTGTGAATAGCGTCTGAGCAAGTCGAAGCTACCAGACGATCTGTTTGGCTGCTTAATAATAAAACCGGGGCGTTTGGTTTTTGGTGACCAGGTCTGTATCGGAATGCGGCCATAATTTGGCTCAACTTATTGTTAGCGCTTATAGGCCGTAGCTGAGCTATTTCTGTCCATGACTGAATGATGGATTCATTATAGTCACTACAGTTGCTGACCAATCGAAGAATGGACCGCTCCCTCTGAGCAACATTTCTTTGGGCGACAATATTCAATAGTTGAGCCATGCTTTGCCAGCGTAAGCGCTGGTAACACGGACTCAAACCGGCAAAACTCATGTTTATTAAACAAGCACCATTGATTTCTTGAGGATATTTGAGCATCCATTCCCAGCCGACCATACCACCCAACGACAGAGCCAATAAGGTAAACGGTTGAGAATTTAAGCCTTGCTTTAGAGCTTTTTGTCTTACACAGTCGACAATTCTACCAATATGGGCAGGGCTTATTTGTTGATAGGAACTTCCAGTACCAGGCAGATCTAACGTGGTTATAGTCGATTCTGGAAAAGCAGTTTTCAGTTGAGGAATAAAGTCGCCCCAATGCGCGGACTCGCGAACTAAACCTCTCAGTAAAACCCAATGACGACCAATATTTTCATTCATACCAAAGTTCCTTGGCTGCTTGAGTATATGAAGTTTTTTTCATTGCGGAAAGTTGCGTCCATTGACTGGGATACAGCAAACTGCGGTGAAGAAAATCGAAGAGCATAAAATGTCTTCGATGCACGCGCTGTTGCCTGTGCGGTAACAAGGGATGAAACAATCCATGTCTACAAAATAGATGAGACGGGTTTTTTCGCAACCACAGCCAAGAACCCATTTCCAATGTTAAAGGTAAAAACAAGCTATTATTGCTGCGTTGTCGGATAAATTCATGAAACAAATGATCCCAGAGGTCCCCATTAATCACATACTCACTGCAGATCGGCTCAAATTTATAAATGTGGTGAGGATAACAGCGATCTAACAAGGTTTTTAAAGCGAAAGTCTCTGCAATTGACTCAAATGGTTTTTTCCGCGAGGCATACGGAAACCACAACCGATCTTTAATACCAAAACCAGAATGTAAATCCACTGCTATTGACAGAGGTGCAGGGAATAATTGCTGTTGTACCACTTGACATAAAACCTGGGCTTCAATTTCCATATGAGTCGCATCGCCTCGATACCAAGGTAACAGTGGACTTATCCGATGACCACTGTAAAGTCGCGTAGCACCTTCGCTTTCTACCGGTGAGTTACGCATTAAATCAACCCCGTTTCCATTACAGCGCGTACCTAAAAACACACCTACAGGATTGATCAACGGCATAAAAACCAAGCGCGATTTCTCTAATCGGGCTAAAAACTCCTCATCCCAGTCCAGCAACTGACAAATAGTTTCCATGTAGGACAAAATGACTTCAGAACCAATTTTTTCCAGACCGTGAACACCACCAATAAAAGCCAATACCGGTGCTTCTGGAGAGTTAGACCCCAGCGTAATGCAATGAATGGGGAACTTTGCTTCTTTATAGTTAACAGTTGCTACCACTTGGCTTTGGGCACGCCCGCCCAGAGCAGCGGTAATGCGCTCAAGTTGTTCCAGTTCCGGGATTTTATATGTTGGCAATTTACAGTAAACCCCTTTGTTTATCGGTTACTGATCTAAACAGTTGCCTTTTGACTAAATTCAGAACTTACCTCCAATGTACCGCCGTCTAACAACGCTGTCCGAATAACAGTTCTGGTTGTATCACTTAAAGCTATACGAGTTTTGCCGGCGCTATTAAGCACCGGCAAAAAATCCAGCACGACATCAACACGTTCAAGGGTCAAGATTTTAAACAAGTGAGGCAAGAATTCATCATCACCGACAAAAGGCGCTTGCTGTCTAGCTTCGCCTCTATAACGTATGGCTACCGGCTGAATATTTGCTCGCGTTAATAAGGCAGGTTGAAATAAAGACGCATGAAAAGGAAGCACCTCGACACCGCAAGTGGTAGTGCCTTCTGGAAAGGCCATAATCGAACTGCGTTGTTTTAATAGCCATAACATTTTTTCAGTAGTGCTGTGGATTTGTTTTTTGTCACCGCGCCGAATAAAAATGGCGCCCGCCTGTTTGGCTAAATAACCGATGACCGGCCAGTCTAAAATGTCACTTTTAGCAACAAAACATCCTGGAACATGGCGACCTATAGCAACAATATCTAACCAAGAAATATGATTGCAGACCAGCATGACCCCCGGCTCAGGTAATTGACCTTTAACGGTGGTTTGGCAGTTTAAAATGATGGCAAACCACTGAAGCCAGAGCATTTTTAGACTGTCTTTGTAATGTTTGGCTTTCTGGCCAAATATCACCGTGTAACTTGGAAAAACGGCTGCGGCAATAAAGATACCCGTTATAAACAGTAAACACACACAACTCAATTTAAACAGCAAGCGCAGTTTTATTTTCATTATTTGTCTGCTGATAGCCTCTCATAAAGTGTTTGCTGTAACGTTCCTGTAGTTGTTCGAGAGGTAACAGCACAAACAAATCCATACAGTTAAAATCTTCATCCCAACAGGGTTCCCCGCATACCACCGCGCCAAATCTAAAATAAGCCTTCAGCAAAGGAGGAATCCCAGATTCGTCTCGCTGACATCTTAAATGATCTGGCACAGGCAATTTAGGGCTGACGCCTAATGAATCAGGGGCAATATTCTTGCTATCGATATGCTGATAGACAGCATCCACGGCGAAACCGCTCGGTCCCGGTGTAATGCTGGCACAGCCCAGCAAATAATTGAATTCTCCTGCTAGCGCATAATCTACTAACCCGGACCATAGCGTCGTTAAAATCGCACCACCCCGGTAATCAGGATCAACACAAGTTCTGCCGACCTCCAGAAAACGCCCTGGCAACGCCAATACCTGTTCTAGATTGAACTCACCCTGCGAATAAAAATGGCCTAACTGCTCAGCCTGATTCTGGTTGAGTAAACGGGTATAACCGACAACTTTTTCCCTGAGGTTATCGTAAACCACTAAATGATCGCAGTACGCATCGACTTCGTCACAATCCAGGCCATCAGTTTCCGATTTCAGCTTTGCGCCCATCTCCTTGGCGAAAACCCGATACCGTAGTGCCTGAGCTTCTTTTATTAGCGCTTCTGATTTCGCTAAAAAACAGTCCAACCTTTTATAGGTCGGTTTTGATGATGTTAGTAATGTTTTCATGAGTATCCACATAGCTTGAGAAACGCGGATACCTTAATCAATGAATATGTCAGTTTTGTGTCGAATCGATGACCGTCAAATGACAGCTTGATTTAAGACTAACGAAATATCGCATAAACCAAGAATAACTAGGGATTGTCATGCAATTGTCATATGAACAGACAAAAATAGCCGTCACTGCAACTGCTTTTAATTGACGTGTGATATGCATAACTCATTCTACCGAACAATTTGGATTTCTGATTTGCACATCGGCTCGACCCAATGTCAGGCTGATACTTTGCTTGATTTTCTCAAGTATAACGACAGCGAAAAGCTCTATCTGGTGGGCGACATTATCGATTTTTGGGCGTTATCCAAAAAAATGTATTGGCCTCGGGAGCACAACACAATAATTCAAAAAATCCTCCGTAAAGCCCGCCATGGTGCACAAATTATCTACATTCCTGGCAACCACGATGAAAACATCAGGGAATATGATGATTATGTCTTCGGCGATATTGTGGTTAAAAACTCTGATATTCATACCACCGCAAAAGGCAGTCGCTTTCTGGTTGTTCATGGTGATGAATACGACACCATCACCAAACATCATCGTTGGATAGCAAAGCTGGGTAGTCTAGGGTATGACTGGCTGTTGGAAATCAATCGTTTTTTGCGTTTGTACCGACGCTTATTAGGAAAGTCATCGCATTTTTCACTTGCAGCTTTCGTCAAATTTAAAGTCAAAAATGTGGTGCAGTTTATTTCAGAATATGAAGAAAGCATTGTCCGTAGCTTGCAAAACGAAGACTTAGATGGAGTCATTTGTGGGCATATTCATCATGCTGAAATCAAAGAAATCGAAGGTTTTTTATACGTGAATACTGGTGATTTTGTGGAAAGCTGTACGGCCATCGTGGAACATTACGATGGCCGACTGGAGCTGATTAAATGGCAAAAACCAGAGGTATTGATCGAAGCACCAGAGCAAGCTATGAAGTTGGCTGATCTTAACTAAAGGCGTTCAAACAAGCTGTTTGGTATTTTATCATTGACTGAAAACCGCTGTATCCCTAAAAGGGCCCAATCACAGGGCTTACAGATCAGCGGATTTCAAGCTTTAGGCCTTCCAGTTTTAACCCGATCAACTTGTTCTATCGCTAGTTTGAGTTGGTCAATGCTCAAACCCGAAAGCAACCGCAAACCAGCGCGGAGAATTTCACCTTTCTTGACATGAATTCCTTCAGCTAAACAAGTTTTCTTTATAACGGAAATTTTTAAGTAATCATGTTCAGGAAACGAAAAACTATCCCGGATAACTTTGGCTTTTGGGGGTTTTCGTTTTTTTATTGAAACCTTAGTCTCTTCTACAACTTGTACAACAATTTGCTCATTGTTGTGAGCTGCTTCCTGTAAAACTACCCCTAACTCTTCAGATGCACTTTTAAGCATTTCCGATTTAGCAGGAATAATTTCTTTATTCTCATCCGCTTTGATTACAGGTTTTTTTTTAGTTTTGGGGGTTGTTGTGGTCATGGTAGGTATCCTCAATGATAATTTCCATAACAGTATATACTGTTTATACTGTTTTTCACCAGAGTTTTCCTCCGGTCCGGTCATGCCACGGCTCTATGCAATGGTCAATAAAAACCGGACACTTTTTCAGGCAACCTGGCTATAAAATTCCCGTTCAAATTCTAAAGGTGTTTTATAGCCTAATATTGAATGTGATCGTCTGCCGTTATAAAAAGGGCGTTGTTAAAATAATATAGTTTTCCCGTTATTCCAATAGGCCATGAACAGCTTGACCGAGCATTCAAGCATGTCTTGGCTTTTGCTATAACACTTGGTTTTCCGTTTCAACCTGGCCAAGCCGTGCCGCAACAGGTTGTTGTAGCCTTCCGCCGTGTAAGTCTCCGCTTTGGATTGCGTATGCAACGAAGGGGGCACAAAATGCTCGTAAGGTTGCCAATACCCAAAGGGCATAAATAATCTGTCATCACCGCTTCGATTTCAGGACGCTCAATGTCCGCCCAAAGTCTCCGCCCCGTTTCCGCGTCGCGGGAGCCCACAGCGCAACCGAGGGACCGTTTCCCATGTCGATCAATAGCTGTCCAGACCCAACGGTAGTTTTTTTATGCCCGACATAGCTGTGCAGCTCGTCCATCTCCACCACCTTGATCTCGCCATCCGTGTTGCGGACCGATTCGACCGCTTTGCCGAAGGACTTGATCCAGTAATAGACGGCAACGTGGCTGACCTCCAAAAAACGGCCTATCGCGCGAAACCCCATGCCTTCCAAATACAGCTGCAAGGCCTGTCGCCTGACCGCCGCACCCACCCCGCGTTCGGTCACGGTGTGCCGATAACCACGGCCTTTGCAGCGGTAGCGCTGCCTGCCATTGATGATGCCGTCCTTGACGCATTCTACGCCGTGGCATTTTGGACAATTTGCCATCAAATCCAAACCCCATCACAAATGGAAAAGCTTATAATAGCTATATTGTTTTAACAATGCCCGATTTGTTTAGGATAATAAGCCTATAACCCTACAGCTTAAGTAAAAACTTTTCGAAGCTTTTTACTGGTAAGTTTACAACGCTATTTGACATTGCTGTCCGAAAAACTTGACCACTACATTGGGCTGCTTTTCCAGATCAGGTGTTTTGCAAAGATATCGACTGATCTCCCAGCGACATTTTTCCAAAAAAAAAGCCCTACGGTCACCCGCAGGGCTTTCATTTTAAAGCGCTTGGCAATTCCCTACTTTCACATGGCAAACTGCCACACTATCATCGGCGCTAAGCGGTTTCACTTCCGAGTTCGGGATGGGATCGGGTGGTTCACGCTCGCTATGGTCACCAAGCAAACTGGTATTGCGATTAGCTATTTTATTTTTGTCTTTCTTACTAATCACGGTTTTCGGTCAGTGGCGCTATCCACTTCCCGCCGGAAATCTGCAACAACTTTTTTGTTCTCTTACTTTTAGCGTTAATCAACTGCTTTGACTCAATTTTTTTATTTCCTTGAATCTCTCTAACGTTTTCCAAACTTATTGGGTGTTATATGGTCAAGCCTCACGGGCAATTAGTACACGTTAGCTACACGCATTACTGCGCTTCCACACCGTGCCTATCAACGTCGTAGTCTTCAACGGCCCTTCAGGGGACTCATGGTCCCAGTGAGATCTCATCTTGGGAGGGGCTTCCCGCTTAGATGCTTTCAGCGGTTATCCTGTCCGAACGTAGCTACCCGGCAATGCCATTGGCATGACAACCGGAACACCAGAGGTTCGTCCACTCCGGTCCTCTCGTACTAGGAGCAGCTTCCCTCAAATCTCAAACGCCCACGGCAGATAGGGACCGAACTGTCTCACGACGTTCTGAACCCAGCTCGCGTACCACTTTAAATGGCGAACAGCCATACCCTTGGGACCTGCTTCAGCCCCAGGATGTGATGAGCCGACATCGAGGTGCCAAACACCGCCGTCGATATGAACTCTTGGGCGGTATCAGCCTGTTATCCCCGGAGTACCTTTTATCCGTTGAGCGATGGCCCTTCCATACAGAACCACCGGATCACTATGACCTACTTTCGTACCTGCTCGACGTGTCTGTCTCGCAGTCAAGCACCCTTATGCCATTGCACTCATTGCCTGATTTCCGACCAGGCTGAGGGTACCTTCGTGCTCCTCCGTTACTCTTTGGGAGGAGACCGCCCCAGTCAAACTACCCACCAGACACTGTCCCTAACCCGGATAACGGGTCGAGGTTAGAACTCCGAACATACCAGGGTGGTATTTCAAGGTTGGCTCCACAAGAACTGGCGTTCCTGCTTCAAAGCCTCCCACCTATCCTACACAAATAGGTTCAAAGTCCAGTGTCAAGCTATAGTAAAGGTTCACGGGGTCTTTCCGTCTAGCCGCGGGTATACGGCATCTTCACCGCAATTTCAATTTCACTGAGTCTCGGCTGGAGACAGTGTGGCCATCGTTACGCCATTCGTGCAGGTCGGAACTTACCCGACAAGGAATTTCGCTACCTTAGGACCGTTATAGTTACGGCCGCCGTTTACTGGGGCTTCGATCAAGAGCTTCTCCGAAGATAACCCCATCAATTAACCTTCCAGCACCGGGCAGGCGTCACACCCTATACGTCCTCTTTCGAGTTTGCAGAGTGCTATGTTTTTGCTAAACAGTCGCAGCCACCAATTTATTGCAACCCCGTTCTGCTCCAGCCGCGAAGGCTTTCACATAATTAGGGCGTACCTTCTCCCGAAGTTACGGTACCATTTTGCCTAGTTCCTTCAGCCGAGTTCTCTCAAGCGCCTTAGAATTCTCATCCTACCCACCTGTGTCGGTTTGGGGTACGGCCACTTGTAACCTGAAGCTTAGAGGTTTTTCTTGGAAGCAGGGCATCAATCACTTCGTCGCTCCGAAGAGCAACTCGTCATCACGCCTCAACATAAATGTTCCCGGATTTGCCTAAGAACAATGCCTACACGCTTAAACTGACACTTCCAACCGTCAGCTGACCTAGCCTTCTCCGTCACCCCATCGCAGTTACAACTGGTACAGGAATATTAACCTGTTTTCCATCGACTACGCCTTTCGGCCTCGCCTTAGGTACCGACTAACCCTGCGTCGATTAGCGTTGCGCAGGAAACCTTGGGTTTTCGGCGTGGGGGTTTTTCACCCCCATTATCGTTACTCATGTCAGCATTCGCACTTCTGATACCTCCAGCCCACTTCTCAATGAACCTTCGCAGGCGTACAGAACGCTCCTCTACCACCACACCTACGTGTGATCCGTAGCTTCGGTACTATGCTTAGCCCCGGTAAATCTTCCGCGCAGGCCGACTCGACCAGTGAGCTATTACGCTTTCTTTAAAGGATGGCTGCTTCTAAGCCAACCTCCTGGCTGTCTGTGCCTTCCCACATCGTTTCCCACTGAGCATAGATTTTGGGACCTTAGCTGACGGTCTGGGCTGTTTCCCTTTTCACGACGGACCTTATCACCCGCCGTGTGTCTCCCGTGCTCGAACTTATTGGTATTCGGAGTTTGCATCGGGTTGGTAAGTCGAGATGACCCCCTAGCCGAAACAGTGCTCTACCCCCAATAGCTATACACGAGGCGCTACCTAAATAGCTTTCGAGGAGAACCAGCTATCTCCGAGCTTGATTAGCCTTTCACTCCGATCCACAACTCATCCCCGGATTTTTCAACATACGTGGGTTCGGCCCTCCAGTTAGTATTACCCAACCTTCAGCCTGGTCATGGATAGATCGCCCGGTTTCGGGTCTAATCCCAGCGACTAAACGCCCTATTAAGACTCGCTTTCGCTACGCCTCCCCTATTCGGTTAAGCTTGCCACTGAAATTAAGTCGCTGACCCATTATACAAAAGGTACGCAGTCACGGAACAAGTCCGCTCCTACTGCTTGTACGCATACGGTTTCAGGATCTATTTCACTCCGGTCTCCCCGGTTCTTTTCGCCTTTCCCTCACGGTACTGGTTCACTATCGGTCAGTAAGGAGTATTTAGCCTTGGAGGATGGTCCCCCCATGTTCAGTCAAAGTTTCACGTGCTCCGACCTACTCGTTTTCACGCTAATACGTTTTCGTGTACGGGGCTATCACCCTGTATCGCCAGACTTTCCAGACTGTTCCACTAACAATATTAACGCTTAAGGGCTAATCCCCGTTCGCTCGCCGCTACTAAGGGAATCTCGGTTGATTTCTTTTCCTCTGGGTACTTAGATGTTTCAGTTCTCCAGGTTCGCTTCCTACACCTATGTATTCAGTGTAGGATGACCAAGTGTTCTTGGTCGGGTTTCCCCATTCGGAAATCCGCGGATCAAAGTGAGTTTGCACACTCCCCGCGGCTTATCGCATGCTACAACGTCCTTCATCGCCTCTTACTGCCTAGGCATCCACCGTATGCGCTTATTCACTTGACCATATAACCCGAATAAGTCTGGTCTTGAAGCAAATTCAACTTAAATTGAACGCTTTTCGGATACACTTATCGCGCTAGATTAATCAGCTGACTCTATCGCTATATTTTTCTGCTTGAGAACGTTTTTGAGCTTACTCTATAAACTCAAACTCGCTAAATAAGCATTCAAATTGTTGAATACTTACTTTGTTACAGATTTCCGCATTGTTAAAGAGCTATCGGCAAATATCTTACCAATTCTATAGAGTCTTTGATTATTTTCTTACAAAAACCCCATAGAATTGGTGGAGCCAAGGAGGATCGAACTCCTGACCTCCTGCGTGCAAGGCAGGCGCTCTCCCAGCTGAGCTATGGCCCCTTATCTAGGTCCCCTAGCCCGTTTACCGCGCTTTACGTCATTATTAACGTAAAGTGGTGGGCCTGGGAGGATTTGAACCTCCGACCTCACCCTTATCAGGGGTGCGCTCTAACCAACTGAGCTACAGGCCCAGGCTCATCTCTTTATTGATCAAAATAATTTGTTGTGAGTACTTGCAACAACGTGTCGCTGTGTTTGTAAGGAGGTGATCCAGCCCCAGGTTCCCCTAGGGCTACCTTGTTACGACTTCACCCCAGTCATGAATCACAAAGTGGTGAGCGCCCTCCCGAAGGTTAGACTACCCACTTCTTTTGCAACCCACTCCCATGGTGTGACGGGCGGTGTGTACAAGGCCCGGGAACGTATTCACCGCGACATTCTGATTCGCGATTACTAGCGATTCCGACTTCATGGAGTCGAGTTGCAGACTCCAATCCGGACTAAGACCGGCTTTCTGGGATTTGCTTAACTTCGCAGTTTCGCTGCCCTCTGTACCGGCCATTGTAGCACGTGTGTAGCCCTACCCATAAGGGCCATGATGACTTGACGTCGTCCCCACCTTCCTCCGGTTTATCACCGGCAGTCTCCCTAGAGTTCCCGGCATGACCCGCTGGCAACTAAGGATAAGGGTTGCGCTCGTTACGGGACTTAACCCAACATCTCACGACACGAGCTGACGACAGCCATGCAGCACCTGTCTCAGAGCTCCCGAAGGCACTCTACTATCTCTAACAGATTCTCTGGATGTCAAGGGTAGGTAAGGTTCTTCGCGTTGCATCGAATTAAACCACATGCTCCACCGCTTGTGCGGGCCCCCGTCAATTCATTTGAGTTTTAACCTTGCGGCCGTACTCCCCAGGCGGTCAACTTAATGCGTTAGCTGCGCCACTAACCCTGTAAATAGGGCCAACGGCTAGTTGACATCGTTTACAGCGTGGACTACCAGGGTATCTAATCCTGTTTGCTACCCACGCTTTCGTACCTCAGCGTCAGTTTGAGTCCAGGGAGTCGCCTTCGCCACTGGTGTTCCTTCAGATCTCTACGCATTTCACCGCTACACCTGAAATTCCACTCCCCTCTACTCAACTCTAGTCGACCAGTTTCAAATGCAGTTCCCAGGTTAAGCCCGGGGCTTTCACATCTGACTTAATCAACCGCCTACGCACGCTTTACGCCCAGTAATTCCGATTAACGCTTGCACCCTCCGTATTACCGCGGCTGCTGGCACGGAGTTAGCCGGTGCTTCTTCTAAAGGTAATGTCAAGCTACCGGGTATTGACCGGTAGGTTTTCCTCCCAATTGAAAGTGCTTTACAACCCTCAGGCCTTCTTCACACACGCGGTATTGCTGGATCAGGCTTGCGCCCATTGTCCAATATTCCCCACTGCTGCCTCCCGTAGGAGTCTGGGCCGTGTCTCAGTCCCAGTGTGGCTGATCGTCCTCTCAGACCAGCTATAGATCGTCGCCTTGGTAGGCTCTTACCCCACCAACTAGCTAATCTAACGCAGGCTCATCTGATAGCACGAGGTCCGAAGATCCCCCGCTTTCCCCCGTAGGGCGTATGCGGTATTAGCTTAAGTTTCCCTAAGTTGTCCCCCACTACCAGGCAGATTCCTACGCGTTACTCACCCGTCCGCCACTCGTCAGCACCCGAAGGCCTGCTACCGTTCGACTTGCATGTGTTAAGCATACCGCCAGCGTTCAATCTGAGCCATGATCAAACTCTTCAGTTTAAATCAGTTTGCCACTTTAAGATAAGTGGCCCATCTTGGCTTAACTACACAATTAAATTGAATTGTAATAGTCAATATTTTGCTCACAGAGCAAACATCGCTACCACAAGCACCCACACAAATTATTTTGATCATATTGTTAAAGAGCTTACGACTTTCGCCGTGTTGAGCTAAACTATTCTACAGTCTTTTCCTCTCCCGTCAATCCTTTTTTAATACCGCGATTCCTTATCTTTTTCTGAGGGCAGCATTGCACCCCCAATCTGAGCTTTTGATAAGACACTCTAGAAAAGCATAAGATATTGTTTTTTAGATAAATAGCAATGACCAATCATTTAACCCAACTTGATTGCCTGATTGACGAATTTTACAAAAGCTTTGAGTCTCAACAATGTCTCCTGCGTATTCTGATTTATTTGAACACTGATTCTGGACGAACTTGAACACCTAAAACCTAACGCATCAGTGGAAGTGAATTTTTACGCTAAGTGTTCAGCTTGAGTCAAGGAATTCATTTTTTTTCGCATCGATTCTCCTTTTAAAATCATTCGGTGGGCATTGTGCATCAGCCGATCTAAAATAGCGTCGGCTAAGGTATTATCGCCAATGGCTTCATACCATTGTTCGGTCGGTAATTGGCTAATAATGATGGTTGCCGATTGCTCATAACGATCATCCATTATTTCCATCAAGTCATTTCGGGTAGCGGCATTCAAAGGTTCCAGTCCCCAGTCATCGATGATCAATAAATTCAGACTGGCTATGGCTTTTAGTAATTTACTGTAGCTGCCATCCGCTTTGGCTTGGGTCAATGCGAGGATGAGACGAGGCAGCCGATAATAGCTAACGCTGTAGCCTTTCAGACAGGCTTGGTGACCGAGTGCACAAGCCATATAGGTTTTACCTGTGCCGCAGGGGCCGGTCAGCAATAGGTTCTGGGCTTTTTTTAACCAGTCACACAACAGCAGCGACGCCATTTGTGACTGTTTCAAGCCTCTGGCGGGCAGATAATCGATGTCTTTGGCGTGAGCCTTAAGTTTAAATTGCGCCGCACGGGTCAAGCGCTCCTGTTTCCGCTGATTCCGCTCCTGATCTTCGTAATCAACTAATAATTGCAGGCGTTCGGCAAAAGCTAAGCCTTCATAAGCACCCGGCTGTTCCAACTGGGTTTGCAACGCCGAGGCTATGCCGTTGAGTTTCAGTTGGCGCAGTTGGCTGAGAGTCTTTCAATCATTTTAATATCCTGTGGTGAAAGGTTAAGGGTTAGTGGAAGCTCGCGGCACCCCGAATGTTGGCATGGTCCTGAGGCAATAAAGAAAGCTGCATCGGCGAGGCGACCGGCAATTTATCCCGGTTGCTTTGCAAAATGGCTTTCACGTTTTTCAATTTGAACAGCGATTCTTGGTTGGCGATGGCACAGGCTTGATTCAAGCGCTCGGCCGGATAGGTTCGACTGAGGCCCAATAAGCCCAGGCAGACGCGTTACGCTTGTTCTGGATGCGCTTTACGCTGTAAGAGACCTTTGCACGGCACCACTACACCAAACCAATGTATTATGATAAAATAGACTTATCATTCAATGGCTTGTGTGTATTTTTATGTCTTTTTCTGATTTTTACGTTAATCACCGTACCCGCAAAAGTAACTTTCTTAACCAAATCGATCACCTGATCGACTGGAGGGCAATTGAAGCGGTTATACGCCAACATTATGCCCCCGCTTCGGATGTTACAGGGCGACCGGCCTATTCTGGTTTGCTTCTTTTCAAGATGCTCCTGGTCGGTATCTGGAACGGTGGCTTAAGTGATGAATCGGTTGAGGACATGGCTAACAGCAACCTGCATGTCATGCGCTTTTTGGACTTGTCTTTAGAAGAGGATGTCCCCGATCACTCCGTACTGTCCCGGTTTAGAACCCGTCTGACCAAAGCGGGAGCGTGGGATGCACTGCTGGTTCAGATAAACCGCCAGATTGAGGGCTATCAAGTGACCCTGACCACCGGTTACCATGTGGATGCCAGTATTACCCACAGCCCGCGCAAGCCAAAAACTCAGCCCACATACGAAGTGGTTAATGACCGCGAAGAACGCGATGACGAATCGGATGCCCAAGCTCACATGCAAGTGGTGGAAGTCAACCAGCCTGGCGTAGACACCGATGCGCGCTGGGTTAAAAAGGCGGGCAAGTCGGTGTTTGGGTACAAGCAACACACGCTAGTCGATGACAACGGCTTGGTGATTGCGGTCGAGACCACGGCAGCTAACCAGCACTTGTGCCCTTTGGGTATGATAGCAAACCATTGGTTGATTTAATCGATAAAGCAAAGATTGCTGCGGGTTCCAGATTGCATGGAGACAAGGCTTACTGTAGCCGGAAACACAATCAGGCATTGAAAGAGCGACGCCTCAAAAACGGCATCCAAGATAAGGGGATCTCTAAAAATACCCCACCTCACAGCGATTTTTGACGGGAAGCAATGGCGCTGAAATGAGATAATAACAGTGAGCCCACTGATAGAGAACCACCCCATGAAACCCCGTCAACCTGGATTATTCGACGCAGAAGAAAGAGCCGCGCAACTAACCAAAATGGGAGACCCTTTGGTAGGATTGAAAGCCCGGATAGACTGGGAAGCGTTTCGGCCTGAACTTAAACGCCTGCATGAAAAGGATAGAAAAAGTCAGGCAGGCGCCAAGCCGTTCGATGGGGTGCTGATGTTCAAGATTTTGGTACTCCAGCAGCTGCACAATTTATCGGATGATGGCATCGAATATCAGATTCGGGATCGGTTCAGCTTCATGCGTTTTCTGGGTTTGCAATTAGAAGATAAAGTGCCGGATTCGAAAACCGTGTGGAGGTTTCGCGAACGGCTTAAGGATCTAAACTTGGTTGAGGAGTTGTTTGCCCGGTTTCATGGACAACTGGCGGCGCAAGGTTATGCGGCTCGAGCGGGGCAGATGATTGATGCCACCTTTGTCGAAGTCCCCAAGCAACGCAATAGCCGTGAAGAAAACGCCCAGATTAAAGAAGGGCAAGTGCCTGAGGCATGGGATAAGCCGGAGGTTCAGGCCAAGCGTCGGCAGAAAGATACCGAAGCGCGCTGGACAAAGAAAAACGATGAGAAGCATTACGGCTATAAAAATCACATCAACGCGGATGAGGAAAACAAGCTCATACAAAGCTATTCAGTCACCCATGCGGCGGTTCACGACAGTCAGGTATTCGATGAATTACTCGACCAGGCAATCGATGTGGAGGGCAATAAACGAGCGGTTTATGCCGACAGTGCTTATCGTTCAGAAGCCCAGGAGCAGCGCTTAGCTAACGCCGATATTGAGAGCCAGGTTTGTGAAAAAGGCACACGAGGCAAACCCTTAACCGAAGAACAAAAGTTATCAAACCGGACGAAGTCAAAAGTCAGAGCCCGAGTCGAACATGTGTTTGGTGCACAGGCGGCAATGGGTGGGCATTTAGTTCGCACCATCGGTTTGCAACGAGCCAAAGTCAAAATTGGTTTGATGAATTTAGTGTACAACATGAAGCGTTTGATACAGTTGATTAAACGAGATGTGATGAACCCGTACAGGAAAGGTGCGCCCACAGTGGCATAAAAACGGGGAAATAATCTCAAAACACGGGGATTTGATGCGGTTTTTACTTCAAATAGCCGGAATGCACCCTGATTTTAAAATAAAGTCGAAAAAAATTAGCAGAATTACTAGGGGGTGACTTAAATTTGAATTTATAGAGGTTCCCATAAGGCTGTAAAAAACAAGCCTCTCAGTAAGCGTCAAAAACAACGGAATAGCTTAATTACCCAGGCGCGCTATGTCGTTGAGCGAACCTTCGGTAGCCAGGCACGCTGGTTTGGCTCCAAGATCCTGCGCTACCAAGGGTTAGCCAAAGCCCATGCTTGGCATCTATTGCAAGCCATGGCGTATAACCTAAAACGGTTGCCTGTGTTGTACGTTAAAACGCAATCCACACAGGCAAGCTTTACCTTTTAAAGGGTGAATGCGGCCAAATGGCCGCAAGAATCCATATGTTCTAAATTATATTGCCTAAATTTCACCGATTTTTTGGAAAAACTAGGTGGTTTTGGACTGGTTTTTGGAACAAGGGGTTTTGCAAAGATCTCTTATGATGACACCGGGCCCAAATGGCCACCAAACCAGCCTGTTTGGTAATGACTTATTACAACAATTAGATTCCCAAGATTCGCTACTGGTTTTAGCTACCGCCATTCCTTGGAAGACGTTTGAGCTTGAATTTACTCGCCATTACGTCCAAGGGATTGGCAGACCCAGTAAGCCGATACGATTGCTGGTTGGCTTATTGATTTTGAAGCAACTGGAAAACTTGAGTGACGAACAGGTGGTTCTGGCATTCAAACGCAACCCTTACTACCAGGCTTTTTGTCGGCTGACCGAATTCAGTTTGAAGCTGCCGCGGACAAGCTATTTGCCGTCAGTGTCCAGATGCACGGCAAGGCGGCACTCGAAAGCACGGTCAACATCGACACCACGGTTCAGGAAAAAACATCACCTACCCGACCGATGGCAAACTGGCGATCAAGATCATCAACCGATTACAGAAGCTTGCAAAATTTCACGGAATTGTACTTCGGAGCACCTATGCCAAAGAAACTAAAGGTTTGCGGTTGAGCTTGCGGCATTTCCGCCACGTAAAACGTCGGGCAAATACCCACAGCAACGACAAACAAGAAATCGAACCGGCGTTAGCCAAACTGGGGCAACTCCCGGACTGTCTGGGAACCGTTGAAAACCTGTTAGCCGACACCGGTTACTTTAGCCAAGGAAATGTCAATGCTTGTGCTGATGCCACGATAAAACCGTATATTGCTCAAAAACGGCAAAGTCATAATCAACCACTTGAAGCCCGATTTCAGCACGAGCCGGAAATAGACGAGACCACCTTGCCGCAGGTTGAGGCTATGACCCATAGACTCACCACTAAAGCGGGCAAGGCACTCTACGGTAAGCGAAAATCCACCGTTGAAACCGTGTTCGTACTCATTAAACACGTCCTGGGATTCAGGCAATTACAGCTGCGGGGCTTGGAATCCGTCCAAAGTGAATGGAATTTAGTCTGTATCGGTTGGAATTTGAAAAGAATGCATGTATTAAGAGGGTAACAGGGGGGCAAATAGCTTTGGAGAGTTCATAAAATACTTTCAGGAATATTAACAATCGTAACAAGCGACTGTTTTAAATTTTAAACGTGATTGGGCCGAGTTGGTTGCTTATTAAGCCGACAGGCTCCTAGAAGTGTCCGGTTTAATTAAATCATTACAAAATTACGTGACGCGGCAAACAAACACATGACCCAATTGGCTCAATCTCCTCATCGGGCAAAAAAATTTTCCAAGATCAATTCGTGAAATATGCAACTTAAAACGTTAAAGGGCCGGACCAATATTGCATAACTCAGGTTAGTTTAGCATTACTGGACCACGCCGCCGTTTACTTTCACCCCTACGCAAACTGTGTCACAGAGACACTTAACGACTAGGTTAACAGTTAAATTACATTTGACGAGATTAGTTATAGTAAATATAATCATCTGTTCACTTTTAACAAATTAATGCTTGATGGAGCTTACTCTGATGTATGCGGTAATTCAAACAGGTGGTAAACAGTACCGCGTAGAAGAAGGTACTTATTTAAAAATAGAAAAACTAGAACTAGGCACTGGCGACAGCATTGAATTCGATAAAGTACTAATGGTTCAATCAGGCGATGCTGTTAAGGTGGGTACGCCTTACATTGAGGGCGGTAAAGTCACAGCAACTGTTTTATCTCAAGGAAGACACAAAAAAGTCAAAATCATTAAATTCAGAAGACGCAAGCACCACATGAAGCAAATGGGGCATCGTCAATACTACACAGAAATCCAGATTACTGGCATTTCTGCCTAAAACATAGGAGATTATTATGGCTCATAAGAAAGCTGGTGGTAGTACTCGTAATGGTCGTGATTCTAATGCGAAGCGACTTGGCGTTAAACTTTATGGCGGTCAGTCAGCGATAGCCGGAAACATCATTGTTCGTCAACGCGGAACACGTTTTCACGCTGGCGACAATGTAGGTCTTGGCAAAGATCATACTTTATTTGCTACTGCTGACGGCAAAGTCACTTTCGAGGTTAAGGGTCCTAAAAACCGTAAGTTTGTCAGTATCGTTGCAGCATAAGTCCTTGTGCCGCCGCATGGCGGCGTCAGCTACTAAAAAGCTCCGCCATTTAAGCGGGGCTTTTTTTGTTTTTGTAGATTGGTTTTTAGTTTGGCGAAGCATGTATGAGATTTGTTGACGAAGCGGAAGTTCGTGTAGAGGCTGGTGATGGTGGCAACGGTGCCATCGGGTTTCGCCGCGAAAAATATATTCCGATGGGAGGTCCGGATGGTGGTGACGGTGGTGATGGGGGTAGTGTTTATTTAATTGCTGTAGAAAACATTAATACGCTATCCGATTTTCGTTATCATTCCGTGCATAGAGCGCAACGCGGCCAGAATGGTATGGGTCGCCAATGCACGGGAAAAAAAGGCGATGACTGTTTTGTGCCAGTACCGCTCGGCACCCAGGTGTCAGATGCGGAAACCAATGAAATCATCGGAGATTTAACTAAAGTTGGCGAAACTCTACTGGTCGCTAGAGGCGGCTTTCATGGACTTGGTAATACGCGCTTTAAAAGCAGTATCAACAGAGCGCCGCAGAAAGCTAGCAAAGGCACTGAAGGCGAACATCGTCGACTTAATTTAGAATTGACTTTGATCGCCGATGTAGGCTTGCTGGGTATGCCTAACGCCGGAAAATCTAGCCTCATTCGATCTGTATCCTCAGCTACTCCTAAGGTAGCTGATTATCCTTTTACCACCTTGCATCCTAATTTAGGTGTGGTTCGTGTCGACGACTTACGTAGCTTTGTTATTGCCGATATTCCCGGAGTTATTGAAGGTGCTGCCGAAGGTGCTGGTCTTGGCTTGCAATTTCTTAAGCACTTATCACGTACTGGCTTACTTTTGCATGTGATCGACGTAGTGCCATACGAAAGCATGGACACGCCCGTGCAAGCGGCTAAAAAAATCATTCATGAAGTTGAAAAATGGAGCGATGATTTAGCGAATAAGCCGCGTTGGTTAGTGCTTAATAAAATAGATCGTTTACCTAGTGAGCAAGTCGACACCCATTGTCAGGCTATTGTAGACGAACTGGCTTGGACGGGTCCGGTATTTATAATTGCAGCAATTAATGGTGAAGGCACAAGAGAGCTAATGTTTGCCATTATGAATTTCTTAGAACAACAACGGCGGATAGAAAGTGAACAGCAGACATGATTTTGCAAAAGTTAAACGCGTCGTCGTAAAAATCGGTAGTTCCTTATTAACTAAAGGTGGTCAAGGCTTAGACAAGGTTGCCATTGCCGCCTGGGTTAAGCAAATGGCGGGTTTTAGACAGCAAGCTATAGAAGTTATTTTGGTTTCTTCGGGCTCTGTTGCCGAAGGTATGAGCCGTTTAAGTTTAAAAGCTCGGCCAACATCCTTGCATGAACTGCAGGCAGCTGCAGCAGTTGGGCAAATGGGCTTGGTGCGAGTATTCGATGATAATTTTCAACAACATGGCTTGCATGCTGCTCAGGTCTTGCTAACTCATGATGATTTATCTAATCGACAACGCTATCTAAACGCCAGAAGCACCTTGCTGACCCTGCTTGATTTTGGGGTGGTGCCGGTTATTAACGAAAACGACACCGTTGCTACTGAGGAAATTCGCTTCGGCGATAATGACACCTTGGCGGCCTTGGTGGCTAATTTGGTAGAAGCTGACTTGCTAATCATTTTGACCGATCAGAAAGGTTTGTTTACCGGCGACCCAGGCGTTTATCCAGAGGCTACTTTAATTTCCGAAATCAGTGTTAATGACGAGCGTCTTGAAAAAATGGCCGGGGACAGTCGTAGTGGTTTGGGTCGTGGCGGCATGTTCACTAAAGTTCGAGCAGCTCGATTAGCGTCGCGGTCAGGCGCTGCCACCATTATCGCTCCGGGTATTGCAACTGAGGTATTGACCTCGGTTCTTGCGGGTGCCGATATTGGTACGCATTTTTTGCCGGATATTGAGCCATTAGTCGCTAGAAAACGTTGGTTGGCTGGACAATTGCAGATCAAAGGCCAGTTAGTTCTGGATGCTGGTGCGGTTAAGGTTTTGAAAAATGAAGGTAAAAGTTTGCTCGCAGTCGGCGTTAAGGATGTTATCGGCAAGTTTGATAGAGGAGAGCTGGTATCTTGCATAGATGAAAACGGTTTAGAAATCGCCCGTGGGCTTATTAATTACGGCTTTGCCGATGCTCAGTCGATTGCGGGTAAAAGCAGTACCGAGTTTGAAAAAATTATTGGCTATTCTGATGATGCCGAAATAATACACCGTGACAATATGGTGCTAATTTAAACTGACATTTGATAAACGCGCAATTTATAAAAAAGAAAAAGCGGGCAGGATAACCAATCCTGCCCGCTTTTTTTAATTACAGCTTATAACTTATAAAAGTTGATGTAAGAAATTTTGTCATTCAAATTTCCTACCCAGCCGACTGCACCTTTGTAAGTAGCACATCGACCATAGCCATATTCAGGTTCGTGCTCGCAGGCTTTTACAGCGTAGCCTTGTGGTACAAAAATAGAGCTAATCGCATCGTTGCCAACAGCTTTTAACTGTCCTGAAATGGCACGGTATTCGCCTAGGCCCAAATGTTGCACTCTGCCGTAAAAATTGCCATCTTTAAAAAGACTGGCAACTGCAACAGAATCGCTTGCAGATGTTGCGGGTAATTTAAACACTTCAATGTAAGAAGTTTGATCATTCATATACCAGTCAACGTATTTTGTCGAGCTGTTATATGTCTTACACAGGCTGTAGCCAAACTCTAGCTCAGCTTGACATAATTTAACAGCGTAGCCAGCTGGCACGGTTAGTGAGCTAATCCTTTCATTACCAACAACATCAAACTGACCTGAAATGGCGCGATACTTGCCCACCCCAAATTGTTGTGAAACGCCGGCATAATTATAGTGCTCAAACACAGTCACAGCAGCAGGTGGGGCAACATTATTAGTTGATAAAAATTTATCCATAATGTTTTTTGTTGCTTGCTGAATATCGGCATTTTCATAGGACTCCAAAACGGTCCCATTAGCGTCCATTAGCGGAAGCCTGCCCAAGCCCCAGCTCCATGACATAGTGCCAGCTCCAAATACCCATGCCTTGCTAGGCGCTTGATAAATAGACGTTTGCGAAATTAACGGGCTACCTAAAAAATTAACGAAAGGCGATTCAGCCAAAATCGTTTGGCTAGTTGGTGTTAATAATTTGGGTTGCGCTAAATTTGGATCAAGATTATCGATTTCATACCCGACCAAATAAGGGATAGAGCTGCCGTCGTTTAGGCTAGTGTTATCAAAAACCCAGCTGCTACTGTCATTAATAACTAATGGTCGTTGGCCTGTGGTTGGTAGTTTCCAGCCAGCATCAGGATACTGCACGCCTACCAAGGTTTGTTCTGGTCTACCTAAATCAGTCCAGTGTTTGGTTTTAAGTGTAGGATCAGTGATTGGGTCTATGTTGCTAGTAGCGGTATCTTTATATCCCACTACGGAGCGAGCAGATTTTCCTGTTGATGATTTTTCTAATCTTACTTGCCAATGCACGGCATTAGCACCAAAGAACGCCAAGTTTACACCCGCATCTCTTGCGCTTTCGACATTGTCGTACATTTTTTTGGTCCAGTATTCGCTATGGCCGCCAAACAACAGGCCTTTATAATTTAGCAAATCCGGTTTGTTCATGGCATCAAGGTCTACATCAGTAATATATTTGACGTTATAGCCATTTTTTTCTAACCAAGCGACTAACTGAATCTCTGTCCAATCAGAACCTAACCAGCCACCAAATTGGTGATGTTGAGGTCTTTCCAGGGAAGATTTGGCCGCCCTGACTGTTCCAACTACGGTGTTTGCACCGGTGCTTCCACCCTCATAAAGACTTTTACTTGTATTTGGAGACCAGCTCGGGTAATTGTTGTAAGCGGCATAAGTCAACACTGGCACTGAGTAAAGAAAGTCAGCGACACGCGCATCGTCTCTAACTACGAACAGCACTTCCGTTTTATAACCGGTTTGATTGGTGAGGATGGCCGAGTAAACGCCACTTGTCCAAGTTGAAGGAACATTTAATGTATAGCTATCAGACCAGTTACACTCTGTTTCGCCCGTTGTAGCATTCATGGGGCAATCAGGTTGTTTTACTCCCGCCATTGGTGCCACTACTTGCACAGAAGTAGCGCCTGCGCCGTCATACCAGCCCATACGGAAAAACTCGATCGAGAAGGTTTGTGGGGCTGGATTTACGCTAACCTTAAATTTAATTGATTGCCCCACATTGACGCTAGGTAGATTGGTGTAGGCAGAAATACAATCATCTTTTGCAAAAGGATTCGTTGCTGCATTCTCTGGAGCACAATAAGTAGCAACATCATGCACTTCTGGTAACACTTTTGGAATTTGTCCTTTAGCTTGTCGCTCAGTAAATTCTGCTGACCACATATCCTTGTGACGCCAATGTTTTGCACCAAATTTTAAGTTTTCTAAACTGATGACATTGGTTGCAGACACGTTAAAAGAGGATAGTAAAATCCCTAAGCTAACGGGTGCCAAGGCAAACCGAAAGCTTTTGAGTGGATGGTTTTTTTTGTAACGCATTTAAAAGACCTCGTTAAGGTTATTGGTTATTGATTAAAAGCAAAGCCTGTGCCAAAAAACTCAATGCCTGGGTGATTTACTTTCTTGATTTAAGTTAGTAAGACATTCAGTGTTATAGCGTCATCTTTTGTAAATTTTTTTTGTATTGACCGGCAGATATATGCCTGTAGACCTGACAAAATTGGCTGAAAATTTGGGCTATTGTCATGTCAGCTGACAGTTTTGTCAGATCAATAATTATTAATAATTTACTTGATTTAATATTAATTTAATAATCCTATTTTATCAATAAAAATCAATAGCATTACTGAATCTTTAGGCCTGAAGATTTAACGGGGCAAGAAGTTGTTATATTTGCCGATCCTTACTCAATAAATCACATTTAATTAATACTTTTCAATCGCTTACCTGTTTTTCGAGATCACAGTAGCTACTTTTGATTCCTTTTTGACATTCGAGGCTTTGGCAGCGTTTGGCAGATGACTTTTAACGTAGCCTTACTTGATCCTAAATAATTATTTTTTGTTTACATTAGAGTTTTTTTTCTAGAGAATGAAACCAGCGTTATTTTGTTTGTAGCGATCAAACCGGAACCCGACATGCAATATGAAAGCCTCATAGCCAGCTTGGTTAAAAGCATTCCAGAGCCATTGTGGCTAACCGACACAAATGAAGCCTATATTGCCTGTAATTCTGCTTTTGAACGTTTGATTGGATTGCAAGAAACTGACATTCTAGGAAAAACCGCCATAGAATTACCCGCCTCTAGGCAGATCGAGACAGGCAATGTTGTGGACAGCCCCAACAATAAAGGTCTGGAGTTAACAGAGACAGCAATAACTGTGGATGGTCAACAGGTCGATCTGCAAATTCGTAGAACACCCTTTTTCGACCAGCAAGGTCAAGTCGTCGGCATATTAGGTGTCGCTCGCGATATCACCGAATTGAAACGCCAGCAATATTTATTAAAGGCTAGCAATCAAGCCTTGGAAAGCATGGTGATGGGCAAGCCATTGCCTGAAATATTGACACAAATTGTCAGTATCATTGAAGCGCAAAGTCCAGAAATGTGTTGTTCTATTCTCTTGCTGGATGAAGACGGATTGCATTTGCGACATGGTGCAGCGCCGAGTTTACCCCAGGCGTTCAGCAGTGTCGTTGATGGTTTAGCGATCGGCCCCTCAGTAGGATCGTGTGGCTCAGCAGCCTTTACCGGTCAGCCGGTTTTTGTCGACGATATTGCGAGCCATCCATTTTGGCAGGATTTTGTAGACTTAGCGCGAGCACATAATTTGAGAGCTTGCTGGTCAACGCCTATTTTATCCGGTACGGGCGCAGTATTAGGAACCTTTGCTGTTTACTATCAAACACCTCGAACCGCGACTCCTACAGACCGGGAATTAATTGCTAATGCAACCCACCTTGCTGCCGTTGCTATTGAGCGGTATCGAGCTACGACCACCCTTGATGAACAATTAACAGAACTTCGGCGCTGGAAGAACGCGATGATGGATCGAGAAACGCACACACTTGACTATAAGAAGGAGGTTAATGATTTACTAAGACAATTAGGAAAACCGCCCCGTTATATAAATCTTTGGTCACCACAGCTACCATTGGACAAACCGATAGGTATTGAGCCATTTGATACAGAAGATCAAGTTCGTCGAATTTTACTCAGTGTTATCGAAGATCAAAAATTGACGGAACACGCATTAAAAGAGAGTGAATTGCGCTATCGTAGCCTCGCTAATAATGGTCGGGCACTCATTTGGACGGCTCGAACTGATAAAAAATGCGATTACTTTAACAAGACATGGCTTGAATTTACTGGCCGCAGCTTCGTGCAGGAATGGGGCGATGGCTGGACGGACGGGCTTCATCCTGACGATTTTTCTGAATGTATTTTGATTTACAGTCAGGCTTTTGATCGACGGGAGCGTTTCAGCATGATTTACCGCTTACGCCGTCATGATGGCGAATACCGTTGGATCATCGATGACGGCGTACCTCAATATAACCAAGCTGGCGAATTTATTGGCTATTTGGGTTATTGCCTTGATATCACGGAACGTATCGATGCTGAAAAAGCATTAAAAGACCTTAATGCTACGCTTGAGCAACGTGTGCAAGATCGAACCTCCGAGTTGGTAGAGGCTAATCAGGAATTGGAGTCATTTTCTTACTCAGTTTCCCATGATTTACGTGCGCCTTTACGTGCCATTACCGGATTTACCCAGATTCTTTCCAGACGCCATCGAGATACCATGGATGAAGAGGCAAAACACTATCTTGATAATGTTTTGCAAGCCAGCCAACGCATGGAATTATTAATTGATGATCTGCTGCTCTATTCGCGAACTGGGCGCAGCGCTATCGCCAGAACAAAGATCAATATAACGCCCTTGATGGAAAACATCATCATGACGTTTTCTAAACGTATCGAAGCTGCCGGTGTTCATTTAGAGCTAATTGAACCTTTGGCGGAACCCATGGGTGATGCAACGTTGCTATCTCAAATTATTTCAAACTTAATCGACAATGCACTGACTTACCGTTCAACCACGAAAACCCCGTATATCCGGATATGTTCTTCGAGAGAAGCCGACAAAGTCGTCATAAAAATCAGTGATAATGGTATTGGCATCAGCAAAGAATACTATGAAAAAATTTTTCAAGTTTTCCAGAGACTGCACACCAGCGACGAATTTCCGGGTACGGGTATTGGCTTGGCTATTGTGTCAAAGGCAACCCGTTTAATGTCTGGCACAGTGAGTCTTGATTCTAAATTGGGGCAGGGAAGCACTTTCACGGTAACATTACCCGCGCCAGAGGCGAGCGCCCCATAGGCGATATTCATCATCATAAAAAGTAGGAAAAATTATGAGTCACCCGGCATGTATTCTATTAGTTGATGATAATCGCATGGATGTGGAGCTAGCCATGGATGCTTTTAAAGAGGTCAGACTGGCTAATCAGATTGAGATTGCTTCTAATGGTCAGCAAGCCCTTGATTATTTACTGGGCATCGGAGTTTACGCGGACCGCGCCCGATTTCCTTACCCCGACTTGATTTTGCTCGATTTAAAAATGCCAGGTATGGACGGCTTCGATGTGTTGAAAAAGATCAAGGAAACGCCTCGAATCAAACGCTTGCCTGTGGTGATCTTAACGTCTTCGCGCGAAGAAGGCGACAGAGCGCTATCTTACGACACGGGCGCCAACTCTTATTTAGTCAAACCCGTCTCCTTTCCCGGATTTGTAGAAATTGTCAAACAGATTCAGGATTACTGGTTGATTCTAAATGTAGGGTCACCCTCCATATCAATTAGGGATGATGGCTGTGAACCTTCAGATAAATGAAGATAATTTGACCTTGCAACAATCCATGCGCATTCTTCTGGTCGAGGATGTGCCCAGTGATGCAGAACTTATTGTATTGCAGCTTAAAGACCAGCATCTCGACTTTGAATGGCAACGCGTCCAAACCGAAGCGGAATTTTTAGACGCATTAAAGGATGATCCGGATCTGATATTAAGTGATTGGAGTCTGCCGCAATTCAATGCCTTACGCGTTATGGATCTAATCAATGAACGAAACCTAGCCATTCCTATCGTTATCGTTTCTGGCACCATTGGCGAAGAAACCGCCATCAAAGCGCTCCAGCTTGGGGCTTGCGACTACATCCTCAAAGACCGTCTAGCTAGAATAGGATCCGCTGTTAAACAGGCGCTAGAAAAAAAGCGACTGCTCAGGGAGCGAAGGCAGGCAATGGATAGGTTATACCTGGTGGAACAAGCCTTTCAATGCACTGGCGAAGGCATCATGATTACGGATCTTCAGGCCAATATCGTTGCAGTTAATCCGGCGTTTAGCGAAATAACCGGTTATGCCGAAACTGACGTGCTGGGTAAAAATCCCAATGTTTTAAAGTCTGGACATCAAGACGCCGCTTTTTATAAATTAATGTGGAAGACCCTGCTTGAAACAGGGCATTGGCGCGGAGAACTGTGGAATTTTCACAGTAGTGGAGAAGCTTATCCGGCATGGCTTGCCATTAGTGCAATTAAAGAACAATTGGATGGCCCAATAACTCATTACGTCGGGGTGTTTAATGACATCAGTGTAATGAAGCATGCACAACAGCAGCTGGATTTTCTTGCTCATCATGATGCCTTAACTGGTCTTTCCAATCGAGTTTTATTAAAAGACCGCTTAAGCCACGCACTGGATCGGGCAAAACGCGACGAGAGTTCAGTGGCGCTATTATTCATCGATCTTGATCGATTCAAATTTGTTAACGATACCTTGGGGCATCCGATCGGCGATGAGATCTTAAAACAGGCCGCCCAACGTATTTATATGTCTGTGCGTGCAGAAGATACCGTTGCCAGATTAGGCGGTGATGAATTCGTGTTGGTTTTGGAAGATGGCATTGATAAACAAAGGGCAACTCAGGTGGCCCGCAAGTTAATTCAATTATTTATTGCCCCGATGAGTATTGAAGGTCACACACTGACAGTGACTGCCAGCATCGGAATTGCGTTTTATCCTGATGACGGAGAAGATGCCGACAGCCTGCTGAAACACGCAGATTTAGCGATGTATCGAGCCAAAGAAAGAGGCCGCAATACCTATCATTTTTTTTCTTCGGAGTTAACTGCTGGGGCACTTGATCGACTGCTGATGGAAAATGCTTTGCGTGGCGCCGTGGAGCGTCATGAACTAATTCTGCATTATCAGCCACAAATAAATCTTGTGACTGGCCAACTTTACGGCTTAGAAGCATTAGTCCGCTGGCTGCATCCTGAATTCGGCTTGGTGTTACCAAGCCGATTTATTCCACTTGCCGAAGAGATGGGTATTATTCACGAAATTGGTGCTTGGGTTTTGCACGAGGCCACTAGGCAAATGGCGGATTGGCTTAATCGAGGATTTCTGGTGTCACAGGTTTCTGTTAATTTATCCATGCCGCAAATAGAAAGCCAGGATTTGCTGGAATTGGTTATGTCAGCCTCCCATGATTCAGGCCTAGAAACTAAATACCTGGAATTGGAGGTGACAGAGTCAATGATCATGACTCGGCCCGAAAAATCTGTCAAAGTCTTGGATGAGCTCAGAAAACTGGGCGTTGGGCTAGCGGTCGACGACTTTGGTACGGGTTATTCCTGCTTGGCTTACCTAAAACAGCTATCTTTAGATCGGCTGAAGATAGATAAATCGTTTGTGCAGGATATTGGCTCTGATCCCAACAGCGAAGCTATTATTCGCGTTATTATCGTATTAGCAAAAGCCTTAGGTCTAAAGACCGTTGCCGAAGGCGTGGAAACTGAGATACAAGCTAATTTTTTGAAACAGGAAGGCGCAGACAGTGCTCAAGGGTATTTATTTGCGCATCCCCAATCAGCACTCGAACTGGAAAAAATCTGGCTTAAGTAAACGAATCCCGTTTAACCTTGAGCTCGCTGCTTAATACCACGCGCAAGTTCTCAAGCTGTTTTCACCATTTGATTTGTGATAGCTTAAAGCACGTTTTTTCAGCTATCTAGCCTTGGCCAGGAATCAATCATGAAACACATCATTTGGTTACTCTGCTTCAATCTGCTGTTTTCACTCAGCGTCCAGGCCAAGCCGCTATTGCCGGAACAGATCCCCGAACCTCTTAAACCTTGGGTGCAATGGGTTTTACAAGACAATCCCGAGCTAAACTGCCCTTTTATCTATAACAGTTATGAGCAAAAACGCTGTAGTTGGCCGAGTGAGTTAGGTCTGGCTTTAAAAAACACCGGCGGAAAATTCTCAACCCGTTGGCAAGTGTATCAAGACAGCTGGGTTGCATTGCCAGGCGATAGCAAACATTGGCCGCAAAACGTAATTATTAGCAACAAGGCTGCGTTGGTGATGGATAAAGATGGCTCACCGTCGATCAAATTAATGCCAGGCTTTTATCAAATTACAGGGGAGTTTTTCTGGGAACGTATGCCGGAAAGTCTGAGTGTTCCGGCAGATACGGGTTTAATTAAGCTCACTATCAACGATGTGGGTTTTCAGACGCCGATAATTAAAGACGGTCAACTGTGGCTTAAGCAAAGCGATATTGGTCAGAATAAAGCGGCAAATGAGCAAAACAAAATGGACTTGCAGGTGTTTAGAAAAGTTTTGGATGACGTGCCATTGCATGTTTTAACACACCTTGAACTGGATGTTTCAGGCGAACAGCGCGAAGCAAAATTAGCTTTACCATTGCTAGAAGGTTTTATCCCTTTAAATATACAAAGTCAGTTGCCTGCACGATTGGAGCCAGATGGACAGTTGTTATTGCAAGTGCGGCCTGGACACTGGCAAGTTGAAATATTGGCGCGGACAGTGGGCGAGCTCAATACCATTGCCCTTAATCATGTTAATAATCCCGATTGGCCAAAATCCGAAATCTGGGTTTTTGCCGCTTACCCTGATTTGCGCATGGTGGAGATAGAGCAATTAAACGCTATTGATGCCAGCCAAACTAATCTACCGGAAGAGTGGAAATCTTTCCCGGCGTATGCCATTAACCAAGGCCAGGCAATGAGCTTAAAAGTCATTCGCCGTGGTGATCCGGAGCCGGAACCTAGCCAATTGAGTCTAACCCGCAATCTGTGGCTGGATTTTGATGGTACAGGTTATACCGTCAACGACACTATTTCCGGCAAGATGACCAGTGGCTGGCGACTCAATGCATTGCCGGAAACACAACTGGGGAAAGTAACTTTGGATGGCGGCAATCAACTTATTACTCAGGATGTGAGTAATAAACAGGGCGTGGAAGTCAGAAAAGGCTTGCTGACACTGAATGCCGATAGTCGATTGCAAGGTGGCATTAATCGCATTAACGCCGTGGGCTGGGAGCAGACTTTTCATAGCGTTAAAGCTGAACTCAATTTACCGCCGGGCTGGAGACTGTTGGCTGCCAGCGGCGTGGATAATGTGCCGGATAGCTGGCTTTCGCGCTGGACGCTACTGGATATTTTTGTGGTGTTAATTGCCGCACTGGCGATTGGTCGGTTATGGTCGGTATCTTGGGGAATTTTTGCATTAATTACCCTGGCGCTAATCTGGCACGAGCCGGAAGCGCCGCGCTTTGTTTGGCTGAATATTTTGGCAGCGACTGCATTGCTGAAAGTGATGCCGCAGAATCGGTTTTTTAAGATAATGCTTTGGTACCGCAATGCATTTTGGATGACACTTATACTGATTACAGTGCCTTTTATGGTTGCGCAAGTCCGCACGGGGCTGTATCCGCAGTTGGAATACCCCTGGCAAACCATTACGCCGCAAACGCAGCTGAGTTATATGGCTGAGTCAGCAAACATTGCTTCGGAATCTGCTGTGGACATGGCAGCTCCGGCATCTGCGCCAGTTATGCAAGAGCAGGCGATGAGAAAATCTATCCCGGCAAAACCCAGCTATGACAGAGCGGAATATGGAAGCAAAACTTCTTATGCCGACGATTTAGTGCGAACCGATCCTAAAGCCAAGGTGCAAACCGGTCCGGGCTTGCCGCAATGGCAATGGCGTAGTGTGCAATTATCCTGGAATGGTTCGGTTGATGCTGCGCAGCAACTACGTTTGTGGTATTTGTCGCCCACATTGACTTTATTACTGAATTTTATTCGGGTTGCGTTGGTGGCGATTTTGGCGCTGTTAATGTTTGGAGTTGCCGAAAAAATCAAACTTAGGACTAACACCATATTGCCTATGTGGCTTTGGTTGCTGATTTTGCCAGCATTGCTGTTACCATCGCAAAAAGTTTATGCCGAATTTCCTGATAAAGAACTGCTAGGTGAGTTGAGAGGTAAGCTATTGGAAGCACCGGATTGCGTGCCGGGTTGTGCGCAAATCTCGAATATGCATATTGTTATCAACGAAAAGGAAATGCTGGTGACTTTATCCGTGCATGCTCAGCAAGCCGTGGCAGTCCCTTTGCCTGCTGCATATGAACAAGGTTTTCCCAATCAAATATTGGTAGATGGCGAGCATGCGCGTGGCCTTTATCGTGACAATAATTCTCTGTGGCTAAATGTAAGTCCAGGTGAGCATCAGCTCACACTGCGGGGTTCTCAGCCACTATTAAATAAATTTACTTTACCCTTACCCCTAAAACCACATCGGGTTAGTGTGGAAAACGGCATCTGGAAAGTCGTCGGGTTGCACGAAAACGCTCTGGCGGACGATTCTTTGCAGTTTGAGCGCGTTCAACAAACTCAACAGGAGCAAGGTAAAGCAAGTGCAAATTCCTTGTTAATGCCGGTATTCGTCAAAATTAATCGTACCTTGCAAGTGGGTCTGGATTGGCGTGTGTTAACTCAAATTACCCGCGTATCTCCAGCAGATGCAGCAATCGTGCTAGACGTACCGCTACTAGCTGGAGAATCGGTAACAACGGCTGGAATTCGGGTTAAGGACGGTAAAGTAGCAGTCAATATGCCGGCACAGGAAAGCGTTTTGCAGTGGGAATCAACCCTGGAAAAAACTAAGCAAATCGAACTAAAAGCAGCAGAAACGGAACAGTGGTTTGAAGTCTGGCAAGTGGATCTAAGTCCAATTTGGCATATTGAAGCCTCCGGCATCGCCATGATGCATCAGAATAATGACCAGCACTGGCTGCCGGAATGGCATCCTTGGCCAGGCGAAAAAATTACGTTTCAAATCACTCGACCTGAAGCAATAGAGGGGCAAACGTTGACTATCGATAGCAGCCATTTAAGCATTCAACCGGGAAAACGTGCTCAAGATGTTGAGCTAAAAATCAGCTTAAGAAGCTCACAGGGTTCCCAACATACTCTGATGTTGCCGGAACAAGCGGTGCTGCAATCTGTCTATATTGATGGCCAAAGCAGGGCTATTCGGCAGGAAGGTCGAAAATTGACTTTGCCTATTAACCCGGGCAAACAGGACATCACTATCAGCTGGCAAGCAATGACCGGCATTTCCAGTGTTATTAGCACCCCGTTAGTGGATTTAGGCAAGGAAAGCGTTAACACCAACTTAACTATCAATCTGGGCCAAGATCGTTGGGTGTTATTCACTTTCGGCACTCGGTTTGGACCGGCAGTTTTATTTTGGGGGGTACTAATTGTTATTATTTTGCTGTCACTAGCTTTAGGCAAAATCACTCTAACGCCATTAAAGCACTGGCATTGGTTTTTGTTACTGGTAGGCCTGAGCCAGATTCCAATAGCTTCAGCAGTTATCGTTGTTGCTTGGCTAATGCTATTAGGTTGGCGAGCTGTGAAAATGAATGAAAGCAGCAATTTTTTTAATGGGCTGCAACTGTTGCTGGGAGGTTTAACGGTATTTTCGCTTGGCTTGTTATTTTTTGCAGTAGCTCAGGGGTTATTGAGTTCTCCAGATATGCAGATTGCGGGTAATCAATCGTCTGCTTACAACTTAAACTGGTATCAAGACAGAAGTATGGTCACTTTACCTATCGCGACCGTTATATCAGTGCCCTTAACGACCTACCGGCTATTAATGCTAGCTTGGTCGCTTTGGATGGCGATGTCATTACTTAACTGGCTTAAATGGGGCTGGGGTTGTTTTTCTGCCAATGGCTTGTGGCATAAGAAAGTGATTGTCAAAAAGGCAGAACCGGTAAAGTAGGCTTGCTATATACCAATAACAACAGGGATATGTTGTCGATTTTGACGACTACACAAAACATCTTAGTTGCAACGGAACAGCACTAATTGTATGCAAGAGCAACTCTAGACTCTTGTTTAGATGGTGCCTCGGGCCGGAGTCGAACCGGCACGGGGTTACCCCCGAGGGATTTTAAGTCCCTTGCGTCTACCAATTTCGCCACCGAGGCATCGGTACCGTGGAGAGCTGGCCATTATATAGAAACCTAAAAAAAAAACTAGCTCAAAATGAAATTTTTTAGATAACCTGCTATTTGCACTGGCTAATGTTTTTACAGAGATGGGGTAACGTCCCCATTAAGAATTGCTCGCTTTAAGTCAAGTTAAAATAGCATTCGTGTGAACAATCGACCGACTTTATACGTTGCAAAAATAAATTTACAAGTAACGCACATAACAAATGCGCCTTGGGATAGCCCCAGTAATGTGATGATTATTGATAGATTGGTTTTTGGAATAACTGGTACCGAGAAAAGGACTTGAACCTTCACGAGCTTGCGCCCACTAGCACCTGAAGCTAGCGTGTCTACCAATTTCACCACCTCGGCAGAGGATGTTCAATACTAAATTGAGCGCGCAATATACCCAGAGGGGCTTTTTTTGTCAATCAAAGTTAGTGGTATCTGGCAAAAACGATTCCCATTTTAAAATAAACACTTTTTAATTAAAAAACTAAAAAATAGCCTAGAGAAGTAACCCTACCCGTGTGGACTTGCTCATAAAAATATAAAAACTATAGCAACACCTTCTCTTTAGAATAGGTATTTCACGGCGAGATGGCTAGGTTCAGGGGAAATAGAGCTGCCCAGACAATTTACGTAGAGTTGGGATGGCAGACGGTTTTAATCGAATACAGCTTAACTGTAAACTTAGTGTCATTCTGCGGTTGAATTACCAAACAACTGAAGGTCGATTAGATCGCATAAGCAATGGGTGATTAACAGGTGAGCTTCCTGAATTCGGGCACTAGAATTAGAAGGCACGCGAATTTCCAAATCGGTCTCATTTAACAGTGACGCCATTTTGCCGCCATCTCTGCCAGTTAAGGCTATAATCGCAATGTCCTTATCATGAGCGGTCGCTACTGCTTTTGCGATATTTGCAGAATGACTACCATCCGTATAGGCTACCAATATATCGCCACTTTGGCCTACTGCTCTGAGCTGCTTTGCAAATATATCATCGAAATGATAGTCGTTAGCGATAGCGGTAATAGTTGTGACATCGGTAGTTAAGGAAATGGCTGGCAAGGAAGGCCGAACCCGTTCGAACTGATTGAGCATGATTGATGACATAATTTGTGCGCAAGCTGCTGAACGACCATTGCCACAGGTGATTATTTTTTTATCATTAAGTAAAGTGCCAACCAATCGCTGTGAGCCAAATTCAATAATTTCGCATAGACTGGACATGGCATCCTGGTTAGTTTGTATGCTATCAGAGAAGTGATTGATAATGCGGTCTTGTAAGCTCATGGTTAATTAATCAGGTTTGAAAAGCGTTGGGTATCCAGTTTATATTGCCGTTGCCAGAGATGGCGATTACGTCGAATCGGACAGCGAGGTTACTCGGTTGTTGAGCTAAATAATAAAGCGTCGCTTTTATTATACGGGATTGCTTAGTGCGAGTGACGCTCTCGGCGGCGCTACCGTACTGGTCGGATTTACGAAATCTGACTTCTACAATGACCAGCGTTTGTTGGTCAATCATAATTAAGTCGAGCTCACCTTGTTTGCAACGGTAATTGCGACAAACTGGCTGCAAACCTTTATTGATGAGAAATTGGTGGGCTTGTTCTTCGGCGCTGTGGCCGCGCAATAAGTGCACGGCTTTGTTTTTTAGCTCAACGAATACCATTAGGGAGTTATTGGTTGGCAGTGGGTGACTCAGTAGCTTGCCCGATGACGCCGGGTTGACCATTAATAAATTTGGCGCAAGTCAAGGAGCGTTTAATCCGATTGTCCGGCGTTAGAGTCAGCTTACCGGTTGCTCCGGGATAGTGATCAACATCTCTAGAATTTATGCGCGAAGCTAGGTGATAGGCATCAATGCCCATGGCAATCAAGCGCATGTAAGTGCTAGGAAATGTTTCCCAAGTTTTTTGCAAAGCACTCATGCTGAGTTCCCCGTTATAGGCGTTATTCAATACCCAGGGTGTATCACAAAAAGTGATGTTGTTCAGGTCGGCATCAAGTGATGGTGCTATCAGGCCGGTGTATACATTAGGCATCGCATAAACAGGGACTGTCGCAGCATGGTGAAACTGTAATTGCGGGTTAAGTAAGCGTGCTTGGTCGCTATTGGCACTTAAAAATATCACATCCACATCTTCGCGCCGGCGCTGTGTAAAAACGGCGGACGGTACCGCCTCGACAATTTTGCGGTAACGATGTTCGCTTTCGTTAATGTTAAGCAGCTTTTTTATGGTGGCAGAAAAATCGACTTCTTTGGGATTGAATCTTTGTGAATCCAAAATTGTGCCGCCAAGTCGTTGCCATTCCTCACTAAAATATTTGGCGACTCGTTCACCTTGCTCACTTTCCGGAACCAGAAGCAGCGCTTTTTTATGCCCATCCATCCAAGCTTTATTAGTGATTTCGGCAACATCATCTAGTGGGCTGAGACCAAATTGGTAAAGATTATTTTTCTGTAAATCTGGAACATGGTTCAGGGCCAATACAGGGACACTGAGAGCAGGGGTATCGGCAAGATTTTGAATGTTTTCTTTACTGAGTGGGCCAATAACAAATTTTGCTCCTTCTGCAATGGCTTGGTTATAGAGTGCTGAAAGTGGCTGCTCGCTATTATAGAAGTGGTAGCTGGGTTTTTTGGTATTGTTGACAGAACTGTTATAAGCAGCCATAAAGCCTGCGCGAATAGCCTTGCCAGCTTGGACAAAAGGGCCGGACTCAGGTAGTAGCAAAGCGATTGAGCTGGGCTGTGCATAGTTGAGCTCAAGCGGCTTTTGTTCGTATTTTTCAGGCATTTGCATTGCTAAAATAGCTGAGTTGCCGGAGTGGCCGGGATAGCTTTCACGCCATTTAGCTAATTCATCATCAAAATTGCCGCCGGGCAGATCTTTTAATCCGAGTAAGCGTGTTAAAGCAATCCACCCAGCCAAGTCATCATCGTTCTGATTTTTACTGACTTTTTGCAATGTCTTGTCGGGTAGCAAACCTAATGTCTCAATGATTGCTGTCTGGTTTTTGTCATATTGATCGCGATCTGTTATCAATTGGTTTAATACTATCCTGGATTTTGCGCTTTCCAGTAGATTACCGGTAAGAGAATTGGCAAAAGCCAAGGATTGATAGTATTTGATTTTATCGTCCGTATTGAGTTGTTCCGGTTGTATGCGTTTTAGATTGTCGACCGCCTGTTCGGCTTCGCCAAAATTCAGCATAATTTGGGTGTAAAGCAAATTAATCTGGTTGAGATGCTCTGGAGATAGCGTTGATTTGTCGACCTGGTCAGCAGTTTGTTTGGCTAAAGTGCCTTTCCCGGCTTGGATAAGCTCATCGATAGTTTTAAAGCGCAGCTCAATTTGTTCTGGCGATAAGGTAGCAATCACTTGCTGATACAATGGCTGCTGGCCAGCAGCCTGTGCTAAGGGTGTTGTTTGCGCGGAATTATCTCTGGGCAATGCATTAACCGCTGGCGTGGAAGCGCATCCAGAAAACAAAACCAAGCAGGACAACAGACTGCATAATGCTAATGACTGACTCGATTGGCTGTATCTAAATTTTAATAAGTAATTCATATGAGAAAACCGAATGTCAAGTGAACACGGCAAATTATACGTTGTTGCCACGCCAATAGGTAATTTAGCGGATATTAGTTTTAGGGCGATTGAAATATTAAAGCAAGTAGACTTGATTGCTGCGGAAGATACTCGGCATGTGGGGGTTTTGTTACAGCACTATGGGATCAGCAATAAATTGATTTCCTTGCATCAGCACAATGAGGGCAGGGCTTCAGCTGGTCTGCTGACAAAACTGCATGAGGGATTATCAGTTGCGATGGTTTCCGATGCTGGCACGCCTTTGTTAAGTGATCCCGGTATGCCATTGGTAAAAATGGTTAAAGATGCCGGGCTTGATGTTGTGCCCATTCCCGGGCCCTGCGCGCTGATTGCTGCTTTATCGGCTGCTGGATTGCCAGTTACAAAGTTCAGTTTTGAGGGCTTTACACCACGGACTTCATCAGCTAGAAAAACGTTTTTCGCGGAAAAAGCTTTGTCCCCAACTACTTGGGTATTTTACGAATCCAGTCATCGCATTTTGGCTTCACTACAGGATATGGCTGCCGTTCTGCCATTAGACCGTCAAATTGTCATTGCTAGGGAATTAACCAAGCTGCATGAAACCATTATCAAAGCCAGTCTCGGTGATATGTTAGCTTTGGTAGAGCGGGATGAAAACATGAGAAAAGGTGAGTTTGTAGTGATTGTTGATGCAGCCGAGCCTGAAAAAGACCAAGAATTATCCAATGAGCAGCAACGAATACTTTCCCTATTGCTCCGAGAATGTTCTGTTAAAACGGCGGCAACCTTAGCAGAAGAGATTACTGGTGGCAGAAAGAAATTGTTTTATCAGGCGGCACTAGCTTTGGATAAATCATAAGCTATTAGGTATTGCTAAATTATTATAGATACTGTATAAGTTTTGGCTATTCAAAGATGCGCTGGAGGGTGCTATGGAATGTCCAAAATGTGGTAAGCGGCCGAGCTGTAAAGACGGTTTGGCGAGCGGTCGGCAGCGCTATTTATGCAAAGATTGTAACCATCGATATACTGTCGCACAGCGTTCCGGCGCTGGGGA
Organism: Methylococcales bacterium; assembly: GCA_965247565.1. Taxonomy (GTDB): domain Bacteria; phylum Pseudomonadota; class Gammaproteobacteria; order Methylococcales; family Methylomonadaceae; genus CBDFHF01. Next base: position 1,237,820 of record CBDFHF010000003.1, on the reverse strand, counting down.
TAAAGCAGTAAAGCGGCAAGCGTTGGAGCTTTACCTGGAAGGACTCGGATTCAGGTCTATTGGCCGTGTCCTAGGGTTCAGCAATGTCACGATTTTGAATTGGATCAGGTCGTTTGGCGAAAAGCTCGATGCCATAAAAAGCGACGGGGGCGTCCAAGTGGTGGAGCTGGACGAAATGCACAGTTACGTTGGCTCAAAAAAAACTATTGCTGGATATGGATTGCTGTTGATAGATATGGAAAAAGGTTCCTCGGCTGCGTACTGGGTCCAGGGCGACTGTCACGGGAGAAAAGCTCTGGCAAGCCATAGCGGGCGAGGCGGTTGGGCAGGTGATGACGGATCACTGGCAACCTTACGAGGCCTTTGTCCCCAGGGGTCGGCACACGCAATCAAAGGCTGAAACCTATACTGTTGAAGGATATAACAGTTTATTCAGGCATTTCCTAGCCAGGCTGCGCCGCAAATCAAAATGCTACAGCAAATGCCAAAAAATGCTGGAATACTCTGTTAAGTTGTTTATGGCTAAATGGAATAACGAAATATCTATATTAGTTTAGCAATGCCAGCTATTAATGGAGAGCGTCAATAAAATGAATTAAAGAACTCGGGGGTTGATTATGATAGACTCCTGCGCTGAAAGAGTCGGCTGAGCAGTCGCTGTTTTATCGCGAGATAAGATGGAGGAAAGTCCGGGCTCCATTGGGCAGAGTGCCAGGTAACGCCTGGGAGGCGTGAGCCTACGGCAAGTGCCACAGAAAATATACCGCCCGCTTCAGCAGGTAAGGGTGAAATGGTGCGGTAAGAGCGCACCGCGCGCTTGGTAACAAGTGTGGCAGGGTAAACCCCACTCGGAGCAAGATCAAATAGGGGAACAGACGCGTGGCCCGCGCGGTTCCTGGGTAGATTGCTTGAGCTGTAAGGTGACTTGCAGCCTAGATGAATGACTGTTCTCGACAAAACCCGGCTTATAGGCCGACTCTTTCTCTTAATTCTGCATACATCTCTAAACCAGTTTTAATCTTGGATCGAACAAATTTAACAAATTCTGCGGCTTTCCCAGTCTATTTTTTGAAACGCCGGAAACCGTCACACTAAAAGATCCTCCTTACAAGCATGCAATGTCGTCTCTGCCAATCCTAAATCTGGGCCACAAGAAACTCTCCTTGTTGATTTTCATTGTTATCCTCTGGTTTTTAAATTGCTCTAATAGCCGAGTATCCGAAAGAACGGGGCAAGATCAAAACTGTATTACCTAGCGGTTTTAAAACCACCGCTTAACGTTAACCATAACAAATCTAGCACTTGGTTCGAAGCACGATTATTAGTTGTTTTAAACAGTCTCCAACAATTGCTTGCCGGTTTTTTTATAACCAACACAATCAACGCTGAACCGCTCAACTGAATCACCCAATTTTATGGCTGTCAATTGCCCTCCCCACAAACAACCGGTATCAATCGCATAACAATTAGGCCCTTCGTGATAGCCTAATGAAGACCAGTGACCGAAGATAATGCGCATATCCATGCTTTTGCGTTTAGGTAAAGCAAACCAAGGCGACAATGCCTTGGACTGAGTACCTAACGGTCCATTATTTTCAAAGTCTAATCGACCATTGGCATCGCAATATCTCATGCGGGTAAAGCAATTGACAATAAAGCGTAATTTATCAATACCTTTTAAGTCGGACGACCATAAATTGGGTTTATCCCCATATAGCTGCCTTAAGAAAACTTGGTAATCTGAACTTTGTAAGGCGTTTTCGGCCAACAAAGCCATTTTTTTTGTCTTCTTAAAATCCCATTGCGGTGGCAATCCGGCATGAATCAGGCAGAAATCAGCGTTGTAATGAAATAATGGCCGAAACCGCAGCCAATCTATCAATTCATTTCTGTCATGCGCTTCCAATATTTGCAATAAGGAATCTTTTTTATTTGCGATCTTAGGCGCGCAGGAAGCAACTAATAGATGTAAATCATGATTACCTAGGACAGTAACTGCGGATGGGCCCAACGACTTAACGAAACGCAAAGTCTCTAAAGATTTAGGACCTCGATTAACCAAATCACCCGCAAACCAGAGTTGATCCGACTGCTCATCAAATGCAATGTAATCAAGCAGTCTCAGCAAATCATCAAAACAGCCTTGGACATCGCCAATTGCATAAATTGACATTTAGTGCAGTGTTCTGGGAATGGATAAGGTAAATTTAGGGATGCTCGCGTCAAAGCTTTCACCTTCATCCGAACGCATATTATAAATGCCTTGCATAGTACCCACCGGGGTTTCGAGCATAGCACCGCTAGTATATTGAAACGACTCACCAGGCTTTAGATAAGGTTGTTCCCCAATCACGCCCTCACCCCGCACCTCCTGTACCTTGCCGTTAGAATCGGTGATCAGCCAGTGTCGGTTAAGCAACTTTGCCGGAATATCACCGGCATTGGTGATAGTAATGGTATAGGCAAATACATAGCGATCTTCGCTGGGAGAGGATTGCGTCTCAATAAATTGAGGCATTGCTTCAACGATGATTTTGTTTTTTTCTGTCATAATTACACACGTTAGCTATCTTATATGTTGATTATTTCATCGTAACTTATCACTAAACGCAAGAAACTCTTCGGTATGAAATACTATATAGACTGTTTTTCCATCTTATTATTGGCGTTATCTGCCACTGCTTTTGCAGAAGACAGTAAGGATCTATTTGCCGCGGCCATGAACGGCAACATTGCCAGAGTAGAAGAGGCATTAGCGCAAGGTATAGACGTCAACAGCAAAACCGCCAGTGGACGCACGGCCTTAATGGCGGCTAGTTTCAGTGGCAATATCCATATAGTCAAGGCCTTGCTAGCCTATGGCGCCGACGTTAATTATGCAGACAACCAAAACACCACCGCTTTAATGGATGCCGTGTCATTTGGCAATGATGACCTTATCAGCTTACTGATTACTGCGGGTGCTGATGTTAATGCGACTGATAAACAAAGCCTAACAGTATTGGATAGAGCTAAAAAGATGGGCTTTGAAAAAGTCATAAAAACTCTTGAAGCGGCAGGAGCAAAAGCAGCTAAGGCCGACCAGAAGCCTGCCAAAGAAGGTGAGCAAAAATCTGAAGATCCCGAAGCTAAATCAGCAGAGGGCAAGCCGGAAGAGAAACCAGCAGACGGCAGCGCAGACAAAAAATAAATATTTACTTAAAACCATTTGGGATTAAAAACATTGCATATTCACATCTTAGGCATTTGCGGTACTTTCATGGGCGGTCTGGCGGTTATAGCCAGGCAAATGGGCTACCAAGTCAGCGGCTCCGACCAAAACGTTTACCCACCCATGAGCACACAACTGTTAGAACAAGGTATACAGTTAATGGAGGGCTATCAAGCAGAAAATCTCGATATCAAACCGGATTTAGTCATTATTGGCAATGCACTTTCGCGCGGCAATGCCGAAGTGGAGGCGGTTCTGAACCTAAACTTGCCTTATGTCTCCGGCCCGCAATGGCTGGCTGAACACGTCTTGCAAAAAAAGTGGGTGCTAGGTGTTGCCGGAACTCACGGCAAAACGACAACGACCAGTATGTTAAGCTGGATATTGGAACACCAAGATTTTAATCCAGGCTTTTTAATCGGCGGCATTCCCTTAAATTTTGGCATTTCCGCCCGTTTAGGTGACTCTGACTTTTTTGTGATTGAAGCGGATGAGTATGATTCCGCATTTTTCGATAAACGCTCAAAATTTGTACACTATCGGCCACGCACAGCCATATTAAATAACCTGGAATTCGATCACGCCGATATATTCCCTGATTTGGATGCGATTAAAAAACAATTTCATCATTTGGTCAGAACAGTGCCTGGCCAGGGCTTAATTATCAGTCCTGAATGTGAAAGCAATATTAACGATGTCTTGGCGATGGGTTGCTGGAGCTCTCTCGCTAAAACCTCAATTAATGAGAATGCTATATGGAATGCACAATTGATAAAAGCGGATGGTAGCCAATTTAACGTTATTTTTGATAAACAAGAGCAGGGTACGGTCGATTGGTCATTAACTGGTCAACACAATGTCTACAATGCACTATCAGCGATCGTCGCAGCCAAACATGTTGGGATTCTGCCGATCCATGCAATTAATGCGCTGAATCAATTTAAAAATGTTAAACGTCGCATGGAAGTTATTGCTACCATCGATAACGTCACCCTATATGATGATTTCGCCCATCACCCCACAGCGATACAAACCACTTTAGATGGCTTGCGTAAACAAGTCGGGCAAGAACGTATTATCGTCATCGTTGAGCCACGTTCAAACACCATGCGTATGGGCGTCCATACCCAGACCCTAGCAGAATCATTGCATCTATCCGATTTAGCAATTATTTACCAGCCGGAAAATATGAACTGGGATTTAAGTGGCTTAAAAAAATATGTCAACAATATTGAAATTTTCACCTCGCTTGATGACATCATCGCCAAACTAAAAATGGAAGCACGTTACGGCGGACATTTTGTGTTAATGAGTAACGGCAGTTTTGGTGGCATTTACCAACGTTTGCAAAATGCGCTCAGCGAATAACGGTAATGGTGGTTAGGTCATTTATGTTCATGTTAGATTTCATAGCCAACGGCTTATGAACGAGAATTAGATGTTTGTCAGAGCCCTTTCGCTGAAAACCCTCACTTCGCCGACTCTCCGCTTCCAATATTTTCACTGATTGCAGCTCCTTACTCGGTGGGATTATTGAAAAATGTGGCATATGACACACTTTTAAATAATCTCACCCCTCCTAAGCCACGGAGAATAAGGGCTGTAGAAAAGTGTGTGATATGACACAAAAAAGTGTGTTAAATAACATAGTTTAATTAAATAAAGTCGAGATAGCTGACGAAAATATAAGCTTATGATTACATTGAATTTTGTGTATTTATCTTATTAGAATATATTAATATTAATTGATACTTTTGCGATTTAACCCCTCATTCGAATCCCGTTTTAATAGTTTTAACGTCGCCCCATCTTTAGAGAAACTCTGCCAAACTATTGTAATTAAACAATTTTACAAAGATGGCATTCATATTGCTTATATGCTTGCGTCGAGATCATGCACTTACACAGTGTGTGGTATTTATTTCTCAAGCTTGATCGATCGTAATAAAGATTGGGCGATGGAAAAGTAATGGATCGACCGGCAGAGTGTTGTAATAAAAAATTCTGTCGATTATTTAACTTAACTTTAAAAATCCAAAGGAAAAAATAATGAAGAGTAAATTCGCCAAGCTCAATTTTCAAATGACCTCTATAGCCTTATTGCTCGGGTTCAGTACTATCTCCCAGGCGGCATTAACCAACACTACCGGACCGGTCAGTTTCAGCGGTTCTGCATCAGTCACCGCAACTGGCGGTCAAGTGGCCTCCGCTACCAACTCAAATAACAATGCAGCTATTGTCAATGTTGCAGTGGGTCAGTTTGATGCGGCTAGTGGCGTACTGACTGGTGTAGATTTGCAACTGAGCTCAAATCGTACCCAAACCATCAACGGTATTGGTAATAAAAACAATGGTCCGGGACGAACCGTGAACGGCAGCGGCACCAGTAATGCTTTGTTGTCTGCTGCTGGTATCAGCGCCAACTTCGCGCCAAATTTGACTCAAGCCGGAACCGGCTGTGCCTTAGCCCATGGGCCAACCGGGCCGGTTAGTTGCAGTTGGGGACCGAATACTTCAGCGGCTACCGCGACCAACACAACCGTCGGGGCCGATAGCCAAAATCTAAACGATTATGCGGGAAGCGGCTCGGTAAATGCGTCACTGAGTTTACCCACTTTATCTGCTACCACAACTATGTCTGCGACTCAAGGGCAAGCAGGCAGCGGTTCTTCAGCTACCTACAAGGTTGACTGGAGCGGCAATCTGCAAGCCAATTACACTTATTTACTCCACTCCGCCGGTTCCTTTGATGGCAACTCTGCGCAGAATACTCTGACTCTAGACTTCGGTACAGTTGCCCAAAACAGCAGCCCTGCTTCATTAGCTTTTAGCGTTTTTAATTTGGCAGATGCTAATCGGATTGGTTTGGACTTGGATGGATTTACTAGTACCGGCAGCAGCAGCGCTTTTACTACCAACTTGGCAACATTCGCCGACCTGCAGCAAGCAAACAGCCAATTGTTCTCAGCCTCTTTATTAACAGATACCGCAGGTGCTTTCAGCGCACAGTATATTGTTAATTTATCAGATGCCGATTTAGGTGCTTCCAGCACTCGCCAAAGTTCTCAGTTAACGCTTAATCTGGTCGGAAATGTGGCGCCAGTGCCAGTGCCTGGCGCTGTGTGGCTATTGGGAAGTGGGCTCGCTGGGTTAATTGGCTTGCAAAGACGCAAACAAATGCTCTAACCGCGAAACCAAGCACAAAGTCTTCGCGTACTTCGCGAAGACTTTGGCAATTAAAATTATCAACGGAGTTTGAGATTCAAATTATGAAATTAATCAAAATATTTATGTTGGCGCTTGTCGTTGTGCCAACAGTGCAAGCCAACTTAGTGACCAATGGTGGATTCGAACAGCCGGGAACGCTTGCTGCGAACCCCGGTTACCAGTATTTGCCAAACAACGATACGAGTGTTACTGGCTGGACTTCCATCAGTGATAACGTGGGTGAGAACTCCTATTTAATGAACAAAGATCGCTCAAACGGTAGTTATCTCCCCCGTGTTTATGAAGGTACTTATGGACTAGCCATTGGTACTGGCAATGCCATGCAAACCTCCGTTGCGTTGACTGCCGGCACAACCTACGACTTGTCTTTCATGGCCAGAGCAAATGTAGCGGGGGCGTCTCCTCTGGAAGTGAGCATTGGGGGATTCACCACATCATTTACCAACACGACTACATTCGCTCCTTTTGAATACCAATTTACCGCTAGCAATACGGATTCCGCGGCAATATTGAAGTTATTTAACCCCTCAGCAAATGGCGGCAATCGCATTTGGGCTGTGGATGCTATCAATCTTCAGCCTGTTCCACTTCCGGGAGCGGTGTGGGCGTTTTTATCGGGTTTGATTGGATTCCTAGCTTTAGATAAGCGCAAACAAAATTTTGCTTAAAGCCAGTATAGAAAATTACGGACTGAGTTGAGCAATTATTCAACTCAGTCTTATTTTGGAAATATTATGAAAATACTAAAAACAATCATATTGATTTTGGCAGTTGCACTGCCAGTGTCTTCAGCTAATTCAGCAAACCTGCTTAGCAATGGCGGATTTGAAAGTCCGGGAACGGTGACTACCTATAAATTCTTGAGCAACAACGACGCCACCAGCATCACCAACTGGACCGCGATAGACGATGCCATCGGTGAGAAACCGTATTTAGTTAGCCCTGAAAAACACCTCATGCAATTGATTTATAATGATATAAAGCTAAATTAGCCTGATGCATTCGACCGGTAATGTTAAAATATCCCCACGTTTTCCGGTCGACAGGGTGAAAAATGTTAATGGCTTCCAGTACTGGTCATCAGACCAATTTATTCGGCACCGATCTGCTTCAGCAACTGGATCCAAGCGATCCACTCCTTCGCCTTGCCAGTGTGCTTCCTTGGCACGAGTTTGATCAGGCCTTTACCCAACACTACAGCCAAGGCTTAAGTCGCCCCGCTAAACCCATTCGGCTAATGGTCGGTCTGTTGATTCTCAAACAGTTGGAAAACTTAAGCGACGAAGCCGTGGTCTTGCAATTCAAACGCAATCCTTACTACCAGGCATTCTGCGGTTTCAGGGAATTCAGCTGCAAACTGCCTTGCGATAGCAGCGAATTAGTCCATTTCAGAAAACGCATTGGTGCTGAAGGCGCCGACCAGCTGTTTCAACTCAGCGTCAAGCTGCACGGCAACGCCGCACTGGAAGACACCGTTAACATCGACACCACGGTGCAGGAAAAGAACATTACCTATCCCACCGACGGCAAACTGGCCATCAAAATCATCAATCGCCTGAACAAACTGGCCAAAGCCCGCGGTATTCAACAACGCCGCACCTACGGTAAAGAAATCAAAGCGCTGCGTTTAAAGCTGCGCCATTTTCGTCACGCCAGCCGCCGGGCCAAGGCCAAGAAAGCCTTGAAACGCCTGCGCACGATTGCCCATACCCTGATTCGGGAATTGCGTAGAAGCTTGCCGTGCTACGCCCTGTTCGAACGCTACCAGAAAGACTTCCTGTTCTACGAACGCGTGCTCAATCAGCAACCCAAAGACCACGATAAAATCTATTCCCTGCATGAGCCTGAGGTGTATTGCATCGGCAAAGGCAAAGATCATAAGCCCTACGAATACGGCAACAAAGTCTCCATTGCCGCCACCGCCAAATCCAATGTCATCGTTGGCGTGGTTAGCCATCCACACAACCTGCATGACAGCAAGACTCTTCCGGAGGTCCTGGCTCATTGCCACGCCAGTCGCGGCACGATGGTCAAGGCCGGTGTCTGCGATCGCGGCTATCGCGGCCCCAAAACGGTGGGTGAGACGCACATCATCCTGCCCGCACCTCCTCTTAAATGCGACAATCGCTACCAACAGGACAAAAAGCGCAAACGTTGCCAGCGCCGGGCCGCTATTGAGCCCATCATTGGGCATCTAAAATCAGACTTCCGCTTAGTGAGAAACTTCTTGAAAGGCGTGATAGGTGACAGCATCAATGTCTTGATGGCGGCGATGGCCTGGAACTTCAGCCTCTGGATGAGGCTCTTTTTTGCGCTAATGTTGGGATTCAAGACTTCAACTCACAACAATCTACGCAAAAAAGGCCAAGCTACGGCAATTCATCAAGCCCCACGTAACCTAAGGGTGTTTTTCGTCTAAAAGTCCATAGCTTGATATCGGATAAGCTACTTTAGAGGCACTTTTTCAGGGGCGACTATTTAATGTATAAAAATCGTTCCGGCGGTAGTTACACCAATCGTGTTATTGAGGGTCTGTACGCTGTCGCTATCAATCAAGGTTCTGGTATTAAAACCACGTTTCCGGTGACAGCGGGCGTGACTTATACCCTGTCGTTTCAATCCCGCAAAGGCGCAACCGCTGGGTACACACCGCTGGAAGTTTCTGTAGCTGGCCTTACGACCAGTTTTTCCAATGTGACGAGTACTTTTCAACAGTTCACTTACACCTTTACAGCAGCCGCGACAGATCCGGCGGCTGTATTGATGTTTACCAATGCCTCACCCACGCCCGATTACAAAACGTATGATTTGGATGCGGTGGTTGTTGAAGAAGGCAACGGACCGGTAGCTCCGCCCAATCCGTTTATAGGCAATCCGGCTTCAAGTGGTGATACGGCATTTACTACAACGCATTTTTCTGGATCTGAAAACTGCGCATTTTGTCATAACGGTATTATCGATAAAAACGGTGCTGATGTTTCTATTACAACCGACTGGTCATCTTCAATGATGGCCAACGCCACACGGGATCCGTTCTGGCGAGCCAAAGTGCGAAGCGAAACCGCGCGTCACCCGGAATTGGAATCGGTCATCAATGACAAATGTACCAAGTGCCATGCACCGATGGCGCATGCTCAGGCAAAGAAAGACGGCACACTTGCTACGCAGGCTATTTTTGAAGGTGGTGTTTTGTCTGCCGGTCATGCCAATCATAACGCCGCAATGGATGGCGTCAGCTGTACCTTATGCCATCAAATTCCGGATTCGCCTGCTTTAGGCACTCTCACTGCGATGTCCGGCAACTATGCTATTAACGATACTAAAACTATCTATGGTCCATTTGGCGGTCCAGGTGAAACAGCGATTTTCCCCAATCCCATGATGATGCACGTCGGTTATACCCCGACATACAGTGCGCATGTTAAGGAATCGAAATTGTGTGCTTCCTGTCATAACCTGAAAACGCCTTATGTTGATGAATCCGGCAATGTGCTGAGTACCACACCGGAAACTGAATTCCCTGAGCAATCACCTTACACGGAATGGGAACACAGTAACTACGTGAACCAGAAGAGTTGTCAAAGTTGCCACATGAGTCGTACCGATGGCGTTGTGATAACCACTAGACCGCCTTGGTATTCGGTTCAACGCAATAACTTTGCCATTCATGATTTGGTCGGCGCCAACAAGTTGATGCTGGATATTTTGAGTACCAACAAAACGCAATTGGGCGTGTTGTCGAATAACTTTGCAGAAACCATGAGCAAAACTGATGCAATGCTGAAAAGCGCAGCAGCAGTAACAGTGGTTGAACAACGTGCTACGCCAAGTGCCTTGGATTTTACTTTGCAAATTGCCAGCACCACTGGTCATAAACTGCCAACCAGCTATCCATCACGCCGTGCCATTTTACATGTCTCGGTCACCAATGGCCTAAATCAGGTCGTGTTCGAGTCTGGCAAGGTTAATGCCAATGGTAGTGTTTCTGGTGTGGATGCAGATATACAAAATGACGTGTTTGAACCGCATTACGATCTGATTACCTCAGCGGATCAGGTGCAAGTTTATGAAGCGATCATGGGAAATAACCTTGGCGACGTGACCTATACCCTTCTGCGTGGCAAAGAATATCTGAAGGACAATCGTATTTTGCCGGTTGGCTTTAACAAAGCAACTGCTCCTTCGGATGTACGCGTGGTTGGCGAGGCATTGGCCGACAACAACTTTGTTGGCGGCAGCGACCAGATCAGTTACCGATTGAGTTTGCCAGCCGGAAACTATACGGTTAAAGCTGAGCTGGTTTATCAAACCCTGTCGCATGCCTTTGCACAGGATTTGTTTACAGACACCGTAACACCTGAGGTGGTTGATTTTAAGACCATGTTCGACAACTCCACGCAAAAATCCACGGTTATCGCTGGGGTTGAATTTGCCGGAAACGTCATAGCCATTGACATAGATGGCGACGGTGTTGCTGATAATTTGGATAACTGCAAGTTAGTTACCAATGCGAATCAGCGCAATACCGATGGTGATCGCTTTGGCAATATCTGCGACCCCGATTTTAACCAGAATAATATCGTCGATCCCGCCGAGATCCCGCCGATGTCTCCAGCCTTAAAGCAAAGTTGGGGCAAGTGTCGGCGAATCACGATTTGAATGGCAACGGTATCGTCGATCCTGCTGATATGAGTATCTTGAAAACTTATCTGGGCAAAGCACCCGGCCCTTCGGGATTACCACAGTAGCTGCATCGGTTGCTGAACAGTAATAGCTAGATAAAACGCCAAGCAAGTTCATTAATAACTTGCTCGGCATTCAACCAAAATTAAACCTTGTAATTTTTTAACCTTGGAGAAACACATGAATAAAATGCTTAAAAAAACCGGTGCCATTGTTGGTGGTTTAACGCTGTTTTGCCTAACCGCAACTTCCGCTCAGGCATCAGTTGAGTTATCAAATGTAGTCAGCTTCACACAACCGACATATGCTGTTAGCAACGGCGATACATTGACGGTGGATTTAGTCGGGAACAACTTTACCCTAGGGCCAGATGGTGCCGCATTTTCATTAGCTTGGAATCCTTCCGTGCTCAGCTATGTCAATACTTCCATTACCAACCCATCTTGGGATTCTTCTTCTGTAAGCGATGACAATGCCGCGTCTGGACTGATTGATTATGTATTCCTAGCCAAATCAAGTGCTGGCGATGCTGGTGCTAATTTTGCGTTAGCTTCTTTTACGTTTAATGTCATAGGTAATGCCGAGACCGCATCCTCATTGACCTTAAGTAGTGATCCCTTTAATGTTGGATTTGTTTCGCCCGGAGCCGCTCCTATCAATGTCAACTACATCAACAGCCAAGTGCAAGTAGCAGCCGTTCCTGTGCCTGCTGCAGTTTGGTTGTTCGGTACTGGTTTGATGGGGTTATTAAATTTGAGGCGAACACGTAACGCTGATTGATACTGCATGACCGAGGCGTGCGAAAATTTAATAGCACCCAATCCGCGACTATTGGGCGTGCAGCAGGCTCTAAAGTAATGATCTATGCTGGGTGACTTTGCATTAATTGTTGTGGGAATGCTTCGATAGTGGATTCATCATGCCGTTTCGATCGAGGGATTGGAACGGCAATATCGCTAACAATTTTCATGGATGCGGAAGATAAAAAATCAGTCGGTCCGCTAGGCAATGGCTTCACGCAAGTCATGCGTGACAAATAACACCGTATGCGGTCATTGTTGCCAAACCGTTAAAGCAGTTCCCGCACTTGTCGGGCGGTAAGTGTTTCAATCATCGCCCATATCATTATTCAGCAAAACCAGTTGCCCAATACCGCTGAAACTATCTTCAAAAACGCACGCTCTTTTGGTCATCTCATCAGATTTAAGGGACTATTAAAACTTAACAGCCCTGATAGATTCGCTTCATGCCAAATGCTTGCGAGCATCGGCAATTGCCGTTTTCACAGTCAGTGGTGCCGTGCCACCGATATGACTACGCGAGGCTACAGAGCCTTCTAAACTCAAAATAGTAAACACATCCTCATCAATTAACCCTGAAAACTGTCGCAACTCGTCCAAGGAGATTTCTGATAAATCCCGCCTACTGGTTATACCCAACCTTACTGCTAAACCGACCACCTCATGAGCATCCCGAAAAGCCATGCCCTTGCGTACCAAATAATCCGCCAAATCGGTTGCAGTGGCGAACCCGCGCTTGGCAGAGTTATACATGTTGTCTTTTTTTGGACTGACATGCGGCACCATATCGGCAAAAGCCCTCAAACTGTTAACCAAAGTATCAGCAATATCAAATAGTGGTTCTTTATCCTCTTGGTTGTCTTTATTGTAAGCCAACGGTTGGCTTTTCATCAGCATCAATAACGAGACCAAGTGACCGGTTACTCGGCCAGATTTACCACGAACCAGCTCCGGCACATCGGGATTTTTCTTTTGCGGCATGATGGATGATCCGGTACAGAATGCATCTGGCAGCTCGATAAAATCAAATTGGGCGCTGGACCATAAAATTAATTCTTCAGAAAACCGCGATAAGTGCATCATGATTAAACTACCCACAGCAGCAAATTCAATCGCAAAATCACGATCACTCACTGAATCCAAGGAGTTAGCGGATGGCCTACTAAAACCTAATAATTCCGCAGTCATATATCGATCAATTGGATAACTAGTACCTGCTAAAGCGGCCGCCCCCAAAGGCATTACGTTAATGCGCTTACCGCAGTCATCTAGGCGTTCCTGATCACGACTAAGCATCTCAAACCAAGCCATTAAGTGATGCCCAAAAGTCACCGGTTGTGCCACTTGTAAATGGGTAAAGCCCGGCATAATAGTGTCAGTGTGCTGTTCAGCTAAGTCCAGAATAGCATACTGTAAGCGCAGCAACTGCTCGCTAATGTGCGTGATTTCGTTACGCAAGTACAACCGAATATCGGTGGCAACTTGGTCGTTACGCGAACGCCCTGTATGGAGTTTTTTTCCAGCGATACCAATTAAATTAGTCAACCGGGATTCAATATTCATATGAACATCCTCCTGCTTTATTGACCAAACAAACGTACCATTAACAATTTCCTGTCCGATTTGCTTCAAACCCCCAACAATATCGCTCAACTCTTGATCGGTCAGAATACCGATTTTATTGAGCATGGTCGCATGAGCAATAGAACCTTGAATATCCTGCTGCGCCATACGCTGATCAAAATTAACAGATGCGGTAAAAACTTCGACAAAAGCATCGGTAGCCTCAGCAAATCGAGCGCTGGAAAGTTTATCGGAATTAACTGTATTCATGATTAGACTGCGTATCTTTTAAAGGTGGGTGCAATTATACAGCGAATCCAGCTTTTAAGCCGATTGCTTCCTGCCTCCAACCAAACCGTATAGTGGTCCCCAAAAAACAGACAGCAGTATAAGATGGTGTCTATCCTCAATTAGGTAGGCACAAATGAGTGAAAAGAAGCGTAGGATTATGTCTGGTGCCCAAAAGGCAAAAGTAGCATTGGAAGCGGTGAAAGGTAGCAAAACAGTCAACGAGATAGCCCAAGAATTTGGAGTGCACCCGACGCAAGTTGGTCTTTGGAAAAAGGCATTACTGGAAAATGCCAGCCATCTGTTTGACGCAAAACATGGCCTCAAGACAGCCGACCCGCAAAGTGATCCAGAGCGATTGTACGCCAAGATTGGACAGCTTAATATGGAATTGGAATGGCTTAAAAAAAAGTCCGGGATCAGCCCCTAAGCCAACGCCAGGGTTGGATCGATTCAAACGGCGGGCTGTCCGTGGTGGTGCAGTGCAAACTGGCGAGTATTGCACGGTCCACGGTCTATGAGAGTAAGGTAGCGGTTGTGGACGAAGTCGAACTGCTGCTATTGCGTTTGCTGGATGAAGAGTTTACCCGTCATCCGTTTTACGGCAGCAGGAAAATGGTGGTTTGGCTCGGCACCCAAGGGTATCTTGTAAACCGGAGGCGAGTGCAGCGGCTGATGCGGATATTAGGTTTAGCAGCGATAGCACCGGGTCCTAACACCAGTAAGAAGCACCCACAGAACAAAGTTTATCCTTATTTGCTCAGAGGATTAGGCATTATTCGGATAAATCAAGTCTGGAGTACTGACATCACCTATATACGACTGGCACACGGCTTTGTGTACTTGGTGGCCATTATTGACTGGTACAGCCGTAAGGTCTTGTCCTGGCAAGTATCAAACACGATGGATGTCGGTTTTTGTGTGGATTGTTTGACTGCCGCCCTCTATGATTACGGGCCGCCTGAGATTTTCAACACCGACCAGGGTTCACAATTTACCTGTGAGGCATGGATTAAGGTGATGCTGAAAAACGCCATCAAAATCAGCATGGATGGACGAGGTCGCGCATTAGACAATATTTTCGTTGAACGGCTATGGCGAAGCGTGAAGTACGAGGATGTTTATTTGAAGAACTATGCGTCAATGCCGGAACTGCTGGTCGGTCTGGCCGAATATTTTATCTTCTATAATGTAGGGCGGTTTCATCAGGCATTAGGCTATAAAACGCCGGATCAGGTCTATCAGACTGGTGAAGGTGGCGGGGCTAAAATTGCTGATTATTTTAGTGAAAAAAAAGAGGCTTCAAAAGAAGAGATGGAGCAGCACCAATCTGCTGTAACGGATACGACACCCTCTTAAATTAGGCAGTTAATTGTCTGGACAATAGGGTCCACTATATGGCTTTAGCAGACTACGAAATTTTGAAACAGCCATGATGAACCAGCATAATAGCTTGATAAAGAAACGGCTATAAGAAACCAATTTGATTGAGTATTTTTGTCAGAACTTTATCGGAGTCAAAGTATTCTTCGGCAATTTCACGAGCTGCTTTACAGTGTACAGGGTAGTCGCTATTGATGACGTTGATCGCGTCCACCGCCTCATCCAGAGTGCTATAAGTCAACAAGCCCTTACCTGTGGGCAGAGATTGCTCAATACCGGTTGATTGAACCAACACAGGCTTTCCCGAAGCCAAATAGACAGCACTGCGATCACTAAACCAGCCAGTATTGAAAGCAACGTAGCGATTATGCGCGACGCTGAACTCTGCCCTGGATTGGCCTATAAAGTTTCTATAATCGTCTAAAGTCACCATTTTTTCCGGGTCGCTCAGCAACCAGCCTTTCCTGGAAAACTCTTGGCGATCTTTATCCGGGTCATTAGAATCAATTCGCAAAGCAATTTCTAATGGCTGATCCACTTTTTGGGGTAGATCTACAAAACTTAACCAATTATCGGATTTTTCCCCGGCATTTTGTCCTTGCCATTGAAAAGTAGTTCTGCCGTTCCAACTCGAAATAGTGGTAAAGCGCTCGCTCTTATCATGAATGCGACTCGGCCACATTGATAACACAACCGGCCGCATATGGGTATGCCACTGACTAGTTCCTGTGGGTGCAGAACAGGACTCCGAACCGATATTAAGACCTAATGTAAATAAATTATCGTAGCGATCTAATGCTTCCTCAAAATCACTACCCTGCTCGTGAAATAAAACCTGAGTTTTACCGGGATTACCATCAAAATAGGCACGGCATTTGGCGTTGTCGAATATCTCCGGTGCTTTATGAATTTGGCCGCTACGGGTAATTAACAAGTCACACTGCTTGGCCACTTTTACCGCATCAGCATAGGCCATCCCGTAAGTTTCCTCACCTTGTTTATAAATTAGACATGAGCGCGGCCATAATCCATAAGACTTGGCAATCGCCTCAAAATGAAGACGACCGTGCCATTGTGCAAACGGAACTTGCCTGCCATTGTCATCTGTACAGCGATTACTCCCTACCTGCTCCATGAAATACACTTCATGCCCCAATCGTTGCAGACCAACAGCATAGGCCATAGCATGATCGATGTGTCCAACAGTAGTATTGGCAATCTTGGCAGTGCAGATAATTTTCATTGTGCAGATCTAAGGCTATAGCCCGGCAAATTGGCTTCAATAAATGCCAACCATTCTTGCACACGAATGTTCCATGAATAGTGCTCAAGCACTTTTTGACGATTATTTGCGCCAAGCTGCTTTACCAACAACCGATCTTGCTCCAAACGAGTAATTAGTCGTTTGATCTCAGTAATATCTCTGTTTATAAAAAAACCGTTTACATTTTCTTCAATTAAATCTTCGCAACCACCAACTTTTGTAGATATGACACCACGACCGCAAGCCGCCGCTTCAAGAACACTCTGCGAAAAACCTTCAGAAGTCGAGGCACAAACATACAAATCAATTTGATTGTAGAGCTCTGGCATATCCTCTCTTTTAACTTGCTCGTCACCTCTGCCACCCAGGACCTGCACCTGTACATTGCGGATTTCATTTAAAGGTAAGATAAATTCAGAAAAACCTTTTAGCGCATCATGTTTAGCAATATCTTTGCTACCTGAAAAGCCAACCATAAGTGGTCGATTGCGGTCAGTATTAATTGGCTTGCTGGGTCGAAATAACTCCGTATCAACGCCATTTTCCGTTAACACGATATTAGTTAAACCAGCGTCATGAAATATCTTAAACAACCTTTTACTGATGATATTTACAGCTTTAAATTTTGCTAATTTATCCAGCAACTCTTGCGGTGGCGACGGAAAAAAATCCGGCGTCGATAAGTAGCTATCCCATGAGCGATGCGAATGAATGCCGGTAATAACCTTTCTTTTATCTAAAAACGTCAGTAGCTCACCGTAGTTGTATTTTTTATTTTTGGCAATCAGTAACGTCCAGCCCAACGCAAAAATCAAATCATAGTGGCTATGGTTTTTTTCTATAAACGTATAGTGTTCATTTACAGAGGCAATATCAAAGGCAAAATTACTATTTTGGGCATATTTAACAATCCCTTTTGCTATGGTGTCATACGACCAACCTAATTTATCGATAATGATTAATATTTTTTGCATGCTTATCTACTATATCGACGGGGTTATTTGACTGAGAGTTTTAAACTGATAATTTCTTTCAACCAGCAGCTGGAAAGTACGCTCTATTCTTTCCAGCATAGCTCTGCAATCTTCTTGAGTTTTGCAGTACGGGCTTTTTCCCGGCACCAGTTCGACATTATGAAACATACTACACAGCACGGTAGGCTGAGTATGTTGCTCATACCAATCAATGACTTTTACACATTGTTCAAAATCGGAAAATCGCGGGGTAGGTCGTAGCCATTCTAAATCAGGTGTAATTGATACTGGCACTTCAAGAACTTTAGAATCGCCCGGCACGCATATATTTTCTTTGGACGGGTGGTAAGGTGTCACGCTGCCGGGCTTTGAAAAATCGGCAACGTCGTGCCAATTGCGAAAAGGGGTAACACTGCTATCGTGGCTGTAACCCAATGTTTCAAGACACTCCAAAGTCCAGCCTCTTGCACCAAACCGACCAGCGCGAAACGACTTGGGTGTATAACCAAACAGACTAATGAATTGCTCGGTCAGGTTTTTTAGTTTTTGAAATTCGATCTCCTTATCATATTGGCATTGCATTTCACCAGGATCGCACCCGCCGAAGTCCGATCCAGGAAACGTTGCCAGCGGGCCAATATATTCACCATGCAGGTGTGTGCCTAATTCGCAGTTATGCGTATTTAAGTTACCCAGAACATCCACAGATTTTTGGTCAACCAAAACCGCTGGACTAATCAAGTAAACCGGCTTGACGCCATAGCTATCGCATAATTGCTGTAGGATTTTAATACCGGTATACACCCCCTCATAACTGGCAGGATTTGAGGTTTTCCATTTTGGACCTGCATCAATTTCTACATCAATGGTCAACACATAGGTTTTTGTACTTGGCGAATTTTTCATGACTCTTAAAAGTTGTAGTTCACATCAAAAAAGATGCTGTAAGCCAAATCTTTGCTTTGATCACCGAAAGCCTTACCCGGATCAAAAACAGCCCCCGTTACACCAAGCTCCAATCTTTTCCATTCCCGAAAGTTCATTGCTACATCAACCTCTTGACCAATGTCACGACTACGCCCATTGGGATTCGCATTAATATTCACATCACGAAGTCTGTTAAAAGCTTCAGCCTGATCATATTTGTGATAAACCAACTCAATAGAGCTATTTTGCATAACTCGAATACCGAAAGCCGAGGTCAATATGCCTAGATTTGATAAATCGGGTCGTAACAACTCGCCATAAATTCTAAAACGGTTAACACCGTTAAAACGCCATTTATTGCGGTTGATGCCGGTTTGTCGGAATGTGCTGTTATGGCCGTCGTTTGGGCTAGAATCACCGGAGGCGCGAGCGTAACTCAATGTGAACGTGGGTTCATGCGACACCGGTAATGTCCAAAAAGCACCTAGATCAAACGCCCAGCCATCCACGCTATTTCGGGTTTTGGTTTCGACTTTAGTTTGCAAATCATTAATGCTGTCGTAACTAAAAACGGTCTCATTGCCATGAACAACCGCTGCGTCTGCCCAATAATTCAAGGTTCCGTAATCGTTTAGGCCGATTTCACCGATGGCTCGAGCGCCAAACCAGGCCATGTCATCATCGCTTGCATCCCGATTTATTCTTTGTATGACGCTGCCAACTTTATGTTGAGATGATTTGTCCCATTGATGCAGAAAGTAAAACTCCAAGCGTTGTTTACTATTCCACATCCAGCTTGCCAAGCCCATGATCCGATAAATATCCTCTTCTTCAGGGTCAATACTGCGCAATGTGGACTCACCACCTATTTGCTTACCGCCAGCCAACTCAAAGTGCAAGGGTCCTTGGTTGTAGTAAAGACGTAAAGCATCCATATCCTTGTCCCACCACCATTCGCGAGTTTCTGAGACGTTTTGGTTACCAAATTGCAGCCCGAATCCGGTGCCGGCAATGCGATCAAAATAGATCCAGGTTTCATCACGAGCCAATGCGATATTGGTTTGGTCATTTGCCTCGCTATCTATATTAAAGCGAGATTCGGTTATACCCTTAAAGCTTAAAAAAACGGCTGCAAAATTGGAAATAGGATAGAGCGCTTCTAATTTCAGCTCCTGATCCATTCTTATAGAACCGTCCGCATCGTTATGATCGAGATCATAATCATTGCGGAAACCGGGGTTTAAATCGTACTCACCACCAATGGTTACCGGTTTTCCAAACAAATTGAATGAAAACTGATCATCAGGCCTTCGCACATCTTGCCTACGAATCAGCGACTTAAAAGTGTTATAGCCATTTTGCGGGGTATACACCGGCACATTCAGAACTTTGAACTCGTGCATACCGTCTTCACGCTCTGTGCTGACGGTACTTAAACCAAAAATCTGTAAGGAACCAGGTGCATAAGGACTGGATTCCAAGCTAATCCTTCGAGAGGTCAGTCTGTTCCCGTCTGAAAGCGATCCAGAAACCTTAATGGTCATGCCAATCTTTAGTTGTTCCGGTTTTATTCTGTCAAAACGGGTATTTTCCGACCAATTGACAGAAAAAGGCCCAACATTCAGAGTACGAGTTGCAATGTTAACCTGATCGATCAGGCCGCTGACCTGGCCTTTGCTTGGATCATTTTCCGGTAACCGAAGTTGGATATTGTCCGCTCTTAACTCTTTTCCATCCCAATATCCGAAAATCCTGAACCATTCCTGATCGAAATTTCCGCCAAAAGCCTTGGATTGCGTCAAAAATAGCATGAGAATTACCAACGCATTGGTAAACTTGCTGATACTGTCCCTGCTTGATTTCATCCTAACGTATCCCTAAGCAGCAATCCCTGTACATTATGATGGGCTGCGCATAAAGCCAGTAATTCGGTCAATGACTTCAAATTCTCGGCATTCATATCTGCATGGTGCAACATAATCCCAGTCAAATTATTAATTTCCAGATTCCTGGCAATAGTTTGGCCGAGATCGGATAAAGCATTGACTGATGTCTTTATAAATTTGCTCCAATCGACATGCACCGGCACTTGCTGAAGGCTTGAGCTGTCCAGATTCGTCGCCGTTATATCTCGAGATAACAAACTGAAATTGAGCTCTTCCAAACATTCAACTGTCAGTTGTGTGCAGCGATTCCAAGGCGGCGTGAAAAAAGGGTCTAATGCAATTCCCAATGCGGCTTTCAGCCGACATTGTCCTTGTTGAATATCATTTTTTTGTGCATCTTTTGCTCGGGTGCTGCCAAACTCACATTTCCGCCCTATCGGTTCATGGTTAGTGTGGCTAAAACCATGTTGATGCAAGCCTATAAACTGCGGTTTTTGCCGCCAGCGTGCTAATAGTTCATCCGCAAGGCTCTCATTTAAAGCGTCAGGAATAATGGCTATATCGATAGGCATTGCCGCTTTTGCAAATACATCAAGTAACAAACACAGCTTGTCATCAGCCCAACCCGCATCGTCATCGCGAAAAAAAAGCCTGACTGGTTTTTCCTTCCTGTTTAGTACATCGCTCACCGCAGTTAACCAATTAGACATGTTCCGCTCCTGCTGTCATATTCTGGTGATGGCTTGTGTTTGTAGCTAAGTGTTCGCGTATGATGGTTGCTGATCGGGTTGTACCATCTAAATCAAGCGCTGCTGGCGGAGGTGCAAACGCTTGCAATTGTTCAACCTCCAGCACAAAACGGGCAACATTTAATTCTTCGGCAGCACACCTGCGTAACAAACCCAGATGACACAACCGCTTCGCCCGGCTAGTTTGCTCATCTTCCTGACCTTGCGCAAAAGGCACAACCAGAGCGGAAATACCGGACTTTAAAATATCCATTACTGTGTTGTAACCACATTGACTGACGGAAATTGAGTGGCTTGCCAATAATTGGCTCATGTTGGGAACATAACGGTGCAAGGTTAGACCAGGGCAGTTTATTGCCTTAGCCTGCAGTTCCTGCCAATCGAGTTCCGGCAGAAAGGGACCGGCTATTAAAGTCATAGGAAGTTCAAACTGTTGCCATAGGGTAGGCTGAGCTGCAATAGCTACTCGAAACAAGGGCGAACCAACCATGCCTCCGCCAGCGGAAACCAATACTTGCCGTTTTCTAACTACTCCAAGCTGAGTTTCGCCTCGGGGCAATACGAACCCGGTATAGTGGACAGGCGTATTAAGCAAACGCTTAGGCCGGAATGAATCCTCCAGCGCGGCAAACTTAGGATCTGAGTGCAGTAAAACCCCATCAAAATAACGATCCACCAACCATCGCGCCCGATCATCATGGCGCTGTTGATCCTTTCTAGCATTGACCATAATGTCCCGCAAGCTACAGAAGACGGATGGCCGAAACTGACCCGCGCGTTTCGCGGCTTTTAACAAAGGTAGTATTTCACCGGCAAATTTCTTGCGGCCAAATGGAAACAACTCAATCAAAATTACCTGGGGTTGACAGTGATTAAACGTAGCCAAGATCATCTGCCGCCTTAAGGTTTGAGCCTCCGCCAAGCTATACCGACTATCCTGACTATAGAGCTGATTGTCTTCCGCCATGCCAAGAGCAGGTAAATTAATCACTTGGATATCCTGGGGCAGAACAGTGTTATCCGGCAATCTGCCACCATTGAGAAAAACTACGGCAAAGCTTTCTGCCAGTGTCTCTGCAAGCGTTAGCGCCCGCACTATATGGCCCATTCCTAATGAATGTTGACAATAAAATAATAAAACCGGTCTGTTTTTGATCATGAAGCAATCCGCAAGCCGTTTTGCAACTGATAAAGCTCATGATAATAACCGCCCATTTGCATTAGATTGGTGTGACTGCCTTGCTCGACGATAACGCCATTTTTTAAAACCAAAATGCGGTCAAAATCTTGAATCGTATGGAACTGATGAGCAATCAGCAAAATGGTGCGACCGTGCTGTAACCGGTTCATGGCATCGCGGATTAACGCATGCGATTGCGCATCCACCGCCGAGGTGGGTTCATCCATGATTAAAATCGACGCCTGCCTGATTACTGCTCTTGCAAGGCAAATGCGTTGCCGTTGCCCACCCGACAAGGTATTGCCGCTTTCCGCCATCAACGTTTCGTAGCCATTTGGCAGAGCACTAATAAAATCGTGGGCATGCACTTGTTTTGCTGCCTGTTCTATTTCCGCCATAGTGGCTTCCGGCTTTCCGTAAGCGATGTTTTCCTTAATACTGGTACCAAACAAGACCGGGTCTTGCAGCACTACACCGATTTCCTGGCGCAATGAGGCACGCTGGTAGCGCTTGATATCTTGGCCATCAATCAGAATGGCGCCTGATTGCGGCTCATAAAGTCTGATGATTAAATTGGCAATCGTTGATTTGCCGGCTCCGGAAGCACCAACCAAGGCAACGCGTTCTCCAGGTTTAATACGGAATGAGACGTTATCGAGAATTTTCTTGCCATCGACATAACTGAATGACACCTTATCAAATGCAATATCACCCCGTAGCTGACTGACGCTAATGGCATTTGCTTCATCCTGAATATCGGGTTCGGTTTCAAGAATGCCGTTGATTCGTTCCATGCTCACGGTGGCTCTGGAAAAACGTGTCGACAAGCGGGTAATTTGCCGGATGGGTTGATAAATTTGCGACATATAAGAAGCAAATATCAGCACATCACCAGGAGTCATTTTTCCATCCAGGGTCTGTAAGCAACCGAATAAAACCACAATGGCTGTGCCAAATGCACTGATGATTTCAACAAAACGAGTCGCAGCGGCTTCCATGCGCGAGATACGAATACTTTCCCGCATCGATTGCGAACTATCGGCATCAAAGCGTTCACGCTCGTAGCCTTCCATGCCATAGGCTTGTATCAAGGGTACGGCACTCAATATTTCACTAACCCGTGAAGCCAGCCGACCCTCATTGTGGCGTTGATTACGCGCGGAATATTTGACCCGACTATAAATAAGATAAATCGCCAGAAATAACACCGGAAAACTAATTAATACCAGTAAGCCCAGCTTGATATTCAGATTGAACATAATGACTAGCATCCCTGTTACGGTGAGGACATGCGTAGTAAAGGTTAGCGCGGAGTCAGCAAAAACATCTTTTAAGGTATCGGTATCGCTAGTCAATTTACTGAGTAATTCACCGGTGCGGGTGCGATGATGAAACGACAGCGATAGCCGTTGTAAATGATTAAACAGTTCGCCCCGTAAGGTATACACCAATAAATAGCCTATACGAGAGGTCAAAAACAGTTGGTAATACGCAAAGATACCTCTAACCAAAGCAATACCGACCATGCTTGCACAGAGAATAATAAGGGCTTTAGAACTACCGAAATTCAATACCTCTTGGAAAGGCTTAAGTAGTGCAGGTAACGGTTTATCAGACAATACGTTGTCAAAGATCAGTTTCATTGGCCACGGAATGATGAGCGTAGTCAATGTCGAACCTAAAATACAAAACATCGCCAAAAAAATATCGCTACGGACTCGGCGTAAGTGCTCAAAGACGACCCGGCTAAAAGGAGTACGTATTTTATGTGTTGGTTTTCGATTATTTTTATTGAACATAAAAAGAGTCTCTATGATTTTCAGAGTAACCGGATCTTGCTGCATCAAGAAATTGCTTAAGTACTTGTTCAAGATTCGGTTTCTGTTGAATGTAGGCGCGATATGCCCGAGTTAATAACTGCAATCGCAAGTGCCAATCAAAGTGCTTGGTATTTAATTCAGCCTCTAAACCATAAGCATTGACTAAGTCAGTGATTAGCGAATGGGTTTTCCGGTCATCAAGGTTTTGGTTATATAAATCGGCGCAAAAATTAGCTAGATCTTGTAAAGGATCTCCTAGGGCAAGCTCATCAAAATCGAAAAGTGCTATGCGCCCTGTTTCAAGCAACAGCAATTGCTGTATATGAAAATCCCCATGAATTAAAGTGAGTGGCTTATTTTTTCGATTGGGTTGATTAACTTCTAAGTAGGTAATAAGCCGGTTTAGTTTGGTTTCGTAGCTCGGAAACGCGGCACTAAGTTTGACTGATTTTTTCTTTGCTTCGGCAAGTAAAGCATCTACGGTGATAGTTTGTAGCCCAGTAAGTCGCTGTTGATGGAGAGCAACCAAACCTTTCGCTATTGATGATATTAAATTGGGTTGATTACCGACCGTTAAGTAATTCAGCAATGGTTGACCGGTTACCCCTTGTTGCCATACGGTATTCAAGGTGCTGTCGTGGCATAACGGTTGGGCTATAAAGAAGCTGTTGCTGTTATTTAACGAGTCCTGCCAAAGTGAATTTATGTGTAAATAAATTGCATGGCTATAAGCGTGCGCATAGCTCTTTGCGTAGATTACTGCTTCCTGCTTGGATCTCAACTGTAATGAATAGCGGATAGTACAACGTATTTTTGGCCGGTAATTAATGACCGTAGGGATAATTGCCAACACCTTGTCTGGTTTATAAATTCCTAGGTCAGAGAAATACTCAATACAGCTCGCAGGTTCAATCAGCGTTGGCAACCACCTAAGGACAGGATCACAGGGGAAAGTCCAGGCTATCAACCCCAAATCGGGAATATGTATTAGGGAATCCAAGCAATCATCATCCAGATCAAGTTGATTCTTGGAAAATTCAACGTGGCTTCGTCTGCCCAAATAAGCTTGGGCGTAAAGAATTCTGCTTTCTGGCTGCTTTTTCAATATGTTTTGCCCATGTAAATGATAAGCAAGCGCCAGATAAGATTTTTCGGCAGATTTCGGATTTAAGTAGGTTTTATAGCGTGGATGTTGGATGCTGCATTCATCTAGCCGCCAAATACCGTCTTTGCAATCAGGTAAATGTTGTTGAAATAACTCCCCCATTTTTACAGTGTCCATTAAACTTGCAAATTCGCTCATAGGCTTAATCATCTTTAAGCCCCAAATATTTCTTGCCGTGACTTTCACCCCCAAGTCGTATAGTTGAAACTTCTGGCATTTCTCTAAGCAGAATTTCATAAACGTACTTATTCTTAATATTGATGGTAAATCGAGAGGTTGAGCCTAGCGAGAGTAGTTGCGCTAATATGACCTGATTAGTATTACGGTGGCCGACGATTAAAATCGTCCCTGTGGAGTTATTGAGTAAATAAGTGAGACATTCGATGATGCGACACTCAAAGGCATTGATGTTCTCAGCATCTTTTAAATTAAGCATAGACTGCTGCTTATCTCCGTAAACATCGGAATCCGTATCAGCAAATTGTTTGCCCTGTAACGCCCCGAAATGCCTCTCCTTAAGATCATCAATAACTTGGATATCTAATTGATGATGAGTAGCAGTTGGTGCCGCTGTTTCAATCGTCCTGACCAGGCTACTAGTATAAATTGCTGATAAGACTTCGTTTTCCAGCACCTCTTTTAACCAAATTGCTTGCTGTTTGCCTTTTGCAGACAATGGCACATCGAGTTGTCCGGAAACTTGTTTATTTAGATTGGCAATACTTTCGCCGTGTCTTGCCAAAAATATTATTCTGGAAGTATCAGTTTTAAATAAAGACATATCAAAAACCTGTTTGGCTAAGCGTTAAATAGCGCGCGCTGAGTTGCACAAAGTCTTCTATGTACTGCATACGTTGTACGTCACGTTGGCGGATGCTCCGACGCAAAACTTCATGAATAAATGCCGATGCGATGTACCAATTTAACCGAGCACGATCAACTGGCCATGAAATGACCTGCGAATAACGCTGTAACAATGCTTCCACCATGGCGTCGATTTCAGCAATTGAGTAGTCAACACGTAAGCCATTGAGGTAAAAATTGGCAATTAAACTACCCATATCAATTAAGTGATCACCAAAACTGACACAATCTAGATCGATTAACGTCGCTGTTTGATTATCAATAAGAAAATTTTGGATTTTAAGATCCATATGGAGTGGGGTTTCTCTCATAACAGACCAGTCCATAGCAATTTTTTGGTTTAAAAGGAGTTTGATGAGAAACCGAATTCGCCCAAATAAAGCGTCGTCGAGTTCCATGCTGATTTGTTGGGAGGCGAGGAGTTGCCTTTCGATGTCAGTCACGTCATAGCCGCCTTTAACGTCTAGGTGACAGCAATGGAATGCGGCAACACAATCAGCCATTTTGATTATTTGGCGTGTGCGATGAGCTACACTTTGCTTATCCCAGCTAAAAGGTAATCCATCGACATGGGATTGCCACAAAACTTTATTTTCCGAATCATAATGAAGTGGTTTAGCACTGGATGAAATTTGCGTGGCAATCTGTTTCATCGTGGCATATACATCAATACCACTATTATCCCGATAGTGTTTACCGTAGATGATTAAATGTTTCGCTTCATTAGACGTCGCAATTTTCTTAACCGTTATCTGATAACGAATTATGCAGGATCGTTGCGGTAAGTAATGCAACACATCAAATGCAATCGTGGTAATACGATCCGTATCTAAAAGCTTGAGAAGGCTAGGGTGGTTTTCAAAATAGCTTGTTAGGAAAGTCTGACTTGTAAAGTTAGGTAAATTTGGTAGTTTTTGGTCGTAGGGAAATGCCCAAATCATCATGGACAGTTCGGGTAAATGGCTAACTGCTGGTATTGAGCAACTTGAATGTAATTGTTTAGAAGGTTGCGTCATACCATTAACGCATCCCTGTTTAATCGGGTATAGCTTTGCAGTGAATACTTGATCAAAGCTGATACCCGTTTCACGATTTCGCACATTAAGGTGATATGAAACCATAAAGCTTTGGCCTGGTTTGTGTCTTTTTTCACCAATAATGCATTGTTCTACAAGCCATGTTGGTTTTTTTAAATCAGTTGATTTGCTCAACACTTGTTGCAAAACTGAACACATTCCTTTGGGTTCCAGTATCAAAGGAATTTGTGGGAAGCAAGGATCTGTAGTTATTAAAGACATATTCATGACCACTCACTATTGATATCCAACCATGTTGGCAGGGCGCGACAATTTTCAATCGCTATCTGCTTATTTCCATTCGTATGCTTCAGCTCAAAATGGCTGTTGTAAAAACTGACGTTCACTGATCCGTCCAAATCTTGCAAGAATACGGTTTCTCCGATTACTAAATAGTGAACGCCTATGCCTTGTAAGCTTTTAATTTGGCCGGAGTCGTCACGTCTTAAAAAAAGGACTTGGCCATGGAAATTGACGTCGGAAAACTCAAAACCCATTCTTTGGGGCGCTGTGGCGATAAAGAAAATATCTTTATTTATCTTTCCATTCCAGTCGACTCTGATGGTAATGGCAGAAGCTACCGATGGATCAGACAGACGACCGCTCTGAAAAATCGGTAATGGACCTATCTGTAGGTTAGGTCTACGGTCTCGGTATGGATATAAAACGGTTTGAAAATAGGCTGGCTTAGAGGTGGTCTGAGAGAACTTGACAACGGGCGCCGCCTCTTTTATTCCGTACTCAGGTGAGACAAAGCCGGATTCAATGACAGTCTCAATCTGCTGTTCACGCGACTGCGCAATAATTAAATGAGGTGCGTGAATGGTTGCACAACCGCCAGTTTTTTCTAAGGTTATCTTGTTGTTTGCATTAGCTGATAAATGCAGATACATATCAAATTGATGAATTACCCCATCGCCTTGCAAGTTGTCTTGGATGATCCAATACTCTTGGGCAGCGAAAAAAATCATGCGTTCGTGGCTAACATCATACTCATGGCTTAATGCTTGGCCATGCACAAAATCGTATCCCGCAGAGCTTACAAATTTTTTTAAAATTGTCTGTGGTTCTGGTTTCTCAGGACTACCGCAACGATAGGGTGCTTGATCTTTTTTATCGATGACGACGGTATTGTGATACGCCGTACCCTTAAATACTCGCCGCCAATTAATACCATCGGCATTATTCTCACTGTAGGTATATCTGCCCGGATCAACGATCAATGCATGACCATAGGCTGACATTTCAAAGCTCAGCAGATCATAATGACCATGACTGCCGAATCCCAACGGGGCGCAATCAAAAAACAGATAACAACCTTCTGCATAAGGTTGCTGGCCCCAGTCACTGCGCAACACAACATATCCGCTTTTGGTAAATGCCCGCGAACGCTGCTTTGGCGGCGTGCCTTGTTTACCTTTATTAATAACAAACAGTAATTCTTGGTTCGGATAGTATTGATGAGCTTTCTTCAATAAAGACAAATAACTGTTACTATCGCCATCATTAATGGCCGGGATAAAACCATCCGGTTTATGTACATACGAGGAAAATCGGATGGCTTTCTCAATAATGGGACCAAATTCTTCTGGCAACTCAACATTGTTTAATGATGCCAATGCTTGTATACGCAAGAAATTTTTTAACACAATATGATGGTAATCGGTAGAAAGCTCCCGATGCACACCGTCGCTCAAAAAATCTTGCTGCAAATTTTTGAGCAATTCATGCTTGGCAAACTCTAGAAACCAACCTGAATCTTCGAGTTCAGGAAAAATGACAGCAACTAAAAAAATAGCATACAGTTCAATTGTGCGATGGTTGCCCTCAGGAGTGAGATGACGACACAAATAATGCGTTTGGGCATGAATGGATTCTATAAAAGCCAATATAAAATCGGGCGATATGGATTTTGATCGGCACTTAGGCACAAAATAGTGATACCCCAATAACCATTGTTGTAATCTGCGACCAGTCACTTGGCTATCGATAAAACCGACCGGTGTTTGTGCTATCCATGTCGAAATTAAACTCACCCACTTACCAGCAAATACTTCTTCACCACTAAAATCATAAGCTCCAGCCAGATCCTTGACGTAGTAAAACTTATGCAGAAGAATCAGCCATTCTATATCTCGGCTCGGGTTTGATTGCCAATCCAATGGGTTACTGAGTTGGTGTACTTCGTTGTTTAAGTCGAATTGATTATTTAGTATTTTTTCAGCAGCTATCACATGATCAGGTTTACCCGAAGCCAAAGAAAAGTAATGAACATGGCTGCGATTTTGAAAGTAAGACAACAACTCCCGTGATGGCATCGAGGCGAACTGAGCCGATAAAGCCCCTGTTTTAGGCCGTAAAAGATACTGAATATCAAAAAGCATTTTGTTAGCCAACACCCTGTTGATTACCGCTAAAACTTTTTAAAGTTGCTCGTCCTAACTCATCTTCGCGCACAAAACAAACTGGGTCGACAACCGCATAACGATTAAATTGGCGCGATTTATCTCCTTCCTGATGAGAAAAGAAAACCAGATCTTTATAGGATTGGCCGTCTTTTTCAATGTTAATAGCCAAACATCCCGCTATGTTGTCATTACAAATATCATCGGCCGTTCGAACTGGCGTTGATCTCACTGATAATTTGGGCCGCTCTTGCTTGTAAGGATAAAGCACTGAGTAAAAACAGCACTCACCGGCACGTTGTGAAAACTTTAAGATAGGTGCAGACTCTTTAACGCCGTATGTGTTAGATACATAGCCCGCTTCAATAGAAAGTGAAGTTGATAAATTAGCAGGCTGAGCTACGATCAAATTTGGAGCATCTACATAAACACAGTGGCTATCGGCAGTAACATTAACCTGGTTTTGTGCAGCGGCCGAAAGATGAAATAGTAAATCGTAGCCATGGACATCAGTTGCTGTTAAAACATCACAAATCACCCAATATTCCGAGTTTAAGAACAAAATTTTTCGCTCATGGGTAACCGGGTATTCGTGGCTTTTGGCAATTCCATGCACATAGTCCAACCCGGGCGATGTCATGAACGCTTTTAACTCAAAATCCGGTGCATCACCTCGAATTTTGAACTTGTGGTTATAGAATTCATAACGGGTTTGATTTTTACTGTTGACCAACACCGTGTTGTGATAGCTGGTTCCACGAAATAACACTCGCCAGTTAGTGTCTCCCGATTCGTCATAAGTATATCTGCCCGGGTCAACAATCAAGGACTGACCGTAAGCAGCCATCTCAAAGCTGAGCAAGTCCAAGTGTCCGTGATTACCGGCACCTAATGGCCCACAGTCGAATATCAGGTAACGTTCGTCTTCGAACCGGTCACTCCCTTCGCCCCAGCCGCTGCGTAATATATAGTAACCCCCTTCATGGAAGGCCTTGGATCGCTGTAACGGCGTTATACCTTGTTTGCCTTTAGACGCAACAAATTGTAATTGCTGACAACCGTAAAACTCATAACCTTGTTCAAGTAAATTCAGAAAACAGCCATTATCCCCATCACTTAAGGAGGGAATAATGCCGTCCGGCTTATGGACATACATAGAAAACTCCAGCGCTTTCTTGATGCCATCGTCTATTCCCGTGGGTAACTTTATATTATTGAGTACAGCTAGCTTTTTGATTCCCAGAAAATTACGCAACACGATATGGTGGTAATCCGTTGATAGTTCACAATGCACACCATCACTAAGAAAATCGTTTTGTATATTTTTTAATAGCTCCTGCTTTGCAAAAGTCAGCCAATCGCTAGCCTCTTTAAGTTCCGGGAAAACAACCGCCGCTAGAAATATTGAGTACAGTTCGAGTGTACGATGATTTCGGGAAGGGGTTAAATGATCGCACAAATAACTTACTTGCTCATGCAGGGAAGCCAGAAATTGTTGGTAAAATTCAGGCGTAATAAAAACATTTGGGTTAGCCGAAACAAAGTAATAATGGGCAAATATCCAGTTTTGTATCCTGCGTCCCGTCACATCACTGGAAAGAAAACTTATCGGAACAGACTCTATCCAAGTAGACACCAACGCCATCCATTTTTCGGCATAACGCGCATCCCCAGAATCAGCAAACGCCATCCCCAGGCCAACTGCATAATAGAATTTATGCAACATAATGTGCCATTCAACATCAGAGCTGGGGTTTACCTGCCAATCAAAATGATTATTCAATTGATAGGTTTCATCGTTAAAGTCGAAACAATTAAGCAACACCTTGTCGATTTTTTCCCGAGTCACTTGCGTATTATCAGCGACTGGAAAATACCTGACGTTGTTACGTGTTTTGAAGTAGTTAAGGATTTCACTTGGAGACCAGCTGTTGAAGGAAACAGCCAAGACATTAACTAATCTTGTTTGCTCAATGATTGGCACAGCATTCATGAACATCTAAACCATTAGTTGACAGTTTTTCTACGAACAGGTCTTTAAGTACCCGCGTGGTTTGTTGGGAATCGAAATCCTGACAAACTCTTTTTCGTCCGGCGTGTCCCAACTGTTGCCTTAAGCTGGGATCCAGCAGTAATTTCTCGATGGCATCAGCCATCGCAGTCTCATTCTTTTCCGGCACCAACAAACCGTTTAGATTGTGGTCGATCAGTTCCGGTATACCTGAAATATCGGTAGACACCACGGGAATCTGCATGGCCATGGCTTCAACCAACACGTTCGGAATTCCATCCCTATCACCGTTATCAACGACTAGGCAGGGCAAAGCAAAAATAGTAGCCTGTCCATAGATGTCGCGCAGTTCCTCTTGCGTTACTGCGCCGTGCAAATCCACAATAGCCTCGATGTTGAGTTCCTTGATAAGCAGAGCTAACTTATTTTTATAAGCCTCATCGCCACCACCGACTAGCTGACAGCGAAATTGATGACCGCGGCTGTGAAGAATTTGACAGGCTTTCAGCAAGAATTCGAAGCCCTTCTTTTCAACCAATCGGCCTACTGACAATAATATCGGAACAGTCTTATCTTGGTCTTCTTCTGATTCGGAATGGCTAGTCGCAAACAGACCCGTGTCTAAACCGTGGTAAATCCTATGAATGATAGTGCCTTGCGGGGCTAACTTTTGCAGGTGCTCCTCGTTGGCGCCAGTGCAGGTCACCAGAAACTCGGCGCGTTGCATTTTTTTCTTCAGCAAATTGCCGGGATTCAGTTCTTTTAGATAGATATCCTTGGCATGAGCAGTAAAACTGAACGGTATACCGCTCAGTCCACTGACAAACATAGCTATTGTTGTTGAACCGTGACAAAAATGTGCATGCAGGTGTTTAATTTGCGTGTCCGCTAAAACTTTATCTGCAATAAAACCAGCCTGAAGAAATTCTTTAAAGAATACTTCTCTAGGCATAGTGAAAAAACCGGTGCGATATTTAAAACTCATGACTAGGCATTCAAGTAGCATCTTGAGATACGCCCAAGGTCTAGCTTTAAACAAGCTGACATGACTGTGTGCAAATTTGGGTATATTTTCCCACGACCATTTTAGAAACGAACTTTCACTTAACGGACTAGCCTGAGGAAGATAAGTGACAGGCGTTTTAATGCTTTTCACCATGGCATGGTTCTTTTGGCCTTCGAGCTTCTTGACTGAAAAAATAGACATTTTTAAGCCCATGTTTTCTAGCAAGCGAATTTCGTTGGTTATAAAAGTCTCTGAAGTACGCGGATAGCCCTTCAAGATATAAGCTATTTCAGCGCTGTTC
This sequence comes from Methylococcales bacterium, assembly GCA_965247565.1. Classification (GTDB taxonomy): domain Bacteria; phylum Pseudomonadota; class Gammaproteobacteria; order Methylococcales; family Methylomonadaceae; genus CBDFHF01. The sequence goes on along the minus strand of CBDFHF010000003.1, from coordinate 1,205,036 downwards.
TCGCTGGAGTTAATCATCATGATAACAAGGTAAAGTCGGTTAAATGACAGCGCGTAATTGCGGACGAGTTGATGACAGATTTAGATTTTTTCGATCACCAACAAGGTGGCCTAACTTAATTTCACCAAGAAGAGTGTCGATAGATTCACACACCCCTGACAACCCCTTTAAATTGAGTTGATAGCGAGATTGAGGATCAAAAACCGCTGGCGACAATTCCTCTGCAATAGCCTGCATGAGCTTTGCTGAACTGAGATTGTCCGGATGAATCGCTCGCAAAAGCCCCAGTTTCGCCATACGTTCGGCCCGTATCCATTGCTCTTGGACTGGGTTAACACGTGGAATCACAATGGCTTTTTTTCCTAAGGTCATCAACTCACAAACGGTATTGTACCCGCCCATGCTGATTACCAAATCAGCGGCATCCAGGTAAGCCATCATGTCATCCGTGAAACTTTCAAAAAATACGTTGGGGCATTTTGATGCTAACAATTTAATATGCTGGGCATGCTCTACGCTCATTTCCGGGCCACATATGACTAGCGTCTTAAAAGAGTCGTCTTTTGGTAAAATCTGTAATCCCTCAAGATAGCATCTTAATAACTGGTAACCATCTGCGCCGCCGCCGGGTGTTAAAAGGATTAGGTTTTCATTCTTGATGCCGTAAGTCTGGCGTATCTCACTTCCCGAGCTTCTTCCCGCTTCACGGGCTATGTACCCACAAAATTGCACCTTCTTATGGCTGGATTCAGGAAAACGATATTCTTTACGCATATCAAAAACAGTCGGTGACCCTACCACCAGTAATTGATCGTAAAAACACGCGATGGCATCGTGATAACGATTTTTCTCCCATATACGCATCGTGTTTTCTGAGCTATCCAGGATATCCCTGAGTAATAAAACCATCTTGCAACGATGCTTTTGGCTCTTGAGCTGATTCAACGTCGCACTCAATTCGTCACTAACACCAAATGGTTTTTTATCAACCAATATCAAATCGGGGTCAAAATCAATTACGCTATTCAAGATAATGTTGCTACGTAAGCGCAAAATTTGCTCATACTCAAGATCCAAAAACTTTGCTGAATACTCACCTTGGGCTGAACGAGTTAAGCAAGGTAGCTTGATATAATCAATACGGGGTGGAATCCTGAAAGCATGAAGCATAGGCGATCCTGAAATAATCAATATTGAAACATCAGGATCATTTTCAATCAGCGCTTGCGCAATGACCAACATGCGGCGGATATTGCCCAGCCCATAAGTGTCATGAGAATAAACAATGATCTTTCTTTTTGGATTTTTTGCTGCCATTAGCTACTTCCCTTTTCCATAAAAATCCACACAGAGCATGTGGAGTTAATTACCAACTTCAATGAAGTCGTGGACAAATTGAAGTTGTTTTGTGTTTATCTGGAGAAATAGGAAAAAGGTTCAAGTTGCGGGGCTGTTTTTGTAACAAAAATTGCTTTCTGATAGTTTGATGCGCTGTTTTGGGAACTTAATGAGTTCAAGTGACTGTTATTTCTGGCAAAAAAAGCCTACCAAATTGACGATGTAGCAGGCCGCCTTATGAATTGAGGGTTTTGAGCTACCGTTTATGCTTTGTTAGCAACCAATAGCCCTTGGTTTAGATGTATGCCAACCCTGAGATTTCTTACCTATTTTTTACATCGCTAACATAATTGCGAAATCAACGATCAAACGCATTTAATTTTGAGCAGCAATAGAACTGTATTCTGCAAGATAGCACAGCCTAAATTTTCTTGAATCTCACTACCTTGTTTAAAGGGTTCAGGTTTATCTCATCAATCACCATTTGCGGGTTTGACTCCAGCACATAAGCCACGGCATTGGCTACATCTTCTGGTGCTAAGTAGTTACTGATATCGTCGCCCGGCTCAAAATTGAGTTGCTCGAAAAACTCGGTTTTCACCATGCCTGGATTAATTAAACACACTCGCACATTACTTTTGCTGCATTCTTCCCGCAAGGCTTGGGTAAAACCACGCAGAGCAAATTTGCTGGCACAATAAATTGCACCTTTACGACTACCTTTTAACGCCGCCTCCGAACCTATATAAAGTAAATCACTGTGAAGTTTACGTTTCAAAGATGGCAGGATGGCTTTGGTTAAATAGGTGGCGCTGGTGAAGTTAATAGTCATCAATGCTTCAATTTGCTGGAAGGAGAACTCTTCTAAGCCGCCAAATTGGCCCATGCCTGCCGAAAACACAACAGCATCAATAGCCGGATAGGTTTTTACTAATTCGCTCAGCTGTCGCGGCAGTTCATTAAGATCACTTAAATCCAATTGCAGCGCTGTAAAATTCGGTAAGATTTGAGTAAATTTTCGGCTGTCTCTGGATATACCCAGCACATGGTAACCTTGGCTGAGCAGTCTTCTAGCAATCGCCCGTCCTATACCAGAACTGGCGCCGGTAACCAATATGGTCCGTTTTATAGACTGCATGGAAAAAATTTGTCTGTTGAAATATAACTTAGCACTTGCTCAGTGCAGAATGCTGTCAAGCTCTGTTCTATTTCTTTGGGATAAGCCATCATACCTTGCTGATTGTTCATTGGGCTGGCAAACAGTTTTTCATGCGGGTAAAGCTTGTGCATTTTTTTAAAGTATTGCTCAGGTAATCGAAACGTGCCTAAACTGACCGAATGCAGGTGCTCTAAATTAATCTTGGCAAACACATTAGCAAAAAATTCTTGATATTGTCGTTGGTAACCGGTTTGATAAATTAAAGGATCAAATCGCAAGCCGATCTGCCAACCTTGCTCCTGCAACTTAACTAAGGCATCTAGCCTGCGTTGCAGGGATGGCGCTTTTGCTTCCACTTTATCGGCAACTTGCTCAGGAGATAGACTAAATGCCACGACACAGCGAGGCAACGGCTCCCGGTTTAATAGACTTCTAATCTGAGTACTTTTGGTGCGCAGTTCTAGCCAGGCATTAGGTAGTTCGGCAAAGAATGGTAAAAAAGTTTCCGCAAAACCGGTGACCGGCTCCAAGGCTAAGCTGTCACAATCATAGCCGGAGAAAAAATGGATAGTTTCGTTGGGAGTAGCAGCACAAATTTCGCGTATTTCCTGTTGAAAGTCTTCGTAATTGACAAACAAAACATAATTGGCGGATTGATACATCCCTTGCAAAAAGCAGTAGCGGCAGTCGTACAAACAATTGAGCATGTGCGAAAAATAATAATTTTTTTGAGCACCAAGGCCATAACCCGATGGCGCGGGCAAGGCAAAATTTTTATATTTTTCTGCCAGAATCAATGCAGGTTTTAGTTTTTGCAGACGAAAATTTTGCGCTTTTGGATTAAATACTTCGCCATACCGGTGGCAATCGATAAGTCTGGCTTTAGGAAATCGGGCCACAATCTCAGTCACCCTCGGATGCTGTCGAATGGCTTCTTCTATGTAGATGTTATCAATCATGAATTGGTTTGAGTACTAAACACGTTGGGGGTATTTTATCCGAAAAGGCTTGTGATTGTTGGCCCCGCCCTCATATAGGGTAAAATGCTTCTAACCTCAACCAATATACGGCAACAATGAATACACAGAAAATAGGTTTTATCGGCGGTGGAAATATGGCATCTAGTTTAATCAGCGGTTTGATTGCTAGCGGGCATGCTCCTGAGCTGATTTGGGTCTCTGATATTAATGCGGATACTCGCAATAATCTGGCTGGCAGCCTTAACGTGAATGTTACGGAAAATAACGACCAAGTTATTAATACGGTTGATGTCGTGGTGTTGGCAGTTAAACCTCAAGCGCTTGCTGCGGTGGCGACCAGTCTGGCGCCTTTAGTTCAACAGCGACAGACGCTGGTGGTTTCTATTGCAGCGGGAATTTCCCAACACAGTTTGAGTCAATGGTTGGGCGTGAATACTGCCATCGTGCGCTGTATGCCCAATACGCCAGCGTTGGTGTTGACCGGTGCTACGGCATTACATGCAAATGCCAAGGTTAATGCCGAACAACGCGATCTGGCAGAAAGCATTTTGCGAGCGGTCGGCATTGCTTTGTGGGTGGATGATGAATGTGAACTGGATGCGGTGACTGCAGTTTCCGGTAGCGGCCCGGCTTATTACTTTCTGCTTATGGAAGCCATGGAAAAAACTGCGGTTGAATTGGGTTTGAGCGAGCAAACGGCGCGATTACTAGTACAACAAACCGCTCTAGGTGCGGCCAAGATTGCTTTGGAGTCATCAGAGTCGCCAGAGCAATTACGACAACGTGTCACTTCACCAGGCGGCACAACACAACGAGCCATAGAAACTTTCAACCAAGGCGGATTTACCGAATTGGTAGCTAAAGCGCTGCATGCAGCACGGGATCGATCAATAGAAATGTCCAAACTCGCGGAGAATAACTAATGGGTGCTTCCTACATGACCGATCCGGTCATTTTTATCATCGACAGCCTGCTATCACTTTATATACTAGCGGTGTTAATGCGGTTTCTTTTGCAATGGTGCGGAGCGGATTTTTATAATCCGATCTCTCAGTTTTTGGTCAAAGTAACCCATCCACCGTTAAAAATTTTGCGTCGTTTTATTCCGCCGTTTGGCAAAATTGATACGTCGTCTCTAGTGTTGGTTATGGCGCTACAGATGTTGGCAGACCTATCTATCTTACTGCTAAAAGGCGTTAGCATCAGCATAGGAGCCTTAACGATTTTATCGTTGACACAACTAATTTCCTTGTTGCTAAATATTTTTGTTTATGCAATTTTTGCCAGAGCCATATTAAGCTGGATCAATCCAGGAAATTTCAGTGCTGCAATTTCTATCTTGCACAGCTTGACCGAGCCAGTGCTTAACCTCTGTCGTAAGTTTATCCCGGATTTGGGTGGCATCGATTTGTCGCCCCTTGCGGCTTTGATGTTACTGCAATTAGCCAAAATGGTCATATTGCCGCCGTTACACCAATTGGCTAGCTTTATTAGTTGAACCGATAAGCTTTATCAATCTGAAAAAGCCACATTATTTTTATGTGCTATCTTTAAGCTGTTATAAAGGATTGAAAAAATCTTATTGCTCTCACCGACTCATATGCCCGGAAAATCATTTTCATCGAGTGTTTTTTTTGCCTGTCTCCTGTGTTTTTTGACCAGTCAGACTGCTTTTGCAAAAAAACTTTATCGTTGGGTAGATGAAAACGGCAACACCTATTTTTCCGATCTCATACCACCCGATCAAGTGCAATACAAGCGGGACTCACTCAGTAAATCAGGTCGAGTTTTGGAAGTGACGGAGAAAGCTAAAACCTCAGAACAACGAGAGCTGGAAAAAAAACTGGCTGATCTGCGCAAAGCCCAGGAAAAACTGGTTGCCAAGCAAATCATTCATGATCGTCTGTTGTTAAGTACGTTTGACAGCAAAAACGAAATGATTGAGGCAATTAATGCTAAAAATCAGACGCTTGATACGCAAAGAAAAGTCCTGCAAGGCCACGCATCGCGACTTAAACAACAGCTGGAAGATCAGCAAAAAAAGGCGGCGGATTTCGAGCGAAATGCCCAAAAAGTTCCTGAGCAATTACTCAATGATATTAAATCAACCCAGGAACAAATTTTGCAAAATACCAATGCGATTAATGCTCATATCATGAAGCATATTAAAATCGCTAAAGAAGATAACGCCGATGTTGAGCGCTATCTATTTCTGACCCAGTTAAAAGACAATCAGCAACAATCCAATAAAATTCCCAGTATTAAAGAGGCCAATGAGTTGGGATTGTTTTATTGTGAAAATGACTGGAAATGCAACAAGGCCTGGGAAATAGCCGGTGAATTTGTTAATAAACATTCCACCACACTGCCGGATGTTTATAACGATAAGTTGATTATGAGCCGGCCTCCGTTAAGAGATTCAGATCTCAGTTTGTCTTTGTCAAAAATTGCTATTAATGCAGAGGATTATCAGCTTTTTCTGGATATTCGTTGCCGCGATTCCATGCAAGGCAGAGAATTGTGTGCCAGTGAAGTAGTAAAAAACATTAGAACCGCATTCCGGCCATTTATGAACAAAGCCTTGTTATCGCGCGCGACTCAGCAGTAAGGTGCCCACACCCTGATCGGTAAACAATTCAAGTAATACGGCGTGTTCAACACGACCATCAATAATATGTACACTGTTAACTCCGCCTTTTAAAGCATCGGTTGCACAGCGAGTTTTAGGTATCATGCCGCCGGCAATAGTGCCATCGGCAATTAAATCGTCAATATCTTTAATTGATAAGCCGGTTAGTAAATCTCCCTGTTTGTTTAGTATGCCAGCGGTATTGGTCAATAGAATCAATTTCTCAGCTTTTAAAACCTCAGCGACTTTACCGGCGACCAAATCAGCATTGATATTGTAAGAATGCCCATCGCTACCCACACCAATCGGCGCAATCACTGGAATAAAATCGCTGCGACCGAGCATTTCCACAACGGATGGATCAATACTACTGACTTCACCAACGTGACCGAGATCGATAATTTCAGGAGCGTGGGCTTCCGGGGCCGATCTGGTTAGGTTAATTTTTTTGGCTTGAATAAAATTACCGTCTTTGCCTGTTAAACCAACCGCTTTGCCGCCATGCATATTAATTAAATTAACAATTTCCTTATTCACCAATCCGCCCAACACCATTTCAACCACATCCATAGTCTCACTATCAGTAACACGCATACCGTCTACAAAATCTGAGGTTTTGCCAAGCCGGGTTAGCAATTGACCAATTTGCGGACCACCTCCGTGAATAACAATAGGATTTAAACCAACCAGCTTCATTAACACAATATCTCTGGCGAAGCTGTGCTTTAGCTCCTCATCTACCATGGCATTTCCACCAAATTTAACCACCACGGTTTTACCCTTAAAGCGCTGAATATAGGGCAAAGCTTCAATCAATATGCCGGCAATATGGTGAGCGGTATTTTTTTGGATCATTTTTGGATTTCCGTTGTTAAAAAGGTAACGCGATATCGGGTTTAATTTTTGTCATCAGGCTCTTGAATTGATTTTGGATTCTGACCATTGCTTCTTGTGTATCTGCTTCAAACCGGACAACCAGAGACGGGGTGGTATTAGAAGCTCTAACCAAGCCCCAACCATCAGCAAAGTCGACGCGCACGCCATCAATGGTGGTAATTTTGCCGTCATCAAAATCGGCAGCTAATGATAGCGCATCAATAAAAGTAAAGTTTGCACCTTCGTTTAGCTTAATCGTCAACTCAGGAGTGCTAATACTATCCGGAAAATCAGCAAAAACATCCGCACTACTCCGCGGATCTCTAGCCAGTATTTCGATTAATCGCGCTGCCGAGTACAGAGCATCGTCAAAACCAAACCAACGATCATTAAAGAAAATATGTCCACTCATTTCGCCAGCCAATTTTGCGCCAGTTTCCTTGAGTTTTGCTTTCATAAAGGAATGACCAGTTTTCCACATAGTCGCTCTGCCGCCATACTTGGTAATTTGCGCGGCCAAATGGCGAGAACATTTAACATCGTAAATAATTTCCGATCCGGGTTTACCCGCCAGCACATCCTTGGCAAAGATCATCATTTGCCGATCAGCCCAAATTATTTTGCCACGATTATCAACTACGCCTAAACGATCCCCGTCACCATCAAAAGCAACACCCAGATCAGCCTGATAAAACTTAACCGCACCGATTAAGTCATTCATATTTTCGGGATCACTGGGATCGGGGTGATGATTAGGAAAATTACCATCTATTTCAGTGTGTAACTCAATCACTTCACAGCCCAAAGCCCTCAACAAAACAGGGCCTAGCTCACCGGTAACGCCGTTGCCGGAATCTATAACAACCTTCATCGATTTCGACAGATGAATATCTTCGCTTATCATGCCGATATATTCATCAATGTAGTGGTTATTCCGTTTAATTTCCCCAACCTCTGAGACTGTGTATAACTGCTTTTCAATCATCTGCTTAAGTTGCTGGATTTTTTCTCCGGCAAGCGTTTCGCCGTTAATCACCATTTTTAAGCCATTGTACTCAGCCGGATTATGGCTACCGGTAATCATGATGCCAGAGCGGCCTTCGATATGCTGGGTAACAAAATAGAGTACTGGCGTTGGTATCATGCCAATATCCATCACGTCACAACCGGTCGTTATAATGCCTTTAGCCAGCGCATCGGCAAACAATGGGCTTGATATTCTGCCATCTCTGCCCACAACCACAGTATTACAGCCAGCGTTTGCAGCTAAGGTACCTAAAGCACGACCTATATCGTGAACGACTTGCTCTGTCAGCGTTTCGTTAACAATGCCGCGAATATCGTAGGCTTTAAAAATACTTGAAAAACCATCAATTTCTTTTTCAGTCGTGTCAACCGGAACATCAGGCTTTGCATTGTAAATAGCGAGCACATCATCATTAATGACTTTTTCAGCAACTTCATCATCTGATTCGCCAAAAAAACCCTTCAATTCAAAGTCCTCATTTTCCGGAGCACTAACGTCGCCAGCGCCAGTGACTCGTTTAAACTGAAGTAATGTTGGGATAATGTCGTTCATTTCGGTTAAGTTGATGGGGTAATTGGTTTGCGGCTTATGGTTCATCAAGTCTTTAAAGGCCTTCAGAATGGTACTTAAATCTTGTGACAATAACAGTGAAAGCTTGCGATGACCCGCATACAGCGCTAGTAGCGTTAGCAGAACCGGGATTACAATAAAGCTGCTAATCAGAATACCATTAACAAAGCCGGCCCCTCCCTGATACCAATACTGTAACACCCAGTTGCTACCTGCAATATTCAGCTGGGCATTATTTTGCTCGGCTTTTTCTGTGTCATTTCCTATAGACGCTAGTACTAATTTATCCTGTTTTACTTCAAGATAACTGTCTTTAATGTTGGCATTTTTGATGATGGCATTAATAAAATTGTAATTTAAACTCGCCAGAATTACGCCAACCACTTTATCATTCTGCATAATCTGCTGGGTCATGGCCAAATGTCTGTCAGGACCGTCATCACCTTGAATACTGGGTGCTTGTTTACTGCTAAAAGATTGCTTTACCATATCCAAATCGGCAAAGCCCATACGCGGCGTATCATTTTTGTCGACATCACTGACGCCTGGCAGTAGCAATCTAATTTTTAACGCATCGGGGAAATGTTTTTCCAGTTTTGAAGCCTGTGCTGATAGCTGCGTGCTGTCTTTATTGATAACCGCGGCGATCACTTCGGGGTCTTGCGCCATTTTATCCAGAGTTCTCCCAAACAAATCAATTTGTCCAGAAATAGTGACAGCAATGCCTTGCGCTATTGCTTCAGACGCATTGTGTCTGGATTGAGTCACACCGTTTTGGCAAAGCAATAGCACGCCAATGCCAACAAATAAGGTCAGCAATACAACCACTGCGGCTAAAAAAGAGAATATGCGAATCATCTTATACCTCTAATTGTGTATTATTGCCGGCCTGTATGACCAAAGCCACCGCTGCCACGGGAGCTTTCCGTAAATTCATCAACTTGTTTAAAAGCAACTTGTAAGACCGGCACAAAAACCATTTGCGCGATTCGCTCGCCGACCGTGACAGTAAAAGTGCTATTGCCGCGATTCCAGCAGGACACAAAAACCTGGCCCTGATAGTCTGAATCAATTAACCCAACCAGATTGCCCAACACGATGCCATGTTTATGGCCTAAGCCTGAACGCGGCAATATTACAGCGGCAAGATGATTATCATCGATATGGATGGCTAAACCGGTGGGAATCAAAGTGGTATCTCCGGGCTTCAACTCAATATCCTTTTCCAAACAAGCACGTAAATCCAGGCCGGCAGAACCCGACGTAGCATAGTCCGGTAAAGGAATGTCCTTGCCTAAACGGGTATCCAGAATTTTAAGTTGTACTTTTTTCATTAAATCTCTCTGCAATTAAGCTGATTAACCGCTCAGCTAGTTGATTTTTGTCCATCATTGCCAAATTTTCTTGGCCGTTACGCCAATAAACCTGTAAGGCATTTTGTTCACTGTCAAAGCCGCCTTGTTCGCGGCCTACCCAATTGGCAGCAATCATATCCAGTTTTTTTCGGGCTAATTTATCTTGAGCGTAACGCTCAAGGTCGTGGGTCTCTGCAGCAAAACCAACCGTAAAAGGAGGCTGATTGAGCAGGGCAACAGCACCTAAAATATCTTTGGTTTTTTGTAAGACCAGCTGTGTTTCTTCTGCTTGTTTTTTTATTTTTTCGGATTGTATGACCGTGGGCGTGTAATCAGCAACCGCCGCCGCACCAATGTAAATATCCTGTCGATTAACGATTGACATCACGGCCGCATACATTTGCGCAGCAGTTTCCACAGGAATTATCTCAACGTCAGCAGGCACTTCCAGCGCAACTGGGCCAGAAACCAGTGTCACTTGCGCACCTGCTTTTGCTGCCGCTTTGGCTAAGGCATAGCCCATTTTCCCGGAACTACGATTGGTAATGTAACGCACCGGGTCCAGTGGCTCACATGTGGGGCCTGCTGTGATTAATATTTTTTTGCCTGATAGGAGTTGCGGCGAAGTAACTCGAAACAGTTGCGCGCAAATGGCTGCCGGTTCAGACATCCGCCCCAAGCCGGTTTCGCCGCAGGCTTGCTCGCCAGGTTCTGGACCAATCATTACTACGCCGTGCCGTTTAAGAGCTTGAATATTTTCTTGGGTAACTGGCTTATGCCACATCGCCTGATTCATGGCAGGAGCCATATACACTGGACATTCAGCCGCCAAATAGATTGTTGTGAGTAAATCGTCCGCCAAACCTAGGCTACACTTAGCAATTACGTTAGCTGTCGCAGGAGCAATAATCAGCATATCTGCCCAACGCGCCAGATTAATATGGCCCATGGCATTTTCTTCATCGCTATCCAGCAATTTAATCGATACTGGGTTTCCGGATAAGGCTTGAAAGGTTAGCGGCCTAATAAATTGTGTAGCGGCATCTGTCATTACCACGCGTACTTCAGCACCTTGTTTTCTCAACAATCTAACCAACTCCGCAGACTTATAGGCAGCAATTCCGCCGCTAATTGCCAATAAAATACGCATCAGATCGTCATTTTAAGCCGGTATTAATAAAAGAAGTATTATGGCAAGTATAGAGTAATTCTTCTATGCTTAATTTTTCTTAAAGCAGGAGCACACTATGGCGATAAAAGACTGGCCAGCAGAGGATAGACCCAGAGAAAAATTACTGCAACGGGGATCATCTGCATTGACCGATGCAGAATTACTGGCAATATTTCTACGCACCGGCACACCCGGTAAATCCGCCGTGGATTTAGCCCGTGAGCTACTCGATACTTTTGGTTCTTTGAAGGCCTTATTAGATGCCGACTGCAAACAGTTTTGTTTGGGCAACGGCCTAGGTGAAGCCAAATATACCCAGCTCCAAGCAGTCCTGGAAATGGCCAGACGGCATTTTAAAGAAATTTTGCAACGCGGTGACGCTTTAACTAGCCCCGAGATTACTCGAGCTTATTTGAGCGCTCAATTACGCGGCTATAATTTTGAAGTATTCGCTTGCCTGTTTTTGGATAACCAACACCGGGTAATCAAACTAGATGAATTATTTCGTGGCACCATAGACGGCGCCAGCGTTTACCCACGGGAGGTAGCCAAACAAGCCTTACATCATAATGCGGCAGCAGTCATCTTCGCGCACAATCATCCTTCCGGTATTGCTCAACCCAGTCAATCGGATAAATTAATCACCGAAAAACTCAAACAAGCGTTGGCGCTTTTTGACATTAGGGTATTGGATCACTTTATTATCGGCGATGGCCTGCCATATTCTTTTGCCGAGAATGGTTTAATTTAAGAAGTGTTCCCTACTATTTGGGGTGACGGCTTCATGACCGACCCCGCGGACACAATTAGTCCTGCTATATAGCAGGTCAATCATTTCATTTTGATGGAATGCTCGCCGCTCGGCGACGAAAATCGTTCTACAATTGCCGTGAAGTGATAACCAGACTGGGTTATCTTAAGCCCGCGATCAGTCATCATCAATCCCATCAAAATAACCAGAATCCCGGATACAACCAGTAGCTGATTTTGCATTTTGGCGCTCAATGCGCTAGCGAAAACACCAAAGGTTAATAAAGGAATAAGGGTTCCGGTACCAAAACATAACAGCAACAAAGCCCCCTGAAGTGGATCGGCAACGCCGAGTGCCATAATGTACATAGCTTGTAGCGGGCCACAGCCGAGTAAGAATCCGCTAAAAAAGCCGATTCTAAATGGCTCTCTCCTGGGCTTGAGATCGCGATAGATTTGTTGAGTAACAGTTCCAGACTTAGAACGCAAAGAGGGCAAGCGAAATTTGGGAAAAAGCCTGAGCATATTCAACCCAAACAACACTAAAAAAATACCGGCAACCAGTGCGGCAACACCGCGCATATGGGGTGTTATCGTGAGAACAGCACCCAAAGCACCGAAAGCCGCACCGAGTAAAGCATAAGAGATGTTTTTGCCTAGCGCATAGGATAAATGTGCAAGAAATACCGGACGTCGCCCTCGGCCTTGAATATCACGGGTATAATTCATTACAAAACCACCACACATACCAATACAATGGAACCCAGTCAAAAATCCTACTGCGAAAATGACTCCATAACCCAAACGGGCATCGAATTGCTTCATTAATCCTGGCATCAGACTTTTACCCCACAGAGCGAGCCCGCCCACCAAAACCAGTAACAACAAAAATATGCTAATTCGTTTTAATTGTGCGCCCCATAAAACCCTGTCGGCTTCAGCCCCATAGCCGTAACCTTTACTTTCTATAAGAGTAAGTATTTTCGACGGCAATATCAGTGAGTCATCAAAACAAACCTGCACCTTTTTTGCTACATGATCGGCTTTAACCGTGCTAACTCCTGGCAATTCCTGCACAGCTGTCTCGATAACGGCCTCGCAACCCGCACAGTGCATGCCATTAATGGGAAATGAAATCGTGCGCTGGCTCATAATAAATCTCCTTTGTAAGCCGATAACAATTGCTGAATTTAGCTTTCAGGTAATACTCTGTTTTTACTATAAAAAACTCGTTTAATTAAACCAGTCAATAGTTTTACAGAAAACCCAATTCCTGTCTTTAATAAATCAATTAGCGTGGCAACCACTTCCGACGCACGCATGCCCTTAAACTTTCTGGCCAAGAACGGCGCTAGTAACAAGCCGGCGGCTAGTCCGATGACGGTCACTCCAGAAAAAGCCGGCTCCTCGGCAACAGCCGGTGTGACAGTTGCCGGTGCAGGTGGGGCGGTGACTATCGGTTGCAATGCCAGCTCAGCGGCCGTTTTTTCCGCTGCGGCCAGTAATTCCGGCAATGTCGCTTTGTAATCGTCTGAGATCGCATTGGCGGTAAGGCCGGGGATGCTCGGTAAGTCGCCGTCGCCTTTACCCACCTTGAGCTGGGCTTTCATGCCTTTTTCCATGTGCTGGGCTATGTCGCAATGCACCAGGTAGGTTTTGTCGCCGGGCGGGAGTATCAGGGTGCCGGATATTTTTGCGGGGCCTGAAATTTCTAGGTGAAACATGCCTTTGTTGTACAGGTTTTTGGGTAGGCCATGCATCATCCACTGATGACGGATATGGTCTTCGTTGACAAAGTGTACGGTCAATTTGGTGCAGGGTTTAAACTGCATTTCTTGAGTATCGAAGGCAAACATTCGGCCAGGGAATTTTTCGGAGTATTTGTGGCCGGCATGAACGGTGATTTCTTTGGTCTCTGAGATGCTGTCGCAGCCGGCAGGCAGGGTATCTGCATTTTGTCCCATGACCATGCCGCCGCCCATGTCCATGAGGTGCCCATCGCCATGATTCATGAGCATGCCGTCATGATCTTCGTATTCCACGGCGCTGACGGAGGTGGACGTGAGCGCGAACAGGGCTCCAAACGCGACTAACTTCAGCATGACTTGTTTCCTCGTTGTGTTTGATAGTGAGGTGCTAGGGTTTGTTTTAAGTTGTTGCAGAATAGCCATAGCACCTCGGATCAATCTGGCTAGCAATTGATCGGTTGATTAGCTTTTAATTTTTGCGATGGCGTCATCTACCATACGTTTGAAGCCTGCATGGGATAGATACACGACATATAATCCGGACAGCGCCAAGAACAGATACAGTAAGATACTGTTTTTGCTAACTTGTTCGCCACCACCGGCTTTAAAGCCCATGTGCGCATCCAGTCTTTCGCCTTGATCGGGCACTAAGGTAATATGGATGAGGTATTTGCCGGGTTCTGGCACACCATTAGGGAGGCTCAGCATGACGGTGCCGGATTTGTGCTTCTTTGCGGGTTCAAAAAACACACGGGTGCCTTCTGGTTCTTTGGTGACTTCAAATTCAACAGAGTTGTTTCTGTATTTCATGTCTTGGTAATCGAATACCAGCTGGATGATTGAGTCGGTACCCGGGATGTTGCCGCAGAATTCTTCGGCCGGGTAGGCTTTGGGTTGGTAGGCGGTATAATGAATCCAGTGGCCCGGCTCCAGCTCAAATTTACATTGGTCTGTGTCTGTACCCGCCGCTCCTCCGTGTGCCCAGAGCGTCGCTGAAAACAACAAGCCCAAAACCAACAGAGTTCCTCTTTTTAAAATGCATGTAGTGTTCATTTTTCCTTCCCGTTTAAAAAAATTATTGTTATAAAAAATGTAAATGTTCTTTACGAAAGCCCCCTTGTTCTCCATTGATTATGAATACTATGTCGAATGGTCAATAAGTCTAACCATCCACCCATCATTTATTTTTTAGCAACTTTTGCACTAACGATTGCAAATACTTTTTTGCCCCACTCCATCAGCTCACGGCGCTTGATCACAATCACATAGCTGATTAAGCCCAGTAGCAAACCGTTGAATAGACGGCCAATAACTGAACTACCTGATTCTTTAGTGGCGGCAAGTCCGTTGGTCGCAGGATTGACCGGCGCCGCTTGCACAGCGACTTTTACGGGCGTGGTCGGTGCATCCAGGTCAGGTAAGCCCAGACTTTTCCAGGCATCATAGTCTTGCCAGACAGGTTGCTTGCGATTCCAGAACTCTTTAGTAAAGTACTGGGCAAGACTCATTCCATGGGATTGCGGAATGCCTTTGTCATCCAGAAACCCTTTATAAACGACCAAGCTAATATCACCGCCTTCGCCCACGCCGTTGGTAGTAAAGGATTTTTCCACATGGTCATGAAACATCCAGATACCCTGACCAAAGCTGTTTAAGCCGTCATCCACGCCGCTTAACTCTAGGTCGAGTCGCTGGGCTGGCACCATGCCGTGTACATCGCGTTGGATGTAGGAACCCGGGCCGTTATCAACGCCGTCGTAATGGGTCGCTATGGGTTTGTGCCCGTGAATATGCATGGCAAATGCTTCGGTATGACCATTTAATATGCGTAGTTTGACTTTTTGATTTTCTTCCATGTGAATCAGAGACTCCCGCAAGGTATACGGGAATGCTCGACCATTGAGCATAAAGTAGTCGTCCGTCGCGTCGGTGGTGTCGTATTCCATGTTCATGTGTTTGGCGATCAGCCGCGGGTCGTTAGCGGATCTGGCGACCACTTCATGGAGTTCTTTGTCGGCTGATTCATAGTGCAAATCGTATTCCCGAGCGTATTTTTCCAGGACGGCAACGGAGGGGTGGCGCACTTGTCCGGCGCCGACGTTCAGGGTTTGCGGCCAGTTGTTGGGTCGGTTTTCTTCAACGACAAACATGCCTTGTAGTCCCATGGGGATGTGGGTATGTGGCTGTACATGGCAGTGGTAGTACATGGTGCCGGGTTGTCGCGGTTTGATGACGTAGGTCTTACTGTCTCCAGGCATGGTGTCCATGTTGCTGGTTTGGCCAACGCCGTCATTACCACCGCCACCGTGATCCATAAAAGGGTGATCAACCCCGTGTAAGTGGATGGAGTGGGGCAAATAATGGGTATTTTCCAGGACTATCCACACTACATCGTCTTGTTCAACGCGGATGGTGGGCGATGGCACACGCAATAACGGGTTGGCAATGGATTCGTACAAGCTGAGTGTGGACATGTCCCGGGTTTTGGGAGCATACACCCAAAAAGTGGGCTGGATGCCGGGGGCGATATCAAAGGTGGTAATGGGGTCTTTGGTATCGGGCGAACGACCATTCAGCTCCACGACTTCCAGTTTAATAACAATTTTGTCTGGATCGCCGTCACCGTCCATGTCATCGGACAGGGTAATGGCATCGGCAGCCAATTGGGTCTGCATCAGCGTATCCATGGAGATGCCGTTGGTGCCTTTTACGAAGGCGGCAATGTCGGCGGGATTATCCGGGTTACACAGTTGGGAGGCTTGTATTTTGACACCGTCAATCTCTTGTTCTTTACGCCAGGCGGGGTCAGTAAAGTCTGAGCAGACTTCTTCCACTACGCCGCTTTCAACTTTGGCCGCCGGCGGTAATTCGGTGGCAGCATGGCTCAAACCCGGTACCATCAGTAATGGCCAGATTGGAATAATGTTAAATAATTTTTTTCGCATACTGTAATCTCAGTTTAAGTTGGTGCGTTTGTTGCCGACTTGTTCGGTAAAAAATCTACTTCACTAACAAGTCACGCATCATGCCCATATCCTCATGTTCAAGATTGTGACAGTGATACATAAACATGCCCTTGAAATCGTTAAAGGGTTTAAGAATAGTGACTTTTTCACCCGGCATTACCAATACCACATCTTTCCAACCGCTATTCATTAAACCGGCCGACACCGTCCGATAACTATCTTGCGACCCTGAACTCACCTCACGCTTTACGATTTGAAACTGCTCACCGTGCAGATGCATCGGATGAGGCATATCCATCATCATGCCATGCATACCGGCACTAAAACCATTGTCGAACTCAATTAATTGAAGTGTGTTAACCGGAATAATCTCATCGGGTTGTATGTCGTTCATTTTGTAGGACCGGCCATTAAGCAAGGCAGACATGCGTTGCATGGATAAGGTGATAGTCCTAGGATTCGCAGCGTTTTGCGCATCTTTTACGCTCAATGCATTAATGGTGGTTAATGTTTTAGGCAAGGTATCTTGGCCTTGCTCTTTTCTGGAGATCCGAAATTTTAAAATGGGAAAGTCAGATCCGGAGGGCAGCGGATTGACAGACATCATGCCACCACCCATCATACCTCTCCGTCCACGTCCACCCATGCCGCCTCCTTGCATGCCCATTCCTCCGCCCATCATACCCATTCCGCCGCCATGCATGGCTGTGGAAAACGAAGTGCTACGCAAAGTCAGCTCGGTATCGACAGCTCGGCCCGCAAAATCCATCCAGATCTCCAACCGTTCCCCAGGAGCCAACATGACAAAACCATGTTGCTCAGGCCGTTCCAATAAACCGCCGTCAACGCCAATTACGGTAATGGGAGTGTCGTCTTCCCAAGCGAGTTTATAAATACGGGAGTTGGAACCATTCAGCAGTCGCAGCCGGTAAGCGCGCGTCGCCACCGGCAAGACAAAATCCGGTCGACCGTTAACCATAATTCGTTCACCCAAAAAGCCCTGCATGCGTTGCATCATGTTAGCCGAATAAACAAGTTGGTTATGTCCATCAAAGCTGCGGTCTTGGATGACTAGCGGCAGGTCGTAGTCGCCATGCGGCAAGTTCAGTACCTGTTCTTGATCATCACTGACGATGAACAAACCGGCCAGTCCCGAATAGACTTGTCGCGCAGTAACGCTATGAGTGTGAGCATGATACCAATAGGTTCCAGCACGATTGAGAATTTCAAACTCGTAGATATACGTTTCGCCTTGATTGACCGCGTACATCGGATTTCCGTCCATGTTTGCAGGCACATGCAGTCCATGCCAATGCAAAATGGATTGTGCAGGCAGATTATTATTGAGAATAATCCTGACTTTTTGCCCTTTCTTAAAGCGCAAGGTAGGTGCCAGATAGGTTCCGTCATTATTATTAAGCACGTCAGCAGAACCTTTCAGCACTTTGCCGTTAACTTTCCAAACACGGGTTTTTTCGCCTTGAAAGATAGCAACATCCAGCACGTTTGCCGTCAGCTCAATCTCAACATCCGCATGAAAGCTGGGGGATGGCTGGTTGACTCTCACAAATCCGCCCACTTGAGCCCAGACAGGATAGGTGGCAGCACCGGCAATACTGACGGCTGCGTATTTCAATAATTTACGGCGTTGCAAATCGGTTACTTTAGACATTTTCAGCGTACCTCATTCATCTTTACTACAGTGGATTCACGTCAAAATCTCATCCCAAAGCAGTTAGACGTATTCGGTTCCCTCGTTGAGCTCTCCTATAATGTTGGTTGATCCTTCATCGACTTCTACTACCAGCTTCTAGTGCTTCATTGCCGTCACCTGAACTTGGTAAGTAGCGTGACAAGCAATACATTTCCCCATTGTGGCGCTGAGTTGTTGCAACGTGTGCTTTGGGTCTTTTAAGGCTGCTGCATCTGCGGCTATCACATCAAACTCTTTGTGCATCGGCATACCAATCTGCATAAACTCTTTTGGTAATACATGATGCAAAGGATTTTCTGCTTTGTGTTTCATATCAAACCCTAATGCCCGTGCATGCTCAGCAACCGCCGCCATATCATTTTTGGCAAGAGCAGCCAAAATATTTTGTGTCCCAGCCAACAAGTCACGCATTTCCGTCAATACATAGTGACGTTGGGATTCGGTAAGATCTAGGATTTGGCGGTTATCAACTTCGCTCGCAACAGCATTCACTGAAGCTAAACCTAACGCAACGGGCAACCAAATCTTGGCCAGGCCTACTTTATTTATACAGACATTCATTCCGAAGATTTTATTTTTCATGGCTTCATGCTCTCTACTAGGATTAGCCAATATACTACCGCTAGAATGTTTCCTACGGTTTTCACAAATGTAACAAGTTGTTTCAAATTGTTACAACGGGCTCCGGGCATGCCTCGTGGTCTACAATAATAATAAGGCGGACCAAATGAGTAGATCAGTAAACAAACAGCGCATTCTTGTCGTTGACGACGATACGGATCTCCGAGAGTTAGTATCGGACTATCTCAGCACGAATGGTTACCTCGTTGAAGTGGCGGGGGATGGAGAGGCGATGAGAACCGAACTTGGTCAGCACACCATGGATTTAGTCGTTTTGGACCTGATGTTACCTGGGGAAGACGGCTTGAGTTTATTACGATGGTTGCGAGAGCATCATGGGCCACCAGTGATTATTATCTCCGCACGGGGCGATGAAGTGGACAGAATAGTAGGTTTGGAAATGGGAGCAGACGATTATCTAGCCAAACCATTCGGTCCGCGTGAATTATTGGCTCGTGTTCGTGCGGTTTTGCGTCGCAGCGTTGAAACTAATGTGGCAACCGAGTCGCAGATATTGACTTTCGGGGCATTCACCATGCATCTTAACACCCATGTGTTGAATCGTGACGATACTGAGATTCCTTTGACGTTCGGCGAATTCAACCTGCTTCGGGTTTTGCTGGAACACGCCAATCAAATACTGTCGCGCGACCATTTAATCAGCCTACTTAAGGGATATGAGCGGTCGCCTTTTGATCGCAGCATTGATGTCCGCGTCACTCGCCTGCGTCGTAAGATTGAACCCAAACCCAATTCCCCTATCTATCTGCGGACCGTCTGGGGTGAAGGTTACTTATTCACTCCACGCGGTGAGGAAGCCTAGTGAAAAAGCGGCCGTCCTTATTTCGTCGCACGGTAATTACCGTGGCGGCAGGACTTTTATTTTTTCAGCTAGCCACTGGTGTGGCGATTTTTGTTAACTTGGTATTACCACTCGGAAATCGTTCAGCAAACGATCTTGCCGACTTTTTGGTGTTGTCAGCTCGGGTATGGGATGAAATACCACCAGATCGACACAACGCTTTCCAGGTTGATTTAAAGAAAACCCATAGCATTACCCTGATCGAATCAGCATCTCCACTGTCCGAAACGGACATATCCTACCCCTACATTCGACTCTTACACGCTGCATTAAACAATCGACTCTACCCCTATCAGCAACTTCGGGTTTCGGAAGACAACCAAGAAAATTTTCAGATTGAATTTACCCAAGGGCAGAAGCGGCTGCGGTTTGAGTTTTCCAAGAGCAGAATTCCACCACACCCTACTAGAGCCCTTGCCTGGATTGTAGTGGCCGGATTTCTGGCAACTGTGATCCTTTCATGGTTACTAGCTCGAAGGGTAGCGACTCCAATAGCCCGACTGGCGGTCGCTGCACGGCAGATTGGTACAGATGGGCAAGCACTGCAACTACCTGAAACCGGCGCTGCCGAATTAGCGGATTTGGCACACATATTCAACGAAACATCTCGCCAACTTCAATCTCGGCGCGAGAACCAAACTACATTGCTAGCAGGTATTTCGCACGATTTGCGTAGTCCTCTAGCACGAATGAAAATGGCATTAGGACTCCTGACTGAGGATCACACTTCGCCACTACTGAGCCGTATAGAGCGCGATATTGCAGAAATGGACAGACTTATTGGTGCTCAATTGGACTTGGCCCGCGCCCAGGAACGTGAAAAAGCCGAAAAAACAGATATTGATGCGTTGCTTATCGACATAATGGAGGCTGCGGAAGCACAAGCTCCAGGGCGATTACAGCTAAAACCTATGCGCGCCCCCTCTTGTGTAGTCGCAGTCGCACCCATTTCTTTGCGGCGCTGTATCAGCAATTTACTGGATAATGCTTTGCGTTATGGTGGCGAAAGTGAAATCCAGGTGGTACGAAAACGGATGAGGGGCAGAATTTTCATCGGTGTGCGTGATCATGGCCCAGGTATTCCACCAGAATTAGCAGAAACAGTGTTTCGTCCCTTCTATCGGATCGAATCCTCCCGCAATCGCGCGACAGGCGGGAGTGGTTTAGGACTGGCTATCACCCGGCAACTCGCCGAAACACATGGCTGGCAAGTAGCTCTTAAATCACGTAAAGGCGGCGGTACTTGCTTTTGGCTGCTGATTCCTACTCAACGGGCAATTCTATAACCGCATTTATTGCGCGGCCGCGACTTCTTTTGTGTTTTTTGAAAAGCATTCCGTTCGAGTGAGTATTGTGAATACCTCCCGCACTATAAGTAACAAATGGGCTGGTAAGTTAAAAGTTGAGAGTCCACAGTAAATTCGTTTAGCTCTGTGTCAACCTCAGTTCAGCCTCATGGTATTTAGCTGCACAGTATTCAGCGACTTCAGCGGGTAATTTAGGTCCAGGTGCCGTTTTATCCCAATCCAGAGTTTCCAGATAATCGCGCACATACTGTTTATCAAAACTGGGTGGACTAATGCCAACCTGGTATTGATCAGTGGGCCAGAACCTTGACGAATCGGGCGTTAATGCTTCGTCAATCAAATACAAAGTACCTGCAGCATCCAAACCAAATTCAAATTTGGTATCAGCAATAATAATGCCGCGCTCTTTGGCGTAAGCCGCCGCTTCCTTATATAGACGCAAACTGGCATCGCGGACTTTTTCTGCTAGTTCTTGTCCCATTAAATCAACGGTCGCTGCGAAAGTAACATTTTCATCATGCTGGTCGAATGCCGCTTTTGTAGATGGAGTGTAAATTGCATCGGGCAATTGTTGGGCTTGTTGCAATCCTGGTGGCAGCTCAATGCCACAGACTGCACCGGTTTTTTGATAATCATTCCAGCCGGAACCAATCAAATAACCACGCACGATGGCTTCTACCGGCAATGGTTTTAACACCTTAACTACAATGGCCCTCCCTTCAACCTGTGCGCGCTCAGCGGCATCGGGAAGAACTTTTGGCAGAGGTATATCAGACAAATGATTGGGAATAACGTGCTGTAATTTGTTAAACCAAAAATTAGACACGTTGGTTAATACTCGCCCTTTGCCGGGAATCGGATCTGGCAGAATGACATCAAACGCCGACAAACGGTCAGTCGTAACAATCAGCATGTGCTGGTCATCAATGTCATAAATATCGCGGACTTTGCCACGAGCTCGGAGTTTTAAAGAAGTAAGTGCTGATTCATAAAGTGCTTGCGGAGCGGTCATAAGTCCTCGCTAAGATGGCTACAAAATAATCGGGCAATTCTAGCACTATTCTTTACAGGGCTGGTGAACTGGCAAATAACCCATACCAATCAGTTTGTAAGTACGGACCAATACTGAAGCCCATTTGGTTTTATGCAATAATGCACCATTCCTTTTTTAAAGTTTTTTGATTTTTACCTCATGTCTGCGAGAAAAATTCTAGTTACCAGCGCCTTACCCTACGCCAATGGCCCGATTCATCTAGGCCATTTGGTGGAGTACATTCAAACCGATATTTGGGTACGTTTTCAAAAACAACGCGGTCATGAATGCTACTTTGTTTGTGCGGATGACACGCACGGCACGCCGATCATGCTCAAAGCAGACCGTGAAGGCATTAGTCCTGAGCAACTAATTGCTCAGGTTGCTGTTGAGCACACCAAAGACTTTGCAGACTTTGGTGTGGCTTTCGATAATTATCACAGCACCCATTCCGACGAAAATAAAATTTATTCCTCGTTAATCTACGAACGCTTGCGCGATGCCGGGCATATTAGTTCTCGTAGCATCACTCAAGCATACGACCCGGTTAAAAACATGTTTTTGCCGGATCGCTTTATTAAAGGCGATTGTCCCAAATGTGGCGCCACTGAGCAGTATGGCGATGGTTGTGAGGTGTGTGGTGCTACGTACTCACCTACGGAATTAAAAAACGCGGTTTCGGCTATTTCCGGCGAAAAACCCATTGAAAAAGATTCCGTGCATTATTTTTTTGATCTGGCCAATTTCAGCGACATGCTCCGAGCTTGGACTAATGCCGGACATTTACAAGATGAAGTCAGCAATAAATTAGCGGAATGGCTGAATGGAGGTTTGCAGCAATGGGACATCAGCCGCGACGCCCCATATTTCGGTTTTGAAATTCCTGATGCGCCGGGCAAGTATTTTTATGTGTGGCTGGACGCCCCCATTGGATATATGGCCAGTTTTAAAAATCTATGCGACAAAAGAGGTCTTGATTTTAATGAGTTTTGGGCCAAAGACAGCACTGCTGAGCTCTATCATTTCATTGGCAAAGATATTATTTATTTCCACGCCTTGTTTTGGCCGGCTATGCTGAGCGGCGCGCATTTTCGAACGCCAAGCGCTATTTTTGCGCACGGTTTTTTAACCGTCAACGGTGAAAAAATGTCCAAATCGCGCGGCACTTTCATTAAAGCTAGAACTTATCTGGATCATTTAAACCCGGAATACTTACGCTATTATTTTGCCGCCAAGCTCAGTGCTGGTGTCGATGACATAGACTTGAATTTCGATGATTTCAGCCAACGCGTGAATTCAGATTTAGTCGGCAAAGTGGTCAATATCGCCAGCCGTTGCAGCGGCTTTATCGCTAAACGTTTTGATCATGTCTTGGCCAATCACTGCTCCGAGCCGGTCTTATACACGGATTTCATTAACGCTAACGAAACCATCGCCGAATTTTATGAAAATCGGGAATACGGCAAAGCCATGCGCGAAATCATGGCCTTGGCTGATAAAGCCAACCAATATATCGATGAAAAAAAACCTTGGTTAATTGCCAAAGAAGAAGGCAAAGACACTGAATTGCACGAAGTCTGCTCCATGGGATTGAACTTGTTTCGTGTGCTGGCGCTGTATTTAAAACCGGTACTGCCGACTTTAACTGATGAGGCCGAACAATTTTTAAACTTACCCAGACAGGCATGGGCTAATGGTTTATTGCCATTAACCAATCATCGGATTAATGAATTCAAACCTTTAATGACACGGGTCGAATCCGATAAAATCGCTGCAATCATCGAAGCGTCCAAAGACAATCTGGAAAAAACCATTGATAAACCGGCAGTGAGAAAGTTCGAGCCAATTGCGCCGACGATTGAATTTGATGATTTCGCCAAGTTAGATTTGCGTATAGCCAAAATCATCAAAGCCGATCATGTCGAAGGCGCGGAAAAACTGTTGCAACTGACGGTGGATATTGGCGATGAAACCCGCAATATTTTTGCCGGCATTAAATCCGCGTATGCGCCGGAAGACTTAGAGGGCAAATTAACGCTGGTTATCGCTAATTTAGCGCCCAGGAAGATGCGTTTTGGTTTATCCGAAGGCATGGTATTGGCAGCTGGCCCAGGTGGTAAAGATATTTGGGTGTTAAGCCCGGATGCCGGGGCTATTGCAGGTATGCGAGTTAAGTAAATTTGCAAGTCATGATCGAGCAGATCAATGCCGTTTTGCCACAAACGCAATGCGGAAAGTGTGGCTACAAAGGCTGTCGCCCTTACGCCGAGGCGATAGCTGCTGGCGAGGCGGATATAAATCAATGTCCGCCTGGTGGCGAAGAAGGCATTCAAGCGCTAGCAAACTTATTAGGTGTCGCGGCAAAACCACTAAACTCAACATACGGTGAGCACAAACCCAGAGCAGTGGCTTTTATCGTCGAGCAAGACTGCATAGGCTGTGTTAAATGCCTTGCTGTCTGTCCGGTAGATGCCATTTTGGGCACAGCTAAAATGATGCATACAGTCATTGCCTCGGAATGCACCGGCTGCGAGTTGTGCTTACCAGCTTGCCCGGTAGATTGCATCGTTATGCAGGAGCTACCCGTACAGCAATCGACTGAGCAGAAATCCAGCCAAGCCTTATTAGCTAAACGGCGATATGAAGCCCGTAATCTACGCTTAGCGCAGGAAGAGGCCGAAAAAGCCGAACGAGCAAAGCAGAAAAAAGCAGCTCTGCTCAAAATGAAATCGATCCACAACCAATGAATCAACAAAAGCGTCAGGCGATTTTTGATCGATTGGCTGAAACCATCGACGAACCGACAACTGAGTTAAAGTACAACACCCCATTTGAGTTACTCATTGCCGTGGTGTTATCAGCGCAAGCCACGGATAAAGGGGTTAATAAAGCCACGGCCAAACTATTTCCGATCGCTAACAGCCCACAAGCTATTTTGGCCTTGGGTTTGGATGGGTTAAAAGAATACATTAGAACCATCGGTTTATTTAACAGCAAAGGCGCCAATATAATAACGCTTTGCCAACAACTGCTGGATAAACATGGCGGGCAAGTTCCTAACACCCGTGAAGCACTGGAGGCGTTGGCTGGAGTGGGTCGAAAAACTGCCAACGTCATTCTTAATACCGCTTTTGGACAACCAACCATTGCCGTCGATACCCATATTTTCCGGGTGTCCAATCGCACCGGCATTGCGCCCGGAAAAAACGTGCTGGAAGTTGAATACAAATTAGACAAATATGTACCTGCAAGACATAAAAAAGCTGCGCATCACTTGTTGATTCTGCATGGTCGTTATACGTGTATTGCCCGAAAACCAAGGTGCCAGAGCTGTGTGATTGAAACGTTGTGTGAGTTTAAGCACAAAACCGAGTAAAGAACTCAACGTGGAGTGATGTTCAAACCGTTGATATAATCGAGAGCTACTTGAATGTATAGGTCATGCACAGGCATAACCTATATATTAATTATTTTTACTATTTAAATTGATGGAAAATTAATATGTGTTTTAGTGCTGACATGTCGCTTGGGCTGGGAGTTATCGGATTAGCCGCTTCCGGAGTCACTTTTATGGACAAACAGGAATCTTTTTGGGTTCGATTCGCCAGGGCTTATGCTATCTTCCACTTCTCCTTAATGGAGCTTATCCAATATTTTGCTTATCCGGTCGCCGACCAATGTGGCTATGGAACCAACTTCTTCTTGAGCGAATTATCTACCTACCACATTTGTCTGCAAGCTCTGGCCATTATGCCGGCATTGGCGACTTACTCCTCTGACAAAAACGCTTTAAAAAAAGCTACTGTGGTTGGTGCAACCCTCAGTTTTTCATTTTTGATCTGTTCTTTTCTACCCAAAGAATGGCAGCTTCTTAACATAGCACCCAATTTTATAGGCAATCTGGTTTCCTGCCTGTTTATGGGCAAATACCATATTGGTTACAACATTGAGAGTGCTTTTGGTTTATATATCACCTGGGGTTCGCTATTCGGGTTGGCATTAAGCGGCTTTGTCTGGAAAAACAACCGGAGAATTGCTAGCTACCATTTATTTATGGCCATCATGACCTTATTTATACCGCAGTGGCTATTAGGCGTTAGCACCGGGGAAGCAGCCGCAATCTACTGCTTTTACAGCATTCCCATCACCGTAAGCTTTATGCCTTATTTTAAAAAGTTTTTTGTCGCTGAAGGCATTGAAGATCAGCGAGATTATTCTTTAGGCTAACAATAGGCTGGATAAATAATTGATTTATCTTGTCCAACGCGCAGTTGCGAAATGAAAGCTGCTCTGGCTTTGCAATTAAGTCATGGAAAAGGAGAATTTTATGCATAACCATTTAGTTTTGGTAAAAGCTGCACAACCTACCCGAAACGTTGCAGCAGGAGAAATCCCACATCTTCCCGACATGGATATTATTTTGGCGCAGGCGTTGCTTATGGATGCTGGCAGCAAAACCTTTAAAGCCATAAAATCGGGAGAAATGGCGGACATTTTAGTAGGGTTAGTTGAGGTGGCGCATGCCGCTTTGCAGGCACTGGCAAAGCAGAACGAAGATGTGGCCGAGAACCCGAGAAAAGGTTCTCGGGAGTATCAAATGATTGCAATAATGCGGCTTTTATCGGACTCAATTTGCCACTGCTCGTCTGGCGAAGCTAAGCATTTTTCAGATCTTTACCATCAATGCGCAGGCTTGGCGACCGATTTTTTGAATGCCGATTTTAACAAGGCGTTTCAAACTTACCATGCGTGGCGTGAGGATAATGCTGGCGCAGGCAAAGCCAAACATCTCGACTTGACCGATTGTCTGTTCGAATAAGCGGAGGAGGCTGACACCAATCGAACGACAGCCAGATGAATGCAGTGAATCGGTGACTTTTTAAAGTTGTTCGTGCCGTTTACTTTTGATCTTCGTTAGTTGAGCTGCCGAATATATAACAAGCCTTCCGGTTACAGCAATTCTTCCATACAAAGTTGCAAGGCACTCTTCCAATCAGGCATCTTTAAACCAAAATGATCTTCTAATTTGGCAACGGACAAACGCGAATTACTAGGGCGTTTGGCCGGAACAGGGTAAGCGGTTGCAGGTATAGGTTTAATGAGCGGGTTTTTCTGCTGCAACTTGCCTTGCTCATGGGCAATGGCAACAATAGCTTGCGCAAATCCATGCCAGGACGTTTCACCCGCCGAAGTTAAATTATAAATATCCGATCGAAAAATACCTTGCTGCCTTTCGAGCAGCGTTTGTCGCAAAATAGCAGCGGTAGTTTCAGCAATTAAGCGCGCCCAAGTTGGTGAGCCGATCTGATCGGCAACAATGCTTAATTCCTCCCGCTCTGCAGCCAAACGTAAAATAGTTTTTAAAAAATTTTGCCCTCTCGCTGCATAAACCCAGGAGGTTCTTAGAATTAAGTGCTGGCATGCAGTAGTTTGAATAGCCCGTTCACCAGCCAATTTGCTTTTCCCATAAGCATTGATCGGATTTATGCTGTCGGCTTCAGTGTAGACAGTTTGATTGCTGCCATCGAATACATAATCAGTCGAGTAATGAATCAGCAAACCACCCATTTTCTCAAGCTCTTCAGCCAATATGCCCGGCGCTTGCGCATTAATTAAAAACGCCAGCTCGTGTTCAGTTTCTGCTTTATCCACTGCGGTATAGGCTGCTGGATTAATTACCACATCCGGTTTAATCGTTTGCACTATGCGCCGCAAGCTATCAAGATCAGCAAGATCCGCTTGCGCACGGTTTATCAGGACAACCTCGCCCAACGGCAATAGTGTTCTGGCTAACTCCCAACCCACTTGCCCCGTACCACCAGTTAACAAAATTTTCATGGAAATACCTCGGCCTTGCTCAAGGATAGGCCTTGCTGATCTTTAGCAGAAAGACTGGGCGCTATATCGATCGGCCATTCAATACCGATTTCAGGATCGTTCCAGCTAATGCAGCGTTCAAATTCAGGCGCATAGTAATCGGTAGTCTTGTATAAAAAATCTGCCTGCTCCGACAGCACTAAAAAACCATGTGCAAAGCCAGCGGGAACCCAAAACTGCCGATGGTTTTCGCCTGTTAACTCAACACCAACCCAACGGCCAAAGGTCGGCGAAGATTTGCGTAAATCCACCGCCACGTCAAATACCGCACCAGAAGCTACCCGCACTAACTTACCTTGCGGCTGTTTTATCTGGTAGTGCAAGCCTCTCAATACGTTTTTGCCAGATCGCGAATGGTTATCTTGGACAAATGAGGCATTTACCCCAGTCAAATTTAAAAAAGTCTGTTGATTGTAACTCTCCAAAAAAAAACCACGCTGATCACCAAAAATGGCTGGTTCAAGGATAAACACATCAGGAATTGCTGTTTGGATAACTTTCATGGTCAATAATTTGTAGATCGGTTGTGAAGGAAACAAGATCATATCTCGATTTTAGTAGGGCATAAAACCCATCAATCTAAAATACTAAGCTTGTCGAACAAGCGGGCGCAGCACATTATCTCTTAAAAACACTTAGTTTCTAAGTTTATCTCGTTGATTTTATTGTCAGCAACAGAAATCAAAATCAACTCGCTATTTTAACGACTTTAGAAAATATGTGCATTTTCCAGTTTGCTTAAAGATGCTTATTGTGGGGACTTTTCAAAAAACAATGAAGCAGGGCTTGTAAGAAAACCCTGCAAACACAAGTAGCAAAATAATAACTGGTTATGTTATTTCTTTTCTACTTTAGGCTCCTCGGCTTTAGGCGCTCCGCCTTCTGAATCTGCCAGCAATATATCTTTTTTGTTTTTTTCGACGGTTTTGGGACCAATGCCTGATACATTAGCCAAATCTGCCGCGGTTTTAAATGGACCTTTATCTGTCCGATATTTGATGATAGCTTCAGCTTTTTTCAAACCAATACCTGTCAACGCCTCAGATATGGCCTTTGCATCCGCGCTGTTTATGTTGACAGGCGTTGCCGACACATTGGCGGCGGCAAATAAGGCAACCAGCAAAACAACAAGTTTTTTCATAATACGCTCCAGTGAGAAAAATGGAAAAAATGAATAGCCTTGTTTATCAAAACTCCACTATTCGCCAAAAATTGTAGTTGCTGATACAACGAATACAATTAACGCGAGTTTCGTGTATCTGAAAGTTAGATCAAAGCTAAACAACGAAAATAAAACGAATAAAGCACTTGTATTTTTTCAGAAATTGGCTACGCCCGTATTTCTGTAGTTTTTAGCGAACCAACCATTGCTTTTTATGCTGATTGCTCCAGGATTATTAAAATTGCGTAGTTTTTTAGGCAAAAATGCCAATTCTGCTAAAAATCAATATTTTGCTGTTATATTTTGCGAAATATAGAATATCTGGACAAAACCCTACAAAACGGTAGAATTACAGGCTGTTAGCGCATACACCTCAAGCAAAGAACTGATGGCGAATATTACCGTTTTAAATGGCCCAAACTTAAATTTACTGGGGGTTCGCGAACCTGGCCATTACGGGAATAAAACCCTCGCCGACATAAAGAAAATCCTTGAGCTAAAAGCTAGTGAAAACAACCACCAGCTGAGTTTTTATCAAAATAATGCCGAACATGAAATAGTGGAACTGATTCATGAGGCCTATAAAAATCGTGATGATTTTATCATTATCAATCCCGCCGCTTTCACTCATACTAGCGTTGCTATTAGAGACGCACTGCTGGCAACTCAGATTCCCTTTATTGAAGTTCACTTATCAAACGTTCATGCGCGTGAACCCTTTAGAAAACATTCCTATCTCTCAGATATTGCCAAAGGCGTTATTTGCGGTTTAGGTGCAACAGGGTATGAATTGGCTTTACAAGCCGCTCATCAAATATTAGCCGAGAGACGATAAACCATGGATATTAGAAAAATAAAAAAACTCATCGAACTTATCGAAGAATCCGATATTGCCGAACTCGAAATAAAAGAGGGCGAGGAATCAATCCGCATTAATCGCTATTCGGCGGCGCCTGCAACAGTCTCTTATGTGCCGGCACCATCTCCCACAGCGGGCGCACCGGCTGCTGTAGTCAACACTGCAGCAGCTCCTGTCGAAGCAAAAATTACTGGGCATGTAGTGAAGTCACCTATGGTCGGATCTTTTTATCGCTCAGCGTCGCCCGGTTCAAAAGCATTTGTTGAAGTTGGACAGGCTGTTAAAGTCGGCGACACTTTGTGCATCATCGAAGCCATGAAAATTCTCAATCAGATAGAAGCCGATAAAAGCGGCGTGATTAGTAAAATTCTGGTTGAAAATGCGGAACCCGTTGAATACGGCCAGCCGTTATTCATCATCGAATAGCATCAGTAAACGGGGGTCTCATGTTCGACAAAATAGTTATCGCCAATCGAGGCGAAATTGCTCTGCGCATTTTGCGCGCTTGCAGAGAGCTTGGTGTAAAAGTGGTAGCCGTTCATTCAGAAGCGGATCGGGATTTAAAGCACGTCCGATTAGCAGACGAATCGGTATGCATTGGCCCTGCGGCATCTGCTGACAGCTATCTGAACATACCGGCGATTATCAGTGCGGCTGAGGTAACCGATGCCGAAGCAATTCATCCGGGCTATGGTTTTTTATCTGAAAATGCTGATTTTTCTGAAAAAGTGAAACAAAGTGGTTTCGTTTTTATTGGCCCCAGGGCGGAAACCATTCGCATGATGGGCGATAAAATTTCCGCAAAAAAGGCTATGCAGGCTGCCGGTATTCCTTGCGTGCCTGGAAACGGCAACCCACTTGGCGATGATGATAAGAAAAATCTCAAATTGGCTAAAGAAATTGGCTATCCCGTTATTATCAAGGCAGCTGGGGGGGGCGGTGGTAGAGGCATGCGTACCGTTCATACTGAAGCAGCATTAATTAACGCCATCGCTATGACCAAAGCAGAGGCTGGCAGCGCTTTCGGCAATCCAACCGTATACATGGAAAAGTTTTTAGAAGATCCACGCCATATCGAATTTCAAGTTATGGCCGACTCCCACGGCAACGCTATTCATTTGGGTGAACGTGACTGCTCCATGCAGCGGCGCCATCAAAAAGTAGTTGAAGAAGCCCCTGCGCCTGGCATTACAGAAGCACAACGTAAGCTAATTGGTGAACGTTGCGCAAAAGCTTGTGTTGATATTGGCTATTTAGGCGCAGGAACCTTTGAGTTTCTTTATGAAAAAGGTGAGTTCTACTTTATCGAAATGAACACCCGGGTGCAGGTTGAACACCCTGTGACTGAGATGATCACAGGATTTGACATAGTTAAGGAGCAATTGCGTATCGCTTCAGGCGAGCGCCTGTCAATTACCCAAGATCAAGTTAAACTCACCGGTCACGCCATCGAGTGCAGACTCAATGCTGAGGATCCAAAAACCTTTATGCCCTGTCCTGGAACTATAGACCAGTTCCACATGCCTGGTGGCCCTGGTATTCGTTGCGAAACTCATATTTACAATGGTTATAAAGTACCGCCTTATTACGACTCAATGATCGGCAAGCTGATTGCTCACGGCGAAAATCGTCAGAGCGCTATTGCGCGGATGAATACGGCGTTAAGTGAAATTATAATCGATGGCATAAAAACCAATATTCCTCTGCAGCATGACATTATGAATGACAGCGCTTTCGCCGAAGGTGGGCAAAATATCCATTACTTAGAAAAGAAACTCGGCATTTCTTAACGCAACACACATCAGGGTGCCGATCTAGCGCCCTGTTTTTTCGCGATCATCAATAACTTCCGTTATGGCTTGGCATCAAATCTCTGTAATCACTAATGAGCAAAACGCGCCCAAATTGGCTGATTTTTTCAGCGATTTGGGTGCTGTATCAGTGACCTACATGGACGCTGAAGATGAGCCCGTTTATGAGCCTGGTATTGGTGAAACTAAAATATGGAGCAATACTCAGGTTATTGCCTTATATGAACTGACTAGCGAACCAGCGTTAGTTAAAAATTTGGCGATACAAAAATTCCAAGACGCTGGTTTGCGTTCTTGGCTAATAGAAGAAATTGCCGATCAAGAATGGGAGCGTGCCTGGATGGAATATTACCATCCTATGAAATTTGCCGATAAGCTATGGGTTTGCCCGACAGGTCAAGAGCAACACGAACCAGGCACTGTTTGTTTAACCTTAGATCCTGGTCTTGCTTTCGGCACTGGCACACATCCCACGACCGCATTGTGTCTTGAGTGGATAGCTAGCCATGACTTGTCTGGAAGAGTGGTTATTGATTATGGCTGCGGCTCCGGAATATTAGCGGTTGCGGCTTTACTATTAGGCGCTAAAGAAGCTCATGCGATTGATATTGACCCGCAAGCTATTACAGCAACACAGAGCAATGCGTTAAAAAATAACGTACAGGATAGAATTAAATGTTACTTGCCCGAACAATTTACAAATGTTGAAGCGGGTGTGGTACTGGCCAATATACTGGCCAAACCTTTGATCGAACTGTCTGGACAAATCAGTAGACTCGTCGCACCAAGCGGTCAGCTGGTGCTATCAGGCATATTGCATGAACAAGCTGAATCTGTGCTAGCAGCTTATAAAGCTACTCTAAATTTCAAGCCACTGATACAACAGGAAGATTGGATCAGATTAGACGGCATCAAACGCTAACAGCTATGTTTACAAAGTGTACTGAGTGCCAAACTATACAACCTATTAGCGTTGACCAGCTTCGAAGTGGCCGAGGCATGTTGCAGTGCAAAAGCTGTTTTGGCATATTCTACGCATTGGAGCACATCGCAAATACCGCCGCCGCTGTCAACGCGCAAAACCAAACCGATAACCCTTTATTGTGGGATATGCCAGAATCCAAAGGACACAAAAAATATTGGCAAGCCGGATCTTTAATGACTTTTCTGTTTTTGGTAGGGCAAATCGCCTATTTTGAAGGCGACACTCTGACTCAGGATACCAAGACTCGGCAATGGCTGGAAAAGCTCTGCCAACTACTGCATTGCCAATTACCGACATATCAAAATTTACACGACTTTTCGGTTTTGCAAGGCCAGCTGACGCGGTTACCTGAAGGCCGAATCAGCTTTAAAACTGCAATGAGTAACCAAGCACCATTTACTCAAAACTATCCAAACCTCAAACTCACGCTACTGGATTTTGCTGGAAATATCTTTGCACAACGGATTTTTCAACCAGAAGAATATTTATCAAAAGACACCGCCACAAAATTACTTGCAGATGCTAGCGCAGAAATTAACATAACTATCGCTGAGCCTACTAAACCAATCGGCGGTTACACATTTGATCTCGTTTACTAATATGGCCAATCCAGAAATTTTTTTAAAAAAAAATGAAGATAAACGTCTTCGAAAAGGCCACAGCTGGGTTTTCAGTAATGAAATTGATAGCCAGCGATCACCACTGGAGTCCTTTAACGCGGGTGATTTAATACAGGTGAAAAGTGCTGATGGTAAAGTACTGGGCACCGGCTATGTGAATCCGCAAACGTTAATTTGCGTACGCTTGCTCTCCAGAAAAGCCAGCCTGAAATGCGGTAGTAATTTTTTCAGAGAGCGTTTAAGCACTGCGTTAGCGCTTCGTGAAAAACTGTTCTCCATACCTTATTATCGTTTGGTTTTTGGCGAAAGCGATGGCTTACCGGGTTTGGTCATTGATCGATTTGGCTCAGTATTGTCTTTACAAATAACAACGGCAGGTATAGAGCTGCGTAAACAAATACTGCTGGATGTATTGGTTGAATTACTAAATCCCGATGCGATCGTGTTAAAAAATGATAACAGTCAACGCCAGCTGGAGGGATTGCATCTAAATGATGAGGTTGCGTATGGCAAACTTCCTGAAACGCTAATGATTGAAGAAAACGGCGCACAATTTAAAATCGATATTCTTTGTGGACAAAAAACCGGCTGGTTTTATGATCACCGCAGTAGTAGAGCACAGCTAGCTGGATTTGCTAAGGGTCAGCGGGTATTGGATTTATTTTCTTATTCAGGCGCTTGGGGAATCCCCGCTGCTATTGCTGGAGCCACCAAAGTAACTTGTGTTGATGGCTCTGACAGTGCGTTAAGCCTGGCTCTGGAAAATGCCCAAACTAACAAAGTACAGGACAGTATGGAGTTTATTCGTAGCGATGTGTTTGATTTTCTTAAACAAGCTCGTGAAGACAATCAATTATATGACATTATCGTGCTTGATCCCCCGGCGCTTATTAAACGTAAAAAAGATTTCAAGCAAGGTTATGAAGCTTACCGTCGACTGAATCATTTAGCGCTGCAAGTATTAGCTAAAAACGGCATACTCATTTCAGCGTCCTGCTCACATCACCTAAGTCGGGAAAACCTTCACGAAATTTTGCGTTCATCAGGTCGCCACATTGACAGGCATTTGGTATTTTTTGCCAGCGGCGGGCAAGGTCCGGACCATCCAATTGATCCCGCCGCACCAGAAACAGAGTATTTAAAAACGTTTTTTTGTGCCGTATCTTCAAGCTTGTAAAATGCGAGGCTTTTTTGAACATTGAAGATAAGCAAAAAACCTGTGATCTTTGCGGGCAAACTATTGAAATAACTGGCTTTATATTGAGAACAACGGAAGGCCAGAAAAGCTTTTGCTGCGCCGGATGTCAGAGCATTTATCAATTACTGAACGAACATATTTTAGTTTCGACTCAACAATCAACTAATAAAAAATGAGGATATCTAAATGAAAGCTTGCGAAACCTGCTCGGGTCGTGCCGAAATCGGCAAGAACCATAAACACGTTCCAGTATTGCAAAGGGCTATAGGCATGGTATTCGTCTATCTACCCATTCTTACTTTACCCTTTGTATTTACTAGCGCTTATTTGACTTACTACCATTTACGCTTAATTGGCGGCAAAAATATAAAAACCTTGGCCGATTTTCTACCTGATCGAGCTAGCCATCGCTATAACCTTAAAAACCAAATTACCATGGAGGGCTCATTTAGGGTGAGCTTATCCCAGTCTAAATTATTCTGGATTCTTAACTGCACTTGGTATTGCCCGGTCAGCGTGGCTCTATTTGAATGGCATGCTTACATGGTCAAAATAGTAGAGAACTGGTGGTGCCCATTTTCCCATGAGAAAAAAGAAGGATATAACAACGCCAAAATTGACCAATCTTTCTGGCACATCTATCCGGAAGACATTTCCAAGTTGGAGCCTGAAGATCGTGAGAACCCTATTTGGAACGAGTCTGCAGATAAATAATACCTTGTTGCTGCTTGTTTAAATTATGCAAATCGGTCCTTATCGACTAGCTAATAATCTGATCCTCGCGCCGATGGCGGGTGTTAGTGACCGCCCGTTCAGGGAACTGTGCACACAACTCGGTGCGGGATTGGCGGTGTCGGAAATGGTCGCCTCTAACCCGGCGCTTCGCCACCACAAAAAAACTCTACTTAAAACCAGCCACAATGAAGAAACAGGCGTTCGCTCGGTACAAATATTAGGCACGGATCCCCTGCAAATGGCTGATGCAGCTAGGTTTAATGTGCACCAAGGTGCTCAAATTATTGATATTAATATGGGCTGCCCGGCAAAAAAAGTATGCTCTGCAGCCGCGGGTTCTGCGCTATTGAGAGATGAATTGCTGGTAAAAAAAATTCTAGAAGCAGTTGTCAATGCTGTTAACATTCCCGTCACGCTAAAAATCCGCACCGGCTGGGATCTCCAGCATCGCAATGCCTTAGAGATAGCTAAAATTGCTGAGCAATCCGGCATTGCTGCACTAACGATTCATGGCCGAACTCGAGCCTGTCAGTTTGACGGCCACGCTGAGTATGAAACCATCAAAATTGTTAAACAGGCCGTCAAGATACCCGTTATTGCTAACGGTGATATTGATTCTGTTGACAAGGCCGTTAATGTGCTTAACAACACAGGTGCGGATGGCGTTATGATAGGACGAGCTGCGCAAGGAAATCCCTGGCTATTTAAGCAAATAAATTATTTTATCAAGAACGGAAAATATCTTGAAAAACCGTCAGTTAACGCTATACAAAGCACTTTAACTGAGCATTTAGAAGCACTTTACAGTTTTTACGGTAGCGACAGCGGTGTTAGAATAGCCCGGAAACATATCGGCTGGTATTGTAAGCATATTGCCACTCTCGACCCCGACGTTAAGATTAAAATCAACCAAGCCACAAAGCCGTCTCAGCAAATAGCGCTGGTGCATCGGTCTTTATTTTTAACCACTGACAATGCCGCATAGTATGGACATCTATAAAAATGACCTTACCATTATAAATAATGACCGCAGAGATACCGATGTGAATCGGAGGGCTGGGATTGGATATAACGGTGGCATTGAAAGCGAACGTAGATTGATGGATCGACGAAAAAAAACCGCCGTTCCTCTGTCCATGTACGTTAGGCAAACGGTTGAACAATATTTCTCACAGCTAAATGGTCATGATGTAGTTGGCCTTCATGCCATGGTCATTAGCGAGGTTGAAAAACCTTTATTAAAATCAGCTTTGGAGCATTCTGGTTTTAATCAGTCAAAAGCCGCGAAAGCGTTAGGCTTAAGCCGGAGTACCTTACGTAAAAAACTGGAACTCTACGGATTGTCTTAAAACATCCCCCTCGATTTATCACTCATTTGCTTTCAATATCCTATTCATGAATAAAAAAATTACTCGCGCACTCATCAGTGTTTCTGATAAAACCGGAGTTGTGGATTTTTGCAAGGCGTTGCGGCGTCTTGGTATTGAGATATTATCTACGGGTGGTACTGCCAAAACCCTCGCAGAAAATGCAATCGCGGTTACTGAAGTTTCTAATTACACTGGGTTTCCGGAAATGATGGATGGTCGGGTTAAAACCTTGCATCCTAAGGTTCACGGCGGCATTTTAGGTCGCCGCGGAATTGATGATGCGATTATGGCAGCAAATGGCATTGCAGCTATTGATATGGTGGTTGTTAATTTGTATCCATTTGAACAAACTATTGCCAAACCGGGTTGTGATTTTGAAACGGCCATAGAAAATATTGATATAGGCGGACCAACTATGATCCGCGCGGCCGCTAAAAATCACGCTGATGTGGCGGTTATCGTTGACCCCACTGATTACGCTGGGATAATTGCTGAGCTAGACAGTAACGCTAAAGCGCTTAGTAGACAAACCCGCTTCAATCTAGCCCTAAAAAGCTTCGCGCACACAGCCCGTTACGATACCGCTATTGCCATCTATCTTGGTAGTCTTAACGATGAACAGTTTCCGGAAACCCTAAATCTGCAGTTTTATCGTAGCCAAGTTATGCGTTACGGCGAAAATCCCCATCAAAACGCCGCGTTCTATCGTGAGAAAACGCCGGCATCTGGAACGATTGCCGCCGCGCAACAATTACAGGGTAAAGAATTGTCCTACAACAATATTGCTGACGCCGATGCGGCTTTAGAGTGCGTAAAATCTTTTCAGGAACAGCCGACCTGCGTAATTGTCAAGCACGCCAATCCATGTGGTGTAGCTCAGGCTGAAAGCATTTTAAATGCCTATGATTTAGCCTATGGCACAGATCCCACTTCTGCATTTGGCGGAATTATCGCCTTTAACCGAGAATTGGACGAACAAACCGCTGCTGAGATTATCAAACGGCAATTCGTAGAGGTGATTATTGCACCCACTATTAGTTCTGCCGCTCAAACGATTTTATCCGCGAAACAAAATATCCGGGTTTTAGAATGCGGTAGTTGGTCAACGAAAGCCGCGGCTGAATTTGACTTTAAACGTGTAGCCGACGGCTTATTGGTACAAGACAAAGATGACGGGACTATTAGTGCGGCTGATCTAAAGGTTGTCAGCAAACGTAAACCTAGCGAACGTGAACTGGCTGATTTGTTGTTTGCCTGGAAAGTCGCTAAATTTGTAAAATCAAACGCCATCGTTTATTGCAGAAACGGCCAAACGGTAGGTGTCGGTGCCGGACAAATGAGCAGGGTTTATTCTGCAAAAGTTGCCGGAATCAAAGCCGTGGATGCTGGATTGTCTGTGCCAGGCTCAGCCATGGCTTCGGATGCTTTTTTTCCGTTTCGAGATGGCATTGACTCAGCCGCCGAAGCGGGAATTACTGCCATTATCCAACCTGGTGGCTCTATGCGTGATGAAGAAGTTATCGCAGCAGCCGATGAACATAATATAGCCATGGTTTTTACCGGCATGCGCCATTTTCGACATTAATTATGGCAGGCGACTGTATAGTCGCTTTGCGTCTCCGACTTACGAAGAGCACATCTATGAAAATCCTGATCGTTGGAAGTGGTGGCAGAGAACATGCACTGGCCTGGAAAACAAGACAATCACCTAAAGTCACCAAAGTGTTCGTTGCACCGGGCAATCCAGGCACAGCCTTGGAGCCGACTGTAGAAAATGTCGCTATAGCAATTGATGATATTGCTGCGCTACTGAAGTTTGCTCAACAAAACGACATAGACCTGACCATTATTGGCCCTGAAGTACCTCTGGTGTTAGGCATAGTCGACCGTTTTCAAGAGGCTGGCTTAAAATGCTTCGGTCCATCCGCGCAAGCAGCACAACTTGAGGGCTCCAAGTCTTTTTGTAAAGATTTTATGGTTCGACATGGCATTCCCACTGCTAAGTACCAAAGTTTTACCAATCAAACAGAAGCCATCGCTTATATTAAAGAACAAGGTGCACCTATTGTGGTAAAAGCGGATGGTCTGGCCGCTGGAAAAGGTGTGATTGTGGCGCAAACCGAGCAAGAAGCAATTGCCGCTGTTGAAGATATGTTATCCGGCAATGTATTTGCCGAAGCTGGTAATCGCGTTGTAATTGAAGAGTTTTTACAGGGTGAAGAAGCCAGTTTTATTGTGATTGCGGACGGCAAACATGCGTTGGCAATGGCAACTTCTCAGGACCATAAAGCTCGCGATAACGGCGATTTAGGTCCTAATACCGGCGGCATGGGCGCTTATTCACCCGCTCCTGTAGTCACTTCTGAAATACATCAGCGAGTGATGCGCGAAGTAATTGAGCCGACTTTAGCAGGAATGGCTGAAGATGGCATACCCTATACCGGCTTTCTTTATGCGGGTTTGATGATTTCTGCAAATGGCACCATCAAAGTGCTGGAGTACAACTGCCGTTTTGGTGATCCGGAAACGCAACCGATCATGATGCGTTTAAAAAGTGATTTGGTCGAACTGTGCGAGGCAGCATTGGCCGGCAATCTCGACAAAATTAATAGCGCGTGGGATGAGCGTTCAGCATTGGGTATAGTTATGACTGCCGGAGGCTATCCAGATACTTATCAAAAAGGCGATGTGATTAGTGGGTTACCTTCCGAAACACTGATTGACCGCAAAATATTTCATGCCGGAACCCAACGGATCGGTAATGAGATAATGACCGCCGGAGGTCGGGTTTTATGCGTCTGTGCGTTAGGAGCTGATATTAAAGAAGCCCAAACTAATGCTTACAAACTGGCAGAAGGAATTACTTGGAAAAATAGGTATTACCGGACTGACATTGGCTTTAAAGCCATGAAATAATAAACTCAAAGAGCATGAAAAGAATCTTTAACTGGGCTTGCTTAGGACAAACAAAATTGATCTTCAAAACTATGCGGACTGCTTAACTGCCTTTAGGTCCAATTTAGATTAGAGCTCAAAACTCTTTAAAAAAGATTGTTTATAAATTGAACTGTGAATTTAACGCAAAGGCACTTTTCAGTATTTGAGATTTTCAAGAATCGCTAAAGTGGGCGCAGCTTGGTTCATCGTATAAAAATGTAGGCCCGGAGCGCCCGCATCAAGTAAGCGTTGACAAAGGTTGCTAACCAACTCAAGACCGAATGCCTGTATTGACTCTCGATCATCACCAAAGCCCTCTAATCTTTTTCTCATCCAACGTGGTATGTCAGCACCGCACATTTCCGAAAAGCGGAATAATTGGGCGTATTGGGTGATGGGCATGATGCCAGGTACTATCGGAATATCGATACCGCTCTTTTCACAACTATCAATAAAATAAAAATAGCTTTCTGCATTATAGAAATATTGTGTTATTGCAGCATCCGCACCAGCCGCTACTTTGCGCTTAAAATTTTTAAAATCATCAGCGGCACTGGGTGCTTGCGGATGGACTTCCGGATAAGCTGCGACGTGAATATGAAAATAGTCGCCGGTCTCCTGGCGGATAAATGCAACCAATTCATTAGCGTACCGAAATTCGCCTGCCGACATCATGCCGGAAGGTAGATCACCGCGTAAGGCTACCATTTTGGTTATACCTTCATCTTGATAGCTTTTCAGTATGGAGCGAATATTCTCTTTAGTCGAGGCTACACAGGATAAGTGCGGAGCAGCTGTGACACCGGTAGCTTGAATATCGGCTACGGTAGTAAAGGTTTTGTCGCGAGTTGAGCCGCCAGCTCCAAAGGTCACCGAAAAAAAGTCGGGATTTTTTTTGGCTAATTTACTTTGCACTAACCGCAGGTTAACAATGCCTTCTTCGGTTTTGGGGGGATAAAACTCAAAACTAAGCAGCTGGGGGTGTTTTTTTTGTGATTGCATTTTTATGGTCTCACTAGCGGGAAGTTCAAGCAGGCGTGACACAAGTGCCTATGTATGCGGCAAGTGCTTAGCATGCCCGCGTCTGCTAATTAGGACGGGCATGGCTAAGTAACGATGTAAATTTAATAACGGTAATGGTCGGCTTTATACGGTCCATCAACAGGAACATTGATGTACTTGGCTTGTTCAGGCGTTAACGTTGTCAAGTTGACGCCAATCTGTTGTAGATGCGATCTGGCTACTTTTTCATCCAGTTTTTTAGGCAGGATATAGACTTTATTTTCATATTTCGCCGCATTCTTCCACAACTCAATTTGCGCTAATACTTGATTGCAGAACGAATTAGACATAACAAAGCTGGGGTGACCGGTAGCACAACCCAAGTTGACTAAACGACCTTCCGCCAGAATAATCAAACGTTTGCCGTCCGGGAAGATAACATGGTCGACTTGCGGTTTAATATTTTCCCAAGTGTATTGGCGCAATGAAGCAATAGCGATTTCGGCGTCAAAGTGGCCGATGTTACAGACGATAGCTTGATCTCTCATGGCCAGCATGTGCTCATGGCGAATAATATCGAAGTTACCGGTAGCGGTGACAAAAATATTCGCGACTGGTGCGGCTTCTTCCATGGTGACGACGCGGTAGCCCTCCATAGCAGCTTGCAGCGCGCAAATAGGATCAATTTCAGTAATCCAAACCGTTGCGCCTAGACCGCGTAATGATTGGGCACAACCTTTGCCGACATCGCCGTAACCGCAAACCACGGCAATTTTTCCGGCAATCATCACATCGGTAGCGCGTTTAATGCCGTCGACCAAGGATTCGCGGCAGCCGTATAAGTTATCGAATTTAGATTTAGTGACTGAGTCATTGACGTTAAATGCAGGGACTTTTAAGGTGCCGGCAGATACGCGTTCATATAAGCGTAGTACGCCCGTGGTGGTTTCTTCGGATAGGCCTTTGACATCAGCCATCAACTCCGGAAACTTGTCGTGCATCATGTTGGTCAAGTCGCCGCCGTCGTCCAATATCATATTCGGGCGCCAGCCGTTAGGGCCGATAATGGTTTGTTCTATACACCAATCCGCTTCGGCTTCGGTTTCTCCTTTCCAAGCAAACACAGGAATGCCTGCGGCGGCCATTGCAGACGCGGCATGGTCTTGAGTTGAAAAAATATTGCACGATGACCAGCGCACTTCTGCGCCCAGCGCCGTTAAGGTTTCCATTAACACAGCGGTTTGGATGGTCATGTGCAGACAACCTGCAATGCGTGCGCCTTTTAAAGGTTGGGCTTGACCAAATTCAGTACGCAAGGCCATGAGCCCAGGCATTTCTGTTTCGGCAATGTTGATTTCTTTACGACCCCAGGCCGCTAAATTAATATCGGCAACTTTATAATCTTGTAGGCTCATTTTCTATCCTAATGGAGGCAAGTAAATTAAAGACCGGCCGCATCTTTCAATGCGTCAACTTTATCGGTTTTTTCCCAACTAAATGAGGCTTCGGTGCGACCGAAATGACCATACGATGCTGTTGCTTGATAAATAGGTTTTAATAAATCCAGCATGGCGATCAATCCTTTAGGGCGTAAGTCAAAATGTTCTCTGACAATTTGTACTAATCTGTCTTCACTCAATTTACTGGTACCGAAAGTTTCCACGCTGATAGATGTGGGTTCGGCAACACCGATGGCATATGAAACCTGGATTTCACAACGTTCGGCTAAACCGGCTGCAACAATGTTTTTGGCTACATAGCGAGCCATATAGGCTGCGGAACGGTCAACTTTTGAAGGGTCTTTGCCGGAAAATGCGCCGCCACCGTGCCTAGCCATACCGCCGTAGCTGTCGACAATAATTTTACGACCAGTTAAACCGCAGTCGCCAACCGGACCGCCGATAATAAATTGACCGGTTGGGTTGATGAAATACTTGGTGTCTTTATGCAACCATTCTTTAGGCAGTATAGGCAAAATAATTTCATCCATAACCGCTTCATGCAGAGCCTTGGTGCTGATTTCCGGTGAATGCTGGGTTGATAACACCACTGCATCAATGGCAACCGGTTTATTGTTTTCATATCTGAAAGTGATTTGGCTTTTGGCGTCAGGACGCAGCCAAGGCAAAGTTTTATTTTTGCGGACTTCAGCCTGGCGTTTGACCAGCAAGTGTGAATAGGTGATTGGGGCCGGCATGAATACATCGGTTTCATTGCTGGCGTAACCAAACATTAAGCCTTGGTCACCGGCACCTTGTTCATGATCGGCAGCTTCGTCAACGCCCATAGCAATATCAGCCGACTGTTTGCCGATTGCGTTTAATACCGCACAACTTTGGCCGTCAAAGCCGATGTCGCCGTTATCGTAGCCGATGTCGCACACCACTTTTCTTACCAGTTCCTCTGTATCCACCCAGGCATTGGTGGTGATCTCGCCTGCTAAAATAACCATGCCGGTCTTGACTAACGTTTCGCACGCAACGCGTGATTTAGGGTCTTGAGCCATTAACGCATCAAGCACAGCATCTGAAATTTGATCGGCAACTTTGTCTGGATGTCCTTCTGAAACTGATTCAGATGTAAAAATGAAATTACTGCTCACGCTGCTGTCCTCAAAAAAAACCAGATATGCAAAAGGCTGCAACAGCAGCCTTTTTGTGTTTGGTGGGCCCTGTAGGACTTGAACCTACGACCTGCCGATTATGAGTCGGACGCTCTAACCAACTGAGCTAAGGGCCCTTTTTGTGCTTTACTTATTCTCCATCAAGAAAACATCTTAATTGCTCAGATCTTGATGGATGTCTCAATTTTCTCAATGCTTTTGCTTCAATTTGACGAATTCGCTCACGAGTGACATCAAATTGCTTACCTACTTCCTCTAGAGTGTGATCGGTATTCATGTTAATTCCGAAGCGCATGCGCAATACTTTAGCTTCTCTTGCGGTTAATCCAGCCAGTACGTTTTGCGTAGATTCACGTAATCCTGCGATAGTAGCCGACTCGACTGGGGACAATACTTTAGCATCTTCAATAAAATCCCCCAAATGT
This sequence comes from Methylococcales bacterium, assembly GCA_965247565.1. GTDB lineage: Bacteria > Pseudomonadota > Gammaproteobacteria > Methylococcales > Methylomonadaceae > CBDFHF01. Next base: position 1,161,326 of record CBDFHF010000003.1, on the reverse strand, counting down.
GAATCTTCATCATCACCAATCGGTGTTTCCATCGAAATAGGTTCTTTAGCTATTTTTAAAACTTTTCGAACTTTGTCTTCCGGCATTTCCATGCGCTCGGCCAATTCCTCTGGGGTCGCTTCCCTACCCATTTCTTGCAAGATTTGTCGGGAAATCCGATTCAGTTTATTTATCGTCTCAATCATGTGCACAGGGATTCGAATTGTTCTAGCCTGATCTGCTATCGATCGAGTAATTGCTTGCCTGATCCACCATGTTGCATAAGTAGAAAACTTATAACCGCGGCGATATTCGAATTTATCTACCGCTTTCATTAATCCAATATTGCCTTCTTGAATGAGATCTAAGAATTGCAATCCGCGGTTAGTATATTTTTTGGCAATTGAAATAACTAACCTTAGGTTAGCCTCAATCATTTCCTTCTTGGCCCGTCTTGCTTTGGCTTCGCCAATCGACATACGACGATTAATGTCTTTCAGTCCGCTTATAGTTAAGCCATATTCAGCTTCAATCTCTGCGAGTACTTTTTGAGCTTTTCTGATCTCTTTTTCATTAGCGGCCAATATTCCGGCAAAACTCTCTTTGCTATTTAGGTATTTATCTAGCCATTCAGGATTAGTTTCATTTTCACTAAAAGACGTTATGAACTCCTTTCTCGGCATTTTCGCTTCTTTAACACAAATTTCCAAAATCAACTTCTCTTGCTCACGAACTAAAGCAATTCCATCTGGAATAATTGCGGTTAATTTTTTTAAATACTGAGGAGTCCACTTAAACTCCATGAACAAATCCGCTACTGCTTCAAATGCCTTCTCTGTCTTATCACTAGTATAACTGTGCTTTTTAACTGCCGCAGAAGCGTTCTTTAATAATTTCCTCAGCTCTTCTACTTTTTCTTTAACTTCGTCGTAGTTGAGGCCCTTGACTTCATCTTCTACCACCGCCGTTTCTTCAACAAGATCAGAGGTAGCCTGTGCGACCGCAAAATCCTCTGGTTCTGTTAAGTCTACAAAACCAGCAATCAGATCCGTTAATCGAACTCCACCCTCTTCACCAGAAATATTATCAAATGACTGTAAAAAATCTTCAACAACAACACAAGATCTGGCAATAGCCTTTACAAGCTGCTGTTGACCTTCCTCAATCCGCTTGGCAATTTTTAGTTCGTCAGCTCTCGTCAACAACTCTACAGATCCCATCTCTCGCATGTACATACGAACTGGATCAGTCGTTCTACCAAATTCACTATCAACAGATGCTAGTGCAGCAACCTCCTCAGCATCTTCATCATCGGCTGTTACTGCAGCGGAATCAGTAATTAGGGAATCTTCATCAGGCGCTACCTCATAGACCTGAATTCCCATGTCATTGATCATGCTAATGAAATCTTCTATTTGTTCTGCATCAACAATATCACTAGGCAAATGATCATTAACTTCAGCATAAGTCAGATAACCTTGAACTTTGCCTTTGGCTATTAGTTGTTTAAGCTGGGATTGCTGGTGTTCTTGATTCATCATCTACTCACGGAAGATTTTGTTCAACTCAACTTTATTGAACCGGGGATTTTACTACAAGTTTATCAATTTTAACCAAATTATTTTTTGTCAACATTTTTCGCAACATTTCTTTGTCTTCCAAGCCCAAGCCTTGCTCTTTCCCCTTAATCAACAACCTATCAACAACGGCCGAACGCGCCTGTGCAAGTAACCTATTCAAAGCATCGCAAAACTCGGCTTCCACGCCGTCTTCTGGCAGCAACAAATCTAAGAAGGCGAGTCCTTTGACTGTCTTTTCATCAACACTTCCGCGATAAGACTCTAGCAATATCCCTACATTTGCCGGATTTTGGGCATTAATCACCTGCAAAATATGCCTGAACAATTCAATTCCCGGAAACTCTAATCCATCCCAATCAATCTCTAGCTGCTCAACTAATTTAGCTAACCTGGGGTTCTGCACCAGCAGCGCGATTGCTACTCGGGCCGACGACATTCGCCTCAACTCAGTGTGTTTTTTTTTGTTCGATACACTAGCCTCTGGATTTGTTAGACTTGCAAAAGAACCGGCACCTCGCGCACCTGACAGCCTAATTAAGTTGGACATCATCATATCTTTAAAAACTCCACCCGGTAACTTATCCAAATAAGGCTTTGCCTTATTAACCAGTTGCGCCCTGCCTTCTATGGTCGACAAATTTAAACCTTGCTGAATCCGCTCAAAAAAATAATCAGATAGGGCCTCCGCATTGTTTATACGATCGACAAAAGATTCAGCGCCCTCCTTCCTCAGCAAGGAGTCTGGGTCTTGCTGCTGTGGCAATAACATTACACGAATCTGGCGACCATCCCTTAAACTCGAAAAAGCTGGCTCCATTGCTCGCCAGGCAGCTTCTCTACCAGCATTATCACCATCGAAACAAAACACCAGTTCCGGTGAAAACCTAAACAGCAAATCCAAATGAGCTTGCGACGTTGCTGTACCCAAAGCTGCAACTGCATAATGAATTCCATGTTGAGCCAAAGTAATCACATCCATGTAACCCTCCACAATTAGAATCCGATCGGGCTTGGCATTTTTTTCCAGCAACTCATACAACCCATAAACCTCCTTGCCTTTGTGGAACAAAGGTGTTTCCGGAGAGTTTAAGTACTTGGGTAAAGAATCATCAAGAACCCTACCTCCAAACCCTATAACTCTGGCACGCTTGTCCCTGATAGGAAAAATAATTCGACCACGAAATCGATCATAAGCCTGACCACCATCTTTGCTCGCAAGCAACCCAGCAATCATCAGCAATTTTTGATCGCATCGGTCAGCCAGAAACTTCCACTCATTAGGCGCGTAACCCAACATAAAATCCTGAATGCTCCCAGAACTTATACCTCTTTCAGTTAAATAGGCGATGGCTTTTTCCCCTTCAACACTTGTACGCAGTCGCTCTGAGTAAAGAGTAGCAACATGCGCTGTCTCTCCATAAACCGCATTTAAATCTTCTTTTTTTTGTCCACCCGAGTAATCACCGACTTCGCGAGCCACTTCAACACCAGCAAAGGCAGCCAGATCTTCAACTGCCTCAACAAAATCAAGGTGACTGAAGTCCATTAAAAAGCTGATAGCGTTACCACTAGCACCACATCCAAAGCAATGAAAAAACTGCTTATGGCGATTGACAGAAAAACTAGGGGTTTTTTCTACATGGAATGGGCAGCGCGCAACATAATTGGCGCCCGTTTTTTTCAGGGGGACGTGCGAATCGATCAAATCGACAATGTCGACCCGCACTAAAAGTTCATCAATAAACTCACGGGGAATTCTACCGGACATGATTTACCCGGATAAAACCAAGAACACTAGCCAGCTAAAACTGTCTTGATTTTCACACTAACAACCGACATATCCGCTCGACCCTGCATTACAGGCTTCAACAAAGTCATAACCTTACCCATGTCTTTAACAGTTTCTGCTCCCGATTCGCTTACCGCATCAGCGATCATCGCATCAATTTCCGACTCCGTTAGAGCTTGTGGCATAAAATCCTGAATTACCAGAATCTCAGCCTCTTCAATATCGACTAAATCCTGCCGTCCGGCATCGGAAAACTGCCTGATTGATTCACGACGTTGCTTAAGCATCTTGTCGAGAACCGTAATAGTTCGCTCATTATCTAGCTCGATACGCTCATCAACCTCAACCTGTTTAATTGCGGCCAAGATCAGACGAATGACCGACAACCTAGACTTCTCGCCTGCTTTCATGGCGGCTTTCATATCTTCCTTGATACGATTTGTTAACAATTCCATCGTTTCTACCTTAGGATTTAAAGCGCAGGACGCCCGCGACGTAAGTTTTTCAAAGCATAACGTTCGCGCGCTAATTTTTTTAAATGCCGCTTTACTGCGGCTGCCCCTTTACGTTTACGCTCTGCTGTTGGTTTTTCATAGAATTCACGACGACGTACTTCCGCCAAGACACCAGCCTTCTCACAAGCGCGCTTAAAGCGGCGAATAGCAATATCAAAAGGTTCATTTTCTTTAAGTTTCACTGACGGCATGCAAATAATCCAAATATGTTAACATTTAAAAGATAAGGCTTTTTCAAGCCACTAAATACAAAGAACCCTCAATTATACCTTCACTTTTTATTTTTTTAAAACTCAATGTACGTTTTAGGCATAGAAACATCTTGCGACGAAACCGGTGTCGCTGTTTATCACTCGGAATATGGGTTATGTAAACACCTGTTATTTAGCCAAACTGAGATGCATAACGAGTATGGCGGTGTAGTGCCAGAACTGGCGTCACGTGATCATGTTTGCAAATTAACACCCCTAATTAAACAGTGCTTACAAGATAGCCAACTTAGCTACCTTGATATAACCGGCATCGCTTATACAGCCGGACCCGGCTTAATGGGGGCTTTACTTGTTGGTGCCGCAGTTGCAAGAAGCCTAGCATGGGCTTGGCAAGTCCCAGCTATCGCCGTTCACCATATGGAAGGACACCTGTTAGCGCCTATGCTGGAAAAAAGCCCGCCCTCTTATCCGTTTGTAGCATTGCTAATCTCTGGCGGCCACACTTTGTTGGTACAAGTCGCTGGTGTTGGCCGCTATCAGTTACTGGGTGAGTCACTTGATGATGCTGCCGGCGAAGCCTTTGATAAAACAGCCAAAATGCTCGGGCTTAGCTATCCCGGTGGGCCTGAATTAGCCAAACTAGCCGAACACGGCGCCCCGAACTTTCAATTCCCCAGACCAATGACAGATCGCCCTGGTTTAGATTTTAGTTTTAGCGGCTTGAAAACATTTACCATGAATGCGTTGAATGCCTCTCAAAAAAGTGATCAAAACAAGGCCGATATTGCCGCTGCCTTTCAAAAAGCCGTCGCAGATACGCTCAGCATAAAATGCAAACGCGCTTTGCAACAAACAGGTCTTAAGACACTGATAGTAGCTGGGGGCGTGAGCGCCAACCAACACATCCGAACATCATTAACCCGTATGGTACACAAAGAAAACGCGCAGATTTATTTTCCCAGACCAGAATTTTGCACCGATAATGGGGCTATGATCGCTTATGCTGGTTGTCAACGCTTACTAGCAGGACAGCAGCAAAGCTTAGAAGTTTTTGCTCGGCCCCGCTGGCCAATTAATGAATTACTTAGTATTTAGCTTTCTTTACCTGCTAACAACCTTTGAATATTGCTTTTGTGCCGCCAAAGCAACAGCGAGGTCATAAACACCGCCACCAATACAATTTGACTGTTGCTGCTAATATACCAAGCAAAAATCGGTGACAATACTGATGCACATAGCGCCGATAGAGACGAAATCTTGCTTATTTTATAGACCGAAAGCCAGCAAACAATAACCGCGAACCCCAAAATCCAGTTAAACCCAAGTAAAACCCCTAACGAGGTAGCCACGCCCTTGCCGCCTTTAAAACCGAAAAAAACCGGATATAAGTGCCCAAGGAACGCCGCAACACCCGTTAAAGCCAATATTTCGATCGGCGCAGCTAGCGCATTAGCTAGGTATACAGGGATCAAACCCTTTAGCATGTCGCCAAGCAACGTTACTGCTGCTGCTTTTTTACCGCCGATACGCATCACATTAGTCGCACCCGGATTGCCGGAGCCTTGTTCGCGAGGATCTGGTAATCCTAATAAACGACAGATAATAATGGCACTGGAAACCGAACCTATCAGATAAGCCGCCGGGACAAACAACCACTCAATCATTAGATACCTAACTCAGAACTTGTAAGCATCTAACGTTTCCCTGATACTTACCCTTTTAAAAAGTGCACATAATAACCGGAAAACACCATGGACATTATATTTTTAGGCGGTCTAGAAATCCAAACCATCATTGGCATTTACGACTGGGAAAGAGAAACAAAGCAAACGATCGTACTTGATATTGAGATGGCTTTCGACATCAAAAAAGCTGCCGAAACTGACGATATACAATATGCTTTGGATTACAAAACCGTCTCTAAACGGATTATTGCTTTCGTTGAGGAAAGCCAGTTTTTCCTTGTTGAAAAGCTCATCATCGAAATATCAAATATTATTCAAAATGAATTCGATGTACCGTGGGTAAAAATCACTTTAAACAAAAAAGGTGCTATCCGTGGTGCCAGCGATGTTGGCATCATTATTGAGAGAGGCACAAAATAATGCCTAGAGGCTACATTAGTGTCGGGAGCAATATCGACAAAAAAATCAACATCACGAACAGCCTGATCGCACTGGAAGGTTATTTCGGCAAATTAATCATATCAAGTATTTACGAGTCTGAGCCGGTCGGCTTTGAAGGCGACTCTTTTTACAATATTGTCGTTGGATTTGACTCCGATCTAGACGTTAAAGAGGTTGCAAAGTGCCTGCGACAAATAGAGTTAGACCAAGGCCGAACTCGCGATTGCAAAAAATTCTCCTCACGTACACTTGATTTGGATTTGATTTTGTACGGTGACCTCATTATCAACGATGGTCGCTTACAAATTCCGCGCGATGAAATAGAGCGTTACGCCTTCGTGCTAGAGCCGTTAGCAGAAATTGCGCCCACCCTAAAACATCCTATTAGCCACCGGAGTTATGCGGAACTTTGGCAACAATTCGACAAATCCAAACACCCACAAGAACGAATCAGCTTTTCAGCGTTAACAAAATAAGGTGCGTCCGCCATCGACAGTAATTATTTGCCCGGTCATATAGTCGGCGTCTTTAATTAAAAACAACACCGCTTTGGCTATATCATCAGGCTGACCACTTCGCTGTAAAGCTATACGACTTAAAATTTCAGCCTTCGCTTGATCGGGCAGGTTCTGTTCTGGCCATATAATTGCCCCCGGGGCAACGCCATTTACCCTGACTGAAGCCCCCAATTCCTTAGCTAAAATCTTAGTCATTGCGGCTAAGCCAGCTTTGGCAATACTGTAGACTGGATAGCCTTTAAGACCTCTCTCGGCATGAATATCAACAATATTTACAATACATCCCTTTTGTTCTGATAGGGTTTGCATTAACGCTTTTGCTAAAAAAAAGGGGGCTTTCAAATTACTACCCAGCATCGCATCCCAATGCGCCTCCGTCACCTCTGCTATCGGTTCTGGTTGGAAAACAGAGGCATTGTTCACCAACACATCAAGACTACCCCAAGCCATCTGCGCCCGCCTTGCAACATTCTGCAACGCTTGCATGTCGAGCAAATCAGCCTGCATTATCTGTGCGGAATTTGGACGCTTTAGATTTAGTTCGTTACACAGATACTGCGCGTCATGTTCTGACGAACGGTAATGCAAAAAAACATTACAACCTTCATGATGGAGTAAGCGAGCACAAGCAGCGCCGATACGTTTTGCAGCACCGGTAATCAAAACGTTTTTTCCCATAATCGCATTGACTGTATTGATTTATTTCAATTAAAAATCATCGTCATGGTCGCCAATTCTGTCAGGATGACGCTCGACGCGCTGTTTAGCAACGAACAACCGTGAACACAATAAACCGACTTCAAATAACATCCACATTGGCACCGCTAATAATGTTTGTGAAATGGCATCAGGCGGCGTTAGTAGCATACCGATAATAAAAGCGCCAACAATCACATAAGGCCTTTTTTCAGCAAGACTGGCAGGGCTTACCAACCCAGTCCAAACGAGCACAATTGTAAAAATCGGCACTTCAAAACAAACACCAAACGCAAAGAACATGGTCAAAACGAAGTCCAGATATTTTGAAATATCGGTCATCACCGCCACACCCTCTGGTGCTGCTGCGGTTAGAAAGCCAAATACTAAAGGGAATACCACAAAATAAGCGAACGCCACACCGATAAAAAATAATAAAGTACTGGCGATCAGTAAGGGGAATATCATGCGCCGTTCACGCTTATAAAGCCCAGGCGCCACAAATGCCCAAAACTGGTAAAGTATGAAAGGCATGGAGACAAAAATAGCTACCACTAAAGCCAATTTGAACGGTGTAAAAAACGGTGACGCCACATCGATAGCAATCATAGTGCTATGCTCTGGCATGTGCTTAAGGAGCGGACCGGCTAACAAGCTATAAATCTGATTGGCATAAACAGATAACCCCAAAAACACTACCACTACGAATGAAATCGTGTGCAGGAGACGATTACGTAATTCAATCAGATGGCTAATGAACGGCTGCTCTACAGCCTTTTCGAAGTTATTCTGACTCATGCGGAGGTTTGGTGAGATCTAAGCTATGTTCCGGCAAGCGGTCAATATTGGATTTAATTGACTTAACTGCTTCAGAAGTTTCACCCAAAATATTTTTCAATTCATTGATCTCTGTATGTTGACTTAAAGCCTGTCGAATTTCTTCCTCGTGCAGTTCTTGCTTAATCTCGGCCTTTACAACTGCAATCATTTGGCGACTTTTACCCAACCAGTATCCGGCGATTCGAGCGACTTTGGGCAAACGTTCGGGACCAATCACCAACAAGCTGACTAGCCCAACCATTACCAATTCCGAGAAGCCTATATCAAACATAAGTACTAGACTTCTTCTTTTTTCTTGGAAGTCACTTCGCCATCAATGATTTTTTCCCCATTTTCACTGGCAGACTCTTCACCCTCTTTCATGGATGCGCGAAAACTTTTGATAGCCGCTCCTAAATCAGAACCAACATTACGTAAACGCTTGGTTCCGAATAGGACAATAACGATGGCTAATATGACTAACAACTGAGTGACACTAACGTGCATTTCTAACTCCAATTAATTTGCTGAGATTACTTGTTTCGTTGTGATTTTTCTACTAGCCCAGACAAACCAAAGCGGCGCTGAAGCTCTTGCAAAACATTATCCGGCTCCAACCCCTGATCGGCTAACAAAATCAGACAATGAAACCAGAGATCGGCCATTTCATAGACAATTTGCTGCTTATCACCACCTTTACCCGCAATCACGGTTTCCGTAGCTTCCTCGCCAATTTTTTTTAAAATGGTGTCCAAACCTTTGGCGTAGAGACTGGCTACATAGGATTTGTCGGCCGACTCCAGCTTGCGCTGCTCCAGAACTTGCGCTAATTGTCGTAACACGTCACTCACGGTGTTGATAGATCTCAGCAGGGTTTTTCAAAATAGGCTCAACGGCTTTCCACTGACCACCAACTAAGCGCCGATAAAAACAGCTTTCGCGTCCAGTGTGACAGGCTATACCGCCTTCTTGTTCAATCTTCAGCAAAATAACATCCTCATCACAATCCAGAAATAAATCAACCACTTTCTGCCTGTGCCCGGATTCTTCGCCTTTACGCCATAATTTGCTGCGGGATCTTGACCAGTAGACTGCGTAACCTTCAGTAACCGTCAAATCCAGAGACTCCCGACTCATCCAAGCAAACATTAGGATTTTTCCGGTATCAGCTTGTTGCGCAATAACAGGCACCAATCCTTCTTCTGTCCAGCGAATGTCATTTAACCAAGCTGTAGTCATAATCGCACCTCTATGCCCCGCTCTGCCATACGCACTTTTGCCTCTTGAATAGTGTATTCAGCAAAATGAAAAATACTGGCCGCCAGAACAGCATCGGCTTTACCTTCGAGTATGCCATCAGCCAAATGATCTAAACATCCCACACCACCTGAAGCAATCACTGGCACAGACACAGCCTCACTAATGGCCTTGGTCAAAGGCAAATCAAAACCTTCTCTAGTACCATCCCTGTCCATACTGGTTAACAAAATTTCCCCGGCACCGAAGTCCGCCATTTTTTTGGCCCAAGCGATGGCGTCAATACCTGTTGATTTACGACCACCGTGGGTAAAAATTTCCCAGCGTTTTTTTTCGTCTGCTTGGCTGACTTTTTTAGCATCTATAGCAACCACTATGCACTGAGACCCAAAGCGTTCGGCAGCTTCACGGACAAATTCCGGATTAAATACAGCAGCACTGTTAATGCCTACTTTATCGGCGCCAGCATTGAGCATGCGCCGAATATCATCCAAAGTTCGAATACCTCCGCCGACAGTTAACGGAATGAAAACTTCGCTGGCAACCTGCTCAACAACGTGCACAATCGTATCCCGGTTATCATGAGTGGCGGTAATATCCAGAAAAGTAATTTCATCAGCACCTTCGCGATCATAACGTCTAGCAATTTCGACTGGATCGCCAGCGTCGCGAATATCAACAAATTTTACGCCTTTAACAACCCGACCATTGTCGACATCAAGACAAGGAATTATGCGCTTAGCTAAGCTCATAATTTTAAAAAGATTCCGCTAACAAAGCCGCCTCGGCAAAATCCAATGTCCCTTCGTAAATAGCACGTCCAGTAATTGCCCCCATAATGCCTTCGCCAGCAACTGCACCTAAGGCTTTAATATCATCAATATTAGTGATCCCACCTGAAGCAATAACTGGGATAGTAATTGCCCTAGCCAGACGTGCTGTTGCTTCGACATTGACGCCCTGCATCATGCCATCTCTGGAAATGTCAGTATAAATAATAGCCTCTACGCCATCAGCCTCAAAGTGCTTAGCCAAATCGACTACATCGTGCTTGGACAATTTGGACCACCCGTCAATCGCCACTTTGCCGTCTTTTGCATCCAGCCCAATAATTATGTGGCGCGGATACTCCAATGCCATGTTCTTAACAAAATTCGGTTCATTAACAGCTTTGGTACCGATTATCACATATTCCACTCCGGCATCCAGGTAAGCTTGAATAGTATCTTCATCTCGAATACCGCCACCAATTTGAATAGGAATTTGCGGATAAGCTTTAACAATTTCATTAATGACTCCAGCGTTTTTTGGCTTTCCGGCAAATGCACCGTCCAAATCAACCAGATGTATCCTTTTTGCACCGGCCTCAACCCATTTAGCCGCAACCGCTACCGGATCGTCTGAAAAAACCGTATCTTCTTCCATGCGACCTTGGCGCAAGCGGACGCATTTTCCTTCTTTTAAATCGATTGCGGGTATTAACAACATAAAACTAAAATCCTTAATGGCATTTATCGAAAATTCAGATTTATAAAAACAGAGAGGCTATCCATCCCAGTGTAAAAAGTTACTTAGCAGCTGCAAACCTGCCGCTTGGCTTTTTTCAGGGTGAAATTGCACGGCGAAAATATTATCCTGTGCTAAAGCGCAAGCAAAAGCATCAGGATAATTGCTAGTCGCGGCAATAATGGCTGGATCATCGGGCTGGGCATAATAACTGTGCACAAAATAAAATCGACTGTCCTGCGGAATCTTTTGCCACAAAGGATGCAGCTGTTGCTGATGGACTTGATTCCAACCCATATGCGGAACTTTTAAAACATCTCCGACGCCGCCTCGCAATGGCTCGGAAAAACGACGCACATGACCGGATAAAATATTTAAACAATCGGTACCGCCATTTTCTTCGTTATCTGCCAACAATGCTTGCATGCCTAAGCAAATGCCCAAAAATGGTTTGTTTTTAGCAACTTCCCGAATAACTTCCGTTAACCCAGTTTTTTCTAAAGCGTGCATGCAATCCCTAATCGCGCCGACACCCGGAAATACTACACGATCTGATTGCAAAATAGCTTTCGCATCGCTTACGACTCTGACAATCACTTCAGGCGCGGCATGTTGTAGGGCTTTGGCGATGGAATGTAAATTCCCCATTCCATAATCAATAACAGCAACAGAAGTCATAAGTTTTATAGAGTTGAGTTAGAGAGTGCCTTTGGTGGAGGGCATAATACCAGCCATTCGATCATCGGCTGCGGCCGCCATTCGTATGGCACGCCCCATGGCCTTAAAGATGGTTTCGGCAATATGATGAGCGTTAGCACCTTTCAAATTATCGATATGCAAAGTCACCCCGGCATGATTAACAAATCCTTGGAAAAACTCGCGAAACAAATCGACATCAAACCGCCCAATCATCGCTTTCGGATAATTAACCTGATAAAACAAGCCTGGCCGACCGGAAAAATCAATAACTACTCGAGACAAGGCCTCATCAAGCGGAACATAGGCATGCCCGTAGCGATAAATGCCCTTTTTATTACCCATAGCTTTAGCAAATGCTTGACCTAAAGTTATGCCGACATCTTCAACAGTGTGATGATCATCAATATCCAAGTCACCTTGCGCGATAATATCCATGTCGATCAAGCCATGTCTGGCAATTTGATCCAGCATATGTTCAAGAAACGGAATACCGATAGCAAAACCGGAGTTGCCAGCTCCGTCCAAATTGATTTTAACTTTGATTTGAGTTTCAAGCGTGTTGCGCTCTACTTCTGCAATGCGTTGATCCATGATCGCTATATATCTAAATTTGATAAAGTTAGCATTTTAAATAAGATTCTATTCTTTCACACCGAAAGTTTTCTATTTTGCTGCTCTTTTACGCTCGTTTTCAGTCAACAGCTTTTTACGTAAACGTATTGATTTAGGTGTTACTTCTACCAATTCATCTTCAGCAATAAACTCTAATGCCTGTTCCAAAGTCAACTTTTGAATTCTTGCCAAAACCAAGCTTTCATCGGTGCCCGAGGCACGCACGTTGGTTAACTGCTTAGGCTTGCACGGATTGACGCATAAATCATTACTGCGTGAATGCAAGCCGACCAGCATACCTTCATAGACTTCATCACCATTAACCAGCAATAACTCTCCGCGTTCTTGCAATGGATGTAAAGAGTAAGTTACCGCTTTGCCAGCAACCATGGAAATCATGACGCCGCGCATGCGATTACCAACATCGCCGGCTTTCATGGGTCCGTAATGATCAAAAACATGATAGAGCAAGCCCGAACCGGAGGTGGCGGTCATAAATTCGGTCTGAAAACCAATCAGGCCACGCGAGGGCATCATGTATTCCAAACGAATTCGACCTTTGCCGTCGGGTACCATATTGGTTAAATCGGCTTTGCGGTCGCCCAATTTTTCCATGATAGCGCCTTGGTGCTCTTCCTCTACCTCGATGGTGACCATTTCAAACGGTTCGCATTTTTTACCATCAATTTCTTTGATGATCACTTCAGGGCGTGACACCCCCATTTCAAAGCCTTCACGACGCATATTTTCAATCAGCACTGATAAGTGCAATTCGCCACGGCCCGATACTTTAAATTTATCCGGGTCGGCAGTGTCTTCGACTTTTAAAGCAACGTTATGTTGTAACTCCTTTTCTAAGCGGTCGCGAATTTGTCTCGTGGTAACAAACTTGCCTTCTTTGCCGGCAAACGGAGAATTGTTGACTTGAAAAGTCATGGTTACCGTCGGTTCGTCAACGGAGAGCGGCGGCATAATTTCTACACAATCCGGGCTACAGATGGTGTCGGAGATTTCCAGTTTTTCGATGCCCGCGAAAGCAATAATATCGCCGGCCCGCGCCTCTTGAACTTCGACGCGCTCCAAGCCGTGAAAACCAAAGACCTGCAGCATACGGCCTTTACGTTCTACGCCTTCACGATTGACGATAATCAGCTGTTGATTAGGTTTAATCGTGCCGCGCTGAATACGGCCAACCCCAATGACACCAGTGTAAGTATTGTAGTCCAGGCTGGAAACCTGCATTTGAAATGGGCCATCGACATTAACCGGTGGCGGACTGACTTTTTCGATGATAGTTTCAAATAACGGGGTCATATCGCCATCGGCCACGGTGGATTCCAGACCAGCATAACCATTAATCGCCGACGCATACACAATCGGAAAATCCAACTGTTCATCGGTGGCACCCAAGCGATCGAATAAGTCGAAAGTTTGGTCGACAACCCAATCCGGGCGGGCTCCTGGTCGGTCGATTTTGTTGATGACCACGATAGGTTTTAATCCTAACGCAAAAGCTTTTTGGGTCACAAAACGAGTTTGTGGCATAGGGCCGTCCACAGCGTCAACCAGTAATAATACGGAATCGACCATCGACAGAACCCGTTCAACTTCGCCGCCGAAGTCAGCATGGCCTGGGGTATCAACGATATTGATATGGTAACCGTTCCAATCTAGAGCGGTATTCTTAGCCAGAATAGTAATGCCGCGCTCTTTCTCTATATCATTAGAATCCATGATGCGCTCAGTAACTTTAGTGTGCGCAGCAAAAGTGCCTGATTGCTGCAGCAATTTATCGACTAAAGTGGTTTTGCCATGATCAACGTGGGCAATAATGGCAATATTTCTTAATTTTTCAATCACTTTGTAGGTACTCTTCAATATATAGTAAAAAAATAGGTTTAATTGCTTGCTGCCACTCTTGCAAGCATAGGCCATGCTGAGAAGTACCTGGCAAGATTAGTAAAAGTAGGGCAAGAAAATAATTAGAGGATTATGGTAGCACTGGATTGGCTAGATTACGCGGAAAACGATCCGATTAATGCAATCAATTACGTGAATTTATTCAACTTTGTTGCCAAGGCAGATTATAAAACCTCCATCCACCCAGATTACCTCGATGCTTCTTATCATCCAGTGGTCCTTCAAAACCATCCACGATGTTAATAAGTAACTGATAGCCAGCTTCTTCCAAGGCTTTTGCCGCATCCAGTGAACGCTGTCCGCTTCGGCATAGTAGCAACAAAGGCGCATCAAGATCGGGAACAGCCTTTTTGACATCTGCAACAAATTGTGGGTTCACTTGCCAATCTGGTGCCTCTTTCCAGGCAACATGAATCGCATTGGGAGGATGCCCTACAAACAAATGCTCAATTTTCGTTCTGACGTCAACTAACACCGCATCGGCATTTTCTTGTAATAATTCCCAAGCTTGCCGGGGATCAAGATTTTCTATCATTAGCAATATCCATTCGATATAAATTATTGACCTACAAATTGCACCTCGTTTCGTATTTCCCTGTAAAAAACTATTCTAAGGCCGGGGAACAATCTCAATAGCTCGTTTTCTCATAAAAGACTCAGGGCTACCGGGAATATGCCGGGCAACGCGCTCTGAAGGACAGACTTTTTCTCGCATAAAAGTTTGATAAAAAGTAATCCACCTGGTTTAAGTTCGCTTATTATGGCATCCATTAGTTTGCGGTCAAGAAATCGCCTCACGACAATGACATCGAAGCTGGCCTCAACAAAAAAACCTGCCTATTGATATTTCGCTGACAGACGTTGATTTGCAGGCCTTTTGCCCGGCATAAGTGTGCAATTGACCAATAGCAATCTTGGAAATATCCCCGACAGTTACCGCCAGA
The DNA here is from genome assembly GCA_965247565.1 of Methylococcales bacterium. Taxonomy (GTDB): domain Bacteria; phylum Pseudomonadota; class Gammaproteobacteria; order Methylococcales; family Methylomonadaceae; genus CBDFHF01. Next base: position 1,146,154 of record CBDFHF010000003.1, on the reverse strand, counting down.
CCTTATTCCTCTAAAAAGACAACATTCTCACCCAATCCGCAAGCCAAATCCAAAGCATGCCCGCACTTTGGCAGTGAGAACTGGCTTTCGCCCAGCACAGGAGCTCCCGAACTGGAATCTAGCGCTAACCTGCTATAAATGCCGTCCCATTTGCCACACACAATGCCATCACTATTCCGTGCCGGGTAAACTCGCTCGATGTTCGAGCCATTCCTGCAGAAAGTCCATAAAACTTCTTACTTTGGCCGACAAATATTTTCTATGTGGGTACATGGCATGAATATCTAATGGCGGTAAAGGATAGTTACTCAAAACCACTTTCAGTGTACCGTTCTCTATATCTCTACCTACTACATAAGTGGGAGACATCACTAAACCTAACCCATTAATGGCACCAATGCGTATGGGATGCGCCGCATTGGCCTGCATGCGCCCAGTTACATTAATGACTTTTAAACCGGTTTCACATTTAAACCGCCATTTATTTCTGGGTAAAATTGACCAGTTGACCAAACAACTGTGATTTTCTAGGTCTTCTGGAGTTTGCGGCGTCCCATGCTTGGCCAAATATTCGGGGGAGCCACAAACGACCAGCGATGAAGTGGCCAATTTTCGCGCTACCATGCTAGTGTCATCCAAACTGCCCAACACGATAGCGAGATCGATACCCTCATCAATCAAATCACCGGGGCTACTCTGCAAAATCAAATCAATATTTAAATCCGGATGTAACTTTAAAAACTCAGCAACCGCTCTGGCAATATGCGTTGATCCAATCGCTGGCGGCGCACTAATTTTCAATAGCCCTCGAGGCTCAGTCTGCAAATGCGTGACCGCCGATTCCATTTCGTCTATATCCAGCAAAACCTGTTGACATCGTTCTAGGTAAGAAGCACCAACATCGGTCAGGCTTAAACTTCGCGTGGTACGATTAAACAGCCTGGTACCCAACGAGCCTTCAAGCTGCATTATGTGCTTAGTCGCCATTGCTCTAGAAATACCAACATCCCGGGCGCCACCGGCAAAGCTGCCAGCCTTTGCCACTCGAACAAAAACATTCATGCTAATTAACTTGTCCACTTAAACCCCATTTTAGTCATAGCAAATCTTGCCTGATTGTAGTGCTTAATCTAATTTTTATGTAAATATTAACCACGAACGCCAAAATCAGAAACTTTTAGTCGATACAGGGAAAAAGTAACTGCGTGTGTTTTTAATGTTGAACCGTCTCAATCCACACATTTTTGTATTTCCTGATTTTTGAGAGCTCCTCATGAAACAGTCTGGGCGTTGTCAGCACTTGTGATTTCATTCGTTCTTCTCTGCGTCCAAAGCAAATCGCCGACATCACACTGTGGCATAAAACCTGCCACCGCGCGGGAAAAAACTGTCCTGACGGCACCGAAATCATCATGATTTGTAGCATCATTTAAAGCTGCCAGTAATTTTTCCAGCTCAGCCCAAGTGATTACCTGCTCTTCAGCACGCATAATTCGAGCATGACTAGTCTCGGAAACCTTATCACCAATCAACAACTCTTCGTAGAGTTTTTCACCGGGTCTTAAACCGGTAAACTGAATAGCAATTTCACCGTTCGGATGATTTTTATCTTTGATTTCTAAACCACTCAGATGAATCATACGTTTGGCTAGATCAATAATACGAATCGGCTCACCCATATCCAACACAAACACATCTCCGCCCAAACCCATCGCGCCCGCCTGAATGACCAACTGTGCGGCTTCGGGTATGGTCATAAAATACCGGATAATGCGTTCATCGGTGACTGTCACTGGCCCGCCGCGCGCTATTTGTTCTCTGAACAACGGCACCACCGAGCCAGACGAGCCTAATACATTACCAAACCGCACCATGGTAAAACGAGTCTGGCGTTTAAGCGCTACATCCGCACTAAGTGCCTGTAAAATCAACTCTGCCATTCGCTTGGTTGCCCCCATTGTGTTGGTGGGCCTAACAGCTTTATCGGTTGAAATCAACACAAAAGTATCGACTTTTGCCCTGATAGCAGCTTGTGCCGTATGTAACGTACCAAAAATATTATTGCTAATCGCTTCGCCCGGATTTTTTTCCACCATAGGCACATGTTTATAAGCCGCAGCGTGGTAAATCGTCTTCACGCGGAAAGTAGTGCAGATATTTTCGACTCGCTTTGAATTGGTCACCGAACCCAATAAAGCAACAATCTGCATTTTTTTTTCAGTTGTTGATTTTGATAATGAATAATTGAGTTCTTTTTCAATACTGTAAAGAGCAAACTCACTCAATTCGAAGAGTATCAGTTTTTCCGGCTCTAAATGAATAATTTGTCGACAGAGCTCCGCACCAATAGAACCACCGGCACCAGTAACCATAACAACCTTACCAGAAATATTGGCCCGTAATAAGGATTGATCCGGGGCGACAGAATCACGCCCTAAAAGATCAGCAATATCGACCTCTTGCAGCGCATCGACGGTAACCTTGCCCTGAGCAATATCAGACAAACCCGGCATCGACATGACATGCACCGCATACGGCTCCAGCATGCGGATTAATTCGCCCTTGCGAGCCCTGCTTGCCGATGGTATCGCTAACAGTACGCTGGCGACCTGGTGTCTTTTAATCAAATAGGCCAATGAACTCAGCGGATAAATTCTTAATCCATTAATTTTTCTTTTATGCAATGCGGCATCGTCGTCGATAAACGCCACAGGTCTGAATTCGCGCCCATGTCCCAATGCAGAAGCTAATTGCACACCAGCCCTACCGGCCCCATAAATGATCACATTATCCTTGCGTACCTCAATCTGAGCTCGCGTCCCACTTAAAGCAAAATAAGTTTCCCCCAACCACCAACGTGCTAATAAGCGGCTGCTGCCGATAAACAACAGCATCAGCAACCAATTCAGTGGCGATACGGTGCGAGGGATAATTTTGACCCCAGACTGGTAGAGCACAAAGGCAAAAACCAGAGCATAAATGGTGACCGCCTGAATTATGGTCCACAGTGCCCGCATCTCGATATAACGAATGATGGCGCGGTACAAACCGAAACGGATAAAAATAGGCACTGCCAGCAAGGGTGCGGCGGCCAGTAAATACCACTCATCACCTTTAAACTTATACAACACACCCCAGCGCAAAGAAAAAGCCAACCACAGAGCAAATAATGCGAAGCACACATCCGCACTGATTAAGATGAATGTTTTTTTTTGTCGAGACAGACTGACAAACCAATGGGCTAATTTTGCAGCCATCATTCCGTTTCTATCTCGCCCGCTTTAAATTGATGAGCCAACCAGAACAGGGGTAGATAAGCAAAAGCAAGGCTTAGAAAACCATCTAGCCAACCTAGGCCTACAACTAATGCCCAAGGCAACAGCCAACCCACATTAATAACTGCAACAGCTAACGATACTGGCTTGTGGCCGGAGTACCGTCTCGATGCAACTTGATAGGCATGAGTACGATGAGCCTCGTACACTTTTTCACCGCGCCAAAAGCGCCGAGATAATGTCCAACTGGCATCAACAATAAACACGCCTAATAATATCAACCAACTCCACAACCATTGTGGATTATCCCAGGCGGCCTGGATAGAGAACAATCCCAATACCATACCCAAAAAACCGCTGCCGGCATCGCCCATAAAAATCTTGGCAGGCGGGAAATTCCAGTATAAAAAACCAGCAACCGTCACAGCCAGGAACAACAAGGCGTAGCCGCCCTGCAAATCTTCTGTTTGTAATAAATACAATAAGCCGCCGCCTAAACAGACGCAAACAGCCTCGATACCCGCCAATCCATCGATACCATCCATAAAATTATAAAGATTCAACAGCCAAATCAAATAGAGACCAGCTAAGATATGGCCCAACCAACCCAGTTCAAGAACTTGGCCTAAAATGTGTAGTGGTGGCAATCCCTGTAACCAATACAATCCCCAAATGGCAGATATAAAATGCGTTAATAAACGCCAACGTGCTTTAACGTGATTGTGATCGTCCAAAAAGCCGATGAGCGCGACTAAGGCACCTGCGCCAAGTAATGCCAGCAGCAGTCGACCCGTTATAATCTCCATACCCCAAAGCCATGGCAGTCCCAATAGAAACACCAGAACAATAGCCAACCCACCACCGCGGGGCGTGGGCAGCTGATGAGAACTTCGCGCATTGGGAATATCAAGCAAACTTGCAGATAAAGCATAACGACGAATCAAGCCAGTACCCACCAATCCAGTAGTCAATGCAACCAGCAACAATATTCCATGCATTAGCACTTATGGATAGCCTTATAATATTTCGCAGTCCTGCGCAGCGCCTCGTCTACAGAAACGGGAGGAACCCAACTCAACAATTCGCAGGTTTTACTCATATCCACTTGTAACGAGTCACAGAGTTTTTGGACAAGAATTTTTCTGCCCGCTAATTCGGCAACTAACTTTATTATTACCAACGGTATGGGCAATAAATAGCATTTTTTGCCCAACGCATTAGCCATGCGCCGCAATAAATCTGTAGTAGACAGATCTTCACCATCTGAAGCTAGAAAGGTTTGGTTTACGGCCACTGGGTGGTCAACACACACAGAAATCAGATCAACCAGATTATCCAACGCCAGCAAACTACGTCGATTATGAATCGCTCCAAAGGGAAGTGGTATAGCTCTATTAATACAACACAGCATGGCATTAAAATTCGCTTTAACCCCTGGGCCATACACAATAGGTGGACGAATAATGACAACTTCCAGCCCGGTTTCAGCCGCTAATATTCGCAAAGCATCTTCCGCCTCGCGTTTGGAAATACCGTAGGCGTCAGCCGGTGCAGGTTGATCATCGGCAGTAAAAGGCACCCCCAGAGTGGTAGTCTCTCCATTGACTTTAATTGAACTGATAAATATAAACCGCCTTACTCCCGCTTTCACCGCCTGCCTAGCAAGGTTGAGCGTACCATCGACATTTACCTTACGAAATTCTGCCAACGAATCTGCGGCACCTTCGTTGGTAACATGAACACGAGCCGCCAAGTGTATAACAACATCGATCTGCGCTAATACCGTTTGCCATTCAGTGTTTGCATTTATCTCACCAATCACGGTTTTAACGGTATTTTCGGTATCATCTTGTTGCGATGCTGAGCGCAATGCGTTGTTGACATCAAAACCTTTATCAGCTAAATGTTTGCATAACGCCTTGCCGATAAAACCGCTTGAACCAGTTACCATTACCCTGGTCATGGTAATAATGTTCTGTATAAAGATAAGGTTTGTGCAATAACCTTCTGCTCAGAATAGTCTTTTTCCACCATTTCGCGTCCTCGCTGTCCCAACGTCTTTCTTAGTCCTGAATTTTTAATCAATCTTTCCAGCGCATTCGCTAACGCCTCAACATGTTGAGCAGGCACCAACAAACCATTGATTTCATGTTTAACAATCTCCCGACAACCAGGCATATCTGTAGTGACAATAGCTCGCTGACATGAGGCGGCTTCAATTAAAATACGCGGCACGCCTTCGCCGTAAAAACTAGGTAAAACCACCACATTGGCTTCGGCGATTAATTTAGGCATATTCTTTTCTGTCCCTAACCAAACAATCCAGCCCTCTCTATGCCATGCTTCCAAAATACTTTCATCTATAGCGTTCAGTGTTGACTTGTCAATAATACCCGCAACCTGGATCGAGAAACTCAAGCCTCGTTGACGTAGTAGCTTAGCAGCAGCAACCAAATCGCCCAGACCCTTATCCCACAATAATCGAGCCGCAAATAAAATAACTGGGGTTTCGGTAATAGGTTCCGCAACCGGCTTATAAAGGTCGGTATTAACACCAGCCCCAAGGATAAGTTCAGCCTCCTGCATGCTACATAAACCTGTATTGACGAAATAATCGCGGTCTTCAGTGTTTTCGAAGACGATTTTACGCAATCCCTCGTCGGCTCGCAGAAATTTATAGAGCCCCCTTACCAAAGGTCTTACCAATTTAATCTTCAACGACTGCCCGGAAAAAACCGTACCGGTGCCGGTTACACTTAAAACGTAAGGCCAATTAAACAGATACGCAAGCAAACCGACATACAAATTGGGCTTAATAGTCACGGCGTGAACAAGATTCGGCGATATCGATTTAAGAAGACGATAGAGCTCAACAATACTCTTAACATTAAAGAATGGATTTAGAGACTTTCGATTAACAGTCCAGGAATGACAAATAAATCCATAATGATTAAGCCGTTCTTGGAAACTCTCGTCATAAATCGTCAATACGAGATGAACTTCGAAGCCACTATCCAAACTTGCAAGAGCTCGTTGTAACCAATGCAATTCAAAATACCAGTCTACGTTAATGACGTAAACCAAAATACGGCGCTGTTTAAAATTGTTTGGTAAAACCATTACCCTGTCGCACCGTTGCAAAAATTGAGAGTCTGTAGAATTTGATCCGCGAAAGAGCAGCTACCTAGATGAAATCAATGATTTATTGAATTATCTTGTTTTAAGATAAATACATTGTCAAATCTGCCTCTATGAATTATCCGTCATACGGCTGGCTTTTAACTATACGATCTAAACTCGATTAATTAAGACAAGAAATCGCAAGATGATGTCATCAGACCACTTTTGCCGCCATATATGTTTGGATAGCGCCAACCTAATACGACACCAATAAGACGATTTTGTCAGAATTAACTGATTCAGAATAGAACGCTCCGATAACGGGATACGATCACCAAACATCTCCAAAAAAACAATAGCTTGCTCGCTTATCCAAAGCCGTCCTTTAGTAAATCTACTTATTTTTCTTTTAACTGAACTGAGCCAACCTGTCGGCGCACCAATGGCGTTATTTTGATGTTGCCGATAGTTAATTCGTGGTTTGTCATCAAAAATGACTTTGCCGAAACAGGCAATAACCAAATAAAACCACCAGTCATGAATATATATATCCTTCGGAAGTGTTTGGCAGAGCATATCAACTGCCTTTCGATTAAGAACTATGGTACAGCCCACAGCGATATTCTCTACCAAAGCATTCCCAAAACCAATTTTTCTTGGCTTTACAGTCATTCCTAATTCCCTTAATTGCTCATCAACCAACTCTAGTCTGGAGCAATATAACGCCGGACAGTCAGGATTTTCTTCTAAACCCTTGACAGCACAAGCCACTTTGTCAGGTAACCAAATATCGTCTTGATCACAAAATGCCACATAGTCCGTTTCAGTTAAAGCCGCTTGCTGTAACAATTCAAAAAAACTAAACGCCGGCCCAAGATTAGTATGTCCATCCACTACATCGATCTTTGCCTTGCTTTGCTCGTGCGCCAAAATTGCTCTTGTCGTATCTGACGAACCATCATCACGCACTAAAATCCTGATATTGCTATAGGTTTGTTCATACAGAGTATTCAGTTGCTGCTGAAGGAACTGACTCCCGTTATAGGTAGACATTAATACTGTAACTCGTGCTGGCTTAGTCAGTTCTGCTAGCATGGATCTAAAATTTCCCTAAGCGCCTGTTATTTCAAGACAAGCCAAAACCCGCTTACCTAAATAATCTTCCGAATACATTTCCGGACAATTTGACTCGATTTTTTTGCCGAGAACATTTTTAAAAAAATCTGCCATCGCATTATCCCAAGTCTCCGGACGACGGTAGTCCAGGAGTGTTGCCTGTTTAATAGTTTTACCAACACGCCAAACAGCACTCCCTTCTTTTGCTACAATTAATATAGGTTTACGAGAAGGAATATATTCAAAAATTTTGCTAGGAATTGCAGCCTGCACCGCGCATAGTAGCAACAAGCCATTTGTTTGTCCGATACGAGCCATTGCTTGTGCTCGTGGTACTGAGGACTGGCATTCTATCTCCCATCCCAACTGTGCCAATTGAGCCTGATAACCCGCTATTTGTTCAAGTTCTTCCGGCTCCAGATTTCCCAGCAGACAAATGCGTCCTTTAATATTCTGCCCAGTTAGACCAGCAAGTATTGGCTCAAGCAACAATGCCGGATCTTGACTGCTGCGCGAAGCCCGAAATCGCCCAGTATGCAACAATTCAATTTTTTGTTTTGGCGCTTCCTGTTTCAATGTCGGCAGATTGATACTCGAAAAATCAAAAGTCGGGTACGCATTTGTAATTACTTCAACTTTGTCTTTTGAAGCAACCCCTCTGGAAACCAATAATTCCTTCCACACCTCAGAAGTCACAAAAATCTGTTGCGCATCCGCAAGAATTTTTTTTTCTAGTCGGCCTTCAATATATCGTCTTATAGGTGAAGTTATCAGCAGCGGCTCCAGTGGCTCATCCAACCAACCATCTCGCATGTCTATGACCAGCTTACACTTTAGTTGTTTTGCCAATTGCCATGCAGCCACATGCGCTGATTCCGGACGACTAGAAGACAAGATAAATTCAGCACCTTTAGCGTAATGCAAAACCGTAGGATGCTCGGCAAGACGCTTAGCCCAGACAACGCCCGCATCAGGATTAAATAACCACAACGCCAGTTGCCTGCGCAATTTATTAGGTTTTCGTGGTTTTGGCGCTTCGCCAGTTGGAGTTGCATCTCGATATAAGCCAATCGGATCTCGAACAGTCAGTTCCAATCCCCAAGACTGTTGCGCCTCTTTATCCAAAGCCCCCGCCCGAATGAGTATAACTTTCATACCCGCATTAGCAAACCAACGGATGAATCGTTCAACACGGTAAACGCCCACATGACTTGTGTCACCCCAGAAAGGCGCAATAATTACTGCTATTTTTTCCATAATTTGTTGGTTAAGACATTAAGGGTTTATGCGTAATTCACGTAATAATATAATCCAGGAAAACTTGAACACGAAGAACCACAGTAAACCTGCGCCAGCCCAAATTGAAAGCCAAAACATTTGAAATTCTGAGCCACATATTGCGAAACCAGTGACAAAAACCAACATAGCAAAGGTAATTAGATACAGTTTTAATCTGGGTAGAGGGCGCCAAACCATTGAAGAAAACTCAGTTCTTAGTATTAGGAATATCCAAAAGGCTATAGCGGTCGAAATCCCAGCTCCTGTCGCACCGAGTTTTGGTACAAAAGCATAGTTGCCGACAAAATTGACGGTTGCGGCTAAAAAAGACGCCGCCATCGAGTAAAAACTTTTACGTGCAATACCCATACCAACTGCTGTCGTTTCGGATAATGTAAAGAACAAGGGCGCTGCCATGCAAGCGGGAACAATAAATTGTACATTTGCATACAAAGTCGGAAGCAAAAATTTTAGAAGCCAGGAGAAAAGACCACAAAAAATAAATACTGCTGCCGCTGCAGCCAACACATGCTCAGAAATTTTATCTACCAATTCCGAATTAATACCTTCCGCTACCCATTTGTAAACCGTTGGAGCCCAGATAGTCGTAAAAACGCTGGAAACAATACTAGCCGAAGAGGCGATGCTCGTTGCAACAGAATAAGTTCCGAGTTCAGTAAATGAAGACAAATTTCTTAAAAACAGTTTGTCCATCGCTACTAAAGCCCAGTAGGCCAAGCTGGCAAAAGCCAGCGGTAAGCCAAATTCGAGCATGTAAACAAGCTTTTCCTTACTAATCCCACTCAATAATCCCGGCCACCAAATGCTTTTAGTGTTCCAGGTATAAATTAGCATTACAGCGATTAACGCTGCGGTATGGGCGAGGACAAGTTTATTAAAGTCTAACGTGACGCCCAAGATTATGTAAAAACCAATCATTGTCAAAAATAATACTTTGGGCAATATTTGGCTCATCGAAAAAGCGAGTCCCTTTTCCTGCATTCGTAATATCAAAGATAAATAGCGTGATATAAATGCCGCAAGTACACAGCTTGCAACAAAGACACTCAATGTGTTGCTATCAATGGAAAACAGAAAATGTGCAAATAATGTCGGGGCATATACCAGGATTGCCAGGATTACCAAAGCTAACAGGAAAAAGCCCGGTAGGGCGGCAGTCATCAATAACCCAGGGCTATCTTCTGTTTGTGCTTCGTGATATTCCCGGACATAAGCTCGATCCAACCCAAAACCAAATAATAAGACAATAAAATCCGTAGCGACTTGTAGCATAGAAATACGGCCAATATCTTCAGATGAGAAAGACCAGGCAAGAAGCGGGACGGAAAGTACCCCTAACAACGCTGAGCCAATGGGGCCAATAGCAAATCCTAAGATTTTTTTACGATTCATCTTTATGTATTTGATATTGAACAAAGCATTTGCATGAACCGGTTATAGTTTTGGTCGGCGTTAAAATCGTCTTTTATTTTTTGCCTTGCTTTAGAACGAATTGCATCGTCTTTAGCAAAACGGGATAAATGCAAGATACTTGAGGCAATTTCCTCAACTGTGGGGTTATCGCTCATCAGTATGCCGAATTCATTGGAAACCAACTCGGAAACACCACCTATATCAGGCGCAAGCGCAGGAATACCAAAACTCATGGCTTCCATAATCGATACAGGAATTCCCTCCGACTCACTGGTATTAATAATAATATCGACCGGTTCCGCCAAATAGAAATTTTTCACTTCTACATTTTCAAGATTGCCTTTGAAGCCAATCGTAATATTTTGTTTCTTTCCCAGGGTACGAAACGCAAGCGACTGCATTTCTTTATATAAAGGCCCCTCACCAATATGAGTCCACTTAATTTGCAGCTGTATTTTTTCATCTGCAACGATTGCTAGCGCCTCGATAACTCTATCAATTCGTTTTTCAACTCTGCAAAAGGAAACCGATACAATATGTAAATTACCATCCGGGCTAGTGCATGAAGTTTGTACCGGAATTCCTACGCCTAATGGACTAATACTCAACTTAGCCGGATTCGCTCTGTATTTTGTTTGCAGGTACTCTTTTGCTTCTGTAGATAAAGCAAAAATCTGATCAAAATCCTGAATAAACTGGCGCTTGAGAGGCATATATTTATATTTCCGCCTTTCCTCGTATAAATCAATACCATGCGCCCTGGAAACAACCTTTTCAACCAGTCCTTTCTTTTTAACTAAAATCGCCGCATAAGCGTACATATCGTTCCAGTAGCTATAAACAACGTCTATACCGCCATTCTGCTTTGCGAATAGGCTTAATTTATGAGCCAGCTGAAGAGTCATGGAGGCTTGTTTTAAAGCCTGCATCAAATTATGCAAACACACGTTTCGCGACTTACATAGATAAATGATTTCTTTGAAAAAGAGCGAAGAGCATAAGGTAATACCTAAAAAGTAAAAGCGCTCGAGCTTATTCATTCTGCTAAGACATAAATCGACCTGAATTTTTTCGGGTATTTGCCTTGCAGAGCCGGTTACCAACCACGGTAAAACGAAAACGGTAGAGAAAGCTGATTTTTCCCAATATTCCACTTCATTCTCTATAAATTGTTCGCCGGGATAATAGGGATATGAGCTGGTCAATACCGCTAACTTCATGCACTTACAATCCGTAATTTGAAGTCACAATGTCCTTAATGCGCTGTTGGTACGCAACATGATCTATAGCAAACGGGATACTGACTTTGTAGCGCGCTATTGCAGAAAAACCCGATTTAAAAACTGCCTGCCAATTGCGTTCTACTTCTCTCATAGTCAGCATTGCCGATTGATTAGTAGCCTGCGCATTGTAGTCTTCCCAATACAGATGATTATGGAACATAGCATATTCAGCACTCATAACGGCAGCAGTCATTTGTACCGCCGCATTCAAGGTTAGCTCAGTAATGCAAATGTCCGGAACATCTTCCCGTACAACATAGAAAAGACTAGAAATGTCGATAGAATCGGTTTGAACTTGACTAAAAAGCCGATTTGGCTGCATTTTCCTTCTAACATTAGCCGGATTTTTTTTATTCTTAATATCAAAGTGCAATCTATCGAGCCAACCTCGCCCGGCAAGAATTTCTTCTTTCAGCTCACTTCCGGCACAGTTGTAACCGTAAATTTTAGGCCAAGCCATGTTTGGGAACACTTTGCCATCCGCAGAAATTACTGCAACATCATCACTAATAAAGCGTATCTGCGACTCATGTCTTAACGCCAATAAAGCGGATGATTTGCCTACTCCACCAGTTCCGGCCAGCAAAAAAGCTTTATCACCCATTGAAACAGCAGCTGCATGAACAGGTGCTCTATCGTCAAAAAAATAAACCGCCGGCACAAACACAAGCTCATGTAGAACCTGTTCAAATATTTCGACCTCTCGCGAATATTCCATTGACAAAAATTTAATAATTTCGCGTTTAAAAAAACCAAACTGTTTTTTATTCATAACCAAAACAGCTTTCAATTGCTGTGGGCCAACCCATGACCAATAGATGTCAGCATTTGCATAACTGGTCAGCATTCCCTCTTTAAATTTCTGATGCGGTTTTGGATTAATTGAGCTCGGCTGAATTTTAGGCATATCACTGGCGATATGTACTTGTACATCCACCACGGAACTTTCTGAATCCGCATACATTTCAATACTCTCAGCAACAAGCTGTTCGAATTCTTTTTCGTACGAAAATTGAAAACATTTTCCAAAAATATTTTTTCTCATAAACAGCCTATTTTCTGTAGCGTGTAAACTTGGATTAGTGCCGATCACTGCATGATTACGACATTAGACCTATTAATATTACAGTTACTTCCGGGCGCTTAGATAAGCTATATTCAAACCTTGTTAACCTCGAAGGATCATAAGTCGAATGACGACTATTAACGGTTTGGCTTTCCAAAAGACCTGAGCTTACGCGGGATGAGGACGTTTAGGCCTAGAAGGAGTGTTTACCAATATCGCCAACGATATGACAACCCAAATAACTGTCGATTCAGTTACTCATTATCTAGGCAAGTCCATCTTAGATAAAATAAATTTTCTTGGCTTAAAATTTAAATCAGTCGACGCATTGCCATGGTCAAACACCATATCCTGATTCATTCGTTCAGCCATGGCTGTTGTCAAATGTCGGTATCGCGGCAACAGTTTTAGGCAAGCGACAGCTATACGAAAAACGCTCAAGGGCACTTTAAATAAGCGAGGCTGGCGATTTAGTCCCTTAAAAATTCGCAACACCATTTCACGATAAGTTATTGTTTCTGATCCAGAAATATTGTAGGCCTTGTTTTTTATCTCCAACTTATTCAGTGCGGCTAGGCAAGCAAAAGCCACATCTTCTGCATGTATGGGTTGCCGGAGACCTTTTGCATCACCAAATAAAGGGAAAAACCGGAATCGGTTTATAAAACAGGCTATTTCGGAAATATTTTTATCTCGCCCAAAGTCATAAATTAACGTTGGCCGAAGAATTATCCAATCTATCCCTTTACTTTCCGCCCATTGCTGAAGACGCTCTTCTGCGTCGACTAGTCTGGCAACAAACGCCTGCTCTTCTAAGTTAGACGAATAATTCTTGGTAAATCGACTAGTAGAGGACAACACCACAACACGTTTTACAGGGTGGTGCTCCAGGTAGGTAAAGTAGTCCGGTAATACCCATAACGGAGCAACGCTAAGCCAATACTCGATAGACGGTGTGCCACCTTTGTCCACTGATAAGTCAAACCAATCCACTCCGTTTGATAAACCATCATGCTGCTGACGAGAAAAGGCCGATACTTGCCAATCCGATCCTTTTAACAGTGATAGCACCCTCTCTCCAACAAAACTGGTTGCTCCTAATACCCCAAGAGACTTATTTGTCATGTGGCACCCCCACCAAGCCCATGGCCCGCTTGCCGAGATGATACAAGGCCACAAAACCAAATCGCATCCAAACCGCGAATACAACTAAATACATTAATATGCCCGGATATTGATGACGAAAAAATTTGCAGTAAAATCGACACATACCCTTATGCTTATTCCATTCAACAAATAAGGGCCGAGAACGGCCGCAAGCACCAAGGGCATGGGTTATTCGGGCATCGGGTACAAACATGACTTGCCAGCCTTTTTCCCGAAAACGCATACACCAATCCAAGTCTTCACAATGTAAAAAGTAGCCTTCATCCCAAACTCCCACGTCGTTGATAGCTTCACGCTTAACCAACATACAAGCCCCGGAAATCGCTTCCACAGGAACTGGCACGGTGGGTAGCGGATTATTATGCAAAAGAAAATCAGAAAATAACTTCGGAAAAAATCTTCCCAACCCAGACAATCCAAATGCCCGCATAAAAGCCCGCCTGGGCGTTGGGAAAACTCGCCTACCACCTGGCTGTTCAGTCCCATCCAAGTTACAAAGCATGCCACCGACCATACCTACTTGCTTATTATGCTGGAGTGCTTCAATCATTCTCGATAGCGCTTCCGATTCTATGGTGCTATCAGGATTTAAGAACAATATATAGTCTGACTTAGCGGCAGATATACCTGTATTACAAGCTGAAGCAAAGCCGGTATTACTGGTATTTAGAATAATCTTTACCTGAGAAAAGCTACTTATGCTAGCAATACTCTCATCAGAAGATGCATTATCGACGACGATAATTTCAGTCGACAAAGTGCATTTTAATAATGACTCGACGCATTGTCGCAACAAATCGCCAGCATTGTAATTAACGATAATTGTCGAAATCGTTGCAGCAGCCAAACATATACCTCGCTAAATAAAGGGCAGCAATTATGGATATATTAAATACTCAAAGTAAATAACCACCCAATACGGATATTTTACTGCTTTTAAAGATCTCGTGTACCAGCCGCAGCTTTTATTGGCATCCATGAACAACTTTTATTCTAACTTGAGATCAACTCTTTAATGATCTTATCAGAGATCATTTTCCATCAACGTTTATATCAATGGATTGCCATAACTGTTTTGTTTTCAATATTCAATAAAACGCACATCGCCCCAGAAATTCTTCGCTACTAAAACCAAGACTCTTCTCTATAGTACGGCAACTGACTGCGAAAGTATCCCCTCATTACTGCCTCTATTTTATCCGTACTAAATCGCCCACGCCATTTATCCGCCTGAACTGAAGATACACGTTTTATTTGATGTGGACTTGTCGTATTAAGCTCAGTATTACAGTACTCTCCAATAATTACGTCAAAATTGCTAGGTACGCGCACATTTAGTTGGGCAAATAACTGCCGGAATTCAAATTCAGGTTGTTGGGCAAAATCTTCATATTTGATAATAATAGGATTAGAATCATTGGAGACTTCAATGGTCTGCGATAGCATAGTCCCATATTGGTAGCCAAAGGATTCAAAATCCATAATGTCCACCAAATGCCCCATCCTCTCATGGCTTTCAGCAACAGCTGCGGGATGCCTCAATAATACAATGACATCCGGCGCGTAACGATTTATAAAAAAAGCGGTTGCTTGTGGATTGATTTCTTTTATTAACAACCGAAGATATTTTCTATTAGGCAACCAGAAATCTTTAAGGCTCTTTACAATAGGAAAATTAACCGTTGTTGGCGGTATGCCTTTAAAAGCCTGATCAGAAAGCTCCGCATATAAGCTGAAATCGGAATCATCATCCATCGGCAAGTAAAAATGTTTGGTTTTGGTTTTTTCTATAAATGCCGTTGTAACTGGCTCAAATAAATAGGCAAGGTCAGGAGAAAATCCCAAGATTGACGAAATCCATGTTGATCCACTGCGTGGATAAGAAATCATAAAAATACAGGGTGTCTTGAACGGCTCAAACTGATTTGATAACCAGCGCATATGTAAGACTTTATTAGTATAAAACCTGTACAAGTGATCCATGAATGCACTGCCAAGCTGCGATAAGCCTTGTGACAACCCGTCTTTTTTAACTACAGCAAAAAAACGACTAAACAAACGTTTTTGCATTAAAAATCACCCGTAATCGAAAAAACCATTAACACCACCTGTTATGTGTTTGCTTCAGGAAGCTCATAAGCGTAACCAAAGTTAATAAAGTCGGGTTTGTAGCGTTCATAAACAATCGCTTGCAGTTCTGAATCATAAAAATCCGTAAGAGAAACAATTTTTGAATTAGCACTTTTATTCAAATGTTGAAGTGCGGGTATGTTTGAACCCGAGAAGCCGATTGCCTCAAAGAAGCGCTGGTAATCCCCATCAAAATCCTCAAATTTACCAATAAAAGCGTAAGGTAGTAAATTAAACAGAATCTGGGAAGTTTGAGGTTTCCAATGCGAATCCATCTGAAAATCTGATTGCGCCACCACCGCCCTTACGAATTGATCAAAAGAAGCTTCCTTTGAAATACCCGGAATGTTTTTTAAAAACCCTTGACTAGATGACTCATCCTTAATTTTATTGAAATAACAGGATAACAGCCGATCATAGGGATTACGCACAAAAGTCACAAACTTATAATCATTTGCAATTAAAAACTCCAACGGCGCTAAACCAGGCAAGGAGGTTAAACGCTTTAAGGGAAATTCATAAAGTCCATGCAGTAGTGCACGCCTGTTAGACTCATCTATTTTTCTACTGGTATTACGAAAAGACAACTCGGCACACCCATACTTTATTGACGAGCAACCTGTTTTGGGATTATCAAGGTAAACATATCGATATTTTATGGAAACATGCACGGCTCTCAGTAGTTGAAAACGATTCATGACCTGAAGCGCTTGTCGTGTACATGGAGAAATCTGTTTGGAAAGGTACAGAAAAGCGAGATCTTTACGTAAGCGCAAAGATCTCGCTATTTTTAACAACGTCAAACTCAAAGACCATTCCTCTTATTAAAGATTTTTGATAGTGGAGAAACCTAAGCGACCGCTAAACCCATCCCGAATTGCCTGGAACAATATTTTTAAACCTGAGACTCTTTTCCTTTTTAGTAACGATAAAACCCAAAGAGCGAAACCCAAAAGGACGCCATTCCAAACAGCCACATACGGACACAGCGTGTGCTTTCGTTGAACAATTATACGGTTACGAATATTAAAATAATGCTTCATGCCAAAATCGCTACTACTTAACCGTGCCTCAGGAGTTCTTAAATGCTCAATTATGCTGCCTGGTATTAGCCACAACCGCCAGCCTGCATTTTTAAGTCGTAAAGAATAATCGGTATCATCATAAGCTAAAAAAAACTCAGCCTCAGGCAGACCCAACTCACAAACCGCTTCCGATGCCACCAAAAACCCAACAAACGACCCGGTATCAATCTCAACATGTGAAGCCTGGTAGTATTCAAGTGGCACCTTACTTTCCCAGCCAACCCATCGATTAAAATAGCGCCGGTGCTGCAAGGCATATTTGCCATATTCACGAACAGCTCCACAAAGGACACCGGTTTTGCCAGGTATGTTAGGTAATGAGTCGAGCAAGACCGCCAAAGCATTACTTTCTGGGACAGCGTCATCATCCATCAGCCATATCCAATCAACACCCTGGCTGCAAGCATGCGCCAAACCAGAAGCAAACCCGCCAGCTCCGCCTAAATTCTCAGGGCTACGGATGGTTTCTATCTGCCCCAAATAATCTTGCAACGTGTCGCTAGCACTGACAATCCCAGCATTATCAAACACAATGATCTTATCGATTGGCCGAGATTGCGACAGCAACGATGAAACAACTAGCCTGAGTTCATCAGGCCGATTGTAAGTAACGACTACCGCAGCAATACTTAATCCCATAGGGTTTTTAATTTAATGGATCAAACACAAAAACCGGCATCGGTACTTGTAAGCGCCGCGCCGAAACAAATAAATCGGCAGTTTCCAGCGCTTCATGGATAGTAACATCCATATCAAGATAGCGATAAGTCCCTAACCGACCTATGAAGGTAACACCCTGTTCCTGACGAGCTTTATGGACATAATTTTCTAATTGTACTTTTTCATCAAGCATACGAATCGGGTAGTAAGGAATATCACTTTCCCCACAATATCGACTGTACTCCTTGAAACACAGGGTTTGAGTGTGGGACTCCCACGGCGCGAAATGTTTGTGTTCGGCAATACGCGTAAATGGGGTAGCTTGGTCACAATAATTCAATACCGCACAACCCTGGAAATCACCTTGCTCTCTAATCGCTTCAAAATCTAAAGTTCGATAGCCTAACCGACCTTGGTCATATCCAAACCAACCATCAATCGAGCCACTATAAAAAACATGCGCATAGCCAGCTCGACTCAAGCGCTGAAACGGCGTATTCAAATGCGTCGTAATAGCCGGATGATCCAACAATCGCTGAAAAATATCAGTGTATCCGTTACGTGGCATTGCCTGATAGCGGTGTGAAAAATAGTTATCATCATAATTAAATCGCACAGGCAAGCGCTTGAGAATACTTGCGGGTAACTCTGTGGGCGATACACCCCATTGCTTTAAGGTATAGCCCTTAAAAAAAGCTTCATACAATTCACGACCTACAAAGCGCAGCGCCTGCTCTTCAAAAGACTTGGGTTCCAAAATACGATCATCACCCAGCCCTGCCACAAATGCTTGAGCTTGTGACGGGTTAAACGATTTATTGAAAAACTGGTTGATGGTTAGCAGGTTTATAGGTAGCGAAAACACGCGCCCACTGGTTAATGCTTTAACACGATTGGTATAAGGTTCAAATTCGCCATATTGCGTAATGAATCGCCAAACGCGTTCATTATCGGTGTGAAAAATATGCGGACCATAGACATGAGCCATAACTCCAGTTTTAGAGTCACGTTCAGAGTAGCAATTGCCCCCTAAATGGTTTCGGCTGTCGAAAACCTCGATTTGAAAGCCTGCTTCAGCAAGTCTTCTAGCAATCACAGCACCTGAAAACCCGGCACCGACTACACCAATTTTTTTCATTGTTCTATCCATTGGCTAGCCGTTGTAATCTTGCAGCTGCTTCCAAAGATCTTGGCCTTTTGACTTATTCATGTATACCTTTAAGAGCCACAGACCTACTAATTTTCCGCTCCTGCGGATTAACAAAAATATATTTCTGGTAGAAAGCGATATATTTTGCCCAAAAATATCGTAGCCTGCCGCTTGCAAGTATCTGGGCATCAACTCGCTTCTGATGCGTGAACTACCCCAAAAATGCGTCGCTATTTGCACTCGTTTTAGCTCTCTTTCAAGGGTCGGAGAATAATGCTCTTGTAAAAACTTGCGTAAATACTTAAAGATAGGAAAGTGCACAAACAAACGTTCGTCATCAACTGAAACATCCTGACCAGGCCGTTGCTGTCGATAGCAATAATAATGGCCCGGAACTACCGAAATTCGCTCTGCTAAACCTAGTGATATAAATTGAAAGGGTAGATCATCGAATCTGGGCAAATCAATAGCAAAATCAATGGCATTATCGGCAAGAAACTCCCGCCGATAGATACGACGCCAAATTGTCGGTTTAGATACCAACATAGATTTAGGATTGTTGACTAAACCACTCCCTTCCGAATCAGTTCTGGAAAAATCGTATTTCTCCGCTATATCACGAAAGCTGCCTTCCGACTGATGAAATTCCTTGTAACCACATTGGGCAATGTCACTGTTGTATCGTAACGCCGAAACTAGTAGCGCTTCACACATACCGGGTTCAACCCAATCATCACCATCCACAAAACCAACGAAAACACCGGTAGTTTGATGAAGTCCATTACTTCTAGCACCAGCACAACCGGTATTTTGTTGGTGAATAACCCGAACGCGAGCATCGTTATTTGCCCACTGGTCAGCAATTTCCCCGGAACGATCTTTTGCCCCATCGTCAACTACAATTACTTCATAAGATTCCAAAGATTGGGCAACTAACCCAGTCAAACATTGGTCGAGATAATTTTCAACACCGTAGGCGGGAACAACAACGCTTAACAGCGGGCCATCAGATCGACACCCGATGATAGGCAAATTAACAGTGAGATTATACCAATGAAACTTATCCGCCTTTGCCCGAGAAATCTCATATAACTGCATAATATCTATGCAATCTTCACTAAACTCTCCGAACAAATAATTCACGTTAGCTAATGGCTCAAGCTTCAATAATGTATCAATTGTTGCGAAGTCGCGATGGACGCCTACAACACCGATATTACTGGTAGTCGAAGCTATCGCGTCAAGACAAGCCGCCAATGAATTATAAATACTTAGGTTCTGTAAGTTGAGCACAGCCATCCATTTTTTTAGCTGCTCAAACTGCGCAGATTGTTCCTCAACGACAAAAATTGAAGTGCCGGTATTAAAATGCGCGTAAGCGAAAATAGATACCGCGAAGCCAGCACCTATAATCAACGTGCCACTATCAGGCGCAGATAGCAATGCATATGGGCCATAGCAATGGTCTTCAAGCTTTCTTATACCTTCCTCTAATTCGGAGGAATCCATAACGGGAGAAAGTTTTTCAACAATTTCCTTAATCAGTAACGTCGTCATAATACCGCTGGCTCCGTCTTATCTAATAGACGGTTAACTGCTCGCCTAAAATAAGTTGATCCGAATTTAACTAGTATGCCTACCCAGCCAATACTTATTAAAAAAAGCAGAAGAGAAATAGGCTGACGTTTTTCGAAAGAAAGTTGCTCAAGTAACTTGGATTTCCCACGAGTAAACAGCACTCCCAAAATTGAATGCCGAGTATCCGGCGCATAATGTTTAAAATAAACTCGGCCCCACGCCTCGGGCACTTCAGTCCGAAATAAATCGCAAGCTTTATTGAAAAAAGAGGCTCTATGCTCGGGCAAAGACATCGTACCGCACCACCAAACCAATCGAAAAAGGCCATAAAGCGCTGCGCCACCCTGCTCATCGCTTACTTGGCATGCTTTCAAGTTTTGTATGGCCTCGCTGACTACTGCAAATATATCAAAGCGACGCTCACTTTTTTCATTAGTGATTTTGCCCGGACGATTGACCCGATACCAATAGTAAGGAACATTAACAAACCCTATTCGCTCTGCCTTCGCTAACATCTTTAAATGCACCGGCGGATCTTCAAACAGGCGTCCTTCTGGATAATGAAAATTATTTTCCAGATAAAAGCTTCGTTTACATAACCGGTAATTCGCATTAGGCTCCAAACAAAAGCAAAGCGGCAAGCTATCACTTGTTTGTACGAGTCGATGATCCATGCCATCTAGAATTTTTGACCAGACCCAATCGTCATAAAATGGTTGCACTTTATGGCTTTTTGAATCAAACACCAGGGATCGCCCCATCACCACATCGCAGTTGTGAAGTTCGGCATAATCAACCAGACTTCTCAAACCTTCCGGTAGAATAAAATCGTCGCTATCAAGAAAACAGATATATTCGCCTCGGGATAAACCAACGCCAACATTTCTGACTGCAGATAAGCCCTGGTTTTTTTGGGAAACAAAAATCGCTGATACCGGTCGTTTTGCAGACTCCAATAACCCTAAAATAACATTTACAGAGTTATCCCTAGAGCCATCATCGACAATAATAATTTCAAGATCAACTAAATAGCTGGCGGAAAGTATCGACCGCAAGCAATCACTGACATAACGTTCTACGTTATACACGGGAACGATCATAGATACTTTTGGCTTACTACCCGTCTTTCTTGTATCTCTAATTATATTTAACTGACTTGCAATCATTTTTAACGATGTCTTATAAAAAGTTGGTCAAGTTTACAGAATTCATGCCTATTAACACATGTCACGTTAATTTCATTGCCTAGCTCAGGACCGTTTAACATCTACATCATAATTGATTTTATCTACTAATTGCGCGGCCCCAACGCTCGGTTTGCCAAATTCAGGTGCATAAAGAAAACGCCTCCCCAAAGTCATTGTACTCATTGCAGCGACTATAAAACTGGTTACATATGTTAGTGGTATCAACCAGCGCTGCGTATTAGCCTCATATAACTTACCGTTATAAAAAATGGCGCATCGTTTGGTAAGTAAGCTGGTAGGGTGCCTCGGCGCTTGAGTTGCGTCTTTTATCATTAAATCATAATTTAGTCTGTATATATTCCACCAAGATCGAGGCCTTAAATAACCCGGAATCCTGCCATGCACTTGATAAAAAGTAGTTTTCGATTGGAAGTTTTTTACTAAATCCCTATCGCACAGGATATCGATTGTAAGTTTTTCATGACTTAAGGCTTGCAATGCTGCAACAATATCCAAAGCTACATCTTCATTTGATATGTCGAGAAGAACTTTTTTAATATTTAAGCGAATCAGATAATTAGACTCTTCAATTGTATGTCGTGTAGAAAACGCTACAGGATCACGCCATTCATTGTATTGCCGTAAATACACATCCCGAAGTGCACGCCACAATGTTGCTGCAACTTCGCGATTGCCAATTAACTTAGCGAACATCATATGTTTTATATGGTGACGTAAAGCCCCGTATATTGCGCGCTGTCGACTTTTGCCTGTAGTGAATCTGGCCGTAAGATAAAATTGATTTCGCACGGAATAATACAAATGTTCTAAAGAAAGCGAGTTGGGTTGATAGCGTAGACAAGTGGCCGTGGCCTCTGTTATACAAACACCTTGCTTAGACGTAGCCCGCTGCAATCGTAATGTCCAATCTACGTCGTGGTTAACCGCAAAATAATTCCAATCCATCACACCCGCTTCACGAATAGCATTGGCTCGTACCATAAGACACCCTGTTCCGGCGAAATCGACATTTACATGCGGCGGTGGTAATGGTAGTCCTTGCACAAGATAGTTAACCTGCGCTGGTAATATTTGCGCAAAATTTACATATCCCCCAGCTTCATGACGATCCATACCAGCACCAGGACGGGTAATCACTGGCGTTGCAAAGACGTACTCCTGATAATCATCCAGGCATTTTGCCAACTGCTCAAGGCATTCCTGACTAGGCATCAGATCGGCATCAAGTAATAAAACGTAATCACTTTCTGTCTTTAGTGCGGCCAGAATTGCGCAGTTGTATTCTGCCACAGCGCCCAAATTTGTAGCGCTTTCTAAAATGCTCACTCGGGGAAATCTGTCTTTTAATAACTCCGCCGTTTGATTCATGGAAACGTTTACAGTGACAAACGTAGCAATCTCTTTTGTATCGAGCAACTTTAACAGCTTTAGCAAATTATCAGGTTGATTATTGCTCCGCACTGCGGCCGTAACCTTTAGTCTATTTGGCAAAGCCGGAATATCCAAATCATCTATCCCCCAACCTATACCCTTGAGTGTTTCAGTTTGCTGCAATATCTCAACGTCTCCTCCCAACAAGCGGTCATAGAGATTTTGTATGACTTCCCAGGTAGTCGATTCCCGGTGGAAACGTAATACATGTTCACGACAAAGTTTACCCACTTGCATCCTCAGTGTAGTGTCTTCAGCGAGAAACCAAACTTTGGCAGCCAATCGTTCAGCAACGCCGAGCCCGTCAGGAACTAACAATTGGTGAGGAACAAGCTCACGCTGAGCGCCCACATCTGTGCATACAATAGGCGTTGCCATTGCCATGCTTTCATAACAAACAAGCGCTAAACCCTCATTTTCAGAAGGCAGAACAATGATGTCGCAATCAGCGTAAACCGATCGAGTATCTACGATCTCACCCTGCAGATGTATATATGCCCCAAGCCCTGCGGTATCGATCGCTGATTCAACTTCCTTCAGCAAATTGCCACTGCCCGCAATCAAAAAATGAAGCGATTGCTGCTTTTCGTTGGCCTGCCATCGTTCTAGTAATTGTTTAGCCATATCGACAAAAGCTAATGGCTGTTTCTGACGTGTTAAGCGCCCTACAAAACCAATGACCAAGGCGTCATTCGGAATGTTGTGCTGATGACGGACTGATCCTGCTTTCACCAAGGCAGGATTAAAATAATCGACATCCACATTCAGATAAACGATTTCCATGCGCTGCTCCGGTATAAACCAGCGCTGCTTAAGAAAATTTGCCAAGTGATAACTGATCACATGATGGTGGTCAATAAAAACCCCACAATGTTTCAACGCATTTTCAGGATAACCACCCGAGGCTGGCGGTAATTCAAGAATGTGAAGCGTATGCAAAATTTTTATATCCGGAAAAAATCGCCGAATATGAAAAAGTGCTGAGTAAATAACAGTGGCATGATGAATATGGAGTAACTGAATATTGCGAGTAGCAATGAAATGAACCGCAAAAATCTTAACATTGGCTTCATTCAAAAATTCCGGCAAAAAGAGAATCTCTTCTGCGTGATCTTTTATTAAAGAGATCCAGTTGTTTGGCGATGGAATGTCTGTTGTTACTAAAATACGGTATTTATCTTTTGGCAGGGCTCGAATCAAATTAATGGCAAACTTTTCAGCACCACCCAACTCTAGCCAGTGCAAGGCAATCCAAATCGGTATCCGGTCATCATTTGGGCGTGGTTTAATCGTTACCTGGGGATTAAAAAACTCGGAATCCCACTCTCGGCGCTGGGCCAGCCAAGGGTCATCATTAACCAAAACGCCATTAGCCCAACTGGTAGGCGGATTATCTAAGACAAGCGGTTCCTTGTGGTTTTCAAGCAATGCTCTTGGCAAAACTAAAACTGGCTTTACAAAAGCCATTGAAGTAAGCCAAGCATCAGACGGAACGCTATCAGCAGCATTAGCTTGCTTAGAATATCGCACCAATGCTAAGTAACCCGAGTTCTCAAGAGTATTCAGTGAAATTTGGCTCAAACTGCTGGCGGAAATTGGCACTAAAGAGTGTATTGATTGCCTTAATGGTTGAATAACCGCAGCTAAATCAGTTTGGCATAACAAAGCCCAAGCCAGACGTTCGATTAGTGTGGTATCAGCGGGGGGAAGATCATTTGCAGCAATACCGCTAAGGCGTAGAAAAAAAATCTCTTCACTAGTATCCGCAACAAAAGGCAAGGTTTGCTCATTAAAAAAATGTTGCCATGACTCGGACAAGTCACAATCATTTTGATCCCAAAAAGTCCAGCCACGTATAGTTGTGTGCATTTAATATCCGACTATTAAAGGATATGTGTTGAACCAAGCGACAAATGGCTCAGTAAATCCTAATTTATAACTTAGCGAAAAACGTTCAAAAGAGCCTTGGCAGGAACAACCAACATTTGGCCTAATTTAAAGCTATGACTTTCGCGCAGCTTTCTTGCTTGTGTAGCATATTGTTGGGCGGCGTGGCTTAATTCCGATTCTATTACCTGTTCAAGAAAAATAAGATGTCCAGCCACTGCAGAAAGTTGATTTCGACTCAATGATGGTGCCAAATCAGCCAGCCATCGAGTTAATATTCCAAACACCTCGCGCGCGGTATCCAAACCTGATTCGGTTATCGTGTTTGAACCATGCAAGCGGTAAGAGAGTAGTTTCTCTTCAGCCAAAAAATGTAACTTTGCTTTCGGATCAGCCATGTAACGCAGCACAAAGTCATAATCGTGAGCATAACGGTATTCATCAAAGTAGCCTATACGCTTTAACACTTCGGCCGAAAAAAACATATTGGATGTAGACACGGTTACGTTACCCGATAGCAGTACCAAAGGAATATCAGCCGTTCGCTTATAAATAGCTTTCAGGCCGGCAAACCAAGTAAGCCAACCATGCGACTCGTCGCAAATAATAGTACCGAGGCTGTCTATAAGCTCTACATCCGTGAATATAAATTCAGCATTCTCCTTAACAATAACATTTAACAGCTTTTGCAGACGCGATGGGTGATAGATATCATCGGAATTGAGAATCGTCAAAAAACTGCCGCTAGCCAAACGCAACCCTTCATTAATGGTCTCTACAGCGCCTTGGTTTGTTTCATGACGAAAAGCCTTGATACGGCTATCGCTGAAACTTTGGATTGCCTCCCACGTATCATCACAGGAAGCATCATCAATCACAATCAACTCAAAATCGCCACATGTCTGCGCCAAGACACTTTCTATGGCGGCACCTACAAAAGACGAGTGATTGTAGGAAGGTATAATAATGCTGACTTTTGGAAAAGAGACCTTATCCAAATGTTACAACCTGCTGCACAAAAAATTTGAAAGAAAAACTAAACACGTTCCCCTGTATCAATCCAATGACATAAAATGCTAACGCCCTCTTGAATCATTACCTTGGGTCTCCATGCTAACTTTTCAACTGTTTCATCAATAGCACATGAGGCGTGTCTAACATCACCATGACGAAAGGCTCCATTAATGTGGGGTGCAGGGGCTTTATAAATGTCCGCAATTACTTTTGCTAAATCATTGACACTGGTAGCCATTCCAGACCCAACATCATAAGGAAATATCGTGCTTTCTGAATGATTCATCGCTGCAAAAATAGCATTGGCCACATCATCAATAAACACAAAATCGCGAACGATCTCACCATCCTCATACACTGGAATACTTTTTCCTTCTTTTGCCATCCTTGCAAACAAAGAAACGATACCTGTATACGAATTGACCAGCGATTGGCCTGGACCGTAAACATTCTGAAGACGCAATATAACCGGCGTCACACCCAATGCTAAACACCAAGACCGGAGTACATGTTCCTGTGCCAGCTTTGTAGCACCGTAAACACTTGTGGGGTGAGGCTCTGTTGTATTCGAATTAAAAGGTAATGCCTTCAAGCCACCAAAATCCCACTTAGCCTGTTCAAGCTGCTCACGCGTTCTCTGCCCTGGATAACTGACAACACTATTATTGTCAATCCAAGCGCCCTCGCCATAAACAGCCCTGCTGGAGGTTAAGATAATACGGTCCGGCAAGCATTTATTACGAACCAATGCATCCAACATTTGTGTTGTGCCGGTTACATTCACATGTGCATGTCTGCTAGCTTCCGTTAATGATTGGCCAGTGCCGGTTTCTGCAGCAAGATGGACGACCACTGTAGGATGAATGTTTTTAAGTAGAGCGTCCCAATCTTGCGCAGAAGTGACATCGCCATAAACAAATTCTACACGCGAGTCCAATGCAGCCGGGCGCTCGTTGTTAGAGTGAACTTGCGGATGAAGGTTATCAAAAGCGATTGTTCGCGTAAAATGATCTGCAAGCAATGAAGACAGCGCACAGCCGATAAAGCCGGCACCGCCTGTGACGAGACAAATTTTCGCTTTCATATAGCTGCCCTAGTCTGAAATATTGAATAGTTTTAAGTGATTATTGATTGATTGGTGTGGCTCGTAAATCAATACTTTTAATTTGCACTGCTGCATCTACATTACCAGAACGGGCCAAGGTAACTTGACTTGCATCCAACAGCTCAGGCAAATTAAAAAAAAGGATGTTACCACCAGACACATATTGTTCAGTGAGCTTAATTTCGGAATTTTTTGATTGCGCTCTAAGTGTAATTGACCCTGGCGCAGAGGATTCCAAAAAAATACGCATTACATGCGGCATTCTAGCATTGTTATCCCATCGAAAAGTGACTGGACCTACTAAGCGACCATCACCCATTAAACTCGCTGCTTCACTGGAACTCTTGTCTTCTGACCAAGCTGCTACATGAACGCTTGCGAGATCATAAGCATTTGCCGCATCCCATAACCCCCCATCTTGCAACACGTTATTAAAATGTCGCTCTGTCATGACGTAAATCAAGATCTTCGGTTTATAGCTCTCAACCAAATAAGGCACGTTGGGTGATAAATGAGGTTGATCTATATTGTGTCCAACTTGATAGGTTTCCTCAAATGCAGCTTGTAAATACGGGGATAGAGAGTTGCCCATTGAATCTCTGAGGACAAGCGCTTTGAAATGATTGCCAGAAGCCATGTTACGCGTGTTTCTTGGCAATTCTAATAGATTTGTTTCAGTGTTTCCCGATAAGCTCTGGCCAGTTCCTACAATCTCAAAATCAGTGAGCGGGTGGTCGAATACCGGCATCATCCATGGGTTTTTGAAGGTTAAGTTAACCATAGTCGCAAATTCGTTTTCCCCATCAACCGTCTTTATAGATTTCAATATCGGAACTGATAAGCCGGAGAGTGCAGGATCAAGCTCCGCTAATTTTTTTGCTATTTCCCCCCAGGCCACCCATGCACCATAGTTATTCCAATGCGAGCTTAGTGGAGAATACGTATCTGCTATTTTCCTGGCACCTTTCAATACAGGACGTAAGTCTATAAAAGGTAATTGCTCCGAACCCGAAAGAAGCTGGTCAAATCTTCGCTTGCCAATACGACCTTCCGTCCAAACGGGTAGTTTATCCGGATAAATTGACCATTTAGCAGGGGCTACAACGAACAATATTCTAATATCACGCCGAGCAAGCCAGTGCTCTCTTCCTTTAAGTGCTTGAGTCCAATTTACAATGTCTTCTTTATTAAAATGCCGTCTGCCCAAAGCTTGAGCCATATTATTATTAAAAATATCACCAAGAAAAACCCAACCATCTCGCCCAACCACAGCGACAGATTTTGAATTACTCGCTCCTAGTCCATAAAGAATCTTCGAATAACTTTCCACCGCTTTACTCCATAAGCCCGTAGACCGTCTTAAAACTTCTCTCTGTTCGTCCCAATGATCTGGCGATCGGATAGTTACAGCTACAACCTCCCTTAGTTTATAAGATTGCAACACTGCTATAGCGGGGATAATTAGCACCAATAAAAAAGATCCATTGATTAGTCGGTATAAAGATCGAGATTTCATCATTAAAATCTGAAATAAAGGAAAGGACTATAAGCGCCAGAGAGCACTTTCATACTGGCCAATATGAAAAAAAATGATAAACCGGATACTCCCAAAGTGAGTCGCCACCGGTGCGTCAACAGATCTTTGATAATCCCATATATAGGAAAGCTTAATATTGCACCGGAAATGATAGCGATAGCAAGGGCGTTGTCCCAATACTCCGCAACTGGATAATTTTCAGGTCCTGTCTTTAACCCTATCATAAGTGCGGAACTATGCAATGCATAGGCAAAATTATCGGCACGAAAAAGCACCCACCCGAAAACAACAACTCCCAGCATATAAAGCCATCGTGCAGGCGCAAATCTGACACGCCTTTCAAAATCGCTTAGTCGCTCAAATACCATAAAGAAACCATGCCAAAGCCCCCATACTACAAACGTCCATGATGCTCCATGCCAAAGGCCCGTCAATATAAAGATTGCTAGCAAATTAAAATAAGTTCTAACGGAACCCAGTTGGTTTCCACCTAGTGGAATATAAACATAATCGCGAAACCAACGGGATAACGTCATATGCCACCGGCGCCAAAAATCTCTAATGGAAGTTGCTGTATAAGGGTAATTAAAATTTTCGGGAAAACGAAAACCCATCATCAATCCTAACCCAATAGCCATATCTGAATAGGCTGAGAAATCAAAGTAAATTTGTAGTGAATAAGTAATTGCACCGAGCCATGCCGTACCAAAATTTAGCTCGGAAGCAGGTAAAGAAAATAAAGCATCCGCTGTCACAGCAAACGTATCAGCAAGTAATACTTTCTTATTAAATCCTATGACAAAGCGAATCACGCCCTGAAATATCATGTCGCTGCTAATAGTTCTGTGAGGTAATTCAGCGGCAATATCTTTATACCTAACAATAGGGCCGGCAATTAATTGAGGAAATAGGGATTTAAACGTGGCAAACACCAAAAGATTATGCGTTGCTTTGATTGTGCCTCGATATATATCTACTAAATAACTAATACCTTGAAAAACAAAAAAACTAACTCCTAACGGCAACATCACAGATACAGCAGGAACAGCGGTTGGATGTCCCCAAAAGCCCATCAAATTATTTACGTTAGTGGTCAAAAAACCAATATATTTAAAATACCCTAAGACTAAGAGATTAAAAACAACACCCAAAATTAGAAAAAACTTTGCATAGGTATTAGCTTTTTCAGGGCTATTATCGGGAAGGCTCAAGTCTATAAGATAACCTATCGAATAATTCCCAATTATCGCAGCCAATAATACCCACACGCCTTTCGGATCACCGACATAGTAGAAAAAGAGGCTGGCAACTAAAATAAGATGGTTTCTATAACGAGAATCAACTAACTTATAGGTAATTAAAAATATAGGGAGAAAGACGAATATGAAGAGATAAGAACTAAAAACCACTACTAGACCACTCCAAAATAGAAAAACCAGCCATAACTGCTCTACGAAACTTAAAATACCGAATAGATTTTCTGCAAATGCCCCGATGGTTTCTTAAGTAAGAAGCGAGAATACTAGCACTATCTAGTTAACTTACTTAAGATAAAGGCCAAACTACATTCTTAAGCAGAAGCTGCTAATATCTTGGCGCTCTGCGTATTGAATTACTTGCGTTTATTGAATAACTTTAAAAGACCTTCCTGTAACAGGATCTAAAAAAGCTCCACAACGGCTTAAATAACTTGGCGGTAGTCGGAAGTTTTTTCTCAACTGCTCTAAATGATAAGCTTATAGCTGTCTCAAGATGATCTCGAGCAGTAATATTTTGTCTACGCTTGGGGCGACGCTCTTTTGCTAAATGAGTATTCACTAGCTCAAGCCAATCTATTTGGCTGCGTATATTGCCACTTGGCATCAAACTCGATATGCGCTGTAATTTATATTCAAGCTTGGTATAGCCTACTGCGGCTGAAACTCGATTCATGGCACTGCGGGCATAGTATCCAGCTTCCATTGCTGCATAAACGATTAACCGCTCCAGGGCATGAGCCAAAGTACCGTCAACCTTCCCGACTTCCACATCAAAATCTTGAATTCTCCAATCGTAAACGGCCAGTTTCTTTAATGCATCAGCGCGGAACCAATACATACTGCCATATGGAGCTAATGGTGTATGAGCATCAAATAATGTGTGAATCCCTAGCTTTTTTGCCCAAGCTAAAGCAATTTCTCGATTAATAGACCAGCCGTGCCCCATTGTCCCATAACCTGTATGAATAACTGGTGGCATGATAATCCCTAATTGGGGCTCTTTATCAAATAGGTGTAATAGATTTGCCACATAGTTTCGGTTGTATAGAAGGTTATCAATCATGTGCTCCTTAAAATTCTGCCCAATGTGATAGCCATCTTGGGGCGACTTCTTAGAATGCAACCTGCAGATATAATCATAATCATGTGAGAGCAATATATCTTTGCAGGTAATAAAAAGGGGGGCTAAATCACGACCTCGATTCTGCTCGGCCAACCTAATCTCTATATGCTGATCAGGAAAACCAGCCATCACAGACAAAATCTCACTCTTTTTTTGTTCAGTGTCTGTTGTTACATACAAATCATAACGATATGGAATACGATGGATATAACCCAGCAGTTCCGACATCATGTCGCTGTAAAACATATGCATAATAACAGCTATCCGTGGCTCCTTATCTGGGGGAGGGGGGGCTTTAGAATCGTCCAAAATCTCTAACATATCCATATTTGTATATAAAGTGCGAGGCTCGGCAGCTCTAACTACACTCTTCCAAATAAGGCTAATGTCATAGTCACTATGCGCCTGGATATATTCGACTGCTCGGCGCAAAAAAATGGCATTTTGCTCCAAGTATATTGGGTCATGAATAAAGATTCTTTTCTTAAGGATCGGGCTGCGACTACGTGTGGCCAACTCGACACTATTAAAGAGTGCGTAATTGCTCGGGTAGTCATCAGGATCAAGATATACTTCGAAGTTGAAACCGGCCTGGTGAAAATGCTCTGTAAAGCGAGACTCATGTTTTATGATGGAATCGTTATAAGATTTAATCATCGGCATTTCGTCCCAGTAATCCTCAAAAAGCTTACTGGTAAACATAGCCTTACGGACTGCAATAAAGTGCGATTGAATGTGAAATGGCAATCTGTCTCCGTAACAAATGGGATCAGAAGCCACCTCTTTATGAGCAGATATACCCCAAAAATCACAAGTCTTTTCCTCCATAGAGGAGAACAACTCACTGAAAGGAAATATGGGGCCAAAAAAAGTGTAATTTAGAAGAATCAGCTCGTCATATTCCCTAAGTTGTTCGCGACCAAACAACTCCATGGCTTCCTTATATCCCCAAACGTCAAACCCGATGTTTTGACGCACCTGAAAAGTATCACAAACTTTTTCAATTTTCTTTTGATTTTCTGAATCAACTTTAGAATTGGAAATAACAAATATGTTGTCAACAAATTCTCGAAGCTTTTCTAGCTTGTAAATAATATAGTCATCAACAATACCTCTTTCATCATAAAAAAGGTAAAAGGCAACTCGCCTCATAAGCATTTTCTCCGAAATATATACCAGCGACGCTAAGCTTTAAGACCATTTTCTTAGTTTACTGGCAAATTTAATTAGCAAAACTTCCCAACGGTTTTGGCCTTGATTTTACAGCGTCTAAATTTTGGGGCGAGCGTTCTTTTTGAATATTAATGATACCGAACGCAGTGGCCGAGTTATTTTCCAGCTTGTGGAATTTTCAAAATCGATAGCCCTTCTCTTAAGATCGGACACTTGTTCACTCAAAAGTGTATTGACTTGTCCGAGTTCAGCGATGGACTGATTCGACGCACCAATCTGAGCAAAACAACTATTAACAACATTGTTGAGATCGACAATTTGCTTATCCCGTATGGCGACAACGTCATTTAAATCTGCAATTTGCTTATCCCGTATGGCAACAACGTCATTTAAATCTGCAATTTGCTTATCCCGTATGGCAACAACGTCATTTAAATCTGCAATTTGTTTATCCCGTATGGCAACAACGTCATTTAAGTCTGCGACTTGCCTATCCCTTACGGAGACAACGTCATTTAAATCTGCAATTTGCCTATCCCGTATGGCGACAACATCGTTTAAACCAACAATCTGGCTTTCACGTTCCGCTAATGCCTTATTCAAATTCAATATTGGTAAGTCTCGATCTTTTTCCCAAGACAAGAAGCTTTCTGCTGCAAAGCCAGTTACGCATTGCTGTATTTCTGCTTCAAGAGCAATGTACCTATCGAAATCTTCCTCTTTTAATTTAAGTCCTGCCGCATCAAATACACCGTCAACAAATTCATAACGCGTTAAATTCTTCCCAGTAGCAGGCCCCCCAAATTGACTTATTGAATCATGCAGCAGAAGTAAAGCTCGAAATAATAGATGCCCAACTTCGATGGGTTTACTGGTTTGCCACTCTTTATCAATTAAGGCGTATCCACCATCTTGCCGAACAAGGATGTTCTGTGGAATCGCATCAAAAAATTCCCCATCTAATTCAGTGTAAGGCGAAACCAGCTCAGCTATGCCCGAGAACGTACTAACGATAGCTAAGTAGCGCTGGATAAGTTGAGCCACCTGATCGAATGTCCAGCCATCCATTGTTAAAATACGAATAAACTCAATAGAGAGAGATTTACCAAACACATACTTTTGTGAGTCAGGACACCTAAATTGAATCGGCAACTTCTCCTGATAATGATCAATGTTTTGACAAACAGAAAGTGGCTGATAGTCGACGCGAATACTTTCTCCAACATCACACCTAAATAAAGTTTCTTTACAATAAGCTGGAACACGCCCCGAACTATAGTGATAAGCCAATACCTCTGTATTTATCATTTGCTCACTGTTAGGAGAAGCGATGATCAAAAATGAATTGGAAACATCTAAAGCTAATTCATTTTTAAAAATTTCAGGCCAGGCTAGTTCCAATGAAAAGTTGCAATACTCAGGCAACTGTGGATCACGCCTTGCGCTTTGCCAAGCAAGTGCCGACGCGTCAAAATGAGTATTTGAAAAGCCCGATTCAGTAACAATTGAAACGGGCAATTTGTAATCTGGAAATGGTGCTAGAAAATCAGACTTTAAAAACCCAGCTTGACTCAACATATCCGCTAATACTTTACGACCAAACGTTTGTGGCTGGTCTTTGCGGTAACGACCCTCGATACCAAACATAGGCTGCCCCAAATGATCTTCTGGCGATCCCGCAAAATACTTTAACCCCAATTGGTTCTCAATAGCGAGAATCAGATGGCCGCTGGGTTTCAACAATGAACGTACCCGCTCCAACATCACAAGCGCTGGATTTTCTCCGGTTGTAAAAAGATTGGCGTATTCAAGAACTCCAATCAGGGTAATGACATCGAATTGCTGGTCACACTGAAACTGGTCAAATTTCTCGGCCAAAACGGTAATATTTTCAAGATCGAGGGTGCGAGATCGAGCTATGGCAGCACGCCTTGGACTACCCTCTAACGCCAACACATTGGCACCACATTCGCCAAGGTATCGTGTGATAGCACCGCAGCCCGCGCCAATTTCCAGAATATCGCCTTTTATAAAGGCCTCAAAAGGACGCATCACATTAGCACGCGTCCCGCTTAAATGATAAAGTGAAGGCCAGTCGGTGCAATGTTGACGAAGTTCTATGGATAGAACGGAAATGTCCACCGCTTGCTTAATGATGGAAGCTATTCGCGTTTCAATCTCGTCACCGTCGTTATAGGCGATGCCTTTATAATCTGGACTTATCCAAATGTTATTTGCCGGGTCAAGTACATAGCCTAATTGCTGAACGAGTTCCTTCATACTTTTACCTCTTTCGCAGTCATCTCTACTTCTAAATCAACCAAGCCAAAGAATGTTCTATCTGGACGTACCTGCAGATGAATTGAATCGTATCGACGATCATGCGGAATGATTTCATCGCCATGCCTTGAAGCAATACCCAGGGAAATAAAATAGTCGCCGGAAGCCAATCGGCAGATAAATCTGGCATCGACCTCAACAACCGAGTCGCTACGACCGAGAGCTTGAAATTGATCAACCTCCAGCGTTTCTGAGTTAACGCCATACACCGTCACACCTTCTTTAGTCTTAATGGTGATACCCAGAATGGGGCGATGAAATTCCCTATGAAATTTTACTGAAAGCCCCAAGCGGATCTTCTGACCGGTTTTTACTGCTGACGGGTAGGACTCGCCGTCTGCGGACAAGTAAAAATCTAAAATGTTGGCCGTGCCATCCCCCCATCTATATTCATGGGGATTGTGACCATGACGTGTAGCAAATGCATCTTCCAGCAGACTAAGCTGGTACTCCGTATTTGCTGGCGCTGAGGCTTGCTGCCGCTCTAATGAAACAGGTATCGGGCTTTTCTCTTTTCCAAACAACAAATCCATATACCGATTCACCACCCTCCTAGGCTCGCCCGTTTCGAGCTGGGTACCATCGTTAAGCAAAATAGCAGTCGAACAATGAGTAACGATTTGTTCGCTTGAGTGAGTTACCAGCAGAATACTGGTTCCATTGTCTTTAAGTTGACGCAACCGTTCAAAGCACTTGGCTTGAAATTTAGCATCACCTACTGATAATGCCTCGTCGACAATCAAAATATCAGGATCAATTTGAGATTGCACAGCAAATGCCAGCCTGACAGCCATCCCACTCGAATAAGTCTTAATTGGTTGATCAATAAACTCGCCGATATCTGCGAAAGCAGCAATAGCGTCAAATTTAGCAGCAATTTCTTGCCTGCTCAGGCCGAGTACAGTCGCATTCATAAATACATTTTCGCGACCAGTAAACTCCGGATTAAAACCAGAGCCTAGCTCCAGTAACGCCGCAATGCGCCCATGCGTTTGCACCACGCCCTTGGTTGGGGTTAATGTTCCGCAGATCATTTGCAATAATGTGGATTTACCGCTTCCGTTGCGACCAATAATTCCAACGGTTTCTCCTTTTCTTACTTCAAAAGACACGTCCCTTAGTGCCCAAAACTCCCGAAAATATTTTTTTCGCCCACGCGAAAACATCTGCAATAAACGATCATGCGGTTTATCGTAAATTTGATAGCACTTGCTAAGATTTTTTACTTTGATGGCGATGTCGGTCATTTAGCGCTTATATCTAGGTCGTTTGAGGGTAAAAAAGCTAGCCAGCAAAAAAGGCATTACCAAATGGCACCACCTCGGTCGATTCGCTTGAGATAATCCTTCGCGAAATACTATGACCTCTGTGTGATCTTAACTTGAAAGCGCGATCAACCGTTATGTGGCCTGGTAATCTCCAACTTTGCTTCACCTCTCTGGGTTTCTCTCTCGCCATTTCTCTGCAGCAATGGTCAGACAGCACTGTATAGCACATCGACATCGATTTAATGAGCAAGCTATCAATGATAGACATTTGATTACAAAAATTGGATAACGGCGACAGTGATTATATGGCAGTTTGCTCGTTGAATCTTAATGTCAGTTTCAATGTTAAGAAGAAACTGATAACTTCTGAATTTTTAAGCTTATAGGATATTTTGTCAGTAAGGCTTTTGATCAGGGACTAGGCCGCTTGGTGAATAGGCAATCAACCCGGTATTTCTAAAGACATGCAACAATAAGTGTTACTCAAAGCACATCTGCAAATCCTTTTCTGGTTTTTTGGAACCAGACATAACCAAACCAGGCGACTAGGCTAACAACGAAAGAATAAATCCCTAATCCTTGCCAGTCCGGTATTTTCCCCCAAATGAGTACATCACGCGCTTGTTCGATGATAAAAGTCAAAGGATTAGCCAGCATCCACGGACGAAACTCCTCAGGCAATGAGCTAACAGGGAAAAAAACGGGGGAAAGAAACATCATAACAGTTGTAATAATGCCGATAGTTTGGCTGACATCCCTTAAGAACACGCCCAAGGAAGCCAGCATCCAAGCCAAACCAAGGCTCAGCACCACTAACGGAAACAATACCAAAGGCGTGAATATGACTGTCCATTGCAGATAATTGTTAAAGATAAAAAACGCAATGAGTAATACCAACAAGCTAACCAAGCTATGGAACAGTGCCGCCCCCGTACTAATAACAGGTAAAATTTCTAAAGGAAAAACCACCTTTTTAACGTAATTAGCGTTAGAAAGAATTAAACTCGGAGCTCGGTTTACAATCTCTGCAAACAAACCATGCACAATCATACCAACAAACAGCACCACGGCAAATTGGGTTTTGCTTTCATCGTCGCCCACGCCCCAACGCGCTTTAAAAACCACCGAAAACACAAAGGTATAAACGACCAGCATGAATACCGGATTGAGAAACGACCAAGTTAGACCCATTGCGGAAGCTTTATAGCGCCCAACGACTTCACGCACCGTCATTTGTTTTATGAGCTGGCGATTACGCCACAGACTGCCGAGTAAAGATTTGACAGAAACCGGCTGCGCGGCATGTGGATTCATAAAATCAGTTTTTTATCTTTCTGCCAATAAACGCAGTAAATATTGTCCATAACCATTTTTAGCCAAAGGTCGCGCCAGTCTGTCAACTTGTTCAGCCGTTATAAAACCTTTACGGAAAGCGATTTCTTCCGGGCAAGCCACCTTCAGGCCTTGGCGATGCTCAATGGTTTCAATGAAGTTGCTCGCTTCAATTAAACTTTCGTGAGTTCCAGTGTCCAGCCAAGCATAGCCTCGACCCATGATCTCTACGCTAAGTTTGCCGCGCTCCATGTAGATACGATTAACGTCTGTGATTTCTAGTTCGCCACGTGGCGACGGTTGCAGGTTGGTGGCTATATCGACCACTTCATTATCATAGAAATACAGGCCAGTGACTGCAAAGTTGCTTTTGGGTTGTGCTGGCTTCTCTTCTAAAGAGGTAGCGCGGCCTTGCTTATCAAAAGCCACTACACCATATCGCTCCGGATCATTAACATGATATGCAAATACAGTAGCACCCTCGGCTTGTCCCATTGCGCGATCCAGCTGCAGATTTAAATCATGCCCGTAAAA
This sequence comes from Methylococcales bacterium, assembly GCA_965247565.1. Taxonomy (GTDB): domain Bacteria; phylum Pseudomonadota; class Gammaproteobacteria; order Methylococcales; family Methylomonadaceae; genus CBDFHF01. The sequence continues at coordinate 1,108,601 of CBDFHF010000003.1, read as the reverse complement.
GATATTGTCGCCTAGCACTAACGCAGCAGAATTATTACCAATGAACTGCTTACCTATTATAAAAGCTTGAGCCAAGCCGTCTGGACTAGGTTGCACCGCATATTCAAGATTTATTCCCCAATCACTGCCATCGCCTAATAGTTGCTCAAAACGTGGAGTATCTTGCGGGGTACTAATCACAAGGATATCTCTAATACCGGCCAGCATAAGGGTACTTAAGGGATAATAAATCATGGGCTTGTCGTAGATAGGCAGCAGTTGTTTAGAAACAACCTTGGTCACCGGATACAAACGCGTACCCGAACCGCCCGCCAGAATAATGCCCTTACGACTCATGCGATCACCTCATCGGCGTATTGAGTGGCAACCCAAGCGCGATAGGCTCCACTTTGTACGTTAGAAACCCATTCCGGGTTATCTAAATACCACTGCACAGTTTTACGTATACCGGTTTCAAAAGTTTCAGCGGGTTTCCAGCCTAATTCTTTTTCAATTTTTCGAGCATCAATAGCGTATCGACGGTCATGTCCTGGACGATCTGTAACATAGGTAATCTGTTCCCGATAAGATTTTTTATCAGCGCGAGGACGCAGCTCATCAAGCAATCCACAGACAATATTAACGATATCAATATTAGGTTTTTCGTTCCACCCGCCGACATTATACGTTTCGCCCAACTTACCGGCTTCGAGCACCCTGCGGATTGCTGAGCAATGGTCTTTAACATATAGCCAATCTCGTATTTGCTGACCATCGCCATAAACAGGCAGTGGTTTACCTGCTAACGCATTCACTATCATTAGAGGAATCAGTTTTTCGGGAAAGTGATAGGGGCCGTAATTGTTTGAGCAGTTAGTAGTCAGTACCGGTAATCCGTAAGTATGGTGATAGGCTCGTACCAAGTGGTCGCTAGCAGCTTTACTGGCTGAGTAGGGGCTATTCGGTTCATATCGATGAGTCTCAGCAAAAGCAGGATCGTCTTTAGCCAGAGAACCATAGACCTCATCCGTTGAAACATGCAAAAAGCGGAAGCATTGCTTATCTTCCACAGGTAATCCATTCCAATAAGCACGCACCGACTCTAGTAAACGAAAAGTTCCGACGATATTAGTTTGAATAAAGTCTTCCGGCCCCAAAATCGAACGATCAACGTGCGACTCCGCTGCAAAATTAACAACGGCCCGAGGCTGGTGCTTAGCCAATAAAGCATCTGTCAATTCTGAATTACCAATATCACCGTGCACGAAAATATGCCGCGTATCATTTTTTAATGATGCCAAACTCTCAAGATTACCCGCATAAGTCAGGTTATCCAGGTTAACGACTGGCTCTGTTCCTTGTGCCATCCAGTCCAATACAAAATTTGCACCGATAAACCCGGCACCACCTGTTACTAATATCATTTTGTTTGCCATTAAATTGTGATCATGCACCCTAATTACACGTTAGCGCAGCTTGAATTAACCCTTAGTGAACAAGAAACCATAACTCTAGGTAATAGAATTCGATCTCAGTTTGAAAAATCGGGGTCATTAATTCTACTTTACAACCATAGTAGCATCAATAAATACTTGAGTGATTGGTAGCTGACGTTGTGTAACCAAAACTCAACTATTTCTAAGTAGGTCGAAATACAAGTCACGAGAGCTATATCGGCAAGTGAAAGTTTAGGCAGACTAATGCGCAGCATGATTACCAAGCGAGTGGGCAATGCCCTGAGGTCGCTGTATGTGTTGATGGAAAACTGGTTTGCGTCCACAGAAAGTTTGGGATTCATTGTGAGGTTCGTTACAAAAATTAAAAAGTTGATTGGTATATGCCAAACAAGATCCTAGTCTCCAAAATTAATATCTTTAAAATTCATTATCTTATGAATAAATAAACCTATTGGCATGACCTGTGCTTTTACAAATGTAAACACACTAACGAGGTCTACGACGATGCAATTGCCAGTATTGAATGACGCTCCTGCTCATGACGCAGGAAATAAAGGTGGCTGCTCTGCCAGCTCTTGCGGTACTACCGACAATCAAATGGATTCACTGCCTGATTCGATACGGGAAAAAGTACAGAATCATCCGTGTTATTCAGAAGATGCCCACCATTACTTTGCTCGTATGCATGTTGCTGTCGCACCGGCTTGCAATATTCAATGTCATTACTGCAATCGTAAATACGACTGCAGTAATGAATCTCGCCCTGGCGTAGTATCGGAAGTTTTAACGCCGGATCAAGCGGTTAAAAAGACCATGGCGGTCGCGGCTACTATCCCGCAAATGACGGTTTTAGGCATCGCCGGTCCTGGAGATCCATTAGCCAATCCCGAACGTACCTTTGAGACTTTCCGTCGTCTAAGCGAAGAAGCACCAGACATCAAGCTTTGCGTGTCTACCAACGGCTTGGCTTTACCGGATTCAGTAGAGGAATTATCGAAGCACAATATCGATCATGTCACCATCACCATTAACTGCGTTGATCCTGAGATTGGCGCGAAGATTTATCCGTGGATTTTCTGGAACAACAAACGCATCAAGGGTGTAAAGGGCGCGAAAATCCTAATTGAACAACAGCAAAAAGGCCTGGAAATGCTGATTGCCAAAGGCATACTAGTCAAGGTCAACTCGGTCATGATTCCAGGTGTCAACGACCAGCATCTGGCGGAAGTCAGCAAGATTGTTAAATCTAAAGGCGCATTTTTGCACAACGTGATGCCCTTAATCGCCGAAGCCGAACACGGCACTTTCTATGGTGTGATGGGACAACGCGGCCCGACTCCAGACGAATTGATGGAATTGCAGGACTCCTGTTCCGGCGACATGAACATGATGCGGCATTGCCGCCAATGTCGTGCCGATGCCGTTGGATTATTGGGCGAAGATCGTGGCGATGAGTTTACGATTGATAAGATCGAAGAAATGGAGATCGACTATCAAGCGGCAATGGAAAAACGTGCGGTGATTCATCAAGCCATACAGGAGGAAATGGACAGCAAACGTTTGGAAAAAGCGGCAAAAGCCCAGCAGCATAAGGAAGAACTCAAACTGACCACCCGACCGGTCTTGATGGCTGTTGCCACCAGCGGCCAGGGTGTGATTAACGTTCACTTCGGTCATGCCAAAGAATTTTGATTTATGAAGCCTCTCCGGACGGCGTACGTTTTATCAGTCATCGTAAAGCCGATCAATATTGTGGCGGAGACACCTCGTGCGGTGATGGTGAAAGCGTGCTGCAACTGACCATCAGAGCATTGGCTGGATGTGAAGCGGTATTGTGTTCCAAAGTCGGTTACGAGCCATGGGAAATGCTTGAAGCTGCGGGCATCGCACCTAACGGGGAGCATGCAATGGAGCCTATCGAAGAAGCCGTCATGGCGGTTTACAAAGAAATGGCGGCAGCAGGCAAGCTGGATTCGGCGCCTGAAGCAGCCAGAGCGAGTGCTTAATTAATGTAGGGTGGGCAATGCCTTTCTGCCCACCGTTTAACTGTAAAAGGTGGGCAGAAAGGCATTGCCCACCCTACCCAGGAGTCTATGATGGCCGTATCAATTATCGAATCTTGTGTTAATTGCTTTGCTTGCGAGCCGGTATGTCCAAGCAAAGCCATTTATGAAGCCAAGCCGCATTTTCTGGTTGATCCAAAAAAATGCACTGAATGCGAAGGCGATTTTCCGGTTCAACAATGCGCCAGTATTTGCCCGATTGAGGGGGCAATTCTGGATTCATTAGGTGTGGCGTTTAACCCTCCCGGCTCGTTAACCGGTATTCCCCCGGAAAAAATGGCGGAAGCCATGGCTGAGTTACAGGCCCACTAACTTAAAGGCATCCTGATGGCTACCGTCATTTTCTATGAAAAGCCCGGTTGTATTAACAACACCCGGCAAAAGAAACTTTTAGCAGCGGCTGGTCACCAGGTTGTAGCAAAAAATTTATTATCAGAAATCTGGCAGCCGGAACGTTTACGGGCGTTTTTCGGTGCATTGCCAGTACGCGATTGGTTTAACTACAGTGCACCGGCAATCAAACACGGTGACGTTGATCCCGAAAACCTAACTGAACAGCAAGCATTGGCATTGATGGTGGACAGTCCATTGCTAATTCGCCGGCCATTAATGGAGGTTGACGGCCAACTGAAGGCTGGATTCGACCAGCAAACGATTGACAACTGGATTGGCTTAACTGAAATCGAGACAACTGCAGATCTGGAGAGTTGTCCTAGAACACTTGCACAGACAAGTTGCGGTCATGAGTAAACCACCGGTATTAACTATTGAGGGAATACCACAAGCCATTTCGTTATCGGAAAGAGTGCATTGGGTAGGCGCGCTGGACCCTAACTTACGCAACTTCGACATCATTTTAAAAACTGCCAATGGCACGTCTTACAACGCTTATATAGTCAGGGGTAGCGAAGGGGTAGCGGTGATCGATACCGTCAAGGAAGCTTATGCCAACGATTTTTTCGCCCGCTTGGAATCGGTCGCGCGTTACGACGAGATTAAAGTCATCGTCTTAAATCATTTGGAACCGGATCATACCGGCGCGTTACCAGAGCTTATGCGCCGGGCGCCGCAAGCCCAGCTTTACATATCGCAGAAAGCACAATCCATGCTCAAAGCGCTGTTAAAACAGGATGAATTTGAATTTACGCCGGTGATTACCGGCGACAAAGTATCTTTAGGAGACCGAAGTCTGGAGTTTTTGCATACCCCTTATCTGCATTGGCCGGATACCCAATGCACTTATTTACCGGAAGAAAAGACATTATTTTCGGGCGATGTATTTGGCTGCCACTTTTGCGATGTACGTTTATTTAACGATGAAGTCGGCGACTTTCGTTTCTCGTTTGAATATTACTACGCACACATCATGCGGCCGTTTAAGGAGTATGTAAATCGCGCGCTTGCGCTCATAGAGCCGCTACCGCTGAATAAAATCTTGCCTGCGCATGGCCCGCTGTTACGGGATCAACCGCAAAAATATGTTCAGCGTTATCGCGAATTATCGAGTTCCTCGCTGCAAAGTGAAATCAGTGTAGGCGAGAGAACCCTGCTGATCTTTTATATCAGCTCCTACGGCAATACCCGGCGGATGGCTGAAGCCGTGTATGAAGGCGCCATGGCTGTGGAGCATGTGCGTGTCTCGTTATACGACCTCGAAGGTAGCGAGATTTCGCCTTTTGTTGATTTGATAGAGTGTGCTGACGGCATTCTCTTTGGCACCCCGACCATTAACGGCGATGCAGTTAAACCGGTATGGGATTTATTGTCGTCATTGGCGGTAGTCAATCTTAAGTCGAAACTGGGCGGCGTGTTCGGCTCGTATGGCTGGACCGGAGAAGGCGTAAAAATGGTTGAAGATCGTTTACGTGGTCTCAAGTTGCGGGTCCCCATTCCGGGAATTCGCATCAAGCTAATTCCGACAGATGAAGAAATCCAACTCTGTCGAGAATTCGGGCATGAAATGGCTCTGGATTTAATGGGTTTAAGGCAAGCCAAAGTAATTGATATGGCTGATCTTGCTTAATTTTTTTAACACAACTGGAGAGTAGAAATGGCGAAAGCATCGATTACCTTTGAAGATATAAACGTTACCGTAAATGCACCAGCGGGCACCCGGCTTATCGAAATTTCCGAAAAAGTCGGCTCCGGTATTGTTTATGGCTGCCGCGAAGGCGAATGCGGCACCTGCATTACCAAAATAACGGAAGGCTGGAACAATCTAACCGAGCCCTCTGTGCTTGAAGATAAAGTCTTGCGCGAAAACATGGCTGGCAAACATAACCGTTTAGCGTGTCAAGCACAGGTGCTGGGCGGAACGATTAGCGTAAAACCGGTTTAAAACAGTCGATCGTATTCCCTCGTTTTTGCGTCTCTGCCAATAAGTTAACAAAAAGCATCGTCATCTCGGCATTTCTTGCAGAGATGACGGCTTATGTTGGTAGAACTCGGAAGCATAGAAATTAGACCAAAGTACATCAATTATTAAGGAGTAAATCATGGCTTTAGTTACCTTTTCAAATCCCGAATACCGGGATAAAACCGTTTATGCCGTTGCAGGCAGCCATACAGAATCATTATTGAAATTGGCGCGGGAAAACAAAATACCCATCAATTACGAGTGTGAAGATGGCGAATGCGGCACCTGCCTGGTGAAAGTCAGTAGTGTTGATCAAAAACATCAACGCATGGGTGGCCCGTTAACCGAAAAAGAAAAATCAGTGCTGCAATCCAGCGGCAAAATCACCAAGGAAGAAATGGAAAAGATGATTGTCGATGACTTACCGTCACCCTGGCGCCTAGCGTGCCAGATGATCGTCAGGGATGAAGATATTCTGGTCGAATATTAATCATGCCTACCGCTCTCCAACGCCAGAATAACCGGGAACTTATATTTTTCCGATTAAAGTCGGAAAACCTTATATCGCCTAACCACGAATGGCTAGCTAGTATGATTGCCAGCTGGCGTGATGGGCAAGGCGTGTTACCCGACTTTCTGGGGCTGGAGGCAGATTCGTTTAATGCGTTAACCAATCTGTTTTTTTCCGGGCTGCGACATTCCTAACATTGCTCCCTCCGGCAGTAAGCTGGACTTTAGCCGCATGCTGGAGAAAGAGGACTTGATTAATCTCTTAAAAAGATACGCGAAACCATATGTTCAGGAGTCCGACTGGATCATCGGCGTAATCGTTGCCGGTTGTTTGGGCAACGATCACTTATGGCAGGATTTGGGCCTTTGGTCGCGCTCGCAGTTGAGCGCAATGCTGCAATACAATTTTCCTGATTTGGCCGCAAAAAACGACAAGGATATGAAATGGAAAAAATTCTTTTACAAGCAGCTTTGCGAAGCGGAAGGTATTTATTTGTGCCGGGCACCCTCTTGCGAGGTATGCATTGATTATCCTAAATGTTTCGGTTCTGAAGAATAGCTGTACGATTTTAGCGTGGCCGCATACATCCTGACTCAGGTAGAATAATTACAAAGCCGATCCGTAGGTGCTTTTTCTATTGTGTCAGGCCGCATGGCTAGAGGCTAATGAAAATCGGTGATATGGCGTTCGAAGCAAACCAGAAAATTTGCGCAGCTATCGTGTTGGGTAATCGAGCACCCCGTCGGCTATCTGAACAAAGCACGCCGGTTCAGTGAAAGACATGATCTGCGGGCAACGCAACCTGGATTTACTCTGTCATAACTTGCATCACGCTAAACAAGTGGTAGGAAATGCGAGTTCCCAAACAGGTTCTAACAAACTGAAAGAGTCGAAAAAGTTAATAAAATCTCCCCCAAAACGCGTCTTTTTTCTGTGACAATATTTCCCGAAAATATCGCTGGTTATCACCACATAGAAATATTCATTGCCTAAGGCAATAACATAAGCCTTATAATTCAATGCCACATACTTTACATAATGGTGACATTCGGCATGTTAACTTTCCCTGAGATCGATCCCATTGCGGTTGCATTAGGGCCAATAAAAATTCACTGGTACGGTTTAGCCTATTTGGCTGCATTTGCTGCTGTTTGGTTCTTAGGACAAAAACGCGCCGAACAGCCTTGGTCAGTAATCAAACCGGAAGCGATTGAGGATTTAGTCACCTATGGTGCATTTGGGGTTATTTTGGGCGGTAGAATCGGTTATATATTATTTTATAATTTTAGTGATTTTTTAAGCAATCCATTGATATTATTCAAAATATGGCAAGGAGGCATGTCTTTTCACGGCGGTGTTTTGGGTGTTTTTATTGCCATGTGGCTGTTTGCTAGAAAGCAGCATTGCTCTTTGTGGCAGCTCACCGACATCATCGCACCAATTGCACCGATAGGCCTGGGGCTTGGTCGCATCGCCAATTTTATTAAACCGGAATTATGGGGACGACCCACTGATGTACCTTGGGGTATGGTCTTTCCAAACGGTGGTCCATTACCCAGGCATCCTTCACAATTGTATGAGGCCTTTTTAGAAGGTATCGTATTGTTCATCATAGTTTGGTTTTATACTCGAAAACAAAGGCCGACGATGGCAGCAACAGGAATGGCCTTGTTTTTTTACGGTTGTTTTCGATTCTTTGTGGAGTTTTTTAGAATGCCTGATGCACATTTAGGCTATTTGGCTTTAGATTGGGTAACTATGGGACAGATATTATCCACGCCTATGATCATTATGGGTGCTTTGCTGATGAGTTTGGCTTACAGAAAAACATCATGAGGCAATACTTAGCATTAATTGACAAGATTCTCCGGGAAGGCACATTAAAAGGCGATAGAACTGGCAGTGGTACCTTGTCTATTTTTGGCCACCAGATGCGGTTTAATTTGCAGGAAGGGTTTCCACTGATTACCACTAAGAAAATTCATTTAAAATCTATTATTTATGAATTACTTTGGTTTTTAAAAGGCCAAACCAACTTAGCCTATTTACACGAGCACAATGTGAGTATTTGGGACGAATGGGCAGATAGCTGTGGTGAATTAGGCCCGGTTTATGGCCGCCAGTGGCGTTCATGGCCTACCCCAGATGGTCGACACATTGATCAGATTCAGCAAGTTATTACCCAGCTCAAAACCAACCCTAACAGTCGGAGAATAATTGTTTCGGCTTGGAATGTTGCTGATTTGCCGGATGAAACCATCAGTCCACAGCAAAATGTTGCTCAAGGCAATATGGCTTTAGCGCCCTGCCATGCTTTTTTTCAATTCTATGTGGCTGGCGGTAAGTTATCTTGTCAGTTGTATCAACGCAGCTGCGACACTTTTATTGGTTTGCCTTTCAATATTGCCAGTTATGCGTTATTAACTCACATAGTTGCGCAGCAAGCCGAGTTGGAAGTAGGCGATTTTATCTGGACAGGTGGCGATGTGCATTTGTATCTCAACCATCAGGAGCAAGCTAGACTACAATTGACCCGTGAGCCTTATCCATTACCGACTGTAAAGATAAAGCGCAAACCGGTATCTATATTCGACTATCAGTTTGAAGATATTGTTATTGAAGCTTACCAAGCACATGAACACATAAAAGCCGCCATTTCCATTTGAAGTGTGCGAATTACGGACCGGATCAGTATAACCCTGGTTAATTTCTCGATACCATCACCATAATCTATGAATATTCAACACAAAGCCCACCCTTGGCATGGCATAAGCCCCGGCAAAAGTACGCCTAATATTGTTACCGCATTTATCGAAATCGTACCTGCCGATACCGTCAAATACGAAATAGATAAAGAAACCGGGTATTTAAAAATAGACCGACCGCAAAAGTTTTCCAACATGATTCCAACCCTATACGGCTTTATTCCGCAAACTTATTGTGCGGAAAAAATAGCGGAATATGCCGCAATGATGTCAGGAAAAGATATTAGTAAAGGGGATGGCGACCCTCTGGACATTTGTGTGCTAAGCGAGCGTAGCGTCACACACGGGGACATTTTATTGCAAGCCATACCGATTGGCGGTTTCCGGCTGCTTGATGGTGGTGAAGCCGATGACAAGATTATTGCCGTGATGAAGGGGGATGAATTTTATCGGCAATGGAATGATGTGTCAGATTGTCCTGAATCTTATATCAATCGCTTAAAGCACTACTTTTTAACCTATAAACATCTGCCTAGTGAAAAAAGTATCTGCGAAATAACACATGTTTATGGCAGGGAAGAAGCGCATGAGGTTATCAGACGTTCGATGGAAGACTACCAAAATCACTTTATTTGCGAATAGCACTACACTCTTAAGTCTAAGTCTTAAGGATGGGATTAAAAGACAGAAATAATAATTTGGTAATGCAGTGAATCAATCTTTCGAATTTTGTTGCAACTTTATCGATGGCGCCTACCTAGAGATTAAAGGCCAGAACATCAATGAATTTATTGTCGAAATTATCTGTATAGATGATCCTGAAGTCACCTTAAAGTGTGAAATTGCCACCAACCAATGGGTACGGACTCCGCACCGCTTTTTTATGCGTTGGCAAGTTAGCGTGTATGAAAAAAACAGCAAGCAACTGGTATTCAAAGAAACTTATGATTGCAAAGATAAGCGTGTTTATATCGCATTGGAATCGAGTGCCTTGGGTGATTCTTTAGCTTGGTTTCCGGCGGTGGAACAGTTTCGCCTGAAACATGCCTGCCAAGTAATTTGCTCAACTTTTTTCAATGATTTGTTTAGGGAGCAATATCCAAACATAGAATTTGTTGAGCCAGGGGAAGCCGTCCATCAGATCTATGCCCAATACCGACTAGGCTGGTACTACAAGGAAGATGGTGAATGTGACTACACTAAAAATATCCGGGATTTTAAACAGCAACCTGTAGGAGAATCCGCTTACGATATTCTTGGTCTTGAATATAGCGAAACTAAACCTTTACTTAAATTCATCGACTCGCCGCGCCCATTTGAAAAACCTTATGTTTGTATTGGCTTCCATGCAACCGCGCAAGCGAAGTACTGGAATAATTCAAAAGGCTGGGATGAATTAGTTCGATTCCTACGATATAAAGGTTACAGCGTGTTGCTACTTTCCCGTGAAGGTAAGGAACACATGGGTAACAAGATTCCCAAGGGAGTCAAATGCCTACCCAACGGATCATTGGATGTTGTTATTAATTATCTTCGTCATGCCCATATGTTTATTGGCATAGGCAGCGGTTTGAGTTGGTTATCTTGGGCTGTGAACTGTAAAACCTGTTTAATTAGTGGCTTTTCTTATCCCTACTCAGAAATGAAGGATTGCATTAGAATCTTCCCTGAAGGCGATGTTTGTACCGGTTGTTTTAATCGTTACCGCCTCGATCAAAACGATTGGGCATGGTGCCCGGATCAAAAAAATACCCCAAAAATATTCCAATGTACCCGAATAATCACCGGTAGACAGGTCATTCAAGCGATTTCGCCACACCTCTAGCCGCGGATCCCTTTAACAAACCCTCTGCAACTTTCTAAGCTTACAGAGGGTGATCTAAATTTACTTCAAATCAAAATCGGATTCTGGCAATCTCCGTATTCAAAGTCGTCGCATCATCATCGGCATCGAATTCTATGACGACATCGTCACCATTGTACGAAGGGATAGTTGATGAGTTACAGGAGCCTTCTTTTTCCTGATACTTACCATTTCTAACTCGAGTTTCCAGCAAATAGTTAAAAAATTTCTTTGATTGTCCTTTGCTTTCAAATTCACATACGGTTCCGTCTGGAAAAGTAGCCTTTATCACACCGATGTCGCCGTCAAAATTTTCCTTGGTGACTAAGCTTCCATTTTTTCCCACCTTGACTTGAATCGTCAGATTCTGCTTTTTTCCTTTTTGCTTGTATGTCTTTTTATGGGTTCCTTTAATGATAGGCGAGGCAATACTAGGTTGAAATACAGCCGATTTTCCGGTGTTTCCTGAGGTTCCTGAGGTTCCTGAGGTTCCTGAAGTGCCTGAAGTTCCTGAAGTTCCTGAAGTTCCTGAAGTTCCTGAAGTTCCTGAAGTTCCTGAAGTTCCTGAAGTGCCTGAAGTGCCTGAAGTTCCTGAAGTTCCTGAAGTTCCTGAAGTTCCTGAAGTTCCTGAAGTTCCTGAAGTTCCTGAAGTGCCTGAAGTTCCTGAAGTTCCTGAAGTTCCTGAAGTTCCTGAAGTTCCTGAAGTTCCTGAAGTTCCTGAAGTTCCTGAAGTGCCTGAAGTGCCTGAGGTGCCTGAGGTGCCTGAGGTGCCTGAGATTCCTGAAGTGCCTGAGGTGCCTGAGGTACTTGAATCACTAGAAGTTGAACTACCGACTAAGCCATCATCTTGTCCATTTTTCGCAAAAACAGGACCCGAAGCGGCTAAACTGCCTACTAAGAGCAATGCCAGTTCTTTGTGTTTTAATGATTTCATACTTTTCCTCTTCTTTTAGTTTAAACATTGAGCAAAGATTGCGGTATTGACATACCGAATAACAAAACTTTTACATGTGTAAATGGTAGTACGGGGCTAAAAGGTTCATTTCTGAAATAATAAATTTCTGGTTAAATGAAAACGAATTGTGCCAATAGACCTAATAAAAATGACGCCTGTTATTTATTGCTCGCTTTTTAAATTAGATTTACCCACACACAACAACTGGAGACGACCGATGACCGCTATAGAAATTTTGAGAAGAATTAAGGAGGGTAACTTTGATGAGTTGCTACAAGCGCAAGTCATGGCTTTGGGCGATGCAGAATTGGCTTATCGCTTGGCGCACGATGCGCCGGAAGCAGATTTGGAATTACTGGAATCTGTTATTCTAAAAGCTGAACAACCGCGAATTGCTTATGATTTCGCCCTAATTAAAGCCGAGCGTGGCGGCGATATTAGAAAGTTACAGGAGTTTATTATTCGTTCCGCCAATGGTGGATTGATGATTCTGTTTGCTGCCGATGTTGAAGGTGCTGACTATGAAGCATTTGAAGAAGCACTTCGCCTACACCCCGATGCCAAATATCTACAACTTTTTGAAGCTGAAATGCGTCAGAAAGGATTTTAATTTTCAGTTGAGCTAGCCCTGTCACATGATTGAAATATTGGTCACTTAAAATACTTCTGTGTATTAATAATGCTATCCCCTACAAATCAAGAGGATCAAATCATGCCTGACAACGAACTTAAATTGACTTTTAGCGCCTCAGTTTTAGCGGGATTACTGCTAATAGCGGCAGATACAACTAAAGCCGAAAGCACTCCAGAAACGCCTGAATTCTGGCTACAATCCGGTAAAAATGCCATTAAGGTGGCAGAAAAACTTAGGCAAAATGATAATCAAGCTAAAAATGTTATTTTGTTTGTCGGTGATGGCATGGGTATTTCAACTATTACTGCGGCCCGCATTCTTGAAGGCCAGTCCAAACCCAACAATCGCGGTGGTGAGGAAAACTCACTCAGTTTTGAGCAGTTGCCTTATCTAGCACTATCCAAAACTTACAGCGTTAATCAGCAAACACCGGATTCCGCGCCGACCATGTCGGCGATCATGACTGGGGTAAAAACCAATGATGGTGAATTGTCTGTGGGCATGGCCGTAGCCCGACAGGAAAAAAGTATTGCGGTGATCAACGCCAACAAAGTTAAAACGCTGCTGGAACAGGCTGAGGAAAAAGGCTTATCAACTGGAGTAGTTTCAACGGCGCGCATTACCCACGCTACCCCTGCCGCTTGCTATGCACATTCTTCTGAACGTGACTGGGAATCCGATGCAAATATACCTGCTGATGCTAGCGTCGGCGATATCGCCACGCAATTAATCAATTTCGACTACGGCAATGGTCTGGAAGTCGCATTAGGCGGGGGTAGAAGTATGTTCTTACCGACCAGCATTGCCGACCCGGAAGATACCGGTAAATTTGGCAATCGCAAGGACGGTCTTGATTTAACGCAACAGTGGCTAAGCAAATATCCCAAATCGGCGTATATATTCGACAAAGCTGGTTTTGATGCGATAGATCCTAAAAAGACCGACCATTTATTGGGTCTATTTGAACGCTCACACATGGAATATGAGCATGACCGGCCCAATGACACAGCGGGTGAACCTTCGCTAACCGAAATGACCAGCAAGGCCATCGACATTCTGTCAAAAAATAAAAAAGGATATTTTTTAATGGTCGAAGCTGGTCGTATCGACCACGCTCACCACGCCGGCAACGCTTATCGGGCTTTAACCGATGCAGTGGAGTTGTCAAATGCAGTTCGCAAAGCGCTAGAAAAAACCCATGCTAAAAATACTTTGATTGTAGTCACCGCCGACCATAGTCATACCTTTACCATTGCCGGTTACCCAGCGCGCGGCAATCCGATTTTAGGGCTAGTGAAACAACCCGGCGAATCCGCGTTTGCTACCGACAAAAACGGTATGCCTTACACCACGCTGGGTTATGCTAACGGCCCCGGTTATCGTGGCCCGAATGCTCGCCCCGACTTAACTGCCACCGATACTGCGCATCCGGATTTTCTGCAGGAAGCAGCGATTCCGATGGAAAGCGAAACTCATGCTGCTGAAGATGTGGCTATTTTTGCTAGCGGCCCTAAAGCACATCTATTTCATGGCATACAGGAACAAAGTTATATATATCAGGTGATGGCCAAGGCTTTAAAATTTAAGGCTGGTCATTAATTAACTCGCTCGCGGTTCGCTCGTGGCGCCTATCGGCGCCTCTTTTTTTGGAACATTGATGTCAAACAACTTGTTGCTGTTTTTTATGCTTATGCTTTTAAGCGCTTGCAATCATCAGTCTGGCAAAGTACTAAAAATTCAGGCCGTGGAGCAATTACCCCCACTAGCTGCCGAGTTTGAAACCACCATTATTTACACCGAAGATCAAGACAATGCTGAGCCACAGCGCTACCAATGGCGTTTTTGGCGAAGCGCGGACCGCATAGAAACCCGCAATCTGCAAGACAACAGCGGTGAAGTATGGCGAAAACAGGCGAATGGAAACATTGAGTATGAACGGCTGTTTCATGATCAACAACAAGTCATCGACTATCTGCCCGGTGATTTAAATGCCATCGGCGATAAACCCGACTGGTCAGCGCTTTCCACCTTGGTTAATCAGAACATGATGTTAACATTGCACGCTGATAGCCATGAGCAGGTGATGGATCGTTCCGGGATTCATTACCACAGCAATGACCCCAACCAGTCTTTGGAAATTATTTGGTTGGAACATGACCAACTCCCAGCACTGATTAAACGCACCGAACATGGCCGTACGTTAATTACCCGAATCACCGGCATTTACTCACTCTTGCAATCGCCGTGGCCTTATCAGCGTTCAACCGATTATCGTCATACCGATTTTTCTGACATTGGCGACAAAGAAAACGATCCGTTCATCAAATCCATTCTGCATAAGCTTAAAGGCGGACATGGTGATCAAGACAATTCTAGGTAGAACCTAAGTTATCTAGGACTTACCTAAGTATCGGCATTACTGAGGGTCGCAATGGTTATATAATCTATATCTACAAAGATTGCATGAGACCGAGATATGACAAAAAAAACGGCTTCCTTTAAAGCCGCATTGGCTTTTCCAAGCTCCGGCTTAGCCTTGCTTTTTAGCCGGATTGAACAACAAAAACGGGTTTTGCGCACCATTCAGTCAGTGTTACCTGATTCTTTAGTCAATCAGGTTCTGCATTGTGTAGTCAGTGACAAAAAATTGTTGATTTACACGGGTTCTGCAGTGTGGGCATCACAAATACGATTTTATGAAAAGATCATATTAGCCTCGATTGCACCTGTTACTACCCATACTATAAGCATGATGCAGGTTAAAGTATTGCTTGAAAACTCAAGCAATACTGAGTTAACAGTAAGAAAGACTCATATTCCCTCTACCGAAACAATTGATATTATCAGAAACCAAGGCCTTTCTGCTTCGGATAATCAGTTGAAGTTAGCTTTATTAAAATTAAGCGCAACCCTAAAACGGCTAGCCAGTTAGTGTTATGCGGCTGAGCGCGGCGTTTGCGCAGAACGCATGAATGAAATAGGTACCTCCTCTTCTTTTTCAAAAGTAACCATCTCCCACGCATCTTTATCATCTAACAAAGCTCGCAGTAATCGGTTATTTAAGCCATGTCCTGATTTGTACCCGGTAAATTCGCCAATCAAGCTATGCCCTAATAGATACAAATCACCGATCGCATCAAGGATTTTATGCTTAACAAACTCATCCACATAACGTAAACCATCTTCATTGAGCACCTTGTCGTCGTCGACAACAATGGCGTTATCGAGGCTACCGCCCAGAGCAAGGTTATTTTGTCGCAGTAAATCAATATCTTTCATAAAGCCAAAAGTTCTGGCTCGGCTGACCTCTTTTACAAACGTGGTTGATGAAAAATCCATGGTTGCAGTCTTGACCCGTTCATCAAAAGCAGGATGTTCAAAATCGATAGTGAAGGTGACTTTAAAACCATCAAATGGATTAAATTCCGCCCATTTATCACCTTCTTCAACTCTAATACTGCGTTTAATGCGAATGTATTGTTTTGGGCAGTCCTGCTCGTCAACGCCGGCAGATTGCAGCAAAAATACGAAAGGTCCAGCGCTACCATCCATAATGGGCACTTCTGCTGCACTAACGTCGACAATTGCATTATCAATTCCTAAGCCTGCAAAAGCGGAAAGTAAATGCTCTATAGTCGATATTTTTACTTTACCAGAAACCAATGTAGTCGATAGAACGGTTTCACCCACATTACCCGGCGTAGCCTTGATTAAAACAGGCTCATCCAGATCAACTCTACGAAATTGAATTCCCGTATTGGGCTCAGCCGGGCGCAAAGTCAAATAGACTTTATCGCCCGTATGCAATCCAACTCCTGTGGCTCTAATCGTATTTTTTAAAGTTCGCTGTTTTATCATAAAATTATATCGACTGAAGATGGAGGCAAAAAGTCGGAAATTCTAACACACAACGTTAAGAAAAAAGAGACCGCATCCGCTTTGCATCAAATCAATCCGCTTGGCGGCGTAAAAAAGCAGGGATATCAAGATAATCTAAATCCATATCTTTTTTAGGTTGTGCGCCAAAACGGGTTTCTCTGGTCTCGGTTTTATCACGAATCGCAGTGGGTTTATCAAGGCCGGTATAGTCACCCGCTGCTGCAGCGGTAGCGATATTGGGCATTGCTTTAACCTGTGCTTTTGCCGAACGGCCCGTTAAGCCCATGCCTGTAGCGACAACGGTTACTTTGATTTCATCACCTAAGTCAGGATCAAGCGCCGTACCGATTTTGATAATGGCATCTTCAGAGGCAAATTCATGCACAATGTTACCGACTTCATTAAACTCGGCAATGCCCATATCAGAGGCAGAAATGTTAACCAAAATACCCCGAGCGCCTTGCAAATTGATGTCTTCTAGCAAAGGACAAGCAATGGCTTTTTCTGCCGCTTCGCGAGCACGATGTTCGCCGGAAGCGGAACCAGTTCCCATAATAGCTGCACCCATACCTGACATAACAGTTCTTACGTCAGCAAAGTCCACGTTGATCATACCTGGATGCACAATTAGATCAGTGATTCCTTGCACCGCATCCAGTAAAACGTCGTTAGCTGCTTTAAAAGCATTTAGCAAAGACACGTTATTGCCCAATACTGGCAATAATTTTTGATTCGGGATAGTGATTAACGAATCAACAGATTTTTCAAGATCGAGAATACCTTGCTCAGCAACAGCAGTTTTCTTTTTACCTTCAAACAAAAACGGTTTGGTAACAACAGCAACTGTCAAAATGCCCATTTCCCTAGCGATTTCAGCTATAACCGGAATCGCCCCAGTACCCGTGCCACCACCCATACCGGCAGTTAGGAACACCATATCAGCGCCTTGTAATACCTCTTTAATGCGCTCTCTGTTTTCTTGCGCAGCTTGTTTGCCAATATCAGGATTGGTACCGGCGCCTAAACCTTTGGTCAATTCAACGCCTAACTGAATAATGGTTCCCATATTCAATCTTCTGAGCGCTTGTGCATCGGTATTGGCGCAAATAAATTCGACGCCCTGTATATTGCTGCCCACCATATGATTCACGGCATTACCGCCACCGCCACCAACACCGATCACTTTAATTACAGCTGTTTCAGTGCACATATCCATTAATTCGTATTTCATTTTCGCTACTCCCAAATTATCAAATTATTTAAAAATTACCTTGAAACCAATTTTTCAATTTTGCAAACAACCCCGAACCATCAGCATCATGACTTCTACCCAAACCCTGATGATCCTTGCCATACATTAACAACCCGACCCCTGTTGAATGGATCGGATTTTTCACCACTTCAGTTAAACCAGTCACATTCTGTGGTCCACCCATTCGCACCGGCATGTGAAAAATTTCCTCCGCCAATTCGATTACCCCAACTACTTTCGAACTTCCTCCTGTTAACACAATGCCCGCCGCAATTAACTCTTCAAACCCACTACGTCTTAGCTCCGATTGCACTAACAACATTAACTCTTCATAACGCGGTTCAATAATCTCAGCCAAATTCTGCATAGAAATTTTGCGCGGTGCTCTATCACCAATACTAGGCACTTCAATACTGCCATCGACACTGGCTAGTTGCGTCAATGCACAAGCGTGTTTACGCTTGATTTCTTCTGCATTCATTGTTGGGGTCCGCAACGCCACCGCAATATCATTAGTGACTTGATCACCAGCGATAGGAATAACTGCTGTGTGCTTAATAGCGCCTTCCACGAAAATGGCGATATCGGTGGTACCGCCACCAATATCGATTAAACAAACGCCTAAATCTTTTTCATCTTCAGTTAAGACCGAGTTGCAGGAAGCCAATTGTTCCAAAACAATGTCATCCACTTCTAATCCACAACGGCGAATACATTTGACAATATTCTGTGCTGCACTGACGCTGCCGGTAACCATATGTACTTTGGCTTCAAGACGAATACCGGACATACCGATCGGCTCTTTAATCCCTTCCTGCAAATCAATTACAAACTCTTGCGGCAAAATATGCAGGATCTTTTGATCTGCCGGAATGGCTACAGCCCTCGCAGAATCAATAACCCTGTCAATATCATATTGGGTGACTTCTTTATCCTTAATAGCCACAATACCGTGCGAGTTGAGGCTTCTAATATGACTACCCGCAATACCTGCGTACACTGACTTTATTTGGCAACCCGCCATCAATTCAGCTTCTTCAATCGCGCGCTGTATAGATTGAACCGTAGACTCCAAGTTAACCACCACGCCTTTTTTCAAACCCCGCGACGGTGTCGAACCTATGCCTATGATTTCTATACTGCCATCACTAGTGAGCTCACCCACAATAGCCGCGACTTTTGAGGTCCCTATGTCCAGCCCGACTATTAAATTACGCTCTGTTTTTTTTGCCATTATCTCGTCTCAGTCGCTCTTTCTTTTTGTATGCACATATATTTCGTTTTACGGATTTACTATTGCCTTCCAGTCAAACTCCACTGTTCCGGGTTTCCAGGAAACGGCATATCCGTTCGGGTATCGCAAATCAACCTTCGCTATTGCATCCACCTGCTCTGGTTTTAACACCGGAAGCGTTTTTAGAAACCGCTGTAATTTATTCAATGGCTCATTTCTACCCAACAATATTTCTATACCACTAGCCAATTTAATCTTCCATGCTAAACGGTCATTTACCGTAAACTCGGCCAATTCTAAAGACTGATCGGCGAGTACTGTCTGTACCCCCTTCATTCTCTCTAATACCTTTTTTTCCTGTAGATTAGGACCATTTACCAGAGGTAAATTGGCAAATTGCTCTACATTTTTAGGTGTAAACAGCACCCCCTCTTCGGTCAACAAACTTGCCTCTCCCCAACGAACATAAGGTTTTTTCTCATTGACCTTAATATCAATAGCATCCGGCCAGACCCGCTTAACCGTAACCGACTCCACCCAGGGTAAGGTTGCCACTGCCAGCTGTATTGCTTGCATGTCGGCAACAAAAAAACCGGTTTGCACTAACGGCTTCAATACAGTTTTGACATCTTCCTTACTTAGGTGCTGGAACACCCCTTCGGTTCTGACATATTTAACAGGCATTGCATCAGAGCCAAATTCTTTAAATTTACCTCCTGCTAACCACAGACCACCGATCATTAAAAATACGGTAATCCACATTTTTACTGCTCGCATACGTCATTACCGGCAGCTGGTTTCCAAAATACGCCAAACTAATTGGTCGAAATCGATTCCGGCTTGCTTTGCTGCCATGGGTACTAAGCTATGGTCTGTCATGCCTGGTACCGTATTGATCTCTATTAACTGGTATTGTCCGGAATCATCAATAAAGACATCCACTCTTGACCATCCTCTAACACCAACTGCCGCACTGGCAGTTACTGCTAACTCTTTTAGCTGATATTCCTGTTCTGGGTTCAATCCGCACGGGCAATGGTATTGAGTTGTCGTTGCTTTGTACTTTGCTTCGTAATCATAAAAAGCATTAGGTGTTTCTAAGCGAATAGGTGGTAACGCCTCGCCATCTAAAACGGCCACGGTGTATTCTCTGCCGGTTACCCAGCTTTCCGCATACACATCACAGCGATATTCCGAAGCAATTTGTAACGCTTTCAATAATTCATCTTTATTATGGGCTTTGCTCATGCCTATACTGGAGCCTTCCTGGGCTGGCTTGACGATAACCGGAAAGCCTAAGTTGGCAATACAAGCGTCCACATCGTTTTCACTTTTTAATAAAAACCATTTTGGCGTTACCAGTCCAAAACCTTGCCAGCATAATTTGGTGCGCAATTTGTCCATACTCAATGCTGAGGCCAAAACGCCACTGCCAGTGTAAGGAATGCCAAGCACATCCAGAATGGCTTGCAGTACGCCGTCCTCACCGCCACGACCATGAATAATGTTAAAAACCCGGTCTACTTTGATACCTGCTAGGGCATCAATCGGGCTTCCGGTCACATCGATAGCAATGGCATCAATACCTTTATTTATTAAAGCTGCGAATACCGCCGCGCCGCTTCTTAAAGACACCTCCCTTTCTGCAGCACTACCACCCATCAATACAGCAACACGGCCAAATTGTTCCGGTTTGTTAATCACGAAGACCTCACTTCTTCACCAACCATGCAAACCTCGGTTTGCAAATGAATACCTTGTTGTTCTTTAACTTGCTGCTGCACATAATAAATAAGTCTTTCCAAGTCCGCCGCTGTGGCATTGCCGGTGTTAACGATAAAATTGGCATGTTTCTCTGACACTTGCGCTCCACCTATGGCATAGCCTTTTAAACCTGTTTTCTCTATCAATCTTGCGGCATAATCACCGTCGGGGTTTTTAAAAACCGAACCACAACTGGGTTGATTAGTCGGTTGTGATTTATTACGTTTATCTAATAAATCCTTGATTTTTAGCTGACTGGTTTGTGCATCACCCGTGCTTAGCACCAGATTCACTGCCAAAAACCATTCGTTTCCAAGCCCTTTGACAGAGCGATAACTCACCTGAAATTCCTGCGGCAAGCGCTGCCTTAATTCGCCTTTTGCATCGATAGTTTCAACTTGCTTAACGATTTGCCAAGTTTCACCACCAAATGCACCGGCGTTCATCTTTAAAGCACCGCCCATGGTGCCCGGAATTCCCGCCAAAAACTCAGCCCCTACGAGCCCTTGCTCACCACAAAAACGAGCGACCAGGGCACAAGGCACACCTGCTTCCACATACAGCGAGTCTCCTTCAAGCCACTTGATTTCTTTTAAACGACCCTTGGTATTAACTACCGTGCCACGAATACCGCCGTCGCGTACTAAAAGATTACTGCCCAGGCCCATCCAAAATACTGGTTCTGTCTCTGGCAATGATTTAATAAACGCAATTAAATCAGCTTTGTCATGCGGAATATAAAACCGATCCGCTGTTCCTCCAACCCGCCAGCTGGTGTATTTGGCCAGCTTTTCGTCGGTCAGCAAGCGTCCTTTTAATGCGGCTTCCATTGACCCGCCAAAGCATCAGTTAACAATTGCGGCAATTGCGTGGCAATCTGCCCCACATTACCAGCACCCATGGTCAGGATGACATCGTCTGCCTTTACCATACTCGGCAAAATTTCCGCCAGTTCGTCCCAGTTTTCAATAAACACAGGATCAACTTGCCCACGAATTCGGATAGCTCTGCTTAGAGCGCGGCCATCCGCACCAGGAATCACTGATTCGCCGGCTGAATATACATCCATCAAAATTAATACATCCACACTCGATAGTACATGCACGAAATCTTCAAACAGATCTCGTGTTCGCGTATATCGATGCGGTTGAAAAACAATAACTTTACGTCTATCCGGCCAAGCTTGCCGCAATGCTTCCAAAGTTGCTGCGATTTCCCGAGGATGATGGCCATAATCGTCAACCAAGATCAACCCGCCGTTACTTAATTCCACATCACCATTAATTTGAAAACGTCTACCTACCCCTTTAAAAGCACCTAAACTTTTAATAATGGCTTTATCATCTATTTCCAGTTTGGTAGCGACAGCGATAGCTGCCAACGAGTTAAGCATGTTGTGCCAACCGGGCATATTCAAAGTCACCGATAACATCGGATAATCGCCGCGACGAATGACATTAAAACGTGTGTGCATACCATCCTGTATTATGTCCACCGCACGCACGTCGGCTTCTTCGTGGACACCATAAGTTGTTACCGGTTTGGAAATGTCGGGCAAAACTTCCCGAATACCTTCATCATCCAAACACAACACCGCCAAGCCATAAAAAGGCAGGTGGTGCAAAAACTCTATAAATGTCTCTTTCAAACGCTGATAGCTGCCCTGATAAGTCGCCATGTGGTCTTGATCAATATTAGTGACCACTGCAATCATTGGCTGCAAATACAAAAATGACGCATCGCTTTCATCAGCTTCGGCAACCAGGTAATGACCAAGGCCAAGCTTGGCGTTGCTACCCGCGCTATTTAAGCGCCCGCCAATCACAAATGTTGGATCTAGCCCACCTTCAGCCAATATACTGGCAGTTAAGCTGGTAGTCGTGGTTTTGCCGTGGGTTCCGGCCACAGCAATACCGAAGCGAAAGCGCATTAACTCCGCCAGCATTTCCGCTCGCGGAATAACTGGCACTCTATTTAGATGGGCTTCATCCACTTCTTCATTGCTACGGTCTATGGCGCTGGAAGCCACCACAACATCCACGCCTTTTATATTTTCTCTTTTATGACCGATTTTGATCGATACACCCAAACCAGCTAAGCGCTGAGTAACTGAACTTTCTTTAATATCGGAACCAGAAACCTGATAACCCAGGTTCGATAACACTT
Organism: Methylococcales bacterium; assembly: GCA_965247565.1. GTDB lineage: Bacteria > Pseudomonadota > Gammaproteobacteria > Methylococcales > Methylomonadaceae > CBDFHF01. The sequence continues at coordinate 1,085,803 of CBDFHF010000003.1, read as the reverse complement.
CTGCAATACCGCTCATTCCCGTACCGCCGATACCCACAAAGTGAATCCTGACGATATTGCCAAATCCGGGCACAGGCATTTGTTGACCGGGTACGCTCATATTCCAGCCTCTGCGATACAAACCCCGGCAACGCGCTCTGTGGCATCCAATCGCGCGCATTGTTTTGCTGTTTTACTCATCGTTTCCAGTTTTTTGCTTATTTGCATGACATGTTCTGCCAAGCTGTCTGCATTCAAATTTTTTTGTCGCAAAAGCGCTCCCGCGCCAGCTTCCGTCAAATATTGCGCATTTGCCGTCTGATGATCGTCGATTGCGCTGGGTAGTGGAATAAAAATGGCCGGTATCCCCACGGCAGCAACTTCGCTGACTGTCATCGCGCCCGCTCTACAAATCACTAAATCCGCCCACTGATAGGCTTCTACCATGTTATTAATAAAAGCTAACGCTTCAGCATTAACGCCTAATTCTTTGTATCGATCTGCTACTTGTTGTTGCATGGTAGCACCGGTTTGATGTCTTATCTGTACATCGCTTAACTTTGCAGCGGCTTCGGGCACTACTTCATTTAAAATTTGTGCGCCCTGAGAACCCCCAATCACTAAAATTTTTAAAGCTTGATTAACGGGGTACGACTTATGTTCAGGCAAATTTAAAAACTGTTTTCGTAACGGATTACCGGTACATTGAGCCTGCACGGACTTTTTGAAGCTGCCTGGAAAAGCTTCCAATACTTGTTTTGCCAAACCAGCCAACAACCGATTAGTAGTCCCCGGCACCCGGTTTTGCTCATGAATAACTAATGGAATACCCAACAGTTTTGCCATTAAACCGCCGGGGCCCGCGACAAATCCGCCCATACCCAGCACTACATTAGGTTTGCGTAAACGCAATACGTTTATCGCTTGAGCACAAGCGTTTAACAACCCAAAGACAGCGGTTACTTTTGATAACAAACCTTTGCCACGCACACCAGCAACTGCCAACCAATCAATATCGATACCGTGTTCAGGAACTACTCGACTTTCCAAGCCCTTATGAGTGCCTAACCAGCTCACTTGCCAACCTTTATCCATTAAAGATTGTGCGACGGCTAAAGCCGGAAAAACATGCCCGCCCGTTCCACCGGCCATGATCACAATGCGTTTAGACACGATTGTTCACCTTAGCCTTGGGTGCGCTGGCGCTAATTTCGGCGATTTCGCTTTTTACCCGAAACAACAATGCCACCGCACAACACATCACCATCATACTGCCGCCACCGTAGCTCATGAGCGGCAAAGTTAAACCTTTTGTTGGCAGAATCCCCATGTTCACGCCCATATTGACGAAGGCCTGAAAACCAAACCAGATACCCAAGCCATACGCAATAAATGCAGAAAATCGTTGGTTGGCCTTTTCTGCCGCTTGCGCTATCTGAAAAGTGCGCCATATCAACAAGGTAAACAGGCAGATTACAGACACCACACCAGCAAAACCTAACTCTTCTGCAATCACTGAAAACAGAAAATCGGTATGGGCTTCCGGCAAATAAAATAATTTTTGGATACCGCTACCCAAACCTACGCCTAGCCATTCTCCACGACCAAATGAAATTAGCGCCTGCACCAACTGATAACCGGATTTTAAGTGATCTTTCCAGGGGTTGATAAAACTGGTGATTCGCGCCAAACGGTAGGGCCAAAAATAAACCAGCACAAAAGCGGCGACTGCTAAAACTGACAGCAACAACACAAATTGCGACAATCTTGCTCCTGCTAAAAACATGATCCCCATGGCTATTATCAAAATCACCACTGATGAACCAAAATCCGGCTCGATGAGGAGCAATAGACTTGCCACCGAAAATAACATCAACGGTTTAACTAGACCATAGGCTGACTGTTGCAAGGATTCTTTATGTCGAGTGACGTAACCTGCCATGTAAATCACGGCAAAAAACTTAACTACCTCAGAAACCTGTATTCTTAAGCCCGCCAAAGACAACCAGCGGGTACTACCATTTACTTTTACGCCCAGCCCAGGGATCAAAACAACAACCAATAGCACTAGACCGATAATGAATAGCATTGGCCCTGATTTTTCCCAACTGCTCATCGGTACCGTAGCGATACCAAAACCTAAAAACAGTCCTAAGCCGATGTGCATGAGCTGCCTGACCGGATAATGCCAAAAGCTATCTTCCATTTGTGTACCCAGATGCAGGGAGGAAGAAGCAACCATCACGTAGCCCAACACTAACAAAAATACACAGACTGTTACCAACAAAGGGTCGAAATAAAAATGCCCAACCCGTATGGATTTACGCCACTCGTTCATACCAGTAACCCTCTCACCGCTTTACTAAATTTATCACCACGATCTTGATAGTTTTTATATTGATCAAGGCTGGCGCAAGCAGGAGAAAGCAACACGCTATCACCGGCTTCGGCAAGATCGGCAGCAATTTTTACAGCTTGAACCATATTGTCGGCCGAGTACACGGAAACACTGCCGTTTATAGCTTGCGCAATTAAGGGAGCATCTTTGCCCATCAACACTACGCTTTTTGCTTTTTCTTTAATGACCGGCGCAAGTTCATTCATATCTGCACCTTTAGCGTCACCGCCAGCAATCAGAATCACTTTGCCTTCGTAACCATTTAAAGCTGCAATACAAGCGCCAATATTGGTAGCTTTTGAGTCGTTAACCCACGTCACACCATGGATTTGCGCCACTCGTTGCATGCGGTGTTCCAAGCCTTTAAATTTTTTTAAAGCATCGCACATTGGCTTGATATCCAAACCTACCGCTACTCCCAGCGCCAAAGCCGCCAGGGCATTAGCCGCATTATGACGACCTTCCAAAGGCAATTCAGACAAAGCCAGCAAAGGCTGGTCTAAATACATGAGAAACTCACCATCAGCCAATTTTTCTAGATGGAAATCGGCTTTTTGAGTAATCGAAAAAGTCAGCGTTTTTCTGTTGGCATCCAACATGCTCATAACGATGCCATCATCAACATTAATCACCATTACGCCATTACCATTAAAAACTCGCTGCTTTTCTGCCGAATATTCCGTCAAATCAGCATGTCGATCTAAGTGGTCGGCGGATACATTAAGCACAGTAGCGGCAGCGGCGTTTAAAACACTAGTTCGTTCCAATTGAAAACTAGACAGTTCCAGGGCATATAACTCAGCATTCAGCTCGAGCAAATCTAAAGCAGGAATGCCTAAGTTGCCACCAATACCGATTTGTTTACCGGCAGCTTTGGCCATATCGCCAATCATTGTAGTTACAGTGCTTTTGCCATTGGAGCCAGTTATCGCAATGATCGGCGCATTTACCGAACAAGCAAATAAATCGATGTCACTAAGCAATTGAACGCCACTGGCCAATGCCTTGGTAATACACTTTTCATGCAAGGATATACCAGGGCTGACTATCAAATGCGTAGCTACCTGAAAGGCGGCATCATTAAATCCGCCAGCAAATACCGGCACATCGGGCATTTCTTGCATAGCTTGGTCGATTAATGCTGGTTTTTTTCGGCTATCGATAATAGCGAAGTTAATACCTATTTTTTGCAAATAACGAGCGACAGAAAGCCCGGTCGCACCCAGACCTACCACTAACACTTTGGATGTTAGAGGATTAAGGTCAAAATGCTTTTTTAACAAAGCTTTAATCGCTTGGTTATCCATTGCTACCTTACAATCTGATTCGTTTGCATGATTGCTTCATCTCAACTTTAACGTTGCTAAACCGATCAAGACCAATATAAAAGTAATAATCCAGAACCTCACAATAACGCGTGGCTCCGGCCACCCTTTCAGTTCAAAATGATGATGGATGGGCGCCATGCGAAACACCCGTTTGCCTCTGGTTTTAAACGAAGCTACCTGAATCATGACTGACACCGTTTCCATCACAAAAACGCCGCCCATGATCATCAACACGATTTCCTGCCTGACTAAAACCGCCAAAACCCCTAAAGCACCACCTAATGCTAAAGCGCCAACATCGCCCATGAACACCATGGCCGGGTAGGTGTTAAACCATAAAAAACCTAAACCGGCTCCGACTAATGCGGCACAAAACACAATTAATTCTCCGGCACTCGGTAAATAAGGAATGGCCAGATAATCCGAAAACATTACATGGCCGGATAAATAAGCAAAAATACCTAACCCGGCGGCGACCATGACGGTAGGCATAATAGCCAAGCCATCCAAACCGTCGGTTAAATTGACTGCATTGCTGGTGCCAACAATCACAAAGTAAGCCATCACCACATAGAACCAGCCCATATCCAGCACAAAATCTTTAAAGAATGGGATGATAAATTGAGTTTCTGCGGGTAATAAAGCGGTTTTGTATAAAAACAGCGCGGCCACAAAACCAATCAAGGATTGCCAGAAGTATTTGGCTTTCGCCGATAAACCATCGCTGTTGTTTTTTATGACTTTACGATAATCATCCACAAAACCAATCACGCCATAGCCCATAGTAACTAGCAAAATTACCCAGATATAACGATTGCTAAGATCTGCCCATAGCAAAGTACTAAAGGCGACTGCAACTAAAATTAAGGTACCGCCCATGGTCGGCGTACCTTTTTTTTCGTAGTGCGATTGCGGGCCGTCTTCGCGAATACTTTGCCCAATCTTTTTCCGGCTCAACTTCCGAATCATGGTCGGACCGATGATGAAGGAAATAATTAATGAGGTTAATGCCCCGAGAATGGCGCGAAAAGTCAGATAATGAAAAACCCTGAAGCCGCCTTCAAAGGTCATTAAATAATCTGCGAAATAATGTAGCATTATTTATATCCTAAAATTATCAACCAGAGCCGCCACCACATTTTCCATGCGCTGCGCTCTTGAGCCTTTAACCAAAATTGTTTCTTTGCCGGTTAATTCTTTTTTTAGATCAGCAATCAACGCATTTTGACTTTCAAAGAAACTGCCATGCCCACCAAAACTCTCTACGGTTTGTAAGGCATCCGTTCCCACTGCGAGCAAGCGAACCACGCCTTTCGCCTTAATTAATTCACCCAATTCTCTGTGCAGCTCCGGGCTAGTTGGCCCCAGCTCACCAAACGCACCCAGCACTAACCAAGGCTCACCTTCCAAACTCATCAATACATCCAAGCCTGCTTTTAAAGAGGCGGGATTCGCATTGTAGGTATCATCAATAATTCGATTACCCAGTCGACTCACTAAAGGTTGTAATCTACCGGTAACCGGCTTTAGTGTTGCCAGCCCTTGTTGAATTTGTGCCAATGAAATACCCAGCGATAAACTCGCCGCGGTTGCAGCTAACGCATTGACAACGTTATGCTGGCCGGCCAGTTTTAATCGGCCATCAACATTACCTTGGCAAGTGTTTAATTTAAACGTGGTGGCAAATTCGTTATTTATAATCTCAGTTTTAATATCACTGGCGGTAACATCGGCTTCTGCATTTAGCCCAAATGAAATCACTTTGCGAGAGCCGGCAGCAGCCCTCCAAAAATCAAAATACACATCATCCCTATTAATGACAGCGATGCCTTGGGGCTTAAGCGTCTCAATAATTTCGCCTTTGGCTTTGGCAACACCCTCAATACTGCCAAAACCCTCAATATGCGCAGGGGCCACGTTAGTAATGATAACCACATCCGCTTTAGCATAACGACTGGTGTAGGCAATCTCACCTATGTGATTTGCACCCATTTCGATGACTGCGTAGCGGTGTTGCTCGGTCAAACGCAATAAAGTCAGTGGCACACCAATATCATTATTTAGATTGCCTTGGGTGAACAACACCGAATCGTGAACAGATAATACGGCTGCAACCATTTCTTTAACTGTGGTTTTTCCATTGCTACCAGTAATACCCACCACAGAAGCGGAACTACATCCATCTCGCCATGCGCCGGCCAATTCTGCTAAAGCTAAATGCGTGTCTGCGACCACAATATGTGGAATAGTTGCGGCAAAACCTTCATGCACCATGGCTGCGGCCGCTCCTGCCTGCTCTGCTTGCGCAATAAAATCATTGCCATCGAAGTTTTTACCTTTTATGGCAATATACAATTGTCCAAATTTCAGAGCGCGGGTATCGATACCGACAGCATTTATAGCCAGATCTTCGCCGACTAGTTTGCCGTTAACAATTTTGGCGATATCGCTCAATAACATATTCATGCGCTTTGGGCTCTCATGGCTAATGCTTCAAGTACGCAGTCGCTATCGCTAAACGCCAGTTTTACGCCATTAATCTCCTGATATTGCTCGTGGCCTTTTCCAGCGATTACTACGCAATCATCTCTGCCTGCGCTGGTTATGGCTCTAAATATCGCTTGTTTCCTATCCTGAATAACTTCAATTTTGTCGGTGCAACAACCCGCCAAAATGTTATTGACAATATCCCGAGCATTTTCAAAACGTGGATTATCGTCGGTTACTATAATGCGGTCAGCCCAATACTCAGCGCTAGCGCCCATTTGCGCGCGTTTGCCGGTATCACGATTACCGCCGCAACCAAAGACCACCCATAAAGTCTGCTGACAATGCTTTCTTAAGCTGGATAACACTTTGTCTAATGCGTCTGGCGTGTGGGCATAGTCGACAAACACTAACGGATCCTGATGTCCGCCGAAGCGTTCCATGCGTCCAGCTACTGGTTTAACTCGGCACAGTCGTTTACACGCTTCGGCCAGCGAAATTCCCATCGCCAATAACGCCGCCAAAACCATTAGCACATTCTCTATATTAAAATCGCCATAAAGCGGCACATTGACATGCTGTACTTCGTTCTGCCAGCGCACGTCAAAAGCAATACCACCAGCCGGATGATCGATTTTTTCCGCCGTTACCGTCTGCCCTGATTTTATTGATAATCCTTTAGCACTTACAGCCCAGATATCAACTGAATTGGGAATGGCCGATATGATCTGTTCGCTGTAAGCATCATCAAGATTAACGACTACGAACCTTAAACCGGGTTTTGTTAATAAGGATAACTTGGCTTGTAAATAGGCATCCATAGTGCCGTGATAATCTAAATGATCACGGCTAATGTTGGTAAAAACAGCACCTTTAAAATTAACGCTGTTAACTCTACCTTGCTCTAAACCGTGCGACGACACTTCCATTGCAACCGTGTCATTACCATCTTCTATTAATTCAGCCAATATATATTGAATAGCCAAGGCGTCGGGTGTGGTATTAAGGGTTTTACTCAGATCACCCGGTTTTCCCCAGCCTAAAGTACCGATAATGCCGCAATGTTCTAACGTCTGACTTAAAAACTGGCTACAAGATGTTTTGCCGTTGGTCCCGGTAATACCTATCACGTTGCTACGCGTTGACGGATGCCCATAAAAACGGGCGGCTATTTCCCCTAACTTTGCTGACAAATCATCGATAGCAATAACTGGCACAGCGGTGATTTTTTCAATCAGTTGGCCGGTCATTTCGGTGGGTTCGAAAACAATAACACTGGCGCCATTCTGAATTGCTTGCTCTGCATGGATTAATCCATGTTGTTTAGACCCTGACAACGCAATAAAAACATTGCCATCAACCACTGTGCGGCTGTCTAAAGAGACACCCGTAACGACTAAGTTCTTGTCAACTGTCGCCATTTCATCTAAGAGCTCTTGCAGCAGCATGATACTCACAACCCTTGTTTGCTAAGTAAAATAGGCATGGTATCTTCCTGATCCGGCGCAATCCCTAACACTCGCAGCGCCCCCGCCATGACTTTAGAAAACACTGGCGCTGATACCAAGCCACCGTAATAGTTTCCTGCAGACGGCTCATCAATCATGACAACCACAATCAAGCGGGGATTTTTTGCCGGAGCCATGCCTGCAAAAACTGCAAAATAGGTTTTGTCAGTGTAGCCATGTGAAGTCGCTTTCTTCACAGTGCCTGTTTTACCGGCGACTGAGTAACCATCCACTCTAGCTTCATAGGCCGTTCCGTCTTTTAAAACCACATGTTCCATCATGGCCCTAACACTTTTGGCGGTTTTTGAGGTAAATACCCGTTTTGCGTCTAAATCTTCATCACGCTTTAGCAAGCTAACTGAATGCAGAATACCGTCATCCGCCAGAGCCGTGTAGGATCTGGCCAGCTGCACAGCAGAAACGCTCAACCCATAACCGAACGATAAGGTGGCTTTATCAAAATCGCGCCAATGGCGATAGTCTAGTAATTGACCACTCGCTTCTCCAGGAAACCCTACGTTAGCCGAAGCACCGAAACCAAGCTGATCATAAATGCTCCAAAAATACTTTGCGGGCATTTTCAATGCCATCTGGCTTACCGCGATATTGCTGGATTTTTTCAACACGCCAGTCAAATTAAGGGCACCATAGTTGTGTACATCTTGTACAACGTGATTGCCAACGTGAAAAATTCCATTAGTGGCAAACCACGAGTTGGGGCGGATATATTTTCCGTCCAATGCCGCCGCGATGGTAAACGGTTTAACCGTAGAGCCGGGCTCAAAAACATCAGTCATCGCCCGGTTTCTGTACAGAGCCTCTTTGAGTTGCGACCTAGTGTTCGGGTTAAAAGTCGGTTGATTGACCGCGGCCAATATCTCTCCATTTTGTGCATCTAAAACCACCAATGCCGCTGATTTGGCTTTGTTTTCACGCACCGCCTGTTGTAGCTCTTTGTAAGCGAGATACTGGACGCGTTGGTCAATGCTGAGTTCCAGAGTTTTTCCGGAAATCGGCTCTCTTATATTTTCGATGTCGGCAATTATTTGACGTTGCCCGTCTCTGATCACTCTTTTGCTACCGGGAACACCTTTTAGTAGTTTTTCGTAACCCTTCTCAACACCTTCCTGACCAACATCATCAATATCCGTAAAACCCACCAGATGAGCGGAAACCTCAGCGGCTGGATAATAGCGTTTAAATTCCCGGTCAATGTTCACACCCACTAGCTTTAAGGCTTTAACTTGACCGGCTAGACTGGGGCTGATGCGCCTGGCGACATAGGCGAACTGGCTTTTAGTATCTTGCTGAAGCAACGAGGTAACTTTTCCTGCCGGTAATTTCAGAATTTTTTCCATTTGAATAACTTTAAGGCGTTTCTCATCTTGCAATTTTTGCGAGAGCGCTTGTTTTTGTTGATCGTCCAACTTCTGTCCCTGAGCCTTAGTCATTTCTTTCACAGCTACTTTAAGCTCAGCTTCGGTCACGCCTTTTAACTCTTTTGGATTAACCCAAATAGTCTGAACAGGGGAGCTGATCGCTAATGGCTCGCCGTTTCTGTCGGTTATCATGCCTCGGTAAGCCGAGATAGCGACTTCATCAACGCTCCTTATTTCACCTTGATCTTTTAAGAATTCTTTACTGAAAACTTGCAAATAAAGTGCACGCCCAACCAAAACTCCCATACAAGTCATCATAAAAATAATGACGAATTTTCTTCTGCCAGAAAAATCCCCTATTGGCTTTGATCTTCTTGATTGATATGGGTTATGAAAAGTCAGCATTACGGTTTGATATAAATAATTTTTTCCCGTGCGGGCACCATCATTTTTAATCGATTTCGTGCCACTAATTCCACCCGGTTTTCCTCTGTTAACGTGGTCAGCTCCAATTGCAACTGCCCCCATTCCACTTCATACTGATCCAGGCCCGCCTCCTGTTTTTGAATCTCCATGAACAGTAGGCGAGAGTAGTATTTGCTATAGATCACGGCGACCGCCGAAATCAGTAAAAGCAACAGCAAAGCACTCAAAGCAAAAAATCGTCCTATCGCCACTTAAACTCTCTCTGCTACTCGCATGACCGCACTTCTGGCTCTTGGGTTTTGTTCTATTTCTTGCAAGTTGGCCTGTATGGCTTTCCCTATTTTGCGTAACAAACCTTTGTCTATATCCTCTTCTTTAATCGGCAGCTTGCCTGGATTGTATTTAGCCCCGGATTCATCGCGAATAAAACGTTTTACTAATCTGTCTTCCAAAGAATGAAAAGAGATAACAACTAGACGTCCTTTTGGCTTTAAAACGCGCACTGTCTGCTGCAAAACGGCTTTTAACTCATCCAACTCGTGGTTAATTTCTATCCTTATAGCTTGAAACGTTCGTGTCGCAGGGTGCTTATATTTTTCCTTAAAAGGCACTGCTGACTCAATTAACTTTGCTAATTGCCTAGTTGTGCTGATTTCTGTTAATTTTCTGGCCTCAATGACGGCGCGAGCTATTCGCTTCGCAAAGCGCTCTTCACCAAAATCAAACAAGACGCTTACTAGCTTATTCTCATCCACAGTAGCCAACCATTGCTGTGCAGAAACACCACTACTCGTATCCATACGCATATCAAGAGGCCCATCCCGCAAAAAACTAAAACCTCTCTCAGGATTATCAAGCTGCGGCGAAGACACCCCTAAATCCATTAAAATGCCATCGATCTTGCCAATTAAACCTTCGCTTGCAAGTACAGCTTCCAAATTGGAGAAGCAACTATGAACTAGTTTAAAACGCTCATCTTTTTGCATTTCCTGCGCGAGAGCCGAATTAATAGCGTCAAAATCTCGATCCAATGCCAGCAATCGTCCGTTCGTGCTCAGTTGCCTCAAAATTCCTTGACTGTGTCCGCCACGTCCAAATGTACAATCCAGATAGATACCATCCTTGTTAATGGCCAACTGCTGCAAAGCGTCTGCAAACATAACGGGCAAATGTTCCACTTAGATCTCCCGTCAACTGCTAAAAAACTAGGCTAGATGCTTTGACTATTAAAAAGAAATCGTGGCTAGCTCCGCCAAACCTTCGGTATCATCACCGCTCATCCATTTATTTTCTTTGGCTATCCACGCATCTTCATTCCAGACTTCAAATTTATTTAGCTGGCCAACCAACATAATTTTTTTATCCATATTGGCAAACGTTCTTAACTTTTCAGGCAACAAAAACCTTCCTTGGACGTCCATTTCACATTCAGTCGCGTTGCCGATTAAAAAACGTCTTAATTGTCCAGCGGTTTTATTTAAGGTGGGTAATTTATTAATGGTTTGTTCAAGCTTTTCCCATTCAGCTAGCGGATAGAGCCACAGGCAGCCGCTTTCACCGAAACCTTGATCATTAACAGCAACCGTTAACACCAACTGGCCAGCACACCACTCATGCAATTCCTCCCGATAACGGGTTGGAACTGCCAAGCGTCCTTTGCCATCCAAATTGAGTGAACTAATGCCTCTTAACAAGATTTACCCCAAATGCCCCAAAAAAATCCAATTCTTTCCACTTTGCACCACTTTATAACCACTATAGATTTCAAATGCCGCTTAGTCAAGGGGATTTCAATTAAAATGTTTCTTTTTTGACAATGACTTACGTCAAGCTTAAGTGCAAGTTTGAGCTCAATAAGAGAGACAATCCAAATCCATTGATTTATCAATGAACTGAGTTATCAAATTAAGGTAATATCTAAAATTCGCAGAAACTAAATCGAAAATGCATAGAATGGCTTGATAAAACAGGATACGTTTAATGGCAGATTCTTAATATCGTTAGAGGCAGGAGATGGGCCATCCATACAAAAAAATTCTCATCATTAGCTTAAGCTAAATTGGCGCATGAAAAAGGCTATCCCCATCAGCAGGCGACCGATAGCTTGGGGGCATCATTCAAGCTCCTTAGGTCGCCGGGTTAGAACTGAGCAAAACCAACAAGTCTTGCTACCGAAAAAAGTGAGATAACACGGCTCTGCCAGATAAAGTTAGGCAGGCAATGTTTGAATACACCGAAGTGTTTTATAGCCGTTAGCGACTCCATTTCGCCAGCAGCTATTTGGCAGCAATCGACTATGAATTGCAGTTAAAAGCTAGTTAAGCATTTGTTCGTAGAAGTGTTGACGCGCATATCGATAGTCATGTGACTTGAAGCTATTGGTTATCGGCTAAAATTAGTAGTATCATGGCCGGGTTTTGAAAATTCACCTTTGGAGATAATCCTATGTCAGAATTGTCGGTAGGGAGCACAATAAATTTTGTGGTTGATTGGCTTCAAGATCGCTTAAAAGAGCGCACCTCGTGGGACGGCTTAACCATTATCGTCATTAGTGTATTAGCTCTCGTTGCCTCACCCTTGATAAAATACGCCGCCTGGATAGGCCTGGGTTATGGCGCATGGACTTTGTGGAAGCAAGATAAGTCTGTAAAAACGTCATTATAAATTGCTTTTTTAAAGCTCACGGCCCTCGCCGAGAAAGCTTGGCCATTTGTCACTTTGCCTACCATAATGAGGCGGGTGTAGTTAGCAGCCCAGATAGCTTATAAGACGCCACTTCATAAAAAGAATGCTTTATTTCGTAACATCCTGTTGATGAACCTTATAAAAAAGGCATTGCCAAAAAATTTGGTTTTGCAATTCAAAATCATCACCTGTGACTAACGTTAATTAAGTTTGTACCCGATTTTTTAACTTTGAGAGAACTTTAACTATGTCTAAATTCCCAATCGATCTTGGCGCTTACCAACGCATTTCCTTGGATGTCAGCAAACCGACTTTGACTGCCGAGCAGAAAGCCAGTTTACAAGCCAACATCCAATTGCTCCGTGATGCAATTGTATTTTTTACTTCGACCGGCGCGGCTCGTGGTGTAGGCGGTCATACTGGTGGCCCATACGACACAGTGCCTGAAGTAGTTATTATGGATGCTTTATTCCGTGGTTCTGCGGAAAAATACGTACCAATCTTCTTTGACGAAGCCGGTCACCGCGTTGCAACCCAATACATCATGTCTGTATTGAATGGTGATATGCCAGCAGAAAAATTAACCGAATACCGTGCCGCACATTCACATTTGCCAGGCCATCCAGAATTGGGTTTTACTCCTGGCGTAAAATTCAGCTCAGGCCGTTTAGGGCACATGTGGCCTTATGTTAACGGTGTAGCGATTGCTAACCCATCTAAAACCTTGTTTTGCTTAGGTTCTGACGGTTCACAACAAGAAGGCGATGATGCTGAAGCAGCGCGTTTAGCAGTTGCTCAAGGCTTAAATGTTAAGCTACTGATTGACGATAACGACGTTACAATCGCCGGTCACCCATCTAAATATCTGAAAGGTTGCTCAACTGCAAAAACCTTGGCAGGACAAGGCGTAACAGTATTTGAAGGCAACGGCGAAGATATCGACGACCTGTACAGCCGTATCGCAAAAGCCATCAACACTGACGGCCCAGTGGCAGTTATCAACCACCGTCCAATGTGCCCAGGCATTGTTGGCTTGGAAGGTTCAACTCACGGTCATGACGTTGTTTCTGTAAAAGTAGCTTTGGAATATTTGGAAACACGCGGCCATACTGCAGCGGTTGAATTCTTAAAAGGCGTTGTTGCTCCAAAAATGACTGACACCTTCTTAGGTTCAGACAATGCCAAATGGGATGCTAACCGTAACGTATTCGGTGATGCAGTGGTTGAAGCGATGAGCGGCATGAGCGAAGCAGACCGTATCGCCAAAGTTCGCGTTATTGACTCCGACTTGGAAGGCTCATGCGGCTTGCACAAAATTCATAGCGCCTATCCCGAAAGCTTCATCTCATCCGGTATCATGGAGCGCGGTAACTTCTCCGCTGCTGCAGGTTTTGGTATGGAAGCAGGCAAACAAGGTATCTTCGGAACCTTCGCCGCGTTCCTGGAAATGTTGATGTCAGAAATCACTATGGCTCGTTTGAATAACTCCAACGTATTGAGCCATTTCTCGCATTCCGGTATTGACGACATGGCGGACAATACCTGCCATTTCGGTTTGAATAACTTCTTTGCCGACAATGGCTTGGACGACGCTTACGCCACCAACCTGTATTTCCCGGCTGATCCTAACCAAATGAAAGCTGTGGTTAAAAAGATCTTCTTCGATCCTGGCTTACGTTTTGTCTTCTCAACCCGTTCTAAAACCCCAATCATTTTAGATGACAAAGGTAATGAGTTCTTCGGTGGCGATTACAAATTCGTGCCAGGTAAAGACGAAGTCATCCGTGAAGGTACAGCCGGTTATGTGGTTGCATTCGGTGAAACCTTATACCGTGCCTTGGATGCAGTGGAGCGTTTGAAGAAAGAAGGCATTGATGTGGGCTTGATCAACAAACCGCACTTGAACGTCATCGACGAAGACACGCTAGCCAAAATCGGCAAATCACCAATGGTGTTAGTGGTTGAATCTTTTAACCGCAAAACCGGTTTGGGTGCTCGTATGGGTTCTTGGTTATTGGAGCGCGACTTAACACCTAAGTTTGCACATATTGCCACGCATAAAGAAGGTTGCGGCGGTTTATGGGAACAATTTCCTCATCAAGGCATTGATCCAGCCGGCATTGTTGCAAAAGTCAAGCAACTAAAAGGCTAATCTGATTTTGCCAAAAGGGTGCAAAAGCACTCTTTTGGCGGTAATTGGTTAAAAATTAATAATTTAGGAGTATCACATGGGCGTAGCAATTTATCTTTTAACAGTAGTTTTTGTCGGCTATGTGCTCTACACCGTGTATATCGATACGAAGAAATCATAACAATAACTGAAAAGCACAGATCAGTTGTACGTCCTTATTTTTATAAAATGCACTGTTAAAATTAACAACTAACTAAATTTAATTTATTGGATAAATATGAGCAAAATTACCATTGAACACAACCCTAGTGATGACCGCTTAAAAGAGCTGGGCGTCTCCAGTTGGGCAGTTTGGGAAAAAGAAATTTCAAAATTCCCAATAGATTTTGATGAAACTGAATGCGCTTATGTGTTGGAAGGCGAAATTATAGTGACGCCAGCAGGCGGGGAGCCAGTCAGGATCTTGCCAGGTGATTTAGTTTCATTCCATGCGGGCTTAGATAGCCAATGGGAAGTAGTCAAACCACTGCGTAAACATTACAGCTACGACTATCCTAACGGAATTTAGCAGGGGCAAGGCTTGTCGACTGAATAAGTTTTGATCACAAAAAAGCCGCAGTTTCTTACTAAGAAAACTGCGGCTCTTATTATTAGAAATTAACTAAACTAATGTAACTTCTTCTGCTTGTGGGCCTTTTTGGCCTTGTGTTACGTTGAATTGGACTTTTTGCCCTTCATCAAGAGATTTAAAGCCTGAGCTGTTAATGTTACGAAAATGAACAAAAACGTCAGGACCACTTTCTTGTTGAATAAAACCAAAACCTTTTTCTGAATTAAACCACTTAACTGTACCGGTAGCCATTATGCTGTCCTATATAAAAAATTGTAGTTGAAGCCTGTTCGGGCTGACGAAGCTGGGAAATTTTAGAGATACTTAATGATAAACAGGACGTGCAATTACAGAAAAAACATCGTAGAGATAAGCATAACGGTAAATCAATTTCGAGCTGGCCGCATTGTATGGGTAGACCAAAACAAAGTCAATGTTATTATCGGGAATCAATACACATCAGCAGGTTAAATCTGAATCCACCTCACAGTTTTATTTACTAATTTAGACAAAGTGAAGCTCGTCTAAGTAGGCCTAAAATAAATAATGCCATTTGCCATGCTACAATTCTTTGACATATAATACGACTGGTCATATTATATTTCCCATGCAGAAAGCCCACCAAAAAAAGCAAAATCGAGAAAACCTTTTAAGCCAAGGTGTAACCTTACTGATGGATAAGGGCTATCACGGCACTGGGCTCAAGGAAATTTTGGACGCGGTTCAGATTCCGAAAGGCTCGTTTTATAATTATTTTGGCAGTAAAGAGAACTTTGGTGCGGAGGCAATCCAGCATTATATCGAGCCTTTTATCGTACAGCTAAACGCTTGTTTACAGCAGCATGATGATGCTCTAGTCGCTTTACAGCTTTATTTCAATACCTTGATTGCCGAGCTGGAAAAATCAAATTTTAAAGGCGGTTGTTTACTGGGCAATTTAATGGGTGAAATTGGTGATACCAGCGATTTATGCCAGCAATCGCTGCAATCGGCATTTAATCGCTATCGGGATTTGTTGCAGGTCGGCCTTGCTACAGCCCAACAACAAGGCACAGTAAGACTTGATAAGTCTGCAAGAGACATGGCAGATTTACTGGCGAATACTTGGCAAGGCGCTTTATTGAGAATGAAAATTGAAAAATCATCCCTGCCGCTCAAGCAATGTTGCGAAAATTTATTAGGGGATTTTTTTAAAGCGTGAATTTTTTTACGTTTTAAAAAGACGACCAGTCATTTAATAACCAGAGGAGACACACAATGCCAAAATACCTTATCGAACGAGAAATACCGGGAGCCGGCAAATTAACTGCCGAGCAACTACAGGGCATTTCTCAAAAGTCTTGCAGCATTCTTAGTGAAATGGGACCAAAAATCCAGTGGCAAGAAAGTTATGTAACAGACGATAAAGTCTATTGCGTATACATTGCGCCGGACGAAGCCAGCATTAAAGCGCACGCAGAACAAGGTGGCTTTCCTGCCAACCGTATTTCTCAGATCAGAACCATGATAGATCCGTCAACCGCAGACAGCTAGGCATCTGCTGACGATTTAAAACGATAAATAACTTAGGAGGGAATCTGCGATAAATTGCCAAGCATTGCCTACCAGCGATGCCGCAAGCACTAATAACGATAAAATGAGGAAGGATAAAATGCATACAAAATTCAATAAAAATAATCAGCTGTGGCAAAAACGTTTATCAGCTTGTCTTTTTGCCGCGTCAACCATAACGCTGATCGGCGGTGGCGTGGCACAAGCCGATGAAACTTGCCTCTCTCCTTACATAACAAAAATCACCGGGCAAGAAGACTTTGTTTACATCTGGACATTAGGTGTCGAAGGCGTCGGTGATGAGCAAGACAAATTAGTGACCGTTGATGTTAACCCCAAATCTCCGAAGTACGGCAAAGTAGTCAACTCACTTTCTGTGGGTGGACGAAATGAAGCGCATCATTCCGGGTTTACCGATGATCGTAAATTCATATGGGCTGGCGCATTGGATACCAACAAACTGTTTGTTTTTGATATTCATACCGACCCTGCCAAGCCTGTGTTAGTCAAAACCATCACCGATTTTGTCTCAAAAAGTGGCGGGGTAGTAGGTCCACACACCACTTATGCCTTGCCTGGGCGGATGATGATTACCGGCTTATCCAACAATAAAGATCATGGCGGTCGTACCGGCGTTGTCGAATACAGTAACGAAGGCAACTACATTGCAACACACTGGACGCCAACCGACAGCAATCTGGAGGGTGCAATTAAAACCGGCAAATACGCTGATGGCTATGGCTATGATTTGCGGGCGTTACCCAGAAAAAACCTGATGCTGACCTCCTCTTTCACCGGTTGGTCGAATTACATGATGGATTTCGGCAAAATGCTACAAGACCCAGAAGCCATGAAGCGTTTTGGTAATACCGTGGTGGAATGGAATTTACACACCAAACAACCCAAGAAGGTCTTTGACGTACCCGGCGCGCCCCTGGAAATCCGTTGTGCGTGGAAAACCAACCATGACTACTGCTTCACCACCACCGCATTAACTTCAAAAATCTGGTTAATTTACGCTGATAAAACCGGGGCATGGCAAGCAAAAGAAGTGGCAGACATCGGCGAACCCAGCAAAATTCCTTTACCAGTGGATATTTCCATTCAAAGCGATGACAAAATGCTCTGGGTTAACACCTTTATGGATGGTAAAACCCGAGCCTTCGACATCACTGATCCATTCAAGCCCAAACAAGTGTTCGAGCAAAAAATTGCTGCTCAAGTCAACATGGTGTCGTCCAGTTGGGATGGCAAGCGCCTTTATTACACCTCGTCATTATTGGCCAACTGGGATAAAAAAGGTGCAGATAACGAACAGTTCTTAAAAGTCTATAACTGGAACGGCAAGCAACTCAAAGAGCAATTTGCCATAGACTTTACCAAAGAAAAACTAGGCCGTGCGCATCAAATGGTGTTTGGCGCTTACGCGCTTTATGGCGATACGAAAAAAGCGGCCAAACCTGCATTGAAAAAGTAAGCCTCTGCCCACAAGGCTATACCGCGTGCAATTCTTCCTGCAATATTTTGCGTAAGGTTTCAGCGGTTAGGGGCGCAGAATCTGGAGAAATACTGGCGCGCAACGCCTCGTTAATCAAGGTCTGATAACCTTTACCGCTTTGCGTTGCACGCTCTTTAAAAGTCGCTAGAATGTCGTCGTCCAGAAAGATAGTAATGCGGGATTTGCTAGTATTTTCGGCTTGAAGTTGTGCCAAATGCGGCACTTCGTTGGCGCGTTTGGCGTGGGTGAAATCATACTCTTTATCCATAGCAGTTTGCCTCTTTTGCAGTGGGTTTTCGGGCAGATATTAATCGTATCGATTCGCCACGCACTGTGTATACCACAACCAGCAGTCTGGCCTGGTCACTCATACCTAGTAATACCCAGCGCTGTTCACCTACAGCATCAGCATCTTCACGCGCTAACGCCTGCGGATCGAACAAACAACTAGCGGCTTCCTCAAAATCAATACCGTTCTTTTTAAGGTTGCTGACAGCTTTGCTTGGATCGAAGTCGATTTTCATAAGCGACTATTATGCATACTTTATATGTATAATAATGCAATTTTTAGAGATTGGGTAAAAAAATACAGCCTAAAATCGCAGAATGTGTGGTCAACACAAAACACATCCTGCGATTGTTGTATCCTTTTTCCAGAAAGGTATTCCTACTTCGTCGTACTGGAAAAACTGGCCGATGCACCGCCGATGGTCAGCGTAGTGGTAACTACCGATTTCTTTTCTGCCGCTGATTGGTGACGAACGCAGACGGTTTTATTCTTTTTGATCACACTGCTTAAACTGGTGAACGCCTTTTTCTTACAGCCGATAGAATATTCACCGTTCTGCACGGAAATAGGTGCGGTAATCGCTTTAAGCCCTTTTATTTTCACAGTGTTGGATGTGATCAGTTTATTGGTTTTCACTTTCTTCTTGGCTTTGAATTTAAAGGGTTTGGGAGTTTCCTCTGGGGTACTGACTGCACCCCCGGAGCCATCATTGTTTGATCCTCCACCGGGATTATTGTTATTTCCAGTGCCTGAGCCGTCAGGCACAACGCCAACATCATCTAAACTAAAATGGGCAATATAAACATCATTGTTTCCACCCGTGGTCGTTGCCGGAACGGGTTGATAACCACCGGTAGTTTGAGGAAATGCGATAGTTTTGCTTTTTTGATTGCCAACGACGTAAATATCCCCGGTAAGCGGTGACTGTGCGTAAGCTACGCCTGGATGTTCCAGATTTTGGTCAATTAAAGGCAACCCGCCATAATAAGTCTTCAGGTCAGAACTAAAGTGTACCGCGGCCGGAGTACCAGTGCGGCCACTAAACGTAGAATCGGATGAAGTCGGAAATCCAGTATTGTCGACTATCTTTAGGTTATCAATGATGTATACGTCATTTGTTACGGGATGCACAATCATTTCATAAGCGAGTGATTGCTCGAGTCTGGTGTAGACTATCGTACTTTGGAACAAATTTTTTAAATCACTAGACATCTTCACTAAAATTCTTGACCAATCAATACTTGGAGAGCGCTGGCTAAATGCGCCACCGGAAAGTCCTGGAAAATTATTAGATCTAGTAAGTACCGATAAAAACAGGTTGTTCCCAGTGTTATCGAACGCGATCTTACCCACTATGTCGTCGCTGGTTCCACCTAAGTAGGTTGACTGCTTAATAGTTGATAGATCAGAGGACAATTGTGCGATAAAACCCTCAGATTTTATACCAGTAGCAGGCGTGGAACTGTTATTTGGTTGGTAGCCACCAGCGGTTGCCGGAAAGTCATTGAACCATGCTTCGCCAGAGACATAAACATCACCAGTGACGGGATGAACTTCAATACCTTTACTTAAATCGTGGGTATTGAAAGCGAGTCCTGAGCTACCAAACTGCATACTCGTTATAGCGGTTTTTAAATCGGCCGGAATACGAGAAACAATAATATTTCTGTTCAGATCCTCGAAACCACTAATATATAAGTCACCACTTAATGGACTTATAGTGAAAAAATCACCCCCCGAGAAATATTGGATGCCTGTACGCGTTGATTGTATTAATTGGGTCAAGTCCGAAGAAAACCGGCTTATAAATTTGCCTAAGGAAAAATAAAGGCCTTGAGCTCCAGGACCGGTAACTGAAACTGAGCCGCCAATTATTCCTGGAATTAATGCACCCTGATTCGACCAATCTCCCCAAACATATAAATCACCATTTATTGGGTGTATTTTAAAACCACTTATTGATGACCCAAAAGATTCAAGATACGTAGACTGCACCAGCATCTTCAAGTCAGCTGTTAGTCTAACTAAAAAATTAGTTTGGCTAGAAGTCTGCTTGGTTTCCCATCCACCGGAGGTACCCGGAAATGTGTTGGCGAAACCAGCTCCGGGACTCACGGTATTACCTAACACATAAACATCCCCAGTTATAGGGTGCACATGAATATCTTTGGCGGTTTCTGTTCCGCTGCCCCCCAAATAAGTCGCTTGTATTAGCGGGTCGATCAAGACAGGACGGCTGTGGTCATAATCACCCAACTTAAAACCGTAACCGTCTTTGCCGATGGCGTAACTGACTTGCACTGGATTTTTCGTACCCTGTTGTTCCTGCCAGGCAATCGGCGCGCTGAATTGCACCGGGCCGTGGCCGGTTTCTGCCATTAGTGCCCCTTGCACATTCAGTTTGAGACTGTTGGCGCCGGCTACGCGCATGTGAATATTGTTAGCATCTGCGCCAGGCGCGACGGTATACACTTTCTCCACATTATTGCCGTGGGCGACCAGCGCCACGTTAACTCCGGTAAACACTTCTCCTAAATTCACTTTTCCAAAGGTTTGGCTTTCCTGACTGACGGCTTTACCGGCTTGGTTTTTGATGTAATTGACTTTACTGGAGCTGGGTTCTATGCCTAACGGATGAGCTTTGCCTTGATCGAAACTTTCCACCAAAGTCCAGCCGGGTTTGCCGTCGTTAGGTGGCAACGAATAAACGACTTCGCCAGCTTTGGTCACATACACCGTGCCGGTAAAAGTTTGCGCATAAAAAGCAACTAAAGGATCGGTTTGTCCGGCGTTAGCGATAAAGGGCAGGCTTAAACCCGTAATCGCCTTGCTGAGCGCGGCGGTATCTTCCTTAGTTTCAACCCCCCGCAGAGCTGATGCATTGGAAACGCTATTATTTGCCTGAGTATGCAAGGAACTAAGCAGGCCAAGCAAGGCGACAGAAAGTACAGTCAGTTTATTCATGGTTTATCCTTAAATGTAATAGATGGATTACAGAAAAATCGCTCGGATAGTACACGCAAATTAAAGTAGATCAAAACATAAATCGGGTTTGATCTGATGGGCTTAATGGCAACTTAATCAAGCCCGGTTAGAGGGTAAGTGGTGTGTATAAACACAGCATGAACTGGCTGATATTAAAGCGCGCATTTTGCTGGCTGTTGTTTAGCAACGGGTGTGCGCTAGAATTGATGACCGTTTTGAGTATTTTGCATTTTCAAGCAAAACGCAATGGATGAGGCGCTGTTTATGAGAGCTTGTTGATAGAGTCGGTTAATGTTTGAGTAGCCGGGCTACCCCTCGACTCCGCCCAGGACGCTTTAACGTTGGGATTCCTGAGTGGAGTCGAAGGAAATTAATTCTTTAAAGACCGTATCCATAAGCCCTCAGTAGAGAGCTTTCAAGTGTGGTTGTTATTCGTCCAAGCCTATAAAATCCCAAACTTTATTGGCTACGGTAGAGCTTTTGTGCTCAGGAACAGGTGGGCCATTGGGGTAGTTGAGCTCGTACACGCGGGTTGCGTCTTTTGCCAGATCAGGCATATTCAGCTTTGTATAAGCTTCTTGCATAATCTGCAAGGCATAAGGGACGGCCGGTGTGCGTTGATATTTCTCCACCACATAGGAAGCTCTATCTGCCGCGGCAATGTAGGCTTTGCGCTTCATATAAAACCGGGCCACATGCACGTCGTGCATAGCCAGGTTATTTCTAAGGGCAATCATGCGTTGTTGAGCATCGGCGACATATTTACTTTGTGGAAACCGGCGTACTAATTCTGAGAAAGTGTCGTAGGCAATTCGGGCATTACCGGGATCACGTTGGGAAGTATCGGTAGGTAAAAAACGATCAATAAAGCCAATATCGCGGCTGTAATTGACCAAGCCTTTTAGATAATACGCGTAATCAATGCCGGGGCTTCGCGGATTCATTTTAATGAATCGTTCCGCGGCCGCTATCGCCGAGTCGGCATCGCCATTTTTGTAATAGGCATAACCAATATCCAGCTGTGTTTGTGCGGAACTGCTGCCAAACGGGTAGCGAGATTCCAGCGCTTCATAAATTTCGATGGCTTTTTGATAGTTTTCATTTTTTAAAGCGGTATCGGCTTCTTCGCGAAAACGCTGCGCATTCCATTCGGCATATTTATCTTCTTTTGTTTCTGGCGCATCGGATGCCATGCCTTTTAAGGTTTCACAACCTTGCAAAAAGAAAGCTAGAAAACAGACAAATAAAAATTTAACTAAAAATAATCGCATAGAGCTAACAACACGTTGTAGTATTACCGGTTTTTCTTGCTGAAAATTAAGATGATAGAGATCTCTTACTATTTGGCGAGTATAACTTATCAATAGGTTTATCAGAAGAACTTGTTATGACAAGACTAGCGGCAGAAGTACCTTATGAAATGGCTGGAATGCGCTTGGATCAGGTGCTGGCCGAATTGTTTGCGGATTATTCACGCAGCAAATTGCAAACTTGGCTAAAGTCGGGACGGGTTTTGGTTGATGGCGAGATGTTAAAGGCTAAAGACAAACTGGATGGTGGGGAAGAAATTATCCTGGATGCGGAAGCTGAAGTCGTGGTGTTGAGCGAGCCGGAAGAAATTCCGCTGGATATAATTTTTGAAGACGACAGTTTGCTGATTGTGAATAAACCGGCTGGTTTGGTGGTACATCCTGCTGTTGGTAATTGGCATGGCACTTTATTGAATGCCTTACTCAACCATGATGCGAATTTGGATACTTTGCCGCGCGCCGGCATCGTACATCGAATTGATAAGGAAACCAGCGGCTTATTGATGATTGCCAAAACTTTACAAGCGCACAACAGCCTGACACAGCAATTGCAGGAACGCAGCATCCATCGCGAATACCAAGCCATCACTAAAGGCCGGATGACCGCAGGGGGTACAGTTGACGAGCCGATTGCCAGACACCCGACTGATCGCAAGCGCTATGCGGTCAAGGAATCCGGAAAAGAAGCAGTCACTCATTATCGGGTCGTTAAACGCTTTACCCATTACACGCAAATTCAAGTGAAGCTGGAAACCGGTCGTACCCATCAAATTAGAGTGCACATGGCGCATATCCGTTTCCCCCTATTGGGCGATCCTGTTTACGGCGGGCGCTTTCAAATGCCGCCTAATTGCAGCGCGGAGTTAGAAAAAGAATTACGTGGTTTTAAACGACAAGCCTTGCATGCAGCCAAATTGGGTTTGCAACACCCGATGACAGATGAGTATTACGAGTGGGAACAACCATTGCCTGAGGATATGACTCGTTTACTGGCAGCGCTGGCGGACAATGAACAAGAGTAAGCACTTTTTAATCCCCGATTGGCCAGCACCTATCAACATTCATGCAGCAACCACCTTACGTACGGGGGGTTTTAGTGAGGGCTTGTATGCCAGTTTAAATCCGGCTACTCATGTGCAGGATGATCCCGGATTGGTGTTACAAAACCGACAGTTGATTAAAGCTCTCTTGAACCTGCCAAGTGAACCGGTTTGGTTAGAGCAAATTCACAGTACTATTGCCGTTGATGCAGCAACTACCCGGTTGTTGCCGCAAGCCGATGCCAGTTACACCACCAAGCCAGGAGTTGTCTGTGCAGTGATGACTGCGGATTGTTTACCGATATTGGTTTGTGATGTTGATGGAACACAAATAGCGGCCATTCATGCCGGGTGGCGTGGTTTATTGGCAGGTGTTATTGGCAATACGCTGGCAGCGATGCACAAATCAGATTGGTTGGTTTGGCTGGGGCCTGCCATTGGGCCGGAATGTTTTGAAGTGGGGAGTGATGTCCGTGATGCTTTTGTAGAAAAATCACCCCAATTTGACATGGCCTTTACGAAACAAAGCAATGGCCAGTGGCTGGCAGATATTTATCAGTTGGCGCGTGTTGATTTGGCGGCGCAAGGTATCGATAGAATCTATGGCGGTAATTTTTGCACTGTGACTGACCTTGAACGCTTTTATTCTTACCGCCGAGATAGGCAAACCGGGCGCATGGCCACACTGATCTGGAGAGATTGACGATGAGTTTATTACTATTAATCATCATCTTTACAGCAATAGGCGGTGTATTAAGCGTGTTGGCAGCGGCAGTTTTTTTGTTATTACCCGACAAGCAAAGAAATCGGATTTTACCCCATGGTATCAGTTTCGCTATCGGCGCGCTCTTAACGGTAGCTTTCTGGGGATTAATTCCTGAAGCGTTTGCCCAAGTTGAAAAAGCACAGTTTCAATACTTATCTGCAACCGTCCTGGCAGGCATACTGGGTTTTTTTGTATTGGAAAAACTGTTGATTTGGCGGCATTGCCATTTCGGCAGCTGTGAAGCACATGGAGAAGAAGCGCACGGTGATCACGAACATAGTCATGCGCATAGTCATGGCTTAAAGCAATCGGCAGGATCATTAATCATTCTTGGCGATGGGATTCATAATTTTGTAGATGGAATATTAATTGCCGCCGCTTTTTTAACGGATGTGCAATTAGGTATTG
The DNA here is from genome assembly GCA_965247565.1 of Methylococcales bacterium. Lineage (GTDB taxonomy): Bacteria > Pseudomonadota > Gammaproteobacteria > Methylococcales > Methylomonadaceae > CBDFHF01. Next base: position 1,061,025 of record CBDFHF010000003.1, on the reverse strand, counting down.
TTAGTAGTTTGGCGGTTGCGGCGCATGAAATTCCGCAAGAAGTTGGCGATTTTGCCATTTTACTGCACAGCGGTTATTCCAAGAGAAAGGCGCTTTTTTACAATGTATTGGCTAGCTTAACCACTGTATTGGGCGGGGTTTTAGCGTATTTTAGCCTTGCAGATTTACAGCATAGCCTGCCGTATTTTCTGGCTTTAGCTGCGTCCAGCTTTATTTATATTGCTGTAGCTGACTTGATTCCGTCTTTGCATAAAAAAACTGATATGAAAACTTCATTGCAACAAATCGCTTTGATTGCTGCCGGGGTATTATTGATATTGTTGTTGCACGGCGTTGTTCATAGTATGGAGTAACAATCCGATTCTACGTTTACACGGCATAGCACCTTGCTACGCCGTGTAAATTAGCCCTAAATTACAGAGCGTTACGCACCAACCGAACAGCATTTTTTTCTGTTCTGAGAATTGATGAGCTGTTGCCCCGCCCAAAATCGACATACCACGTTTGCTTGGTAGACACTGAGTCTGGTGACGACGTCCAATATTTTGAAGGGGATGTTCCAGGAAATAAAGTTGCGTTGATTGCCGGACTGGAACATTGCTCTTCAACAATGGAACTCAGCTCTTTAATGTTGGGTAAACGCCAGTCGCTTTTTCCAGCAAACTCTGTATTTCCCTGTAGCAAAGCGGCTTGCCATGTATAAGATCCAACAGTGCCTGTGCAGGCACTGCCGCTCCATACTTGTCCATCGCTGCAACGTTTCCACATCAAGTCGGTATTTTGGTCCGTGACAGTACCATCGCCATTGTCTACAAACTGAGAAGTTGGAGTGGTTGCAGCAATGCTAGACTGACAGGTTTGAACGGCGTTGCCCAAGGAAGGCAATAACGCTAATAGACAGCTAAATACCGCTGTTTGAGAAGATTTGTACATAAATTCTGCTCCGAATTAAATAACTATTGGAATAATTAATGGGTTCATGTGGTTATTTTTAAAATGTTCGCTCGTTTAATAATTGGTTGGCTCTTAATACCCAAAAGGGTACATAGCCGAACTGATTAAATAATTAGAACAAGTCAAAAACTCTATGTAAAAGGGCATCCTTCCCTTTTACACAACCCGATGTTGATTTCTAAAGTGCTACTTAACTATTCTGCACTGCGAACAAGTCTGACAGAATATTTAGTGGATTTTTTAGCGTCGGCGCTGGCACCCTTGTCTGCACTGACGTTCCAGGCACTATCCGCATCAAAAGCAAATGCCGAGGATGTCCACAAAAATGCGGACTGTGCATTCGTTGTGGGGAAATAGACCACATCGACAGCAGGGGCAGTAGCCCGACTATAATCGATTAGACCGGTTAGCTCACTTCTTGTGGGTACCCGCCAGCCATCGTTTCGTCCACACCAGCCGGCTGCATTGACGTCATTTGCAAGCGACGCAGCCCCAGACCAATCATAAGTAGTGTCTACGTTATGCAAGCCATCACCCGTTTTGACTTCCCATAACAGCCCAGTTACGTTGTCTTTTACGCAAGACCACCGGCTACCGGCTTCTTCAGTTCCGGTGTCGCTCCAGTTAACGTTTTGAATTGCCAATGCCTGACCGTTGGAGCCAATTTTAGTGAAATTAAAACCGGCATGACCGTTACTGTCGTCATTAAAGAGTTTGTCGCGTCCAAAATCGCCGTCTTGTCTTGAGAAAGCAGTGAGCGGGCAACCCAAACCACTTGCGGTATTATCGGCGCAACTGGTAATCCCAGTATCGTTAAATCTGGCAGTAAATCCAGCTACAACTTCTGTGAATCTTTGCGCGCCACTGTTTAAAGTGATGGTGCAAGTCGCATCATTACCGCATCCTCCGCCAATCCAACCACTAAAAGTGGATTTCGCGTCCGCAGTGGCTGTCAGGGTGATAACACTCTTTTCACGGAAGAAGGCAGCGCAGTTTTCTCCGCAATTAATGCCTTCCGGACTACTGGTAACAAAACCTTTACCGGTTTTAGTGATAGAAAGTGTTTCAAAGCCCACATTGGGGCCTACACACTGGCCATCCTGTAAAATCTCGGGGAGTTTACAGTTAACATAGCACACGCCATTTCTAAATTCCTCGTTATTCGGGCAAGTTGCACTCACCCTGAGAGTTATTTTTACAGTCTTCGAGGTTTTTTTGCCGTCTTTTACTTTAATCGAAAAACTGTCTTTGCCAGTGTAAGCAGGTTTCTTTTTTGTAGCCAGCTTTGCCTGATAAGTAACCACATTTCCGGCAGGTTTACCGATTATTTTGCCTTTTTTTGGCTTTGCAGAGATTTGATAAGTCAACGGATCGTTTTCTATATCGTTGGCTTTCAAGGTAATAAGCGCTTTAGCGCCCTGTTGCACAAAAAAGGTCTGCTTTGAAGTAATCGTCGGCCGATCGTTGACTGCTTGTACCGTTATGCTTACCGTGGCAGGAGCTGAGGTGAGCTCTCCATCGTTGGCGGTAAATTGGAAGCTATCCGAGCCATTGTAGTTGAGTGTTGGCTTATAAGTTACGGTGCTGCCTTTGAGCGTTACGCCGCCTTGTTGTGGTTGTTGGCTAATAGCAAAGGTAAGCTTTTTGCGTTCGGGGTCGGTTCCCTTTAAAGCAATTTTGATCTGTTTGTCTTCCTTGACGGTTTTGGAAAGGATTTGAGCGACAGGTGGTTCGTTGGCAAAACCTAATGCGGGCAAAAGGCTTGTTACGGCAATTAAGCCGAATAAACGGGATACATTACTTATTTTCATTTGCTTTTTTCTACAGTGGATTTGGGACAATATAAATTAAGAATTTACTGATAAACTCTTAACATGATATTAACACAAAATCAATCAATTAACCTATTGATTTTGTTTGTATTTAACCACTGTAGAACTGATCTTGTCAACGCGTACCAAACACTACAATAGTTTTGCCATGTGCAGTAATTAATTGTTTGTCTTCCAACTCTTTTAATACGCGCCCCGCCATTTCTCTGGAACAACCGACAATACGGCCAATTTCCTGGCGGGTGATATGTAATTGCATGCCATCAGGGTGCGTTAGCGCATCCGGCTCCTTGCAAAGATCCAATAGGGTTCTGGCGATGCGACCCTCAACATCCATAAACGCTAAATCACAAAATTTACGGCTGGTAATTAATAAGCGGGCAGATAGTTGCTCGGCTAACATAAACAGCAAATCAGGCGCATGCTCCAACAATTCTTTTTTTAACAATTGCTGAAAACGCTCGTAACTAATTTCTGCCAACTGGCATTGACTACGGGTTTTTACACTGACTTTTCGTATCTCAGTTCCTTTAAAGACGCCGACCTCGCCAATAAATTCATTTTTGTTTAAGTAGGCTAGAACTAACTCGTGGCCATCATCTTCAACATTAATGCTCACTGAGCCATTCATAATAAAGTATAGCCGGTCACCCACGTCTCCCGGTCTAATAATGGTCGTTTTAGCCGGATATGTCTTTTTGTGACAAAAATGTAAAAATTGATCCAGCGCTTGTTTATAAGGGTTTTCTTTTAAGTGAACTGCGATAGCCATAACATCTAAAATCCATACCAAAATGTAATTGTTTTTAAAGTGTAGTTTAGTTTGAATTATTAACAATAAAATCAATGTTTGTATGCTAACCTATGGCCATTTTTTATTCGGATTGAGGAATGCGATGCAAGCAACAGTCAAGTGGGTCGATGGCATGATGTTCCTCGGCGAAGCGGGTAGCGGGCACACAGTGGTTATGGATGGCCCGCCGGACCATGGTGGTCGTAACATGGGTGTTAGACCGATGGAAATGCTGTTATTAGGCGTGGGCGGATGCTCATCATTTGATGTAGTACAGATTTTGCAGAAAGGCAGAAATAATTTAGTAAGCTGCAAAGTAGACATTTCCGCAGAACGGGTTGACGCCATACCCAGTGTGTTCAGCAAAATCCACTTACATTTTGTCGTCAGCGGTCATGAGCTGAAAGCATCAGCGGTTGAGCGTGCAGTCAAGTTATCTGCCGAAAAATATTGTTCTGCGTCCATCATGCTGAGCAAAGCGGTGGAAATCACCCATGATTTTGAAGTTATCGAGGTTTAACACTTGAATAAATTGCAATTACACGGCTTTAACAATTTAACAAAGTCGCTCAGTTTCAATATCTATGACATTTGTTATGCTCCTGCTGAACAACAGCAGGCATATATCGAATATATCGACGAAGCTTACAATGCTGATAAGCTAACGCAGATTTTAAAAGATGTGGCCGAAATTATTGGTGCGCAGATTCTTAACATCGCGCGGCAGGATTATGATCCGCAAGGCGCTAGCGTAACCATGTTAATATCAGAAGGTGATGCTCCGCCTCCGCCCAGCATGCATAGCCAATCCCCAGGGCCATTGCCTGATACCGTGTTGGCACATTTGGATAAAAGTCACATTACTGTACATACCTATCCGGAAAGCCATCCCGATAACGGCATCAGTACTTTTCGTGCCGATATTGATGTATCTACTTGCGGCCGTATTTCGCCGTTAAAAGCGCTTAATTATCTGATTCACAGTTTTGAATCGGATGTGGTCACCATGGACTATAAAGTCCGTGGCTTTACCCGTGATATATCCGGTAAAAAACATTATATCGATCACAACATCACCTCAATCCAAAACTACATTGCTAGAGATACGCAAGAAAGTTATCAAATGATTGATGTGAATGTGTATCAGGAAAATATTTTCCACACCAAAATGATGCTCAAAGAAACCGAGCTGGAAAATTATTTGTTTGAAAAAGAATGCGACTTGTCAGCCGATCAAAAAGCTGAAATTGAAAAAAAACTACGTCGTGAAGTGACCGAAATTTTTTACGGGCACAATTATCGCCGCCGTTATAAAGGCATTGCCGATTAACATCTGTATAAATTTTATGGGCGGATTTGCTCGCCCATAAAGTCTTGTTTTTAAAGCACCTTCATTCTCAGCTCTCGCAAATCTGAAAACGTCACAATGGCCCATTGCTCAATTGACATGGAGCCATTCCATTATTACTCCGTACAAAGTCTCTTTTAATAAGCATAAAAAAACCCTCGTTTGGGTAGTCCAAACGAGGGTTGTTGCCATTATTTTGCCCGGATTCTCCCTTAACCTAAAGGAGAATCCGTTTTATAACAGCCTAAGGATTCGGGCCGTTATGACAGCTGAAACAACTGACTTGATAACCGGCAGGCCAGTTTTTCGTACCGAACTCGTCAGCATCAATAGTTTTTGCTACCTTAACTGCACTTAGCGGCGTTCCAGCACTAGTAGTACCGTGGCAGTAAGCACAGCTAGGTGTTGTCGCAGTGCCGTTTTTGTTGGCTTTCTCATGAGATTTCACCCAAGCATCGCCCGTTGTATGCATGCCATGAGGACCGCCATTAACCGTGGTAGGCACGGTAGTATGACATGCGGCACATTCAGCCACTGTGCCGGTATGGCCTTGCACAGCCAAGCTTTGCGCGTTTTCATCTACATGCGCACTGGGATATTCCGCATGAGTTGCACCATGACACGCCTCACATTGCAATCCACCATGTCCGGTACTAAAGCGGTACAAATTCAAACCAGGGACTGGGGTATTCGCATTGGTTGCAAAGGTATGATCGGTTGGTATCGTTTCCACACCATTTGCATTGACACCAGAAATGGCTCGTTTGTTTGGTGCTGCACTGTTATGGCAAGATTCGCAAGTCGGTTCGTTAAACCAGCCTTTTCTGGCCGGACTTGCCACAGCGGTCATATTGCCGTGGCAACTTTGGCAACTCATTAAAGAGTCTCCTTTAGTATCGACGGCCTTGCCCATTGCACCACGTAAACATTGGGTTTTAGAACCAGGGTGACATAAATAACAAGCGTCTCGGTCACCACTGCTATCCAGGGCCAATTGCGTTGCGGGATCTTTCACAGTCGCATGTTTACGATGTAAAGCTTGAGTGAACGGCTCAATACCTGTAATACCTCCCATAACGGTTTTCTTGTTTTGCTTATCAAAGTAAGCATTGCTTGAATGGCAGGCAACACATAACACCGGCTTACCGGAATTGGCGGTAGCCATCAAGCCCTTAGTGTCATAACCCGTTTGGATAAGCGCTGACTGATATAATGGATTGGCTAATTGTTCTTCATCGTGCAAACGCAAGATATTTTTCTTCCAATCTTTTTCTGGATTAGCATCATTTACCCAGCCCGCAGCAGGCTTAGCGGCAGTTTGTGCACCATTAGTCGATGTTGTTGATGCGTGACAGGCTTTACAAGTCATTTCATCGCTCACCGGCAATACGGTTTTGGTGGTTGCCAGAATATTTCCAGCCAAATCTTTGGCAACGACTTTCACAGTAGGATAAAAATTCTTTTTACCTTGATCGTCAAATGGCGTGATAGGAATACCCTCTGCTTCATACCAGCGAAACTCAGCGTTATAAGTCATGGGCGCTGGCGCTAAAGAGGGCGTTTCATTGCCGGGCGCTGGCGCACCGCTCGCTAAACCATCCAAATTTAAACCAACATCGTTAGCCGGATTAAGGCCAACAAGCCCACCGACCATTTCCCAAAAGTTAGTCTTAGTGTAGCTATTTGTATTGATTGAACCCGTGCTATCGGCTACCGCTTCGTACGTTAAATTGACACCACTGCTAATTAATTTCCCTGCTTTATCTTTCAATTGTGCATGTAAGGTATTGTAAGGCGGCAAAATAGCAAAAACTGAAAAGTCCATGCCATCCATACAGTGCATGCCCAAGTCATTCCAGGCCAGCAACGTATAATTACCTGAAGTCGCAGGTGGTGGAGTTGGATTGTTTAACACGGAAACCTTTACCGTCTTAGGTGTTGCGGGTGTTCTCGTATCGTTAATAGTAATGGTTGCAGTTCCGGCTTTTACGCCCCTGATAGTGACGACGCCGTTTGCATAAATTGCCGTTGCGACAGTGCTATCAGAAGAGCTAACCGTTACCGTACCTACAGCGTTACTAACGTTAACTGTTGACGTGGCGCCAACATTAAAGGAGGCAAATGTCGGAGTCACGGTTAACGCAGATGTTGACCCGGCTATTACTGTCACCGCAACCGTTTTAGTAGTCTTGCTATCTTTTATCGTTATCGTTGCTGAGCCAGCGCTAACGCCTCTGACCATGGCAACACCGCTAGCATAGCTAACAGTTGCTATGGCAGCGTTTGAAGAGCTTGCACTGACTGTGCCATTAGCATTAGAAACCGTTACACCGGAACTGTTGCCAGCACTTAAAGAAACTGAAACAGGAGCAACTGTCATCGATGCTGTTCCAGCAGTTACTGTCACTGCAACCGTTTTGGTTGTTTTGCTATCCTTTATCGTCATTGTTGCTGAACCACCGCTAACGCCTCTGACCGTTGCAACACCACTGGCATAACTAATAGTCGCTATCGCAGCGTTTGACGAACTTACACTAACCGAGCCACTGGCATTGGTAACCGTTATACCGGAAGTGCCGCCAACAGCTAAAGAAACCGAAGCTGGGGTAACTGACATCGCAGTGGTTGAGACAGGTGCCTTTACCGTAACCGAGATCTTTTTTGATTTTTTCCTATCTTTTACAGTGACGGTTGCTGAACCTGCTTTCACGCCTTTGACTGTTGCCACACCACTGGCATAGGTCACCGTAACCACGGAGGGCTTAGAAGAGGATACTTTCACAGTACCGGAAGAATTGGAAACTTTAACATTGGCTGTACTGCCAACTGTTAAAGTAACTGAAGACGGGCTTACCTTTAACGAACTTTCGTCCGCCCAGACATTGTTTAGTGCAAATAACCCCAAAAAGATAAACAACCAACACCGAAACGATACATTACAGATTTTCATAGACACCTCATCAATTTATAAAAAACAACTTCCAGTTGCATAAGTTGATTCTAATATATAGATATTAAGTACTACTTAATCAGCACCGTTTCGCACTTTCAATATAAAAGCTTACTCAATAGAGTTTGTTACTGCCGTCCAGGTCACCGGTTTGTCCATACAGCATCACTTGACCTTCATGTAGCTTTGCTGCGGCCACAACCTCACAAACAGCAATAACGTGATCACCGACTTCTGCAAAATGGCAAACTCGGCAATCAAAATAAGCCAAGCTTTCCGACAAAATCGGCGCTCCCGTTATATCGGTGTGCCAGTTAAATTTAGCCATTTTGTCCTTATCTGAGCGTCCGAAATGCTCGGCCACTGGATATTGATGATTTCCCAATACGTTAACCGTGCAAACTAGTCCTTCCTGCAATAATTGATAAGAATAATGTTGCGGATTTATGCTGATTGCCAGTAATAATGGCTTGAAAGATACCTGCATCACCCATGCTGCGGTAAAAGCATTCTGGCGATCACCAGCACGCACACCAATAACATAGACGCCGTGACTGATTTGTTTAACCAATTCTTCAGGTTTAACAATCATGCTTCAACCAACTGAATACGCATAGACAGATCAATGGCTTTAACATGCTTGGTGAGTGCGCCGATGGAAATGTAATCGACACCAGTTTCAGCGATGCTGCGAATATTATCCAAGCTGATGTTGCCGGATGCTTCAAGCTCAATATCTTCGACATTTAAACTAACCGCTGATTGCATGTCGGCAAGGCTAAAGTTATCCAACATAATCCGATCGGGTTTTGCTGCAAACGCTTGTTGCAATTCCTGCATATTTTCCACCTCGACCTCAACCGGGGCAGATGATTGTTGTCGTGCTATTTGTACGGCGTTGGTGATGGATCCTGCCGCCATAATATGATTTTCCTTGATTAACACGCCATCAAATAAGCCGATACGATGGTTATAACAACCCCCACAGGCGACTGCGTATTTTTGCGCATTTCTGAGACCTGGAATTGTTTTACGAGTATCTAAAACTTTACAATCTGTGCCGGCTACGGCATTCGCATAGCGTTTGGCAATAGTTGCAGTCGCCGACAAAGTTTGCAATAAGTTTAAGGCCGTGCGCTCTCCGGTCAATAAGGCTCTAGCTGAACCACTCACAAGACAAAGCACAGCACCTTTACTAACCGCTTCACCTTCGCTCGCCAACCAATTAATGATTACATCGGGATCTAACTGTTTAAATACCGCGTCAAACCAATCTCGTCCACAAAGTACCATGTCTTCACGGGTGATAACTTCGGCTGTAGCTATCATCTTTTCGGGAATAATTGCAGCTGTAATATCACCGCTACCCATGTCTTCTTGAAGAAATTGGGTTACATCAATTGCTAGAGGGTTAGTCATGGGTGGTCCAAGCGTCTGGCTGCGTGTCGGTATTGGTGAGTATTGCGTGCATGTATCCGGTTGCTTTACCACATTAAATCATCAGGAATCTGATAATCGGCATACGCATCGTCAACTTTGGGTGCGTCCCGATCCGCCTCGTTAAATACCACCAGACTAGCAGCATCGCGAGCAAGTATCTTTTTGGCTATCTCGGCACTGACTACGGCGTATTGTCCGTCAAATTTAACGATAGCTTCGCGCCCACCTATCAGGTGTTCTCGCATGGTTTCTGAAACATACAGGGTTTTCATTTTGTTTTGGTCGTTAAAGTGGTAGGCAATACCTTCTGGATCAGTAGCCAGCCGATTTAATTCGATAAGTTGCTTAACCTGAGCAGCTAGCTGTTTATGCTCGTCCTGCTGCTGACGCAACTGATTAAGCTCTCGGTCTCTAGCTGCTTTCTCAGCTTGGGTTTTTTGTGCGAGCAGTTTAGCCTCGTCAATGATCGCCGCATTATTATTGCGCTGTAATTGAGTTTGCTTGTGTTTTTCTGATTTAACAGTTTTTGCTTTAGCCGAGCTGACCAATCCCGACTTTAGTAGTTGCTCTTGCAGTGATAGTTTTTTGTTATTCATAATAAATAAAGCTAAAAAATATGAAGTCTTGATAACAATAGCGTCTTTAACCTGCTGAATCAAAAATTAATTCAATCCGTGTACCACCGCGCTGATTGCTTGGGCGCATCAGTAATCGGGCTTGGTGCAAATCAGCAATTTCTTTAACAATTGCAAGACCCAATCCACAACCATCACCGGCACTGCCGGGAATGCGGTAAAACCGCTCAAATACTTTAGCCATTTCCTGTTCGGCAATACCTGGGCCATCGTCCTCTATGATTAAACTCGGTGTGGGTTGGGCTTGTAAGGTAATGGCAATATTGCCATGTTCATATCCGTAACGAATGGCATTGTCCAATAAATTGGCCAATAATTCGCCTAATAATAGTTCATCACCTTTTATCCAAACTGATTCTTCAGTACTTTCAAAGCTCAACTCCATGTTTTTAAGTAAAGCTCTCGGTACCCAGTTAATACAGATTTGCCTAGTAACTGCGCAAAGATCTAAAGACTTTAATTCACTAGCTCCCTGGATAGGTTCTGATTTTGCCAGAACTAATAATTGTGTAGTCAAATGCGACATACGATCAGCACTGCTCTGAATTTGTTTTAATGCTGGCTGCATAGCAGCGATATCTTGTTCTCGCAGAGCGCGTTCAGCTTGTAATTTTAGCCCCGCCAAGGGTGTACGCAATTGATGTGCGGCATTAGCAATAAAACGCTGTTGAGTGTCAATGGCTAATCCCAAGCGTTGTAATAGTTGATTTATAGTATCGGTTAAGGTGCGTACTTCTAAAAAAACGTGTCGCTCTGAAATCGGACTCAAATCGCGTGTTGAGCGTTGTGCAATTTCATTTGCCAATACATTCAACGGTTTCAGACCGCGCTTTAAGCCTCTCAGCAAATACAGTGCGGTAAAAAGTACCAGAAAAATTTGCGGAATTAAATCTGCTAACAAGATGTCCAACATCATAGCTCGGCGCTTATTGGTGGTCTCGGCAACGTGTACAAAGATTTTCTCCGGGCTATCATTATGTTCAACTAGCATGGATACAACCCTAACCGGCTCTTCATATAACTCATCATCAAAATAAACCGGGCGCGACCAGTCAGTTTTAGGAGACAAAGGTTCCGGAACAAATTTGTCGCCGGCAATTAAGCCTTGTGTTTCGGACATGATTTTAAAATAGGTTTTATCTGAGTCATCCCATTTAAAAATTTCCAAGGCAGCTGGCGGCAGTTCCGCGACTATCTTGCCTTCGCGGACTTTAATTTCCTGATTTAATGATCTGGCGGAGTCCAGTAACCAGCGATCATAAGCGTTATTCACGTAATGCAAGGTGACAAAATAGGACAATACCGCATCTACCAGCACGAAGAAAATCAGCGGAATAACCAGTCGAAACAGAATCTCCGTTTTTAAGCTGCGGTTTTTATTCATTAGTCGCCAATTCCAACAAGTACCCTAAACCACGAATCGTTTTTATGGCTGCACCGAAGGGTTCTATCCGTTTTCTCAGTCGATGCACATAAACCTCAATAGCATTATCCGCCAAAGCATCGCCATCGGCTGCCAGGCGTTGGGCAATACGATCTTTTGCCACCACCTTGCCTGCTTGCAGCAATAAAATTTCCAGTACGCCATATTCCCGAGCAGATAACAGGATCGGCTCACCATCCACCAATAGCTGATGATGCTGGGTATCCAACGTTAAGCGGCCGATCCTAATCAAGCTACTAAAGCCACCATAACAGCGACGTATTAAAGCTTGAATTCGCGCTTCCAGTTCGCGTAACTCAAAAGGTTTGGTCATGTAGTCATCCGCACCCTGCTCAATACCAGTAATTCTGTCGTTAACGCCATCGCGAGCTGTCAGAATTAAAATCGGTAAAGGAATTTTTCGATGTCGTAATCGCCTCAGTAACTCCAAACCATCCATGTCTGGCAAACCCAAATCAAGTATGATCAGGTCAAAATCTTCAGCTTCCAAAAGCTGTAACGCGTAAGAACCGGTTTTAGCGCAGGCGACTGCATAGCCACTTTGGTTTAAGGTATGATTCAAGCCGTCAGCCAGTACCGCATCATCTTCTATTAATAAAATTTTCACACTATTATGGAAATCTAACTGAAAGGTTGGTGAAAGGTTTGCTGTCTATGATGAAACTATACTTAATCGTCTTACCATGAACACGCGTTCAAACTGTTCTGAACCGTTAATTTTGAAGGATTAGCCCATGATACACAAACAGCGCCAATACTATCTCAGGCATTTAAAAGACGATATTCCCGCTGGCATCGTTGTATTTCTGGTTGCATTGCCATTGTGTTTAGGAATTGCGCTGGCTTCTGGGGCACCGTTATTTTCGGGATTGATTGGTGGCTTGGTAGGTGGGTTGATAGTATCTTGGTTTAGCGGATCTCAGCTTGCTGTCTCAGGGCCCGCGGCAGGACTGACTGTAATCGTTTTTAATGCGATTGAAACCTTGGGCAGTTTTCAAGGATTGTTGGTCGCGTGTGTTCTCGCTGGCTTTATACAATTAGTGTTGGGATTTTTGCGGGCAGGGATTATTGGAGCGTTTTTCCCTTCCGCCGTTATTGAAGGCATGTTGGCTGCTATTGGGTTGATTCTGATTATCAAACAAATTCCGCATGCCACCGGCTACCATACCAGCTTTGAAGGCGATGAAAGTTATATGAAAGAGACCGCGGAATCTAGCTTTATGGAAATGGTTGGCGCGTTTGGCAGTAATGTTTCTCTAGGCTCTGTTGTGATTAGTGTTGTGGCACTATTGTTGTTAATTCTGTGGAATACCGCCTGGTTTAAAAAGCAAGCATTTCTAAAACTAATGCCTGGTCCGTTAGTGGCAGTTTTATGGGGGATTGGTTATAACCTGTTTGCCAAACAATTTGCACCTGCCTGGGTGGTAAGCGGTGAACATTTGGTCAAGCTGCCTGCCATAGAAAAAGCCACTGATTTTTTTAATAATTTTATGTTGCCAGACGCGAGTTATCTGCAGCATCTAAGCAATCCCCACCTCTATACGGTTGCCATAACTATAGCCATCATAGCCAGTCTGGAAACTTTGTTGAGTCTTGAAGCCACAGATAAGCTTGATCCTTTAAAACGCATTGCACCCACCAACCGCGAGTTAAAAGCTCAAGGTATTGGCAATATGATTAGCGGCCTTATCGGTGGTTTACCCATGACTGCAGTTATTGTACGTAGTGCTGCCAACATCAACTCAGGTGGAGTAACTCGAATTTCCTGCTTTACTCATGGGGTCTTTTTATTGCTGAGCGTGATGTTTTTATCGCAGTATCTAAATACTATTCCTTTGGCGTGTTTAGCCGCCATCCTGCTACAAACCGGTTACAAGCTAGCCAACCCAAAATTATTTATGCATTTCTACCATAAAGGCATGAGCCAATTCTTGCCTTTTGTTATTACGGTCGTAGCGATACTCGTCACCGACCTGTTGAAGGGTATGGCAATTGGCATGGTGATTGGCTTGTTTTTTGTCATTAAAGCTAACTACTCTGCGGCAATCACCTTGACTCAAGACGGCTCTCATTATGTTTTGGCCTTTAACAAGGATGTTTCTTTTTTAAACAAGGCATTACTCAGAAAACTGATTTTGCGCATTGGTGAAAATAGCACGGTGACTATCGATGCCAGTAAAGCAAAATTTATTGACCACGATATTTTAGAAACGGTTGAGAGTTTTCTGGCTACAGCGCCTGACGATAATATTCAAGTAGAAGTTACCGATCTTTACGGCAAAGAAAAAATAAAACCGCATCAGTCAGTTATTGTCCTGAATGATCAACCCGCTTGATTAATGGAATTGTAAGCTGATTTTGCCGTACACAGCGCGGGGAACTGCCGATGGCAAGGCAAAGCTTTCGTCATAATATTCAAGGCGTTGATCTTGTAATAGGTTTTGTCCTGTAATCGATAACTCCAAGTTTTTAGTCGGCTGCCAAGCTAGGCGCGCATCGAACGTTACATAGCTTTTAACGCTCAGTTGCTTTGACCCCAGTGGATTAATAGTGCTGGCAGAGCTGGCGTGGCGCAGCCAAAGATTCAGATTGATTTGGTCAATTGGATTAATCGATGCTCTCAGAGAAGTCATGTGTCCAGGGCTTATTGCCGCTTGAAAATGCTCAATGTTATTAATTTCGGTTTTAAGTAAACTATAACTCAGGTCCCACCGCCACCAATCGAACATCTGCCAGACATTCGACATTTCAAAACCATAGGTATTTCCGGTACTGATATTATTTAAAATTAGCGGCTGCCTAATCCCTGTCTGAGTCAACTCCAACTGCCCTAATTCCGCGCTACGCAGAGAAGTGTAGTCATTATAAAAAGCACTTATATCCCAAGACATGTTGTTATTGAATGTTAATCGATAGCCCAACTGGTAACTTAATTGATGTTCAGATTTATAAGTCGGACTTCCATCCACTGTCAGGTTAATGGGATAAGGTAACGGGTTACGAGCAGTATTTGCCGGTGTAGACGTAATGATCACTGTGCCATCATGTTCAACCCGCGACGGGGTTCTTACAGCACGAGATACAGACGCCCAAAGCTTGTGTCCCGCCATAGGCGTCCACATTAAGCTCGCGGAAGGTTGGATTTGAACGCCAGTGAAATCATTATGTTCAAATTTAGAACCCAACGTTAGCAGTAACTCATCATCCCAAAAGCCGATTTCATCCTGCACGAAGGCACTGAATAACTGGAGATCGCGGCTGTGTGGCCTGATGTTGACCAGGGGCTGTTTTTCAAAATCGTCTGCACTGTAGCGATACCCTAATCCCCAGATCACATTTTGCTGATCACTCAGGGCAAAGTTATTTTGAAAATCCACATCCAGCGTGTCACGGACAGTATTGATGGTGTATTCGTGGCGCTGGTAATGATCATAATACAACTGCAGCGAATAATCTGCGGTACTGGAGATGGTATGGTTAAAACGCGAAGTGAAATTCCAGCCGGAGGTATTTATCTCATCCAGTATCGGTTGTTTGGAATTGAATGCTTTAAACACCTGATTAGGCTGGCCTTTATAAGCATTGCCTTGTACCATCAGATAATCTTGCGTTGACAGAGCTGAGTCCACCCGAAAGCCACCCTGAAATTGATTCCATTCTGCTTTTTCCGTAGTAGGTGTTTCCGGGGTAAATGGGTCGCGTAAAAAACCTTTGGCATAAGCTCTGACGAATGTTTCTTCGCCTAACCGTGTTCCATAGCGGATGGAACCAAAACCGGTTTCCTGTGAGCCGCCACCGACATTGAGTAAACCACCTTGAGTATCTTCAGCATGTTTAGTAATAATATTAATGACACCATTCATCGCATTTGCCCCCCACAGGGTAGCACCAGGGCCTCGAATGACTTCAATACGATCTATGTCTTCTAACATCACATCCTGAGTATCCCAATAAACCCCGGAATAATCGGGTGTATAAACGCTGCGGCCATCGATCAAAACTAATAGTTTATTGGCAAATCGACCATTAAATCCTCTGGCAGTCACCGCCCACTTGCTATTATTAATACGGGCCACATCAATTCCTGGAGCCATGCGTAACGCTTCTGGTACGCTGGTAGCGCCACTGCGTTTAATGGCTTCATTATCGATGACAAATATAGCCGCTGCGGCATTGGAAAGAGTTTGTGAGCTCTTGGCAACGGAAGACACTTTTAAATTAAGCATCTTTCTCTTGATTTGATCTTTTAACGAAGCAGGGGGGATTGGCATTTTTACCAAATCTTCAATTTTTAAGTCGGTGATGGGGGCTGATTCTGCTCGCACAATTTGCATAAAACTCAGGCACAATAGCGCCACAACGGCCAGGATACCGATATTTGCAAAGGAAATGCCCATAAAAGGGTGCTTTGTAGTCCAAATTAGGAAGCTGCCTTTCCCGTACCTTGGGCGTTGGAGTGCAATATAATTTATATTAACTGCTGACAATTTTTTCCAAATAACTGCTATAGGGTATTTACGATGCGAATAGTCAAATCAAGCAGAAGGCAAAAAATGCATAGAAACTGAGCTCAATAAACAATTCAGCGACATATTTTTAAGCATAGTAGAGCTAAAAAAACTTTCACAGCGCAGCCCTTAAATAAATGGAGCCACAATATGATAAAAATCCCCATCGGTATCAGCAGTTGTTTATTGGGAGAAAATGTTCGTTTTGACGGCGGTCACAAACGAGATGCTTATATCACTGGAACATTGAGTGAATACTTTGACTTTGTGCCGTTCTGTCCAGAAATGGGCATTGGTTTGGGCGTACCACGTCAGACTATTCAACTGGTGAAGATTGATAAAACAATCCGTTGCGTCGGCGTTAAAAATCCTGAGCTGGATGTTACCGAACAATTGCGTGAATATGCTCAATTGCACAGAGAGCAACATGCGCAATTATGCGGCTACATTTTTAAAAAAGATTCGCCCAGCTGTGGCATAGCGAAGGTCAAGGTATACAACAAAACAGTACCGCAACGAGAAGGTATTGGCATATATGCACAGGAGATGATGCGTAATAACCCGCTGTTACCGGTAGAAGATGAAGGCCGCTTGGGTGATGCCAAGTTACGGGAGAATTTTATTCAGCGCGTTTATGTGTTGCACCGCTGGAAACAACTGCTCGCCGAAGGTTTAACACCTAAAAGCCTGACTAATTTTCATGCTCGACATAAATTGATCATCATGAGCCATGCGGATTACCGGGAGCTTGGTCAATTGTTGGCAGGTTTAAGCAAAGATAATTTGCAGGAAGTAGCGGAGCGCTACATTTTGCTACTCATGCAGCTACTAAAAATTGTGGTTAGTCGTAAAAACCATGTCAATGTGTTGCAACACATTCAAGGCTATTTAAAGAAAGAATTAACACCTGATGATAAAGCTGAATTGTGTGAGTTAATCGAGCGCTATCGACAAGGCGAGGTGCCGTTGGTTGTACCGTTAACTTTACTTAAGCACCATTTTCGTAAGGCGCCTGATCCCTATATAGAAGATTCTTATTATCTGTCGCCTTATCCACAAGAACTACAACTTATCAATCAACTATAACGTATGGCTAATATATTAATCGTTGGCTGCGGATCAATCGGCACCGCACTGGCTCAAGAGTTAAAAGCTTTGGGTCATCAAGTAACCGGTCTTAAAAGGCATCCGCCAAAAGTGAATGTTGATGGTATCAATTACTTCTCTGCCGATATTACCGAAGCAGAATCCCTTGAAGGGCTTGCAACGAATTTTGAACAAATATTTTTTATTGTCACAAGCGATAGTCGGGATGAGCAAGGTTATCGGGCGATATATGAAACCGGTTTAAATAATTTAATTAAGCACTTTACGGACAGCGGCTGCAGTCCAGCATGGCTATTGGTATCTTCGACCGGTGTTTATGGGCAAAGCCAGGGTGAATGGGTTGATGAAAATAGTATTGCGGAGCCAAAGCAAGCCACCACTCAATGGATTAGACATGCTGAACGGCGTCTTACCGACCTAGATCAACGTAATATAGTGGTGCGCTTTGCGGGTATCTATGGCCCGGGGCGGGAAAGTTTATTACGAATGGCAAAACAATGTCCGGCTATCCAAAAACAGCCATCCTATTTTACCAATCGCATTCATCAAGACGATTGTATTGGAGTGTTGATTTTTTTACTGGCCCAGCGTTTAGCTGGAGCAACATTAGAGTCGTATTACCTTGCCAGTGACAACGATCCCGCACCGCTCTGGGACGTTATCTCTTGGCTAGCTGAACAACTACATTGTCAGCCGCCAACTGCAAAAGTCGGAGTGAATTTCGATATGAATAAACGTTGCAGTAATAAAAGATTGGCAGCCTTAGGTTATCAATTTCAATACCCAGATTACAAAGCCGGTTATCAGAGCATGCTGGATTTGTAATTGCCATGTCAGCACTAGGCATAGATCACAACCTAGCTTTCTTTATAGCGAAACTACATTGAACTCCACAATTTCCGTTCAGGCCAGTAATTTCAGCTCTCTAATGTTATTTGGCTTAAGCCTCTGTAATTATGCCTTAATGTATTGGGCAAATATTTTTCTGGCTAGGCATTTAACGATAGACGCTTTTGATGATTACAGCGTGGCAATTTCCATTGTCACATTATTGTCGACGCTCGCAACACTGGGACTGGAAAAATATGCCTTACGTATAATTGCTTTGTATATGGAACGCGAGAATTGGCCTAGATTGCGCGGATTCTGGCAGTTCTCAATCAGCGCCATAATTCTTTTTAGCTTTTTATTGATGGGTGTTCTGGGCCTAGGGTTGGAAGCATTTTTGGCATGGCATAAGGCCGATTTTCACATTGCAATAGTAATCTACGCTTGCTTCTTACCTATCATTGCGCTTTGTTATTTTTTTATCGAAGCAATTTCTGTCTATGGCTTCCAAGTTCTTGCTTTGGCCCTGTATCGCTTCATTGTCCCAGGGCTGTTTTTGCTTCTAGTTACTAGGCTAAATGATTTTCACTTTGAGATAACTGCAGTTTCGGCAGTACTGTGCCTGGGTGTAGCTTGGTGTGTAACTTTGGTTCTTATGGTGGCTACCGCACACGCTACCCGTCCAAAGGCAATCGGTTTAGCAACAGCGAATTCAAAAGGTCGACGACTCAGGTGGCTAGGAAGATCACTACCTTTATTGATAAGTAGCTTAATGATGACTTCGCTGACTAGTGGTGGAACAATTATTTTAGAGGTGCTTTATCCATCGCAAGCTGTAGTCGCTATCTATGCGGTCGTTATGCAGACGAGTGGATTGATTTCATTAATCGGTACTTCGACAAACCGATACTATTTGCCAATGTTGGTGGTTTTACTGGAGCGCAGGGATCAAGCCGCCATCAACCTATTACTCGGTAAACGTACGCTATTGATTGCTTGCTTTATTGCGATTTTTGTGGGCATTGTAGGGGTATGGGGGCCAGAGATACTGGGCTTATTCGGTTCCGATTTTTCCCAGGGTTACCAGGCTTTAATCATCAGCATTACTGGTGCTTCGTTTAGCACGTTATTCTCTGACTCACCTTATTACCTGCAATTCATGGGTCGCAATCGTTTAGTTGTCAGCCTTATGTCCCTGGCAGCAACCAGTATGGTAGTCCTAGGTTTCATACTAGGTTACCATTACGGCTTAATCGGTGTTGCTTTAGCTTATGCAATCCCAACTATGCTGTTATTTACCAGCCTCAAATGGCTGGCCTATAGGCATATGAGCAACTTATTCACTGTTAATGCTCAGTCTTAATAGTGCCGCGATGTACCTTAAAGCAGGCAACCGTGCCGTTCATTTCGTTAGCAGTTAGCAAATAATGTTCACCCTCAATCTCGAAATGTGCGATACCTTCTGGCGATCGACTTTCATCACCTGGAATTTTTCCCAGAGCCACTACTTTGGGGTGTTCCGGTTCAACCAAAGCAATTAGCACTATTGCATCAGCTCGCTCCAGACCTGCTGCTGCCCAGGGCTGCCCGTCCATCTCAAAGCTCACTAGCATTTCTGGTTCGGCGCCTTTTTTATTACTACGCCGATCTGGATACATTTTATTGGCGAAAGTGATTTCATCCAACTGACTGCCGGTATCGGCAATAAAATCGCCTGTTTGGGCATCGAAAACGCTAATGGTACGGCCACCGCTCTGTAATACAGCCTCTCCTGCATTATCTGAATCTACTTCAATATCAGTATCGCCTTCATCCGCGGTCACAAAATACTTTCCATCCGGAGTAAGGGCAATGCCATCGGGCTCTCTCAAGGCTTTTATAGATTGTTCGAATGTCACCCAACCATCAGCTTTGCGGTCGGCGCCGTGTTCCGAAACTCCCATATTGAAATAACCCAGCACTCGCTCGTTGAATACATCAACCTCGGCCACTTCGTTGGTTTCTTGCATGGTCACATAGGCTCTACTGGCATCTGGCGTAAGCGCAATATATTCAGGCTCTAACAAAGTAGATGATTCACTGGTAACAGGAATCAAAATTTTAGCCTCCCCTTTGCGTTCATTTGCATAAACATCAGCACCTTCAAAACGACCGATTTTGACTTTTTTATTTTCTATAATGCCATTACCGTCGAAGTCGGTTTTTTGGCTGATCTTGCCGTCGCCATTCCAATCTATTTCTCGCTCCAAAAAGTGACCTTTCTCCTGCACGACAAAGCCTTCTCGATGCTTAACATTAGCAAGCTCCAGATTATTGTTGGCTTTTATTCGACCGTTTTTGTCGAGGTGAATAATAGAAATGCCACCATCAGCAGAAAAGAATTCACCCGTGTTTTTATTGAAGGAAAAATCCTCGCCTTCGTCGGCCACCATCGCCACGCGACCATCTTTGGAAAACACTACTGCATCTGGACCGTAACCCACTTCTACATGATCAAACAACGCTCCTGTACTTGCCGAACGAATCTCAACCCGTCCGCGCGTGTTACCTGCATCTACTATCGCGGCAAACATATCCAACAGGGGATGAAAGGCCACAGAGGTGAATTCCTCGCCCTTTCTCAAACCAAGATTGAATCGATCAATGAGCTTGATCTTTTCGGGATGGCTGACATCCAAAATATCCACCTCGCCGGTATCGAAATTACTCAATACTGCGCGTAATGAATGTTGCTGTACGCTTATTATCTCGGTACCTTTGACGTGACCAGAGTCGTAGAGGCTTAACGGTTGTAACTGCCAATGAGGAGATTCGGACAACTGAGGTGGATTGAACGAACAGGCTGAGAGCAGTAGAGCTAGAAATAAAGAAGTGACGTTAGATTTCAAACCATTCCCCATAATCATTATTAAAGGGCATATCTTAACGTACAACCCTGCTTACATAAAAAAAGCCGCGCCGGGTTGCCCCGACACGGCTTGAATTTGCATTGGTAGCGAATACTTAGTCGCCCCTGAAAAAGTGCCTCTAAAGTAGCTTATCCGATATCAAGCTATGGACTTTTAGACGAAAAACACCCTTAGGTTACGTGGGGCTTGATGAATTGCCGTAGCTTGGCCTTTTTTGCGTAGACTGTTGTGAGTTGAAGTCTTGAATCCCAACATTAGCGCAAAAAAGAGCCTCATCCAGAGGCTGAAGTTCCAGGCCATCGCCGCCATCAAGACATTGATGCTGTCACCTATCACGCCTTTCAAGAAGTTTCTCACTAAGCGGAAGTCTGATTTTAGATGCCCAATGATGGGCTCAATAGCGGCCCGGCGCTGGCAACGTTTGCGCTTTTTGTCCTGTTGGTAGCGATTGTCGCATTTAAGAGGAGGTGCGGGCAGGATGATGTGCGTCTCACCCACCGTTTTGGGGCCGCGATAGCCGCGATCGCAGACACCGGCCTTGACCATCGTGCCGCGACTGGCGTGGCAATGAGCCAGGACCTCCGGAAGAGTCTTGCTGTCATGCAGGTTGTGTGGATGGCTAACCACGCCAACGATGACATTGGATTTGGCGGTGGCGGCAATGGAGACTTTGTTGCCGTATTCGTAGGGCTTATGATCTTTGCCTTTGCCGATGCAATACACCTCAGGCTCATGCAGGGAATAGATTTTATCGTGGTCTTTGGGTTGCTGATTGAGCACGCGTTCGTAGAACAGGAAGTCTTTCTGGTAGCGTTCGAACAGGGCGTAGCACGGCAAGCTTCTACGCAATTCCCGAATCAGGGTATGGGCAATCGTGCGCAGGCGTTTCAAGGCTTTCTTGGCCTTGGCCCGGCGGCTGGCGTGACGAAAATGGCGCAGCTTTAAACGCAGCGCTTTGATTTCTTTACCGTAGGTGCGGCGTTGTTGAATACCGCGGGCTTTGGCCAGTTTGTTCAGGCGATTGATGATTTTGATGGCCAGTTTGCCGTCGGTGGGATAGGTAATGTTCTTTTCCTGCACCGTGGTGTCGATGTTAACGGTGTCTTCCAGTGCGGCGTTGCCGTGCAGCTTGACGCTGAGTTGAAACAGCTGGTCGGCGCCTTCAGCACCAATGCGTTTTCTGAAATGGACTAATTCGCTGCTATCGCAAGGCAGTTTGCAGCTGAATTCCCTGAAACCGCAGAATGCCTGGTAGTAAGGATTGCGTTTGAATTGCAAGACCACGGCTTCGTCGCTTAAGTTTTCCAACTGTTTGAGAATCAACAGACCGACCATTAGCCGAATGGGTTTAGCGGGGCGACCTAAGCCTTGGCTGTAGTGTTGGGTAAAGGCCTGATCAAACTCGTGCCAAGGAAGCACACTGGCAAGGCGAAGGAGTGGATCGCTTGGATCCAGTTGCTGAAGCAGATCGGTGCCGAATAAATTGGTCTGATGACCAGTACTGGAAGCCATTAACATTTTTCACCCTGTCGACCGGAAAACGTGGGGATATTTTAACATTACCGGTCGAATGCATCAGGCTAATTTAGCTTTATATCATTATAAATCAATTGCATGAGGTGTTTTTCAGGGCTAACTACTTAGAAAGCGACTTGCCCACGAAGCATAAAAGTATCCAAGCTTTCTGGATCTTCACCGGTTGGCGTGGTCACCGCTGGATTAGTAAAGTTAAAGTTCCTGTTGTAATCCGCTAAAAAGCGAACATTCTCGTTGATATACCAATTTAGAGCGACAGTCAACTGAGTCATTTGACCACCTTTATGCTGACCATCATTCAAATTAATTTCCGACCAGCGGCTAGCCACCTCAAAGGCACCCCAGGTGCCATTTTTTAGGTTAAATTTTTTCGCAGGTTTCAAATATCGAAAATTCCCTTCTTTATATTGACGCGACTCACCTGTGATGCTCCATGCTGCTTCCGCATACCAACCATCAAAGTCCAAATCTTCGGAACCGTCTTTTCGATCAATCCAGGTACGGGTATATTCGCCGCCAACCGAGAACGGTCCGTATAAGCCCGCCGCTTCCAAACCTACCATACTGATGTCATTTATATCGTCAATCTTTGTATCGACTAAAGCCAAGTTAGTTTGGTTGTTAGTTGTACGATAGCGGTAATGCAATTCTGCTGCTTTGGAAACATCACCATTATCATCAGGGGTTCGGTAGTTACCTGAAACGCCCAAATGTATTAATTTATCTTTCTCCAGAATCGGGTTGTAAATCAAACGAGAAGAGACACCCCAACCTTCGTCACCCGCATTTTTTCTACCATCAAGACAGGATTCGGGCGTTGCGCCGGATTTACCACAAGTGCCCGAATCTGTCCTGGCTGGTGTTATTGAATCACCATAGGCACCAAGCTTGGCTACCCAGTTGTTACCCTTTGTTTCAAAATTAATACCGATCGCACGGTCAACCACTGGCGAATTTAACACATCCATTAAAGAGCGTTCCATAAACATCATGTCGTTAGAGCTTTCCTGCAATTCGCGACTGAAGTTTTGCTTTTGTTGACCGACTGTTAAACGTCCCCAGTCCCAGCCGTCGTATTCAATGAATACATCTTTCATCGCGACTCTTTCGTCAGCAAAATCGGCTTCAGTTCTAAACAACCAATCTTTGTTAAAAACCCCTTCAAATCTCATTCGAGCACGACGGACGTAAGTGCCATCACTAGCTTCCTGGTGAGTTGTCGATTCCTTTTTTACTAAATCATCGTCATTGCTAAAGGTTGAGTCCGCATGAATACGGCCACCCAATTTAAATTTGAATTGCTTATCAGCCGTAGCTGCCTGAAGACCATTTTTATCGACTGTAACTTTAACTTTTTCAGCTTCTTCCATGTGTTCTTGTAGAGATTTTATTTCATTTGTCTTTAATTCTAAATCTTGGCGCACAGTTTCTAATTCTGTTGCAGCAGCCTCCGGCTTTGCAGTCTTATCCTCAGTTCTTTCAAAAGAACCCATCAGTTGCCTATGCGGACCGGGCTCTGCATAAATTTGCTTGGTTTTGGTATCAACGTATAGATCGATAGCAAAAGCGGAGGTGCTTACAGTTGCACCTAGAACCGTTGCGATCGATAAGGCCAATTTGGAAAATTTCATTATTTACTCACAGTTGTTATCAAAAAACTGGAGCGATAATAGGAGATGAAGGTGACAGCTATGTGACAGTTTTATTACAGTTGTGTTACAAGGACACAAACTGCTAAATATGTTGTAATATCGCAAAAAATTTATATGATGCCGGTTCTCAATTAGTGCAAATAATTGAAAAAAAACATTTTGTCACTTAGCTTTTTGGCAACAACAGTTCGATTCAGATTCAGGGTTTTTAACCTTTGAAAGGTTTATGAAAGGTTCAGCGATTACTATTTGTGCATTTTGAGTATTTTCTATCTATAAAATGCGGAAAACTGAGCGCAGCATTTTTTTAATTCAATTAGCCCTTTTTAAAGGTGAGGAAAGTTAATTAATGGGCATTCTTAGCTTGCTGCTTTGGACTCCGGTCGTTGGGGCCTTACTTTTAATGCTGACCCCAGGACAACATGGTTTTATCATTCGTAGCATTGCTAATGTATTTAGCGCTTTAGCATTACTTATAAGTCTTTGGTTGTTAATGAGTTATGACCAGAGTAATGCCGACCTGCAGTTTAATGAATATTTTCCGCTCAATCCTAAACTGGGTAGCGCTTATGCCTTAGGCGTCGATGGCTTATCCATGCCGCTGCTAGTTCTGGCTACTTTGCTTTGTTCAGTAGCGCTATTAGCCTCCTCCACCATTAAAACCAGCATTAAAGGCTACCATATCGCCATGTTGGTATTGGAATTCGGCATGTTAGGCGTATTCCTGGCGCAAGATTGGGCCTTGTTTTATATCTTCTGGGAAGTCACCTTAATTCCGCTGTTTTTTCTGATTGGCCGCTGGGGCGGCAAACGCCGACATGCCGCTAGTCTTAATTTCGTTCTGTACACCATGGGCGGTTCGGTGTTTATGCTGATTAGCTTGCTTGCGATTAGCCAATATGATCTTCAACACGCCGGTTCATTAATGAGCTCCATGCATCAAGCCGCAGAGGACATGCCTCGCTTCGAGCAAGTTTTAGTGTTATTGGGATTTATGTTGGGATTTGGCGTGAAAATGCCATTTTTTCCTTTACACGGCTGGCTACCGCTGGCGCATGTAGAAGCACCAAGTCCAGTAAGTATCTTGCTGTCCGGGATTCTATTAAAAATGGGCGCCTATGGATTACTCAGGGTAGTGGTTATGTTGCCGGAGGCTGCGCAATTATTACAACCATTACTGGTTTTTTTGGCGCTGTTCAGCATGTTGTATGGTGGATTATTGGCGTGGCGACAAAGCGACCTTAAGGCTATGATTGCTTACTCATCGATCAGTCACATGGGTGTCGTCTTGTTAGGAATTGCGACTCTTAAAGAATCCGGTATTACTGGTGCTGTGCTACAAATGACTGCTCATGGTTTAATCGCAGGTGCCTTGTTTCTTTTAGCTGGGCTGCTATACGAGCGCACTCATACCCGAAATATTCAAGATTACAGTTCGTTAATTCAAGTGATGCCACGCTTCGCTTTGTTTATGACGCTGACCTTACTAGCCAGCATGGGGCTGCCCGGTTCGCTGGGATTTATAGCAGAATTGTACGTTTTGATTGGTGGCTTTCAACAATGGGGCGCATTAATGATATTTTTCAGCTTAAGTATTTTGATTAGTGCAGCTTATGCGATGCGCACCATCAGTGTACTCTTTACGGGACCAGCAAAAGCCCAAATGTCGCACTTTGAAGATATGAAGCTGGTAGAGTCAACGGCAGCTATCCTGTTAGTAACCGGTTTTATTATGCTCGGCTTGTTTCCTGACCAATTGATCGATTTGTCCAGTGCAACCCTTGCTGAGATGAACGATTTGATCAAATTGCGCGTTTTATAAGATTTCTATGTCAGCACATCTAAAATCCAATGTAATCAGCAACGACCGAGATTTGATTACAGCTGCTTTACATCATTTAGATCATATTCTTCCGGCGCAAGCACCGCTTCTGGATTTTGTACATCACAACACCTTGCATGGTTTTCAACACCTGCCTTTTGAACAGGCACTTGCCGAGTACGAAGCATTAACTGGCACCAATTGCTATCTCCCTGAAGCGCGTTTTCGTGAGTTTTACCAGCAAGGACGGATTAATGATGATGATTTGGCTGCGGCTTTTGCCCAACAACCAGACTTGGCATGCGAGCAGCTTGTATTTAGCAAAGATGATCGCACGATTACCCGGCAAGATGTCTATGCCATCGCCATGCGTTATGACGTGCAGCCTGTTAGCATTACTCAATTGAATTGGCAAATAGAAGAGTTAAACGCCTTGGACGCAACGCAAGCTGACGTACCTGAGGCGGCGCGTTTGCAATTGCTTGGCTTAGCTAATGAGGCTGATGTCATCAAACAATTGTGGGTGTGCATTTTAAATAAACTGGACCTGCATCAAGCGGCACTTCATTCGGAAGAGATACTTGAGCTGTCGCTGGAAGATACAGAAAGTTGGCTGGCGGCAAATGACAATTTGCAAATGATTGACGATAGACAGGTTCATCAGCAAATGCGGCAGCAAGCGAACATGGCGCTGGATGAATTATTGGCGCAACTCGGCGATAGCTTGACTATGCGCGGCTTTTTGATGGCCTTGAGCGGTATCGATATTTTGGATTCAGTGCGGCCGCAATTGATTCGAATTTGTGCGTCTTGTCTAGATGAGGGAGTTGCAGCTTGGCAATTACCGGAACGTAGTCAACGTGGCCTTTATGAAAATTGGCGAGCGATGGCGCAATACGATGCCAGCCTGTTTTTAATTGATTTTCGCGATCAACAAAACATTTTAAACAGTGCACCCGAAGACCCCGTTGAAGCGATCATTTTACAACTGACCGAACTGGAAATACCTCAACAGCACTGGCCGGGCTACCTGCAAAGATTAGCATTGGAATTGCCGGGCTGGTCGGGCATGATCAATTGGCGGCAACAGCATCCTAACTACCGAACTACCAACAAAGCCGAACCTACTCTGGCAGATTATCTGGCAATTCGACTCACTCTGGATTCGCTTTGGTTGAAACAAATTTGCCGGGATACTTGGAAAGTGGACGCCAAACTATCTAGCTTGAGCGGTTATTTTCGTAAAAATTTATCTGAATTTACAGTGCGGCAGTCGTTATATAAGGGTAAATTGCCGGAATACTTAATGCAGCAAGCGACAGCATTAACTTTTGCGGTTGGTTCGGAGCGCCATAATCGCAGTGAATGGCAACGGCTGGCTGATTTATTCTGGAATTGGCAGTTTAGCGCCGGTTCACCCAATCAATCCGAGCACAGCCTGTACGATAGCGGCTGGCGTTTATTTCGTTTATGTCAGCATCTGGGTTTAAACGCACTGTGGATACATCATCTGCAACAGCAAGATTTACTGCAGCTAGTAGCTCTGTTGGATGAATTTGATGGCTCAGTGCGTAATAAAATCTGGCTGAATGCCTATGAGCATCATTACCGGGAAGATTTTTTTCAGGCGTTACGAGCCAATAGGAATCGAGGCCGCTGGGCAAAGCGTGAACAGAGGCCTTGCGCCCAACTGGTTTTCTGTATGGATGATCGTGAGGAAGGTTTTCGCCGTCATCTGGAAGAACGCAATCCGGCAATTGAGACGTTGGGCGCTGCCGGTTTTTTTGGCGTTGCCATGAATTATAGGGGTCTGGATGACACTGCAGTAACCTCGTTATGCCCCATTGTGGTGACCCCCGCTCATGAGGTGCAGGAACAACCACGCCCTAGCAACGAAGCAACGGTTGCCAGACATAATAGAGGACGAAAACTAAGTTTGAAGATAGGCAACATGTTGCATCATAGCTTACGACGCAATCTAGTCACGTCACAGCCGGTCATTCACGCTATTGCTCCCTTCTCATTGCTGGGCCTGCTGAGTAAGTCGGCAAAGTCTAAAACGCAGCAATCTATTACAACCGCTCTGACCAACCTATTTGTGCCAAAGGTTGCTACGCAACTATTATTTTCTACCGTAAATCCGGCAATTGCTTCGCCAGAACAACCTAAACTGGGTTTTACCGACGTTGAACAAGTGGATCGAGTGGCCGGGTTTTTACGCAATATCGGTTTGACCTATGGATTTGCACCTTTAGTGGTTCTGATGGGGCACGGCTCCGGTAGTCAAAACAACCCGCACTTGGCTGCATACGATTGTGGTGCTTGTAGCGGTCGCCACGGAGGACCTAATGCCCGTGTTTTTGCCGCCATGGCAAATCGCCCAGAAATACGTCTTCTATTGGCTGAACGTGGTATTGAAATTCCTGCCGAAACCTGGTTTTTGGGTGCGGAGCATAATACCTGTAATGAACATATCAGCTGGTATGATCTTAACGACTTGCCAGAGGGACATAGACGAGTATTCAACAAATTACAAGAAGATCTAGAACATGCTCAGCGCATGTCCGCCCATGAACGTTGCCGCCGCTTAGCTTCAGCGCCGCGCAAACCGTTACCTGCAGAAGCATTGGCACATATCGAGGCGCGTGCATTTGATTTCTCGCAAGCTCGGCCTGAGCTCGGACATGCTACCAATGCCTCGGCGTTAGTCGGGCGCAGATCAGTAACTCAAGGAGCATTTTTTGATCGCCGGATGTTTTTGATTTCTTATGATCCATCTCAAGATCCCAGCGGTAGCATTTTGGAAGGTATTTTACTGGCTGTTGGCCCGGTCGGTGCCGGTATCAATCTGGAATACTATTTTTCAACGGTTAATAACGACCGCTTTGGTTGCGGCTCCAAAGTGCCACATAACGTCACTGGTTTTTTTGGCATTATGGAAGGCACCAGTAGTGATTTACGCACGGGCTTACCTCAACAAATGGTTGAAATTCATGAAGCCATGCGCTTGCAGTTGACAGTTGAAGCTAAAACTTCTGTTCTTGAAGCTATTTATGCACGCCAGGAAAGCTTACGAGAGTTGATCAGCGGTGGTTGGATTCATTTAAATGCGCTAGATCCTGATACTGGGGAGATTTTTATTTTTCAACGAGACACCGGCTTTATTACGTGGCAAGCGGAAATTCGAAATCCCCCTCATTACGATAGCTCGCCGGATTGTTATAAAGATCAAACTTTACCAGTACCTCCCGCTTTGATTAAACAGCCTGTGCTACAGGAGTATTAAGATAATGGATGCTCTGGTTTTCCTAATTCCTTTATTACCCATGTTGGCAGCAGCTATTATTGGTATCGGCCAGCTCTTTGACCTTTTAAAAGGTGAAGAAAGCGAACAAACTACCGCGGATATTGCTGGCTGGGCTGCGGTATTTTCCGTAATACAGGCATTAATCTTATTTAGCGCTGATTTGTTGGGTAAAAATGCAGGCAGCTTCAGCGTCGGTCAATGGTTGAGTTCTGATACGTTGGATGTCCGATTTAACTTTATTACCTCCGGTTTTAATGTTGGCGTAGCCGCGCTGTTTTCAGTGTTATTGCTGGTCAGTGTTCGATTTTCAATCGACTATATGCACCGCGAAGCCGGATTTCACCGATTCTTTTTTATTTTATGCCTGTTTGCTTCTGCGATGTTTTTGCTGGTGTTGTCGGGGAACGCGGTCGGAACTTTTATCGGCTGGGAGATTGCGGGCTTAAGCTCTTATCTGTTAATTGGTTACAACTACCACCGTCCCGTGGCGACATATAACGCCATGCGCGTATTTGTAACTAATCGCATCGGCGATGTTGGCTTTCTGTTAGGCATTACATTTTGTTATGCGTGGACTAGCAGCATTAACTGGTCAAATATCAACCTATTTGCTGAGCAACTTACTACTGGTGAGGCAACTATCATTGCATTGTGTTTTGCCCTTGCCGCATTTGCAAAATCGGCGCAACTGCCGTTTACGCCTTGGCTGATTAGAGCCATGGAAGGACCGACGCCGTCCAGCGCCATATTTTATGGTTCGGTGATGATTCATGCTGGTATTTTTTTGGTCATTTTATTGCAACCAGTTTTTGAGCGATCTGCATTGGCAATGCTTGTACTCCTCTTTGTCGGGTTGATGACGGCTATTTATAGTTATTTGGTAGGACTAACGCAAACCGATGTAAAAAGCTCATTAATATTCGCTACTTCCGGCCAGTTGGGTTTAATGTTTTTTGAATGTGGCTTAGGATTTTGGCAATGGGCAGGATGGCATCTTTGTGCACATGCAATAGTTCGAGCCTATCAACTATTAAATGCACCTTCATTAATGCATAACGTCCATCAAAATCCTATTAAACCGATCAATAACAGCTTGGCTAAACGGCGCTATCTATTTCTGGCTGCGTTGCAGCGTTTCTGGCTTGATCAAATCACTGATTGGGCATTAGTCAAGCCCATTCAACGCTTGGCCCACGACTTAGCTTATTTTGATGATCGCATTGTTGACCGATTCATGGGGACCCCTGCGCCAGCGCTCCGGGCCGCATCGACATTTGCACAACGGGAAGAGCAGGCGCTGGGTGCAAAATTGGATAATGACGATGATAGTTTTGCGCAAGGCAGCGGTTTGGCCGGAAAGTTAACACAATGGACAGCCGAGCTTATGCACTGGTTTGAGGATCGTTTTATACTGCACGGCATAGGTAAAGACGCCATAAATTTTGGCCGAGAGCTAGGACATATCGCAAACACCATTGAAGCATTGATAATACGGCCTCGTTACCTGGTGCTTTTTGTGTTGATTACTCTGCTGATCGCATTTTGAGGCGGTGATGGAAAATATTTTTAACCATTGGTCGCAAATTTCAGCTTTTCCACTGTTAACAACGATGACGTTAGTTCCCTTGCTGACAGTGCTTGCCATTGTATTCACCCAATCAGCAAAACAAACATTACGCTTCGGCTTTGTCGGTGCCTTGCTTAATGTGCTACTAAGCGCCTATTTGCTAATTATTTTTGATGCTGACAGCCCAGGAATTCACCTGGTTGAGCAACATACTTTTGTCGGTTTGAGTTATTGCGTGGGAGTTGACGGCACCAATATATTGTTTATTCCACTCACCGCCATCATGACTTCGCTAGCGTTGATTTATACACTAATTACCCGGCATAGGACGGATCGGCTATTTGTTGGTTGTTTGCTCGGCTATGAAGGAATTTTAATCGGCGCATTTGCGGCACTCAATGTGATGCAGTTCTGGCTATGGACTTTGCTGGAGCTTGTTCCGGTTATATTACTATCCTTACATGCGGGTACAGGGCAACACCGGCGGGGAGCGGTTGCTCTATTTGTTCAGTATTGGGCTAGCGGCTTATTAATGAGTTTAGCGGGATTCCTATTACTGGCATTTGGATTGATCGATTCTGAACATACATTGACATTCGACTGGTTAACTTTAAAACACAACAACGCTTACTTGCACAATGAAACCTTAATCTTTGTGCTGCTGTTCTTTGCTTTTGCGATTCGTATGCCCTTATTTCCATTTCATGGCTGGCTGCCCTTGTTGGCAGAACAAGGCACAGTCGCCAGCGCCGCAATCTATTTAGTGGGTTTAAAACTGGGCATTTATGCTGTAATTCGCTTTATTTTACCGATGGTTCCAGGCGTCGCAGAAGATTGGGAAGAGTTTGTGTTAACGCTGAGTTTAATCAGTATTTTCTACGGTGCATTGCTGGCATTAATGCAAACAAATATCCGCAGACTGCTATCGTTTGCCGTGATTAGCCACACCGGGATGTTGGTTATCGGGGTATTTTGCTTTAATGCCTTTGGCCTGGAAGGCAGTATTTTGTTGTCGATTACTTATGGCTTGGCTTCTGCGGGTATGTTATTTAGCGTTGGGTTGATTTACGAACGCACTCGTACAGCTTTTATCCCCAGGTTAGGTGGATTGTTTGATAGCAACGCCACCATTGCTTTCCTTTTTATGATTTCTGCCTTAAGTACTATGGTCATGCCCGGTACGCCTGGCTATGATGCGGCGCATTTACTGATTGAAGGCACTATTGAAGAACAAGGCTGGTTAATCGCCATTGCTATATTGATCGGTAACGTGTTGGCGGCAGCATTTTTGCTGCGTGCTTTCCAACAAATATTCATTGCTACCCCTAAACGTAAACAACAACCGCGCGCCAGTTTTATTCATCCTGTCCGCAGCGAACGCATGATTACCGCAATTATTTGTTTGTTGCTAATCGGCATGGGGTTTTACACAACACCCTGGCTAAATTTTATAGACCAGGAAGCAGCTGCAATGGGTGAGCTGTATCCCATTCATCACCAATCCGAACAAGAACAGTTGATACTGCCAGAACTGCCTCAACAGGATCTTATGCCCGATATTGATGTAGATAGTAGCGACAAGGAAAATCACCATGAGTGAAATTCGTTTTCCGATTCTAACTCTTATCATTCTGCTGCCTTTAATCGGGGCATTGCTTGTTAGTTTTATTCGATCTACCCAGATGGCGAAATGGCTTGCGATAGGCATTGCTGGTGCAGAGCTAATTGTCACGCTGTTAGCGGTTTTTCTTTTTAATGCCGATACCGGTAATAATTTTCAGCTCATTGAACACGCAGAATGGGTATTGAACCTAAACATTGAATATTTGCTTGGTATTGATGGAATATCGATTTTATTTTTGCCCATGTCGGCATTGCTAACCTCATTCAGCATTATAGCCAGCTGGAATTCTGTGCAACTTTTACCACGCCTGCATTTTGCCATGCTATTGGCTTTGGAAGGCATCACCATGGGCATATTTTGTGCCCTGGATATGATGTTGTTTTTCCTGTTTTGGGAGCTGACTTTACCGATCATCTTCTTTCTAATTGGCTTATGGGGCATTGGCCCGAACCGGCGCAGCGCTGCCATCAAATACACACTGTTTATGCTCTGTGGAGGTGTACCACTATTATTTGCCATCATCATTTTGGCAATCAACCACGTTACTTATGTAAACGGCACAATTCCTCAAGATTTAGTGTTTAGTTTTTTGGTACTTCTGGAGACGCCATTACCTGAACATTTACAATCGGTGGTCTTCCTCTTATTGTTGCTAGGCTTTGCGGTAAAAGCACCTTTGGTGCCTTTCCATACCTGGCTACCGACTGCCGCTATGGAAGGACCCACACAAATGGCCGCATTATTAACTGGATTAAAACTTGGCGCTTACGCAATTCTGCGCTTTGCCATGCCTTTAGCACCTTCGGCAGCCGTTGAATACAGCTGGGCATTGGGCATAGCTGGAGCCATCACGCTCATTTACAGTGCATTGATTGCCCTGCAGCAAACTAATTTACGCCGCCTACTGGCTTACGCCAGTATTAGTCACGTCGGCTTAGTTATCATCGGCATCTCTGCTTTAAATATACAGGGTATTCAAGGTGCGATTTTTCAGTTACTCAACTTTACCTTAGTTGCTAGCAGCTTGATGTTGATCGCAGGGTTTATACAGCATCGCTTAGGTAGTACCGAAAGCCTGCATCTAGGTGGTTTGGCTAAGGCTATGCCGAAACTAACCGGATTGTATTTTATTTTTATGTTGGCCAGCATGGGCATTCCCGGTACCAGTGGGTTTCCGGCGGAATTATTATTAATCATCAGCGCGTTAACGTCGCACCCCAGCATTGGTCTTGCCGCTTTGGCCGGGGCGATTTTTTCTGCTGCCTATATGCTATTGTTTACCCGCCGTGCCTTCTTTGGTCCCATTACTCAGCCCGGTGTTCAGCAGTTACAGGATTTAAGGCCTCGTGAGCTGCTGTTGTTATGCCTCCCAGCGCTGTTGATTTTACTGCTGGGTTTTTTCCCTAATAGCCTGATGAAAACCAATCAAGTTGCTGCAGAAGCCTGGTTGTCCCGATTACTAGAGCAGCCAGGATTGGAGAGCAATGCTATCCCAGCCGAATCAACACCTTAATTAAACATTCATTTTGCGGCGATATAATCTCCGCTGTAGCATTAGTAACGAGTTCTAATATAATGGCAGAGTAGCCAATCGAGCAACGTACTTGGCAATAGCGCTTTTAGCTGTTGTCGACTTAAACCAGTCACCTTTTCTTACTCCATACTTTTTCAGGAACACCCGATAATGAATCCTTCTCAGTGGTTTACCGAGGAACTGCCTGGCGCTGAAACCGCCTTTTCTTTAAAAATCAAAAAGAAATTACACGAAGAGCAATCCGAATTTCAAAAACTGGAAATATACGAAACAGAGGGCTTTGGTAACTTAATGGTCATTGACGGTTGTACCATGGTGTCTACCCGGGATAACTTTTTTTATCATGAAATGATGAGCCATCCCGGTTTGTTTCTGCACCCGAATCCCAAAAAAGTCTGGATTATCGGCGGTGGTGATTGTGGCACGTTACGAGAAGTGTTAAAGCATCCTGGCATTCAACATGCCGTGCAAATTGATATTGATGAGCGCGTCACCCGTCTTGCGGAGATTTATTTTCCTGAACTGTGCGAATCCAATCAAGACCCGCGTGCGGAGCTAAAATTTATCGACGGTATCAAATGGGTTAAAGAAGCAGCCCCTAATTCCGTGGATATTATCATCGTGGATAGCACTGATCCGGTCGGCCCAGCAGAAGGCTTATTTAGCGCGGCATTTTATCGGGATTGCTTTAATTGCTTGACCGAACACGGCATGGTTATCCAGCAAAGTGAGTCGGCTCTATTACATTTAAAGCTGATTGGCGAAATGCGTGATGCTATGAGCTCTGCTGGTTTAAGCCACTTGCAAACTCTATTTTTCCCACAATGTATTTATCCTTCTGGTTGGTGGAGCGCGACTATCGCTAGTAAAAGCAGCTTGTGTGCATTTAGAGAACAAGACGTCGCCAACAAAACTTTCCCCACTAACTACTATAATGTCGATATACACAAGGCAGCATTCGCACAACCTGAGTTTTTTAAGAAGACATTCAATTTACCCTAATGCAAAACCTTAACACTTTTAAATTGATCGAGCGCATTAGCACCTTGATGCGCGCCGAAGAACGCAGAAAATATGCAGCACTGGGTTTACAACCAATTCATGTTCAGGTTCTGGATTATTTAAATACCTGTAACAGCTACAGTAATACAGCTGCATCCGTGACAGAATATTTCGGATTAACTAAAGGTACAGTATCGCAAACGCTACAGGTTTTAGAGCGCAGAGGCTTTATTGAAAAAATTCAGGATGCCGAAGATGCCCGAATTATCCACTTAGCCTTATTACAACCAGGATTCGAGTTATTAACAGAGCTTGGAGCCGCAGATTTTTTGGCTCAGGCTGAGCAATCGGTTTTAGCAAAAAAATTCACCAGCCTAGCAGAAGCTTTACAAGCCATGCTTGCTAATCTACAAAAAGCTAATAAAGTTAAAACTTTTGGCTCTTGTGATAGCTGTATGAATTTTGACATAGAAGAAGAACATTTTTTATGCAGCGCCACGCGACTACCCGTTTTCCAAGCTGAAACCCATAAAATATGCAGAGAGCATACGCCAGCTAACGGCTGATTATTTTTAACTATTCACGAGAACATTATGTTTGACCCTAAATCACTAGATGAAATTGCCAGCCGCTTGGCTAACGCCATACCGCCAGGATTGAATACTCTCAAAGAAGATCTGGAAAAAACGTTCCACGCCATTTTACAAAGCGCATTAGGCAAGCTGGATCTCGTTACCCGAGAAGAGTTTGAGGTACAAAAGGCAGTGTTAGCAAAAACTCGCACGAAGCTAGAAGATCTGGAAAAACGCCTGTCAGAAATTGAACAACAGGTACTTGATAAAACGAATCTGTAGAAAATCAGGATTAATCGGCAATGGCCTTAGCGGTTACCTATAGCCGAGGACGCTCTGGTATAGATGCCCCCTTAGTCACTGTTGAAGTCCACATTGCTAATGGTTTGCCAGCACTCAACATCGTTGGCTTGCCGGAAGCGGCGGTCAAGGAAAGCAAAGACCGAGTGCGTGGTGCCATCTTAAACTCCCGGTTTGAATTTCCCGCCCAACGTATCACTATTAATCTGGCTCCCGCCGATTTACCCAAAGAAGGTGGTCGATTTGATCTGGCTATCGCTCTGGGCATTCTGGCAGCTTCTGGACAAATTCCGAACACGCAACTGGATCGCTATGAATGTGTGGGGGAATTGTCATTGGGAGGTGAACTACGCCCAATCAACGGCGTACTGCCCATTGCCATTCAAACCAGAAACCAGCAGCGCACCTTAATATTGCCACAAGAGAACAGCGCTGAAGCGGCCTTGATCAATGATGTCGAGATTATTCCCGCCACACATTTGTTAGAAGTTTGTGCTCATCTACACGGTCAAAAAATAATTCAACCATTCTGTGCACCAATATTGATAAAAACAGCAACTAACGATGTTGATTTTGCGGATGTACACGGTCAATATCAGGTTAAAAGAGCTCTGGAAATCGCTGCGGCAGGGGCTCATAATTTAATCATGCTTGGTCCACCTGGCACTGGCAAGTCGATGCTGGCATCGCGTC
The DNA here is from genome assembly GCA_965247565.1 of Methylococcales bacterium. Taxonomy (GTDB): domain Bacteria; phylum Pseudomonadota; class Gammaproteobacteria; order Methylococcales; family Methylomonadaceae; genus CBDFHF01. Next base: position 1,024,668 of record CBDFHF010000003.1, on the reverse strand, counting down.
TACCAACTATTTTGCCACCACTCACCGAGCAGCAAGCTCAAGAGTCTGCAGCTATCGCTTCGATAAGCGACCAGGGTTTTGATGTGCGAAAATGGTTGCAGCCACCTTACAGATCCCCTCACCACTCTGCCTCAGCGCCAGCACTAGTCGGAGGAGGTGGAAATCCAAGACCTGGAGAAATCTCGTTAGCACATAATGGCACGTTATTTCTTGATGAATTGCCGGAATTTGACCGCAAAGTATTAGAAGTATTACGTGAGCCCTTAGAAACAGGTCATATCACGATCTCCCGCGCCGCGCGGCAAGTTGATTTTCCTGCTCGGTTTCAATTAATAGCAGCAATGAATCCATGCCCATGCGGTTACTTAGGCGACAGTACCGGAAGATGCCACTGCAGCTCAGAACAAGTTATGCGCTATCGGGCCAGAGTTTCAGGGCCGTTACTGGATCGCATCGACATGCACTTGGAAGTGCCCAGAGTTTCCCACGAAGTGCTGCGCAAAGGTTCGCCACAAGGTGAAGAATCCAGTGAGCAAATAAGAATCCGGGTGGTAGCTGCAAGAAATAAAGCCATTTCGCGAAATGGCAAAGCTAATTCGGTGCTCACTGCCAAAGAAGTTAAACAACTTTGTGTGCTATCAGAACCGGGCTACGCATTGCTGGAACAAGCTATGGATAAATTTGGCTTATCACACCGGGCTTATCACCGTATTCTAAAACTGGCGAGAACCATTGCCGATTTAGCCAATGCCGACACTATAGAAGTCAGCCATTTAAGCGAAGCCATCGGCTACCGAAAACTGGATCGTCGCGTTTAGTTGGCTTTTAGGGTAAGGTTTCTAAGTCTTTTTAATTTGCGTTTATGCGGGGAGAAATCGGCACAAATTTTAAAATCTGATGCTATTCCCCGGAAAACCAAATATCCCCGTAAAACGCTGTTACTTGTCCGTGATGATTATCCGTGTCGGTCATAAGCGCCACGGCATCAATATAAAGAATGTCCTCGCCTAATAACTGCTTGAGATCGGCTCGAACATTACGCTTTTCATTTTGCCAGACGTTTAAAGCCGCTTCCGGACCACGAAGTGCTAACATCATGGCATGATCGCCCGCAAAAGCGTTCGGCCAAATAGTGTTCTTGGCGCTTGTGCTTGCCCAAACATAATTTACCGCTTTAGTTTGCCAAAAAGCCAGGCCACCTTGTATTACAACATAGACCCGTGCCGCATAATCATCCCCGGCCTTATCCTGTTCATTTAGCCCGAGCAACCGGTTTCCAATACGCCACGACCAATTCAGGAACGGGGTTTTCTGTAAATCAATGTGTTGCTCTTTAAACAGACCGGAACCCGAGTTTTGGCTGTCAGCTCGCAATACCCTTCTCCCTTCCAGTTCTATTAGCTGGTAACGAGTTTCACCTTTGAAGCGTTTCTGTTGCCAACCGCTAAGGCTATTTTCCCCGAAGTTACTGATTTTAAGACGAGATTCCGCAAGCAGATTTTGAGAGTTTAATGTGATCAGTAGTGCTAGGCAAAAACGTTTCATTTCAAACCTCTATGAATGTCAGTATGTTCATAGTTTCAACTCAAACATAATCGGCCTTCTTTATAAACCGTAAGGATGCTGCAAAGCTTGCCGGTAAGTATTGACGCCGGTGTTAACCCACGAGCCACATTCGTATATCTTTTTTCGTTTTGTCCGATATATGCTCCATAGCAGAAGGTTTAATTTGACCATCACCTGCTGTGGCATATCGGTTGGTTAGTCGACAGGGTAAAATGGAGAAAGCATCCCTATATTTGCATCTTGGGTGATGTCACCATCAAACAGTTTCACTGACAGATTACCGTTGACCTGTTTGGTAAAGGGAATCAGCAAGCCGTCGATATAGTTTTGGGCATTCTCTAACGAATCGAATTCGTAAAAGCCGCCGACGGTTTTAGTGTTAACGCCGCTTAACCAGGTTTTCGACTTCAAGCCCGGAAATTTCTTCATCTCGACATTGATAGGTTGCCAATCGATTTGATCGAAAGGAATAGCGACTTGAAATTCCGCGTACAAAAATATTTTCATCAGTCAATCTCAGTAAGTTATTGAATAGCCATTTGAATGCTCAGAATGGCTCTTTAAAAGGTCTTAAATCCAGTTCATGCGTCCAGGCGCTGCAATGCTGTTGGTGTATAGCCCAATAAGTTTGAGCAATGGCCTCCAGCTTCAGCAAGCCATCCGAACCTTTGGTTGCGACGAATCTGGAAAACTGCCGATGTGCGCGCTCCCCGTCAATCACACCATCAATGACCGTATGCACAACATGGATACCTTGCGGTCCGAATTCCCGCGCCATGCCTTGTGCCAATGCCCGCACAGCAGCTTTGGCGACAGCAAACGCGGTAAACGGTGGTTTGGCACGTAACGACGCGCTGGCGCCGGTGAAAAACAAGGTACCCTGTTGTTGCGGCAACATGTGCTTGATGGCCTCGCGGCCGAACAGAAAAGCGCCTAGGCTGTTTTGTTGCCACAAAGTGGTAAACATCGCCAGGTCCGTTTCTAACAGAGGCGCGGCTAAATTGCTGTCGACATTGTAAGCAGCAATTTCCAAGATCCTGCCATCCGCGGTTGCCGCATCGAATAAGCGTTTTACATCACTTTCGACAATCGCATCAGCAACCACCGGGATAGCGATGCCGCCCGCGTCGGTGATGGCGTCCACCACCAGGGCCAGTTTCGCCGAACTTCGTCCGGCGATAACCACTTGCAAGCCTTCCGCCGCAAAACGCCGGGCCAACGCCGCGCCCAAGCCCTGTATCGGACCAACACCTAGTACCAGCGCCATTCTGTTCGTCGTCATCAGCCAGCCCGTCCGACTTCGGTTGCAGCGGGTACTTCCAGCAGTCGCCCGGATTTGACGTCGTAAATAAACCCGTACACCGGAATATCCGCGGGTACCAATGGATGAGATTTGATCCGTAGCACATCTTCCAACACACTCTCCGCCTGATCTTTGATGGTCAGCCAATTGATATATTTGCCTTCGCAACAGCCAGGGCCTTCGCAGCTATCATGCCAGCCAGTCGCATCGACACTGGCGGTTTTCAGGCTTTTGCTCAACAAGTCGCTCATGATTTCATTGTTGAAGGTTTCCATGCCACAATCGGTGTGATGAATCACAAACCATTCACGGGTACCCAGCAGTTTGTAGGAAATCACCAGAGAACGAATCGCATCGTCGCTCGCCCTGCCCCCAGCATTACGAATCACATGGGCATCTCCTTCGGACAGGCCGGCGTATTTTGCCGGGTCCAGTCGCGCATCCATGCATGTCAAAATCGCAAATCGGCGGCCTGGGGGCATGGGTAAATCGCCTTTGTCGAAACCGGCGCTGTAGCCTCGGTTGGCTTGTAACACTTCATTTAATAATGTGCTCATGTGTCTACTCCTTAGCTGCGGCCGAAAACCAACGAAAAGTTGTTGGCCGGCATATCTATGATTTCTTTTAACACCATGCCGTGGTTGGCGGCGGCTTTTTTCAGATCGGCGACATCTTTCAAACCCCATTCCGGTACGTTGTATGACGACAGGGTGCTGTGAAATTCTGCGTTGGAATCGGTAGTGAAGCTGCCTTCGACTTTGAAAGGCCCGTAAATTAACAGAATACCAGCGTCGTTAAGCAAGTGCGACGCACATTCCATCATGCCGTCGGCAATCGAAATCGGCGCCACCTGAAAAATATTGATACAGAAAATGGCATCGAAGCTGCCTTTGTCGCCTGGGTTGAACCAGGTATCGGGATCGGTCAAATCCAAATGTACTGGGTCGGCGATATTATCGTTGCCTTGGTCGCCGGTTAATTTCTTGATGTTTTCGAACACTTCCTGATCCTTGTCGGTCGGATGGAAGTGTAAGTGGTCGAAATGCGGTGCGAAAAAATTGATATGCATGCCGCTGCCGCTGGCCATTTCCAAGACCCGGCCTTTGTCTTTGGGGAGTTTCTCTTTTAACACGCCCAAGATCGGCTCACGGTTGCGATTGCCGGCCCAAGCGACGTATTCGCTTAATGGGTGCGGGTTCAATGGCGGTTTGTTGTCACTCATGATGGTCTCCTCGAAAGATTATTATAGTAAGCCAGTTTTCTATCTAGCAGTGAAATCCACTTATCGCGATTTTCGTTTGGGTTCCTGCAATCTATGGGCCAACATTTAAAAAGCCTCGGCCCTATGAAAATCAATTGCTTAAAAAATCAAATGGGTGGAATAGTGAATCTGTGCTTCAATATGTGAAATTAAATTTCATTCTTGTGTTTATATGAGCGGGCACGATTTTTCCCAGATTTCTCCGGTGTTTTTCCTACAAACCTTCATTTTGGAGCTGATGCATGCCTGCGAGCAGGAGGGCGGCGATTATTGCGAATCGCTGATCGAGCGGATTGCCAAAAGTGCCGGCCTATATTTCGAGCAGACCTATCGGGATGAATATCAACGCAAAGGCGAATTGAGGAATGAAGACTACATCGACTTGATTCTGGCCTTGAAGAATCATATCGGTGGTAATTTTTCCTTGGCGTCGGTCGAGGCCGGGACTATCACCGTGGTAAATAGTCGCTGTCCGTTCGGCGATGGCGTGACAAATTTTCCGGAGCTGTGCCGGATGACTTCCAGCGTGTTCGGCGGTATCGCCGCCCGTAATTTCGGTTACGCCAAGGTGGAAATTCGGCAGAGTATAGCCAAGCAAAATGGCGGCTGTGAAGTCTGTATTCACACCCAGCGCAATAGCGCCCTCGATAAGCCAGGTCTAGAGTATCGCCACGAAGACCAACCGCAGGATAAGCTGGAAATGGCGGCGCTGCATTCGCGTATTGAAGAGCGAATGCGCAATGTTTGGTGGAGTTTGCCCAAACAACACGCCGCCAAACCGGCCCCGGCTATCATCGCCAAATCGCCGGCGATGCAAAAAGTGTTGCAGCAAGTGGAAGTGGTCGCGCCGACCAAGGCCACGGTGTTGATCAACGGTGAAACCGGCGTGGGTAAGGAGTTGATCGCGCGGGCCATACACGCCATGAGCGATCGCGGTCACAAGCCGTTTGTGGCGATCAACTGCGGGGCGATTCCGGAAAGCCTAATCGAGAGTGCTTTATTCGGTCATGAAAAAGGTGCGTTTACCGGCGCTATCGAAGTGCATCAAGGTTTTTTCGAGCGTGCCGAGGGCGGCACCTTGTTTCTGGACGAAGTGGATGCCTTGTCGCCGGCTGCACAAACGCGTTTGCTGCGGGTGATTCAGGAAGGGGAAATGGAACGGGTCGGTGGCAAACACACCTTGTATGTGGATGTGCGTATCGTGTCCGCCAGTAATCACCCTTTAGAACAACACGTCGAACAGGGCTTGTTTCGACAGGATTTATTCTATCGCCTGAACGTGGTGCGGCTATGGATACCGCCGTTGGTGCAGCGCCCGGAAGATTTGCCACATTTGGTGCAGCTGATTCTGAAACGCCTGAACGAAAAATACGCAAAAAACGTGCAGTCGGTTAATCGCGAGGTGATGGGGCAAATCCGCGCCTACGCCTGGCCCGGTAATGTGCGCGAGCTGGAAAATACCCTAGAACGAAGTATGTTGTTCTGCAAAGCTAGTGAATTGACTAATCTGGAATTGGACCAACAACCAGTTGCCGATAAGGTCATCGACTGGAACACTCACAAGCAAAACATTCTAATTCAGGCCGAACAAGTATTCCTTAGGCAGACGATGCAAAGCCATCGCGGCGATGTAAAGCTAGTCGCTGCGGCCATGGGACTGACGCCCAGGGCGGTATACGGCAAGCTGAAAAAACACGGCATTAACTTGGGCCAATTCAGATAGCTGGATCTTGGACGCGATGGGCAAACGCTTGCCTCAGCAAAAAGGGCTTATTTACTTTTCCAGTTAAAAGTGAATGTATAAAACTCGACTCTATCCGGATATACAATTTTAAATTTTGACTGCTCAGTGATTTTTAAAATTCTTGTTTTTTTCTTCTTAACAAGACTTCCATGGTGCTTGTAAATGAGGTATATCTTTTTATTGCATGAGCAGGCTGTAATATCGCTGATTATAAAATCTATAAAGCGGGATTTTTCATTCCAAATTTTAAATTTATTATGTTTAATCTTTGAAATCATGCCGCTTGTATAGCTATTTTGATTGGGAATTTCAAAATGAGTAAAGCCGGTCTCCGCCTCTACCTTTCCAAATTTGTAAGTTACGTTCCAGATGGGATTGCCTTTATTTTTACTCTTTAATCGATATGTTTTTTTATTTTTGACAACATATCCGGTAATTGTAAGAGTCCCTGTCATCGGCACGACGGTATTTGCCAAGACCGAGCTTGTTAATGGTGTTGTCGCGTTATCATCCAACCCATTGAAACTAGCATGCGTAATGAGTTCTTGTGTCCTTAGTTTCTGGATTTCAGGACTAGAAGAAGCAAAAGCGCTTGTTGAAAACAATAATAAAAATAGACATTTAATTATCGTTTGTTTGCTTAAATTCATTAGCCCAGCTGAGTTGCTTGAACCAGTTATGTTTACTGCTGTTTGTTTTTGAGTCATCTGATACTTAGTGCAAAACCGAATTTACACTAAGCGTAGTTGAAACTAAAAAGAGCACATAGAAGGCTGTCTTTTGTAAATATCTTCATACATCACGAAAGAAAATAACAAAATTTATTTTTACTATATAAATCAATTTTTTAACCCTATTTAAGGTATTGATTCCTCGCAAAGAAACTGCTGATTTCGTCACAAAAAATAATTCAACTGCTGTTTTCGCCCCGCTATGGCCCTGTCGTCAAAATCTTTGCACATGGTTTTAGCGAATAATACTAAATTGACCCAACCGGCTTTTTTGAACGGTCTACGCAAAACTTCAGTTGTTAGTTTGGATTATTTACTATTTTTTTGAGCGTTTCGATATACAAGGGAGCTTCAGTGGCTTGGACACGAGCCCTTAAGGTTTCCAGAGAATCGGTCTTATAAACCGGAACCTGTGTCTGATTAAGAACAGGACCTTCGTCATAATGATCGGTGACAATATGGACCGATGCGCCAGAAATGGTATCTCCCGATTTTAATACCGCAGCATGTACTCGGTCTCCATACATGCCATGTCCACCATGCCTTGGCAATAAGGATGGATGGATATTCAATATTTTGCCACTGAACTGATTTAACGTTTGTTGGCCAATTTTTTTCATGTAGCCTGACAATACAATAAGATCGGTATTAGCGTTTAGAAGCGCTATTAAAATGGCTAAGTCTTCGGCGGCAGGATCTGAATGAGTTGTTGAGTTGATAAGGTAAACCGGAAGTTGCTGCTCTTTACTCCAGCGTAAAATTTCCGAGTCTGAATTATTGGTGATTATTATGCCAAGTTCAGCATCCAATGTTTTTTGCTGCATAGCAGCGATAATCTGCTTTGCGGAGGAACCGCCATGCGACGCAATAAAACTGATTTTCATAGTGCCAAATTACTTTTTGGGCTGGAAGTGACTACCAGTCTTTTACCAGCAAGCCAAAATACTAATAGAAGAAACGTTTCACCCAAGCAAGCTTAGGTGAAACGTGAATGGTAGATTGCTTAAGGGGTCAGACCTTGACCAACCGTGACTACTTTTAAAGCATTAGTTCCACCGGGTATTCCGCACAAATCACCTTTAGTGATGATAAATGTATCTCCGTCTATTGCGGAACCTCGTCTCCTTAATTTGTTTACAATTTCCCTATTCACCTCAACGTGATCTTGCAAGTCTTGAGTAAAAAGCACAGGAAAAACACCGCGGTACAAAACGACTTTTCCTAAAGTTTCCGGCCTGCTACTAAAAGCAAATATTGGAATACCTGAACTGATTCTGGACATCCATAAAGTGCTTGAACCCGATTCTGTTAACGCGGCGATACCATTGATTTTTGTATGGTTAGCCATGTACATGGCAGACATAGCGATAGCTTCGTCAACACGCTCAAATTGGATCTGAATACGGTGATCGGATGTGCGCACAACCGGTTGCTTTTCCGCTTCGATACAGATTCGATGCATCGCTTCGACCGCTTTTATCGGGTATTTGCCTGATGCCGTTTCTGCTGAAAGCATAATCACGTCAGTGCCATCGTAGATAGCATTGGCCACGTCGAAAACTTCTGCACGAGTGGGAATCGGGTTTTCAATCATGGACTCCATCATTTGTGTCGCTGTAATGGCAACACGGTTGAGTTCACGAGTGCGCTTGATCAGGTTTTTTTGTACCGCAGGTAAGTTAGCGTCACCAATTTCCACGCCTAAGTCGCCACGAGCGACCATTACCGCGTCAGAAGCCAGAATGATTTCGTCCATTACCTCCGGCACAATAGCTTCAGCTCGTTCAACTTTGGCAACGATACCCGCATTACAGCCCTCTGCTTCGAGTAATCTGCGTGCTTCATTGAGGTCTTCGGCACAACGAGGAAAAGATACAGCTACATAATCACATTTGATTTTGGCAATTGTTTTAATGTCTTCTTTATCTTTTTCTGTAAGAGCTGCAGCGGAAAGTCCGCCACCCATTAAGTTGATGCCTTTGTTGTTAGATAAATCACCGCCTACTACAACAGTGCAGTTAACACGCATGTTTTCTACATTAACCACATCCAGCACAATCCGACCATCATCGAGTAACAATCTGCTGCCAGGTTTAACCTCTAAAGCTAATGGTTCGTAAGTAATTCCAACCTGGGTGTTATCGCCTGCCAATGGGTCAAAGTTGATATCCAATGCAAAAGCTTGGCCTTCATTCAAAATAACCTTGGTATCTTTGAAACGAGCGATACGAATTTTAGGTCCTTGTAAATCTCCTAAAATACCAACCAGTCGACCTGTTTTCAAACTGAGTGCGCGGACCGCTTCGGCTCGCTTGATGTGGTCTTCAGCAGACCCATGCGAAAAGTTCATGCGAACAACATCAAGACCTGCGGCAAACAAACCTTCAAGCACACCGGGCTTATCGGTAGCAGGCCCAAGTGTTGCTAAAATTTTGGTTCTTCTTAACATTATGTCTGAAATCCGTTATTTCGCGTTTACTAGAGCAACAGTGGTATCTAACATACGATTTGAGAAGCCCCATTCGTTGTCATACCAGGATAGAACTTTAACTAAGTTGCCATTGAGTACTTTTGTTAGCGGAGCTTCGTAAATAGACGATGCTGGATTGTGATTGTAATCAGTAGAAACTAAAGGCTTTTCGTTGATCTCTAAAATGCCTTTTAATGGGCCTGCAGCAGCAGCTTTAAGGACTTGATCAATTTCTTCTTTAGTAGTGTTTCTGGCCGCTTGGAAAGTCAAATCAACAACGGAAACGTTGATGGTTGGAACGCGCATAGCGAAACCATCTAATTTTCCATTTAACTCTGGCAGCACCAAACCTACTGCAGCAGCAGCGCCGGTTTTCGTTGGGATCATGGATTGGGTTGCAGAACGCGCACGGCGTAAATCGCTGTGATAAACGTCAGTCAAGACTTGATCATTTGTGTATGAGTGAATGGTAGTCATTTGACCAGCAACTAAGCCAATTGCATCGTGCAATGGCTTAACCAAGGGTGCCAAACAGTTGGTTGTGCAAGAAGCGTTAGAAATAACAGTATCAGATGCTTTCAAAGTATTGTGGTTAACACCAAAAACGATAGTGCCGTCGACATCGTTGCCGCCTGGGGCTGAAATAATGACTTTTTTGGCGCCAGCAGTAATATGAGCAGATGCTTTAGCCTTGCTGGTGAACAAGCCCGTACATTCGTGCACAACATCAACGCCTAAACTTGCCCAAGGTAACTTAGAGGGATCTCTTTCGGAGAATACTTTTATTTTGTCGCCATTGATAACGATGAAGTCGCCGTCAACAGAGACTTCGAAAGGGAATTTGCCATGCACTGAATCATATTGAGTCAAATGAGCATTCGTGTTGGTATCGCCCAAATCATTGATTGCCACAATTTGAATTTCATTGGTACGGCCCGCTTCATACAACGCACGAACGATATTACGTCCGATACGACCATAACCATTGATTGCAACTTTAATTGGCATAGAATTTCTCCAGAGTAAGGAAGTGAAAGATCTTAAATAAATCGAGTGTCAAGGCGATTGGTAAGGGCATAACTATAACAAAATCTGGGGCAGGTAGTCCATTGCTAGGGTATTTTAACTGGTTAGCTTGCGCTAAAAACATTAGGCTTATTGACGCGATTTGGTGCATTCAAAAATAAACTTATCCAGATATTCCTGATCGATCGGGCTGTCACAATGCAAGCCATATTCCATAGATGAAACCTGATGTTTGATAATACCCCTAATAGTCAATGGTATACCTGATTCTGGCAGTGACAGCGCAATAAGAATCTGGCGTCCACTAAGCTCTTCGATGATAGGTGTGTCCAGATGAATTTTGATACCACCACAGCTCATATCGATAACTTCACCATTCACCTGGAGTTGCGTCAAGCCGGGATGATTAAACGTTAACGTCGCCGCTACACCGCTTAAGGAATAACGTGGATGCTTGCGCCGTTCTGAATTCATAAATTGTTAACTTTCTCCCACATATTCCGAAAGTATAGACACTTTACTAAAGACTGTAAAAACAATTGGTTTAAAAAACTTACACCCAATTCAGAGCTAATTTGGACTCAAAAAATCGATACCCGTATCCCGAAAATGCTATAGCCACTTATTTTTTTACTTAAATTTGGTTTAAGCTTGTATAAAGTGCTCTATATTTAAAGCAGCGATGCGCATATCAACCAACAAATACCTAAATAATTTCTCATGCTCGGCTTGCCTTCAGCCTACACAAAACTTGGCTGTCTTTGGAATGCCGCTTTCGGTGCATTGCCAGCAATTGCGCCTGCAGATCCAGACTTACTCTTGGCTATCAAGAACGCACAAGATGAGGTGTTTTTCTAGTGATTTGGATTAGTCTACTCGCTATTCTGGCTTGCATTGCATTGTGTGCCGCCTTGGTGCTAATCCGGCAACAACGGCGGCAAATGCAACGCCTGATAGCATCAGCTCAACCAGTACAATCCTATCAAATACTGCAAGATACCCTGAATGCTATTCCTGATCTATTATTCGAGATTGACCTAGAAGGCCAATACTGTAGCTGTCATTCATCACGAATTGATTTACTTCCTGCGCCGACTGAACAATTGATCGGTAAAAACATTGCCGATGTCCTACCCTCTGATGCGGTCAAAACTATCGCTTCTGCATTGAAGGTAGCTGATGTGGAAGGAAGATGCTATGGCAAGCAATTTGAATTACAGCTTCCCCAGGGCAAGGTATGGTTTGAACTGTCCGTTTCTCGCAAGCCGACCAAGTCGAATCAAACGCCAAGATTTATCGTAGTATCCCGTGACATTACGGTGCGAAAGCAGTCAGAACTACGCTTAAAACATTACTTAGAGAGGCTTGAACAGGCTGAAAAGCAAGCCGGAGTGGGTAGTTGGGAGTTCGATACAAACACCAAGCAAACATGGTGGTCAAAGCAGATGTACCTGCTATTCGGCTTTGAAAACTTAGAAGATGTTCCACACTTTAGTGACTTTCTTGAGCATGTGCATCCTGCCGACAGGGTTGGCCTTGAAACGGCCTATGCCAAAATTTCCGAAGGCGAAGTAACCACATTACCAAAACAGTTTAGAAGTAATCCCGCTCTTGGTGATATTCGTTATTTCTCGCCAACCATTTTTGCTGAGCTCGATGATCAGGGTAAGCCCGGAAAATTTATGGGCACACTGATAGATATCACTCAGCTTCAAAAGGCCGAAAAGCAACTCAATCTTGCCGCCAAGGTATTCGAGGAAAGTAATGAAGGGTTTATGGTTACTGATGCCAAGAACAATATCTTGATGGTTAACCGTGCCTTCACCACCATAACCGGCTACAGTGAAGCAGAAGCCTTGGGTAAAAGCCCTCGTATGCTGGATTCTGGGGAACAAGATCAGGACTTCTATACCGCCATTTGGGAAAGCCTAAAACTCAAAGGTCATTGGCAAGGAGAAATCTGGAATCGGCGTAAAAATGGCGAGCTTTTTCCTACATTAGAAAGCATCAGCGCCGTAACTGACGAAGCGGGAAAAATTAGCAATTATGTCACTGTTTTGGCTGATATTACCGAAAGCAAAGCTTCTGAAGAACACCTGGAATTTATTGCTCATCACGATCCATTAACCTCGCTACCCAATCGACTGCTATTGTTTTACCGGCTGGGACACGGCATCGAAATGGCAAGACGCGACAACAAGCAATTAGCGCTTTTGATGCTTGATTTGGATAGATTTAAAGATGTGAATGATAGCTTCGGGCACTTTGCAGGCGATCAGTTATTGCAGTTGGTTGCGAAACGGCTCTTAGCACGCTTGCGCGAAGCCGACACGGTCGCACGCTTAGGTGGAGATGAATTTACCGTACTACTCGAAGATATCAGTCATCCCGAAGATGCTGCCCGAATTGCTGAAGCTATCATCAATGACTTTAACGAGCCCTGGGAGCTACCCACTATTGGTGAAGTTCGTATTGGCGTCAGTATTGGTATCAGCTTGTTTCCACAACATGGCGATACCCCGGAAATTCTTTTGCAGCAAGCCGATGCCGCACTTTATCTGGCAAAAGGCAAAGGGCGAAATCGTTTTTCTTATTTTTCGGACGATCTAACTCTGGCGGCTCGATCTCGTATCGAATTGGAATCTCAACTGCGCAGAGCAATCAACCAAAATGAGTTACGTATTTTCTACCAACCACAAGTTGATATTAAAACCGGTCTGATTATTGGTGCTGAAGCATTGGTACGCTGGCAACACCCAGAAGAAGGCTTAATTTCACCTAGCCGTTTTATTCCAGTAGCAGAAACCACTGGCCTAATAGCTAAGCTTGGTGAGTGGGTGTTGCGAGAAACCTGCCGTCAAGGCAACGACTGGATACAAGCTGGATTGCCGGCATTGAATCTATCAGTCAACGTTTCACCTCATCAATTGAGGCAATCTGATATGCCGGCATTGGTAGCCGAGGTTTTAAATGAAACCGGATTTCCTGCCGCCCGTCTGGAATTGGAGCTGACCGAAAGCGGCTTGATGGACTCAGATTGGGATGCCCTGGATTTGCTGGATAGCTTGAGAGCAAAGGGCGTCCGTTTAGCAATTGATGATTTTGGCACCGGCTACTCTTCGCTTTCTTATTTAAAGCTCTTCCCAGTAGATGTGCTAAAAATCGATAAAAACTTTATTGACGACATTCCTTTTCTGCAAGATGACATGGAAATTACCACAGCCATCATCGCAATGGGTCACAACCTGGGTTTTAAAGTGTTGGCTGAAGGTGTTGAAACACTCGAACAACTTAAATTTTTACAAAAACATGGTTGCGATTTATACCAAGGTTATCTGAGAAGCCCCCCTGTACCTGCCGAGGAATTTATAACCTTGCTAATAAATGAAGCTGAGAATACTCCAGATGCCGAAAAATAAGCTGTTTTGTTTAAAGCGATAACCGTCGCCTACTAAAGCATCAACAACAACTTATTTACGAATTGAGTTTCGCTTCAATTTTTTGTTTGTAATTTAGGTAGTGAACAGTTTGCAGCTGTTTCTGGTCGGTGACATGGAAAGCGGCTAAAGGCAAATCAATATCGCTAATGTAAACGGGATAATCGAGTCTATGAGTCCTAAATTGCAAAATATATTGATATACGGCGTTAAACACTTGATGCCCGTAATGCAATGATGAAAACTCCTGATCATTGCAATACGCTACATAGCTAGTTCTACTATGAACAGTTTCCCCAACTATCCGCAACGTTAACTTAGGTGAGTCAGCGGTGCTATTTAAATGCACTGGAGTGCATGACATGCCTTCTGTCAGACTTTTCTGGATTTCATAGTATTCCAGCGTTAGCAGCGCCTCAAACAGATTACGAGCAAGAATGGCTTCTAGAAAGTCGGTGTAATGATTTAATAACTGATGAACATTGGTTTGTTGGTGGTGCTGACTGAACAGCGAACCCTTTTCATCGAGAATATAGACGGTGATATTTCCTTTCTCTTCGGCGTAAAACAACTGGATGATTTTGGCTTTGTTCAGTCTGTAAATCAGGGGTATCGGTGTGTTTTCAAATACGCCCGGATCAAAATATACCGCGCTGAAGTCATGTTGAGGTTGGGTAAGTTCTACCAGTAGCTGTTCTTGCGAGGGCAGGCTGCGATAACTCAAATCCTGATCAAATCTCTGGAACACATAAAACGCCTCTGCTCCTGCCAACATATAGCGCGTAGCTTGATTGTCGTGGGATTTTACAAATAGCTTGATCAGCGTATCAAAAACCACTTGAATGCGCGCTAGTATTCCTTTGGCACGAACCGGTGTCCGGCAAATAACCGTTAAATCGCTGGTCGACAAGGGCTTGCGGGTGCTGTTGATAATTTGAGCAAAACATGTCAACAAGCCCTCAATACCTTGGTATTGAGCCGTAGTAATCTCACCCCAGTTAGATAGCATCACGCCATCTATACTTTCAACCAAGCATTGTTTGTCTCTCCCGTAACTGAGCGGATCCGATCGTTCGCTCAACACCACCATGCCATCGTCCCGAGTCGCTAAGGGTATTCCGAGATTTATAATGAGCAGTGAACGTTCCAATGCTCTGGGCCGTTGATAAGCGACTAACGAATCTTCATCAACAAGGTCTTTTATCAGAAACTGGTTTAAATCGTTGGTTAAGCCATGCAACTCGTCTTTGTTTAGCTGGACTGTCTGCGATGAAATATGCAGTTGCAGTTGTTTATGGTAAAGACCATTCACCACCAACCAACCCAAAATCTCGATGAATGTTGAGCACTGGTTAATTTGCTCAAACTGACCAACTGTCTTTAGATTTACCTGACCAGGATATAACGCCCAACCGGTAGCAATTTCAACTATTGATAGCTCAGATTCTTTGGCATGGATTGCTGACCGGGTGGTAATGATTTCAATTTTGCCTGGCTTTTTCTCCAGAAAAGCATGTAGTTTCCTATCGATCAACTTCAAATCATTATTTGCAGGTCGATTTTGCGGAATATGGGCATTGGCAAATCGCATTATAATTTGGTAACAATGCGTTAATTGTTTGAGGATAATGGTATGTTCTTGAGTAGCTTTTTTAATGTTCCAAAACTGATTTTTTTTTAGATTGTTCAACGTTACTGGCGGCCATCGCCATAATTTGGCTAAATTGGCAAGATACTGCTCTCTAGCTAATCTAGTTTGACTGTCCATAGCGGTGGTACTTGAGCCCATTACCTTAATGTAAAAGCATTGCCTAACCAGTTCCAAGCGCTCATGGCTTTGTTTTTTCTGTAAATAAGCCTCAACTTTTTTATAGATCAAGGAATACGGATCAAGATCGGCGATAGCAAAATCACCCTGATAAACAGCTCGTTTTATATCCTGGCATAACCATTCGGTATTGGGATACTCGCTGGCATAGCATTCCATCAACAGCAACTTTAATAAAGACTTATGGGGGGAACTCAATGATTTATAAATATGCCATAAGGTAGCGCTAACGAACTCTTCAGCCGGTACTGCTTCAAATCCGCCGAAGTTAATGAGTTCACTTTCGAAGACAAAGCGGTTTGCTTGCAAATGCTGAATATATTTCGAGTAATGTTGTTCCTCATGTGGCGGTATTAGCCACCATGCAGGACTTTTTCCGGCGATATAAATAGCAGTGCGGTAAAACTCTTCAAGCAATAGGTAATGCTGAGTTTTACCGCTGCTTTCAGACGATAACGGCGCATCCTCACCAAGCAAAAACCGCTTGCTGTCCATAAGAAAAAAATGCACTTCCAAACCTAATGATGTCGCCCAGGATTCTATAGCGGTAGCTTTTTTCTGTAACTCAATCAGTTGCTCCTCAGACAAATCAGATTGATGACATAGCCAAATGTCGATGTCGCTGTTTTTAGAAAAGGCGATACTGCCTACGCTACCCATTAAATAGAGACCTTCGATAGGGAAAGTCTGAATATCTTTTACCGGCAACTGAAAATTTTTGCTATGTAACTGAGCCGCTCTGAGGGCTGCACCGTCTGGCATGTAGTCCTGAATGCCAGACGGCGTCGTGGTGGAGATAAAGCCGGGTAATAAGGGCAAATTGTAGTGAAACAACAACGCTAATAGATCCAAAAAACTGCGTTGTCTCGGCTCTAGAAAACTCTGTACTTGTCGTACTTTTTGATCATGCAGTTTTTTAAACCGCAACACTATCTCCTGAAGATCTCTTATACTAATATCTTCACCAGGGGATCCTAGATATATCGGGGGATAGAGGGTTGCCAAGATTTATGCATTAGGTGTTTACTGGATTTTTAATTATAGCCATGAAAACAGGTAATGCTATGTCTACCTTCCTTTGGTAAACATAGCTTGGACGGTTCAGGTTGCGATGTTTAGAAATCAGTTTTTTAAATCACGAAGGTTATAAGTTTTCGTGGCAAATGATTTTTTGAACCATCAAGACGAGGTGCTTACTTTTGATTCGGGGTGAAGATATAACAAACCACGTTGCCTGCGCCTCTTTACCAAGCCGACACAGATAAAGGATAGCAGTGAGGCCGCAATAATATAAAACGCAATTGGCAAATGCGAATCTGTTGCAGTAATCATTTTGGTCACCAAAATAGGCGCGGTACCGCCAAAGATAGCAGCAGCCAGATTGCAAGCTAAAGACATGCCGGTATAACGGGTTTTGGTAGGAAATAACTCCACAACCAGCGTTGGGATAGGGGCAATGTAAGTGCCTAGAATAATTGAAAAAACAATTTGCGAAACCAGAGCAAAGGTAAAAATCTCAAAATCGAGCAGATAAATGTAGGGAATGGCAAATAGCAAATACAGAACGAGGGTAATTTGTAGCAATGTTTCGCGATCTTTTTTATCCGCTAAAATCGCAGAAACAGGCGCTACTATCATCATAGTAATGAGGCTGATTGAAAATATTAATAAGGCATCCGCAGTAGAAAAGTGTAAAAACTTAACCATAAAACTAGGCATAAAAACTGTCTGTATATAAAACGGAATGGTTACCGCCAAGTAAATACCAATACCCAATAAAATTTCTTTGTAGTTTTTTTGCACAGCGTCTTTAACCGGCGCTTCTGACGTATGGCCGGCGTCTTTAGCTTCAACAAATGCAGGGCTTTCGTCCAGTTTGGAACGGATATACAAGCCGACAATGCCGATAAGAAAACCCAGAATAAACGGTATTCGCCAGCCATAATTATCGAAGTCTTCAGCGGGCATAAATTCCGCCAAAGCGGTTGCTATCATGGCACCACTCAGTAGGCCAATTAACATGCTTAACATGGACAAGCTACCAATAAAATTTCTATTTTTTTCCGAGGCATGCTCAACCAGATACACTATGGAGCCGCCAAACTCACCGCCAACCGCAATGCCTTGCACCAGCCGGATGAGGGTTAACAGAATCGGCGCCCAAATACCGATGGCTTGATAAGTTGGCAATAAACCAATGCAGGCAGTAGGAAAAGCCATTAACAAGATGGATAAGGCCAACGCATTTTTCCGACCGAATTTGTCACCAATATAACCAAAAAACATGGCCCCTAAAGGCCGCATCAAAAAACCAACCGCAAAAATGCCAAACGTAGCAATTAAAGCGACAGCCTCGTCACCTGGTGGGAAAAAATGTTTGCTGATTAAAGCAGTAAATGTGCCGTACAACGCATAGTCATACCATTCTAGACCATTGCCGACCATGGTTGACGCAATCACTTTACTCATTTGAGACATAACTAATCCTATCGTTAATATGTTTAACCTGTCGGTCGAGAGCTATTTCTACCTGACTGATTTAAGCATCAGGCCGGGCAACTCTAGTATTGTCCTGCTGCTTGCAGTCGGGATAGAACAAATTATCCCTTAATAGAAAGCCATAGCAAGAAAGGATGCGCTTGTTACCGATTTATTAAGGTAAACCGCCGATTTTACGGTATGAAAAACAATGACTCTTGTTGGCTGGTCTTTCACTGTATTTAAAAAATCTCAGGGGATTTATCAAGGGGTCAATTCATGTGTTCATTCTCAGTACAGCATCCACAAGAAATTATCATTTTCAAAAAAGTGTGGCATATGACACAACTTTGTATTTTCAGTCACTCTAGAGACCACGAAATACAAGGTCTGTAAAAAAGTGCGCCATTTGACACACTCTAACTGTGTCAAATGACACATTTTTCAAATCTTTTAAGGCACATTAAAAATTGCAGCCCACCACTCTACCAACGATTTTTCATTTATAAATCATATACTAAGATTACTCGCCAAGCTTATCGGGGTATGTACCGATATTTATTTAAAGATCCCTTTTCGATTAACAAATCGCTCTGGCAGAGCTATTTATCAAAGAAGTCAAACACATATCAAATAGATTTTTCACTATAAATCATTGGCATAGAATTTAAGACATGAATCAATATAATCAATGGCACGCATCATGCTTAATCCACATTGCACAAAAATCATTTAGATAAATTGGACGAGACATCAACAGTAACTGATGGTTTCGTAGCCCGTGTTGATTGTGCTGGCGGCATACTCTGTGTGCTTTTTTAATCATTCAGGATGCCTGTGGCGTAACCTGTAAACCTTACGCTTAATCTGATTCTATTATCGAGGTAATAACTATGAAGACAAAACACTTAGTCGCTGTTGCAGTTATCGCTAGCTTAGCGATGGGAAGCACTCAGGCAGCAGTGAGTTCGCCTGGCACAGCGGAGGCAACCATTGACTGGAGTACGTTTTCGGTAACCGGCTATGCATCCGGCGGAGCTCCATTACCCACAATAATCTGGAATACGCCATCGCAGTTAACCGCCTTATCTGCTAGCACCCTGTATCCGGACGATTTTCAATCTTTTGATGTCAGTGACTGGAATTCAGCACTTGTCAGGAATGCTGGTAACACAACAACCCGTGCAAGTAGCGATGTGAACGCCGATTTATTACGTAGCCATTCTTACGATATAGGAAGCGATGAAAGTAGCGCATTTGGTGATGTGCAAAGGAGTAGCCTCTTTAGTGTTTCAGGGAATGGTGTATTGGTTTTCTCAGTGGCTTACAAACTAGAGGCAAGTACGCCAGATACTTCTGAAACGATTGATCCGTCCAGCAGTCAAGCGACTGTCAGTTTTGTTGTTAAGCCCTTTACACCGACTAGCGAAATTTTTAGTAGCGAAGATAATGTCACCGTTGGACAATGGCACCCGGGTTCGGATTTCAGGGAGGGAGTGCTCACCCTTGGTTTGGTAGTGCAGGATGGTCAGGAGTTTTCCTTTAATGCCATGGCAAAAACCAATGCCTATATTTCCGCAGTACCACTTCCCCAGGCAGTATGGCTATTTGGTGCCGGTTTGATGGGACTGCTTTCAATGGCAAAACGGAGCAGATTTATATAAACCAAGTGACATGGGAGTATGACTAATCCAGAAGGCAGCATCGATCTGATTAATCATTTCAAATCAATAAATTAACCTGGGTTCTGGATAAAAAACTCAGGTTAATTAATGAGATTATTTCACTAAACTCAACAACACCCCAGCTGCCACAGCAGACCCTATAACTCCTGCTACATTTGGTCCCATAGCATGCATGAGCAGAAAATTATGCGGATTACTTTCCAAGCCCAATTTATTAGCAACTCGCGCCGCCATAGGTACTGCAGATACGCCGGCCGCACCAATTAGTGGGTTGATCGGCGTACTGCTAAATTTGTTCATGACTTTAGCCATAATGACTCCTGCCGCAGTACCGATTGCAAAAGCAATCGCGCCTAAACCCAGAATACCCAAAGTTTTGACTTGTAAAAAAGCATCTGCACTGAGCTTAGAACCCACCGATAGACCCAGAAAAATAGTAACGATGTTAATCAGTTCGTTTTGCGCAGTTTGACTTAGTCGCTCAACCACGCCACAAGTCTGCATCAAATTACCAAAAGCGAACATGCCAACTAGCGGTGTAGCCGATGGCAACAGCAAGATGGTTAGCAGGAGCAGCATTAGTGGGAAAGCGATTTTTTCAGTTTTACCGACCGTACGTAGTTGTTGCATTTCAATTTTTCGCTCGTCCTCGGTCGTCAGAGCTCTCATTATTGGCGGCTGTATCAGCGGAACTAACGCCATGTAGGAATAGGCAGCTACGGCGATAGCTCCAAGCAAATCAGGTGCGAGCTTGGAGGCAACGTAGATAGCGGTAGGTCCATCTGCGCCACCAATAATGCCGATAGCTGCAGCATCTTTTAGACTGAATTCCAGACCGGGTATAGCATTCAGGGCTAAAGCACCTAGCAAAGAAGCAAAAATACCAAACTGCGCAGCTGCGCCTAAAAGTAGGGTTTTCGGGTTGGCCAACATGGGGCCGAAATCAGTCATGGCCCCTACGCCCATAAAAATCAGCAACGGAAAAATACCAAGCTTGATACCGTAATAAAGGTAATACAGCAAACCACCCTCTTCGGATATACCAGCCACCGGAATGTTACTTAGAATCGCGCCAAAGCCAATCGGCAGAAGTAGCAGTGGTTCAAAATTCTTCTTAATGGCCAAAAACAACAGCAAAAAGCCGATCAGCATCATAAATGCTTGGCCACTACTAAAGTTATACAGGCCGGTACTTTGCCAAAGGGAGATCAGGTTTTCCATGCAGAGGTAAATTTTATACTTTATTTGAACAGCGCTTTTTATACCACGAAGAAGCAATGAGGCGAAGCTTAATGTGAAGCAAACAAAAGCACAGCCTTGCTGAATTTATATTTGGGGTAAGAGCGAAAATGGCTCTCGACAATTGGCAATCAGCATGGGATAACATATAGTCAGACTAATAAGATTCGATCCAGAAACACACCGCCAACATGACGATACTATACGTGTAAGAGTTAAAATCCATTTTCTTTAAACATTTTCACAACAATTTGATCATTAGAATGGCACTTCACCCAACCCAACCTATTAAATTCTCACCACTACATCGCTTGCAATGGGAAGAAGCCCAGCAAAAAGATGTTATCCTGTATCCGGAAGGCATGGTCGAGCTAAACCAAAGCTCTGCGGAAATTTTAAAATGTTGCGACGGCACTCGTAACTTGGCGCAAATCGTCTCCACATTGGAAGAAAAATTTGCTACCACCGGCCTAACCAACGACATTACCGCTTTTCTAGAGGTCGCATTAAAAAATGGCTGGATCCAACAATAAATCGATTACACCGCCTCGCTGGTTGCTGGCAGAACTTACCTATGCCTGTCCATTGCAATGCCCGTATTGCTCCAACCCGATTGACTATGCTAAGTACCAATCAGAATTAAGTACTGACGATTGGAAACGTGTACTCAGTCAAGCCAGAAAAATGGGTGCGGTACAATTAGGCTTTTCCGGAGGCGAGCCGTTAACGCGCAAAGATTTAACTGAATTGGTTAAACACGCCAGAGACTTAGGCTATTACTCCAATTTAATTACCTCCGGCTATGGCTTGACTGAAGAGAAAATCGTCCAGCTTAAAGAAGCTGGACTGGATCATATTCAAGTCAGCATCCAAGCCAGCACTCAGGAGTTAAACGACCATATCGCCGGTACAGCCTCATTTGAACACAAAAAGGCCGTTGCCCATTTAGTCAAAAAGCATGGCTATCCAATGGTGTTATGCGTCGTCATTCATCGCGAAAACATTCATCAAATGCCGGAAATTCTGGCCATGGCCGAAGAACTGGGCGCGGATTATCTGGAGTTGGCCAATACCCAGTACTATGGCTGGGCACATGCCAATCGCGACTTGTTATTGCCGACCAAAGCGCAATTTGAGCAAGGCGAAAAGATTGCGCAAGCGTTTAAAGAAAAAGTCGCCGGTAAAATGAAAATTTATTATGTGGTGCCGGATTTATATGAAGACCGCCCCAAAGCCTGTATGAACGGCTGGGGCACCACCTTTCTGACTATCGCCCCGGATGGCGTGGCTTTACCTTGTCATTCAGCACGTGAACTGCCGGGTCTAGATTGCCCGAATGTGAAAGATTTTAGTGTTGAAGAAATCTGGCATGATTCGAAAACCTTCAATTTTTTCCGTGGCTTTGAATGGATGCAAGAACCTTGCAAAAGCTGTGATGAAAAAGAAAAAGACTTTGGTGGCTGCCGTTGTCAAGCCTATCTACTCACTGGCGACATGTACAACACCGACCCCGTATGCAGCAAATCACCTAATCACGGCGTCATTGAAGAAGCTATTGGGTCAGCGGCAAAAACCGCTTTATCCGATAATGAAAAGCCATTGATTTTTCGAAACAGCCAAAACTCAAAAAAATTATCAGGCCCAACAAAACCGGTAAACCCATAGAGATATTCGTTTGGAGGGTGCAATAACCAAAACCAAGTATATTGAATCCAGTTTTCCGGACTTTGTTATATGGAGCTGAGCCTAGGCGCTTAGATTGATTCTATTACGACCCACCCCTCATTTTTTGTTCAATAGATCTCAGCGTATTTTGAATTTCTCTTTCCTTCAGTTCTGGGTCAATATCCTGAATGTATTCAATAGCGGAAAAATCATCGCCCCGTTTTCTGTTCTGGGGCGGCTCTAGCGCCTCGATAAGTAACGCTTCAAGTGTTGCGACAAGACTGGCAAGCGATGTATTTAGAGGTGTTTCTCGAAGGTTGCCTTCTTGAGTCACGTCAAGTAAGCCGAACCATGATAACCGATTCCAACGGCTACCAAGACGGTCAACAGTGTGTTCAAAAAGACGTTTGCCCAGCGGCCGATCAATCGAACGCCCGACGTACACCACAGTGTGGTGGTCATATAAAATGTAAATACCTTTCTGTTTTCCAAAATCGACTGGCTTAGCAAGAGCTTGCTGTTTTCCATACATTTTTGGATCATTACGCCACACTACAAGATCGCGCTGCCAATACATGCCGAACGAACGGATAATTGAGTCGGATGATTCAACGTCCGGTTCGGTAAGAGTTTGCAATATCTCTTGTTTAGAAGTTGGAATTGGTGCAGAAACTATTAATGATCTTTTGAGCGCAAAAATACCTTTGCCAACTCGTATAAATGGCGATTTCTCCCCGTCATGTTTTATCGACGAAGCCAGTTGTGCATTTACTGTTGCCGCCGGGGTTGCTCCGTCCGTCTCGTAATAGTTACGAGTTAAGATTTGTTCCGAAATTTCTGTATAGTGCAGCGGTATCTCCGACTCTGCGAGCACTTTTTTTATTGCTTCTTTCCAAGACTTTTCCAAAGGTTCCTCCGAAACTTCTGACTAAAATGGGATCTATAAAAGAACTTAATCTTACGCTAATACTATTTTATTAATAACCCGAGTATAGCTGAACATGGAGTAGCATTGTTTTGCGAACAAATTCTTGGCTGTCGATTCTAATTTAAACCCGCCTTACAGCCAGTTATAAGCTCTAGCGCTAAAGTATAAAAGAATGTGACAAGTCATCTCTTAACCCTCCCCACCACGTAAACACCCGCCAACACAAACAATGTCCCTGCCACCTGCAGTAAAGAAATCGCTTCATCAAGTACAAAGTACGCCAGCACTAAGGTTGCGATTGGCCCGGTGGTACTGATAATTGATGCCGATCCTGCGCCAATTCGCCTAATACCCGCATTCATAAAGAACGCCGGCAATACGGTGGAGAATACCGCCATAATTAAGGCCAGCGTGTAGACTTTAGTCGGAAAACCACTGAGCGCCATGCCGTGCACAACTGCAAAATGGGCTAACGTGGCTAGACTGGCGACAGTCATCGTGTAAGCGGTAAACCGGGCTGAGCCGATGCGTTGGGTCATCACACCACTGCCCATGGTAAAACAGGCAAAGCTGATGGCACTGGCTAACACCAATGATGCACCCAACCACAAGCCAGACGATTCAAGTGATAGATGCTCAACAAACACCATCATCATGCCGGCGTAACTTAACAACAACGCCACAATTTCGCGCAGGGTTATTTTGCGTTTATGGGCGACAGCGGAAAACAGCACTACAAAAGTCGGATATAAAAACAGGATAACTCGCTCCAGACCGGCGGAAATGTATTGTAAACCGATGAAATCCAGATAACTGGCGATGTAATAACCCAGTAAGCCTAAAACAATAATAACCAGCCACTGCTTGCCGGTTAAGGCATTGGCTGACGAGGTTTTTTGATGCCAGATAGTGACCAGCAGAAACAATGGCAATGCAAACAACATACGTAAAGCCAATAAGGATATGGCATCAATATGGACACTATCGGCGTACGCTAATTTAATGATAATCGATTTGGCGGAAAATCCTAAGGCACCCAACAAGACCAAGCCAAAACCGATCAGCACATTACGCTTTTCTTTAGCCACAGCATTTAGCAAACCGACGCGCCCTCAGGCGTAACAGTCAGCTGATCGGTAATTCGGATTACTCCACCACGCAAAACTTGTGCTGTGATACCGCCGTGTCCGCGCATAGCATTGTAGCCGCCAACGCCCAACACGTTTTCCATTTTGGAACAGGGCTGGCATAAGCCAGTGTATTGCAAAAGTGCATCACCGATTTGGAATTGTTGATTTTTCAATGCCAATAAATTGACACCTTTAATGGCGATATTTCGGCGTAATAGGTCCGGGCGTACAGTAAGCCCAGCGAGGGATGCCAACACAGCCAGATGCTCCCACTGGATTAATGTGATTTGGCGTTTGCCGCTACTACCGTGATAACGATCCCCGATTAAACCATGACGCTGATCGGCCATTACTTCATTAACTTGTACCATTGCTACGCCACGCTCTGGCCTGACTCCAATCCAAACCACTTCGCCAGCGTTGGGAAATTTATTAACCAGATCGGGAATGCTGTGATTAAACATTTTCCATCGGGTTTTTTAAGCGATCAATTAAAGCTTGAATTGCTTTTTCTTGCGCCATGATGTTTGCACACAAACGAAATTGCTGCGCGGCACGCTGACAATTTTGCTCCGGCTCAGTCACTTTAAAATAACGATTGCCCTCCAGATAGTCGGTATAAAAGCGCAAGCCGAGTTCAAATGGGATCAAGCGAATAGCTGAGTATAAATAGTGGTAATCGTACTCGTTAAAAAAAGTACCAACCTCAGATAAGTAACTGCTTAAAATCGCTTCGCACAGCGTTAAATCAAACTGATCGTTGGCCAAATTATGGCAGCAAGAGCGTAAGCAATCGCCAATATCGTAATGCACCAACCCAGGCTTGACGGTATCCAGATCAATCAGGCTAATGATTTTTTGGCTGTACCGATCGAATAGAAAATTGTTGAGTTTTGGGTCGCCATGGATGATGCGCGTTGGCAGTAATCCTTGTTGTTTGGCAACTTCCAGCTCTTCCGCGATGGATTTAAAGTGACTGATAAATGTGGCGCAGTATTGGCTGTCCGGATTGGTTGGCAGCTTCTGAAGTTGGTTGATTACTTGCAGATAATGCGACAGATAGCTCGGTGTAATATGGAAACCCGGCAAGGTGTCATGCAAAAGCTCAGGATCAAGATCACTAATCAGTGTATGAAAGCATCCTAAAGCCGAACCGACTTGCTGTGCATCGGCGAAGGTTCTGGGGGTTTCCAGACTTTCGCTGTTATCGATAAAGCTTAAAGCTCGCCAGTAGTCGCATTGTTCATCCAGGTAAAAATTAAAACCCTTACAGGTTTGCCTTAGATCAGGAATGATAAGCTTGGCTGACAAGTCGTTTTTTTGCAGGACATGCTGATTGAGGCAGGCTAAGTTTGCCATAATCAGTTCCGGCTTTGGAAAAACCCGGTGATTTATTTTCTGCAAAACAAATGAATATTTCGGCGTTATTACCAAATAGGTATCGTTAATTAAACCATTACCCAAAGGTTTTACGCTGGTGACCGAATGGGCAAACTGTTCAGCAATCGCAAAAATGGGTTGAATTGACACCATTGTGTAAATGCTATTTGGTTCTTATTAATTCAGTCAGCTGCTTAAGCGCTTGTGCTCGGTGGCTTAACGAGTTTTTAACCGCGGCCGTTAATTGTGCGGATGTGCATTGTTGCTCCGGCACCCAAAAAATCGGATCGTACCCAAAACCGTTTTCACCTGTCGGTCGGCGTAAGATTTGACCTTCCCAAACGCCTTGAGCAATCAACGGTGTTGGATCATTGGCACGCTCCATAAACACCATCACACAAATAAACCGGGCTGTGCGTTGCTGATCGGGAATACCTTTAAGTTCGTCCAACACTTTCTGTAGATTAGCTTGATCGCTGGCGCCGACACCGGCATATCGTGCTGAAATCACCCCCGGAGCGCCGGATAACGCATCAACAACTAAACCGGAGTCATCGGCAATAGCCGGCAGGCTGCAATGCAAAGCAGCATTTCTAGCTTTAATGATGGCATTTTCTACAAATGTACTACCGGTTTCTTGTGCTTCCGGCACGTTAAAGGCCGATTGTGCAACAATGGGATGATCTACAAGCAACGCCTGTATTTCTCCAATTTTGCCTGGATTTCCGCTGGCTAAAACAATTTGTTGGGATTTAAAGAAAGACATCTAAGATTCTGATTATTTGGAGAGAACGGCTTCCAGTGCTTGCTGCTGTTTATTGATTAATTGCTGAATACCATGATTAGCTAGCTCCAACATGGCATCCAATTCCTCTTTCCTAAATGCATGCCCTTCTGCTGTACCTTGCACCTCAATAAAAGCCGAGGCTTCATTCATGACCACGTTCATATCGGTTTCGGCATTGCTATCCTCGGCATAATCCAAATCTAGTACGGGTACACCGTTGTAAATACCCACAGAAACCGACGCTATCTGTCCATGTAACGGGTTAGTTTTAATCAGTTTTCTACTCAACATTTTTTGGATAGCTAATGTCAACGCCACAAAACCACCAGTAATTGAAGCAGTGCGAGTGCCGCCATCAGCTTGCAATACATCGCAATCGATAGTGATGGTGTGTTCTCCTAGTGCCTTTAAATCTACTGCTGCTCGCAAAGAACGGCCAATTAAACGTTGAATTTCCAAGGTTCGACCACCTTGCTTACCGTAACTGGCTTCTCGGCCCATGCGGCTGTGGGTTGAACGCGGCAACATTCCATATTCCGCAGTCACCCAACCCTCACCTTTGCCTTTCAGAAAACGGGGCACACTTTTGTCGACACTGGCATTGCAAAGCACTCGGGTATCCCCAAATTCGACCAAGACAGAGCCTTCGGCATGTTTGGTATAGCCGCAGGTAAATTTTATATCTCTTAATTGGTCTGGGTTACGTCCGCTTGGTCTCATGAGTGTTCCGCTAAATGAAAACCGAGCAGTATAACCGAACTGACTTTTATTGGGCTTTCAATTTAGGCTCAGATGTGGACAACACCTGTTGAAACTCTGTTATTGATTGCGGGCGATCTTTTGGCTGCAAAGCCATGGCCCAATCAATGGCCTCCAATAAATACCCAGGTAGTTTGCGTTTAAAAGCTTTCACGGCTGGTACTAGGGTATCATTCTGAATTCGCTCCGGCGAAGCAAGCGGAATTTTGCCTTCAAGACAAAAACGCATAGTCGCTCCAATCGCATAGATGTCCGTCCAAGGCCCCAGTTGTGCAGTTATATTATACTGCTCAATGGGCGAAAAACCCTTGGTTAACACTTTGCTTAATTTGCTTAAATGCGAATCGGGAAATTTTTGAATTGCGCCAAAATCAAGTAGCAAGGCATCATTGCCCGGACGAACTAAAATATTGCCGGGTTTGATATCAAGATGTACAAAGTTGTGTCGATGAATATGAGCGATACCGCGAAGTAAAGAGTCAAATATCGCCAAAAATACAGGCTCTGTCATCATCAGCATGTTTTTTCTTATGGTTTTTTCCAACACCACGCCGTAATCGTAGTTCATCACCATGTAAACAGTAGAGTTTGCCTCAAAAAAGCTAACGACTTGCACGATATTGGGATGCTTTAGAGTAGCCAGTACCTTAGCTTCTTCGAAAAATAAAGTCCGTCCTTGTCGAAATAGGCTTTTTACTTCCTCATTCTTGGCAACGACTGCATTGTTTTCGATTCTGTGGGCTAGTTTACGGGGTAAATACTCTTTAATGGCGACTTGAATCTGATCTGCCGTTTGTCTGGCTAAATACACAGAACTAAAGCCGCCATGGGCTAACTCACGCTCAATCATGTATTGATCTATAATAGTGCCTGATTGAAGATAGCTCTCTGGTTGTGATGTTTTCTGATGAAAGCGCTCTGACATTACTAATTGAGTTGGTAGTCCGACGTTTATGGAAGTTTAGCCCAAGATTATGAATTGTATAGGTATAAGATGATTAAAAGCATGACTGCGTTTGCTAGCAATGAAACGGAAATCAGTAATCTGACCATTACTTGCGAACTCCGCTCGGTCAATCACCGCTATTGCGACATTTCCCTCAAAATACCTGAGCGCTGGCGATTTGTTGAAGCTCAGATTCGATCCGCCATCGCAGCGAGCATAAACCGCGGCAAACTTGAATGTACCTTGAGTTATAAAAAACCCAGCAAAGATGGACAAACCTTTCTCATCAATGACGAGGCGGTCAAAGCTTTATTAGCCGCAACTGATTCTATAGAGCAACATATGTCGGCATCACTGGCCTTCTCTGCATTGGACATACTTGCTTTTCCCGGTATCCAGCAAGAACCGGAGGCCGACAAAGAGCAATTAAATCAACAGATTAATAGTTTAGTGCGGGGAACATTGACACAACTCATTGCCGTACGGGAAAGAGAAGGTACCCAGTTGCAAATTTTAATTGAAGAACGATGCCAAAAAATGCAAAGTTTTGTGTCGCAAGCTAGTGAGCGCATGCCGGAAGTCCTGCGACTCATTAGGCAAAAACTGAAAGATCGTATTACCGAACTGGTTACCGATCCTAATTTCGATCGACTGGAACAAGAGCTGGTTTTTCTGGCGCAAAAATTGGACATCACAGAAGAACTGGATCGCTTAAATACCCACATTACAGAAGTCTTAAGGGTATTGAAGCAAAACGAACCGGTAGGTCGACGTCTGGATTTTTTGATGCAGGAACTCAACAGAGAAGCCAATACTTTAGGCTCAAAATCAGCAGACAAAGAAATGACCCAAATATCGATCGAGCTGAAAGTGTTGATTGAACAAATGCGCGAACAAATTCAGAATATTGAGTAGCGTATTACTAACTTACAGTCAAAATAAAGGCCGAAGAGCCATTACGCTGATTTAAAAAATCACTTCTGCCTGAGGTTTTTGAGTATCTCTTCCAAAGGCACCAGATTCATAGTCATTCTAAATAGTACGTCATTATTTTGCAGTAAGCCGAAACAATGGTACGTTCTTAACAGAATATTGGTTTGGTTTAAGGTATTTTCTCTGGACTCAGGAAGCTGTTGAACCAGAATATGCAACTTATCATTGTTTTTAAGTTGCTTTAAATGCTGTCGATCTACTGAAATTTCATGAGAGGTGTAAACCATGGGATTAAGTTTAAAGTTATGATTTTCCAGTTGGGCTTTTTCCAACAGAGCTCCTGATGTCAGGCTGCAGGGAAATATTTCCGGATAATGCGCAACATGCGCTAACTCATCAAAATAATCGGATTGCTCCGCTAAAGACCCCGACAGAAAGTTTTTAACGGATCCATTGTTCATAAACTTGCGTTTGAGAAAATAGTCCGTACCCGGAACGCTTGAACAGTCTGGAATTTCGTTAAGATCGGGTAAATCATTAAGCTTCGTTTTAGGCAAAAATAGCGGGTCTTGAGTCTCCTTTTTAAAACCTAACAAAACGGTGTTACCGTCAGACTTCATAGAAATACGATTACCCAAAGTCAGGGTGGGGATGGTTTTGATGAGAGTTTTTTTAATGTCCAGATAAACCGGCACCCGCGGACGAACAGCATTGACAAAAGTCAGTTGATAGTTACTAAACCGCAGATTATTTTCGGCAATGATCCGGTCCTCATGCTGAGCCTCTCGGTACAAACGCATCTGATATTCAATCAGGGTATTGAGTTGATAACCCAAAACAATAGGGCCTTTAAACGGATTATGGGTGACTTGCAACCATTTATGCTTATCATGAAATAGGTTGAAATCATCAGTAGCGTTACGCGCCACTTCAATGTGAATCTGGTCAAAAGTGAATGGCTGATCTTTCATTTATGTTTCGCTTGAAATGGGTTGATTAGACACATCATTACCCATTTAGACTGTTTTTGTCACTTTTGATAAAACTAAACAGCCGTATCTCTTTAACCGCTTAACCTCCCGACGATTTGCTCCACGCAAAACTCAATGCTTCCTGAGGACAAGATATAGTGCCGCACAGCAACGCTACCGCCTTATTTGCGTTGATCCCTGAGAAAGTAACATTAGTTGCCTGTAATCCGGATTTTTGTAATATTGATTTGGCTTCAGTAAAGTTAAGATCCGGTTTCAGCTCTAGCAACAAGGCAATAATCCCAGATACCTCAGCGGCAGCAATAGAACTACCGGATATAAAATCGTAAGTGCCGTGTGGTAATGTTGTCAGTATTTTTTCGCCAGGCGCAGTAATTGTATCAAGCAACACTTTGTGCTCAGCGCTGGCCTGCCTTAATGACTGCACCGAGATAACATCCTTCAAAGAAGCAGGAAAGTTTTCATCTTTATTTTCCGATCCGGTATCGGCGGCAACAACGATGATACCTTTCTCCATAGCCTTGTTCAAAAGCAACTCTAGAAAAGCATCATGTGGGCCAGTCAAACTCATGTTCAGAATTTTCGCCCCGGTTTTCATTGCAGTATTAACGGCTAAAGCTAAAGTAAAACTGTTACAAACCGCTTCAATAGAATCAATTTGAGATGGCCAACACGCTTTCAAGGCAATCAGTTTAGCATCAGGCGCCAAACCAATGATCCCTGTGCCATTATCCTTGCGAGCCACCATAACGCCCGCGACAGCCGTGCCGTGTTTGTCATTTGAAAAATCTGCAGAGATATCTGAGGCCAGATTTTCGTTTTGCGCAATTTGATCAACCAAATCAGGATGTTTCAAATCAACACCCGTATCAATCATAGCGATGGTGACATTCCGACCGGTTGTCTTGCCATGCACTTGGCCAATTTGCATCTGTTGCAGATTGGTTTGCAATTTAAAATAGGGGTCGTTGTATTGATGGCCTCTGGTTTTAAATAGGTGCATGTTTTGAACAACAGTGATGCGCGAATCCCGTGATAATCTCTGGACAGTTTCCGGTACTGACGCTCCAGCAGGTATTTGATAAACAGCGCAATGCACACCCACTTCAGACATAGGCCATTCAGTGAGTTTCTGAAGCTGGTAATCCCCGGCTATTTGATTTGTAATCCGTTGACTCCAGGTTGAACTTTGATAGCTGCCTCTACGCCGATAAGAAGTCGGCCCTGCTCCTTGCACTCTGGTAATGGATTTGTCAGGAAAGCCTACCAGAAGCAAACGGTCAGCATTGGCCACATTAAATACTGCGGATAAATCGGACGCGCCCAAATTTAAATCGCCACTTTGCGATGGCGCAGAAAACATGCCTAAAATTAAAAGCAATAGAGCCGAATGGGCTTTCATTGTTTTGAATCCTTAGAATTTGCTGAAGAAAGCACTTCGTATGCCGGTTCAGTGAAAATAACACGAGAATCCTTTCGCATTGCTACAACTACGTTTAGTACCTCTTCAGGTGCAAGTTTGCGATCAATAGCTACCGTGTAAATACCCTGAGCACTTGGACCGTCAATGATACGCCCATGCACAGAGGCTAGCATTTTATCTATTTGGCCCCGCCCTGTCCCGTCGGCAAAAATTACGCTAAAGGAATGATGACCGTTAGCTTGCACATTTTTAGTATCTGATAGCGTGCGATAGTCATTAGTTGGAATACTGCGCGTATCAATAAAACGGGGTAACAACACCGAAAGCACTAAAACGGCAGCCATCGCGAAGGCAGACAATGATATGTTAAATTTTTTGTTATACCCTCTAGATCGAGCAGACAAATCGACGGATTTCGACTCCGCTTCATCACTCTCATCAGCAGTATGAATCCGTTTTTTTAATCGGGAAAAGGAAGCCATCGCAGCTGAATCTATGTGGCCGTCCTGTCGAACCGCAGCGGACAACCGGTAAAGGCTTGTCAGCTCGCGTCGGCACGTTAGACACACTTTTATGTGATTTTCTACCTTTTCAACTTCAGCACCATGCAGGGTTTTGTTGACATACCAAGGCAACAACAGGGAAATATCCTGATGTGCGGAATAAGGGTTGTCGTGAAGCGATTTCATTTTATACTCCTGAATACTCAGTCTGCGCGCCTTGATTTCAATTACTATCCTTAAGAACCACTGCCAGCTTCTTGCGGGCATGATGCATTCGGGTTTTTACGGTATTTTCAGGACAATCCATTAATACAGCTATTTCGCTGTAATGCAAGCCTTGAAAATAGGTTAATTCTATGACCGCGCGTTGATCCGCTGAAAGCGAGTCCAACGCCGGCTCTAACCAATCGGTCATTTCCAGTTGCTTTAAATCAGAGTTACTCTCTTCAAACACTAGATTATCGAGATCCATTTCATCAAGAGAGTCCTGATCATTATTTCCGGCGTTACGCAAAGCTTGCCTTGCTTTGTTATAAGCAATGCCAAAAATCCAAGTCGAAGGCTGACATTGTTGATTGTACGATTCAGCTTTTTCCCATACTACATACATGACATCGTTGATGACTTCGTCTATAAACTCATCTCGCCGGGTAACGCGTGCGATAAATCGAAATAACCGGCTGTAGTAATGTTGATATAGAAGCTCCAGGGCTTTCTCATCTCTCTCGCAAAGCCGCGCTATCAATTCTGCATCTCTGTGCAAATGACCCATGTTATTGCTAACCAAAAAATTGCCCTTAAGCTTATTCATTTTTGAAATGTGATCCTAATTGTAGTACCAATTCAGCAATATAACCCCTTATGTCGAGTGAATTGCTAAGAACTAGAAAAAGGTTCATTTAAGATTTATCGGAATTGAAAATTCATCAATAAAGCAATTGAGTGACTCAAGTTTTTATCTGCAAACATTTTTTGAGATAACTAACACTCAAAAAAATTCGGGGGGTCAACATGTTGAAACCATACAAACTGCGGCTTGTCGCAAGTCAATTTCTGTTCATGCTCTGCGCAGTTGATCAATTTTATGAAGTTATCGTTGGCAAATTCGACTATCTTTGGATTTTCGGGCAGCATTTCGCCAACGCAGAATCAGAACAAAAAGCATCTCAGCTCATATTGTTGAGTCATTGACTAACGCAAAATAGCGAAATCCTGAAATTGAACTTTCTGTTGATAGGATATTAAAAACCAACCGATATAGAAAATACAAAGGTCGAATCTATCAAAGGTGGGTCGTACAGTTCGTGTTTTTTCTCGGCGGTAACTGGTTCAATTGACGTTTCAGTTGCGTCCATATACCGAAAATCAAGCGAGACGATTTTATAATAGTAAGTAAAACCTGCATTCCAATAGGGATAGTCGGATCCCAAAGCGGCTTTGGTCTGGCTATAACCAAAGCTGGCCGATAACTCCAAATAATCGGTTATTGGGTATCTGCCTGTCAGTTCGTAATCAATTGAATAATCACCAACATTGTAATAGTCCTCAGCAAAAGAGATTCTCCCAGAAAAAATATCCCTGTAATGTAAAAATAGATAAAACTCGTTGTAATCAGCCGGATGGCCAAAGACATCCCCATCAAAAAGATAGCGCGACCATTGCGTATCCATTCGCCACGCATCTGATAGACTGAAAGTCCATCCTAGGTAAGGTATTATTTCGACATGGGCCGCTTTGCCCTCAACCTCATTGGCCTCATAGTCAATATTTGAAACGGAGCTACCCACATACAAACCCGATGAATGCTCGTAATCAATATTTGCCTGAAGTGCAAACCCTCCATCACTTTTGCTAAACCATCTACTGACATTATCAGTTGTGCCAGTCAACGATCCATGGAATTCAGCAAAACTTGTACAGGGATTTAAAAAGAGCGCTGCACAAAAAATGTTAAGAAACTTTCTATTAATAAAGTGAGCCATTGCAAGACTAATCAATTCATACCTCGTCATCATTTTCTAACCCAGCCTGCTCGGTAATACTCTTGGGGAAAGTTTTCTTAACTTTAACGCCTAGATCAATAAAACTGCTGGCTTGGCGAATTAAATTGCCGTTGCCCTGAGTCAATTTATTCATGACAGTATCATAAGTATTATTAACAGAACTTAACTGCTTACCCAGTTTGTCCAGCTCATCGACAAAACCGCGAATTTTGTCATAAACAATGCCCGCTTTATCGGCAATCGCGCGAGCGTTTTCATTTTGACGTTCGTAGCGCCAGATATTTTCTATGGTGCGCAAGGTGGCGAGTAATGTGGTCGGGGTGACAACAATGATTTTATGCTCAAAAGCATCGGCAAATAAGTGTTCATCAGCTTGAAATGCAGCAATAAACGCTGATTCTATGGGCATAAACAACAATACAAAATCTAACGAGCGGATGCCTTTTAAGACGGTGTAGTCTTTGTCGCTTAAACCTTTAATGTGTTCACGCACCGCACCGGTATGTTGTTTTAAGGCAATCTGACGCTCCGCTTCATCTTCAGTTGAGCTATATCGCTCATACGCTAGCAGCGATACTTTAGAGTCGATAATGACATCTTTATTTTCCGGCAAACGCACAATCACGTCCGGCTTAAACAACCTGTTGTCATCATCTCGAAACCCGCCCTGAATTTCGTATTCAATACCCTTGCGCAAGCCGGATTTTTCCAGGACTTTTTCCAGAATCATTTCGCCCCAGTTACCTTGAGTTTTCTTATCGCCTTTGAGCGCTCGGGTAAGGTTAAGGGCCTCCTGATTCATTTTAGCGGTATCACGCCGTAACGAAACAATTTCCTCGCGCAAAGAAATGCGATCTTTATTCTCATTATCGTAAACCGCTTCTATGCGTTGTTTGAATTCACCAAGCTGTTCGCGCAACGGCGTAACAATGTGTTCAAGACTGGTTTTATTTTGCTCGGTAAACTGTTGAGTGCGTTCGGTAAATATTTTTCCAGCCAGATTTTCAAACTGGGTATTCAAGCGGGTTTCGGCGTTTTGCAATAAGGCGAGTTTTTCGGCAGCATTTTTACTTTGCTCGGCCATTCGAGTTTGCAGCTCTATGTTTTTGCTCTTTGCGTCTATAAGTTGCTGTTGAAGTTGTTTGTGATCTGCATCGATATTTTGCAGTTGCTTGAGTCGTTCTTCGGCAACGGCCAGCTCGGTTGCAAGCTGTTGAATGCGATTTTTAGAATTGTTCCCCAGCAAATACATAATTAACATGCCAAGCAACAAGCTAAAACCGGCTATGATTAAAGGGGGAATCGTGTTGATAAAATCCATCATGAAACAGTTAAGCTATTGATGATTTTGCAACTGTCCATAGTTTCATATTGGTGAGCTTTAAGCAATACGGAAAATAATCTTACGGTGCAGATAACATAGCCTTAAACCATGAAGGACAATAAATTCGGGAAGAATGTTGTTAGACTTATTGACCTGCGTGACAAGGCTTGCACTTCGGCCGAAGTAGCTTAAATCTCTGTGCTCATGTACGCGTATAACTGTTGTAATTTTTGAAAATAGTGCGATCTGATTTTGGCGGTTACCACGATAGCTTTTGTTTCATCGTAAATAAGCGTACGCAAGTTTCTATCGTCCAATGACGCTATCCACAATCGGTCATCTTCGAGAATAGTAGCATTAAATGCCTGTTTAATAGCATCTCTTGGAGAGTTAACCGTGAATCCTTGTTGCTCCAGATAATCTTTCATCAGCTTCCATGCTAGCTCAAAAGCCATCTCGTAAAAGTGAATAATGCCGCCACGTTCCACTTCGGAAGGCGAGTCAATAGTCAATGCTCGCTCTAGCAGTAAAAATGCTTTCTCGAAATTATGAAACCGATGCTTCCAGCGAATATCACCTGTCATAGTTGATTCCGATTACCTTACAAACGCTGGAATACCAATTCGGCAATATCGAGCGTTTTATCCAACTCTTCATCACTATGCGCAATGGACACAAAGCCTGCTTCAAACGCAGATGGAGCCAGATATACGCCTTGCTCCAGCATGGCATGAAAAAATCGTTTGAATAAGTTTTGCTCACATTGCATGACTTGCTCAAAAGAAGTCACTTGCTGCTCATCGCTAAAAAATAGCCCGAACATGCCGCCAACGCTGTTAGTTGTGAAAGCAATGCCTACTTTGGCAGCGCGAGCTTTCAAGCCGGTGGTGAGTTTTTCTGTTTTTGCTGTTAAAAGTTCGTAAAATCCGGGCTGGGCAATCAGTTCCAGCGTTTTTAAGCCTGCCGCCATCGCCACCGGATTCCCAGACAAAGTTCCAGCCTGATAGACCGGGCCTAAAGGAGCAAGATGTTCCATGATTTTTCTTTGACCACCAAAGGCACCTACTGGCATACCGCCTCCGATCACTTTACCCAATGTCGTCAAATCGGGTTTGATGTTATAAACGCCCTGTGCCCCGGTGAGTCCAACCCTAAAGCCAGTCATGACTTCGTCGAAAATCAGCACACTGTTGTACCGG
The DNA here is from genome assembly GCA_965247565.1 of Methylococcales bacterium. Classification (GTDB taxonomy): domain Bacteria; phylum Pseudomonadota; class Gammaproteobacteria; order Methylococcales; family Methylomonadaceae; genus CBDFHF01. The sequence goes on along the minus strand of CBDFHF010000003.1, from coordinate 987,928 downwards.
TCACAAACTGTCCGTAGCGTTTCTAAAAATCCGGGTATTGGTGGAATACAGTTCATGTTACCTGCCACTGGCTCAACAATAATGCAGGCAATTTGCTCACCAATTTTGGCAAATAGCTGTTCTACGGCGGCACTATCGTTGTAAGGCAAAGTGATGGTGTCAGCAGCAACGGCAGCGGTTACACCAGGTGAACTGGGAACGCCGAACGTGAGGGCACCAGAACCTGCTTTAACCAATAACGCATCAGAATGGCCATGGTAACAGCCTTCAAATTTAACAATTTTATCCCGCCCAGTGTAACCTCTGGCCAAGCGAATAGCGCTCATAGTCGCTTCCGTACCGGAACTGACCATTCTGACTAAATCAATCGATGGCATCAGCGCGCAAACCCGTTCTGCCATTAGGGTTTCGATTTCAGTAGGAGCTCCAAAACTCAAACCTTTTTCCGCTGCTGTTTTAACGGCAGCAATAACTTCAGGATGCGCATGGCCCAAAATCATGGGCCCCCATGAACCCACGTAATCTATGTATTTTTTACCCAAATTATCGAAAATATAAGGCCCTTGGGCATGATCGATGAAAACAGGCGTGCCGCCTACGCCGCTAAAAGAACGTACGGGTGAATTAACACCGCCGGGAATGACTTGTTTGGCGTTTGAAAATAAAGCGGTTGCGTCGGTCATGGTCTAAGTATTGTTTAATATCGATGAGTGTGGCGATGGGGTTTGCTGGCATCAAAACGCTAACATGAGTTCTTTGGCGCAACACTCGGTAATACTAATCTACCAAGCCATCCAGTCCTGATTCTATTGCGAGAATTTCGGGTAATTTATCGATAATAAACTGCTCCGTCAAACCCAGTTTTTCTGCCACTGCAAACGGAAAGTCTTTGAGCATATCCTCCACTAGCAAATTTTCAAGCTTGCATTTACTAATAAAACGGGCGATGTGCACGGCACAAGCGGTTTGTGAAGGTGGATCAGTTGCTAATGGCGCTCCACATTCCCCTACCGCATTTATTAAATCTTCAGAAAAATGCCAGCGACGGCATAATTCGGCGCAAACAGCTTCGCTGGTAAAGCCTAAACGGCTGATCTCTATTTCAGAACGTACATGGCCACTTTTCACATGCTTTTCAATATCGTCAGCTTCTTCAGGTGCCCCCATGTGGATTAATATGGTACCCAGCCCATTGATTAAACCTGCAGTAAAAGCTAGGTCAGGGGCATTTTGTGATTCCGCTGCCAGCCACTTTGCATAACTGGCAGTGCGAAAACTATCGCCCCAAAATTGCTTGATATTAATATGCTCAATTTTTGGCATAGCACCCACCAAACCTGATGCCACAACTAGCGTTCTCAGTTGATTCATGCCTAACATAAGCACTGCATCTTGAATACTACCAATCTTCTTTGACAAGCCAAAATGTGCCGAATTAACCAAACGCAACACTTTTAAAGAAATAATCTGCTCTTTCTCTACATTTTTAGCAATGGCATCAAAATCTATCTTAGGGTCATTAAACTGAGTAATCAATGTTCGAACCACCTCAGGAATCCTGGGAACGTTATGAATTTGTTCAAACATTTTATTCATTTTGGCGTGCATTTTGATCTATCTCCTGCTTGTCGATTGGTTACGATTTCAGTTTAGTTGAGAAATTAAAAAATTCATCTGCATCGCCCCAAGTGATGAGTGAGTCACAAAATTATCTTCTCCGAATTAATGGTTATACTTTGACTTCACCTGAGGATGCCGTTAGAGTTTGCTTCGCTTCAATCCGGCTATGGCTAAGCTTGGAGCGCTTTTAAAACTAATCAGGAGAACTATTATGAAACAATATGGTGCTGAGTTTTTTGGAACCTTTTGGCTGGTACTAGGCGGCTGCGGCAGCGCTGTTTTAGCAGCGGCTTTCCCAAATGTAGGTATCGGCTTGCTGGGTGTCTCTTTCGCGTTTGGTCTAACCGTATTAACCATGGCTTTTGCCATTGGGCACATTTCCGGTTGCCATCTAAATCCGGCGGTTTCAATTGGGCTTTGGGCGGGTGGACGCTTTCCGGCAGAGAAGCTGTTACCTTATATTATCGCGCAGGTGTTGGGCGGCGTTGTTGCCGGCGCCGTACTATTCATGATTGTCAGTGGCAAAGCTGACTTTACCAGTGTCGGCGATTTTGCTGCCAATGGCTTTGGTGAACATTCACCCGGCAAATTTTCGCTAAGTTCCGCCTTTATCACCGAAGTTGTCATGACCATGATGTTTTTATTGATCATCTTGGGTGCGACTGATCACCGTGCTCCACAAGGTTTTGCACCGATTGCCATTGGTTTAGGTTTAACACTAATTCATTTGATCAGCATTCCGGTCACCAATACCTCAGTGAATCCGGCCAGAAGCTTAGGCGTGGCACTCTACGCAGACGGCGGCTGGGCGCTAGGGCAACTGTGGCTGTTTTGGGTAGCACCGATTATCGGCGCACTCTTGGGTGCAGTGATATACCGCTATTTAGGCAGCGAAGAGTAAAATTTTTTATTGAGCGCTAGTTAAGGGGATCTCTAAAAATACCCCACCTCACAGCGATTTTTGACGGGAAGCAATGGCACTGAAATGAGATAATAACAGTGAGTCCACTGATAGAGAACCGTCCCATGAAACCCCGCCAACCTGGATTATTCGACGTAGAAGAAAGAGCCGCGCAACTAACCAAAATGGGAGACCCTTTGGTAGGATTGAAAGCCCGGATAGACTGGGAAGCGTTTCGGCCTGAACTTAAACGCCTGCATGAAAAGGATAGAAAAAGTCAGGCAGGCGCCAAGCCGTTCGATGGGGTGCTGATGTTCAAGATTTTGGTACTCCAGCAGCTGCACAATTTATCGGATGATGGCATCGAATATCAGATTCGGGATCGGTTCAGCTTCCTGCGTTTTCTGGGTTTTCAATTAGAAGATAAAGTGCCGGATTCGAAAACCGTGTGGAGGTTTCGCGAACGGCTTAAGGATCTAAACTTGGTTGAGGAGTTGTTTGCCCGGTTTCATGGACAACTGGCGGCGCAAGGTTATGCGGCTCGAGCGGGGCAGATGATTGATGCCACCTTTGTCGAAGTCCCCAAGCAACGCAATAGCCGTGAAGAAAACGCCCAGATTAAAGAAGGGCAAGTGCCTGAGGCATGGGATAAGCCGGAGGTTCAGGCCAAGCGTCGGCAGAAAGATACCGAAGCGCGCTGGACAAAGAAAAACGATGAGAAGCATTACGGCTATAAAAATCACATCAACACGGATGAGGAAAACAAGCTCATACAAAGCTATTCAGTCACCCATGCGGCGGTTCACGACAGTCAGGTATTCGATGAATTACTCGACCAGGCAATCGATGTGGAGGGCAATAAACGAGCGGTTTATGCCGACAGTGCTTATCGTTCAGAAGCCCAGGAGCAGCGCTTAGCTAACGCCGATATTGAGAGCCAGGTTTGTGAAAAAGGCACACGAGGCAAACCCTTAACCGAAGAACAAAAGTTATCAAACCGGACGAAGTCAAAAGTCAGAGCCCGAGTCGAACATGTGTTTGGTGCACAGGCGGCAATGGGTGGGCATTTAGTTCGCACCATCGGTTTGCAACGAGCCAAAGTCAAAATTGGTTTGATGAATTTAGTGTACAACATGAAGCGTTTGATACAGTTGATTAAACGAGATGTGATGAACCCGTACAGGAAAGGTGCGCCCACAGTGGCATAAAAACGGGGAAATAATCTCAAAACACGGGGATTTGATGCGGTTTTTACTTCAAATAGCCGGAATGCACCCTGATTTTAAAATAAAGTCGAAAAAAATTAGCAGAATTGCTAGGGGGTGACTTAAATTTGAATTTATAGAGGTTCCCTTAAGTAAGATTCCCTCTTGCTTTGCAAAAGGGAATCTTTACTGCAGTTATTTCTCCGAATGATCGTGGCTATCCCCGATCAACTCTTTAAAGTTTTCTTGCTGCCGCAAAACAAAGTCTTTACCTTGCTCAGCCACTTTATTACTGACTGAAATAATTTCTTTGCGATACTTATAAGAAAAATAGCCGGTAGCAACCCCCATGCTAAACATTATCAGAGGCCGTTTAGCCAAAATACTAAGAATCCCTTTACCGGCTTGTATAAGTATTGAAGCAGAAACACCCGTCGCAATGCCTGTAGCCAAAATATCTACTTTTGGAGTTGCCGCTAGTTTTTTGCTGACTTTTTTTATCGATTGGAGCTTAGAGCCATTATTTGTATCGGACATGTAACAAGCCTTCTAGTTAGGGTCTTATATTTCTATCTTCGCCGAGTTGGACTTAAAATTTGCTTGTAAGTTTAACAAGCTTCTATCACTTTAACATTAATATTCTGCTGCATTGAACCTTGTGTACACTAACATCGAAATGCGTATTACGAAATTTTTGCCCAGTTTTATCGGCCTACTACTGAGCTTTTGTTGAATTCTTTAATCTATACAATTCTCTCATTCGTTAAAGTCATTTAATACAAAAAACCTTTATTCATTCTCTCAAAAAGCGTGATAACATGATCCCGCGAACTAGTGTATTTTTAGGTTTAAAAAACAGAAGTTTCTTTCTTGTTTAATATGGATGTTGCTCCTAGCTGTCGTCATGCATAACCCCATAAACCAATCTGAAATCAAGCTTGTTTGCACAATTTAAATTTATCAAGGGAACTCAATATGAAAATTTTTAAACCACATTGGCAAACATTGGCTTGCTGCACGATTCTGGGCTTTTCATCTACCACGTTTGGTGCATTAAGTTGCGGAAGTGGCGATTATGCAAATTGTTTTACAAACGATGCTTATTCCAGAACGACTGCAAGTGGAACGACGAATTTCGCGGCGGATATTTTTAAGGCTTCCTGGGAAGTGACGGGCGGCAATACGTTAAATGTCAATATTCAAGCCGAAACTACCGGCTGGGTGGCTATCGGTTTCCATCAATCAAATGCCCCAGCTCTTATGGATGATACCGATTATGTCATGGGTGGCTACGATGGCACTACCAGTTATGGTGGTGATTATTTTTACTCTAGCCCTGGTCCAAACTGCCCAAACTCAAACTGCGCACCTACACTCGATGGCAGCCAGGATGTTTCCGGATTGACTGCATCTGAAACTAATGGAGTAACCTCATTAAGATTTAGCCGCCTGTTAACGACAACTGACCTTACTGGTGACTACGATTTGAATGCAGGCCCTTACGACATCATTTGGGCCTTCCGAAAAGGCAGTGCCAATGGCGACGACTTGGCGCAATATCATAATGGTGGACGTAATGTCTTAGTTTCCAACTTCGCACTTGCTCCTGTGCCTGTGCCAGCTGCCGTTTGGTTATTTGGTTCCGCTATGCTTGGTTTTGTTGGTTCAGCAAAATACCGCAAGAATAACAAATAATCTTTTAGTTATAACTGAATAGGTAAACTTATAAACAGAGCGTTAACCCACTTGTTGACGCTCTGCCTAAAAACGTATCCGCTATTGCATATCGCCTATGGGCGCCGCAAACGCATCAGACACAAGCTCATCCACATTATCACCTGTCAGTGTTTGCAAAAAAGCCGTCAAATCCTTTACTTCCTGATTGCTTAAATGCAACGGTTTAATTAAAGGATCGAGGTTTTCATTAGGAATTCCTCCGTCATTATAAAATTCCACCACTTGCTGCAAGCTGCTGAATTGGCCATTATGCATATAGGGCGCAGTTAAACTGATATTACGCAAGCTTGGCGTTTTATATTTCCAGCGATCCTGCGGGTTTTGGGTAATTTCATAACGTCCTAAATCGTTGGGCTTTGCTTCGGCGACAGTGTTCACTAATGTCGTTGCGGCATCCACATAAACTCCAGGAGCAATTTGTATGCGTTGCTTATCTGCTGATTTCTTCATCGCTTCGGCATAACCGATGCCGGTATTGTGATTACTGTTATCAGTAAACAATGCAGTCTCTTTACCAATATTATGACAACTGATGCAGTTGGCTTTGCCGGTAAATAAAGCCAAACCTCGTTGTTGTTGAGCATTTAAGGCTTGTTTGTCGGCACCAAAATACCAGCGATCAAAAGCAGAATTGGCTGAGTTCAATGTACGTTGATAACTCGCCAAAGCCATTCCCACCGTTTCCATACTTGCAACTTTACCAAAAGCTTGCATAAACATGGACGGGTAATCTGCGTTATGGTTGATTTTATTAATGACACTGCCTACGGACGGATTGGCCATTTCATTATGCGCCAGCAACGGTCCCCAGACTTGTTGTTCCAGCGTGCTTTCACGACCGTCATGGAACAGACTGGTGGCATACGCAACGTTGTACAAAGTGGGCGCATTACGCCGCACAGTGCGGCCTTCAATACCCACGGATGTAGCCATCTCATTGTTGGTGAAACCTTGTTCAGGCACATGGCACATCGCACAAGAGAAGGTATTATTTAAGGATAAACGCCGATCGTAAAACAGCTTTCTACCTAAACTGATTTTTTCTTGGGTGATAGGATTGTCAACGGGCACCGTTACTGCTGGTAAACCCAAAGGCGGGGTTTTAATGGTTTGCATTAAATCTGACGCCTTGCCCATTCGTTCTTTGATAGCAACTGAATGGGTTTCATAATGGCTATTATCGTAGTGTTCCTTGTTATCTCCTGCCGAATAAACTGAACTGACGGTGGTTTTATTGCCGCTAATCCGTTTTTCTTGACTGCCTTCTGCCAACGTTTTGATGTCACTCAACAAAGTATCCGGATGTAAAAATGCAGCGTTGTATATGTTGCGAATTTGTTTGTGTTGATCGATTAAATAAACGCGCAGACTGTGTGAAAAAGTCCCGGTGCTATGACCCTGAGCGTCAAAAACCTGCGCTGTACTTTGTTGATAGCTGCTGAGAATGGGCTGTAACTGTTGTTGAGAAGCCGTTGTCAAAAACTGCCAGTCAATACCTTGTGTTTGAAATGCCGAGCCAAACTGCTTCATCACCGCTGGGGTATCTTGTTCGGGGTTAAAGCTCAGCGTAATCAGCCTCACCTTGCCGGCAACGTCAGATTCGTGCTGCAAACGGCTATTGATTTTATGTAAAACGGCTGTCGCCAAAGGGCAACCATTGACATCATTGCAGGTGGAATAAATAAAACTCAGTACGACAATTTTATTGCCCAGCAAACTGTGTAAATTTAAAGACTTGCCTTCCGTGTCCAGCACGGAGCCATCTGCCGCTGAACCTAACTTGGGCAGCTCATAAGAACCCGGCGTTGGTGCAGTAAATTGCAAACTGCCGTAGCCCGGCGCAAGCGTTTGCTGCGTTGGAGAATTACCATCCGCTTGCAGCCAGCCGCTCACTAACAGACCCACTAATATACCCATGTGTTGCCAATTTAGTGTATTCATAACCTTATAAGGCAACCTCACAAACAGCTATAACATCTTCACTGCTCGCCCGTTGCTTAGTTTCAACAGGCAGTGCCTGCAAATAATTAGTCACGTTACGCTTAATTCTAGCGGTCAATAGTTGCGGTCTGTTTTCGGTATCATACTCAGGCACCACTTGAGCCAATGGATCAAAACCCTCAAGCTTGCCCTTCGCCTTCAGGATATAAAGCTTTTGGGTTTTCTCTGGGATTTGATAAATATGTGGTTTAGTATTTAAAACATAAATCAAATTTCCGCCGTTACCTAGCGTCTCAGTGGTTCTGGGTGCATCATGGCCAAGTAATGCTTTCACATAAAAATAAGGTTTATCCGCCTTATCTTTCTGGGTGTAAAAAAAAGTCAGCTGATTTTGCGTCAGCTTATGAACGCTTAAACAAGCCTCATCAGGCATGTCTGCCATAGCAACTACTGCATAAAGAGTAACAATTAATGTGAGGACTTGATACATGGCGAATCACCCAGAATGGATTTATAAGAAAACACATAATTGCCGGGAAATTTCGGCAATAAAAAATCGCGAGCTTGAAGGATGTTAAGCCGTTTTGTGGCAGAAAACCGCTCAGCAAACGCCTGATTGAGTTTATCGGCGAGAATTGGTGTGCGTTGCACCACCACGATCAACATATTGTCTTGCTCTTTGGTCGATTCTTCCTGCATCGGCCAATACCATTGCAGCATTTGGCTGGCGTTAACAATAATCTCTTCTGTACTATTGGGTTGCTTATTGATGAGTTTATAACCTGTTTGCTCACCTAAATGAATAAAACCAAGGTAATACCGTTTACTAAAAGGTGTTGCTTCCGCCTTTAATTTCCAGCCAATACCAAAATTGTATTCACTATTTTCATTAGAAAACAAAGGCATTATCGGCATATTAGCGTCGCGCTCTAAATTATAATAACTGACTTTTGTATAATCGCGATTAGCGCAGACTAAAAAAGGTTCTGACAGATTTTTGCCAGGCAGCAACGTGACCGGTATGGGATAAAACAACCAAGCACAATACAAAGCAAACGCTAAAAATAGACTGACGAAAACCCCAAAACTGCCCACCAACCACTTATCCTGTTTTAAGTATCTGGTTTTTTTGGCTTTTAATATTTTTACGGCTTCGCTAAGCCATTCAATTGGCTTAACCTGAATATTCAACGCCGCTAATTGTTTAACTTCTGGCAAATCTAAGACTTTCTTCAGTTCACCCTCTTTGTTGTAGTACCTTGGGGTAAAACAATACAAAGGCATGTCGGGCAAGGCGTCAGTTTTGCGTTTTTCGATGAGTAACCGCAATTTTTCGGGCACACTGCCGACTGTTTCAATCGCTACATCAAAATCTGCATGTCGATCACTACTTAACTTGCCGGTAGCAACCGCATAACGGATGGAGCTATTACTGGCGTTTAATAGCAAGGCAATTGCCAAACCCAATTGCGCACTATTACCCTCGCAATTTTCAAAATGCTGGTTGCCCACATGTAAACGTTGGTTATCCAGCCAGGCGTATTTTTTAAAGCACTGATAAATTGCCCTACGTGAGGTTTTTAAATCTAATTTGCGTATCGTGCTCACAACTTGCAAACCTTCATTATAAAGGCCTGCATCCCGCAATGGCGCAGCTACAAAGTTCCAATTTTTATCTATGGCTTTTTTATCTAAAACCGTTTCGCCAAATACTTGATTTTCAGCATAAACTTCCAGTAATTGGCCAGATTGATGGGTCAATTCCGCTAAAGGGATATAAACGGTTGAGCGGAGAGTCTGCATCACCATGTTCTCTTGAGAATAAAAATCGTGTGTAGAGATAAATAAATTTTCATAACCATTCAGCGTTTTTTACAAGCTGCTTGATTACCCTGTCATTTCGACCATCGGGAGAAATCTTGAGCTGTGGCAGCATGACTCGAGACTTAAGATTCCTCGCTGCGCTCGGAATGACAGGGGGTGCTGAATAGTTACAAATTTTCCTTGATTATCTCAAGCTATCCCAAAATCAAGCAACACATCAAATAAGTCATCAATCGGTTTTATCTCGATATTTTTTGCCTCCACTTGAGATAACAGCGCTGAATTACAGGTAGTCAGCATGGTTCGCGGTAGAAAAAAAGGTATCGGCTGAGGCTGTTTACCCAAATGCAAAACTGCAGCAATTCTATCTTCAAAACCTGGCGCTTCTGTGATTAGGAATTGGGCTTGAGCGGTATCCAATTGCCCGGTGATAATCAGTTTTTGATAAGGACAAGTCGCCTTGTGCATAAAGCTTGCCACTATCAAACCCAAATTGACACTGGGTGTGTTGCTGACATTGGCTAAATTACCGGTTAAATATAAGTTTACCGCGCCGGGTTGATGCTGTAGGCGCTTCAATAGCTCTTGGCTTTGGGCGATGTTTTTATCAAACCCACAGTTTTTGATGGCATCCATATTGGCACCCCCAAATCGAGCAGGCTCGCTCATAATTTCAAAATACTCACCTTTGGCTTGCCCACCCAAACTGACGACAGGCACCCATACAAATTTACGCACTCTCTTGCTCAATGATGGCAATTACCGGTCGCAACAAAGCCTGGCGCACAGCTGGCGTGTTATCCAACGACTCATCAAACCCTTCACCGTCCGCGTCCAAACGTATCAAGCTGATTAATTGATCTTTACTATCCGTGCCGGCGATACCTATTAAACAATGAGCGTATCGGCTGCTAGCCACACCCAATGCTTCCAGAATCAACTTCAACTTATTTTGCGGCAAAGCCTCTACCGTCAAGCGAAACTGTTGGTTGGCAGATAGTAACGAAATCTCTGGTAGCGCATGCTCAATCTCACGGCTGTCTGCCGCTAATCTTTGTACTTCAGTAAGATAACGAAAATTCATTTTTTGGAATGGAATCACCTTAGCCAATTTTTGCCCGCGTACCAGCCAATCAACCCAGTTTTCTCTCGGCAAACGCTGTGGCAACATCGCTAAAAACTGATCCACCTTTTCTTCAGCAATTGGTAATTCTGCATCAATGATCATCAGGCGTCGGTAAGCTTCTTGCCAAAGTTGTTGTGATGTAAATGCCATAAGGTAACCTCGTGTGTGCGCTGCAACTGGTGGGATGACTTGTAGGGGCGATTTTAATCGCCCGAGGCGATAACCTAAAGGGCACAAGTGAATTCGCCCCTACACTCCTAAATCAACCAAACTGACGAATCCTCAGAATGTATCTGTTTTTCAATAATGGTCTTAATTTTTAGAATTAATTTAGCAGCCAGTTTATCGGCATCCAGTTGAGCATAATGTTTATCGGCTGCCACCAGATCACAGAACTCAGCATCATTAAATACACTCTGTTCACCCGCTAACGGCCGTTGCGCGATAACAGCCTGTTTAAAAAAAATACGCCGTGACTGGCGTAAAACTTTTGGCCGCATCAACCATTAAGCTTCCTAAAGCGTATTCCAATTCCGCAGAGCTATTTTCAATCACGGCGGTGATTTCGCTAAAACCCTGGCTTTCTTCATTTTCGGTGTAGAGAGACACAAATCGGGTTTGCAATAATTTGGCGCCGATGGCACTGCCTGCAAAATCAAAGAAATCTTCAAAACCGGCAATTTTGATTTTTTTATCAGGGTCAACTGAGCTTTTAGAATAGGCGGTTTGCTTTTTTTGCCAATCGACAAAAGCCAGTTCATACGCATCGTAAAGCGTTAGCGTTACGCCTGTTTTTAAATAACCATCGGCCAGTTTTTTTAAACTTTTTAATTCCCGCAATTTACCGACAGACAGCACGTCCCAGAACTCCTGGGGCGGTAATCCACAAGAACGTAACAAACTGTAGCTTTCATTTAAAGATAACAAAATTCGTTCGACCAAGGCCGGATACCACACCGGCGGCTTTTGAATAGTTTGACTTAACGGCGTAGGAACCGTTGTAACCACGTCAAACAAAGACATTTCTTCTGGCACTTCGGCGCGATTTGAACCGACTATTAAATACAGAACGCCATAGCGTTCACGATAAGTTTTAGACACCGCGCTCATGTTTTTTAAGTTTGAAGCTTGGCGCTTTAACTCATTCATCACCCTGTCAAAAAACGGCTCATTTATAAGCGCAGTTATTTCATGCTTGCGCTTAATCCAGGTTCTTAACCAACGTTTATCGACACTATAACGGCACAGCATTAACAACAATATGTGCAAATTGGTCGGCAACGATTTGCGTTTGCTGACAATAGCCAAGCGCTTGCCAAGTACCGCCTCCACATAAAAAATGCTTTCTGTATGCAGTTTCTGCCGGTTGCCATCGGGCAATAAGTAATCCATCCATAATTCCGCTTGTTCCTCACTATAATCCCGAAACAGTAACTCCTGTCGATACAGACTTTTTTCGCTCAACGTTAGCATTAACTTAATCGCCAAGCGATCCTTCACCGGATGACGATGCCCACCGTTCGAATCAATTAGATAGTCGGTCAAAATCCGACTTAGTTGTCTGGCAAAGCGGGTAATAATCTCTGGGGGCTTATGAGCAGCGGTATTGGCCATGTTTTTATTTCCGTTATAAAAGTGATGCCCTTCTTTATTCAAGATGAAAAACAGGGATACTTGTACCTAATTACTTACGAGCATCTGCCTCATTCGCCAAATCTCGAAGTGCCGGTATGACGTGGCCTGAGGAGTTTTCTAAGTTTTCACCATTGAACTTTGGCTGAGGTTCGTAAGTAATAAGGAATCAAAAAGACAAATCATCCCCTTTCGGTAGCAAGCCGCCATTACCTTTGCGTGTCAACGTACTGCCTGCACCCAATTCGCAAAAATCCGGGCTGATGGCGCTGGTGTCAAACTGCGGATTGCCAAGGTTAGAGATAGCGCCGCTCAGGTTTAACTGCGGTGCGCTAATATAAGTAATGCCGTTAATGCCAGTCCCTGAAACCGCCTGAATAATATTGTTATTGGAGTAAGGCTTTAACGATTTAAGCGCAAACTTGGCGCCGCCTATCGTTAAGGTATCACCGCTAGGAACAAGCGCTTTCAGATTCAGGTTAATATCGCCGCCATTGCCGCTTGCCGCATTGGCTTGTATTCCTGCCGTATCCATAAATAAAATATCCGATGCGACATTAATGGCACCCCCGTTGCCTTGCCCGGATGAGACCGTTGTACTTAACGTAGAAGCATTACGCAGCCCAACAAACTCCCCGCCTTTAATAGTAATTGCCCCGCCATTGCCGCTTTCGGCATTGGTTGTTATCGATGACCGATCTTGCAATAGCCAATGCGCAAAACTGATGTTGATGTTCCCCCCAGCACCGCTGCCGGTAGCACGCGTGCTGATGCCGCTCCGGTTCATCAAGCTGATGTCCTTGGCAAAAAAACTAACATTACCGGCCGCCCCGCTTCCGGCGGAATCGGTATTGATATTGCTTTTTTTCGCCAATCGGATGTTTTGGGCAGAAAAGCCAATATTACCCCCGGTGCCATTGCCGAAAGCTTCAGTTGAAATTTCGCTTTGGTTTGTTAAAAGAATATTTTTGGCGGCAAAGTGAATATTGCCAGCCGACCCGTTACCAAGACTAGCCGAGCTAATTGCGCTTTTGTTTGTCAGCCGGATGTTTTTAGCAGAAAAATTGATATTACCACCCGTACCGTTGCCGGTAGCTCTGGTACTGATGTAGCTTTCATTAGCCAATTGGATGTTTTGGGCAGTAAAATTGACACTCCCTGCGGCACCGTTACCGGCAGAATCAGTGAAAATAGAGCTTTTATTTAGATTAATGTCCTGGGCGGAAAAATTGATAGTTCCGGGAGTAATCACCTTGGTAGCCATGTTGTCAGTCAGATTAGCTCCATTGAAATTAAAAACCAGACTACCATTATCCATCTGTATGCCGCCATTGGCAGTGATACGGATTTGCCCGGTTTGTCCGCTCGAGTCAGCACCATAGGAGGCTGAAAATATACTGCCATTATCTAGTGAAGCATTTTTAGCGGAAACATCAATATTTCCTGCCGCACCTGCACCATAGGTAGTTGCATTTATTTTTCCATTGTCCTTAATCAGCAAGTTTCCGTCTGCGCTGACACTTATATTTCCAGCTCTTCCAGGGCCTTCAGTCTTTGTGGAAATTGTTGAATCAACTATTTGAATATCACCAGCAGCATATAAATTAACATTCCCGGCATCGCCCATCTGACTGGGCATAGGCTTATCGCTTAAGGGCGTGGAGTTAGAATCGATTGTAGACGAATTAACCACTTGCAAGTTACGCCCAGCATAGACATTCACCGTACCACCTTGTCCACTTTCTGATGTACCCGAACCAAGCATTGAGCTATTTAATACCACATCATTCTGTGCCCGTATACTCAAGTTACCCGCGTTTCCGGTAGTAATTGTGTTCACCAAAATAGCGGCGCCACTATTCATTTCCACATTTCTACCGGAGATTAGATTGACGTCTCCTGCATTCGCTTTAGAGCCAGTTAAGCTAGCGACTCTGCTGTCGCTTTCCAACACTATGTCGCTTTGGGCGTTAATTGTCACATAACCCGCATGGCCAATATCACTATGATTAGCGGAGCTAATAGAACTTTGGTTGATTAATGTAATCTTGCCGCCAGCCGAAACATGAACATTTCCGGCATATCCAGAATTCGCTCCTCCGTTCTGAACCAAACTTTCTATTGCACCCTTAGCCGATAATTGCCCATTGGCATTGAGAAAAATATTGCCATCGACATACACTACTACATTACCCGCAGAACCCGTTCCAGAACTCTCTTTAGGATTAGATGAACGTATAGTCCCATCTACCAATAGATTTCTCCCCGCCCTCACGTCTATGTTGGCCGCGTTACGATTTGCAAAAGTCATACTTGAAATCTCACCGTCTGTGGTTACTGTAATATTCTCTCCAGCGCTGACAATAACATTACCTCTTTCGGCGCTAAGTTCACCGTTTTCAGCAAATACGCTAATAATTCCACCAATCGTAATATTACCGTCAGATTCAACAGTAACCGAACCAACCTTTCCATTCGATTGTACAATGCTGATAATTGCGCTCGAATTTTCACTATCTTTTGTTACCTGAATATTGCCATGTGCATGTACGTTCACATTTCCGGCATTTCCTTCCCCTGTTTTCCCAACAATGCTGTTTATTGAGCTGTTATGGATTGATATATCTCCGCCGGCTTGCACGAACAAATCACCGCCGTTGCCGCCGTCGTTACCAATTATGCTGGAAATATAGGCATCATTGTTGACAAGTATATTACGACCCGCATGTATGCTTATATAGCCAGAATGCCCTGTACTTCCCTCAGAAGCATTGGTAGCTATAGCTGTACTGCCCGCTTCTGGAGTATTCAGGCCATCAATAATGAAATCGTTTCCTGATGAAATATTTATATTCCCGCTATCACCGGAACTGCCCTCAATCGCAACGCTATAAATTTTCCCCCCTGCACGTAATTCAGTATCCTGAGTTGATTGCGTCCGAATATCACCGGCATTGCCACTCCCATCAGCTCGCGTTCTAACCCGAGCACCATCGAGCGTTAAATGATTGGTTTTGATGTCAATGCCTTGTTTTGATCTGGCATTGAGTGAACCAGTGTTAAGTGCATCGATACCTTTGTTTATATCGAGCGTTGAAACGTTAACATCCCCACCCCAAATGCCAATTCGCCCACCACCGTTTCCTGTGGTTTTAATATCGGTATCGTGTATGGTCATCGTGCCTGCATTGGTTTCTGAGGGAGTCACCTCCGGCAACGGTAAAATGCCGTCAGTACGCGCTAAACTGACATCCCCCGCAGCTTGCATTGCCACCATCCGAATTTCTCCGCCCGGTGCATTGAGGCTGGCGTTATGGTCGGTTTCGATTTGCCCAGCGACTAAATCCAAGGTTTGGCTGTCTTTGGCATTCAGCTGCGCGCCATCGACTTTCAGCAAGCCATTGTTGACAGTGGAACTGGCCAGAAAACCGAAGCTGGCTGGTTCTACACCGCTTAAGCTACTGCCGTTGGCGTTGGTAGCGCTGAATGTTGAGCCATCGCTAAATTTCAGTTGATCGGCGGTACTGGCATGAAAAGCCCCCGGCACGTCAATCTGCGCATCTTTACCAAACACAATACCCGCCGGGTTGATCAGGTAAAAATTGGCATGGCCCCCAGGAGTTGAGCGGATCAGGCCATTGATGTCCGATTGCGAGCCGCCGGTCACCCGTGAAATGACATTGGCTAAGGTGTTTGGGGTGTTTTCGGTAAAGGTAACGCTTTGGCCGCTTTGCACGTTAAATTGCCCAAAACTGTGGAACAGATTATTACCCGCCGTGCGGCCTAGGTTTTGCGGTATGGTGACTTGGTTTCCGGTTAGGTTCTGTTTTGGTCCCAACGTGCCATCTGTGGTGATGCCGCCTCCGGCGTGCGCAGTGTGGAATGAGGCTAACGTGGTTATCAATAAACCACAATAGACCAATGGCCGAATGCATATTCTGGTGCTCAGTTTCATCGTAGGTTCCTGTTTTTTAAGCGCATGGCGAGAATTTAGTGTGAATGATCTCAGTGTAAAATAAAACGACAAATCCGTTATACTAGCTAACACGCTATCAATATTAGGGAGTATGGCCATGATAACCCTCACATCTACTGATGCCCAAAGTCGTTTCAGCGAAGTTCTCGATACGGCACAACGGGAACCGATTACCATCACTCAAAGTGGACGACCACTGGTTTTTATTTTTTCTCCAGAGGAGCTGACCAAGCTACTCGCTAATCAGGAAAAACGAGAACAAGCCGTTGCTGCGTATAAAAATTACATGGAACGCGTCAAAGGGAAAATAAGCCCCGCAGCAAATCAACTCACGGATGAGGATATTAACCGGCTTGTGCATGAACTTCGATAAAAAAATTGTCATCGATACCGGCACGTTAATTAGCAGCTCATTCCGCCTCGATTCTATACCCAGCAAAGCTTTTGAGAAAGCACTCCAGGAGTTTGACGTCTGCATTTCTGATGCGACTTTTTCCGAACTTGAAACCGTTATGCGACGTGACAAATTCAACGCTTATCTTTCCCTTGAAGATCGACTTTCGTTTGTCGAGACTTACAGGAAAAAGTCATTACGGTACGCAGTCACGGAAAGGGTTTTTGACTGTCGAGACCCGAACGATAATAAGTTTTTAGAGCTCGCCTTAACGGTTGGTGCGGAAATAATCTTATCCAGCGACCCTGATTTATATACCTTGAATCCCTACCGTGGCATCGCTATCCTAAAACCGTCTGATTTCCTGTCCTGGGAGCGAAAACCCGATTAAAAGGCTTGCGATAGCAACAAAATTCCTTTGGTTCCAGCTTAGATAACGTTTTGAAGTAGATTATACAACTGAAAAAATATGCTCAAAACGGTTTATTACTGTAAGTTTTTTGCATTTTATTGTCTATTCAGCACCCTTTGCCCCTTGTCATTCCGAGCGCAGCGAGGAATCTTAAGCCGTTGGTCGAAATGACAAGCAAGCACATTGCGAGAAAACGCTGAATAGTTGCGCTCAGTTTTTACAACCAATTCCCCACCAATATAAATGGCGACCAAAAGTAAGGATGGGTAAGCTCTTTTTGCTTAAGCAAACTTAATTGTGCGTGTTGTAAAGCCTGAGCTTTATTAAAACCCGGTTTGGATAGGTTTTTGTAAAACTCAGCCATCAATTGCGATGCTGCTTCGTCATCGACCGGCCAAAGTGTGCCCAGCGCAGTTCTTACTTTGGCTTTGATGGCGATGCCACTTAAGCCCAGTGGTGCACGATCGTCGCCTTCGGCGGTTTGGCAGGCGCTTAAGGTTAAGAGTTGCACGGGCTGTTTTTTAAACTTATCGGCTTTTAATAACTGTTCCAGCTGATTCATGCTTATTAGGTCGTCGTAAGCCATGACAAAGCTGTTGTCGGCGCTATTGCCAAATACGCCGTGGGAAGCGATATGCACCACGGCATAGGGTTGCTGTAAAAGCTGTTTTTTAAAATTATCTACGGTAAACGTTTCGTTAAACAACAGGGTGTTTATTATGCCTTTTTGCAGATTGTGCATTTCTTGCTCAACACCCGGCAAACTGAGTCTTTGTTTAAGGGTTTGACGATGACCGGGTGAATTCGGTAACGGATCGGTTGTCAGCTGTTGCGACATTGGTAAAGCACGACTTCTGGCTTTTTTAAGGTCAATGCCGCGCTGGCTGGTTGTGGTCAACGTGTTAACCCAGGCCGGTGGCAAATGTTCCAGTACCGGGCCGGGTTCACTCAAGCCGGCCAGTAATGCTTGCGCGCTCTGCACTTGCATGGGTAATGATTCAAATAGGGTTAAACCTGGCGAGGTTGCTACGGCATATTTTTCGATTAAATACTGTTCGCCATCATATAAGGCAGCCGGAGAAATCAATCGCAATGGACCGTCTGGCACCCAAACCAGAGTTTGTATTTGCTGTTGTTGCAGAGTGGCTTGAATGGGCGCAATCAGCAGAGCGTATAATTCTTTGGATGCCGCTTGGGCTTGCTCGGTGCCATAGCGCAAACCATGTGCAAAGCTGAGAATTAGACCATGCAAGTTAACTGAGGTTATGGGTTGGCTATAATGTTGTATGTCTTGCCCATAACTGACTAATAGCTCCAGACGGTCGGGCAGGATAATAGGATATAGCACTGCTGTCCCTGCGGCTAATGTATCCAGACGAGTACGATTAGCACTGGCAATGGCAATGGCGCAGCGTCCGCCTAGAAAGTCAGCCAGCTCTGATTGTTTGATCAATTCCACCGAATCCCGCGCACGTTGCAGCAACCGAGTTTTATTTATGCCGGTTTGTTTGTTCGCTTCCGTGAGTAATAAATCAGCCAAACCGAGATAAACCGGTTCTAAAGTGTCACGAAATGAGGATCGACCATCATGGTATTCCACGGGAATATCTTGGCGAATAACTTCAATATGCGCCACCGCCCGCTCATAAGCAGCGATGGCGTCAGCAGCTTGTTTTTTAGCACGGTATAACCGACCTTGCCGCCATTCTAAATCCAACAACAGGTCGTCTGCCTGAACTTGTCGGGCCGACTGCACGGCTTGCCCGTTTAAAAACAAGGCTTCGTCAATACGATTTTCATCTTCGTATAATTGCGCCAAGCTATCCAAAACTTCTGCCCAAAGCCGCGGCTGTTGCGCATTAGTTAAAGACTTGGCGTGCTGCAAAGCTTCATACGCTAGTTTAAGGCTGGTATTGGTGATTTGTTTTTGGGCATCTTCAGCCAACTCTAGTTGACCCAGTTTGCTGGCCGAGCGGAGCTTTCGGCTTTGCGCAGCAATATTCAACAGTTGCGTAATGCGGGCTTCCGCCGGGTTGAGACTTGTTAATCTTGTATAAATGCGCTGTAGCTCGCTAAGTCGTTGAGTAGCTGGCATGAGTTGCGCTTGTCCTAGCTGAATGGTCACTTGCAATTCAGCATTGTCGGCTGCCAGTTTTAAGGCATCCGCGTATAAACGCTGTGCTTGCTCTGGTTGGTCTTGATTTGCTTTGAGTGCAGCCAGGGCACAATACCAGCGCGCCCTAGTGCTGGGTTGACCAGTCGATGAATTCACGGCTTCTTGCAACAGTGCATCGGCTTGTTGGTAGCGATGTATTCGATAATGAGTTAAACCCAGCAGGCCGAGGGTCTGTCCTTTTTGTTCGGCGGAACCGGCTAATTCCCGAGCAGTTTTTAAGTTGTCCAATGCTAAATTATATTGGCCTTGGCGGTGGAAAATTTCAGCTTGCTGGAATGTAGCGTCAAAATCTTCCTTTGCCAATACAGGCAAAGTAACGATGCTGAAGATTATCGCTAAGAAATTAAATAACGTGGGCATACCGGATTGCTCATATTGAGTTAAGTCGCTTTAAAAATATTAATCGTTTCATAAGTTCTTGCCTCTTTGTTTTTCCCCTCATCCCAACCTTCTCCCTCTGGAGAAGGGGTGTTTTTGTGAAAACTTATGAAACGATTGATAGTGTGTTGTTTTTTATATTTCGTTCCTAGGTGTTGGTCCTGTAGTAGGGGCGAATTCATTCGCCCTGTCGTTAAGAATCTAAGCGAATGAATCGCCCTTACAGATCCCCTAAAAAACATCCACACCCACCTGGAAATGCAAACCATCATCTTGCAAGTTGCCATCGCCTCCTGATTGCGGCGCATTAATGGCGTAGCCGTAATAAAGCGAGGCATGCGCCGGTTTGAACTGCCAATCCAGGCCAATACCAACTGAGTGCAAATCAACAGAGCCCTCGCCGTGATTCCAGGCTCTGCCATAATCCATAAACGGCACAATGGTGAGACGATGCCGAGCATTGGCATCTGTACCACCCCAAAGTGGATAATGAAACTCGGCAGATAGGCTATAACCTTGGTCACGCACTAGCTGGTTTTCCCGGTAGCCACGCACGGTATAAAAGCCGCCAACGGCCATGCGTTCTTGCGGCAATAATGCTTCATTGCTCAATTGCAAATTGCCACGCAACACGGCTTGGGCACCATTATCGAACAATCGCCAAGCATACTGACCCTGACCTAACCAAGCAAAAAACTCACTATCCGGATAATTGACCGCATGTTCTGGCGTAGCGCCCAACGCATCAATGCCGATGCTAAATGAGGAGCGTAAAGCCAAAACGTGTCGCTCCCAACGTTGGTTATACTCTTGAAATAACCGCGCAACAGTGGATTGATTGCGGGCACTGGTTATACCCGGCACAAAGGAGATAGGCCCAAACGGGCCGCTGGTTTCGTTAACCCGCACCGCCAGCATGGCGCCCATGGAAAAATGTTGATTTAAGGTATTGATCAAAGGATGGCTGATGCCGCCTTCAAGATTATGCACCTGACTTTTAATGTCGATAGCCTTGAAAGGTGCTTCGATAACCAGCGAGTCGCCCTCATCAAAACGGAAAAAAGCTTGGGTACCCATATCAGACAAGGGTAATACCAAACCACCGGCATAACGCTTGGAACCTTCGCTGATCGTAAAATTAAAATCAAGCGTGTCGCCCAAACCCGTCAGGTTGCGGACAACCCCGTTTACTCCAAAGGCTTCCGCACCAATGGAAGGTGGTCGCTGGTTGTTACCGAATAGACTGAGTTGATAAGGTAAGGCCCGGGTAACGTCAACATCAAGAATGCTATGGCCTGGCGTTGCCCCAGGCAAAATCCGCCCATTCATACGACTGATCAGTGGATCGGACAATAACAGCTGGTAATTTTCCTGCAGCTCTTGCAGGTTAAAGGGCTTTTCGGGATTGGGAAGCAGGCGGTTTTTTACATAGCCTTCACGCAACCTGCCTAAACCTTTTAGTCGAACTTCGTCGAGCTTGCCTTCCACAATGTCGATGTGCAATTCACCATCCCGATAAGCATCAGCAGAAATGACTGCGCCAGAATTAACATAACCTTTGTCGATATAGAACTGAGTCACTTTTTGGCGCAGCGATTCCAGCTCTGCGATTGAAACCCGACGGCCATGATAAGGTTGAGTCAAGTGGCTTAAATCAAGCGTGTTGCCTTTTAGAATAATGCGTTGAATAAACAAAATGCGACTGACATTGCTATTGGCTGCATTAGCTTCTGGAACAGGGGGCAGGACAAAACCTTCTGGTGATTCAGTACTCTGATAATCAGGTGGTTTCAGTTGCTTGGCGCTGGGTCTGTCTATAGTTTCAGCTTTTGAGACTGACATTAAACTACCTGCTACCAGCATAATAGTTATTGTTTTTATTAAATGATGCGGCATGTCAATGTCTCAACCAGACTGATGATGAATAGACCTTTAGGGTCTAGCCATCACCCTATTCTGCATTATCGACTTTGCTTGTCTATTTCGCAATTTTCATCTTGATCTTGCTATCGAGTTTCGCAATGAAAATCCGGTTGTTCACAACCAAATCCCTGTCTTTTAGCAACTGGTTGTTAAGGTTAGGTTCATTTTGAGGATAATTCAGCTGTCAGAGGAATTCGTTTTATTAATTACTCTGCAAACTGCAATTTCATCTTGAATATATTGGCAGTAGCAAAAACTGCTCAACTTAGCATTTATGTTAGCGACATAAGAACTATAAATTTGGTTTGAATCAGTGATCTTTTGAGGAATGCTTTATGCCGAAAGTACCAGGTAGGAAATTTTTAATGTTAGTAACCATCTGTCTGCAATCGAGCTGCGCCAGCATGGTTAATGGTTCACATCAGGATCTTACCGTAGAAACGGTCAACGATACGGCTTCCAGCAAGACTGAGTGCGTTATCAAAAATGAAGAGGGTACCTGGAATGCAAGATCAAACTCCACCGTTAGTATTCATAGGGACGGCAATAGCATGGAAATTCAGTGCAGCAACGAGCTGCAAACGGGTATGAACTCGATTGAACCCAAGTTTAATGGCGGCTTATTGGCTGCAGATTTTATATATCTAGACCTCTGCATCATTTCTTGCGTTATTGATGGGGTAACTAACGCGTTTTACGAATATCCATCGGGAGTCACCGTGCCAATGGTTGATAAAAAACCAAAGTAGGGGCGAATTCTGCCTATTTGTTTTATAGATGAAAAATAAGAACATTAATCTAAAAATCAGGAGTTATAGATCTCATGAATGCTGAATTCTTAAAATTAGACGTTTACCTCTCTGCCTTTAAAAGCCTAACGGGTAAAAACAACTCAGACAAACACATGACGCCACAACAGATTTACCAATCACCTGCACCGTCTGTCTCTAAACTGCTCGTGATAGGGCTAGTTTTATTGTGCCCTTTTTCTGCAAGGGCGGACAGGGTGGAATCGTTGATTTATAACCCTGTAATACCCAAGAGCTTACGACAAAACCAAGATGCTTTTATTGGGGCGGGCAAAAACCTGTTGGAAATTGACTTAAAGGGTATTACCGCCCCTCCGCTTTTACCAGAAAAAAACGGCATGATGGTGACGGGTTTTGTGCATCCGCTACCTACGCCCATTTCAGCCACTCAATTGAACTGGGAATTGGTAAAAGGCGTGGCCGTCGCTCGCGTTCGCGTGCTCACTGACAACGCCAAGCGGCTGCGTTTCCATCTTGCTGAACTTGAACCCGCTTCAGGCATAAAATTTCATTTTAAAGGCAATGCGGATAAGCAGCCTCTAGAGACTGTAGAAAGTACATCTATTAAGAATGGCGAAATTTGGCTGCCGATAACGGAAGGAAATCAAGCCGACCTTGAGATTGTGCTTGCCGATGTGGATAAACTTGACCAGCTCTCGCTAACGCTGGATAAAGTGAATTTAATTCTGGTTGAACATACTGCCAATGGCGCTGCTAAAAATTCTTCAGAGAATGTTATGAAGAAAAAAGGTTTAGCAAAAGAGCTTGAATATGATTTCAATTGTCCGTTACCTACGGCAACGAGTTGGGGAATTAATTTTTCTGGAAAGGATAATGCGGCTGCGGCAACGGCGTTAATAAGTTTTATAGAAAAAGGAATTTCGTATGTATGTACCGGCACATTGCTAAATGATAAGGGACAGACTCGTACTCCTTGGTTCGCTACGGCAGACCATTGCCTTAGTAATCAAAGTATTGCTGATACAACAGTATTTGAATGGTTTTACCAGGCATCTTCCTGTGGCTCAACATTAACTGATTCACGATACAGCACAACTTTTGGTGGCGCACAATTGTTATGGAACAGTAAAGACTATGATGTTGCATTTCTCAAATTAAATAATTCTCCTGCAACTGGTTCGGTGTTTTCACCTTGGGATAATGGAGTACCGAAACTATATTATGATGATGTTTTTGGAGTACATCATCCAGAAGAGGATCACACCATGGCGAGTTATGGTTGGTTTGTTGATTTGCTAGTGTCTGTTAATGTCAATGGATATCAACGTACGCTAGATAAAATAAGATTTGAAGATGGGGGTATCGAGGCGGGTAGTAGTGGCTCAGGTCTTTTCTCCAAAGAAGGTTATTGGAAAGGTACGCTTTCTAGTGGACCTGCTGATTATAAGGATGGTAGCTATAGCCCGTTCCGTAAATACTACGACAACATAAAACCCTGGCTAAGCTCCTGTGGCTTGCCGTGGGGTGGCAGTGTTCCGGGAGGGCAAACGGTAGTTGCTTATCAAAGTCCCCAGAGCGCCAGTTGCGGTGCCTTATCTGAAATACGGTCATGTAACGATGGTGTTTTAAGTGGCAGCTATACCAATAATAATTGTACAGAACCCTCTGTTCCTGCTCCAATTCCCGCACCGGCTCCCGCCACTGCCGAATGCCTCTTACCAGCTCCTGCCTGGCTAGGCTTTCTTGCGCACGGTGGTAGCATAACTGCCTATCCAAAGAATGTAAGTAACAATTGTGCCGCCATCAAAGAAGTTCGGACATGTAATAACGGTGTGTTAAGCGGTAGTTATAAAGAAAACTTCTGCCTTACTACCAATAGTGACGTTGTTTTAATATCACCAAATGAGACCGATCCCGATGATCCATCGGATTACTATTATCCAGGTAAAAAAATGGAAATTTCTTGGCAGGATTCCAGTAACAGTAAAAGAAAAGTCAGCATCTACATCTCTAAAAATGGTGGCCGGAGCTGGAAATCGCTTAAAAAGGGCAAAAAAAATACCGGCTACTGGACATGGAAAGTTTCTAATAAATATCTTTACGATCACGTCCGCTTCAAGGTCTGCCTGCCTAAAACTAAACGATTACCTAAAGCCTGTGATACTTCAGACAACGATATTGTTATTAGTTACTAAAAAACGCCAACTAAAAACCTCAGTGCCGCATGCGAAATTGAAACCCGATTTCGTTACTCCGCTGAAGTTAGTCTGACTAAAAACAACAGTCAATTGATTAACTAGGTACATTTGGTAGGGGCGATTTTAATCGCCCAAGGCGAATGAATTCGCCCCTACTCAATTGAAGCAATGCAGCAAACGTTAGTTAACCGTCGGCGGTGTACATCATGACCCAAAAACTTATTTCAATATTTGTCTTAATCTCATTTTTGACTTCATGTGCAACAGTTGACACAAATCACTATGAAATAGTGAAGCCTGCCAGCGTGCTAAATGTGGTACATAAAGGTGATTTAATCAGCATTCCCAGTGGAAATAAATCCGAAAAATTATGTGTCAGCAAAATAGACGGTAATGACATTTACACCGACGGGGGTGGAAAATTTAAAATTACTGAAATTAAACAACTTCATAAATATTCAGGTAACTGCTGGGATGGCAGCTCAACTGAAGCGAAAATCTTTATGTTTGCGGCTATAGTAGTCATCGCTCCGTTGATAGCTTTGTATGCGGTGGCGATGGGCGGAGGACTCAGATAAGACAAACGACTACTGAGAAAGCTCATAGGCGATTGATTTTTAATATTTTAACGTCATTAGTTAAAAATAAAATAGGATTGTTATGAACAAAGTAATAATGGTGTTGGCATTTATGCTGATGACTGGCTGCTCTGCAAAGAAGTTAGGCGAGCCGTTTTCACCGGCTATGCTGACGCCAAAAATCGGCGTGGGAACAGTCGTGTTCTACAGGCCCAGTCAAGGATTTGGTCTTCGTTGGGGCATTGCTGCCAATGACACACGGATTAGCGCGATAAGCAACGATACTTTCACCATTGTCGAGTTGCCGCCGGGGCCTTACAAGTTCAATACGCTGACCTCTATGATTGATACGGTTGAGAACATAGAGATAAAGGATGGCGCCGTCCAATATGTCAGGGCCGAGCAATATGGATGGAGCTATTGGACATATATCACCTTGAAAGAGGTGAGTAAAACTATCGCTCAGGCAGAACTTAAGGGCTTAAGGATGCAGATCAATCGCGAAAAATGGGCAAATTCTTCAAAAAAATGAATCAACCGGGCAGTTTGAATTGATTACACGAGGTTGAGGTAAGAACTTCCCCCCAACGTACCGTGCTACAAGGCTAAATTTTAATAATTACAAGGTAAATGAAATGAAAAATATAATGTTAGTGTCAGCAATATTTTTAATGAATGGCTGTGGTGGTGCGGAAACTCTCAAACAATCGCTATCAGATGTAACCGGTAAGAATATTAAGGCGATAGGATCATACCCAACCAATAAATTCACGGCCCTTAATGGTAATACTGTTTATACATATTCTCAGAGCAGCAGAAAAGGCGCCATATGTGAAATATTTTTTGAAGTCAACAAGCAAGATACTATAATTTTAGCTTCATATAAAGGGAGTGCATGTAACTCATTTTATAGCGATGTTTTGAAACCAAAATCTTAGCTTTTGAATAATCGCGTAAGCAGGAATTCAAAACCATTGGGTGCAGGTTTTTTCTATATTAGCCATAACGCTTAGCTTTTCGTAAACGACAAAAGATTAAGTCTAGAATCGGTTAGGAATGGAGAAATCCGAGAGAGCTTCACATAATCGCGGAGCGGTGGGAATAGTTTAGCAAGCTTGATCATCATGGCCGCAAGCGCAGCACTTAACGCGATGGCTACTTATTAGCGACCTTGGCCAGTCTAGCCAATTATCAGGTATTCCTGATCATCAACCAGCTTATCTGTAGTAATTTAGTGTGCCTTATGAGTCATTCG
Organism: Methylococcales bacterium; assembly: GCA_965247565.1. Classification (GTDB taxonomy): domain Bacteria; phylum Pseudomonadota; class Gammaproteobacteria; order Methylococcales; family Methylomonadaceae; genus CBDFHF01. Next base: position 961,882 of record CBDFHF010000003.1, on the reverse strand, counting down.
GTAGCGATGGACTGCCGCGCTGATAGCAGCAATAGTTTGCGGTTCTTCACCTTGCGCGGGCAGGTTGCGCAATGCAACCGGACTGTCAGGAAAATGGCGCTGAATAAATCTAGACATTAGCTTTATTACAAACACCAGCATCGTTAAAAATATAAATACGATGCCCATACCGACCAGCATTAGTTCTATTCCGCTACTTAGGAGTTCTGTCATATCGTGTCTAGCCTGTGAAAATTTACCTTTTTGGCATTGTAACACTACGATAATTATGAAAACACACTTATGATGGAGTAATATCATCTCTCAAGAAGCAAATAGAGCTAGGCCACGTCAGCTAAAGGCTATAGGTCGATACAGGGAGATTAATATGACAGAGACAAATCCAAATATAGATCAACAATGGCAAGATAAATTAACACCGGAACAATTTAGTATTTGCCGATTAAAAAGCACCGAACCTCCTTTTACAGGTAAATATGCCGATTGCAAAAAGGATGGTATTTATCATTGTGTTTGTTGCGGAAATCCATTATTCGATTCGGCAAGCAAATATGATTCCGGTTCGGGCTGGCCGAGCTTTTGGCAGGTATTATCTGAACGCAGCGTCTCAGAGTTGAGTGATAACAGCCACGGCATGCTCAGAGTTGAAGTGACCTGTCAATCCTGTGACGCCCATTTGGGCCATGTTTTCACCGATGGCCCACAACCTACCGGATTACGTTACTGCATCAATTCAGCTTCTCTGGACTTAAAAGACCGCTCATGAGTATAAAAGCTGCACAGAATTTGCTTGACTTTATCGATGTCAGCCCGAGTCCCTGGCATGCGGTAGCCAGTGTTGAAGCGCAACTGGTAGCATTTCAATTTACAAAATTGCGTGAATCAGAAAAATGGTCGTTAAAACCTGGAGGACGTTATTACGTCATTCGCGATGACTCATCAATTATCATCTTTGTTATAGGGCAAAGAGCTCTGCCTGATAAGGGTTTTAAGATAGTTGGTGCTCATACTGACTCTCCAGGGCTTCGGATTAAACCGAATGCGGCGACTGCTTCTGAAGGTTTATTGCGACTGGGTGTGGAAATTTATGGTGGGCCAATTTTGGCAACTTTTTCAGATAGGGATTTGAGTCTAGCGGGGCGTGTTTGCTATCAAGACCAGCATAACCAAGTCGCCAGCAAACTCATTAATTTTGTTAGCCCTTTGCTGCGCTTACCTAATTTGGCGATACACATGAATCGCACCGTCAATGACGACGGCTTAAAACTACAAAAACAGACCGAATTACCTTTAATTTTATCCGGCCTAGCCGAGGATCAATTACCACAACCGATTTTTACAGAGCTTTTGCAACAACAGGCTGGGTTGGATGCGGCCTCTATTTTGTCTTGGGATTTGAACGTCTACGACACCCAAAAAGGCACTTTTTGGGGTGCCAAAAACGAATTTTATGCCGATAGCCAGCTGGATAACCTAGCATCCTGTCATGCGGCACTGCAAGCGCTATTGAATGACTCCGTTTTGCAAGCCGACAGCACGTTGGTCTGTGCATTCTTCGATCATGAAGAAATCGGTAGCGAAAGCAATCGCGGAGCCGATGGCAGCTTTCTATCTGATGTACTGCGACGTATTGCTTTCGCCACAGAAACCAACCGCGAAGATTATCAAAGAGCATTAGCTAAAAGCTTTTTAATAAGCGCTGATATGGCCCACGCCTACCAACCAAATTTTCCGAATGCTTACGAGCCGGATCATAAAGTGATCGTCAACAAAGGGCCTGTCATCAAAGTCAACGCAAGCCATCGTTATAGCTCGGAAAGTATCTCCGTGGCTCAATTTATCAGCTGGTGTGAACAGGCCCGTGTCCCGTTTCAAAAATACTCACATCGCTGTGATTTACCTTGCGGCAGCACCATTGGCCCCATTGCTTCGGCCCAGTTAGGTATTCGGTCTATTGATGTTGGCAACCCTATGTGGGCGATGCACAGTATCCGGGAAAGTGCCGGTGTTTTTGATCATCAATATATGATAGACGTACTTAGACTGTTTTTTAGCCAGAAGGGGAAAACATAGAAATCGACAAAAGCTGTTGAAGGTAACTCATCCAATTAAACAATTTAACCTTGTCCTGCCAGATGATTTGAATAGTTAGCACAAAAAATGAAGCTTTCTAATGCCAAATGGCGCTATGGGCGTCTGATTCTGCTTTTGTGCCTTGGGTGTCAAGATATTGCTATGGCAAATGCGACCGTCGAATACAAGGTAAAAGCTGGCTATTTATATAATTTCACCCAGTTTGTTACCTGGATTGAAGATAACAGCAGCTCCTTTAATGTTTGTATTGTAGGTCAGGATCCTTTTGGTCACTCAATTGACCCTATCGAAAAAAAAAACGGCTTTTGGCCGTCCTATCAAGCTATTCAAGCTCAATGATCTCAAATCCAAGCAACTTTGCCACATCCGCTATACCAACACATTACCTACAGCAGAAAGCAAGGCAAACCAAAACACTTTAGTTGCTCGCGATAGCACAAACACCTTAACGGTTGGTGAGGATAAAACTTTTATTGATCAGGGCGGCATGATTCGTTTTGTAAATAGAGAGGGCAAAATTAAGTTACAAATTAATTTGCACACCCTCAAACAGAGCGGTTTGAAAATCAGTGCAAAATTATTAGAAGTTGCCGAAGTGATTGAGGACGGCCATGATTAAGTTCGCTCGCAACTTGTCAATTAATCACAAGCTGCTGTTAATCCTATTCTTTTCTGGACTAACCTCGGTTATTTTCGCGGGCTTGTTTTTGATTGTATTGGAAATTTCTGAGTTTCAGCGCAACACACGGGATGACTTAACGACCTTAGCAGAGTTGGTCGGCAACCGCAGCACCGCGGCATTAACATTTGACGACCCCATACTGGCCAAAGAGAATCTTTCCATATTCAAAAATATACCCGCGGTAGAATCGGCATGCTTTTACAATCATCAAGGCGCAGTTTTTGCGCAATTACATAAAAACTCTGCTCTTGAGAGTGCCTGCCCTTTGACTGTTGACAGCGAAATAAGCCATTTTCAAGATGGACACCTGTCTATCGTAAGACCTATCCTTCTGAAAGGTGAAACGCTGGGTACTATTTATTTACATGCGGATCTGAGCCGCGATTACTGGCGTAAAATCGAATTTACCGGACTTCTGTTTTTTGTACTAATTGCCACTTCCACACTGACGGTTGTTTTATCTAAGCCACTACTGAGGCTAATTTCTGGCCCCATACAAACCTTGGTTGGTACGGTCAAAAGAATTAACCAAACCAAAGATTATTCGCTACGAGCCACGCTGATTAATAACGATGAAATTGGCGAACTTGTCGACGCGTTTAATGGGTTGATCAATACCGTAGATCATCAAAACCAAGCCCTTCTTCAAGCAAAAAATCGATATCTGGCACTGTATGACGATAACCCGACAATGATTTTCAATTTAAAAGAAGATGGCCGAATTTTATCCGTAAATCGTACTGGCGCCCGATACTTGGGTATGACGGTTGAGGATTTGCAAGATCGCTCGGTATTTGACTTTATTCATGAAGCCGATTTACCTCTTATCAATAATTTGTTCGAACGCTGTCGAGCCAATCCGGCTGGCGTTCATAAGCAAGAACTGAGAAATCTTTGTGATGACGGACGCATAATATGGGTAAGGGAAACTGCACGCTGGATTGACGGCGAAGACCAACTAAGCAGTGTGCTATTGGTTGGGGAAGACATCACCGAGGCGCGCTGGCTAAACGAACAACTACTTCATCAAGCCACTCACGATGCTTTAACAAACTTACCTAATCGACCAGAGTTTCAAAAACGTGTTGAATTTGCGCTGACATCAGCGCAAGCCAATCACACCGAGCATGCCGTTTGCTATCTCGATCTTGATCAATTTAAAGTCATCAACGACACCTGCGGGCATTTTGCAGGTGACGATGTTTTACGGCAATTAGGTGATTTGTTGAGAAAAAGAATTCGTAGGGATGATTGCGTGGCCCGTCTGGGGGGCGACGAATTCGGCATATTGATGAATGATTGCACTTTAACCGAGGCGGTTGCTGCATGTGAAAGCTTGCGTGATTTAGTCAGGGATTTTCGTTTTGTCAGTGGCAACAGAAGCTTTACTATCGGTAGCAGTATTGGGATTGCCACACTCAATGCAACCAGTAATAACGCAACTACCTTACTCAAGCAAGCTGACGCCGCCTGTTATGCCGCTAAAGATAAAGGTAGAAATCGCGTCCATGTATTTCGTCCTGATGATAAAGAACTTGCTATGCGCCACGGCGAAATGCAATGGGTAGATAAAATTCAGCAAGGCTTGGCTGAAAACCGTTTTTGCCTATTTGGCCAGCCCATCATTGCTCTGGGACATTACGAACAAGGCTTACATTTTGAAACCTTGGTGCGTTACCGAGACGATCAAGGCCACATAATCCCACCCGGTGCATTTTTATCGGCGGTCGAACGTTATAATCTGGCGCCTGCTTTGGACCGTTGGGTGATCAGTAATATCTTTGAGTGGATGACTAACCAGACGGGCTTTTTAGATCGATTGTCAGTCTGTTCCATCAACCTGTCCGGTTTGACCTTATCCGACGACACCATGCTCGACTTCATCTTGAAGCAAATCAGCAGATGGAACATTCCCAGTCAGAAAATCTGTTTTGAAATTACCGAAACGGCTGCAATTGCCAACCTGGCATTAGCAAACACTTTTATTGATGAGTTAAGAGCACAAGGCTGCTTATTTTCCCTGGATGATTTTGGCAGCGGGTTATCTTCGTTTGCTTATTTGAGAAACTTGCCAGTGGACTTTCTCAAAATTGATGGTCTTTTTGTTAAAGACATTCTTCACGACAAGGTAGATCTGGCCATGGTGAAGTCCATTAACGAGGTTGGCCACATTATGGGTAAAAAAACTATTGCCGAATTTGTTGAAAGCCGTCAAATTTTTGACTTTCTGAAAGATTTGGGCGTGGATTATGCCCAAGGTTATGGCATAGGCAAACCTTTACCCTTAAGCGAATTGGCATTAATCAAATCTGAAGGAAAGTTAGCGAAATGCCCAATAAATATCTGATATTTCGATATTTAGCAATTATAGTTTATTTCACCCCTCATTTGGTCTTAGCTCAGCAAGAAGAGGAAGATTTTTTCTCACTTTCGCCTGCTGAATTGGCCAGTATCCCAGTTGCAATAGCTACAGGTACACCAAAACCGGTGGCGCAATCAGCATCAGTTATCAGTGTTATCACAGCTGAACAAATCCAATCCATGGGTGCGACTGATCTGTCAGAGGTTATAAATACCTTACCCGGAATCCACGGCAGCGTCCAAGGTATCAGTTATGATACCAATTACAGCGTTCGCGGTATGCGTAATGAACATAACTCCCAAATGTTGATGCTGTTAAATGGCACGCGCATCTCTACCCCATTTTTAGGGTCGCCCGTGGTCGGTTTGATCATGCCTACCAATAATATTGCCCGAATCGAAGTCATTCGCGGCCCTGGTTCCGCCTTGTATGGTGCGGATGCGTTTGCAGGCGTGATCAATATCATCACCAAAAAAGCTGATGACATTAATGGCACCACATTAGGCGTGCGTGCGGGTAGCTCAGATACCCAAAGCGCCTGGATCCAAAATGGTGATCACTGGGCAGGCTGGGATGTAGCCGCCAGTTTACAGTATCAACATAGCCAAGGTGATCGGAGCCGAGTTATCCGTGGTGACACTCAATCTTACCTGGATGATCAGTTTCACTCACACGCATCCAATGCGCCCGGTCCCATGAGCTCTCAGTACAAAGCATTCAATGCCCATCTTGCCTTGCAGCGCAAACACTGGGATATGGGCTTATGGATTTTCAATTCTTACGATGCCGGTGTTCGCGCCGGGTTGGGCGGTGTTTTGGACCCGTCTGCATCATCAGAGACTGAGCAGTATTTGGGCGATGTTCGATTTTCTACCGACGACTGGTTCGAGCACTGGGAATTAAAAGCCCATGCAAGTTTTTTGCATACCAGTGTACCTTTACGCTCTAAAATTTTTCCCAATGGAGCTAAGTTACCTATCAATGCAAGCAAAAATATCGATTTAACTGAAAACGGTTCAATAACCACATTTCCTAATGGTATTACTGATCAGTCAGTTCAAACTCACAATATTCCAGCGCTTGAGTTAACATCAATCTATCGCGGTTTAAACCAACATCTCTTACAGTTTATATCCGGCTTTCGCTATGAGGAAATTACCCTAACAGAGCTTAAAAACTTCGGGGATCAAACTATAGACTTGACTGGAAAACCGGGCGTTTATTTGCCAGATACCCATCGCTCTATTTGGTCGTTTGCCTTTCAAGATGAGTGGCAGTTTGCCGAAAATTGGCAATTAACAGCTGGCGTCCGTTATGATCGTTATTCGGACTTCGGCGGCACTATCAATCCTCGTGCTGCTTTGATTTGGACTATCAATCCACGATTGATCACCAAGTTGATGTATGGTGAAGCTTTTCGAGCACCGTCTTTTACCGAACAACATCTTCAAAATAAAGCGCTATTGCGGGGTAATTCTCTCTTGGAACCTGAAACAATTAACACGTATGAATGGGCAATTGACTACCGACCACTGCCATCAGTAAGAACTGCGGCTAATTTTTATTACTACCAGATTGAGGATTTGATAGTTACAAAACCGGATAACAGAGGCGGCAATACTTTTCAGAATAGTGAAAACGGTACTCAAGATGGCTACGGCACTGAGCTTGAATGGAGTTGGCAAATCAATGAGCAATTGAATGTGTCAGGTAATCATGCTTGGCAACATGCCATTACGCCAGCAACTGAACGTCGGGTAGCTGGTGTGCCAGAACATCAAGTCTATTTTGCAGCGGCGTGGCAATTTTTGCCGCAATGGCAATTTCAATCACAGCTTAATTGGCTAGGTGGTCGCCCTCAATCTGACTTGGATAATGCACTGAACAAACAAAAAGGCTATGACCGCTCTTTAAATGACTACCAAACTGTTGATTTTACATTGCGTGGTAAAAAATTAATGGGGCATATCGATCTGATTGCCTCTTTACGTAATGCTTTCGACGCAAGGTATCGTGAACCAACTATCTATAGTTTTAGGGAAAACCTGCCGATGCCGGGTAGAAGTTTTTATCTTGAAGCATCGTTTAGTTTTTGATGTGCTCTGAATTAATAAATTTAGCACCGTTTGATGGTGAACTGTTTTTAATTCAAGAGTTTTACTCAAAACCTGAAGCGAATCGTGTATTTAGCACTTTCTTAGCTGAGTTAGCTTGGCAAGAAGAACTCATTTTTATTTACGGCAGATGGTGCCAAGTTCCTCGTTTGACTTGCTGGTATGGGGATCCGGAAGCAACTTATTGCTACTCAAGGCTCGATCATCAACCTAAACCATGGACAACTGAACTTCAGGCTGTGCGCTTACAACTAGAACGCCAATGCGGCTGTTTATTTAACAGCGTATTGGGTAATTTATACCGAAATGGACAAGATTCGATGGGCTGTCACGCGGACGATGAAAAAGAATTGGGTATTAACCCTATTATTGCCTCGCTCAGTTTAGGTGATGAACGCTTATTTAAACTAAAACATTGCAATCGCCAAGCTAAACTGGATATTCAATTAGGCCACGGTGATTTGTTAATTATGGCTGGAACACTGCAGCATCACTGGCAACATTCATTACCCAAAACTAGAAAATCAAAATCACCAAGGATCAACTTGACTTTTCGGAACATTTTGCCGCCTTAGTCATTATCCATTTGGAATGGCTAAGCTAATTTTTTCAGTTATATTAAGACTATTTTCCTATGCAAAAACTGGAAAAAATGCGCCCTAGTAAATCATCGGAGCTAAATTGCCCGGTTATTTCTGCAAGATGATTTTGAGCTTGGCGCAAATCCTCTGCTACCAGTTCTCCAGCTTGGTTGTTTTGCAGTTGCTTTAGTGATCGATCGACAAAATCATGAGCTTTGATTAAAGCCTCTATATGTCGTCTTCTGGCGATAAAAACATTATCGGCAGCCGCATTAAAACCCATACTATCTTTAAGATGCTGTGTTAATAATTCCATGCCATCACCAGTTTTAATAGACAGATAAATTTCAACATTCTCACTATTATCACTGGTTTGTTTAATTTGTGACTTTAAATTAAGTAAATCGATTTTGTTAAAAACTTTGGTTACGTTGATATTGTCAGGCAAAGTCGCTAATAAGGCCTGATCTTCTGGTTCTCTGGCGTCAATCAACAAAAGAATTTTGTCGGCTTTTTTAATTTCTTCGTGAGCCCGTCGGATACCTTCTTGTTCGATGATATTATTGCTCTCCCTAATTCCAGCGGTGTCTATAACATGCAAAGGCATACCATCCAGTTGTATACGTTCCCTTAAAATGTCGCGGGTGGTTCCCGCTACTTCGGTGACAATTGCTGCATCATGCCCAGCTAATGCATTCAGTAAGCTTGACTTTCCGGCATTGGGTTTACCTGCCAACACGATAGTCATACCATCGCGTAGTAAACGACCTTGTTGAGCGGTGTTTTGAATGCGCTGTAGACTTTCTGATAATCTGGCGATGCGATTTTCCACCACACCATCCGTCAAAAAATCGATTTCTTCATCAACAAAATCAATGGCAGCTTCGACGTAAATGCGCAACTCTATGAGTTCTTCGACAAGGTCATTGATTTGTTTTGAGAATACGCCCTGCATTGATTTTTGTGCGGAACGTGCCGATTGCTCTGTGCTGCTTTCGATTAAATCCGCAATAGCTTCCGCTTGGGCTAAATCCAGCTTGTTATTGAGAAAAGCGCGTTCGGTAAACTCACCTGGATTTGCTAATCTAGCACCGAGTGATAGAACTCTGCGCAATAGCATATCTAATACAACACTGCCGCCGTGTCCTTGCAGCTCTAAAATATCCTCGCCAGTGTAGGAATTGGGAGCTGAAAAATATAGGGTGATTCCCGAGTCAATAACCGACCCGTCGCCATCTTTGAATACAGCATACTGCGCTTGCCTGGGGTGTGGTGTTTTATTTAGAAGCTGTTTGGCAATTTGCGAAACTAATGGACCGGAAATTCGTATGATGCCCACACCGCCATTTCCTGGCGGTGTGGCAATAGCGGCTATGGTATCATCATTGCCCGACACTCCAGCTACTAAGCAGTGTGGTTTGGATGTGCGTTCCCTTCAAGAACGTGTTTGGTTATGTACCACTGCTGAATAATCGACAGTGTATTGTTAACAACCCAATATAAGACTAAGCCTGCCGGGAAAAACAAAAAGAACACAGTGAATACGATAGGAAACATCTTCATCACTTTAGCTTGCAATGGATCAATCGGAGCAGGATTAAGGCTTTGCTGGATTTTCATGCTGATGCCCATGATAACGGGTAAGACAAAGAAAGGATCTTGAACTGAAAGATCTTGTATCCACAACATAAATGGTGAGTGACGGAACTCTACCGTTTCGCTCAATACCCAATACAGTGACATGAATACGGGTATTTGCACCAATATCGGCAAACAACCACCAAGCGGATTGACTTTTTCTTTTTTATACAGCGCCATCATTTCCACGTTAAAACGTTGGCGATCAGAGGCAAACCGCTCTTGTAATTCTTTTAAGCGTGGCTGAATTTTGCGCATTTTAGCCATCGATTTAAAGCTGGATTGCGACAAAGGGAAAAACAATAACTTAATACACAATGTTACGCCAATGATAGCTACACCCCAGTTACCAGCAACGTTGTGAATTTGATTAAGTAGCCAATAGATGGGTTTACCAATAAAAGTCAATACGCTGTAATCAACCGTTAATTCAAGTCCAGGGGCTATTTTTTCCATCATGGGTTGAATTTTGGGGCCGGCAAACAGTTTAGCGTTAAATTGTGCCTCGGCGTTATTTTCGACGATAGTTGATGGCGAAGACGAGCCAATAATATAACGACCATCTGTCAATGCTTTAGTAAAAAAACGATTTTCTTGTTCAGCAGGAGGTATCCATGCAGCTGCAAAATAATGCTGAATCATCGCCGTCCACCCGCCTTTGGCATTAACATTCAGATTTTCGTCAACCATGTCATCAAAGCTGATTTTTTGGTATTTTTCCTGGTCTGTATAGACAACACCACCATCATAAGCTCTCATACCGCCTGTAAGCATGTTGCCTTTATTTTCAGTGTCAGGCGTTTTTAGTAATTGACTGTACTGATAACCAGACCATGGCTTTCCTGATTCATTTCTGATTTTTTGATCGAGTGTTATCTCATAACTACCTCGCTTGAAATGAAACGATTTAGTGACTAGGATGCCATTGTTATCAGTCCAGGTGAGTGGAACAATTATGCTCTCCTGACCCTGTAGTAAATTATAGCTGTCTTGATCGTTGACATAGACTGTTTGGTGATTAGCTACAGCGGCGTAATCTTTGTTTGCAATCAACCCACTTTGAGCAACAAATAATTTGCTTTTATCATTGGTAAACAAACGCACAGGCGATAAGTTCTTTTCGGCTGCAGCTAAGCCAATCAGTTTTCGTAATGCATTTACATAGGTATTTTCTTTTTCTACAGGATAATTCAATAAATCCAAGTTGCGAATAGTACCGCCTTCAGTATCAATTTCCAGCGCTAGTACATCGGTTTTGACAGTAATAATTTTTGAACTATTTTGCTTTGGTGTGGCAATAGTGTCAGTTTGTGTAGTTGCTCCCGATTCATTATAAGCGGGCAAATCTGCTTTCCTATCGCTAACAGACTGCTCTGTAATCGCTGCAACCGGTGGTTTCGGGCCATAATCCTGTTGCCAGGCTTGCCATAACATTAAAGAAATCATTGCAAAACTTACAATTAGTATAAATCTTATATTATCCATTCTTCTTACCAAATTTTTCTGGAACAGGATCAATGCCGCCTTCATGAAAGGGGTGGCACCTTGATAGTCTTTTGAGGGCGAGATAAGAGCCTTTGATGGCCCCATGAAGTTGAAGTGCTTCTAAGGCATAACTTGAACAGCTTGGATAAAACCGACAATTTCTCCCAAGCAATGGACTAATAAAGTATTTGTATAGCTTTACAATTGCTATGAGTATGAATCGCATCGGGATACCAACTTCAGCCAGTGCTTCTCCAATGACTTTCTTAATAAGCATGGGGGAGCATCCATTGCTTCCCTGCGCGCCATAACGACAATATCTATATTCCCTAGACTTTTTTGTTTTATTCTAAAATTTTCTCTGATAGTCCGTTTAATCAGGCTTCTATGCACTGCTTTTTTAATATTTTTTTTGGTTATGGCCAAGCCCAACCTAGGATGGTCAAAATCATTCTTTATAGCTAACAAGGTAAAAAACTGGTCACTGGATTTAACCGGCTTAGCAAAAACTCTTTTGTAATCAGCCGGTTTTTTTAACCGTAACTGCGGAGGAAAACTAAAGCCGCTCAGAGCAAGCAATTAAACTGTCAGTTTAGCGCGGCCTTTCGCTCTGCGTGCACTAAGCACTCTACGCCCACCGACAGTTGCCATTCTTGCACGGAAACCGTGAGTTCTTGCACGTTTAATTTTGCTGGGTTGGTATGTTCTTTTCATGTTGCTTATGACCTGATTGCGTTAGTGTTAACAAAAACGGATAAAAAAGACTGCGGATGATAGAATAATCGCTGTGTCCTGTCAATTCTATAGAGCGCTGTCTTAATGCTGTATAGTACCTAGTAGTTAATACTCTTCGGTTAATTAAAACAATACTTTATCGACTGCAATGAACACAATTTGGAATAACTGTCTTTCAAAACTTGAAAATGAAATCCCAGATTCTGATTTCAGCACTTGGATTCGTCCTCTTCAAGTGTTGGAAAGCAATGAACAAATAAAACTACTAGCTCCAAACCGTTTTGTACTTGACTGGGTTAAGGAGCATTATTTTACAAGAATTACAGATACCATTGATGAATTTTCGAATGGTACCTTATTGGTTAATCTGGAAATTGGCTCCAAAAATGCCCTCACCTCTAGTCTGGCAAAACCACAAAGACCATCTGAACCCAAAAAAAATACACCTAATTTTTTGAATAAAGCTTTTACTTTTGAAAATTTTGTTGAAGGTAAATCCAACCAACTAGCCAAAGCCGCATCGATACAAGTTTCTGAAAACATTGGCAAAGCTTACAACCCTTTGCTTATATATGGCTGTTCTGGTCTAGGTAAGACGCATTTGATGCATGCAATCGGAAATGCGGTTTTGCAGAAAAACCCTACTGCAACTATCGTTTATTTACATTCTGAAAAATTCGTTCAAGACATGGTGAGAGCGCTGCAACAAAATGCAATTAATGCGTTTAAAGAGTTTTACCGGGGCGTAGATGTACTTTTAATCGATGATATTCAATTCTTTGCCGGTAAGGAGCGTTCCCAGGAGGAGTTTTTTCATACGTTTAATACACTTTTAGAAAAAAAGCATCAAGTCGTATTGACCTGTGACAAATATCCTAAAGAAATTGTGGGTTTAGAGGATCGTCTAAAATCAAGATTCGGCTGGGGACTTCCTGTTTCAATAGAGCCACCTGATATGGAAACTAGAGCTGCCATATTAATGAAAAAAGCAGCCATGGCCAACATTGAGTTGGCACAAGAAGTTGCTTTTTTTATTGCTAAGCGAATCCCTTCCAATGTTAGAGATTTAGAGGGTGCATTAAGGCGTGTCATTGCTAATGCTCAATTTACCGGTCGTGAAATCACCACTGAGTTCACCAAAGAAGCGTTACATGATTTGATTTCATTACAAGATAAACTAGTCAATATCGATAATATTCAAAAAACCGTCGCTGAATATTTCAAAATTAGAGTACTCGATTTATCTTCTAAAAACCGTAGGCAATCTATTACTAGACCAAGGCAAATGGCAATGTGTCTTGCGCGGGAATTGACGTCCCACAGTTTTCCAGAAATTGGTGACGCCTTTGGCGGCCGAGATCACACGACTGTCATGAATGCTTGCAAGAGAATACAGGAACTCAAAGAAAGTGATATTAAAATGGCTGAAGACTATTCTAACCTGTTGAGAACCTTGTCACATTAACTAGGCAAAACCTGTGTATAAACTTTTCTTTTTATGAGCTCCTTTATTTATCTACAAGCAGTACACAATCAAAGGCAGTTGTGATCAACAACATTAAAAATAGCATAACTTTTTGAAAAATAATAAAAATAGATAGTTATACACAGGTTTTTGCTTAACCAATAGTAACAATAAAAAAAGATTCTTTTATGAAATTTATTATTAATAGGGACGAACTTTTAACACCGTTACAACAAATTGTTAGCGTTATTGAGAAAAGACAAACAATGCCAATTCTCTCGAACGTTCTTATTATCGTGGAAAACGGACAATTGATCTTAACTGGCACTGATTTAGAAATTCAGATTGTTGCCAATCTCAGCATTAAGGAAACGACACAGGGCTTAATTACCGTTCCTGCAAGAAAATTTTTAGACATTTGTAGGTTGTTACCAAATAACGCAGAAATAACATTTGAGCAACAAGGGGATAAAGTAAAAATATTGTCAGGTCGCAGTCGTTTTGCGTTAAGTTGTTTGCCAGCACAAAATTATCCTGAGTTCGCAGAGTCTGAACTTGAACAGCATTTTTTTATTCAAACACGAAAATTAAAAAAAGCATTAGAAAAAACAGTATTTTGCATGGCTAATCAAGATGTTAGATATTATTTGAACGGCTTATTACTACACATTTCTAATAGTAAATTAAAGCTAGTGGCCTCAGATGGGCACCGGTTAGCCATTTATGAAGATCATTTAGATGCTGCAACTGGTTATGAACAAAGAATTATACTGCCCAGAAAAGGGGTGTTAGAGCTAAGTCGCCTATTGAGTGACGTTGATGATGAGTTGAAAGTTGAGTTTTCAAGTAACAATATTAGAGTTTCCATAAAGAATTTGATTTTTTCTGCGAAGTTAGTTGATTCAAAATATCCAGATTTCAGTAAAGTATTTCAGCAAGAATTTTTTAATCAAATTCATATCCAAAGACAAATTTTAAAAGATGCTTTGATTCGTGTTGCCATTTTATCGAACGAAAAATTTAAAGGTGTCACTTTTGATATACAGCCTGATAGTCTGAAAATAAGTACACATAATCCAGAACATGATGAGGCTGAGGAAGATGTTTTTATTGAATATGATGGAGAACCTCTTACGATTGCCTTTAATGCACAATATTTATTAGATGCGGTATCCAATCTTGATTCGGAATTGGCAGTATTAACTGTTGCAAGTAACGCTAGCAGTTGTTTTATCGATGAGCCAAACGATTCACCCTACAAGTTTATTGTGATGCCAATGAAATTATAAAAAGTATGAGTTTGCTGAGAGTCGATGTTTTTGCTGTGAGAAATATTCAGCATTTATCTATCAAACCCTCGCCAACCATAAATTTAATTTTTGGCGAAAACGCAAGTGGTAAAAGCGCTTTACTTGAAGCTATTTTTATTTTAGGTAGAGCTAAATCTTTTCGTTGTCAGTCCATAAAATCAGTTATCAAAATTCAACAGGAAAAATTAATTATTTCAGCGCTAACTCAGCAAAGAGTCGGAAATGAATGCCAACTGGGTATTCAGACTGATGGAAAAAATACCGAAATACGCATTAATCAGCAATTTACTCAAAATAGATCCAATTTGGCATACGCCTTGCCAATACAGCTTATCCACCCGAAAAGTTATGAGTTGCTTGATGCTGGGCCTCAAACTAGAAGGGAATTTTTAGATTGGGGGGTGTTTAACGAGTTTCAGAGCTTTCTACCGGCATGGCGTAGTTTTAAAAAAGCATTAGCTCAGCGTAATTCGTTATTAAAAACCAAAAAAACTGCGCAGATTAGAGTATGGGATAGAGAATTGATTTACTACGGTATGATAATTGACGATTTTCGCCAACGGTATTTAGGACAGTTTAAATCAGTTTTTTTCGAAATAATTACAAAGTTTCTTAGTATAGATAACGTTGATATAAGGTTTTCTTCAGGATGGGATTCAAGTAAATCGCTCCAGCAAGCCTTGAATACTGATCTTGAAAAAGATATCCGTTATGGCTTTACTCATAGTGGACCTCACCGGGCAGATTTTCAATTGCTAGTCTGTAACAGATTGGCCAAAGATTTTGTGTCACGCGGACAATTAAAGTTACTTGTATTAAGCTTAAAGCTAGCCCAAGTGCAGTTGCTGTCAAACCAGCAGAGCAATTTAGCGTGTATTTTAATCGATGACTTTTCTGCTGAACTTGATTTAAAAAGTCGAGCTAAATTACTTGATTATTTGGCTGCAAGTACTAGTCAAGTCTTTCTTACAGCGACTGGCCTAGCTGATTTTGGTGACTTATCACAATTACAAGAATATAGAACGTTCCACATGGAACATGGAAACATAAAAAAGATACAGTGTTCCACATGGAACATAAATCAGTAACAGCAAGAGTGGATTAACTATGAGTGAAAATAACGGTCAGTACGATAGTACTAATATTCAAGTATTGAAGGGGTTGGATGCGGTTAGAAAGCGGCCAGGCATGTACATTGGTGATACAGATGACGGCTCCGGTTTGCATCACATGGTTTTTGAAGTTGTCGATAACTCAATTGATGAGGCATTGGCAGGTTACTGTAAAGAGGTCCGAGTGATTATTCACAGTAACGGCTCTGTATCCGTTTCTGATGATGGAAGAGGAATTCCTGTTGATATTCATGAGGAAGAAGGTAGGTCAGCCGCAGAGGTTATTATGACTGTACTGCATGCAGGTGGAAAATTCGATGATAATGCCTACAAAGTTTCTGGCGGCTTACATGGTGTGGGTATCTCAGTAGTTAATGCTCTCTCGGAAGAGTTAAACCTAGAAATTCGTAAAAACGGCAAACTGCATAAACAAAAATACCTTATGGGGGAGCCTGTTGCGCCATTAGCGGAGGCTGGGCCAACTGAAGGTTCCGGAACTTTAATTAACTTTAAGCCAAGTTCAGAAACATTTACCGATGTTGAATTTCATTACGATATTTTGGCAAAGCGATTAAGAGAGCTATCTTTTTTAAATTCAGGAGTGCGCATTAGCCTGGAGGATGAACGCACGGATAAACAGGATGTATTTGAATTTGAGGGTGGAATTAGTGCGTTCGTAGAACATCTCAATAAGAATAAAACACCTCTATTTCCAGAAGTCTTTCATTTTGTAGCTGAAAAGGAAGGCGTTACTGTCGAAGTAGCGATGCAATGGAATGACTCTTATCAGGAAAATGTGTTTTGTTATACCAATAATATTCCGCAACGGGACGGCGGTAGTCATTTAGCTGGTTTCCGCGGCGCACTGACGCGGACAATTAATCAGTACATTGAATCCAGCGGCTTAGCAAAAAAAGAAAAAGTGCAAACCACAGGCGATGATGCCAGGGAGGGTTTGACAGCGGTTTTATCTGTTAAAGTACCTGATCCCAAATTTTCATCCCAAACTAAAGACAAACTCGTATCATCTGAAGTTAAACCGTTGGTTGAGTCAACGATGGGTGAAAAGCTTCAGGAATTCCTACTTGAAAAGCCACAAATCGCGAAAGCTATCGTCGGTAAAATTGTTGACGCGGCCAGAGCTAGGGAAGCAGCCCGTAAAGCACGTGAGATGACCCGACGTAAAACGACCTTAGATATTGCCGGACTACCCGGAAAATTGGCAGATTGCCAAGAGAAAGATCCAGCTTTGTCCGAATTATTCCTAGTGGAAGGCGACTCTGCGGGAGGCTCTGCAAAGCAAGGCAGAGACCGTCGTACTCAAGCTATTTTGCCGTTGAAAGGCAAGATTTTAAACGTAGAGAAAGCCCGCTTTGACAAAATGATTTCTTCCGAAGAAGTGGGAACATTAATTACTGCATTGGGCTGTGGTATAGGCAAAGATGAATACAATCTGGCTAAGCTCCGATATCACCGCATAATCATCATGACTGATGCAGACGTTGATGGCTCTCACATTCGAACGTTGCTATTAACCTTCTTTTATCGGCAATTACCGGAAATTGTGGAAAAAGGTTACATTTATATTGCTCAACCACCACTTTATAAAGTTAAAAAAGGTAAGCAAGAACATTACGTTAAAGATGATAATCAACTAAATGAATATTTGATCCAACTAGCGCTGGATAAAGCCCAGCTTTTTACAGATCAAATAACACCACCCATTCAAGGGCAAGGTTTGGAAAAGCTAGCAAAAGATTATACCGGCGTGGTAAGTGTTATTAACCGTTTGTCCAGACGCTACGATGATGTGTTTTTGGAGCAACTCACCACTGTTGAGGTGTTAGATGATGAGTATAAAAAAGATCAACAAAAATTGAGTGAGTGGCTCGGTAAAATTGAACAACAACTACCTTCACTAAGCAAAGCAGTATTTTCTGTCACATTAGATTATAGGAGTCATAATGATTTTTCTGTGCTAGTAAGCAAATATCTGCATGGCATCACTAAAACTTTTGTATTGCAATCCAACTTTTTTAATAGCAAGGATTATCAGAAAATATCCCAATATACCAGTGAAACTACCGGCATGTTTGGACCAGATTCATACATGCAAATGGGTGAAAGAACGCAACCTATAACTACGTTCAAAGAAGCCTTTGAGTGGATGATGAAGGAAGTCAAAAAAGGCCAGCAAATTCAACGCTACAAAGGATTAGGGGAAATGAATCCAGAGCAATTGTGGGAGACCACCCTCGACGCTAACAACCGTAGATTACTGCAAGTTAGAATAGAAGATGTAATTGCTGCTGATGAGATTTTTACTACTTTGATGGGTGATGTTGTAGAGCCTCGTCGTGACTTTATTGTTAAGAATGCTTTGGATGTAACTAACTTGGACGTATAACTTGTGTTGTTGTCAGATCTCATAATTTATGAAATAAATCTCACAATTGTGAAATGAAATCTCATAATTAATGAAATAACTTCTGAAGAGATGCAAGGTCTCAAAATTGATTAAATGATGTCAAGTGTGCAAGGATAAATTCGAAATTTGCCCAATCAGGTTGAATATTTATCATTCATGCTTTTTAATTCGAGGTAACCCCATTAGTTTGGGTGCCTCGAATTGATTTTTACGGTGTCTTAATGAATTACCAAGAACTCAAATAATTCGAGGACGACCTTTGGGAAGCGGCCGACCAGTTTCGGGCTAATTCCAAACTCACCACCAGTGAATATTCCTTAAACCTCACGTTACGATTATCTAGTTGCTGCGGAGTCAGCTGCTACAAATGTCCGAGAAGCGATCGGTGACGCGATGATTGCTATTGAGAATTCCATCACCGACCAGAATGGCAACAAGCTGCTGGCTGGAATGACCGATGATTTTTGCAACGAAGACATCGATGTTCGCGCCGATGTGCTGTTTCAGTATGTACAGTAGCTCCAATATTCAACTTTGCATTGATGTTGCATGTATGGCGATGGGTCATATTCGACAAGCACCATTGCCTGGAATGCAAATGCTGCGTATTCCGATGAAAATTTGCCTCAAATTTGATAAACCTTCCCAAGTAACAGTTAGACGATGTATTTGGCCTTAAAGTCTATGACCCTAAATTTTTTTCCTCGGAGCTCGTACACGCAACACGTCACCGATTGCAACTTCAGGGGCGATTGATTGGGCAACATTGCCGATCAGGTATTGTTAAATTAATATAGACATTATAAACTTCCCCATTTCTGATGGGGATTTGATGGTAAATTGTCCAAAATGCCACGGCGAGAGCTGCGTCAAGGACGGCATCATCAATGGCAGGCAGCGCTACCGCTGCAAAGGCTGTGTTTATCGGCACACCGTGACCGAACGCGGGGTGGGTGCGGCGGTCAGGCGACAGGCCTTGCAGCTGTATTTGGAAGGCATGTGGTTCCGCGCCATAGGCCGTTTTTTGGAGGTCAGCCACGTTGCCGTCTATTACTGGATCAAGTCCTTCGGCAAAGCGGTCGAATCGGTTCGCAACACGGTCGCCGAAGTTAGGGTGGTTGAAATGGACGAACTCCACAGCTATGTCGGGCATTAAAAAACTACCGCTGGGTCTGGACAGCTATTGATCGACATGTGAAACGGTTCCTCGGTTGCGCTGTGGGCTCCCGCGACACGGAAACGGGGCGGAGACTTTGGGCGGACATTGAGCATCCTGAAATCGAAGCGGTGATGACAGATTATTTATGCCCTTTGGGTATTGGCAACCTTACGAGCATTTTGTGCCCGCTTCGTTGCATACGCAATCCAAGGCGGAGACTTACACGGTGGAAGGCTACAACAGCCTGTTGCGGCACGGCTTGGCCAGGTTGAAACGGAAAACCAAGTGTTATAGTAAAAGCCAAGACATGCTTGAATGCTCGGTCAAGCTGTTCATGGCCTATTGGAATAACGGGAAAACTATATTATTTTAACAATGCCGCCGATCGGCATTGTTAAATTTTTATAGCACTTATTTCTCGTGGGTTACTCCGACGCAAATTAATGATACTTTCTGACACCATACTGCAGTATTTTTTATGCATGATTTTCCCTCCAGTTTGTGTTACCCCATAAATACAAAATTTCATTCAACTGACAAGTGCAATTGAGTATGAGTTTAGCTTCGGCAGGCTAACTATTGCCCTGTCTTGTAAGACAATTCATTTCGATAACTATAAAAAGCTAGAAATCCATTTACAGTTCATTGTAAACACTTGTGTCAACAGCATAATTTATCAGCTTTAAATCAATATTCATCTAGTTCATATCAGGATTTACCAAGTTTAAAAGTTCTATTATTTAAACCATGCTAAAAATCTCACTGGTTGGCAGATAGCTAAATATCATATTTACAATCAGGGAAATAGTTAGCTCGGAAAAAGTGAGGTTTATTTAGCTTTTAAATAAGTAAAAAGCATTGCTGGACACAATCCAAATACTAGAAACACCTTTAAGGGATATTACACAGTTTGAATTAGCGTTACTTCAAATCATTTTTTGAGTCAATTGATTATTTGGGAGCTTAATAGAAGGGATTTTTTAAATTTCAGAGGAGAAATGCAATGTCGAACAGCAAAGTTGAAACAGCAGTAAAAAATCATAATACGTTGGATACGCTTAATCAGACATTAGAAAGCAATAAATCACCGGAGACTTATTCTGATGCCGTTGAGCTGTTAACAACCGATCATAAAGCGGTAAAAAGGCTCTTCGAAACCTATCAAAAATCATTAGACAAAGAGTCGGATAGTAAAGAACTGATTGCCTTGGCAAACAAGATCTGTGCTGAGTTAACTGTCCACGCTCAAGTCGAGGAAGAATTGCTCTACCCCGCTATGCGTAAAAGCTTTGACACGTCTGAGCTTATTGATGAGGCAGCTGTTGAGCACGCTACCGTTAAAGCCTTGATTGAACAAATCACCTCTGGCAACCGAAGGGATTCGTTATATGACGCCAAGGTTAAAGTACTCGGTGAATATGTCGACCACCATGTTAAAGAGGAAGAAGGCGAAATTTTTCCAAAAGCGAAAAAGCTAAAACTTGATTTACATACTTTAGGAAATGCTATCGCCATGCGAAAAGCGGAGTTGCTGAAAGAAATACCAAGAAATTCTGATGCTAAGCAAAAGCTCTTAAGTGAGTCTTTTGAAGAACATAAAACAACTAAACTTCCAAGTCAAAAAGCGAACGCGAGCAAAGCAAATCCGAAAGACCAAAGCTCTGAAAGGAAGCCCGTAAAGTCTTAATTCATTTCGATGAAATTACAGGAGTAAATATCATGTCCGATCAAAAACTACCTTTAGACAACAACGGTGCGCCGCATCAGGATGCGAGCGATGGTTATCAGGTTTTAACCACTAGCCACGGCGTACCCATCAGTAACAACCAATCTCATCTACGGGTTGGTGAAGTGGGACCTTTGCTTATGGAAGATTTCCATTTTCGGGAGAAAATATTCCATTTCGATCACGAACGTATTCCTGAACGCGTGGTACATGCGAGAGGGTATGGCGCACATGGTTATTTCGAAACAACTACCGAATTATCAGAGATTACCTCAGCCGATATATTTCAGCGTAAAAACGAAAAAACACCGGTATTCGTGCGATTTTCAACGGTCGCCGGGAGTAAAGGATCAGCCGATTTGGCTCGGGATGTGCGTGGTTTTGCTGTTAAGTTCTATACCAAGGAAGGTAATTGGGATTTAGTCGGCAACAACATCCCTGTCTTCTTTATTCAAGACCCGATCAAGTTTCCAGATTTGGTTCATTCCGTCAAAGAGGAGCCGGATAGGGGATTTCCACAAGCACAATCGGCACATGATAACTTTTGGGATTTCATCTCGCTATCGCCAGAAAGCATGCACATGGTGATGTGGGTGATGTCTGACCGGACGATCCCAAGGTCTTTGCGGTTCATGGAAGGTTTTGGTGTGCATACCTTCCGTTTTGTTAACAAAAAAGGTAAATCCACTTTTGTTAAATTTCATTGGAGGCCGAAATTGGGTCTGCAGTCGGTTGTCTGGGATGAAGCCGTCAAAATTAACGGTGCCGACCCTGATTTCCATCGCCGGGATTTATGGGATGCCATTTCCAAAGGTGACTTTCCAGAATGGGAGTTAGGTATACAAACCTTCGATGAAAAGTTCGCGGAAGGTTTTGATTTCAGCATACTTGACCCGACAAAACTGATTCCGGAAGAAATTATTCCGTTAAAAATAGTCGGTCGTTTGGTGCTGGATCGTGTCGTCGATAATTTTTTTGCCGAGACTGAGCAGGTTGCTTTCCTGACTCATAATATCGTGCCGGGTATCGACTTTACAGATGACCCATTATTGCAAGGCAGGAATTTCTCTTACCTTGATACCCAACTTAAACGCTTGGGCAGTCCCAATTTCGCGCATTTACCGATTAATGCGCCGAAGTGCCCAATGCATGCTTTTCACCAAGATGGGCATATGACGACCAACAACAGGAAAGGTCGGGTAAATTACGAGCCGAACAGTTGGGGTACAGAAATCGGTGGGCCGAGAGAAAGCAGTGAACGCGGGTTTAACAGCTTTCCTGAGACAGTCATCGGTGAAAAATTTCGGATAAGACCGGAAGCCTTTGCCGACCACTATAGCCAAGCAAGACAGTTTTATCTAAGCCAAGCAGCACTAGAGAAAAAACATATTGCCGATGCCTTGACATTTGAACTCAGTAAAGTCGAAACCCCGCAAATTCGGGAACGTATGGTTGGCCATTTGCGTAATATCGATAATGACTTGGCGCTTACTACTAGTAAGCAATTAGGGATGAAATTACCCGAAGCTATCAAACCGGCAAAATCGCCCATAATCGATTTACCCAAGGCATCCTCATTGAGCATGATGGCCAAAGCGACGACCTTTGCCGGTAGAAAGATCGGGGCATTGTTAGCAAATGGCGCCGACGCAGATATTTTCAATCTTCTTGTAAATGAGGCGAATAAGCTTAAAGCCATCGTTGAAGTGATTGCTCCACACATGGGTAATATTTCTTTGAGTAACAATTGCAAAGTTAAGGTTGATCACTTTATTTGCGCTGCACCTTCCGTATTGTTTGATGCTGTCGTTTTGTTAATCCCAACCGATAACACTATCGACTGTAGCATAAAACCTAAAATCGCTGATTTTGTTACCGACGCCATCAATCACTTTAAATTTATTGGCTACAGTGCCGCTTTGCTCACTTATCTAGAGAAGGGTGATCTTGAGTCCCAAATGGATGATGGCTGTTTTTTGCTAACGTCGGCCGAGAGTGTGTCGCATTTTATGACGAGTTTAAACAAGCTCAGGTACTGGGATAGAGAAGCCAACTTGGCGAAAGCATAAGTCGACAATTGGGCACCCGACAAGTTGAGGGCAATTGATGATCTTGCAACTTAATCCTCAACTGCCCTTATTAACCCCAAAAGGCAAAGCCTATGCTCATTTTCTAATCGATTATAGCCAGGAACATGATTTACTTTGGGTCTGTTTTATTCGTGATACCGGGGAATGCTGGACTTTCCCTAATCCACAGGTTCGGTTAGAAGCCAATGAAACACTGTCTTGCCTGATTTCAAATAAAGACGTCTTAGAGAGTTTGAAGCGATTGGCAACTGAAAAAAACCGAAATAGTGACTTGATAACGAAGGAGGACAAATAATTGTAACCTTACCGATGAAAAACTTTACTGATCTCAAGAGCTGTTCAAGTGCAGCTTATAGCCTGTTGTATAAATTTAACAGTTGGGGAAAGACATGTACAAATCAAACGATGAAACAACTAAATTGAGTTATGGCAATAGTCATGAATATCAGCGCTACGCTGAAAGCCAAATCTCAGATTGGCAACATCAAATTGATGCCTTAAAAGAAAAAGGAAAGGACCTGATAGGCAATGCTAAATCGGAATTGGATACGGTATTGGACCAACTTGAAGAAAACAAAAATACTTTTAGCACTTATCTTTCTGAGCTAGGTGACCGCGCAGAAGATCAGTGGGACGATTTAAAAGATGAAGCTGAGGAAAAATGGTCAGCCGTCAGTGATTCAGTTCAAAGATTATTCTCTAAATACAGCTAAACATTTTCAAGATCCTTGCAAGGAAGAATTATTGCCATGTTTAAAAACTATTCATCCTTACTTTGCAAAATAATAATGGGCTTAACTTTAGCCATTAATCTGACAAGTTGTGCTTCTGATGGAACTAACACGAGTACTCGCTATTAAATCGATGATTCGGCGATATTTGCAAAAATAAAAGCAAAATTACTGAATGATGCAGTCGTTAGCGGTTTGGCAATTAATGTGGAAACACAAAGGGATAGTTCAACTGAGCGGATTCGCAAAATCCAATAGTGAAATAAAACAAGCTGAAAGACTTGTCAGAGATACCGAAGGTGTGCACGCTGTCCGAAACGATATCTTATTGAAGGATTAACAGCTGGGTGAGGCTCCAATAGACCTTACCTTTTATTAACAAAAACGTTGGAAAGATAGGCTGGGTTTAGCCTACTTTCCAACGCTCTGAATTTTAAGTTTAAAGTTCTATTTCAAGGTCACTGGGGGCGATTCGATAGTATGTAAAATCCCTGCCAGTTGTTAAGTCCAAGAAAATTTAAACTTAGATATTATTTTCAATAATTATCCGAATACTTCAGTCACCAGTAAGTAAAAGTTAAGGATCAGTCGATTTTCGTGACGATCGATAAAATGTTAAATTCAACACAATTCAACAATTGAATTTATCTTATTAAACCTTTCCCACTGTCTTCGAAAACCTAACATAAAAGTATGGATCTGAAAAAAACGCAAGCTAAATTTGCTGATTTTGAAATTGATAGTAGTCAAGGCGTTTTTCACAAAAACGGTACCCAGCTGAAATTACGACCCAAAGAATTAGGCGTGCTGTGGCTTCTAGTTCAACAAGCCGGCCAATTGGTTACAAAAGATCAAATTATAAAAGTGGTTTGGAACGGATATTCTACTTCTGATGAAAGCATAGCCCGTTGCATTTCCGTGGTTAAAGCAAGAATGCGCTTGGCTAGCCCGGGCTCCGAACAGTTAATCAAAACGGAATATGGCCGTGGCTACCGTTTTCTGGGTAAAGTTTCATTTTTTCGGGAAAGAAAATCGCCCAATGAAAAGATCAAAACAGCTATTGGCCCTACAACGCTCGGGGAAATTGCATCCGAAGATATTTTGACATGCACTACTGAAACTACAGTGCTTGCAGCAGCAAGCTTACTAAGTGCCAGTCATAAAAGCGCAATACTTATTCTGGAAGCGCAAAAGCCGATTGGAATTTGGACTGAGGCGGATGCTTTGAACCTCGACTTAACCGATCCCTCCGTATTGGACGTTAAAATGGTCGAAGTTATGCAAACCCCGGTGATTTCATTGGCGGCAGAAAAACCAATTACCGACGCGGTTGCTATTATGCGTAGCAAGGGTATTCGGCATCTAGTGGTTGTCGATAATGAAGGCAAAGCTCAGGGTGTAATTAGTCAGAGCGACATTATTTATACGCATGGTGTTGAATCTTTTATGACAGTGAAGGATGTTAACTCAATTGCTTTCCGTCGGCCTTTAGTAATCAGGGAAAATGTATCAGTCGCAGAACTTGTGCTTCAGATGCGTCAACAGCAAACCGATATCTTAATTATCGATTTGCAAAACCGTCCCCTATTTTCTTTTACCGAACGAGATCTGATTGATCTGATAGCCAATAGATGCCTCAATGTACTGATAGGCAATCTGGAATTTCCGCCTTTAGTCACGATTAAAGAAGATACCTCGATATTGGTGGCTAGGCAACTCATGGACATCAAGAAAATAAAACACCTTGCAGTGTTAGATCACTACGGAAACTTCACCAAGATTTTAAGCCTCTCGGATATTCTTGCTGACATCGAGCATTCGTATGTCCAATTAATAGAGGAAATATTAGAGCATAATAAAGTGGCTTCTGAAAATGACGGCTACACGAAATTGCTGGCTAGCGCAATGCAGCAAACGGCTGGCATGATGATCATTTCAGACAAACATGGCGATATCAAGTATGTGAATGAGTCTTTTGAAACGGTTTCCGGTTATAGCTTGGATGAAATTAGAGACAAAAATCCCCGCTTCTTGAGCTCTGGCATCATTCCTAAGTCGGTTTTCCGGCATATGTGGGAAACTTTGATGTCGGGTAACACCTGGAGAGGGGAGCTTTGTAATAAGAAAAAATCAGGTGAGAAATATTGGATACTTTCTTCTATTACACCCATTGTCAACGATGAAGGCCAAATTCATCATTTTATAGCCGTTGAGGAAGATATAACCGAGCGAAAAGAAGTTGAAATCAGGTTACACGAAATTGAGCAGCGCTTTTATGAAATGATAGATCATTCATTAATCATGATTTGGGAGTCTGACACCAATGGCAAGGTCAGCTATTTGAATGATTATTGGCTGAAATTTACCGGACGGCAATTCAAAGATGAAAAAAGCAATGGCTGGGTGGAGCACATCCACCCCGACGATTTAAGCATATTTTTAGAAACTTTCCAGATTGCGTTAATCAGGCGCAATCCTTTTTGCATAGACCATCGGTTAAAAAATAACGCTGGTATTTATCGGTGGGTAATGAATTCTGGCTCTCCCCGTTTTAATGAAAACGGGGAGTTTCTTGGTTTGAGGGGGGCATGTGTCGACATCACCGAGCGCAAGAACAGTGAGTTCGATTTAAAAATTTAAGAGAATAAAAAAAATGTCATTCTAAGTCCAGCCTATCAAATGTCTGCAATGAGGAAAAATAGTTGCTATTGTTGAATTTCCGGAATGGGTCGGGTAAGGAAATTCAGATTTTGAACTTATCCCTTGTTTTGACGGTTTTACGCTCATCCCTTCGCATTCTCAGCATATAAATGCCCGCTATTTTAATGCATGGCGATTTGTTGCTAAGAGCTTACAAGCTTTCACAAAAATAGCGACACTATCAATGTGTACAGTGTTTACCTGAGACAGGTCACCAGCGATGCTATTGCGATTATCGCCAGAAGCTCGTTATTTAATCCAGAAATTGATGGTTTTGTAAGTTTTGCTACAAAGCACTATTTTGTAAATTCTAATAATTTCAATGATATAAATAATGGCATAGGGTTTGCTTTGCTTTAAATAACACAATCAGAGCGACGCTGTTGCGCAAGTCAATTTAGATCAGTAAATGACGTTGCTGCACAGTTTGACCAATATTTCTATAAGCAAAATGCAGTGGTCAGTTTATTTACAGCTAAAGCAAACCGAGGCAACCAATGGCTGACATCCTGAAAAGAAATAAAGCCCTGTCTGTTAATCCACTGAAAGCTAGCCAACCCATCGGCGGCTCGCTGGCAACGCTGGGTTTTAATCGCTCCATGCCCATGCTGCATGGCTCGCAGGGTTGTACGGCGTTCGCCAAAGTGTTTTTTGTCCGGCATTTTCGGGAACCTATTCCCTTACAAAGTACCGCGATGGATCAGGGCAGCTCGGTGATGGGAGCGGATGAAAATGTGCGTGAAGGTATCAAAACCATCGCCGCGAAATCCAATCCGGCTTTAATTACAATTTTGACAACCGGCCTGGCGGAAACCCAAGGCTGTGACGTGCAACGTAATGTTCGCGAATTCAGGGAAGCTAACCCGGAATTTGCCAATGTGGCTGTGGTCGCAGTAAATACGCCAGATTTTACCGGTAGCGTCGAAACCGGCTTTGCAGCGACACTCACCGAAATTATCCGCGCAACAGTCCCGGATGCCAAAGAGGCCGGTACTTTTCCAGGGAAAAGAAAACGGCAAGTGAATGTGCTGGCTAATTACATGCTGACTCCCGGCGATCTGGAAGCTTTGCGTGATATTTTCGAGCAATTCCAGTTACGTCCGGTTTTTGTTCCTGACCTTTCCGATTCACTCGATGGTTGTTTGACCGATGAAGATTTCAGCCCGGTCACGATTGGCGGTACCCCAATCTCCGAAATGGCAACTTTGGGCGATGCTTTGGCAACGGTTGTTATTGGACCATCGCTGCAAAAAGCTGCTGAATTGCTGGAAGAAAAAACCGGGGTTCCGACTCATCACCTCGATCATCTTTATGGTTTAAAAGCCAATGACGCACTGATCTCCGCTCTGGTTGCGATTAGCGGCCATGATGTACCAGAACGCATTGAGCGGCAACGTTCACAATTGCAGGATGCCATGCTGGATACGCATTTCATGCTCGGTCAATTACGGGTTGCGATTGCCGCCGATGCAGATCTGTTGAACGCCTTCATCGACTTGCTGCAGGAAATGGGTGCGGACATTGTCGCAGCCGTCACTTCTTGTAACACGCCATTGCTGGGGAGAATTCCGATCGCTAGCATCAAAATCGGCGATCTTGAGGATATGGAAACCATTGGTAAAGCTAATAAAGCTCAGCTCGTAATCGGTAACTCACATGCGGTCGACACTGCTGAACGACTGGGCACGCCGATCTTAAGGGCTGGATTTCCACTCTACGACATAATCGGCGGATACCAGAAAACCTGGATCGGTTACCGCGGCACTCGGCAAACCCTGTTTGATTTGGCCAATCTGGTCATCAATTATTCGCATGAAGAAATACCGGTTTACCACTCGATATACGGTCAAAAACCCGCCAGCGAATTAACCGAGGCTTGTTCCAATAATGGGCTGTCATGTCATTAACAAGACGCTTGGCACTTGTGCAAAGCATTGATGAGATTAGGTTTATGGAAACTGCATTGAAAATCGCGTTTGCCACTACTGATATGGAAACGGTAAACCAGCATTTCGGCTCAGCTAAGTCCTTCGCCTTGTATGCGGTGAATAGGGACGATGCGCAATTTCTGGAAGCCGCCCAATTCGGGGAACTTAGTCAGGATGGTAATGAAGACAAGTTATCCGTCAAGATCGAGTTACTGAATGGATGTGCGGCAGTGTATTGCCAAGCCATTGGCGGATCAGCGATCAATCAGCTCATCGCCAAAAACATCCAGCCGGTCAAGGTACATGACGGTAGCACAATTAAGGACTTAATTACCGATCTGCAAAACGAGATTAAGGCTGGGCCATCCAGTTGGCTGGCAAAAGCAATTAATCAGCATAAAGGCCCCGACCCTGATCGTTTTAAGAAAATGGAAGATGAAGGTTGGGACGAATGAACCAGTTAACCACAAAATAATTTTTTAACGGAGAAAACAAAATGGCTACAGCCGCACTAGTTGTACAAGAAGATGATAATGATCTGGATTCTGAAATCGTCAAGGACATGATCAAGCAATTGCGCGCGATAGATGCTTACGATACTTATGCAGGTTGGTCGGAGGCAAAAATTATTGACCCTATCGTACTGACTAAAGAACGCAAGCAAGGCATTCCGGTCATTGGTGATCCGGATGAAATTACTATCGCCCGTTTGAAAGCCTATTACAACTCGCTAGCAACGCTCATCGAGAAAAAATCAGGCCTGATGGCAGCACCTATGGTTCATCTTAGCCACGAAGGTTTTGGCCGTGCATTAATCATGGTCGGTAAATTGGTTGTGGTCGATAAGATATTGCGGGACACCCACCGCTTCGGTTTTTCAAGCCTGCAAGACCTGCGCGAAAAAAGCGATCAAGTGATCGAAAAGGCATTGGGGCTGATTGAAAAATACAATGCGGCCGCAACTGATTAAAGGGGCACAACATGTCTGAAGAATTAAGAAAACTGGAAAAAGAAGTCAAAAAAACCAAACGCCTAGCCAATGAGCAAGCGATGGTATTACATGACCTCATCGAAGACAGTCTGCCTGAAGGTTATGGTGAATTGTTGGGGATTGCGCAAGCCACATACGATGCTTGTAAAGCCTGGGATGAGGCCAATCAAAAACTGATTGCCGCGCAAACAGAAGCGGCTTGAGCGGAGACTACCATGTCTGAATTTGTAACGGGCGTTACCTTTGGTGGCACGGAATGGACACCTGCTTATGTTACCGACATCAATCAAAAGACCTGCATCGGTTGCGGTCGCTGTTTTAAAGTTTGTCCTCGCGATGTATTCGACCTGGTCGAAAAAGCAGATGCGCTGGAGGCGGAAGAATTTGATGATGACTATGGCGATTTTGAAGACGACGATGACAATAGCATGGTCATGAGCATCAAAAATGGCCTCGATTGTATCGGTTGCGAAGCGTGTTCCAAAGTGTGCCCGAAAGACTGCTTTACCCACGAACACAAACAAGCTGCTTAATAATTTTGTTAGAGGATTACGACCATGCCCAGACCCGAAAAACATGTCTTTGTTTGCACTCAAAATCGTCCGCAAGGTCATCCTCGTGGGTCTTGTGCCAGTAGCGGTTGTGCAGAGATCATGAATGAATTCATGAATGAAATACAAACCCGCAACCTGTTTGAAAAAATCGGCCTAACCAACACCGGCTGTATGGGACCCTGCATGATGGGACCCAGCGTCTTGGTTTACCCGGAAGGGGTAATGTACGGCAAAGTGAAAAAGGATGACGTTAAAACCATCATCGAGCAACACCTGCTAGGCGGCGAGCCGGTTGCTAGTCTGGTAGTTCCTGCTGAGGTCTGGTAGTGAACCCGGTTACGTTTTTAGAAGAGCGGGTGTTGTTTAGCCCGAATATACCTGCAGACGTCAATAATCTTCTGCAAGCGGCCGTTGCAGCAAGTTCAGTTGATCAAGCTCGTGCAGAAAACCTCTTTTTACAAGCACAAACCTTAGATAGCCAATGCTTGCAGACTTATTTTGCGCTGTATAAATTTTATTTTTTCCAAAAACGCCTCATTGATGCAGAACGGATTGTCATAGCAGCCCTGGAAGAGTCGGCAAGACAAGGCAGATTCCCCAGCGACTATCGCAGACTGGTTCTAGACCGGCAAAAATGGAATCTATACGCTAACGAAATCACTTTATTTTATTTATATTCCCTGAAAGCACTAGCGTTTATCAAACTGAGACGAGGCGATGACATCAGCGCACAGCTGGTTTTATCGCATCTACAGCAGCTAGATCCGAAAGACCTTTCCGGCGCTTCTGTGATTATGGATTTGGCCGCAGGAGTAACTCAATGATGGATTTATCCGAGCACGTAAAACGAAACCGTTACTTGGGCGAGTGCGTGTGCCAACGATTGAATGAAGAGATTATTAAACTGGGTTTCGCCGCAACAGAAATTAAACACTACCCGAATTACGATGATGCCAGTTATTTACTCATCAAAGATCCTTATACGGGTGAACATAATTTAATGTGCCATTGGTACGATGACTCAAAAAAGCAGCGTATCGGCAGTCTTCAGTTTAATAGCGACGGCAGTTTTTACGCAGAATATGATGTGGTTAAATCGCATCCGGGCAAACTATCCTGGTTTGTCGAAGGCGTGACCGCCTGGGGTAGTGCTGAGAATATTAAAGCTGAGCCTAAGCTGTTGCCGATGCCAACTTAACCATTATGCAAAAGCCGGAACGTATTTATGAACTGTTACTGGATTATGCCGCCAGCAGTATCCCGGTTACAGAACTAACCATCGGGCTGGTTTGGACGGTTTGTAAAGCTCAACATGTTGGCTTAGCGATGAGTCCCGGCATTCCTACCCGCACCCTCTCGTGGCCGGGTACATTGGTCGGAAAATCGCTGACTGAACTGGCAACCTGGATTAGCGATTGGGATCCTTACAAAGCCACGGTGGGCATGGCCGCAATCAATAGCAGTCTAACACGCTATGAGTTGCCCTCCGGCATCACTCTATTGCCTGCGCCTGATAGTGCTAATCTGGCGGTTTTCGACTATTTTCTACCCCGACTGCAAGGTAAAAAAGTCGTAGTGGTTGGGCGTTATCCCGGTATTGAACGCTACAGCGAACAACTTAACCTCAGCATTATCGAACGGCAAGCAACAGCTGGTGATTACCCCGATCCCGCCTGTGAGTTTTTATTGCCGCAAGCGGATTGGGTATTTTTAACCGCCAGTTCTATTATTAATAAAACCTTTCCACGTTTAGCTGAACTCGCCCAAAACGCCACCACGGTATTAATGGGACCAACAGTGCCGTGGTTACCCGAGCTACATGAATTCGGCATTGATTATCTGGCCGGTGTAGAAATTATTGATCCAATAAAACTGTATCAAACTGCCGCAGAAGGCGGCGGCGTGCGTATTTTTGACGATGCCGTGCGTTATCGGATCGTAGATCTTACCCCAAGCAACAGCATGGTGTGGTTGAAGAACCAGATCGCGGAAGACTACCAAGAAAAGCAACGCCTAAGCCAAGCCATGGAGCGCTGGTATAACGCAGGCAACAAAGGTCGGTTTCCTGAATTTGACCAGCTCAATTTTGTTACCGCGAAGCTATCACGGATGGATAGTAGTTATAAGCGTTTGTGGGATGCGGATTTGGTGCTTGGAAACAAAGCCAACCGCCCATAACTTCTGGCACGGTCAGTATAAGGAACCAATCCCAACAGTTCAGAACATTTTTTGTTGGGGCTCAGAAGTTCAACCCAATTTTCGAGCTTTTTTCTCTTTATTTTTTCCTGGAGAAAAAGTCTTAACTCAAATTCTATGGAGGAAAGCGATACCGAATCCCGTTAAAAATTAATTATCCAGACTATCTTGCCAAAAATATTTATTATCCAGCGGTTTTCCTGTTCTATATCAAGACCATATTAGCTTTTAATGATAAATCAGCTCCGGTCAATGAAGTAATCGAGTGGTTTTTCGATTGCAAGTCGGGTTGGGCGCCGGCTTTTCGCGCCCAACATTTCGATTTTTCTATTTGGAATGATCTTAAAATTCGTTCGCATATTTATCGCTTACACCGACCCTGTCGGGCAACTATAAAGCTGTTGTTCGACATACACTATAGTGGATGATTTGGATTGACCAGAAATCCTGTAGGCCAATAGGCTGTTAATTCGCATATAATGCCGTCTGGCCTTTGCCAGGCTATAACGCCTGATAAAGCTAAAATACCGTATTAATTTAACTACAGAAAAGAACTGAAAATGGAACCAATCAAACAATATTATCGTAAAACCACCGTTTTATTTCTACTAACCCTATCGTTGCTAGCGACTAGCCAGATGGTATATTCTGTCTCGAATTCCTATCCGTGGACGCTAACCCGCTACACTTTCTCCGGTAAATATTACCCCTGCGACACATGTAATGATCCGCACGCCAAACCTATTTATACGGTAGAACATGGTAAGCTTTATGTAAAAGAAGGATTTATCTTAAATGACAGAATTAGAGAGGAGATCTTCGTTCTTGAACCAATTCCCAGCGAAAATAGAACAAAAGCAGAAACTGACCTTGCTACACTGAATGCTATCGAGGGTAAGTTTATCGATTCGCTAGACTATTGGATGATTCACGAAAAACAAAGCCCTAATTCTAATTTTACCCGCTCTGCCGAAACCTATACCATTAACGACATTCCCTATGTCATCGTTTCTGTTAAAGGATCGGGCGGTAGCACAACAGGCGGTGGAACGGTTACTTCCGGCAAACCTACCGTCACTTTAACTGCAGACCAAGCTAACGCGTCTGAAGCGGGCCCCACTAACGGTCGCTTCCTGATTAAGTTTGATGCCCCCAGGAGCAAGAACCTAACCGTTGCCTATGCCATTTCCGGCACGGCCAAAAATGGTAAGGATTACACAAAAATCAAATCCAAAGTGACCATTCCAGCGGGTCAGTCATCTGCCACGGTAGATATTGCACCTGTCGACGATTTAAAGGTAGAAAAAACAGAGAAAGTGACGCTCAAACTCAAAAAAGCGGGTGCATATAAACTAAGCGCATCCAAATCTGCCACGGTCGAAATTAGCGATAACGATTAAGGCAGGTAGGTTGGGCACACGCTTTTCGTGCCCAACATTTTGATATTTCCTTCTGGAACGATCTTAAAATCTGTTCGCCTATTTATCATTTACAGCGACCCTGTCGGGCAACGATCAAGTCGTTGTCCGGCCTACGACTGAGTCATCTGTCCTCAAGCGCATTCCAGATCTTTAATATCACAATACTGTCGTCATCAAGTCGATAGCGCATCACATAAAAGCGCTGCCCGAAACAAATTAATAGATCGCGGTCTTGCTTTTTGTGCCCATGCTGAATAAAAACCATTAAAGGATAACGGTGAGCAGAAAAGCATTGCCCACCGTTTGAATGTCGCTTTACGGCTCTTTTTGCCACCTTACGTTTTATCCAAATTTACCCATTCCCCTTTTGTCGGCTTTGCGACAATTTCTTTGTCTTTGCGCTGTATTGTTCTGTCGGAACCGCATCAATCAAGGCTTGCATCCCCCTATTTCTGCTAATCGGTCAGTTGGCAAGTAATTTGCTGCATTGATTATTAAAGTTTGTTAGGTACGCATGGCGTAACTTTTCAAAAGCTAAATAATGGTACGCACTGCGTACCCTACGGTGAATTATGAAAACTCAAAACCGCCAGATCATCATAGACGACACCACGCTCAGGGATGGCGAGCAGTCTGCCGGTGTGGCGTTTTCGCTGGATGAGAAGCTGGCAATTGCAACGCAGCTAGCGGGCTTAGGTGTACAGGAATTGGAGATAGGCATTCCGGCCATGGGTGCGGTGGAAAGAGAAGAAATCAAAGCGATTGCGGCATTGAAGTTGCCTGCAAAACTGCTGGTCTGGTCAAGAATGCGTCGTGACGATTTGCATACTTGTTTGGGTTTGAATGTACATAAAGTCGATTTATCCATTTCAGCGTCTGATCAGCATATCCAACACAAATTAAAGCAAAGTCGAGAGTGGGTGTTAAGCACGATCAGCAGCTGCGTTCAGGAAGCAAAAGATCTTGGCTTGGATGTTTGTGTTGGCATGGAAGACGCATCGCGTGCCGATGTGGACTTTTTAATCCGCATGGCAGAAACAGCTGAACACGCTGGAGCCAGCAGAATTCGGTTCGCCGATACCGTCGGAATTATGGAGCCGTTCGGTGTGTTCGATACCATCAAAAAGTTAAGAGCCGCCACTCATCTGGAAATTGAAATGCACGCCCACGATGATTTAGGGCTTGCGACTGCCAATACTCTAGCGGCGGCGGTCGCTGGAGCAACACACTTAAATACTACGGTGAATGGTTTGGGTGAACGAGCTGGGAATGCGGCTCTGGAAGAAGTCGTGGTGGGTCTGAAGCAGTTATACGGCTTTGATACGGGCATCTCGCTGCAGAATTTTCCGACTCTCTCCGAACAAGTTGCCAAGGCATCCGGTGACGCCATTGGTAGCCGCAAAAGCTTGGTTGGTAAAAACGTGTTCAGTCATGAAGCGGGCATTCATGTGGATGGCTTGTTAAAAGATCCAAAGAATTATCAGGGGGTTGATCCGGCTGTGGTAGGTCGCAGCCATCAACTCGTATTAGGTAAACATTCCGGTACACAGGGGGTTATTCATGCTTATCAGCAAATGGGAATTCCGGTTACCCGAACACAGGCACAGGCTTTACTAACTCAAGTCAGGCGCTTTGTTTGCGAATCAAAGCATTCGCCAAACGCAGTTGATCTAAACCGATTTCATCAGGATCTTTAGGCGAGGCAATTATGAAATATGTAAGCGAATACTATGCAGTTGAGCCGGCATTGCAGAACATAGAAACGCAATTGCCAGAAAGCAATCAAACTAACAAAAGTGTTATTGCGATGGCTAACCTGGATATTCCCGATCAGGATGACCGATACCCCGGTTCGTTTTTTAGAATCCCGGGCAGGTCTGTTCCGGGTAAAACGACTTGGAGCATTAACTAATGGTGATGGTCATGTCCGACAACACAAAAATCAATTTAGATAAGCCGTTGAGTTTTTTTGCCCAGTGGCGAGAGGATGTTTATTGTGTATTTGGACGTGACCCGGCAGCGCATAGCATTTGGGAGATATTGCTGACTTATGCGGGTGTTCATGCAGTGTTGATGCATCGAATTACCCATCAATTATGGCATGCAGATTGGCGGTTAACCGCCAGAATTCTGGCCGCTTTCAGCAAAATGATTACCAGTGTGGACATTCACCCGGCTGCCGTCATTGGTCGCCGCCTGTTTATCGATCATGCTCTGGGCGTGGTTATTGGTGAAACAGCAGTAATAGGTAACGATGTCACCCTTTATCACGGCGTAACTCTGGGTGGTACAACTTGGAACAAGGAAAAGCGCCATCCAACGCTCGGTAACAACGTCATGGTGGGGTCGGGTGCCAAAATTCTTGGGGCAATTACTTTGGGCAACAATGTGCGTGTTGGAGCCAATTCGGTTGTTGTTAAGGATGTTCCTGCCTGTTGTACGGTGGTGGGAATCCCTGGAAGGGTGATTCAAACCAAAGGTACTCAGATTCAAAACCTGCATGGCATTGATCTGGATCATCATCTGATTCCTGATCCGGTTGGTAAAGCGATAGCCTGTTTGATCGAAAGGATTGATGAGCTGGAAGCGAATCAAAAATTGGAGAATAAAGTGCTAGCAGAGGATAGTTGTGATGTATGCGATGCGGAAAGCATTTGCACTCCAAGAAAAGAAACTCAGATAAAACAGGCTGCGGGGGCATAAATGGATCTGTTAGATTTTGAAGCGCAAGGTTTGTATTTTGAGGAGCCCGATGTTGCCGGCGTTAAAGAATTGATTGCTACTGCTGCAGCGAATTACGCGGATGGAGAAGCTGAGCAACCTTTATTGAAAGCTTATTCGTTGGCACCTGAATCCTTAAATGTGCTGGTAGCGTTAAACCGGTTTTATTATTACCAACATCGCCTGGAAGATGCATTAGCGGTAACCACTAACGCATTGGCAGTGATTAGGCCCAAGGTGTCATTTCCCGAAAACTGGCGTTTGTTGGAGCTGAGCCATATTGCTAGTACCCCAGCTGAATTACTAACACAGGTCAGATTGTACTTATTTACCCTGAAGGCCATTGGTTTTCTAAATATGCGCTTGGAGAACCTGGATATCAGCCAAGCCATATTTGAAAAACTGGTGAGTTTGGACAGCAAGGACAGAATCGGCGCATTAGGATTATTAGAGTTAGTGCTTAAGCGTAAAGCAGATGTAGTTACGTAATGATGAGGTCATTAATCATTGCAGTTTTCAAAGCTTAAATTAATAGGGCGAGATCATGATAAAAGTAAAAGCTGATTACATATTGGCCGCGGCGGCCTTAGCGACATTCATTATTCTGGCACTTTATCTGCTAATGCAGGACAGCTCTGTTGTTGGCCCTATTTAATTACCGGAGAAAACCCATGAGTTTTGAAGATGATTTGGAAGAGCTGGAATCCGCTGAAGATTTTTTGCAATATTTTCAATTGGACTATGAACCAAGCGTGGTGCACGTCAACCGGTTGCATATCTTGCAGCGCTTTCATGATTATTTGTTGAAAGCGGGCGACGAAATGCCGGAAGGCGAAGTTCCGAAAAGAGCGGTGTATAGCAAATTATTGCAGCGTGCTTATCAAGATTTTGTTGAGTCCGACGCCCAAACCGAAAAAGTATTCAAGGTGTTTGCAATGGGCGAAGCATCGCAAACGGCGTTTGTTTCGTTAGACGACATAAAAACATGAAACCCGAACGCTACGATGAAGGTCGGTTCGAATATGGTGAATCGGTCCGTGTCACTAGAAACGTCCGTAACGATGGTACTTACCCCGGTTTAGATGTGGGTACGCTATTGATTCGTCGTGGCAGTGTCGGCAATGTTATTGAAGTCGGTACATTTCTCCAAGACCAGGTGATTTTTACTGTGCATTTCTTAAATCATGGAAAGATGGTCGGTTGTCGTCTGGAAGAGTTAATCGGCGCCGACGAACCCTGGAACCCCAGTCGCTTCGAGTTTAGAGATAAAGTTGTTTGTACGATTGATTTAGGCATGCAAGGAAAAGTGCTGTTTCCCAGGGGAACTGAAGGCGAAGTTTTTAAGGTAATCAGGGACAATGAATTGATTCAATATCATGTCGCATTTCAGGGCAGAACCCTGCAAGTGCCTGAAACAGCGCTAGCGCCGGCACACCCTGAGTCATTTAATGAACCAGAGTTTTGATATGACGAAAACTGATAAACCTGCACACCTAGATACTTACAGTTTGTTGAGGGCGGCGCTAGCGTTATTTAAAAAAACGCCCGCTGAATTGGCAGAAGCTGAGTTAAAGCAGGCAAAAATTCAAGCCTTAAACGAGTTCAAGATTGAGAATAAGGTTCTAAATGCGCCGGAAGCAGCGGCAGTTATTATTACTGAACACGAACTGCAACAAGCCTATCAGGAAATTCGCGACCGTTATCACGATGAGGACAGCTTTTTTAGCGATCTGGAAAAGAACCAGCTTAATGAAGCAAATCTGAGAGCTGCCTTGCATCGTCAGTGTAAAGTTAACACAGTGCTTGAACTGGTTGCCAGCCGAGCACCTCATATTAATGAAGTTGAAATCGGCATTTATTATCATCTGCACGCCCAACAATTCAATCTTCCCGAAAAGCGAGAAGTTTGTCATATCTTCATCAGTGTCAACCCTGAATATCCTGAAAACACCGAAGAGATGGCCTTAATTCGTGCTCAGGAGATTTCTGAAAGATTACAAAAAAAACCGCATAAATTTGCTGATCTGGCCTTAAAGCATTCTGAATGCCCAACCGCTTTACAAGGTGGCGTCCTGGGTACAGTGGTACGCGGCACGTTGTACCCCGAGCTCGATGACGTACTGTTTAACTTAAAAACCGGACAAATTAGCGATGCAGTCAAATCAGAAATCGGATTTCATGTGCTATTGTGCAAAAGCATTCAAAAGCCTGAAACCCTGTCTCTGGCAAAAGCAACACCGAAAATCCGTCAGCTAATGAAAGAGCGCGCCCGACGTACCTGTCAGCGTGCCTGGTTAGCTAGTTTACCCAACCTTGAATACGGGGAAAGCAGTCATGAGTGATAAAGAAATCAAACACTGTTCGTTTTGTGGTGTCGAGCAGTCTGCATCAGTTCCTCTGATTGCAGGAGCTGAAGGTTACATTTGCGGAGCATGTGTGCAATTAGCCAATCAGGTGGTCACCAATTGGAGCCGGAAAAAAGAGTTATCGGAAATGCAGGGGCCCTTGCCTATCCCTGCCAAGATTAAAGCGCATCTTGATCAATATGTTATTGGTCAGCATCTGGCTAAAGAAATCTTGTCCGTTGCGGTTTATAACCATTACAAACGCCTCAAGCACGAAGGTGGCGATGCCGGCTTGGGTGACTATGACAAAGATGTAGAAATCGGTAAATCGAATATCTTGCTGATCGGCCCGTCGGGAACAGGGAAAACGCTGTTGGCCAGCACGCTGGCAAAAATTGTTGGTGTTCCGTTTGTGGTTGCTGATGCCACCACGCTGACGCAGGCCGGTTATGTCGGTGACGATGTCGAAAATATCCTGGTCAGATTAATGGATGTTGCCGAAGGTAATATGGCAAATGCTGAATGGGGTATCGTTTATATTGATGAAATTGACAAAATCGCCCGCAGTCCCGAACAACAGACCGGCACCCGAGATGTCTCTGGCGAAGGTGTACAGCAAGCATTATTAAGATTGGTCGAAGGTTCGCACGTCAAAATTTCAGGTAAAGGCAAAAGTAACAAAGACGGCGAATCCACAATTGATACCCGTAATATTCTGTTTATTGCCGGTGGCTCATTCCCAGGCTTGGAAAAATATGTTGAAAAACGTTTGGTGCCGACCAATTCAGCCATTGGTTTCCATGCCGAGGTGAATAATCCAAACGAAAAGCCGTCATTAGACGATATGCTCAATGCTACACAGCCCAGTGATTTGCGTAAATTCGGCTTAATTCCAGAATTCATTGGCCGCTTTCCCGTATTGGCACCACTGGAAGCACTCGATGTCGATTCTTTAATTCAAGTGTTAACCGAACCCAAAAATGCCTTAGTCAAACAATATCAGCAATTATTCGCTTTCGAAGGCGTGGAGTTGAAGTTTGAACGCGATGCGTTGGTTGAAATCGCTAAAAAAGCGATAGAACGTGAAACTGGGGCTCGCGGCTTGCGCAGCATCATGGAGCAAATCTTACGCAAAACCATGTTTGATATTCCCTCTGTTGATGACGTCGAACAATGTATTGTTGATGGCGAGGTGGTTAAAGGGGAAGGTGAGATTCGGCTAGTAAAAAAAGCTGAAACCAAACTCAGGCAACAAGCTGGGTAACACAATTGAATATTCCTATGAAGTGTAAGGATTGTATACGCTTCGTGGTTCTTTACACATGAGAGATTTATGAAAACTGAAGAAAAAATCCATAAGCAACTGACAGAAAACCCTATTATTCTGTATATGAAAGGTATACCGGCTAACCCGCAATGCGGATTTTCGGGCAAAACAGTCGGCATACTCAATGCGACCAATATCCCTTACGCCT
Organism: Methylococcales bacterium; assembly: GCA_965247565.1. Classification (GTDB taxonomy): domain Bacteria; phylum Pseudomonadota; class Gammaproteobacteria; order Methylococcales; family Methylomonadaceae; genus CBDFHF01. Next base: position 921,839 of record CBDFHF010000003.1, on the reverse strand, counting down.
ATGTGAATGTACTTGAAGCCCCCTTTATCCGCGAAAAACTACCCAGTATTTCTCATTGGCCAACCTATCCCCAACTGTTTGTTAATGGGGAGTTAGTCGGTGGTTGTGACATTGTTGAAGAAATGTCTAACAATGGCAGTTTGTTGCCGTTGTTAAAAACTGCGGCGCCAAAAAATGAGCAAGTTGCCAGTGACGCGTTGACCTCCGATCAAGTTACCCAATTAGTAAAGCAAGGGCTACCGGATGCGCAAGTCATTGTAGATGGAGTGGGCTGTGATTTGTTAGTCACGGTCGTCAGCTCGCAATTTGACGATTTAGCCTTGGTAAAAAAGCAACAACTGGTGATGGCAACTTTAAAAGAACCACTGGCATCAGGCAAGCTTCATGCGGTCAGTGTTAAAGCTCATACCCCGGATGAGTGGCAAGCGCTACAGGCTGAGAAAAAAGATCCGGGATTGCTGCAAATAAAGCTTTGAGATGCAAACCACCTTACCACTATTGACAACCGGGCAGTCGCCGAAGCGAGGCAATCATGGCTAAAGTAGGCATTTTTTTTGGCACGGATACCGGTAATACCCGGCGGATTGCGAAAGACATTTCCACTGCGTTGACAAATGCGGTCGCTGCTAAACCTGCCAATATCCGTAATGTTACCGTTGAAGACTTACTGGCCTTCGACACATTGATAGTCGGTACGCCCACCTATGGTGAAGGTCAGTTACCGGGCCTATCTACCGGCAACGCTACAGAAAGCTGGGAAGAATTTTTACCAAAGTTGGAAGGCCACGATTTTACCGGCAAGAAAGTGGCGATTTATGGGTTAGGTAATCAAAAAGGCTATCCCGAAGAATTTGTTGATGCCATGTTTTATTTGTACGAACAATTTAAAAAATGCGGCGCCACTATTATCGGGGCTTGGGATACTGAAGGTTATAAGTTTAATAAATCTAAAGCCATCGTCGATGACCGTTTTGTCGGTTTGGTATTAGATCAGGAGAATCAGAAAGATTTAACGCCTGTCAGATTGGAAACATGGTTAACAAATCTGGCAGAGACATGGGCTTAATTCGCCATGGCAACTGACAAACTAAAACCAGCCTGCACGCTTCGCGAACTGAATGAAGCGAGCTATTTAACGCGGAATATAGTTTTTAAAAAACTGCCAACCTCAGCAATTATGTTCGTTTTTGAAGGAGCTGCCTATGCCTACATCAACCATTGCATGCATATGCACAGGCCGTTGAATTGTCAGGAAGATGCCATATTTGATGAAACCGGAAAATTCTTGCGTTGTTCAATGCATGGTTTTATTTTCGATCCTAAGACCGGCGAGTGTCAAAGCCCGGTATGTATGGGGCAACGCTTACAGGCACTCCGGCTGGAAGAGCTTGATGACACACTGTATTTTGCCGAAAAACATTTGACACTTATCGATTAAAGAGGCATCACGATGATAGAAGAACTAGCGATCGTGGTCAAAATAGAAAATCATCAAGTCTGGGTGGAAGCCGGACCGAACAGTGCTTGCGGCGGTTGTTCGCAAAAAGCATCCTGCACCACTAATGCTATCGGCAATGTTCTTAAGAAAAAGTCGGTGCCGGTCGACTGTGATATGCAGTTAAAAATCGGCGATCAAGTGATGGTCGCTATCGATGAAAATCTGCTGCTACGAGCTTCCCTTCTATTGTATCTACTGCCTTTGGTTGGGTTGTTTTTGGGGGCAGGTATTGCCGAATGGTTGCTGGGGAGCAGTGTACCGTACGCCGATTTATGGACTGCCGGAAGCGGTGTCACCAGTTTTCTATTAATCCTATGGCTAATCAACAAAACACAAAACCGGCTGATACTAAACTATTACGCCCGGCCATTAGTAGTCAAGAAGCTCTAAGTTTTTGAAATGACATGAATGTTTGGGCTATTGATAAAGATATTCCGCTTAAACTTCTGCTGCTGGAGCTAGTGCATCGTTATGGTGAAAATACCCTAGCGTTAAATAATAGGGAACAGCACTTTCAAGCTATCGAACTATGCACACTTAACGATTCTAGCCTGTCCGCTTATGTCTATATCTTTGGCCAGAACGCAGGGTACTTCGGCATAGATCTCAGATATCCCATTTCCATGCATAATATTATCGGTGAAAATGAAAACCTAAGCTTGGATCAGACAATAGAAATTATCCAAATTCACCTTTTTTCTTAATTATTTGGTAAGCGTTGGAGCTAACGACAATAATTTATTAACAAGGCTTGTGATGGGTTGCCAAGTCCGCGGTTTCCAGTTTTTCAATACTTTTTTACCATGGCGGCATGCACGAAAGCTTATGCGGTATGTCAACACCTTTCCGACTGTAATACATCAGTTATTTTCAAAATCGATCGTTGGATCCCGAGCCTGAAAAGTAAGCGCCTGACAGGGCTATTCTGGTTTTTTCATTGAGTTGTTTGGGATCTGCACTGTACAATCCTTCCGCGAATAATTCCACGCCAACTTGCAAACCCTATGAGCTAAACGAGAGTAGTCCTCCGCTTCATTTATTTCGCCGACTCATAATTAATCAGCATAATACGCTTTGCTTCGAAAACAGCCATGATTGATTTCGAGCGTGAAGCAATGGGCTTGGCAATATTAGCATTATCTATCGGTAAGTTTGCAACCTATTCAAGAAAGCCAACTTAGTAATGAAGCCGATTGATCCACCTATTTTTAGATAACTTGTTAAAGGTAGACGTACTACACTTTTATCGGATGATATCGCTTAGACCCTACGCCACTTAAACTGAGGAATTTCATGATTGAAAAGATGACCATTGAAAAAAGAGAAGCCGAACTGGCGGCTTATTTGAGCCAACAGCCGTACGTAACGGAGTTGGATGGCATTCATTTGCAGATCGATAAAAACGTGTTCCCTTCCGATTTTGGCATTACCAGTTCATTCTTCGGTAATTTCATGCTGCAGCAGCAACCAGTGGAAAACGCTTTAGATATGGGTTGTGGTAGCGGTTACTTTGCTTTGTTAATGAAGAAACTGGGCTGCGATAATGTTTTGGGGGTTGATTTTAATAAGGATGCAGTGGCATGTGCGCAGAATAATGTTTCACGAAACTCCGAATGGGGGCCGATTGAAATTATTCACAGTGATTTGTTTTCAGAGGTACCGGTCAGTCAGTTCGATGCTGTGGTGTTTAATTTTAACTACTATCCGGCGAACGGTAATTTTGGCTTAAACGCCGATGGTGGCCGAGAAATTTTAAAGCGGTTTTTTTCTCAAGTCGGAAATTATCTGAGACCACAAGCGCCTATTTATATCCCGTATTCTTCGTTTATCGGCCCAGAACATGATCCTAAACACGTTTGTGTTGATTATGGTTTTACAGCAGAAATAGTAGCGACTACGCTGACTCACACAGGTGAGCATGTGATCTATAAGATTCAGCAGACCTGATCCAATTCGAGCGAAAGAGAGAATAATTACGTAGGTCAAATAACAGCTTCGTTACCCGGCATACGGTGGTTAGATAATTTATTCAACTACGCTAGCCTTAACCATTTCAGACGGCTCTTTCCGATCATGAAAAAAACACTACTACCGGTATTATCTACCAGCTTGTTTTATCTCTTGTACTATCTGATTTGTGCATTCAAATTTGATGTGCAAATACTTGCTTCAGCTATTGTCTATGATTTTCTGATGCAACTGGTTGTCGGCTACATTCTTTTTGCGGTATCAAAACGAATCTGGATTTTCCTGATAATTCAGGCTTTGGTGATGGGTATTTTATATGTTGGCAATGCTGTAAAAATGTCTTTTTTTGGTGGCCCGATTATACCGGACGATGTTTTTGCGCTTCGTTCATTACTACTCATATTGGAAGGATGGCGGTTCTTTGCTGCAGCAATACCTCTAGCTGCGATTGCTAGTTTGCTGCTGTTCAATTTTTCTATGCGTCATTGGAGCGCCTATATTGCCAGCCTGATGACAGTTTTAATGGGCATGACCCTGGTTTATAAGCCCGTTATGTTGCTCGATCCGCTTGATAACTATCTCGGTAATTCAAAATGGGACCAACGTTCCAATTATTTGTCGCGTGGCCCTGTTCTTTATAATTTGCAAGAAGGCGCTCGTTTTTTTGCTTTAGCCGAAAAGTCGCCAGATCTTGATGAAACTCAGATAGCAGTAGAGACGCTCTTAAGTGCCGCCCCTGAAGATGAGCTGTTTGCGAAAAAAAAATCTTTTACGCCTCGGAACGTACATATCGTTTTGCTTGAATCGTTCTGGGATCCGAGCGGGCTAAAAAAAGCCAATTATAATCAGAATCCGTTAGCACCTGATTTTCGAAAGCTCTGGAAAAGCGCAGGGTATTCACATGCGCTGGTGCCAGTATTTGGAGGAGGAACTGCAAATTCAGAGTTTGAAGTTTTATGCGGATTTCCAGTCACCAAAGGCAGTGTCAAATTTGAGCGTCAATTGCTTAACTCCGTTCCTTGTCTGCCACACATCCTAGCCGATAAAGGCTATCGTACGATTGCTTCGCATCCGAATGTGCCAGTGTTCTGGAATCGGGTCAATGCCTATCGGAACATAGGTTTTCAAACCTACTGGTCGAAACAGGATTTTCTTTTGGACGACATGAATCGCGAATTTTTGTCCGATGCTTCGCTCTACCGCCAAGTTATGGAAAAAGTATCTGGATCCTTGGGTGGCAAACAGCCGATTCTGGATTACATTGTGACTTATTTTGGACACTGGAATTACCCGTTAAGCGACAGTAGGCCTATAACGATAAATTCCCGTTCAAAGGTGGAGGAGGTGTCGTCTTATGCCAATACAGTTTATTATAAGTCACGAGAACTTATGTACTTTCTAGAGAAATTGCGACTCCATGATCCCGATGGCATTATTGTGGCCTTTGGTGATCACCTGCCTAACTTGGGAGAAGGTTACATAGACTCGGGCGTGCTTTACCCCAGTTGGAGTGACTTTACACCCGCCATGTTCAAGTTTCATGTGACAACCCCCATGATTATTATCGACGGCAAAAATGGCCCGGTTAAGATCGGCAGTTTGCCCCTTTATCAAGTGCCAAAGCTGTTACTTAGCATGCTGAATTATGATGAGCCAACTATCATGGATTATGTCAACCCACTGCCAGATATGATGATCCGGCCATTGCCCGGCCTGCATTTTAATTTACTTAAAGGTGATAAAGTCGATTTGTGTAAGGAGCCACCTTATTCGGAGACGTGCCAAAAGTCAGCTCGTTGGCTAGAAAATGTGTTAGTGGTCAGTAATGATTTGTTCATAGGCAATCAGCATACCCGCCCTAACCACTCCGCAGGGACTGAGCCGCCCGGGTTGGCACCTATTAATGCGTCTAAATGATAGGAACCGTGCTGCAACCATTTAGTTACAAGCCTAGTAGTGCGCTTCTCAAATAAATACGCACTCGCCCCCTAATTGTGCTCAGTCGTGGCGTGAATCAACTTTACCCGACATGACTGTCTTGTATCGAGTAACCTTTTATAAATCGCCATTCATCACCTTCGTACATTAGCTTAACAAATTGCCGGGTGGAAAGAATAAGGAATAATCCTGATTTTTCAGACAGCTTTTAGTCATGAAATTAAATTTTGTCGATAAATTAATTCAATAATTGATCCCTAACCGGTAAGCTTCGAATACGCTTGCCAGTTGCGGCAAAAATCGCATTACACAGAGCGGGTGCCATTGGCGGGACTGCAGGCTCGCCAATACCGCCAAGTGGCATGTCAAAAGTATCAGAGGGCAGTAAATGTACCCGAATTTCGCGTGGCGCCTCATCCATTCGGGTAATTTGATAAGTATGGAAGTTATCCTGAATAGCAACACCGTCTTTGAAGCTGATCTCGCCTAAAGTCGCCAAGCTGATACCCATGATGCAGGCACCTTCGATCTGCGAGCGGATACGTTCTGGATTTATTTCAGGGCCACAATCCACGGCTAGATCAACTCTGGGGATACTGAGCTTTCCGGCAGTGTCAATCATAACTTCGACGACGACGGCGATATAAGTGACGAAACTATAATGCGCGGCAAGACCTAAGCCGCTGCCTTTAGCTAAGACTCGACCCCAATTTGCCTCGCGTGTTGCCGTCTCTATTACTCGCCGTAATCGACCGGTATCTACCGGATACAGGATTGGAGACTCGCCATGATTCCATGTGTCTCCCAAGGCTCGAGGATCGACTATACGCGGCTTCCCGATTAAATCGAGCAGAAAGTCTTTATGATCTCGTCCTACTGAGGTAGCCAATTCCGCCACGAAGGATTGTATAGCAAAAGCGTGGGGGATATTAGATACTGAACGGAACCAACCGATACGAGTGTGGGCAACAGCTTCAGGGTTTTCTATCCGCAAGTTGGGGATAGCGAAAGGTACATTGACAACTCCCATCCCTAATTCCGCAGGCATTAGATGCTTACTGTCTGGTCCAAAGGTTGAAGATATGGTCGGCGCTACCGTACGGTGTAACCAAGCGACAGTTTTGCCTTGATCATCCAAACCAGCTTCCAGGCGTTCAACAGATACGGTATGAAAATAAGAATGCTGGAGGTCATCCTCGCGGGTCCAAGTGACTTTAACCGGTTTGCCTTTCATGGCTTTAGAAAGTAAGGCGGCTTCGACTACGTAATCCGGTTTGGACTTGCGGCCAAAGCCACCGCCCAACAATGTGACATGGATGGTTACTTTCTCTTCGGGTATTTTTAGCGATTTTGCCACTTGCTCACGCGAAGCCTGGGGTGCTTGAGTACACGCCCACACTTCGCACTCTCCATCCACAAACCGCGCCGTTGCAGCCGGAGGCTCCATTGGTGCTTGAGCAAGATGTGGCAGATAATATTGGGCGGTTACCTGCTTTGCGGCCACCTTGAATTCAGCATCAACATTTCCGTTGTTACGCACAACCTTACCGGGGTTGCGCGCAGCCATTTCCAGTTCGGCACGATAAGCAACCGAATCATATTTGGCATGTGGGCCTTTACTCCAATTAATTTTTAAAGCTGTTCGGCCTTGAATGGCCGCCCATGTGTTAGTAGCAATAACTGCAATTCCACCCAATGGGTTGAAGTTAGCAGGCGGTGGACTGCTTTTGAGCTCGACTACTCTCACTACGCCTGCAACCTTAAGTGCCGCACTAGCATCGTAAGTTGCCACTTTATCGCCGAAAGCGGGAGGATGGGCTATAACGGCATAAAGCATATCTTGGAGGCGAACATCGATGCCGTATTGGGCATGTCCGCTGACCATATCTTGTCCGTCGTATAATCCTTGTTTACCCTTACCGATATAAAGAAAATCAGCAGGTTTCTTTAATCGTAAGTTATCGCGGGGCGGCACAGGCAATTTAGCAGCCACTTTGGCAAGTTTGCCGTAAGCGATTTTTCGACCGCTGCCGATATGAGTCACCTGGTGCAATTCAGAGCGAACTTCATTAATTGGAACGCCCCATTCTTTTGCCGCTGCTTCCTCTAGCATTTGGCGTGCAGCAGCACCTATTCTTCGCATAGGCATAAAAAAATGCCGCATACTCCGGGAACCATCGGTATCTTGATTTCCGTAACGAACTTCGTCGCCTGGCGCTTGGGCAACCCGGACTAAGCTCCAGTCAGCTTCCAGTTCGTCTGCGACAACCATGGGCAAGCTGGTGCGAACGCCCTGGCCCATCTCAGAACGATGACAGACGATGGTAACCGCCCCGTCCTCGGCAATCGCAAGAAAGACTAGTGGATTGTCGACCCAGCCGTGCGGCATGGAATCCGCGCCGTATTTATTGGCGTTACCTGCTGTGACTTCATCCGCCAATAATTGAGCAGGAAATCCGGCAGCTAAAACAAATCCGGTAAGCGCCAGATCTTTTAAGAATTTACGTCGACTTATATTGGTGATCTGCAAACTTTCTTCAGTTGTCTGGCATTCTCTCCCAGTTAGGGCAGATTCAGGTACATTTATCATGATGTCGGCTTCTTTAACCCTGCAGCCTGCTTAATCGCCGTACGGATACGGGTATAAGTTCCGCATCGGCAAATATTTCCGCTCATGGCCTTATCAATATCGGCATCGGTTGGCTCAGGTTTTTGCCTTAATAATGCAGTCGCCGACATTATTTGGCCAGATTGGCAATAGCCGCACTGAGGTACGCCCAAATCAAGCCAAGCGTCTTGAATTTTCTTTCCAACTGGATCGTTACCGATTGCTTCAATGGTCACAATTTTCTTATTTACTGCTGCTGAAATCGGCGTAACACATGAACGTATCGGTTCACCTTCCAGATGAACTGTGCACGCGCCACATAAAGCCATTCCGCAACCGAATTTTGTTCCTGTTAAACCGATGTGGTCACGTAAAGCCCAAAGCAGGGGTGTGTCGGGTGGTAAGTCAATTTGCTGGGAATGACCGTTTACGTTTAGGGTGATCATAGTTTAAATAGTCTCCAATCATTCGTTGAAGTAAGCGCTTAACCCCTGGCAACTACGAAGCTGAACAGAGAACCCATCTTGAAAAAGTTGGCAATCATTTTCTTAATTTTAGGTTCAGCCTTTCAATGTTTGAAGTAGTTGCGATACACTCCGACTTCGCTCAAGGCGCCTTATTGCTGGGCTCCCTGAGCGAAGTCGGAGAGTGAATACTGCAGGGACTGACCCATAAGGACAATAAAACTCACCCAGGCGAGTATACTCCAACGATATATTGGAACAAGTGGTTTAGAACTAGCTCTTTGCTGGGCAGGTGGATCCTTTAGCTAACGAAGCACCTTGTCCGCCGCGTCGAATTAAAACCATCTGACTTATTATCGATAGGGCAATTTCTTCCGGTATTTTTGCGCCTAGATCCAATCCGGCCGGGGCATGTATCCGGTTAAGAGAGTTTTTAGGCATGCCTTCTCGCTCAAAACGATTCATTATCAACTGAGCTCGCTTCCGGCTGGAAACCAGAGCTATATAGCTTGCTTCAGTTTGGAGTGCTTGAGCTAGCGAAACAAAATCACCCTTATGATGAGTAGCAATCACAACAAAATCAGCTGCGCTGGGCTTCAATTCTAGATAGAGCCCATCATCAACTATGACCTGTTGGGCTAACGGAAACTCATGGGTTGTGGCTTTAGTATCAATAACGGTGATATCGAAACCCATTCGGTAGGCTAGTTCGCACAAAGTCTCCGCAATCAGGCCGCTACCCATAATCCACAGCCTAGGTTTAGGCATTTCAGGCTCGACATATACACGCATGTTCCCACCGCAAGGCATGCCTGCTCCGAAAACCTCGTCATTTAAGTCAATATCCACCATCCGCGGTTCTCCATCCGTTAGGCAAGTTAAAGCCTCATTTGCGACAATAGATTGTGCACACCCTCCGCCTATCCAACCCGCAAGCATTTTCCCCGTTCCGTCGAAAAAAGCCTTAGCACCTGGTTTTGCTGAAGAAGAACCGAATATTTCTACGACAGTTGCAACCACATAAGGCTGGCGGGCTGTCATGAATTCGCACTGGAGGCTTAAAATGTCTTTTATCATTAGCTTAAAGCGACTAACTCAGGTCAGATGGCACGTCTATATCTCGAAGAATACCAGGATCATTACAATCGATATACTGTATTTGAGAGCTATATTTTTTTAGCAAATTTTTTGCTCCTAAGTCGCCGTTAAGCGCAATAAGCTCTTCGCGGAAAATTCTTGAAAAGGCTACAGGGTGACCTCGTTGTCCTTGCCAAATAGGCGCCGCAATGACAGCTCCCCTCCGGATAGAATCCGAAATTTTGCAAATAGTCGAGGGTTTTATCCAAGGCATATCTGCCAGGGCAATTAACCAGCCATAAGCTTCGGGAGCGATACTAACCCCATAAGCCAGACTAGTCCCCATACCCTGTTTGGCGTTCTGGCAGATATGCACAGATGCACCCGCTCTTTCGAGTAGTTCAACTAAGGTCCCAGCATCGGGACGAATTACAGCCAAGACCCTATCCGTTCCAGCAATAAGATTGCGGCATGATTGGGCCGCAACAGTCTCATCGCTTGGCATTGGACAGCATAACTTATCGCCACCAAACCGCCTGCTAAACCCTGCGGCCAATAAAATACCCGTTATTGTATTCACCTACCAACCCAAAAATGCATACATAATATTTGGCATTATCAGTTGCTTATTTGATTTTTGTACACAAAATTTAATGAACCAGGTGATAAAAACAAGCCTGAATCTATAAAAAGTCGAGTGCCTAAATTTAAAAATCGATATGTAAACTCGGGGTTGTTCTTTGCGTTGGAAAGCAACTGCGCGATCTCGGTGCAGAAAAGCGCTTGGTTGCAAGTTCGGTAACCCGAAGACGGCCTTACCACATAGATCAGGTACTTCGAGTATGCCAAATTATCTCGGATGCATTTAGATGATCAGCTGCGCCATTGAGCGCCACTTTAAAAGATAAACCCTATTGTTTTTATTTCCCTGCAGAGGATTTAATCAGCGATTTCCTAAGCTGTACTATATAAGCGAAGTCGAAGGTAAATTGATACTTTATGAGAATGGGTTAATAAGTATTAACATCACTATGAATTTGGCCAGCTGAAGTTTTAACTGTACCCACGGATAAAGAGTTCACAATCATTGAGTTACTTGATTCTGTCAAGTAAGGCACAGGACATAAGGTTCAAACATTAAAGGCCGAATCAATAATATTTCGTATTTGCCAGTGCTAATTGATGGTTTAACAAATTATCGTATTGCGCTAAAGTTCGGTTATGTGATCCAAGATGGTCAGTTATTCAATTTGATTGAAATGCTATTGCCCGGTTATGTTACCCCAGCATTTGGATTACTTATGTGATAGCTTATTATTGAGCTGCATTTTAGCCACTGCAGTTCGTGGCTGCAGCAAGTGGACACCAAAAAGTCAGCGTTGTTAGCCAGAAATACTGGATTCGACTGGTTTCAAGTTAAGTACTATGAACAAACAGACCCTCTTTTTTACCGCCGGAAGCACACACTCAAAACGATGTTGCTTAGATCGGCAAAAATGCATCTACTGAAAGAGGTATCAATTATGCTAATCGGACTACCGAAAGAAATTAAAGATAACGAGAATCGCGTTGGAATGACGCCTGGCGCAGTCAAGGCTCTAACCAGGCGAGGCCATCGGGTGCTTGTGCAACGTGGGGCTGGTGAAGGTAGCTCACTTTCAGATGCTGAGTATCAGTTTGCCGGTGCTGAGATAGTAGATCATCCGGCAGATGCTTGGGCGGCGCAAATGGTAGTAAAGGTAAAGGAGCCGGTTGCTTCGGAATACCACTATCTTAGGCAAGACTTAATTTTGTTTACCTATTTGCACCTTGCGTCCGATAAGCCGTTGACTGATGCACTGCTAGCAAGTGGAGCGACTGGGATCGCTTACGAAACTGTGCAAACAGAGTCAGGGCAACTGCCACTACTAACTCCGATGAGTGAGGTTGCAGGGCGTATGGCAGCTCAAGTAGGCGCAACTTATTTGCAAAAACCCCATGGTGGTCGCGGTGTGTTAATGGGTGGCGTGCCAGGCGTTGCTCCTGCAAATGTCGCCATTTTGGGTGGAGGTATTGTAGGCACTAATGCTGCTCGAATTGCTGTTGGCTTAGGCGCACAAGTTACAGTGCTAGATGTAAGCCACAATCGCTTAAAGTATCTGGATGATATTTATCGCGGACAGCTGCAAACGCGCATTAGTGCTGAGGCAGCAATTGAAGAAGTAGTATATGAAGCCGATCTGGTTATTGGCGCAGTATTAATCCCCGGTGGCCGCGCGCCTTGGCTGATTACCCGTGACATGCTGGCAAATATGCGCAAAGGTTCGGTGATTGTAGATGTCGCGGTTGATCAGGGTGGCTGCGTTGAAACAACAAAACCCACTACACACAGTAATCCAACCTACGAAATCGATGGCGTGGTGCATTATTGTGTTGCCAACATGCCCGGCGCTGTGCCACGAACCAGCACTTTTGCGCTTAATAATCAAACAGCTGTTTACACATTACAATTAGCTAATGAAGGTCTCGATGCGGTGCGTAAATCTCATGCGTTGAAACATGGCCTTAATACTTATCGCGGCTTGGTGACATATCAAGCTGTAGCTGAAGCGTTTGGGTTGCAATATATGGAGCCCAACCAAGCGTTGGCGGGCTAACAAATTGCTTTCATGTTTTCAGCAGTTTTCAACAGCAAGACCAATAAAAAGTTGGTTTTCGGTAATGTGAAGTACATGAGGTTTTTAGGATTAATTATATCTTCAAATACACAAATCGCATTAAATTCTAAATAGGCTGAATAGCTACATCAACCACAGCAATTCCCTAAGCCAAAGTTTAAATAAAGTGAACAAAAACCGGGCAATACCGGTAACGACTATTGCTCGAATAACTATGATTTTGTAAATAAACAGGTCAAGTAAAGTAGGTAAACTGATTGAAATGGCCCAACACCCACCGTTGATTTAGGTGTTTTAAATCGGTTCGCAAAGGTTTATTTTGCTTCATAATTGGATCGTGAGATGTCGTTCGATTTGCGCCAAAGATTGAAAAATGGTGCTTGTAAAAGAGGCGCTACATGGAATAGTCTAGTCGAAATTAGCTTGGACTCCCTATCTGTTCACCGGGGCTTCTTGTAATTTGCTTAGGTCCTTGGCCGTTTATAAAGTTAAACGGCCTATATAGGCTGTATTCAGTTATCGAACAGGAGAACATGTATGTTGAACGTAAAATTACCGAGTGCTGTGCTGTTAGCTTTAGCCTTTTCCCACGCTGGTTACTCTGCCGAAAACCCAGTGCCGACAAAAAACACTGTGGATATACAAACCATGACGAATCAATTCTGGTGGCCTGAAAGACTTGATTTAGCACCTCTTAGGCAACATTCAGCTGAGTCTAGTCCGATGGGCAGCAAGTTCAATTATGCTAAAGAATTTAAGAAACTCGATCTCAAGGCGGTGAAGGCCGACATCGAAAAGTTGATGAAAACATCCCAAGATTGGTGGCCCGCAGATTACGGTCACTATGGACCGCTGTTTATCCGGATGGCCTGGCACAGTGCGGGTACTTACCGTATGGGTGATGGCCGTGGCGGCGCTGGGGGTGGTCAACAGCGCTTCGAGCCGCTAAACAGTTGGCCCGATAATGCAAGTCTGGATAAAGCGCGACGTCTGCTTTGGCCAGTCAAGAGCAAGTATGGCAGTAAAATTTCCTGGGCTGACTTAATGGTGTTGACCGGCAATGTTGCTTTGGAGTCGATGGGCTTCAAAACATTCGGTTTTGCTGGCGGACGTACTGACGACTGGGAATCCGATTTAGTCTATTGGGGGCCTGAGAAAAAATGGCTCGCTGATGAGCGTTACAAAGGTGATCGCAAATTGGATAATCCACTAGCAGCAGTGCAAATGGGCTTGATTTATGTCAATCCGGAGGGCCCCAATGGCAACTCTGACCCACTAGCAGCTGCTAAAGATATTAGAGAAACGTTTGGCCGGATGGCGATGAACGACGAAGAAACGCTAGCACTGATCGCTGGCGGACATACCTTTGGTAAAGCCCATGGTAATGGTGAACCCTCAAAGTGCATAGGCCCTGAGCCAGCAGCTGCCGGGGTTGAGGAACAGGGATTCGGCTGGAAAAACCAATGCGGCAAAGGCAATGGTGTCGACACAATCACGAGTGGCTTGGAAGGGGCGTGGACCATGAACCCAACCCAATGGACTCACCAATATTTGAGCAACCTGTTTGCTCACGAATGGGTTAAGACCAAGAGTCCTGCCGGAGCAACTCAGTGGATTCCTAAGGATGACGCGGCTGCGAATTCGGTGCCTGATGCCCACGATAAAGATAAGCGACATGCACCTATCATGCTGACTACGGATCTTGCACTGAAAGCCGATCCAAGTTACGAAAAAATAGCGAAACGTTTCCTGGAGAACCCAAAGGAATTTGAGCTTGCTTTTGCAAAGGCTTGGTTTAAGCTCACACACAGAGATATGGGCCCTCGGGCACGTTACCTGGGAACCGAAGTTCCCAAAGAAGATCTCATTTGGCAAGATCCGATTCCGGCAGTGAATCACAAGCTGATCGACACAAAAGACGCTGAAAACCTTAAGGGTAAAATCCTGAATTCAGATTTAACGGTGTCGGAACTTGTTCGAACTGCTTGGGCCTCAGCGGCATCTTTTCGTGGAACCGATTTGCGGGGCGGCGCCAATGGTGCTCGTATTCGTTTGCTCCCCCAAAAGGATTGGCCGGTGAACAACCCTGGTGAGCTTGCTAAGGTTTTGACGCAGTTAGAGGGCATTCAAAATGACTTTAATCGGACGCAATCGAAAGGTAAAAAAGTGTCGCTGGCCGATCTGATTGTTTTAGGTGGCGTTGCGGCAGTTGAGCAGGCGGCTAAGACAGCAGGAACTCCTGTGAAAGTCCCCTTCACACCAGGTCGCATGGATGCCTCAGCAGAGCAAACCGATGTCAGTTCGTTTGCCGTACTCGAGCCCAAAGCAGATGCCTTCCGCAACTTTTACGGTGAAGGCAGTTTGTTGTCGCCCACGGAAATGCTGGTTGATAGGGCAAATATGTTAACGCTAACCGTCCCTGAAATGACTGTTCTAGTTGGCGGCATGCGTGTTTTAAACGCAAATTCGGGTGAATCAAAGCAGGGCGTTTTTACCAGAAAACCTGGAACATTGAGTAATGATTTCTTCACAAATTTGCTAGACATGTCCACTAAGTGGCAGAAGTCAGCTAATTCTGAAGGGATTTACGAGGGTGTTGACCGGAAAACGGGTGAGATCAAATGGACAGCTACCCCGGTCGATTTGATTTTCGGATCGCACTCGGAACTTCGGGCTATTGCTGAAGTTTACGCTGCTGAGGATGGTAAACAGAAGTTTGTAACTGACTTTGTTAATGCATGGAATAAAGTGATGAACCTTGATCGCTTCGATCTAAACTAATCATTCACAATCAACCATCGTTTCCATGCAAGGTGGTGTGTGGAAACGATGGTTTCGGTTGAATCTCGTTTATGCATAAGTGGGTGCAAATGCCTTTTCAGGATCGGCCACAGGCCCATTACCATCCCAATAAGGCGACAGTTTCCTTAAAGTTGCAACAATGCCCGGCATCACTTTCAACACTTCATCGACTTCCGACATGGTGTTGTAGCGCGAAAATGAAAACCGAATAGTGCCGTGTGCTGCGGTGTAAGGGATATCCATCGCTCGCATCACATGCGAGGGTTCCAAAGAACCCGAAGTACACGCCGAGCCGCTGGATGCGGCGATCCCGGCTTTATTGAGCAGCATCAAAATTGATTCGCCTTCGATATATTCAAAGGCAATATCGGTGGTATTCGGTAGCCGGTTATATAAATCGCCGGTAACAAAACAATGTGGAATTGCTTCGATAATACCTTGCTCCAAACGGTCGCGCATGGCTTTGACTTGAGTATTTTCATACTCGATAAACGCTGATGCCAACTCACAGGCTTTACCTAAGCCGACAATAGATGCGGTGTTTTCAGTTCCTGCCCGTCTTCCTCGTTCCTGATGACCGCCGCGTAGCAGTGGGCGAAACCGGGTTCCACGGCGCAAATACAAGACACCGATACCTTTGGGTGCATGTAATTTGTGACCGGATACTGACAACATGTCGATTTTGGTGTCTTGTAGCATCATTGGAATCTTGCCGACTGCTTGCACCGCGTCGGTATGAAACATGACGCCGGCGGCATTGGCTAATTCGGCCATTTCCACAACGGGAAAAATAGTGCCGGTTTCGTTATTAGCCCACATTACCGAAACAATCGCGACTTGGTCCGATAACAACTTTTTATAAGCTTCCAGGTTTAAACGTCCAGCTTTATCAACTGGCAATCTATGAATCGTATAGCCTTCTTTTTCAAGATACTCGCATAAGCTTAAAATCGCTGGATGTTCTACGGTTGTGGTAATTATTTCTTTTTTGTTCGGTTGTGCTTTGATCGCAGAAATTAAGGCGGTCGAATTACTTTCAGTACCGCAGGATGTAAAAATGATTTCCGAATCATGTTCACAACCGATTAAAGCCTGAACTTGCTGTCGCGCTTGTTTAAGGCCACGCGCCACGCCATCGGCAAACTTATGTATTGATGACGGATTGCCGTATTGCTCGAGAAAATAAGGGATCATTACATCGACTACCAACGGATCAACCCGAGTAGTAGCATTATTGTCTAGATAAATATCAGCCATCACGCCACCTCTATATTAACCAGTTTAGCCATTTCGGTTGCCGGTACGACTTTAATAAATTCGCCCATCACTTCCATCAAGCGTTGTTGAATGCCGGCAATGGTCATCGCCGCCATTTGGCAACCGTTGCAAGCGCCGGTCATGTTGACGTAAGCGGTGTTGCCGATAACCTCAACCAACTCAACATCGCCACCATCAGCCATAAGTGACGGTCTTAATGACTCCAATACTTGCTCAATTTTTTTGATACGTTGTAAATTGGTCAAAGGCGTTTTGACGGCGGCGATTTTTACCGGTGCTTCTACCGGCGCAGCGGTAGGATCGAATTTTTCGCCTTTTTCGGCCAATACTTTTTCCAAAATGGCTTCAATATCTTCATGACAAGCGGCGCAGCCGCCACCTGCTTTGGTAAAGTTAGTGACGTCCTCAACAGTGCGCAATTTATTAGCCCAAATCATTTCTTCTATCATCACCGCATCGATGGCAAAACATTTACAAATCAGTGCGCCTTCTTCGTGATCGTCTTTCCATTCTTCGCCGCGATAATTGGCAATGGCGGCTTGCAGAGCTTCGCGACCCATTACCGAGCAATGCATTTTTTCCGGTGGCAAGCCTTCCAGATGATCGGCAATATCTTGGTTGGTCACTTTTAAAGCTTCGTCCAATGTCATGCCTTTGATAATTTCAGTCAGTACTGATGAGGATGCGATAGCTGAACCGCAGCCGAAAGTCTGAAAACCAGCTTCAAGGATAACTTCACTTTCATCATCGACTTTCAAAGTTAACCTTAAGGCATCACCGCAACTGATCGAACCCACTTCACCCGTGGCATTGGCATCAACCACTGCTCCGGCATTTTTGGGGTTAAAAAAGTGCTCTTTTACTTTGTCTGAATAGTCCCACATGTTTTTATCCTCGGTATGGCAGGGTTTGTAGGTTGGGTTAGCGCAGCGTAACCCAACAGTTTTGACATCTGATTGTTGAGCTACGCTGCGCTAACTCAACCTACATGCTTTTTAATTACGAACAGGGCTTTCCAGAACCTTCGGTACTGGTATTAAACGAAGTCCCACATGCGCAACTTTTAGCCGCATTAGGATTGGTAAACTTAAATCCCGAACCGTCGAGGCTATCTAGAAAATCTACAGACATGCCATCCAGCATCGGCAAACTGCCCGGATCGATAAATACTTTGACTTCACCACAATCAATCACTGTATCTTCGGGTGTATGATTGCCTTCAAGCTTTAATCCATATTGGTAACCTGAACAACCACCATCGGTGACTTCAATACGAAGTCCAGCGTTTGGCATCTCTGAGCCGGCAATAAAGCGACCCACTGCGCTGATGGCTTTTTCTGTTAACGTGATCATGTTTGTCTCCTAAATGGTTTGGCATCGTTCTTGTAAATATCTAAAGCAACCTGTATGCCATTTCGTCATTATTTACTTAGCTGTTTGTTTAATAAGACTTTAACAAAGCATATCTAGAATAAACTTCGCGTTGCCAGACAGGTTTTACTCACACACAAAGCTCACAATGTAAGGTTTGCTACAAATAAAAGGGGTTAAAACATGAGAATTGAAGATTTAGAAATTGGTGATGTTGTTTATGCTGCAAAAACGATTGTGGATGATGGTTCCATGCCCAATAGTACCGAAGGTGAAATATTGGTTGAAGCTGGAACGCGTGGAGTGCTCACTTTAATTGGTCATGTAGAAGAAGAGCCAACGCGCAGCGTTTTTCTGGTACGTTTTGAAGACAGAGAGTTGAATCTCGGTAATCCCATTGGTTGCTGGGTAGAAGATTTGGCAATTGAACCCAAGTTGATTAATTAGCACCTAACCTCGTGGTGCCAAACAATTTGGAAAAACTTCTTCTAATTGTAAAAATGGCTTTTATCCGTGGATTTTACTCATTATGAACAAGCAAGCTGAAACTGTTCTAAACTACCACAAGCGCACTAAGCATCGGTTGGAAAGATACGCTAATGGTCCGGAATCCATCGATTGGGAAGATCAACCCGACTCATTTCGGCGTTTTTCGGGTTGCGATTTTATTAAATTACCAACGCCTGGTGCCGATCTTGAACCGCTGTTTAGCGATCTCGATAATCCCGAAACAGTACCGGTAAAACCGTTAAATATGGTTAATAAAGGTTTACTGTTGGAATTGGCTTTCGGCCTGTCGGCATGGAAACAATTTGGCCCCAGTCGTTGGGCATTGCGCTGTAACCCATCCAGCGGCAACCTGCATCCGACTGAAGTTTATCTGGTTAGTACCGGCGCTGATTTTATTGCATCCGGGGTGTATCACTATGTTAGCCACGACCATAGTTTGGAACAACGTTGTCGATTTTCCGGCGATCTTCACGACGCTGGCTTACTGATCGGCTTGTCTTCCATTCACTGGCGTGAAGCCTGGAAATACGGAGAAAGAGCTTACCGTTATTGCCAGCATGATATTGGTCATGCGTTGGGCGCATTGCACTATGCGGCAACAACCTTGGGTTGGTCTGTTGAATTATTAGCTGATTGCGCAGATGATGATATTGCCAAACTATTGGGGCTTAATCGGGATGATTTCAAAGCACAGGAACATGAGTTTCCCGATATGATTTGCCGGATTAATACACATACTGATAGTAAAGCGGCAAATTTGAAGGCCCTGCTGGAAAGTACCGAATCAGGCGCTTGGTTCGGCAAAGCTGAAAGCCTTCGAGCTTATCACATGTACAAATGGCCAATTATTGATGAAGTCTCAATTGCCGCAAACAAACCACAAACAGAAGAACCTAAGTGGCAAGCAGAGCGACTATCTTCTTTGAAATCATTTTGCAGGAAAACAGCAACAGAAATCATTCGTCAACGCAGAAGCGCTCAGCAGTTTGACGGCAGAATGCCACCCATGCCAATAACTGATTTTTACCGGATGTTGACAGCAGTTTTACCCACTACAGCTGCATTTGAACTATGGCGCTGGCCACCTAAAATCCACTTGTTTATTTTTGTGCATCGGGTTGAAAGTTTAGCACCCGGTTTATATGCCTTACCAAGAGCCAATGACGCTTTGGGAAAACTGAAATCTGCAACATTAGCCGAGTTCGATTGGCAGAAGGTATCTGAGGCTCTGCCTCTCTACCATTTATATTCAGGAGATTGCAAACAGATAGCCAAAACACTGTCCTGTCACCAACCCATCGCCAGCGATAGTGCCTTTAGTTTGGGCATGGCTGCAGAATTCAATGATACGATACAGTCGTCACCTTGGCTGTACCGTCGCTTATTCTGGGAATGCGGATTGATCGGCCAGGTACTCTATCTGGAGGCGGAAGCCGCGGGCTTTCGCGGCACTGGAATTGGCTGCTATTTTGATGACAGTATGCATGAAATTTTGGGGTTAAAGAACGATCAATTCCAAAGCTTGTACCATTTTACGGTTGGTAAACCTCTAGAAGATAAACGCCTGGAAACGTTACCGGCTTATGGACACTTATAGAAGTGAGATGGGTATGATTTTTCACCCATCTCGTATGGGTTTACAACTGGTAATTTTTTACATCTGCGATTGCAAATAATTTTGCAATCCGACTTTGTCAATCAATTCCAGTTGGGTTTCCAGCCAGTCAATATGTTCTTCTTCGGATTCCAAAATATGGGAAAAAAGTTCGCGGGACACGAAATCGCTCACCGTCTCGCAATAAGCAACCGCTTCTCTGAGTAAAGGAACAGCAATTTGTTCGAGCTTTAAATCACAACTCAGCATTTCCAGGGGATTCTCACCGATTAATATTTTGCCCAGATTTTGCAGGTTGGGCAGGCCTTCCAGGAACAGAATCCGTTCGATGATTTGATCAGCGTGTTTCATTTCATCGATGGATTCGTGATATTCCTTTTCGTTAAGCTTTTGAAATCCCCAGTTTTTGTACATTCTGGCGTGCAGAAAATACTGATTGATCGCTGTTAGTTCATTTTCCAGGGCTTTATTGAGGTACTCAATAACTTTGGTATCGCCTTTCATATTTTCACCTAGTTTTTAATAACAGAGGCGACTAGGACAGTTGCTCTATCATTTGTTGTTTCGGAAGATTTAAGTTAATCAGTTCTTTTATGTGCTGGTTACATTTACCGCAGTCTCTGCCCACACCAAGGCATTGAAACAATTGTTTACGCGTACAAACTCCTTCACTAATAGCATGAGTAATTTGTTTATCGGTTACTGCTTTACAAACGCATACATACATAATTCACTTCTCACTTAGCAAGATTTAATTAATGATAATGGTTCTCATTAATTATGTATAGAGAAATGTTTTGTTTTCCGCTGATCCATGATAACGCATGACGGTTTTTTAGCCTCTGCTTTAGAGAATTGTTAGCGTCTGCGCCGCTGAACAGTTTGCGGATCGCAGGTTATTTGACGATAAATCTCCACTCTATCGCCCTCTTTTACGGTCGTATCCAGCGCAGCAATTTTGCCGAAGATACCAACCTTTTGGTTGACCAAATCTATTTCCGGGTAGCGTTTTAATACCCCGGACAAATTAATAGTTTCTTCTACTGTAATGTTATCGGGCACTTCCAGACGCATCCAAAGTTGTCTATCGGCTTCTGCATAACACACACCAACATTCATGATTCCCCCTTAAGCCTCTTCGGCAATGGCTTCTTCAATTGAAACAATTTCGACAATTTTCTTGACGGCAAACTTCTGGTCGATCAGGCGTTTACCAACAATCAAAAACCCTAGCATGATGAAACCACCCGGAGGCAGTGCCATCAATAAAAAACCTTTGTAATCAGGAATAACGACAACTTCCAGAAAGCTGAACGACTCACCCAACAACAATGAAGCATTGGCGAATAAAGTTCCCGCCGCGCTGATTTCCCTTGCCGCACCAAGGGCAACCAGCACCAAAGTAAAACCAATGCCCATCATGAAGCCATCCCACAAGGCTTCTTTTACCGGCTGTTTAGAGGCAAAAGCTTCGGCTCGGCCTAATAAAGCGCAGTTGGTTACGATTAAAGCTATGAATAAGCCCAGTACCTTATAAAGCTCGTGCGCCCAGGCATTCATTAAGATATCTACCAAAGTCACCAGTGCCGCGATTAGCAAGACAAAAATCGGAATGCGTATTTCACTGGGAATTAAATGCCGGGTGACTGAAATCAAACCATTCGACGCGGTTATTACCACCAGCGTTGCCAGGCCCATGCCCAAGCCATTAGTGGCGGTACCAGTGACAGCCAGTAGCGGGCACAGTGCTAGGTTTTGCCCGAACACAATATTGTTGTTCCACAGTCCATCACTAGCGATTTTGCGAAAGCTTTCTGATAAAAACATGGCCATCTCCTTAAGGATTGATCAGTTGTGCTTGATGCGCTTTAAACAATTGCAAGCCTCGATAAATCGCTTGCACCGACTTGCGTGGGGTAATCGTTGCACCAGCAAATTGGTCGAATTCACCGCCATCTTTTTTAACCGCCCATTGGGCAGGCGTTAAATTGTCCAGAGATCGACCAACAAACTTCAATATCCAGTCTGACTTGGTGGCTTCAATTTTATCGCCCAGACCCGGAGTTTCTTTGTGATTGAGCACACGTACGCCCAAAATATTGCCGTCCCGGTCTATGCCCATAATCATGTTGATTGCACCGGAATAGCCGTCAGGCGCAATGAATTTGTAACACACCGCAGTGACTTTGCCGGATTTCTTAGCTAGATACACAATGGTTTCATTAGCCCCGATATTGTATTCAGCGGACGGGATGGTCAGCGTATCTTGCAACATATCATTATCATGAAGAGCAGCAGGCACGACCTCTTCCAGCGATTTTATTAAATCTTCATCAAGCCGTCGTTGGATAGTACCTTCGGTACTGCAATTAGTGACACCCAGCAACACACTAGCAAGCAACGCAAAGCCCGCTAATACCCCTGTCTGAAATTCCAGTTTGGGACGCAGCCTTTCCAGGTTTGCTGGTGCCAGCCAACGCTTTAGCCATTCCCGATAAGAGGCGGCCTGGTCTTTTAAGCGTTGGATGGTTGCTGGGTCAATTTTCATTATTTACGCTCCGACCCTATGATTTCGGTATTTCAAGTGGCCTGCCTTTCCGGTCACGTCCGTAAATCCGCGGCCGAATATAATGATCTATCAGCGGTGTCGCCGCATTCATCAACAGCACGGCAAAACCCGCCCCTTCAGGATACGCGCCCCAGGTACGAATAACGAAAATCAGTAACCCGCAACCGGATCCGAATACCAGCTGTCCTGTAGGCGTATTTGGTGAGGTGACATAATCGGTGGCAATAAAAAATGCTAAACACATCATTGCGCCTGAGTTCAAATGCACCAGCGGACCGGCATAATGCTCGCTATCAATGACATGAAATACACCAGCCAATAGCGCAACCGTCAGCAGTATGGACACCGGAATCTGCCATTGAATAATTCCTTTACGGATTAACCACACGCCGCCCAAGCCCAGCAAGAGTGCAGAGTTTTCACCCATGCTGCCGCGTGTCCAACCGATAAAATCGAGAAAACCGGAATAATCTTTGAGGATGTCAGTCAGCAACCGGTTTTGAGAGAATTCAGTTTTGATAAATCCCAGCGTCGTCGCACCGGTGCTTGCATCTATATTTTCTAAGCCGACAAAAGTAATACGCCAGCTTTCACCAAGCCCTGGTGAATCTGAAAAAAACAATGGCGAGACATTCGCCCAAGTGGTCATTTCGATAGGAAAGGAAATTAGCAACGCGACCCTGGCTAACATGGCGGGATTAAACAGATTTTGTCCCAGACCGCCATACACTTGTTTGCCTAATACAATCGCTAGCCCGGAACCAACAACGCCAATCCACCAGGGCGCCCAGGGCGGTAGCGTCATAGCCAACAGCCAGCCAGTTAACAGCGCCGAACCGTCCATAATGACCGGTGTCGCCGCCCTGCCCGACAACCGGATACAGAAAGCTTCGAAACCCACCGCCGATAACACGGTAATCACAAAGAGATTGAGCGCAGGCCAACCAAAGCACCAGATCCCGAATGCCGTTGCAGGCATCAGTGCCAGCATGACTTGCCACATAATTTGACTAACGCTGGATTTGGCACCTACATGCGCACCGCTGCTGGGTTTTAAATGTGGAATCATACTGTCGCCTCTTGCTCGGCTTTTAGCCGTTCGCGTTCTGCTTTCGCCGCCAGCCGAGCCAGCTCTTCTTCGCGTTGTTGTTGGGCGATGCGCTCCATGCGAGCATTGCGGTCATCGATCAAGCGTTTGGTTTGTTCGGATTTATGCTGCGCTTGCTGTCTGGCTAAAACTTCGCCCGAGGCATATTTAAAATACTGTACTAAAGGAATATTTGATGGGCAGATATACGAACAGCAACCGCAACTGATGCAATCTTTTAAGCCAATATCTACCGCCGCATCCAGCTGATTCACGCGGATATTGTTCGCCATATCCAGAGGCCGCAATCCTGCAGGGCAAACAGTTACGCAACTGGCACAACGGATACAGGGCTTTTCGTCAGTGTCTTTTAGTTCGCCTTGTGTTAGTGCCAGAACGCCGCTGGTTGCTTTAACCGTAGGCAATCCCGAATGTGGCAACGAGTCGCCCATCATCGGACCGCCCATAACGATGCGCGCGGTGTCTTCGATACTTACTTCGCAAAAACTGAACAACTCGGATATTAAGGTTCCCAGAGGCACTTCGACGTTCATCGGACGTTTTACCGCACCGCCGGCGACAGTGATTACCCGGCTCAGTAACGGCTGTCCATGCCGTATGGCTTTATGAGTGGCGTAAGCAGTACCAACGTTATGAATGGTCACACCGATTTCCGATGACCGGCAGCCGACCGGGACTTCTTTGCCAGTGACATAACGTATCAATTGTCTATCCCAGCCCATCGGATAGCGAGTGGGGATTTGTATCACTTTAATTTGCGGAAAAGGCTCTGCAGCGGTTTGCATAGCAAAAAAGGCTTGCGGTTTGTTGTCTTCAATTGCGACCACAGCGTGCTCAGTCTCCATGCCGTGCAACATCAAACGCACACCGTCGATAATTTGCTCGGCACGTTCCTGCATTTGCCTATCGTCACAGCTTAAATAGGGCTCGCATTCCGCACCATTGATAATGAGCGTATCAATATGGTTCTCACGGCCCATATTGAGTTTAACCGCTGTTGGGAAGGTCGCCCCACCTAGACCGACTATGCCCGCCGCGCCAACACGCAAACTAATATCTTCAGGTGTTAACTGAAACGGATCAGCAACTGGACAAGTTTCGATCCATTCGTCTTTACCATCGGTTTCCAAAACGATCATACGAATCGGCAATGCAGAAGGATGCGGCGCCGGATAATCATTAACATCGAGAATTATGCCTGAACTGGGCGCGTGCACCGGCGCGGAAATCATGCCCTGACTGTAAGCCAGTAACTGGCCTTTCAATACTCTGTCACCGACTCTAATCAGCGGTTCAGCAGGCTTACCTACATGCTGTTGCAAAGGGATGTACAACTTTTTAGGTAACGGGAAATCGTAAACTATCGGTTGAGCGGCAGTTTCAGTCTTATGCTCTTCTGCATGCACGCCGCCCCGAATACGCTGCTTAGTAAAAAAACTTAACATATGGCGCTACTCGCTTCCGGCAAGGAAGGTTTATTCCAGCGCCAGTTACGCAAGGTGACTTCAATCGGGTGCATTTGTAGACATTCAGTCGGGCAAACATCCACGCATTTTTTGCAACCTATGCACGCATCGGCAACCACTGCATGTATTTGCTTGGGCGCGCCAACAATGGCATCGGTAGGACAAACTTTGAAACAGCGCGTGCAACCGGTGCAGGTGTCCTCACTAACTCTGGCGACCAGTAACTCTGGTTCTTTGACTTCGCTTAAATCCAGATCCAAACCCAATAACGCGGCGATTTGTTCAGCCAGCGCGCTGCCGCCAGGAGGGCATATCGTCGCAGGTGCTTTACCTTCAGCCAACGCTTCGGCAGCCGGCCTGCATCCTGGGAAGCCGCATTGCCCGCATTGCGAACCGGGCAATAAAGATTCCAGCTCATCGACAATCGGGCTACTTTCGACTTTTAAATAACGGGCAGCAATACCCAGCAACAAGCCTAAAAACAGCCCCAACAAGGTTAAACTCACAATAGCGGATAAAACATACATGTTTTTTTTCCTCTAACTATTTACTGTAAAGTCCTGCAAACCCCATAAATGCCAGAGATAAAATCCCGGCGGTAATAAACGCAATCGGCGTACCAGCAAATAACACCGGAACGGCCATTAACGCCAAACGCTCGCGCAATCCGGCAAAAAGCACCATTACCAAGGTAAAGCCAACCGCAGAACCGAAACCGAAAATCATGCTTTGCATAAAGCCGTACTGTTCTTGCACGTTTAATAACGCCACGCCCAACACCGCGCAATTAGTCGTGATCAACGGCAGAAATATGCCCAGTATCTGGTACAACACCGGACTGGTTTTATGCACGACCATTTCGGTGAACTGCACCACAGCAGCTATCACTAAAATAAAGGCGAGTATGCGTAGAAACTGAATATGCAAAGGCGCCAAAATAAAATGCTCCAGCATCCAGCTAGTCATCGCTGCCAGGGTCAGCACAAAAGTTGTTGCCAAACCCATGCTCAACGCAGTGTCCAATTTTTTCGAAACCCCCATAAACGGACAAAGCCCGAGAAATTTCACCAAGACCACGTTGTTGACCAAAGCCGTGCCTAATAGAAGTAGTAGGTATTCGCTCACTGTTTTTCCGGGCAATTTGTAAGGGTTTTTTACTAAAACAAAAGCAGCAATTATGCCAATTCGATATATGCCTAGAATCAGCGGGTTTATTGAGGGAGTGTCAGGCAAAATGCGAACAAAAATAGTGCATAAAGACTGTTGTAAGTGATACATATCGACATCGACAAAACCTATGTGTCGCAAACCCTACAAAATCTTACAGTCTTGAAACCGGAATGCAGTATAGCGTTGCTTTGTAAATTAAGAATTCGCGCGACCGATACACAAAAATAAATGGCTACTGGCTTTAAAATTGCTAGGTATATCTTAAAAAGGGTTATTTTCTTACCCACACCCGGTCACGATCTATGAAAAAAACTTCATTACGATTTTTACTTAAATCTACCAATATGATAAACGTCATCGACGGGCTAGCGCCCGAGGCGTTCGACGAGGGCTTTAAAGATAATAACAACCAAATGCCTTACAACTTGTTTGTTGAAACGGTAGAACAAGCCCCAATTGCTATTTCTATAACTGATAAAAAAGCAAAAATACTTTACGTTAATGAAGAATTTTCCAGAGTCACCGGCTATCAGCCTGAAGATATTTTGGGTAAAAACGAATCGATATTGTCAGACAAATCAACGCCTAGAGATGTTTATTATGATTTATGGCATACCATTAGTAGTAAAAAAACATGGCGGGGGACGTTGTGCAATCAGCATAAATTTGGCCAACGTTATTTAGCCGAATTGACCATAGCACCGATATTAAATGGGCAAGGTACGATTACACATTACATAGGCATGCACAGGGATATTACCCAGTCGTTTGAGTCTGAAAAAAAGGCGATCAACCAAAAATTATTGATTGAGTCTGTTATTAACTCATCGCCCATCGCTATGGTGGTTCTGGATGATAAGGATAAGGTCATTTTAGATAACCATAACTATAAGGCCCTGGTTAGCGACCTTGATAAAGGGGAGCCTGCAGCTTATTTTTTAAGCAAACTGCGTGATGAAATGGGTGGTTTGTGGACAGAATTGCAAACCAAGAAACTAGGCTTCAGCAATCGTGAATTTAAAGTTGAAAGCAAGAAGGGTCAGCACCCACGCTGGTTTTCCTGTGCCGGAAATTGGTTTATTGAGAATGAAGTCAACGTAGATGCGTTTTTTGAAAACACTTCAAAGCAGTATCTGATCCTGACCATAACAGACATCACTCGACAACGCCTACAAATGGAGGAGTTACATCTTCAGACCTTAAAAACCATAATGGCTGAAGATGAACAAGTACGCAGCATTCGGGAAACATTACTGGGCGCGATGCACCAAATTCATATACCCATGAACCAAATTAGGGCGGCCGAGCAAATATTACGACATAAACGCGACGATCAAAACGCGGGCTTATTAAACATACTGCAACAAATTCAACAATCCGGAGAAGATGCAGTTGCTACTATGCAAAAATGTATCCCCGAAATTCTGCAAACGGCCATCATCCCGATTAATCTGAATCAAATTCTTCACGATGTATTGTTACTGAGTAACCAACGACTCTGGAGTAATGGCGTCGATGTACATTGGCAGCCACTAGCTCAATTACCAAGCATGCTAGGCTCTGAAAATCGCTTGCGCATTTTGTTTAAACAACTTATAGACAATGCGATCACAGCTATTAGCAACTCAGACTCCTCTCAACAACGTCTTAAGATTACTACGGATACAGATGCCGATCTGATTTATGTCAGCATTGAAGACAGCGGGCCTGGCATTCCTATCGAAAAACGCGCAAAAGTATTTGAGCCGTTTTATACCACCCGTCCTATGGGTGGTAATCAAGCCGGTATGGGTCTGGTAATGGCAAAGGAGATTGTTAATCAGCATCAGGGAATGATTGAAATAGATCCTAATTACACTCAAGGCTGCCGGTTCAAAATCAGTTTTCCTTTGCACAAAAAGGCTCTGAGGAGGTCCATATAATGGTTGACCGTACCGAGCTAATTGAAGCCGAACTGGATACCCTGTATATCATCAGTCAGGTGCTAAATAGCACTCACGATTTGCACGCAAAATTACAAGCGGTTTTAGAGATACTACACAAAAGGTCGGGCATGCGCTCCGGGATGATAACCCTTAAGGAAATTGAGAGTAACAGTCTGATTGTTAGTGTTGTGCATACCAACGGTGCCAGCAAATTCACGGAGCCGGTCAGATACAATCCGGGAGAGGGCTTGATGGGCGCCATATTGGATGAGGGTAGCACTATCGTCGTCGAAAAGGTGTCTGAAGAACCGCGCTTTTTAGGTCGCTTGGGTTTGTATGATCCAGAATTGCCGTTTATCGGTTCGCCTATCTATGTAGAAGAAGGCGACACCATTGGCGTATTGGCCGCACAGCCGGATAACAATCTATTTCTGGGTGAGCGCGCCCGGTTTCTCGAAATGATCGCCAATCTGACCGCCCAAAGCGTCAAAATGTTGCGTGTTATCGAACGCAAACAGCGCCATCTAGTGAATGAACGTGACCAGCTCAAGCAAGCCTTAATCAAAAACTACAGCTTTGAAAATATCATTGGTCATTCACCGCCAATGCTGAAAGTGTTCGACTTAATCCGTCAGGTTGCCAAATGGAATACCACGGTATTAATCAGGGGTGAATCAGGCACTGGTAAAGAAGTTGTCGCCAACGCTATCCATTTTAATTCGGGCTGTGCTAGCGGGCCTTTCTTAAAACTCAATTGCGCCGCTTTACCTGATACTTTGTTGGAGTCTGAGTTATTCGGACACGAAAAAGGCGCTTTTAGCGGTGCCATCAGTCAACGTAAAGGTCGTTTTGAACTCGCCGATAATGGCACCCTGTTTCTCGATGAAATTGGTGAAATTTCCGCTTCATTCCAGGCCAAACTGCTGCGGGTATTGCAGGAGGGTGAATTTGAACGAGTGGGTGGCACTCACACCATCAAGGTGAATGTTCGCATCATTGCAGCGACTAATCGCAATCTGGAAGAAGAAGTCACCGAAGGTAAATTTCGCGAAGATTTATATTATCGACTTAATGTTATGCCCGTGAACATGCCGGCGTTGCGCGACAGAATTGAGGACATCCCGCAGCTATCTGAATTCTTGCTTGGTAGAATTTCTGAGCAGCAAGGTGGCCGACCCTTGGAAATTAAAGAAAGCGCAATACGATTATTGATAAAACACAACTGGCCCGGTAACGTGCGCGAATTAGCAAACCGATTGGAACGTGCTGCTATCATGAGTCAAAATGGCATTATTGATCGCGATGTCATGGTCAGCACCGGGCTGGAAGATGAGATTGGCGCAGGTATTAGCCTGCATCCACAAAAATCACCTGCTATTGATTTTAATGACGAAAACATGGATGACCGGGAGCGGGTTATTGCTGCTTTAGAACAAAGCGGTTGGGTACAAGCCAAAGCTGCCCGCCTGTTAAATATGACACCCAGACAAATCGCTTACCGCATTTTGACTCTGGACATTACCATGAAACAAATATAAATATGGGGTACAGACATGACCGTTTTATACGTACAACAGGATTATGCTGTCTTTGGCTTTGGTGAAACCAAACAAGACGCTATTACTATGGCTGCTCAATGGTTAAAAGATGAAACCGGTAAACCAGGCTGCTCAATTGAGTATGCAGCCAGCCTGTTGGTGACATCACCCAAACCCGGTGAAATGACCCTTTACCACACTGATGAAACCATACCGGGCGACGCTGAAAATTGGGGAGGGGAAGAGCTTTTAGATTGGTATTTTGATGTCAGTTAACTTTCCGTTCTGCAGAGTATTGTTGTAATACACCCGCTTGCCAAGCTTTGGCTAATTTCAATCAAATCCACCAACTATTCTGAGTGAAAACAATCGTTTTTCCCTGATGGCCTAGGTTTTTGCTCTCCCGTTTAAACAAGGCAATTAAGTTATTGCTGTATAGCTGCTTAAATCAATTGATAAAAAATAAGCCTAGAATTGAGATGTTGACTGAGTGAACATTGGTAATTGTCTAGGCTTGTGCTAGCTTTATCCCTATGTCGAATCATTTATGATTGTCTTTAATACTTATTCAGTCCAGACAATGCAGCCATGGGATCCAAAATGTTAGCCGCGTCCAAACAACCTTTACGCTTTACTTTATGGCCTTGATTAAATTTAACAGCATTCGATGAAGTTGCGTGTAGGTATTATCGGTTTGGGCAGGGTTGGCCGCAGCGCGCTAAGGAATAATTTTGCCAATATTGCCGAGGGTAGATTTGAAGTTTGTGTACTAAGCGATGTCATGCCAATCACTCAAGTTGCCTATCTTCTTGAAAATGACAGCACCTATGGCAAACCAGCATTCACAGTGGACTGCACTGACACTGAATTATTGCTGGGCAATAACAAAATCGCATACTTAAAAAGTGATCGGCGTCGGGGGCTTTCTGATGTGGCAAGCTTAAATGCTTTGCGAGCATTTGAGTTAGACGTCATTTTAGATGCCACGGGTACTGCCAGTAGCGCAGGGTTGCGAGAACTCATTACTGCAGGAATTGCTCGAAAAACCCTGTGCACTTCTAATATTGACGGTATTGATCTTAGTATTGTCTATGGCGTAAACCAACAAGAATATAACCCCGAGCTGCACCAAGTAATTTCAGCAAGCACCTGCACGGGTAACGCTTTTGTGCCGGTAGCTGCGGTTCTTGAAAAACAGATCGGAATAGAGTTTGGCCGAATAATCACTATTCACCCCGCCTTGTCAGATCAACGCGTGCTTGACGGTTATCATACTGTTTCTCAGTTAGGAAGGGCTTGGACTGCTTCGATAATTCCCACCAGCACCAATGTTGATAAATCCACAGCACTAATCATTCCCAAACTGGCGGGTAAACTTAATTCGATTTCTTACCGCATCCCGACTACCATTGTCTCAGCGATAGATGCAACCATTACGCTCGCCAGGGATACGTCAATCAACGAATGCACTGAGATATTTAAAGAAGCCTCTGAAACCAACTTAGCAGGAATTTTACAATGCGATTTTGGCGCATGGGGACATCAACGCGCTAGTATTGACTATCTAGGCAGTCCATATTCGGCTATTTTATTGATGGGCCAATTGACGCTAACGGGAAAACGGCAACTCGGATTGTCGATTATGCACGACAATGAACATGCCTATTGTTGCCGTGTACTCGATACCCTCGGTGTTTTAGAGACTGGTCTATAAATCCACCCTCAATCAGGCTATCTTAGGCTTGCAATAAAATACAGTTTTATTTGCTTAGTGGTATTGGGAGGAGTACGAAAATTTATTAAAGACAACAGGTTAAGATTTCATTGGAGTTGATCTCCTCAAGAAATTGCACCACCCAGATTTCGACCCGCGGCAAACAGCCGTTCAAGGAAGCCTGTTTTTCCGGGATAGCAAAGAATTCGGGTTCGTGAAGATAGGGATTGGTAATTCTACCAACATCAATAGCATCGTGACTGAGATCAACTATTCGGCCACCAATGATATTGTATTGATGCTCATAGTGACCATAGATCATGCCCCCAAAAACCAAGTTCATGAACAAACTGCCGTACTTGCAGGATCCGGATAGATCGACTGGCGGTAGTGCATGGCGTTCGGCCGATTTTTCACACCATTTACGAAAAACAAAAACCTTAG
Source organism: Methylococcales bacterium (assembly GCA_965247565.1). Taxonomy (GTDB): domain Bacteria; phylum Pseudomonadota; class Gammaproteobacteria; order Methylococcales; family Methylomonadaceae; genus CBDFHF01. Next base: position 890,119 of record CBDFHF010000003.1, on the reverse strand, counting down.
CTTGCGCAAAGCGCTCATAAGAATAACTAATTTGTGCTTTTCGATCTATCGTCCAATCAGTCATGGGTAGCCTTAACAAATCTCATCGTGGCTAAACCTAACTCGCTCTTCAGCCGAACGTCCAAGTGCTTTTGCAAACCAGGGTGGCGGTGCGGCAAATACTTTTTGGAATTCTTTTAACTGATCCACCGCTTCGGTAACGTCAGGAATTTTGATAGGATAAATGTCGGCACGTATTACTTTAGCTGCTGCCGGCCCGCCGATCGATTGCACGAACATGACGTGACAGTCTTTGATCAAATTGGCACGAAACAGGTTTCTGTCTTCAGCACTATCGGCTTCAATGGTCGAGCGAATATCGACTAACCGGTAATCAGTTGCCGATAATTGATACACCAGAAAACGAATGCAGGAGCCAAAATGCCCGTTTATTAAAGCGCCGCTGTTGGAGCCGATGGCAACGCGGATGGATTCCGGTATGTCGCCGTCTTTGTAAGGCATTATTTCAGGCAAGTCTTCATCTTCAGCCTCATCGCCCCATAGATATCGCACTGCCAGTTTGATATTGGCCAAACCAATGCCAATGTCCTCGCCGTCTTCCTCGCCGTCCAAGCTACCTAAGCCGGTTTTAAGATTGGTGACAGTGATGGATTTTAGTTTTTCATCGTCTAAGGGTGAACCTACTTTTTCATGTAATATTTCCAGTAGTCTGGGAACGTTGATGCCCGGCAAAATACGTGATGCCAAGGCAATACGTAGGGCTAACTCACGTGGCAATGCTTCCATTTTAATCTCCTGATTTAACAAGGTTGGATAAGCGTTTGAGTATGTTTCTGGTGGAGGCTAAATCGAGCGCAGTGAAGTCATCGTGTGTTTTAATCGCTGGATCAGCCCCCGCCGCCAATAGCAGTTCGACGGCTTGTTCTCTGCCGCTGGATGCCGAAAATATCAAGGCAGTCGCGCCAGAAGCGGAATTTTGATGGTTGATGTCTACTTTCGCTCGCAATAGTGTTTCTATGCAGTCGTTGTTGTTGGCATAACAAGCAGCCCACAAGGCGTTATTGCCGTAATGATCAATCACATCCAGTTCGGCATGTTGTTCAATCAAAAACTTTATGACATCAGTACGGCCCTGCTGACTTGCCAAAATCAGTGGATAAATACCTTCATGATTTTTTAAAACCGGATTGGTCACAGAGAAGTAATTGTTTTGTAACCAATCCCCTATTTCAGGCTTCATCCTGTTTCCTGGTGTTTTTCTTTCCAGCTTGAATATCCGCCTTCCAAGCTGTAAACATCTTTAAAGCCGAAATCGCTAAAAAATTCGGCAAGATGTTCGCTAGCATGACCGTAATAGCAGTAAATCAGTAGACTGCGCTGTTTATCACCACGTTTGACTAACGATTCTTTTAACCCTTCATGAACGTGGAGAGCATCTTCAAGATGCCCGGCTTTGTAATCTTTGATGTCCCTACAGTCCAGAATCATAGGCTTTTCTGTTTTAATCAGTTTCTCAGAATCGGTAATAGAGATTGTTTTAAATTTCATCGATTGTTAATGACTTCAGAAAGTCATCCCTCAAGTCTGGAAAATTGTTGCAAAACTGACAAAAAAATTAACTTTGTTGCTTTGTATGTTGTCATCAGCAGCTAAATAGTGTCGTCTTATGAAGCTAATGTCGCTATTGATAAACAGGCAAATTGTTTGCCAAAATTTTGATAACCATTGATTTATCTGGAGTCAGCCACAATAGCTGAAGCAAAAAAAAGCGCCCTGGCCGAGAAATCAGGACGCCAAAGTTGCCAAACCCAGGAGCTCAAACAATAATGACAAAGGGTGACATTAATTATTAAGCAGTAACAATGCCAATAGATAAGGTAGCTTTCTTGATTAGTGAAATTATAGTTACACATTTTCAAGCGACCTTTCCAAATCCATGCCTCTAAAAATTGAACAGCGCCGGAATACTGCTAAACTCGGAGCTACTTGTTTATGCTGGCAAAACTTCGCCACCAGTTTAGAAAGACCTTTGATGTCGCGTCCGGTTGCATCTGGAAAGCTATCCACCAATTGATCGATTAGCTGGACATTAACATTCAGATCAAATTGCTCGATCATCACTTGCCAAATCTTTCGGCGCGCATCTCCATCAGGGGGATAATATTTAATTAATGCGATGCAGCGCGAAACGATGGCTTCATCAATGTCATCGACGCGGTTAGTGGTCAAAAACAGCAAGCCGTTGAAGTATTCCAGTACCCGTAAAAACACCCCGACCACCGCATTCATGGCGATATTATTATCGCGCCGTTTGATGTACACATCGGCTTCGTCGATTAGCATTACCGCACCCCAACGTTGAGCACGCGTTAAGACATCCTTTAAAGCTTTTTCCATCTCGCCAACATTAAGCCCGAGTTGTCCGGAATGAACCCGGTAAAGAGGGCGTTTAATGATTTCGGAATAAACCTCAGCCGTCAGTGTTTTACCAACTCCCGCTGGCCCGGCGCAGAGTACTGTGGTGCCGCCGGATTTGCCTTCGACGATGTCATCCATCAGGACATCCATTTCAGCGGTTAAGATGTCAATTAAATCAATCTGTTCTTCACGTAGAATCAGTTTTTGTTTTAATTCCGGTTGATAGCGGTAAGGATTGAGATCATTTACATGCACCCATAGATGATGATGCAGTTCCAGATGAAACATCAACAAATAGCAATGTACCGGCAGCTCGGTGAAAAGCCCTTTGGGAATCTCGGTTTGTGAGGCTTCGACTTCATTTTCAACCTTGCAGTCATAGCGACCTACTTTTAGCGGCTTTGCGCAAATACTTAGCAAGAATGTCGCCTTTGGCATCGACTGTTAAGGCACGGTCACTGAGAATGCTTTCAATCGCATACCAGTCGCGCCGTGCCACCTTCGGTTGATAAAACCACAACATCCTTGCGCGCCCAATCGGTATTGCGATGCGACGCGGTTGGGTCTTCCGCATAAAAAACCGGTACCTTTGCCGCAAAACTGAGCACCGGACTGGCCGCACCATTCGAAATAATGTCCAGCGGCATCGTCATAAGAGCTGATCAGCTCAGGCGTTTCTTTCAGAAAGCCCTTTGCCATAAAAATTTCGGTGATCGTTTTTTCAGCAATATCCCGAGCACGAATTGTTACGGTGGAAATAGCTACTTTACCTTTGGCATTGGCTTTGAGTTCAAGCGTGACACGCCCGGTTTCTTCCTCGCCGGACGGCGTATAATCCAGCCGAGTAACTAGATAAGCCATAGGTTTGCCGGCAACGTTGGCCTGGAATAGCCAACCGCGGATGGGGTTATTGATCAGATAACGAGCAATGGCCGGCAGCAACATTTCCAAGTCATCTTCTTCAAACCCTGACCGTGTCATCGTTCATCGCTTTTTGTAGCGTTGACAATTGCGCAGCACGACCTTGCATTTCAGTGCCGGCTTGTTTGTAAAGCACCTGCAAAAAACTGAGTTCGGTATTGGACAATTGCTTAAACGGCACTTCGGCCTTATTGCCGAAACGCAGTTGGTCTTTTAATGCGGCCAGTCCTGGGAATTCATTGACCATTGCTTCCACATACCTGCGCTCAATCTGAAGTTTCATGTCTTTCTACCTGGTTGAGTTAAGGATGATCAGGAAGGTACCGAGAAACAGCACTAGCATAGTATTCAATTCTGATAGTGCTGTTCGCAGAAGCTCAGGAAGCATGTCAGTCTTAGGTGCGGGCGATGAGCCTGTTTAGATAGCGCCAACTGCCGCGTCTTTAACCACCACAATGGTGTTTGCTTCTGCTTCAGCATATGAAACAAGTGGCGACTTTGACTTATACGTTTTGGCAGCTGCATAAGCAATAGCCACTTTATCTTCGGCAGACTGGTTTTTTAACTCGCTTTTTTCAATGTATAGTTCTTCAAGAATTTCATTCCAAACCAGACCTTCTTTGTAAGGAAGCAATATGTAAGTTACGCCTTCCAATTCAACTTGTAAGCCTTTGCCAATGTTTTCTACATAAACGATAGCAGTAGCGTCTGGGGCTATATCCGCTTTGTATTTCTCAACAAAAACCGGAAGCAAATCGAGTGTTGGCAATAGCCCGTTGATAAACTTGATTTTATCGTTTTCAACAATCAAAGCAGAATGAATGAACAGCGCTTCAGGGGGTTTACGGTCTGTAGTTGATCCATCACGCAGAACACCTTCTTTTAAAACCAGATCGCCACGATAAGCATATACGCCGGCAGTGCTGGTCTGGCCATTTACCAAAGTGACGGTAAGTAAGCCTTTTGTTTGATAGGTCTCTAATAGCATTGTTTTTCTCCAGATGGTTTTGGTAATTTGTCATTCGATGGGTAGTTAAAACAGGGTGTGGCTCTGTTAATCAATAGCCAGAGTCACTTCGGTCGATTTAATCAATGCGTAGGCTTTTTTTCCCACTTCAAGTCCAAGGGCCTCAACGGCAGTTTTAGAAACAATTGCAATCACCGAGACATTCGGTGCTATTTCTACGGTGACTTCCGAGACGATATTGCCATGATTTATGGCTTTAATGATGCCTGACCATTGGTTTCGAGTGCTGAGTTGCATAGAAATATACCTGCCGATTGTTGGGGTAACAATCATGATTTAGCAGAGTTTATGCCATCTTGAGTGGGAGGTTAAATTTTCTTTTAAAACAGATGGCTGCGGATATTTTGAAGTTTTATGATCGTGAATTAGTTTTATCTAAACTAACAAAACAACGGATTTTGGAAATAATTGTCGGAAACCGGACAAGGGATCGATTGTTTTAGTTGTCAATCAGTATTGAAAAGTTACCAGTTGTCAGTATTTTTACATCACCATCTAATAACATTATAAATCTGCCTTCAGAAGTGTCCTGTTTTATTAAACCATTACACAAATGTTGCGGATCATTAAATCTAAAACAGCAAAATTAATGATAGGCAGATAGCCATAACGAAACGCATAGAGTTAATCTTGATCAAAACACTACGTTGAAATTAATCACCCTCTATGATCTACTTCAAGTCAACGAATTCTTAAGGCCAAGACTATCGTAAAGTAGCGACGGAATATTAAGGGTCTTATGCTCCAGGATTGCCAGACTGTCGAGCATGGTCATTGTTATGGTCATTAAATGGAGTTTGGCGTTTTTGTCAAATTCTTTCTAGGCTTGTTTAGGGAGGTTCAAATGAACATCAATTCATATCAAGTTACCCGCATGGCTACATTTCTAATAGTTCTAATCACTTTACTCATTCCGTTCGCGGTGCAAGCGCAATCGGGCAATGTTGTTTTATGGAACAAGTTGGGTAGTGTAAGCGAGATAACCAATAGTGAGATCGGACCCGGGCTAATACCCATCAGTTACCACATAAATGACTGGGAAGAAGCCATGATCGTTCCTGGCAAGTTCGGTAATGCCTTTTTCATCAACCATGACCCCGATGAGGGTGGAACAAACGATGGTGCAAATTTCATCGTTGCCGACCTATCACAAACCCAATTGACACCATCCCGCGGAACTATAGAATTTTGGTTCCAATTTAAATACAGCGCCCAAACCTTTAATCACGCCTATTTTTTTGATACCCGAAACAAATTAATGAACCATTATCCAGATCAAAATTGGGTAACCGATGTGTCGCTAGCAGCAGGCTGGAACGGTTGGGATTATGGATCTTATGGCAAACGCTTTTTCTTCTGTGCTTCAAAAAACTCAGAATCTGCATGCGCTTTAACCCCCGATTACTCGGTAGCTCCAGACGGAGAACTAGCTTTCATTGATGGCACGTTAATGCATCTTGCCTTTGTTTGGGATGTTTCCGGTATATCCGGTACCAGCGACACCATTCGCATTTATGTTAATGGTGCGTTAAAAGGTAAAACCCAAGCCACTTGGACAGCATCGGGCCACATCGATCCTTATTTGTTCATTGGTTCCGGTCCAAATTCCTGGGGTTGGGATACTCACTACAATGCCGTCAAAGGGGTTACGGACAACCTTGTGATCTGGGACTACGCCAAAACCGACTTTTCCGATCGATTCAATGAAAGTCCAGTGGGTTGTGAAATAGGCGGGCTTCCTAAGTTGTCGGTGGGCATAACCCAAAAGTCAGGTAATCAGAACGCTAGGCTTTGGAAGCTCTCTATAGCCAACACCAGCTATTGCCCCGCAGAGAATGCCCAAATCGACGGTTTGGTATTGACCCAAATTGCTGGTACTGCCTGCACACCAGTGATTACCAGTCCTTTGTCGTTTCCGTTGGGAGTAGGCAATATTGCGGTTGGAGCCCAAGCCAGCGGTACGGTGACATTGAACTTCACCGGCTGCCCCAACAACTCCCGGTTTAAAGCCACCATTCCGTTTAGTAGCAATAACGGGCAGGTGAACGGCTCGAAAACTTTGAATAACCAGTTCCGTTAATCCTAATCTAGGAGACAGCAAAGTGATCATACAAGTTCTGATTATAGATGCTCAGTTTGAACAAAGCAGTTTCCGTGGCTTGACACTAAAAAAATGGAGGAACAAATGACTAGTCAACACAACCGAGTTGCATACCTTGCAGCTTGTACAATGTTTTTTAGTTTATTTTCTGTCCCCCCAGTGATTCACGCCCAACCAAATATCGAACAATCGGCATTGACCTTGGAAGATACGGGACTTGTTTTGCATGATACATATGAAAATGTTTCACCTTTCATACGACAGAACGGAAATGGTGAAGTAAACCTTCCAACGCCATTAGTCGGATCATCTGGAATTTTGCGTTATTACCAACCAGGTGAATTTTGTTGCGGTGCACCCAATCCCAGCTTCATTAATTTTGGCACTGAATCTGAACATAATGGCTATTTGGCCATTAATTATTCAGGTAGTGATAATGGCGCCGCTACACAGGATCAAGTTGTTTATCCAGTTGGATCCCAGTTGAGCCCCAATGAGTGGACGATCGATTTTTGGTACAAGCCTCACTATAACCAGAACGATGCCAGCGCAGTGTTTTATCTTTTAACGAGTAAAGATCGTCATAACTCTCCCGATAACGTAAGTAACGAGCAGGATCAATCTGGCAAAGCAGAATTTAGTTTGGTTTGGGCTGGCTGGGGAGGGCGAAAGTTTTTTTCTGTTTACATGAGTGGCGTTCAAGTCAATACTCCTGTCGAATATCAAACTGATCGAGTACGTTTTGATGCGGAACAGTGGATGCACATGACAGTCATCTGGAAGAACACTGGTATTCCAGGCCTGACAGGTAAAACACTCGCGTTAATGATTAACGGCAAAGTTGTTGCATCAACACCCCAGAAACTTCAACTGTTATTACCCTTTAGAAAATATTTAGTCCTCGGAGCAAGCTCATATTGTCCCTTCATTGGTGGCGCCCTTACTTGCTATAGCGGTGCATCCGGAGACATAGACGATCTAAAGATATATAACTACGCAAAAACGGATTTCTGCGAAAGTTCACTCCCTGAGCTTTCAGCCCTAATTAGCAGCAAATCCGGCGCACAAAATGCCAGATCATGGAGCCTCAATATCGCGAATAAAGGCAGCTGCCCAGCCGAAAATGCCCAAATCGACAGCTTGGTCCTAACTCAAACTGCGGGTGCCGTTTGTACACCGATCATTAGTAATCCTTTGTCGTTTCCGCTGGGCGTAGGGGATATCCCTGCTGGAGCTCAAGCAAGCGGCACAGCAACCATCAACTTCACCGGCTGTCCTAACAACGCCAGATTTAAAGCCACTATTCCGTTTAGCAGCAATAACGGCATAGTGAGTGGTTCGAAAACGTTAAATAATCAATACCGTTAATCATCATTTAGGAGATACCACCGTGTTTAATCAAGCTTATCTGTTAGTTGTTATGTTGGGGCTACTTTCTCATGGCACGACTCAGGCTGCGGTTACCTTGCAGCTAAATCCCGCGAGCGGCAATATTTCGGGGTTGCCAGGCGCCACGGTCGGTTGGGGCTTTAGCCTCAGTAATACTGAAAACTATCTGGTGGTGACCGGTGCAACTTTTGATTCTGCAACTTCTTCACTTGGCACTTTCACAGATTACATTAGCGCCCCGGAAAATTTCTTTGTGGTTGGCCCTGGACTGGGTGCCAGCACAACGTGGGCGCAATCATTCGATGCCAACACGCCTACTGGTATAGGCAGTTTCGCCATTAGCCCGAATGCAGCACTGGGGAGTTCCGCATATGGCGAGATTGTACTCAACTATGATTTGTTTTCGCGCAGCCCTTTTGATCCCAACTTTAATCCGGATATCGACACGCTTTCCAACGGCAATGTGCTGACCGCAAATGCTTCCGTCTCAACCACGATCGTGCCGCTTCCAGCCGCTTTTTGGTTATTTATTTCAGCATTGGGCGTTGCGGGCGTTTCCGAAAGACGGAACAAAGCCTGAGTGGAGTAATCTATCTTTTCAAGATATACGTCTGCTTACAGGGCGTATATCTTTAGGATTCTCGTAAAGAGGGTGCCTAAAATAATAAGACTAATTCCAATGTCTTGAGATTTATTATTGTTTCTTTTTGAACTTCATTGCTAAAAAAGGCAATACACATCCCACAAGTCCGCAAAAAGCCAATATCATCCAGGTGCCATTAGTCCAGGCTACCGGGTAAACATCAGCTTTAATTGGTTCACTGATGCCGGGAATACTAGGCAAATCCACATCGCCGCCATCGACTTTTAATTGCGCTTTCATACCTTTTTCCATGTGCTGCGGTAGTTCACAGTGCATGAGATAGGTTTTTTTCTGGCTGGGTACGATGAGCGATGCTTTAAGTTGGCCTTCGCCATTCAGTTCCAGATGGAACATGCCTTGCGGATATAAATAACCCGGCAAACCGTGAATCATCAACTGATGGCGGATTTGGTCGTCGTTGATAAAGGTAATGTTGATTCTGGCGCAAGGTTTAACGTCCAGCTCTTGCTGATCGAAAGCAAACATTTTGCCGGGAAATTTCGTAGCGTGTTTATGTCCGGCTCGGATAGTAATATTGACATCTTCGGAAACTTTTTGACAATCGGCCGGCAGCTTGTCGTGGTTGGCGTTCATAATCATGCCGGTTTCGTCCATGCTCATATGCTCCATGTCACCCATGCCTTCGGTAAAAGCGGGTTTCGCAGCAATCAAAAACAAAATACTGATAAATAACAAACCGTTTTTCATTACCGCTGTCTCCGCTGATGCACGACCGCAATATAAATCAGCAAGCCAATAATCAAGCCAATTGCCAAACCAAAGATTATAATTTTCAGCAAATCGGGTGCAATTAAACCCGCTTCACCCAACGCTGGCGCGTAATCACCTTGTCCCCATACTGCTTGCTTTTTGGTGTAGTAATTTTTATTAAAGACTTGGCTAAGCAATTCATCGTGCATTTTCGGCATGCCTTGCTCATCCAATAATGGTTTATACGCCAAAATAGCCATGTTACCGCCCGGTTCCATGCCATCTGTGGTGGTTCCGGTTGGCACATGGTCGTGAAACATCCATAACCCCGGGCCGTAGCTGTTTAAGCCATCGTTGGTCGTTTTTAGACTTATATCCATACGCTGTGCAGTGGCTATGTCGAATACATCGCGCATAACACCGGTTTGATCGACACCGTCTAAGGCGGTGACTGTCGCTTTGTGCCCATGTATATGCAACGCTACCGATGAACGCTGTACGTTGGCAACACGCAGCTTGATAGTTTCATTATTTGCAACCGCAACAATCGATTCGCGCAATGTATACGGAAATGAACGCCCGTTGAGCATAAAGTAATTCTCAAAGGATTCAGTCATATTGTATTCGCGGCTCATACGATGGGCGATCAATCTGGGATCATTGTTGTCTTGAATAATTTTGGCCAGTTTTTTATCTACCGACTGATAAAACAAATCATATTCCTGGTTAAAAGCCTGCTTAACCGCAACAGAAGAATGCCGCACTTGCCCTGCGCCGACATTAAAGGTTTGCACCCAATTGTTAGGGCGATTTTCTTCCACTACAAACATGCCGTTTAAACCCATCATAAAATGTTGCGCAGTTTGCACATGACAGTGATACAACATGGTGCCAGCATGTCGGGGTTGAATCTCATAAGTATGGCTTTTGCCGGGGAAAACCGGATGCTCCTCCATGCCGTCATTATCATACCCTTTAGATGTTTGCCAAGCGTGATCAACGCCATGCAAATGAATGGTGTGCGGCAAGTAATGCGTGTTTTCTAAAGTGATAAAAACTTTATCACCCTGTTCGACCCGTATGACCGGTGATGGCGCTCGAATTAAAGGATGCGCCACAAAAGAGTTAAAGTGCTTTAAACCCATACCGCGCATTTTCGGCGTATAAACCCATAAACCGGGTTGAATGGCTGGGGCAATATCGAAGGTATTAATCAAAAATTCGCCATCAGGGCTGGCGCCATTTAATTCCATGACTTCCAGTTTAATGCGGATTACATCGGGGTCGCCGTCTTTGTCTAGATCTTCGCCCATCACCACCGCATCTTGAGCGAGATCCGACTGCATGATGGTAGCCATGGACACGTTGTTGATGCCCTTAACCGCAGCAGCAATATCGAAAGGATTGTCAGGATCGCAGGCTAAAGACTCCGCAATCTCAACACCGTCAATGACTTGTGCCTTGCGCCAGTCTGGGTGTTCGTTCAGGCAAGGTTTTTCTGTACCATCAGATTCCAATTGACTTGCTACGGTATCCGGTGGGGTAACACCGGCTTGTTCCGAAAGATGTGGAACAAATTGACTGGCGATCCCAACTAAAATTGCGATCAGCAGGAAGGTTAGTACAAGAGGTCTGTTAAACATACACCTACAAAATAATTTAGAAAACAGCTTATTGTAACGCCAAAACGCGCGTGCGTTTTGGAGGGTTAGCCACTGGTTTCGTTTAATTAACCTCTACGACAGCGCAAACCAACATGAGTGCAAAGATTTTTTGACGAATATTGCAGGCTTCTACTCAAGTAGGTGCATCGTGTACTTCACACCATAGACTATTTTGTAGCTTTTGAGGTTTTAAGTGGCGGTGAGTTGACTTAAAACACCCTGGTTTTGTAAGACGATGCTATCCATTAAAACTAAAGGTTTTGTTGTATTTTCAGTTTGCGAGAAGCAGTTGATGGCAAAATCTAGCGAATTCCCCGCAACTTGCTCGCTTGGCGGCTTCTGTAAACAAAGTAACCAACTAAGGCGAGTGCCAGCCAGCTGGTAACTAAAGGGCCGAGCACAAAGTTATAGTTGCTAACTAAGTAAAGGTATGAGGAGCTGTAATCGGTATTAAAAAGGCTGCCGTTCATTTTCATTTGCCAAACCCAGCCCGCATGACAACCGATGCACAAACCTAAACCTTTTTTAGCTCGAGTTTTAATCACGGCGAGAAAAATACCAACCATTAGCAGTGATAAAAAAGCCGATAAATTTTTTGCGTCGAAAATATTAGCGTAAGCTTGTCTTAGCAAGTCAAAACTGCTGAGCAAATTAAATTCCTGTTCGGGTATATCGGTTTTACTATCCAGGAAATGCAACGCGGCAAAGTAAATCGAACTAACGAGGATGGCTCCCAATACGGGCAGTTTTTTTCGCAGCCCAGCTAATAACATGCCTCGAAATACCAGTTCTTCAACCACACCAATTAAGAGTGCAAGTAGCAGGTGGAGTAGTATTTTTTTTAATGCCAGCCCTACGGTCCAGGGTTGAGTTTTATCAAATATACTGATGCCTAGCACATAAAACAGGATGAATACAGGCAATAAAGTTATTAAGCCCAGCACAAATCCTTGACTTATTTGTTTCAAAAAATGCTTGGCATGAGTTAGGCCTAATTCGGCCTTGGTTAGTTTTAAAAATGCCATCGCCGGAAAAATACTCAACACCAGTAATGTCTGGGTGATGCGAATAATCAATTTACGTAATGCGGAAGGTTCACCGATGATTTCTGTCACTGCGTAACCTAGCACGCAGGCCAGTATTGTTAACAAGAGTAATATTAAAAATGGCGTGAGCGACGCCAGCAGATATTGCCTTTTCACTCCTGTCCTCCACCAAAATCACCCCACAACATCTGTACCGCTGATAATGCGGACAACGATGCGGTTTCTGTTCTTAAAATACGTTTGCCTAAGCGTACCGGTATAAAACCGGCGGCTTTCGCCATATCACGTTCTTGGTCGGAAAAACCGCCTTCGGGTCCGGTGAGTAGGGTAACTGTCATTTGTTGTGGTTTTAAGTCTGCTAGCGAAGTTTGTGCGTAAGGATCAAGAAACACTTTTAAGCCATGTTGTTTATCTAACCAGTCTTGTAGTCGTGCGATTTCAATGAGTTCTGGCAATAGTGTTCTGCCGCTTTGCTCGCAGGCATGTTGAACAATTTTTTGCCAATGTATCAGACGTTGCGGTTTTTTTTCGCCTTTAAATTGCACGACACAGCGTTCGGTTAATAACGGAGTAATTCGATTTACTCCCAATTCGACCGCTTTTTGCACCGCAAAATCCATGCGATCTCCCCTAGCAATACCCAATCCTAAAATAATGTGTAATGGCGATTCATTATTGCGATCATGCCATTGCTTGATAACCAGCGATACGGTTTTTCGGCTGACTTCGGTCAGTGTACTAAAATGCTCACCACCCGAGCCGTTGAATAAAACCATATCGTGATCTTTTTTTAAGCGCAATACTGATCGAACATAGTGAGCAGACTCCTCGTCCAAGTTTATTTGTTCACCCTCAGCCAAAGGCATGGATACATATAACCGGGAAACTCGCATATTAGCCTTTAATTGCCTGTTGGATACCTTGCCACGCCACATCAGCCATTAATGATAATTCATCCTCGGTAATAATGTAGGGCGGCATAAAATAAATGACATTGCCGAGCGGCCTGAGCAGAACGCCTTTAGTTAATGCGTATTGATAAACTCGAAGCCCTCGGCGTTCCTGCCAGGGATAAGCTTCTTTAGTTTGTTTATTTTTAACCATCTCTATGGCTATTATCATGCCGGTCTGACGAACCTCCGCAACGTGCGGATGATCGATGAAACGCGCCGCCGTTTGCGCCATTTTTTCGGCGAGACATTTGTTGTTTTCTATAATGTTTTGCTGTTGAAAAATGTCGATGCTGGCCAAACCGGCTCTACAGGCCAATGCATTGCCGGTATAACTATGCGAATGCAAAAACGCGGTGAGTTTCTGGTAATCATCATAAAACGCCGAGTAGACTTCATTTGTAGTCAATACCGCCGATAGAGGTAAATAGCCGCCGGTCAAACCTTTCGACAAACACATAAAATCCGGCGTGATGTGAGCTTGTTCACAGGCAAATAAACTGCCGGTGCGGCCAAAACCCACCGCGATCTCATCGGCGATTACATGTATGTTGTATTTATCACAAGCTTTGCGCAGTAACTTTAAATATACCGGGTCGTACATGCGCATATTGCCCGCACACTGCACTAACGGCTCTATAATGACTGCACAAACTGAATCGGCATCTTGCTGTAAAGCGCGTTCCATTAATGCAAAGCGACGCGTGGAGTAATCGGCGTAGGTTTCCCCTTGTTCACGATGATAACAGTCAGGCCCGGGCACGGTAATCACATCCATTAATAGTGGCGCGTAAGTCTCTTTGTATAAAGCAACATTGCCCACTGCTAGTGCGCCCAAAGTTTCCCCGTGATAACTGTTCTCCAGGGTAATAAATTTGGTTTTTTGCGTTTGCCCTTTGTTGCGCCAATAGTGGAAACTCATTTTCAGAGCGACTTCTACTGCGGAAGAGCCATTGTCGGCATAAAAGCATCGATCCAATCCCGGTGGACTGATTTCAATCAGTTTCTCCGCTAACTTGATGCCCGTCTCGTGGGTAAATCCGGCAAAAATAACGTGTTCCAGCGTATCCAGCTGTTCTTTTAACGCATTATTGATAAGAGGGTTAGCATGTCCGAATAAATTAACCCACCACGAGCTAATGGCATCCAGATAGCGATTACCATCAAAATCTTCCAGCCAAACCCCTTGACCCAATTTTATGGGAATAATGGGGTAGGTTTCGTGGTCTTTCATTTGTGTGCAGGGATGCCACAACACGGAAAGATCGCGTTGGAATAAGGATTGGTTGTTCATGAATTCTTTTGTACTACTAGCCGGTACGGAAGATGCGAAGAATTTTGAGGGGTTGTCGATTCATTAATGCAGAATGTCATGTTAATGATTTGTCCGTGTGCATTTATGTCGATTTATGGTTCGCGCTCTTTTATTTGCTGGCGGTGACTAAGGCGTTAACTTCCATACGATGATTGAGGGTAATCTCTGTAAATCCCGTCTCGCTAAGCTGATTTAAGGCAACAGTTTCGCGCATCACATGGTTTTCTGATTCATCATTAAATAAATGCACGATCCATTGTTCTAATAGATCCAGGCGATTGGCATGGGTCAGAATGTTAAAGTAGCCAGCGACTTCCTGCTGAACGGAACGCGTGTGAGCGGAAATATTGTCTAAACCGTAACGGTCGCCGTTAATAAACTGGCCTCCGGGTTTTAAAATTCGATAAATTTCCGAGATGACTTCCTGCCGGTAAGCATGCTCAAAATTATGCAGCGTATATGCGCTGGTTACTAGATCAACGCTATCGCTGGCAATTTTTGTTAAAGCAGATAAGGCATCTTCAGCGCAAAAAATCAAAACACCTTGATCGGACCATTTTTTTAAATGCTTTTTAGCCTGGTTTTGCATGGTAGTTGAGCTATCGATGCTAACTATTTGGATGTTGTCCCGTGCTGTTAACATAGATAGGGTGGTAATTCCGGTGCCGCCACCGATTTCGATAATCCTTAATGGCTCGCTCTCCGTAGTCTTATAAGTGCTTACTGCCAAACCTACCAATCTGCTCATTTCTGCAGCAAGCGGGCAGATCAGCTGTAGCATGTCGTAATCTTCGCCTAGAATGCCCGAAAACAGATTTTCGGTTTGAGACATATTAGTGGCCATTTTGTTGTCTTATTTGTTGCTTTTGTTCGTAAACAGCCAGCTGCTCGGTAGTCGCGGGTAGCTGGAATTGATTTTTCCATTGCTCGTAAGGCATGCCGTAAATTAGCTCTCTGGCCTGTTCATAATCTAAGGTAACACCCCGTTCTAAAGCTTCTGCGGCGTACCACTTCGCTAGGCAATTTCTGCAAAAATCAGCTACAATCATCAGATCGATGTTTTGGGCTTCTGTATGTTGTTGTAAATGAATTAGTAATCGTCTAAATGCAGCCGCCTCTAATTCAGTCTTAATGTCTTTATTCATAGCAGTATCTCCCAGCAAATTCAGGGCATTCTAACAGAAACAAATAGTGAATTATGTACATTAACCAGCAAAGATTTTACAATGACAAATCAATAGATTTGTGTAATCACTCAAGTGGATATGAAAATTCATAGTTCGTCACTCACATCTTCCCGCATTGGCTTTAATCGGCAGCGTGCTATCAAAAGTGACGAGGCTCAACACAAAGTTGAAACCTTTGGCCGTACTGCTAAAAATCAAGCGCAGCCGTCTTCTCCTGAAGAAATAAGTAAGGTCCTATCTGTTGCCGACTCGGCGCAAAATGGCTTTACTCACATTGAACCGCCTACCGACATTAAAACCTTAAAAGCACTAAACGCTTACACCCAGGAACTTAACCAACCTCTGCAAGATCGAACCAGCCAGCTGATTACAGGGATTGATACCTACGCTTGATTGAATTCTCTATACTTTATGAAACAATTTCTTGAATTTTTCCCTATCGTACTTTTTTTTATTGCCTATAAACTGTACGACATTTACGTGGCAACGGCCGTAGTCATTGTTGCTACCGTTATCCAGGTTGCGTTTAACTGGTTTAAATACCGAAAGGTTGAAACTATGCAATGGATAACGTTAGGGCTGATACTAGTCATGGGCGGCGCGACTTTGTATTTACAGGATGAACAATTCATCAAATGGAAGCTGTCTATTATTGAGTGGTTGTTTGGTGTCGCTTTTATCGGTAGCCAATATATCGGTAAAAAACCTTTCATTGAAAGAATGCTTTCTGCCAATTTAACGTTGCCGGAAGTCATCTGGAAACGCTTAAATTTCATGTGGGGTTGTTTCTTTATCAGCGTTGGCTTTATCAATCTTTATGTTATGTATAATTACAACACTGATGATTGGGTCACCTTTAAGACATTTGGTGTTCCAGGATTGATGATAGTTTTCGTGTTGCTGCAACTGGCGTTCTTGTACAAGTATATGCCGGAAACCGAGGAATAATGAGTGTTATATGCCATTATCAGTACCGACGTAAGTAATAGCCTGGAAAAAAGATTGGCGGCGCGTCCAGCACATCTGGATAGGCTGCAAACTTTGCAAGATGCAGGCAAATTGATTATAGCTGGGCCACATCCCTCTGTTGACGCTGAAAATCCTGGCGAAGCGGGTTTTACCGGAAGCTTGGTGGTGGCTGAATTCGATAGACTTGAAGATGCCCAGCAGTGGGCTCAAACTGATCCTTATATTGACGCCGGAGTTTATGCTAGTGTTATCGTTAAACCCTTTAAAAAAGTTTTTCCGCTATGACTGCTGAAACAATCAAACAACTGTTGACCCAATCTTTGCAGCCGGAAATATTAGAAATTATTGATAACAGCGCCGCACACGCGGGGCACGCTGGCGCCAAAAGTGGTGGTCATTATTTCGTTACTATTGTTTCGCAAGCATTCGAAGGAAAATCTTTAGTGCAACGCCATCAGCTCATCTATCAAGCGCTAGGCGATCTGATGAAACAACAAATTCATGCCTTAGGCATTAATGCGCTATCACCCTCAGAAGAAAACTAAAGGAAATTTGTAAATGAATAAAAAAATCATTCCCCTGCTTGTTGCCGGTACAGCGATTATTGCCGGTTGTAATCAACAAGGAACGCCTACTACTAGCAATAGTACGTCAACTGCTACAACCGCTGCCGTAGTAAATAAAGCCGATGCAATTGCGGTTGTTAATGGGCAATACATAAGCAAAGACGCGCTAGCTAAATTAGAAAAAGATATCGCCGAGCGTAGCCACGGTCAAAAATTCCCTAAGGAAAAGCTGATTGAAGAGCTGGTGCAACGCGAATTATTGATTCAGGACGCCACCCAAAAACAGTTGGATAAGTCGCCTGAAGTTGCCGAAGCTTTAGAAAATGCCAAGCGATCTTTGTTATCCCAAGCGGATTTAAAGAAATACATTGAATCCAACCCTGTTACGGACGCAGAAATTAAAGCTGAATACGACAGCAAAGTGGCTGGTGAAAACGGTACCGAATATAAAGCGCGTCATATCCTGGTAAAGACAGAAGACGAAGCTAAAAAATTGCTTGCTGAATTGGGTAAAGGCGCGGATTTTGCCAAATTAGCCAATAAACATTCGTTGGATGCTAAAGAATCACAAAACGGTGGAGATCTGGGCTGGTTTGTTGCCAGTCAAATGGTTGCACCTTTCTCTGAAGCGTTAGTTAAACTGGAAAAAGGCAAATACACTCAGGCCCCAGTGAAAACGCAGTTTGGTTACCATATTATTTTGCGCGAAGACTCTCGTGCGCAAACTCCACCTCCGTTGGAAACTGTAAAAGAACAGTTATTGCCGTTTTTGCAACGCCAAAAAGTACAAACTATGATCGAAGGCTTGCGTAAACAAGCTAAAGTAGAAATTTTAGTGCCTCTGACCGATGAACAACCCAAAGCTGATGCAACCGCCGCCCCAGCGGCAGCTCCTGCAGCGGCAAACCAATCGCCAGCTACAGTAGAGCAAAAAGCTGACAATGCGGCAGCGGTAGTCGATAAAGCCGCCGAAGCTACAGTTGAGGCAGCTAAAACAGCGGAACAGACAACTGAAAAGGCTGTAGAAAAAGCCGCTACGCAAGCAACTGAAGCGATTAAAGCCGTTCCTGCCGAAGTTAAAAAATAAGCTATTGTTGTAAGTATAGCCTTCAAACTTCCGTCATGCTTTTGGACACCATAAAGTATGACGGAATATTTGAGCATTTACTTGCTTTTTGCCGTAGCGCCTCGGCTTATGATTGGGTATAGAAGGACGGGCGGTAAAAAATTTTCCATGGAGTGGTAATAGTTTTTTAGCCTATATTTAATTGGGCATCTCGTCCATTTGAATTAGCTCGACGTCAGCGCCACCGAGCGCACGGCCTCAATAGACTCTCCGTACACCCTGATCCAATTTTATACAGCGCATGGCTTTCATTTCAAGAACCGTGCAATAGAACGAAAACCCAAGCCTTCACTTACAGTTCATAGCATCTCGCCTCGGTCGTTGGACGGTGCGCCCGTTCCCAAACGATTTTGCATTTATGGTATCTTTGCTCCGCTTTAAAATTGACTGTCACACAATAGACAGGTAATTTGCTGCTATTAATTCATACGTAGCTTAATTGCTTGAGCAATAACGAACCAAAACCCCCCTCTCTAAGAGCCATATAGTCTTGCTGCTGAGTATCAGGATCTTTCATGAACTTCGAACGCCTAAAAGAAAAGCTGGATATTTTGGCCGATGCTGCAAAGTACGATGTGTCTTGTTCGTCAAGCGGCAGTAATCGGGCAAATAAAGGTGGCTTAGGTAGCGGTTCAATGTCCGGAATTTGTCACTCTTTTACCGAAGATGGCCGCTGTGTTTCGTTGTTGAAAATATTGCTTACCAATCACTGTATTTATGATTGCGCCTATTGCGTGTCCCGCAGCAGTAACGATATTCAGCGCGCTGCATTTTCGGTGGAGGAAGTAGTGGATTTGACCATTAACTTTTATCGCCGCAACTATATCGAAGGTTTATTTTTAAGTTCCGGTATCTTTAAAAACGCTGATTACACCATGGAACGCTTGGTGAGAGTGGCAAAAAACCTGCGCCTAGACCACCATTTTAATGGCTACATTCACCTTAAGCTTATTCCCAAAGCGTCACCGGAATTAATCAAAGAAGCAGGCCTGTATGCGGATCGCTTAAGCATTAACATGGAAATCCCCACTGAGTCTGGGTTAAAGCTGCTTGCCCCGGAAAAAACGCATGAAGACATCATCAAGCCGATGGATGTTGTCAGCAATGAGATCGTGAGTTTTAAGGACAGCAAAAAGCGCATCAAATCCACTCCCAAGTTTGCCCGTGCAGGACAAAGCTCGCAGTTGATTATCGGCGCGACGCAAGAAACCGATTTGCAAGTCATCAGGCTGGCTGATCGCATGTACAAAAAATTTGCGTTAAGACGGGTTTATTATTCCGGTTATGTGCCGATGCTAAGTGACAATCGTCTGCCCGATATTAGTACGGCAGTTCCCGCTGTGCGCGAAAATCGGCTTTATCAAGCTGATTGGTTAATGCGCTTTTACGGTTATAAAGCCGAAGAAATTTTGGACTCCGCCAACCCATTTCTTGATCTAAAAATGAATCCGAAATTGGCTTGGGCGTTAAGACATCTGGAGCAGTTTCCGGTGACTATCCAAACCGCCCCGTTGGAAATGATCCTGCGCATTCCTGGGATCGGTGTTAAATCGGCTTACAAAATTGTACAGGCGCGGCGCTTTCAAAATTTAACTCTGGAACATCTAAAAAAAATGGGCGGCGCGATCAACCGCGCTAA
The DNA here is from genome assembly GCA_965247565.1 of Methylococcales bacterium. Classification (GTDB taxonomy): domain Bacteria; phylum Pseudomonadota; class Gammaproteobacteria; order Methylococcales; family Methylomonadaceae; genus CBDFHF01. Next base: position 870,447 of record CBDFHF010000003.1, on the reverse strand, counting down.
ATATTTTATGGCGGTTGTTGGCGACAACGAGCATTTAAAATTTCTTACCCACCAAGATTTAGAAAATGTAGTACTGAACGCAAGTCGCAATAAAAATCAGACTGTTCATTCCGGACAGCTCAATTTGTTTTAATGCTTGTTCTTAGCTACGACCGCAGTTTTGAGGGATTTTTGACCGCGGTATTCGTTCTTTACGCGCAGCACAGCTATGGAAAGCATGAAAACCAGGAAGTAAAAATCGTTAAACGTGGTGTTTATGACACCGACTTGTTTGCCCAAAACATAGACATCACTACCGACAACAAAAAAGCTGAACGGGTACTCAGCAAACTCGAAAAGTTGTTCGATAAAAATGGCATAGACAAATTGATCTGGGCGTTTTTATCCGAACATGACGATGTGGAAATGTGCCTGCTGGGTGTGATTTCTTATGCCATTAAACAACCGCATCAAAATATCCTCAAAAACTATGCGCATCCGCACGTCATGCAATTGGCGAATCTGGTTAAAAGCGTTAGCCGCGAACGTCACCGTATGCTGGCGTTTGGACGTTTTGAAAAGATGCAGAACGGCATTTTTTTTGCCCGCATAGAGCCGGATTTTAATGTACTGCCCTTGATAGTAACGCATTTTCGCAGACGTTATCAGGATCAGCCTTGGGCCATTTTCGGTCTACGTCGTCATTACGGAATCTATTACGATCTACAGCAAATTCAACTTATTTCGTATTCGATCAGCCCGACCACTATCTTAGAAATTGCCAAAATCAATTTATTCTGATTTTGTACCAAAAGGCAGTAATTCATCGATGCGGCTGTTGGGCCAGATAGGGAGTTTTTCTAGAGTATCTTTTAGCCAGGCAGCGGGATCAAGCCCATTTAATTTGGCGGTGCCTAGTAAGGATTGAATTGCGGCAGCGCGCTGGCCCGCTCGTTCTGATCCGGCAAAGAGCCAGTTGCGTCTGCCTAGCGCAATCGGCCTAATACAGTTCTCGGTACTGTTGTTATCTATGGGTAGATCACCGGTTTCGGCATAGCGGATCAGTGCCGACCAGCGTTTCAGGCTGTATTCGATCGCTTTCATCAAAGCGCTGCCAGGTGCCGTGCGCAAACGGGTTTGCTGCAGCCAATCATGCAGTTCGGTTAAGCGTGGTTGGCTTTTTTCAGCACGCAGGTTTTTCCGGCCATCGATACTCATCTCCCGGCCTTCGGCTTCAATCTCATACAACTCGGCAATGCGCTGCAAGGCTTCTTTGGCAACCGGACTTTGATTAGCTTGAAAGAGGTCAAAGAATTTGCGGCGCGCATGGGTCCAGCACGCTAACTCAATGCAGGACGACAATAAAGATTGTGTGGCTGGATGCGCCCGAGCTGCAGCAAACAAGGCTTTGTATCCTCCGTAGCCATCAACCATTAGATGACCTTGCCAGTCTTGTAGAAACTGTTCGGCATGTCGGCCACTGCGACCGGCTTGGTAGTCAAAGACAATGATCTTAGGCCCAGGTTGCAGATCGTTACTGCGATACGCCCATAGATAAGCCTTCTTCGTTTTACCTTTGCCGGGATCCAACTGCGGTACCGGGGTTTCATCGGCTAACACGCAAGGTCGTTGTAACAGATACCAGTGCAGGCGATCCACCAGAGGCTGTAGTTCCACCCCCAGACGCCCCACCCAATCGGCCAGCGTGGATCGAGATAGGGAAACACTGCTACGGGCAGCGATTTGTTCCAGTCGGTACAGCGGCAAGTGATCCAGATATTTGCTGATGAGTACCCAAACCAGCAAACCGATGGCGGCCATACCGCCGTCAATGATGGCCGGTGGAATGGGCTCGGCAGTGATGGTTTCACAAGTCCGGCAGGCGTATTGTGGCCGGATGTGCCGGTGGACAAAGAACTTGGCCGGTTCCACGTCCAGTTGCTCAGTCACATCGTCGCGAATTTTGACCAAATCTCGTCCACATTGCCCACAGGCGCAAGATTCCAACTGGTGATAATGATCGATGCGCGGCAGGTGGGCGGGTAACGGCTGACGGCCAGCACGCAGGCGTTTGGATCTAGCCACCGTTTCGCACGGTTGATTATCCTGCAATAGTTCGACTTCGGCTTCAATTGCCGACATATCCGTATTCCAGGTTTCTTCAAAGACATCCCGTTGCAGAGCGGTCAGGGTTTCACTTTTGGTGCTGTAGCGGATGCGTTTGTAATAGGCCAGCTCATAGGTGAGCGAGGTGATTTTGGTGTCTTTGTAGAGAATGGCTTTTTCGTTGGCCGTGATGGTGGCTTGTTGCTCCGCAATCACTGTTTTGGCATCCTGAGAGGCTTGGTCAACAAGCGCCTGAATCAGTGCCGCTACTTGGTTTTTGGTAGCAGGATCCAGGTTTAATTGATCGAGTTCAGTCAGTGATTTCATGGTGAAAACTATACCATAAAATCACCGTGTAAGCCTTGATTTTGTTAGGTTTTATGACTGTTTTTCTTGTTATTTATCAGCCACTTTAAAACCGTTTTTACACTTGCCAGTCCGGCTGACAAGTCGCCGACAAACGCTGCCAGTCGACACCGGCAACTAACCACTCCCACTGGCGTTGGGTAATCACAAATGTCTTATCGTTGACCCTGGGCCACACAAAACTGCCGCGATGCAATCTGCGTTGACATAACCAAACCCCATTACCATCCCACAGCAACAGTCTCAGCCGATTACCAGCACGGTTACGGAAAATGAATGCCGAACCACTGCAAGGTGCTTGATCCAAGCTGTGCTGAACGACGCTCGACAAACCATCTAGGCCGCGTCTCATATCGACAGGCGCAACGGCAATCCAAATTTGTGCTGGGGTTTCAATTAACCCAGGCATTTCAACAACTCGGCCAACCACGCAGCCGATACGGATGTCGGCAGCTCCAGTCGATGACCGTTGTTATGAGTCAACACCAGGTTTGACGAGGATGCCGGTGTCGGAACAACCGATGCAACCTGAACAGGAATCAACGCTACAGCTTGAGATAGATTGAGTCTGCGATACTCACTCAATCGAGCCGAGAAAGTACCCTTCTTGAGTTGCTGTTGATCACAATATAATGCTTGTGATAACCCGCTTTGTTGCCAAGCTTCAATATGCTGACGCCATTTGAATGGAATGCCCATAAAATCCCCTAGGAAAAAATCTTAGAGTGCCAGCATTGGTGTAAGCTTTGTAGATGGTTTCGCCGGACGATTACCTTATTTCCGACATAGACCACGCCGCCTTTAGCAAGCCGGAACTGTTTTCAGAGGATGAAAGAAATTACCAGAAAATGTGGCAGGGTTATTTTACTAGCGTTAACATCACTGAACGTAATAATCCCAAGCGGCATGTGCAGCAACTACCCAAACGTTATTGGCAGTATTTAACTGAGAAGAAGTTATTTTAATGCTTGTGTTTTCGCGGTTTCAAAGAATTGTAAAAGGGCCTACTGTCTCTTAACCCCCCAAAAGTACCGAATTATCGAATAGTGTAGCGCCGTCTCCAGCCAATTAAGCTGATCAATCCACTGCCAAACAGCCAAGCCGCTGCGGGCACTGGCACCGCGGCAACATTGCCAGGGCTGATTGCCCATGCGTAGGACTGGTTGCTCTTATGGCCGTCGCCCTGGTAGCCACCGTTGGTACCGAAGAACCACGCGCCGTCAGGATATGGCGCGTGTTCTGTACCCAACCAGTACACATAAGTTTGCGCGTTTATAAATGGCCCTGTATTGCCGGAGTTTTGAAAACTACCATCGTGCAATATGCCATCAATGCCTGCATTCAGTTCGTTATAGTACAGCTGGCCAAATTGACCATCAGTTTGGTTGGCGACTTGAGGATTCGCGCCAGCCGATGGCAATGCCCATTGGTTAGAACCGGCATAATTGATGCTGTTGAGGTAGCCGGTAAATGCTTTGGCGCCAAACCAGCTAACTAGTCCTAAGTCAGTGGTGTCAAAATCAGCACTGGTGACATTGTAATAGCCACTGTAGCTGGGGGTATCGTAACCGTTTGCTGTGTTATAAATAATCGGGCTGGCCGCTATGATGGCATTGACCACGGTATCGTAGCCTTGGGCTTGTATCATGGTGCCCAATAAGTTGGCATCGCCTGTCCAGGTGACGTCGCTGATGCTGCTATACACCACACGTTGGCCATCGGCAGTACCTGCGGTTAATGCCGCTTCTGCCGTTAGCGTGGTTAGGCTGAGCAGGGCGCTGGCAGCCAGTAAGGTTTTGGTTTGTTGCATTTTATTAACCCCTATTGATTAAAATGAATTGCACATTGTCGGTTGTCTGGTTTTTTGGGTCAGCTTTTTCCCACCAAGGCATACAAAGTACAATCCACTTGGGACTAACTCTGTTTCACTGCCGTCATTCAACATGCAGTCAGAACTTAGCATGTTTCCTAAACCCTACCAATTTTAATGTAATACCCGAAACGAAAAACGACAAATCTTCAATATCTAGACTACGCTTAATATGTTTTTTGAGTTGTTAAGAAATAGCGAGCCATGCCTAGTCTGTAATTGTTTTGGCGCTTCGAGGCGAGCATAGCAAAACACTCTTTTTAATCAGGGGTAAGCAACTATCTCGTAGAGGTCAGTTGAAATAAGCACTGGTAAATTAACAGCCACTTTGATGCGTATCGACTGAAAAAGAATGACTCATCGAAAAACCGTCTCATTATGAATTACAGATTGTAAACAGTGACCGTTAAAGACGATATATTCCGTTCAGCAATAAATTGAATGGTGTAGAAACCAGCGCTGCCCGACCACTTACAGTAAAACAACATTAAAGCAGAAATTATTATGCAAAATACAACAACTGAAAGACGACGCTTTTTTAGAATTGACGACAGTATCAGCCTTTCTTATCAGTTGATTGACGAGCAGACTGTCAGCAAAGGTCTCAATAGCTTGTCTCAACATTTATCGGGCGAGCTCTCATTGGTTGCTAGTTTGGATGCTTTATCTCAACAAGCTGCGCTTATTCTACAACGTTCCGAAAAACAAACCTCTGATGCGACTGAGTTATTTAAAATTCTGGATGCAAAAATTAATATCATAGTCCAGGCATTGACGCTTACGGGCAGTGATATTAATTTAAAAAAATGCCAGGATGTTAATTTAAGTGCTACTGGATTGGCCTTCCACCAATCAAGTGCGTTGCAAATCGGACAGAATCTAGCCATAGAAATGTTTTTACCTACTACCATAGCGATTATCCGTGTCATCGGTAAGGTAGTTAACTGCCGGGAAATTGAGCCAGATAATTTTTTGATCAGCATTGATTACACCAATGTGACAGAAGAAGATCAGGAACTACTGATTCGGCATGTAGTGCGCAGACAGTGGCAACATCATCAGGAAAATACAAGCAAGTCAGCATTGTAATGGCAGTTTAATATTAATCGACGCATTATTGATCCGGCCGGATAACTATTCACCGTACTTTGTCATTCCGAGCAAAACGAGGAATCTTAAGACTCCCCCGAGTTCCAGTGCTTAAAAGATTTCTCCCGATGGTCGAAATGACAGCAAAATCAAGCTTCTTGTGAAAAAACGTTGATTAGTTACCCGGCCGGGATGTCAATTTCCCTTCGACGTCAAACATTAAGAGCTCGGATCTATTGTTTTCTCTTTAAAGCGAGCTTTAGCTATTTGGCTTTCGATGCTGTGATCCAATATAGGCGCTGGATAGTTTGATTCTAATGGTTTTTTATACCATTGATGGATGGTCTTTGGAGTAAATTCTTTAAGCTCAGGCAGCCAGCGGTAAATGTATTGACAATCGGGATCAAATTTTTGTTGTTGTAGCCACGGATTAAAAATCCGGAAATACGGTTGAGCATCGCAACCTGTTGAAGCTGCCCATTGCCAATTGCCGTTGTTGACGCAGGGGTCATAATCAACTAAATGCTGGGCAAAATAGCGTTCGCCCCAGCGCCAGTTGATGTGACAATCCTTAACTAAAAACGAAGCCACTATCATACGCACTCGATTATGCATAAATCCGGTGGCGTTTAACTCTCTCATGCCGGCGTCTACTATGGGGAAACCTGTTTTACCTTGACACCAACGCGTAAAAAAATCTTTGTTATTATCCCACTGCACATCGGCGTAGGCTGCGTTAAAAGCTCGGCCAAACACCTGCGGAAAATGAAATGCGATATGGGTAAAAAAATCCCGCCAATACAATTGTCTTAACAACGGATGTTCGCTACCCAATTGTGCTGTGATGGCATAAAAGACCTCTCTGACCGAACAAGTGCCGAATTTTAAATGGGCGGATAATTTACTGGTAGCATCCAAGCCCGGAATGTCTCGGGTGGTCAGGTAGTTTGCGTAATCGCTTAAATGATCAAGGATACATACAGCATGATTGCGCCCACCTGGCACAATCTGACCGTCTATTGAAACCGGCAGTTGTTCCAAACTAAAATCGCCCGTTAAGGGTAGGAAATTTCTTCCAACAAGTGCTTGTGGCAACGCTACCGGGATCTGTTTGGCGTTATTGTAAAACGCAGTAAATACTTTATAGGGGGTTTGATCGGCTTTAAGCGCTTGCTCCGGCTCCGTTAACAAGGCATCCTCTAAATAATGTAATTCAAGGTTCAATTGCTTACACAACTCAGCTAAAGCAAAATCACGATGTCGACTAAAAGGCGTGTAATCTCGATTTATAAATACAGCTTCAATATGCTGTTTAGTGGTTAGATCTTTGATGGTTTGCTCAGGAGATGCATTAAACAGCGCCAATGTTGCATCAACCTGTTGTAATTGTTGTTGCAGATCAGTCAGCGACTGCAACATAAATTGCAGACCTGGCTTACTTTGATAGGGGTGATCGGCGATTTGCTTGGGGTCTAATATAAAGCAAGGAATAACTTGTTCGGAGAGGCTTAACGCAACATTTAAGCCGATGTTGTCTTCCAATCGCAGATCGCGCCGGAAAATAAACAGCGCTTTTTTGTAACGAATCATTCCACCACGTGGGCTTGTTGTAATTGCTTTCTTAACGCTTCTATACGTTTACGGTTTACTCCAAAATCACTATGTCCAATACGCGACGCAGAACGAATGTGAATGACACTCTCGTCTTCGTCTAGAAGCACATTGATGTCGTCGACAAATCGCATTAAAAAACTGGTCGCCTCGGCATGAAGACTGTTATGCGTCTCGTGAGTAATTACCAAACGCGGAGTATCTTCTATGGCTTGTTTTAAAGCTTTCCAAGCTTCTTCGGAACTAACCGTTATTTTAAATGGCTCAATGAAATGATCTTTATCTTGCGCTTGGCTGGATACGCAATTTGGGCTATTTCCACAAAGGGGCAGTTTTTTGTCCATTTGGGCGGCATTGCTGGCTGCTGTGAATGTCATAACAAGTATGTAGCTGAGTAATTTGAATTTCATGTTTGGCATTTACCGATACAAAAAATCAGCATGCCATGAAATGAAGGCTCGTCAATGCCATCGCTTGACTCAGTTTAACCTAAAAACCAGTTGGGATTGCTCTTGGTTAAATCTTGAACAGGTCATAACATAGAATCCCGGCCAGCCCAAGTTTGCTTAATTTCATGGATTTCCGGCAGGATGGAAGTAAACACATCAACCAAGCGCGGATTAAAGTGGCTTCCTGAACCCTTCTGTATAGTGATTATCGCCTGCTCAATGGACCAGGCTTCTTTATAAGGCCGTTTCATGCTCAATGCATCGAACACATCAACTAAGGCGGCTATGTGAGCAGCCTCGGGAATTAATGGTCCAACCAGTCCATCTGGATAACCGCTGCCGTCCCAACGTTCGTGATGATACAAAGCAATTTCGGCAGCCATCTGAAATAACGGCGCATGGCTTTTAGACAGAATGTCATAGCCAATTCGGGGGTGAGTTTTCATCACGGCCCACTCATCTACATCCAGTGCGCCGGGCTTTTTTAGAATGTCATCAGGAATACCGATTTTTCCGGTGTCGTGCATTGGCGCTGCGAGTTCAATCAGTTTGCATGATTCGTTATCCCAGCCACTGGCTTTTGCGAGTGCCTCTGCATAGGCGGCCATTCGCCAGATATGAACACCGGTGTCAGTATCGTTATAGTGGCCTGCTTCTCCCAACATGTAAACAGCATCGCGATGACTTTGCTCAAGTTGGATCGCACGTACCAGCGATAAGTGAGTATCCACACGAGCCAGTACAACCAACGGGGAAACCGGTTTATGAAGGTAATCAACAGCACCAAATGCAAATCCTTTTGCTTCATTGCCAGCATCAGACAAATCGGTGACAAAAATAACGGGAATACTCTCGGTACGCGGGTCTGCTTTTAACTGGCGACAAACAGAATAGCCGTCCATGTCAGGCAACTGGATGTCTAGCATAATCAACGAAGGAATATGCTTCTGCGCTGCCAAAACCGCTTCTTTGCCATTGCGGGCAAACACTAGTGGGTACAGTTCTGACAAAATAGTTTCCAGTACCTTGAGATTTATTGGTTCGTCATCAACGATCAGAATAGGGCCGTTTGGCATTCTCAATCACCTCGCCTGGAAAATATTTGTCGATAAGTTTACTGGTAGCAATCTCACCACCGCGAAAATCAAAATTTTCAATGGTCTGGGTTAGCTCTACGAGACAAGTGGTGGGCAACATATCGCTCAACTCGTCTAAAACAACTCTAATTGTAGCAGGGCTATCGCTGTCCAAGGCTTCGAGCATTCGTCCCAAGAGCGGCTTAAGCAACGTTGCGTCGAATGCTTCTGGTTGTATGTTAGCGAGATTAATGACAACCGGCAGATACATCTCGATTGATCTCAGTGTCAAATCCATTGCGATTTGTAATCTCTGCAGGCAAATTGAGGGATCTTCCTTATTATTAAGCACTTGCTCCAACTCTCTCGCCTTTTCTGTTATTTCTGTGAGCGCAAGATTGCCGGCGACTCCCTTCAATTTGTGCACTAGCGCCTTAGCTTCGGTGCTCTCCAAATGCGCAATGCTTTTTGCACTAGTAGCATAATCGCGGACAAACCTGCGCAGTAATTCTTGATAGACTGCTGTTGATTTGCATGCGTTCAATCCCTTTTCAATAGCCAAGCCGGGTAAATCCAGGCTAACTGAATCAGGAGTTATTTTCTGAGCTGAGATTATTCTATCCTTGTGTGCCGTGAGTTTAACGATTAAGGCGATGGCAGCATCAACATCGAAAGGTTTGGCAATGAAACTGGTCATACCTGCCTCCTGAGCCAATTCCTGTTGCTCCATGAATGCGCCTGCGGTAAGGGCGACCACGGGAAGTTCGGCTAAGGCAGGAATTCGCCGGATCAAGCGGGTGGCTTCATAGCCATTCATCACCGGCATCTGTACGTCCATGAGCACAATATCAATCTGATTCGGATGCGTTTCCAGCCACTGAACCGCTTGCTTTCCGTCATTGACTAGCACGACATCAGCGCCTTCGCCAATCAGAATACGCTGAGCGACTTCCCGGTTGATGTCGCTGTCGTCAACGACAAGTATCCGAGTGCCTACCAGTCGCTGTTGCGAAGGGTTCGGCGCCTGTGGCTCAATACCCTGTCTTACCCGCAGTGCACGAGCCACTGTATTATAAAGCGTTGAAGAAGTAACCGGTTTGGTGAGCAATGCATCTACCCATTGTAGATCTGGATGGCCTTGCAGCTGGGTGCTCGAATGGGCAGTGACCATAATGATTATCGGATCGTTAAGGTCATTCAGCTCATTACGAATTTTATTGGCTGTGGCAAGCCCGTCTATTCCCGGCATTTTGTAGTCAAGCAACAACACCGCGCTGGGTTTTCGGTTTGCAAGCATGGTTTGTAGTTGACTGATAGCCGCTTCACCTGAGTTAACCGCAGTCGCAGTCCAGCCCAACCCGCTAACAATGTTACTCAAAACCTCGCGGGCAATCGGGTCGTCGTCGGCTATCAGAATTGGCAAGTTAGCCATTGCAGGCGATGCTAACCAAACATCCTGTCCCCGTTCAAAAGTTAACACAAACCAGAACTCGCTACCGCTCCCCGGCACGCTGGTTACTTGTAGCTCTCCTCCCATGCATGCCACTAGGCGATGGCTGATGGTTAGTCCCAGGCCAGTGCCTCCAAACCGGCGGCTGGTCGAGCAATCAGCTTGTGCGAAGGACGCAAAGATTTCTTGCTGCATTTTCAGTGGAATGCCTATGCCGGTATCGCGCACGGCAAAACGTAAGGCAACCTGATTGTCGTCTTCTGCAACTACCGTGATAGACAGGGATACATGGCCGTGTTCGGTGAATTTGATGGCATTACTGGTGAGGTTAATCAACACTTGTTCGAGACGCAATGCGTCACCGAAAAGTTGATTGGTTTTATTGGGTGGCGGCGAAATAATTAGCTCAAGTTCTTTTTCACCGACACTGGTAGACATAATGGCGGATAAATTATCTAGCACGTCTCCCAGCCTAAATGCAGCCCGTTCAATCTCGATTTTTCCAGAATCAATCTTGGAAAAATCGAGAATGTCGTTAATAATTCCTAGTAATGAGTGACCCGCCATGCGAATTTTATGCACTAAATCTTTCGAGTCCTCCTGTAATTCGGTTTTTTCGAGTAGATAGGCTAAGCCTAGAATGGCATTCATGGGCGTGCGAATTTCGTGGCTCATATTGGCCAAGAAGACACTTTTGGCATTGGTGGCCGCCTCTGCCACTTGCCTGGCCACTTCCAAGGATTGTTCGGTCAGTTTATGTTGTGTAATATCAGTATAAGTCAACAAAATCCAGCCGTTGGAAATTGGTTGGCCACGAATTTCAAGATATGCACCGTTGGTTTGTTTGCGCTCAAAACAAACCGACTGACGGCTCTCCATTAAGGTAGCGAACCCTGCTAAAACCTCCTCAAATGGTCGATCTGGGTAATCTCCTCGATCAAAATTAAAACGGATGGACTCGGAAAAAAATAGCGGTTCTTTTTGGCTAAACTCTGATGGATAGTTCAAAATTTTCCCGAATAAACTATTGCGTAAAATTGCCTTATCGTTTTCATCGTAAACAACGACTCCGAAAGGCAGCATTTCTAATACTTCGCTAAGAAATTTGTTGAGATCCAGAATCTTTTGTTCTCGCGCCTTGCGCTCGCTATTGTCCACCATAGTACTGTTGGTGTAGAGGCCCCGTCCTTGCTCGTCGCGAATTAAATCACCACTGACTAGAAATGCTCGGATGGTGCCGTCTTTGCAGATAAAGTTCATCTCAATATCTCGTATACGCCCGGTACGAATGAATTCTGGAAAAAATTGGTGATATTGTTCTACGGATTCAGGGGCTAAAAATTCCGAAATATGATGTCCGACATATTCTTCGCTTGAATAGCCAAGCAAAGACAGTTCGGTTTGATTTACCCTAAGGATTGAGCCGTTCATTGCGAGCGAATGATAACCACAAGGTGCTTTATTATAAAGATCAAAGACTTCCTTGGTCTGCTCTGCAACCCTTTGCTCAAGCTCCTGTGTGAGTTGCTGCAGGGCTTGTTCAGTTTGCTTGCGTTCGGTGATGTCCCTACCAGTTACCACTGCCCCAATGATTATGCCTTCATCATCGCGAATAGGTGCAAAGTTGTAGCTGCCTATCCAGGATGCCCCGGAGTCTTTTCGACATAGGTTAAATTCGACATCGGTTGCCGTCTCACCACGCAAAGCCCGTGGCATAGCCCACTGATCCGGAGTTAACAGCTTCCCATCAATAGAAGATACATCTAACAATGCCGGATATTCATGAAATGAAGTCGCGCATTCCTCTTTTCCGTTGAACTTGTGAAATTTTGCAAAGGCTTCGTTGAAATGGATGAATCTACCCTGGTTATCAGAAATAAATACCGCATCGCTCATGCTGCCCAGCGCAGCTTCTAACTTCATCCGACCCGTTCGAATTTCTTCTTCAACTTGTTTACTTTGGGTAATATCACGAGAAATACCAAAAAGACCAACTACATGTCCAGCACCATCGAGTACCGGCCCCTTGGTCACCAGAAAAATCAGATTTTCTCCTTCATGGGTAATCAAGCGTTCTTCGATGGTTCGGGTATGACCGGTAGATATGATCGACTGATCATTCGAAATTAGTCTTTCGGACGTTAGCTGAGGGAAAAGGGTAGAGTCGTCGCTGCCTATGATGTCTTCAACGGGTCTACCGACAATTTTTTCAGTTGCTTTATTCGCCAAGACGTAGCGTCCCTTCATATCCTTGATGTAAATGGCATCATTCGTGCCGGAGACCACGGCTTCCAGCAAACGCCGATTTTTCTGGGCTTCTAATAATGAGCGGTTCAAGATTTCGCTGAGTATGCTTACTGCGACACCGTTGACAATTAGAAAGCACCATTGCAATAAATCCAGACTGTCGTCGATTCTGAGAGAGTGTATGGGTTGTAGGGCAAAGTAATCTATGCCAAGACCAGCCAGCGTAGTAGCTACCAAACCAGGCCAGAGCCGGCCAAGTAAGGCACTAATAATGATGGGTAACATAAAAAGAATAAACATCGGCCGGTTGTCGATTGCTACCGCAACATTTTCTCGCACCAACAGCATTGACAGTGTACTTGCGAGAGCAAAAACATACATTGGCCAGCGTTGTCGTACCGCAGCCATACTGTCTGCAAACGAACCGAGCAGGTTAATGCGTCCCACCACAGCACCAGCCGGTGGAACTGCGTGTAATGCAAGATAAAATAGAGCAGTCGTAGCGAAGACGAAGAACACTCCCTTTGCTGTCGATAACCATACAACAGAACGAAGGTCGGCGATGACTGACATCAGTTGGTCGGACAAGAAAATCCACGCCATCGCAAAAACGCAGTAACCAACAGTAGCAAGCAGGATGAAACGAGAGCGAGGATTATTCGTCAATTGGCCTCCTGGTGAGCTTTAAGGGGTTGAGCTTCGCCGAAATCGTATGAATAGTTGCTCAGTAGCATAATCACCAAGCTTGGAAACAATTCGACCCATTCAGGTGGGTGGCGATTTTTAGGTAGAAACCATGCAAACAAACTGATTTATTAAGCGTAAACACTGAGTCTGCATCAATGCTTAGAATACTACAGCCTATGATCATGGGCACTATGAAATGTTTGGTAAGGCAAATTCTGATCTGCCCTAGCAAAAGTAGGTAACTTAAAAAACGAGTTGCCTTATATCTACCTCAATGTCGATCAGGCTACGGTGTAATGGTCAACAAAAGTCGGATATCTAAACACACGCTCTGTTGCTCTTGAATGAATCCGTATGTCACCCGAGTTCTTTCGCTAAGAGGACCGCTGTAGATTCAATAGCGGCTTTTTTTACCTGCGAAACCCGTTGCCTGCATATGGGTATTATAAATCTGCCTTTAGGAGGCTCCTGTTTTATTAAACTATTACACGCTTAGCTGGTTGGCTGGCTTGTAATCACCTATAGCTGATTTGCTGAGCGAACTCTGATTAAACCGTTACAATATGTGACATACTACAAAAAGGGAGGCATTCCTATGAATTTGCTTGCTGTACTTGCTGCTGGTTTTGGGTATTTTGCGCTCGGAGGTATTTGGTTTACACCGTTGTTTGGTAAGCAATGGGATAAAGCAGTTGGCTTTGAGCGCCCGCCGAAATGGCGGCCAGTTACCATTTATTATGTAGGACCTCTACTAGGTTGTTTGGTAGCGGCATTTGCAACCAGTTACCTTGTACAACTTGCGCAAGCCCAGTCGCTTTGGGATTATCTTCAAATTGGGCTTGTAATTGGTATCGGCTATGGGGCGACTATTACGACTGTAAACGCCATCTCACCGAATATGGTTTATCCCGGTTTGTATGCCGCTGTGGTTGGTTCTTATAACATGACTGGTTTGGCGCTTTGCTCGGCGATTTTGTATTGGCTTTCTTAAATTGAATCGCCAAATAAAAATCAAAACTTCCTGACCTGCGTTTAATTATCTATTTCTGGAAAAAATTCTTAGCACTGTAAATGAATTTATAAGTAGTGATTAGCCTTTCCAAGTCAAAAATATCGAGGTTCGCACTACTCACCTTTGTTACTGGTTAAAAATGATATGCTCAATAATAAAACACCTATTCGCTGGGGCTTTATCGGTTGCGGTAATGTGACTGAAGTTAAAAGTGGCCCCGCTTTTAGAAAAGTTTCAGGTTTTGATGTCGCTGCGGTGATGTGTCGGCACTTAGATAAGGCGGCGGACTATGCAAAAAGGCATGGCATTGAAAAATTTTACGACAATGCCCCGCAATTGATCGACGATGCTGAGGTTGATGCCATTTATATCGCAACGCCACCGGATAGCCATAAGTACTATGCTTTACAAGTTGCCAAAGCGGGTAAGCCGTGTTGCATTGAAAAACCGATGGCGCCCAGTTATAAGGATTGTATGGCCATTTTGGCGGCCTTTGAGCAAAAAGCGACTCCTTTGTTTGTGGCTTATTACCGACGCTCATTGCCAAGATTTCAGCAAATTAAACAATGGTTGGATAGCGGCGAAATTGGCGCCATCAGGCATGTGGAGTGGCATTATGTTCGCTCGCCGTCCCATAAAGATCTGGATAAATCCTATAATTGGCGAACCGACCCTGCTATTGCACCCGGTGGCTATTTTGATGATTTGGCTTCTCACGGTTTGGATTTGTTGACTTATTTTTTCGGCGAAATAGCACAGGTCAGCGGCCACAGCATAAATCAGCAAGGTATATACCAAGCCAAAGATGCGGTTGCAGCAAGCTGGTTACATACAAATAACATTACCGGCTCGGGCTATTGGAATTTTGCCAGTTTTTTGGATGAAGACCGCGCCAGCGTTTTCGGCAGCGAAGGTAAGATTGAGTTTTCTATGTTCAAAAACGAACCCATCGTATTGATGAATAGCGCCGGAAGACAAGAAATGGTCATCGAGCATCCTGACAATGTCCAATTGTTTCACATACAAAATATGCGGGATCATTTATCCGGGCTAAGCACTCATCCTTCTAACGGATTGACGGCAAGTCATACCAGCTGGGTTATGGATAAAATTCTGGGTAAGTTATGAATAATGCAGAATGCGGTTTGACCCAATTTTGAAGTGAACGCTATTGATGGCCTCATGAAGTATCAATTTCTTTTCTGCTTCAAACATAAAAAAAGCCGGATCAATAAATTGTGTAATTCACTTCGTACTCAAGAACACTTGAAACCCACCAAAGTCTTGCCGGAGAAGAATTACAAAATTTCCTAGGGTTTTTTTTTGGTGCCGATTAAGCCTAACGACTCGAGTAACATTAAAATCACCCCTAGAGTAATTGCAGAATCGGCAATGTTGAAAGCGGGCCAATGCCAGTTATCAACGTACACATCCAGAAAGTCGATGACGTAACCGTAAGCCAGTCGATCAATCAAATTTCCTACAGCGCCACCCAGCACCAATGATAAGGCGACGGCTAGCAATGTTTCGTGTTGTTTAAGACGAGACAACCAAACAGCAATTACCACGCTCATAACCAATGCTAATCCGGCAAAAAACCAGCGCTGCCATCCGCCGGCCTCACTTAAAAAGCTAAATGCGGCACCGGTATTACGCACATAAGTCAGACTAAAATAGGGGATAACAGGGATGGATTGGTACAACTGCATTGCGCTATCCACAAGCAATTTACTACCCTGATCCAAGACCAACGCCAACAAAGACAACCACAACCATTTCATCATCAGTTAATCACGCAAATTGTCTGAATTCACCGGCACCGGCGACGTTCTCTACACAACGACCGCATAATTCAGGATGCTCCTGATTAGCACCTATATCTGGTCGTTGATGCCAACAACGAACGCATTTTGTATGTTCGGACGTGACTACCTTTAATTTAATTCCTTCTATTTCTGTTGATACAGCGCCTTCAGACGGAGAGGTTTCTGTGAAGACTGATGCTTTGGAGGTGATGAATACAAAGTGCAGTTCACTGGCAATCAGGTTTAACGTTTCAAAATAGCCTGCATTACAGTACAGCTCAACTTCGGCATTCAGAGAGGCACCAATGTCCCCGTTTGTTCGGCTCTTTTCCAGTTCTTTACTGACTGCAGTACGCACAGTCATAATGGTTTGCCAAAAATCGCGATTAAGTGGGTCGCGTTCAGATAGCTCAAATAAATCTTGGTACCACGTTTCCAAAAAAACCGATTCGCTACGCGTGCCTGGAAGATATTGCCATATTTCATCAGCCGTATAACTAATAATTGGTGCTAACCACCGAGTTAATGCTTCCAGAACATGGAACATGGCAGTTTGCGCAGATCGCCGCGCCAACCCATCTGATTTAGCAGTGTATTGGCGATCTTTAATAATATCCAGATAAAAGCCACCCAGATCGATCACACAAAAATGATGGACTTTTTGGAAAATATGCTGGAATTGATAAGCCTCATAAGCGGCTTTAACTTCTTCTTGCAATTGATAGGCTCTATCGATAACCCAACGGTCTAGGGCAAGCAAGTCGCTATTTTCTACCTTATGTTCGGCTGGATCAAAACCGTCCAGATTTGATAACAAGAAACGGGCGGTGTTTCTTAATCTTCTATAACCATCTGAAGTACGCTCCAGAATTTCATCTGAAACTCGCATTTCACCCCGATAATCTGTTGATGCCACCCACAACCTCAATACATCGGCTCCCAAATTTTTCATTACCGCTTGCGGTGGAACCACATTACCTTTGGACTTGGACATTTTTTCACCGTTTTTATCAACGGTAAAACCATGTGTTAACACCGATTTATAAGGTGCGACATCATTCATTGCGATTGATGTGAGCAGTGAAGATTGAAACCAGCCTCGATGTTGATCTGAACCTTCCAAATACAAATCAGCGGGGAACTTGAGTTGTTCGCGCTTGGATAGCACACAGGCATGAGTAACGCCGGAATCAAACCACACATCTAATGTATCCGTGGTTTTATCGTAATTGCTTGCGTCGTTACCTAATAACTCGGCTGCATCCAGTTCAAACCAAGCATCAATGCCCTTAGCTTCAATGCGTTTAGCGACTTGTTCAACCAATTCGGCTGTGCGTGGATGTAATTCGCCGGTTTCTTTATGCACAAAAAACGTAATGGGTACTCCCCAAGTACGCTGGCGGGAAATACACCAATCTGGCCGGCCTTCGATCATGCTCTCGATACGTGCCTGTCCCCAATCGGGAATCCAATCTGTACGCTTGACCTCATTTAAGGCTTGATCGCGGAGTTTATTTTGCGCCATAGAAATAAACCATTGAGGCGTTGCCCGAAAAATTATGGGGGTTTTATGCCGCCAGCAATGTGGATAGCTATGTAAGATAGATTGATGATGAACTAGCTTACCGTGCTCTTCTAGCACTTTAACCACATGGGCATTGGCATTAAATACATGCTCGCCTGCAAAGAGTTCGGTATTGGGTAAAAATACCCCATCATTGCCAACAGGATTATCAATCGGTAAACCATATTTTTGGCCAACTACATAGTCCTCCTGGCCATGGCCTGGTGCAGTATGAACGGCGCCGGTACCGGCATCAGTGGTAACATGGTCACCCAGAATAACAGGTACCTGACGATCATAAAACGGATGGCGCAATAATTGATGTTCTAAAGCGGCGCCTTTGCAGTAAGCGATGACGTGATACTGTTCAATGCCATAACGCAGCATAGCGTCTTTCATTAACACTTCGGCGATTACTAGACGCTCTTTTTGACCGTCTTTTTCGCATTGCACCACGGCATAATCCAGCTCAGGATTCAAGGCTACCCCTTGATTGGCAGGTAGTGTCCAGGGTGTGGTTGTCCAAATAACAACGGATAACTCCCCTTCGCCTTCGTGCTCTGGGGCGTGATGGCAACTTGCCATAAAAGCAGCGACGTCAACCACCATAAATCGAACGTCAATGGCCGGAGAATGTTTATCTTCGTATTCAACCTCTGCTTCGGCTAAAGCCGACCCGCAATCAGTGCACCAGTGCACCGGTTTGGCGCCTTTGCTGATGTGGTGTTTGCTACTGATTTTTCCTAATGAACGAACGATGTCGGCTTCAAAAGCAAAATCCATTGTTAGATACGAATTTTGCCAATCACCCAAAATTCCCAAGCGAATAAATGCTTCTTTCTGGATAGCAACTTGCTTGGCGGCATATTCGCGGCATGCCTTACGAAATTCCGCAGGTGTAACTTTAACCCCAGCTTTGCCGACTTTTTTCTCAACCTGTAATTCAATTGGTAAACCGTGACAATCCCAACCCGGCACATAAGGTGCGTCAAAACCACTCAATGTTTTGGATTTGATAATGATATCTTTTAATACCTTATTAACCGCATGACCAATATGAATTTCGCCATTTGCGTAAGGAGGTCCGTCGTGTAAAATGAACTTAGGACGCCCAACAAAAGCAGCTCTGATTTTTTGGTAGAGCTGGATTTCATTCCATTGCTTTAAGCGTTCTGGCTCACGCTGTGCTAAGTTGCCTTTCATAGGAAAGGCGGTTTTGGGTAAATTCAGAGTATTTTTATAATCCATTGTCATAACGATTCAACTCGGCAAAAAACTTTTTAGTTTCAATAACATCTTTTAAAATTTGGGCTTTTAATTCATCCAATGAATTAAAACGAATTTCATCCCTTATTTTTTTTCTGAAATTTACTTCAACATAGCGCCCGTAAATATTTTTATTAAAATCAAATAAGTGGGTTTCCAGTATCACTTTTTGACTGCCATCAACTGTTGGCCTGGTACCCACATTAGCAATTCCTTTAAATTCCAAATCGTCAATGCCGGTCATGGTAACGGCAAATACACCATTGATCGGTGTGTTTTTCCTAAACATTCTTATGTTTGCAGTGGGAAAGCCAATAGTTCTGCCCAATTTATCGCCATGCGCAACGCGTCCACAGATCGAATAGCACTGGCCCAACAACTTTTCTGCCTGAGCCAAATCACCTTCGCCCAACGCGTCTCGGATCAAAGTGCTGCTGACACGCAAGCCGCCTTTTTGAAATGAGCCGGTATCTTCAACATGAAAACCATATTGCCTGCCGTGTTCTTTGAGCATGGCAAAATTCCCACGCCTAGCTTTGCCAAAATGAAAGTCATCACCAATAACCAAATATTTTATATTCAGCTTTTTAATTAACACATCACCAATAAAACGCTCGGCGTCGTAGTTAGCAATATGCTGATTAAACGGCATAATTAACAATTGATCCACAGGCAATTTGGCAAATTGAATCACTTTTTCGCGCAAACGCATCAATCGAGATGGTGCATGATCGTTAAGAAAATACTCTAATGGCTGCGGCTCAAAGATCATAACTACTACAGGCAGTCCTAACATCTTGCCGCGCTCAGCGAGTTTTTTTATGACCTCTTGATGGCCTAAATGTAAGCCATCAAAATTGCCAATGGTTAATACACAGCCATCGATTAGCGGATCGGTGTGTGTTAAGCCCCTAACTAAACGCATTAATAACCAGTTATTTTAAAAATGGTAATTCTATCATGTGTGATAATCAAATGCCCCAGTCTTAAGCCGATTGCAAATAACGTGATTACATGGATAGTAAGGCTGCAGACTACCATTATGATGCTCTCAAACCAAACAGCAATCTGTCATTGATTAGCTAATAAATATGTTCTTTCATTAGTATTCTTAATAAAATTGGGTGAGGAAGTGCTTCTCCAAGTCAGGCCCGTGACACACATTTAATACAAGACTGACAAACATCCATGAATACCACGGCATGCTGGCGTTTTTATGCCTTGAAGTAACAGTCGACACCAAGACTTTGTATTAAGGCCTAAAATACTGACAGGAAATTAATCGGTAGCCGGGGTTAATCAAAAATACGGGCCATCAGCACAAACCGGACAAAACCTAGAGTGCGCAAGGTGATGGTCATGCTAGCAACAATCGTCCATTTAAATAGCTGCCCAGCCAAGTGCTACTCCGTAAGCAAATGCGTTGGAAAGGTTGACAATAACAGCATTTGAAAAGATAATGCGCTGCTATTTAACTATCATCAGAATTGAGAACCAATGGCTAATACAGCACAAGCTAGAAAGCGCGCGAAGCAAGCGGAAAAAAGCCGTATTCGCAACGCAGGACAACGCAGCAACTTACGTACTTTTGTTAAAAAAGTTATCGCCGCAGTCAATGCAGGCGACAAAGAAAAAGCGCAAGCCGCTTTGAAAACTGCGGTGCCTATTATAGATTCTGCTGTTAATAAAGGGATTATTCACAAAAATAAAGCCTCCCGGGGCAAAAGCAGGCTTAATTCAAAAGTAAAAGAAATGGCCTAAGCATCTAGTGTGCTTTTAAAAGAAGCCGGAGTCCGATTATTTCCGGCTTTTTTGGAAAAAATATTCTTTCTGGCTAGCCGCCGCTTACCTCAGTAACAACAACGTCAACACCGTTTCGCTTTAGTCTTGTTTGTATAGTGCTTACGCTTGACATTCGCGCGTATGGCCCTAGCCTGACTCTACTCCATGTTACACTGCCAACCTTGGTTTTTTCTACTACAGACTCAATACCCATCAAAGCCAGCTTTGCCCTCAATTGATTAGCTTCTCTAGAGTCTTTAAACGAGCCGGCCTGCAGGATATATTTAGTTGCTTTTGTCTTACCGGAGCGTTCTTCCCGAGTACGCGTTTTGATTTCGTAATCAGGTATCACCAGTTCCTTCGATGGCAAAATATTGTAAAAGTCAAATCGCGGACTAAAAGGCTGCGGTTGGATTTCAGTTTGCTTTTCTTGGGTTTCCCCCACCTCTAATTTGCTGCTTTTTTGACTATTATTGCTAGATGTTACCCTAATGTCTTTTTTTGTGCCCAGATAAGCCAAGAGCACTGCAAAAGAGATAAGCAAGACTGTAATCATCATCCATTGCCAAAATCCAACAGCTGATTCACGTACTGAACTATGCTGAGAAGTTCGATTGTTTTGAGCCCGATGTTTATAATCTCTCGCCATCACATAGATTCTGGGGTGTTAATGTTTAATAGACCCAACCCATTTGCCAGTACTTGTTTGACTGCGCAAATCAGATTTAATCGTGCATCACGGATTATCTCGTTATCCACCAGAAACTGGTGGGCGTTATAATAAGTATGGAAGTCATGGGCCAAGCCACGCAAGTATTGAATTAATTGATGCGGCTCATAGCTTAAGGCGGCACGTTCCAAGACTTCAGGATATGTTTCCAGTGTGCTCATTAATTGTAGTTCATGTTCTTCGATCAGTTTATCCAGATTATCTATGCCTTGTTCGCGATTTCTAAGCAAGCCTTTTTCATCCAACTGCCGTAACACACTACAAACACGCGCATAAGCGTATTGCACATAAAAAACAGGATTTTCATTCGACTTTGACGTGGCCAGTTTCAAGTCAAAATCCATGTGCTGTTCTGATCTACGCATGACATAAAAAAATCGCGCGGCATCCTTACCAACTTCATTACGCAATTGCCGCAAAGTCACAAACTCTCCAGAACGGGTAGACATTTGCACTTTTTCAGCGCCACGAAATAACACGGCGAACTGTACCAATAACACCTTTAACTTAGACTCATCAGCACCAAGCGCTTGAATGGATGCTTTAACTCTGGTCACATAACCATGATGGTCTGCACCCCAAATATCAATTATCTGATCGTATCCGCGATCCAGCTTATTCATATGATAAGCAATGTCAGAAGCAAAATACGTGTACTGACCATTCTCTCTAATAACAACGCGATCTTTCTCATCGCCTAACAGACTGGAAGCAAACCAAGTAGCGCCATCTTGTTGGTAAAGGTGTCCACCAGACTGCAACCGTTGTAAAGCTTGCTCGACAGAACCGTCATCCATCAATTGGCGTTCTGAAAACCACTGCTGATAATCAACCCCAAACTCATGAAGATCGATTTTAATATCTTCTAAAATGGTCGCTAAACCTTTATCAAAAAAATCACGGTACAATGACGAACCCAGTAATGTTTTAGCACGGGCAATTAATGCATCAATATGCAGTTCCTTATCGCCACCCAGGTGCTCATCAGCGGGAATATCTTCAAATACTAGACCCGCTGGTCGACGGTAATCATTGTTAGCATTTTTATAGATGGTAGCGGCAATTTCGCTAACGTAATCACCGCGATAACCGTTGCAGGGAAAAACGATCAACTCCCCGCAAGCTTCCAAATAGCGCAACCAAATGCTGGTTGCCAGTATGTCCATTTGTCGACCAGCATCATTGACGTAATACTCGCGATGCACTTCAAAACCTACAGCTTCTAATAATGCTGCAACCGCAGAACCATAAGCTGCACCGCGTCCATGCCCAACGTGCAAGGGCCCAGTAGGGTTGGCAGATACAAATTCAACTTGCACTTTTTTGCCAACACCAATATTACTTAACCCAAACTCACGACCCTCAATGAGAATGCGCGAAACGATTTGATACTGCAAACTACTATCTATAAAAAAATTGATAAAGCCGGGGCCCGCCAGCTCTATTTTAGTAATAGTTGAATCAGGTGGTAATGCGTTGATGAGTTGTTGCGCTAATTGCCTAGGGTTAGTCTTAGCCGGTTTCGCCAGCATTAGAGCCACGTTCGATGCAAAATCGCCATGCAGTGCATCACGGCTACGTTCAACAGCAACAGAGGGATTGATGTCCGACGCTAACACACCTTCAGCCTTCAGCTTTGCTATCGCCTGTAAAATAAGGTCTTCAATTTTTTGCCTAGTGCCCTTTGGGGTATTCATTGCTTTATTGCATCGCTGGATAAAAGTTGTAATCGCGCATTATCCATTAAAATAATCCGATTATCCATCCAAACTAAAAATCCCTAAACAACTTGGCGATACATTCCTAATGCTATTAAAGCCTCAAGAATTGATCAAAATAGGTCTTTCAAGTCATTGATTTTAAAATGGTTCAATATCAGTTATTGACCCGATCTTATGGAGTGTCAATTTTCCTTCATCTTCGCCCAGGTAACATGCCTTGCGCGAAGCCGAAGGTATTGCTACTAATTTAAACATTAAAAGGGTGGATCTATGGTATTGATAGGCAGCTTATCTACACGCAAAACCATTTCCGCCATCATTTCGCGATATGAAGCGCCCTGGATTCCATCAAATCATAGTTTGCGTATTGCTATTGGTGAGTATTGTTATCTGAGTGTTGCAGAAAAAATTCTTTTAAAAATGGAATGGTTAATTTGCGTTTGGCAGCGAGTGAGGCTCGATCCAGTTTTTCCAATAATACCCAAAGCGAGGAGAGATCTCTGGCGAAATGCAGCAGTAAAAAACGGCCTGCTTGGGGTGAGATTTCAAAGCCAAGTTGGCGTGCTTTAAAGGTGAGTAAGGCCATGTTGTCGTCGTCGATTAATGGCTTTATTTTTAAAGTTAACCCCCAATTGAGGCGCGTTTTTAGATCAGGCAATTGAATGTTTAGCTCGTTCGGGGCGGAGCAGGCAGTGAGGATTAATCGATGACCGCGATCCCGATGTTGATTAAAAAAGTGAAAGAACGCCAATTCCCAGTCTGGCTTGCCGACCATATACTCCAGGTTGTCAAAGCAGACTAGATCAAAATTATCCAGGCCGTCCAATAGCTCTGACTGGCTTTGCTCAGCTTTTTTCAGGTCGAAGTAAAAAGGACTGATACGCTGTTGTTGCGCATACCGGCAGCAGGCATTTAACAAATGAGTTTTGCCCAAACCTTGATCTGCCCAAAGAAATATTTGTGGTTCGCCAGACCCATCAACACATCGTTGCAAATGAGTAACCACATCTTGATTAACGCCAAGGAAGAAATCATTAAAAGTTTGATTGGCTCTGAATTCAAATTGTAGGGGTAACTGTTCAGCCATTACTTAGGGCGTTGTCCAGAAAAACGCACAAAAAAAGCAGCGCCAAAAAACAACGCTAGACTCAGCGCAACCTCAAGTAATGCATAAAAGCGTTCCGAATTGTTACTATAAGCTTCGACAGAACCGTGAATAAAATAGATGAGACTGACATACGCAGCCCAGGAGCAACTCCTTAGATTGCGATCCAGTAAGCCGCGCATAGGCAATAGCAGTGGAGTTACGGACAACAATAATATAAGTGCTACTGGAAAATGTACCGCCGGCGCCAGTACGGTGGGCCACAGCATCAATAATGCGAACAGGCCGAAGAAGCCGGTCAAGGCCAGATAGTAAAAATAGTTAGGTTTTAAAATCATGATTGTTTTAGGTGCTGAGCTGTTTTGGCTAATCGTGCTCCCAACGCTCGACACAAAGTTTTTTCATGCTCGGTTAGTTCTTCCCGTTGCAAAGCAACATGGCTAGGGCCATAGGGCGTTCCGCCTGATATAGTTTCCCGCAACGCATTTTCAGAATAGGGCAAACCAACAATCAACATGCCGTGGTGCAGCAACGGTAACATCATTGATAGCAAAGTGCTTTCCTGGCCGCCATGCATGCTACCGGTCGAAGTAAACACACCTGCTGGTTTGCCGCTTAATAGGCCGGAAAACCAAAGTTCTGTGGTGTTGTCGAGAAAGTATTTTAGCGGTGCAGCCATATTGCCGAAGTGTGTAGGACTGCCCAAAGCCAGGCCGTCACAGTTTTTTAAGTCGTCCAAGCTGGCATAAATTGCACCGTGGTGCGGAATGCTTTCGGCGGTTTTTTCGCAAACCGCAGACACATCTGGCACAGTTCTTAGTATGGCTTCGGCCCCGTCAACCGACTCCACTCCGCGAGCAATATGACTAGCCATTTGCGCGGTAGCGCCATGACGGGAGAAATATAAAATCAGAATTTTTGTCATATTGGTTACTTATAAAATGTTTAGTACATTTTCCGGTGGGCGACCGAGAACCGCCTTTCCATTAGCAAGCACAATAGGTCGTTCTATTAAGATGGGATACTTAACCATAGCTTCAATTAAGGCTTGTCTATTCAGTTTGGGGTCGTCTAAGTGATTGGTCTTATATTCCGGCTCTTTTTGGCGCATTAGCTCCCGCGGCTGCATGGCCAATTTTTGCAGAATATCATCTAATAGTGCGGCACTGGGCGGAGTTTTTAAGTATTCGATTACTTCCGGTGTAATATCCTGATCTTTAAGCAATTGCAAAGTTTGCCGAGATTTTCCGCAACGCGGATTATGAAAAATTTGTACACTCATCAGGCAGACGCTCAATAAAATAAAAACGTTATAATAACACTAACTCGATTCACACCTAACCGCTTCGCCTTGCGGGAATAGGTTTCCTTCTGCGACATCATAACGAGTAAAAAGTGATCCCTAAAATAACAGACAGAGCCAGACAATACTGGCTATTAGCACGATTTGATCGTCCTATCGGTATCTATATTTTATTGTGGCCAGCACTGTGGGCGCTTTGGGTCGCCAGTAAAGGTAGGCCGGATATTCTAGTGTTGGTAGTGATCTGCTTAGGCACGGTATTAATGAGAGCAGCGGGATGTGTAATTAATGATTACGCCGATCGTGATTTTGATCCACATGTAGAACGTACTAAACAACGACCTATTGCTGCGGGGAAAGTTAGCCCCAGGGAGGCTTTGATCGTGTTTGTGGTGATGTGTTTAGTCGCGTTTTTACTGGTTTTACAGCTCAACCTTTATACCATTATGTTGTCTTTTATAGCCGCTTTTCTGGCTGCCAGTTACCCGTTTATGAAGCGCTATACCCATTTACCGCAAGCATACCTGGGCATTGCCTTTGGTTGGGCTGTGCCGATGTCGTTTACTGCGCAAACCAATACCATACCGTCTATCGCCTGGGTTATGTATTCAGCGGTCATTCTTTGGGCGCTAGTTTATGACACTATGTACGCCATGGTGGATAAAGAAGACGACTTGAGAATTGGTGTTAAATCAACCGCCATTCTGTTTGGTGCATATGATCGCCTCATTATGGGCGTATTGCAGGTAATTATTTTAGGTTTATTGATTACCGTTGGCATTCTGGCACATTTAAGTTGGCCTTATTACCTAGGGCTCGCTATCGCAGCGGGCCTATCGGTTTACCAACAAAAATTGATTTTTCATCGAGAGAAGGCTCTGTGCTTTAAAGCCTTTTTGAACAATAACTGGTTTGGCTTAGCCGTGTTTGCTGGGCTAGTGTTGGCTTATTTGTAATGAAGTTCGCGAAAAAATGATCAGCATTATTACCCAAATTCTCGCCAATCCAAACTATTGGTTGTTAAGCCAACCGGTTTATATTCGGCACCTACCCATCCTGAATAACCGGCTTTTCCAATAGCTGAAAAAATTTCCTTAAAATCAATGGAGCCAGTGCCTGGCTGACCTCGCCCAGGGCAATCGGCAAACTGGATATGTCCGATTTTGTCGACGTGTTGACTAATGAATGCTACAGGGTCTTCAGCCATCATTTTGCTGTGATAGATATCGTATTGCATCAATAAATGTGTAAATTTGATCTGATTCAGAATGGTGAGCATTTGTTCGCCGGTGTTAATAATAAAGCCCGGCATATCAATAGTGTTAATAGCCTCAAAGACGGTTTTTATCCCTAAAGGTGAAATTATTTGTGTAGCAAAAGCTAGGTTCTCTGTAAAAGTTTGCAAATAATCATCATAGCGGCTTTGATCCAGACAGCATCCGGGCAATACGTTAATCGCGTTTGGCTTCAACAGTCTCGCATAAGCGACAGCTTGGTCGACGGCGGCACGGAACTGTGCCTGTTTTTCCGGAACACAAGCCAAGCCTTCACCCCCTTTTAACAAATCATCAGCGGCTACATTAAACAATGCTAGCTGCAAGTCATGTACTCGCAATTCCTTAGCGATACTCTCTGCACTTAACTCGTAAGGAAATTGAATTTCCACTGCGTCAAAGCCGTGTTGTTTTGCAACTTGAAAGCGATCAATCAGGTCGACTTCAGTAAACAATAAGCTGATGTTGGCGCTAAATTTAAGCATTGTGTTAGCTAAATAAATTAACTAGCGTAGAAGGGTCCTTTTCCAAATACCCGTGGCTACCATGCAATTGCATCAGTTGGGCAGCCAAGCCGGACATTGGAATAGACTTACCATGCTGGTTAGCTACATCAGCCGCCATATTCAAATCTTTAAGTAAAGTTTTAACCCGCCATTTTACAGGTTCAAAAATACCAGCCGCCATTTCTGGACCAACAATTTGCAACGGTTTGGAATCAGCAAAACCGCCAGCCAACGCTTTAGGAATTTGTGCGGCATCTACGCCCGCTTGCTTTGCTAAGGCCATCATTTCTGCAATCACGAGCACATTGCAACTGACTATCATTTGATTACAAATTTTAGTCATCTGCCCGCTGCCCACGTCACCCATATGCGTGAGTTGTGCATACAACGGTGCCAATACCTCGCGGGCAACGGCGATATCTTTTGCATCTCCACCCGCCATAATCGCTAGGTTGCCCTGTTCAGCACCAACAACACCTCCCGAAACCGGTGCATCTACCCAAGCCATGCCGCATTGTTCATATAGTAGTCCGGATAATTGACGGGTGTTCTCGGGGTGAATGCTGGATAAATCTATCAACAATTTATTGGGCGTGCCATGCGCCAGAATATGATTACGAACCACCTCTTCGACAGCACTTGTATCGGACAGGCAAAGTATAATCGTGTCAGATTCTTTAACCAACTCGGCGATCGAGGCACAAGCTTGAGCGCCAGCATCGACCACAGCCGCTAATTTATCAAGACTACGGTTCCAGACGTTAACTGAAAAACCTGCAGTTAAAAGTCGTAGCGTCATCGGTTTACCCATTAAACCAATGCCTATAAATCCGAGAGTGCGTTTTTTCGACATACCTGTTTATGCATCTGTGCTTTAATTAAAGTTCAAATCATATCACCTATTCATTTCATGACTAATACAGTAAATCTATGGCATGGCCGGCTTTCTGAGGACATTCAGAGTCTGCAACATTATTGGCAGTTACTCGATACGGCTGAGCAAAGCCATGCCAGCAGCATAAAAAACAAGCTGCAACAGAGTCTTTACGTGCAAACCCACGCCTTGTTGAGAATGCTGTTGGCGGAAATGATCGATGAAAACCCTCATGTCATCAACATTGGTAAAGGCGAGCACGGCAAACCTTTTTTGCTGGATTACCCTGAAATTGCTTTCAATTTATCGCACACCGCTGATTATTTGTTAATTGGTATCGCGCAAGATTGCCGCTTAGGGGTAGATGTTGAGTTCTGCAAGCCCCGTACGAATTTTGCCGGTTTTATTCGTAAATGTTTTGCAGAAAGTGAAGCAGCGCACTGGCATCAGCTGCCGGAGCAGCAAAAAGTACGCGAATTTTATCGGTTTTGGACTGCTAAAGAGGCCTTTGTTAAAGCGACCGGCCGAGGCATTGGTTTAGGATTACAACAATGTGTATTAAGTGCCGACTTGCCTTTCCGCTTTGAGAGCGTGCCGGCTGAGTATGGCTCAGCTGCAACTTGGCAGGTTCAAGAAATTGATCTGGAACCTGGACTGTGCGCGGCGATGGTAAGCAATAAAAGTAACATTAAATCCAATATCAGTGATTTAGCGAACGTACTTCCATCAAAGTCCAAATTGGCAGCGCACCAGGAAAATCTGCTCGCGTTTCGACGGTAAACTATTTCAGTTTTTCCTTAAGCATTTTATTAACTTCCACTGGGTTAGCTTTGCCTTGCATGGCCTTCATAACCTGACCGACAAAAAATGCAAACATCTTTTCATTACCGGCCAGATACTGCTCAACCTGTTTGGCGTTTGCGGCAATAATTTGATCAATCACCGTACTAATAGCCCCGGTATCGGTAATTTGTTTTAAACCTTTTGCCTCGATAATTTCATCAGCGCTACTAGAACCCTGCCACATGTCTTCAAAAACCTGTTTGGCGATTTTTCCGGAGATGGTGTTGTCAGTTATGCGTGCGATTAACCCCGCCAATCGCCCTTCATTCACAGGTGATTCGGTTATTTCCAATCCTGATTTATTTAACGCGGCTGATAGCTCGCCAGTAATCCAGTTAGCGCAAATCTTTGCTTCTGTTTTAGCAATGTTAACTACCGTTTCAAAATAATCTGCCAATGGCCGTGATGAGGTCAGAATGTTGGAGGCCTCATCATCCAGTCCATATTGGTCTTTGAAGCGCTGTTTTTTAGTATGCGGAAGTTCCGGCAATTGGGCTTTGATTTGCCCTTTAAAATCTTCACTAATTAAAACTGGTAGCAGATCCGGGTCAGGAAAATAGCGATAGTCATTTGCTTCCTCTTTACTACGCATAGAACGGGTTTCATCTTTGTTGGCATCATAAAGACGGGTTTCTTGCACGACTTTACCTCCCCCTTCAATCACATCAATCTGCCGTTCGATTTCGTGGTTGATAGCTTTCTCAACAAACTTAAAGGAGTTGATGTTTTTGATTTCGGCGCGCGTGCCGAATTCTGCTTGGTCTCTTGGCCTGACCGATACGTTCGCATCACAGCGGAATGAACCTTCTTGCATATTCCCGTCACAAATGCCTAAATATCGGACCAATTCGTGCAGCTTACGCATATAAGCAACAGCTTCTTTGGCCGAACGCATGTCCGGTTCGGAGACGATTTCCAGTAATGGTGTACCAGCGCGGTTTAAATCGATACCGGTTAGACCGTGAAAGTTTTCATGTAATGATTTCCCTGCATCTTCTTCTAAATGCGCACGGGTGATACCAATGCGTTTGCTGACACCATCGACCTCGATATCTAAGTGGCCTTTACCAACGATAGGTAATTCCATCTGGCTGATTTGGTAACCTTTGGGTAGATCTGGGTAAAAATAATTTTTTCTAGCAAAGACCGAATAAGGTGCAATATGGGCTTCAATGGCCATACCAAATATTACGGCCATGCGCACGGCTTCTTGATTTAATACCGGTAAAACCCCAGGTAAACCCAAATCAACGGCGCAGGCTTGGGTGTTAGGTTCTGCGCCGTAAGCGGTAGAGGCGCCGGAAAATATTTTCGATTTAGTTGCTAGTTGGGTATGAATTTCCAAGCCGATTACGACTTCCCATTGTGTATTCATTTTAATTCCTTGTTTTTCAGCAAAATGTCGGTCAAGTCGATTTGCAATCCGGGAAAAAGATGCAGTCTATCAGTATTCATCTCGTGCCTTTCATTCAAAGCCCTTAGCTGTCTGATTATGCCAATCAGTAACTTGCTGATATTGATGAGCAATATTCAATAAACGATCTTCGGCAAAATAATTGCCAATAATCTGCAATCCCACGGGAAGGCCGTTAACAAAACCAGCCGGAATCGACATGGCCGGTACACCGGCCAGATTAATAGCAATGGTGTAAATGTCAGACAAATACATCTCAATTGGATTACCAATTTTTTCACCGATGCCAAATGCTGTCGATGGTGCTACAGGCCCCATGATTACATCAACTTCTGACAGGGCATTTTTGAAATCTTCACTAATCATGCGCCGGATTTTTTGTGCTTTAATGTAATAGGCATCGTAATAACCGGCTGAGAGGGCATAAGTCCCCATCAAAATACGGCGCTTGACTTCTTTGCCAAAACCTTCGCCGCGTGAACGCACGTACAAATCGGTTAAGTCAACCGGGTTTTCGCAGCGATGCCCAAAACGTACGCCATCAAAACGAGACAGATTAGCAGAGCATTCTGCAGGTGCAATCACGTAATAAGCAGGAATAGCCAGTTTAAGATTAGGCATGGAGATTTCTTTAATTTGTGCCCCTAACCTTTTGTATTCATTAATTGCAATATCAATAACAGCGGCGACATTGCTGTTTAAGCCATCACCAAAAAATTCTTTAGGTAAACCAATTTTTAAGCCGTTAAGATCATTACGTAACCCCGCAGAATAATCAGGCACCGCCACATCCACACTGGTTGAATCTTTTTCATCGAAACCGGCCATGGTCTGCAGCAAAATTGCCGCATCTTCTGCACTGCGCGTCATGGGGCCGCCTTGGTCCAAGCTCGATGCATAAGCAATCATGCCATAACGGGAAACGCGGCCATAAGTTGGTTTAATACCGGTAACACCACAGAATGCCGCTGGTTGACGTATCGATCCCCCCGTATCTGTGCCCGTTGCGGCAACCACGAGCCGGGCAGCAACGGCGGTTGCCGAGCCACCTGATGAACCACCAGGTACGGTATTGTTTCCCCAAGGGTTTCTAACAACACCATAGAAACTGGTTTCGTTTGATGAGCCCATCGCAAACTCATCCATGTTAAGCTTGCCCAACATAACGGCGCTCTCACGGTTGAATTTTTCAACGACAGTTGCATCATAGGGGGCATTAAAATTTTCCAGCATTTTAGAGCCGCAGGTGGTTTTAATTCCTAGAGTGCAAAATATATCTTTTTGGGCAATTGGAATACCTGTCAACAGTGAAGTATCCCCTTTGGCTAATAGCTCATCAGCTGCTTTTGCACGTTGTAATGCGAACTCTTCAGTGACGGTAATGAAGGCATTTAAATCAGAATGCCGCCTAATCCGGTTTAAAAAGAATTGAGTTAATTCCAGGCTGGAAAATTCACCGGATCGCAAGCCTTTAGCTAGCTCGGCAATTGTTTTTTTATGCATGTTATTTACCTTTATTCAATCACTTTGGGCACTAGATAAAGCCCCGCCTCACAAGCAGGGGCAATTGCCTGGAAGCGATCGCGTAAATTTTGCTCGGTTACTTCATCCGCTCTTAACCGCTGCGCCTGATCCATTGGATGCGCCATGGGTAAAATTTCTGTTGTATCTACATCACCCATTTGGATCATCAAGCCCAGCATGTTAGATAAATCTTTCGCATACGAATTGATGTCTTGTTCATCAATTCCCAAACGTGCTAAATAAGCAATTTTCTTTACATCATCCGCCGATAAAGACATCATTTTCCTCTTTAATTAATCCTGCAACACTTCATTATTGCACTTATAATACTTCAAATTTTTCTCCCATACTCGCTGGATTGATAAAGTGCCAGTATTTTATTCCCCTCAAGGAAACAGGTAAAAATGTTCAAAAGATTTCGCGGCATGTTCTCCAACGATCTTTCGATTGACTTGGGTACGGCTAACACACTGATATATATTCCCGGACAAGGCATTGTATTAAACGAACCATCAGTTGTTGCTATTAAAGAAGACAAGATTCGTGGAACAAAAACTATTGCTGCTGTGGGCGCTGAGGCTAAGCTGATGCTTGGACGAACTCCTGGAAATATCACAGCTATTCGTCCGTTGAAAGATGGCGTTATTGCGGATTTTGCCGTTACCGAGCGAATGCTGAGATTTTTTATTGAAAAAGTTCATAAGAAAAACCGCTGGTTACGTCCCAGTCCGCGTATTTTAATCTGTGTGCCTTGCGGGTCGACTCAAGTTGAACGTCGTGCCATTCGTGAATCTGCCGCCATGGCCGGTGCTCGTGAAGTTTTTTTGATTGAAGAACCGATGTCCGCAGCAATTGGGGCTGGATTGCCGGTAGATGAGCCTTTTGGCTCAATGGTTTTGGACATTGGAGGCGGAACATCAGAGGTCGCCATCATTTCCATCAATGGAATTGTTTATTCTAATTCTGTTCGTATCGGCGGCGACCGTTTTGATGAGGCTATCATCAATTATGTACGCAGAAATTACGGCACCTTGATCGGTGAAACAACGGCCGAAAGAATAAAATTGGAAATTGGTACAGCCTATCCCGGCAGTACAGTTAAAGAACTTGAAGTAAAAGGCCGAAATCTGGCTGAAGGTATACCTCGAAGCTTTGCTTTAAACAGCAATGAAATTCTTGAAGCATTGCAAGAGCCTTTATCTGGAATTATTGGTGCTGTTAAATTCGCTTTGGAACAAACACCGCCAGAGCTCGGTTCTGACGTTGCTAACCGCGGCATTTATCTAACCGGCGGCGGCGCATTGTTAAAAGACCTTGACCGATTGATTGCCGAAGAAACTGGATTACCTGTCTATATCGCTGATGATCCATTGACCTGTGTTGCCAGAGGTGGTGGCATGGTGTTGGAAATGCTGGATAAAAAAGGCATTTCCATGTTCTCTTTGGAGTAGTCGTCCATCCTAGAATTGTTTATTTTTAGCCGTAATCAGCTTTTTGTTATTTTTATCTGATTGAAGCGGCACGGCACGGATGTATTGATCCTTGCAAAACCTGCATTTGCCCGTATTTATGACGCTTATGTAGAAAGTACGATGAGGATCTGACCATTAAACTTTTATTTGCTACCGGCCCATCCATCAATACTCGTTTGTTAGTAGCGATTATTGCCGCTATTTCCCTATTAATCATCGAGCACAGAAGCCACAAATTGGATTCGCTTCGTGCTTCATTATCCCTTCTCGTTGATCCGTTAAAGTACTTAGTCGATTTACCTTCCGAGCTGTTAGCAAAAGTAACGGATTCAACTACCTCATACGCGACACTGAAGAAAGAGAATACGCAATTACGTCAAGAACAACTAATTCACAAAACGCGGCTACTCAAGTTTGACGCTCTTGAAAAAGAAAACATCCGATTGCGCGCTTTGTTAGAAAACTCATTCAAGCTTGGCGAGCAGGTACTGATTGCTGAGTTGCTATCCATTAATATGACGCCCGCAGAGCATATTGTGCTGGTCAATAAAGGCACTCGGTTTGGTGTTCACCCACAGCAACCAGTGCTCGATGGCAATGGCATTGTCGGACAAGTATTTCGGGCATTACCACTCAGTTCCGAAATTATGCTGATTACCGATCCCAGTCACGCCATTCCCGTGCAGGTTAATCGTAATGGCCTATTAACCATTGCTGTGGGCAGCGGACAAATAAATCGCTTGAATTTACCGTATTTACCCAATAACGCTGATATTCGTCCCGGTGATTTATTGGTTACCTCAGGTCTTGGCGGTACTTTTCCGCAAGGTTACCCGGTTGGGGTGGTTGATGAATTTACTCAATTGCCCAATAAATCATTACCAACCGTCACGGCAACTCCCAAGGCGCTATTGGATAGAAACAGAGAATTGTTAATAGTCTGGACAAAGACTACCTCTGTCCCTCTTATTACGAATCCGGCACAAAACGAACAAAAAACTGTGACACCGACAGATGAGTAGTAATGAAAGTTATGGTCGCGTTATCTTGAGTTTAGCGATTGCTATGATTCTACGCATATTACCTTTGCCGCCCCTACTAGCTTTATTTAATCCTGACTGGGTGTTGCTAGCGCTGATGTATTGGTCGCTAGCTTTACCGGAACGTATCGGTATATTTCATGCCTGGACGTTTGGTCTGTTAACAGAGGTATTAACCGGGCGTTTATTTGGCCAATATGCCCTGGCTTATTCTCTGTGTATTTATTTTTGCCTGAAGAGGCACAAACGTTTGCACAACGTTACTGTCTTGCAACAAGGGCTATTTATTTTTTTCTGTTTGTCGCTATCGCAATTACTGACTTTTTGGTTGAAGAATCTTCAGCACACTGTGTCCTTGCAGCCTTCTTTTTTGTTATCCGTTTTTACCGGGACTTTATGTTGGCCTTTGGTCTATACGACGTTGAGAAGTATTCGCTTATCAAGGCTATATAGATAATTGTATAAATCTGCGCATGTCCGGTAACTTCACTATCAATGATGCTTTAGTAGAAAACCGCGTCTTTATTAGTCGTATTGTTGCTGCAAGTGTGTTTATTATTTTGCTGACATGTGGCTTGGTAGCGCGTCTGATTTATCTGCAAATTGTCGGGCATAACCATTATGCTTCTTTAGCGACAGATAACCGTGTAAAAATCGTGCCATTACCACCCACGCGGGGCATGATTTACGATAGAAACGGCAAGATTCTGGCTGAGAATATCCCAACTTATAGCCTCGAAATAATCCCCGAGCAAACCAAAGACCTTGATAAAACGTTGCAAGGCTTACAAAAACTATTAGGAATTCCTGACGAAAAAATCGAGCAATTTCAAAAGTTGCGTAAACGCCAAAAACCCTTCGCTAGCACACCTGTAATGCTTAATTTAAGCGATGAAGAGTTAGCTAAGTTTGCAGTTGTCAGGCCTTATTTTCCTGGCGTCGATATTCATACTCGCATGGATCGCCACTACCCTTACAATGACTTAGCCTCTCATGTAGTCGGGTATG
Organism: Methylococcales bacterium; assembly: GCA_965247565.1. Taxonomy (GTDB): domain Bacteria; phylum Pseudomonadota; class Gammaproteobacteria; order Methylococcales; family Methylomonadaceae; genus CBDFHF01. The sequence continues at coordinate 835,274 of CBDFHF010000003.1, read as the reverse complement.
TTGGTCGCATCAATGAAGCAGAACTGAAAACATTACCTACTGCTGAATACCAAGGTTCCAATCTGATCGGTAAGTTGGGCATTGAAGGCACTTATGAAAAGGAGCTGCATGGCAAAGCCGGGTACGCGGAAATGGAAACGAATGTTCAGGCTCGCCCGCTCAATACCTTGGGCGAAGTTAGCCCGACGCCCGGTGAAAATCTGTATTTAACTCTGGATATGGATTTGCAACAAACAGCTTACGATGCCATGGATAAATACAATGGTGCTGTTGTTGCTATCGAGATTAAAACGGGAGGCATTTTGGTGTTTGCAAGTCGGCCCGGATTTGATCCAAATCCTTTTGTTATAGGTATCAGCAATGAGGCCTACAAAGCGTTGCAAGAATCTGATGACCAACCTTTGTACAATCGAGCTTTGCGAGGACTTTATCCGCCGGGATCAACAATTAAGCCGTTTGTAGGTCTAGCGGGTCTGCAATACGGCGCTATTGGTGCAAATCAAAGAATTTTCTGTCCAGGGTACTTTCAATTACCGAACGTAAGTCATCGATACCGAGACTGGAAAAAAACCGGTCATGGTTCAGTTGCTTTGAACGATGCCATCACCCAATCGTGCGACGTATATTTTTATAAGCTGGCAATGGCGTTAGGAATAGAGCATATGCATGATTTTTTGCAGCAGTTTGGTTTTGGCGAAAAGTCAGGTATAGATTTAGACGGCGAAAAAGCCGGTTTGTTGCCTTCTCCAGACTGGAAACGCAATAAAAGGAAGCAGCTCTGGTATCCGGGAGAAACTGTCATAACCGGCATTGGTCAGGGTTATTTACAAGTTACGCCTCTGCAATTAGCCAGGGCTACGGCGACATTGGCCAATCGCGGCAAAATCGTAACGCCGCATTTGGTTGAAAAAATCGATACACCTGAACAGACTAAGTTAATAGCTCTTAAATCTGGCAATATCAATCAAGTGATCGCAGGAATGGTCAATGTGGTACATAGTGCACGCGGAACGGCTAAAGGTATCGGGCATAATATTGACTATCAAATTGCTGGCAAAACCGGAACCGCACAAGTTGTCAACATTAAACAGAATGCCAAATATAACGAACGCAATCTTGATTTTAAACAGCGCGACCATGCACTATTTATTTCTTTTGCTCCGGCAGATGACCCTAGAATCGCTGTTGCTGTAATTGTTGAAAATGGCGGTCACGGTGGCTCCGTGGCTGCACCGATTGCCGAGCAGGTAATCAAGCAATATTTAGAGGATCAGCCTTGAAAACAGAAACTCGTAGTGAGCAGTTTGAGCCGCCATCCATATTGGGCAATATCCTGCGAAAATTGCACATAGATATTCCCTTGTTTATTGGCTTATTTCTCACTGCCCTGTTAAGTTTTGTGATTCTATACAGCGCTGGCGGTCAGGATATGGGTGTGTTGAGTCGGCAAGCTGCGCGAATCGGTTTGGCGTTTTTGTTAATGACGGTATTGGCGCATGTCAATCCTAATCAGTTTAGACGCTATTCGGCAATCCTTTTTAGTATGGGTGTGTTTCTATTAATTGCCGTATTGGCTATGGGACAAATCGGCAAAGGCGCGCAACGTTGGCTAGATCTTGGTCTTTTTCGCTTTCAGCCTTCAGAAATGATCAAAATTACCACGCCTATGATGGTAGCTTGGTACTTGTCAGAACATGCATTGCCACCAAAGACAAAACAATTATTGATAGCAGCTGTACTTATTCTTGTTCCGGTGCTGTTAATTGCCAAGCAACCGGATTTAGGTACTGCTATCCTAGTCGCGAGCTCGGGTGCCGGGGTGTTATTTTTTGCTGGCTTGTCCTGGTACTTTATCATTGCAATTATCGCAGCACTGAGTGCATTAACACCTATCATTTGGCACTTTATGCATGGTTATCAACGTGATAGAGTACTTACCTTCTTAAATCCGGAAGCCGATCCGTTAGGCAGAGGTTATCACATTATTCAATCAAAAATTGCCATTGGCTCTGGCGGTATTTTCGGTAAAGGCTGGTTAGGCAGTACACAATCAGAATTGGATTTTTTGCCTGAAAGTTCTACCGATTTTATTTTTGCGGTGTTTGCTGAAGAATTTGGTTTATTTGGTTGTTTAGGCTTGCTATCGCTTTATTTGCTTATTATTGGCCGTTGTATGTACATTGCCTCTCAAGCTAAAGATACTTATGGTCGCTTATTGAGTGGTAGTTTAGCGTTTACTTTTTTTGTATACGTTTTTGTCAATATCGGTATGGTTATTGGCGTATTGCCCGTAGTTGGAGTACCTTTACCACTCATTAGTTATGGTGGTACTTCGGTCGTCACGTTGCTTTCCGGCTTTGGCATTTTGATGTCTATTCATACCCACAGAAACTACTCTTCCCGATAATGAGCTACAAAAACTTTCTGCCCCGCCTGTTGATCACTTGCTCGTGCTTAATCTCTAGCGCTTGTGTTACCGAGCTTAAAGATACACAGCCAATGCAGGCCTTTATTAAGCAAATGCTTGTAAAGCACCAGCTTAACGAAACTGAGCTGAACCTGGTTTTTGAGTCAGTCGAAATAAAAGACGATATTATTAAGCGCATAACGTCACCTGCCGAAGCGCTGCCCTGGTATAAATATCGCAAAATTTTTATGACTGATGCACGAATCAATCAAGGCGTGCAGTTTTGGCGCGAAAACCAACAAGCTTTGAAGATTGCCGAGCAACAGTATGGCGTTCCTGCCGAAATCATAGTCGCCATCATTGGTGTAGAGTCACTCTACGGGCAGCGAACCGGCCAATACCGTATTATTGATGCTTTAACGACGCTTGCTTTCGCCTATCCGCCGCGCAGTCAATTCTTTCTAGGGGAACTGGAAAAATTTTTACTGCTATGTCGGGATGAACACCTCAATCCACTGCAACCAACCGGCTCTTATGCAGGTGCCATGGGCGTACCGCAATTTATGCCTAGCAGTTTTATTACCTATGCGGCCGATTTTGATCAGGATGGTCGCAGAGATATATGGCATAACAGTGGTGATGTCATTTTTAGCGTTGCCAACTACTTCGCTAAACATCAGTGGCAAAAAGGAGAAGCTATTGCTTTCCCGGTAACAGCTGAGGACGAAAGTTATCGTCAAATACTAGACAAGGAGCTACTGCCTGACCAAACGGTTTCCGACTTAGCCGCTGCAAATATTGTGACGCCGACCTCATTATCGGCAAATAGTAAAGTGAAACTTCTTGCTTTCGAACAGGAAAAAGGGCACTATCTGGTTGCAGCTTTACATAATTTTTACGTAATTACCCGATACAACCACAGTCCCTTATATGCTTTGGCCGTCTTGCAACTCAGCCAAGCACTCAAACAAAAAGCCCCCGTTTTTTATGAATAAAATCATACCTATACTATCAGTTTGTATTTTGAGCGCTTGCTCTACAGAGCAAACAAGAACATCAACAGTCTTGCAAGTTAAGCCAATTAAAGTCGCATTAGCAAGCCAATCGACAACATCATCAAATTATCAATACAGGTTAGGCTCCAGACTAAAATCACTCAAAACCGCAATTCCAGATTACTTTTCCAAAAAAATGGAACACGCAAAAGAGATGGCTGGACCCATTGTAAGTTATCTGAAGCAAGGTAGTGCTTCGTGGTATGGTTCTGATTTTCATGGCAAAAAAACGGCAACTGGGGAGATTTTTGATATGTACGCCATGACAGCGGCACATAAAACCTTGCCTTTGTCATCTTATGCAAAAGTCACTAATCTCAAAAATCATCGTAGTGTGGTTGTGCGAATTAATGATAGAGGCCCGTTTCACGGCAATAGGGTACTGGATTTATCGTATGCCGCTGCCAAAAAGCTGGATATGACTAAAGCAGGGACAGGAAATGTAGAAATTAAAGCCATAACACCGAGCCAAGCGCTGCCAGAATTGCAACAAATTGCTGAGCGACAGGAAAAGAGTATTTTCTTGCAAGTGGGAGCCTTTGATAATCAAAAAAAAGCATTGAAACTAAAAGACAAAATTGCGGCCAATCATCTGCCTCAGCCAAAAATTTTGCATTCCAAACATAAAAAATCCACGCTCTACAAAGTTCAAATTGGCCCCATAAAAGCCGCTAAAGGGGTTGATGAACTCAACCATAAACTGGCAACACTAGGCATTACAAGCACTCAGTTAGTCGCCGAAATCGAATGACATTCCCATAAAACAAGACTTACCCAGTTAATATAGATGATACTTCTCAACAGCTATACCCGCATATCCAGTTTGTTGTTTTTTTTATTGCTGATCAGTGCCTTCGGGGCGCAATCGGAAACGGCCGAAATACAAACGCCGCCAGCGCCAACAATTGCAGCCAGCGCCTATATTTTGCAAGATTTTCATACTGGTAAGGTATTGGCAGAAAACAATGCAGACCTTAAGCTAGCGCCCGCTAGTTTGACTAAGATTATGTCTGTCTATGTGGTTTTTCGCGAACTCAAAAATGGTCATTTGCACTTGGACGACCTTGTAACTGTCAGCAAGCATGCTTGGCAAGCAACCGGTTCGCGCATGTTTCTTGATGCCGACGCGCAGGTCAAGATTGAAGATTTGTTAAAAGGCATCATTATCCAGTCGGGTAATGATGCCAGCATAGCATTAGCAGAGCATGTTGCCGGTAATGAAAGTACCTTTGCCGATATGATGAATCAACATGCTCAACGGTTAGGTATGACTAGCAGTCATTTTGCAAACAGTGATGGTCTTCCAGTTGAAAACCATTACACGACTGCTCGTGATTTAGCGATTGTAACTACTGCGCTAATCAAAGAATTCCCTGAGTATTACCCCTGGTTTTCGCAAAAAGAATTTACTTACAACAAAATCACCCAGCAAAATCGAAATATGCTGTTGTCCCGAGATGCTAGCGTTGACGGCGTTAAAACTGGGCATACTGAAGAAGCAGGCTATTGTTTGGTGGCTTCTGCTCTGAGAGAAGAAATGCGCCTAATTTCTGTTGTCATGGGCACAAAAAGCACGATCGCCAGAGCTAATGAAAACCAAACGCTATTAAATTACGGTTTCCGATTTTTTGAATCTCACAAAATGTATACTGGCAAAACGCCAGTAACAGATGCGAGAATTTGGAAAGGTGAAGAACAGAATCTGTCTTTAGGTGTCGCCGAAGATTTTTACGCAACTATTCCACGTCGTGCCTTCAATGACTTAAAAGCAGTCATGAATATGGACAAAAAAATTATTGCTCCTGTTAAGGAAGGCGATAAGTTAGGTTCTCTAGTCGTCACCTTAAAGGGCGAAGTGATTGCTCAAAAAGATCTGATTGCCCTTAAAGCCATAGAAAAAGGCAATATTTTTAAACGACTTCTTGATGGCGCGCTCATGATGATGGCAAAGTCGGATGACAAATAATACTGTTTATCTCAATGGACAGTATTTGCCCTTGCCAGAAGCTAAAATCTCCGTTCTTGACCGTGGTTTTTTATTTGGAGATGGTGTTTACGAGGTGATCCCTGCTTATCGGGGGAAACTATTTCACTTCGCTGATCATATCGCACGCTTGGAAAATAGTCTCAGATTAATCCGGTTAGAAAATCCTTATAGCGGCGAACAATGGTTGGACTTGCTCCAGCCGTTGCTAAACCCAAATTTAAATCAATACATTTATTTGCAAATAACCCGTGGCGTTGGGCCGAAAAGGGATCACGCTTTCCCTGCCAACGTTCAGCCTACGGTATTTGCGATGTGCTCTGACATAGAATCTTCTAATGCGGCTAATGACGGCGTTAAAGCCATCAGTTTGGACGATACCCGTTGGCAATTTTGCAATATAAAAGCCACAGCGCTGCTGGCGAATGTTTTGCTCAGGCAACAAGCGATAGATAGTGGTTGCGCGGAAGCAATTTTAATAAAAGACGGTTATGTGACCGAGGGCGCAGCCAGCAATGTCTTCGCAGTTATTGATGGCACGTTAGTAACACCGCCTAAAGATCAGGCAATTTTGCCTGGCATTACCCGTGATGTTATTTTGCAGCTATCCCAAGCTAACAACATCACTTGTCATGAAGGGGTTATCTCGCTAGAGGCATTAAAAACAGCAAGCGAGATTTGGATAACCAGTTCTATTCGAGAAATTCTCCCGGTTGTTGAACTTGATTCTGAAAAAGTGGCCGAAGGCAGTCCAGGCCCAATTTGGGCGGCGATGAATCAGCTTTTTCAAGTTTATAAACAATCCCAATTATGAATGAAGAAACTCTTTTAGAATTCCCCTGCCAATTTGCCATTAAGGCCATGGGTAAAAGCGATGTAGAGCTGGATCTCATCGTTATCGAAATTGTCCGCCGCCATGCGCCTGACATAAAAGAAGGTGCGTTGGTCACTCGGCCCAGCAAAGCTGGCAATTATTTGGCAATAACCGTAACAATAGATGCTACCAGCAAACAACAACTGGATGCCATTTATCAGGACCTAACCAGCCACCCTCATGTTTTAATGGCTTTGTAACGTTGTTCTGGCCGAGATTATGTCTACAATTATCCGGCATTTGGGTGCGCAGAATTATGAATCCACTTGGAGTGACATGCAAAAATTTACCCAGGAACGCCAGCCGGAAACGCCAGATGAAATCTGGGTTACTGAACATCCGGCTGTGTACACACTGGGTTTAAACGGCAAGCAAGAGCATTTGCTTAACGCTAGCAATATTCCCGTCGTTAACTCGGACCGAGGCGGACAAGTTACCTATCACGGTCCGGGCCAATTAGTGGTTTATATTTTGCTGGATATTAAACGGCTGAATATCAACGTACGACAATTAGTGACGCTACTGGAGCAGGCGATGGTTGCCACTTTGGCTCAGCACGGAGTTGTTGCGATTGCCAGGGCAGATGCGCCGGGTGTTTACGTTAATGACAAGAAAATTGGCTCGATTGGTTTACGCATAAAAAAAAACTGCAGTTATCATGGTCTTAGCCTCAATAACAATATGAATTTGCAGCCTTTCCAGAATATCAATCCCTGTGGCTATCCAGGTTTGCAAGTAACCCAACTCGCTGATCTTGGCATAACACTTAGCACTGCTGAGCTTGCCATTACTGTTGTTCAGTTCATCAAAGCGGCCCTACCCCTATGACTTATCAAGCACCTTCTCGATCCACACCCGAATCTCATCAACGCAGTGCGGAAAAACTATCGCGTATTCCGATAAAAGTGGAAACTGGAGAAACGGTATTGCGAAAACCGGATTGGATACGTGTGAAAGTATCGGCTAGTAACGAAGTTAGCCGCATCAAGCAGTTATTACGGGAAAATCAGCTCCATACCGTATGCGAAGAAGCTGCCTGCCCAAATCTGTCTGAGTGCTTTCAGCATGGTACGGCCACCTTTATGATTATGGGTGATCTATGTACGCGTCGCTGCCCCTTTTGTGATGTTGCGCATGGTAAACCATTGCCACTGGACATAAACGAACCCATACATTTAGCTAATGCAATACAAATATTAGCGTTGAAATATGTGGTTATTACATCCGTTGATCGCGATGATTTGAGAGACGGCGGTGCCGCTCACTTTGCCGACTGTATAAAAGCGATTCGCCAACAGTCGCCTGCTACAAAAATCGAAATTCTGGTCCCCGATTTTCGTGGACGCATGGATAAAGCGGTGGCAATACTCGCAGAACAACCCTGCGATGTTTTTAATCATAACCTAGAAACCGTGCCTCGACTCTACAAACAGGTCCGACCCGGCGCAGATTATTCCGGCTCTCTGGCGTTGCTAAAACGGTATCATGACGCACAGCCTAGCACACCAACCAAGTCAGGACTCATGCTTGGTGTTGGCGAAACGCCTGAAGAAGTCGTGCAAGTCATGAAAGACTTGCTGGCACATGGCTGCTCTATGCTAACTTTAGGCCAGTACCTGCAGCCAACAAAAAACCATTTGCAGGTCAGTAGCTATATTACTCCCCAACAATTTGACGATTACGCCAAAACTGCCCACGAGCTAGGTTTCAAACAAGTTGCTAGCGCACCCATGGTTAGGTCTTCATACCATGCGGATTTGCAAGCAAAGACGGTGATTTGACTTGTTGACAATTCCAACGCTAAATTGTACTGACTAACGTTATTTTGTACTGCACATCGCTAAAAGCTACTGGATTGAGTCATGCGAGAGACACTACCTGGCATCAGCGAGTTTCCATGTGACGGCAAGGTATGGCGAGTCGATTGGCTTGGGGGCATTGAGCGAAATCACCAAGTTCCAACGGAATTTACAATACAGGTAATCATAACTCCTGTAACGTTAGGTAATATTAATCATATCGTCCCAAGATCGGACATCAACAAAGATCTTAAAACAATCAAAATAGGTGTCGGTCAGTTACCCATTGTCACAATAGGCTCGCTTTGGCAAAACGGCAATCGATTGACTGAAACGGCTGGTCACAGAAAAGTATTTGAATCCGTTAATATTTCTGACAGCACTGTCCAATTGATAAGATCAGATGCTTTAGTAAATGATGCGCAACGGATATTACGAGTCGAGTATCACCCGATTGGTCGCTCAGGCTGGCCTAGCATGTGTCTCGCCATTGAATGGCAAGACGACCCTTATGGCATTATTTTACCCGTTGCTGAACTCATTCGATTTTACTATGCCTCATCCACGGACTTGGCAAAAGCCATTTTTTCCGGCGACTTTAACCATAATCTTAACTCCATTGTTAATCCTTCCTACTGTCGTTTCGATGAACAAGAAAAGCGCTGTTTCCTGAAATTGAGAAGGGAATTTAGTAACAACGATGGTTATATTATTGGTAGGATTTTAAATAGTCGGGAAGCTTTTGCTGGTGCCACTCAAGTCCATGACTCAATGCTCTTGGATGCTACAAAAAATATGCTTTGCGCCTACCCGAAATCATCATTTCCATTTAAAGGTAGTACGACGCTGACGGCTAGAATTAGGACGATGGCGTCACCTTTTAATGAAATACGCTATATTATTTTTGCCTTACAGTATTGCACTGGTGACTTTCCCTATAAAGCCATTACCTGTGACCGCGACAACAACAATACCCGATCTGAAGAGGATATCAACGACCAACCCGATGTACCCGCCTATTCAACATCACGAACATCAAGCAAATTATCCCAAGATGCCAAGTTTCAAAGTGAAAAAGAAGGTTCAAATTTTATCCAGCCTGTACAGGTTAGCCAATCTGAAAACCGTTTTAGCGCGTTATTGGGAATGCAAATTGATATCCCCGTTAAAGAAAGCATGCCCTATTCAAATACATGTTGGGCTCGTCCACTTGGCTTGACAACTGATAAGCTAGGAACCAGTGGTGGAGTCTATTCAGATACCTTGATCACTCCCACAAGCATTGGCATCATAAACCCACGGGTACCTCCATTACCGGCAAATTTCGATATTTTTCGAAGGATGGTTCATTATTTAACTGGATTGCCAGGGTACCAAGCGGCCATTCGAGCACCAGAATTTCCAATTGAATTCATACCGTTGACCAAGCCAAGTTATAAGCGGCAATGGAGCTATCTGGATTTTAGGGGTAAATCTAGGAGAAGACTAATAATTGCTGAGATCGAATTTAACAACAACGCCTATTGTGCTATTGAATTCGAAAGACGGGCTGCGGAATCTTTCCGAATTGCAATTATTACGACAACCACTGGCGTTAGACTGGACAGTAAGCCACTGTCTGAAATTCTATTGTTACTAGCAAATAAAGAAGGGCGATGGGAAAATATCGATACGTTGCCGCCTAATATCAAATTGGCGCTGCTAAAGCACACTTGGTCATCGATTGATCAATTTGCGAATGCGGTGGTACAGAAAATACAGTCGATTAATAAAATTTAAATTTCATTCGCGAGCTGTGCTTCTCAGACTAACCAACGATTCATCTCTACTTAGAGCAAGACCAAGCTTACTAGGCGTGATACCGTATCGTTGTTTAAATACCCTACTGAAGTGAGATAAATCATTAAATCCCCAGCGAAACGCCACATCAGAGACCCGTTTTTCGTGGATTCTTCCAGTAGACAAATCGTGATGACAACGCTCCAACCGTCGTTTTAAACAAGGACTACAAAATACTAAATACACTCGCGGTTGCTGAAATCGGTGGCTTTTCGGTGCTGTTAATTGGTTTTTTTGTCAAACTGTGGTCTTGATTGGAAAACGGCGTTTAACTTTTACCAAGCCGGCAGAAAAAGTGCGTTTCAATTTTCCAGTAGTTGATTTTTCGAACTGTGATAGGGTTATAAAGTTTAATCCTGGGCAATAAAGAATCATACTGGCTGTAGAATAAAGATTAATCCTAAAGTTAAATCAATAGGATAGGTGTTTTTTGTTATTTGACAATAGTCGAAAACCCTTATTCAGTATGAAACTATATTTATTGGTTTAACTTTTAAAAGGCATTGAAATGCGGTTTTCAGGCACTTTCAGTATGTAACTATATTACCCTCCTACACGAACCAGGGCGAATGGTTTATTAGGTCGGTGGGTTGACGATGTGTCCTTGTAGCAATGCGTCGAAGTCTTCGACGGTTTTTGCCAAGGGCAACTGACGGAACAATTCCACCTCAGGTCTGGTTATGTCAGTTGACGCATTAATTTAGATTGCCAGTGACATGAGCATTTCTTGTAATGAATACGGGGAGAATATCATCATTTCGACTAAGCTTTTCGATCTCTTGCAGATGAGAAATGAATATTTCTGAACTCACTTTTGAATAAGTCCAAGCTGAAAACTCTCGAGCAGTTTGTTTTGTTATTTTTGCCTTTGCCTTTGCTAAAAATTGATCCGTTTTTTCAATATTTTTAAGAGCTGCATAACATATCGCGACACACTGGAAGTAGTTTGCACCATGATCTAATTGGTCAGCTTTCATTGTTACGATTTCAAGCAAGTTTAGAGGGGGGGATGTCTGATTGAGCCCCCAGAATGCCATTGCAAGATTAAACACACCTTCAATACCCATGTTCTCAGGGGTTTCGCTTTCAGATCTAAGAATTTCGACGGCGGACTTAAAATCCCCTGTTCCTATTAGCGCTAAAGCGAGCGAGTGATTCAAGAATATAGAGTCAGCATCATTCTGGCTCATTTTGTTTCGTAATCTCTGCAAAATGGCAGTATTTGCTTTTAAGTGTTCTACATTTTCCTCAGACCGAATAGCGATATACATCTGATCTTTTTCTGATAGTGATTTAAATGCTTTCGAATCTGGAATTTGAGCATAGAGCTCAGGTTTGAATTGATTGATTAAGGAAATAACGTCTAAGAACGATTCTAAATTTGCATTATCAGTATTTAGCATCGAAGTCAGATCGGCTACGGCAGCATCATTTTCTCCTAAACGCTGACTCAAGCGTGCTCTCGTTGCGTACATGCTTGCAGTCTCATAGTGATTTTCAACCGCCTCACCGTTGAGCATGCTCAAGGCATCATGAATGTTACCGAGCTGTTCAAAAACTAATGCCATATAAAAGCAAATTTCGCCATCCTGCGGAAAGCTTTTAAGTATTATTTGTAATCTGTCATCTAACTTTATTGGGTCATCATTATTCATTACACCCGACAAGTCACGATGCGCAGATTTCAAAAATTCAAGCGCTACTCTTCGGTCTCCAAGATTTTGTTTGATGATTGCATTTGTAAGAAGTTTGTATTCTTTCGTCAATCTACTATTTGGACGATTCAGGGAGAAAATCTCCTGATTCAATAATGATAGACTGTTGTAATGATGAATTTCAGCAGCTAGTTGTTTATAGCCGAGCTCTGTCTTAAATCGTTGCATTGTTTTGCCTAGAATTCCATCTTCATCATCCAGATCAGGAACATTCGACACTGCAAAATGGACTGTGACTTTTTTGTGATCCGGTAACTGTTTGTTACCAGCATTAATATTTGAAACGATTCGCCTAAGCCCGTTTAGATTTTGTGCATTTGGAAAAAATAGTAGGCATACAGCATTAGGAAGCTGCCTTGTACATATTCCTTCCACGTCACTATGACCAGTTCGAGAATCGATTAGAACATAATCTGGTGTAACGCATTGTTCCCATTGGCTTTTTAAGTCTTCAAAAAATAAATAACCAGACTTCTCAGAATATAAATTTTGCCAGTCTATTGAATTAAGGCGACTTGAATAGCTAGCATCTTGCCTACCGACCGGCATCACATAAATCGATCCACCGTCTTCAAATTTCTCTGATTCATAGATAAAATTCATCACATCGGGAGATTCCCCAGTTGCAATATAGTGCGAAACATATTCAACGATTCCCGGAACATCTTCTTTTGGCTTCTTTAACGAGAACGTGGGGAGACCGGGTGCCTCAAGATCAAAGTCAACTAATAAGACCTTTCTTCCCGATTGTGCTAATTGCACAGCAACATTAACCAGTGACATGGATCTCCCGACGCCGCCTTTAAAGGAATAAAACGTGACAACGTACATAGTTAAGTGACTGTCGCAGCGGGAAATAATTCAAACCGGTCAGCTTCTGCTTGTAACCGAGACATTTGATCGTCTGGAATTGCTCTAAATTTCCGAAGAAATGGCATGATATTTGGAGTCGATTGATCTGAACAAGTATTCCGAAGGCATGCTCTCTCTTTTAATCGCGAAATATTATTGGGAAAGGAAAGCAGATATAAAAGATTGTCATTAGCCTGATTTTGAATAATGGCTCCAGTCTCCCAGCGAGCTAATGAAGCTTTGCCAATTTTTGTTAGTTCTGAAAAACCAGATTGGCTAAGGTAGTTCTGATTACGAATTCCGCGGATTTCTGCAGGAGTTAATACGCCGAGATAACGACAGACTGCCTCATGTCTGGTTTCACTTGCTTCCTCGGTAGTGAAGGATAAGTCACATGATGAGCAATGATGGACGTGGATTAATGCAGTTAGTGTGACTGCTATGTCATTGCTTCCATACTGAAATTCTTCGCTTACTGTCTTTACAGACAAATTATTTGATTCACACGAGGGGCAAGTGAGCCTATGGAATTCTGATAAGTTATCTAGGTTTTTATGCATAATTCTGCCATATAAATAAATTAGCGTTTTTCATCATAGCTATAGTGGAAACTTCGACCAATAGCCTTATTTCGGACACCAATTTCAATTTTTATATACAAAAGAGGCGCTTCAGCTGTAAGTTGAATTTTCATTACTATAGCTAGAGCTCCAGGGGGGGTATTCAATCTGATTTCTTCGAATTTATGCCCTACCTCAAGCTGTTCAGCAATAAACTCCCATGCACTTATGTCCGTGAAATACTCCACATTTTCCGCAGGGTTTATAATTTGATACGGAGCCCAGTCTCGTGGAAACCCCAAGAATCTCTCTTTTGTATTACGACAATTCTTTATCAACTGACGAAGGGTGTCGGCATTCATGCGGCTTCGTCTCTAAATAGAATAGCAGACTTTACATAGATTGGTATCATATGATGGATTTTATTGATAGCGCAAGCATAATTTTTAACAAATAGCATCATATGATTTCATTATTGATTCATGATTCTCTTCAATCCTTACAAACAGCCTTGTCACTTAAGGTCATATCCTAACCAACTGGCTTGAAAAATGAGGCGTTGAGAACCAAAATAATTGCGGACGGATAAAAAGGCACAGATTAGGGCTAAAGCGATTCCAAGCCACTGAACCCAATGGATGCGCCGAGCAAATACAGCTTCCATTATCGGACGAATCATATTGCCTTGGAGTGAATTAAGTTGATGATTGATCCACATCGGGAGTAACCAATAAAAGACAACAAATAAAACAAGGCCAAGAATGGCAGACCCGACCCAAGACAGGCGGTTGGCAATGTAGGAGGTATCAGACAAAACTCCCCCTGCCATTGAGCGTTTTTTACGGTAGCGGCGACGGTAGGCCATATAATTCAGCTAAGTTGAAAATGATTTTAATAGTTTAGTAGGATTACGGAATGTGTGCTGTTTATCCGAAATTACGGCCCTGTAAAAAGAGACCGTTTGACAAGACAAACAGAGCATGATTGAATTAGTGTACACTAATTACTTTTTACAGCTGGGGACATCGCCATGGACACGACACCGAAAGCAAAACTTGGTAGACCCTATGGCAGAAACGCCTATGGGGAGGCTACAGTGCCTCTGCGTATTCCCAAAAGCAAAGTTACCCAGATCAAGGATTTCTTGCTTGCCGATGCAAAAAGTGGCTTGGCTGATCCGATAGATTTTAGCCAGCCTGTCAGGCTTTTATCTTCCCCAGACATGAAGGTTGCATTGCCGCTGTTTTCCTCAAACGTGTCTGCGGGCTTTCCTTCACCTTGTGATGACCACATCGCGAAACGCTTAAATATTCATGATTATTTAGTGGATCAGGAAGAGGCGACGTTTTTGGTCACCATCACCGGCTTGTCCATGCGGGATGCGGGTTTACTGCCAAAAGATGTGGCTATCGTCGATCGGTCTAAAAACGCCAAGGTGGGCGATATTGTCTTGGCGGTGGTTGATGGCGAATTCACCATCAAACAGTTAACACTCGGTAACCAGGAACAACCGGTGTTACTCCCGGCCAATCCGGATTTTAAGGCCATTGAAATTAAGGACGGCATGGACTTTGAAATCTGGGGTGTAGTCACCGGATCGATCAGAAAATACGTCTGATGCAGGCCATCGCCTTAATCGACTGCAATAATTTTTACGCAAGCTGTGAAACCCTGTTTAACCCCAAGTTGAAAGGCAAAGCTGTGGTCGTCCTTTCGAATAACGATGGCTGCTGCGTCAGTCGTTCGGAGGCCGCGAAACGCTTAGGCATTAAAATGGGGGCTCCCTGGTTTCAAGTTAAAGAACAGTATAAACCCGGTGCAGTCATTGCCTTATCGAGCAATTACGCGCTGTATGCCGACGTCAGCAATCGCGTAATGACAATTCTGCGCCAGTTCAGCCCAGACCAGGAAATCTATTCCGTAGATGAATCGTTTCTATCCCTGGCAGGGTTCGGCAATCAAGATTTAACCCGCTATGGTCAAGACATTAAAGCGACTATTTTACAGTGGACCGGCATGCCGGTATGTGTCGGTATCGGTGCGACCAAAACCTTGGCGAAACTGGCCAACCATTGCGCCAAAAAACGACCGGAATATGCCGGGGTCTGTAACTTGACGACTATGCCAAAGACGATGACCGATTCACTCTTTGCTTCCCTACCCGTTGGTGAAGTCTGGGGCATCGGTGCAAAACTTTCAGCAAAGCTCAAACAAGTGGGCATTGTTACGGTCTTGGATTTAAAACAAGCGCACTCAAGGACCTTGCGTGACCAGTTCAGTGTGGTGATGGCAAAAACCATTGCTGAACTCAATGGTATCGCGTGTCTTAATCTGGAACAGGTTTCACCGCCAAAACAAAACATTGCCAGTACCCGCAGCTTTGGCAGCCCGGTGACGTCACTGGACAGCCTGATTGAATCAGTGACGCTGTATACCTCGCGTGCCGCAGAAAAAGCACGGGCACAACGCTCCTACGCCAACAGTATCAGTGTCTTTATTCAAACCAGCCCGTTTGCCAATCGTCCCTATTACGGCAACAGTCAAACCGTTGCCCTGCCATCGCCCACCAACGATACGCGTTTTCTGGTCAGAACGGCGATCTGGATCGTTAAACGCCTGTATCGGCCTGGTCACTTGTACCAAAAGGCCGGTGTGTTATTAAACGATCTGGTACCGGAGGCAGGACAACAACGGGATTTATTTTTTGATGAATCAGATTCAAGCCATGCTCAAAATGCTAAATTGATGGGCGTCCTGGATGCCATCAACCAGCGCTATGGCAGACAAACCTTAAAACTGGGCAGTGAAGGATTTAAGGCACCATGGCAGATGCAACAGAATTTCAAATCACCCGGCTATACCACGAACTGGGATGAATTGATTCAAGCGTCATAGGTCGACGAGGGAAAGTGAGTTAGACTAAGATGCCTCACTTGGGGTTTTCGCACTAAGATTGTCATCGAGGAGATACTCGATGTGTGGTCGCTTTAATCTCACCGCAACACCGGAAGCCATCGCTGAACATTTCCACTTGCAGCGACCGCCACGCTTTCAAGCCAGCTACAACATCACGCCCGCTCAGAAAATTCTCAGCATTGTCGAGCTGGAAGATACATCGCTAAAAGCGGTGCATCTGTTCTGGGGCTTAGTGCCCTCGTGGGCGAAAGACACTAAAAACAGCCCCCATTTAATCAATGCCCGAGCGGAAACCCTCCGTGAGAAACCCTCGTTTCGCGTAGCGTTTGATAAGCGCCGGTGTCTGATCGTCGCCTCTGGATTTTACGAGTGGCAGAAACGAGAAGATCACAAACAGGCTTTTCATATCCACCGCCAGGACCATGGATTATTTGCCTTGGCCGGACTTTGGGAACATTGGCAACATGATCAGGAGTCACTGTACTCGTGCACCATCATTACCACGCAAGCGGCTGACTTCATGAACCAAATTCATGACCGTATGCCGGTAATCATAACCCCCGATCACTATACGCACTGGTTAGATAAAACAGCCAAGGAACATGAAGCCTTTGCATTGCTTTCCAACCCAGCCTATACCCAAATGGTGGCAACACCGATCAGTGACTATGTGAATAATCCTCGGCATGATGATGTGCGTTGTGTAGAGTAACTATTCGAGTATAGAAATCATGCAGAAGCAAGTAAAATGCAAAGCTAACACAGCAGCAAACTGACCCCAGCCCAAAACGTGACTTGGGTTTAATCTGAAATGAGGCAAGGACAAAACAAGATGAGATTGAAAGAAAAAGAGGTTGAGGTTGGCTGCTTGTATCTGACCACGGCAAAATACATGCGAAAGAATGAGCCATCTTTAGTTTTCTGACTAGAGAACTCTGCGCTCGGTACTAGCAAATATTGAAAGCTGTTTTGCAATGCTAATCATTCGTCGAATAGGCGTATTCGTAATGTGTGGATAATTGCCACCCCTAGGTAGAGCCAAATTGGCGGGAAGAACTCAATCAACAGCTTGGTGCAATGCCAGTTAATATCGATGAATGCCAACACGCCAAGAAAATGCTACCGCACTTGCATAACTAGCTGTACACAGTTTTAGTGTATTGTAAGGTGTCTCAAAAGACATGGTACACCAACACTATTAATCGGCAATGCATGTCCGTTATAAAGTAACTAATCTTGAGGTAGCCACTGCTAACTCATCCCCATGAAACGATAATTCCGAAATACTACATTGACTTTGTAGTTAATAAAATTTCAACCAATCCAGTAAAAAATACTGATAGAATTAGTTAGAGATTTATTAAAGTTCCAATCTATAAAATTTAATCTGGATCGCAATGACAAAAAAAAAGGAAATTGATCTGAGGGTAGCAATCAATGCCATTTCAGATGTTGTTCAAAACAGGCCTAGACCGTTACGAATATTTGATCAAATTTACATGAAAACCGGTGACATGGTTTTGCAAAGTGAATTGATTGCTAAGTGGGCTAATGGAAAAAAATTGGCGTTCATTGGTGATGGAGATGCAATCAGCGTGTGTGTTGCATATCTTCATCACCGAGAAATTCTCGATTACGGTCCAAACGAAATAGTAGTTTTCGATTTTGATGAAAGAATTTGCAATGCTGTATCTCGTTTTGCAGCCGAAGAGCAGATTACAAATCTTAGTGCCCATCTATATAATTGTTTGGATGCCTTTCCATCAAAAGAAAAATTTGATTGTTTTTATACTAATCCACCATGGGGTGCCAGCAACGATGGTGAAAGCGTAAAGGTGTTTGTTCAGCGAGGAATGGAAGCCGTTGGTTATAATGGGGAAGGTACGGTTGTGATTGCCGACGATCATGATCTTGATTGGCCACAACAAGTACTAGCGGCAACACAAAAATTCGCTTTGGAATCAGACTTTTATATCCAAAATATGGGTTCGCGGTTGCACGGATATCACCTAGATGACAATCCAAACCTTCTATCCTGTAATTTAGTTTTGAAATCCTTGCCAGGGGCTCTTATGCCTGGGTTATCAATGCCAATTATTGATCCAGTTCGCCTTGCTCATTTCTATGGACATAATAACCATCCAAAGATCAAATATGTCAGGGAAGAAATGCGAGTTGATTATGGCAAAGCCCATGAATCTGAATACAGATTTGAATTATTTAAGGAAACTAAATGACGGAAATTATCAAGCCTAATCAAGGTATTATATTCATGAAAGTCGGTGTTCATGCAAGTGAATCACTTGAGGATATTATTGCAAGAAAAACTCGTGAAATTGAAGAGGCTGGATTTGCTCTTTGGGGTTATGGGGGTAATACCTGTCATCCATCCACCATGGTTCAGCCATTTGCAATCAATCATGTTTCGAAGGGCGGAAAGATATACCTTTGCATGCAGGAGATGAAGTCAAAACATAATGCAGCACCTGTTAGAGCAAACCAGTATTCGATTGATGGTGTAAATTGGAAAATTGTCCCAGATGCAATTAATGTTTTGGGATCTCAGTTTGCTCTGGCAATTAAGAATCTCCATGAAGAAAGTTTTTCACTACCTCTTGATCAAACTAAAGTTGCAATTGGCAGAAGCTTAGGTCGACAAGGTAGCCAATATATCGCAGGAAGAGTAGATAAGGCCTGTTTGGAAATTTCTGATAATACCGAGCTCACTTATTCTCTTGAAGAAACACCCCCAATTCAGGTCAGCCTTATTGCCGAGCTTTGCGATCCGTATGCCGTTTTTCTAAAAAACTAGGAATCTGCCGCTAAAGCCGTTGGCGCTGACGCTCTTAGATTTAAAATATAACTTGTTAGTCCAAGTCCTGTGGATTCGGATGGGATTTCTGGAGATGTACAACTAAAGCAATTGGAAATTGCACGATCTACATCCCTTTCTGAACATACTGCAGTTCGGATGTAGTGGGCACCATGTCGTTCCAATAGCCATTGAAAAGCTTGCTCTAAACAAATCAGTTTGAAGGCAATTTTTTCTGAAATCTTCTTACCTGTAATTAATCCCTCAACAGCTACAATTGCCCTCTTATCTCCCGTCAGAATATGATTAAGTTCTCGAATAAGCAAAATAGAACATAGTATGCTTTCGCCTGAGTCAAATTCCAAATTTAAGCATTGGGCCTCGTATTCGAGTTCGGCAGCAAGTCCAACCTCTTCTGAGGTTGGCTCAAGTTCCGTTAAAAAAGCGAAAACAGAGTTAAATTCTTCCAGGGCACAATCATAACCCCTTGATGGCGGACGTTTTTTTAGTTTCTTACGAACCACATGTTTAGCGGCACCCAATACTCCGTATTTTTCATTACGTACTGCTGCTTCATCAAAAATGCTTCGAAGCAAACCATACGAGGTAGTTTTATGTAACACATCATTATCCATCAGCGAAGTGATCAATTTATACCCCCCACTACGGCCCGTAAATAGGCAGATGACTCATCACTTATTTCTTCCCACTCCAATTGTTTTATTGCAATCTTATTTATGACTTCCCATACTGGGCTTGGTTGATTATATATATAGTGCATTGATTTATTTGCAACCCCCCAGTCTTTAGAGGAAAAGCCATAGCATAAAGCCAGTGTTCCAGGTTCAATCGCATAAGCATGCCCAACACGAATTACTTCAGTTGCCAATTGACGGGCGCTTCTACCAATTCCAATATTTTCAACAAAAGTATCTGGATTGCCTGTCAATAATTCAAGTGCAAAACGATCAGCAGCAATTTCTTCAGGGTCATTTTCATCAACTCTTTCCTCAGGACCTACCATATCAACTATTGATCCATCCCCTGGCAAATGGCCAAGTAAAATATGTGCTATTTCATGGGCTAAATGGAATGCGGTGGGTGCTGGATAGCTGGAATCCCTTGCGAGTAATATTGCATAACGGTCTCCAACGCGAACGGACATTGCACACATATGCTTGGACGCTAAGGGATTAATACGCAAATGTATCACTGGTATTCCAACGCCCCATAAAAATGCTATCAAACTGGAAATATCCACAAATGGTCGCGAGGTCAATAGGGTTTTTCTAAGCCTCAATGGATCAAGATTCTGAAAAATAACATGATTTGGGCATCCTTTCATCAACATCCTGCCAATCGCAATACCGAAAGAACTGATTGCCGACCGAGCAAATATTGGATCTCCTCGGAAATTTTTGTATTTTGCGGCATTATCCCACATGAACCTCGGGGTTTCTTCATCCAGTAGTGAGCGAGGATCAAGTCCTAATTTCCGCGCAAGTGTAAACCGAAGATCAGCCTGTGATGACGGCGAGGAATCTGCCGTCTCGCTCCACCATTCTGGCCAAGCAGCCGAAATAGCAGATTCAGTTAATCCTGTCGAATTTGTTAGACGCCTCTTAAATTCTTCGGTATTCTTTGGGAAAATAGCCACCTTTCTATATTAAATTCATAGTTTTACACACAAATCGATCATTTTTCACCTGCAACGCCCCTCAACTTTAAAGGACTTTGTACTTTGAATCAACTTAGTTAGTAATTGGGCATGAGATTCAGATCCATCCCATACAGAAATTAGTTCTGATATCAACTTATCAAGCTCAGTATTTTGCACTTTTTTATATTTAAATTCAGAAATCTTAAAAAAAGTGCAAAGCATAATGGCTCCGCTTGTCTTGTTCCACACGCCATCCTTGCGAAATCGGCGTATCGCAAAATAATTAACGCCAGAAGCTATGGATAATTCATTGTTTGATAATTTACAGTTACGTAATTGATCGCTTAGCTCGCCCGCAATATCAGGCCATTGTTTTTGCACTTTTCTCATAATTTTATGCTATAATATCACAAAACTGCAAATTATGATAGATCATGCTGACATCCAATTTCCAACCTAATTTGAATTCGACCGGATCTTTACCAAAAGAAGAAAGACAAATACCCAATGTTTTTTGTTGGACTAAAATGGGCACCGAGTCTGGACAGCCTTTGGAAAAAATTCTATTACGTAAAGAATTGGAAAGAAGGGCTGGTAATGGACTATTTGCCTGGGGCATTGGTAACTCACTTGGGGAAACTGCTAACGCTGTCCATCAAAAGCACGGCATGATTGATGTCCTTTTTTCACCAATGAAAAGCCCGGCAAAGAGCATAGATGCAGAACCTGGCCTGATATTGCTGTGGCTCGATTACTATGATGTTGAAGTTGGACAAATTAACCTACCTGAACACATGATCATCACAAGCAGGGGCAATTTAACAAAAAAGGGCAATAAACGCGCTCACTATGCACTTTTTTGCAGCACTAATAACGACATTACCGAACAATCAACAACTGAGATAGTGGATGCCAACAGAGCAAGAAACTTTGCAAGCCAGAACCAACTTGGTGCGTCGCAGGTTACAGCTCTGGTTCGATATGAAGCGTATAGAGCCGACTTAGTTGAAAAACCCTATCCCGTTACTTTCAGAGCAACTTTGAGTCGAGCAGGATTTGTTCGGCTAGCATCTCCAGTAATTTTAACTGGTGAGCTCAGTGTCCTTTATATTGAACTTTGCAACATTTCTAACCCTAAGGAATGGGCTAAATGTGCAAAATATCTAAGAAAAAAAGCTGAGGATGTCCGCATTGACTTCCCAAGGCAGAAAGAAATTTTTGAATTTTCTTCGCTGAATCATGAATCTGAAAGTCTTGAACCCAAATCTAGAGCAAATAACAACCACCGATGGTAAAACTATCATAGAGAAAATTTTCGCTAAGGGTTCGTTTAGTTTTGTTGATAAGTATGAAGTAGAGAAAGCCCAGTTTGTAAAAATTCATCTTGATGGGGCTCGGCAATATGGGCAGTTGAGTAAAGCAGGAGGCTTCTGTTTGAGTTTGCTTATCGCGAGATGAGCGGCCATTCTAGGAAAGATAAAGACACGATCGTTTTGAATTACCTGTTGGCCTTACGCTGGAAATCTGACCTATCAAAGCGCAGTTATGACAGGATCAAAGGCACGGCCAGCCAACAAATCAACTTGATCTATTTGCAGCCGCCCGGATGCTTTAGAC
This sequence comes from Methylococcales bacterium, assembly GCA_965247565.1. Taxonomy (GTDB): domain Bacteria; phylum Pseudomonadota; class Gammaproteobacteria; order Methylococcales; family Methylomonadaceae; genus CBDFHF01. The sequence continues at coordinate 813,184 of CBDFHF010000003.1, read as the reverse complement.
GCTTCAGAGGCTGAGGAATAGAGGCTTTTGTTTTGGCGACTGCGTGTTAGGCTATGCCATTGATACCGAGTGGAAATAAATGATTAGAATCCGTAAATGAGACAAACAAACATGATTCTTGAGCAAGCCTTGCTTGAAGCGCTGGGGGCTGAAATTAGAAGCCAATTAAGCATTAATGCAACAACGAATACCCCAAAGTGTAAGAACTCAAAAGCCAAAAAATCAATGAACACCATAGCCCTTTTTTCAGGGGGAGGTGGACTTGATCTTGGCTTCTCTGCGGCTGGTTTTAATATTCGTATTTCTAGCGATATTGATGCATTTTCGTGTAAGACACTGGAGATAAATAGCGGGAAAAAACCGTTTTATAGCCATGCTAAGGCTATGCAAGCAGACATTACAAAAATAACCGCACAAGATTTACTTAAGGGTGGTAATGTTGATAAAGAGAACGTCGATTTGTTGATCGGTGGTCCACCATGTCAGGCGTTTTCAGTGTTTGGACGGCGCAAGGGTCTAAAAGACCCAAGAGGCAATCTTGTTTGGGACTACTTAAGAATAATAAAGGAAATACAGCCAACAGCGTTTGTTTTTGAAAACGTAGCGGGATTGAAGTCGATTCATGGCGGCTCACTATATGATGAAATAGTTAAATCACTTGAGTTAGATGGCTTATATACAATATCGGCGCATCATTACCAACTTGCAGAATTTGGAATCCCGCAATTCCGTGACCGCGTTTTTTTTATTGGCTCTAAAAACGGCAAGTTAGTTCCGCAAATGGAACCGACGCACGGAAAACCGGGTTTATGCATACCTACTCCTTATAGAACCGCTTCTGAAGCACTTAGATTTTTGCCTGAAGTTGGCTTATCAAATCATGTTCCCAATCATACTGGCCGGAAGCATAGCCAACGAATCATAGATCGTTACCACGGCTTAAAATTCGGAGAACGTGACCCGAAAACTAGGATCAATAAGCTACATCCAGAAAGGCCAAGCTTCACAATTATTGTTGGCTCGGATAAGGGGGGCGGCAAGGGTCATGTCCACCCATTTTTACCAAGAGAAGTAACCCCAAGGGAATCAGCAAGGATGCAAACTTTTCCTGACTGGTGGGAGTTCTACGGCACTGGACGTCATGTAATTAGGCAAGTTGGTAACGCTGTGCCGCCTTTATTCGCTGCACAACTTGCCGAACATATCAAATTCCATATTTTCGGGGCAAAACATCGAAAGAGCTATGAAGAGCTTGCCGAAATTCTTGGCCTTGAATATTTGCAAGACTGAAAGCGGGGCGAATTCAGCATGATTGTTGATTTATTTAGCCACAAAATTCATTCGAGTGGCGAAGATTGGTCGGAAAAGCTGGCGGAAATCGCGGCGATTTTTAATGAGTTCGACGGAAAATTATTTAATAGAAACGCATTTGAAGAACGATTGCAGCGCATAAGTCCACGAGCCTCCTATCTTGCCAAAGATGCAGCATCAAGACCGCTGACAAATGGTGGGCGGTTAGATGTATCAAAATTTCGGGACGAAATAAGCGCCTATCCTGCATATCTTGGCCTTTATTATTTGGAAACATCCCCTGTTGGCTGGGTTGTTCGTATCACCGAAACTGCTAAGCGGTTTTTGATAAAAGAAGAACCAGATATTGCTTCTTTCCTTCGTTTGCAGCTTCCTTTGTTTCAATATCCGAGCGCAATGGGTGCGGCTTACAAAAGCCACACTAACAAGCTTAGAATTCAAGCCAATACAAGAGATAGAACTTTAGATTTTATAAACCAAGGGATTCATTTTTCCCCTGTTAGAACTATTGCTGTTGCTCTTCAAGCTGATGCATATCTTCGCGGGACTAGTGTCCTTAGCGCTGCGGTTTCTTATAATGAAATATTTGGCTTAGCCAATTGCTCCTTGATCAACAAAAGAGCGCTTCCGTTACTCAGTGATATTGTTACCGCGCTTGATGATATTCGCAATAATAGGCTTGGCTTCCCTGCCAATTATGAAAGCCGATTTCATACGCTTAGACACACAGAAATTTTTTTGCTTGGTCAAGGTCATGTTCGACTTCGAAACGGCGTGAATGAAGCTGATAGAAATCAGCTTGTTCAACAACTAGAAGCAATAGCCAGTATTAGCAATGAATTTAATGGGTTTGATGGTTGCGATAACGAAAAAGACTTGCAAGAGGTTATTGCAAGCGCAGAGTGGGGGCGATATTTCGACGGGGTTAGGATGCTTCCATCTCATATTGTTGAGGCTCTTACAAAAGACACGGCTATGGAAAAAGCTATGCCGATTGAATCAGCTATTGAAGGAGAAACACCCGTTTTACCTCTGCCAGTTGCCGAAGTTTATCCATTTAGGCCTCGAACAGGTGTACCTCCAATGCTAAAACCCTATGACAGGAGAAAAGAGCTTGCAGACCCAGAGCTAACGAGGATAAAGCGACAGAGGAGAAATTTAGCTCACAAAGAGCTTATTGATTTAATGGAAAGCTGGCTTCGTGGCATTGGTGCAAGTCCTCAAGAAAATGATCACATTGATTTGTTCGCAAAAATACCGGGTGATGGTTCGTTTATTTTTGAGATGAAAAGCGGCGGGGAAAGCTTGTTAGAGCAAATCAGGAAAGGCTTAAGTCAACTTTATGAATACCGCTACCGTTACCGTAATTCGATAGACGATAAAAATATTTCTCTTTGCCTAGTGCTTCCAGAAAACCCAACGTCGATTCCTTGGATAACAGATTATCTCTGTACCGATCGTGAAATAAATATTTGTTGGTTTGATGAAGAAGGCAACCCGTCTTGGCCTGATATTTGCCAAACCAATATGGAAGTTTTGCGCGGAACTTATTCCGAGTGCCCGATTTTTTGAGATCATGCGGCTTTTTGCATGATCTCAAAAAATGGGCAGCCCCCGGTGTAGCTTTGCAACAAAGTATCGTACTTTACAAAAAACTATCATACTTCTAGGCGGCTTTTTCGACAGATAAATTTAAAAGCCCAGGAATATCAAGGACTCCCTGTTATTTAGGATGATACTTTCTTGTTGTGATTTTAAAAAATTAGGTAAAAACATAGGTCAAAGTATGATAGTTTTCTAAAAACTGAGAAAAAACCAAGTTGATTAAAAATCAATAGGTTAGTTTTTTAAAAGTATGATACTTTTTTGTACGTTTACAAATGGCTAACGGTGAAATCTTTAAGGACATTCTGACCAAGTGCGCTAATACACAGACTAACCGCGACTGGTGCGAGTATTGGCAGGGCAACAAGCGGAAGGAAGAGAGGTTGGCGGCTTAGGAAATTATCATTAAAAAATAACGTCTTATAGCTAATATTTTGTCTAATCTCATCCCAAGGCTTTGAATTTCCGTCTTCAAAATGGCCTTGAACAATGCCAGAAAGCATGTCAGAAAATTGAACATTTTTACTAGTCGCACTATTGCATGGCTGCGTAGTCAAAATCGTAGTTGATTGTTTATCAAACCATAACTTTGTTTGCAAGTAATCATGCAAGCTATTACCGCTTGCCACTTTAACATTACGATGATCAGGCACAAAAGTTATAGCACTATGCGCACTCATTTCATCCAGAAGCGAAAGCCCAATCATATAATTGTAAAGCTTATTTGAATCACATCTGATGTGTGGTTGAACATTTTCCTTTTTTACAGTTATCGAAATATACTTAATATCTTTAGGGTAATTTGATTGGAGTAATGTTGCTTGCTTTGCAAACCAAATCCTTTCATTTTTTCTCATTTGAGACCATTTCTTCTCAATGTGAGTCGGCCAACTAAATTTTTTATACGAATCTCTAATGATTCGACTAGGTAGGTGTTTTTTATTTGCCGATACCAACAAACTAGCTATTGTTAAGTATCTGCTCGATCCTCCTTGTCGATATGGATGGGTAAAAGTCCATCCAAGATCGCCGCTTTCATCTAAGTAGATTTCCATTCATGAAATTAAATTTTAGGCAAAAAAAAGCGTGATCCCCAGAGCCGACGCCTTTACAAGGCGTTTACGATACACACTGTGCGTCGCGGTTTATCTAGGATTTACTCACGCATATACATTATAGTTGTAAATAACAGCATTTCAAATAAATAGTTTTTCATGCTTGTCTGTTTTATATGCTTATGCACGATAAAGTATTATAAATACTTCTAACGGTAAAAGTTATCTTTATTATGTTAGAAAGACTAAACAACCCAAAACTTAATCTGACTCCGACTCCCATCCTCGTTCTTAGCTGATTTAACGATCCCCCGTTTTTCGAGGTTGTGTAGTGAGCCTAATACAAGCTTTTGGATGGTGTGAACGGTATTTTGCTTGACGGTGATGTTCTTGCGCTTGATGATTTCGTTTACGATGTAACGGCTTGAGATTGGTTTACCGGCTGCTCGTAGTGTGTCTAAGGCAAACCGCTGTGCTTGAGGTAGCCGTTAGTCTTGTTGGTGCGCTTGCCTTTGATGGTGCGTAGGTCGTAGTCTGGATCGAACAACTTAATCGAACCGTCTATGCAGTCCATCAATGCCCTAATTTCGGCTATTTCGTCTTGGAGCTTTTCGATCTGACCAACCAGCTCCGAACGCTTAGCCACCAGACCAGATACTACGTGCGATTCTGCCATATTCCCGCCTAAAATGAGAATATGGTATATAATTCAGTTAGTTAAATCTTGTGCGGTTGCTACATAATTCCGGATATTCTGGTGATGAGGCGGTCAGCCATGTTGATAATGCGTCGGCCTGTTTTCCGTTTCTTAGGATAACAGATGAGCCTATCGATGAATATAGAGCCTGGATTTTGTGCCACATGATGCTGGCGTAAGGCGGTCAGTTCTTTGGTTGGCTTTGCGTTATTGTCCTCAAGGTTTTTGATTCTGGTATTAACCTTTTACAATAATGGCTATTCACAACCGAATTGCTTTATGCCCAACAAATCGTTCCACCACATTAAGATACCACTCAGGCGCATCTTCAAAGTCTTTCTCTAAAATGTTATAGCGAACTACCTTATCTTTCCAAGCCGCTTCAAGCCTAAAAGGCCAATCGCCAAGTAACCACCAAGCAAGTTCCAAAACATGGTGTCGCTCAATCAACGAGCGTTGCTCAAAGATTATTCGCTGTTTATCAATGATGATAGGCGTTTGGTTCAACATTTTTTGAACATACGGCATTAACTTTGGGGCACTTCTGATTGAAACCATCACAGCGCATAAATGATGCAGAACAGCCAGTATCGTGTAATCATAACTGTCAGAAAAGTTACCCACATTTTCAATTAAATCTAGCACCTCTCGCCATGTGCTATAGAGTTGATCGTCACATGGCATCAAAGTAATTGCCTGAGCCAAAGTTAAATCAAACCCACAAGCCCAACAACACTGTAAAGAAACCGTATCAACGATGTTAGGCTTACCAAGCTCCAATCTATGAAACGCAATCCCTGCACCACAATTGGGGCAACGGTCCAATAACAAAACATCGTGTCTAGGACAAAAGGCAAATAGTGCAACACGCCACGATCTTCGATAATAAGGCTCACAGGTCTCAGCTAAACAGCTAGGACAATATTGGATACCGTAACCACGGCGCTTACGATGATATAGCTGTAATGGCAAAATCCAGCGTAACTGAGAAGCTGAATGGTATCTATCGTAAAGTTTGCCCTCATACCCAAGCAATGTAGTGTCCCATGCTCTATGGAGCGCTGTGCCGGTTTTTAACGCCATTGCTTCAACTAACCAAGCAGGAGCCAGTCGATCAACATCCCTATTCCAGACTTCTTTATCGCCCCTAAATTCATGCGTGCAAAAAGTTTGTACTTTCACGCCATTCGCATGGGCTATCCTAACTAACCAAGACGATAGCAGCTCGTCATGATATGGATGTGGATGAGCGGGCCATAACTTCCCCGTGATCATACTTAATTTCCGCGATCTATTTGCTTTTTCCTATCGGATGGAGATACCCAACCGATTGATTTTAGAACGCTCTCATCAATTTTTTCCCTTCCAGATTGAATCGCATAAACACCAGCTGAAATCAGCAATTTCGACAACTCACCAATATAACCTTCACTCATTGAAAACAGCTTCGTAGATAATGCCGTTTCATGTAGTACCGATGGCTGGCTCAATGGCAGCATGCGCTCAAAACTTGCCAATAACCGCAGAAAATCCGTGTCAAAACTCCAGCGAGGCAACAATACCGGTTCAAAGCGATTTGATAACTGTTGATCAGTTTGGATGGCCCGAAACGCGTCCTTTGTTCCAACGGCAACAATAGGAATTTGCAATTCATTACCCAAATACTTTATTACATTCAGAAATGCACGCTGTTTGTTTAAGTTGCCTGCCAGAATATGGTGAATCTCATCAATGACAAGCATACGTAACCCCACATACTTCAATAGCTTTATGACTTGGAATTGTTTTTTATCCACCCTGTCATTATGTTTATAGGGAGCAAACAATAACTCCAGAATTGCATTGTAAAAACGCCCTTCATCAGGGGCGGGCGGGGCCTGTACAAATAGCACCGGCACGATAACACCTTGTCCATCTGGGTTTTCACTCGCAGGGTGTGCAGAGCAAAAGCGCTGAAGTAGCATGGTTTTCCCATTGTTCGTATCACCGACTACCAGCAAGTTCGGCATACGGTGCGAATGAGGGTAAACCAATAAATCTTCCAGTTTATCCATAATTTTTTTTGCCATCGGATACCCAATCCAGCGATTAGAACGGATACGCTCAATCCGTTCTTCAGTGCTAAGCTCCAGAAACTTGACCGTTGACTCATTAAGGTGACTCATGTGAGGTCATCCATTTCCTCAAATGGCAGAATCACTGGAACCTCAATTTGTACTGTTACTGGCGGTGCTTGCTGTGAAATAGGGCTTGCTTTGACCGATTCCTGGCTTGATTTTCGACGTTGAGCCGCGCGACGTACCGCTGAAGTTTTAGCTTTTGCTTGGTCTTCAATTTCACGCATTCGGTCATAGGCTTCGAAAATTGCCCGCTCATCGATATTTTTGCGCCCATTGGCTTCTGCAAGACGCGTTGCCTGGCGTAGCTCCCAAATACTAATTGGCGGTAATGATGTGTCCCGATATGGGAGTTGGTAATAACAATGTAACTCAGGATCGAAAAACCATATGACACTAATATCCATTGGATTGCGCCTGAACATGAATTTCCTTTTATCTTTGGGCTTTTGAGGATCGGGAGCATTTATCCAATGACGAACAACATCGTGATAATAATGTACTTTATCAATTAAAACCCCATAGTCTTGGATAGTGCGCTCCTTATATGGCATTAAATCCAGTCTTAACCGTTCTTCATCGACCATCCTTGATGGCAAACCTCGCCCAGGAGATTCACTAGAGCCAAAGATACCCTGCCGGTATTTTTCTATAGGAGCCATATTAATTCCAGAATGAAAACGTTTGTGGTAAACATTCACAATAAATGTCACCAACCATTCTTCAAATTCCGCCAGGGTAATAGCCGCATTTCCTTCAGAGTCGTAATCACCACGTTGTTGCGTGTTTGAAAAAGTAGTACCTGGTAATTCATGTATTTCGGTTCCGAATGTTTCCATCAATCGTTCAATATGCGCACCAAAATGCGGTCTAGCCACTGGTCGCCACTCGATGTCAATGCCATATTCCTGACAGGCTCTCTTTAGCATAGTGCCACGAAATTCTTTTGCATTGTCCATATGCAGCATGTCCGGTATTCCCCAGCAATGCCATTCACCATGAATATTGTGCTTAGCCAACCAAGCATCCTTAGGTAATATTGTATTCGTAACGCATTGCCCAGTTGACATTGCGCCAGGTGGATCGAACGATACATAAAATCCAGCGACCATGCGGCTAAATACGTCAATTGCTAATGTAATCCAAGGTCTACCGACTGGTTTACGGTGAAGATCGTCAACCAAAATGATATCTATTTTTGTATGGTCTATTTGGATAACGGCATAAGGCCAATTAGCATCGGGGAAGCTACCTTCTATAGGTGAATAGACTTGATTCGCTTGTTTTTTACCGTGGCGCTTAGACATAACGAACTCAGCATCCAGCTCTTTGATTCGATTGTATATAGTATTTTTGTGAGGCGGAGTGATTCCGGCATTTTTGCAAAGTTTATGTATTTCTAAACAAGCTTTTTGTTTTGATTTCCGTTGCTTGCTTAGGTATTGAGTTTCAATGGTGTTTTTCATTATGACTTCCACTTCTTCTGGTAGCCGTTTTTCGCCTTTATCGCTTCTACTTTTAGGCAATAACGCCGACAATAACAATGAATTTTCATAATCTCGAATCCAACCATAAATTGTATTCTCGTGCAGCTTGAACTCTTTTGCTCTATCAATCACGTCTTGGCGTTTCCGCCCTGATTTACCAAGCAGCGGTTTTATGATGTTAAATCGCTGGGTTGCAACACCCCATGATTTATCTTCCACTAATACCAAATCCTGTTTGACTTTGGCAGGACCATCAGCCGGTATCGTTGTTAATTCAGAGATTTTTACTTGGAGAATTTTTTGCGTTTCGTCATCGATAATTAGTACTTCATTCAAATCAACTACATGTGTAATATGATGAGGCTTTTGACGAAAGAAAACCGCTGCACCCTGTTCAATTTTCAGCATTTTTCCTGGCAAACTCATTCTTCTATGCTCCAAAGTGTGCTCGCCATGGTCAGTTTACTTTCTAAATTTGCGCCAATTTGATTTGAGCCAATTAGATACCAAAGTGTTGATAAAATCCCCGCCTGATTCCATTCATCTTCGAATATAGCGCTAATAAGCTCCTTGGGAGTAGTCGTCCGTAATTGTTGAATTTTGTTGCACAACAAATCCATATGGGATTCAACAGGCACTTGTCGCATAGCTGGGATTAAAAATTTTACATTTTGCAAAAAGGGCGTTCTGATTTCTACTTCCGTCACTATCTTAAAACGCCAACCCTGCAAGCGAGCATAATGGACAGCTGCTCGAAACTTCTGCTTGAGTTCGTTCCATTTCTCAGTCAGTTCAGATCGGTATTTAACTTCATATAAAATTCTTTTTTGATGCCCGTTCACGTTATAAGTAACAAGAACATCAGGGGTATATTTTCTTGGCTTACCATTGTTATCTATCCAGTCAAATTTCACTGGCTGAACCTCAAAAGATTCAACGGCTGGGTCAAATTCCAACAAGCTAATAAAGTCCCTTTCCAGGGTTGATTCGAACATAGCCAGACCGTCGGCTTTCCGATGGGCGGCAATTCCGGTAACGTTACGATAATTTTTTGGGATATTACGAACTGGCATATGGCACCTCTCCAGTACACAATAGTAGTAGAATTCACAATCGGTACAAAATAATCGTGTTTTTAATACAGATTAGCGCTGTAGAAATGGCTAAGAAATTGCCATTTGGTACAAATTAGCGATAGAATTTACACTTGTGTGAGCTCCAACGATAAATAGTACTCAACATTTGTATTCGCTATTAAGCATGGATAAATGCTACTGAACTACCTCTGAAAAATTCATAAAATATTGATAATAATATGTTTTTTAAAAATAGAGGTGCAGCGCCGCAGAGATTGTTGTAGCCCTCGACCGTATAAGTTTGGGATTTTTGATCGGTTATGTCGTTATTTTTGATTGAATTCCAGAGCGTTCGTCGGGTGTCTTGGGCGTCCTGATCCAGTTGAACACAACCACATGGCTGCATTTCAAGGGCCATGCATTAGAATGGAAACCAGGCCCTCAACGTACAACTGTAGGGAATCCTGCTTTGTCCGTAGCAGCTACTCCAGTGCTTTGTCCATATCCGCATGACTTGCACTTATAGCGCTGCTTACTTTTCGCTATGTCATCATTGGTGCAATCTGTTGATCCGCATCTGGGCTAACCCTCAGCATCTTTGTACCACTATAAACGCGCTACTTATTTAACAACGTTACTTTTGCTGCTTAACCATGCCAAAATTAGATAACGATATGCTAATTCGTCATTAGAGCTTTGTAAATTAACTGCTATAGTGGCGGCCTTTTTGAACGTACCCTCACCAAGGATCGCTTTATGGATTTTGCCTATATTGTTTCTGGATTTTCTGTTGGATTGCTGGTTGGCATTACCGGCGTGGGCGGCGGATCATTGATGACGCCACTGCTGGTTTTCCTATTTGGTTTTAAACCGGCAGTGGCAGTTGGTACTGATCTGCTATTTGCGGCTATTACCAAAACGGGCGGTGTTTGGGTTCATCATGGCAAGCATGGCTCAGTCGACTGGAAAATTGTTGGCTGGCTGGCGTTGGGCAGTTTGCCTTTGGCTGGTATCACTTTATATGTGCTAAAACATTTAATGGATGTAGGCAAGGAAACTACTGGTGCGATTACTTTCACGTTAGGCATCGCGCTAATATTAACGGCCTCCTCACTACTGGTGCGCAGCATATTGTTGCGGAGAGCCGCTAGCATTGCGCCTATTGATGATGAACATAGCAATCCGAAAAATGCAGGTAGATTTAAGCATTTGCAAATACCGGCTACGGTTCTCATCGGAGCGGTTCTGGGCGTGTTGGTTACCCTATCGTCTGTTGGCGCAGGTGCTTTGGGTACGGTTGCATTGTTATTCCTCTACCCAAAAATGACAACCTTAAAAATTGTTGGTACCGACTTAGCCCATGCCATTCCGTTAACTGCCGTTGCTGGCATTGGCCATCTTAGCTTAGGAAATGTCGACGTGGTTTTGTTAGGCAGTTTGCTTATCGGCTCTTTGCCCGGGATTTGGATTGGTAGTCATTTGAGCGCTAAAATTCCAGAGAAATATTTGCGACCGGTGTTAGCTTCGCTATTAATGTTGATTGGACTTAAATTTGTTTTACAGTAAGCCTGAAAATTAAGCCAAAGCTTCCAACATCTCCTTGAGACCAGAGTATTCTGGATAGGTGGCAACCCCTAGATAAATGTGCTGATTCGTTCATGGCTCAGCAAGATCACCACGAACGAACCAATTTGTTCAATGCTCTCTTAAACAGTTTCGTTTTGTTTTTCTAATAAATAATCCAGCCATAAGTTAGATAGCTTTTCTTGTACCGTATTTTGTCTCAAGCGTGCATTCAAATGCGGAAAGTCGACTTTATCTAAATCTTGGTCTTGGTTGTAACAAGAATACACAAAGTACTCCTTACCGGTCGCTTCATCTTTATGTTTGCATAGACATTGTGCACAAATTCCCTTCATCATACATTGCATCGGGGAGTTGATTGAGCCAACGGCGTGATGGGCTTTTTTCAAATACGGCTTTAACACATCGAACCGAGCGCTTTTTACTGCCGCCATCATACGGTCTGAGCCGATAACAATCAGGTGATCGATTTCCGCCAGGGAAATCGTTTGTTCGCCTAACTCGCCTGTTGCATAAGCCACCATACATTCCAAGATATTGCCAACAAAGGATTTATCTTGCGGTCTTGTTGGTGTAAAGGCTTGCACATTTTCACCTTTATCAACCGACCAAACTACCACATCAGCCGCAGCTTCAACGTCTTCAACTTTGAAGCGGTCCTGGGTGTATTTGTAGCCGGCAAAATAAATGACTTTATTACCGGCAGCGCGCAGGGCTTTGCCAATAGAAAATAACACTGCATTACCTAAACCACCTCCGAGTAATAACACGGTTTGACCGCTTGGAATATCGGTTGGCGTGCCGGTTACACCCATAATAATAAGCGGGTCGCCGATTTTCCAGGTGGCGCAGAGTCGTGATGACGAGCCCATTTCCAAAGCAATTAGGGAAATGGTGCCATTTTCCTTGTTAACTTCGGCGCCGGTTAGCGCTAAACCTTCGCAAACTAACGCAGTACCTTCGACTATCGGTGCTAAGGCCTCAAAATTTTGCACCCGATAAAATTGGCCTGGATGGAATTTTTTAGCAGCCAACGGCGCTTTAACCACCACTTCTATAATGGTCGGTGTTAACCGGTTGATGGCAACAATAGTCGCTTTAAAAGATTCATCCAGGTTTTTGAACAATTTTTTCAGATCCGCATCGCGCTTGCCCTGATCACTTGGATTTAGCGCTGCTAATTCTTTGGCGAACAGCTGAGCCACATAAGGGTAGCCATGCTTGGCGCTAGCCATGGCTTTGACCACGTTGCCGGCGTATACCGGGTGGTTGTCACCATAGAAGCTGATAAATTTACCGTCTTTTTGATACGATGTTAACGGCGCCGGTTTGCCTAGTTTAGGCGCTGCTTCGTCAGCCATAGCAACCAGACTAACTTGCTCACCACTCCATTCCGGCTCGTAGCGTTGGAAGAAATGCTTATCCATAGTAAACGTTTCAGGGTATTCGTTTTGATAAATGGTATTGGGCGAAGTGCCTGCGGCAATATATAGGTTGCGCAAAGGTACCACGGTATTGCCAGCATTAACCCAACGACCATCGACCAAGGTCATTTTTTCAAATTCGACCGCTTTAAGATGACCGTATTCATCCGGAATAGCCGCTTTCGGACTCATGCCTTCCGCTAAGCCGATGCCTTCCTGTAAGGCTTCGTTAATTTCTTCATGGTTTTGCCGGTAGGCGGGGGCATCTTTCATGCCTTTGCGGTAGAACAGTGTCACACCGCCCCAGCTTTGCAATAACGGTTGGAAATTAGGTTGCTCACCAGCTTGTTTAGCGCGCTGACGTTCAGCGACAATGGCTTTTCCGTGTATTAAGAATTCGTCAAGAATGATGGTTTCTTCTTTATCGTAGCGAGCACGAACTTTTACTTCTCCGTGAATGCTGACCAGCTTTTCGTAACGGGTCAGGACTTTTTCGACTTGAATGGGATAGTAAGCCATTAATTCGGTACAAGTATCAATTCCGGTCAAGCCTCCACCAATCACACCTGCAGGCAAACGCACTTGTAAATTGGCTAATGACTTGGACTTGGCTGCACCGGTTAATTGCAAGCCCATTAGGAAATCGGATGCTTTGCGGATACCGCGCAGCAAATTGTTTTCTAAGTTAATAATGGTCGGTTGACCGGCACCAGAGGCGATACAAATATGGTCAAAACCCATGTCCCAAGCATCGTCGATGGTAATAGTGCCACCAAAACGCACACCACCATAAGCTTGAAACGCGGCGCGTCTTTGTAAAGTCAGATAAATGACTTTTAGGAAATTTTTATCCCAACGAACAGTAATACCGTATTCCGCAACACCACCGAAACCAGCCAGAATGCGTTGATCCAAATCTTCGTAGAGCTCTTTAAAATCAACAATAGGCGTGGGTAGATTATTTTCGTCGCCGGTTAGTGAAATGGGCAATGGCTCCAGTTTTAAGGCGTCAATGCCCGCTACGCCAAAGCCTTCGTTTAGCAAATAATGACTCATGGTGTAGCCGGATGGCCCCAAGCCGACTACCAAGGCATTTTTGCCATTGTAAGGCAGCATGTAAGGGCGTTTAACGTTAAGCGGATTCCAACGCGTCAACAAACTGTAGATTTCAAAACCGTAAGGCATGAACAACACGTCGGTTAGCACATTGGTTTCAATTTGTGGGATGTTGACCGGGTCGGTCTTTTGATAAATACATCCTTTCATGCATTCGTTACAAATACGATGACCGGTGCCGGGACACATTGGGTTGTCAATGATGATAATCGCTAAAGCGCCGATATTGTCGCCGCGACGTTTAACCAAATGCATTTCAGAAATTTTTTCATCCAGCGGACAACCAGTAGTCGTTACTCCTAGCGGATCGACTTTAAAGGTATTGGTTTTTTTATTACGCATACCTTTGGAGCAGGAATCGGTATCGCGTTCATGGCAATAAATGCAATGATTAACTTCAGATAACACTTGTCGTTCGTTATAGCGCGGATCGGTCAACTTAAAACCGTCACGGCGACGGCGATGACTTTGCGGACCCATCCAGGCACTGTATTCGCCATGATCAACCACATCATGCTCAACCAATTGTTCAAAATCGCGCTTTTCTGGAAATTTAAAGCTCAGCCATTTGCCGGTTAACGCCTTGTTTTGTTGGGCAAGCGCACTCCAACGCTGAACAACATCCATCAAACCGGCGACAAACTCGGCTGAATCATGATTCGTAATGATTGCATTGAACTCTGTCGCAGCCTTGTTGTGCGCCGCCAATTTATTGCGCAAACCCTGGACAATTTGTTCGGCGTTGTCGTAGTCGCTGTCTTTGCCTTTAGCGATCAACTTGAAATTTTTGGAGAGTAGACCAATGGTTGCCCCCACAGTGGCTATGCGGTGCTCAGGGTCTTTGTTTTCGCTAGCTTCAGGAAAGCCTGCATTAACCAATAACTCAAATCGACTTTCAATAGCAGTCGCATCCCATTGGTTAATATCTTCATCTTTAAAGGCTAAACTCAGTTTCTCAACAACTTCGTTTTTATACGTAAAAATAGTATCAATTTCGTTCTTAATTTTGGCCGCTTGCTCTTGATGTTGCTCAGTAACGTTAAAAAGCGTGGCAACAAATTTTCCTAGATAAGGCCCCATTCGCACTAACAAATCAGACACTTCCTCTGCGCCAAGACCTTCGCCCTGGCTTTGACGGTAAGCCAGATATTGGCTGAAAAGCTCATGATCATGGTGTTTAACCGAAGCATCGAAAACTTCTAATAAGTCTTTCAATCGTGCCGAGTTATATAAGTCAGAGTAGGTGAATCCGGCGATTCCTAGTTTTAACGTATTGTGTTCCATATTATTTCCTTATTTATGATGATGTGCGCACATTGTGCCTGGAGGACAGCAAAAATTGGCGTTGGCGGCATAGCCGATATTGTTGAAGGGGGTTGATTTTGAAAGGCTATTGTACACAAGGCTATTTTTTTGTACCACTGAAAAACTTGCCAAACCACGGCTTACTTCGGCCCTATAAATCTTGCGCGCTAACAGCATCCAAATTTCTTCACCAAATCGTAGATTGTACTCAAGTTGAAATTGAGTGGATGAATCAAGTTAAGCACCACTGTTCTTTACTCGATATTGATTAACAAACCAATAACTAACTGGTACATTACTGGGCGACACGCCTAGTAGATGTGTCAACCTAAAAATTAATCAGGAGAAGTTGCATGTCAATTAACTTATTAGATTTAATAAAAGAAAATGTTTCGGATGATGTCGTTTCAACGCTGGCGGGATTTTTGGGTGAATCCCCCCAAAACACCACTTCCGCTTTAGGCAGCGCTATCCCGTCGATTCTAGCCGGTTTGATGAATAAAAGTGCCGATTCACAGGGCGCGAGTACGATTTTTAATTTATTAAGCCAGGGTGGTCATGATGGTGGCATTCTCACTAATTTGGTTGGTGCATTTGCTGGTGGAGAGGGCACGAGTAAGCTGTTATCGACCGGTGCGACATTGTTGAGCTCCGTACTAGGAAATAAAGTCGATGGTGTTGCCAATTTGGTTGCAAACGCAAGTGGCATCAGCAAAACTTCGTCGAATTCACTACTGGGCTTATTGATGCCATTGGTTTTTGGCGTCATTGGCAAAACGGCTAAAGCACAAGGAATTACCAGTGCTGCGGGGTTAGCAAGCTTTCTGGCAAGCCAGAGCGGTTTTTTGAAGAATTTCTTACCTGCCGGATTGGGCAGTATTCTTGGCATGGCGGGTTTAAGCGACTTAGGCAAAACAGCTTCAGCGGCTTCATCACGCGTTGTTGAAGAAGAATCAAGCGGTTTTAGCTGGTTGCCGTGGTTATTATTACCACTGCTATTTGCTTTAGGCTGGGGCTTCTTAAAATACTTTAAGCCACCGCAAACTGCCACAGCGCCCGAAGCAAGTATCCAACAACCTGCGGCACCTGCAGTATCAGTGCCTGAAGTTGTTGCTCCTGTTGTTGAAAAAGTAAGTGATTTCTTCGAAAAAACACTGAGTTCTGGTTTTGCAATTAAAGCCGCAAAAGAAGGTATAGAGAACAAGTTAATCGGCTTTATTGAGGATACCAGCCTCGCAGTTGATAAAGACACCTGGTTTACCATGGACGGCATAACCTTTGATACGGCTAAGGCTTCGCTCAGACCAGAATCCAATGCACAAATAATCAATATTGCCGAAATATTAAAAGCTTTCCCGGCCGTTACCATAAAAATAGGCGGCTATACTGACAATACCGGCGATGCAAAAGCTAACTTGACTTTGTCTGCGGAACGCGCAACAGCAGTTAAAAATGCATTAGTCGCCCTGGGTATCGATGCAGCTCGCCTGGACGCTGAAGGGTTTGGTAGTGATCATCCGGTTGCAAGCAATGAAACCGAAGAGGGTCGCCAACAAAATCGTCGTATTGATGTCCGAGTAACTGCAAAGTAAAAAACATCACCCCCTGTTGAGTTTCTTTTATAAGCTTTAGGCTCAACAATCTAGATGTACTGTGCCTGTTTAGCAGCAGGTACAGTACAAATAACTCGGAAGGCTTCGTTGTAATAAACTTTAAACCTTCTTTGTGTTAATCATTGCCGCTGCGTTAAAAAGATTGGCCCACACAAACGACGCCCCTGGATCGGTTTTCCGCCCCGGTGCTATATCGCTATGGCCAACGATGCGCTGCTTTGATAGCTTGGGATAGGTGTTAAGCAACGTGGTTATCACCTTTGCTAATTGCTCATATTGAGTCAGGGTATATGCCATAGTTTCCGTGCCTTCAAGTTCAATGCCTATGGAAAAATCGTTGCACCGTTCACGCCCCTCATAAATCGAGACTCCTGCATGCCAAGCGCGTTTATTAAAAGGCACATATTGCACACAACTGCCGTCACGTTTAATCAATAAATGCGCAGATACCTTGAGCTGATGAATCTCCTTAAAATAAGGATGATCATCAGGATTAAGCCGGTTACAAAATAATTCGTCGATATAATCGCCACCAAATTCCCCCGGCGGCAAACTGATGCAGTGAACAACCAGCAAGGAAATATCTTCGGCATCGACTCTTTCATCCCAGTTAGGTGAAGGGATATGAGTAATGCCATTTAACCAATGTTGGACTATATTCATATTAGGCAAAGATAGAATAAAAACGGCAACCAATCTATCCTATCCGCGCTAAAATGCCAACGTTAAGATACGTTGACGATTACACGTCGCCTTCCGAAAATCAGGCACAAAAATACTTCGATTGATGAGGCAATTTGCTAATTCAATTGATTAACAACACCGAAGAACTCAAGAGACATTTCCGTGAAAAAGGCTTATTACAAACGAATACTAAAGTTATCTGTAGCAATATTTCTGGTTGGCTGTGCCAGCGAGCCGAAAACTTACCATTCAGAGTATCCAGGCCATAAAAACCAGCCACAATCTGCAAGTGTCGCTAAGCAAACGCTTCCACGGCCAATGCTTAAGCCCGTACCGCGTTATAGTTCGACTAACCCAGGTTCATCAGACTTCTCTGAGTACTCAGTCGATCAATTTGGCAGAAATTATGCGGACTACATTGCGGTAAGAAATTTTATTCAACACATGGCGCACAAGCATGGCTTTTCTGAAAACTATCTCGATAGCTTATTCTCACAAGCGCGGCGATTAGACTCTGTCATTCGTTTAGAAAATCCAACACCTTCCTATGGTCCAACAAAAACGCGACCAGGCAGTTGGACGCGTTATCGCGATAAATTTTTAACTGAGGATCACATCAGTAACGGCGTCGAATTCTGGCGAAATAACGCCGATGCTATTGAGAGAGCTAGTACTACCTATGGCGTTGACCCGGAATACATTGTTGGCATTATCGGCGTAGAAACTTATTTCGGTAAAAATATTGGCAAAACTTGTATCTTCGATGCGTTGACCACTCTGGCTTTTGACACATACCGACGAAGCAAATACTTCACATCCGAGTTAGAGAATTTTTTGCTGATGACTAGGGAGGAAGGTTACCAGCCCCGTGAACCTGTGGGATCATGGGCAGGCGCGATGGGTTTAGGTCAGTTTATGCCCAGTAGTTTTCGCAAGTTAGCAGTGGATTTCGACAATAATGGTCGCCGTGACCTTTGGCACCCTAAAGATGCTATTGGAAGCGTTGCACATTATTTTTCGCGTAGCGGATGGCAATTCAGGAGTCCAGTTACCAGTCCGGCAGCGCCCGCTGACGATTCGTCTGTTATTGAACTGAGCACCTATGAAGGCGATGAATTCTGGCGAGTTTATCCTAATTTTAAAGTGATCAAAAAATACAATAACAGCAATAAATACGCTATGGCTGTTCATCAGTTGGCACAAGCCATTAAACAGCGCTATTACTGATTTTAAGTTGCTGATCGGCCGGTTCGTCGCCTAAATACACAGCAGACTGTGTATTTGCCGGCTGGCAGCAAATTAAACATGACAGATAAATGCCCGCGCGAATGATTAAGATGGCGTCGCGCGATCTAAAAATACACTTCCTGTTTAATAAAAGCTTATTCGCCACAAACGGAAACAAGCCGTCTTCCCTAATTCAATTGAACAGTTCTGCATCATTTGCCTTGCAAATAAGCCGTCTAATGAAAAACATGGCGATGCGAGTCATTTTTCTTAGTTTTAGACTATGCTCAGTGACAGGAAGCCAGTCAAAAAGTGGCATGCCGTCTATTAAAAATTGCCTGGCTGCGCACACAATCCGAAGCGTTAACCGAAAATCCTGGCGACAACTTAATTAAATTGGTCCATGGACTAAAACACATGACTGTAAAAACTCTTATTATTGTCCCGGCACGCAGTGGTTCTAAAGGCATTGCGGATAAAAACATCAAGCTATTGGCGGGTAAGCCGTTGTTAGCTTGGACTGCACAAGCGATTCTGCAAGCTCAATGCCTGGATAGTCTGGCGATTGTATCCACAGACTCGGCACGCTATGCGGAAGTTGCCAATCAATTTGGTTTACAAACACCTTTTTTGCGCCCCGCTGAGCTAGCCCAAGACCAGACTTCATCCATGGCGGCGATAGGTCACGCCTTGCAATGGTTTGCTAACGAACACGGCTATCATCCCGAGCAAGTGATGTTATTGCAACCGACTTCACCTTTTCGTAGCTCAACTATAATTAAGCAAGCTTTAGAACTACTGTCGCAACCACAAGTTGACGCGGTGATTGGTTGTAAAGAAATTTACCGGGATTTAACCACGCTTTTTCATAGTGATGACGGTTTTTTGAAGCCATTAAGCACAGAGAAAGCCATGCAAACCAACCGTCAGGAGATAAAACCGTTGCTTACCCCCAATGGCGCAATGTATTTATGTAAGACCTTAGCTTTGCAGGAGTGCAAATCGTTTTACCCTGAACACACGGTGCCGTTGCTGATGAATGCGGTGATGAGTTTGGATATTGATACACCAGAAGATTGGGCCATGGCAGAAGCACTAGCCAAACAGGGATTATTGCAATGACAGCAAAAGTGTTGGTGACCGGCGCAGATGGTTTTATCGGTTCACACTTAGTGGAAATGTTGGTGGTGCAAGGTTATCAAGTCAGGGCGCTGGCGCAATATAACTCATTTAATTCCTGGGGTTGGTTGGATGATGTGGCCTGTAAAAATAACATTCAAGTCATCACCGGCGATGTTCGCGATACGCATTTTTGCCAGCAACTCTGCCGAGAAATCGACATTGTTTTCCATTTAGCGGCATTAATCGCCATTCCTTATTCCTATATGGCGCCAGAGAGTTACGTCGATACCAACGTAAAAGGTACGTTAAATGTTTGTCAGGCGGCGAAAGCCGCTGGTGTTAAACGCATCATCCATACTTCAACCAGCGAAGTGTATGGCACCGCCCAATATGTACCGATTGACGAGCAACACCCCTTACAACCGCAGTCACCCTACAGCGCTTCAAAAATTGCTGCTGACGCTATGGCCATGAGTTTTTTTAATGCCTTTGATTTACCACTAACCATTGCCAGGCCATTTAATACTTACGGGCCAAGACAATCGGCGCGGGCGGTAATTCCAACCATCATTGCCCAGATTGCTTCCGGAAAAAAACAGATTCAACTTGGAGATGTGTCGCCAACCCGAGATTTTAATTATGTAGAAGATACTTGCCGTGGCTTTATTGCGTTGGCGAAATCCGAGAAAGCTGTGGGGCAAACAGTCAATATCGGTTCCAACACTGAAATATCAGTCGGCGATACCCTCAATCAAATTAAAGAAATCATGCACAGTGACGTGGAATTTATTGTTGATGAACAACGCTTGCGCCCGGAAAAATCCGAAGTTAACCGCCTATGGTGTGATAACAACAAGATTAAATCGTTAACCGGATTTACTTCGCAAGTGGACATAGGTGAAGGTCTGCGGCGAACCGTGACGTGGTTTTTAAATCCCGACAATTTAAAAAGATATAAAGCGGATATTTACAATGTTTGACGATTTTATCCGGTTGGTGCGGGATATTTATCAAACTAATGCTTTTATTCCGCTGCACGAACCGCGCTTTATAGGTAATGAAAAAAAATACCTGAATGATGTCATCGACAGCACTTTTGTATCCAGTGTTGGTGAATACGTAGATCGTTTTGAAACTCAAATAGCCCAATATACCGGAGCAAAATACGCTATTGCAGCCGTTAACGGCACGGCCGCGTTGCACATTGCTTTGTTGTTGGCTGGCGTTAAGTCCGGTGAAGAAGTGATCACTCAATCCTTAACCTTTGTGGCGACTTGTAATGCCATCCATTATTGCGGCGCGGAGCCGGTGTTTGTGGATGTGGATAGAGCAACTTTGGGACTTTCGCCTTCTGCATTAGCCACATTCCTGCACGAGTTCGCCGAACATCGAGACGGTGCTATCTGGAATAAGCAAACCGGTAAACGTATTGCAGCTTGTGTACCTATGCATACATTTGGTCATCCCATTGATATGGGCGCATTGTTACAAGTTTGCGATGGCTTTCAAATCCCAGTTGTTGAAGACGCCGCCGAAGCGTTAGGAAGTTTGTACAAAAACCAACACTGCGGCAGTTTTGGCCGTTTAGGTGTACTGAGTTTTAACGGCAATAAAATCATTACTACCGGTGGTGGTGGAATGATTTTGACCAATGACGAAGCGTTAGCAAAACAAGCCAAACATTTAACCACCACCGCCAAACAACCGCATCCCTGGTTATTTGAACACGATCAAATCGGTTTTAATTACCGCATGCCTAATTTAAATGCTGCATTAGGCGTAGCGCAATTGGAAAGCTTGTCGGGATTCATTAGCAAAAAACGACAACTGGCGCAAAAGTATCGTGATTGGAGCCAGCAACAGGGTTGGCATTGCGTTAACGAACCAAACAATGCGCAAAGCAATTATTGGTTAAATGCACTGGTGCTGGAAAACCGAACTCAGCGTGATGCCTTTTTACAAACAACAAACCAACAAGGTGTCATGACACGCCCGGTGTGGGAGCCCATGCACCGCTTGCCTATGTATCAATATTGCTTGCGCGGTGATTTAAGTAACACCGAATGGGCGATGGAACGGGTTGTAAACATCCCGAGCAGTGTAACGACTCTATAGAAATCATACTCATATAAAATATAGCTAATTAAAAAACTCCATGAATACAAAAGTTTTTATTATTGCCGAGGCTGGTGTAAACCATAACGGTGATATGGCGCTGGCCAAACAACTGGTTGATGTTGCTGTTGCTGCAAAGGTTGATGCTGTAAAGTTTCAGACCTTTATCGCTGAAAAAGTCATTTCCAAATATGCCCCCAAAGCGGATTATCAAAAATGCAATACTGGCTCGAATGAAAGCCAACTTGAAATGGTCAAAAAACTGCAATTGTCTTTTGATGCTTTTCGCGAGTTGCAAACCTACTGCGGAGCCGGAGGAGTTCGTTTTTTATCAACCCCCTTTGACTTGGAAAGTATCGACTTTTTGGCGTCATTAAAGATGGGTTTGTGGAAAATCCCGTCCGGCGAAATTAACAACCAACCTTATTTGAAAAAAATAGCTGAATACGGCGGTAAGATTATTTTATCGACAGGTATGAGCACTTTAGGTGATATTGAAATTGCGCTCGGTATTCTTACTAAGAACGGCGCTGTAAAAGAGCAGATCACCTTGCTGCATTGCAACACTGAGTATCCAACTCCAATGTCCGATGTAAACTTAAAAGCCATGTTGACGATACAACAAGCTTTTGGAGTAAACGTGGGCTATTCTGATCACACGCTTGGCATTGAGGTTCCTATTGCGGCAGTAGCAATGGGCGCTAGGGTCATTGAAAAGCACTTTACTCTGGATAAATCTTTGCCAGGACCAGATCATGTAGCTTCTTTAGACCCAGGCGAATTAAAACAAATGGTAACGGCGATCCGCAATATTGAAAACGCCTTGGGTGCCGGCATTAAGTTGCCATCCCTCTCAGAACAAAAAAATATCAATATCGCTCGAAAAAGCATTCATTTGGCTCGGGATGTTAAGCAGCATGCTGTGCTTACCTTTGACGACTTGACTATGAAGCGTCCTGGTAATGGCATTAACCCACTGCTTTTGGACTCCGTTATTGGCTGCAGGGCTAAACAAGATTTAAAAGAAGATTCGATGTTATCTTTGGAAGCTATCGAGTGGCGCTGATGGGTTAGTTCAGCTTCGATAAAATTGCAGGATATGTTTAACGTTTGCAAATTGTTCCTCGCCATACTCTTCTATATAGCGATCAATTAATTGTTGATATTTCTCTATATTGTGAATGCGCTTGCCGATATAAAACTGGCTAGTTTCTGTCGAAAAATTACGCTTGAATTGGTACAGCCTGTCTTTTTCATCACTCGTGAGGCCACCTCCAAAATTAAGCCACTTAAATCCACGTTCTGCTGCCCATAACGAAACTTCGGACAATAAAAAATTGGAGGACGTAATTTTAGGAAAATCCAAATTACGAGCAGAAAGGTAATAAGTAATGATGTTGCTATTCTGGAAAAACAGTGCTGCGCTGAAAATAACGCCGTCTTTTTCAACAATGGCGATTTTAAGTTTCTCGCCTAATAATTGAATCAATAGTTGATAGAAAGCATGATCAAAATAATAGAATTTAGCGGCTTGGGCATGTTTCATTGTGTCGTTGTACATATCGCTAAAAAACGCAATATCTTCAGTCCGAAAAGCCCGCCAATGCCAACGATAATCTCCTTTTCGCAGTTTTCGAACTAAGTTTCTGTTAGTACTAGAAAAAGACTTTTCCCAAATACTTTCTGTTCCTTTAGTGCAATTTAATAAAACAATGGTGCGATTTTCCAAATTAGTTATGTTATGTCGAAATCGTCTACTGTCAGTCGCATTATATAAATAATGATACCGTACAAACTCAGTTACGATATTTTGGTTTTGTATATAAGTCAAAAACGCTTGCTCAGCATTATCAAATAAATCAGAGTCATTACAATAGGGGCCGGCATAACCATAAGGGGAGCACAGGTCATACCATTCCGTTTCGGCAATCGGTACCAATATATAAGGATAAATCCAAACACCTTGACGTGTTTTTACCGTAAATAATTCATATTGCCCTCCTTGCATAAATGCGTCAGCTGCCAAAAAACTTGGCAGATAGTAAATATCCAGCAGGGATAAAACTTCATCAAAGTCTTGCTCGAACTCAAAATGTGAGGCGTTGTTATAGCATTTTATGGTCAATGACATCATTTAGGGTATCTAATATGCGTTCCATATCCTCTCGAGAGTAACGCTGATCTATGGGTAAAGATAATAGTGAGCCGGATAATTGCGAATCATTGGAATCCAGCCAATGCACTGGTGCAAATATGCCCTTGTCAGCCAAGGTTCGACGAACATCATCGCGATTTTGCAAATACAACATGCAAAATAGAGCTTGAGTATCCAAAGTCCCATACAATAACGTGGGTAACTTCTCACGCAAAACCTGCAAATTTTTTCTACGTTGCTCAATAACGCCTGTCCACGAAATAGCTTTCATTTTTAATATTTGCGTGGCGTTAGCCTGATGAATGGACTCCGTATTAAAGGCGTTCTCTGCGTGATGAAATCCCGTTAAGAATTTTTTTTCCAAAGCATCATTTCCGGTATCAAGCCAAATAGCCTTGTCCCTTTCAGCTTGTTTTTTGGTTTTGAAGTATTCACTACTTACCTCGGCAGTAACAATATTGAGAGTGGCTATATATAAAAAAGCGACATCTAGCTCCGCCCACTTTCGCAAACTGGTAAACGCAGCAACACCTTTTGGATTATTGAGGCTAAATGCCGCTTGCACATAATCCTCTATTACCAGCCAGTTTTGATTCGCGAATAATAACTGTGGTGGCGGTGCGTAACCATTAAAATGGTTCCATAGGACGCAAGCTAAAGTGTCAGGAATTTCGGCTAAATGCGCATATCGATAAATACTGATTTGAGGACATTTTAAGATCAATCGCCGCAAAGTTTGTGCACAGTAATGCTGCGGCACAAATACCGGGTAAGTTCCGTATGCATTAATTTGTTTTAAACAAGCGGCTAAAGCATCGACACCCGTTTCAAAATCATTACGCTGTAACCCACCAATTGTTAACGGGAAATAGGATTCCCAATCCCCTGATGAACTATAAAATCTCTTGGAATCGTTAGCTGCGAAAGCACCGCCAATATAGCGTTTTGTGGACACCTAAAATACCGAGCGCTTCAGCAATAACCTTGACCAATCAAGATCTTGTAAAAATTTAATAATCCTGGGACAAGCCTGGCCGTCACCGTAAATATTGGTTTTACCAAGATACTCTTTAGTAAAACTTGGTTGCATTACTTTATGCATAGCTTGCAGGGTGGCATGAACATTCACTGGCACGTCATAAACATTAGGGTTACGCAATCTACCCGCCTGCCTTGATCCAATGTTAATTACCGGCACATTGAAACTTTGAGCTTCTACCAATCCACTGGAAGAATTTCCCAAAACTAAATCAGCATAGCGCAATGCCGCATAATAATTGGTTTTGCCCAAACTACGAACAAAAGTCAATTGCGAATAGTGTTGTGCTAACTTTTCTAAAGCCTCATTAATAATTGCTCCGCCAATATCAGTATTCGCGGCGGTAAACAATATTTGGTAAGGTGTTGTTTCTACAATTTGTTTTATCAATGCTGTCAAAAATGGCTGATCGATTGCTTGCTGAATAGTTTCGCTGTGCAGGGTGGCGAGCAGTATGGGTTTATCCGGCGACAATTGATACTGACTAACAAAGTCCATTTTTGTGGGAAAAGTCATAGATAAAATACTATCCAGACCCGGCTCTCCGGAAACACAAATACGCCACGCTTCCTCGCCCATCCGCAATAGATTTTCCTTGTAAATTTGTGTTGCAGGAAAATGCAGATGGCTCATTTTAGTAATGGCGTGCCTGACCTGATTGTCCGTAGCTCCTTCAGTCACCTCTCCGCCCGATAGGTGTGCAATCGGTATAGATTGAAAAAGCGCTGAAGAGACGACTGCAATCAACTCTGATCGGTCGCCCAACACGATTAATAAATCAATTGGGTGGTTAAGAAAGTAGTCACTGATTTGTAGCTGCAACAATCCATTGGTCCGAGACACTGCGGCGGGGGTTGGGTCGTGAATCAGAAACGGAAAAGAGGCACTGATAGTGATGTTGTCCGCCAAAATCTCATTGACTGTAAAACCTTGCTCTTGGCTAAAATGTCCACCACCCACCAACAAATGTAGTTTGAACTCGCTGTGTTGATTTAATCCATTAATCAAAGGCTTCAATAATCCATATTCGGATCGCGCCGAGGTGAATACTGCGATGTTTTTCATCTTGTCTTAATTAAATTGACTTAGCTCTAATTGTAGTACCCTTTTTATTATGTGCGGGGACTGTTAACTAAATACTTTTCAAAGCTACTTGACAGCGTGGCGAATTATTCTAGCCTTTTACATTTGCCCATAGTCACTTAAGAGGAAACATATGAGGCCTGCTCGCGATTATTGGAAAAACAAGGAAGCCGTCAAAAGTATGGCATGTCCAAATGTGTCATTGTTCAGGTTATTGGGTTTTGGGGGTGTAAAATTTGAAAACCTTAGCGTTTTAGAAGTTGGTTTTGGTGGTAATCACGGAGAGGATTTAATCGAATTCGACCGACGAGGGAGTATTTGCAAAGGCGTCGACCTGAACCAAGCTTATGTTGAAGAGTTTAATCTTCGCTACCCAACGATTGAAACAAAGGTGATGGATATAGGGAAAGATGAAATCCCTTTTGCCGAATCATTTGATGTCATTTACTCCCGCGACACAATCTACTACCTAACAAATGATGAAATCGCCTACCATTTTGCTAAATCGTATCAGCAACTGAACGATAACGGTTTTTTGGCTTTTCAGTTTATAGAAAAAGATTTATTGGTCGACGTGGGTGATAGAACATCTTATAAGTTCGATTTTTTAAAGTTATCAAGTGCTAAGGAGTTTTCGATAGCACCTATCGAAAACCCCATAAAATTCCTTGATATTGATTTATTGATATCTATGGCAAAGAAAGTTGGCTTTTCCCTCTTTGCCAGTAAGTCATTAATAGAATCCTACGATAACGACGAAACAAAGTTTCGTCTTAACCGTTATTTAATGCTCAAAAAATAACTTTACACGGGTTAGTCAATTATTCGCCACTCTATCTTGAGCTAAACGATAGATTAGGCCCGCTTCCCAAAGACCACTCCTTGCGCTAATAGGCGCTTCAATGACCAGTCGTGACTTTTAATCCAGATCAATCCTATAAACTGCACCTTGGCGCTGGCTATTAATTCGCTATCGGTTAACTGTAAAGGGAGTGTCAAATTTCAGGCAGGCACATTATTTGCTTATATCACTATCAATAGCGGCAGTTAGGTAAAACGTAATGTCGCACTGGTGCTGAATATGCACGTTGGCTGCAATATTTTTTGTTTTTTTAGAAAATTAACTCTTATATTTAGCGCGTTCGTGTGATCAACGGTAATAGAGAAAAAGCGAATGAAACAGAATTGGAAACAAATAGCCGTCCAAGAACAAACAACTCTGCAAGAGACGATTAAGGTAATCGATACTGGCGCGGTGCAAATCGCCTTGGTGGTAAATGATCAGGACAAGCTCATCGGTGTAGTGACAGATGGTGATATTCGCCGCGCTCTGATAAAAGGGCTGTCCTTATCACAAACGGTGGTAGAAGTCATGAACCCTCGTCCGAAAGTCGCTTACCGAAAAGATTCCAAAGCAAAGTTAATTGCTCAGATGGACGCGCAGCGTTTATTTCAACTGCCGATTTTGGATGAAGACGGCAAAGTATTGGGTGTAGAAACGCTGCAAGATCTCTATAAACCGTCGGAATATGCTAATCCGGTGTTTTTGATGGCAGGAGGATTTGGCAGGCGCTTGCGTCCGTTTACAGACGCTTGCCCTAAACCCTTACTGGAAGTCGGCGGAAAGCCAATTCTGGAAACCATTATTGAGAATTTTGTTAAGTCGGGTTTTAAACATTTTTATATTGCCGTGCATTACCTGTCGGAAAAAATCAAATCCTATTTCGGCGATGGCCAGCGTTGGGGCGCTCGAATTACTTATATTGATGAGTACGAGCCGCTAGGAACTGCCGGCGCCCTGGGGTTACTGCCCGCTGATACGCCTAACTTACCGATGATTGTGATGAACGGCGATATTCTTGCCCAGATTGACTTCCCTCGCTTACTAGAATTTCACCATCAACAGCAAGGTGTTGCTACATTGTGTGTTCGGCAATACGAATATCAAATTCCTTATGGTGTGGTGAGCTCAGAGCAACAACGCATTACGGGTATTGTCGAAAAACCTGTGCATAGCTGCTTTTCTAATGCCGGCGTTTATGTGTTAAATAATGATTTAATAAAAACGTTGACCGGTCAACAACGCCTTGATATGCCGGATTTATTAAACCAACAAATTAGCGCGGGTAGACAAGTCGCCATGTTTCCGGTGAATGAATATTGGTTAGACATTGGCCGAGAAGCTGACTTTATGAGAGCACAAGGGGATTTTTCAAAGCATTTTTGATTGACTCGACCCCCAAAAGCCATATCGTAGCATTTTCGAGATTCAGCCTGATTCACCAAATCTCAAAGTGCCGATAGGGGTAGGGGAAGCCTGACAGCTTTCCCTACCCCTATCGTAGCCTGGGGCGTTTTCTGGATTTTCAACATTGAACTTTGGCCAAGGTTCGTAAGTAATCAGATAAAATTAAGTACCCTAGTTTAAACCAAGGTTGCCAATTAAATTATCGGAGGTAAGGGTAGGTTTGGGAAAGTATCTTCATAAAGCTCCTTCAACAAGAATTGCACGGCCCAATTTTTTATTTCAAGCTTTTCGCCCGCTAGCGTGTAACTGTGCAACTGCCAGTCATCATTTTGAGTACGGGTAAAGCTATCGACCCGCCAGGCTTGAGTGTCAATAAGCCAGTAAGTTAGTAAGCTATCCAGTTGCCGGTAGGCGTTAAATTTATTACCCCGATCAAAAGCCTCTGTGGAAGGCGATAATACTTCGGCAACAAACATCGGATATTGTTTGTAGAGCCTGTTTTCTTTGTCTCTAGCGTCACAAGTGACTAAAACATCAGCATAAAAATACGCGTTGGCCTTTTCTATCTGAACTTTCATATCAGAAATATATGTTCGACAGGGCGTATTTTTGAAATGCTGATTGAGCAGAAATGCAAGATTCATGGCAATGGTGACATGGTTATCGGTAGCACCCACCATAGCCCACACTTCGCCATTTTGGTATTCATGCTTATGGTCGGCGATTTCTTCACCTTGTAGATATTCTTCAACAGTCAACATATTTCCTGATTACATAATTCTATTTTGTCAGATTACATGATCGCTGGTTCTCAAGTTCGTCATTCCGGCAGATTGCCGGAATCCAATCCAGGTGCCATGGATGGATTTGGGCTTACCGTCTACGGCGCTGGATACCCGCTCCCGGCTGGTATGACGAATCTGACAAAGAAGAATTAAGAGCTTCAGCCTAATTCACCAAATCTCAAAGTGCCGTCATACCGACATAGCTTGGTTTGAGCGCTCTTGTTTCAAAAGGGAAAGATAAGGCCAGAATTGTACCTTGACTATTTTAAAGTTAACAGTTCAGTTGAGAATCATATCGAATCTACCCCATTGGATATTAATTTAGTCCGGTCCTCAATACTCAAATTGCCGGTTTGCAAAGAAAAAGTAGAGCATTTGCATAGTTCGGAACAGGTTCACAAAATATCTTCAAAAAGCCATTAAAGTAACTACAAAGTGCGCCGATAACTTTTTCGAGTTTAAGAATTAACTAAACACAACCGGCACTTTAAACAACCTGTCTCTTAAGCAACAAACCTTAAGAGCTTTTATGAGGATAACATCATGGCAATGGTAATTAACACAAACGTGGCTTCCATCAACAGTCAACGTCAACTTAGCGCTTCCGGCAAATCGTTAACAACGTCTATGGAGCGTTTATCATCGGGCTTGCGGGTTAACTCTGCAAAAGACGATGCGGCAGGCTTGGCGATTGGCGACCGGATGAACGCGCAAGTGCGCGGTATGACAGTTGCGGTTAGAAATGCCAATGACGGCATATCAATGGCACAGACTGCTGAATCGGCCATGGGTGCCATCACCGAAACTTTACAACGGATGCGTGATTTATCAGTGCAGGCTGCTAACAACGGGGCCGTTAGCTCTGGTGATAGAGAAAAATTACAAACGGAATTTAAACAGTTGGGCTCAGAAGTAGACCGGATTATTAAAAACACTAATTTTAACGGCAAGAAAATTCTTAATGGCGGACTATCCGGTGCGAACTTTCAAGTCGGCGCCAACACTGCAGCGGACGATCAGATTTCGATTACCGTTAGCGATTTAGTTGGCGTATCTGGAATAAGCGCTTTACTTGGTACTGAAGCTTCCATCGGTAGTGATGCAACTACGACTGGGGTCTCGGCTGCCATCGAAGGTATAGATGTAGCCATTGAAAAAATTGATACCTTCCGCGCGAAACTGGGTGCAGTACAAAACCGCTTTGGCACCACCATTGCCAACTTACAATCTGCAATTGAAAACACCTCCGCGGCTAAATCTCGGATTATGGACGCAGACTTTGCAGCTGAAACAGCCAATTTAAGTCGTAACCAAATTCTGCAACAAGCGGGTACGGCGATGTTATCGCAAGCGAACCAGTCCTCACAAAACGTGTTGAGTTTGCTGAGATAAAGTCTGAGGTATTGGGTAGGGTTTACAATTAAACGGTAGACCCTGATCGTCATACCCGCCGGGAGCGGGTATCCAATGCCAGGGAGGGTGAACCCAATACGTCCCTGTAGCCTGGTTTCCGGCAATCCCTGCCGGAATGGCGAAGTTGGATAGCGATATGTATAACGACATATCTTATGGGTTAACCACTATTAAAAGGATAGTGTTATGAACAGTGAAATAACAAATGCAACGCAAGCTCGGGTAAGAAGTGTTCCGCAAAGTTCCGAAAGTTTGCCATTGACCAATGTAGAAAGAGTTAGTGAACCGGCTTTAAAACTGGTGCCCGGCACTCTAAACACCAAGAAGCCAGGTGATAAAGAAGCGTCACTTTCCACCGCCAAAACCGCAGCGGAAACCGGCAATTCCATTATGCAGGCTAGCAATCGGAATCTGGAGTTTAAGGTTGATGATTCCACTAAAAAAGTAGTGGTAAAAATTGTCGATACTCAAAGTGGCAAGGTACTACGGCAGATACCCTCAGAAGATATGCTGGCATTTATCGATAAAATGCAGAAACTGGAAGGCGATAAAGGGACGGTTTTACAAGATCGTGCTTGATTTTTTCGTTACGGAGTCATGCACATGCACATTGATAAACTAGACTGTAGAGATGTAGGTTGGGCTGAACAGCGTGAAGCCCAACAAGTCGGCGTGGCAAATGTTGGGCTTCACGCTGTTCAGCCCAACCTACCAAACTAATTTAGAGGTGGATCATGATTACAACGTCCGTAGGTACTGGCAGTGGCATTGCAATTAACGATATCGTTAGTCAACTGGTTACCGCAGAAGGAAAACCGAAATTTGATGCGATTGATCGTCAGGAGTCCGCAGCTAAAACCCGGTTAAGCGGTTTAGGATCATTAAAAAGCGCATTGTCGACTTTTCAAACCGCAGTCAGAAAACTAAATGATACCGGCTTGTTTAAAACCCATCAGGCCGTTTCCAATGACGAAACCTTGTTAAAAGCCACAGCCAGTGCGGGTGCTGCGGCAGGTTCGCACGCGATTGAAGTGCTGCAATTGGCTAAGGCACAAAAATCGACGACAACTGCTGAATTCACTGGTTTAAACGATACCGTCAGTGCGGGTAGTTTGGCATTTACCATGGGTAACGGCTCCACGTTTTCTGTGACAGTTGATGGGACTAACAATACCTTGGCCGGCGTTCGAGATGCGATTAATAATGCAAGCGAAAACAAAGGTGTTACGGCCAGCATTATTAATGTGGACTCTACTGCCAATCCGGGCACGACCATTTCCAAACTGGTATTTACTGCCAGAGATGCCGGTGCTGCGAATGGATTTACGGTAAGTGGCGGTGATGCCAGATTAAATAGTTCAGCCGCAACTACTTCAGCGCCAACTGATGCCAAGATCACTATTGATGGCGAAACCGCTACGCGCAGCACGAATGAGATGACTGATGTGGTGCAAGGCATTACGTTAAGTTTAAAAAAATTGGGTACGGTGAATGTGGATGTCACATTGGATCAGGAAGCGATCAGCAAATCGGTAACCGAGTTTGTTAGTGCTTATAACAACCTGAACACCGTTACCAAAGGCTTGGGTAAATATGGTAGTGCTGGCGCTACGGGTGCTGGTAATGGCGCTTTACTCGGTGACTCTACCTTGCGCGCGATCAGTAGCCAATTACGACAAAATACCACCAACCCGGTTAGTTCATCGAACAGTAATTTCAACTCGCTGGCGATGATTGGTGTTAAGGTTGATAAAGATGGTCTGATGACTGCTAACAGTACCGACCTTAAAAAAGCGCTGTCGACCAATATATCTTCAGTAAGTGATGTGTTTACCTCAACTGACGGTGTGGCATCACGCTTAAACACTAAATTGACTGAATTTTTAAGTATCGATGGCAGTTTGGAGTCGCAGACTAAATCGCTGAATAAACAATTATCATCGCTGACTGACAGGCGAGATGCGGTAGAACGGCGTCTGGATGGCTTACAAAAATCATTACAAAAACAATTTATTGCAATGGATTTGGCGGTGGGACAATTTCAATCCACCGGCGCTTTTCTGACCAGCAGATTCAGCTAATTACAAGTTAACAATCAAAAGGAAAATACCATGTACCCCAGTACCTTTAGACGCGCAGCTAACCACTATGCCAACGTACATAATGCCAGCGTTACGCAGGACGCATCACCGCATCATTTAATACAAATGCTGATGGATGGTTTTCTAGCCCGAATTAATTCGGCGAAAGGCGCCATGCAGCGTTCGGAATGGGAAATGAAGAGTATTTATATTTCTAAGGCTATTTCTATCGTTGGCGGTTTGAGTGAAGCCCTCGATTTAAAACAAGGTGGCGAAATTGCTTTAAATTTGAGCCGCATTTATGACTACATCAACCGCCGTTTGATTCAGGCTAGCCGCGAAAATAGCACGGAAAAGCTGGATGAAGTGGCAGCTTTAATGAGAGAGATAAAAGAAGGCTGGGATGCAATCAAAATTTGATGGTTGGCAAGCATGCAAAGCTGAGTTAAACACATTAACTGAGGCCATTGCTGAATGTGTAAAAGAGGAGCGTTGGGAAGATTTGCCAACATTTTTAACAAAGCGGCAGCAATGTTTAGAAACGTTATGCTCGGCTAATGTATCGGAAGATCAATCCGAAGAATTATCAAAGTTAGCCGCCACCATAATGGAACAAGATAATCGCTTTGTTGCAGCAATACAGCAACAGCAAAAGTTAATCGAAGCGCAGATTGGCACTTTTGATAAGGGCCGATTAGCTGTTCATGCTTACAATAATGTTTGAGCAGCTAATCCTGGGTTCTTGATGCTTTTTTGTGGTTGAATGCCAGAGTTTTAGAGTTCGTTCTCTTCCGTGGTGTTTTCAATGATTTTGTGAACCCGTTTAAGTCCTAACGCCACGGCCAACATAATAATCGGTATGGATATGCCCACGGTTATCTCCGGGCTGACCGGCCAGCCGATGGCATGCAAAGCCTTGGCGATATAACCAATAAGCCCCGAGGCATAATAAGTAATAGCCACGATGGAAATGCCTTCAACGGTTTGTTGCATACGAAACTGCATTTTTGCCCGCAACGCCATGGAAGTCAGCAAACCTTGATTTTGTCTTTCGATAACAATATCAACTCGAGTGCGTAGCAATTGGCTAGCGTTACCGATTCGTTCTGATAGCAAAGTGAAGCGGTTGGAGGTGGATTGACAGGTGTTGATAGCAGGTTCAAGCCGACGTTTAATAAACTCACCCAAAGTCTGAATGCCTTGGATTCTAACTTCCCGCAAATCTTCAACACGCCGCCCCACCAGTTGGTAATAAGCGCTGGCGGCAGCAAAACGAAAATGATTAGTGGAAATATGGTTCTCAATTTCAGCTGCTAAGGTAGTCAATTCATCCAATAATTGAGCATCATTGCTGCCTGATTGAGTCATGGTATTGGTGATAGTGTAAAGTTTTCGGTCAGCTTTTTTTAATTCCGGCGCCAATTTTCTGGCAATCGGGAACGCTAATAGAGTCATGACACGATAGACTTCAATTTCAAACAGCCGATGTATCAAGCGTCCGGCCTGCTCTGTTCTTAAATCACGATTCACAATCAAAAAGCGGCTAAAGCCATCGACATGAATCCTGAAATCGGTAAAAACTTTTGCAGCGCCCCCTGTAACCTTAGAACCAACTACCGGATTATTTGAAAAATAAGCCGACACAGAAGATAAATCGGTGTATTCATCCGTATCGGATTCTGGTGCCGGCATAATGGCCGCGTGCGAGGCTACTATCAGTTGCCCAGGCAACTGAGACAGCCAATCGATGGGGACTTTTTTTAGTGCAGGCTCGGCAAACGGGTCTTCCGGGATGTTTTGTACGTAGAAGGTATAGGTGCTGAATTCGCCATGCTGTTCCCAGCGAACCTGGAAACTATCGAATATGGCACAATAGTGATCAGCGTCTTTCTCAGGACTGGCTTTGCCATATCTTTCGCAAAGTTTACTCAGATGATCACGCTCAAGCAGCTTTTCTTCGTTGCTTAGCAACAGCGCGAGATGACTGGCTCTAACCGGCAGATCCAGTATTAAAGAGCCACGAGCATGAACTTCATTATGTAAAACAAAGCGTTGCGGGTGATTTTTGGGGATGGGGAATAAAGTTGTCACGGATTCACCTATCGCTTGCCAAGATCATTGATAGTAAGCAGGTTATTGAGTTGCAACGCTGTTCTTGGTTATCGCTTAACAGCGTAATGTTTGGGGTAAGGCTAAAAAAGAACTACATCCCTGTAGTTCTTGGGGGTATTAGGAGGTTAGGCGTTGTCTCCGACATTCGTATTTTTATTAAGACCGGAATAGACAGGGCACCAACCGGAATAACCAGTGGCGATTAATATTAGCCCTACCACTAACAGGAAGATTTCGGCGGTCACAACGGATACCAGAAAAGCGGCAACACCCGCATATAAACGGTATTTTTTCTCTTGTGCGCCAACATTATGTTCAAACTTCATCATACGTTTGTAATCGAAACTCATTTTTAATCCTCTCTCTATTTATTATTATGACTTAATACGTCCCACGAAGGGCAAAGAGATCACTTTATTTTAAAGATCGCATTCGCATGTTAATCTTTCGACCCTTTGCCGCTTCGTGACTACTTTATTAGTAGACCGAATAGTTACATACGACTTGTGTAAGGGGCGATCTGACGCCGCTTATACACCCGAAGCAATATACACAGCTCCGTAAAATGTGCAAGCGATAAAAGCTTCCTAACACTTTTCGATTTATAAATGCTACTGACGCGCTAAGGAACGTCGGTCTTTTCTTCAGGTTTTCATGCTTTATTTAATACTCCAATCTGGTATCTTTGTGTCTGATGAAGCGGTGCGTGGGCGAATATTTGCTCTTGTGATGTGTTAATTGAAGGTATTCATACGGAAGCTAATGCAATGTTGGTAAAGTTACCGAGCCAGCTATCCTGAAAAAATTATAAGAGTTAGGCCATATTTATCTCATGCATTTAATTTCCATTATTATTACAACCTATAATTGGCCCGCCGCTTTAGAGCTTTGCTTGAATAGCCTCTTTGCACAAACTGATCAGCATTTTGAAATTATTATTGCTGATGACGGATCCAATTTGGTTAATTTGCAAAAAACACAAAACTATTGCGGCAACAGCCCTGTAGCCATTCGATACGTGCATCATGAAGACCAAGGCTTTAGAGCGGCGGCTATAAGAAATAAAGCAGTAGCGCAAAGCCAGGGCGATTATTTAATTTTTATGGATGGTGATTGCCTAGCCTTACCGGGCTTTATCTCTAAACATAGGCAATTGGCGGAATCAGGCTATTTTGTACCGGGTAATCGCGTATTGCTCAGCCAGGCCTTTACTCAAGCGGTTATTGAACATTGTCTACCTCTGCATAAATCCTCTTTTTTGGATTTTATTAGGCTCAGATTACAAAATAAAATTAACCGATTAACCGCCTTTATCGAATTACCCTTAGGGTTATTAAGGTATGTGCAAGCAAAAAAATGGCAAAAGGCCATGACTTGCAATTTAGCGATGTGGCGCGATGATTTCATTAAAGTGAATGGTTTCGACGAGTTTTTTGAAGGATGGGGTTATGAGGACTCTGATTTAGTCATTCGATTGATCCATGCTGAAGTCAAAAGAAAAGAAGGGCGCTTCGCCGTGCCGGTATTACATCTATGGCACCCACAAAACGACAGAAAACATCACGATCAGAATTTCCAGCAGTTGCAGAACCGACTGAACCAAGAAGACTTTATTTTGGCTCAGAAAGGAGTTTCCCAGTACCTGGATAAGAATCTTTGACGCCATATTGATCTACTGTAGACTTGTTCACCTCCCGAAGAAATACATTATTTACTTAAAAATATGTCCAAAACGTCCAAAGCGAATGCCCAGGTATACAAACGCTTGCTTACCTATGTAAAGCCACATCGAGGGCTTTTTGTGGTCAGTATTATTGGATTTCTGATTTACTCCAGTACCCAGCCATTATTTGCCAATCTGATCCAACGTATTATCGATACGCTACAATCTAGTGAACGCTCCAGCATGTATTATCTGCCGTTATTCTTTAGTGGTTTAGTGGTGCTACGCGGAATCGGGAACTTTTTGGGTAATTATTTTCTGGCCAAAGTATCACTTAACGTCATCCATGTGTTGCGCTGTGAAATTTTCAATCATTACACCCGTTTGCCGACGGCCTATTTTGATGACAACAACAGCGGCTACATGATTTCACGAATCACCCATAATGTCGGCCAAGTCGCGCAAGCGACAACGGACGCTGTGCGCAAGGTCGTTCAGGAAGGTTTGACGGCGCTGGGGCTGTTGATTTATTTGTTTTATATGAACTGGCAATTATCGCTGGTGTTTTTGGTCGTGGCACCCGCCATTGCTGTGTTAGTCAACTATGTGAGTAAGCGTCTGCGAATGTTAAGCAAACGCATCCAGGATTCCATCGGCGACATGACTCATATCAGTTCAGAACTGGTCAATGGCCATCGCGTAGTAAGGAGTTACGGCGGTGAAGATTATGAAAAACGTCGTTTTTTAGAAAGCAGCTTTTATAATCGTCGCCAATCGCTAAAGTTGACCACGACCAGCGCCATCCACAACCAAACCATGCAATTAATTATTGCCATCGCTCTGGCATTTTTAATGTATATGGCGTTATTTTTTATGGAGCAATCCAGCGTTGGCTCATTTGTCGGTTATTTAACGGCTGCATTTTTATTACCTCGCCCTATCCGCCAGCTCAGTGATGCAAACAGTGATATTCAAAAAGGTATTGTTGCCGCCGAATCTTTATTTGAAATTCTTGATGCCCCGGTTGAACCCGATAGCGGCAGCTATGAAATCAAACGTTGCAAGGGCGCTCTGGAATTTAAAAATTTGTCGTTTACGTATTCAGGCACGGATGATCCTGCACTGACAGAGATTAGTTTTACAGTGGAACCCGGACAAACGATCGCCTTAGTGGGAGCCTCCGGTGGTGGCAAGAGTACTTTGGCAAATTTAGTGTCTCGATTTTATGCGCACGATCAAGGGGAAATTCTGCTTGATGGTGTTGAAATAAATCAATATAAGCTCAGCAATTTAAGACAACAAATTGCACTGGTGACGCAACAGGTGATTTTATTTAATGATACTATCGCCAACAACATTGCATATGGCGCTCTGTCTGGAGCAGATAGAGCCAGCATCATTTCTGCTGCCACCGATGCTTATGCCATGGAATTTATCAGCAAACTTGAGCAGGGCATTGATACTGAAATCGGCGAAAACGGCGTTAAACTGTCAGGTGGTCAGCGCCAGCGTCTAGCGTTGGCACGGGCCTTATTAAAAGATGCGCCCATTCTGATTCTTGACGAGGCCACGTCGGCATTGGATACCGAATCAGAACGTTTTATCCAGGCTGCACTACAAAAAGTGATGACTAATCGCACCACGCTGGTTATCGCGCATCGCTTATCGACCATTGAAAATGCCGATGTTATTTTAGTGATGGATCATGGCAGAATCGTGGAATCAGGCTCACATCAACAATTGATCGCAAAAAACGGCGCTTATGCGCGTTTGCACCAAATGCAGTTTAAAGAACAACCCGAACAAACCATCACCGCAGCTGAAAGCGTCAATGCTTAAGAGGAAGGTATTATTTTGAAGACATTTTTGTCTGAGCTACATGAGCATCAAGCCGTGATGGAGCAACTATCCCGTTGCTCTGCGCAAATCGAGACCGCCGCAGAATTACTGATCAACACTTTACGGCAAGGCGGTAAAATTCTATTGTGTGGCAATGGCGGCAGTGCTGCCGATTGCCAGCACATTGCCGCCGAATTGGTCGTGCGTTACAAAAAATCCCGGCCCGGTTTGGCCGCTATCGCCTTAACCACGGATAGCTCCATATTGACCGCGCATGCCAATGATTGCGAATTTGCCACGGTATTTGCTAGACAAGTCGAAGCCATTGGCAATAAAAATGATTGTTTGATCGCCATTTCAACTTCTGGCCATAGCGAAAACATTGTTAACGCCGCGACAGCCGCGTTGGCTAAAGGCTTAACCGTTATCGGCTTGACCGGTAACGATGGTGGGACATTAATCAAACAAAGCACGCTTTCAATCATTGTGCCGTCTACGGTAACGGCGCGTATTCAAGAAGCGCATATTTTAATTGGGCATTGGTGGTGTGGTGAAATGGAGGAGGCATTGAGTGTTGGCAGCGGTACCTGATTTTTCTAAAGCAAAAATAATTGTTGTTGGTGATGTCATGCTGGATCGCTACTGGTCTGGACAAGCGGCGCGTATTTCGCCTGAAGCGCCAGTGCCGGTGGTTCGGGTTAAAACCATTGAAGACCGCATTGGCGGCGCTGGCAACGTAGCCTTAAATATAGCCAAGCTCGGCGGACAAGTCACCTTGTTAGGTGTCGTGGGCGACGATGCAGAAGCAGAAATTATCCGTAACAACTTGCAAGCAGCGGGTGTAGTTTGCGATTTTGTCGTAGAAAAAAATACCCGCAGTATTTGTAAATTAAGAGTAATGGCCCAGCACCAGCAATTAATTCGTATCGATTTTGAAGACACGCCGCTCAGTTTTAATGCTGATGACTTATTAAATCGACTCATCAGCCATTTACCCGGTCAGCAAACCGTGGTTTTTTCTGACTACGGCAAAGGTACATTGGCGGATGTTGCAACTTATATTGAACATGCCAAACTGGCCGGCGCCAAAGTTCTGGTAGACCCAAAAGGCATTGATTACCACCGTTATGCCAAAGCCGATGTAATCACTCCCAATTTATCGGAATTTCACGCGGTCGTTGGCGCAACTGAGAACGAAGACAACCTAATCGCCAAAGGCAAAGCGTTATTGGCTGAATTCCATATTGATACTCTACTACTCACCCGTAGCGAAGCCGGCATGACCTTGATACAGGCAGCACACCAACAATCCATGCCTGCGCAAGCCAAAGATGTGTTTGATGTGACCGGCGCAGGAGATACCGTTATCGCTACCATGGCTTTAGGTGTAGCGGTAAATTTGTGCTTACCCGATGCTATGCATTTGAGCATTTTGGCGTCCGGCGTAGTTGTGGGTAAATCGGGAACCGCGACAGTCTCTGTGCAAGAATTAACCCGAGCCATGCACGGCGATAGGGATTCTAAATATGGCGTAGTTTCAGAACATGAACTGGCTCAGTTAATGGCTGCAGCCAAAGCCAATGGTGAACTTATCATCATGACCAATGGCTGCTTTGATTTGCTTCATGCGGGCCATGTCACTTATTTGGAACAAGCTAAAGCCTTGGGCGATCGCTTGGTTGTTGCCGTCAATTCCGATCAATCAGTCAAAGCCTTAAAAGGCGAAACTCGCCCGATCAATCGTTTACCGGAACGGATGACTGTGTTGGCTGCGCTTGCCTGCGTGGATTGGGTTGTTGCATTCAGTGAAGAAACGCCGGAACGTTTATATTGCCGATTGTTACCGGATGTATTGGTTAAAGGCGGCGATTACAGCCCCGAACA
This sequence comes from Methylococcales bacterium, assembly GCA_965247565.1. Lineage (GTDB taxonomy): Bacteria > Pseudomonadota > Gammaproteobacteria > Methylococcales > Methylomonadaceae > CBDFHF01. The sequence continues at coordinate 773,344 of CBDFHF010000003.1, read as the reverse complement.
AGTCGCTGGCGGTGATTGCGTCATCAAAGCCGGTGGCCAAGTGAAGATATTGCAGTTTGTTGATGGTCAATCGACCACGGCCATGATTAATAAAGCAAGAGGTACAGAATGATTGTAGTCACCGGTGGCGCTGGCTTTATAGGCAGCAACCTGATCAAAGCCCTAAACCAACGCGGCGAAAAAAACATCTTACTGGTCGATCATTTAACGAATGGCCGCAAAATGCACAACATCGCCGATCTGGATATTGCCGATTACATGGATAAAAGCCAGTTTTTGGAAAAACTGGAAACGGCGCATTTTTTTGACGGCATTCGCGCCGTTTTTCATCAAGGCGCTTGCTCTGCCACCACGGAATGGGATGGTCATTATGTAATGACTAACAACTACGACTATTCCAAACGGCTGGTGCATTATTGCATGGCAAAAAGTACCCCGTTTATTTATGCCTCCTCTGCATCCGTTTACGGTACTGGCGCACAAGGTTTTCGTGTGGATCGCAACTGCGAGAAGCCCATCAACATGTACGCCTACTCAAAATTTCAATTCGACCAATACATTCGCCAGTTATTAGAAAAAACCGCCAGCCAAATCGTCGGCCTACGCTATTTCAACGTCTACGGCCCCAGGGAACAACACAAAGGCAGCATGAGTAGCACCGCGTTTCATTTTAATAATCAGATTATCGAAAACAAAGTCTCTAAACTCTTTGCCGGTTGCGACGGCTTTGCCGATGGCGAACAACAACGGGATTTTGTTTATGTGGATGATGTGGTCGATGTTAACTTGTGGTTTTTAGATAATCCTGAACAACGCGGTATCTTCAACGTTGGCACCGGCGCCGCAGAAACCTTCAACGTCATGGCCAACGCCGTCATCGCCTGGCACAAACAAGGCCACATCGAATACATCCCCTTCCCCAATCATTTAAAAGGCGCTTATCAAAGCTATACCCAAGCAGATATTTCTAGCTTGCGGCAAGCGGGTTATAACAAGACGTTTTTGACGGTGAGCCAGGGGGTTGAGCGGTATTTGGATTGGCTTAATAGAGATACGGGATGATAGGTGCGTTTTTTCGACTGTTTATCATGCTAAATGAGATGATATACGGAAACCACATAATTACTTGTTAGCGCGCACGGGGGTGCCTCATGGAATCTGCTATTTGGGGGTTGGTAGGTACGTTTATTGGTGCCGCAGCTAGCATCATCACAACCTACCTGACGAATCGAAATGCTGCAAAATTGCAGTCGGATGCAAGGGGGGTGGAGCGAATCGAGCGCTCGAGAGCATTTCAGCGAGAGACACTGTTGGAACTGCAGAACGCGTTTCATGATGCAATTCGCGCCACGGCAATGGCGCAAGTGGCAGATGTTACGGTGAGCCGAGAAGGTGCGGCCTGGGGCAAGAACATGCTTCCAGATTCGCTGGATGAGGAAGTAAGGGTAGCCAATCGGCGAGTGATGCTTTTCGTGGAGCGTGTGGCTGATGACTCCGTCCGGGCGAAAGTCAAGGCAGTTATGGCTGATGCAAGCAGAGTCGGGCTCTCGTCATCGAGAGAAGAGTCGCAAGCCATGCTGGACCAAGTCACGTTCAGCAGTATCGCGGCGCTTGAGGAAATCGGAAAAACTCTGCGTGCACTCTACTAGTTCATCGTGTGCGCTCTAACAATTAGTTCAAGCCGACCCCGCATCGTGGCGTCGGCCACGTGCTTTACGCTACGCTAGCACGCGTCCGCCGCCACGATGCGGGGCGGCTTAACTCAGGCGTTCGGCGTCGTAGCGTGGGAGTCAGAGATGTCAATCCTAAAGATCACTGAGATCAAGGCGTTCGTTACCTCAACTTATTTTTTTAGGATGATGCATATCCTCGTCGAGGATGTGAACTCATGGTGGAACCATGTCCACGAAAGTGGCGTAATCACAAAGTACGGGATCAAAGTCACGGAATTGGAAGACCAGTCTTGGCGCATGCGGGACTTCTGCCTCTACGACCCGTCGGATGTTCTTTGGCGCATTGGACAGAATACAGACTAAAGCGGAGGGAAATCGCGTGTTGCCGATAACGACGCCGAATTCAACGCTAGCCGCCGAACGAATGCCAATTGACAATAACGCGGCATTACAGATCTATCTGGGCGGCAGAGGTTCTAGCGGCTATTTGCCTTTTGGCCACAAAGAAAGACTGCGTGCTGCCTATGGCGACCAATTCGAGAACGTCCTCACAACTCTTTCGCCATATTTGAATGCTGATCACACACCAAACTGGCAGACTTCAACCTACGAAGCAGAACCCGCCAGATATGCACAGCTCCTGTGTGAGACTTTTCCTGAACTAAATGAAATCTCCATTAGCTCACTGGTTAATCGGTGGAGCTACAACTGGAAATAGGAATAGCCGTGAATCGGTCTTCCTGCACTTGGTTTGCCTCACCTCAAGCGCTTGGCGCTATACTCCTCGTCGGAGGCTCTTGACAACAGCTGTTAGCGGAAAAAATGCCGACATTGAAGCTGGCCAGACCATCGAGCTGATCCTGTTGCGGAACGAAGACAAACATCTGCTCAGAAGTAGTATTGAGCAGTTGTTTTGAGCGATTTGACTTTTGTGGGCAATAAAAAACCCGCTAAGTCGGAAAACTTAACGGGTTTTTGAATTCTTTAAATCTGTTTGAATGCTCAGGTGGCGGAGAAAGAGGGATTCGAACCCTCGATACGTTGCCGTATACACACTTTCCAGGCGTGCGCCTTCGACCGCTCGGCCATCTCTCCTATTCCCATGCACCTATGGAAGGCCGGCTAGAATAATCGATATTCGATTGAGTTGCAATGACCTTTGGTCGCTTCATGCATCGGCTAATGCTTCCAATTCATCCCAGCGTTTATAAAGTAACCCTAAACTTTCCTCGGCTTTTTTTAGTTCATCCAGGGTTTTGGAGACGATCTGTTGATCATTTTTATAAAATTCCGGTGCACTTATCTGCTGGGTCAACTCGGCTTGTTTAGTTTCCAGTTCATCGATTTGTGTAGGTAATCTATCCAGTTCCTGTTGCTCTTTAAAACTGAGCTTTTTCTTGGGTGTGCTGCGTGGCGCTGAGTTGCCAGTAGCATTTTGCTGTTTGACGGGTAGGGGTTTTTTGGCTGATGCGGCTGCCTGCTGCTCAAGGCTATAGGCCAGCCAGTCGGTATAGCCGCCGATAAATTCTTCCACTTTGCCAGTGCCTTCCAATACGAACACACTCGTAACGACGTTATCCAGGAATGCCCTATCATGGCTAACCAGTAACAAGGTGCCGTCATAATTCACCAGTTTTTCCTCTAACAGTTCCAGGGTTTCCAAATCCAGATCGTTGGTTGGCTCATCCATAACGATTAAATTGGCGGATTTAGTAAATAAGCGCGCTAATAATAAGCGATTTTTTTCGCCACCTGAAAGACTGCGCACTGGTGATCTAGCCCTGGCCGGTGCAAATAAAAAATCACCCAAATAAGACATGACATGGCGTTTGTTGCCGGCAATCTCCACGTAATCGTTACCGTCGGCGACGGTATCAGCCACACTCATGTTGGGGTCAAGCTGATCGCGAAGCTGGTCAAAGTAAGCTATTTCCAACTTGGTGCCTTGCTCGACCGTTCCGCTAGTTGGTTCCAACTGCTTAAGTAATAACTTGAGTAACGTTGATTTTCCGGCGCCATTCGGGCCGATCAAGCCGATTTTGTCGCCGCGCTGAATCAAGGTGGAAAAGTTTTTAACAATTTGCCGATCCGCATAGGCAAAACTTATATCATCCACTTGAATGACTTTTTTACCGGATTGGTCGCCTCTTTCCAGCCCCAATTTACTGGTGCCTTGCTGATTGCGCCTTTGCGCACGTTCATTACGCAGTTTTTCTAAAGCGCGCACCCGGCCTTCGTTACGGGTACGACGAGCCTTCACGCCCTGTCTGATCCAGGCTTCTTCATCCGCCAGTTTTTTGTCGAATTCAGCATTCTGATTGGCTTCATCTTCTAAAGCGGCGGCTTTACGGGTTAGGTAATCATCATAACTGCCTTGCCAAGACACCAAGTTGCCGCGATCCAGGTCGATAATTCGGGTCGCAAGTTTTTGCAGAAATGACCGATCATGAGTTACAAATAAAACCGCACCCTGGAAGTTTAAAATTTGTTCTTCCAGCCAAGTGATGCTCTCAAAATCGAGGTGGTTGGTTGGTTCATCCAGTAACAGCACTTCCGGTTCAATCACCAATGCTCTGGCTAAAGCTACCCGACGCTTCCAACCGCCGGACAATCCGCTTATTTTTAAATCGCCGGGCAAATCCAGCTTACTTAAAGTGGTTTCCACGCGCTGTTGAAAATGCCAGCCGTTGTGCGCTTCTAGTTTGTGTTGTAAATCGCCCAACTCCTGCAATGCCTTATCGTCGTCATAAGACATCGATAATGATAAGGCATGATAACGGGTAATCCATTCTCCCAACTCGCCTAGTCCACCGGCAACAGCGTCATAGATGGTGGCATCATCGGGCAGGTCGGGTGATTGTTCCAACCATGCCAGCCTTAATTCCGGCTGACGCCAAATATCGCCGTGATCAGCATGAATATTTCCAGCAATAATCTTCATTAATGTGGACTTGCCCTCCCCATTACGCCCTAACAAACCTACTCTTTCTCCGGGATCCAGCTGGAAGTCGGCATTTTGTAATAAAGCATGGGTTCCGAAGGCTATGGAAACATTGGTTAAGCGTAGTAAAGGCATGGATGTTTAAAATGATGATTAATTTCGATGTAGATAGCCATTATATAGAACAATAGCGCCTCTGGGAGGAATCTGTGACACGGGCTATTGACCAAGGCGAATAACTCATTAGCACCGTGGGTGGAGATGAAAGATGTAACCCGCTTGTGCTTCTTAAAGCTCGGCACGAGCGGATTTAATGTTGCGCTTTTTTAATCCAGAAGATCACAACTGTTGGCTGTTGTCTTTTTCGGAGCTATAACCGGGCATGCGCTGTTAAGACTAAATATCCTCCTCTTTTGAGGATGATTCCATCATCGCTCGCCAAATAGATTCAACCTGATCGCTCATTTCAGCAACTTCAGTCTCGTCAATAACTGCTTTATCGCCTTGTAACACTAATTTATGGCCATAATCGCGGTAAGTACAGTAGGCCGACTTCAGGGTTTGCGCTGTCTCTGCGCTAATGAAACCTTGTGTTTGCAGGGCTTCTAGCAATCTGACGTTGTCAGTATAAGTGGTCAAAGATTCGTTTTTTGCAGCCTGATCCAAGATGCCAAACTGGACTATAAATTCTATATCGGCAATGCCGCCTTTACTTTGTTTTAAGTCAAATTTATTGGATTCTTTAGTGGCTAAATGGTCGCGCATTTTTTCGCGCATTTCCCGCACTTCCATTTTTAATTTTGCTGATTCACGCGGTAAACACAATACCCGGCGGCGAATACCCTCATAGCTTGCTTTCAAGCGTGGATCACCGGCTATAAAACGGCCTCTGACCAAGGCTTGATGTTCCCAAGTCCAGGCTTGGTTTTTCAGATAATCTTCGTACACATTGATATGAGTAACCAACAATCCGGAGTCGCCGCTGGGCCGCAGACGCAAATCAACTTCGTAGAGCACGCCGGACAACAATTTGGTATCCATAATATGCCGAATCTTCAACCCTAATCGCCCATAAAATTGCGAGCAGGAAATAGGTTTTGCTCCATCGGTTAAGGCATTACCATCCTGGCAGTCATATAAAAAAACCAAGTCCAGATCGGATCCATAACCGAGCTCGATACCGCCCAACTTTCCGAAGCCAATGATCGCAAAGCCTATCTTCTCATCAAGTCCGCAACCCGGCGGAAAACCATGAGTGTCGGTTAACATCAGCCAAGCTCGGGCAATCACCTGCTCGACGATGCTTTCGGCAATGTAAGTCAAGTAATCGCTGACGACCATTAGCTTGAAAGCGCCTAGCACATCTGCGGCGGCAACCCGCAATACATTAAGTTGCTTGAATTGACGCAACACAATCATGAGTTGTTCCATGTCTTGGCTGTCCACGTTGGCTAGCAACTGCTCTAATTGTCTGCTGAGATCGGCTTTGCTCAGCGGCTCAAATAAGGTACGGGTATCCAGTAACTCATCAAATAGCACCGGATACAAAGCCAGATAATCGCAAATCCACGGGCTGGCTGCAGACAGTTGAATCAACTGCGCTAAGGCATCGGGATTTTCGGCCAATAAAGACAAATACACATTTCTTCCGGCGACTGCCTCGAACAATCCAAGAATCCGTTTTAAAGTTTCATCCGGATTATTGACCCGCTGCATAGCCTCAATCAATTGCGGCATTAGTCGATTGAGCACGCCGGCGCCTTTGCTGGTTAGGCGGCGAATGGCCGGCGCATTTTTGAAGAGTTTAATTGACGCCAAAGTTTCGCCAGTCTGCTGAAAGCCATACTCCGCAAGACTTTGTTGCAATTGCGTATCTTCCTCGATAGCATTCCAAATCTTTTGGCCACTCTCTTTAATGTCATCTTGTTTGGATAAAGAAAAAACCTGATCGAATACGCTATGCACCTGTTTTCGGATTGCATCCAGCTCAGATTTAAAGCTTGCCCAATCAGCATAATCCAGTGAGTAGGCCAAAATGTTCTGCGCGATCGGATCAGTCGGCAAATCATGGGTTTGTTTATCCTGGTACTGTTGAATATGGTTTTCAACACGTCGCAAAAACTGATATGACTTTTTTAACTGCTGCGCATCTTGCTCATCCAATAATTTCAGCTCAGCCAATCGTGTCAGAATGTCCATAATCCCCCGGCGTTGCAAACTTTTTTCATTACCGCCGCGAATTAGCTGAAAAGCTTGGCCGATAAACTCAATTTCGCGAATACCGCCTGGCCCGAGCTTAACGTTTTCCATGCGGTCTTTGCGTTTTAATTCTTGAGTAATCTGCATTTTTAACGAGCGCAATTCTTCAAACGCGCCATAATCCAAGTAACGGCGATATACAAACGCGCGTAACATCGACATCAGTTGAGCGCCACTGGCAAAATCACCGGCAACCTGCCGGGCTTTAATCATGGCGTAACGTTCCCATTCTCTAGCTTGGGTTTGGTAATAATGCTCCATGCCATCAAAAGTCATTAGCATTGGGCCGCTGTCGCCAAACGGCCTTAAACGTATATCGGTACGGAACACAAAACCATCAACCGTTATTTCATCCAGAGTTTTGACTAGACTTCGGCATAGCCGACTGAAAAACTCAAAGTAAGAAGTTTCTTTTCTATCGGATAGCACACCTTCTTCAGGGTATGCAAAAATCAAATCAATATCCGACGAATAATTCAACTCATAAGCGCCCAGCTTGCCCATGCCCAGCACAACTAATTGATGCGGACTGCCATCCGATAATAGAGGAGTGCCGCGCTTTTCGCAGGCTTGCTGATAGAGAAAGTCCAATGCAAATTGAATACAAGCATCGGCCAGCCAAGACAGATCCTTTAATGTTTCCGAAAGTTCAGCCCAACCGGCTAAATCTCGCCAAGCAATCCTAACCATTTCCCTGCGCCGGAATCGACGCAATTCTGACGATAATTGTTCTTCAGTAGTGATTACTCGTTGCGCTAATTTGTCGGGATAGCTAATTTCCGTATAACTAGCGGCCAAATCGCCCGAACTGGCCAAATCAACTAACAGCTCAGGATAACGACAACAACTGTCAGCAACAAACTCACTTGCGCACCAGACCTTTGGCAACGAAGCCAGTAGCTCATCGCTAGATGCTAAGCTCAAATTCAAGTCAGTCAATTGCTGGTCAAATCGACTTAAACTGGCTGTGACCGATTCCCGAAGTTCTTTGGGTAACTTCAGTAATTCTTCGTTGACTTTGTTTATGAATGGCATAGAGGTGGTACAAATAAAAACTTCATCATAGCTAAATCAGAAGTGAAGATATAGGCTAGATCGTAGGTTTTTTGTGTTCAAAACACCAAAGCACTTGTGTTCGATAGGCGTATAAGTGAATGAGCATGCCCATCGCAGCGCCGAATGCAGATTTTTTGGATTTATCGTGTTTTAGTAAATAGAGTGCAACAATCTTGCATAGTTTCCCTTGGATCCCACAAGTAATTCAGCAACTGTCAAATTTACTATCGGCCCGGCTGAGGCTAGTCAGGTTTTCGCAAGTGAGGACAATGTTGCTGTTGGGCAATGGTACCCGAGTTCGGATCAAAGAAATGGGACCCTTTCCCTCTCCTTAGTCGTGCAAGATAGTCCCTAATTTTATTTTATCGCACGCGCCGAAAACACACGTCGGAACCGTTGATGGGTTCCGACTTTAGGTTTAGGAGGGATAAATTAGCGTAAAAATCGCTTCGTTTTATTGCGTTTACTGAGGTACGTTAGCCCAGCCAAGCCTATGCCCAGCAAACACAAAGATGCAGGTTCTGGTATGGTGGTTGCAAAGCCAGATACGCCAACACTAACATCTGTAGCTTCTGCATATGGATCTAAGAAATCAACTCGGAGTGTTCCCTCCAGTTGGGGTAAGGATGAGTTCAGTCCCATGGGGGATATTTGGCTTGTGAATCCGAAAACATTAGTAAACACATTGGGAGAAAGCCTGGCTTCAACGTTTACAGAACGGTAGCCGTAAGAATTGGAAAATCTGGTGATACGTTTAATACCATTTTGCCCGGCGCCACCAGGACCCCCAACTATTACTTCAGCACCGCCACCGGGAAAAATTCTGGCTTTCTCCTCACCATAATCAAATGAAGGGTTAAGAAAGCTGGTATTTTGCCCATTCTGGCCAGAAAGCGTTCCCCAAGAGGTTGCGAATTTAGTCGGAATTTCTAGAGTAAGAGCAATTCCATATGGCCCGTCATAAGCCAGTTGATAAAGGTACAGAAAATTTTCCGTATCTTGAAAGGCGCTGGAGCCAGGGCCACGATTAAACTTTAAACCATTTGGGTCATTCGCATCAATCATATTGATGCCGGTTCCCCAAGGATCTCCCGCAGTTCCGTTGGTTCTATCAAACACTGCAAAATTCATATCTAACGCAGCGGTTCCATAATCGATGGGTTCATAGTAGAGAAACGCGTTACCATAATAATTATCTAATAAAGCGGCGTTCACTGAACCACTAAAACAACTAGTGCCTATTACTAGCAGCGCGACGGCTTTTGCATTTTTTAGCCTATTAAGCATAACTCACCTGTCAATTATTAAAAAAGAACTAAATCTAAAAGAACAACAAAATCCGCTTCTAAGCCCGGTGGTAATTACCGGGTACACGGCTATGCCGGAAGTATTACTTCATGTTACCGCGTCATTGGCAAGTTTTCCCCATAGGCATGCTAAATAAAGTCACTAGCTTACGGGAATCAGCGATATTAACTTTAGCATCACCATTCAGGTCGTAAGCCAACGATTTAGGATTTGGGCCATTAATTATCGCTAATAGCGCAGTTAAATCAGCTTTGTCTACACAACTATCGCCATTTAAATCTGGTCCTACGTCGAGTTCCCATGCCAATATATCGTGGCTGTTGAAACGTGCGCCAGTTCCCGCCGTAAACCCGAAGAACGCTTTTTTGCCTAACTTAGCAGCCAAATCCAAGGTTTTCGATATAGCCGGAGTTGCCGGTTTGCTATCTACTGTGTTTATAAAAACTTTCAAACGTTTGGTTATGCCGACATATTCAATCCAGACATAACGTGGCGCACCATTGTTTAAGAAAAAGCCAGGGGAAAACATGGCTTGATGCTGGTCTACGTTGCCATTGAAGATTAAGCCGATATGGTTGCCATCTGGATCAGTAAAAGGCATAGGAAACGTATCAAACTCAATCGCCACACTGGGAGAGATAGGTGAAACCGGACTGCCACTTGTTAAGTTAATACCAAAACCCAACCCTTCACCTGTGTTACCTATGGCCGATGCTCCCCGCGGATCATTTTGAATCACGAAAGCGAGCCCATCCGAGCCATTATCGTTATCTGTTCGACCGTTATTAGCCCGGACACCACCGATCTGGAAGGCGAAATGGCTATGAAAAGTTGTATTGACACCCAAAGCAAATGGCGTGGGCAAAAAAGCGCTACCGGCCTTAGAATGCTCATCCGGTGTCAAACGCAGTAATCGGCCTATTTTTTGGACACCGCCATTGATATTCACCTTTTCCAGCTCTAAAAGACCCACTTCATAGGCTCCGATGTCGCAATGGGCTGATCCTAGGTTATCGCCATTTTGAGGGCGCACTGCACCTCTCTGGTCTCTATGGGGGCATAAAATATCATCGCCCGCGTCTATTGCAGGACTGCCAGCTAATAATGCATGGGTTTTAGTTGATCCACCATTGTCTTGTAACGGGCCGAGTAATGGATTGCGTATCAAGGCATTACTCAGATTGCAACTTCCGTCGCTATCTAAATTGCGACCTTTGGGTGTCAAAGGTGAGCCTCCGCAGTTATTCTCTTTATCGACAAGAGTATTTCCTGAAAAATAACCTGTCGTATTATCTGAGATTATTGAGTTTTGAATAACGAACTCACCAGATTGATTGGCGATGCCACCCGATGCATCTGCTAATCCAACTTGGTAGCCAGTTGCACAATCAGGGCAATCAAAATTCTGCGTAAGTGTACTACTGGAAAGGGTTACCGTACCTTCGTTAAAAATACCACTGCCCCAAAGAGCGCGATTTCCGCTAATAGTAGTGTTGATCAATGTTAAACCTCCCGTGTTGTAGATAGCACCACCAACGATCGCGCCATTACTATCAGCCAAGGTTGAGTTCTCCAGCGTAAGCTGACCCTCATTGTCTATCCCACCCCCATAGAACTGGCTATTACCGTTGATGTTGGTGTTTATTATATGCATTGAACCAGAGTTATAAATCCCTCCTCCACGGCCGTTAGCATCTCCCCCAGCCCCGTTACCAAGGATTTTGGAATTCAGGAGTGTGAGTTTTCCACGATTATAGATTGCGCCGCCATTACAATCGCCATCATAAAGATTATTGCTGTAAATGACGGTATCTGAAATTGTAACCTCAAGATCACCATCACCCATACCAGCACCTGGGCTACCACTCCAGCCCCCTCCGTTTGAAATGCCAGCCCCACAGTTTGCGGTGTTTCCAAAGATCTTGCTATGGCTAATATTTAACTGGCCATCGTTGTAAATGCCGCCGCCCTTTTCACCTGTGGAACCGCCGCTTATCGAAACATGAGCAATCTCTAGTCGTCCCCCGTCGTTGTAAATTACTCCATATTCAAAGCTACCAAGTGAATAGCCTATGCCAAAGACTGCAAGATTATGTAGTCTTAGATCTCCATCATTTGAGATATAAAACGTTCTTCCACCATGCAATTTGGTTAGTGACTCTCCCGCGCCCTTGATCGTAATTTCGCTTGTAATCAAAGGGAGACTATTTATTCCAGTTTCATCCGTTTCGTTATCGACTCCTAAATTGTAATCGCCTGCTTGAAGGATAATGGTGTCTAGCTCAGGTGATAAGTTCGCTTCATTAATGGCCTTGATCAAACCATCCGTTGTTGTTACAGAACAAACATGATTTACACAAACAGCAGCATGCCCTAGTGACATGACCCCGAAAAATCCCGCACTCGCCAAACAAATAGAGCTCAGTAAATTAAGTGGTTTCATTGTTCTCTCCAATTTAGGCCTGAAGTTTTCCTGCTAAAAAAGGAAACAATTAGACCCAATCCTAAAAGCAAAAATACCGAAGGTTCGGTAACTTTAACAATAGCACCTGGATTATTCCCAGTAATCAATTGATTTCCCAAATCATCGCTCAGCACCACATTAGACGTAGATAAAAAGATGGACGCTCCAGTTGGCAGGGTATTAACATAGGGCAAATTGAACGCCAAAGTAGCCAGCCTAAAGTCGTCGCCTTGCAGTGCGTCTAACGTGGCGGAATCTAACAAAGACACTTCGTAAAAGCTGAATTTGCCTGATCCCGGTACCCACGGATCAGCACCGACCTCCGCTTCCCCTGCATTGACATCACCCAAAGCGGAACCAAAAGTATTGGCACCGCTAGCGCTGGGTAGAAAGTTGAGGGCAGGACTGAACAGCACATCCATGCTAAATGCGCCTAAAGGGGTATTGCCCAGTCCGGATACATTGACATCGACAAATAAATTGTCACCTGGGTGAATTTTTTCGACTTGTGGAGCAAGCGTAATAATAGGTAGCGCCGAAGCTTGACCAGTAAGGCCAAGGAGCACCAGCGCCAGTGAAAGATGGACAAGCTGCCTCATAATAATCTCCAGTTCGTAAGTTGTAGGGTTGATAAACTCAAACATTCTCGAGCGCTGCCAGCTAATAAAACCGCTTATCTGCAACGCTCGAATGCAATTGTGAAGGCGTTTAAAAATCGCCATACTGATCTGGATCGCTTTTTTGAACGAAATATTTATTTTTTTGCAATAAAGCACAGAAAAATAAATCAGGCTGTGCTAGCGGAGGCTATGGGTAGGCATTTAAAAGGTGAGATGTGTGCTGTTTATTTGACGTAATCAGATAGGTGAAAGCATCCATCCATTGACATTGCAAGTCAATATGATGATTACGATCCATATTATTAAGGGAGGACAAATGGTTAATGAAGTCAACGTGGTTGTATTTCGACGAAATTTGGGTGAAATGCTTAATCAGGTTCAATATCGCCATGATGCCATTTTGATTAATAAAGATGGAAAACCCGTGGCGGCGCTGGTTGATGCGCAATTATTTGAGCGCATACGCCGGTTTAAAGATCGATTTGACTCGCTCAGCCAACAGATGGCCGATGGCTTCGTGAATGTGCCGCAGGAAGAGGGCTTGGCTGAAATTGATACCATCGTTTCAGAAACCAGACATTCTTGAATAGGGCAATGCCCCAAATTTGCATCGTGTTGGACACGAACATGTTGCTTTCAGGAATCGCGTATCCAAATTCTATTCCAGGAAAAATTGTCGCTGCCTGGCGAAACAGTAATATAGAGGTCGTGCTTTCCCATTATATTCTGGACGAGTTACAGCGTGTTTTACCAAAACTTAATCATCGTTTGGGATGGTCAAGTCAGGAAATTCGTGATTTTGTGGATAGATTAGCCTTTCTTGCAGATCTAGTTGAACCGGTCGAAACTACCCATAAGCTCTTGCGTGATGAGACTGAGCTACCGGTTTTAGGAGCATTGCTAGCATCAAAAGCAATTTACCTGGTGACTAGTGACAAGGATTTATTGGCTTTGTCCACTATTTATCCGGTAGTTAAGCCTGCTGATTTTTGGAAAATACATGGAAGTTGATTAAGAAAGAAATTAAATTTCAGGGATTGTGTTTTTTTACGGCCCTGCTAATGTGTATATTATTTTTATATATACACAAAAAAGGTGAGTTGTGAGAACCAATATTATAATTGATGATAAATTAATGATTGATGCACTTAAGGCAAGCGGTCTTGAAACGAAAAAAGATGTTGTGGAGCAGGGGCTTAAGCTAATAATACAGCGCAGCAACCAACAAGCCATCCGCGAATTGAGAGGGAAGCTCAAGTGGGAGGACGATTTGGATGAGATGAGAGGCGGCAAGTGATACTGGCGGATACCAGTGTCTGGATTGACTACTTCAACGGGAACATTAATGCACTGACAGACAGTCTTGATGCCGCCCTTGTTGAGGGTACGGTAGCCCTTGCTGATCTCATTTTTTTGGAAATACTCCAAGGCTTTAAAAGCGACAAGGATTACATGGAGGCTAGGGATGCACTGGTAACACTGGATCAATATTCCATTTTTAGCAGTGAAATGGTAACGGTGTGCGCAGAAAATTATAGAAGCTTACGCAAAAAAGGTATCACCATTCGCAAAACCAACGATGTAATCATTGCCACCTATTGTATTGAACATCGTATACCTCTTCTCTATAAAGACCGTGATTTCGATCCATTTGTTAAATATCTTGGCTTAGTTTCAGCCTGCCCAACAACGTAACATTACTCTGAGCACATTAAGACGTTGGATAATGACATCTGGTAACCCAGCGCAAAAATGCTAGCGATTTAAACATATCACCACCCTCTTAAACATTCACCGCCGCACAATCATCACAAGGATGAAAAATATTGATCAGCTTCTGATAATCGAGCAATTGCAGGTGTTGTCTGTTACTGAACTGTATCAAACCATCCCTTTCAAACTTGCTGATGGTGCGACTTATTGTAGCGGGTGCTAAGCCCAGATAATTGGCTATATCATCCCGTGACATGCTCAGATAGAGGTGATTAATGGATAAGCCTCGATTAAATTGCCGACTGGCTAAATCCTGTAAAAAGAACACAAATCGTTGTTCTGCAGAATGATGATTGATTGACAGCATGAGCTCATGTCCACTAGCAATTTGATTGCTTAAGCGAGTAATTATTTCTGCATGCAGTTGCGGTGTTTGCTCGCTTAAGGCATTAAATGCAGGATAGGGGATGCGGCAAATATTGGAATCTTCCAGAAAAACGACTGCCGATAAACTGTGTTTATCGGCTAAAGAATCAAGCCCTAGCAAGTCGCCAGGAAAATGAAAGTTTACGATTTGTTCTGAGCCATCTTCTGACAGCAACTCTGTTTTTGCGGAGCCGGATTTGATAATAACTAAGTCGGTTATGCAATTGCCGGCGTGATACAGGTAATCGCGGCGTTGATAACTCTGGTTTTCGGCAATAATAGCTTCTAGAGCTGAGGTTTCCTGTGCATTCAAATTCTTAGCAAAACAGAGTTTTTTTAAGCCGCAAGCGCTGCATTTTATGGATTTGAATGGCCAATGGATAAAGCCGGACTGGTTTTTCATTATTATTATGCCCGTTTGCAAAAAAGTGTTGGGGGATTGCTTTATTGGAGACTAAATACTAGCCGCTTGTAGATAGTCCGCAGTTTTACAAGCCTTGCCAAGGCGTATACAAGCCATCAACATTGACGCCAAACATATCCAAAACCCGACCTACCGTCTCGTTAACCATGGCCGCCATGGAATCTGATTTGCTGTAAAAAGCCGGCATGGGTGGAAAAATTATGCCGCCCATCTCAGTCACGCTGGCCATGTTTCTAATGTGTGCTAGGTTTAATGGGGTTTCTCTGGGCATGATCACTAACCGGCGACGCTCTTTTAAAGCCACGTCCGCTGCTCGCGAGATCAAGTTATCGCCAAAACCATGTGCGACTGCCGATAGGGTTTTCATGGAACAGGGCGCGATGATCATGCCTTCGGTCTTGAAGCCACCACTGGAAATGCTGGCGGCAATATCGTTAATACCATGTACCACATTCGCCAATGCGGCCAATTCCGAACGTTTCATATCCATTTCGTGTTTTAAATTGACCACGCCGGCAGAAGAAATAACCAGATGTGTTTCCCACTCTTGCTGGTTCTGCAATATTTGCAACATTCTGACGCCGTAAATGGCGCCGGTAGCGCCAGTCATGGCGATGATTAAGCGTTTTTTAGTAGGCATATTAACTAAGAAGTAAATGAAGGCTTCAGTAATTCCGCAAATTTGTCAGTTGCAGTAACTAGGGCATCAATCATGCTGTTACCTTGGGCAATATGCCCGGCATCGCCCAACACAATGTAATCAGCTTCAGGTAATGCTTGGTGTAGTTTTAGGGCCGATTCCATAGGGCAAACCAAGTCATTACGACCGTGAATAATGATGGCGGGTATGTTTCTCAAAACAGCACATTTATCCAATATTTGGTTTTCGGCAATAAAATAGTGGTGTTTGGCGTAATGCAGTTCCATGCGCGCTTGCTTTAGCATTTTTTCGGAAACATGGTCATCCTCACTGGCTTGATACGCATTACCCAAAGCGACTTGTCCGCCCCACGCCATCCATTCTTTAGCGACCCTTCTCTGGGTAATTTCATCTTTATCCCATAAAGCGGTATGCAAATTTTGTACTAAATTATCTGAATTTTGATTGGGAATACTCTCCAGCAAACGTTGCCATTGCTCGGGATAGATCCGTCCTACTCCATTGTTGGCAAACCAATCCAAATCTTGCTGACGTCCCAAAAAAACACCACGAAGAATCAAGCCGGACACGCAGGCTTGATGCTGTTGGGCATATAACAAAGCTAGCGCTGCGCCCCAAGAGCCACCGAATATCAGCCATTGTTTAATGTTCAGTTGCCGACGAATATGCTCCATGTCATCGATTAAATCTTGGGTGGTATTGTGCTCTAGCTCCCCGAAAGGCAGAGATTGCCCGCAGCCGCGTTGATCAAACAAAATAATGCGGTAGAAATCGGGATTAAAAAAACGCCGGTGATCCGGTTTAGTTCCAGAACAGGGCCCGCCGTGCAAAAACACAACAGGAAAGCCATCAGGATTCCCGCTTTGTTCTACATAGACTGAATGCTGGCTGTCGGTGTTGAGGAAAAAAGTGTGGTAGGGCTGGATTTCAGGATAGAGGGTTCTCATTTTTAGACCGGCTTAAATTCTTTCAAAGGAATATCTTTCAGGACTCGATAATGCTTTGTATGGCCTGTCAATAGCGGTAGGCCATTTGTGACAGCAGTTGCGCCTATTAATGAGTCAGCCAACTGCATGGCATGGCTTAGATAGTACTGTTCAACATAAAACTGCGCATTAGCTGAAATATCTTCGGAAATATGCAATATTTTTGCATTCCAAAATTTTAACGTTCGCCGTAGTGCAATAAGCTCCTGTTTATTACGCATCTCTTGAACCAGCTTGATATAAGTTACCACTGAGATAAAAAATCTTTCAACGCCTCTATTTCATGCCTGGCATTGTTGTTGCGTTTTAAGGGCCATATCAGTACATCCGTATCGACCAGCATTAAAAAAAACCTACACTTCCTTAAAGAGAACATATTCCAAATAAATCATCACTTTCATCCTCGGCAACTGTTGCCTTATCCGTTGTTTCATAAGGGACGAGTCTGGCGCACGGCTTGCCTCTGAAGGTAATTACGACATCTTCCTCTCTACTTACAGCATCAAGTAGGCCTTTTGAATGAATTCTGAGATCTTTAGCGGTTGCTTTCATAGTGATGTTCCATGCTAAGTTTACTTTTTGAAGTGTGAACTTAATGGAATTAAACGTCAATTTACCGGATTTTTGACAAAAAAAAGGAGGGGTTTAAAGCCCTCCTTTTTTGCTTGGATAAGTTTTAAGTCAGTTGCTTAGAAACCGATACCCAAGTAGCCACCGGCAGTAACGCCATCAGTATTTACGCCATCAGTATCATCAGCGGTATAGTGATAACGAGCATCAGCACCAATATACAAATTATTCCAAATTTTGTAATCTGCACCAAATCCAAATTGCATGCCTGGATTTAATACGGTAACAGCGCCAGATGGAGGGCTGATAACGCTAATTTCAAAGCCAACCGGGATCAACCATGGGCGAAATGGGCTACCTTTCATGAATTTAATTTTTGGAGATGCCGCTAAAGTTAACTGGTTAGTAGTAACCGACTGGCCAGTTAACACGCTGTTTGTTTTACCTGAGAGTTCTTTGTAGTCGAACATTAATTCTGCGAATACTTCTGTGCCATTCATTATTCCGAACAAGTTATCGCTCAAACTCCAGTCGAATCCAGCGCCGAAATACCAAGCATCTTTATCGGTTGACTTGGCGCCAACTAACAAATCACCATTAACCCCGCCAGGGAAGGCGCTGACCGATATGTCGCTACCCCTGTTGTCGTTACTGTGTGAGTACCCGCCACGGAAAAAAATCATGTCATCTTTAGCTTTAGCTGGTTTGGCTTTAGTTTCAGCCATCCATTGGTCCAGTTCTTGGACTTTTGCAGTATCTGGATCAACTGGCGGTGTGCTAGCTTGAGCTCTTAACGCATCAATCTCAGCTTGCATGGCGCGCAGCTGGCTTTCCAACGCATCAACACGGCTATTGCTGTGTGAAGAAGAAAAGGAGCGATGTGTTTCATAAGACTCAGTCACAACACGATGACGCTTTTTGTGATGCTTCTTTTTAGCGGCAGCTTGCGGAGAAACCATAACGGCTGCCATTGTTAAAGTTGCTAAGGCGATAGTGCCCCAGCGTGAATTAGTTTTCTTTAATGTCATATTTCCCCCTCATGAGGATGTTATTATTTACATTATTTGCTTTTAAACAACAAAGCTTGGCCTTACGGGGTCAATAGTAGCAGTAATACTAAAACACTACAAGTTTTGATGCTATTTTTTTTAAAAAATAAATTGATCTATATCAATTAGTTATTAAAATTTATTAACGTTGATTGTTGGTTGTATCAAAAATGCAACAATTTGGTGACTTAATTGCACTTAAATTTCTTGCCTTCCAATATTACCTTCATGGTAAGTTATAACCTAATCAATTAGCCGCTCTGATTGTACTGGAAGCGTCTTTTACCAGCACTTACTTAACTAAACGGAATAAATGATTTCTGATATTACTCTTATTGGCGGCGGCGTTATTGGGCTAATGACCGCCCGGGAGTTTTCTTTGGCTGGCGCCAGTGTTAGCGTGATTGAGAAAAATCTGTTGGGTCAGGAATCGTCCTGGGCTGGCGGGGGTATTTTGCTGCCACTGTATCCTTGGCGACAGGCCGATGCAATTTCCCGTCTCATTATTCAAAGCTTGCGACTTTATCCTGTTTTGGCTGAACAACTTAAAACTGAAACCGGGCTTGATCCAGAGTGGAATCCCTGCGGTATTTTAATCACTAAAAATCCCGACATCGATGCGGCAACTGCCTGGTGCAACACCAACAACATCATTAGCCAAGCAGCTGGCGCTGATTTTTTTACTCGGATACAGACCACACCGGAGCATCCATTGTGGCTACCTAGCATCGCCCAGGCCCGTAATCCCCGATTGATTAAGTCTTTAAAGCAAGATCTTGTCAATAAAGGCGTGACAGTTCACGAGCATCATGAAGTGAAAGACGTTACTTTAGAGGGCGACAGAGTCATGTCTATTGACACAAGCTCGGGTAGGATTGCGGTTAACCAACTTGTTATAACAGCAGGTGCTTGGACAGGGCAATTGTTCCGAAATCTCTTTCCCAGCTTTGCCGATTCAGCGCCAAAAGTTGCGCCAGTCAAAGGGCAAATGCTGTTATTCGATGCACAAGCAGGCGCGTTGCCCTTTATGGTATTGGATGATGATCGCTATCTGATTCCACGTCTGGATGGCAAAATACTAGCCGGTAGCACGGTGGAACTGGATGCATTTAATAAAATAACAACGGACGACGCTAAAAAATCCCTTAGCGAATTTGCGCAAGAGCTGATGCCGGCCCTTAAAAAGGCATCAGTTATTAATCACTGGGCTGGTTTACGGCCAGGCACAGAACAAGGCATACCCTACATAGACCGCCACCCTGATATTGTCAATTTAGCGATTAATGCAGGACATTTCAGGAATGGTCTGGCAATGGGGCCAGCCTCTGCGCAGTTACTCGTTGATCTGGTGTTGAACCGACCGACTAGGGTAGCTCCCCAAGCTTATGCTTTGTCCAGTATGCATTAATTAACACGTAAACAGAGCGCATGAACCTCCATAAGCTACTACATAATTTAATACGCCCATTATTATTTAGGATGGATCCTGAAACCGCTCACGAAGTCACGCTTAACTTATTAAGCTTGGTTAATACTTCCGGGTTGGCAAAGCTGATTTATCCGGCAATTAAAAGTAAACCTGTCACTGTCATGGGGTTAGAATTTAAAAACCCTGTTGGTCTGGCTGCCGGGCTGGATAAAAATGGTGATTACATTGATGCACTGGCCGCATTGGGCTTTGGTTTTATAGAAATAGGGACCATAACGCCACGCCCGCAACCAGGTAATCCCAAGCCTCGTTTATTTCGAGTGCCAGAACACCAAGCGATCATTAATCGAATGGGGTTTAATAACTTGGGGCTAGAACACCTATTGGCCCAGGTTTCACGAAGCCAATACCGTGGGATTTTGGGCATAAATATTGGTAAAAATTTCGACACACCAATTGAACAAGCGGCGAACGATTATTTAATCGGATTGCGCAAAGCTTATGCTCTAGCCAGCTATATCACTATTAACATCTCTTCGCCCAATACCAAAAATTTACGCCAATTACAGCAAGGCGATGATATTAAAAAACTGCTTTTCGCCTTAAAGGAAGAGCAGCTCAAACTACAAAAGGAACAAGGGCACTATGTTCCGTTAGCGGTAAAAATCGCGCCTGACTTAAGCGACGAGCAAGTCAGCGAGCTGGCGAGATTATTACTGGAGTTTGGTATGGACGGTGTGATTGCAACTAACACCACCATAGCCAGAGATTGCATAGCTGGGCACCCGCTTTCTATCGAAGCAGGCGGCTTAAGCGGTGCACCTGTCAAAGTTCAATCGACACATGTCGTCAAATTACTGTCAGCCGAATTAAAGGGTCGATTACCAATTATCGCCGTCGGCGGTATTTTAACTGCCGCAGATGCCCAGGAAAAACTAGCAGTAGGTGCCAGCTTGGTGCAGATATACAGTGGTTTAATTTATACTGGCCCGCACTTGATAAAAGAAATAGTAGAATCGACTCAATACTATTAAAAAAGCAAAAAACACTTTCCAGCTATTACTAAAACTACTTTAACCCAGAGTTCGCTTAGGTTTTGCTACCTCGAGGGGCGAGCGATGTGTATTTTTTCGATGCCTTATCGCACTGTTATAGTGCAACCATAGCGATGATTGCTTAATAGCCCTATTATGCGTGTCATGCTAGCTTATTATAAACTTGAGGGCTGAATACTTGACAAAAGAGGGCATTAAACATGTTTGACTTAATAAAATTTAATCCGCGAATCTGGTTTTTTCTAGGTTTTGCCGGTTGTTGCTTTTTACTGGCAATGGGAGCTTATTTTCAATTTGTTGAAGAGCTGGCACCCTGTCCCTTATGTATTTCGCAACGCATTGGCATTCTGTTAACTGGCTTGGTTTTTCTGTGTGCTGGACTCCATAACCCTCAAACAACCGGGATAAAACGCTACGCTGTCTTGGGAGCTATCACTGCCCTTTGCGGTGGTGCGGTATCTGTACGGCATATTTGGATACAGCATTTGCCTCCCGATCAAGTGCCTGAATGTGGCCCAGGTTTGGACTATGTGCTACAAAATTTCCCATTGTTTGAGACCGTCAAACTGATGCTTAACGGCACCGGCGATTGTGCAAAAGTTGACTGGACGCTACTGGGTTTTAGTATGCCTGCGTGGACGCTGCTGGCGTTTTTGATGTTGGCATCTTTAAGCTTATTACAAATTTGGAATTGCGAAAATCAATAGAATGACAGTAGTTCTATGCATGATTAAATCCATTGTAGACAAGATAAATTTACATTGAAATTGACTGCGTCAAATTAGATATGGCTTGTAACAACAATTGTTTTATCAATAGGCTATTCACAGAATAGTGTTTTTATTTAAGGCACTAAAGTCAAGCGCTCATTTAAGCGCGCAACACGCTAGTTTATTTCAATAACTGATTGATTTTAAAGGCTATAGTTTGCTTGGTCAAAAAATATTCAATGTAACAAAACTGTAATAAAAACCGATAGTAAGCGCTGTTAGAAACTGTTTTTCCACAGAGTTATCCACAGCTTTTGTGGGTAACTCGAATAGTTTATATCCTTTAGTGACTTAGCGATAAAACATCAAAATTTATTTAAACTCCATGGCTAAGTTACAAAATTGTAAACCATTGATTTGCAGAGTAGCCATCCCCGTCCCTGTGTATCGGCTGTTTGATTATCTTGCGCCAGACGATGCGGTCATCGAGCAACTCAAACCCGGCGTTCGCTTGGAAATCCCTTTCGGTAAAACTAAAAAAATCGCCTATTTAATCGAATGTGTTCAACACAGTGATGTTGAGTTGAGCAAATTAAAATCTGTCGAACGTATCCTGGACGCTAAACCGTTGTTATCCAGCAAAGATTTGCGATTGCTACGCTGGGCTAGCGACTATTATCATCATCCTCTGGGAGAGGTCATTAGCAGTGCTTTTCCGACCACACTGCGGCAGGGTAAAGCCGCTAATGAACAAATGCCAACCTGCTTTGCATTGACCGCTGAAGGTTGGGCTATCAATCCGGATCTGCTAAAAAGAAGCCCCAAACAAAAGAGTCTGTTGCTTAAATTTCAAAGTCATTCGCACAGTTTGTCAGAAAACGATCTGGCGGAGTGGGATAAAAAATGGTGTGGTGCCACCAAACATCTACTTGAAAAACAATTGCTACAACGCGTCAAACCTGATCCTCATGCTATCAATATCGATGCGATAATCAAACAACCCGAATTTATCAGTAACGCACACCAGCAAACGGCGATAGATACCGTTTGCGGTAATTTAGGGCAGTTTGGTACGTTCTTGCTGGAAGGCATTACCGGCAGCGGTAAAACTGAAGTGTATATGCAGATTATTCGCGTAGTACTAGAACGCGGTCAGCAGGTCTTGCTGTTATTACCAGAAATAACGCTGACTCCGCAGCTTGAGGATCGCTTCAGACAACGTTTTGCTGTTGTTATCAACATCTCCCATTCCAAATTGACCGACACCCAGCGTCAAAACGCTTGGTTAAGTATGCAGCAAGGCTGTTGCTCTATTTTGTTGGGTACTCGATCGGCTTTGTTTACCCCGCTAAAAAAACCCGGTTTGATTATTCTCGACGAAGAACACGATGGTTCTTTTAAACAACAGGAGGGCTTTCGATTTTCGGCTAGGGATGTTGCTATTGTCCGCGCCAAAATGCTAGGTATCCCCATATTGTTAGGTTCAGCGACCCCGTCATTGGAAAGTCTGCATAATGTTGCCAAGCAACGTTATCAACTCTTGAGCTTGCCGGTTCGTGCTGGTGATGCGGTCACTCCGGCGCTACATCTATTGGATATTCGCAATAAAAAAATGCAGGAAGGCCTTTCCGAAGCGCTCATTAATGAAATCCAACATGTTCTGGCTAAAAATGAACAAGTTTTATTGTTTTTAAATCGACGTGGTTTTGCGCCTACGCTAATTTGTCATGGTTGTGGCTGGGTTGCTCGCTGTCCGCGTTGTGACGCCAATTTGGTCATCCATTACGACGAAGGTAAATTGCGTTGCCACCATTGCACTCTAGAACAACAGCTACTGCAACAATGCCCGGCTTGCAAAACTGGCCAATTAATGCCGCTGGGACTGGGCACCGAACGTGTTGAGAAAGTATTGAGCGAACTGTTTGCCGGAAAAACTTTGGTGCGTCTGGATAGAGACTCAACACAACGCAAAGGTTCGCTAGAAAACTATCTGGAACAAATCAATCAGGGCGGCGTAGATATAATTTTAGGTACGCAGATGCTTGCCAAGGGTCATCATTTTGCCAACGTGACATTAGTCGCTATTCTGGATGTCGACAGTGGTCTATTTAGCATTGATTTCCACGCCGCAGAAAAGCTCGCACAAATGATCGTTCAAGTTTCAGGTAGGGCTGGACGCGCCGGTAAACCTGGCAAAGTTATCATGCAAACTCGGCACCCAGATCATCCATTACTTACCGCACTCATCAATGACGGGTATAACAGCTTTGCCCAAACTGCTCTGAAAGAGCGTCGGGAAGCATTACTGCCGCCATTCAGTTACCAAGCTTTAATAAGAGCACAGGCAGAGAATGCGGAGCAACCTCGTTTATTTTTGCAAGCAGTTGCTACTCTGGCACAACACCATAATTCTGAACATAGCCAAATACTTGGCCCGGTATCTGCTCCGATGGCTAGACGGGCAGACCTGTACCGCTATCAATTACTGTTGCAAAATAGCAAACGGCAGGCCTTGCATACCCTGCTGGATGAGCTAATCCCAGAAATTGAAAAACTGAAACAGGCTAAAAAAGTGCGCTGGTCGCTGGATGTTGATCCGGTCGATTTATATTAACTGACGAGCTAATGCAGTCAGGTTAGAAAAATAATTCATCGCCAAGTTAGCGAAGCTTCAAAAAACTATCATTAACAGGTGAAGGATGCGAAAACTAGTCCTCTTTTCGGAATTCGCCTTCCAACACATTCTGATCGGCAGCTTGGGCTTTGTTAAAACCACCTGAAGTCTGAACCAAATGTTTTTCAATCACATATTGCGCAATTTTTCTGCGTAAGGCAGGTATCAAACAGGCAAAACCCAACATATCGGTAATGAATCCCGGAGTAAGCAGTAAAGCGCCGCCGACTAAAATTATCGGCCCTTCAATCATTTCATAAGCAGGGATAGCTCCTTGCGCCAAGCTGGTTTGAAATCGTTGAAACGTAGCGAAACCCTGTTGTCGCAAAAGCCACGCGCCTAACACCGCAGTAAACACGACTAGAAAAATGGTAGGAAACGGCCCGATAATACCGCCCACTTGCAGCAATAAGTAAATTTCTGCAAAAGGAATGATTAAAACGAACAGAAATATGATTTGAAAAATCTTCATTGAAACACTCGAAAACGACTGGATAAATTCACAATATAAGGGCACAAACCGTTAAATACTAGGATAATATCTCTGTTACGAATTTAATAATTAAAGTTGTGCCTACCGACTACCAAATCATACTTTGTACCTGCCCAGATCAAAGCACATCAGAAAAAATTGCCAATTTGTTGGTAACTCAGCGTCTGGCTGCTTGTGTGAATGTGTTACCGGGCGTGACCTCGTTTTATACCTGGAACGAGCAACTGGAATCGGCGCAGGAACAACTATTATTGATTAAAGCCAATAAAGACCAATATGACGCTATCGAAACCTGCATAAAAAATCATCACCCTTATGAACTCCCTGAGATTATTGCTATCTCTATAGCTCGCGGCTTACCTGAATACCTCCACTGGATTGACACATGCCATCGTTCACATTAATTGTTGTTTTTTTACTATCGTTACTTAGCTTGCCCATATTGGCTGAGGCTGGTGAGCCATTGCCTCCCGATCAGGTATTCAAGTTATCGGCTAGAGCGTTAAACGCGCAACAAATTGAACTCAATTTTACTATTTTAGAGGGCTATTACCTGTATCGCGACAGAATAAAAGCAGAGTCTAAAACTGCCCAGGTCAACCTGGAAAAACCCAGTTTTCCGGAGGGCGAAACCAAGCATGACGAAAATTTTGGCGATATGGTTGTTTATCGAAATAATCTAAAAATTCCCGTTAAAGTCAGTTCAACACATGGTATTTCTACTTTTCAAATCTCTGTGCATTACCAAGGTTGTGCAGATAAAGGCTTGTGCTACCCACCACAGAACACAAATTTCGATCTAACATTACCGGCAGCAACGTCAACTAGTAGTAGCGATCCTTTAGCGCAATTAGTTAAAAGTGCTGCTGCAATGAAATTGAATTTATTTGAAGATGAACTGCTGCCACCGGAACAAGCCTTTGAATTTTTTGCCTCAGTAAAGGACGCCAATACGTTGCATGTGAGTTGGGCGATTGCACCAGGCTATTATTTGTACAAGGAAAAAACCCAACTGGAGCTTGTTAATGAAACCCAGATTGCTCTGGGTGCTTACAATATCCCGACTGGAACACCGAAAGAAGATGAAGCGTTTGGTAAAGTAGAGATTTTTCATGATGAGCTGGGTTTTGATGTGCCGCTCAAACGTCTTAACACACAAGCTAAAACTATCACCCTTAAAGCTAAGTACCAAGGCTGCGCAGATCGTGGGGTCTGCTATCCGCCGATGAGCAAAGAAGTCAGCCTGCAAATTCCGGCAGCCGCTTTGTTAAACAATGCCAATCAACCGGCTAGCACTCCGTTGTCTGAGCAAGACCAAATCGTTAACTCCTTACAGCACGACAGCTTGGCAATGACGTTACTTACCTTCTTGGGTTTTGGTTTATTGTTGTCGCTCACTCCTTGTGTTTTTCCAATGGTACCGATTTTATCCGGAATTATCATCGGTCACGGTAAAAACATAAGTACCTTGCATGGGTTCTTATTATCGTTGAGTTATGTAGTTGCTTCGGCAGTTACCTATACTGTATTCGGCGTTCTGGCAGCACTGTTCGGCAGCAATTTGCAAACCACCTTTCAACAACCATGGATTATCGTGGTATTCAGCGCCATTTTTGTGTTGCTGTCTTTGTCGATGTTTGGTTTTTATCATTTGGAATTGCCGGATGCGATTAGAGCCAAACTACATAATTCCAGCGAAAAGCACCGCAACGGTTCGTTCTGGGGTGCTGCTATTATGGGTTCGTTGTCATCATTGATAGTCGGTCCGTGCGTTGCCGCGCCGCTGGCAGGCGCTTTAATTTACATAGGCCAAACTGGCGATGCTATCTTAGGCGGCAGCGCGTTATTCGTGATGGGCTTAGGCATGGGCGTGCCGTTGTTAATACTGGGTGCTTCCGCGGGTAAAGTATTACCTCAAAAAGGCGATTGGCTGAATTCGGTCAATTCTGTATTTGGCGTCATTATGTTGGCGGTCGCTGTTTGGATGCTAAGCCGCATATTACCCGCCGAAGTGACAATGTTGCTCTGGGCGATGTTGTTGGTCATACCAGCGATTTATCTTAATGCCATCGAGCCATTACCGGAGCAAAGTTCCGGCTGGCGCAAGTTATGGAAAGGCATCGGTATTATGATGCTGTCTTACGGATTAATCCTATTGGTTGGTTTCAGCCTGGGCAATTCCAATCCGCTAAAACCGTTACATGGATTTGGTCTTAGCAATGCGACAGCAGCCGTGCAGGAGGTCGAATTTAAAAGGGTAAGCTCAATAGCTGATTTAGAGGCGGAGCTGCAAAGAGCCACGACTAACCATCAACAAGTTATGCTGGATTTTTATGCCGACTGGTGTATTTCCTGCAAAGAAATGGCAGCTTATACGTTTACCGATGCGGCTGTTAAACAGGCGCTTTCAAGCTTCGTATTGTTGCAAGCGGATGTCACCAAAAATTCAGATGCTGATAAGGCGCTGTTAGCCAAATTCAATTTAGTGGGTCCGCCCGGTGTCATCTTTTTTGGCCCAGACCAAAAAGAACTTAACGCTCATCGCGTTATTGGTTATCAAGATGCAGCTACATTCATTAAAACGTTGCAACAAGTTAAGTTATGAGACAGTTCTTAATACTTTTTATTGTCGCCATAGTGGCTTTAGCGGGCGGCATAACTGTCAAGCACTATAGTCAAACCCCTGAGCAAATTGCAGTTAGCGCCTTGCCTGAGTTTACCTTGTCCGACCTGTCAGGTCAGCAGCATCGTACATCGGAATGGCGTGGCAAAATTTTGGTCATCAATTTCTGGGCGACCTGGTGCCCGCCCTGTTTGAAAGAAATTCCTGAGTTTATCAAATTACAAAAACAATATACCGGGCAAAATCTGCAATTTATTGGTGTTGCCATTGATGATGATTTTGCTGTTGCCGATTTCATCAAAACTACACCAATCAATTACCCCAATTTACTAGGTCAGGAGCAAGGCATTAGTTTGGCTGAACAGCTAGGCAATGCGGCGGGCGTTCTGCCGTTTACCGTCATTGTTGACCCGCAAGGGCAAATTATTCATCGGCAACATGGGGAGTTATCAGTTGAGAAAATTTTGACTGTTATCAAGCCCTTGTTGAAAAGTACTAATTGAAGTTTTAGGTTGTTCGTTGATTCTGCTTAGATTGAGGCATAAGAAATCCGACAATCAAATTAACCTAAGCCAATCTGTTGTTCTATTTAGCTGTCAAGGCATCGGCAATCTCACCCGGTGCATATCCCCTGATAATTTTATCATTATTGACAATTACAATTGGCACTCCATTTGCCCCTAGCTCCTGGTAAGCCCTGCGGCCTTCTTCGGTAACTTCAACGTCTATATCCTGATAATCAATGTGATTGTTAGCAAAGTAATCACGAGTCTTGGCACAAAAGCCACACCAAGTGGTCGAATAAAGCACAACCTTATATGATCCGGGTTCTAGTGGTGGCAACGGATGCAGCCAAGCCGTTATTTTTCCTTGATTTTGTACAAGGCCGCCTAGCAAAAAAATTAATAAAAATAAGGTGGTTTTTGACATTGACAGTAGATGCTAATTGCCTAGGAGTTACCCGTTTGAAAGATCTTGGAAAACTTCAACCCGGCCGCTCTGCGGGGATCGATCACCGCCACGTTAATCCCCATGGGGAGAGAGGTTAGCTATTTGCAAGATGTATTATTTTATAGCGTTAACCGGTTTATTATCATTCAGGGCATTCCAGCCTAGTACGATCCTATATACCAGCCACAGTACAGTTGGAATTAAAATAAAAAAGCCAACCCCCATATCAAAAGTCAATCCGGCTAAAGCGAAGCCTGCTAACGCTATCCAAACAGTTTTAATTTGCCAATCAAAGTGAGACTCTAACCAAGTGCCTTTGGCTTCTGTGCGCTTTATGAAATTAATTGCAACTCCTACCAATAATGGTAAACCGGCAAGAACAAAAGCTAACACTTGGCAGATATACACTGCCGCGGTGACTTTTTTTAAGGTCTGAATTTTATCTGCTGTGTTACTACTCATAATTCACCCACCTTGTTATCAGTAATCGTGCGGAAGCAAGAATCACGCCTCGCCAATGCCTAGACTACCCTTTAGTTAGAATTTATCAAGTAACTATTTAGCTGATTTCAAATACTCTGCTAATTACTACTGTGAAGAATGCAAAAAATCAGAACACCTTTATAGAGATCGAATATCATGACGGGTTTTACGGGTAGCTTTTTCATAGACTTTACCCTGAAAGGTGACTAAAACCGTTAGCCTTAAAGCCGCAACACCCTGAAAAGCTGGGCTTTAGCTTGGTAAGTCCGTGATTGTTAATAGCACGAGCGGTTCATGTTCTATTAAGCTATAATGCCCGAGCGGTCTTGTTTGAAATCAGGATTATTATAATAATCAACCCAAAAACCTATGTTTAGCATTACATAAATGACCTTACAATCATTTTCACAAGCTCCAACAGCTATTGATTTTGAATCAATCAAAAATTTAACGTTATCTGAATCAAAAGCGGTTGATAAGCTTATTATTGATGAATTGAGCTCCGATGTAATTCTTATCAATCAGGTAGGGCATTACATAGTTGGCAACGGTGGTAAGCGCCTGCGTCCGATGTTGCTATTGCTTGCGGCTAAAGCGCTAGGCGGGGCTACAGATAATCATTTAATCCTTGCCGCAGTTATCGAATTCATCCATACCGCAACTTTGTTGCACGATGATGTGGTTGATGAATCGGATCTTAGGCGTGGCAAAGAATCAGCTAATGCTGTCTGGGGTAATGCTGCCAGCGTTCTTGTTGGCGATTACCTCTACTCAAGCGCATTTGAAATGATGGTGCGCACTGGCAACATGCGCGTTATGGAAATTCTCTCTAAAACCACTACAGCCATTGCCGAAGGCGAAGTTCTGCAGCTTTTAAACTGCAATAACCCAGAAACTTCAGAAGCGAAGTATCTGGACGTGATCGCTAGAAAAACCGCAATTTTATTTAGCGCCGCAACCAAGCTAAGCGCGGTCATTTCTAAGGCGTCCTCAGAAACAGAAGAGAAATTGGCACAGTACGGGCAGCACCTCGGTATTGCCTTTCAATTAATAGACGATGCTTTGGACTACAAAGCCAGCCAAGAAGAATTAGGCAAAAATCTAGGTGATGATTTAGCCGAAGGAAAACCCACCTTGCCTCTAATTTATGCCATTCAGAATGGAACCGACGCACAGGCCACCATCATTATTAATGCAATTAAGCAGGGCAATCGCGATGCATTCAATGATGTTTATGAGATTGTAAAAAGCACTAATGCTATTGAGTACACAGAGCAACGAGCCAATCAAGAGGCACAAAAAGCGGTGGAAACTTTGGATGTTCTGCCAGATTCTCAGTATAAAAATGCATTGATTCTATTAGCTAAATTCTCTGTGCAGCGTAATTACTGATCCTTCCTAATCAGGTTAGCACTCCAAGCTAATGACGGACCTTCAACCAATTACTGGTTTATTTTGAAAGCATTGCCAAACAAATATAGATTTTTTGTTCCATTTGCGCATCAATAGGATGACAGAATGCGCCAATATTTTGGCGCACTTGCTTTAGCGATCTGGCTAGAAAATACCCAAAGCACAAGTGCCTGAATAAACTATTGTAGACTTCTATAGTGAACCTAACCGCCTTGGGCTGAGCTGTTGGGCATTGTAAAGCTTGCAGTATCCGTCAATACTCTACCGACCCTGTTTAAGGGAATTGCTGCTGAACAGTACTCAAATCTCATTCATTAATATTCGCGGTGTTGCACTTCGGTTTTGAATCTGCCTTTTGATTTTATGCGCGATATGACGGCGAAATTGCTTTGAGCAAGCAAATCGCCATCATTGATGGCTGATCAAGCGATTATTGCATTAAGCTTAAAGGGTTTAACGACGAGCTCACAGTCATTTAAACTCTCAACAATGCTTTCTGCATTCTTTCTGAAAGTTGTTCTTCAACAAATTGCGGTTCGTTGGGTGGATAAAGTTCTACTTCATCCAGATCAAAGTTATATTCTTTGCCCAATGCGATCAGTTCTCTGATTTTTTGCACCGCTAGCAGTTTTTCTTTTAATTCAGGATCTGTTTTTGCTTGCTCAGAAAAAGCTTTAATTTGTGCAATTGCCATAGTTTTTACTCCTATTGTTAAAAAATTACCGTGTTGCTTTTAAAAAATTTACCCAAAACAAGTTTGTATTACTAAACACTGTAAGGTGTGTTAACCCAGTCTGTTAAAACAGCAATATCCCGCTCGGGTAAATAAGAAAAATCTCCGCTTATATCTTTGAAAACGGCTATACCGGTATGCGGAGAAACCAGTTTGCCTTTGACCATATAAAAGAACCAAGCAAAGGGATAACCGACCTGACGATCAAAACGGGTTAACAGGTTATACAGTGTCGTGCCTTTTTTAGCGCTGGTATCTTCAAGTTGAGGTACGTTTTTTTGCTGAGCATTGACAACTTCAACGTTGATTATTTGCTCACCAAAACGCCCGGTGTTTCGATAGGGACGAATGATCCAGTCATCCGATAATACGGCCTTCTGCAGAGCACTGCTTCTGTTCCAGTCATCCATAAAGCGTTGTACCGGATGTTCTTCAATATGGTATTTATTGATTTCATCCATGAAAATCGCCACGTCAGTTTTACGTCGATAAGAATAACGTGAGGTTCCAATATAGAATGTTTCCAACCATTCCGGCTCCAGTGGATCAATAAATTCTTCTAAGTCTTCAGGTGGATTATGGTCGCTGACTAGCAAGCGATCCGATATTTCGTGGGTTTTATCAATATCAATTTGTATGAATTGTTCTGCTTTACTGCCGGTTTGAACTACAAAATGCAGAGTGTTACCGGTTTGTCGGGTCGCAATCAGCCTTTTCCCTCGGGCATGCTCAATCAACGTTTGCAGATTTCTGCCGCATTCAATATAAGTCCGTTCGGTCCATTCAACCATGTTATTGGCGATCCGGTTGCCATCCATATCAACAATCCCCCCCAAGCGATACCACTCTTCGCCAACTCTGGCCAGCCGGATTGGATAACCCGGATTGAGTGCTTGAAGTGTGGAAAGTAACAGCTCGTCATCTTGTCCGGGCAGGATGTTCTTGCATATTTTCGCAAGTTGCTGCCCATCCAGTTGGAATGTTTGCTTAGTCATAGGCTACTTCCAGGTTTTTTTTCTGCAGCCATCAGGGAATGGCCAGTTAATCGTTCTCGCACCGCCGCTCTCACATCAGGCTCGGGATCTTCAAGTAAACAAACTAACGCTTCGGGTGCAACGCGCTGAACAGCGGTATAGCGCACTAGCCAATCCGGATCATTTAATAAAATCACAGCATCATTAGGACTCATGCGTTCGGCGACGATACGTCTCACTTCGGGGGCATCGTCGTGAGCCATTAGTCCCAAACTGACTTCAGGTAAGCGTTCTGCCACCGTTTTTCTGACTTGCAAATCCCTATCTCGAATAAGTCGAAACAATCGTCCTACTGGCAAGCGTCTGGCAACGGTTAATCTGACGATATAGTCCTGGTCATTGGCCAGCTTCTCCAGTGCTTCTACAGCAATGCGATCCGCCACGGTCATGCGTACTTCCCGGTCAGGATCATCAATCAGTTGCGGTAGTTGGGTTTGCGGCAGGCGATAAGCAACCGCACGTCTCACTACCTCGTCTTCATCATGTATCAATTTAACAAGCGCTTTTTGCGGTGCGTAACGAACAGCAATTGCACGTCTCTCCCAAAAAGTGTCTTGGAGATATTGCTCGGCATAACCAGGATTAACGCGAAAAAAGCGATCGATCTGACGCCCACTTTCAACGAACACACAGGTATCGCCAGGCATACAGCGTCCCATTAACAGGGTTTTGCCGCGGAAACGGCATAGGCTGCAATCGGCAATAGGAACACTAACTGGGTTTTCACGATCAGACATACGAGCGGTGTTCCGTTTACTCAGGAATAACTTCCGCAACCACAATGCCGGTTGCAACCTCATAATCATTGGTCAAACATAAGCAGTGATCGCGACCGTCAATCAGATAAAGATTGAAGTCTTTATTCTCAACAACGGGCGTATTATTGGGCAAATCATCATCCATACAGTAAGTGAAATGGAGTGGTTGATATTGCTGTCGTAACGCTGAAACCGTAGTCTCATCAACACCCAAGGTTTCGATTTTTGCTGCTATTGCGCTGACTTGCTCTGTGCTAATCATCCCATTGCCTCCCGCTCAAATCTAAACCGCTCGCTGATATCAATACCCATGGCTTTAGCCAACCAGGGAGGTGGCGTTCCGATCAGAACACTTTTCAATTGATTGATAACTTCAGCAATGGGCTCAATAGATGAAAGCTTCATGGGATGGATGCCTAGCCTAACAATTTTTGCCGCTGCAGGACCGCCCACTGAGGAGATATAAAGTACCTGACAATCTTGAATGAGTTCTGCTCTAAAGACGTTTTTATCATCCACCTCCAGGCCAGGAGGTATTTCAGGATTACGAATATCAATCAAGCGAACTTCATCGGCAGAAACCTGGAATACCATAAATTGCTGGCATGAGCCGAAATGACCATCTACGTTAACGCCATCATTACTGGCGCAAGCAATCCTGACAGAACCCGGCATATCGCCTTCGGCATAGGCTTCAAGCTCCCATAAATCGGATTGAGATTGCGGATGGGCTTGAAGAATACTTAAAGCCTGAGATAGTACTGCGTTATCAACCTCCAAAAACTCTCCGGCTTTAGCCGTTTTTAAGGTTTTAAGGGTTATATCGGCAATTTTTTCTTCCGTAATGGGAAGCTCGATTAAGTCTGTTAAAACTGATAGCAAACGTTTGGCATCCGTATCGGGCAAAGCGTGAGCAGCCAAGCCGATACGTAACGCCAGCTCTCGTGACAATAAGCCAGAGCCGTTCATCTGCTTACGCCTGTAAAGGCAAAATGCAGTTATCGATAGGGCACACTTTAACGCACTGCGGTACGTCAAAATCACCTTCGCATTCGGTGCAGGTTTTTTTGTCGATCTTATAAACAATAGCGCCTTCCGATATGGAGTTAGTAGGACATACCGGTTCGCAGTCGCCACATGAAATACAATCTGCTTCAACAATATATAAGGACATGATTATTCTCCTGAATCTAAACGTTTTGCGCGTAAGGTAACCGGAAAATCGGGTTGTTCGTTCATCGGCTCAAAGTAGTATTTTGAACCATCGCTGAGCAGAACTTCGCCGCCCCATTTTTCGGGGCTGTCAAACTCAACGGATTCTGCTACTTCTTCCAAATCTTTTTTAGGAACGTAGAAGACTAATTTGCCCTCGGCGTTTTTTTTCAGCATGACACTGGGCATTGTGATTCTCCGTTATACGCATTGGGAAATCCCCCCTAACCCCCCTTTTTCAAAGGGGAGAATAACCATTAAATGAGCTTACAACTGGTTACCCCTTTGTAAAAGTGGGGAATAACCAGTTAAGTGAGTGTTCAACTGGTTACCCCCTTTGTAAAAGGGGGCTAGGGGGATTTTATTAACGAATCAAATCGTAGTTATAGTCAGTGGTACCCATGCCTTTGGTCTCTTTATCCAACTGCTCAAGCACGGCATTAACTAAGGTTGTCAGCAAATAAATTGCGCCTTCGTAACCCAGTGTGGTCATTCTGTGCAGATGGTGTCTGTCAAAGATAGGGAAGCCAATGCGGATTAACGGCACTTCAAACTCTTCGCCTTTATAGAAAGTGTCACGTTGTATGAACTTGCCATAAGAGTTACCGATCATGAAGTCCGGTTTATTGGTGAACACCAATGAACGGAAATGCCATAAGTCGCGACCGATATGGAGTTTTGTGTTAACCCCATAAGGAGAGGCATCAAGGATTTTTTGCATGGCTTTTTGCCAGCGTTTATTCGCATGATTGCATAACACGTCGCTAGGCTCTGCACCGAGTTCCAATAAGAATTTGGTCATACCCATGACAAAATCCGCATCACCGTACAAGGCGAACTTTTTGCCATGCAGCCAGGCGTGAGAGTCAGTCATCATGTCAACGAGACGGCCACGTTCCAGTTCCAAAGAAGCTGGAATCGGTTTGCCGGTCAATTCAGATACTTTCATCAGGAATTGATCAGTCCACTCCAGACCCATAGGAATGTTAATAGCGGTAGCGGGTTGATGCCAGATAGTGTCGACAAACTTTTTGGTTTTTTCCAACTGCCAAGGTTGCAACAATAAGGTATCAATCGCATTGGGCGCATCTTTAACTTCAGCCTGGGTAGTGCCGCCTGCATACATGCGGAACGTGCCGTCAGCCGGAGTATCTAATACTTCAGACGGATCGCTTAACAGTGTGTAATCGACATCCATTTCCTTCATCATGCGTTTGATAACACGGAAGT
This sequence comes from Methylococcales bacterium, assembly GCA_965247565.1. Classification (GTDB taxonomy): domain Bacteria; phylum Pseudomonadota; class Gammaproteobacteria; order Methylococcales; family Methylomonadaceae; genus CBDFHF01. Next base: position 738,396 of record CBDFHF010000003.1, on the reverse strand, counting down.
TGCCCAAATAGGTTTCAAAGCCAGGAACCAGATTGATCTTACCGTTGGAACCGACTTTTTTATCTGCCATGAAATTCAGCGTGAAATAACGCAGCATGCCTTCAAACATATTATCCCAGCCGGTTGTATGGCTGCCGACAAAGCTTGGGGTATGTGCAAAAGGTGTAGGGAAATCCTGTTCGATATGCCCACCTTTTTTAGCGTTGCCAATAAAAGCGTTCAAGTCATCACCAATAACTTCCGCCATACAAGTCGTTGATACAGCGATGATGTCCGGTTTATATAAGGCTTTGGCGTTTTCAAGACCGGCAAACATGTTCTTTTGCCCACCGAAAACCGCCGCATCTTCAGTCATAGAATCGGATACGCAAGCGATCGGTTCTTTAAAATGACGATTGAAGTAAGTACGGAAATACGCAACACAACCTTGTGAGCCATGCACGTAAGGCATGGTCTTCTCAAAACCCAGGGCACAAAGTACTGCACCTAAGGGTTGGCAAGCTTTAGCTGGGTTTACGGTTAATGCTTCACGGTTAAAATTGAGTTCTTGATATTCCTTGGAAGTCGTCCATTGAAAGACTTCATCAATTTTTTCCTGAGGGTGACGCTCTTCATAAGCTTCACGTTTATTAGCCAGATTCTCCTTATATTCGTCGTTGCGGAATAACGGATAGCTGGGTTGAATGTTATCGACTTCTTGACTCATGACAATCTCCTACGCGCCACTAATCTGTGGACGGCATGTTGAGAACAGGTAGGGTGGACAAGCTTTTTTGTCCACCATGAATAGGGGGCTCAAAATGGTGGGCAAAAAGCTTGCCCACCCTACGCATTAAGCGCTTGCAGCAACGGCTACTTTTGAGCTTTCATCGGTTTTCCAAGGCACTTTCACTTGTTTCCAGCAGGGGTTGTTCAAAGTCATGTCCATATCGCGGGCAAAGATGGCAAAGCCGTCATAACCATGATAAGGACCGGAATAATCCCAGGAGTGCATTTGCCGGAATGGAATTCCCATTTTTTGGAAAATGTACTTTTCCTTGATACCGGAACCAATCAAATCAGGCTGTACTTTCTTAACGAACTCTTCGAATTCGTAGCCAGTCACGTCGTCATAAATCAACGTCGCATTGCCCATTTCTTTAATGGTACGGTCATAGTCGTCGTTATGACCAAATTCATAACCGGTACCCACTACTTCCATGCCCAAGTCTTCATAAGCACCGATCACATGGCGTGGACGCAAGCCACCGATATACAACATCACGCGCTTACCTTGCAGACGCGGTTTGTATTTGGCAATAACTGCATCGTATTCAGCCTGATATTTTGCGATAACTCGTTCAGCGCCTTCTTTGATTGTGTCATCAAAGTGCGAAGCAATTTTGCGCAATGATTCAGCAATCTTGGTAGGGCCGAAGAAGTTGTACTCAATCCAGGGGATTTTGTACTTTTCTTCCATGTGCCGTGCGATATAGTTCATCGAACGGTAGCAATGGATCAGGTTTAGCTTCACTTTTGGCGTTTTTTCTATTTCCGCAATCGTACCGTCACCAGACCATTGGGCAACAACACGCAAGCCCATTTCTTCCAGTAATGTCCGTGAAGCCCACGCATCCCCACCGATGTTGTAATCGCCGATCACTGCGACATCGTAAGGTGTCGTTGGAAAGCTTTCATCGCCATCGCGATTTTCCAAAACCCAGTCCCGAATCGCATCATTGGCAATGTGATGCCCTAACGATTGGGAAACGCCGCGGAAACCTTCGCAACGCACCGGTACTACTGGTTTGCCGATTTCTTTGTTAGCTTTCTTGGCAACGGCTTCAATATCATCGCCAATTAAACCGATTGGACATTCTGATTGAATACTGATGCCTTTATGGAGCGGGAACAGTTCTTCAATTTCATTCATGATTTTGGCGAGCTTCTTATCGCCGCCGAACACGATGTCTTTTTCCTGAAAATCAGAGGTAAAGTTCATGGTGCCGAACGTGTTAACGCCGGTAGTGCCCACATAATAGTTACGACGGCCGGCGCGAGAATACTGTCCGCAGCCGACAGGACCGTGGGAGATATGGATCATATCTTTTATAGGTCCCCAAACCACACCCTTGGAACCTGCGTAAGCACAACCACGAATGGTCATCACACCCGGTTGGGATTTACGGTTTGATGTAATACATTTGTTCGATTTTTCTAAAGATTGATCGTTAACCGCTAAATGTTTAGCGCGATCTTTTCTTGCTTGTTCAGGATAGATTTCGAGCACTTCTTGAATCAGCGCTTCGGTCTCTTCTTTAGTTAGAGCAGCCATGGTTGTCTCCTGCTAATGTCATGGGTAATCTCCCATAGACAGGTTTGAGGATTTAAAACGTAGGATGGGCTGAGTATACGAAGCCCATCGCTGCCGTCGGGTTTGATGGGCTTCCTTGCGTCAGCCCATCCTACAGTTTTTCGCTGTTTAAGCAGCCGCTTCAGCAGCTGCTGTTTTACCGATAATTGATTCGTCTTCTTGGTCGATAATGCCGAATTCCATCATCAATTCTTCCAGCTCATCCATTGTGATGGGTGTAGGAATAATGAAGTTTTTGTTATCACGAATTTTGATCGCCAACTGACGGTACTCATCAGCTTGCTTAGCTTGCGGTTCATATTCGATAACCGTCATACGACGTATTTCCGCACGTTGTACCACGTTATCACGCGGTACAAAGTGAATCATTGTGGTGCCGATTTTTGCAGCTAATGCTGAAATCAATTCATCTTCACGCGCAGTTTCACGTGAGTTACAAATTAAACCCGCTAAACGCACACTGCCTGAGTTCGCATATTTCACGATACCTTTAGCAATGTTGTTAGCGGCATACATCGCCATCATTTCGCCCGAGCAAACGATATAAATTTCTTGCGCCTTGTTTTCACGGATTGGCATGGCAAAGCCACCACACACAACATCCCCAAGTACATCATAAAAAACGAAGTCAAGTTCATCATCATAAGCCCCTTCTTCTTCAAGGAAGTTAATCGCTGTGATTACACCGCGACCCGCACAACCAACACCAGGCTCAGGACCGCCTGATTCCACACATTTAATACCGCCGTAACCGACTTTTAATACATCTTCAAGTTCTAAATCTTCCACACTACCGGCTTCAGCAGCCAAGCTCATAATGGTGGTTTGGGCTTTCGCATGAAGAATCAATCGAGTGGAGTCAGCTTTAGGATCGCAACCGACAATCATCACCTTGTTGCCTAATTCTGCTAACGCAGAAACCAGGTTTTGAGTCGTGGTAGATTTACCAATACCACCTTTACCGTATATTGCACATTGACGTAATGCCATGATCTTCTCCTCTTTAGGACGTTGTTGTTAATGACATTAGGGGTAAAGCAAGCGCTGTGCCAACATCTATTTGTTTAGTTAACTATATGAAAAACATAAGTTATTTTTATTTATGGCAGGCCTAAACTGCGTTATGTTTCAAACAATTTGTTAGTTGCTGTAAGCTTAGTAACAGTGTGGTTATAGTTTAGTTTCATCGCTAAAGCCTAGTCATAGGTTCAAATAAGAACGTTGATTGGCAGCGAAATCGGGGGGGTGTTCACTGTAATCATATAGACCGCAACCCCAGAGGCCGCGCGGCGTGACGTGTTAGCTTAAGCCTTCGCTGACACGGCAACCAATGGACCACGCAAGACACTTGCTTGAAAAAGGTGAAAAGGCGGATAATGCCGCAAAATCAGTGTCACTCTGTTGCTCAACGCTTTAGCATGTGGCGCGACTGATTGAAGTCAGGTCCTGTTTAAACGCTGGATTTTCGAACCACGGGGGTATTGGCTCCTCTTGAAAACACGGAAATAGAATCCATACCAATTTTAAAAAAAGATTAATTAACACGGAGGGAGAAAATGACAAACTTACCAACCTTTTCCGCTCTCGCTGGAGCAGTTCTTGCTGTTGCGTCAACAACCTTTAACGCTCAGGCTGAAGCCGTTCATCCCATACTTGACTACACCACCCATGCGACGGGTTATCGCGCTCAGCTTTCTAGCGCGTTTACTTCTGGCGAGGTTGAACAAAGGATTGTTGAACAAAACATTGATCTAAAGGGAATGGATTTAGGTCTGCTTGCTGGTGGCGCGGTGGTTACACTTGAGGACGCTTTGAAGGCTCCTATGGATCGTCCAAGAACGGTTTTTTACCCGGGTGCCAACTCTACCGCTGAGTCGGTTGTAGGTTTTGTTATTCCGCCACAGGGCAAGTATGCACGGGAACCCATTGGAGTTTGTTTGGCGGGTGCGGGTGGTCTCATGCCCCTTTGGAAGGGGCATATCATGCCAACAGGTCAAGTTGTAGCTGACTACTCCTCGCCTCCAAACTTGCCTGTTTATACCAACAACCCATGCAGTGGGTGGTTGGTTGCTACTGGAAAGGCGTGGATGCAGCAGCAGGGCGTTCCTGTTAAAGCACAAGACGCTGCAAAACAATAACTCTAACTCTAACTTTAACTTCTATTTACCTTACGTAACTCGCGCCTCTGATTGTTGCGCTGTTGCTGCTTATCAGATGTTTTGCATTTTCGGTGCGCCACTCAACTTTAACTCTTGCAAGTATGCAATTAGTTTCTCAACTGTGGTTTGTTGATTGAACGATTGTTTCGGCGGGGGGGCAAGTTTCGTTTTGGTTGACTGCTTTAAACTACTTCTGCTACATGACGGTCTCGGTCCCCTCGCTTATGATGCAGGCTTGGCTGAAATGAGTTGTGTTTTATACCGGAAACACAAGTGATTAGTTGTACAAGTCATCAGACGTTGTACAGATTGTCGTAAACGCCACAAAAATTCCTACTGCATTGCCCTGATTGCTGAGTGGGTAACTGCACTTAATACCTTGTTACTCATCGGTTTGTGCGGTTTTTTCACAAACCGGAAGAAATTGGATTGGTTCTTGCTTAAGTAAAGTTACACCTATTCAACAATGGAGCTTGGCATGTCTTCTGCTGTCTTTTCTGAAATACTAAACGGTTTGTTTGAAAACAAGGTCGTTCCTTACCTGGGGCCGGGCGCACTTTTTGATGCGACCAATAAACTGACCGGAGCCGCCATGCCGGCGGATAGCAACAGCCTGATTTTGGCAATGAATAACGGCAATCCCATGGCGCCCAAGCTTATGTATGAGTTCCCTCGGGCCGCCATGAACCAGGAACTTAAAAGGGGCAGGAATTTCCTCGGCCAGTTTCTGACCAGGCTGTACGGTGAAACTGAGTACACGCGTGCTTCGGTGCATGATTGGCTGGCAGCATGGAAGCCCGCTTATATCGTGGATGTCAACAGAGACACGCAATTGCAAGAGAGTTACGCCGATGAAGAACATACCCTTATTGTGGGTTTAGCAAGAATCACCGCCAGCCAATTTCGGTTTAGGATTTATCATTTTGATGGCAGTGATTATTTTGAAATACCGCAAGAACAAGTCGATCCCAGGCTACCAATTTTGTTCAAACCGATGGGCACGCCTAAGCCGGAAGCCAATTATGTCGCTTCGGATGCTGATTATGTTGATTACATAACCGAATTAATGGGCGGCTTTGCGATTCCGGATTTCCTTAAGGCCTACCGAAAAGGTAAGCAGTATTTATTGATCGGTCTGCCATTAAACAGAGATTCCGAGCGGATGGTAATGAGTGACATCATTCGTGACGCGGCAGAGCCCAAAGGTTGGGTTTTGAATAAAAATCCAACCGATAAAGAGCAGCGGTTTTGCAAGAAAATGGGCTTGGAAATTATTGACGCAGGGGTTGAAGAGCTTTTGGATGCCGCTAAGTTTAGTGCGGACAGTCATGTGTTACTCTATGGTTCTAAAATAGCCCATGCTAAGTAACTATTGATTCTGCCTCATGATTCAGGAATTTCCCTTCGACTTCGCTCAGTGCATATGGCCGTTATGTTCCCTGAGCGGAGTCGAAGGATAGCAATCACTTCAAATATTAAAAGACCGTATCGCTGTTACGATAGCGTTTTTTAACAATACTCAACATCGATAAGTTCGTAACCCTCTTTTTAGCCACGAAATTATTGGTCATCGTGAATGATCGATTTTTTGTTGAGGCTAAAAATCGATGGCGCGCCGCCTTTTGCTTGGCAAATCAATGCCAAACCTCCACCTGAAATCAAGCTGTCACATAACCGTAACCTCATTGCAACTCTGTTGTCATAGTCAAGAGTTATGGTATTGGTCATGGCCAAGATAAGCATAATGAACTTGGCCCAAACCTTTAGTTTGCATTCATCCTGAACCTCATTAGGAGGGCATCATGAAATTACTTTATTCGATCCATAAATACGATGTGACGATATTCTTCTGGCTGAACCAAGTTAGGTTATTAAGCTATTGGGCCAAGTTGTTCCGTTATGTATCAAAAACCGCCGATGGTCAGCTGTATGTTTTGGTCATACTTTTGTTATTGCGAGATGACGTATTGCGTAGCACGGCCGTGCCGGTATTTTTACTGGCCTTTGCCCTGGAAAGGCCATTGTACTTTGTTTTAAAGAACAGCTTTAGACGTGATCGCCCAGAACAGGCGTTAGTAAATTTTCGGAGTGTCATCATTCCTTCCGATCAATTCAGTTTTCCCTCCGGCCATACCTCGGCTGCTTTTATGATGGCAACGCTTTTGGGTTATTACTTCCCGATAGTGTTTTCTGGTTTGTATGTTTGGGCTGGTTTGGTCGGGATGTCTCGAGTGTTGTTGGGTGTCCATTTTCCGACTGATACCTTGGTCGGTGCCAGCATGGGCATGGCTATCGCTTATTTAAGTATTGGGATATTAAATTGATGCGAATTTTTTATGGTGTGCAAGGCACGGGCAATGGGCATATAACCCGTGCCAGAGTGATGGCCAAGGCCCTACAAAATGCCGGTATCCATGTTGATTTTCAATTTACTGGCCGTGAAGCTGACAAATATTTCGACATGGGGGTATTTAACGGCTACCAAGTGAAGCCCGGCCTCACTTTTTCAGTTGAGCAGGGCAAGGTCAATTACTTGAAGACTTTGCTTACCGCTAAACCAATCACTTTCGTGAAAGATATTAAATCCCTGGATTTATCAGGTTATGATCTTGTCATCAGTGATTTTGAGCCGGTGACGGCTTGGGCGGCAAAGGCGCAAGGCATTCCTGTGCTAGGCATTGGTCATCAATATGCCTTCCGCCATAATATCCCCAAGCATGGCTCTGACCCTTTAGCGGATATGGTGATGCATTATTTTGCTCCGGTTGATACTGGGGTGGGGTTGCATTGGCACCATTTCGGCCAGCCGGTTTTGCCACCGATTATTGAGACGGATGAACCGTTAAAACCAGTCATTGCCAATAAAATACTTGTCTATTTACCTTTTGAAGATCCCCAAAAAGTCTTAACATATTTAAAAGAATTCCCTGAATTTGAATTTCATATCTATAGTCCGGAACCTGTGACGTCCAATCATGCGTTCATTCATTGTAAACCACTGTCTCGAGAAGGCTTTAAAAACGATCTGTACGATTGCGCAGGCATTATTAGCAATGCCGGTTTTGAGTTGGCTAGCGAGGCCTTGCACCTGGGTAAAAAAATTCTCGCCAAACCACTACATGCTCAAATGGAGCAAATCTCTAATGCGGCCGCTTTGCAGCAATTAGGTTATGGCCACACCATGTATGAACTGGATAACGAGGTCATCCGCCATTGGCTGTATTCGGCTCATGGCGTCAAGGTCACTTATCCCAATACAGCTAAACTCTTGGTAGAGTGGTTATTGAGCGGCATGCCAAAGATGGATAACGATTTTATCGAATCTGTTTGGCGTAATGTTGACGTGATTAACGTGCGTTAGAGAGTGGGTTGCAAAGATCTTCTTAAGCCTGAAAGTGTCTGCCGCAGGAGTATAAGTATATATACAACTTTTGCTAAAAATTGCATTTCAGTTGCTTTCAATCTGTCCAGCTTTTGTTGGGAGTATGCATCGGTGATTTGAAGCGTAGAGAGGAAGGCTCGCAAACCGGCCAACAGCGCAGGGTTTGTAAATTCCTTTTTATGCCGCAATTGCCTGCCACTGAGTGCGGATAATGTCTTTGGACAAGCCGAGTTCCAGAAACCACATGACCAGTACTGGCGAATTGAGCAATACAGCCGTATGGTTAAGCAGGTTTGTCCTATCGAAAAACTTCAGATACGCGTTAAACTAACGACATTCAACTATGTCCACTTGTAGATATACCCACTTCCAACACATGCAGCTCATTGAAATTATTAATAACGCCAATCCATAGAGGCGAGTATTATATCGATGTGGTTGCCACCTTCGCCTCGAATTTCATGATCGGCAAGGAATATTTGAATCCACAATCATTCGTCGGTTTTGAGTTGCAAAATTAAACATCTCAACCTTTTGTTCGGGAATGTGTCATCACATTAATGATGTCACGGAGTTAAAAAAAGGATTGACGGGAGAGGAAAAGACTGTAGAATAGTTTAGCTCAACACGGCGAAAGTCGTAAGCTCTTTAACAATATGATCAAAATAATTTGTGTGGGTGCTTGTGGTAGCGATGTTTGCTCTGTGAGCAAAATATTGACTATTACAATTCAATTTAATTGTGTAGTTAAGCCAAGATGGGCCACTTATCTTAAAGTGGCAAACTGATTTAAACTGAAGAGTTTGATCATGGCTCAGATTGAACGCTGGCGGTATGCTTAACACATGCAAGTCGAACGGTAGCAGGCCTTCGGGTGCTGACGAGTGGCGGACGGGTGAGTAACGCGTAGGAATCTGCCTGGTAGTGGGGGACAACTTAGGGAAACTTAAGCTAATACCGCATACGCCCTACGGGGGAAAGCGGGGGATCTTCGGACCTCGTGCTATCAGATGAGCCTGCGTTAGATTAGCTAGTTGGTGGGGTAAGAGCCTACCAAGGCGACGATCTATAGCTGGTCTGAGAGGACGATCAGCCACACTGGGACTGAGACACGGCCCAGACTCCTACGGGAGGCAGCAGTGGGGAATATTGGACAATGGGCGCAAGCCTGATCCAGCAATACCGCGTGTGTGAAGAAGGCCTGAGGGTTGTAAAGCACTTTCAATTGGGAGGAAAACCTACCGGTCAATACCCGGTAGCTTGACATTACCTTTAGAAGAAGCACCGGCTAACTCCGTGCCAGCAGCCGCGGTAATACGGAGGGTGCAAGCGTTAATCGGAATTACTGGGCGTAAAGCGTGCGTAGGCGGTTGATTAAGTCAGATGTGAAAGCCCCGGGCTTAACCTGGGAACTGCATTTGAAACTGGTCGACTAGAGTTGAGTAGAGGGGAGTGGAATTTCAGGTGTAGCGGTGAAATGCGTAGAGATCTGAAGGAACACCAGTGGCGAAGGCGACTCCCTGGACTCAAACTGACGCTGAGGTACGAAAGCGTGGGTAGCAAACAGGATTAGATACCCTGGTAGTCCACGCTGTAAACGATGTCAACTAGCCGTTGGCCCTATTTACAGGGTTAGTGGCGCAGCTAACGCATTAAGTTGACCGCCTGGGGAGTACGGCCGCAAGGTTAAAACTCAAATGAATTGACGGGGGCCCGCACAAGCGGTGGAGCATGTGGTTTAATTCGATGCAACGCGAAGAACCTTACCTACCCTTGACATCCAGAGAATCTGTTAGAGATAGTAGAGTGCCTTCGGGAGCTCTGAGACAGGTGCTGCATGGCTGTCGTCAGCTCGTGTCGTGAGATGTTGGGTTAAGTCCCGTAACGAGCGCAACCCTTATCCTTAGTTGCCAGCGGGTCATGCCGGGAACTCTAGGGAGACTGCCGGTGATAAACCGGAGGAAGGTGGGGACGACGTCAAGTCATCATGGCCCTTATGGGTAGGGCTACACACGTGCTACAATGGCCGGTACAGAGGGCAGCGAAACTGCGAAGTTAAGCAAATCCCAGAAAGCCGGTCTTAGTCCGGATTGGAGTCTGCAACTCGACTCCATGAAGTCGGAATCGCTAGTAATCGCGAATCAGAATGTCGCGGTGAATACGTTCCCGGGCCTTGTACACACCGCCCGTCACACCATGGGAGTGGGTTGCAAAAGAAGTGGGTAGTCTAACCTTCGGGAGGGCGCTCACCACTTTGTGATTCATGACTGGGGTGAAGTCGTAACAAGGTAGCCCTAGGGGAACCTGGGGCTGGATCACCTCCTTACAAACACAGCGACACGTTGTTGCAAGTACTCACAACAAATTATTTTGATCAATAAAGAGATGAGCCTGGGCCTGTAGCTCAGTTGGTTAGAGCGCACCCCTGATAAGGGTGAGGTCGGAGGTTCAAATCCTCCCAGGCCCACCACTTTACGTTAATAATGACGTAAAGCGCGGTAAACGGGCTAGGGGACCTAGATAAGGGGCCATAGCTCAGCTGGGAGAGCGCCTGCCTTGCACGCAGGAGGTCAGGAGTTCGATCCTCCTTGGCTCCACCAATTCTATGGGGTTTTTGTAAGAAAATAATCAAAGACTCTATAGAATTGGTAAGATATTTGCCGATAGCTCTTTAACAATGCGGAAATCTGTAACAAAGTAAGTATTCAACAATTTGAATGCTTATTTAGCGAGTTTGAGTTTATAGAGTAAGCTCAAAAACGTTCTCAAGCAGAAAAATATAGCGATAGAGTCAGCTGATTAATCTAGCGCGATAAGTGTATCCGAAAAGCGTTCAATTTAAGTTGAATTTGCTTCAAGACCAGACTTATTCGGGTTATATGGTCAAGTGAATAAGCGCATACGGTGGATGCCTAGGCAGTAAGAGGCGATGAAGGACGTTGTAGCATGCGATAAGCCGCGGGGAGTGTGCAAACTCACTTTGATCCGCGGATTTCCGAATGGGGAAACCCGACCAAGAACACTTGGTCATCCTACACTGAATACATAGGTGTAGGAAGCGAACCTGGAGAACTGAAACATCTAAGTACCCAGAGGAAAAGAAATCAACCGAGATTCCCTTAGTAGCGGCGAGCGAACGGGGATTAGCCCTTAAGCGTTAATATTGTTAGTGGAACAGTCTGGAAAGTCTGGCGATACAGGGTGATAGCCCCGTACACGAAAACGTATTAGCGTGAAAACGAGTAGGTCGGAGCACGTGAAACTTTGACTGAACATGGGGGGACCATCCTCCAAGGCTAAATACTCCTTACTGACCGATAGTGAACCAGTACCGTGAGGGAAAGGCGAAAAGAACCGGGGAGACCGGAGTGAAATAGATCCTGAAACCGTATGCGTACAAGCAGTAGGAGCGGACTTGTTCCGTGACTGCGTACCTTTTGTATAATGGGTCAGCGACTTAATTTCAGTGGCAAGCTTAACCGAATAGGGGAGGCGTAGCGAAAGCGAGTCTTAATAGGGCGTTTAGTCGCTGGGATTAGACCCGAAACCGGGCGATCTATCCATGACCAGGCTGAAGGTTGGGTAATACTAACTGGAGGGCCGAACCCACGTATGTTGAAAAATCCGGGGATGAGTTGTGGATCGGAGTGAAAGGCTAATCAAGCTCGGAGATAGCTGGTTCTCCTCGAAAGCTATTTAGGTAGCGCCTCGTGTATAGCTATTGGGGGTAGAGCACTGTTTCGGCTAGGGGGTCATCTCGACTTACCAACCCGATGCAAACTCCGAATACCAATAAGTTCGAGCACGGGAGACACACGGCGGGTGATAAGGTCCGTCGTGAAAAGGGAAACAGCCCAGACCGTCAGCTAAGGTCCCAAAATCTATGCTCAGTGGGAAACGATGTGGGAAGGCACAGACAGCCAGGAGGTTGGCTTAGAAGCAGCCATCCTTTAAAGAAAGCGTAATAGCTCACTGGTCGAGTCGGCCTGCGCGGAAGATTTACCGGGGCTAAGCATAGTACCGAAGCTACGGATCACACGTAGGTGTGGTGGTAGAGGAGCGTTCTGTACGCCTGCGAAGGTTCATTGAGAAGTGGGCTGGAGGTATCAGAAGTGCGAATGCTGACATGAGTAACGATAATGGGGGTGAAAAACCCCCACGCCGAAAACCCAAGGTTTCCTGCGCAACGCTAATCGACGCAGGGTTAGTCGGTACCTAAGGCGAGGCCGAAAGGCGTAGTCGATGGAAAACAGGTTAATATTCCTGTACCAGTTGTAACTGCGATGGGGTGACGGAGAAGGCTAGGTCAGCTGACGGTTGGAAGTGTCAGTTTAAGCGTGTAGGCATTGTTCTTAGGCAAATCCGGGAACATTTATGTTGAGGCGTGATGACGAGTTGCTCTTCGGAGCGACGAAGTGATTGATGCCCTGCTTCCAAGAAAAACCTCTAAGCTTCAGGTTACAAGTGGCCGTACCCCAAACCGACACAGGTGGGTAGGATGAGAATTCTAAGGCGCTTGAGAGAACTCGGCTGAAGGAACTAGGCAAAATGGTACCGTAACTTCGGGAGAAGGTACGCCCTAATTATGTGAAAGCCTTCGCGGCTGGAGCAGAACGGGGTTGCAATAAATTGGTGGCTGCGACTGTTTAGCAAAAACATAGCACTCTGCAAACTCGAAAGAGGACGTATAGGGTGTGACGCCTGCCCGGTGCTGGAAGGTTAATTGATGGGGTTATCTTCGGAGAAGCTCTTGATCGAAGCCCCAGTAAACGGCGGCCGTAACTATAACGGTCCTAAGGTAGCGAAATTCCTTGTCGGGTAAGTTCCGACCTGCACGAATGGCGTAACGATGGCCACACTGTCTCCAGCCGAGACTCAGTGAAATTGAAATTGCGGTGAAGATGCCGTATACCCGCGGCTAGACGGAAAGACCCCGTGAACCTTTACTATAGCTTGACACTGGACTTTGAACCTATTTGTGTAGGATAGGTGGGAGGCTTTGAAGCAGGAACGCCAGTTCTTGTGGAGCCAACCTTGAAATACCACCCTGGTATGTTCGGAGTTCTAACCTCGACCCGTTATCCGGGTTAGGGACAGTGTCTGGTGGGTAGTTTGACTGGGGCGGTCTCCTCCCAAAGAGTAACGGAGGAGCACGAAGGTACCCTCAGCCTGGTCGGAAATCAGGCAATGAGTGCAATGGCATAAGGGTGCTTGACTGCGAGACAGACACGTCGAGCAGGTACGAAAGTAGGTCATAGTGATCCGGTGGTTCTGTATGGAAGGGCCATCGCTCAACGGATAAAAGGTACTCCGGGGATAACAGGCTGATACCGCCCAAGAGTTCATATCGACGGCGGTGTTTGGCACCTCGATGTCGGCTCATCACATCCTGGGGCTGAAGCAGGTCCCAAGGGTATGGCTGTTCGCCATTTAAAGTGGTACGCGAGCTGGGTTCAGAACGTCGTGAGACAGTTCGGTCCCTATCTGCCGTGGGCGTTTGAGATTTGAGGGAAGCTGCTCCTAGTACGAGAGGACCGGAGTGGACGAACCTCTGGTGTTCCGGTTGTCATGCCAATGGCATTGCCGGGTAGCTACGTTCGGACAGGATAACCGCTGAAAGCATCTAAGCGGGAAGCCCCTCCCAAGATGAGATCTCACTGGGACCATGAGTCCCCTGAAGGGCCGTTGAAGACTACGACGTTGATAGGCACGGTGTGGAAGCGCAGTAATGCGTGTAGCTAACGTGTACTAATTGCCCGTGAGGCTTGACCATATAACACCCAATAAGTTTGGAAAACGTTAGAGAGATTCAAGGAAATAAAAAAATTGAGTCAAAGCAGTTGATTAACGCTAAAAGTAAGAGAACAAAAAAGTTGTTGCAGATTTCCGGCGGGAAGTGGATAGCGCCACTGACCGAAAACCGTGATTAGTAAGAAAGACAAAAATAAAATAGCTAATCGCAATACCAGTTTGCTTGGTGACCATAGCGAGCGTGAACCACCCGATCCCATCCCGAACTCGGAAGTGAAACCGCTTAGCGCCGATGATAGTGTGGCAGTTTGCCATGTGAAAGTAGGGAATTGCCAAGCGCTTTAAAATGAAAGCCCTGCGGGTGACCGTAGGGCTTTTTTTTTGGAAAAATGTCGCTGGGAGATCAGTCGATATCTTTGCAAAACACCTGATCTGGAAAAGCAGCCCAATGTAGTGTATCGGCCTAGCCGTCACACCTAAACATACCAAACTGATTCAGTTATCCTCTGATTTTTTCAGAGGACATTCAAATGATCTTAAAATCAAAACACCTCCAGCATATCAGTATTTGGAAAGCCAGTGGTCTGACTCAAGTGGCTTACTGCCGTCAACACGGACTTAAGGCCAAGACGTTTTCCCGCTGGTTTAGGCTATCCCAGGCACCTAGCCAACCTCCAGCGCTGGTGTCGGTAAACATCGTGCCAGATGACGCAACCCCAGTTTCCGGAGGCATTAGATTGCAGTTAAGGCAAGGCCATTCGTTGTCTCTCCCTAACACCGTGTCGCCGATTTGGTTGGCAGAGCTCTTGCAATGTCTGGGTTAATTCCAACTCCTGACGCTATTTGGCTAGCCGTTGAACCTATAGACATGCGCCGCGGTATTGATGGGTTATCCTTGATAATCCAGGAGATTTTAGGGCATGCACCGTGTTCCGGAGCGGCTTTTGTTTTCCATAACCGGTCTGGCAACCGCATCAAGGTCGTCATCTGGGATGGCACGGGGGTATGGTGTTGTCAGCGTCGCTTGCATCAAGGCCGGTTTATTTGGCCAAAGCTGGGAGAAAGTAGTGTCCAGGTCACGTTGGCACAGTGGCATTGGCTGATTGCGGGGGTGGATTGGCAGCGTTTATCGGCAGTTACGAATGAGAATTGGCGAGTGTAAAACCTGGGTTGACTAATTCGTGAAAAACTCAGGCTTTATAAGGCTTGCAGAGGTTTTTATGGTAAAATATCAGCTATGGAAAACGCCTCTAAACCGACACTATTTGACCCTAAAACGGCCAGCAAATCCCAGCTGGCTGAGATAGTTCTGGCGTTGATGACGCAGCTTGAAGCTAAGGATGCCGAGCTTCAGGCCAACCAGGTTGAGATACAAACAAAGCAAGTCGATATTCAAGCCAAAGAACTCAAAATCCAATCGTTGACCTACGAACTCGCCCATCTGCGTCGGATGCGCTATGGCGTCAAAAGCGAATCTCTGACACCACTGCAGCGTGATCTGTTCACTGACACCTGGAATGAAGACCTGGCCGCCATTGAGGCGGAGCTGGAAGTACTGACGTCCGGACAGCCTATTGTCACAGCGGAAAGACCCAAGCGCGCCCGTGCCGGTCGCCAACCCTTACCGGATCATCTGCCGCGTATCGAACATCGTCATGAACCGGAGTCCTGCACTTGCGGCCAGTGTGGTCATTCTCTGGTGATGATCCGTGTAGACATCACCGAGCAATTGGATGTGGAACCGGCTAAGTTTTTTGTACACCGGCATATCCGTCCGCAATATGCCTGCCGCCAGTGTGAGGCCATGACTGCAGCGCCCATTCCTGCGGCCATCATTGATGGCGGATTGGCGGCTGTGGGCTTAATGGTGTGGTTGCTGGTGTGTAATACGTCGACCACCTGCCGCTCTACCGCATCGAGCAAATGGCCGCCCGCCACCAAGTCAATTTAGCCCGCACCACCTTATCAGATTGGGTAGGACGCTTGGGTGTGGCCTTACAGCCCTTAGCGGATCGTTTGGCTTGGCACTTATTACAAGGCAACACCTTGCATGCGGATGAAACGCCCGTATCACAACTGGATCCTGGACGGGGCAAAACCAAAAAAGCCTATCTATGGGCCTACCGCAGCAATGATTTGCAGCCGGTGTCACGCATCATCGTGTTCGATTACCAATCGGGCCGCAGTGGGGCTTGCGTTCGGCAATTTCTGGACGATTGGCAAGGCCACTTGATGGTTGATGATTACAGTGGGTACAAAGCCTCGTTCAACAACAAAAAAACAGAAGTGCCCTGTATTGAGCTCGCCAGCTGGGCTCATGCGCGCCGGAAATTCTTTGACCTGTACAAGGCCGACCAAAACCCCATGGCCAAGGAAGCCGTGGAGCGGATTAATGGGTTATACGACATCGAAAAGCAATGCAACGGTTTGGACGCAGCTGCCCGCCAGCAGCTGCGGGCAGAACAAAGCCAGCCCATCCTGGATGCCTTGCACCCGTGGCTCACTGAAACCCGCGCGCGTACCGCCAAGGGTGGTACTTCAGCCAAAGCGATCGACTACACCTTGCGCCGCTGGACCAGCCTTACCCGCTATGCAAAAACCGGCCACTTACCAATTGATAATAATCCCGTGGAAAATGTCATAAGACCCATCGCCATTGGAAAAAAAAATTGGTTATTTGTGGGATCCGAACGCGCAGGACAGCGCGCCGCCGTCATTCAAAGCTTATTTGGCACCGCTAAGCTCAACGGTCTAAATCCAGAAACTTGGTTAAAAGACACGCTGGAAAAATTGCCTACTTGGCCAAATAGCCGTATTGATGAGTTGCTACCATTGACGCCAGAAGCCATTGAAAAAGTGATGCTTAAATAAAATTCCTTCGTCAAAGTGTCGGGGCTGAACGTTTTCAATGTAGTGGTCAAGTTTTTCGGACAGCAATGTCAAATAGCGTTGTAAACTTACCAGTAAAAAGCTTCGAAAAGTTTTTACTTAAGCTGTAGACTTATTATCCTAAACAAATCAGTTGAGCTTACTCCTGCCGCCCAAAAACAGCACACTATTGACAAAGCACAAACTGATTAAATTGGCATTTAAAATCCAGATCCCACCAAATCAGGTGGCCTCAAAAGAGTTCCTTGCAAATATTTTTTGGCATTGCTAAACTAATATAGATATTTCGTTATTCCATTTAGCCATAAACAACTTAACAGAGTATTCCAGCATTTTTTGGCATTTGCTGTAGCATTTTGATTTGCGGCGCAGCCTGGCTAGGAAATGCCTGAATAAACTGTTATATCCTTCAACAGTATAGGTTTCAGCCTTTGATTGCGTGTGCCGACCCCTGGGGACAAAGGCCTCGTAAGGTTGCCAGTGATCCGTCATCACCTGCCCAACCGCCTCGCCCGCTATGGCTTGCCAGAGCTTTTCTCCCGTGACAGTCGCCCTGGAACCCAGTACGCAGCCGAGGAACCTTTTTCCATATCTATCAACAGCAATCCATATCCAGCAATAGTTTTTTTTGAGCCAACGTAACTGTGCATTTCGTCCAGCTCCACCACTTGGACGCCCCCGTCGCTTTTTATGGCATCGAGCTTTTCGCCAAACGACCTGATCCAATTCAAAATCGTGACATTGCTGAACCCTAGGACACGGCCAATAGACCTGAATCCGAGTCCTTCCAGGTAAAGCTCCAACGCTTGCCGCTTTACTGCTTTATCCCCAGCGCCGGAACGCTGTGCGACAGTATATCGATGGTTACAATCTTTGCATAAATAGCGCTGCCGACCGCTCGCCAAACCGTCTTTACAGCTCGGCCGCTTACCACATTTTGGACATTCCATAGCACCCTCCAGCGCATCTTTGAATAGCCAAAACTTATACAGTATCTATAATAATTTAGCAATACCTATTTTTTCATGGCTTCACTTAAAATTCGGCACCAGCACTGCAAGGGCGTTAACGGCGGCGCTTACACTTTAGAAAACGGATCGGCACCGATGGCGTTGACAAGCTATTTGCCGTCAGTGTCCAGATGCACGGCAAGGCGGCACTCGAAAGCACGGTCAACATCGACACCACGGTTCAGGAAAAAACATCACCTACCCGACCGATGGCAAACTGGCGATCAAGATCATCAACCGATTACAGAAGCTTGCAAAATTTCACGGCATTGCACTTCGTCGTACCTACGCCAAAGAAACCAAAGGTTTGCGGTTGAGCTTGCGTCATTTCCGCCACGTAAAACGTCGCGCAAATACCCATAGCAACTGTGTTAAAAATCAAGTTAAATTAGCGTAATTCGGGTTCCATGCTTTATTGTGTTTTACCATTGCATTGAGCATAACCAAGAGCTTCCGCATGCAAGCCACCAAAGCCACTTTCTTGAGCTTACCGTTGCCGACCAAGCGTAGATAGAATCCCCGGATAGGTTGGTTAAAGCGAATAGCGTTCAATGTGGCCATGTAAAGAGTCGTCCTTATCAATTCCCGGCCACCACTAATGGTACGCCGTCCTTTCATAGCGCCACTGTCCCGGCAAAATGGCGCCAACCCAACCAGGGCGCATATTTGCTTGTTAGTCAATAAGCCCAGTTCCGGTAATTGGGCAATTAACGTCGATGCCGTTATCAAACCAACGCCCTCGACTTGGGTCAATTGCTCCAAGCGATTTTGCAAGGTGTTGTCGTTGGCAATTAACGCCTTTATTTTGTCTTCAATGCGCCCGATTTCTCTTGTGCCCTATAGGGTATTATCAAAGGCACGAATAAATTTTTCGATAGAGCGGATGGACTCAGCCTCATGAGCCGCTTCAAGATGCTGTTTTTCCATCGTCCTTTGCTTGACTAGTTGTTCCCGGCGTTTGATCAGCGCGTCCAATTGGTTGGCTTCAGTACTGCGTAACGCCAAAGGCTTTGGCCTTGCCATTTCGCCATATTGCCGAATACCCACGGGGCACAAGTCACTTGGGCATCGATTTTGTCATTCTTGGCATGCCGGCCGATGGCTTTGGCATAGTCCCTGATCCGTTTGGCACTTGTGCCCTTGGGTATTGGCTACGCTCACTGTAATACCTTGCGCCAATAGAAAATGCGCGAACGCACGCTCATAGCCGCCGGTGGCTTCCATGACCTCGCCGACCTGTGAAGGAGTCATTATGTGTTTTAAGAACCTCTTGAAACCGTCTACCTGGTTTTCAACCGTAATAACCTGTTTGTCATCCAGGGCAATATCTAATTTTAGTTTCGACACATCCACACCGATGATTGTGTACTTGGGTGTTTTGTTTGTCATCATTCGTAAACCGTTTAAATTCTCATTCTTGTTGATGCGGAATCATAAGGTCTGTTCCAGGAAACTGTCCGAGATCGTTAAATGTGTGGTGAGGCGACCATCGCTGCGGGACGGCTTTAAAAATAAACCAAGGGCACATCGGTCTACCTCACCGGTTTTTTATTAGCCTTCCTAGGCTAATAAAAATCGGTTTAGTTGCTCATTTAAATCATACAAGGGCATAAAAGATAACCTCGGGCGGCCTTTGATGGACGAACCTGATTGCCGTTCCACTGTCACCAAGCCAAGATATACCCAATGGGTACAAGTGCCGCGAATTGCTCGGCAGAATGGAACGGATGGTTATGCAATACCGCCAGCATATGGTTTCCGACCTGGCTGCCAACTGCCGGGATACTTGTGAGCAGGTCACGGTCTTCCTTGAGCCGAGGATAGTTATCGATATGTTGGTCGATGTTGTGTTGCAACTTAGCGAGTTGTTGCTCCAGAAAAGCAATCGTAACGAGGATGGACTGTTGGACTGGTGGCGGCAATTCGGTGGCTTCAGTTTTTTCAAGTCGGTTCCGATCCCGCTGCAAATTCTGGGCAATAGCTTCCCGCCGCGACAACAGTGCTAGCAGTTCACGGGCTTCTGGGGCGGGTGGCCGCCAAGGTTTGGGGTTGAGCAAGGCACCGAATTTGGCCAAGATCAGACTATCCATGTTGTCGGTTTTGGTGCGGATACCCAGGCGACCAAAGTCCTTAACCTGGGCTGGATTGACTATGGAAACGGTAACACCCGCATCAAACAAAGCCAAGGCGGCCTGTTCATAATAGGTGCCAGTGCCTTCCATGATGGCGTGCAGGCCGGTAACGACGGCAGTTTATTTGGTATTTAGAGTCCACTCATTAAGCATATCTAATTGATTTATAATGGATAAACGGATATTTTTGTTATAATAGTGCACGAAAATTGAGCCATCATCCCCAAAAAGTGTGCACTTATGATTCGAACTACCAGCTCAAAACAACTGACCATAGCCGAATTCGATTGGCCGTTTGATACGGCGCTGGATAAACACAATCGCTGGGTCAAATTAAGCGCCTGCATTCCCTGGGATGCGCTGGCGGAATTTTACTACCAAGGTTTTGCGGCGGATCGCGGTCGACCGATGAAAGAGGCCCGGTTGGTCATTGGCGCTGTGATCATCAAGCACAAGTTGTGTTTGTCGGATGTCGAAACCGTCCAGCAAATCCAGGAAAACCCGTACCTGCAGTTCTTTGTCGGACTGCCGGGTTACCAAACCACCGAGCCATTTGCCGCGTCCCTGTTCGTTGAAATCCGCAAGCGCATGGGCGAAGCCGTGTTTGAAGGCTTCCACCGCGCCATTATCGCGGCCCACGAGGGCCAGAAGTCGGTCACCGCCCGAGCCACCGGCACCGCCCGCAACGTCCACCGCATCCCAAGCCAGCGTCGAGTCTGTGCTGGACTCCAGTCAGGCTCGCTCGTCAATCACTTCACCAGAGGCCACTGCGCCGCCCGCGGCTCCCGAGTCCAGCACCACAGCAACCGATACCCCGACTCATCAAGGCCAATTGATCGTAGACGCCACCGTGGTGGAACAAGCCATTCGCTTCCCCACTGACCTTAGCTTGCTCAATGAAGCCCGTGAATTCAGTGAAAAGATCATCGACGCCCTGTGCAAGGATCTGAACGTTAACCCCAAGCCGCGCACCTATCGCCGGAAAGCCCGCTCGGCCTATCTTGCTGTTGCCAAGCAAAAACGTCCGGTCGCAAAAGTCTTGCGTCGTGGCCTGAAACAGCAATTGCAGTATCTGCGCCGTAACCTCGGACACATTGAGCGGCTGTTGGCACCAATTCCGCACGGTTCGCCCCTGCCATTACCGCGCTGGCTGCTGTATCGCTACTGGGTGATTCAGCACCTGTACCAACAACAACGGCACATGCACCAAAGCCATACCCGCCGATGCGACCACCGCATCGTCAGCATCAGTCAGCCCTACGTGCGCCCGATCGTGCGCGGCAAGCTCAACAAAGCGGTCGAGTTCGGCGCCAAACTCAGCGTCAGCCTGACCGGCGACGGTCTGGCCCACGTCGACCAGTTGCGCTGGGAGGCCTTTCACGAAGGCCAGGACCTGGTGACTCAAGTCGACGCCTATCGGACGCGTTACGGCCATTACCCGGAAAAAGGGCTGGCAGATCCTCTCTACGGCACCCGCAGCAACCGCGACTACCTCAAGCAACGCGGCATCCACTTTGCCGGCAAGCCGCTGGGGCGGCCGAAACAAAACACCGAGGACAACCGAGCGCAGCTGAAACAAGCCAAGGCACAGCGCCGACAGGATTACCTGCGCCGTATCCCCATCGAAGGCAAATTCGGCCAGGGCAAGCGCAGCTATCAGCTCAACGACATCCGTGCCAAGCGGGCTAACACTGCCTTCGCCTGGATCAACAGCATCTTCCTGGTCATGAACCTGCTGATCCTGGAAAGGATCTTTTTTGCCATTAGAAAATACCGCCTTGCTGGCCTTATGAGGACAATTACCCAGGGTTGGCAACAACTGGCTTTATCGTTACGCGCTCAGTTCCACTTAGTCGGCCGGATTGTAAATTTCCATGGCTGATTTACTGAGCAAACTCTATTTATGCTCTGTGGGTACACCAAGCCAACAGGTCAATAATACCGGATTTGGAATTGGCGACCGACTTGGATTTGCGTTTACCACTGGAAACATCGAGCAATAAACTATTTATGCCCTTGGGTACAATCCAATTTAGCTTTAGAAACATCTATGCTTATGAAAAACATAACTTCACTCGCAATAATGACGATAAAATGAACCAGCTGAGCCCACTTGCCCTGTACATACAGGGTCTTAAGCAATTGGCTACCGTCCAGCGTCAGAGTTGGGACCAGAAGCGGGAGAGAATGCTTAACTTTGGGTCAAGGTCTTTGCCTTAAGGGCACAAACAAGCCAGTGTCAGGGTAGCTAACCATGACAGGGTTAAGATACAAAGGGGACAGCTATGGACGCTCTATGGATATGTATCCCCCGTTGACTTCGAGTTGTAGCAAAATGCTGCTTAACCTTGGGTCTGGAAAAGCGATGGCACATCATTTACCTATAGAGCTAAATTGTCGTAGCAGTAATTTTTCCAAGCCAACGACGGCGTAAATAACCCAGCTAGCTACGGTGATTAATAACCATTCATCGTAGCCAATTGCGGCGCTGCCGAATAGCGATTGCATCGGATGCCAATAAGTAAACAGCAGTTGCAACAGACCCATGCTGAGTACGCCAAAAATTACCCAAAGGTTCGAAAATACGCCCACATGAAATATTGAATAACGTAGAGAGCGACAGTTGAATAAGTAAAATAACTCCCCAAACACAAACACATTAACCGCCACAGTACGCGCCGCAGCAAGAGATTCACTGTGGGATAATTCCCACTTGAACAGCCCGAACGCACCCGCTAGCAATAACAAGCCAACCAAGCAGATGCGGAACACTAGGTGACCTGTCAAAATCGGTTGTTTGGGGTTGCGCGGTTTACGCTGCATTAAATCCGGTTCTTTAGGCTCAAATGCTAGCATTAACCCGAGTAATACTGCCGTGGTCATGTTAATCCAAAGAATTTGTACTGGGGTAATCGGCAGAGCGACGTTTGCACATACCGCAGCAGTGATAACCAAGCCTTCGCCGAGATTAGTCGGTAGCGTCCAGACGATAAATTTCACCAGATTGTCGAATACGCCACGGCCTTCCTCAACTGCGGCTTGAATAGTGGCAAAATGATCGTCAGTCAGCACCATCGCAGCGGCTTCTTTGGCGACTTCGGTACCACCCAAACCCATGGCCACGCCGATATTGGCTTGCCGCAACGCCGGCGCATCGTTAACGCCATCCCCGGTCATGGCGACCACATGTCCATTACTTTGCAGTGCTTGTACCAACTGTAATTTTTGTTCAGGGGCAATGCGCGCGTAGACATCACATTGTTCTACTAACGTTGGATAATCTGCTTCGTCGATGGCTTGTATCTCAGCGCCGCCGATGACGCGCTCGGTTCTGCGCATTCCCAGTTGGCGAGCAATCGCTAATGCGGTGATGGGATGATCGCCGGTAATCATTTTGACTTGAATGCCCGCCCGATAACAGGCGGCAATTGAAGCGGTTGCTTCTGGCCGAGGCGGATCGATCATGGCTTGTAGACCCAAAAAAGTTAGGCCGCCGCTAACTTCATCTGGCTGCACAACGCTGTCTTCGTGATCGCTACGAGCAAAGGCTAATACCCGCAAGCCTTGCGAGGCCATGACTTCCAGTTGTCGATGCAGCGCTGCATTGTCAATGGGGATTCTATTCATTTGACTGTCAAAAGCGCTGTCACAACGCGCTAGTAGACTTTCCAGTGATCCTTTCAGGTAGACATGCAGGGCATCCTGTGTCAGATTGTGGTGTAACGTCGCCATAAACTGCTGCTGCGATTCGAATGGGATGGCATCCAGTCGGGGATGATTAGTGCTAACGACGGCATGGTGCAGGCCGGCTTTATGTGCGGATACCAGCAGTGCGCCTTCGGTGGGGTCGCCTTCAATGCGCCAGTTGTCGGGTTCTGCTAACAAGCGTGCATCGTTACACAACAGCCCCGCTTTTAGGCATTCTACCAAGGTGGGGTGATGAGCGAGAGTAATGGGTTTATTGTGCTGGCAAAATTCGCCTTCTGGCGTGTAACCGCTACCACTGACTTTAAAGTATTCGCCACCGGCATAAACTGCTTGTACGGTCATCTGGTTTTGGGTCAGAGTCCCTGTTTTGTCCGAGCAAATCACAGTAGTACCACCTAGCGTTTCCACGGCAGGCAGTTTGCGGATAATGGCATTACGCTTTGCCATTCGCGATACACCAATAGCCAGCGTGATAGTCAGAGCAGCAGGCAAACCCTCTGGTATTGCGCCCACTGCCAGCGCAACGGACGCCATAAACATGTCCAGCGCGGATTGTCCGTGCCAGACACCGACTATAAACGTCAGCAAGGCAAAGCCAATGATAACCCAGAGCAGTAACCGACTGAACTGACTGATTTTTTGAGTTAATGGCGTTTCCAGGTCGGTGGTGCTGGCGATCATACGATTGATTAAGCCAAGCTCTGTGTGATCTCCAGTTTCTACTACTACGCCCAACGCCGTGCCGTAAGTCACCAAAGTAGATGAGTACGCCATATTGCAACGATCAGCTAGTAAAGTGGTACTGTCCAGCGTAGCGATAGATTTTTCTACTGGCACCGATTCACCGGTGAGCGCCGATTCGTCAATCTGCAATTCGCGGCTCTGCAACAAGCGCAAATCGGCGGGGACTTTGTCACCGGATTGCAAAAACACCACATCACCCGGCACTAAGTCGCTGGCTAACAAAGCTCGTCGCACGCCACCACGTAATACGGTGGTGTTGATTGTGAGCGCGCTGGATAGCGCATCAATCGCTTTCAGAGCATTGGCCTCCTGAATGAAGCCAATAATAGCGTTAATCAGTACAACCCCTAAAATCACTCCGCTGTCCACCCACTCATGTAAAAAGGCGGTGACCGTGCCAGCGATCATTAAGATGTACACTAGTGCTTGATTAAACTGGGATAAAAATAACCCTATAGGACTTTTGCCTTTTTTAGGTGTTAGCCGGTTGAAGCCATAGATATCCAGGCGATGTTGAGCTTCATTTTCAGTTAAGCCTTGTTCAACATCGGTAAGCAAATTAGTCAATAGCCTCTCGGTGGAAAGGCTGTGCCAGTCTGTGGCCTGAGATTTCATAACGCTTTCCGGTTTTTGCTAAATAAAGGGCAGTTAACCGCCCAGTTTTTGCTATCAACTAAAAGATCGGTACTGGAATTGTCACCAGCCAGCTTGACAGGGCATAAGAGACCATTGGAGCTTAAACTCGGATAAATCCTTGTTTGACGCAATGAATTGTTGCCAGTTTTTATTTAACACCATCGACAGGTAATGGCGCACTTGAAGGTGCCGGTGCGGGAGTAAGTTTTTTAGCTTCTTCTTTCGCTTTCGCCTCCTGCTCAAGTCGGGCTTGTCTATTACCTTCTCCAAAGAGCGTAGCGCTGACCATAAATAAGATAGTTGTGATGACAATAATCAAAAATCTATCTGGTTTTTTTAGAAAAAACAGAGGCCATTTGGGCTTTATCATCCCTACGATAAAAAAAATCGTACTGTATATTGCTACGTGAAAAGCTGCATTTATCATTAATATCTACCTATTAAACTAATACTTACATGATGGTTTTTATGTTGCTGACAACATGCTACCAGAGTATGGTAACCATTGAGTTTGTCATAGCGTTCATTGTATATCGGATTATCTCGTTGGCCAGCGTCGTCGTTAACCGGGTAAATCATATGGGGGTTCCAAACTCTGCATTTTGAGGTATTTAACTACTAATTAGGAGGTTGTATGGGTATGTTTTTCTTAAGTTTATTGGTATTCGCGGTGGTAATGGTGTTTATGAGCGTCAAGTCTGTGCCGCAAGGTATGGAATACACTGTTGAACGCTTCGGCAGATATACCAATACTTTAACTCCTGGCTTAAATATTATTATGCCGATTATTGATCGAATCGGTAGAAAAATGATCATGATGGAACAGGTGATGGATGTGCCATCCCAGGAAGTCATCACCAAAGATAATGCCATGGTTACCGTTGATGGCGTGGTTTTTTATCAAGTTATGGACGCGGCGAAAGCTGCTTATGAAGTCAGCAAGTTAGATTGGGCGATTTTAAATCTGGTGATGACCAATATCCGAACCGTTATGGGGTCAATGGATCTGGATGAATTACTTTCTCGCCGGGATGATATAAATGCAAGGCTATTAACTGTTGTCGATGATGCCACTACGCCGTGGGGTATTAAAGCCACCCGGATTGAAATCAAAGATATTGCTCCTCCCAAAGATCTGGTGGAGGCGATGGGGCGGCAAATGAAAGCCGAGCGATTAAAGAGAGCCTCCATTCTTGAAGCCGAGGGCTTAAGGCAATCTGAAATATTAAGAGCAGAAGGCGCACAACAAGCCGCCATCTTAGACGCAGAAGGCCGAAAAGAAGCCGCCTATCGCGATGCGGACGCCAGAGAACGTTTAGCCCAGGCCGAAGCAAAAGCAACCTTGATGGTTTCAGAAGCTATCAGTAAAGGCGATATTCAAGCAATCAATTACTTCGTTGCCCAAAAATATATTGACTCCTTGCAGAATATCGCCGCAGCAGATAACAGCAAGTTGATATTCATGCCCCTAGAGTCTTCAAGCGTAATTGGCGCACTGGGTGGTATTACTGAGTTGGCTAAAGAAGCGCTGCAAAAGAAAGGTTAAGATATGGCTGAGTTAACATTTGTGTTTTGGTATTGGTGGGTATTGGCACTGATCTTTTTAGTGATAGAAATTCTGGCACCTGGCTTTTTCTTTTTGTGGATGGCAATCTCTGGATTTGTTACGGGGGCTATGGTTTGGTTTGCACCATCAGCGAGCCTAAATATGCAAGTATTGGTATTCTCGGTTCTGTCGATTGTGACAATTCTTGCTTGGCGGATTTATGGCAAAAAGCATCCGACCGAAACCGACCAACCTTTATTAAACAAACGTGGCGCTCAATACGTAGGCAGAGTTTTTAGTTTGTACGAACCGATCACTAACGGCCAAGGTAAAATAAAAGTTGACGATACTATCTGGAAAGTTCACGGCGAAGATTGCGATATTCATACCAAAGTTAAAGTGACCGCCAGCCGTGGCACTGTTTTTGATGTGGAAAAAGTCCAATAGATATATGGGTGATGTAAGTTGCTTTACAACCTCACTTGAAAAGGAGAAAAACATGACAGTCAATCCCATACCTGACGGCTACCACACGGTCACGCCGTATCTGAGTATTAAAGGTGCAGCTGCGGCTATTGAATTTTACAAACAGGCGTTTAACGCGATTGAGTTATCCCGTTTGCCCATGCCAAACGGCGAAATTGGGCATGCTGAAATTAAAATCGGCGAGTCCCCGATCATGTTAGCTGACCCATGTGAAGATTTTGCATTTCGCAACCCTATATCGCTGGGTGGGTCCTCGGTTGGCTTGCATGTGTATGTGGCTGATGTTGATGCTCTGTTCGCCCAAGCTATTGCTGCGGGCGCAAAAGCCATCAAACCTGTGCAAGATCAATTTTATGGTGACCGCACAGGTACTCTGGAAGATCCGTTCGGTCATGTTTGGTTCCTTGCTACGCATAAGGAAGACCTCACGCCAGAGGAAATCAACAAGCGCGCTGAAGCTCTCTTCAAAGGCAGCAACACTTAAAATATTGGGCTCAAGGGACAGTCACAATCGCGTCCGTCCCTTACTTTAGGGAACCTCTATAAATTCAAATTTAAGTCACCCCCTAGTAATTCTGCTAATTTTTTTCGACTTTATTTTAAAATCAGGGTGCATTCCGGCTATTTGAAGTAAAAACCGCATCAAATCCCCGTGTTTTGAGATTATTTCCCCGTTTTTATGCCACTGTGGGCGCACCTTTCCTGTACGGGTTCATCACATCTCGTTTAATCAACTGTATCAAACGCTTCATGTTGTACACTAAATTCATCAAACCAATTTTGACTTTGGCTCGTTGCAAACCGATGGTGCGAACTAAATGCCCACCCATTGCCGCCTGTGCACCAAACACATGTTCGACTCGGGCTCTGACTTTTGACTTCGTCCGGTTTGATAACTTTTGTTCTTCGGTTAAGGGTTTGCCTCGTGTGCCTTTTTCACAAACCTGGCTCTCAATATCGGCGTTAGCTAAGCGCTGCTCCTGGGCTTCTGAACGATAAGCACTGTCGGCATAAACCGCTCGTTTATTGCCCTCCACATCGATTGCCTGGTCGAGTAATTCATCGAATACCTGACTGTCGTGAACCGCCGCATGGGTGACTGAATAGCTTTGTATGAGCTTGTTTTCCTCATCCGTGTTGATGTGATTTTTATAGCCGTAATGCTTCTCATCGTTTTTCTTTGTCCAGCGCGCTTCGGTATCTTTCTGCCGACGCTTGGCCTGAACCTCCGGCTTATCCCATGCCTCAGGCACTTGCCCTTCTTTAATCTGGGCGTTTTCTTCACGGCTATTGCGTTGCTTGGGGACTTCGACAAAGGTGGCATCAATCATCTGCCCCGCTCGAGCCGCATAACCTTGCGCCGCCAGTTGTCCATGAAACCGGGCAAACAACTCCTCAACCAAGTTTAGATCCTTAAGCCGTTCGCGAAACCTCCACACGGTTTTCGAATCCGGCACTTTATCTTCTAATTGCAAACCCAGAAAACGCATGAAGCTGAACCGATCCCGAATCTGATATTCGATGCCATCATCCGATAAATTGTGCAGCTGCTGGAGTACCAAAATCTTGAACATCAGCACCCCATCGAACGGCTTGGCGCCTGCCTGACTTTTTCTATCCTTTTCATGCAGGCGCTTAAGTTCAGGCCGAAACGCTTCCCAGTCTATCCGGGCTTTCAATCCTACCAAAGGGTCTCCCATTTTGGTTAGTTGCGCGGCTCTTTCTTCTACGTCGAATAATCCAGGTTGGCGGGGTTTCATGGGACGGTTCTCTATCAGTGGACTCACTGTTATTATCTCATTTCAGTGCCATTGCTTCCCGTCAAAAATCGCTGTGAGGTGGGGTATTTTTAGAGATCCCCTTAAGTTAAGGTTTCAACTTAGCAGCTGCTTGCTTGTAGTCAGGCTAAAACAATTTATCCCACATCGCATCGACTTTTTTTATCACGTCTGGAGCCATCGTAATGGTTCGCCCCCATTCCCGATTGGTTTCTCCCGGCCATTTATTGGTCGCATCAAAGCCTACTTTAGACCCCAAGCCGGACACCGGTGATGCGAAGTCCAAATAGTCGATTGGGGTATTTTCAAGAATGGTTAAATCCCGGGCGGGATCCATGCGCGTCGTCATGGCCCAAATGACTTCTTGCCAATTGCGGACATCGACATCGTCATCAACCACGATAACAAACTTAGTGTACATAAATTGCCGTAAAAACGACCAAGTGCCGAGCATGACCCGTTTAGCGTGACCGGCATATTGCTTTTTCATACTAATTACCGCCATCCGATACGAACAACCTTCTGGCGGTAGATAAAAATCGATAATCTCTGGAAATTGCTTTTGTAAAATCGGCACAAAGACTTCGTTCAATGCGACACCTAATACTGCGGGCTCATCAGGCGGCTTGCCCGTATAGGTGCTGTGATAGATAGGTGCTTGGCGTTGGGTAATGCGTTCTATGGTAAATACCGGAAATTCAGCGACTTCATTGTAATATCCTGTGTGGTCGCCAAATGGGCCTTCTGGTGCAGTTTCACCCGGATAAATAAAACCTTCCAATACAATTTCCGCACTGGCCGGGACTTGTAAGTCATTCGTGATAGATTTTGCCAATTCAGTCTTGCTGCCACGCAATAAGCCGGCAAACGCGTACTCAGATAACGAGTCTGGTACTGGTGTGACTGCCGCCAAAATAGTAGCGGGATCCGCACCCAAAGCTACAGAGACCGGAAATGGTATTCCAGGATGAGCAATTTGCCATTCTTTAAAATCCAAAGCACCGCCGCGATGGGCTAGCCAGCGCATGATGACTTTATTTTTACCGATAACTTGTTGACGATAAATGCCCAAATTTTGCCGATCTTTATTGGGGCCTTTGGTAATTACCAACGGCCAAGTAATTAATGGCCCGGCATCTTCAGGCCAACAGGTTTGAATAGGAAAATCGCTTAAATCGATTTCATCACCTTGACGGATGACTTCCTGACAAGGCGGCGATGTGACGACTTTCGGTGCCATATTCAACACTTGTTTGAATACTGGCAACTTTTCCCAGGCGTCTTTCATACCTTTGGGCGGCTCTGGTTCTTTCAAATAAGCCAATAGTTCGCCAATGCCGCGCAATTCTGTGACTGATTCGGCGCCCATGCCCATAGCGACCCGGCGCGGCGTACCAAACAAGTTGCCCAAGACCGGAATATTCGCGCCTTTGGTGTTTTCAAACAATAGCGCAGGACCCGCCTGTTTTAATGTTCGGTCGCAAATTTCAGTCATTTCCAGATACGGATCGACTTCTAGCTGAACCCGTTTTAGCTCACCTTGCTTTTCCAGTTGATTGATGAAGTCACGCAAGTCCCGGTATTTCATGCGGCAATGCCGCTGTGCCGTAGCAAAGCATCAATCGTAGGTTTACGGCCACGGAATTGTATAAATAAATCCATAGCGTTTTTACTGCCGCCTTGTTCTAAGATATTCGTTAAAAACAAATGGCCCGTTTCCGGATCAAAAATACCGTTTTCTTCAAACATCGAGTAAGCATCGCTAGACAACACCTCTGCCCATTTATAACTGTAATAACCTGCTGCGTAACCGCCAGCAAAAATATGCGAGAAGCTGTGCGCAAAGCGGTTGAATATAGGCGGTTGCGCCACGGCAACTTGCTTACGTACCTGATCCAGTATTTGGTAGATTCGGCCTCCTTTCTGCGGATCGTAATCTTGATGGATTTTGAAATCGAACAAGCTGAATTCCAGCTGTCTGACCATCATCATACCCGCCTGGAAGTTTTTGGCAGCAAGCATTTTTTGAAATAAAGCGTCAGGCAAAGGCTCGTTAGTTTGGTAATGACCAGACATCAGCGCCAAGGCTTCTTGCTCCCAACACCAGTTTTCCATAAATTGGCTGGGTAGCTCCACCGCATCCCATTCCACACCGCTAATCCCGGATACACCCAAGTAATCGATTTGAGTCAGCATGTGTTGCAAACCGTGCCCAAACTCATGAAATAAAGTGGTGACCTCATCGTGAGTCAGTAACGCCGGTTGATCACCGGTAGGTGGCGTAAAGTTGCAGGTTAAATAAGCCACAGGTATTTGAACATGGTCGCCGATTCTTTTTCGACCAACACAGTCATCCATCCAAGCGCCGCCCCGTTTTTGGCTGCGGGCATACAAATCTATATAAAACTGTCCACGCAACTGGTTATGTTTGTCATGAATCTGGAAAAAACGCACGTCCGGGTGCCAACTATCGAAGTCAGCGATTTCGGAAATTTGTAAACCATATAATTTTTCAACTACCGCAAACAACCCCGGCAAAACGCGCGTTATGGGGAAATAGGCTTTCACTTCTTCCTGTGATAGCTGATAAAAATGTTGGCGCATTTTTTCCGAAAAATAGCTGACGTCCCAGGATTGCAGATCACCGATGCCGTATTGTTTCTGGGCAAAGTCACGCAGCTCCGCAAAATCTTTGCGCGCGTGCCGCCAGGATTTATCAGCCAAATCTTCCAGAAAGTCGATCACATCTTCGGGTTTTTCGGCCATTTTGGTGGATAAAGATAATTCAGCATAATTGTTAAAACCCAATAACCGGGCTTTTTCGTGTCGCAAAGCCAGAATGTCATCCATGATTTTGCTGTTATCCCATTGTCCCGCTTGCGGACCTTGATCAGAAGCGCGGGTCGTAAAGGCTTCGTAATGTTCGCGCCGTAACTGCCGACTGTCAGCATAAGTCATCACGGCTATGTAGGATGGAAATTGCAGATTAATCAGCCAGCCTTCCTTCTGTTCGTGTTCGGCCATTTGTCGGGCTTGCGCTAACGCTGATTCCGGCAACCCGGCCAGCTCTTGCGAGTCTTTGATTAACTTGCTCCAGGCATTGGTAGCATCCATCAGATTTTCTTCGTACAAGTTAGTCAGACGGGATAATTCTTGGCTAATTTCTTTATAGCGCTGCTTTTTTTCCTCACTTAAATCAATACCGGATAATCTAAAATCCCTTAACGCGTTTTGGATAATTTTTTGTTGCGCGGTATCAAGAGTTGCAAATTCTGCGCTATCAGCAATATGTTGATAAGCTTTAAACAAGGCTGTGTTTTGCCCCATTTCCGTAGAATATTCACTGAGCTTAGGCAAGCAAGCGTTATAAGCATCCCGTAAAGCATCACTATTAACTACAGAATTCATGTGGCTAACGGGTGACCAAGCTTTACTAAGCCTGTCGTCTGCATCTTCCAATGGCTCAACCAGATTAGCCCAGGTGTAATCAGCGCTTGCCTGTAAATGTTGTTGTACAGCCGAACGAGCCTCTGCCAACAGCTGATCTATTGCGGGCTCAATGTGCTCTGGTTTGATTTGCGAAAATAAAGGTAAGGTAGCGTTTACTAATAGTGGATTGCTCATATTGTCTGTTTGATAGTTAAGTTGGCTTATCCTGGCAATTTACGATAATTGTTGGGGCAAGGTAAAGTATTATCTTGGCCAGCTAGAATCCTCAGGGAAGCTTAACACTTCTCTGTTCTATTGATACCTTATAAGGCCGGATCAATAGTCCTTCCGGTACGGGTCAAAGCATTATACATAACCTGATGTTCAGCATTTTTGACGGCTTTCCAGTAACGCGGAAATGAATCTGACAAAGTATAACCAAGTTATGAACAGTTATTCTGGACATGATAAGCGCGCCATCCTTGGCACTGGAGAGTAACCCGCTCCCAGCGGGCTGAATACTACTAAGAGTAAGCGCTTTAGGCGAAGCTGTGAACCCAATGCAGCTGTATGTTGGCGGTAAGGTACGAACCCCAACAGTTGATGCGTCGAATTGTTGGGCTTCCTTACGGAAGCACCAACCTACAAAATACCCAACATACGGGGGTAAATAACTATTCCATACACATCCCATGATCCCCATGCCATTGCTGGCCAGCCGGGCATAAATGCACCGCAAGCGACACGTTCGCCGTGCCGCCCTTGCCATCATCGGCGACCACTTTGAAACCGATAGTCGGATCTTCGGGCGCTTCACCGGGAGCCGTCCAGGCAATGGCATTACCGGTCAGAGTCATGCCTACCGGGGCATCTTTCAGACTGTAACTCAGCGTATCGCCATCCAGATCCTTAGCCTCAACCGTACTGCTATAGACCGTGCCCACGCCGTTACCGGTCACTTCCGGGATCACGGTGAAGAACGGGCTGCGGTTGCCGGTGGCAGGTGGTGGGATAACCTTGGCTGTTGGCGCAGCCGGACAATTAGTATTCGGCGAGTCGGTGCAACTGGTCTTAATACTGTGACAAGTATCGCAGCCGATGACTGATCCTGCGGCCACCTTAATCACTTTCTTCTTGATACCCACTTTTTTCAGTTTGTTCATGTTAAAGCCACTGAAATCAAACACCCGATCCACTGGGGTTTTGGACAACCGCGTACCCTTATGATCGTCGCCATGACAAGCGGCGCATTGATCTTCGCCAACCTGACCGGGCATTTTGGCCACATTGTTATGCCAGCCGCCGTAAGTGGTGCCATCGGCGTTGGGCGTGTCGCCCTGGGTTGATTTCCACCAGTACGGATCGTAAACCGGATGCAAGTTGTGCGGCCCACCTAACACGCCTGTGGACAAACCGCTAACGGTGCTGCCATCGAGATTCGCCAGGTCTTTAAAGGCATCGGTGGTATGACACACCTTACATTCCAGCACATGACCCGGATAGCCCTGCAACTGCAACGCAGTCACGTTGTCATTGGCACTGGGGTCACGGTTTGGTGCCACCGCATGAGCGGCACCATGACAAGCGGCACAGGCTACCTGGCCATGAATGTCCTTGCCATAACGGTACAGTGGCAGACTGATCTTGACCGGCGTTTCCGTAGAGGCTGAGGTAGAACTGTAATCGGTATACTGGGATTCATAATCCGGCACCACCGCAAAGCGCACCGCATCCGGGTCATTTTTGTTGACCTTTCGTGGTACTGCGCTGGGATCCGTGTCGTCGAAAGCACGTTTCATTACCCCGGTACTAAAAAAGCCGTTACCTCCAGCCTTGCCTTTGTTGGCGTTACCGATATGGCAGGAACCGCAGTCAGGTTCATCGACCCAAGGTTTTCGGTAATCCGCCAACATCTTTGATCCAGCCTTGGCCGCATCTCTAGGGAACGCGCCGCCTTGGGAAAGCATGTCGCCGTGGCAATCGAAGCAGGTCACCCCAGCGGTATACATGCGGTCGTTATAGAGTGGTTCGCGATGTCCGGCATGGCACTTCAGGCAGTTTTGCTCCATGGGTAGCTGTTTGCCGTCCGCGCCAAAGATGGGGAACAAGGTTTTGGGGTTGATGTCGGCGTTGGCGACTCGGGGTTTGCCCGCATGGTCGAAACGGGCATAGGTGCCTTTTTCAGTTCGTACGATGTCGGTCTTGTCGTCGTTGTACTGCATCTCGCCGTGAAAGCGGTGCATGGACACCGAATAGCTGGCGCCGTCACCGAGGTCGTAACCACCAAATTCGTTGTTTGTTAAATAGATAGTATCGCCGCGCGGAATCGAAAGCAGTCCGCTGACGTGACAGTGGGTGCAGCCAATCACAGTGTCCCAGATTCGAAGATGGGGTCCACCCTCTGCCCCAGTATCCGGATTGTCAGGAAACCAGCCATGTATATACTGGTAGTCGATATCCTGTACTGATCCACCGTCATAAAATGCGTGCAGACTAGACAGATTGCGCATCGCGGCGTACTCCTGCTCGAATAGGCTGGCGGGATCGCCACCGAGTTCCTCCACTGTCCAAAATTCCGGTTTGGCCAGGGGCGGCAAGCTCATGTAACTGCTGGCCTTCCCGAACGATCCTGACAAATAAGTTTCCGGTTTGTAACCGGCGTTGGGGTTGGCGGCGATTTGGCCTTTGGCATGGCAACCCCGACAGTGTAGATCGCGACCAGTACTCAATACTGTATCGATCTTGGCGGATACAGTATCACCAGTCTTGTTGGATGCCTCCACCCGCAACAGAACATCGGGATTGACTCGGCCCTGGTCGTCGACGTCGGTAATCGGTAGGGTTCGCGCTTCGAAGCGCTGTTGGTCGCTGTCGTAGAGGGTGAACGCTTGTGCTTCATTGACCGAGTAGGGGTTGGTCAAACCCGGCATGTACGAACCGTGGGTTACACCTACTGGTATTCGCGCCAAAATCGGTTCTACCTGCGGCTTATCATAGCCTTCAAACCAATCACCATTCGCTGGCCCACCTCCAAAAATGGTATCGAAATCGGTATACCGTGACGGATCCAACGTTAAATGTGGGAAATAGCCTTCATCGGCCCGTGGCAAACCGATATCGACTGCTAAAAACACCCAACTCGTAGCGAAAAAATACTGCGCCAAGGAAGTACTGCGATAGTTTTTCCAAAGCGGTTCGGTGGCAGGTAGCACTGGAATTTCCCATAGATCGGTCTTCTGAATGGTGGCGGCCAACAGTGGGGATGATTTTGCCGTGTCTGATGTATTCAACGGCCAGTTCTGGCTTGTGGAATTGATGGAGGCGCCACCGGTCGGATCGGCCAAGTTGGAGGCGGCGGAATATTTTAGTTCCACCGAGTCGCCGTTAACGAATTGAGGGCCGTCCGTAGCACCCACACTGCCTTTTTTAATAACTTGAGCCTGCAAGGTATTCAGTATAGGTGGTATGGGTACATACGCCCAATTGCCGCCCACCTTGCTGTCCTGCGAATTCTGCATAGTCCAGTCCTGAAACGGCAGCACCACCAGATCACCCGCCGAACCATTGGCTTCGCTGGCTTTAGCCGGGGCAGAGGCGACTGAAGCAGCCGCCATAGGCGGTACGCCGGGCGGCACGTCCGGTGCGGTGCCGACAGTGATCTCTACACTGTCTTCACAACGGTATTGCGGCGTGCCGACACTGGGGCTGGCATCGCCATCCACCACGCTAAAGCGTACTCGATAGCGGCTGTTGTTACGCACAAAGGCGACGTTGGCCTGCGTGGCATCGGGGCGCTTATAGGTTTTGGCTAAACCGGTATTGGTCAGTTCCTCTCCCATGGCGCCGCCACCAAAATCCCATTCGTATTTGGGATTTTTGACTTTTTTCGGCAGTTTGACCGCGGCACTAAACTGCACTGGGGTGTTGACGGTGGTGGAAAAGCCGGTTGCTGGCGAGGTAATCTGACAACTCAAGGCCTTAGCACAGGTCTTCGGTGCGCCGGATACCGGCTTGATTTTGTCCAGATCACCCGCTTGAGCCCGTATTGAACAGGGCACCGCCAGTAATTGGTTGCCGGCCACCGTCAAGGCAAAGCCACCTTTGCTGTTGGTGGTCGGCGCGCCCAGCCGGCGACCGTTCACATCGAACAGTTCGATGTGGGTTCCTGCAGGCGCTTTTCCGTTGATGGTGAGGGTGTTCTTCTTGGCCGACCAGTTGACGGTGCTGAGCGTTATCTTCGGTTTTGCCGCCATGACCTCAGTGATGTGCAGATTGAATCCTAACAATAGCAGTAGTATCAGCCACCACTGCCCCCGTTGTGTTGTCTGGATCGGTTGGTTCATACCTTACTCCTGATGGGTGTTTCAATCTATCAAACCGCTGTCGGCGTATATGCCACGTTTCGATAGCGTTTGTGCTGTTTTACGGTCCTGTTGGCTAGTCGCCTTGGGGGTTATTTACACTCTTTTTTCCGTAGGATCAACTGGTTATCGGTAATCTGTTCAAAAAGCTATTCTTCTGATAAAAGCGATAAGGTTTTTTCCTGCTCATTCGCTGGGGTTACTCGAAAATAAGACCCCGTGTACTCCCTTGGAGCAGACGAGACCACATAGACTGGGGCTTGATCGTCTCCGGGTAATAGGGCTGATCATCCTTGGCGTTTAACAGTCGATGGGTGAGCTGGTTACACAGGCTATACAAGTCAGAATAACTGTCGATCTTGCCTGCCGCACAGCGATCTATGATGTGAAATAACTGTTTGATAGCAGGGATGATGGCGTGATCAATAGGCCATTCAGCGCCTTCTTTTTGGCGAACATAACCGGACGCCAAGGCGCAGTTGGCTAGCTTGGCCAAGTTGGCGATGATTTGTGACTCTTGCTCCAGCCAGACCGCCTGTGAGACCCGCTGCGCCAGTGTTCTGAGTAAGTGTTGTGGGTTATTAGCCTGGTGGCTGTTTTTTTGATCCATGTTGGAACTCCTTTGATAATGCGATTTCTTTCAGGTGTCGTCACCACATTATTTCTCTTAGCAGCCCATGATCCTTCTGTCTGTCAAAATGGTTTACTCGGGTGTTGGTGTTAGCCATCTTATGGATTGCCCCAGGAATTAGCGTGATTCCAGTAATTAAGCAATACTTATGCCATATCGATAAAAATCAACTAAATTATTGATTATATTTAGAAAAATAGATTAATTGCAGGTGGAGTATATTCGGAAAAATTCGGTTTGCATAAAAAACTGTGTGATATGACCTAATTAAACTGGTATTGCTAAATTATTATAGATACTGTATAAGTTTTGGCTATTCAAAGATGCGCTGGAGGGTGCTATGGAATGTCCAAAATGTGGTAAGCGGCCGAGCTGTAAAGACGGTTTGGCGAGCGGTCGGCAGCGCTATTTATGCAAAGATTGTAACCATCGATATACTGTCGCACAGCGTTCCGGCGCTGGGGATAAAGCAGTAAAGCGGCAAGCGTTGGAGCTTTACCTGGAAGGACTCGGATTCAGGTCTATTGGCCGTGTCCTAGGGTTCAGCAATGTCACGATTTTGAATTGGATCAGGTCGTTTGGCGAAAAGCTCGATGCCATAAAAAGCGACGGGGGCGTCCAAGTGGTGGAGCTGGACGAAATGCACAGTTACGTTGGCTCAAAAAAAACTATTGCTGGATATGGATTGCTGTTGATAGATATGGAAAAAGGTTCCTCGGCTGCGTACTGGGTTCCA
Organism: Methylococcales bacterium; assembly: GCA_965247565.1. GTDB lineage: Bacteria > Pseudomonadota > Gammaproteobacteria > Methylococcales > Methylomonadaceae > CBDFHF01. The sequence continues at coordinate 700,665 of CBDFHF010000003.1, read as the reverse complement.
GGGCGACTGTCACGGGAGAAAAGCTCTGGCAAGCCATAGCGGGCGAGGCGGTTGGGCAGGTGATGACGGATCACTGGCAACCTTACGAGGCCTTTGTCCCCAGGGGTCGGCACACGCAATCAAAGGCTGAAACCTATACTGTTGAAGGATATAACAGTTTATTCAGGCATTTCCTAGCCAGGCTGCGCCGCAAATCAAAATGCTACAGCAAATGCCAAAAAATGCTGGAATACTCTGTTAAGTTGTTTATGGCTAAATGGAATAACGAAATATCTATATTAGTTTAGCAATGCCATTAAACTAGGCCATATCACACACTTTTTTAACAGGCCAATAAAAATGCGGTTTATAGAGGTAGTAAAAAATTAAAAATGCGGCATATGCCACACTTTTACTTCGCCTGAGGTTGCATTTTAAAAGCAATGCAATGCTTAAATGTGTATCAGGCTGATTGTACTAAACTGTTATGAGAGATCCTGAACTTCAAGGTGAAATCTGAGTTTGGAAAGTTCATCTGAATTAATAACATCAGTCCTAGCTATGAATTAGCATTCAATTTTTGAATACATGACAAAAACCAATAAAACCGATTTAGAGCAGGCTTTATACCTTTGCAAAGGGGCGTTTGTATCGGCCGCCGGATTCAGTATGGTCATTAATTTGTTGCAACTGGTGCCAACCATTTATATGTTGCAGTTGTACGACCGCGTGGTACCGACCGGTAATTTTTCAACGCTGGCTGTGCTAACGCTGATTTTAATGGTGCTGTTTATTACGTTAGGCATTTTGGAGTGGGTCCGTTCGCAAATTTTAGTGCGAGTCAGCACCCGTCTAGAAACACTACTCAATGAGCGTTTATTTAAAGTAGCTTACAAACAAGCGCTGTATAGCGGCGGCCAAAAAGCCTCTACTCAACCGTTGGATGATCTGACCGCACTACGGCAGTTTATGGCTGGTAACGGTTTATTCGCTTTTTTTGATGCGCCCTGGTTACCTATCTATATTGCGGTGATGTTTATATTTCATCCGCTCTACGGCTGGGCGGCAGTGCTCACTTCCATTTTATTAATTAGCATCGCTTACGTTCAGGAAAAAGCCACCAGTGCGATTTTAGCTGAGGCCAATTCGCTATCCATAGCAGGTCGCAATTTGGTGAATAAAAACTTGCGTAATGCGGAAGTGATTGAATCCATGGGCATGCTTGCTAATTTTCAACGCCGTTGGCTGCAAGGCACGCATCAGATTTTGGTGTTGCAGGCGCAGGCCAGTTCTCGTGCCGGCCTAATTAATGCTATTTCCAAACTGATTAGACTGTCGTCGCAGTCGTTGATTTTAGCACTCGGGGCTTATCTGGTGATTACCAATGAAATCAGCTCGGGCTTGATGATTGCCGGTTCTATTTTATTAGGTCGAGCTTTAGCGCCGATTGATATTGTGATAGGTTCGTGGAAGGGTTTTATCAGTGCTCGCGGCCAATTCAGCCGTTTGAATGAGCTGTTACGGCAAATTCCGCAAGAAACTGAAAAAATGCCCTTGCCCGCTCCTGAAGGTTCATTACAACTGGAGTCAGCGGTTGTTACGCCACCCGGCGCAAAAATACCGGTTATCAAAGGTATTTCTCTGAGCATAGCTAAAGGTGACATAGTCGGTATGATTGGCCCCAGCGGTTCCGGAAAATCTACTTTAGCTCGCGCTTTACTGGGTATTTGGCCGACCAGCAACGGCAAAATTCGCCTGGATGGGGCAGATGTATTTGCTTGGAGCCGTGATGAGCTTGGGCCATATATCGGCTATTTGCCGCAAGATATTGAATTGTTTGAGGGCACCATTAGCGAAAACATTGCTCGTTTTGGGGAGATTGATTCGGCTAAGGTAGTGGCTGCTGCTCAGATGGCAGATGTGCACGAACTGATTTTACGCTTGCCGGAAGGTTACGATACGCTCATTGGCGCTAGCGGTGGGAACTTGTCCGGCGGCCAGCGTCAGCGTATCGGCTTGGCAAGGGCGCTGTATGGCGACCCTGTGCTGGTGGTATTGGATGAGCCTAACTCCAATTTGGATGAGCAAGGCGAGCAGGCATTGGCCAATGCTCTACAGCGATTAAAACAAAAGCGGGCGACGGTGATCGTCATTACTCATCGCAATAATGTACTGGCCAATGTCGATAAATTGCTGGTACTAAGTGATGGTCAGATTTCTGTCTATGGCCCTAAAGATCAAGTTATTGCCCATTTACAGCAAGTCGCACGGGAAGCTCAGGCACGCAAAGACCACCAATCGGCAAAGGCAGAAAACCCAAACGCAGCCGGTTGTTTGGAAACTATCTGATAGCGTTGAGAATATGAAAGATCTACTTGCAAGCGCTACGATACCACCGGCAACCGTGCCCATTGCTTTAGTAACCGACGAGCGGCCTATTCGTAATATAGGTGTTTTAGTCTTATTGTGTACTTTTGGCATTTTGGGAGCCTGGAGTTATTTGGCCCCCATTGATAGTGCCGCACTGGCCCCCGGTTTTGTTACGGTAAAATCACACCGCAAAACCGTACAACATTTGGATGGCGGCATTGTGAAAAAGCTGATCGCAAAAGATGGTGATGCGGTCAAGGCGGGCGATGTGTTGTTGATCTTGGACGATACTGAAGTTAAGGCGCAATTGGAAATTACTCGTGGCCAGCACAGTTCCTTATCCGCTCAAGTTGCACGATTGATCGCAGAACGGGATCAACAAAGCCAAATTCGCTTTCCTGAAAGCTTTAGCGATGCCATCGATCCACATATCCAGGAAGCTAAACAAAGCGAAATACAGCTGTTTACGGCTAGACGCAACGCCCATCAAGTTGAGGTTTCTGTTTTAAACCAGCGAATCAGCCAGTTAAGTTCAAAAATAAAAGGTTTGCAGGAACAACGCCGCAGCAAACAAATCTTGGTCGAATCTTACGATGAAGAAATCACTGACCTCAGAGAGTTACTAGCTAAAGGCTTCGCCGACAAACAGCGTTTGCGTGACATCGAACGCAATCATGCGTTAGCGAGTGCAGAAATAGCCGCCTTAACTTCAGAAATTGCCGGGAATGAAATCCAGCAAGGCGAAACCCGGCTACAGATTTTACAGGTGCAAAAACAGTTTCAAGAACAAGTCGCTACCAAATTGGCTGAAGCGCAAGCTCAGTTATACGACGTTACTCAACGCTTGCTGGCGACCCAAGATAAAGTCAACCGAGCCCGTATTATTTCTCCGGCAGACGGCCATGTGCTGGGCATGTCTGTCTACAACGTCGGCGGCGTTATTACCCCGGGAAAGCCCATTCTGGATATCGTTCCGCAGTCTGAAGAATTGATTGTTGACGCCCAAGTATCGCCTATGGATATTGATCGCGTGAAAGTCGGTTTAATTGCCGAAGTTCGGTTCAGCGCTTTTAAACAAGCCCTAACACCGAAAGTGCAAGGCAAAGTCATTAATCTGTCCGCTGATCGTTTAAGCGATGAGCGCAGTGGCAATACGTATTATCAGGCGCAAATTGAATTAACGCCGGACAGCTTGCAAAAGTTGCACAACTTGAAGCTGTTACCCGGTATGCCGGTAGAAGTGATGATTAATACTGGCGAGAGAACTGCGCTTGAGTACTTGTTGCAACCTTTGACTAATGCCTTTGCCCGAGCATTAAGAGAAGATTGATGAGCCTACTCAAAAACCTGTTGGTTTCCATTGTGTTATTGGCTCAACCGATCAAGCTGTACGCAGAAGACTTACTCGCGGTGTATCAACAAGCGCTGGAAGCCGATCCCGAAACCCATGCTGCCGCATTGAAAGTACAGATCGGCGCTGCGCAAAAAGGTCAGGCCTTGGGTGAGCTGTTGCCGCAAGTTAGCGCCAACGCCAATTGGTCGGCCAACAACCAACGCGCACCCGCTTGCGCCAATGCCAGCTGTACGTTGACAGCACCTAACACTAATAACTATCACGGCACTCGCTACTCGCTGTCGGTCAATCAATCAATAATTGATTTTGCCAAATTCTGGAATTGGCGGCGCGCGCTGGAAGTTGAAAACCAATACACTGCCGAAAATATAGAAGCCCAACATGCATTGATGTTTAATGTGGTCGATAAATATTTTGGAGTGTTGGAAGCAGAAGATCAGCTGAAATTTTATCAGGCCGAAAAAGCTTCAATCGCACAGCAGATGGAGCAAATTAAGCAGCTATATGAAAAACAACTGGTCAAAATAACCGATTTATATGAAGTGGAAGCCCGTTTAGATCAGCTTGTCGCTACCGAAATTGAAGCCGAAACTCTTTTTGTTACCGCCAAAGAAAGCTTGAAAGCACTCACCAATAACGAGCCAAGTGCCTTATATTCGTTACGCGAAGAAATCGATTACAAACCGCTAGAAGGCGCATTAGAAGAGTGGGTCGCTGTGGCTAAGAGCGAAAATCCGGTATTAGCCGCGCAAGTCAACGCCATTGCAGCTGCTAGTAATGATGTCGCCATGCAAAAATCCAGATTCTTGCCGGTGGTGGATTTGCAATTTAATTACTATGACACCAATACCGGCTATCAAAGCACCAGAACGGCGGATACCGAAGTTCAGGTAGCAGCGATTAATGTTAACGTGCCGATTTTTACTGGCGGCATAACCAGCCACAGGATGGTTGAGGCCAAGCATAAATTGGCGCTCAGTAATAATGAAAACGAGGCCAAAGTTCGCGCATTAATCAAAGAAACCAGTGAAGCATTTTTAAGCACTAATGCCAGTGTCAGGCGCATTGGTGCTTCCAAAAAAGCGTTGGAATCCACCGTAAAATCCAGGCAGGCCATGCAAACCGGCTTTGAATATGGCGTGGAAACCATGAGCGACGTGCTATTCGCGCAACAAGCAGAATTTAAAACCAAACGCGAATTATCACAAGCCAAATATAGCTACATCAAAAACCGTATCCGCTTCATGCGAGCCATTGGCATGATAAGCGAAGAAAATTTGCACGAAGTCAACAGTTGGCTGCAAGGTCAGCCTAAATTCGGGGGTTAGCTGATTGGACCAGATCATCATGAACTATGATCTTAAAAAAGCGATATCACCCAATATCAGAGATTGAAAAGGCAAGGTCTAACGCGTTAGTGAACTTTGATAATGTCAATTAATTGACGAGGACTACGATACGGTTTCAAGGTAGTCGTGAAATTAGGAAAAAAATTCCTGATTACCCATAAGCTTCAGCTAATTTGAGAAGACTACCCGGCATGGGAGGGGTTCTGACGGCTATATAAACAAGCCGAGGTAACATATCTTCCAATTGAAACCTGCGGTTGAAGCGGTAACAAAATTCCGCCAAGTAACGCGGGAGATGTTTAGGGTTAATGGCATGGTAAGAGCCATTAATGGCTCTTTTTACATTGCCTATCAGGGTGTTAACTCAAGCAAATTCCTCACGGGTAACGCTTTGCGGCCCGCCACCCGTGACAATAGGGTAATGGTCGCACCGAGCTGCCGTAACGGCGGAGAAACAGGGTAATCCATCTGAATAAACCAGGCTACCAGGTTCTAAATGTTGTTTTGCCCATCGTGCAATTTCTATGGCCTGAAAGCCCTTGACTACATTCCTATTCATTGAAATGGGGTGACCGTTATCATTCAACGCGACAGCGGCCACAAAGGGTGTTTTGTTTGCTGATCCCCGGCCTCTTTTGCCGCCGCGTCGCTCGCCACCCCAGTAAACGTCATCGTTGGATGACGCCACTCAAAGGTTTGCCGTCATCACGCTCTTTCACTTGTGCCCTTTGGGTATGACTTGCATGACTTTTTGCTTCATGCTGTATTGTACGATAGGCCAATCTGCCGCTTGAGTGCTAAAGCCGATAGCCCCGTTTTCGCCTGGGTAAGTAAATGGATAGCCAGAAACCATGTGCTCAGCGGAAGTTTGGTTTGCTCAAAATCGTAACGCTTATCAAAGAAGTCTGGTGATGACACGTTGAGCATTGGTAAAGGTTACGGGGCTTGATAACCGTATAGCGGCCTGACCCAGGTCGGATGAAACAGCTTTGAATGCGGAATAAGCTTGGTGAGCAAAAAAAACAGAGTATCTACGTTACTGGATGGAGCGGTTTTGAATGCGAAGTAAGCATAAGCCGACAGATTTTAAGATCGTTCAAGATGGAAACATCGAAATGTTGGGCACGAAAAAGCATGTGCCCAACCTACGGCACTGACACCCATTATTTCCAGTAGCGTAGGTCGGACAACAGCTTTATCGTTGTCCGACGTGACAGTGTTTAGGTGGTAAGCGGTATTAAAGCGCTAATACCTTGATATTGGGGCTTTGATATGTCGGACATAAAAAGTTTGCCCGGCTTACGTTACTATTTGAAAGCAATCAATCCGATTTTGGAAAAGTCCACCCCGCCAGGTTGAATCCACAGAGCACCAGGGAGGTTAAGTTAAACAGGGTATGCACCGCACCCTGCGAGATAATGGTTACTTCGGAATTATAAAATATCCGACGCATAATCAGCCAAACGCGAACGTTCACCGCGGCGTAAGGTAATATGAGCGCCATGCGGCCAGGTTTTAAATCGATCCACCACATAGGTTAAACCGGATGTGGTGGCTGTAAGATACGGCGTGTCAATTTGCGATAAATTGCCGATGCAAATAATCTTAGTGCCAGGACCAGCGCGGGTGATCAAAGTTTTCATTTGCTTGGAGGTCAGGTTTTGCGCTTCGTCGATAATCAAAAAACGTTTAAGGAAAGTGCGGCCACGCATGAAATTTAACGAGCGAATCTTGACTTTGTTCATCAACAGATTGTTGGTCGTGCCTTGTTCCCATTCATTCTGGCCGGCACGACTGCCTAACAATTCCAAGTTATCCATGAGTGCGCCCATCCACGGCGCCATTTTTTCCTCTTCAGTACCGGGTAAAAAACCGATGTCTTCTCCAACCGGCACGGTTTCTCGGGTCATGACGATTTCATTGTAGATTTTGCGTTCTATGGTCAACTCCAATCCACTTGCCAAAGCCAACAGAGTTTTACCGGTTCCAGCCGTGCCTAATAGCGTGACAAAATCAATATCGGGATCCAATAAAACGTTGAGTGCAAAGTTTTGTTCCCGGTTTCTGGCTGTAATACCCCATACACTATTGTTTTTAGTGCGGTAATCTTTAGCGAGCTGCAGAACCGCAGTTTGCCCGGTAATGCTTCTCACGATAGCTTCAAATTTGTAGCCATCTTCAATGTACAGATATTGATTAGGGTACCATTCGCTAACCAGCGGATCTTCAAGTCGGTAAAAGGTGCGATCTTTTTCTTGCCAGGATTCCATTTTTTTGCCGTGTAAATCCCAGAAATCGCTATCCAGGGCACTGATGCCACTGTATAAAAGATCAATATCATCAATGGTCTGATCGCTATAGTAGTCTTCCGCCGGCAACTCCAGGGTTGCGGCTTTGATGCGCATGTTAATGTCTTTGGAAACCAGAATTACCCGGATACCTGGCAGCTCCTTGGTCAGTGCTAAGACAATGCTCAAAATGGAATTGTCGGCCAGATTACCGGGCATACTTTCCGGTAACAAAGCAGTCATGGCAATGGTTTGAAAGTACAATCGGCCAATACTGTCATGATTATCGGCCAAATTATGATCTATACGAGACAGTGGCAAACCATCGTTGATGGTTTGTTGATTGGCATCCCGAATCAGCTCGTCCAGAAAGCGGCTGACTTGCCGAACATTCCGTGCAACTTCCGTTAAGCCTTTTTTGGCGTGATCAAGCTCTTCCAGCACGATCATAGGGATAAAAATGTCATGTTCCTGAAAGCGGAATAGTGCCGCCGGATCATGCATGAGTACATTAGTATCTAAAACAAACAGCTTTTTATCTGGCGTGGTTTTAATATTCATCAGTCTTTATTGTGCTGCCAGTTTTTCCAGAACTTGTAAAACATCGGCAATGTGAGTTTTGACGCTAACTTTTCGCCATTCATGCACTAATACACCTTGCTGATCGATGATAAATGTACTGCGTTCAATGCCTCTGACTTGCTTACCGTACATGGATTTCATTTTAATGACGTCAAACAGCTCACAGAGCTGTTCATCGTGATCAGATAGTAGATCGAAGGGAAACGCTTGTTTACACTTAAAACCTTCGTGCATTTTAACTGAGTCGCGCGATACGCCTAATATGACTGCATTGAGCCTGTCAAACTCCTCAACATGATCACGAAAACTCTGCCCTTCCGTTGTGCAACCAGGTGTGTTGTCTTTCGGATAAAAGTACAGCACCACGGTTTTGCCGCGATAGTCGCTTAGTTTTACAGTTTTATCGCCCGTGCAGGCGGCGGAAAAATCAGGAACAATCTGGCCAATATTTAATGAAGTCATAAGGTTAGCAGCCTATCGTTTTACGGGTTCGAGGATTGCATCAATGTTTAGTTGGTCGCAGAAGTCGAGAAACTCTTCGCGCAATGTGAGCAGTTGCAACTGGGGCGGAACTAAAACAACAAATTTTGTTGTGAACGCCGACGAGTGGGTGTAAGGAGCTTGATAACTGCTGCCATGAATTTCTTCAATATCGATCTCTCGCTCAAACAAAAAATTGGTTATTGCTTCTATAATGTTATCGCGATCCAGGGAAATGGTCTCCAGTGAATAAGGTAACCAGTCTTTAGTTTTGTCTTTATTGTCGGGACGTAAAGTTTGAATTTTTATATCCAATCGTTTTTGGATAATATCTAAAGTATTTTCCAACTTGGCGATTTGGTTCCAATTGCCTTGAATAAGCAGATAAGCGGCGGTAGACTGAGACAGATGGGATGATCTTATTTCTAGAATGTTGCAGTTACAATCGCGTATAGCGGGTAATATTTCACTAATAAAATTAATCTGATTATTGCCTAAAGCAGTGATAGCTAGTTGCATATTAAGTTTTATTAAGGTTGTAAGGGAATGTGCCTAAATCGTCGAGACGTTACGAGCATTAGACTACAAAAAGCTGTGCAATAAGGAAATTTATTTTTATGCTGATACACAAAAAACACCCTGTGGTAGAGTGCTTACCACCTATTTCTCCTCAGAGAGTCTTAAAATGAAAGATCCAGCAGATAAAAAATCTAAAGGCAGGCGATCCAGTTTTGATGCGGACTTGGACGCCATGCTTGATGAAGCGGAATTATCGCTTACACCCATGAAAGAACTATTGGATGAAGATGCTATTGATCGGTTGCTGGTTGACGACGGTTTTGACGCAGATGATGATGCCTTACAGAATGAGCAAATGGAACCGGATAATCTTGACTGGATGACGGATCAAGCCATTGCCGAGCAACAATCCAGTGTATCAACACCCGACGATTTGCTAGATGAGGAGGCTATTTCGGAAATAACACAGGATGAGGAATTTGAATTAGCCCAGCCTGACGATGTCGATATTGAAGATTTGCAAACAAGTAGTAGCTTGATTGATACCCCGGTATTTGATGAGTTTGGTGATGACTTTGACACAACGGAGCGGACTCAAGATGATAACATTGAGCTAACCGCTGAAATCAACGCGAACATACCGGATGACAGTTTGGCTGCTGAAGCAGTTATTGGCGGCTCCCTTAATCAACAGGGTAATGATTTCACAGATTTAGAAGTCATCGATGAGGATTTGGTTGATATCACCCCACCCCCTTCCGAACCTGCTGACGAATTTGGCGACGAGTCAGCCACACCCACATTACCTACTATTAGCTTTGATGAGCAGGATGAATTTCCTGATTTTCCGCCTGATTTGTCAATTACTGATTTACCGAGCGACGAAGATTTTTTGTTAGCGGATTTTGATATTAGCCCCGATCCGGAACCTATAGAACAAGTTAGTGCGGCAGTTGAGGATGAAGTAAATACCCAATTGGACGATGATGAGTCATCTTTACTTCAAGCATCTTCTTTGCCAGAAGTAGATCAGGAACAATCTACGAAAACACTTACTGAGGAACCAGCCTGGTTAGGAGAATTAGCATTTGCCCAGTTTAAATCAGAGCAGGACCGGCTTAGCAAGCAACAAAACAAGCTGCTTGAGGATATAGAAAGCAAAGCCAAAAAATTTGCTCTCTTAAACTATGCCGCTTTAGGATTCGGTGTGCTTAGCTTGCTCCTTGCCACTTACTTCGGTGTAGTGGCCTATGGCGCTAAGAATGAAGTGGCTAATCTGAATGAACTGATTGGCGGGCTTGAAAAAAAGTTAGTGAGTATGCCAGTTAAGCCAGAGCAGCCCGTTAGCCAGTTAGAGCATGAGACGGCAGAGACTTCAGCAAAGCAGGCTACAGAGGGCGTAGAACCCGCCGAGCATGTTAATGAAGATAGCGAACACAAAACCGAGACAAAAGAACAAGATACAAAAGAGGCGCTCTCTAAACGGCATGAAACCAACTCAAGTCAGCATGAGCAAACTGTTTCAAGTTCTGTAACACACACCGATACAAAGCACGAAGTTACTCATGATTCAGCAAAAGAGCATGAGACCCATAAGCTTGAAAGCACGGATAAAGTTAAAGTGCCTGAGACCGGTAAATCCGCATCAACAACAAAAGAAAAAGACACTACGGTCGCCGCTGAAGCAACGAAAGAGACCACGAAGCAGAAATCGGCAGAACCTGACGAGCCCAAGGCGAAGAGTACGACCGATAAAACCGCGCTTGCGAATCAGACTACTAAAGTCAGTACTAAGAAAAAATCGACCAACATACCTAAAAAAGAAAAAAGCGTCAGCAAGGTCGCTAATAGCGGAAGAGGCTGGTCTGTTAATTTAGTGGCTTCCAAGCAAGATTGGTATGCCAAAGCCAAAGCCACTGAATTTAGACAAAAAGGGATTCCCGTCGAAATCGCTAAGGTTAATATCGACAATGTTACTTGGTACAGGCTGCGCGTCGGTGGTTTTGATAGTCAGGCAGAAGCCTCGGCTTATGTGGGGCGTGTTAAAAAAGCCCTTAATCTAAGCTCAGCGTGGGTGAGCAAATAAATAATGAGCAAGCAAAAATTGGTGGTAGCGGTTTCATCACGCGCTTTATTTAACCTGGATGAATCCCACCACCTTTTTGAAACACAAGGCAAAGAGGCTTTTTGCCGCTATCAAATTGAACATGAGGATGAAATTTTAGCGCCAGGTTACGGTTTTACGTTAGTCCAAAAATTGTTGGCCATCAATGAGCATTGTCCGGATGAGCCGCTAGTGGAAATTATCCTACTATCGCAAAATAGCGCGGATACCGGCCTAAGAATTTTTAATTCCATTGCTCATCATCAATTAAATATAACCCGTGCCGCTTTTACTAGTGGCGTATCCCCATATGCTTATATTCCAGCATTTGGTGCGCACTTATTTTTATCGACTAATGCCGACGACGTGGGCAAAGCCTTAAAAGCCGGCTTTGCGGCGGCGACCATCTTATCTGGGCCTTCACTGAGCCCATCATCCACGCAGTTACGCATTGCTTTTGACGGGGATTCGGTGTTGTTTTCAGATGAGTCCGAACAAATCTATCAACAACACGGCTTAGCGGCATTCACCGAGAACGAGCGTCATGATGCAAAAAAATTGTTACCAGGTGGGCCATTTAAAGATTTTTTAGCCGCTTTACATCGCATTCAAACTGAGTTTACTTCCGAACCATCCCCTATTCGCACAGCTTTAGTAACCGCTCGCGCCGCTCCAGCTCACGAGCGAGTAGTACGCACATTAAGGGCTTGGGAAATCCGCATTGATGAAGCATTATTTTTAGGCGGCATGCCCAAGGGCGCTTTTTTGAAGGCTTTTGGTGCTGATATCTTTTTCGATGATCAAACTGGACATTGTCAATCGGCTGCCCAACATGTTGCCGCAGCCCATGTACCGCATGGTATTGCCAACAAAAAAAGCTTAATTAAAGCCTGTCAATAATATATAACCCATTAATTATGTGGCGTTATTTTTTTATATCTAATGTTCGAAGTTTTCAATATTTTCAGCGAATGGTTGGTTGGCTTTTTACAATAAAAAACGATCACATTCAAAGTTAGATTATCAATCTCCGCCACAGTTTGTTCGAGACCTTTACAAGCAAGTTAGCTAAAAAAGTGTCCGGCTTTTGTCGACCATTATTACAGTCACTGACAGATAAGCCCACTAACAGTATAATGAGCCGTTTTTTAACTGATTGTCAGGTGTGGTTTATGCAAATTATTCAGGAAGCTCTCACGTTCGATGATGTTTTATTGGTGCCTGCGCACTCGACTGTGTTGCCACGAGAAGTAGAAATGAAAACCCAACTGACTCGGATGATTACTCTGAATATCCCATTGGTTGCAGCGGCAATGGATACCGTAACAGAAGGACGATTGGCTATTGCGATGGCTCAGGAAGGCGGTATCGGTATTATTCACAAAAATATGACTGTTGAACAACAAGCAAGAGAAGTGATGCATGTCAAGAAATACGAGAGTGGCGTCATCAAAGATCCTATTACAGTTGGCCCTAACGTCAGTATTCGCGATGTAATTAAGTTGACTCGCGCTAAGAATATTTCCGGAGTCCCTGTTGTCGATGGCGACAAATTGGTTGGTATCGTTACAAGTCGGGATTTAAGGTTTGAGACTCGTTTCGACGAACCGGTTTCAAAGGTGATGACACCCAAAGAACGATTAATTACGGTCAATGAAAACGCTGATCGTAAAGAAGTTGTTGCTTTGCTGCATAAACACCGGATTGAAAAAGTGTTAGTAGTTAATGATGCGTTCCATTTGCGCGGCATGATTACCGTCAAAGATATCCAGAAAGCAAAAGATTACCCTTTGGCTTGCAAAGATGATCTAGAAAGATTACGTGTAGGTGCTGCGGTTGGGACAGGACAAGGTACGGAAGAACGTGTGGCAGCTTTGGTAGCAGCTGGTGTAGACGTGATCATCGTTGATACAGCGCATGGGCATTCTCAAGGCGTGCTAGATAGAGTGCGCTGGGTAAAACAACATTATCCTGATGTACAAGTGGTTGGTGGCAATATTGCTACCGCAGAAGCGGCTCAAGCCTTAGTTGCGGCCGGCGCCGATGGTGTTAAAGTCGGCATTGGACCTGGTTCAATTTGTACTACACGTATTGTTGCCGGTGTTGGCGTACCACAAATTACGGCAGTCAGTAATGTGGCCGATGCATTAAAAGGCACTGGTGTGCCTCTGATTGCGGATGGTGGCGTGCGCTATTCCGGCGATGTCGCCAAAGCATTGGCAGCCGGTGCACACTCGGTAATGTTGGGCGGCTTGTTTGCAGGCACTGAAGAAGCGCCTGGCGAAGTCGAATTGTTTCAGGGACGTTCTTACAAATCGTATCGCGGCATGGGTTCTTTAGGGGCGATGGCGCAACAGCAAGGCTCAAGTGATCGGTATTTTCAGGAAGAAGCCGATTCGGTAGAAAAATTAGTACCAGAAGGTATCGAAGGTCGAGTGCCGTATAAAGGTAGTTTACTGGCAGTAATTCATCAATTACTGGGCGGAGTTCGCGCCAGCATGGGCTATACCGGCTGCCAATCCATAGCTATCTTGCACGAAAAAGCCCAGTTTGTGAGAGTGACCAGTGCGGGCATGCGTGAAAGTCATGTACACGATGTGACCATTACCAAAGAGGCGCCTAATTATCGTGCGGAATAATTAGGTGTTAGTTAAAAGTTCTGTTCACGAATTCATCGAATCTACGTCGTCAATGCAAAAAGCAACGCATTATTTATCGCTAATCAGCTCGTTTTATGTGGTTTTAGCTTGCCAAGCTAGTCCGCAGACTACAGATCAGCAAGCAGTAACAAGTGTATTTTTGCAAGGCACGAAAGAACTAGCATTCGCTGCTGATGTGCCTGAAGAATTGAAGAACCTGTTCAAAAGCTTGAAAGAACAAGCTGCTGTAACTAAATCCTACGACCCTGAGTACACCTCCCTGGCTTACCCAAACGGTGACGTGCCACTGGTAAAAGGTGTTTGTACAGATGTTGTGATTCGCGCTCTCCGTAAAGCTGGGATCGATTTACAAAAAGTAGTCCACGAAGATATGGCGGCCAATTTTGATGCTTATCCCAAAAAATGGGGGTTAAAATCAACAGACTCAAATATTGACCATCGCCGCGTTCCCAATTTGCAAACTTATTTCACCCGTAAAAGAAAGTCGCTAGCTATTACAGATAAAAGCGCAGATTACAAACCCGGTGATGTAGTTTCTTGGGATTTGAATGGCAAAGGCCTGACGCACATCGGTATCGTTTCAAATGTCTGGTCCGAAAACACTCAGCGTTTTTTAATAGCTCATAACATTGGCAGTGGTACAAAGTTTGAGGATCGGATTTTTGAATGGAAGATTACTGGGCATTATCGCTATTTTTAAACAAGCATGGATCCGATTAGCCTGCTGAATGCAATGCTTAAAATCATTGGATTACCTCGAATCATTTCAACCCCACTAGTAAATTCATATCGTGAATACAACATCGACCAATATCCATTGCCACAAAATCCTGATTCTTGACTTCGGCTCACAATATACTCAGCTCATCGCCCGGCGTATTCGCGAGATAGGTGTTTACTGCGAAATATACTCTTGTGAATGTGGCCCCGAGCAAATAGCTGCTTTTAATCCCAACGGCATCATTCTATCCGGCGGCCCTGAAACCGTCACTTCCGGCGATACACCCAGAGCACCAGCTTGTGTTTTTGAGCTAGACATTCCGGTGTTAGGCATTTGTTATGGGTTGCAAACCATGACAGAACAACTCGGAGGCAAAGTCGAAAGCTCTGCCCATAGAGAATTTGGCTATGCTCAAATTCGGGCACGCGGCCACTCAAAACTGCTAAAGGGAATAGAAGATCATCTTTCATCCGAAGGTTTTGGCCTGTTGGACGTATGGATGAGTCACGGTGATAGAGTAGTGGAATTACCCACGGGATTCAGTCTAATTGCTAGCTCCGATGGCGCCCCCATCGCCGGTATTGCCAATGAAGAAAAAGCCTTTTATGGTTTGCAGTTTCATCCTGAAGTCACTCACACCAAGCAAGGTAGTCGTATTCTTTCCCGCTTTGTTCTTGATATCTGCGGCTGTGAGGCCCTATGGAATTCCGGAAATATCATCGAAGACAGCATCCGCACAGTACGCGAAAAAGTAGGCAGTGACCACGTAATTTTAGGTTTATCAGGAGGCGTGGATTCCTCAGTGGTTGCGGCCTTGCTGCATAAAGCCATTAAAGATCAACTGACGTGCGTATTTGTAGATACCGGCTTGCTGCGCTTGCATGAAGGTGATCAAGTAATGGCAATATTTGCCGAGCATTTAGGCGTAAAAGTCATTCGGGTAAATGCCGAACAGCGCTATCTGGATGCGTTAAATGGTGTTTCCGATCCCGAACAAAAACGCAAAATTATTGGTAATTTGTTTGTAGAGATTTTTGACGAAGAAGCTGGAAAAATCACCGATGCCAAATGGCTAGCGCAAGGCACGATTTACCCAGACGTCATTGAATCGGCAGGCTCAAAGAGTGGCAAGGCGCACTTGATCAAATCGCATCATAATGTAGGCGGCTTGCCGGAAAATATGGCTTTAAAATTAGTTGAGCCCTTGCGTGAGCTATTTAAGGATGAAGTTAGAAAACTGGGTGTTGAGTTAGGTTTGCCAGCGGATATGGTTTATCGTCATCCCTTCCCCGGACCCGGTTTGGGCGTTCGAATTCTTGGTGAGGTAAAAAAACAATACGCTGATTTGTTAAGGCAGGCGGATGCGATTTTCATAGAAGAACTGTATCGCCACAGCCTATATGACAAAGTCAGTCAGGCGTTTGCCGTATTTCTGCCGGTTAAATCGGTGGGCGTTATGGGCGATGGCCGACGTTACGATTATGTCATTGCCATTCGCGCAGTTGAAACCATTGATTTCATGACTGCACGATGGGCGCATCTGCCTTATGAGTTTCTGGATTTAATTTCTCGCCGTATCATTAACGAAGTCCCCGGTATTTCCCGAGTTGCTTATGATATTTCCGGTAAACCGCCTGCCACTATTGAATGGGAATAACGTCTGATGAAGATCAAGCTTGGATGCGCCATGCTCTTCGTTTGGCGCAACGTGCCGAGCAACAGGGGGAAGTGCCGGTAGGTGCAGTCGTTGTTAAAGACGACCAGTGTTTGGCTGAAGGTTGGAATTCGTCAATTAGTACGCATGATCCCAGTGCCCACGCCGAAATTGTTGCTTTGCGTAAAGCGGGCTTGGCTTTGAAAAATTATCGACTCTGCGACGTCACGTTATATGTGACTTTAGAGCCCTGTGTAATGTGCATAGGAGCCATTAGCCATTCTCGAATCAAGCGACTTGTATTTGGCGCCTTCGATCCCAAACGTGGCGCTGTTTGTAACGCCATAAATCTGGCAGAAGCCGATTTTTTAAATCATCGCATTGCCTGGCATGGCGGCATTTTAGAGGTGGAGTGCTCTGAATTATTAAAGGATTTTTTTCGGGCTAGACGCTGAACTGCAATTAATTCACAAAAATAGCAATGGGGAGCTTTTTGCTCGTTTTAGGAGATTGTGTTTAATATGAGGTTTTGCTGTAATCTGGCCGTGAGTTTTCGCTCTCGGAGATTAGCAACTCATTTGTTTTTATTAAAATCTGCCGCTTTGACTTTATATCCTATACTTTGACCGAACCGTCTGTTTTTTATTTTGTGAGAGCGAGAAATGAAATTAACGTTATTTATCCTGGTCAGCCTTTTTTCCACTGCTATTTCTGCTGGCGTTTTCAAATGTACCGACGCTAACGGCAAAACAGATTATCAGGCCACGCCCTGCAATACGGAGCATGAAAATCTCGAATTGAATTTAAAAACGGGTGCTTCGGTTAATTTAAATGAAAAACAAAAACAGGCGGTTTTAGAGCAAGAGTTAGAGGAAAAAAAACAAGCCCTGCAGGAGCTTGAGAAAAAACAACAAGCACTAACTCAAACCGAGTTGCAGAAAAATGCAGCCGCTGAAAGCGAAAAAAATCAAACATTGATTAAAAATAACCCGCAACAATATTCCGCTTTCGCTATACCACCTTACACATTTGATAGTTTGCCGGAGCTAGTAAAAGATTATCAGGCAAGATTACCGGAAATTGAGCGATTTAGACGAACCGCCGCCCAAAAAGCCTTGGCGACCGGGGAATGTATTCGTGTTGAAGCGGTTGAACTTAATATAAAAACCACGAAGAATGCCTTAGTTTTCTTGGTGGACTGTAGTAGCGCAAAAAAATTCTATTTCTCTGAGCTGGATTTACACTGATCAATTAATCATGAGCGAAGCAAAAACGATTTTAATAACCGGCTGTTCCACCGGTATTGGCTACACAACTGCAGTCATATTGAAAAGTCGTGGTCATCGAGTTATTGCCAGTGCAAGAAAATCAGCTGACGTCAACCGACTCCAGGAAGAGGGATTTACTGCGGTACAATTGGATTTAGCCGATAGTAGTAGTATTCAGCAAGCAATTAAACAAGTAATTGATTTGACTGATGGAAAAATTGATGCCCTGTTTAACAATGGCGCATTTGGTCAACCCGGTGCGGTGGAAGATTTATCTCGCGAAGTATTACGATTTCAATTTGAAACCAATTTATTCGGCACTCATGAGTTGACTAATCTACTGCTTCCGATAATGCGCAAACAAGGCCATGGCCGTATTATTTACAATAGTTCCGTGTTGGGTTTGGTGGCAATGACTTATCGCGGCGCTTACAACGCCAGTAAATTCGCGTTGGAAGGTTTGGCAGATACATTGCGCTTAGAGCTGACAGGAACGAATATCCATATTTCTTTAATAGAACCAGGGCCTATCCTAAGTAATTTTAGGAGAAATGCTTTTGAGCTCTATAAAAAAAATATCGACCCATCTCACAGCTTTCACAAAGGTACCTATAGAGCCATGGAGGCACGACTTCAAAAAGAAGGTACTGCTGCACCGTTTACGCTACCTCCTGAAGCCGTTGCCAACAAAGTCATTCATGCGCTGGAGGCTAAGCGTCCCAAAATACGTTATTACGTTACTTTTCCTACTTATTTATTTGCTTTTCTTAAACGTATTCTTCCCATGTCCTGGCTAGATATGTTAGTGAGCAAGGTTTAGCCGTGCACCCACTCAATGAAATGATAATTTATTGCCCTTACTGCGGCGAAGCACTGGACGTGCTAATCGATAGCTCAGCCGGAGAGCAAAGTTATTATGAGGATTGTGCTGTTTGCTGCGCGCCTATTTTATTTGTAATCTCAGAAGATGAAACTGGCGAAGTAGCTGTCGATGTAAAACGAGATGACGAATAACCTGACTAAAAACCACAAAAAAATCCCTGATATTTTGCGCAAATACCTTGTTCAGAGGTGGAATTTTTTTAATTTGTGTTAGAATTCCACCCCAGTATATGAACTGTTAATATTTATTGATAGATATACTGCTGACAAAAATCAAATAACAACAACTTGAGGATTTGAGTAATATGAAAACCTTAAAAAAAGTCATGCTGTCTTTATTGGTTGCAAGTTCTATCGGTGCAGTTTCAACTTCGGCGTTGGCTGAGTCTGATCCAGGTAGGGTTACTTATAAACCAGCTGAAGCTATTGATATGACAAAATCAAAAATTCAGATTGCTATTGACAGCATTAAAACCGGTGGTAGTGGTGATGCAGTTGATACTTTAATCAAAGATGCGCTGAACATGAGCAAAGAAATCAATGCTAATGACCGCGTTGACGCAAACCGCTCTAAAGCAAACAACAAGCTGAAATCTGCAAAGAATCACGTTAAAGAAAATGCGTTACAGGAAGCAGAACAAGAGCTGAGAGATGCGCAAAAAATGTTCGAAGATTTAAAACCTTTGATTTAATGCTCATTAACCCATGCCAGAATTCCTTAGGTTTTCTGGCATGGGTGTCATAATCTCAACTCACTGTTAAATCGTTTCTCCAGCAACATCCGTATTCATAAACAATAATCTCTGTTGATCATCAGCAAAGTTTCCATAAGCCAGCATGAGTTTAACAAAAGCGGCTTCAATAGACATATTCCAAATAAATTCAACACCTTGCTCCATTAAAGCCTGTGTGCTCTGATATGCATTTGCTGACTTAAAGATTGGCGACAGAAAAACTTTAATATTTCGTTTTTTACATTCACTTATAAATTCGAGCAACGAAAACTGTTGTCCCCATTGCTGGGTAACGCAAGCTGTGCCTGAATGGTACAAATCATGTAAAACGGCATCTACATTATTTAACAAAAATTGCCTGTAATCTAACCCTGGGTAAGGCTTTATCATTTGAATCCGCTCAGAAAAACTCGCTTTTAATTGCTGGGAATAGCTTGGCTGTTTTTGTTCCGATTCCGTCTGAAATAAAAACTTTCCCTTTTCAAATTGCAGGTAACTTTTTCCCTGCACACTGTAAAAATCCCCAGTCAATTGTAATGAGCAAGTCAGGCGGCTGCCAAAATGAACCTGTGTGAGTTGTCCTCGGTTGCGGTAAGGTACAAATACGCCTTTATCAATTTTTTGGCGGATAAACTCCACCGCACACACAAAATTCTCCAAACCGTTTGCCCGGTTATCAACCAAGGGATAATCGCTGGAAACAAGTAATAATGGCACACTAAGTGTATTAAAATAGAAGCTTAGCGCCGCTGCGGTATAGGCTAATGTGTCCGTGCCGTGCGTGATGATTATTCCGTCGAACTGTTCAGGTTTGGCTTGTTCAATAGTACTGATCAATGTTTGCCAAACTGGTGGAGCCAAATTCTCACTCAAAATTTGCAGCGGCTGGAGAGCGGTAAAGTTGATTTGATGATCAGGAGCGTACTGCTTAAATAAATGCAACAATTGAAACGCTGTGTTGCTAGAGGTGTTAATGGTGCCCTCAGAGACGCTAGAGCCAATGGTTCCTCCGGTAAATACTACCAGTATATTTTTCATAGTATGATGCGGTCTTAGTGAATTTGAAAAGAGAATAGCAAAGCACGCATGAAAATATCAATTATCGTGGCCATGGCTAGCAATCGCGCTATTGGTTTACACAACAAAATGCCTTGGCATTTATCAGCAGATTTAAAACGTTTTAAACAAATTACCATGGGTTTTCCCATCTTGATGGGGCGAAAGACTTTTGAATCTATTGGTAGACCGTTGCCTGGAAGAACTAACATTATTATTAGCCGTAACCCTGATTATCGGCAAGACGGCTGCTTAGTTGTTAACGATCTTGAAACAGCGCTAAAAACCGCGGATCGATATGCGGATGAGATTTTTATTATTGGCGGTTCCGCATTATACGACGCAGTGTTACCCATTGCCGATACCATTTATTTGACGCAAATAAATCGGGATTTTCCAGGTGACACTTTTTTTTCAGATATTAAATTAGATCAATGGCTTGAAGTGTCTAGAGAAAGCATTGATGAGGATAAATCTGTCCCTTTTAGCTATAGTTTTCTAAGGCTTGAGAGGGTATGAATAATACGTGCAGCATGTCTTGAAAGACCCCAAAAAGAGGAGTACTTTACGCATTAGAACGTTCTTATTTTTTAATAAAAAGAGGAAGGATAAAATGACAAACTCTAATAACTATAACAGACGTCAATTTTTACAACTCTCTGCTTTCGGGGCGGCAGCATCCCTGCTTCCGGAGCTGTTGTTAGCCAATATGGCAGAGATGAAATCCACCGCAACACCGGGCTTTAATGCGGATGTTGAAATTGAATTTACCGCCAGAGATGCTTTTGTATCGATTCTGGATGACGGCCCAAAAACCAAGGTGCAAAAATACTACGCAACCTTGCTAAAGGGTCCTAAAGATACTGTGCATCAACTTCAGGGCAATTATTTAGGCCCGATTCTGCATTTTGTGAAAGGCCAAAAAGTCAGGATTTTTTTTACCAACGAATTATCGGAAGCCTCCATCATCCATTGGCATGGCCTGCACATACCACAGCAAAGCGACGGCCATCCCATGTACACTATGGAGCCGGGCCAGCGCTTTGTTTATGAATACGAAATTGTCAATCGCGCCGGTACTAGTTTTTATCATTCCCATGCTCATGAAAAAACCGGTGAGCAAGTTTACAAAGGCTTAGCCGGATTGATCACCGTAACTGACGATGAAGAAAAAGCTTTGGATTTGCCCAGAGGCGAATACGATTTGCCCTTTGTGATTCAAGATCGTACTTTTAACGAGCAAAATCAATTGCAATACTTGCGCATGATGATGCAAGGCATGATGGGCTTTTTAGGCGATACCATCATGGTTAACGGCAAAGCCAATAACGAGATTGCCGTCAAATCAAGAGCGTATCGCTTTAGAACCGTTAATGGCTCAACCTCTAGGATTTATAAGCTGGGTTGGGCAGATGGCTCGCCTTTGACAGCAATCGGCACCGATGCCTGTTTGTTGGGAAAACCCGAGACTCGACCTTACATCATGTTGGCGCCAGGCGAGCGCGTTGATTTGTGGCTGGATTTTAGTGGACATCAAGTGGGTTCCAAATTAGTCATGTACAGCTTGCCTTTCCACGGCGCCATGCCGCCTATGTACGAAAAAATGCACGGCGCCAATAAAAGCGAGGGGCACGAAGGTGACGGCATGGGCGGTATGCATGGCGGAGGCGGCGGAATGGGCGATATGATGAAGAATCATTTGGCGCAAGGCGCGAAATTCCCTATCGTTACTTTTAATATCACCGAAAAAGCCACAGATTCACCGAAATTACCGGAAAAACTGGTGGCTTTTAAACGCTTAAGCGTTGCCGATGTGGATAATGCCGCCAATCCGATTCCTATTGCCATTTCCGAAAAACCCATGGCTCCGCAATTTAACGGCAAATCATTTTCTATGGATCAGGTCATGGATTTTGAAAAAATTAAGCTGGGCTCCATCAAACAAATCAATATCTTTCATGATCATGGCGCACAAAAAATGGCTCATGGCGATAAAGATGATAAAAACAGCAAAGCGATGCCGACTGAACATGCCGGTATGTCGGCCACACAGCAGGACAAAGTTGCCGGCGACAGCCAAGAGCAACACGGCGGCATGCGTATGAACAAAGACAACGAGAGTGAACATGGCGGTATGGGAATGATGGGCATGATGGGTGGTAAACTCGGTGACGGCATGAAAATGCAACGCGACGAACCCAAGAGCGAGCACAGTGGTATGGGTATGATGGGCGGCATGCACGGCGGCGGTATGAAAATGGGCGGCGATGCTCAAGGTGAACACGGCGGCATGGGCATGATGGGCGGTGGCATGGGCGGAATGGGCGGCGGTATGTCCATGACCATGGCGCACCCGGTGCATCTGCACGGTCAGCAATTTCAAGTGTTGTCCAGAAAAGTCGGCGCCATGGGCTCTGCAGGTTATGAAACCGTTAAAGACGGTTTTATCGACACCGGCTATAAAGACACCATATTAGTCATGCCCGGCGAGGAATTGGAAATTGTTAAACCGTTCCAGGATTACAAAGGCTTATTTTTATACCACTGCCATAATTTGGATCATGAGGGTCTTGGAATGATGCGTCAGTTTTACGTATACTGATTTTCGCTTTACAAATAAGTGTTTACAGCTCTCATGGTCTGTTAGACAGCGAAACAAATCTTTCCCACTATCTTTTTTGGTTGTGCTCAGAAAGAAGCCATATATCCAGCCAACTATCTTGTTTTTACAGATAGTTGGGATAAGGTTTGTTAGTCGCTCCCCTTATATATCGCTATTAGCATTGCTAAATTAGTATAGTTTTTCATTACTCCATTTTGCCATCAGTAATTTAACGGAGTGTTCCAGCCTATTTTGGCATTTGCTGTAGCATTTTGATTTGCGACGCAATCTTGCCAGGAAATGTCAGGGCAAACTGTCATAACCCTCGACAGGTTAAGTTTCTGCTTTTGATTGAATGCACTGTTTTTGTGGAACCAACGCCTCGTAGAACCTCAGGAATCCGTCACCAGTTGGTCGTTGCCCCCCCTACGGCTTCCCAAAGCTTTTCTCCGGTAACTGTTTCCTTGGAACTCAATACGCAACCGAGGAACCATTTTCCATGTCGATCAATAGCAATCCATATCCAGCAATAGTTTTTTTGAGCCAATATAGCCGCGCATTTCGTCCAGCTCCATCATCTGTACGGGCACATCGTTTTGAATAACGTCTAGTTTTTCGCCAAACTCTCTAATCCAATTCAAAATCACCACATGACTAAACCTCAATATGTGGCCAATTGACTTAAAACTCTGGTCTTTCAGGTAAAGCTCTAAAAATTGGCGTTTCACGGCCGCATCTCTGACACCTGAGCGTTGTGCGACCGTATGTCGATGGAAGCATCCTTACATAAATAACGCCGCCGCCCTTTAACTATGCCGTCTTTTCAACTCGCCTGTTTACCGCGTTTTGGACAACCCATCACAACCCCTGGGAGCAATTAACAATCCAAACCTCATAAACCATTTATATTCAATTAGCAATGCTTCACTATTTATGGCAAGCCAGCCACCTCCATTTGATCGCAAATGATAATGATTTGCAATTTTATCTTAAGATGCTACTATTTCCCCACTATTTATTAGAGGAGGATTTATGAGTAACTCGCAAACACAAACACCACCCTTTAGATTGGCGTTAATAGCCAGCCTAATATTGGCAAACACGACCGTTCTGGCCTTAGAAAAACCGCAGACGATGGAAGAAATGTGGAAAATCATCCAGGCTCAACAAAAACAGCTTGATGATATGCAAGCTAAGCTGAAAGAAACGCAAACGCCCACCAACACAGCCAGCACAGCTGCTAGCTCGAAAAGTGATGTCAAAACCTTAGAGCGCAAAACAGATGTGCTAAGTCAGGAAGTCGAAAAACTGCGCACCAATTTAACCATTCCCGATGAAGTTAAATACAAAAGCGCTTATGGTTTGGGTCCTGCGGCATCTAAGGTTTATCAAGTAGGCAAAGGTTTGTCGATTGGCGGTTACGGTGAGGCTAACTATCAAGCCAGAGTCGGAGACAAGGGCGAAGATACCGATAATATTGATTTTGAACGACTGGTTTTGTATACGGGTTATAAATTTACTGACAACATTCTGTTTAACAGTGAGTTGGAATTTGAACATGCCAGCACTGGCGAAGGTGGCGAGGAGGAAGGCGAAGTTTCGGTAGAATTTGCCGCCTTGGACTTCTTTATCAACCCGATGGTCAATGCGCGTGCCGGCTTAGTGCTAATGCCTATGGGCTTTGTTAACCAAATTCATGAGCCGCCATTTTTCTTTGGCAACAACCGTCCTGAAGTGGAAAGACGCATCATACCCAGTACTTGGCGAGAAGCCGGCCTTGGTTTATTCGGTGAGCTACTTCCTAATCTAACATACACCGCTTATGTGGTAGGTGGATTAGATGCCGCAGAATTTAGTTCAGACGGGATTAGAGAAGGCCGTGGTGGCGGCAGCCAAGCCAAGGCTGAAAACTTTGGTTATGTTGCTCGAATGGATTATGCGCCGCCAGCTTTACCTGGAGTGACTTTTGGTGGATCAGCTTATTTGGGAAATGCTGGCCAAAACCAATCTTATGCGGGCGTAAAATCCGATGTGTTTACTCAGCTGTATGAAGCGCATCTGCAATGGAAATACCGTGGGCTGGAGTTTAGGACTTTAGGTTCTTGGGGTCATATTAATGACGCTGACTTGTTAAGCAAACAAAAAGGCGAAACCATAGGCTCCGAAAACTACGGCTGGTATGCCGAAGTGGGCTATGACGTATTACCTTTGATATTTAAGGATACCACGCAATATCTGGCCCCATTTTTTCGCTATGAAAGAATGGATACCATTGCTCAAGCGCCTGAAGGTTTTGACGACGATAACACTCAAGACCGACAAATCTACCAAGTCGGCTTGCAATATAAACCCATTCCAAACGTAGTAATTAAAGCCGATTATCGAAATTTCGTTGCCAAGCAGGGCTTTTTGGCTGATGACTTCAATATCGGACTTGGCTTTATTTTCTAGCGGTTTAGCAAATATCAACTTAAGCAATATCTAGGTAACTAGTCATGTATTTTTTATTTACCCCAAAAACTAGCCCTAAGGATAGGGCATTAGGGTTTAAAGCGAAGAACCGCTTACTTTGCATCGGAATAATATCGGCGCTCAGTAACAGCTATGCCGCAGATATTCCCGCTCTGAAGGGTGGAGGTAAACTCGGCTTAAAGGCGCAGCTGGGACAGCAACTGTTTTTTGATACCAACTTGTCATCGCCGCCAGGGCAAGCTTGTGCAAGTTGTCATAACCCCAATGCTTTATTTACTGATCCAGATAACCATCAGCCTACGTCTGATGGTGTGTTACCGGAATTGAAAGGATCAAGAAACACACCTATGCTGCACTATGGTGCATTTAGTCCAACATTTCACTACGATAGGAGTGAAGGTTTATATATGGGTGGATTTTTTCATGATGGCCGAGCAAAAACGTTGTCCGAACAAGCCAAAGGGCCATTCTTAAACCCCATTGAAATGGCCAATCCGGACGTATCTACTGTCGTAGATAAAGTTCGTAATTCCGAATACCAAGAGTTATTTAAGCGGGTTTATGGCGGCGAAGTATTTGATAATCCAAGCAAAGCATTCAATAAAATCGCTGACGCTCTCGCTACCTTTGAACGCTCGCCGGTATTTCGACGTTTTGATTCTAAATTCGACTATTTTTTGGCCGGGAAAGCAAAGTTTACCGAGCAAGAAAAACGTGGTCGCAAAGTATTTGAGGAGGAAGGCAAAGGTAATTGCGCGGCATGTCACCCCAGTCGTCCAGGCAAGAATGGTTCTGCGCCATTATTTACTGATTTCAGTTACGATAACTTGGGTATTCCGAGAAATCCGGAAAATCCTTTCTACACCACTGCATCGGAATTTAATCCGGATGGAGAAGCTTTTGTAGACAAAGGTTTAGGACAGTTTGTCGGCCAAGCTTCCGAAAATGGCAAATTTAAAGTGCCAAGTTTGCGCAATGTTGCAAAAACAGCTCCCTATATGCACAACGGTTATTTTAAAACGCTTAGAAACGTTGTGAAGTTTTACAACGACAGAGATAGATTGCCGGTTTGTAATGGGCTATTTGTCAACGAAGTTGACGCTGTCAGCAAGGGCTGTTGGCCGGTAGCTGAAGTAAAAAAGAACGTTAACGTTGATGAGCTGGGTGATTTAGGTCTAAACGATAATGAAATTGATGATCTGGTCGCATTCTTAAAAACATTAACGGATGGTTACCAACTAAATCAAAAGTAACTATTCCAAGCTACCATCTGGAATGAGCTGTATCGAAAATCGCCTGATATTCCAGAAAGACGCTGTTAAACTAGCGCTTTTAAATCACTAAACTACAAGCGTTATGATAAAAAAAAATAACCTGATAGCCATAACACTATTGCTGTTTTTGCAACTGTGCTTGGTTGAGCAAAGTTACGCTAAGATTTTCTACAGCAAAAACGAAGCCTTGGAGCTGGCTTTCGGCAAGGGCAATCAGGTTGATATGTTATCGTTATTTCCCGACGAACAACAAACTGCCAAAATCCAGGAATTAGCAAAGAGTAAGCTGGAGTCTGGCATGTTTACCTTCTATGTAGGTAAAAATCAGGGCCAAATTCTTGGCTATGCGGCTATTGAGACAGTAACCGTAAGGACCAAGCCTGAGACATTGATAATCGTGTTAACTCCGGAAGGCGAGGTACGAAACATCACCACGCTAGCCTTTCATGAACCGCCTGAATATCAGCCGCCTGAGCGTTGGTTTGAAAAATTATACAAGCGCTCGCTCGCTGACATGGATTTTAACAAAGGCATTGACGGCATTACCGGCGCGACTTTAAGTACACGCTCCGCAATCACTAGTGTTCGTAAAGTCATGGCGCTATTCCAAGTGATGATTAAAGAACAGGCCAAAAACTGATGCGTTATTTTGTTACCGGGGAACAACAGCGTAAGTTGTTACTTAACACGTTAGTGCTTATGTTTTTAGGCTATATCGCCTTGCTATGGCTGAGCAATGGTTTGATGTATTTTCATCATATGGATCTAACACCCGGTTCAGTGATTGCCTACTATCTAGGTTCTGAAGAGCAATTCACCCAGCCGCGCAGTTATCAGGGCATGCTGGAAGTCTCGCATTTTCATTTATTTTCTATGGGCATGTTGGTGGTTACATTAACCCATTTAATGTTGATGACCGATTTCTCGGTACACTTAAAAATTTGGCTTAGTGTCTTAACCTACTTAGCTGCTATCGGAGATGAGGCCGGTGGCTGGCTAGTGCGCTTTGTTCATCCTGAGTTTGCTTATTTTAAAATTGCCGCTTTTGTACTGCTGGAGTTTTCCCTAGCGGCTTTGTTAATTGTGGTTATTTATTCCTTAGTACGCGCTCAAATTCAACTCAGGAAAACAGGATAGCTATAGCCAACTATCCGTTAGCCTGCTGAAATTCATCCTAATTCAGATCAGACAACCCGCCAACTCAAGTGCTTTGCACTACGATATTAGGAAATTTTGTGGAAAAATCTTTAGCTCGTAAGGCCAATTTTGCTGAGGCCTTACGGGCAATTTCCTTATAGACTTTAGATGCAGGGCCATCCGGTTCGGCAATTAAAGTCGGCCTGCCGGAATCTGCATTAATACGGATATTAATATCTAGAGGTAGCGCCCCTAAAAAATCAACATGATTAGCTTCGGCCATCACGATGCCGCCACCTTCCCCAAAAATCGCCTCCTGATGCCCACAATGACTGCAAATATGCATACTCATGTTTTCTACCAAGCCAAGCACCGGCACATTAACTTTTTCAAACATTGCTAAGCCCCGTTGCGCATCGATTAAAGCAATATCCTGCGGGGTCGTTACAATAATGGCGCCGCTGACCGGAATCTGCTGCGCTAAAGTCAATTGAATATCGCCCGTTCCCGGCGGTAAATCAATGATTAAATAATCTACATCTGTCCAGTTAGTATCCCGCAGTAATTGTTGCAGCGCATTTGTGGCCATAGGACCGCGCCAGATCAGGGCTTTATCGGCTTCCACCAAATAGCCGATGGACATGGTCTGAATGCCATAGGACAGTTTCGGCATCATGGTTTTGTTGTCCTTACTTTCTGGCGCACCGGATAGACCCAACATGGTGGGAATACTGGGGCCATAAATATCCGCATCGAGAATTGCAACAGTAGCTCCCTCTGCGGCCAAGGCTAACGCCAAATTCACCGTGGTTGTGGATTTGCCCACTCCACCTTTGCCGGATGCCACCGCGATAATGTTTTTGATGTTAGGGTGTGGCTTTAATGCTTGCTGTACCGCGTGAGAAATAATTTTTACCGATACTTCTATATTTATCTGAGAAATACCCGGTAATGCTTGTAAATGCTGCTCTAAAGACGCTTTAAATTCGGCGATATAACTTTTGGCGGGATAGCCCAATTCAACTTTAACCATAAGCTGAGTTCCATCTATCGTAATCGCTTTAACTGATTTTGCAGAGATCAAATCCACGCCATTATTTGGATCGATAAAAGTACCTAACAACTTTTCTACATCAGTTTTTTCAATGCCCACCATGGTTACTCCAGATTAAATTCAAGTAAATACCAAATTTTTTACTCAGGATATAAGGCGCATCAAGATTTTTCAACCTAAATCGGGAGTGCGGCTCAGTTTATTCGGGCTGAAATGTTGTCGATTGATTTGAGTTTCGAGGTTTTTGCATCAGTTATCAATTTTAATCGCCAGGACACGCATGGGGAAGTCTTCTTTACAGTGCTATAGACTGCTAACTTGGATTCTATACTCGACAAAACAAAAGTGATCCGCCACTACATATACATAAAATCAGGATATACTCTCTATTGAACATGGGAGAACAAATTAATTTCCGCTCAAGGTATTTGCCGCTATTAGGTTAATAGCGGCTGTTAACAAACCACAGGTACATTTGTTTTTTAGCCCTGTAGGATATGTCTGGCCATCCATGGCACCCGAATCACTGCTACCTTCGGGGACTTTAGGTCTTAATAAGAATAAATCATACTGCTAGGCTTGGGTTTGGCTTTCCAGTTGCGTAACAAGATCCGGCGCCAAGCCTAATTCATTAGCTAACTGAGTCATGTAAGAGCGTTCCTGATCGTTGTCTAAATCGACAATAGCCCGGGATATTAAATAAATTTCAGCCGCCGCTGCAGGTGAATCACTACCAGCAACAAGCGCTTTTATGTCCAAAGGGCTGTTGAGTTCTTCTAAAAACAAACTTGCGGAATCGCCTAAATCAAGTTTGGATAGCTGCTGGGTAATCAGAGCCTTTTCTTTTTCGTCGACCACCCCGTCCGCCTTAGCGGCGGCAATCATGGCTTTGAGCAAAAGTTTGCCACGCTGGTCACTAGCTTGTCCGGTTAGCTCAGTGAGTGGTTTTCCGACATCTGCCACGGGCGTGGCCTGCTGGCTTTGCCATTTTTGGAAGGCGTTATAAGCGACACCGCCGATAGCGGCTAAGCTTCCCAGCTTTAAACCTGCACCAGTCAGTTTGCGACCGAACTGAGTTCCAAGCAATATAGCCGCAGCCCCTGCTGCCAAAGCCCCCTTGCCAGCACCGTCCAGCATGGCTTTTCGGTCTTCCGGGTTGTCGGGAAGATTTAATTTTTCTTCCGCAATCGTCTTGCCTTTATTAACCAGTTCCTGACCAGAGCTTAATAACATGTCTAAAATTTGTTGCGTGTCCATCAATATATCCTCAGAGTTAAAATGCAAGGCGGATTGTATCGACAAATTATTTAAGCATTATTAAATCGTAGTGAAGCCAAAAAGCCTCTAAATGAGGCTTTTTGACCGCAGGATTCACGAATAATTGACTATCTACTAAATAACAATCGCATCATCCGTGTTCATGGTCGCACATCGCCGTTTGATAAATAGGTAAAAAACATTGGCAGAAAAACAAAAATTGAATAGAAAAAAGCAGCCACTGCAACAACTTTAATCATCATGTAAACCTTATCCATCACACACCTCTGTTTTAATTATAGTTATGTAATGGTCAATGTATCCCACGCTCTGCAAAGAGCAAATTTATTACAGTTTGCTGAGTCCGGAGATGAGGGCTATAGTATCTAATACAAATACCAGTTATTCGTGCCCCAATACCAGTTGTATCGATAACCGGAATACCAGTAATTATAAAAAATGGGCCGCCACCGATTGAGCCAGCGATAATCCTCCAGTTCCGATTTACGAGCTTCAGTGGCTTCTCTAAGCAGCTCTTCCCCTTCTTTATCGCCACGACTGGTACTGATAGACAACCACCGTTGCGCCTCAGCGTAATCAGCACCCATTTCGCCCAGTCCGGTTAAGTAAACTCTGCCAAGAGCTTTTTGTGCTTCCAGGTGTCCTTTCTCTCCGGCATCGCGCATCCACTTAATGGATTTATAACTATCCTGACGCACACCATCACCTCTAAAAAACCGAAGTGCTAGGTCATATGCCGCACGCGGATCACTTGCGGCCAATTTTTCCAATGCCGCAATTTTTTCGTCTTCAGGCGAGGGAGTGCTGTCTGTATCAAAGGTTGCATAATTCTTGGGTCGATCTGCACAACCACTAGCATCACACACCCTCATCGTAGTTGCTTCGGGTCTTTTATGCGCACAAGCTATAATTGACATTAGCGCTATAATTATCGCTAACTTTTTTACTATTGAAACCATAAGTAAATTCCTCTGTATTTTTAGTAATCTGTTGTATTATCGCGTGAATTTTCTACTTAATTAAGTGTTATTTAATAAAGATTGTAATTTTTTATCGTAAGGAGATTTGAAAATGATCAACAAAACATTCCATAAATTATCTCTACTGGCATCAGCGTTAGCGATAACCGCTTGCGCTCAGCCTGGCTTACAAACGGGCGGCAGCAGCAACATAGTCACTGGATCAGCGGGCGGTGGCACTAGCGTAAACGCCAACAAATCACTTGAGCGCTGCACCACGCCATTAGGAACACTTGCGGTTGCTGACGGCCGCTTAACCGGCTCGAACAGCGTAACCACCGTTAACCCACTGATCAGACTTGCTATTCAGCAATCCAATTGTTTTGTTATCTCATCAATCGGTAATATGGCAACTGAATCACAATTGGATCGCATTTTAGACAAACAAAGAAACTCAGGTGAAGTTCGGGCTGGATCCAAACAACACAAAGGTCAACAAGTGGCGGCAGACTATTTCCTGGAACCGGAAGTTATCGTCAATAACGAAACAACTAGTGGTCAATCAGGAAGTGCGGCAGGTTCTTTGGTGGGACTGGGATTAGGCGCCGCTGGACTGGGTGGACTGGGTGCATTGGCCGGAGGCGTTGTGAGCACAGTAGCCGCTGGCGGGGTCACCGAAACTAAAACAACAGACGTGGCCCTGACATTGACCGATATCCGATCCAGAGTACAAATCGCCATCGCGCAAGGCAGCTCTACAGCAACCAATATGAGCGTGGGTGGTTCCGGTGCTTTTGGCGGTTGGGGTGGTCTATTTGGTGGTGCTGGCGGCGCCAGCATAGGTACTTTTAAACGTACCCCTGAAGGTATCGCTACAGCAGCTGCTTTTTTCGACGCTTACAATAGCATGGTTCAATCTCTTAGAAATTATCATGCACAGGAAGTAAAAGGTGGATTGGGTCGTGGTGGCGCTTTGGGTGTCGGCGATTAAGCAGTGATAAATATTTCGCCGCGGCAGAGTTTACCCATATCTGTACTAGTTTTGGACTAAGAGTAGTTATAAAAAAGGCCCGGATGAAATAACATCCGGGCCTTTTTATTTTAAAGCAGAGTGCCTTAAGACTGCATGATTTACATCATGCCGCCCATGCCACCCATTCCGCCCATGCCACCCATATCTGGCATGCCGCCATGGCCACCTTTATCATCGCTTGGTGCGTCAGCAATCATAACTTCGGTAGTCAGCATTAAACCAGCAACAGAAGCGGCATTTTGCAATGCGGTACGCGTTACTTTGGCGGGATCTAAAATACCCATGTCAATCATGTCGCCGTACTGGCCGGTAGCGGCGTTGTAGCCGAAGTTACCTTTACCTTTTTGTACTTCGTTAAATACCACCGAAGGCTCATCACCGGCATTTGAAACGATTTGACGTAACGGCTCTTCCATGGCGCGACGCAGAATGTTGACGCCAACCGTTTGATCATGATTAATGCCTTCAAGTCCAGCCAGAGCAGACAATGCACGAACCAAAGCAACACCACCACCTGCAACTACTCCTTCTTCAACGGCGGCGCGAGTTGAATGCAACGCATCTTCTACGCGAGCTTTCTTTTCTTTCATTTCGATTTCAGTCGCTGCACCAACTTTGATAACAGCAACACCACCAGCTAATTTAGCCAAACGTTCTTGCAGTTTTTCTTTGTCATAATCAGAAGTAGCATCTTCGGCTTGAGCACGGATTTGTGCAACACGGCCTTTGATTTGTTCCTCAGAACCGGCACCATCAATAATTGTGGTGTTTTCTTTGGTGATTTGTACGCGTTTTGCGGTACCTAGTTGTGCTAATTCCGCTTTTTCTAAGCTCAAGCCAACTTCTTCAGAGATGACAGTGCCACCCGTTAAAACAGCAATGTCTTCCAACATGGCTTTACGACGATCACCGAAACCAGGCGCCTTAACAGCCGCGACTTTAACAATGCCGCGGATAGTGTTTACTACCAAGGTAGCCAAGGCTTCGCCTTCCACATCTTCTGCAATAATCAATAACGGACGACCGGATTTGGCAACCGCTTCCAATACCGGCAACATTTCGCGGATGTTGGAGATTTTTTTCTCGTAAATCAAAATCATGGGATCGTCTAGTTCGACGCTCATGTTTTCTTGTTTGTTAATGAAGTAAGGTGACAAATAACCACGATCAAATTGCATACCTTCGACAACATCTAATGAATTGTCTAATCCTGAACCTTCTTCAACCGTGATAACACCCTCTTTACCGACTTTTTCCATGGCTTCGGCAATAATCTTACCAACAGATTCATCAGAATTTGCAGAGATGGTGCCAACTTGAGCGATAGCTTTGTTGTCTGCGCAAGGTGCAGCCGAAGCAACAACGGCTTCAACAGCTTTAGTTACCGCTAAATCAATACCGCGTTTTAAATCCATAGGATTCATGCCGGCGGCAACAGCTTTTAAACCTTCGTTCACGATGGATTGCGCCAAAACAGTTGCTGTAGTGGTGCCATCACCGGCAACATCAGAAGTTTTTGAAGAAACTTCTTTCACCATCTGTGCGCCCATGTTTTCGAATTTGTCTTTTAATTCGATTTCTTTGGCCACTGATACACCGTCTTTAGTGATGGTGGGCGCGCCAAAACTTTTATCCAAAATTGCATTACGACCTTTAGGACCTAATGTAACTTTAACTGCGTTTGCTAAAATGTTTACGCCACGCGCCATACGGACACGCGCGTCATCACCAAATAATACGTCTTTTGCTGCCATTTTTTATTTCCTAAATTATGTGTTTGTTGTAAATAGTTGCTCTGTCGATTTTAGGCTTAGCCTAAAATGCCCATGATGTCTTCTTCACGCATTACGATAAGATCTTCACCATCAACCTTGACTTCGTTACCTGAATATTTGCCAAACAGTACTTTGTCGCCGACTTTAACATCTAGCGCACGAACCTGACCGTTGTCGAGCGGCTTACCGCTACCTACAGCCAATACTTTACCTTGGCTTGGTTTTTCAGCTGCTGAACCAGGTAATACGATGCCCCCAGCAGTTGTGGTTTCCTCTTCCACACGTTTAACAATCACTCTATCGTGTAACGGACGTATATTCATCTATATCTCCAAACATTAAAATTAAGGGTTAAATTTAGTTATTAGCACTCGCTAGTAATGAGTGCTAATAATAATCAGGTTTTGCAGTCTGTCAAGTTATTTGGCATCATCCCCATTCAACCTAGCGCAACAATACAACATATGAACGACAACCAATTGCTACGTTATAGCCGACAAATCATGCTGCCCCAGGTTGATATCGAGGGTCAGCAAAAATTGCTGGAAGCCAGAGTATTGATCGTCGGGGCTGGCGGACTGGGATCACCCGCCGCCATGTATCTTGCGGCAGCGGGTGTCGGCCACCTGACTATATACGATGGGGATGAAGTAGATTTATCCAACCTACAAAGGCAAATCACCCACCACACTGCAGATGTAGGGGCTGATAAAGTTATTTCAACCCGTGACAAATTGTCGGCGCTAAATCCCGGAGTGAAAGTTATTGCTGTTAAGCAGAGACTGCTAGGCGACCAACTCGAGAAGGAAGTTAACAAAGCTGATGTTGTGCTAGATTGCAGCGATAATTTTACAACGCGGTTTGCTATTAATGCGGCTTGCGTAAAACAACAAACACCCTTAGTTTCCGGCGCAGCGATTCGATTTGAAGGCCAAGTGTCGGTATTTACGCCTGGCACGAATAATAGCCCTTGCTACAACTGCCTATATAGTGACGATGGAGAGGAGTTACAAAATTGCGCAACAAACGGGGTGATAGCGCCTATAACCGGCATAGTCGGCAGCATTCAGGCACTAGAGGCTATGAAAGTCATTATGGCTGTTGGAGAAACATTGACGGGGCGACTACTGCTGCTGGATGGTTTAAGCATGGAATGGAATACTATGCGCCTTCGCAAAAACTCTGACTGCCCAACCTGTGCCGTTTAAAAAGGCTTTCCAAGCGGGATAACACTCAGAAAGCCGATTATTTCAAGATCATTTCTTTGCTAATAAACCTTTGATGTAACTAATGCCTTTTTCTGCCAAGTCATTAATTTTTGAAGGACTATCACCATGTGGCTCAATATTGCCAAAAGGCTCGCCATTTTTTTGCGTGTATCGATAAATAAAATAACCCAACGGCGCGAAAGCGCCAGCGGCTACTATCAACATAATTACAAATAGCTCAGTAACACCATCCATAAACCCTCCTCAAACTTTAATGTTATGTCTTATTATTTTTAGGTGAATTTGGATGATACTCCCTCCACCGGGAAAAAAACATACTTTAAAAAGTGAATTTAGCACTAACTGACACATTTACATTATGCTGGAGTTTTCACGTTTTCAACACTCACCCAACTAACAGGTGAGCAAAAGTTGCGCAAAAAAAAAGATCATCGTATACTTCGATGCAGCTTACTTGATCAAGCTAGCGGATTACTTATTACTAAAAAACTTCTGGAGGTTTATGATGAAATGGGAAACACCAAGCTATACAGATTTGCGTTTCGGTTTTGAAGTGACTATGTACATCTACAACCGTTAATCAACAACGGCTTAGATAAGGAAAGGGGTTCATTAAGAGCCCCTTTTTTTTGCCTGATGTTTTGTATTCCCGTATGATTTGAGACTTACCATTACTAACTGACAGGCTATTATGAAAATCAGAGTTTTAGGCGCAGGCGCTGGCGGCGGTTTTCCGCAGTGGAACTGCAACTGCCACAATTGCCATCGCCTACGCCATGGACAAATGAACGGCAAAGCCCGCACCCAATCTTCCATCGCTGTCAGTAGCGATAACAAAAACTGGCTGCTGTTTAATACGTCCCCGGATATTCGTGCGCAATTGGAAGCCTTTCCGGCCATGCAACCTAAAGAAGGCATTCGCGACACTGGCATTAAAGCCATTATGCTTATCGACAGCCAAATAGACCACACCACCGGCCTGTTAATGCTGCGCGAAGGCAAGCCACTGGATATTTACTGCACAGAAATGGTCAAGCAAGACTTGACTACAGGCTTCCCCATTTTCAATATGCTAAAAGACTACTGCACCATCAATCACCATCCCGTCCCTGTCGATGGCAGCAGCTTTACTATTCCCGGTATCGAAGACTTACGTTTTCACACCCAAGCATTAAAAAGCAAGGCCCCACCTTACTCGCCACATCGACACGATCCACATGAAGGCGATAATATCGGTGTGATCATCGAACAAATCTCTACAGGCAAGAAAGTATTCTATTCACCCGGTCTTGGCGAAATTGAGCCGCATGTGATGGTCGCAATGCAAGCGGTCGATTGCCTTTTAGTAGATGGTACATTCTGGACCGATGATGAAATGATCACACAAGGTATCAGCCACAAAAGAGCCCGTGAAATTGGCCACTTACCGCAATCAGGTCCGGGCGGCATGATGGAAGTTCTCAGCGGCGTAACAATAGCTCGCAAAATATTGATCCACATCAATAACACCAATCCCATCTTGGACGACGATTCCTCCGAGCGTAAACAATTGGATGCTGTAGGTATTGAAGTTGCTTACGATGGTTTAGAAATCGATTTATAGAAGGAACACAAAAAATGAGCTGCTGCGACAACAAAGCCTGGACGAAAGAAGAATTTGAAGCCGAACTACGCGGCATGGAAAAGCTGTACCACATTCACCATCCTTACCACACACTGATGAATGAAGGAAAACTCACTAAAGAGCAAATCCAAGGATGGGTAGCAAATCGCTTTTATTACCAAGTCTGCATCCCGATCAAAGACGCCAACATTTTAGCTAATTGCCCGGATCGCGAAACCCGCGCCAAATGGGTTCAACGTATCATGGATCATGACGGCCACCCCGGCGATCCCGGCGGTATTGAGGCCTGGATACAGCTGGGGATTGCTGTCGGTTTAAGCCGTGAAGACATTACCTCATTAAAATTTGTGCTACCGGGTGTGCGCTTTGCTGTCGATGCTTATGTGAATTTCGCTCGCCGCGCCGAATGGCACGAAGCCGCTAGCTCCTCATTGACCGAGTTATTTGCGCCAAAAATTCATCAACAACGCCTGGATAACTGGCCAGAACACTACCCCTGGGTGGAACCGGAAGGCTACAGCTATTTCCGCAAACGTTTAACTGAAGCCAGACGCGATGTAGAACATGGCCTCGCCATCACCCTGGATTGGTATAAAACCCGAGAACAACAAGAACGTATGAAAGATATCCTTAAATTTAAACTGGATGTGTTATGGACCATGGCTGATGCCATGTATATGGCTTACATTAACAACATGCCGCCGTATTTTAATATTAAGGCGTAAATCCAAAGCAATACAGGAGAGCGCCATGCAGTGGTCAGAAGTCGTTGATAATCCCTATTTTGAAAATCTACCTTTTAAGATTGAGCTAAATCGCTATGGAAAAATTGAAATGACCCCTGCATCCAATAAACACGGTCGTTTTCAATCTAAAATAAGTGCTTTGTTTGACCGCAAACTCAAAAAGGGCGAAACCTTAGTTGAATGCTCAGTTCAAACCACCGAGGGCGTTAAAGTCGCCGATGTAGCATGGTGTTCTAATTCATTTATCAAGCAACACGGCTATGAAACGCCTTATACAGAAGCTCCGGACATCTGTGTAGAAATTGTCTCACCCTCGAATTCTAAACAGGAAATGCATGCAAAAGTGCAATTATATCTAGCCTCAGGAGCGAAAGAAGTTTGGGTGGCCTGGGAAGACGGTAAAGTTGATTTTTATGACAAAACAGGCCAATTAGAAAAATCAGGCTACAACCTTGTTGTGAACATGTAAGACAGGCTGAAAAATTTCCCGTTGTTTGTGTCAAAACCCTTTAGAGCTTCACAATAGAAACCTCAAGGGCCCTCGATACGTAATCGTTACCCGCATACGCGCCAAATTCGCTACGCGACGAAAGCTTGTATATCTTTGGATTTTGGCTTCCTTCTGCGTAAGTCGTATAGCTACAAGTTAATTTAACGGTAAAACCACTAATACCGGGTAAAGTAAACGCGGACTGGTTGTTGATTTCCGCACAGGCCGCGGTACCATCAGCTTTAATTTTTGCTATAGCCCAACCCAAACCGGCTTTAGCGGCTTGATAAGCTCTAGCGCCCTGCAGGGTGTAAGTCGAGGTGGCATGCCCCACGCCGCTCAAGCGCACCATATACCCGCCCAGTAACGCCAATACCACCAGAATAAACATCGCCATGACGATGGTAAATCCGTGTTGCTGCTTCATGGCGCGTTATCCACATGAACCTGCTGAATCAATCGGGCGGATTCCCCGTTTGCATCGGTCAAGGTAATTTCGACTGACACCAGTCCGGCACGGGTCGCAGTAGAAGAAGTGTAGGCAAATTTACAAGCGGTTACTTTATCCGCTTGTTTGTATCCAGCAAGCGTTGGTGGGTTTGGCTGCGCGGAAGTAATCGCATAACCGGAAAATCGTATTAGTTGATTGGTAGCAATATCGCAGCGATAAGTGACCGGCGTATCCACAATAAAAAAGCGTTGTTGCGGCGAACTAAGCGGAAATTGAAAGGCATCAAACTTAACCAATTTGGCGTTACCCGAATTAATTACGTTTTTGCGATTGCTGCCTGCATAAGCGTCGGCACCCAGATTGTAAACCACTAAAGACTCACGGTTAGTCAGTTGCGGATTAAAACTGCTAAAACTACCCATCACCTCGAAACAGTTATCATCTATTGAAAAATCCAACACATCGCCCGCCGGATCACTGGCACATAACCCTGCATTGGCCGCTAAAGTACCATCCCGCTTAGCTCGATAACGACCCGCATCTAAAACATGCAACATCTCAATGACTTTACCGCCATCGGTGATACGAATACTGTTGGGTAACGCCTGCCTCAGATCGCGCTGCATGCGCCTTAATGCGGTTTCGGCATCATCCACTAAGCGTGTACGACTCTCCAGATCAAGGTAGCTATTGACTGGCAAGGTAATCATCGAGGTGGTCATGGTCGCTAACACTGCGACGATAACCATCACCATAATTAATTCAATCAGCGTAAAGCCTTGGGATTTAAGTTTACCCATATCAATAATTGAATTTGTAACCCACTAGCGACAAACTGGTTACCCCCGGCGCAGATACTGTTACGGTCACCTGCCGTACATCAGTAATACCTGTGATAGTCACGGCATCAACTGCTACGCCAACGTTATATTCCGTTAAATTAGCGACAGCTACTCCGTGCTGATCGTGCGCGCCAACATCATTTAAGTTCTGGTAGTCGTCAACATTATCGTAACTGGCCCGAGTTTCACCCGCATTACTGCCATTAGGGTCGGTGTAGGCTTGCAACAAAATTTCTTCCATATAAGCCTCAGCAATAGCAATAGACTGTTGCTGCATAAGCGGATCAGCACTGTGGCTGACCGTATAATTCATCACCGTAAATACACCCGTTACGGCAATGCTGATTATTACCATGGAAATAATCAACTCAACCAACGTTACGCCGTTTTGACTGTTAAGACGCACTGGCATAAACAAATCCGGTTTCTTTAACGACCGTAATGGTTTTGTTATTACCGATGGATATAACAACATCGCTTGTTGCCATACCCAGCGCATTAAAATAAATCGTTGTTGAAGTCAATGCTACGCCAGCTTGGCTGCCGGTATAGGCAACACCCGTACCGGGATGTACCACAGCGGTGGTAAAATCAGCAGAAGAG
The DNA here is from genome assembly GCA_965247565.1 of Methylococcales bacterium. Taxonomy (GTDB): domain Bacteria; phylum Pseudomonadota; class Gammaproteobacteria; order Methylococcales; family Methylomonadaceae; genus CBDFHF01. Next base: position 661,096 of record CBDFHF010000003.1, on the reverse strand, counting down.
GTGGAATGACATTGGCTTCGGTCAGCCGCCCCAGGACGTTTTAAAGAAAACTGATTGCTGGCAATAACCACCTGCACATTACAATTAGTCGCCACGGCCAGTTTTTGCGCATAACGCAACGCACTTAAGGTATCGTCATAAAAAGCACGTTCCTGGAAAACTGAGGTATCAAAAAACTTGGGCAGAGCTGTCGCAGAGAGAATGCTTAAGATAACAATCACCATCACCAGCTCAATTAGCGTAAAACCGTGGTGATGATTACTGTTCATGGGATTAATCTTTCAGATTGCCTAGGTAAAATAGCAAGGGATGTTTTTTTTATTTTCCGAATAAATCTGCATGTGTACCTGTACGTTCGAAGCGAACCGACTCACCCTCCACGCAGTAAATCAAAATCCAGTCGGGTTCGATATGAAGATCACGTCTTGGCTTCCAGTCACCTTTGAGCGGATGGTCGCATAACTCACGGGGGAGAGGCTGGCCTGTAAGCAGTAAACTGATAACGTTACGTAGTTTGTTCAGATCTTTGCCACGCTTCTCGGCCAGCTTCACATCACGCTTGAATTGACCGGTATAACTTGGCAAACGCATCAAATGTCTAGTTGTTTGAACAAATCTGCCGCACTAGCCGCGTAAAAAACATTTTCATTTTTGTCACTTTTTCGTAGTATCTCCACGGTCAACGCATTGGGCGTTTCACTATCTGAAATGTAAAGGCGCATCAAATCACGGATGATTTGAGCAGCAGGACGATGACGGCTTGCCGCCACCGCCATAAACTGGTCGCGAAGCTCCGGTTCCATCTTGATCGACATTTGTACTTCTTTGGTCATACTGACCTCACTGGTAAAGTTTGTGCATACCTCTATATTATGAGGTATGCATCGGATATTCAATTAACATCTTATGAATATCTGTTTTGTATTCTTTTTATAAACATTAGGCGAACCGAAACTCTACATATTTGGCTGCGATGCCTTGGGTTACGACTGATACCCACCAAAAGTAGTCGATTTATGCAAACTCAACTTTCTCGGGCTAATTAACAGTTACCAGCGGCTGTCGCATTTAATTTCGCTGATGCAGGGGTAATAACACCGGCAGCTTCCGATGCTTCTTTATAGATAATGTTGCAAGTTCCAATATCTGGCGTAAAGCCAACCATAACACCAGGTTGTTTTGTCCAACTAAGATCACCCGTCAGTACAACCGCCAACTCAATACCACCTTTGGCGGCAGGATAACCATAAACCATCGCAATATCAGTTCCTTCCAATTTTACTGTACCAGTCGATCCGGTCTGATTTTTTAATAATGCTTCTGCATGAGTAATTGCAATCGCCGAGTTAATCGCCCCTTGCGCACCTCTTATGGCTGCATATCTTGCATCCTGCTGCATATCCGCAAATCTGGGCAAAGCTGTGGCCGCCAAAATTCCCAAAATAACAATCACCATGACCAATTCGATCAAAGTAAAACCCTGCTGTTTACCATTCATATATCACCCGGAATTCACTGAAAAAGACGCGTGGAAAAGCGCTTGTAAAAAAATATCATCTATACTCCATACAGAATAGTAGAGAGCGCTAAAAAATCTACTTGGCCTTAACTTTAGTTAAAAATTCCGCTATTTGCCATGACCATACGAAAATTTATTTTTTGCGACATTTGCAATCCCCAATGTTTAAGAACCATTGAATTTCGCCGCGCCCCCAGAGAAAACCAACGTACCGGCAGGCGAATTAGCGATGGTCGCGCTTGGTTTGAGGGCGAATTGGCAGGTGCTTTAAAAGCCGGATGGATTTGCAACACGGATGGAAAGCACATCTGTCCGGTTTGTAAAAGACAATAATTCACACCTTAAGATATCCGACAAAATCTTGATTGCTTCGAGAAACAATGAGCGCACCCCGTCTTTTCTTTCTGATACTCAGCTATTTTTGGGGAATAAATGCTCAAGCTACAAATTACATTTTTCCAGGAAATTTGCCCACGGGTTGCAGTGGTAGTAACGGAACCTACAGTTGTGGATCTTTATCATTAGGTAGCAGCGACACCATTGCCATTGCTGCACCTAAACCAGCCACAATTACCATCAATGGCGACTTAACCACTAATATCACCGCAATCAACTCAAGCGGAACCGCCAGCGACTTGAATCTGACAGTTAAAGGTCTTTTAACCGCGGGCTACCAATCCATCTTTAACGCTAATATAACTGCTGATTCGGTTAGCGACAGCAGCGGCTTTGTCACCTTTGGTGGAGATATAACAACATCCAGCGGCAAAGTCTCACTAAACTTCAGGACTACAGTAGCCGGCTCGATTACCACCTCATCCGGTGCCATTACCATCGGACAAGAGGGAGTAGTTGGAGGCAACATTACCAGTAACGGTAAAGTTAATATCGGTTATGCGGCCCGTGTGGCCACAGTAACTTCTAGCAGTGACATCACATTTGAACAAGCCAGTGCGTCTTCCTCATGTGTAAAGTCTACCGGTTCAGCACCTATCACCCTCGGTTACCAATCGACTATTAATAGCGTTTGTTGCGGATCAAGCTGTGGAAATAGCTGCGTCACCAATAATTCGACTTACAACATGCCAGCCGCCTGTAGCGCAAGCCTACTAGCCCAATATCATTTTGAAGAAAGCGAATGGAAGGACATCAGTGGTGAAGTTAAAGACAGTTCCGGCAACAATCGTCACGCCAACACTATCGGTTCTCCTTTACCTAGCCCTGTAATAGCCAGCCCAGCCATCACAGGAACTACCGGCACTTGTGGTTACGCCAGTCTACTAGGCCCTACCAGTAACGGGGGGGCTATAACTATGCCGAATTTACCCGTTGATACGTCTGCAGGCGCGAAAACTACTTTGAGTTTTTGGATGTATTGGAATGGCACTACCAATGTTGATGCATTTAGCTGGAATCGCTACACCCTTTGGCTGAGGGATGGCGCATTCGGTTTCAGCACTGGTAACACGGATATTTATGGTATTCCGTCAACTACACTTGCTTCGGGTTGGCATCATGTGGTTGCTGTCTTCACAAATGGGACTGTAACCAGCAACAAACTTTATATAGATGGGGTAAATCGAACATTAAGCCAACAATTTGGAACACCAAGAAACAGTAATGCCGTGGTGAAATCTACACTACAAATGGGTGGCTGGGAGTCGAATACTAATTACCGATTCGCCGGCTCCATGGATGAAGTCAAAATTTACAACGGTGAAGTCTCCCAAACTACTGTTTCCGGGCTGTATAAAGAGACTCATGCTTGTCCAGTACCACCAGTACTGGTTTCGGAATACCGCATGGATGAAGCGTTTTGGAGTGGCTCGGCAGATGAGGTAACCGATAGTGTCAGCAAGTATTCAGGAACAGCAGCGAGTCTTGATGCTATAAGGCCGACGACAGCGAGCACTACGCCAGCGATCCCCAAGACTCCTGGAACTTGTAATTACGGTGAGTTTACTCGAGGTAGTAAAAATTATGTCGCATTGCCATCGAGCTTTCCCGACTTTGGCGCGGATGGGACTGGATTTTCTATCACTGCATGGATTAAAACTACTGACAACACTCAATCTGGCCAGCGCATTTTGATTGATGACGAACATAACTCCAGCGGTTACGGCTTTAGCCTTGGAGATGGCGGGACGGGGCTGTTGCGTTTTTTTTCCAGAGGCACGCCATCGGCTTTGATGCTGGATACTCCCTATGCCATCGACAACGGTATTTGGTACTTTGTTGCGGCGGTTATTGATGTGCCGAATAAAACCAAATATATTTTTGTCTATGACAGCGCAGGAACGAAATTAGCTCATGTCGGCATGAGCTGGTCGGAAACCAGTTTTGGTTCGGATACCGGAATCGCTTCTATTGGAGGCGAAACTAACTCCGCAACCGAGAATAATAATTCCTTTGGCTTTTCAGGTAATATCGATGAGTTACGCGTGTACGCATCAGTACTCACTGAGGATCAATTAAGCGAAATTCGACAAAAGTCACGGTCGTGCCAACCAACATCGACAGGCTCTCTGCCTACAAACTTTAACTGTATAGAATCCAATACCAGCGCTTTTAGCGGTCATCTATATACCAAACTGGCCCGTACACCATTCAGCTTTGATATCGCAGCGCTTAAGACTGACGGCAGCGTTGAAACCAATTTCGTGACCGGCGCCAGCAAAAATATCACGGTAGAATTGGTCGATGGTTCCGGAAATGCTCAATGCACTAGCCTTGCGCCACTTTCGCCTGTTATTTCGCAAACGCTTTCATTCGCTGCTACCGATCAAGGTCGTAAAGCTATCGCTCCTATAACCGTCAGTAAGGCTTATCCAAATCTACGTTGTCGAGTGACTGACGCTAATCAATCGCCCAGCATGGTGCGTTGCTCGGCTGATAACTTTTCAGTGCGTCCTGGCGCTGTAACATTCACAACAACAGCAAATGCAGCAGGGCCCTCCACTACAGCGACTCCCGCCATCAAAGCAGGTGCCGCTTTCACTATCAACGCCTTAACCGCTACCAACGCATCCGATGGTTACACAGGCATATTGCCATTGGATTCAACCAAGTTGTCTGCACAATTGCCCGGCAATAGCGGGTCGCAACAAAGTGGGGGCGCTGTAGGAAGCCTTACGGTTAATCCGGCCGTGCAGGCGAATGTTTCACCTTCTCAAAGCAATAATGCCAGATGGAACGAGGTTGGTTATTTATATGCGGCTGCGGGAGCATTTCGTGATGATAACTATACGTTAGTAGACCAAGCTGCAGGAGACTGCATCTCTTCTACTTCGGCCAATGCTTATTTAGCCGATTCCTTCGATAGCAACAACAAAATAGGTTGTTCCATTGGCAACAAGGCAGTTATTTCGTTTGGTCGATTTATTCCCGACCATTTTGCCATAACGCCTGGCACGTCGACGCCGGGCTGTGGTTCTACTTTTACTTATTTTGGCCAGGATGGTTTCAATACGTCTTTTTCGTTAACAGCACAAAACTCGGCTAACAATACCACCAGCAACTATTCGGGTAATTTCGCAAAACTTGGGCTAACAAACTGGAGTAATTTTAATTTTACGGCGTCTTCGAGTTTACCTTCCGGCTCCATTTTATCGGCCAGTGCTACTTCACCTACAGGCGCATGGAATAGCGGTGTGGCTTCCATTGTAGCAAAACATCAGATCAGTCGACCCACCGCTTTAACAGGAGAAACTAACGTTTTTATCTCCGCAGCCCCTACTGATAGCGATGGCGTAACTATGGCGACAACACAAATATCCACTGCCACACCGCTACGATATGGACGGATTAATCTCACCAATGCGCTGGGTTCTGAATTAGTAGACTTGGAAGTCCCCATGCAGGCGGAATATTTCAACGACTTTAGTTTTATCAATAATAGTGACGATAGCTGTTCGGTTGCAAAACTGACTATTGCAGACCCGGATGCTACCGATAGTCTTTTACCTGCCGATACCTGTGTTTGGGATGACAGCGCAACGAGTGGCAGCTTTAACTGTTCTATCGCAGCACCAATCAATAAGTCCTACCGAGAAGCGGCCTCATTAACATCTGGTAATTTTAACTTAAATCTAAAATCTCCCGGTAAAACCGGTTCGTTGGAGATATCAGCAGCTGTTGCCACATGGTTGCAGTTTGACTGGCAAGGAACCGGAAATATCAATCCAAACGCCAAAGCAACTTTTGGCATCTACAAAGGAAACCCGGAGCAAATTTATTTTCGAGAAGCTTTCTAGTTTTGATTCAGCACAGCTGTCCAAACACCGGATGACTGTTCAGGTAGATGCCGGAGATCAGCAAAAAGCATTCTGTTTACTCTGTGTCAAAGCCTAGTTAAAAAACAGTTGCAAGCTACACGGTGTTTTGTAAGATGATCGGCTTTTAAAACCATCTCAATTAGGACTTTATTTTTATATGCAAAAAACGTGGACCCTTCAAAAACTAGGCATTATTTGTTTTCCGTTATTAATAGCCGGCTGCGCCTCCGAACCCGCCCCAAAACAAGCACAAATCATTTCCGATGAGGTGATGATGAGAGAAAGCCAGGGCATAGCGAATTTAAGCGAGCGCTGGAAGTCCGGTAAACAGCTGGTTGATCGCGGCACAACCATGGTGAATGAAGGTCAGGCAAAAATTATCGAGGGCAATCGTTTAATTGCAGAAGGCAATAAGATTATTCAGGAAAGCGAAGAAAATTATAAAAACATTAAGAAATGACCCGGGGCTTAATTGCTTTGCAAAGATTAAGTTAGCGTTGCCAAGCATTTTTGGCTGCGCTGCTTATCTGAGGTGTTGAGAAACACAAGGCGATAAGGGTAGCAAACCAGTGGCCCTCAGTATTATCAAGAATGGGGCTATTAAACAAGCTGGTAATAACCAAGGTAAGCACAAGGCCTTGAGCCATAAATTTAATATCAGCGGGTAGAGAGTAGGAACAATAAATTTGGCTACCAAGAAATCCCAGGTACACAATCAGACCGAATAACCCTAACTGCACGCCAATCATCAGAAACTCGTTATGTGGGTTCTCTGCCAAAACATGCTCACCTTGGGCAATGCGTTGGTATTCCTGGGCAAAACTTCCGGTGCCGTAACCCAATAAAGGTTTCTCGGCAATTAATTGCGATGAATATTTCCAAAACATGTAGCGCTGGCCCATGGAGGAGTTACTCTTAACAGAGCTGGATTCGTTTTGAAAGTAGGTTTTGGTGTCGTTGATACCTTTATTCAGCCGCTCAGCCTTGTCAGAAAAATTCAAAAACAACAGCATAGCCAAACAAATACCGGCCAAAGCCAAGAAGGTAAATTTTTTGCTGAATCGTTGCAGAGTAAATAACAAAACCAGCGCTAAAAAGACTGCTTGCCCAGTAAGGCCTTGCACAACTAAAAACAAATTGTGCAAACCAACAATAAACAAAGCCAAATAGTAGCGGGCATCTGGCTTTTGCGAGAATGCTTGATGGGCACAATAAAAAGCAAAATACGCGATAAAAATATTATGCGTGATGTGGCTTTTCACGCTGGCATCACCAAACTGGTTAAGCTCAAAAATACCGGCTAGCTTGAGGTAGGAAATTAACAATGAAAGAACAGAAGCCGCAACAAATGCTAACCAAGCCCGACGTCGATACCGATCTGTGTTAAAAAACGCCATCAGTATTGGGATATAAAATAGTTCTCTGTATTTTTTCGCCATCGACATAGCGGCATCCAGAGACGCATTGCTGTAACTTGAGCCAAGTAAAAAGCAAATAAAAAGCAGCAATGACCAAAACGCTACCGGCTTCATCTTCAGCAAGCGCGGCAGTGTTAAAAATTGTGCCGAGCCCAGCCACACTATGCCCAGCACAATTGAAAATACAGTGCTTAAGCCTGTAGAAAAGTAAATGGCAAAAATAAATGGGATCGTTATAAGACTACCAAATTTGAGCACAGATGCTTGGCTCTGTTGAATGAACGATGGGCTGCGATTCATGGTTATTTATAATTAAATGGCTTTAAACAGGATTTTTAGGCTTTTATGCTATCGGTCGATTTGCAAAGCCTGGGTAATGGCGATTTTAACTTGCTCCGGTGCTAATGAATCAAGACAACGGCTACGGCTCAGTCTATGATTATCACAACCTTCTAAATGACAAGGCACACATTCGCCCTGACCTTGAAGCAAAGTAATGTTGTTAACCCTCTGGCTACCGACTTTCTGAAAAGGATTGCTGTCTTGTTGATAACCGCTAGGCCAAGGCGACCATTTTATGGGGTTGGTCGGTCCATACAACCCAATCACAGGTATGCCGGTTGCGGCAGCCAAATGAGTTACTCCTGTATCAGGGCCAATGAATAACTCTGCCCGACTGATAATATAAGCCAATTCCCCTAAAGAAACATTTCCCGCAAGGTTAATGGTGTTCTTGGGTAAATGTGAGACCAATTCATTTAGGAAGGCTATTTCTTCAGAAGTTGGCCCACCTGAAATGAGTAAATTTAAGCCCAGATTACTAAGAAAACGGCCAATTTCAAGCCATCCCTCCATTGTCCAGCGCTTGAAATTCCACTGCGGTAATGGGTGTAAAACAACAAAGCGCTCATTTTTTGTTAAAAATGGCTGTCGTTTTAATAATTGCTGCAAATTATTTGGCTTAGGTGGTACCAGTGCAAAATTTTTTGGAACACTAATTAGATCCAACAGTTTTAAGTTCTGTAGAACGGTGTGGGTATTCTCGTTATCAAATTCAGTCCAATGCTGCACAAAAAAACGTTTCCACCAACCTTTATTGGGTTTAGGCGCTACAGCATTAATTCGTATTGGTGCAGCAAACAAGGTATAAAAAAACGGCCTATCTCCAGTTTGAATCGCTAGCGCAAGATCGTATTGCCTAAATAGGCGCTTAAACAAAATCCATTTTTCAGATAAAACGGGACGTTTGGGCGTGGTAATGATATGCGAAATATCCACATTGCCTTCAAGCATACCGGAGGTATTTTCAAATACCACGACATCGAGTTGTGCCTTCGGATAAGCAAGTCGCAATGAGTGTAGCAAGGGTGTTGCTAACAGTACATCTCCAAGATAAGGCATTACGACGACGACTATTTTGTTAGCGTTTGGGTATAACGATTTGTCAGTTGTTATCGATTGAGCCATGATGAAGTTGTGCAACTATTCTGCAAAAGATGTCATTACGGCATGACGAGTATTTGTTATTGAACCAACAAGGTTCTATTGAGTAGCTTTACGATAGGTGTAGCGCGGTTATCAATAAAGGCAAAACCTACTTGTGCACATTAATATCGTTTATCTATAACCGCGCAATGTAGCGTTTTTACTTAGACGAGCGCTTCGTTTAACCAAAGATCGTGTTTATTGCAAAGACTCAGCGCATAAATCTGACCGCTGTAGCTCTTTAAAGTGAATGTGGAGGCCGCTTCATTATCTTTGCTCGGATCAAACAGGTGCTCATCTAAAAATTTATAATTTTTATCCAATAACACATGCTTAACAATGTAATGCTCATAACCCTTCATCTCATGGGCGGTGACGACTTTGACTGTGGCACCCTCTGCCATCTTAGTAACCTCTATAGTGGGCAAGTGCGTGGCAACCTTGCCACTCCAACGACCTGGATCATCCTTGGTGTAATAAATGTCACTGGTTGTTTTTTGTTTGCCGGCTTCTGCTAGCGCCATGGCTGGCGTTACCATGCCTATACCCGCGCCGATTGCACTTAATCGAATAAAATCACGACGTTCCATATTCACTCACCTTTATTGATTGTTAATTCATCCCTATTGAATGGGTGGGATGTGTGCCCAAAGCTGTTATTGCAGTGACCGCTAATCGTTCCCGGCGCTTTCGTAAGCATTTTTTCTCAATTTACCAGATTTAAGCCAGTTACCAATAGATTTAAATCCTCTCAATACCGGTGCAGCACCACCCATAGCAACCGCATCAACCAAGCAATACCAAGCAGCAACACCACTGGGAGGATTACCTTGCGGTAAACTCAAAACCGGATCAATCGCCGCCCATCTCCAAGTGCCGACGGCGGTACCAATTAATTCCAGCCAAGTCGTAATGAAGAAAGCGGCTAGATAAACCATTGGTGATCGGCCCTTAAATAGATAAGCTAAAAACACGCAAAACAACAAAGCGCCGACCGAATCGCCTTGCTGAGGAATTCCGCTAATCCCCCAAACTGACCATACACCGCACACCAATACCACAAAAGTGGCGATTTCTCTGGCATATCTTAAGAACAAACCGGAGCGGCCCAAAGCTACTGCGGTTAAATACACCATGCCATGACCGGGCGGCACGTAGGCGGGCACATTACTAAATCGGTAGGTGTAACCGCCCATAAAAGGCGAAGCGAAATGCTCACCAACAGTGGCAAACATAACGGCGATAATTACCTGCATTCTGATTTCACGGTTTTCACCCAATAACAGACCGATCAAAAACACCCAGCCACTAACGCCGAGTGCGTTTTGTTTTTCTAAACTGGCATTAGCATCGCTAATTAAGCAGACTGCTACACAAAAAAAAGTAAATCCAGCGATAAAATAATCGCGTTTGCGATGCGGATAGGCAACATTCACTTTTGGGAAATGGCGTAACACGTTTACCTCATCGTTTTATATTTAACATTAAACCAGTCCGCTACAGTTGGATATCGATTAAATTAGGCATTTTTTCTATTTCTAATGATTTATGAGCACACATTTGAGGGCTAAAAGCTTTGGATTAAATCAAACAAACAGCCATGCTACCACAATATAACGGCTGAGCTTACCTAACCAAATGATTAAGCACGCTGATACTATCGGCATTTTTAACCAACCGCCGGCAAAGCAAAAAGCATCGCCGACAACCGGTAACCAAGAGAAAAATAACAGCCAAAGCCCTCTCTTTTCAACAGCCGCTAAGGCTCGCTGTTTTTTTTCTGGCAACAAGTGTGCAAGTGGGAATTTTTTTGCCGCTAACATACCCAGCCCCCAGGTCGTCATTGCGCCCAGTGTATTACCAAGCGATGCGAGCAGAACTAGTTGGACTGCAGTAAAATGCCCTTGCCCGACCAAGTACGCTAGAACCGCCTCTGATCCACCGGGGGCAATAGTTGCCGAAATAAAAGCGCTGGCAAATAAGCTGCCCAATTCCAGAAGAGTTTCTTGCACTTTGTTAATTAGCCTCAAAAAAAAGCCCCTGTCTCTAAAGAGTGCAGGGGCTTTTCTGCCGTTACCGATTTACCCGTTAGGTAAGATTTTTTTCTTACTGTTAAAAATTAATTTAACGAGACCTGAAAGCAAATTAATTACTGTTTTAACCGCTTCGGCCAATAACTCAAAACTGTAGGCAACCACTTCCGACGCACGCATGCCCTTAAATTTTCTGGCCAAGAACGGCGCTAGTAACAAGCCGGCGGCTAGTCCGATGACGGTCACTCCAGAAAAAGCCGGCTCCTCGGCAACAGCCGGTGTGACAGTTGCCGGTGCAGGTGGGGCGGTGACTATCGGTTGCAATGCCAGCTCAGCGGCCGTTTTTTCCGCTGCGGCCAGTAATTCCGGCAATGTCGCTTTGTAATCGTCTGAGATCGCATTGGCGGTAAGGCCGGGGATGCTCGGTAAGTCGCCGTCGCCTTTACCCACCTTGAGCTGGGCTTTCATGCCTTTTTCCATGTGCTGGGCTATGTCGCAATGCACCAGGTAGGTTTTGTCGCCGGGCGGGAGTATCAGGGTGCCGGATATTTTTGCGGGGCCTGAAATTTCTAGGTGAAACATGCCTTTGTTGTACAGGTTTTTGGGTAGGCCATGCATCATCCACTGATGACGGATATGGTCTTCGTTGACAAAGTGTACGGTCAATTTGGTGCAGGGTTTAAACTGCATTTCTTGAGTATCGAAGGCAAACATTCGGCCAGGGAATTTTTCGGAGTATTTGTGGCCGGCATGAACGGTGATTTCTTTGGTCTCTGAGATGCTGTCGCAGCCGGCAGGCAGGGTATCTGCATTTTGTCCCATGACCATGCCGCCGCCCATGTCCATGAGGTGCCCATCGCCATGATTCATGAGCATGCCGTCATGATCTTCGTATTCCACGGCGCTGACGGAGGTGGACGTGAGCGCGAACAGGGCTCCAAACGCGACTAACTTCAGCATGACTTGTTTCCTCGTTGTGTTTGATAGTGAGGTGCTAGGGTTTGTTTTAAGTTGTTGCAGAATAGCCATAGCACCTCGGATCAATCTGGCTAGCAATTGATCGGTTGATTAGCTTTTAATTTTTGCGATGGCGTCATCTACCATACGTTTGAAGCCTGCATGGGATAGATACACGACATATAATCCGGACAGCGCCAAGAACAGATACAGTAAGATACTGTTTTTGCTAACTTGTTCGCCACCACCGGCTTTAAAGCCCATGTGCGCATCCAGTCTTTCGCCTTGATCGGGCACTAAGGTAATATGGATGAGGTATTTGCCGGGTTCTGGCACACCATTAGGGAGGCTCAGCATGACGGTGCCGGATTTGTGCTTCTTTGCGGGTTCAAAAAACACACGGGTGCCTTCTGGTTCTTTGGTGACTTCAAATTCAACAGAGTTGTTTCTGTATTTCATGTCTTGGTAATCGAATACCAGCTGGATGATTGAGTCGGTACCCGGGATGTTGCCGCAGAATTCTTCGGCCGGGTAGGCTTTGGGTTGGTAGGCGGTATAATGAATCCAGTGGCCCGGCTCCAGCTCAAATTTACATTGGTCTGTGTCTGTACCCGCCGCTCCTCCGTGTGCCCAGAGCGTCGCTGAAAACAACAAGCCCAAAACCAACAGAGTTCCTCTTTTTAAAATGCATGTAGTGTTCATTTTTCCTTCCCGTTTTTGAATATTAATTATTATTTTAAATCGGTTCTTTTAAGTACCACTTGCTATTATAAGGTAGCAGTTTCCAACTTTAGCATATCAAATATGACAAATAAAGGAGTTGCTCAGCCGCAACCGCTGCAAGCCTCAACATATAAGCAAATAGCTATGATCTAATTGCGCTCTTGCTATCCTTATCTGCTTTTCGTAGACTTACGATAATTTCTTTCAAGCGGAGTTCCTAAAACATGTCATCTTTGACTTCCTCAAAAGCGTGGACAGCACTCGAAGACCATTACCATCAAATTCAAAATTACTCGCTCCGTCATGCTTTTGCTGAAGACAATAATCGCTTTAAAAAGTTTTCTCTGCACTTTAACGATATTCTATTTGACTACTCCAAAAATAGAATCACCGAGCAAACTATTCCTCTGCTAGCTGATTTAGCGAGGCATACCGGCCTGCAACCCAAAATTGAAGCCATGTTCTCCGGGGTTGCCATTAACAGCACCGAACACCGGGCAGTTTTGCATACTGCATTACGCAACAGGAGCAATTATCCTGTTTTTGTGGATGGCCAGGACGTTATGCCGCAAATCAACGCAGTACTCGCTAAAATGCGCCAGTTTTGCGATCGTGTCCGCTCTGGTGAATGGAAGGGTTATACGGGAAAAGCAATCACTGATGTGGTCAATATTGGTATCGGTGGATCGAGCTTAGGCCCGAAGATGGTCTCAGCGGCGCTAGCGCCTTATAGCTCCGAAGCACTGAACGTTCACTATATCTCAAATATCGATCAAGCCGATCTTATTAGTACTCTTAATACTTTATCTGCTGAAACAACTTTATTTGTGGTAGCTTCCAAACTATTTTCCACCCAGGAAACCATGACAAATGCCAATTCGGCTAAAAACTGGTTTCTTAAACAAGCTGAGGATACTCAGACAATTGCCAAGCACTTTGTGGCGGTCTCAACTTGCGCCAAAGAAGTTGCTAAGTTTGGTATAGACACCAACAACATGTTTGAGTTTTGGGATTGGGTCGGAGGACGCTATTCACTCTGGTCAGCAGTAGGGCTGTCTATTGCCCTATACATAGGCATGGATAATTTTGAAGATCTGTTGCTAGGCGCTCATGAAGTCGACAATCACTTTAAAAGTACTCCATTTGAACAAAATGTCCCCGTCATCATGGGTCTATTAGGTATTTGGTATAACAATTTTTTTAATGCAGAGTCTTATGCTCTATTACCCTACGACTACTCCATGCGCTATTTTGCTGATTACTTACAGCAGGGCGATATGGAAAGTAATGGTAAAAGCGTGGATATGAATGGCAACAAAATTCATTACAACACCGGTCAAATTATTTGGGGGCAACAAGGGACTAATGGACAACACGCTTTTTACCAATTGATTCACCAGGGCACTAAACTGGTGCCTTGCGATTTTTTAGTAGCCGCTAACAGTCATTACGATTTGCCAGAACATCATGACATTCTTGTGTCAAATTTCCTTGCGCAACCAGAGGCATTAATGCGCGGCAGAACTGAAGAAGAAGTTAAGCAGGAGCTGACTCCAGAACAACAAAAAGATCATGTCCTTGTCGCATCTAAAGTATTTGATGGCAATAAACCGTCGAACTCCTTTCTGTTTAAAAAATTAACACCGAAAACATTAGGTTCGTTACTGGCATTTTACGAACACAAAATTTTTGTGCAGGGCGTCATCTGGAATATCAACTCCTTCGATCAAATGGGCGTTGAACTGGGTAAAGTCTTAGCCAAAGTCATCCTGCCAGAACTACAGAATAATCAGGTGATAACGGGGCATGACTGCTCGACTAACGGCTTAATTAATGCCTATAAAAATCTGCGATAATTTTGTCCCGACGACTCGTCAAACTGCTTAGTAGTTCGTTATTGCTTTGGTACTTTAGCGCACTGGGCACGCCCTGCTTTCCTTACTTAAGTCTATGAACTTACCTCAAGCTTTGCAAACTTTGTTGAATAACCAAAACCTCACGAGAGAACAAATGCGCGAGGTTATGCGATTAATGATGACCGGGCAAGCAACCGATGCGCAGATTGGCGGGTTTCTAATCGCCTTACGCTGCAAAGGCGAAACTATTGAGGAAATTGCTGCTGCGGTTGAAGTGATGCGTGAATTAGTCACTAAAGTCGAGGTAATTGGTGATCACGTCATCGATACTTGTGGTACCGGCGGTGATGGCGCCAGCACGTTTAATATCTCTACCGCCAGCGCCTTCGTGGTGGCAGCCGCGGGCGGACAGGTTGCTAAACATGGCAACCGTTCGGTATCCAGTCGTTGCGGTAGCGCCGACGTGCTTGAGGCTGCGGGTGTTAATCTAAATTTATCACCTATCCAAGTGGCACAATGCGTAAATGAAATCGGCGTTGGGTTTTTATTTGCTCCCAAACATCACGGAGGGATGCAGTACGCGATTAATGCCCGCAAAGAAATGGGCGTTAGAACCTTATTCAATTTGTTAGGGCCATTATCTAATCCAGCAGGCGCAGCCAATCAATTAATTGGGGTTTTCTCCCAGAATTTGTTAGAGCCGCTGGTACAAGTCTTAAAAAAGCTAGGTAGCCAGCATGTATTGGTGGTGAGTGCCGAAGATGGTTTAGATGAGATTAGCATTGCCTCGGCAACATCAGTGGCGGAACTAAAAGACGGAGTGATTTCTACCTACACAGTTGCGCCGGAACAATTTAGTTTAACACGCGCCAGTTTGGCAGAGCTGGCGGTTCAGGATGCTGCAGCTAGCTTAGCCATGATAAAATCCGTGCTAGAAAATAAAGCTGGTGCGGCCAGAGATATTGTGATCCTGAATGCAGGGGCTGCAATTTATGCAGCTAACATTACTCATTCTTTAGCTTCCGGCATTGAAAAAGCAGAGCAGGTAATTGCCAGCGGCGCAGCACAAGCTAAATTGGCGGCGCTCTGCGCCTATTCAAAAAAATCATCCTAGACACAAATCATGACCAATACACCAGACATATTAAAACAAATCCTGGCCAAAAAAGCTGAGGAAGTCACCAGACGTAAAACCAGCATGACCATTGCCAATTTGGAGGAAATTGCCAGTAGTGTCGAAAGCCCCCGGGGATTCTATCAGGCTTTATTTGCCAAGGTTTCCACCAAGAAACCGGCAATTATTGCAGAAATTAAAAAAGCCTCACCCAGCCAAGGCGTCATCAGAGAAAACTTTCAGCCGGTACTGATTGGTCAAGATTACGCGATGAATGGCGCAACTTGCTTGTCGGTATTAACCGATAAGGATTTTTTCCAAGGCTCAGAAGCCTACTTGCAAATGGTCAGAGAACGCTGTCCGTTACCCGTGTTAAGAAAAGATTTCATGATTGATACTTATCAAATCTATGAAGCCCGGGCTTTAGGTGCGGATTGCATTTTGCTGATTGCGGCGGCGCTGGAAGATGGCTTGATGCATGAACTGTCTGATGTAGCAACAAAGCTGGGCATGGATGTGCTAGTGGAAGTCCACGATGCGACAGAACTGCAGCGCGCACTTACTTTGAATACTAGGCTAATCGGCATTAATAACCGAAATCTGCGCACTTTTACTACCTCGTTGCAAACTACATTGGATTTAAAAGCCAGCGTGCCTTCAGATCGTTTAATCATTACTGAAAGTGGTATTCATAGCCCTGACGATGTGCAACTGATGCTAAATAACGACATTTATGCCTTCCTGGTTGGTGAGGCGTTTATGCGCGCCGATAGTCCTGGGCAAAAAATGCGAGACCTGTTTGCTTTATAAAGCAGGTAGATAAAAACCGAGTTGTCAGATAATGTCGTCAAACCAGCCCATAGGCATTTTTGATTCCGGCGTTGGTGGCCTGTCCGTGTTACGCGAAATTCGCCGAGAGTTACCCAATGAAACGTTGTGTTATGTAGCGGATTCAGCACATGCACCGTACGGCGATAAAACCCAGTTCTACATCGAAGCAAGATCTGTAGCGGTTAGCAATTTTTTAATCAGCCAGCAATGCAAAGCCATCGTTGTGGCTTGTAACACTGCAACCGGAGCGGCAGTCAATGTGCTCCGATCAACATTTTCAGTACCTATTATCGCCATGGAGCCCGCTATTAAGCCAGCGGCGGCAAAAACACAAACTGGCGTTATCGGTGTTTTGGCCACCGGTAGAACCTTAGCTGGCGATAATTTTGTAAAACTATTCGCTCGTTTTGGCGCTGAAGTTGAGATTATCGCCCAAGCGTGTCCCGGTCTAGTCGAGCGAATTGAAACCGGCGATCTAACAGGCGTACAAACTAGAGCGCTTCTTGAGCAATATCTACAACCCTTACTGGCAAAAAAGGTTGATACCGTTGTCTTAGGCTGCACCCATTACCCGTTTGTAATTAATTTAATACAAGAAATCGCTGGCCCGAAAGTAACTATTATCGATCCAGCACCGGCAGTTGCAAGGGAGTTATATCGTCGTTTGGCTGCTATGGATTTGCTAACGACAGAAGTGTCAACAGGTGGCGAACGCTTTTGGAGCACAGGTATTATTAAGAAAACTCAACCAGTAATTGCGCAATTGTTCCAATCACCCATTGAAGTGCAGTTGCTAGAGAATTTCTAAACTGATCACCCTTAATGCAAAATATCTCAAAAATCTTCCTGGCTGTAGCCCAGAGAAATCTCTTTTCCGGCAAGCAAACAAGCTTTAACGAATCAACAAGCTCCCACTGGTAATTCGGAACAATCACGCTATGTCGCCTATTGCCAAAGACCATCGAAGATAGCGTTGTTGAGAGTTGATTCGGCTTACGTGAACGCAAGATCGATTTAATACGCCCCTCCTTCGGTATCCGTACAAACCAGCATATACTCGTACCCAGTATATGCCGACGAATCCTGAAAACAACTATGATTTTTTTCAACGTCTTTAGATAGTGTCGTCAAAAGTTAATAAAGCCCACTGTCGGGTAGACAGATTTTTGATGGAGTCGGGCTGGCTGGCGAACCGGTTCCATACCTGGCAACAGACATCAACGATTTCGTCGTACCCCTTGAAGCATCGCTTAGCCCAATCTGATTGCCGTAGTTGCTGCCATATCTGCTCAACGGGGTTCAGTTCCAGCGAGTAGAGCGGCAAAGGCAGGATAGAAAGGTTGGCCGGCATCAGCAATTTTTCAGTCACATGCCAAGCGGCCCGATCCAAAATCAATACGGCATGTTTACCTGGAGTGACGGCAGCAGCAATCAAATCAAGATGATGCTGCATACTTTCGGAATTCGCCGCCGGCATGACCAATACCCAAAGGGCACAAGTGCCGAAGCCTTGCCCTCGGCAGGACAGACCGCCCCAAACACATAGGCCGCTTCAAATTGCTGTTGCCGGATGACTCGGGGACGGCTGCCTTTGGGTGCCCAAAGGCGCGTCAGCGTCCCTCGTTGGCCCACTCGCGCCTCATCCTGAAACCAAACCTCAATCCGCTCCACGCTAAGGCCATTTGGTACCACGGCCATCACCTCGGCACGGAAGTTTTTTTACTTGTGCCCTATGGGTAAAGGTGTCTTGGCTCTCCTGGCTTTGCTTCGGATGTTTCGACCGAACCGTGATCCAGACCAGACCCAGTCGGGCTAATAGGTTGTAAACACTATTGAGGCAACAGACCACTTGAAATTGTTCTTCCAGCAGGACCCTGATATCGTGCCCTGTGATCCGCCCGCCTGGTCGTTGATCTTGCAGCCCCATTACCGCTGTCTTAAACTCGGCCTCCCGGGTCGCCGCCAATTTCCGTTTTGCGCCACTTCGCGGAGATTCCCTTAAGCCGTCGAGACCCTCGGTCTTAAACCGTTGCACCCAACCCTGGACGGTGATCTTAGGAACCCGTAAGGCCGTCGCTATCTCATTGTAGTCTCGACCGTCTTGCAAATGCGCCATCCCCAAAAATCGAACGCGTGTTCGTGGATGCGGCTCCGTTTTCGCCAGCGCATGAAAATCATGCTCCTGCAACGTATCGGGTAATTGTCTTGGTCGTGCGATCGCTGCCTCCCATATTTAGGCTTTACTTTAAATGATGATTATAACTCTATGTTGTTAATATTAATACTTGTTGGGATTGGTGTAATCTCTCTATCTCATTAACTTTGAAGGAAAAGGCATAGCAGAGCCAACGTACCGCCGACACGATATATCTGACCGGGTTTGGGAGTTGTTGGAATCCAGCTTGCCCGGTCGCAAAGGTGACTGGGGCGGCACGGCGAAAGACAATCGCCTGTTTATTAACGCGGTTTTCTGGATTTTGCGCACGGGTGCGCAAATACCCATAGCAAATGTGTTAAAAATCAAGTTAAATTAGCGTAATTCGGGTTCCATGCTTTATTGTGTTTTACCATTGCATTGAGCATAACCAAGAGCTTCCGCATGCAAGCCACCAAAGCCACTTTCTTGAGCTTACCGTTGCCGACCAAGCGTAGATAGAATCCCCGGATAGGTTGGTTAAAGCGAATAGCGTTCAATGTGGCCATGTAAAGAGTCGTCCTTATCAATTCCCGGCCACCACTAATGGTACGCCGTCCTTTCATAGCGCCACTGTCCCGGCAAAATGGCGCCAACCCAACCAGGGCGCATATTTGCTTGTTAGACAATAAGCCCAGTTTCGGTAATTGGGCAATTAACGTCGATGCCGTTATCAAACCAACGCCCTCGACTTGGGTCAATTGCTCCAAGCGATTTTGCAAGGTGTTGTCGTTGGCAATTAACGCCTTTATTTTGTCTTCAATGCGCCCGATTTCTCTTGTGCCCTATAGGGTATTATCAAAGGCACGAATAAATTTTTCGATAGAGCGGATGGACTCAGCCTCATGAGCCGCTTCAAGATGCTGTTTTTCCATCGTCCTTTGCTTGACTAATTGTTCCCGGCGTTTGATCAGCGCGTCCAATTGGTTGGCTTCAGTACTGTCTAACGCCCAAGGCTTTGGCCTTGCCATTTCGCCATATTGCCGAATACCCAAGGGGCACAAGTCACTTGGGCATCGATTTTGTCATTTTTGGCATGCCGGCCGATGGCTTTGGCATAGTCCCTGATCCGTTTGGCACTTGTGCCCTTGGGTATTGGCTACGCTCACTGTAATACCTTGCGCCAATAGAAAATGCGCGAACGCACGCTCATAGCCGCCGGTGGCTTCCATGACCACGCCGACCTGTGAAGGAGTCATTATGTGTTTTAAAAAACTCTTGAAACCGTCTACCTGTTTGTCATCCAGGGCAATATCTAATTTTAGTTTCGACACATCCACACCGATGATTGTGTACTTGGGTGTTTTGTTTGTCATCATTCGTAAACCGTTTAAATTCTCATTCTTGTTGATGCGGAATCATAAGGTCTGTTCCAGGAAACTGTCCGAGATCGTTAAATGTGTGGTGAGGCGACCATCGCTGCGGGACGGCTTTAAAAATAAACCAAGGGCACATCGGTCTACCTCACCGGTTTTTTATTAGCCTTCCTAGGCTAATAAAAATCGGTTTAGTTGCTCATTTAAATCATACAAGGGCATAAATGGCGTGACTTACCGTCGGACTACGGCGACTGGAAAAACACGCACCGCCGCTTTTGCCGCTGGCGGGACAAAAACATTTGGGAAGCGTTGCTGGAGCAGTTGGTAACTGAGCCCGACTATGAATGGCTGATGATCGACGCCAGCCATGTCAAGGTTCATCCCCATGCCGCAGGAGCAAAAGGAGGCAACCAAGACATGGGGGTCACAAAAGGGGGCTTAACAGTAAGATACATTTGGCCGTGGATGCGCATGGTATGCCGCTCAGAATGCTTGTTACGTCAGGTACCGTTGCGGATTCTTCACAGGCTGCAACCTTGATCGAAGGGCTGGATGCCCACTACCTACTGGCGGATAAGGGCTATGACAGCAATGCCGTCGTAACTCAAGCCGAAGCGAGCGGAATAAATGCCGTGATACCGCCGCGCCGAAACCGCAAGCAGCCGCGGAACTATGACAAGGCGCTTTATCGGCATCGGCACTTAGTGGGAAACGCATTCTTACATCTCAAGCACTGGCAGGGCATTGCGACGCGGTACGCCAAAAACACCGCGTCATTCTTGGCCGCCGTACAGATCAGGTGCATCGCACTTTGGGCGGCTATCTTGTGACGACACTATCTAACAATGTCAAAGCACTTTTACTTGCTTCAGTGTCTAGCAGCGAGTTTATAACGTTTCCAATAAGTTCTCATATTGAAAGTATGGGTGACTATATGGCTTTAATATGAAGACTTACTGAGATTATTATTTACCCGACAGGGGCATGGATAAGGAAGATGCAATAGAACAAACATGAGGGCAATTGCATGAAAGGCATATAAGCCTGTAGTTTAATTCGCGCCAAGCCCCATCAGCAAGTTATCCACTAATTTTTTACCCTCGAGCAATGCGGGAGCGATTAGATCGAACTCTTTTTTCGATGGCACTGACAATACATAGTTTGCCACATCAGAGCTTGAAGGGCGGCCTATGCCGATTCTCAATCTAAAAAAATCTTTGGTACCGAGATGAGAAATAATATCTTTCAAGCCATTATGCCCTGCGTGCCCGCCATCTTTTTTTAGCTTAACCACGCCTGTGTTAAAGTCGATCTCGTCATGAACAACTAGAATCTCTTCAGGCAAAATTCTATAGTATCGTGAAACTTTGCCAACCGACTGCCCACTCAGATTCATAAACGTTTTCGGCATTAGCAATCTGACCGATCTTGTGGGTATTTTGTATTCAGACAGCAAGCCCTGAAACCTTGCCTCATCAACCCATCCACATCCTGATTCAACAGCCAACTCCCTTAAAAACAAAAACCCGACATTATGTCGGGTTTTTTCGTACTGTAAGCCGGGATTTCCTAAGCCTACGATTAACTTAATCATTCCGCATTATTCGCTGTCGCTACTCTCTTCCTTAGTTCCTCGGACCGTAGAAATAGAAACAACAGGTAAATCGTGCTCTGGGCCATGAGTCAAAGCAACGATGCTGACGCCCGCAGACAAAACTAAGTCAGATAAATGGATACTTTGTCCAACATCTAAACTAGCTAAATTAACCTCGATAAATTCTGGTAAAGCTGACGGCAAACATGTTACTTCTACATCCACAAGAGAATGCGTAGCCACACCGCCTTTTTTTACACCAACGGAGATACTTTCATTCACAAAATGGAGTGGGACATGCACCTTAACGGCCTCCGAATCACTAATCCGCATAAAATCCAGATGCAAAATTTGAAACTTTGCAGGGTGTCGTTGAACACCTTTCAATACTGCTTTCTCAATTTTTCCGTCGATATTAACATCCAGCAAGTGCGAATATACAGCCTCGTGGTTAAGATGCTTAACAACTTCGTTGTGGCTTAAAACCACCATTTGAGGATCTTTATGCCCCCCGTATATTACAGCAGGAACCTTACCTTGGCGACGAAATCCCCTAGCTGCACACGAACCAGATTTTCCGCGACTTTCAGCAACAAACTCAAATACGTTAGACATTTTTCCCCTCAACTCCATACTTAATATGGCATAAATTAAATTCAACTAGTCAACGTATAGCGAGCTAACAGATTCACCCACCGCTATACGCCTTATGGTTTCAGCCAGCATTTCTGCAACGCTAAGCTGCCGTATTTTTCCAGAACTGATAGCTTCCCGATTTAACGGAATAGTATCCGTTACAATTAATTCATCCAATACTGAGCTATTTATATTCTTCATAGCATTGCCAGATAGAACCGCATGAGTACAGTAAGCAACTACTTTAATTGCACCATGTTTTTTTAATGCTTCAGCCGCGTGACACAACGTACCCGCTGTATCCACTAAGTCGTCTATTAAAATGCATGTTCTGCTATGCACATCTCCGATAATATGCATAATCTCGGATACATTTGGCTTAGGTCTTCTCTTGTCAATTATAGCAAGGTCTGCATCATCGAGTCTTTTAGCCAACGCTCTAGCCCTCACAACACCACCAACATCAGGAGACACAACAATTAAACTTTTGTACTGTTGTCGCCATATATCTCCTAAAAGAAGAGGTGACGAATAAACATTATCAACCGGTATGTCAAAAAAACCCTGAATCTGATCAGCATGCAAATCCACCGTAAGCACTCGATGGGCTCCAGCTTGCTCAATCATCTTAGCAACTAATTTTGCGCTAATCGGTACTCGCGCAGACCGGGAACGCCTATCCTGTCTTGCATAGCCATAGTAGGGCATAACTGCTGTAATTCTCGCCGCCGACGCCCTCTTGAGCGCGTCTACCATCACTAGCAACTCCATTAAATTTTCGTTGGTAGGAGAGCAGGTTGGCTGAATAACAAAAACGTCTTTACCACGAACATTTTCTTCTATCTCAACAGCTATTTCGCCGTCACTAAATCTTCCAACAGCTGCCATCCCTAGGCGCATATTGAGCTTCTTCACTATACCTTCAGATAAAGCAAGGTTAGCATTTCCAGAAAACACCATCATTGAGGTGTCATTCATCAAAGACTCCCAATCAGAATTTAACTTTGCGGAAATAAATGGCTGGGTCGCAAGGATTCGAACCTTGGTATGCGGAGATCAAAACCCCGTGCCTTACCGCTTGGCGACGACCCAATTTTAAGATTTAAATGCTTTTAACTTCAAAAACAATGGTGATTCATTCATGCTTTTTGCTAAATAAGCGCACCAAGTTTTACCAAGCTTTCGATGAGCGTTCCGCGCTTTATCTTCCGAATCAAATTCGGCAAACACGCAAGCACCGGTTCCCGTCAGCCTTGACTCAGCATACCCAGAAAGAGCGATCATAGCGTCCTTTACGGGCTGATATCGCTTCAAAACTACTTCTGTACAGTCATTCCCATGCTGGCCCGCAATAAAGTCGTGCATTGTGATTGAATTGCTATCTCGTGTCAATTCCTTAGCAGAAAAAATTTCTTTGGTGTCTACATGGCAATCTGGCTTAATAACAACAGTCCATTGAGAGGGAATATCTATTTTAAGTAGTTTTTCGCCGACACCCTCCGCCCACGACGAACTGCCAAAAATAAAGACGGGCACATCTGCTCCCAATCGCAAACCCAGCTCCATCAATTTTTCTTTACTTAACTCTAAACCCCAAAGCTCGTTCAGCACGACTA
Source organism: Methylococcales bacterium (assembly GCA_965247565.1). GTDB lineage: Bacteria > Pseudomonadota > Gammaproteobacteria > Methylococcales > Methylomonadaceae > CBDFHF01. Next base: position 637,527 of record CBDFHF010000003.1, on the reverse strand, counting down.
ATGTTGTTGCCGCGTCGGAACTTCCTCCGCCTAACCCACCCCCCATCGGCAGATTCTTTTCTACCTCAATGCACACACCTTGCTCGCACCCTGTTTCCTGTTTCAGCAACTTTGCTGCTCTGACTGTCAAATCTTCAGTTTCAGGGACGCCCGGTATAGTTTCTTTCAATCTAACTTGACCATCACTTACCGGATGAAATGTTATCCAATCACAAAAGTCTAGAAACTGGAATACCGTTTGCAACAAATGATAGCCATCCATGCGACGTCCGGTTATTCGCAGCATTAAATTTATTTTTGCAGGAGCAGGCCATTTTTGTTGCCATGCCAGAGGATTATTTTTCATGGATATTTCCTAAATGCCACTGATCAATAATCAATTTCAGCTTAGCCTGCCCATTAGTCACAGTCATTTTCCTCGGCATGACTTGCATATTAACAGCCTGCATTTGATTGTATTCATTCAACCAACCTTCTTGGGTGAATCCATCAGCGGTTTCATTAAATGAGACATCGGATCTCGGAATTCCAACAACCCAAAAACTTAAAAACTTTAACGGCACGAACAAACCAAGCTCCTGGTTAATAAATTCTTCGGCATTATTAGACGAACGCACATCCCCGTTCCCGCGATCAATCGTTACCTTGTCGCCCATCAAGCTGACTACTACCGCACCTTGACCCAAAGGACCAGATAGCTTGAGCACCTCACGGTCTTGCCGATGCACCCAGCTCATACTAGCCGACCATGAGTCATTCTTTCCGGTTACAGCCACTCGCCCTTCAAACGACCAATCCTGTAATTGAGCTAAAGATTGCCGTAAAGATTTTGAGTATTTTAACTCTGGATCACCAGGAACCGTTGAACACGCAGGCAAAAGAGACAATACACAAACGCAAACGATGAGCTTTTTTAATTGACTCAGCACTACTTGGCACCATCCAGAATCCTCCGTTGAAAATCCAATAGGTACTCATCCTCTGGTGCATCTTTAATCGCTTTATCGAATATTTTCCTCGCCTCATCCTGCTTGCCTAAACTCCACAACACTTCCGCCAAATGACCTGCTATCTCGCTTTCAGCTTGCTTTGCATAGGCTTTCTGCAGATATTCCAACGCCTGTAGCTTGTTGCCCAGCTTAAACTGTAGCCAACCGTAGCTATCCAATATTACAGCTTCATCGGGTTGTAATTGCAGCGCTTTAAGCAAATAACCTTCGGCCTCGCTATAGCGGTTGGTTCGATCCAACAAGGTATACCCCAAAGCATTCAGCGCCTCTGGGTCATCAGGGTATTTTGCCAATATTTTCTTCAAATCACTTTCAACAATATCCAGCTTATCGATGCGTTCCGCCATCAAGGCTCTGGTATATAACAATTCCTTTTGATCCGGTGATTTAATCAACTCATCAGACAACAATTGGTAGGCTTTTTCATATTGCTTTTGCAGATTTAAAATTTCCACCTGCATAAGAGTCAGGCGTGTTTTTTGTTTTGGAAACTGTGCAGGCAACAGGCTTAATCGATAATTTGCCTCCTCAAACTGCTTATCTTTTGCTAACAGAGAAATAGCTGACATGGACGCATCAAAGACAAAACCGCCATCTTTAACCCCATCAAACCAGTTCAACGCTTTTTTGAGGTTATCGCGTTTTTCTTCGATTTTCCCCAAATAAAAACTAGCTTGAGACTTCCATTGCGTATTTTCAGTCAATTTTTTTAAAACATCTTCCGCCTTATCATCTTGCTCTAATTGCATATAGACTAAGGCTAAGGCAAACTGACTCTCAGTGTCTTGCGGGTTTGCTTTAATGATATCGCGATAAACACCGGCCGCTTCTTCATAAGAAGCCGATTTAATTAGCACTTGCGCTAGCATCTTTGTTATTTTGTCATTACCCGGCAACTTAACAGAAGCATCTTTTAGCAAACGCTTAGCCTTGTCCAAATCCCCTGAAAACACAGCAATCTGGGCCTGAAAAATTAAAGCTTTATCCCAGTCCGGCTGAATCTTCAACGCTTGTTGAATTTTTGCTTCCGCTAGATCGTTTTTTTTCATCTGAACATTGAGCAGAGACTGTACAAAGTAAATCACTGCTTTATCAGAATTTTTTAGCGCAAACTCATCCAACGCGTCATAGAAAGCAGACGCATTGCCTTGCTGTTGAAAAACACCGGCCAACTCTAACAAGGAGTTCTCAAATCCGGCAGGATCAACTTTAAATAAATCATTTAATCGTGCCGCTATAGCGCCCTTATTACCAGTGCGCATAGCTGAGAGCGTAGCCATTTTGATAGCTGTCGGATTTTTAGGATCCTGATCCAGCCACAAATCGACAGCCTCATCAGTCTTGCCGCCATCTTTCATATATAGAGCGATCTTAGCCGCCCGTTCAGCATATTTTGGCTGCTTAGAACGTCTTGCGGCCTCCATATAACCTTCCAGAGCAATCCCGTATTGCCCACGCTGACCCGCTAACTCGGCTGTTAAAAGCATGTACATCACATCAGGATCGATGGCTGCCTCAACATTTTTCAATGGTTTTTCTTGATGTTTCTCGGCTGTTTTAACGGGTGCCACCGGTTGCGCTACGGTATCGGCTTTTTCCGATACATCGGCACAACCACTGAGTAACACAAGGGATAAAATTGAAAACGCTCTAAAAATTAACACACAAACGCCCTATTGATTGTTGAAACATACTCAAGTGATATTATCAGAAAACCCAGTCATTCAGATGGTAGGTTTATTCAGTTTGGCTAAAATTATTATATTTCTTAGAATACCAGCCCATAATATACTGGGACTCGTATAAAAAGCCATCTGGCAGTTCAGCATAGTCAATGTTAGTACTTTTGGAAACCAACCAACAACAAGGATTCTCCAAAGACATCGAAGCAAACTTAATTTATTGCTATAGTGCCAAAATTCAAATGCATGACATACACACTACTCGATTATGACTCTTCTTGCTGTAGGGATTAATTATAATACCGCACCGGTCTCAGTCCGAGAGCGCTTGGCGTTCCCTGCCGATATTTTGGGAAATTCTCTGCAGGACTTATGGCATCTTAACGACATTAGCGAAGCCGCGATACTATCGACTTGCAACCGGACTGAATTTTACTGTGCAGCGACAACGGCTAACAGCGAAATACTCGTTGATTGGGTGGCACAAAATCGTAACATTAATCCCGTTGACTTTACGCCTTACTTATACAGCCATACGGATAGTCAGCTCATTAGGCACATGTTTAGAGTGGCTTGCGGTTTAGATTCCATGGTGCTGGGCGAACCGCAAATTCTAGGACAAATGAAAACGGCCTACCAAGCCGCTTATGAAGCGGGTACATTGGGAAAGCATCTAGGCAAGTTGTTCCAGCATACCTTCTCCGCCGCCAAAAAAGTCCGTACCGATACCGCTATTGGCTCCAGCCCGGTGTCAGTGGCTTTTGCAGCCGTTCAATTAGCTGGACAGATTTTCGACAAACTTAGCAATCAAACTGCGCTTTTAATTGGCGCAGGTGAAACCATAGAATTAACTGCTCGGCATCTTGCCCAAAAAGGCATAGGCCGCATTATTATTGCAAATCGCACCTATGACAAAGCCCATGCTTTAGCGGCCCAGTTTAACGGCTATGCGATTGCCTTATCTGAGCTGCCCAGTCATTTAGCCGAAGCGGATATTGTGATTGCATCAACTGCCAGCCAACTGCCCATCTTAGGCAAAGGCGGGGTAGAAAGCGCATTAAAAAAACGTAAACACAAACCCATGTTTATGGTTGACTTGGCGGTGCCAAGAGACATTGAAGTAGAAGTTGGGCAACTGCGCGACGTTTATTTGTACACCGTAGACGATCTGCAAAACACTATCGATCAAAACATGAACTCTCGCCGTCAGGCCGCAGAACAAGCGGAAGAGATTATCGATACACAGGTTGAGTATTTTCTGTCCTGGCTTCGTGCGCAAGGCGCACAGTCAACAATTCGAGATTACCGTTTACAGGCCGAACAAACCCGAGACGAGGCATTACAAAAAGCTCTAACCCTATTAAAAAATGGCGCCAATCCGGAAGATGCGCTGAACCGATTAGCACATACACTCACAAACAAGCTTATTCATACCCCAAGCTCACAAATCAGAGATGCCGCCGAAAACGAACGGCATGATCTAGTTGCTGCGGCCCGCGAAATTTTTAAACTCTCAAAATCTTAATGAAACCCTCGATACAGCTTAAATTAGAAAATTTGTGCGAACGCCATGACGAAATCGCCGCGTTACTTTCCGAGCCGGAAACCCAAAACAATCAAAATAAATTTCGCGCCTTAAGCCAAGAATATGCTCAAATCGGCCCACTGGTGGAGTGCTACAAACGCTACAAGCAAGGCTTAAATAGTTTGGCTTCTGCAAAAGAAATGGTGAACGACAATGACCCGGAATTAAGGGAGATGGCTAAAGAAGAAATCAGCGAAACCGAACAACTTATCGCAGATTTAGAGCATGAACTACAAGTTTTGCTACTGCCCAAAGATCCTAACGACAATCGGAATATCTTTTTAGAAATCCGTGCCGGTACTGGCGGCGATGAAGCAGCGATCTTCTCTGGCGATTTATCACGCATGTATCAACGCTATGCTGAACGCAAAGGCTGGCAAACGGAGGCTATCAGCGAAAGTCCAGGCGATCATGGCGGTTATAAAGAAATTATCTTGCGCGTGTCCGGCAAAGATGTCTATTCCCAGTTAAAGTTTGAGTCCGGCGCCCACCGTGTGCAGCGGGTTCCGGAAACTGAATCGCAGGGACGCATTCACACATCCGCCTGTACGGTCGCCATCATGCCGGAAGTTGAAGAAGTCGATGCCATAGACATTAACCCCGCCGATCTTAAAGTTGATACCTATCGCGCTTCCGGTGCCGGTGGTCAGCATATTAATAAAACCGAATCGGCGATCCGCATTACCCACATCCCGACTGGAGTCGTCGTGGAGTGTCAGGACGAGCGCTCGCAGCATAAAAATCGAGCCCGTGCCATGTCCTTACTCGCCTCTCGATTGTTATCCGCAGAACAGGAAAAGCATCATGCTGAGCAATCTGCAACCCGAAAATTACAAGTCGGCAGCGGCGACCGCTCCGAACGGATTCGCACTTATAATTACCCGCAAGGTCGGTTAACTGACCATCGTATTAATCTAACCTTATACAAATTGGATGACATCATGCAAGGCGGTCTGGAGCAGGTTATTAATCCCCTTATCAGCGAGCATCAGGCCGAATTACTGACTCAGCTCAGCGAGGACTAAGTATGTCCAGCATACAGAATCTGCTGGTCGAAGCTACTGCTCAACTAGTAGAGGCAAGCGATTCAGCGATGCTAGATGCGGAAGTCTTGTTAGCTTTTGTGCTGGAAAAACCACGTTCTCACCTCCGCGCCTGGCCGGAGAAGACCGTAAATCCGCCGCATGCTCAACTATTTGCGAGCTTAATAAAACATCGCCAGCAAGGTATCCCCGTTGCATACATCACTAGTCGCAGAGAGTTTTGGTCACGAGATTTTTACATCACACCTGAGGTACTGATTCCCCGTCCCGACACCGAATTGCTCGTAGAATTAAGTCTCGGTCTGATTGCTCGCGATACTATCAACCGCATTGTTGACCTGGGAACAGGCTCCGGTATTATTGCCATCACCTTGGCAGCAGAGTGCCCGCAGCTTAACGTTATTGCCACAGATGCTCACCTATCTGCGTTAAACATCGCCCGATGTAATGCCAAGAGTCACCAGATTGATAACATACAATTTATCCAAAGCGACTGGTTTACTGATGTGCCGGACCAAAAATTCCATTTAGTCATCAGCAACCCTCCTTACATAGACGAGAATGACAGTCACCTGCAACAAGGTGATGTTAGATTTGAGCCGCTATCAGCATTAGTCGCAACTCAACACGGTTTAGGAGACATCCTAGCAATTACTCAACAAACCCGGCAACGATTAGAAGAAAACGGGCATTTATTGATCGAGCATGGTTACAATCAGCAGCAGCAAGTGCAGGACATTTTTAAAAAACTAGGCTATACCGAGATAAAAACTTACCCCGATTTATCCGGAAACCCCCGTGTCACCTATGGCCAATGGCGCGGGTAAACTACTCACCTTATACAGTTCACTATCATGCAAGCAGAAATCCAAATCCCACGCAAACTCACAAACCAATTACTGCACCTCGCCCAACAAACTCCTGACCAGGAAGTCTGCGGATTAATAGGCAGCAAAAACAGCGTCCCCGCTACCTGCTATCCCATTAAAAACATTGCCGATCAACCACAAAACCGATTCCAACTAGACGCTAGTGAGCAAATAACCGCCATGACCAGCATGCGCGAAAACCAAGAACAGCTTTTCGGCATTTACCATTCCCACCCAACAGCCCCGGCAACTCCATCAATTATGGACTTAAAACAAGCCGCCTATCCAGATGCGCTTTACTTGATTATTTCTTTAAATACCAAAGGCATTCTGGAAATGCGCGGATTTAAAATCACGCAACAAACCGCTTTAGAAATTCCTTTGACATTAATCGAAGACACCGAAGCGTTCTAATTTTGGCATTGTTAAAATGGCATTTTTAAAATAATATAGTTTTTCTGTTATTCCAATAGGCCATGAATAGCTTGACCGAGCATTCAAGCATGTCTTGGCTTTTACTATAACACTTGGTTTTCCGTTTCAACCTGGCCAAGCCGTGCCGCAACAGGCTGTTGTAGCCTTCCACCGTGTAAGTCTCCGCCTTGGATTGCGTATGCAACGAAGCGGGCACAAAATGCTCGTAAGGTTGCTAATACCCAAAGGGCATAAATAATCTGTCATCACCGCTTCGATTTCAGGACGCTCAATGTCCGCCCAAAGTCTCCGCTCCGTTTCCGCGTCGCGGGAGCCCGCAGCGCAACCGAGGAACCGTTTCCCATGTCGATCAATAGCTGTCCAGACCCAGCGGTAGTTTTTTTATGCCCGACATAGCTGTGGAGTTCGTCCATTTCAACCACCCTCACTTCGGCGGCCGTGTTGCGAACCGATTCGACCGCTTTGCCGAAGGACTTGATCCAGTAATAGACGGCAACGTGGCTGACCTCCAAAAAACGGCCTATCGCGCGAAACCCCATGCCTTCCAAATACAGCTGCAAGGCCTGTCGCCTGACCGCCGCACCCACCCCGCGTTCGGTCACGGTGTGCCTATAACCACAGCCTTTGCAGCGGTAGCGCTGCCTGCCATTGACAATGCCGTCTTTGACGCATTCTACGCCATGGCATTTTGGACAATTTACCATCAAATCCCCATCAGAAATGGGGAAGTTTATAATGCCTATATTAATTTAACAATGCCCGCTGTTTTTTGTGCCCACCAAGCTTATTCCGCATTCAAAGCCGTTTCATCCAATCTGGGCCAGGCCCGCAACACTGCTTTGACCACAGTAGCTAGAGGAATGGCCAAAAAAACCCCCCAAAATCCCCATAAACCGCCAAAAAACAAAATCGCCACGATTATAGCCACCGGGTGTAAGTTTACCGCTTCGGAAAATAATAACGGCACCAGTACTACGCCATCCAGGGCCTGAATAATCGAATAAGCGATAACAATGTACATAAAATCATCACCGCTTAAGCCCCATTCAAAATAAGCTACACCTAAAACTGGAAAGGTCACCAATGTTGCACCAACATAGGGGATCACAACCTGTAAGCCCATTAGCACCGATAATAATACGGCGTAATCCAGACCCAATATTTCGAAGGTGATAATGCTGACTGCCCACAAAATAAAAACTTCAGCCAGTTTGCCGTGCACGTAATTACCGATTTGCTCATCAATTTCGCCCCAAACCCGCACGGATAAATGCCGGTCTCTGGGCATAAATTGTAAAAACCAGTCGAGTAAAATTTGCTTATCTTTCAAAAAGAAAAACACCATCATCGGCACTAGAAACAGATAAATCATGGCACTGACCAAGCCTATCACCGAGGCAGCGGAAATTGACAGCACATTTTGTCCGTATGTTAATAATTCTTTTTGTACTGAAAAGATTAAATCGCTGATTTTTCGCTCGGAAATAAACTGCGGATAAGCCTGCGGCAAGCGCATAATTTCAGATTGCGCTCTTTTTATTATGTAGGGGATTTGTTGGATTAACTCTACCGCCTGTTCGGATACTATTGGCAATAGGTAAAAGAATAAAAAAACTAAGCAAGTTAAAAAAAACACATAGACGAGGTATACAGCAAATAATCTAGGTAACTTAAACGTTTCGATTTTAGCAACGATGCCCTCCAACAAATAGGCTAGCACAATGGAAGCAAACACCGGCATCAACAGGCTAGATAGCGAATAGATTAATACAAAACTGATGATTAAGATGGCGGCCAGAGCTACCGCTTGGGTATTTGGCAAAAACCGCTGCAGCCCCGTTTTTAAGAAGCGTAAACTTGTGTTTGTTTGCGTGGTCATGAATGATGGATAATTTTTATTATTTTTAATATTCTACCTACAATGGCGCGCATAACCTATGGGCAAATCAAATAAGTCCATGATAATACTTTCCAAGCACTTACCTATATATCCGGCTAAGAAGTTGCGCTACCCTTCGACTTCGCTCAGGGCACGCTAGCATTGTGTTCCCTGGCGAAGCCGAAGGAAAGTTGATACTTCGTAAGGCCGGATCAATAATTTCACCTAATTTAAACGAGATATAGACTCATGTCGGCATTTACAAACATTCGCGGGCTCATCATCGATATGGATGGGGTTTTATGGCACGGTATTCAGCCAATACCTGGCTTGATAGAATTCTTTCAAACCCTCCGTAGCAAACACATGCGTTTTATTTTGGCTACCAACAATGCCAGCTTGACGCCTGAACAATATGTAATAAAACTCGCTGGAATGGGTGTCGCTGTTGAGCTTAAAGAAATTATGACTTCTGCGTTGGCGACCGCTCTGTACTTATCAGAGCAAGCTAATCCTGCCACAACCCGAGTTTACGTGGTTGGTGAAGATGGCGCACAGCAAGCCTTGTCGAAAAGCGGCTTTATCCTGACGGGACTCTATGAAATGGGGGCTGATTATGTCGTGTGCGGTAAAGATGAAACGTTAACCTGGCAAAAGCTGGCTACCGCTACTTTAAATATTAGGGCCGGAGCAAAATTTATTGGTACCAATGCCGATACCACTTTACCTACGGAAAGAGGACTGACGCATGGCAATGGCGCAATTTTAGCCGCCTTAGAAATCGCCACGGGTGTTACGCCTATCTGTGTTGGCAAGCCAGAACCCATTATGTACCAGCAATCTATCGCGCTGCTCGGATTAGAGCCAGCAGAGATTGTTGCTATCGGGGACAAAATGGGGACTGATATCTTGGGTGCGGTTAGAACCGGCATCCGCAGTATTCTAGTATTAACCGGGGTATCGGATTTAGATGAACTAAAAACTACCGATTACCAGCCGACCTGGGTGATGCAGGACATACGCGAAATTACCCAAGCCCTACAAAATTAACACGACCGGAGTTTATGCTATGAAAAAATTTATCAATAGCGTTGATAGCTTACTTGATGAAAGCTTGCTGGGCTTTGCCAAAGCCCATGCCGATATTATTCAACTCAATGCCGCTCCGCATTTTATTCGCCGGGTAAACTCGACGAAACCTGGTAAAGTCGTCTTGATTTCCGGCGGTGGTTCCGGTCATGAGCCTTTACATGGCGGCTTTGTAGGCCACGGTATGTTGGATGCGGCCTGCCCCGGTCAGATATTCACCTCCCCTAGTGCCGATCAAATGCTGGCAGCAGCGCAAGCGCTGGAAGATGGTGGCGGTGTCCTTTTCATTGTCAAAAACTATGCCGGTGATGTGATGAATTTTGAAATGGCTGCAGAAATGCTGGACTGCGCCAACGCCAGTGTTTTAGTCAGCGATGATGTATCTTTAGCAAAAGATCATAGTACAGGGCGACGTGGTGTCGCCGGGACCTTAATTATAGAAAAAATGCTTGGTGCTGCCGCCGAAGAAGGCGCAAATTTGACCACCTGCAAAGCGTTAGGCGATAAAGTTAATAATGTTACTGCCTCCATGGGTGTCGCCTTAACCAGTTGTACCGTTCCGGCACTGGGCAAACCCACTTTCAGCATTAGAGATGATGAAATGGAAATTGGTGTAGGCATTCACGGGGAACGGGGCAGAGCAACTTTACCGCTAAGCAATGCCAGCGACATCGTTGAACAGTTAACCAGCCCTATCGACGCTGAATTACACCCCGAACCTGGCCAAAAAGTGCTTTTGCATGTCAATGGCTTTGGCGCCACGCCGCTCATGGAATTGCATCTGATTTACCATTTAGCGGCTCAGTTTTGGGAAAAACGTGGCGTTATCATCAGTCGTTCGTTAGTGGGTAATTACACGACTTCATTAGACATGGCCGGTTGTTCGATCACCGTGACTTTACTGGACGATGAACTTCAGCGATTATGGGACGCACCCGTTAACACAGCGGCGTTACGTTGGGGATGTTAAATTATTAATGGGATATTACGGCTTGGTAAAAAGCTTTAATCATAGAGTAGCCGTTGTTGGCGTTATGCATTTTTATGATTTGCTATGCAGTATTTTCCCATTTGATAGCGCTTCGTAACCTGAAATCACGTCGAAGAGTTCTTCGTCGATGCCATTTTGCCTTAATTGGTGGAAAGTTTTATGGAAGTTTTCCAACAATTCGTCAATGTTTTTGTCTGCGCGTTCCATTGCTGCCAGTCGGCTTGCGTTTTCGCTGGCTAATGATTCGGCGCATGCCCGAAACAGAGAGACAAAAAGATACTCTCTAATCAGTATGTGTAGCGTCTCCGCGCAATCCCCGAACACTTCCGGCAAGTTAGCTGTCGGCCAAGGTCGTTCGTTCAGTTTATTGACCCAATTTTTATCTAGTGGCAGCAAACGCTGACTGACGGGTTCATATACCGACTCGGCAGTTGGGCGGTTATAGAAGAGATAAAGTTCTGTGGGATCAGTCTGGTCTGCACTGAACGAAGTCGAAGGGGTATGGAGCGCTTCGTATTCGATAAGAATTTGCCCAATCAGCGGAGTGATTGCCTTGACTGAGTGGGGTACAGCGAAAAGCCCTGTCGAGATCAAATCAGTTTCCGACAAACGCGCATGAACACGCGCTCCGACAGCCCAAACTTGTTTTTCTCCGAACATTGTTTCCAGTGTCTTAAACGCATAATCGGCTACTACTTCATTAAACTGGCCGACTAGCCCTTGATCGGAACCAAACACAATGGCACCGATGTTACGCGGTGTAGATTGATTTTGCCTTTCGGGTATTGAATCTTTTAGTTTGCTAGCGCGGAAACAAACCATCAATCCTAGTTCCAGCGTCCGGTAGTAATCGGCCAAGGCCCGAACCGATTGTTCGTATTGACCAATGTTTGATGCAGACAAGGCCTTCATGGTGCGAACAACGGATTGGAGATCATCGGCGCTATTGATTTTTCTACTCAAGCTCGCAGTCGTGTCGCTCACTTGTTTTCCTTAAACGGATTTGAATTTGTCTCAGAATTAAAATCTGGCTGAAATACAGCCAATGCTAGACGGGCAATGTCGATAATGCTTTTACGGTCTGCATCACTTAAATGATTGGCGGTTTCCAAGCGCTTGCCTATTTCTGGCGGAATAGTTGCCGCGGCTTGACTGATGGCATTCTGGGCATCCGACATTCGATCAATAGGTATTTGATCGAAAAGTGCTTCCGCCAGTGCCAGCAAGATAGCGATTTGCGCCGACATGGATACTGGCGAGAACTCCTGTTGATTCAGACAAGCCCGGATGTGCCGTCCATGTTCGATAGACTTGCCAGTATTGTCATCCAGACGAGCACCGAATCGGGCGAACGTCTCAAGTTCCTCAAACTGAGCATAGGCAAGCTTAAGATCACCGGCTACAGCACGGTAGGCGGCTAGTTGGGCCTTGCCTCCAACCCTCGAGACAGATTTACCAACATCGATTGCGGGCAACACGCCTAATTCGAATAGTGATGGCGAGAGGTAAATTTGTCCGTCAGTGATCGAAATCAGATTAGTTGGGATATACGCCGACATGTTTTGCGCTTCGGTTTCGATAATGGGCAAAGCGGTTAGAGATCCGCCGCCAAGCTCATCACTCAGGCGAGTTGAACGTTCCAGTAATCGAGAATGTAGATAAAAAATATCGCCGGGAAAGGCTTCCCGGCCCGGCGGTCTGCGCAGTAGCAAGGAAAGTTCGCGATAGGCATGTGCATGTTGGGTGAGGTCATCATATACGATGAGCACGTCGCGGCCGGTTTCCATAAAATGTTCTGCAATGCTTGTCGCAGCATAGGGTGCAATGTAAGCAAGGCCGGGGGGATCGTTGCCTTCGGTCACGATCACGACGGTATATTCCAATGCGCCTTTTTCCTTCAGAATGGCTACGGTCTTCGCGACAGATGAAGCGCGCTGGCCGATAGCGCAATAAACACACAGCACGTTTTGATCGCGTTGATTGAGAATGGTGTCAAGTGCAATGGCTGTTTTGCCGGTCTGTCGATCGCCTAGAATCAACTCGCGCTGACCGCGGCCAATCGGAATGAGTGCATCTATAACTTTGAAACCTGTTTGCAAAGGCACAGTGACTGGCGCACGATCCATAATCGACGCCGCCGGACGTTCGATGGGCAAGCGGTCGCTAACGGCAATACCGTCACTGCCATCCAACGGTCTTCCCAGTGGATCAATGACTCGCCCAAGCAATCCTTTACCTACCGCTACGTCCATGACCCGACCTGTACGAATGACTTCATCACCCGCGTGCAAATGCCAGTAATCACCAAGTAGCACAACGCCGATCTCATTCTCATCCACGTTGAAGGCAATACCGAATACATCGCCTGGAAATTGTAATAATTCATCAAAACCTACACCAGGTAGACCGGAGACTTTGGCGATCCCTGTAGAGACAGTCATAATCGTGCCTACTTCACGCAATTTGAGTTGCGGCGTAAAGGTTTCTCTTGTCTCGCTTATGTTAGCGAAAGTACGCTCGAAAATAGCTTGCAGAGAACTAGACGGAACACTCATTTGTCATTCTCATAGGCTACAGGTTTGGCATTCGACTTGGCTTGGCAGTTGAGTTGTTCATTTAGGCGTTCGCTGATATTTTTCTCCAGATCAGCAATATATTCTGCAATGCTCCAGGCGATTTTCCAGCCGTTTGCAGACAGTTCAATACCACTTATGACATCCGGAGCTGTAACAAAACAGGTAGTAATGTCCGTTTGAACGGGGCTTGAAGGATTGGCTGAAAAAATCTCGTTTAACACAGTTTGAATTGCTGCTTGTTGCTGCGCAGATAGTTCAAAAGCACTGCGTACTAAAGCGGGTTCAGTGGTTGATGCCAGTGCTTGAGCCAGGCTGGATTTTGCGTCATCATCCAATGCTTGTAAGCGACGAATAAACACATCGCTCAGGCGTTCTTCCAAGTCTGTGTTGGCCAGATATGCCAGCGTCTTACGAACTATGGCAAAGACTTCCTGTTGAGTTTGGCGGCTGATGGCTTGATTTAAATTAAACGCATCGTTTTTCAGTGTTTCCATGTGTTTCGCGCTTAACGCTTCAACGGCTTGCTGCGCCTCACTGAGAAGCCGCAGTTTTTCAGCACTAGCTTCCTCCGTCGCTTTGCTTAGGAGGGCGGCACGCTGGCGATCGAACTGGTCATTCTTTTGTTGAAATTCATCCCGTTCTTGTTGGGCCTCGGCTTTTTTAGCATCGGCATCGCTAAGTTCTGCAGCAATCCGTCGCTCACGGGCATCAATGGCATCGAGGATTGGTTGGTAAAGAAAACGCTTCATCAACCAGACCAGAATGATAAAGTTGAGTCCTTGTGCGCCGACGGTAAACCAATCGATAAGCATGGATTAATGCCCTGCGGCCTGAGCAATAAAGTGATTCCAGAACGGATTTGCAAAGATTAGAATCATTGAGATCACAAAACAGTAAATAGCTGTTGACTCTATCATCGCAAGGCCAACGAACAACGTGCGAGTGATGGTGGCAGAGGCATCAGGTTGTTGCGCCAGCGCAGTGAGCGCAGTTGCTACGGCCTTACCTTCAGCCAAAGCAGGCCCCATAGTACCGAAGCCGGTAGTGACACCGGCAATCACAATTGATGCAACTGCAATAATGGTCATGCTATCCATAAGGTATCCTTAAAGTGAATGAAAAATTTTAATTGTTGGATGTGGTGTTTTCATCCGGATTGGTCGTTCGAGTTGCGGCGGCAATATAAACGGCGGCCAGAATGCTGAAAATATAAGCCTGCACCATGCCGGTGAGTAATCCGAGTACGGTCATCAGCGCCGGAAAAATGAACGGCGTAATAATTAGTAAAATCGCAATAATCATCGCCCCGCTCATCATATTGCCAAACAGCCGGACAGCCAACGCCAATGTGCGGGAGATGTCACTGATGATATTAAACGGCAACATGATCGGAGTGGGTTCGACGTAAGACTTAAGATAACCCCCTAAGCCCTGATCCATAATGCCAAAGAATGGCACGGCAACAAATACACACAGTGCGAGTGCAAAAGTCGTAGATAGCGAGCCTGTCGGCGGTTCAAATCCTGGGATGACGGTACACAGAGTGGCCATAGAAACGAACAAAAAAAGTGTTCCCAGAAAGCCAAGATATTGTCTCGGTTTCTGTAGTCCTACTTCTTTGATTTGTTTCTCAATAGTGGTGACGATGATTTCCAGCAGATTTTGCCAGCGCGAACGTTTCAGATCCGTGGAAAGATGACGGGTGATAAGCTTTGCACCAACAGCCAATATCAACATGAGTGCCCAGCTATAAACAATGGTGGCATTGAGTTTAAAAATACCGGATTGCCAAAAAATTATCTGATCGGGGCTAAGGTTCATTATAGTTTTCCTGCGTTCGGTTGATTTCGACCTGTGCTGGTTCGAGTAAGCCAGGTGACAACTAAACGTGCCATGATAAATCCAAGCAAACACAACAGTAATGGTATCAATTGCTCATCAGCGACAACATAAAATGCAATCAGGACAACCCCCATACGCACTAAGAAACTAGATAAAATCCATAGCGCGGGTCTTGTTGACGACAAAGATTTTCGCACTGTCCACCATAGCCCGCCGAAGAAAATTAATCCTAACAGCCCGCCGAATCCAGTGACTAGTAAAAGTGGCAGCATTTCATTCAGGGTCATCTTTATTATCCAGAGAATTCCGCATGGCTTTATCTTCCTTATCGACCCAAAGCCAGGCGTTGAAACAGCCAATGGCAAGTCCCGTCATCAATAGAGCCAGTGTCCAGGGGTGCTGGCCCGGGTAATGTTTATCTAGCCACAATCCAAGTGCGGCGCCGAGTAACGTCGGAACAACCACCGACCAGCCGATCAATCCCATCATTCCGAGCCCGAACCAAATGCCGGGTATGTTATTGCGTCTTGCTTTAAGTTTGCGTGACGCTTTACTGTCTATTTGATCTACAAAAGAAGGCGTACTTTTTGATGTGTTTTTGGGTTTTTTAGCCATGCTGAAAATTCGCAAATCGACGTAAAAATCCGGCTTCCAGCCTCGCCATGACCGAGCGAACAGTTTGTTCATTTTCGTCCAGCGTCAAAAATTCCTGTGCTACTGCGTCACGTAATTGCGCAATGCTTGTCCCGCTAATTGCTCTTCGCACTGAAATTAGCACGTTCGGGCCGGTCTTAACCAGGACGCCTTCATCAATAGCGAGGTAGCTCTCACCTTCCTTGTCGGTTTCGTAGATTAAAATTCCCGGCGACAAGGCGGCAGTACAATCAAGTCGACGTGGCAACAAACCAAATGAACCTTGACGTGTTTCCGCAATAATCCGTGAGACTGCTGTTTTTTCGGCGAAAATCTGGAATGGCAATAGTACTTTAAGGTTCATGAGTCGACCGGGTCATTGACATTAAAATTGCCTGATTTTACTTTATTTTTTGCTTCATCGACTTTGCCGATCATATACAACGCACTTTCGGGATAATCCTTGAATTCATCGTTCAAAATCCGCTCGCAACCATCCAAAGCGTCTTTTAGGCTGACCAATTGACCTTTTAAACCGGTAAATTGCTCGGTGGTAAAAAAAGGTTGGGTAAGAAAACGTTCCAATCGCCGGGCACGGGCGACTACCTTGCGATCCTCCAGCGAAAGCTGCTCCAGGCCGAGCATGGCAATGATGTCTTTAAGTTGCTCATATTGTGCGAGGGTTCGGCGAATTTTTTGGGCTAAACGGTAATGCCGCTCACCAACAATGCCGGGTGTGGCCATTTTCGAATTGGATTGCAAGGGGTCAATGGCTGGAAATAGTCCTTCACTGGAGCGTTTACGAGATAAAACAATAGAAGCTGATAGATGCGAGAAAGTATGAGACGCCGCTGGGTCAGTTAAGTCGTCCGCTGGCACGTAAACTGCCTGGATTGAGGTAATGGCGCCATTGTCCGTGTTGGCGATACGCTCCTCAAGTCCGGATAACTCGGTGCCCATAGTGGGTTGGTAACCTAGTCTTGAGGGCATTTGTCCCATTAAGCCAGAGATTTCCATGCCGGCCTGGATAAAGCGAAAAATATTATCTATGAGCAGCAACACATCGCGATGTTCGTCGTCCCGAAAATACTCCGCCATGGTCAATGCGGCGTGACCCACTCGAAAACGTGCGCCTGGAGGTTCGTTCATTTGCCCGAAAATCATTACCATGTTCGATAGTACACCTGCTTCCTTCATTTCACGGTAAAGCTCTTCGCCTTCGCGACAGCGTTCCCCGATGCCGCAAAAAATACTGACACCTGGGCTGAGTGATGTTGAAGGGTTGTGCTGATGTCCAATCATATTGTGGATCATTTCGGTGAGTAGCACGGTTTTTCCTACGCCCGCACCGCCAAATAATCCGGCCTTGCCACCTCGCTCTAGCGGCACCAATACGTCTATAACCTTAATGCCTGTTTCAAAAATTTCTGATTGGGTTGAGCGTCTTGCCAGAGGCGGCGAGGCCCGATGCACAGAGCGCCATTGAATGTCGGCTGGCGTTGCCTGACGGTCGATGGTGTTACCAAACACGTCGAACATGCGCGAGAGAATGTTTTTACCGACCGGTGCACTTAAAGGGGCGCCTGTGTTTTCTATAAACATACCTCGAGCGAGGCCTTGAGTTGGCGTTAAAGCGATACCGCGCACATGATAAGCATCCAACTGTGCGAGTACTTCGATGATGATTTGTTTTTTTTCACCCGTTCGCAACACTGAATAGATAGACGGTAATTGCTGGTCAAACCGACTATCCACCACGCTTCCGCGTACCGAAACTACTTTACCAATGTTTGGAAAGTTAGGTCTGTTGTTCATAGTTGGTAACTATTTAACATAGGTTACTTGGCTTGCATTCACCTGCCCGAGCATGCCGAACAGGTATCATTAATTTCATGGCTTCATAGTGCGCGTTTTTAGGAGTGTCTACAAATTTGATATTGATATACCCAACGGCAGTTTTTGCACTTGGTCGTGTTAGCCGGTAATTAATATCTGATTAAAAACGAGTACGGCCTACCAAATTTTGCTGCATTCGGCACTGAACAGAAACGTCGAACATAGATAAAATGCCAGCTTTTAACTCCCGTTGGGACTATGGGAATTAAAATAAGTTGCACTATCAAATAGTATAAGCCTCTTTATCAATATATATATCAAAAGGATTGGCCGTGAGGATATGGGCCACTGGTAAATCATCGCCTTGTTTCCAGGCTTTTACGGCATCCTGTTTATTGCTTCCTGTAATTAGGAAGATTAATTCACTGCTGTTGCTTAATGCCTTTGCGCTAATCGATACACGCTCAGGTGGCGGTTTCGGTGAGTTGTAAACCGCATGAGTCAATTCTTCTGGCGAGTGCGGGTGGCCAGGAAATAAGCTAGCCGTATGGCCATCTTCCCCCATGCCCAACAAAACCATGTCAAATGGCAGTGCTTCTGCAACGGTAGCGAGGTACTGTAATGCGCCTTGTTCCGGTCCCAGTTCTGCTGGAATGGTAAAAATTTGTGCAGCAGGAATGGCTACTTTCCCTAGAAAAGCCAGAGTTGCCATAGTGCTGTTTCTGTCCTTATCTGACGCGGGTAAACAACGCTCATCCCCGTAATAAATATGCCATTTGCTCCAATCTGCGTGGGATCGACTTAATAATTGATAAACCTTTTCTGGGGTACTGCCACCCGCCAAAACTAACTTGAACTTCCCTCGTTTGGCAATCGCTATCTCTGCGGCATCAAGAATACGTTGATAAACTGCATTAGCAACTTGTTCGGCAGTATCTAAGCAATGCCATCGACTATTATTTTGCATTTACTTAACCTCAGGTGTTAATGAGCTGCGCCAATATTGTCCTTCTTTGTCGAACAATCGACTATCTTCAGGCCCCCAAGAGCCGGCTGGGTAAGTCGCGATATGGTCGCGTTCAATAGCCCATCTTTGCAAAATAGGATCGACAATCTTCCAGGCATATTCGACTTCATCAAAACGCAGAAACTGCGAGCGATCCCCTTTTAATACGTCTAACAGCAGATCCTCATAAGCATCGATAGCTTTTTCATCGCCATTTCGAAAACTGGCATCTAAGCTGCGTACTCGGGTTTGCATTTCTAAACCGGGTTCTTTCACGGTCATTTCAATGCGAATACATTCCTCGGGCTGTATGCCGAGTATCACCCAGTTAGGATTCATGTCTTGTACATTCGTGTCCCGAAAAAACTGCAACGGTGGATGTCGGAAACAAATAGAAATTGTAGATTGTGCTTTAGCCATCCGCTTGCCGGTACGCATATAAACCGGCACTCCGCGCCAGCGCCAGTTGTCGATATATAGCTTCATTGAAGCATAAGTTTCGGTGACGCTGTTGGCGGGAATTTTATCTTCCTGTAAATAACCAGTTACTTTTTCGCCTTTAATACTGCCTTTGGCATACTGGGCTCTAAACGCGCAGGCATGAACGGCTTCTTTGGCTATCGGACGTATGGATTTTAACACCTTGACCTTTTCGTCTCGTAAGGCCTCCGCTTCCATAGAAACCGGTGGCTCCATTGTGACCAGTGTTAATAACTGCAACAAATGGCTTTGTAACATGTCACGCATGGCTCCAGCGGTGTCGTAGTAATCACCGCGGCTATCGATACCGAGTTCTTCAGAATGGGTTATCTGAATATGGTCAATATAATTACGATTCCATAGTGGTTCCATCATGACGTTGGCAAAACGGAATACAAGAACGTTTTGGACCATGCCTTTACCCAGGTAATGGTCGATGCGGTAAATTTGGTCTTCGGTGACATATTGGCTGATACGTTTTTGTAACGCTTGCGCACTATCTAAATCGTAACCAAAAGGTTTCTCGATAATTGCCCGTCGCCAACCGTATTCTTCATAAAACAAGCTATTATCGCTGAGCATTTCCATCACGGGGCCGAAATCCGATGGACTGATTGACAGGTAAAAGGCAATGTTTTTTGGGAATTTTTTGTCGTTAAGTTTTTCGGCTAGTTCCGAATAACATTGCGGTTGCTGAATATCGCCCTGATGGTAATACAACCGATTACTAAAGCGTTGGAATACCTTCTCGTCAAAATCATTATTAGCTTTGGCCTGAACCATATCTTTGACTTCTGCGAGCCATGTTGCCTGATCCCAAGGTCTGCGGCCTATAGCCAGAATTTGTGTGCCCTCTGGGAGTCGATTAGCCACATCAAGGTGATACAACGCCGGCATCAGTTTAATGCGGGAGAGATTTCCCGTAGCACCAAAAATTACATAAGTACAAGGTTCAGCATTCATATAGTTAGATGTCAATGAAAAATGGCAAGGTTAAAGCCTAAAGTCTAAAGGCGCAAGCGTTCATCTAGTTGCTAATTAATAATTGGTCTACCCGTGCTATTAACGGCCAAAAACATTATGCAATTCAGCCCCGATTTTTTTTGTATTACAATGGACCTGCTTTTAATCCCGTCGGCCATTATTTGTTATAAAAATAAACATTGGAAAACAATAACCATGAATAACACAATTGACACAGCAGCTTCTAATGACATTTTTTCCTCAGCATTTTTACTGGGAAATGTGGGAGCACCTTTTGTAATCGGCATGGCTGTCGGTTATTTTGCAAAAAAAATGCTGCGTACCGCATTATTTTTAGGCGGTGCGGCGATTGTGTTGATGTTTGTAGGTGAGTATTACGGTATTACCAGTATATCGGATATTAATTTGCAGAATGCTGCCAATGCTGCAACTGAAGCAGTCAAAAGTTCCGGTGGTTTTTTAATAGATCGCGTGACTCGGATTACCAGCAAAGGGGTAAGCGGCGCGGGTGGTTTTTTTGTCGGATTTAAACTGGGGTAGCGTTAATAGATGGCATGACTAGAAGGTTATGCTTTTTGAAAAAGTTAATAACCCCGTTTAAAGTCACTTAACGACCCGCAAATTGGGTTTACTTGGTGGTCTTTCTTCCGGCGGTGGTTCATTGTCGCCGTCCATTTCTTCTTGGTCGAAGATCATTCCCTTACCATTTTCTTTTGCATAAATCGCCATTACAGCAGCTATAGGCGTTTTTATATGCATCGGTGTGCCACTAAAACGGGCATTAAATTCAATTCCATCATTGCCTAACGATAAGCCCTGTATGGCTTCAGGCCTGATATTTAAAACAATTTTACCATCAGCGATAAATTCTTTAGGTAAGTAGGCATCGCTGTATTCCGCATCGACCAAAAGATGTGGAGTTAGATTATTGTCAACAATCCATTCGTAAATAGAACGGATTAAATAGGGTTTTAAAGATGTCATTTGGGTATTTCAACCATCATTTCTTTTTCTTGATCGCTAAGGCTGCGTTTGAAAGCGCTTCTACTAAACATGCGCTGAGCATAATTAGAAATCGCTTCATTAGGAGTGGAAATGTCGATGCCAATAGTGGGCAAACGCCACAATAATGGCGCTATGACACAATCAATTAATGAGAATTCATCGCTCATAAAAAAAGGTCTAGCTGAAAAAATGGGTGCCGCAGACAAAATACTTTCTTTTAGTTGCTTTTTAGCACGGGCCGATTTTTTTTCCCCGGAGCTCAAAATTTCGTCAAGTAACTGATACCAGTCCTGGTCTATACGTTTAATCAACATTCGTGCATTTGCACGAGATACGGGATCCATTTGATGTAAAGGCGGATGTGGAAAGCGCTCGTCAAAGTATTCCATAATGATCCGAGAATCGTAGAGCACCAATTCTCGCTCTATCAATGTAGGCGACACACCGGTAAGGTTAAGTTCCAGTAAATCTTCGGGGGGATTGGTCGGGTCGTAGAATTCTATATCGGCAGTTATTGCTTTTTCGTGTAGAACAAATCGTGCGCAGTGGCTCATCGCACAGGTTGGAGATGAGAAAAGCGTCATTACAGATTTGCGGGTAATAATATTTGCCACGAATAACAACCTCTTTGTACGTGTTGGGCGGTATGGATCGGCATTGTATCACTAAAGCGTATGAGTAGTGTTTTACGGCGGATTTGAAGTGGTACTTCCAGAAAAATCTTTGATTTTCTGGAAGTTACTTAACGAGCTAATGTACGTCCTTCCAATATTCTTTTTTCAAAAGATAAGAAACTGCTAAAAACATTAAAATGAAAAATAATACATATTTGCCCATACTTTTCCTTTCCAATTGCACGGGTTCACCTACATAGACCAAGAAATTGACCAGATCATTAACCAATTGATCAAATTCCTTAGTGCTCAAGGTGCCTGGTTCGTTGATAACTAACTTTTCTACTTTTTGCTTTCCTTCAATCATTTTTACAACGCCATGCTGCTCGCCTTGTAACTGCCAAAGAACATTGGGCATACCCACATCCGGGAACACGGTGTTGTTTACACCTAGTGGTTTACTTTTATCAACGTAAAATCCTTTCAGATAGCTATATAACCAGTCAGCACCTCGCGATCGTGCAATCAGAGATAAGTCAGGCGGTTGTACGCCAAACCATTTTTCTGCATCGTGTGCGTTCATGGCGCTGTGCATTTGATCGTAGATACTTGCTCCCTCCGGGGCAACATCTTTAAGCATCTTCTTCTCTTCTACACCTAAATCAATCGCTATCCGTAAATAACGAATTTGTTTGGCTGAATGGCAACCAAGGCAATACGTGACAAAGTGCTTGGCGCCCCGCTGCAATGAGCTGTTGTCGGAAAGATCAATATCTGCTTCTTGTAGTTCTACACCTTCTGATGCAGCCACGCCAAAAGACAGGGTTAAAAATAAAAACAACGAGATTAAATTTTTCATATCAATCGAGGCTCTCTTTTAATTTTTTTGCTAATCGAATGATGACGTTGAGAATACCTTTGTAGTTAGGCCTTCTGCTCAGGACCACCGCACCGTTCTCTGTCGTTACTGGGCGTTTTACAATGATTTCATCCAGTGTTTCCAATAGCACCGGAATTTGCTCCTCAATGGATTTGTGATGTGTCAGATGAGTAGGCAAAGGCTTAGTTTTCTCCCACCGGGTGTAGATAGGCATCAACAAAAAGAAGCCGAAATAGATCGCTGTAAAAAGTCGTGCCAACGTGGTGTATGTTGGCGTTACCGGCTGAGTGCCTAAGTACCCTAGAGAAATAAAGCTGACAACGAAAAGCAACAACGCCTTTTTGAAAATGCCGCCGCGGTAGCGAATCGACCTAACTTTGCTGCGATCCAGCCATGGCAATAGAAACAAAACCACAATGGCACCACCCATGCCGATTACACCGGCAAATTTGTCCGGAATCGCCCGTAAAATGGAGTAGAACGGTGTGAAATACCAGACTGGGGCAATGTGTTCAGGGGTTTTCATGGGGTCCGCAGGAATAAAGTTGGCGTGCTCGAGAAAATACCCGCCCAATTCCGGCATGTAAAAAATAACCGTGGCAAAAAAGAATAAAAACACCCCAACGCCTACTAAGTCTTTAACTGTGTAATAGGGGTGAAAGGGTACGCTATCCAAATAAATGCCATTTTCATCTTTAACATCGATATTAGTGGCAGACACGCTTTCATCTTCATGGCGACGACCTGTATGCTTTACTTTTTTAAGGTCTATTCCGTCAGGATTGTTGGAGCCGACTTCGTGTAGGGCCACAATATGCAAAAAAACCAACAACACTAAAACCAGTGGCACAGCAATCACATGAAAGGCGAAGAATCGGTTAAGGGTGGCATCAGAAACTACATAATCTCCTCTAATCCACAATGACAGCTCATCGCCTATCACTGGAATCGCACTAAACAGAGAGATAATAACTTGTGCTCCCCAATAGGACATTTGCCCCCAAGGCAGTAGATAGCCCATAAATGCTTCTGCCATCAATGCGACAAACAGGAACATGCCAAAAATCCAAATTAATTCCCGTGGATGTTTGAATGATCCGTAAATCATCCCTCGAAACATATGTAGGTAAACAACAATAAAAAACGCGGAAGCGCCAGTTGAGTGCATATAGCGCACCAGCCATCCCCAATTAACGTCTCGCATGATGTATTCGACGGAGTCAAATGCAAGTTTCGCATCCGGCTTGTAGTTCATCGTCAACAAAATGCCGGTGATGAACTGATTGACCAAAACCAATAGCGCCAAAGAACCAAAGAAGTACCAAAAATTGAAATTTTTTGGCGCGTAGTATTGCGCCATGTGCTCGTTCCAGAGTTTAGTAAGCGGAAAGCGCTCTAGAACCCAGTTGCCGCATAATGTTAGACGTGAAGGTTTCATGCCGTTTTCTCCTCTGTTGGCTCACCCACAATGAGCAAGGTATCCGTGATGTAGCGGTAAGGAGGAATCTCCAAGTTTGTGGGGGCAGGTACACCCTGATAAACCCGGCCGGCAAGATCAAACCAGGAACCATGGCAGGGACAGAAAAAACCGCCTTTCCATTTTTCGCCTAAATCGCTAGGGGCGATTTCAGGGCGAAATGTTGGAGAGCAGCCTAGGTGGGTGCATAAACCAACAGCGACAAATATCTCAGGCTTAATCGAGCGAATTACATTTTTACTAGAATCCGGTTGAATAGATTCATTAGATAGCGGATCCCTGAGTTCGTTGTCGATTGATTTTAATGTTTCCAGAACGGCTGGTGTTCTATTGAGAATCCAAACTGGCTTACCGCGCCACGCGACCCGGATCATTTGCCCCGGCTCCATTTTGCTAATATCGACTTCGACAGGTGCGCTAGCCGCCATGGCCTTAACACTGGGTTGCATTTGCGAAAGAAAAGGTACAGCTAAATACCCCGAACCAACAGCTCCCACGACAGTTAACGCAGAAGTTAAAAACTGTCGCTTGGATTTATCGACGCCTTGATTATTCATTATAGAACTCTCCTGTTTTGTGTGCTTGAACAAGCACTTTTTTATTTTCCGCCAATATACCATTAGATCATGGTGGATTTGAAGTGCTTATACCGATTTGTTTGAGGTGAGCTTATCTATCCAATAGCCTTGTTTAATCATGGTTATTTGTCTGGATTGATAAGTATATGAACTTGATCAGGATTAGCTCTTAAGCAGTAAAATAATCTAAAACCAGCAGGTGTTGGGAAGCGATAATTGATTTTTGCAGATTATGTTGCTAGCAGGCTTGTTGTTAAGGCGTTGATAAATGAATTATTTTCTTCCGGCTTGCCTATGGTGACCCGCAAGCAATCAGAGAGCAATCCGCCTTGCGGGCTAAGGTTTTTAATTAACACTCCTTGTTCTTTAATAGAGGTGAAAATTTCAGTAGCCCGATATTGGGGTGTTTTAAATAAAATGAAATTTGCCGCGCTGGGATAAGCGGTAATTCCTTCCAAGCAACTGAGTTGATTGAAAACCGACGTCCGCTCAAAGCAGATTTGCTGAGTTTGTTTATCAAAGAGTGCCTTGTTGTTTAAGGCAAAGTCGGCCGTAAATTGGGTGAGTGTGTTGATGTTGTAAGGTAAACGGATTTTGTGTAGCTGTTCGATAACAGCTATGTGACCGAGCAAGTAGCCCAATCGCAGTCCTGCTAGCCCTAATTTGGAAACCGTTCTCATTACCAATAAACTGCTGTGTCCATCTAACTCATTGATAAAACTAGCATTGGCAAACGGAGCATATGCCTCGTCAATAATAATCAAGCCCGATGCGGCGTTAATGATTTCATTAATAGCATCTACGCTGAATAAATTGCCGGTTGGATTATTAGGATAAGCCAGAAAAATAACAGCAGGCTGATATGTTTTGATAGCTGCCAGCGTAGCAGGCAAATCCAACTCGAAACTATCTGCCAGCAAGGGTATGCCGTAGTAATTAAGTCCCAAGCAATTGCTGAGTTGTTTGTACATAACAAACCCGGGATCTGGCGCTAATACAGTTGCGCCAGTCGGTAAAGCCATCAGCAATAGCTGGATGATTTCATCAGAACCATTGCCCAGCAATATGTGTAAATGATCTGGTATTTGATTTAGTTGTCTTAGTGTTTCGCAAAGTTGACTGGCAGTGGGGTCAGGATAACGATTTAACGGACAATCTTTTATTGTTGCCAGCCATTGAAGTTTAATTTCTTCCGGCCAGCTATAAGGATTTTCCATAGCGTCCAACTTGATCATGCCAGTGGCATCAGCAACTTTATAGGCGGACATGGCAAGCACTTCTTTTCGGAACACGGACGAAATCAGATCATTTTGCATGAAGGGGTGTGGTGTTGACAGATTTAAAAAAAGTTAGACGCTAAGACTGTGATCGGGTCTTGGCAGCTCTCCCTGGCTAATGCTTTTTTCAGCACTCTGCTGACTTAGCGACTATTTGCTGCGATATTCTGCCGAGCGCGCGTGTGCAGTCAGGCTTTCGCCACGCGCCAGTGTTGAAGCAATTTTGCCCAACGCAGAGGCACCCGTTTCAGAACAATTAATCAAGCTGGTACGTTTTTGGAAATCATAAACGCCTAAAGGCGATGAAAAACGTGCCGTTCCAGATGTGGGTAATACGTGATTAGGGCCAGCGCAATAATCGCCGAGCGCTTCTGCGGTGTAGCGGCCCATGAAAACAGCACCTGCGTGGCGAATCTGCTTAGATAATTCTTCGGGCTCCGCAACCGATAGTTCCAAATGCTCAGGAGCGATAGTGTTGGCGACTTCAGCAGCCTCTACTAAGCTGGCAACCTTAATTAGTGCACCACGAGCAGCCAAGGAGGCTTTGATAATATTTGCGCGCTCCATGCTGGGCAGTAGATTGTTGATGCTTTGTGCAACCGCGTCCAGATAGTTGCCATTATCGCTAATCAAAATAGCTTGGGCATTTTCATCGTGTTCGGCTTGGGAAAATAAATCCATAGCAATCCAGTCCGGATTGGTTTTACCGTCACAAATAATTAATATTTCCGATGGCCCTGCAATCATATCGATACCGACTTGACCGAAAACCAGTTTCTTTGCAGTGGCAACATAAATGTTGCCAGGACCGACGATTTTTGCAACTGCGGGTATAGTCTCTGTGCCATAAGCCAGGGCGGCGACAGCTTGAGCTCCCCCTACCGTAAAAACACGATCTACACCAGCCAGATAAGCTGCCGCTAAAACCATCTGATTAGTTTCGCCGTTCGGCGTGGGCACCACCATAATTATTTCTTCTACACCTGCCACTTTAGCTGGAATGGCATTCATCAATACCGAAGATGGATAGGCCGCCTTGCCGCCTGGGACGTAGATTCCGGCACGATCCAGTGGGGTAATTTTTTGTCCGAGTAAATTGCCGTTTTCTTCGGTAAACTGCCAGGACTCGAGCTTTTGCTTTTCTGCGTATGTGCGAATACGATCTGCGGCTTCTTGCAACGCCTGCGCTTGCTTTGTCGGTAGATTTTGCCACGCCATTTGCAAATCAGCTTTGGATAATTCTAACTCACTCGCTTGCTGAATATTTCGATGATCGAAGCGGTTGGTGTATTCCATGACTGCTTTGTCGCCGTTTTTGCGTACATCGGCAATAATTGCTAAAACCCGCTGATGCATATCCAAATCGTCAGCTTGATCCCAAGCCAACAACTGTTGTAGTCGCTGATCAAAATCAGCCGTCGTACTATCAAGCCGAGTCATGTTTACAGTTGGCATAATCTTTCTTATCTCAAAGCAAGTGTTTTTTCAAACTGATCCAGTAATGATTGGATGGCCGCATTTTTCATTTTCATGGCAGCTTTATTAACAATTAGCCGAGAGCTGATATTCATAATTAATTCACGCGGCTCTAAATTATTCGCTTTTAAAGTATTTCCTGTATCGACCAAATCTACAATACAATCCGCTAAACCAACTAAAGGCGCTAGTTCCATAGAACCATATAACTTAATAATCTCAGCTTGGATGCCTTTATCGGCGAAGTAACGTTGTGCAGTTTTTACATATTTAGTGGCTACTCGCACACGCCCGGCAATTTCCGGCGCGTCTTTATGTGCCGCAGTCATCAACCGGCAGCCGGCAATTTTTAAATCTAAAGGCTCATATAGATTTTCCGCGCCATGTTCCAACAACACGTCTTTCCCAGCGATACCTAAATCTGCTGCACCATATTCAACAAAAGTGGGTACATCGGTTGCACGAATAATGATTAATTGCACATCATCGCGGGTGGTATCCAAAATCAGCTTGCGACATTTGTTAGGATCATCAATCGGCGCGATACCGGCATCTGCCAACAGGGGGAGAGCTTCTTCATAAATGCGGCCCTTGGATACTGCAATCGTTAACATAGACAAACCTTAGTTAGGGACACGTCGGATGATAGCACCCAGTTGCGACAGCTTTTCTTCAATATGGTCATAGCCGCGATCAATATGATAAATGCGATCAACCAGAGTGTCGCCCTCGGCAGCTAATGCTGCTATGACCAGACTCGCAGAGGCTCTTAAATCGGTTGCCATTACGGGCGCCGCCATGAGTTTGTCAATACCCGTACAAATGGCAGTATTCGATTCCAGTCTAATGTTGGCTCCCATGCGCTGAAGTTCTTGTACGTGCATGAAGCGGTTTTCAAATATGGTTTCGGTAATGATTCCAACACCATCTGCAACCGCATTCATTGCAGTAAATTGGGCCTGCATGTCGGTTGGAAATGCCGGGTAAGGTGCAGTACGAACACTCACTGCCTTAGGCTTATTGCCGTGCATATCCAGTTGGATCCAGTCGTCACCCATGGTAATGTCAGCACCAGCTTCGATCAGCTTTTCCAGCACGGCATCTAGAATATCTGGTCGGGTATTTTTTACTTTTATTTTTCCGCCCGTGATGGCGGCGGCAATCAAATAAGTTCCGGTTTCGATTCGATCCGGCAGAATGTCATAATGAATACTATCAAGACCCAGTTTTTCAACACCTTCAATCACTAAAACATCAGTGCCAATTCCGGAAATTTTTGCACCCATTTTGTTTAAAAAGTGTGCTAGATCATTCACTTCAGGTTCTTTCGCGGCATTTTCGATGATGGTAGTGCCTTCCGCCAAGGTAGCAGCCATTAGCAAATTTTCTGTGCCTGTAACGGTAATCTTTTCTAAAACCAATCGACAGCCTTTGAGTCGATCAACTTTCGCATGGATAAAGCCGCCTTCTACGGTAATGTCGGCGCCCATTTTAATAAGGCCATTGATATGGATGTCGACGGGGCGTGTGCCGATTGCACAGCCGCCCGGCAAGGAGACATGTGCTTCGCCGAATCGGGCTAATAAAGGCCCCAATACCAGTATCGACGCACGCATGGTTCTTACCAGTTCATAAGGCGCTACATAGCTGTTGATAGTGCTGGCATCGACTTCGATATTCATTTTTTCATCGACAATCAAATGCACGCCCATGCGTCCAAGCAACTCCATGGTAGTGGTAATATCATGCAGATGCGGAATGTTGCCGACACTAACCGGTTTTTCTGACAACAAGGTTGCCGCTAAAATCGGTAAGGCAGCGTTTTTAGCTCCGGAAATACGCAATTCGCCGGAAAGTCGTTTTCCGCCAGTAATAATTAATTTATCCATACAGAGTGATTTTTGAATGTTTTGGTTTAGGCGATCAACATGAATTAATCGGCCTGAACGTTGAAATGGTTGGTTTTGTCGAAGCCACTGAGTTGGGCGAGAGCCAACAATTGTTTGGGTATGTTCTTAAATTTTAACTGCGTGCGCTTGGTGCGTGAGTACTTTAACCATTCTATCATCAGCGCTAAACCGGCACTGTCCGTACAAGAAACTTGACTTAGATCGATACTAATATCTTTGGCGGCATTTAAAAAGGCAAATGACTTCACTGTTTGTTTATCGATAGTGGCAAAAGTAAGGTCTCCGTCAATGAGAAAATGCCCCCCACCTTGGTTAATCACGTTGAGTTTGCTCATTTTTTTTCCTCTGCTGATTTAAACAGGAATTTGCCAATGGCTTGTTCCAATATAATCGCCGGTTGGGTTAGTTCGATTTTACTTTTATCTTTTAAAAGCTCTTCAGAGCCACCTGGCTCAAGATTGATATATTGCTCACCTAGCAAACCCGCTGTAAAAATACTTGCCGTGGTATCGTCAGGCAAAGTTTTGTATTGTGCATCAATGCTCATTTCCACGACCGACTGGTGCGTTTTGGTATCGAGTTTAATTGCAGATACCTGACCGATTTTAACACCCGCCACGGATACTGGTGATTTGACTTTTAAGCCGCCGGAGTTTTCGAAGTTGGCGCTGACGGTATAAGCGTCATGCTGCTGGGAAAAAGAGCCTAAATTACTCACCTGTAGGGCAAGAAAAAATAATCCAGCTATGCCCGCGGCCACAAAAAGACCGACGAGTGTATCTTGCGTATTGGTATGCTGCACGTTAATTATCTCCAAACATGAGTGCGGTCAAAATAAAATCGAGACCTAAAATACTAAAAGCAGAATTGACTACAGTGCGAGTGGTAGCTCGGCTGACGCCTTCAGAAGTCGGTATAGCGTCATAGCCTTCAAACAGGGCAATCCAGCTAGTCACAAAGCCAAACACTAGGCTTTTGAGGACGCCATTGAGAACGTCATCTTGAAAATCCAGCTTGGCTTGCATTTGTGACCAATACGCACCTTCATCGACTCCCAATAAACCGATGCCGACGATTTGCCCTCCGATGACACCAACAGTACTAAATAACGCCGCTAATAATGGCATGGAAATCAGTCCGGCTAAAAAGCGTGGTGAAATGATACGTTTAATGGGGTCCACCGCCATCATTTCCATACCTGATAATTGTTCGGTGGCTTTCATCAGACCAATTTCAGCGGTCAAAGCGGACCCCGCTCGCCCAGCAAATAATAAGGCGGATACTACCGGGCCTAATTCTCTGACTAAAGAAGCAGCAACCATAACGCCCAAGGTTTCTTCAGCGCCAAAGTCAGACAGAATGTAATAGCCCTGCAAGCCGAGCACCATACCCACAAATAGCCCGGAAATAGTAATAATCAGAAAAGACAAAACCCCGACTGAATAGAGCTGGTTAAGCAGTAATCGTGGTCTGGGTAAGACGCTGACAATTCCTGGAACAATCTGTAGCAGAAAGCGGGAGCTGCGACCCAATTTGGTAAAGCTTGTGCGGGTATTTGCCCCTAAACGTTCTAAAAATTCAATCATGTTGGTGGATGCAACGGTTAATAGCGTTTTCCGGTAGATAACAGATCATCGACATAATCTTTAGCGGGATAATGAAAATGTACAGGGCCGTCGGCGGCTCCAGTCATAAATTGTTGTACCCACTCCGACGGAGACTGTTGGAGTTCTAAAGGTGTTCCCTGGCCCACAATTTTGCCACCAGAAAGTACATAAATGTAATCAGCAATGGCAGATGTTTCATGTACATCATGCGATACCACGATACTTGTTAGTCCTAAAATATTATTCAGTGATTTGATAAGATGTACGAGAGCCCCCATGGAGATAGGATCCTGGCCAGTAAATGGTTCGTCATAGAGAATCATCATAGGGTCTAAGGCAATAGCTCTAGCTAGGGCAACACGTCTTGCCATGCCTCCGGAAAGCTCATTGGGCATCAGCTGACGAGCGCCGCGCAGACCCACCGCCTGCAGCTTCATTAATACTACGGTGCGGATCATCGACTCTGGCAAATGCGTGTGTTCACGTAACGGAAAAGCCACATTGTCGTAAACATTCATATCCGTCAATAAGGCACCGCTTTGAAATAACATGCCCATGCGTTTGCGTAGATTGTAAAGTTCTGTTCTACGTAATCGATGCACGTTATTGCCGTCCACATTTATTGAACCCTTATTGGGAGTAAGTTGCCCGCCAATCAGTTTTAACAGCGTAGTTTTACCGGTGCCGCTGGGCCCCATGATTGCTGTAATCTTGCCTCGTTCAAATTCCAAAGAAATATCGTCAAATATTTTCTTGCTGCCTCGCGAAAACGTTAAATTATGCACGGAGACTAAACTGTTTTGAGACGAAGCGTTTTTATCCATGCTTTATCAAGACATTTAACTATTTGAATGAAAACCGGCTATTCTCTATGACTAGTCCTATCTAAGTCAAACTTAACTCGTCGCGCTAGTCAGTGCTAGAACTTAATGAGAAATGGGACATGAAGTTAAATGGGCAGATCGGTCACTAAATTTTGTTGTCGTGTAACCGTGCGGGACTAGCTCGTTTAGTTGCTTGATTCAAGTGATATTTGAGTTCATACTTCGGCTTCTCCGTCCGGAGAGAATAATATAAGAGGACTTATTTATGAAAAAAATATTAAAAACTATGACTTTGGCTGGCATGGCACTTGGTTTGACGGCTTGTGCTACGAATGTACCAGTAGGATCAATCATTACTAATGTTACTTTGCCTTTTGAAGTAACCTCTAACGATGGTACAGCCTCAAAAGTTGGAGAGTCTACTTGCAAAAGCATACTGGCGATCATATCTTCCGGCGATTGCAGCATTGATGCAGCTAAAAAGAACGGTGGTATAACAAAGGTTCACCATGCTGATTGGCATGCTAAGAGTATTTTGGGTATTTTCAGTGACTACAAGCTGACAGTTTACGGTGATTAATCACATTGCCTTTTGCTGATTTGAAAGCATTCAGCCATCGGGTTTAGTCGATCTTTCATTTTCGGTAAAAACCAAAATCCCGCTTGATCTGAGTGTTCAGGTGAGCGGGATATCAACGCATGATTTGGCGAGCACCCGGCGCTGGTTTTGGTTAAAGAGTTGCTTCAGTGACTGACTAGGCTCGGTTAACCAAAGGAAGATTGATAATAAAAGTTGTGCCGTGGTTAGGGATGCTTTCAACGTCGATTTGCCCGGCATATTTCAATATGTAGTCGCGTGCTTCATAAACCCCTATGCCCATGCCGGCATTACCTTTGGTGGTGTCAAACGGTTTAAACAGGCGTTCGGCTATAAATTTGGTATCCATGCCGCAGCCAGTGTCCGTTATTCTGATAGTCGCTGAATCTTCATTTTTGGATAATTCCAGGCTCACCGAGCCGTCATCTTCAGTTGCATCTTGTGCATTTTGGACCAAGTGTCCAAGAACGGCAGCCATTTTTTCTTTTTCGCCGAACACGTTAACCTGGTTTTCCCTTGTTACTATTTGCAAGGCGGGCTTGTTGCCAGCTTGTTGGATGAGCACGTCGCCGATGATGTCAACAAGGTTAATAATGGTTTTCTGATCATTGCTTATGTTGCCTTTTTTTAGCTGGGCCAGCATATGCTCGATTTTATTGACTACGTTTTCAAGCGTTTCAATGGAATCATCAATGAAGTCTGGGTTGTGTTTATGTTTGGCTGAGTTTCTAACGATCAGTGAAATTTGCGCGACCAGATTTTTCATATCATGAACCAAATAGGCGGAAAGCCGATTATAGGCTTCAAACTGCCGCGATCTTGACAGTGCATCACTGGCATGGGTTAAGGCGAGCGCGTTGGTTAATTGCATACCCACTGTTTTTAGAAGATCGTGGTCTTCCCAGTTGAGCTTTCTAGGCACGATAGCTTGGGATAAAACGACAAAGGCTACCAGCTCATTTTGTCGGAAAAACGGTATGATCAGCCAGACGTTTTTTCCTGTCGAATGCCACGCTGACAAATCGACATCTTCATACATTTCAGGATCGTTGAAATATTCGGGAAAATCTATAACCCATTGCTTATCATTAAGAAATGTTATTAATGAATTATCGGCATTAATTTGTTTGGGCGGATTAAAGCCTAAATTATTATCTTCGGCCAGATAAAAATAGCCTTGGTCATTTTTTAACCATAATCCGCCGCCTGAGCTGTCAACCAGCTTCATCATCGTCTTGATAATAAAGCCGGACAACTCGTTTATGGAATCCAGCTGTGCAATGGTTCTGCTGAGTTTTATCCATTCATCGCGGTAGTCATAACGATAATGGAAAAAATGCTTATTGAAGTAGACTTTAGCCATCGCCCGGACTTTGCCGGATGCGAATAAAATAAATAAAACTAGCAGAGCTAAAAAGATAAAAAATATTTGTGCAATTTCACCCCAGCTACCGCCGTAGTCTCTGATGTAGAAACCTGCTAGCGACATCAAGATAAGATAGAGCCCGGTGCCGAATAGTATGGTGGTATGAAAAACCAGCTTTCTTGATACTGTGATCTTGGAGAGTGAGCCTGATTGCAGGCGATAGCTGGAAACGGCTAGGAGTGGCATGATGAGCGCGTTAAGAAAGCCACGAGAATTCCAGAGTGAAGAATCCAGCTTCGCAAACAATAAAGACTTGCTGTAGACAATAAAGTCAACAATAAACAGGGCACCTAAGCCCAGGCAGATAAATTTAATACCCCAGCGTGATTCTACGAGGGTATTTCGGTAGGTTTGTTCAACCAGAATCAGACCAATAATAGCGAAAGCGACGTGGGCAATTAGGCGAATGTCACGCCCCAAAGATTGCTGCACGACATCACGAAAACCAGCAAAGATTTCGAGTGCAAAAACAAAGACAATAGCTACAGTCAAAGCACCGGCTAACCCCGATTTTAAAAGCAATCCGTAGTTATTATTGAATTGCTGACGGGAAATAATAGTGCTTAACAATAAAAACCAGGAAGCATTGCGCAGTGTTTCAAAAGGCAGAATTTCTGAAGTAAACAATTCATCGTGTTGAATGGCCAGTGTGGTGTACCCTGCCCAGGCTATCGAAAAAAGAGTGGCAAATACGAAAGGTGTGGCCAAAGAATTGGCTTTAATGTTCCTCAGCGAAAAGGGTAGTAGGAATACATAAGCTACTGTAGCAGTTAAGTAACTGTAAAAACTATAGTTTTGCATTATTCATCAATTTTTATTGTAAGACAAGGTTACCTAGTGCGCGAGGGGAGCAGTCCGTAAGCGCTTGATTATACATGTCGAGATAATGGAATCTATATCGCCGTTTTCGATTAATTGAATAAGCGACGGGGAAACGTAAAGATGGACAAGGCTTGAGAGAGCGAGCTTACAACACCGAAATTTCTCTAGTTAATTGGGCTAACTACCTTAATTGTCCTTTTCTTAAATTTTAGGTGAATGATTACAGTTTGTTATGGTTTTATGAGCACTATAAAGCGTAGTAAAAAACACAGTTAGAATAAGAATAAAGATAAAGAGATGAAAATTTTTTATTTATAGTTTTGACACGACACTGTAACTCATGTTAAAAATTACCCCGTCGTTTATAAAGTAAATCGACACCCGCTTAGAAACGTTGTTTTTGAGTTGCTCCTGAATAAGGAGAGGGGATAAAAATTATTAATAACTACAGAAGAGGATTTTAAAATGGCTGAAGCACAAGAAAAAGATTATTTCTGGTTTTACATCGGTGGTTTGATTATCGCCACCATTATTTTGGTGTTGATGTTGAAGCAAGATGAAACTAAACATTTAGCGACTGGCACGGTACAGCAGCTTCAAAATGAAACTTTCAACAACATAGAAAAGAGAAAGACCACTAACAATAGTTCTGCCGAAGCAATGTCAGGCAAATAAAGTATCAAAAACCCCTCTCCGTTGTTGCGGTGAGGGGTTTTTTTGGGCTTCCCAATTAACTCTAAATTTGAGTTAATCAGTTAAATAAATATCTGCTTGTTTATATCTCTGTTTTCAAGCAACTCTACTTTTTCTTCCAGCAACTTTATTTTCTTAACCAAGTCGGGCAATTTGCTTATAGCGATTTGTTCTTTATAAGCGGTTTTCTTGTCTTTGGCTGGACTACCAAATACCTGGCTTCCAGCGGCTACATTTCCGGCGACACCAGAACGTGCCATAACCACAGCGCCTTTGCCTATGGTGACATGATCGGCAACACCCGCGCTTCCGGCTAAAATGGCATAATCTTCAATATGGCAGGAACCCGATACGCCGGTCTGGCCACACATGATGACGTGTTTACCAACTTTATTGTTGTGACCAATCTGTACTAAATTATCTATCTTGCTGCCTGCACCGATAATAGTGCTACCCAATGCTCCCCGATCAATGCAAGTGTTAGCACCAATTTCGACATTGTCTTCAATCACTACATTCCCGACTTGCGGGACTTTGAGATGCGCATTATTCCTGAATTTATAACCAAAACCGTCTGCGCCGATAATTGCGCCGGAGTGGATTATGACGTTATCTCCAATTTCTACATCATCGTAAATGACCGCGTAAGGGTAGATTCGGCAGTTACTGCCAATTTTTGCATTTTTACCAATGAACGCTCCTGCCAATATTTGACAGTTATTACCGATGCTAGAATTTTCACCGATAATTGCAAAAGGCCCGATATAAACTTCACTACCTAGCGTGATATTTTCTTCAAGCACGGCTTGCGGCGCTATTTGACTTCCGTAAGTTCTGCTGGGATGCAGAAGTTCAACAGCCTTGATAAAACTCAATTCCGGATCCTTGCAAATCAACAAAGCTAAATTTTTCGGGACGCCTTCAATCGCAAAATCCTCGCTAATGATACAAGCAGAAGCCTGTGAGTTTTTGATATGGTGAGCGTAACGGTTGTTGGTCAGCTGCGTTACTTGGCCGTGTCGGGCAGCGGTAATGTCCGCTGCGGAATGGATCATCGCGGATGAGTCTCCGCCCTTAATCGTGGCGCCACAAAAGTTGGCAAGTTCAGTTAATGTAATCGTCATGGTTATCTCTGGTGTGATCGAGTTGTTGGTCTAGTTTAGCAAATCTGGTGTCTATAAGAAGCTTATAAAATTTCTCCATAAAGTCTATTAAAATCCGGTCGCAAACTGGGAGAAATGAAGCTTGTTGCCGAAAGGGGGTATGAAATTTTCTAAGGATTAAAAAAGTGGTTCTTTTAACGGATAGTTGCTTAAAGGCTAACGAGTGAGTTTTTTGCTTCGCATCAAAACGTTTTTGAGCTGCATCTCTGCTTGCGCGTTCACGTTTTCTAAAAAAATAATTTTATTTTGAATGCTAATGGCGATTGATATTCCATCGCGGTACAGAATTCGCTGGCTAGCTTGGGCAGGAATCCGTTTGCCCGGCGTGATCACACCAGTTAGATTGAGAGGATCAGCTGCATTGATCGCTATTAAGTCACCCGGTTTAGATTTTTTACGTATATCTCGTAACGTGTTGACGGCATCAGCCAACGCAAATTGTTCTCCAGAAAAACCTTGTACAAATCGACCGCCGCGTAGTTCGCCTTTGGCCTCCAGTCGCCGAAATACGTAGAGTAAATCCCGCCAACTGGGAAGGCCGTTTTCCTGATCCAGCAATTTTCTGAACACAATGCCATACCGGCGTAATAAAACCTTGGCAATATGTTCGCAGTGTTGATAACGATCACCTTCAATAAGGCTAGGATTTGCACGAATTAAAGACCAGCGCCCTGATGCAATAAAAGGATCATAGCTTGGGTAACGTTTACTACGCTGATGCAAAATCTGCTGGGTTGTAATCAATGTGCGTAAACCTTGAAAACTATCAGCAGTCACCAATCCCCACGCAGCCAGCTCCGCTAATGCTTCTTCAAGATAGGATTTGAGCAAGCCGGTTTCTGGCAGTAATTCTTCAAAGAAACTCGCACCCATGGATTTGAGCGCCACATAAACCTTCTGTGCTTTGCTGGATAAATCCTGCGTATCAACTGCTGGTAAAGGCGAATAAGCTCGCCAGTGGTGCACATTATCACGGCTGATCAAGCTAATCGAAGTCGATTTACCGGCTGGCTGTTTTCGTTTTGGTAATGCCGGATTAGCAGAGGTATTTAATCGTAACCAGGTTATTTTGCCGGTACTGCACAGATGGTCGAGATCTGATGGCTGATAAGCATGGATTCTACTTGGCAAAATATCGGCTTCCCAACTGGCTGCTGGCAAACCCAGTCCTTCCAGCTGATTCAGGCGTTGTTGTAAGTTCAGTGGACCCTCTCCCGGCTCATCCAAGCCCTGCCAATGAAATAAAAAGCGCATAAAGTCTGCGGGGGAAACTGGCTCGATTTCACTGCGTAATTGCTTGAGCGTATAGCGATGAATACGTGCTAATAAACCACGCTCACACCATTCGATAACCGTGTTTTGATGAGAAAACTGTCCTTGAATAATAAAGCCCTCGTTTTGTAAAGCTAGCAGTGCTTGTTCGACAATAGTTGTGTCCAACATCAGCGATTCAGCAAGTTGTCGGGCTGTGACCGGCCCCAGGCCTTCCAGGCGGCTTCGGATAATTTCTCTTACTGCGGTTTCTTGGTCGGTGGCTTCTTGGCTGTCTACGGGTTGAATAACCGGGGATAAACTCGCGTTTGGAAACAGCATTTGCATAACCTGCAAGCGCTCAGCTGCCACCCATAAACGCTTGTCATGGTTAATTGTTAGAGTAGCAGCGCGTTGGCTCCCCTCTAAGTCACGCATAAATTCTATGCTGTTGCTAGAGAGCGATTCAGCTAAATGCTCAGGCGTACCTCTTATTCCTTCTGCTTCTGTGAGAAAACCCAAAATTACCAGGGCGTCATGTAGTTCATCTGGACTGCGGATTTCCGGCCAAGCTTCCTGACAAACTTTATCGATGGCTTCCGGGTTTAAGCGGCCTATATCAGCTGCGCTTTCCGGCGTCAAAAAACGCCGTTGCTGAACGGCAAGTGTCCGGCGTTCTTCCGCCGGGGCGTCGTCTAAAAAGGCATAAGGTCGAGCATTCAGTATTTCCAACGCCAGCGGAGAAGGGCTGGTTAAGTCACGGGTAATAATGTGAATATTACCTTGTTCGATACCTGTCAATAGCCGCTCCAGACCCTCTATGTCCATTAGCTCATGCAAGCAATCAGAGAGCGTTTGCTCGACTAAGGGATGATCAGGCACTTCTCGGTTGCCGGTAATATTTTCTTGGCAAGCCAGTTGATCCGGGAATATCACCGCAATCAAGTCTTCGGCATCATTGCGTTGAAAGTATGCTGGTACTTTTTTACCTGCGCGCATACGCGGAACGGCTAGGGCGGTATTGGCTACCCAGCGCCATCGAGTCGGAAACATGGGCGCTGCCAATAGCGCCTGGATTAGCACGTCTTTTACGCTGGCTGCTTTAAGGTATTGGGCCGGTTCATTAAGCGGAAAGCTGTGCGTAGGGCCTAATGACAATACGATAGTGTCTTCACTGGCCGCGGCTTGCAATTCAAAATTAAAGCGTCGACAGAAACGTTTACGCAAGGCCAGACCCCAGGCGCGATTAATTTTAGAGCCGTAAGTTGAATGGATGACGAAATGCATATCGCCGGTCTCATCGAAGAATCGTTCGAATACGATTTGCTGTTGAGTTGGTAACACTGTCAATGCAGCTTTGGCAGTGGAAAGGTATTGAACTAATTGGTCTGAAGCGGCGTTCGGGAGTGCAAGTGTGTTGGTTAAATAGCGATAGGCAACATCCTGGCTTTTTTCTAACTTTGTATCGATTGCCGCGCGAAGATCAGAGACGGCAAGAGAGAGTTCATCAGTACGGCCCGGCGCTTCTCCAAACCAAAACGGAATATTGGGCGGCTGGCCGTGAGCATCCTCAACATACACCCGGCCTTGCTCTATCTTGAGCATACGGTAGCAGCTATTGCCCAATTGAAATATATCGCCCGGAATACTTTCGAACGCGAAGTCTTCGTTTAAAGTGCCAACAAACAGGCCTTCCGGCTGTAAAATCACGTCATAATCGAATTGATCCGGAATCGCCCCGCCGTTCATCATCGCCGTCAGACGCGCACCTTTTCGGGCTCGTAACAAACCATGTACCGCATCATAATGCAGATAAGCGCCGCGACGACCACGGCGAGTATGATAACCGTCGCTGAGCATTTTAATCACTTGTGTAAACTGCTCATACTGGAGATCCCGATAAGGCCAGGCACCGATATAAGTTTGATAAAGCTCTTTTTCATGCCATTCACGGCAGGCAATTTCTGCCACAATTTGCTGCGCTAGTACATCCAGCGGATGCCGCGGTACAGAAATTCGATCCAGTTCATCTTTTTGTATGGCAGCAAGAATAGCAGCGCATTCCACCAAATCATCGCGCGATAAAGGAAACAGGCGACCTTTAGGGATAGCGCCAAGTTGGTGGCCGGAACGACCAACGCGTTGTAAAAGGGTGGAAATTGCCCGAGGTGAGCCTAGCTGACAAACCAAATCGACTTCCCCAATGTCGATACCCAATTCGAGAGAAGCAGTTGCTACCAAGGCCTTAAGAGAGCCTTGCTTTAATCGTTGTTCCGCCGCGAGCCGATGTTCTTTGGCCAGACTGCCATGATGGGCCGTTACGTACTCTTCCCCCAGCCTTTCTGCCAAGGCCGCCGCCAGGCGTTCGGCCAAACGACGAGTGTTGACAAAAATCAGAGTGGTACGGTGTTGATTTATTAGTTGTTCGAGTCGATCATAGATTTCTGCCCAGACTTCGTGTGCCATCACCGCCTCAAGTGGCGAACCAGTTAGCTCAATTTGTAAGTCGCGGACACGTTTATGTCCGGTGTCGATAGTGGTACAAAGCGACGGTTGCGTTCCAGTAAGAAATTGGGCCATTAATTCGACCGGTTTTTGCGTGGCCGATAAACCGATTCTTACTGGCGGTGTGGGGCAAAGTTGCGACAGACGTTGCATTGATAAAGCCAAATGTGCGCCACGTTTGTTACCGGCCAAGGCGTGAATTTCGTCGACAATGACTGTGCGGATCGTCGCCAGCATTTCTCGTCCTGAATCGGAGGTGAGCAGAATATAAAGCGATTCGGGTGTGGTAACCAGTATGTGCGGTGGGTTGCGTTTCATCCCGGCGCGTTCCGCCGCAGAGGTGTCGCCAGTTCGGGTTTGTGCACGGATAGCTACATCCGGCAACCCGGCTTCCAACAGGGCAAAGCGAATGCCGGTTAACGGGACCTCCAGATTTTTATTAATATCATTGGAAAGTGCCTTCAAAGGAGAAATATACAGAACTTGCGTTTCATTAGGTAATGGCGAGCACAATCCTTGTTGCACTAATTGATCGATAGCAGCCAAAAAAGCGGCCAGGGTTTTACCTGATCCTGTTGGCGCCGCAATAAGCGTCGAGTTTCCTGCATGAATTGTCGGCCAGGCAAGGCGTTGAACATCCGATGGCCCATCGAAATGGCTGTTAAACCAACCAGCGACAACAGGGTGAAATGATGTTAGGGGCATAAAGTCCGATTCATAACAGTTGGCAGGCTATAAGCTTAACTCTTAGTCGTTTATGATCCATGCCGCGCAAAACCTCAAAGAAATTTGCTGAATACCATTTTACTAGACTTCGGCATAGGACAGCTTGTTGCTACAAGAGATGCTTATGGGGTATTAGAGTTCAATCAGCTCAACAT
The DNA here is from genome assembly GCA_965247565.1 of Methylococcales bacterium. GTDB lineage: Bacteria > Pseudomonadota > Gammaproteobacteria > Methylococcales > Methylomonadaceae > CBDFHF01. Next base: position 596,600 of record CBDFHF010000003.1, on the reverse strand, counting down.
AGTCACCTATTCGAGCCTGTGCAGCATTGATCGCTTTTGCATGATAACAATTAGTCTAGACGTTTGATTTTTTACCACAGACCTAAAATGCGCAAAGACCAACACATCAACGACCATTAAAAACATTACTATTCGTCCATGATATCGTTCAAGCCCCTATTATTGTTAAGATTAACTCCAGGCTTTAGCCTAGCCCCAGAAAAGCGTGCAATTGCACCGGTTCATGTGGAAGTCATTGGTGCGAAAAATAATCGCGCCATGCGTCCTCTAATACCTGATTCAATGTATAGCTTTGCTGCACGTCCTAGCTTTTTGCATTTAGTAATAACTGGTCGTCAATGTCTATACTGGCTCGCATGAGTCAACTCCTCAGTTTCCATATCGTAAATTAAGGTACCTTATTAAGGCATAAAAGCATAAAAAGCGATAAAAATTTGAGATTTATAGAGCTTTCCCATTTTTTTATAGTATTCAATCGTGTGATACAGTTCACTGTATGTTTATTTGGTTTGTTGTATTAATGAACCGGATTGGTGAACAATGTATTAATTGCTCGCATAAACACTATTTCTTTTTTTGGAGTTACTTTTATGGCAATCTCGACCAGTGGTTTATTTTTAGTAGCGGCTGTACTTTCTGGCAATGGGCATATTGATCCATTAATAAGTACGCAAAGCTCAAACCACTATAAGTGGTCGCCAGGCTTGTCATCAAGCACTGTATTGACATTTAGTTTTGCAACAAGCAGCTCAACATGGGGTGATCGATACAGAAGTGCTCGCCCATCTGGCACCACCTTCTTTTCTGAGGAACAAAAAAATAATATTCGCACTGCTCTTCATGAATGGGAGAAGGTTGCTGATATTACATTTACAGAGGTTCCTGACAACGCATCACAATCTGGAGATATACGCTTTTCCTATGATGATGAAGTTGGAATATATAATGGCGCATGGGCGTCCACTTATCCGTTATGGCCAGACAGGAGCACTATGGATACAACAGACCAAGAACTACCCAATGAGGCTTCTGGCGATATATTTATTGGAGCAAAATTTAGAGATAACGAACTAGCTCCCGGCACGCAAGGATTCACATCAGTACTGCATGAGATTGGGCACGCAATTGGGTTAGCGCACCCCTTTGAGGGAAAGCATCAATTACCAGAAAACGAGGATAACGTTAACAACACCATTATGAGCTACACCACAATTCCATATTACTACCCAACAAAACCCGCGCCTTATGATATCGAAGCGGCGCAGTATCTTTATGGTAAGTCAAAGATTAGCAGCGTGGAAACTCCTGTACCACCAACAGGCACAGGCAGCGGAGATAGTCAGGATGAATGGAAGAATTTTGTCTGTAATTTGTATCCCAATGATCCAGCTTGCAAATCAGATGAATCGTCTAACAATAACGGGCTAACTAACGGTGGCGGCGATGACCTTATAGAAAGCTCTCTTGTGGGCAATGTTCTTGATGGCGGGAGCGGAACCGATACAGTTACCTACGAGCGTGCTTCAAGAAAAATCTATGCCAATCTGTTGACACAAAAAGTAACGGGCGGCGGCAACACTGATGTATTGCGCTCAATAGAAAGCATTACAGGGTCATCTTTTAATGACAAAATCAAAGGGAACGTTGGAAGCAATATACTAAAAGGATTGTCTGGCAAGGACATTATTACTGGTGGGGCTGGTGATGATATTATTGTTGGCGGTGATGGCAATGACACTTTGAGTGGAGGGAAGGGTGCTGACACCTTTGTGTTTGATAACACTCGCAGTGTTGATATCGTTCATTCTTTTAGGTCGGCTCAAGGTGACAAAATTCAACTTAATAATGGCTACTTTGTTAATCAAACTTTTGTGTCGGTCAACAAACTTGCTCAAGCTGCTAACGGTGAAGGAGTGATTTTTGAAAAATCTACCGGCAAACTTTATTATGACCAGGACGGAGCGGGGCTAGGCTCACCCGCAACTGCTTTTGCAAAACTGGTAAATACCCACAAACTAATTCAATCGGATATTATTTTTAATAAATAATACCATCAACAAGATTGTCGTAATTAGGGTGGCCAGGAGTTGTTTTCTTGGCTACCTATCAAGGCACACCTCGCAGCAATCAAGGCAGTTGTCTTCTGTCTCTATTTAAGGTCTGACCACCATTTGTCAAATATTAACCCAGTAACATACAGAGAGGTAGTTGTTTGCACGATTACCTTATGGTGCAATTTGTACATAAACAAAAGCGGGGTCCTACATTGCGGCAAGTCCCCGGCCATATTAGTCTCATGGCGAGTCCTTTAAGATTAGAGTTAGCTGGCGGCTTATATTATGTTACTTCCCGAGGAAGTGGTGGACAGGATATTTATGTCTGGATGATGACCGAAAAACCTAGTTTGGCATTTTAGACGAAGCCTGTTTACGGTTTAATTGGGTTTGCCACGCTTACTGTCTGATGCCCAATCATTATCACGTGTTCATTGAAGAAGCCGAGGGTAATTTGTCCAGAGGTATGCGTCGTTTGAGCGGCATCTATACTCAGTGTTTCAATCGCCGTCACTGTCGGGTCGGCCATGTTTATCTGGGCCGATATAACTCTATTTTGGTAGAAAAGAACAGTTATCTACTGGGGTTATCGTGCTATTTGGTGTTAAATCCGCTACGCGCAGGGATGGTTAAAAACCTAATCGATTGGAAATGGAGTAGCTATGAGGCCATGATCGGTCAAGCCGCCCCACCAAAATGGTTGTAGACTGACTTGGTTCTGGGGCAATTTAGTGTAAATTGGGCGTTGGCGATCCCTGAATATATTGATTTTGTGAGGTCGGGTGTTGGTTTGCCCCGGTTTGGGGGAAACTCAATAATCAAATTTATTTGGGTAATGAAAATTTTGTCCGGCCATACAAAACCAAATAAGCGATGCTTTTGGGGTTCATTATTCAAGTGCGAGCCGAGCAATCAAAATAACAAAAGATTGATAATGACTGTCATTGGTGTTGGTAAAATATCGATATTCGTCGGAGATACTATTTGAAACAATTTTTTTATGACTTAAGTTATTCTGATTTAGAGACAGTTATAAATCAGAATAATTTAAACCACTCAGCAGCGGCAGTTCTTTTTAACTGGCATTATAAGAAAAAAGAAAATACTCGATGCTACGACAATATTGCTAAATGTTCATTGGTCTTTTTTGAAGAACATTTCGACTTTTCTCTACCCGAAATTGATACGGTTTATGAGTCAACAAATGATCGAACCGTAAAATTTCTGTTTAAGCTTAAAGACAATCATAAAGTAGAAACTGTCCTTATTCCGTTTAATAATAAATATTCCATTTGCCTGTCATCCCAGGTTGGCTGTGCCATGAGGTGTTCTTTTTGTTTTACCGGAGAACAAGGACTTAAACGGAACTTGACGACCAGTGAAATTGCCGGCCAGTTTCTCCAGGCTTGGCGTTGGTTGGCAATTAATAGGCCTGGAGAAGAGCGGGTTTTAAATATTGTTTTTATGGGGCAAGGTGAGCCGTTACATAATTTTGATGCCGTTAAGAAAGCCTGTGAAATTTTTTTATCCCAGCACGGCACGTCAATTGGTGTTCAAAAAATTACCATTTCAACGGCTGGCTATATTCCAGGACTTAAACGATGGCGTCAGGAAATACCAGGGGTAAACCTTGCGTTATCGCTGCATTCGCCCTTTGCAGAAAAGCGCAATGAACTCATTCCTATTAATAAAAAATATCCGCTTGATGAGGTGTTAGCTTATATTGACCAAATACCCTTAAATAAAAAACAATTTATTACATATGAATATATTCTGATAAAAGACTTTAATGATTCTCAAGATGATGCAAAAAAATTGGGGACATTATTGTCTGGTAAACGTGATTATATAAACCTGATTCCTTTTAATTCATTCCCTGGATCAAGTTATCAGCGTCCGGATTTGGATACAATTAAAAAGTTTAAAGCAGTATTAGATACTTTTGAAATCCCGACTCTAATAAGAATGGCTAAAGGTGATGACGTATTAGCCGCCTGTGGACAACTCAATTCTAATGATTAGATAGCTAGAGACCTTTGCACGGCACCACTACACCAAACCAATGTATTATGATAAAATAGACTTATCATTCAATGGCTTGTGTGTATTTTAATGTCTTTTTCTGATTTTTACGTTAATCACCGTACCCGCAAAAGTAACTTTCTTAACCAAATCGATCACCTGATTGACTGGAAGGCAATTGAAGCGGTTATACGCCAGCATTATGCACCCGCCTCGGATGTAACGGGACGTCCGGCGTATCCAGGTTTGCTTCTTTTCAAGATGCTCCTGGTGGGTATTTGGAACGGTGGCTTAAGTGATGAATCGGTTGAGGACATGGCTAACAGCAACCTGCATGTCATGCGCTTTTTGGATTTGTCTTTGGAAGAGGATGTGCCCGATCACTCCGTACTGTCCCGGTTTAGAACCCGTCTGACCAAAGCGGGAGCGTGGGATGCACTGCTGGTTCAGATAAACCGCCAGATTGAGGGCTATCAAGTGACCCTGACCACCGGTTACCATGTTGATGCCAGTATTACCCACAGCCCGCGCAAGCCCAAAACTCAGCCCACATACGAAGTGGTTAATGACCGCGAAGAACGCGATGACGAATCGGATGCCCAAGCTCACATGCAAGTGGTGGAAGTCAACCAGCCTGGCGTAGACACCGATGCGCGCTGGGTTAAAAAGGCGGGCAAGTCGGTGTTTGGTTACAAGCAACACACGCTAGTGGATGATAAGGGTTTGGTGATTGCGGTCGAGACCACGCCAGCTAACCAGCACTTGTGCCCTTTGGGTATGATAGCAAACCGTTGGTTGATTTAATCGATAAAGCAAAGATTGCTGCGGGTTCCAGATTGCATGGAGACAAGGCTTACTGTAGCCGGAAACACGATCAGGTATTGAAAGAGCGACGCCTCAAAAACGGCATCCAAGATAAGGCTGTAAAAAACAAGCCTCTCAGTAAGCGTCAAAAACAACGGAATAGCTTAATTACCCAGGCGCGCTATGTCGTTGAGCGAACCTTCGGTAGCCAGGCACGCTGGTTTGGCTCCAAGATCCTGCGCTACCAAGGGTTAGCCAAAGCCCATGCTTGGCATCTATTGCAAGCCATGGCGTATAACCTAAAACGGTTGCCTGTGTTGTACGTTAAAACGCAATCCACACAGGCAAGCTTTGCCTTTTAAAGGGTGAATGCGGCCAAATGGCCGCAAGAATCCACATGTTCTAAATTATATTGCCTAAATTTCACCGATTTTTTAGAAAAACTAGGTGGTTTTGGACTGGTTTTTGGAACAAGGGGTTTTGCAGAGGTCTCTTGAGTTCGAAAATGACTATAACGTGGTGGTGATTAACCTTGGGGACGAACTTCGTATTTTTGAATCGTTACCCGACGTTATCATTCAGGAAGAGAAGTTGGAGTTTATTAAAATCACGAAGAACTGAGGATGGATCAGAGAGTTCAGAGTCCACTGATTTATTGTTCGGAAAACTAATGATCAAACGCGGTAAGTTGGGTTAATGTTGCGGGTGAAGAGCGAACCCCAATATATTGGGGTTCCGTACACTTGGTTTCGGCTAGCGCATCTACCTAACCGCGCTGTACTGGGAATCAAAATAAACTGAGTCTTCCAGATCGGTGCAACTCAATGGGGCCATTTTACGAATGAAGCTAACACAAGAAGAAAGATTTGCTCTAACTATGATATTTAATGGTAATAACAAATTCGATAGTTCCGTCAGAAGCCAATTAAATGATGCTCAGGTTGTAGAGAGAATATCAACAGATGTGGGTTTTTTTACTACAATTCGTTTCCCGCGCCCTCTGGATGACAATGAAGGTAGATTGCAGTGGGATTGGAATTTTTCTCACCAAAAACTAATGTATGGTGGATCATTTATGTCAGCGTATGAACCTCCCAATGTCATCGAATTAGAAGGTGTGGCGTTCGAAGACTCCTGGCCGGCAGAGTTCGATTCGAATATGTTTGTGGAAGCATAGCCTGAAAAATGGGACGGCTTTTAGGCTATGAGTAACGACCTACAAGACCTCGAACAGAATGTAATGGAAATGCTACTCGCTGGCGAGAACCCGGTACTGGAGGTGCTACGCCTACAATACCTGAGTTCTCAAATCAAAAGTCGGGAGCTGACCGGCTGCGGCTTCTTTACATACTTTGCGGTAGATCAATCCGTAGCAGTGCCTATAAGAGCAGCAAGCCTTCAACTTGGTGATGTAGATGCGGTAATACCGAACCTTGAATACGGAGCTGGTTTTGTGCTGTTCGTGGAGAATGGATACTTGGACGTTCTGGAGGGGTACTGCTACGACGAATCTTGGCCAACCTCGGTTTCTGGTTTCACGCTCAGTTACAAGGGAGGATCACGAGACATTAAGCAACTTGAGCTCAAACTCGGCTAACTAATCAAAAGCGGTAAGTTGGGTTAGTTGTAGGTGGCGGGTTCTCCGCAGTATGAAAACCATATGAAAAGTGGTGTCTTGTAATGAGTGCGACCCTTTTAGAATTTGTCCGCGCATTTACAAATGAAAAGTTGACCGCTGATCAATTCGCCGATGCCTATATGGTGCTGTGGAAGATCGAAAGGGATAGTACGCTTACGCTAGAAGATCCACTTGGCTTGAGTGAGTTTCTGTCTCGTACTTTTATCGCCGCAGATGCATATGACCCAGACCCCGACACAAGACTAGAAGGCGAGATTGACGAGAAGCAACTGCGACAAGAAGTTAGAGAGCTGATTGAAAAACTTAACCTGTAAATTAAAACGGTCGGATTAAGTTGATTTACTGACTTTTGATCAATTGAATCCGTCTTTTTTAGTCCGATACCAATGTCATTTTCTTATGGTATTGGACTATCTTGCTTGGAGCGATTCCAATGAAGACATTACTCAATGACAACGCGGTAAGTTGGGTTAGTTGTAGGTGGCGGGTGAGGAACGAACCCTAACTTATCGGGCCTGGTTATTTAGGGTAAGGGTTTTGCTCTGGTAGTTTTAGTTCGGCTGTTAAGTTCCATGCTGCGAATGGGAATGGCAAGGTGTCAGTGTTAAAAGTTAAAAACAGCAAAATGTGATAGGTGTAAATTGAAAGACTGCGTCCAAAATTGAGGATATTTTCGTTTGATTTACCAGTAATAAGCGTCGATGCCACCTGTAAAAAGATGATGGCCCATAATATCATCCTTACCAAACTGCCTATGGCAGCAAAAATTAACATAAAAAATATTCGTTTCCAGGTGCTTAGTTGACTCAGGTTGGTGTTGAGTTGTTCGTCCATTATTTTAATTAACCTCTGTTCATAATGTCGCGCAAGTCCAGCGCAGCAGCGTTAGCTCTGGCGATATAGTTGGCCATGGTTAAGGAGTAGTTGGCAAATAAGCCATAACCGCCACCATCCAAAATCATCGGACTCATAATAGGTTGTAACGCGTTTTCCATGGCTTTTATCATAATATCGACAGTTCTCATGGCTCGTTTATCTAAAAGAATATCTGCAAAATCATGCTTGATTGCTCTGAGAATATGTAATAAAGCCCAACTTGCGCCCCGTGCCTCGTAGAAAACGTCGTCAATTTCCAGCCAAGTTATTTTTGATAACGGAGTTCCTTGTTGTTCTGCGGCTTCTCTCTCTAGGTCAGATAAGCCAGGGCCTAAATTGGCGGTAGAACTATTCGCAGTCAATCGAGTAGACAAACCGCCTAGGCGTTTGATGACAACTTCTGTGTATTGCCAGAGGTTATCTGCTCGAGAATAAAATTGCGCTTTTTTCACTGGGCCGCCATATTTTTGTAAGCGCTGCATATACTTATGCAAAGACTCAATACCCTTCTGATATTCTGCCTCGGTAGAAGGCAAGGCCCAAGAATTGTGTTCGTAATAAAAAAAGGGTTCTGCGATGGCAAGATCAGCATCTTCAGCTGATTGAGATTGATCTCTGGCAAAGTGATTACGCAACGCGGAGGTAGCATCGCGTAACATAACTAAAGCGCCGTATTCCCAATTGGCAATGTTGTCCAGCAAAACGCCCGGTGGGGCAACATCGTTAGTGATATAACCGCCACTTTTGTGGAGTAGTACCTCGGCAATATGTGCCAACGTATTGGTGTAGACGTAGCCAACCGGCATATTTTCAGTAGAGTGGGTTTCTTCGGCGCGTTTCACTGCCTCATCTTGAATATTAAACTGATCAGGCTCTCTGCCCCACCACGCACCTAACACAAAAAGCACAACGGCAACGATGAGAAGAAAAATACCAAAACCCCACAGTATGCCTTTAGATTTTATATCTTGCAGTGATTCGCTTGCTGCCATTTCCGGTATCCTTTGAAGAAGTAAGTCTGCGTGATGAAACAGATTGCTTTTTGTATCAAAAACAGACGTGCATGTTAGCACGGATTTTTCTGTTTTTCCCTATCGGCTCAGCTCAAGCGGATTTTTTTTTGGCTCTGGGATGCGCTTTATCGTAGACATCGGCCAAATGTTGGAAGTCTAAGTGGGTGTAGATTTGTGTAGTACTAATGTTGCTGTGCCCGAGCAGCTCTTGGACTGCTCGTAAATCTTGGCTTGATTCCAGTAAATGGCTAGCAAAAGAATGTCTGAGCATATGCGGGTGAATATGTTCTGCTATACCTTTTTGCTTGCACCATTGTGTCAGTCGTAACTCAATGCTACGTTGTCCCAGTCGCGTACCTCGGTTTGAAATAAACACGGCTACTTCGCTAGCTGCGGTGACTGGCCGATGTGTTAACCAATTGCTGATTGCGATGATCGCTTTACTGCCAATGGGTAGTAGTCTTGCCTTGTTGCCTTTGCCGTGACGAACCAGTAATGATCGATCATTTAAGTCGATATCTGCCAAATCCAAGCCGGCAAGCTCGCTAAGGCGCAAGCCTGATGAATAAAATAATTCAAACATGGCCAAATCACGTATTTCTAAAATAGAGTTGGTGCCTGCATCTAATAGTCCGGCAATTTGATCAACATCCAGTGTTTTAGGTAACTTTCTGGGTTGCTTGGGGGCTTTGACGTAGTGGGCCGGATTGATATTAACCAGATTGTTTTTTTGCAGATAACTATAAAAACTTCGGATTGCCGACAGTTCGCGCTGCAAGCTTTTACTCCCCATCCCCAAACGGTGCCGACCGGCAATGTGCGCACGGATATCACTTTGTTGTAAATCCGGCCAGTTTTCTATAGCTTTGTGGTTGCAATAATCAACTAGCCGATTTAAGTCGCGTTGATAGTTTTTTACGGTGTGTGAAGAAGCGCGCTTTTCTACGGTTAGCTGGTGGAGAAAATCAACAAGCCTGGATTCTGCATCGCTATGCATTAGGCTTGGTGTAACAATGAAATTAGTCGGGTTCCGATCAATTCACTCATCTGCGTTAAAAACAGATTTCCCATGCTGTAATGGAAACGACCCTCCTCACGGCTGCCTATCGCCAAGATGCCATCCAATTCTGTAAATGTCATGGGGATAATAGCGCAGGATTTAACCTCAAAAGCGGCATCGCCAAATAACACTCGAGCTTGCGCTAGCGTTGGTCGGCCGCATTTCGGCTGATTGCTGGCCAGTTCTTTAACAAAGGGCTCCAGAGCATCGCTGCCGGGCTTTATAAATAGATTGCTGATCGCCGCATTCGGGCAGTCCTTAATAATTCGCACTGCCACAAAATCGGTCAGAAAATGATCCGATAATACAATATCAAGATTCGCGACAATATCTTCCAACGTAGCGGCGTCCAGTAATGCCAGAGTTAACTTGTGCATGCGACTAAATGAGGTGTCATTATCGCGTGCTATCTCTATTAATGCGGTAAGCTGACTTTCCATTTCATGATGTCGGCTGCGAAAAATCTCCAGTTGCTTGGAAATTAGTGATACCGCATTACCGCTAGGGTGCGGAATGCTCATATGTTCCAGCAAATGCAGGTGTTCGTTGAAAAACTCGGGGTGTTGTTGCAAGTAAGTTTCAACTTGCGCAGGTGTTAGTGTCACTTCTTGTTCAGTCATAGCGATATTTGTCCCTCAAAAACGGAGGTAGCAGGTCCGGTCATGAGCACCGGTTGATCTCGTCCAGCCCATTTAATAATCAGTTGGCCTCCGGGCAATTCAACACTCACCGGGTCATCTAGCAAGTCTTGCTTTATACCGACTACCACTGCCGCACAGGCTCCACTGCCACAGGCTAGCGTTTCGGCAGCGCCTCGTTCATAAACTCTAAGTTTGATATGGTTGCGGTCAATGACTTGCATAAAGCCAATGTTAGCTCGTTCTGGAAAAAGCGCATGACTTTCCAGTAATTTTCCTAATTCTGCGATCGGAGCAGTGTCTACCTCGGTTACTTGCATAACTGCATGGGGGTTACCCATGGAAACCGCGCCAAACTGATACCCGGTATTGTTGACGGTAACGTCATAAACATCAGCTTCATGATCTGCGTGCATGGGGATCTCGGCAGGTTTATGCCTGGGGATACCCATATTAACAGTAATCAGATTATCCTGATCAAAGCATAACAATAATTGTCCCGAGTCCGTATCAACCAGAATCTCATTTTTGACAGACAATTGCTGATCACGCACAAAACGCGCAAAACAGCGGGCACCGTTACCGCATTGCGCAACTTCGCTGCCGTCGGCATTAAAGATCCGGTATTTAAAATCGGCATTTGAACTGATAGGTTTTTCCACCAACAACAATTGATCAAAACCAATGCCGAAATGACGGTCAGCCATAAAGCGAATTTGCTTCGGCGTTAACGATATTTGTTGGTTAATAGCGTCAATAACGACAAAGTCGTTACCGAGTCCATGCATTTTTGTAAAGTTAATCATTTGCTCAAATACGGATGCGGTCGTTTTCCGCGGTTTTTTTTCGTGGCTCGAAGTTCATAGGCTCCTTAAGGTAGCAAATGTTCGCCAGCCCATAATTGCTTAATCGTTTCGCGCTCTCGGATTAAATGCACCTTTTGGCCATCGACAATCACTTCTGCCACTCGGGGTCTTGAATTATAGTTGGAACTCATGGAAAAACCATAAGCCCCAGATGATCGAATCGCCAGCAAATCGCCTTGTAACAAGTTAAGCGGTCTATTTTTGCCTAAAAAATCGCCCGTCTCACATACCGGCCCGACTATATCCCAATGCATTTCAGAAGCAGAGCTTTGCTTATTAATGGGAATAATTTCTTGCCAGGCGCTGTACAAAGAAGGCCTTACCAAATCATTCATTGCTGCATCGACGATGGCAAAATTTTTATTGGCGGTCGGTTTTAAATACTCAACTTGAGTGACTAAAATGCCAGCGTTACCAACGATTGCTCGGCCGGGCTCCAATAAAATTTCAAAATCCGTCTGTCCTAGACGTTCTAAAATGGCGCCAATATATTCAACGGGTTCTGGCGGTTGTTCGTCTTTGTAACGAATTCCCAGGCCGCCGCCCAAATCCAAATGATGCAGACTAATGCCTTCCGCTTTCAGTTCGGCTATTAATTTGAGAACGCGATCCAACGCATCTAAAAACGGCTGGGTTTCCGTCAACTGTGAGCCAATGTGGCAATCAATACCGATAATTTTGATATTAGGCATGGCGGCAGCGCGGCGATATTCAGTCAGGGCTTGTTGAATATCGATACCAAATTTATTTTCTTTTAAACCTGTAGATATGTAAGGATGCGTTTTAGCATCTACGTCAGGATTAACTCGAAATGATACCGGTGCGATAACGCCTAATTGTCCAGCCAGAAGATTAATGCGATCCAATTCATCGCTGACTTCTACGTTAAAGCAACGGATGCCTAGCTTGAGTGCAGCAAGGATTTCATCCTCGCGCTTGCCTACCCCGGAAAACACGATTTTTTTCGCGTCACCACCTGCAACAATCACGCGTTCCAATTCGCCCAGGGAGACAATATCAAATCCAGAACCCAATCTGGCAAGCAAATTAAGAATGGCAATGTTGGAGTTTGCTTTGACTGCATAGCAGATCAAATGCTTATGTTTTCCAAATGCTTGGTCAAATGCCTGCCAGTGCCGTTCCAAAGTCGCTCGCGAATAAATGTAACAAGGGCTGCCGTGTTGATGGACAATATCTTGAATAGCAATATCTTCGGCGTATAACTCATTATTTCGATAGTGAAAAGAATCCATATTTACTAATTCTTGAGGGGTTCTGGTTTGCTGTTGGGTTCGGTTTTTACGGGTTCGGGAGTAGATTGCTTGGGCAAATAAAGCGGCCCAGGTTGTCCGCAAGCAACCAATAGAGACGTTAGCAGGGAAATGAGTATTTGATTAGGCTTCATTATCATCAATCATGGTTGGGTTAAGTGATAGCTCTGGAGGAGATCCTCTAGTTAATTTGTTCGATATGATAAGCCATTTTTGTACTTAAAGACCTTGAATGAGAAATGTGCTACAAAAAACATCCGGCATCCTAAGTTTTTTGATAGTAATTAACAACAAATATCAATGAAAAACTGATTCATTCCGTAGTCCAAATCGCAGCAAACAGTTCTCCTGGCTAACAACGACTAGGCCATTCAGGTAAAATGACTGACAACACTAAGACTCTTTATTAAGAATCTATCGAAAAATCATGTTGAGAATAACTGAGCTTAAACTTCCGCTTGATCATCCCGAGATCGCCATCCAAGAAAACATTCTGAAAAAACTTGGTATGAGTTCCGAACAACTTATTTCTTTCAAGATTTTTAAACGGGCGCACGATGCTCGCAAAAAAGAGGCAATATTGCTTATTTACACTGTGGATGTAGAAGTTAGTCATGAGCAGGAAATTCTCAATCGCCTAGTAGACGATCCGCATATCAGTTTAACTCCGGATTCAAGTTATCGTTTTGTTGCCCAAGCCCCCGCCGGATTAACACAACGCCCTGTTGTTATAGGCACCGGGCCTTGCGGATTATTTGCGGGTTTAATTTTGGCGCAAATGGGCTTTAAGCCCATTATCCTGGAACGCGGTAAAGAAGTGCGGGAACGCACTAAAGATACGTTTGGTTTGTGGCGGAAAAACATATTAAATCCTGAATCCAATGTGCAATTTGGCGAAGGCGGGGCGGGTACCTTTTCAGACGGCAAACTGTATACGCAAATCAAAGATCCCAACCACTATGGTCGAAAAGTACTGACGGAGTTTGTGCAGGCGGGAGCGCCTGAAGAAATTTTATTCATCAGTAAACCCCATATCGGCACCTTTAGATTGGTGTCAATGGTGGAGCAAATGCGTGCAACAATAGAATCGTTGGGTGGAGAGATTCGTTTTCAAAGCCGGGTTGATGCCATTGAAATCACCGATAATCAAGTGCAAGGTGTGTATTTAGCCGATGGCGATTATATTCCGAGTCAACATGTAGTGCTCGCCGTTGGCCACAGCGCGCGTGATACCTTTAACATGCTTTATGAACGTGGCGTTTATATCGAAGCCAAGCCGTTCTCTATTGGTTTTCGTATCGAACATCCGCAATCATTGATTGACGTGTGCCGGTTTGGTAAAAATGCCGGACATCCGTTGCTCGGTGCCGCGGATTATAAGTTGGTACATCATTGCAAAAACGGCCGCTCGGTTTATAGTTTTTGCATGTGTCCTGGCGGTACCGTAGTTGCAGCAACCTCTGAACTGGGTCACGTTGTCACCAACGGTATGAGCCAATATTCAAGAAATGAACGCAATGCCAATAGCGCGATTGTGGTTGGCATTACCCCGGAAGATTATCCCGGTCATCCTTTGGCGGGAATTGATTTACAGCGCCAATGGGAGGCACATGCTTTCAAATTGGGTGGTGAAAATTACTCGGCACCCGGACAACTGGTGGGAGATTTTCTGAGTGATCGACCTTCATCAGCGTTTGGCTCGGTACAGCCTTCCTATACGCCCGGCGTACACTTAACCGATCTGAGTTCGGCGTTGCCGGCTTATGCCATTACCGCTATCCGCGAAGCGTTACCCGCATTCGATAAAAAAATCAAAGGTTTTGCCATGCCTGATGCGGTGCTGACCGGCGTGGAAACGCGTACCTCATCTCCCATTCGCATTAAACGTAATCAGGATTATCAAAGCATCAACACTAAGGGTTTGTATCCGGCCGGTGAGGGTGCAGGTTATGCCGGTGGAATTTTATCGGCTGCCGTGGATGGCATTAAGGTCGCCGAGGCAGTGGCATTGAGTATGATCAATCAATAATGGTCATTGATGTCAACCGCCAATAGCGCCTACTAAAACACAAAACTGGCACATCTAAAAAGAAAGAAAAGGTCAAGTCCTGAATTCAAGCAAATGGAGTCGCAAAAATGCTCGATTGCAAGACTTGCCCCGAGCGCCTCATGGTCTGCATTGGAAATACAGTCCTCGCTCAGGCTCATGCGTCATTGGACAAGGGTACGTATTGTCAAACGGGGCAGCTTGAAGTATTCTCCACCAGCGGATGGGGGTAAGCGGCGTTGAAAATTCCTATCCTTTTATCCATCATAAATGGCGGGCAAAGGATCCAGGGGACCCTGGCGTGCAACCCCATTTTTTTATCCACTTTGTAAAGAGGAGAAATAACCATGAAACCACAACAAATCAAAATCATCGCGGCATTCGCGCTTTCGGTCAATGCTGCTAGCGTAAATGCCGCCCTCGTTACCGTTACCGCTGAGTTTAACCGACTCACAATGGGGGGCTTCGTAAGCGGGGCAAACACATTCTCCCATCAACTTTTGGTAAACGGGAGCTCCATTGATGTATGTGGGGGAGATCCACTGTGTGCCAATGCAATGACTAACCCATCAAGTATATCGGTCAACCTAAGCGGGAGCTTGGTTGACTTCGGGTATGACGACGGTTTCCTGCAGAATGCATTTTCCTTTGAAGGCTATTCGACAAATGTTGCCGGCGCCGGCACCCAATTCGCGCTGGGAAAATTCACTTTTACCAACGGTGGGTTTTATCCTCTGGCATTCCTGGACTTTTCCCTGACCACCCACTCAACTGACCCTGTTCTCAACAACCAGACTTTCACTGGCCGTATCCGTTTGGATACAAACAATTTAGGAGGCTCTCATTCTACGGATGCCCTAAAAATGGCTGAAGCCGATTATTTCACGGTGCAAGATTTAGCGGGGAATTCTCTTACTTCTCTGGGGAGCGCACGGGTATACGACTACAACACTTGTCTTGCTGGTGATCCTTCTGCTCCGGGTTGCAATACTGGTTCCGTTGACTTGATCGGTCACATCAACTCGCTTCATCTCGATGGCTTGGCGAACGCTGCGGGCGGAGCTTTCTTGAATAGCAGCACGACATCAGAGCTTGCCCCTGTACCGGTACCGCCAGCAATACTGCTATTTGGCTCAGGCATATTAGGCCTTTGGAGAAGGAGAAATAGCCGATTAGGTCGGGCTCATGCATTTCGCGCCTGACATTCCAATGTTTCCATTTGGAACGATCTTTAAACTTGCTTGCTCATTGATCATCCTACATCAACCTGTCGGGCAACGGTAAAGCTGTTGTCCGACCTACGTTTTTTACTTTTGCTGCTACGCTTAATCTGAATGGATTAATGGTGAAAATCTTCTGATATGCACTATGAAAAGAAGGGGTCAAGTCTTGCATTCAAACAAATCGAACCGTAAAAATGCTCGATTGCAAGATTTGACTGCCCGGTGCTCACAAATAACGCCTGAGGCAGCATCTCATAAACACCGTCGATTTTTGTTTCAAAAAGACGGCAATGTTGCCTCATGTAGGTCATTTTAACTGTCGTTAGTCGGCGGTCAGTTTTACGCTGCCGGTAATACGCAGTCACGACTACGTTGTACTTCGTCCAAGCTACTTGCTCTATTGCTGCTTCCGTGCCTTAAACAAATTACCCTTGTTATCAGGTACGTTCCGCCATGTCCCACTAGCGTCACATCGCCAATTACCTATTTCTAACGCTACATGAGTTTCTGGCGTAATTTCAGAAAGTTTAAGACCTCGTCCTTTTATAACAATAATTGTTGGTACATTCTCATCTTTACATCCTTTCAATTTAAGTTGCACTTGGTCGGCGTGCTGTCTAATGTCCTTACGTATCCAACTACCCAAAGTGACTGTCCCCGTTTTTGACATAACCGTCGGCGCTGGGATCGTATCTTGTGTTAAGAAGGACAGAGAATATTCTGAAGTGTAATTCGCAAATCCGTCATAGTAACAATAGGGACACGAAGATGGGTCAGTCTTTACGCCAATACTTAACGACTTTACGCCATTTTCCGATCCATTCAAATGCATTACATAAGGGGAGCCGAAGTTTTGGGTACAGAACGATAGCGGAATCAAATATGAAGCGACTTGATCACCAGTGCCGTTGTAAGCAGTGACAGTATAGTAATACGGATTGTAATAATAGTAGTAGTACCCGGCTTGATTGCACTTAAATGACAAAGGAAGTTCATCCGGACTGTTACCATTGACTAGAAACCAATCCTTATCTTGATCCGAAGCGAGTTGCCCGTATATAGTCTCGCCAATTTTTACCGCATTACCAGACACACGATCATTATTTGGCTCTGACTCAACCGACGCTAATAAGTCATGAGATATACTTGCCAATAGGCTGATTCGTAAAAATAATAGGCAAATTTCGATCACAGGAAAAAAAGCTCTAGATTTCATGGTCTTTACCTCTTAAAAAGCTAACTTCAAAGATGGAACATAAGTCAATTTAAGGCATATTTTATGATGCCGTCTTCATTGTACATAAGAAATAGAACGAGCATTCAGATCAGTGCTCCAGACTCTATCATCAATAATCCTGAAAACTTTGCATCGGCGGTTGATGTGCTCAATGAAAACTCGCTGTTTTGATAGCTACTGATGATGTTTGTGTGTGCCTGGGTATCCAGAATCCGCCAACTTAGAGTATCTGGATGCAACACTAGGTGGAGGATTTTAAAGACCGAAAAATCAGACTGTTGGCCCTTACCCAATTAGTGGTGTAAGTAATTGATGTTCCCTCGTCGTCTATGTGTATAGATTCCTGTCTATATGCCCTTGTGCTGTTGAAGTTAGACGCAACCCTGGGGAATCAGAGATAATCGTCTCTTATCTGGGCTGCAAAGATTTTGCGGCTCCGGCCTCGAATTGGCTTAACTCTTGGTTTTTAAAGTCAGGGTATTACGCCGAATAGTAGATATTGCCTAGCTTTCGTTGGCTTTGGATAACCAACTCATGACGCTGATGCTGCTGTTAATTCAGGCCACGAAAACCAATAAACCCTGAATATGAATATATGCAGAAAGAAAACTTAACTTCACATACTCCCATGATGCAGCAATACTTTCGCATCAAGGCGGAGCACCCCGATACTTTATTGTTTTACCGGATGGGCGATTTTTACGAGCTGTTTTTTGATGACGCCAAAAAAGCATCGCAATTGCTGGATATTACTTTAACCAGTCGCGGACAGTCTGCCGGTTTACCGATACCGATGGCAGGCATTCCTTATCATGCGGCTGAAGGTTATATCGCCAAATTGTTACGGCAAGGGGAATCGATTGCCATGTGCGAACAAATCGGCGATCCCAATATCTCTAAAGGCCCGGTGGAGCGAAAAGTGGTGCGCATTGTCACCCCCGGAACAGTCACCGACGAGGCGTTACTGGAAGATCGCAAAGACAATTTGTTGACGGCTGTATGCGCTAACAATCAGCAATACGGTATTGCTAGTCTGGATGTCACCAGTGGCCGTTTTGTATTGCAGCAAGTGGATTCTGAAGATCAATTTTTAAGCGAGCTGGCTCGACTTAATCCGGCTGAGTTGCTGTTTAGCGAAGACTGGCCGTTGCCAGCCAGCTTAAAACAACGTAATGGCTTGTGCCGTCGCCCGCCTTGGCATTTTGAACCGGAAAGCGCTAGGCAATTCGTTTTAAAACAATTCAATACGCTGGACTTAAAAGGCTTCGGTTGTGATGACCAATTTGCCGCCATAGCAGCTGCCGGTGCTTTATTACAATATGTTAAAGACACCCAACAAAGTGCTTTGCCGCATATTCAAGGTATCTCTACCGAAAACAGCAACGATACTATTTTACTGGATGCTTCCAGCCGTCGAAATCTTGAACTGGATTATCATCCGTCCGGGCAACTGCAATACACCTTATTCGGCGTGTTGGATAAAACGGTTACGGCTATGGGTAGTCGTTGTTTGCGGCGCTGGCTAAATCGTCCGCTGCGCGATCATGGTGTAATAAAAAATCGTTATGCTTGTGTAGAGAGTTTGCTAAACGACAAGTTATATGAAGATACCCAGGATTGTTTGCGTCAAGTAGGCGATATTGAACGGATCAGTTCCCGTATTGCTTTAAAATCGGCTCGGCCACGAGACTTATTAGTATTGCGAAATACGCTAGCGGTATTGCCTGATCTGCAGCAGGTCTTAGCCAAAAGCGATAACCCACAATTAAGCTCGTTAGCTGAGCAGATCAGCGACCATCCTGAGCTGGTTGAATTATTGCAAAAAGCCATTATCGACAATCCGCCGGTATTGATTCGAGATGGCGGCGTGATTGCCCCCGGTTATCACAAAGAGCTGGATGAGCTGCGTAATCTTAGCCAAAACGCGGACCAATTTCTGTTGGATATGGAAGCTAGGGAAAAAGCTGAAACCGGTATTAGTACACTCAAGGTCAACTACAACCGCGTGCATGGCTATTACATTGAAATCTCTAATACTCATGCCGAAAAAGTCCCGGTACATTACACCCGAAAGCAGACTTTAAAAGGTGCGGAGCGTTATATTACTGAAGAGCTAAAAGTCTTTGAAGATAAGGTGCTTAGCGCCAAGGAAAAATCGCTCGCCTTTGAAAAGTTTTTGTATGACGAATTGTTGACGGTAATTGGCAAGTCTTTACTGTTTCTGCAAGGTTGTGCATCAGGGCTGGCTGAGTTGGATGTTTTGAGTGCATTTGCGGAACGGGCCAATACGTTGGATTTATCGCAACCTAATTTAGTTAATAAACCCGGTATTCAAATCGATAGTGGTCGGCATTTAGTGGTCGAGCAGGTTTCTGATATTCCGTTTGTGCCTAACGATGTCACATTTTCTAGTCAGCGGCGAATGTTGATTATAACCGGCCCCAACATGGGCGGTAAATCCACCTACATGCGACAGACTGCGCTCATTGTTTTGTTGGCGCACATCGGTTGCTATGTGCCTGCCAAGAGTTTCATTTGCGGGCCGATTGATAAAATCTTTACTCGTATCGGCGCTTCTGACGATTTATCCAGCGGTCGTTCCACATTTATGGTGGAAATGTCTGAAACCGCCAATATTTTGCATAACGCCACTGCGCAAAGCTTGGTGTTAATGGATGAAATTGGTCGAGGAACCAGTACTTTTGATGGTTTATCTTTAGCCTGGGCTTGCGCTGATTATCTGGTTAAAAATACCAAAGCATTTACGCTGTTTGCTACCCATTACTTTGAGTTAACCACATTAGCCGATGAGCAAAAATCCATGCACAACGTGCATCTGGACGCCATGGAACATGGCGATAAAATTATTTTTTTGCACGGCGTCAAAGATGGGCCGGCCAACCAGAGCTATGGTTTGCAGGTTGCAGCATTGGCGGGTGTGCCGCGCGCGGTGATCGACAATGCCAAAACTAAATTACAGCAATTGGAAGAGCAGGCTTATAGTCGACAACAGGCCGAATCGGGTGTTAAACAACTGGATATATTTTCTTCAAAGGAGTGCCATCCTGCGGTTAATTTACTGGAAGACATTAATCCCGATGAACTAAGTCCCAGGCAGGCTTTGGACTATTTGTATCGATTAAAAAGTTTGATGAATTAGAATTTGTGGCCCGGATCGCTTAATACACTATGTGCAGTCGTCGAAAATGAGTTTACGTTATCAAATTAATATAAGAATCTTGGCGTCTTCATTGTGCATCCTGCTGCTAGGAGGCTCTATAGCTATTTGGCAAGCGCGCAATGCCGTTAAGGAAGAGGTTCAGTCATCGATTAATTTGGCAGTGCAGCTGATTTCCATTGGGTTTTCTCAAGTACCGCAAACTTTAATGGATGAAAACGATTGGTTACCTAAATTTAATTCATTAAAAGAAACCCGACATTTGAAGATTCAGTTAAGGGAGCCTTCCGGGCGAGTCATTAGCTTTGCCCATAAAAACCAGCAAACTAATGATGACGAAAAGCCTCCTCAGTGGTTTGTGCGTTGGGTAGAAGGTGAGCATCCGAAGGCTGAGCATCAAATCACTACGGCGGATGGCCAGCAATTGACATTGATGATTGAAGCCAATTCGTTAGATGAAATAACAGAAGTTTGGCAAGAAAGCCTAGCTTTTTTTGGATCCCTGTTTTTATTAACGCTGCTGACTTTTTTGGCGGTCAATGTGGTGTTTAATAAGGCACTTAAGTCTATAGCCATTATTGTTGACGGTCTTAAGTTGATTGAAACCGGTAAGTACCAACAAAAACTCCCCGATTTTTCCACCAAAGAATATGACAGTATTGCTAAAGCCATTAATCACATGGCTGATGAGTTGGCTGCGGCTCAGCAGAAAAATAGAGCCTTGACTCAACATTCTCTGGAAATTCAGGAGGATGAGCGGCAGCGCCTCTCTCAAGAGTTACACGACGAACTGGGCCAGTCGTTGACTGCGATTAAGGTGATGGCTGTAACGGCGGCGCATAAAAAAGCCGATATAAAAATGACTACAAACTCCATTATCAATGTCTGTGATCATCTTATTAAGGTTGTGCGTTCGATGATGCATCAACTGCATCCATTGATATTGACCGAGTTAGGTTTAAAAGCGACTATGGAAGATTTGGTTAATCATTGGTCGGTCAGAAATCCGGAATTGAAGCTGGAGATAACTTGCCCTGAAGAGGTTGAGCAGCTTGAGCAAAAAATAACCATCCAAGTGTTTAGAGTAGTGCAAGAATGCCTGACTAATATTGTTCGCCATGCAAATGCGAATCAGGCCAATGTTTGTTTAACTATTGAGCAGCAAGAAAAATCCGGCAAAGTGTTAACGGTACAGGTGAGTGATAATGGGCAAGGTTGTTCAGCTGAAAAAATTAAAACCGGATTTGGATTGTTAGGTATGAAAGAAAGAATTAATAGCTTAGATGGCGAATTTTCCATTCAAACCCAGCCGGGGCAGGGTATGCGAATTATTGCGAGTATCCCTTTGAAATGAAAAAAAGTATTAAGGTTGTTTTAGTGGATGATCATGCTGTAGTCCGTGCCGGATTTCGGTTGTTGCTTGCGAACGAGGAGCATATTGATGTGGTTGCTGAGGCCGGGCGCGGCGAACAGGCTTGTCAATTGTTTCTGGAAAAGCAGCCAGATGTAATGGTATTAGATTTGTCTATGCCTGGTATTGGCGGTCTTGAGAGTATACGGCGTATTTGTAGTCGGGACAGTCAAGCCAAAATACTTGTTTTTAGTGTTCATGATGAAATGGTTTATGTTAATCGAGCCATGAGTGCGGGAGCGAAAGGTTATATCACTAAGAATAGTGCGCCATCCATTCTTGTTGATGCTATTCAAGTTATCGCAGCAGGAGGTATCTATGTCGAGCAGGGTTTGCTGAAAAATCCGCCTAAGCAAACTAGCGATATTGATTACCGGTCAATTGTTGATGATCTTTCAGCAAGGGAGTTCGATGTTTTTCTTTTACTGGCTAAGGGGATGACTGCCCATAAAATCGCCGATGAATTGTGCCTAGGTTATAAAACAGTATCTAATTACGGCACTCAAATTAGAGCTAAGCTCAATGTGTCAAGCGTTGCCGAATTGGCGCACATTGCCGTGGTATTGGGGGTTTTAAAAAACTAATGGCAGTAAAAAACAATATTATCAGGTGATTGCTAGCTAGTGGAGCGAGCCTGGAAGTCATTCGGTAGCTTATTTTATTGAGCAAGCCAACAAGTGCACAAACGGCAGTTGCTGACTTGCTTGCTCTGGTCTAGAGATCTTCTAAGCCTGATAGTCCGTCAATTGACCAGTTGTCGAAATCTTGAGAGCCTTCTTCATTTTTTCCATTTTTATAAGAAATCCTGCAAGCATATTTTGCAGTTATAGCAGGTTGGTTATCTTTTGAAACGCTTACTTCTGCGTTAATAAGGTATTGGTAGCCGCCAAGAGACCAAGAGTACAATGGTTTGTCGGGGAATGTAATCACAGTGCCGGGCGCGAATTTAGACTTAATGTGATTATTGCAATGAAAAAATGCAAGGTTTGTTAAAGGGGTGGAAACCGGCGCCATAACACCTGTATCTTCAGTATTAACAAGAAATAATTCTGACTGAATAACTTTGTACACTAAGGGCATTATGGCTTCTTTTTGTAAAATTATAAGCAGTGCCAAGCCAAGTATAAAAGTCAAAATTGGATATTTTTTCATAAGTATTTAGTGGTCATGTTGTTAGATTTAAAAGTTTAGCAATTTCGAGATAATTATCATAAATCAATATGTTAATTACAGGGTTGAATATAACACAGCAAAAATTAATTGGAAGTAAAGAGGGTGTATTGATTTTGACTTGACAAGGTTGGACGAGCTGGTACACTGAGTTCGCTTCAAATTGATTTGAGGGCGATGCAAGCCGTCGGTTTTCTAAGGCTCTTGTGTCGAAAATAAGGATCTGTAACTAAACTCCCGTCCTTACCATGTAGGATGGGGATATTGTTAATTTTTAGGAGGTAGAAATGGCAGCTACAACTGAATCAGTGAAAGCTGATGCTGCGGAAGCACCGCTGTTAAATAAAAGAAATCTAATTCTGGGTTCCTTGCTATACATTATATTTTATGGCTGGGTTCGTTGGTATGAAGGCGTCTATGGCTGGTCAGCTGGCTTGGATTCTTTTGCTCCAGAATTTGAAACCTATTGGATGAACTTTCTTTACATCGAAATGGTTCTTGAGATTGTAACTGCATCTATTTTGTGGGGTTACATCTGGAAAACTCGCGACCGTAAAGTGATGTCAATCACTCCAAGAGAAGAGTTAAGAAGACATTTTACTCATTGGGTTTGGTTGGTATGTTACGCTTGGGCCATTTATTATGGCGCTAGCTATTTTACTGAGCAAGATGGTACATGGCATCAAACTATCGTTCGTGATACTGACTTTACTCCAAGTCACATCATTGAATTTTATTTGAGCTACCCAATTTACATCATCACTGGTGTTGCTTCTTTCTTATATGCAAAAACTAGACTACCTACTTATCAACAAGGTCTGTCTTTGCAATATATGGTATCAGTAATTGGTCCTTTCATGATTTTGCCAAATGTTGGTTTAAATGAATGGGGTCACACTTTCTGGTTTATGGAAGAATTGTTCGTTGCTCCTTTACACTATGGTTTCGTATTCTTCGGATGGGCCGCTTTGGGTGTACTAGGCGTTGTGAATACAGAGGTTGGTGCTTTATCCAAGCTTCTGAAAAAAGACTTAGCTTAATCTAATGTCTTGGTTGTAATTGCTATCTCCCTTCTTTCTGCCTTGCCAGTTCCTAGGGTAAGGCAGAGAAGCCGAAGATAGTGATTAATAAAAATAATTTAAATCCTTTAGGAGGTAAGCTAATGAGCGCATCTCAATCAGCTGTACGTTCACGCGCTGAAGCAGTTAAAGTTTCACGCACGTTTGACTGGCTAATTTTGTTTACATTGTTCTTCGTGGTTCTTGGTGGTTACCATATTCACTATATGTTAACTGGTGGTGACTGGGATTTTTGGACTGACTGGAAAGACAGACGTCTTTGGGTTACAGTGGCTCCAATCGTTTCAATTACGTTTCCTGCTGCTGTTCAAGCTTGCTTGTGGTGGCGTTACCGTTTGCCTTTTGGTGCGGTGGTTTGTATTTTAGGACTACTGCTGGGTGAGTGGATCAACAGATACCTGAATTTCTGGGGTTGGACATACTTCCCGGTAAATTTCTGCTTCCCATCAAACCTGATGCCAGGTGCTATCGTTCTTGACGTTGTTCTGTTACTTTCTAACAGCATGGTGTTGACAGCGGTTGTTGGTGGTTTAGCATACGGGTTGTTGTTCTACCCAGGCAACTGGCCAATTATCGCTCCACTGCACGTGCCTGTTGAATATAATGGTATGGTAATGACTTTGGCTGACTTACAAGGTTACCACTATGTCAGAACTGGTACTCCAGAGTACATCAGAATGGTCGAAAAAGGTACATTGAGAACTTTTGGTAAAGACGTTGCTCCAGTATCAGCGTTCTTCTCGGGTTTCGTGAGTATCTTAATTTACTTCTTGTGGCATTTCTTCGGTCAATGGTTTGCTAAAACTGATTTCGTTCAATCAGTTTAGTTATTGTAATCGTAAATAAGCTACTATAAAACTGGTGATATGTTTAACGCATACACTAGATACTCAAAAAACAATAGATTCTCTATTATAGAGGAGGATATATGAAATTAATAAAAGACAAGGTTGCAAAACTATCCTTTGTCGCACTGCTGATTACTGTTACAGCAGCGATGTTTTACACTCCAACTGCATCAGCTCATGGTGAGAAATCGCAGGCAGCATTTATGCGTATGCGTACTATTCACTGGTTTGACTTGAACTGGTCTAAAGAAGAAGTACCTGTCAATGATACGATGACTATTTCTGGAAAATTCTACGTTTTCCAAGGGTGGCCTGAAACTGTTGATAAGCCAGAAGTTGCATTCTTAAACATTGGTACTCCTGGTGCGGTATATATTCGTCAAGGTTCTTGGATCGGTGGGCAATTAGTTCCCCGTTCAGTTTCTTTGGAACTAGGCGAAACTTATGAGTTCAAAGTGTTGTTGAAAGCGCGTCGTCCGGGTGACTGGCACGTTCACGCTATGATGAACGTTCAAGGTGGCGGTCCGATCATTGGTCCAGGTAAATGGACAACCGTTACTGGTTCAATGGCTGACTTCGTTAACCCAATCACTACTTTGACTGGTCAAACAATAGATCTAGAAACATACAATCTTGATAATACTTACTTTTGGCATGCGTTGTGGTATGGCTTAGGTTTGGCTTGGATGGCTTATTGGGTTCGTAAACCATTGTTCGTACCACGTTCAATTGCTGTTGAATCAGGTAAGGCTAACACATTGGTAACTCCACTTGATAAAAAAGTGGGTATTGCTTTTATGGTTGGTACTATCACAATTGTTGCTTGGTCAATGAGTGCAACTAACGCTAAGTTCCCTGTAACAACTCCGCTGCAAGCTGGTTTGTTACGTGGCATGAAAACTTATGAAATGCCTGCAAGAACTATTGCGGTTAAGGTTGATGATGCTACATACCGTGTTCCTGGTCGTGCAATGCAAATGACTCTTACCATTACAAATAACGGTGATTCTGCTGTTCGTTTGGGTGAGTTCAACACTGCCGGTGTACGTTTCTTGGATCCTGCAGTACATGAAGATGAAACTGGTTACCCAGATGATTTGTTAGCAGAAGAAGGTTTGACTGTTAGCGATAACAGTCCACTTGCTCCTGGTCAAACAAGAACTGTTCAAGTAACTGCTTCTGATGCTGCATGGGAAGTTTACCGTTTAGCTGACTTGATCTATGATCCAGATAGCCGTTTTGCTGGATTGTTGTTCTTTACTGATGAATCAGGTAACCGTCAAATGGTTACTGTTGATGCACCATTAATTCCTACGTTCATCTAATGAACGAACATTGGTGGTAATTTATTATCGCTAAGTAAGGAGTTTTTTGAGACCCCCGTCAAGTAATTGGCGGGGGTTTTTTTATGGCCAAAAAATTGAGATTGTTTACATAGTCGCCCCTGAAAAAACATATCCCATTGAAATAATTGATAAATACTACAAATAATTGAGTTAAAAATGACCAGCAATGATAAAATAAGCGTTAATTTCTGGTCGAAATGTTAGTTACTTATGATGACACCGGGCCCAAATGGCCACCAAACCAGCCTGTTTGGTAATGACTTATTACAACAATTAGATCCCCAAGATTCGCTACTGGTTTTAGCTGCTGCCATTCCTTGGAAGACGTTTGAGCTTGAATTTACTCGCTATTACGTCCAAGGGATTGGCAGACCCAGTAAGCCGATACGATTGCTGGTTGGCTTATTGATTTTGAAGCAACTGGAAAACTTGAGTGACGAACAGGTGGTTCTGGCATTCAAACGCAACCCTTACTACCAGGCTTTTTGTGGGCTGACCGAATTCAGTTTGAAGCTGCCGTGGACAAGCTATTTGCCGTCAGTGTCCAGATGCACGGCAAGGCGGCACTCGAAAGCACTGTCAACATCGACACCACGGTTCAGGAAAAAAACATCACCTACCCGACCGATGGCAAACTGGCGATCAAGATCATCAACCGATTACAGAAGCTTGCAAAATTTCACGGAATTGTACTTCGGCGCACCTATGCCAAAGAAACTAAAGGTTTGCGGTTGAGCTTGCGGCATTTCCGCCACGTAAAACGTCGGGCAAATACCCATAGGGCACAAGAGCCAAAAAAGCTTTGAAGCGCCTGCACACACCATCGCTCACACCCTGATCCGCGAGTGTCGCCGGACATTGCCCAAATACGAACTGTTCGAGCGCACTCAAAAGGATCTCTTGTTTTACGAGCGCGTTTTAGGGCAGCAACCCAAGGACAGTGATAAGATTTATTCTCTGCATGAACCTGACGTGTATTGCATCGCCAATACCCGCAGCAGGGCACAAGAGGCAAAGACCACAAACCCTACGAATACGGCAATAAAGTATCGATTGCCAGCACCGCCACAACCAACATCATCGTCGGTGTCGCCAGCCATGATCGCAATCTACACGACAGCAAAACCTTACCTGTTATCCTGGTAAATGGAAAAAACAGCCGAGGCAACGCTATCCAGGTTGCGATCTGCGACCGAGGTTTCCAAGGCCAGAAAACCGTTGGCAGTGCTCAAATCGTTCTGCCAGCCAAACCACTAAAAAGAGACAGCCACTTTCAACGCGACCAAAAACGCAAGCGCTGCCGTCGGCGCGCCGCCATAGAACCGATCATAGGCCATCTCAAAAGTGACTTTAGATTATCGCGCAACTTCCTCAAAGGTACTTCGGGCGACCTGATCAACGTATTGATGGCAGCTGCCGCTTGGAACTTCGCCCTATGGCTACGGGCTCTTTTTGTCTTTATTTTGGGGCGGTTGGTTTGCGCGCTAACAATGATTTCGCTAAATTCAGGAAGGTTACTTTCCACTAGTGCCCGCCCGCCGGGGGTGATAACAATGCCGGGGTGGAAATTTGGGGTTTTTCAGGGCTGGCTACATAATTCGACGCTTTATCACGGCTGAACGGAGTCATTTACGTCCCTATCAACCCGTTTCGGCGATACAGCGCCAATTATCTTTACTGCAACGGTGTCGAGCGACGGTCGTCAAGCATCGTCAATCACTACAAAAAAGCCTTGCGGAGTGTGAGCGAACTGGACGCGCCGCTACGTGACACCTTGGCGGCACTGGACGGATTGCTGGCAAGTATTGACCAGCAATTGGATGACTTATTGACATCACAGCCTGTACTGAAAGCCGGAGTGATGCCGCTGTCGCGTTTGCCGTGTTTGATCCCAGAGCCTGTGATTCAGGGTAAAAGGGCCGCAAGCGAGTATCTAAACGGGGGTCGGGAGAACTGCCGATTGCTGTACAACTGCGCCCAGGCAACAGCCAAAACCGCTGTATGGGAACCCTATTACCAAGCGTTACGTGCCCGAAAATTCTCGGCTACACAGGCACTGGTGATTATGGCCAGAAAATTATTACGAATCGCATTCGCACTATGGCATCAAGCAGATGCCAAATTTGATGCGCAGAAAATTGGCTGCCTCAAAAATGCAGCTTGACAAAAACCATAGAATCTCGACAGTCTACTGTAGAACTGATCAAGCAAGTAGGGGCAGTTGACATCGGGCTGGTCTATGTCAATACACCTGAAAGTCACCAGTGATGTCAGATTTGCACCGCAACCGCCGAATTGTTCGGCTTGGACGAAAAGTGGCGAAGTTGATAACACTCTACCGTAAAAAAGTTCGAATCGCATGACTGTCAACAGGTCGTGATACTGTCTAAACTCAGGCGCAGCGTAAACGGTAAGGCATGCGATTTTATTTTCTGCCCCCCTACAGCCCTGAGCTAAACCGGATTGAATTGCTGTGGCATAACAAGAAGTAGGAATGGCTGCCGTTCAAAACATTCATTACGGATGAGCTTGAACAGAACATTGATGGAATTGGGTGTGTATTTGGATCAAAATACACGCTAACTTTTAGCTAAGCGCTTAATCAGGAAAAACAATTGCATATATAAACTAAACCAGCATAATCGTATGCGACATTAAAGCTACTAGGATCTATTGACAATTGATATGAGATAATTGTGCCAACTATCTGAATAAATTGGCAAATGATAAGAAAACTATTGCGGGACGACCAGTGGGAAGGGATTGAGCAGATGTTGCCTGGTAAAAAGAGTGACCGAGGCCAAACGGCTGCGGATAACCGGTTGTTTGTTGAGGCCGTGCTGTGGATTGGCAGGACAGGGGCCCCTTGGCGGGATTTGCCTGAGGAGTTTGGGGCGTGGAACAGTGTTTGCAAACGCTTTGCCCGCTGGTCGGATGCTGAAGTTTGGCAACGTGTTTTTGCAGAGCTGAGCAAAGATGCGGATTTTGAAGAGATCTTCATCGACAGTACGATAGTCCGTGCGCACCAGCATGCCGCCGGAGCGCCCAAAAAAAGGTGACCAAGCGCTTGGGCGGTCGCGTGGCGGTCTGAGCACAAAAATACACGCTGTCGTAGAGGGCTTAGGCCAACTGGCAAAATGGAGCTTAACCGGTGGGCAAGTGCATGACGTGACACAAGCGGTGGCCTTGTTGGAAGGGTTTGCCGCCGGGGCGGTGTTGGCCGACAAGGCTTATGATGCCGACGACGTGGTGGATACGGTCGAGGCAAGTGGGGCAAAGGCGGTCATCCCCCCGAAAAGTAACCGGAAGCAACTCCGGGAGTTTGATGCGGCGCACTATAAAAACCGGAACCTGATTGAACGGTTCTTTTGCAGGCTCAAGCAGTTCCGGCGGATTGCAACCCGCTATGAAAAACTAGCCTCACGGTATTCCGCTTTCATCGCTTTAACTGCCAGCTTCATTTGGCTGGTTTAATTGTCAACAGACCCTAGTAAATCAAATATCAACATGGCTAGAAGATACGAACATACTCAGGGAGAGATTAAAGAAATGATCTTTAATGCTGCTCAGAATATTATCATTGAGCAAGGTTTTTGGGCATTAACTGTGCGCAAGATTGCCTTAAATATTGGTTATAGCATCGGTAGTATCTATATGATATATGCCAATATGGACGATTTAATAGTTCAGCTAAAAGAGGCAGCCATTGACGATATGACCCAGCAGCTTGAGCAAATCAGCCACTATCCAGCGGAACAATACTTAGAAGAAATGGCTAAAACGTATCTGCGTTTTGCCAGCCAGAATTTTAATCGTTGGAATATGATATTCGCGCATCGTTTACCCGACAAAGCAACCGCCCCCGAGTGTTACCAACGTAAACTTGAGGGGGCATTGCATCGTGTTGAAGCGCAATTCAAGCGAATAACCCCTGCTTGTTCCGAAGCTCAAATACAGCGCGCGTCAAAAGCTCTATGGGGTGGTATTCATGGCATCTGCGCTCTGTCACTTAATGACAAGCTTAATGGACTAGATGTCTATGATATTGAAAGTAATGTAGTTTTACTAGTAAGGCACTTTGTGCAAGGTTGGATTGCTGCCGCTGATAACTTCTAGGCAATGTCGTTACAAGATTATGAGATAATAATTTGGTTTTGCTAAATTATAGATACGGCCCTATAAAGTTTGAATTTTAGTGATCAAAATGTGGTCCGAAGGAAATGGATAAAGAAGACGCAAGAAAACAAACCCTGGAGCACAGGGCAATCGCGCTTAAAAGTGCTTGAAAACAGAAATTAGATGAGGTAATAAAGCTATCATTTTGATTTTCAATGACAGCCAGCCCCACGCCTTCGATTATCTATCACTTTTCGAGTATACAAGACCCCCGGGTTAACCGGCAAAAAAAGCATCAGCTGCAAGATATTTTCTTTATCAGCCTCTGCGCCATTATTTGCGGTGCCGATAACTGGGGTGCAGTCGAAGAATTTGGGCTAGCCAAAGAAGAATGGTTCACTGAATTGCTGGGTTTAGAGCATGGCATACCTTCGCACGACACCTTCGGTGAAGTTTATGCGGCCATTGACACCGACCACTTTAGTGCTTGTTTTTCCCGTTGGGTTGCTGGTTTAGCCACGCTCACCGAAGGCGAAGTGATTGCCATCGATGGCAAGTGCTTAAGACGCAGCTTGGACAAAGCCTCTAAAAAAGCAGCGATCTACATGGTCAGTGCTTGGGCACAACAAAACAACCTGGTTTTAGGGCAGGTGAAAGTCGATGGTAAATCGAATGAAATCACCGCTATCCCCAAACTGCAGTCACGACTTGATATTGCCGGCGCTGTGGTGACTATCGACGCAATGGGGTGCCACTTGTGCCCTTTGGGTAAAAGAAAATAGCCCGGCAGATTCAACAGCAAGGCGGCGATTATGTGTTTAGCCTGAAAGGCAATCAAGGTAATTTACATGACGACGTGAACACTTTTTTTACTTCATCGTTAGCGCCGACGGTGGCTTCGGTCAGCTATGACGGCGGGCATGGTCGAATCGAGACACGCAGCATCCGTGCGACTGCGGATATCGCTTGGCTACAGGAACGCCACGACTGGCAAGGTTTACAAAGCATTATCGCGGTAACGGCCAAAAGAGAAATAGATAACAAGGCGACTGAAGAAACACGCTATTTTATCAGCAGTCTGGATGCCAATGATCCGAAGCGATTGGAGCGTGTGGTGCGCGCGCACTGGTCGATCGAAAACAATCTTCACTGGGTACTTGATGTCGCCTTTAATGAAGATAGCAATCGAACCCGTAAAGGATATGGCGCCGCTAACTTGGCTGTTATCCGGCATATTGCCCTGAATCTGATCAAGGCTGAAAAAACCTCTAAGGTCGGCGTCAAGATCAAGCGACTAAAGGCCGGGTGGGATAATGATTATTTACTTCGTGTCATCGGCGGAATTTAAGCGCGATTGCCCTGTCAGAGACCTTTGCACGGCACAACAGTATTTTCCAATCCAGACATGAGCCTGAGCGAAGGTAGTTTGTGTGAAATTCATCAGGCGGCGCTTTGTTGAGATTTATTAATTGATTTAAAGAGTTTAGCCCTGGCCTGATTGAGGTGTTGGGCGGCCTCATTATTGCTGTAATCGGCGGCGATGGCATCGAGTTTTTCCAAGGTTGTCTCTGGTTTGAGATAGCGCTTCGCCTCGGGCAATGATCGAAATTTCTCATACGGTGTCGTCATGTCTTGATACCGGTAGCGCTTGCGGATTTTTCCTTTGTTATCGGTGTATTCGTTGGGAAAGTGGCAGGGACGATGGAAATTCAAATAAGGCGACAGTACCTCGACAGTAAAGGTATTCACCAGGCTGGCAAGGTGCTATGGAATAGGGCTATAACCGAGATATTTCCGCACGGTTGAGGCATTCTTGCTCTCTGCCAGCGCATTGTCGTTGGTCTGCCGCGAACGTGATTTGGTTTGCTCGATACGCAACTTTTCCAGCAGTTTTGCTACCTTGTGGTTGATGTACTCCGAGCCATTATCAGAATGGAAGCCGCGAATGACGAACGGAAACGCATCCAACATGGCCGCAAGCACCGGCAGCAAATAGGCTTCGCTGATGCGTTCCACGGCAAAAACCGCCTGAAACTGGGTCACTTCGTCCACAGCATTGATGAGGTACACGCCTTTGATGCCGTCCAAGTCGCCTTGATGCACGCTGTCCACGCGCAGATACCCTGGACTACCATCGGGTGCAGGCTTTCGGCGTTCACCGATGTTGACCTGGGTCGGGCGGGTTTTGTCGAAGGTACCCCGTTTGGCTTGATAAGCCTTGTGCTGCCGCAGGTTATAGAGATGACCGTTAGAAATTTCAGCCAGTCGATCAAAGCGGGCATCGCCATACACATTGAACGCCCGTTCGCACAGTTTGCGCGTGGTAGTACCCGAGACAGTGCCATGTAATGCATCCATCTCGGCTAGCAACTGGATGTCTTCCGTTCTGTAATGCCTCACAAACGGCACGGTGGGTGCCCGCCGCCTGTCCTGGATAACGCCGGCATCGGTAAATTGCTTAATACAGCGCGCCACTTGTGCACGCGAGAAGCCGGTCACCTTGCCTAGATATTGGCGCAGCACGCCTTTGTCGGCGCGCGTACAGCGGCCATAATGGAACTGTTTGAGCGTATCGCCCATCCAGCCATAAGCGGCAATCCGATCCGTCAGCGTAAACGCGATGGCCTCGTTGTTAGAAACAAAGGCTTTCACCTGTACCAGCGTTTGTAATCCTTGGGTATGTAAAGTCACAATCATGCCTCCATGATCCCAACTTTTGCGCTTCCAGGCTCATCTCACTTTGGAAATACGGCCCTTTGTTCAGGCTCATGTGTCATTGGACAAGGCTAGTATTTTCTAATATATAAATGAGTCTGAAGGAGCGGAAATTCCTCCTGCTAACTCAGCCGCTTTTTAGATCCCGTCCAATAATGGTTTTAAATAATTTAGCGCGTTGTTTTTGAAGCTGTTCAGCCGCCTGATCATAAGTTTGAGCAAGAGCGGCTTTGTCCAGTATTTCAAATGTGATGATGCCCGGTTTCAAATAAGTATAAACACCTAACCGTTTTAAAAACATAGTCTAAGCTTAAGGTCTTCAACTGACCTATTAACTTAATATGTTGCCGCCACTTGAACTGACAGAGCCTGAATCCATCACCCTGCAGGAACTTGCCGACCACTACCCCTATGCTGACTTCCGCCGGCGCGCCGTGGGCATCCTGGCGCTCGGCAAGGGGCATCCGTTTGCCGTGGTGGCGGACATCCTCGGGGTCATACTGTCAACCCCCTACAATTGGGTGAAGGCTTGGAAAGCCAAGGGGCTAGTGGGCTTGTTGGACGGGCATCAAGGCGGTGCGCCCGCGAAATTGACGGCGGAACTGCTGGACACGGCTGAGGCCGTTGCCCGTGCCGCGCCCTGCACCTTGGCGCAGATTGACCAAGCGTTACGCGAACACCACCCCGATGCCCCGCCGTTCAGCCTGGATTGCCTCGCAAGCGGGCTGAAAAGCCGTGGACTGTCCTTCAAACGGACACGGCTATCGCTGAAAAAAAACGCTGCCCCGACCAGTTCAAGGCCGCGCAAGCCAACCTCAAGCGTTGCCAAGCGGCGGCACAGGCGGGCAAGTTGAGCCTGTTTTACCTGGACGAGAGCGGTTTTAGCACGATACCCAACGTGCAACGGGCTTGGTCGCCCAAAGGCCAGTCCCATGCGGCGGATGCCAGTGCGCCTAGGACGCGGGTGAACGTGGTAGCCCTGATCGACCGCACTTGTGCCCTTCAGGGTATCGCAAGGCGCGGCGAGCGGATGCCGCTGACGCTGGTGGTGCTGGACAATGCCCGTACCCATCACAACATCAACCCCGAAAAATTGGACGAATGGCTGGTCGAACACCGCCTGGTGCTGATGCACTTGCCGCCGTACAGCCCGGAACTCAACCCCATTTAGATCGTCTGGAAGCACCTGAAGTACCATTGGCGGCGGTTTGTCACTTGGTCAAAAGAGGAACTGTTCGAACAAGTGCAAAATCTCATGGCCGGTATTGGGTCAAATTTTAAAATCAGTTTCTCGTGAATACTTAGTTTTCGGCCTGTCTAATGGATTTGAATTTGTCATAAGGTGTCACCATCTCGTCATAAGGATAGATTTTCTTGTCTTTACCCTTGCTGTCAGTCACGGTTTTAGGAAAAAAACAGGGTCGATGGTAATTAATACAAGGGAACAAGGTGTTGTGATTGAATGTATTGATTAACGGTGCCCACTGCTGTGGGATATGCGCATACCCGAACAATTTCCTGACTACAGAACCTTCAACTAAGGCATTGTCATTGGTCTGCCTGGACCGGGATTTGGTAAATTCAATGAGCAGTTTTTGTAATAACGTAGCGACTTTATGATTGATGTATTCCGAACCATTGTTTGAATGGAAACCTTGAATAACAAAGGGAAAGCAGCCCAGCACTTTTTCAATGGCCGGAATCAAGTATTGTTCACTGATTTTCTCGACAGTACACACCACTTCAAATTGAGACACTTCATCAATCGCATTGATGTGATAGACGCCTTTTTGTTTATCCTGATCGCCCTGGTGGACCGTATCAATCCTTATAAAGCCAAGCCGCCATTATTTTTCTCTCGCCAATCCGTGCGGCTTTCTGGTGGGTTTTTTCAAAGGTATAGCGTTGCCGCAAATAAGGCGTTGATTTTCTGAGATTGTACAAGTGCGCCACGGATACGCCCGCTAGTCGTTGGTACTGGCTTTGCTTAAAAAGTTGATGGGCGCGTTCGCAAAGCTTTTTAGTGGCAGGCCCGCTGAGAGTGTTATGACGCTCATCCAAGGCGGCCAGCAAGCGGATGTCTTCTGCTGTATACAGTCGCTCAAAGCCCTGGTAAATACGCTGTTGCCGTTCAATCTTGCCGGTATCACTGTACTGCTTGATCAGGCGGGTGACCTGTTGTCTTGAATAGCCGGTCATTTTAATCACAAAGCGCACTACGATGCCTTTTGAGCGCTTATCCAAGGAGGTGTATCTAAATCTAACTAATATTCGCCGTATGCCCTGGTAACACTCATTCGTGCTGCTGGCGACCAGGGAGGCGACAGCTTGGCTGCCGGTTAAGAACTGTTCCAGTTATTCTAGGGTGTTGAGCTCGTTTAGGTTCATGATAGGTTTCATTCTCTTATCATGAACGAGATTTAAGCGGTTGTCAGACTCATTTAGTATTGGAAGAGGCTGAGGGTTTCTTTTTGCAAGGGATTCCGTTACAATCTACGACGGTTTAGGTGGATACTGCGTGAAACCGGTATAATTTTAATGTGTATGGGAATTAGATATGCTTATCTTGACTCGTCGAGTAGGTGAAACCTTGATGATTGGTGACGAAGTCACTGTCACAGTTCTTGGCGTAAAAGGGAACCAGGTTCGCATAGGTGTGAACGCACCCAAAGAAGTCTCTGTTCATAGGGAAGAAATTTACGAAAGAATAAAAAAAGAGCAATCTGACTCAACCCAATTGGACAGGGGTAGTGATCTGTAATTTTTAGGAGAGTTGGCCGAGAGGCTGAAGGCGCTCCCCTGCTAAGGGAGTATGGGCTTTAACTCCCATCGAGGGTTCGAATCCCTCACTCTCCGCCATATTTTATCGGCTTGGTGTTTTTATTTGACAAATAAATATTAGTAGGTATAATATCCAATTCACTAGGCGCCCGTAGCTCAGCTGGATAGAGTAATCGGCTACGAACCGATCGGTCGGGAGTTCGAATCTCTCCGGGCGCGCCATCGTAAGTAAATATTTATCCCCTGTAGCTCAGTCGGTAGAGCGGGTGACTGTTAATCACTAGGTCGGCGGTTCGAGCCCGTCCGGGGGAGCCAATAATTAATATTTTAATAAACATCTTTAACATCATTGTTTGCTAAATCCTAGCCAAACAATAGTGATTTGATAAATGCGGATGCCGAATTATCTCCATTGCCCGCAGTAGCCTAACTCTTTAAGAACGTGTCTGTGCGTCCTTGTTAGACATGCTAATTTTATGTTTTATTTGTTCGAACAAAATTATTATGGCAGTTTTCGACTAGCCGCCTTTGATAAACAGGTGGATAATAGCCCGTACAGTAGGGTAGCTTAATTTTGTCAGCTCTAAAGTCCGCAACAGCAAGATATTTTCTTCATCACGCTCTGCGCCTTGATTTGCGGAGCCGATAAATGGATTGATATCGAGGAATTTGGCCTCGCCAAGCAAGATTGGTTTCCCGAGCAATTGGGGCTCATCAACGGCATTCCTTCTCATGATACATTTGGCGTGTTCTTCGCTGCCATTGGTCACGATCAGCTTAGTGTGTTTCTCCCGCTGGGTGGTGGACTTATCAAGCATGACCGAAGGCGAAGTGATTGCGATTGACGGCATATGTCTGCGGCGAAGTCTGCACAGAGCCTCTCAAAAAGCCGACATTCACCTAATCAGTGCTTTGGCGCACCAAAATAGCTTGGTGCTGGCCAAGTTAAAGCAGATGCTAAATCCAACGAGATTACCGACATTCCCAAGCTACTGGAGCGTCTGGATATCATGGGCACCATCGTGGCTATCGACGCCATGGGCTGCCACTCGCGCCCTTTGGGTAAAAGAAAATCGCCGAACAGACCATCCACCAAGGCGGTGATTACGTGCTGAGTTTGATAGGCAATCAGGGTAATCTGTTGGACGATATCGACAACCTTCCTCTGCTCCGTGCTTACGCAGTCTGGGCGAGTGTTGACGGCGATCATGGTCGTATTGAAAACGCGCACGATCCGAGCGACCGACGACGTTGCCTGGCTCCGCGAG
Source organism: Methylococcales bacterium (assembly GCA_965247565.1). Taxonomy (GTDB): domain Bacteria; phylum Pseudomonadota; class Gammaproteobacteria; order Methylococcales; family Methylomonadaceae; genus CBDFHF01. The sequence continues at coordinate 559,938 of CBDFHF010000003.1, read as the reverse complement.
CGGCATTACTGGGCAGGCTTGAGCAGCATCGCCGAGACCCTCCTACGCGAAAGCAACCGGAAAGACGTCAGCGAAGAAACACGCTATTTCATCAGCTACCTCGATGCTGATGACCCACAACGCTTAACGCGTGCAGTGCGCGCCCACTGGTTTATCGAAAATAACCTGCACTGGGTGCTGGACGCTGTCTTCGATGAAGATCGCAATCGCAAAGGCCACAGCGCCGCCAATCTGGCTACCAGCCGCCACATCGCTCTGACGCTGAGAAATCCTGGAAACGGAGCCTTAGCGGAGTGAAGATGGCGGCTCTACGAAATCGCGTCATATATGGTTTACTCCGTATTGCAAGGCAACTTTCGTTCATGACAAAAAAGGTATTACTGCCATATATCCGGCCTTTGAGTTGAGGTTTCTTAGACCTCTGGCCCTGATGGAATTCGCACATTCCTGCCTCATCAAGTCATCGGCTTCTAAAGAGCCCAAGATGCCGTTAGTTTTATAGAAATGCAGGTGCTACCTTTTTGCCACAAGCGCCCCGTGTGGGTATCACTTAAATTTTATCTACGCAATTCGTTTCAAGCCACGTTTTCTGGCTCTGTTTTTAAAATCAATCCCCCTGCCGGTTACCGGCGAGAATTTGGTAAGCCGCACGGCTAGGGGCAAAGCCCTTACTATTGGGATCTTGACTAAGGCTCTTTTCCAGGCATTGGTTAGGCGTGCTTCGCTTGGTAGTTTTCCTTGCGGGTCAACAAGGCCCAGGCAATCCGTGCATTTTTGTTCGCCACCGCGACATTAGAGATGTTTTCTCCACGCCTTTGCTTGATGTCACATCCAGCGGTTCCGTTTGTCCTGGTGCTTGTGCGCCACTCTAACTACTGATCGGCCGCCATGAATCAATAATGTGCGCAGATAACTGTCTCCCCGCTTACTGATACCCAGTAGCGTCTGCTTGCCACCAGTAGAATGCTGTTTAGGCACCAGGCCTTACGAATAATACCAATCCCAATAAGTTTCTATGACAGCACCGCCCAGCTCCGAGAGCAAAGAGATCGAATGGCGTCCGGTTGCAAAGCAAATTTATTCCAAGCTTGGCAACAGGCATCAAGAATGTCGTCATAGTTTTTAAAGCATCGATTTGCCCAATCTGACCGCCGCAGTTGCTGCCATATTTGCTCGACAGGGTTGAGTTCAGGCGAATAAGGTGGCAAGGGTAAAATTGACAGGTTGGTAGGCAACTGTAATTTTGCTGTGACATGCCAGGCGGCGCGATCGACGACCAATACCGCGTGTTTACCTGGGGCGATGGCCGCCGCAATCATGTCGAGATGTTTTTGCATGCCTTCGCTATTGGCTTTAGGCATAATAATACCAACCACTTTACCCTCTGCGTATTCTGATTTATTTGAACACTGATTCTGGACGAACTTGAACACCTAAAACCTAACGCATCAGTGGAAGTGAATTTTTACGCTAAGTGTTCAGCTTGAGTCAAGGAATTCATTTTTTTTCGCATCGATTCTCCTTTTAAAATCATTCGGTGGGCATTGTGCATCAGCCGATCTAAAATAGCGTCGGCTAAGGTATTATCGCCAATGGCTTCATACCATTGTTCGGTCGGTAATTGGCTAATAATGATGGTTGCCGATTGCTCATAACGATCATCCATTATTTCCATCAAGTCATTTCGGGTAGCGGCATTCAAAGGTTCCAGTCCCCAGTCATCGATGATCAATAAATTCAGACTGGCTATGGCTTTTAGTAATTTACTGTAGCTGCCATCCGCTTTGGCTTGGGTCAATGCGAGGATGAGACGAGGCAGCCGATAATAGCTAACGCTGTAGCCTTTCAGACAGGCTTGGTGACCGAGTGCACAAGCCATATAGGTTTTACCTGTGCCGCAGGGGCCGGTCAGCAATAGGTTCTGGGCTTTTTTTAACCAGTCACACAACAGCAGCGACGCCATTTGTGACTGTTTCAAGCCTCTGGCGGGCAGATAATCGATGTCTTTGGCGTGAGCCTTAAGTTTAAATTGCGCCGCACGGGTCAAGCGCTCCTGTTTCCGCTGATTCCGCTCCTGGTCTTCGTAATCAACTAATAATTGCAGGCGTTCGGCAAAAGCTAAGCCTTCATAAGCACCCGGCTGTTCCAACTGGGTTTGCAACGCCGAGGCTATGCCGTTGAGTTTCAGTTGGCGCAGTTGGCTGAGAGTCTTTCAATCATTTTAATATCCTGTGGTGAAAGGTTAAGGGTTAGTGGAAGCTCGCGGCACCCCGAATGTTGGCATGGTCCTGAGGCAATAAAGAAAGCTGCATCGGCGAGGCGACCGGCAATTTATCCCGGTTGCTTTGCAAAATGGCTTTCACGTTTTTCAATTTGAACAGCGATTCTTGGTTGGCGATGGCACAGGCTTGATTCAAGCGCTCGGCCGGATAGGTTCGACTGAGGCCCAATAAGCCCAGGCAGACGCGTTACGCTTGTTCTGGATGCGCTTTACGCTGTAATTGTGCCTTCACCCACTTGAGTACCTCAGGCCCTATGGATTGCGCCCAGTTCAATAACCGTCCTGGCGTCCATTGTTGGTGGTGAGCATGTTTTTCCGGCATATGCCCAGGCTCTGTGGTCATGCCGGGATAGAACTTCCGAACAGGGGTGGCGATGCGTTGGTTGTAAAAATAGATTTCAATCAGTTGATCACCGGCATGCAGCTCAACTTGTTCATTCACACAGTGATGCGGGACCGAATACAGATGATGATCGTAGGCAATGTGATAGTCGATATTAACGCGGGCTATTTTGATGTCCGTGTACTGATAAGGATGCTTGGGTAAAGGTGACAGAACAGGTTGGTCCAGCTTTTCAAGCCACTGCTGACGATTGCCTGGCATTTGCTTGAAGGGTTTTTGATTGAGTTCGATCAATAAGGCGCTAATTGTCCGGCGTCAATTATCTTTGCCGGTTTGACGTCAATTACCCTGGCCGGTTTTAGTTAAAAAAATGGGTTACTTTTTTAGGCTCTGTTTTTTTCGATAACTTTCTCCCTCTATTTCAATAATGGTGGCATGGTGGATGATGCGATCAATTGCCGCAACAGTCATCATGGTGTCTGGAAATATGTGGTCCCACTGGCTAAACGGTTGGTTTGAAGTGATGATTAGGCTGCCACTCTCATATCGATGGGCAATGAATTCAAAGAGCACTTGGGTCTCCGCATCGGTCTTTTTGACGTAACCAATATCATCAATCACCAGCACCTGATATTTATCCAGACGCGTCATTGCTGTCATTAAGTCTAAGTCACGCTTGGCTTGCTGTAGGCTTTGCACCAGCGCTATTGCCGAGAACCATTTAACACGCACGTTTTGTTCGATTAACTGACTGGCAAGGGCTGCGGCCATATGCGATTTACCGACACCAGAGGGGCCAATCAATAAGACGTTGCCCGCTTTATGCGCCCAGTCAGTTTGGTCTTTCAACATGGCAACCTGCTGTTGTACGGTGGCGCTGAGTTCAGCCTGATTGAAGTTGGCAAAACTCTTCCCTGCCGGCAAACCGGCTTCTCGGGTCCATTTTTGCACACGCTTTTGATAACGATCCGCCGCTTCCTGTTCACATAACCCCGATAAATACCGGATATGCCCATAGCCCTTGGCAAGCGCTTGTTCTTGATGGCTTTGGTAATGGCGGACAAACGTGGGTAGTCTGAGCTGTTTGAGTAATAAATCGATGGTTTCAGGCATGACCAGCCTCCGGCTGGTACCAGCGCCTCTGTAACAACTGATCATAGCTGGCTAAGTCATGTTGCCGTGCGACTATCACGGGGGCGACTTGTTTACCTAAGTAGCGCTCTTGTAGGGCCTTAAGGGTAGGCAATGGCTGGGTGTTATCGACAGTTGCCAACAACTCCCGTCCTAAAGATTCTTCACAATCATGATCCATAGCAATTCTCAGTACGCCGACCATCCATTTACAGGCGTCTTGCGTATCAAATTGTTGATCACTGTGCTGCCATAACAGGCGGTACGTGTCCGTAGGCAATAACTCATCACGGAACTGTAAGAACCGGAAGGCTTGGGGCTTGGCAGACAAGCTATGGATCAGGTGTCGATAATCGATACGCCGACTCCGTTCTTGACCGACTTTCGGGTAAATACGGGGTAGCGTTGTTGTTAAAGTTTGACCAACAAACAGGATCAAGCGATCATGATACACCTGCACGCGAACCTGCTCGCCGATCAGCCGCGAGGGCACGGTATACAGTACCCGTTTAATTTCTAAGGTACTACTACGCGTCACTTTTAAACTAAGTTCGCTATAGTCCATAAAACGCTCACCTGGCAAAGGCTGTAAGGCCTGCTGCTCTTCTCTAAAACGCGTCTGGCAGCGTTTATTTAGCCGACCAGAGACTTTCTCAAGAAAGTCCTGATAGTCTTTGATCGTGGCAAAATCACAACTGCCTCTGAGCTTTAGAGCTTGATCCAGCCGATGCTTGAAGGAACCATGGGCACATTCAATCGCACCATTCTCATGACTGACGCCTCGATTGTTACGGGTGGCTCGTATCTGGTAATGAGCACACAGCGCTTGGTAAGGTTGTGTGAGTGTCTGCTCTTCCTGTTGATTTTTAAACGCAGCGCTTAAGCTGTCGGTGCGATGTTCAAGTGGGCTGCCACCAGCAAGCATTAACGCCGACTGCAACCCATCAGCCAAGGCCGAATAACTTTCCCCACCCAACATAATTTGAACATAACGCCAACCACTATAGGCCAAACGGAACTGGTACAACAGATGAGGGAAGTCTTTACCTTGGATAGTGATTGCCGTGTTTGGATGACTGAAATCCGATAAACCCTGCTGGCCTGCGGGGACTGACTGTCGAAAGATAATCACTTTGTCGGGGCCTTGGGTGGCTTTCCAGTGTTTGACGCGGCGTTGCAGGGTACGCAAAACACGGTAGGGAAATTGACCAGGATGCTTATCTTCCAAGTATTCCCAAAGCCTTAAGCCCGTGAGCTGGGCTTCTTTTTCTAACAGGGGTACCAATTCCTGTTGCCAGATCGCTTCAAAAGGATCTTCGCGTGTCCGCCAGTGCCGTTCACCTGGAATGGATTGACGATCCCCTTTTTCTATTCTGCGACCAGACCGTTCAGATAGTGATGCCTGCGCTGCCGCACTGGCTTGGCTTTGTCCTCGTTGACGTTTGTTCATATATAAACTCTCTTGTTGTTGAGTAATACGTTTTCCAGACAAGGGTGAGCTCCCAATAAAAGTAAAACTCACTGTTGTCCTCCGTATCGGTCAACCGGTCAAGATAGTTGTCGTCATACCGGACATAGTAATTGTCGCCGAACAGCTAATACTGTAATTCAGCTCTGCCAAGGAGAAAAAGGTTTGATACCCACAGGGCACAAGTGGCGCAGTTTAGCCATGATCCAGCGTTCAACCAGCTGAACACCCACCTCGGCCTTGGCTTTATCCTTCGGTTTATACGGTCTGGCAGGCATGACGGTGACCGCATAATGGGCGGCCAACTGCTGATAACTAGGATTGAGTTCGGGTTCGTAACGGCAGGCTTTATTCACCCCGCTTTTTAAAGAGACCTTTGCACGGCACCACTACACCAAACCAATGTATTATGATAAAATAGACTTATCATTCAATGGCTTGTGTGTATTTTTATGTCTTTTTCTGATTTTTACGTTAATCACCGTACCCGCAAAAGTAACTTTCTTAACCAAATCGATCACCTGATTGACTGGAAGGCAATTGAAGCGGTTATACGCCAGCATTATGCACCCGCCTCGGATGTAACGGGACGTCCGGCGTATCCAGGTTTGCTTCTTTTCAAGATGCTCCTGGTCGGTATCTGGAACGGTGGCTTAAGTGATGAATCGGTTGAGGACATGGCTAACAGCAACCTGCATGTCATGCGCTTTTTGGACTTGTCTTTAGGGAACCTCTATAAATTCAAATTTAAGTCACCCCCTAGTAATTCTGCTAATTTTTTTCGACTTTATTTTAAAATCAGGGTGCATTCCGGCTATTTGAAGTAAAAACCGCATCAAATCCCCGTGTTTTGAGATTATTTCCCCGTTTTTATGCCACTGTGGGCGCACCTTTCCTGTACGGGTTCATCACATCTCGTTTAATCAACTGTATCAAACGCTTCATGTTGTACACTAAATTCATCAAACCAATTTTGACTTTGGCTCGTTGCAAACCGATGGTGCGAACTAAATGCCCACCCATTGCCGCCTGTGCACCAAACACATGTTCGACTCGGGCTCTGACTTTTGACTTCGTCCGGTTTGATAACTTTTGTTCTTCGGTTAAGGGTTTGCCTCGTGTGCCTTTTTCACAAACCTGGCTCTCAATATCGGCGTTAGCTAAGCGCTGCTCCTGGGCTTCTGAACGATAAGCACTGTCGGCATAAACCGCTCGTTTATTGCCCTCCACATCGATTGCCTGGTCGAGTAATTCATCGAATACCTGACTGTCGTGAACCGCCGCATGGGTGACTGAATAGCTTTGTATGAGCTTGTTTTCCTCATCCGTGTTGATGTGATTTTTATAGCCGTAATGCTTCTCATCGTTTTTCTTTGTCCAGCGCGCTTCGGTATCTTTCTGCCGACGCTTGGCCTGAACCTCCGGCTTATCCCATGCCTCAGGCACTTGCCCTTCTTTAATCTGGGCGTTTTCTTCACGGCTATTGCGTTGCTTGGGGACTTCGACAAAGGTGGCATCAATCATCTGCCCCGCTCGAGCCGCATAACCTTGCGCCGCCAGTTGTCCATGAAACCGGGCAAACAACTCCTCAACCAAGTTTAGATCCTTAAGCCGTTCGCGAAACCTCCACACGGTTTTCGAATCCGGCACTTTATCTTCTAATTGCAAACCCAGAAAACGCATGAAGCTGAACCGATCCCGAATCTGATATTCGATGCCATCATCCGATAAATTGTGCAGCTGCTGGAGTACCAAAATCTTGAACATCAGCACCCCATCGAACGGCTTGGCGCCTGCCTGACTTTTTCTATCCTTTTCATGCAGGCGCTTAAGTTCAGGCCGAAACGCTTCCCAGTCTATCCGGGCTTTCAATCCTACCAAAGGGTCTCCCATTTTGGTTAGTTGCGCGGCTCTTTCTTCTACGTCGAATAATCCAGGTTGGCGGGGTTTCATGGGACGGTTCTCTATCAGTGGACTCACTGTTATTATCTCATTTCAGTGCCATTGCTTCCCGTCAAAAATCGCTGTGAGGTGGGGTATTTTTAGAGATCCCCTTTAGAAGAGGATGTCCCCGATCACTCTGTATTGTCCCGTTTCAGAACGCGACTGACTAAAGCGGGAGCGTGGGATGCTCTACTAGTTCAGATCAACCGTCAAATCGAAGGCTATAACGTCACCGTTACCTCCGGTTGCCATGTCGATGCCAGTATTACCCACAGCCCGCGCAAGCCAAAAACTCAGCCCACTTACGAAGTAGTCAATGACAGAGAAGAACGCGATGACGAATCGGATGCCCAAGCTCACATGCAAGTGGTGGAAGTCAACCAGCCTGGTGTAGACACCGATGCGCGCTGGGTTAAAAAGGCGGGCAAGTCGGTATTTGGGTACAAGCAACACACGCTAGTCGATGACAACGGCTTGGTGATTGCGGTCGAGACCACGGCAGCTAACCAGCACTTGTGCCCTTTGGGTATGATAGCAAGCCGATGGTTGATCTAATGGATAAAGCAAAGATTAAGGCAGGTTCCAGGTTGCATGCTGACAAGGCATATCACAGCCGGAAACACAATCAGGTATTGAAAGAGCGACGCCTCAAAAACGGCATCCAAGATAAGGCTGTAAAAAACAAGCCTCTCAGTAAGCGTCAAAAACAACGGAATAGCTTAATTACCCAGGCGCGCTATGTCGTTGAGCGAACCTTCGGTAGCCAGGCACGCTGGTTTGGCTCTAAGATCCTGCGCTACCAAGGGTTAGCCAAAGCCCATGCTTGGCATCTATAGCAAGCCATGGCGTATAACCTAAAACGGTTGCCTGTGTTGTACGTTAAAACGCAATCCACACAGGCAAGCTTTGCCATTTAAAGGGTGAATGCGGCCAAATGGCCGCAAGAATCCATATGTTCTAAATTATATTGCCTAAATTTCACCGATTTTTTGGAAAAATTGGGTAGTTTGGGGCTGATTTTTGGAACAAGGGGTTTTGCAAAGGTCTCTAGTTATGATATTGCCCGAAAAATCCAATCACCCAAAGGGTGAGACAGAATTAAGTTTGAAAAAGCGAGAAATCGCCTCCTTAGTAGCCGATACTTTCGACGGAAAAATTCATATCGAATGGGATCCCCAGGCGCAAGTGCCCCCCTGGGGCAATTACCGTTTTTCATCCAATTTTTAAAAGTAGGACGCTTATTTCAACCCTGGGTGACCGACTGTCCGTTGACGTATGAAAGCCATAATACGCCCAAAAAAGTAAACATCCTTGGATCATTACTGTTATCGATTTTATCGGGTCACACGCGTTATGCGCATATCATCAGCTTAATGGGAGACAGTGTTAACGCTCAATTGTTAGGGATGTCAAAAGTCGTCAGTGATGATGACTGTGCCCGAAGGGCCTTAAATAGGATAGATGAGGAAGCCGGCATCCGCTGGCTGCAAGATCATTTATATCGTTGTTACAGTCCTTTGCTCAGTCGCCCGTGGATATTAGATACGGACGTGACGGTTAAACCGCTCTATGGCAAACAAGAAGGCGCTGTCGTCGGCTATAATCCGCACAAACCAGGACGGCCATCGCATACGTACCATACCTATATGATTGCCAATCTGCGGTTGATTCTGGATGTTGAAGTTCAAGCCGGAAACCAAAGTTCATCGGCCTATTCTGCGCCAGGTTTATGGGCCATGCTGGAAAATATACCCCGTATGGACTGGCCGGCGTTTGTTCGCGGCGATTGTGACTGGGGTAGCGATCCGATCATGACGGAAGCCGAGACGCGAGACCTCCATTACCTGTTTAAGCTCCGGCAATCAGCCAACGTTAAAAAATTCATCTTGCAACAACATTGCCGTTCAGGTTGGGAGTGCACCGTCGATGGCTGGGAAGCGTTGTCGACAGAACTCAAGCTGAGTACCTGGAAACTAACGCGTCGGGTTGTCCTGGTTAGGCGTTGATTATCCAGAAACATCGTGGTCGCACCTGCCTCACAAAAGGCACTGCCAGAACAACTGTCATTGCTTGAACCTGCCGAAAATATGGCCGCTTATGAATACAGTGTCTTGGTGACTTCGTTGGCTTGTGAGGTGGTCAGCATTGTCCAGCATTATCGGGATCGGGGAGATTGTGAAAATAACTTTGATGAAATCAAAAACCAATGCACCCTGAAGGGGCGTAAAGGGCTGGGGCGGATTTGTCACCCAAAAAATCAAGCCTTGCCGATTGATAGCCCGGATGATTGCATTGGTCTATAACTGGTGGTCCCTGTTTGTTAGGCTGGCTGAACCGGTTAAACATTTTGAAGCGATTGTATCAAGGCCTTTGCTTCTGCATGGAGTAGGCAAACAAACCAGCCATGCCGGTCAAAAGACCCTCACCATTACCAGCACCCATGGGCGAGCAGCCTATGTAGTCGCCCCTGAAAAAGTGCCTCTAAAGTAGCTTATCCGATATCAAGCTATGGACTTTTAGACGAAAAACACCCTTAGGTTACGTGGGGCTTGATGAATTGCCGTAGCTTGGCCTTTTTTGCGTAGACTGTTGTGAGTTGAAGTCTTGAATCCCAACATTAGCGCAAAAAAGAGCCTCATCCAGAGGCTGAAGTTCCAGGCCATCGCCGCCATCAAGACATTGATGCTGTCACCTATCACGCCTTTCAAGAAGTTTCTCACTAAGCGGAAGTCTGATTTTAGATGCCCAATGATGGGCTCAATAGCGGCCCGGCGCTGGCAACGTTTGCGCTTTTTGTCCTGTTGGTAGCGATTGTCGCATTTAAGAGGAGGTGCGGGCAGGATGATGTGCGTCTCACCCACCGTTTTGGGGCCGCGATAGCCGCGATCGCAGACACCGGCCTTGACCATCGTGCCGCGACTGGCGTGGCAATGAGCCAGGACCTCCGGAAGAGTCTTGCTGTCATGCAGGTTGTGTGGATGGCTAACCACGCCAACGATGACATTGGATTTGGCGGTGGCGGCAATGGAGACTTTGTTGCCGTATTCGTAGGGCTTATGATCTTTGCCTTTGCCGATGCAATACACCTCAGGCTCATGCAGGGAATAGATTTTATCGTGGTGGCATTGCTAAACTAATATAGATATTTCGTTATTCCATTTAGCCATAAACAACTTAACAGAGTATTCCAGCATTTTTTGGCATTTGCTGTAGCATTTTGATTTGCGGCGCAGCCTGGCTAGGAAATGCCTGAATAAACTGTTATATCCTTCAACAGTATAGGTTTCAGCCTTTGATTGCGTGTGCCGACCCCTGGGGACAAAGGCCTCGTAAGGTTGCCAGTGATCCGTCATCACCTGCCCAACCGCCTCGCCCGCTATGGCTTGCCAGAGCTTTTCTCCCGTGACAGTCGCCCTGGAACCCAGTACGCAGCCGAGGAACCTTTTTTCATATCTATCAACAGCAATCCATATCCAGCAATAGTTTTTTTTGAGCCAACGTAACTGTGCATTTCGTCCAGCTCCACCACTTGGACGCCCCCGTCGCTTTTTATGGCATCGAGCTTTTCGCCAAACGACCTGATCCAATTCAAAATCGTGACATTGCTGAACCCTAGGACACGGCCAATAGACCTGAATCCGAGTCCTTCCAGGTAAAGCTCCAACGCTTGCCGCTTTACTGCTTTATCCCCAGCGCCGGAACGCTGTGCGACAGTATATCGATGGTTACAATCTTTGCATAAATAGCGCTGCCGACCGCTCGCCAAACCGTCTTTACAGCTCGGCCGCTTACCACATTTTGGACATTCCATAGCACCCTCCAGCGCATCTTTGAATAGCCAAAACTTATACAGTATCTATAATAATTTAGCAATACCATTTTATCGTGGTCTTTGGGTTGCTGATTGAGCACGCGTTCGTAGAACAGGAAGTCTTTCTGGTAGCGTTCGAACAGGGCGTAGCACGGCAAGCTTCTACGCAATTCCCGAATCAGGGTATGGGCAATCGTGCGCAGGCGTTTCAAGGCTTTCTTGGCCTTGGCCCGGCGGCTGGCGTGACGAAAATGGCGCAGCTTTAAACGCAGCGCTTTGATTTCTTTACCGTAGGTGCGGCGTTGTTGAATACCGCGGGCTTTGGCCAGTTTGTTCAGGCGATTGATGATTTTGATGGCCAGTTTGCCGTCGGTGGGATAGGTAATGTTCTTTTCCTGCACCGTGGTGTCGATGTTAACGGTGTCTTCCAGTGCGGCGTTGCCGTGCAGCTTGACGCTGAGTTGAAACAGCTGGTCGGCGCCTTCAGCACCAATGCGTTTTCTGAAATGGACTAATTCGCTGCTATCGCAAGGCAGTTTGCAGCTGAATTCCCTGAAACTGCAGAATGCCTGGTAGTAAGGATTGCGTTTGAATTGCAAGACCACGGCTTCGTCGCTTAAGTTTTCCAACTGTTTGAGAATCAACAGACCGACCATTAGCCGAATGGGTTTAGCGGGGCGACTTAAGCCTTGGCTGTAGTGTTGGGTAAAGGCCTGATCAAACTCGTGCCAAGGAAGCACACTGGCAAGGCGAAGGAGTGGATCGCTTGGATCCAGTTGCTGAAGCAGATCGGTGCCGAATAAATTGGTCTGATGACCAGTACTGGAAGCCATTAACATTTTTCACCCTGTCGACCGGAAAACGTGGGGATATTTTAACATTACCGGTCGAATGCATCAGGCTAATTTAGCTTTATATCATTATAAATCAATTGCATGAGGTGTTTTTCAGGGCTAACTATGTAGAGTCTGCTCAGTAAATCAGCAAGCATAATTGCCTAAACGAGCGTGGGGTAGGTAGAAATTGAGTTGATAATTTACCCGTAGCCGTTTCCAAATGCGTTGCAATAAAACACCCCCATCCAGCAATGCTCATTTTACTGATGACAAAAAAGATCCTTTGTAGGATCATTAGGTTCATCACCAAGAAGATGCTGTTGATCCAGGCGAATGAGGTGTTTGCCCGTTTGGCTCGAATATAATTGAGCTGGTAACCATTTTTACCCTGGCCAAATTTGCCTTCAATCGGGATGCGTTGCAAGTAGTCCTGTCTTCTCTGCTCCTTGAGCTGTTTCAACTGTTCTCGGTTTTCGTCCGTGACCTGTTTCGGACGCCCTAGCGGCTTGCCGGCAAAATGGATACCGCGTTGCTTGAGATAATCGCGGTTGGCGCGCGTTCCATACAGTGGGTCGGCTAACACCCGCTCCGGATAATGACCGTGCCGATCGCGGTAAGCTTCAACTTGGGAAGCCAAGTCCAAGCCTTCGTGAAAGGCATCCCAGCGCAGAGGGTCGACTTGAGCGAATCCATCTCCCGTCAGGCTGACACTGAGTTTAGCCCCAAATTCAACCGGTTTGTTCAGTTTTCCGCGGACAATAGGCCGCACATAAGGTTGGCTCATACTCACGATTCGACCGTCGCAGCGGCGGGTTTGGGAATGGTACATCGCCCATTGCTGTTGGAACAGGTGTTGTATCACCCAGTAGCGATGGAGCAACCAGCCTGGCAGGGGCAGTGGCTTAGCTTCCGGAAAGTGCGATAGTAATTGATCGATGTGTCCCAGATTGCGCCGCAGATATTGGAGTTGCTGTTTAATGCCTCGACGCAGTTGGTTTCTGCCGGGTCGCTTTTGTTTGGCGACAGCCAAATAGGCTCGGCGGGCTTTATCCCGATACGTCCTCGGCTTTTTGACGACCCTCAGGCTGGCACAAAGCCTGTCGATGATTTGTTCGCTGAACTCGCGGGCTTCATTGACTAAGCTCAAATCGGTGGGGTAGCGGATGGCTTGTTCGACCACAGTGACATCTAAAATTAATTTGCCTTGATGGGTCGGCTCGACGGGTTGCTGAGCCGACCCACCTTGCGGAGTCGAATCCGCTGTCGAGGGTTCAGACGGTGGGTTTTGAGACGACGGTTCATCAACTGATTCTGGCTGGCATTTGTCCCTTTTTCCATCATGCGCGTCAATAACAGCGCGATGGAAGGCCTCAAAGACCGCCTCGCCCATGCGTTTTCTGATTTCAACGAACAACGAGGCGGCGAACGGTTCAGCCTGTTGATAACCCTGCAGGCCGACAAAGTATTGGAGATACGGGTTTTCCTGGATTTGTTGAACCGTCTCAACATCGGAAAGCTTCTGCTTGTGTTTGATGATAACCGCCCCGATCACACAACGCGCATCTTTTAGGGGACGACCTCTTTCAGCCGAAAACCCTTGAGACTAGCTTTCGGCCAGTTCATCCCAGGGTATGCATTGGCTTAATTTAACCCAGCGGTTGTTTGGTTCCAGGGCCATTTCGAAAGGCCAGTCAAATTCGGCAATCGTCAATTGTTTCGAGTTACGGTATCGGATCATAAGTGCACAGGTTTTGAGGGTCATGATTCATTTTTCGTGCACTATTATACCTTGAATAGGGTCTATATTAATAGAATATCAATGGGTTACATTTTTTGAGCAGACTCTATGTAAGAGACGCTTATCAACGTGTTAGCGACTTTTTTATAGCACTCAAAGCAAGTGCGCCGCCGTTAACGCCCTTGCAGTGCTGGTGCCGAATTTTAAGTGAAGCCATGAAAAAATATTTGCAAGGAACTCTTTTGAGGCCACCTGATTTGGTGGGATCTGGATTTTAAATGCCAATTTAATCAGTTTGTGCTTTGTCAATAGTGTGCTGTTTTTAGGCGGCAGGAGTAAGCTCAACTGATTTTTTTAGGTTCATGGCTGCTGGCACCAGTCACCCCAATATAGTCGGGGCTTGGTAACGTCCCTATCTGGCGACGCCCCACCACATGAACTCGAACGCCGTCATAGTATAATTTTTTGCTGGAACAGTAGCCGGCATCTGCCAATCCTTTGGCAACACAGGCTTTAAACCGATGGCCTTGTTTTGCCAAGGCGACCGGAAAAGAATCCATCAACCAAACCGATTCTCGGTTTGAACAGGTTTGTTCTTGCTGAATCATTTCCAACAACGGTGCAAAGGCATCGGCTACTTTATTCAAGCGTTGCATATATACCCAAGGGCACAAGAGCGGTATAGCCCGGCAAACAAGGAAACCAGTCGCGCAAATGGCGGTCCGCATAGCCGTAGATCGTTTTAAGTTCCCTGTTTTTATCAATGACACCGAAAAGATAGAGCGTGATCACTTCTTCGTCAGAAAACCTGAGGTCTGCGTAATTACTCATACGCTGGCTATAGACCCACAAATGATTTTGATAATGCTTGCAGACATAAAGATAAATTGTTATCCATTGATCCTGCCAGTTCATTGGATTTCTCAAGATAATGAAATTAGTTAGAGCCTTTTCTCATATCTTAAGCATAAGCCAATGAACTAGCTACCTTTTAGCTCTTAATTCACATTTAATATCAAGAATATTTGACGTCATTGTTATATTGCTTTACCATTACCGACTCTTCAAAGGGCACCGAGTTTTTAAGTAAGCCACTAAAAGAGATAGTCGGGGTGTAGCGCAGTTTGGTAGCGCGCCTGCTTTGGGAGCAGGATGTCGGGGGTTCGAATCCCTCCACCCCGACCAGTTCGGCGCTTGTAGCTCAACCGGATAGAGCACCGGCCTTCTAAGCCGGGGGTCGCAGGTTCGAGTCCTGCCAAGCGCGCCATTAATTAAATGGCTGTGTTTATGGTGATCGTAGCTCAGTTGGTAGAGTCCCGGATTGTGATTCCGGTTGTCGCGGGTTCGAGCCCCGTCGTTCACCCCATATAAATCAATAAGTTAGCTTCTAACAATCCCCGCAAAATCCTCAAAGTGTCAACCAAGTGTCGACGGAAAAAACATTTTTATTTTTTGTCTTGGTTTTTTTATCCTGCATACTTTTGCGTTTTTCCTAGTGGCTGAACTTCGCTATTGATCCGGCTTTTAGAAGTATTAAGCCACATACTTAACCCATCTGTCCTGGAATAATCGACGGATGCGTTCAGGATTTTGCGCCAAGTTGTCCATATGCTGTTCTGTGGCGGCGCGGAGTTTGGCTTTTGTCCTGACCGGCACTTTTTTGCCGATTGCCTGTTTGAGGTCTGCGTTCAAGCGTTCTTCCGGATTGAGTTCTGGGCTGTAGCTGGGCAAGTAAAATACTTCGATTTTATCCTTCTGCTCAAGCAGCCAAGCCTTGACCGTTTTGGCGTGGTAGACGCGCAGGTTGTCTAGGATCAGAAACACTTTTTTGTCAGTATCCTTAGTCAAAGTGGCCAGGAATTCGATCAGCTTGTCGGCATTGAAGTTGTCGTCAACAATCATCCACCGGGCCTTACCTTGATTGGTCACGGTGGCGATCATGGACAGCTTTTCACGCTTCCCGGCGGGTGCATAGCTGACCGGTGTTTGACCGGCAGGGCCATAACCCCGTCCGCGGACGTCGGTGTTGCTCAGCGCGGTTTCGTCGCCCTTTATGCCCTCTGGGTGCAGTGAATTTCGCCGCCTTCGGCCTTGGCTTGAGCGGCAATCGCCGAGTAATGCTCGTCAAGCCACGCTTGGACGGCCTCAGGACGTTGTTCGTAAGCCTTCTTGATCGGTTTTTGTGGCGTAAATCCCCAGCGCTTGGGGTATTTCCGACCGTCCGTTCCGACAGCGTTAGGCCACATTCCTGCTCGATCAGTTGCACCACGGCTGAGTGATGGGGCTGCACTAAACCGGACACAAAATTACAATATGTAAAAAAATTGTGAGTCGAAAATGAGTAGAGAAAAACCGAACACCTATACAGCTGAATTCAGAGAATCAGCCGTTAAGCTGGCCAACGAATCCAACCTATCGATTGCCCAGGTCGCGAAAGATCTTGGCATTAACGAGAATACGAATAAACTACTCCGCCAATACATGCCTAAAAAGACCGATCTATCCGTGCATTCACAGGAGCAACTGGATAGGATGGCAGCAGAGTTAAATGATCGCCCAAGAAAAACGTTGAATTTTTCATCACCATCGCAGAAAATTTCAGCAGTGTTGCCAGGGCAATCGCGCTTAAATTCCGCCGATGACACGAAGTAAATAATCATTATCCCACCCGGCCTTTAGTCGCTTGATCTTGACGCCGACCTTAGAGGTTTTTTCAGCCTTGATCAGATTCAGGGCAATATGCCGGATAACAGCCAAGTTAGCGGCGCCATATCCTTTACGGGTTCGATTGCTATCTTCATTAAAGGCGACATCAAGTACCCAGTGAAGATTGTTTTCGATCGACCAGTGCGCGCGCACCACACGCTCCAATCGCTTCGGATCATTGGCATCCAGACTGCTGATAAAATAGCGTGTTTCTTCAGTCGCCTTGTTATCTATTTCTCTTTTGGCCGTTACCGCGATAATGCTTTGTAAACCTTGCCAGTCGTGGCGTTCCTGTAGCCAAGCGATATCCGCAGTCGCACGGATGCTGCGTGTCTCGATTCGACCATGCCCGCCGTCATAGCTGACCGAAGCCACCGTCGGCGCTAACGATGAAGTAAAAAAAGTGTTCACGTCGTCATGTAAATTACCTTGATTGCCTTTCAGGCTAAACACATAATCGCCGCCTTGCTGTTGAATCTGCCGGGCTATTTTCTTTTACCCAAAGGGCACAAGTGGCACCCCATTGCGTCGATAGTCACCACAGCGCCGGCAATATCAAGTCGTGACTGCAGTTTGGGGATAGCGGTGATTTCATTCGATTTACCATCGACTTTCACCTGCCCTAAAACCAGGTTGTTTTGTTGTGCCCAAGCACTGACCATGTAGATCGCTGCTTTTTTAGAGGCTTTGTCCAAGCTGCGTCTTAAGCACTTGCCATCGATGGCAATCACTTCGCCTTCGGTGAGCGTGGCTAAACCAGCAACCCAACGGGAAAAACAAGCACTAAAGTGGTCGGTGTCAATGGCCGCATAAACTTCACCGAAGGTGTCGTGCGAAGGTATGCCATGCTCTAAACCCAGCAATTCAGTGAACCATTCTTCTTTGGCTAGCCCAAATTCTTCGACTGCACCCCAGTTATCGGCACCGCAAATAATGGCGCAGAGGCTGATAAAGAAAATATCTTGCAGCTGATGCTTTTTTTGCCGGTTAACCCGGGGGTCTTGTATACTCGAAAAGTGATAGATAATCGAAGGCGTGGGGCTGGCTGTCATTGAAAATCAAAATGATAGCTTTATTACCTCATCTAATTTCTGTTTTCAAGCACTTTTAAGCGCGATTGCCCTGGCAGTGTTGCAATGACCGGTTGAATCTCCAAAGGAAATTTGGTATTATTAAAGCAATATGACTCTCGCCAGAGCATGAGCAGTAAAGGCAACTGCTCATGCTCTGTGTCAGAAAGTTTTTTTTCATACACTGAAAACGGAACTGGTAAATCAGCAGCGGTTTCTTAGCCGTGATGAAGCGAGGCGGGCTGTGTTTGAATATATTGAAGTATTGTACAACCGGGATCGATTACATTCTGCCAATGGCTATTTGTCGCCAGTTGATTACGAATTGCAGCAAAAAACTTCTTAAACTTGTGTCCGGAAAAGTATTGATACATCAGGTCAAGGTCTGTTGGTTTCAAAGCACACGATGGTCGATGCCACGATTCCACGCACCCAGCTCGACTAAGAATCAAGAGCAGTAACGTGATCCCGACACGCCCCAAACCCGGAAAGGCAACCCGTGGTTTTTCGGGATGAAAATTCATGTGGGTGCCGATATCAACAACGGTGCTGCGAACAGCGTGACCGTCACAGCGGCCAATACCGCCGACATCGCGGAACTACCCAAGCTAAGCGCGAAGACGATCAAGTCATCTTTGGGGATGCCGGTTACACCAGCGACGCCTATAAAAAGGGTTTACGCCAGCTAGGGCTAAGCGGGTGCGTCAACGACAAGCGCAAGCCCGGCAAAAACCTGTCGAGCCGCCAACGTAAGCGCAACCGCCCATACTCGTCTGTCCGCGCCAGTGTTGAGCACATGTTCCGAATCATCAAATACCCACAATTCGGTTTCCGCAAAACCCGTTATCGGGGCTTAGAGAGAAACTCCGTCCAAGTGAATTGGCTGGTGGGCTTGGCAAATGTGTATCTGCTGCACCGCCCATTGATGGCGACCTAGGCCTAAATTCGTCTACCGTGCACCCAAACACGGTAGACGGCAACAAAATGGGGTTATTTGCCCAACCCATCCGCAGTTTTTTTAAAAAACTGCGTTAGCAGACAGGAATGGCTAGGATTATGATTTGTTCAGCACTTCCTTAGGTGCCCTGCTTGTAAATGCCTATGACTGATTTACTGAGTAAATTCTCATTAAGCCTTTGTTAAGGCAGCGTATTTTATAAGTAATTAATATCTTGACTAGCTAAAAGTTAGATTTGAAATTATGAAAAAAATTATCTTCACCTTAATGATTTTCTCATCTGTTCCTATTTATGCAGATGTGTACAAATGTAAATTAGTCTCAGGTAAAATCGAATACCAATCAAGCCCTTGCCCAACTAAAGCGTTAAACCAAAATAAGGTGTCAATAAAGGCACAAGACCCAAAAGTTGCAGCGCAAGCCAAGGAGCGCTTCGCCAACTGGAAAGCAGAGCAACAGCGCCTTGAAGCAATTAAGGCTCAAGAAGATAAAGCGCGACAATCTGAGCTTGAACGGCTGATGACCCTTGACGCATTAAGGCGCAGTGCCCTCGCTCAAGAACAGCAAGCTGCACAAAAACCGGTAATCATTAACAATTACGGTGCGCCAACTAGACCTAGTTGGACCGAGCGCAATCATCACCCTTATCAGCAAAAAAACCAGTAACTTCATGATTTCTGACTTCACGCAACGGATTTACCAATGAAGTGGCGTTACTTTAGCCCGTATTGGAGTTGGTAAAACCATTTTGGCCATGAGATTGTAGATTTGGCCTGTTAACGTTTGAAGCCCCAGGGAATTAGTACTTCATGGGGCCGGATATCATAGTAAGCCATCTAAAGCTGGTACCCTGCTGCTTAAACCCCCTAGTTTTATATAACCAATCGTTATTTGATGAATGCGTGGATGGCTGTGTAGCCATCCACTAGTAATCTATATTATTCGTCCCCTCGCTTACGACGGTGAGATCCGGGAACAGCGCCACTAACACCACCAGATCTGGATGATGATTCCGAAGCTCGTGGTGTGCTCGATGGCTCTCTCGAACGAGGCGGTGGAGAACTAGGGTGTGATTGAGGCGGCGAATAACTGGGGCGCGAATCTGCTGGTTTCGGCGCTTGCTCAGAGGGAGGAAAATAGCTCGGCTCGGAGCTCGTGCCAGAACCGTAGCCACCAGAATTTGCCCCGGAATTCGTGTTTGAATCGGAGCTATCGCTTGTGTTTCCAGTTGAATGTGAAGATGGAATCGCCCAGCGAGACGGAGGTGTTGATGGCCTTGGTTTTCGCGAGCTTTGTTCGGCGGCGACTTCATGCGATCTAGGTAGTGATTCAATAACAGCATCTGAAACCCAATGCTTGGGTGGTTGATGCCTTGACCTTCCACCTGGATTTTTTTCCTGCACGTCATGATCCCGTTTATGCCGCCACCAGCCCCAGCTGCCATAGTAAACCCCGATTGGATAAGCAGCATAAGCGGTATAATCCGCGTTTGGTCGCAATCTTTCAATGTACGCAGTACGCGCACGTAAGTTGGTTATTAGCTCATCAAGCAGTTGTTCAGCAATCAGTTGTTCTGCCAGCATCCAGTCGTCGTTCGGAAAAATTTGCCGTTTAACTCGACTGTATACCAAAAACTCGTCGTCATCGTAGAGCTCCGCCTGAACCTCAAAAATATTGTTTTCATAAGACAAAATAACGGTTTTTAAGGCTAGCGAATGAACGGTTATATCTTCTTGCAGCAAGTTTTCCTCAAGCAGCTGTTGACGAATCGCTTGTTTTAAGTTCTTTCTGGCTTCGATAGAAATGGAATCAGAGCTGGACGTTACAAAATCGAGATAAATTTTTGATAAGTCCTCTTTACGCTCATGTTGTGCTGACCAGGATGAGCGATCACGATTGTTAATAGAGCTGCTGCAGCCCAGCTGGCTAAACAGCGCTAACATTAATACCAGCAGAATGATGTAGCGAATTCTAAGTAAGTTGTTGTACCTGTACATATCTTATCTCCTGCGTTATGTATATGGACATCTATTGATGGCTCAGATATTTCAAAACAGCTGTCGCCGCTGCATCCAACACGTTGTGTTTAGGTGAACTCGATAAAGCTGCCTTAGCAGAAGCGCTCTTGGCCGCATTTGTTTTTACTGGCCGCAATCCAGCAACGTTAGTAGTCATCACCAAACGCAATACCTCACGCCTACCTTCGCTATTTGTACTATCTAACCTGTATTCATAACTTTCGCTACCCCAAATACCATTGTCGAGTTGGTTGCCAAGCAGTTTGCTTTTGACTAGTTTGACGTGGTTAACAAAAAAGCCCTGATCTTCAAGGGATTGACGAAACAAGTTTTCCAACGCTAACCGATTGGGTCTAATCGTGTATTGGCTTCCTCTCTGTCTCCATGTGCCGACAATATCACCTGAGACAAAACCTGTATCTACGTTGAAATTATAAGTACTGTCGGCTATGTCAACGGTATATTCAGGTCGCAAACCCGGGGCGTTGATGGCAGAAACATCGATTCGAGTCAGGCCGGTGGTATTCCAAACGCCAGTCACTTGGGCATAAACTGTACTGGGCAATACCCCGGTAACAGCCATTACCAATACTAGGTTTATGAATAATTGGCGAGTGTTTGTAATGAAAGCATTTTTGTTCATAGTGCGTTCTCCGTTGTTGGTTTTGACAGGGAATATAGAGAAATTCAGGATAGCGTTCATAAATAGAACGCTGTCTGTGAGGCTGCTGTTACTATTCTCTGTAAAGTAAATGCAGCCACTCCTCATAGGCCTGTCGACGGGTATTAGCGGTTGATCAAAATCAATCTTGGACTAGCATCTACGATAGGCATCGTTGGAAGGGATAGCGTAGATATGAATTGCTAAACACAAACTGAATAGAATTGCAAGGACAAAACTATATTTTTTGGATCATGAGATACTTATGTCGCGAAATCTCTACTATAATGAATCTCTCTACTTAGCTTGAAAATCAACATTTGATGACACCTTGGACAACAAAGCTGACGCGCATCGCACTGGATAGCCTTTACTTTACAAAGCTCTATAAATTGCTTAAACCGTCCTGCCAAGGCGTTGGCGTCATCTTCACTCTGCATCATGTGCTAAAGCAAGAGCAGTTCAGCAAATTTGCGCTTAACCGTATTTTAGAAATATCCCCTAAGTTTCTGGACAACACCATAGAGCAGATTCTTAAGTCGGGTTATGACATTATTTCTTTGGATGAAGCCCGAGAACGTCTACTCACAAAGGATTTTCAGCGTCGATTTGTGTGTTTTACGCTTGATGACGGCTATATCGATAATTATCAAAATGCCTTACCGATTTTCGAAAAACATAATGTGCCTTTGACAATTTATTTAACGACCGGCCTACCCGAGGGTACGGCGGTATTATGGTGGCGCTGTCTGGAGCGCTTGATTCTTAAGGAAAATAACGTTGATGTTATCCTGAACAAGAAGCCATTGTATTTTCCCACAAAGTCATTTGCAGAGAAAAACCACGCATTCGATGTGATCTATTGGATTTTACGCAAAATGCCGGATACTGAGCAACGTGAGGCCAAAGCTTATCTTATGGATAAATATGGGATTGATAGCCAAGAATTATGTCGAAAATATTCTCTTACATGGGAATTATTAAAAAAGTTGGCTAATCATCCCCTGGTAACCATTGGTTCACACACGGTTAATCATTTAGCGCTGCG
The DNA here is from genome assembly GCA_965247565.1 of Methylococcales bacterium. GTDB lineage: Bacteria > Pseudomonadota > Gammaproteobacteria > Methylococcales > Methylomonadaceae > CBDFHF01. Next base: position 537,925 of record CBDFHF010000003.1, on the reverse strand, counting down.
TAAACTAAACAGTGAACAGGTCAAAGAGGAAGCAGCAATAAGTCGAGAAATTATTGAAACGCGACTAGGTTGCAAGGTAGCGCATTTTTGCTATCCATTCGGTGACAAAAAATCAGCAGACCAACGCGAATTTCAAATCATCACCGACTTAAAATTTAAAACGGCAACCACCACTCGCAAGGGTGTTATCTATACACACCATGCCGACAGCCTACAGGCTCTACCTAGAATTTCTCTGAATGGCGACTACCAGAATCAGCGTTATGTACGATTGTTTTTGAGCGGGGTTCCAACGGCTTTATGGCAAAAAATCAGTTGATTACCAACCGTATACGATAATCGCCCACCCCGTTGCTATTCGGTAGAAATGGATTGCTGTTGATTTTTTATAGCCGCATCCAAGGTATGCCAAGCTAACGTTGCACATTTCACTCGCGCTGGATATTCACGCACACCAGCTAACACGGCTAATTTGCCAATAGCTTCTAATTGAATGTCTTCTGCTCTGCCGGTAGTCATTTCATGAAACTGTTTAAATAAAGCTTCTGCTTCTGCTTCTGTTTTGCCTTTAATAATTTCAGTCATTAACGATACAGAAGCCGTTGAAATAGCACATCCTGAACCTTGAAAACTGGCATCAGCGATGACATCACCATCCATTTGCAAAAACAAAGTTAAACGATCACCGCACAATGGATTAAATCCCTCAACTTTTCTATCCGCATTTTCAATTATTCGATAATTGCGTGGATTACGGTTGTGGTCAAAAATTACCTCTTGATAAAGGTCTCTTAAATCTTCAAACATTAGCCAAATACCTCTATTAGGGATGTAATGCCATTCATTAATACATCAATTTCTGCCTTCGTATTGTAAATGGCAAACGATGCTCTTGCCGTGGCTGGTACCTCAAAAAAATCCATCACTGGCATTGCACAATGATGCCCGGCTCTAATGGCAATTCCTAAGCTGTCCAGCATGGTGCCAATATCGTGTGGATGAATTTTATGCAAGGTGAAAGAAAGTATTGCTCCCTTTTCAGCTGCGGTACCGATAATCGTCAGGCCTTTAATGTGGCTGGCTTTTTCGGTTGCATAAGTCAATAACTCAGCTTCATAGGAGGCAATCGCATCCATGCCGATGCTGTTGACATAATCGATGGCGGTTCCCAGAGCAATCACGTCGGCGATATTCGGCGTTCCGGCTTCAAATTTATAAGGCAAGGTATTGTATTCGGTTTCAGCGAATGTGACTTTACGAATCATATCGCCTCCGCCTTGGTAAGGCGGCATGGCTTCCAATATAGCTTGTTTGCCATAAAGCACCCCGACGCCAGTGGGTCCATAAAGCTTGTGTCCAGAGAAAACGTAAAAATCGCAATCCAGTTCTTTTACATCGACCAGCATATGCGGAATGGCCTGCGCACCATCTAGCAAAACTGGAATCTGCAAAGCGTGCGCTGCAGCAATAATTTTTTTAACAGGGTTGATACTACCTAGTGCATTCGACATATGCGTTACTGAAACCAATTTGGTTTTAGTGTTTAGTAGTTTTTCAAATTCTTCGTAAATGAGTTCGCCTTGCAGATTGATTGGCGCAACTTTAAGAATAGAGCCGGTTTGCTCGCACAGCATTTGCCACGGCACGATATTAGAATGGTGCTCCATAGCGGTGATAACAATCTCATCTCCGGCCTTTATGTTAGCTTTACCATAGGTTTGCGCAACCAAATTGATGGCCTCGGTCGCGCCCTTAACAAATATAATTTCTTTATTAGAGGTTGCATTAATAAAGTCTCTCGCTTTACTTCGAGCCGCCTCAAACTTATCGGTGGCACGAACACTTAAAGTATGCACGCCGCGATGCACATTGGCATATTCATGGCTGTAGGTATACACAATGCTATCGATCACCGACTGCGGCTTTTGACAACTAGCGGCATTGTCCAAATAGACTAAAGGTTTGTTGCGGATTTTCTCGGCAAGAATCGGAAAATCAGCACGAATTTTTTCGATTGCGAAATGAGTCATAATTTTTTCTATTCAGATTTCGTTGTGTTGCTTATTCACTAACGACATATTATATTTAACCGGTCGTAACTTTGATTGTATCGCATCCATGGCTTCTGCAAGTCCAAACAAACACCTAACCAACCTTGATGAATGGCGCAGACTCGGCGAAGCTAATATTTTTCCGCCAAACAGTCACGTTGAGCTTATTAACGGAGAAATCATAGATATGACGCCGATAGGTTTTAACCACGCGGGTCACTTGAAACGCATTAATAAATTATTCAGTAGGTTAATTCCTGATAATCTGATCTGTGGTGTTCAAGACCCACTCCAATTAGGTGATCTTTCGGAACCTGAGCCAGATTTCATGCTACTAAAACCCCATGCAGATTTTTATACATCAAGGCATCCGGTCGCTAACGATGTGTTGTTGCTGATTGAAGTCGCCGATTCATCCTTAGCCTTTGACCAAAATCAAAAATTGCGTTTATATGCTTTGCACGGTATTCCCGAATATTGGCTACTTAATTTGAACGACCCTTCTCTTGAAGTCTACCGTCAACCAAACGGCGAGGTCTATGCCGAGAAAACCACGTTACGCTCCGGAAACCAAATAAGCTTGTCGCAAATTCCAGCACTCAGTATTCAAGTCAGCGATATTTTATAGCCAGTCCTTATCGACACCTTGCTGCGGAAAACGCAGCAACACTTGCTCCAAGATCATATCGTGCAAGGCTTTAATCTTAACTTTATCCACCATTTCATTGGCGAAGGCAAAGGTCAGCATATTCCTGGCGGTTTCTTCATCCACGCAACGGGATTGCAGATAAAATACTGATTTCTCATCCAGTTGTCCCACTGTCACACCATGTCCGCATTTCACATCATCTGCGTAAATTTCTAACTGCGGTTTAGTATCGGCTTCTGCATCATTCGATAACAACAAATTGCGGTTATTCATTTGTGAATCTGTTTTTTGCGCATCTTCAGCAACAATCACCCGGCCTTGAAAGACACCTCTAGCACGATCATCCAATACACCTTTATACATTTCCCGGCTGATGCCATGCGGTTTCAGGTGATTAATGCGGGTATGATTATCAAGGTGTTGGCGTTTAACGCCCAGATACAAGCCATTCAACTCACATTCTGCAGCCTGATCCAAATCCGTATGAATGTCGCACCGCGCCAGTAAGCCGCCAAAGGCGAAGTTATGATGAGTGAAACGTGCGTCACGAGCCTGTTTAACATAAGTGCCGCCGAAATGATAAGCTTTATCTGATTCTGTTTGAAATTTATACTGCCTCAATGTTGCGTTTTGTCCGGCAAAAACCTCGGTGACTGACGTTGATAAATAAGCATCGCTTGTGGTCGACACAAATGTTTCAATCAACGTCGTTTCTGTTGAGTAATCAACCACTACTATATTACGCGTCGTCGCCAAAACATCCGCTTTGGTAACAACATTTAAAATCTGGATCGGTTTAGCCAAGATCTCGTTGGTCGGTACATGAATAAACACGCCATCGGTAAACCAAGCGCTGTTGAACGCAACAAAACCGTGTTTATTCGAGTGTACAGCTTGTGAAAAATAAGGTTGCAGCCGGTCAGGCAAGCTCATTAAAGCTGCTGCCATGCTCATAATAATCACACCATCCGGCAAGTCGTCCAAAATAGAAAGTTCTGCAGAAAAATAACCATTAACCAAAACCACGAACCAAGCATTTTCCAGTTGCTGTGACTTCAGCCAATCCGCATCAATGTCGTATACGTTGGCGGGCGTGGAAACAAATCCTAACACAGGAGTAAACAGCTTTTTCTCAATGGCTGACACATTGGTATAACGCCATTCTTCTTCACGCGGCGAAGGAAAACCGTTCGCCGACAACTTATTTAAGCCGTCCTTCCGCAACTGCGACAACCAAGGCAAATTTTGCCCTGGCAATTCCGGAGCTAAAGCCTCGTATTCAGCTACATAGCGAGTGGTAGATTCTGTTGTCATTTAAGCCGCCACCTGCTTTTCAACCCAGCTATAACCTTTCTCTTCCAGTTCCAGCGCCAATTCAGGCCCACCGGATTTAACGATTTGCCCGTGCGCCAGCACATGGACAAAGTCAGGTTTGATGTAATCGAGCAAGCGTTGATAGTGAGTGATCATCAAAAAGGCGCGATCAGCAGATCGCAATGAATTAACGCCATCTGCAACAACTTTTAAGGCGTCAATATCCAGACCGGAATCGGTTTCATCGAGAATGCACAGTTTTGGCTCTAAAATCGCCATTTGCAGAATTTCGTTACGCTTCTTTTCACCCCCGGAAAAGCCTTCGTTTACAGCACGATATAAAAATTTTTCATCCATTTCCAATAGCTTTACCTTGTGTTTAACCAAGGTTAAAAAGTCCATTGCATCGACTTCAGAATGGCCGTGATGCTTACGAATTGAATTCAACGCGGCTTTCAACAAGTAAATATTACTGACACCGGGGATTTCTACCGGGTATTGGAAGGCCAGGAAAATACCTTCTCTGGCCCGAATTTCCGGCGCCATTTCTAGCAAAATTTTGCCCTGATAAGTCACCGAACCTCCAGTTACTTCATAACCGGCCTTACCGGATAACACATGCGACAAGGTGCTTTTGCCGGAACCGTTTGGTCCCATAATGGCATGTATTTCGCCGGCCTTGATTTCGAGGTTAATGCCTTTAAGGATTGGTTTATCGCCTACGCTGACGGTTAAATCTCTAATAGATAGCATGATAGTTCCAAGTATTTTTAAATCGTTTAAATTGCGTAAATAATTATATTAGGCATGAAGTTAAAATCTTTTTTTTGTAAGACGTAGCTTTCGGCTACACAATGAAATACCAAAGCCGCAATTTATGGGTTAAGAGTCCTACCAACATAATCGCCAAATGTTCCCCAATCACTAGATTTATATGAGAAACCAGAATCATGAACATAAAAATTTAACCAATATAAACCGATCACCATACATACAAAAACAACAACTAGCACTAAAACCAGCTTTAGTGCCTATCATCAGTTAAGTTCATATTAGATATTCTTCTGTAAAAGCCCGTCATATTCTCAAACTACCCTACCGACCCTTCCAAACTAAGCCCCAATAACGCCTGCGCCTCAACCGCAAACTCCATGGGCAATTCCTTAAACACTTCCTTACAAAAGCCGTTCACAATCATGGAAACCGCATCTTCGGCGGATAACCCGCGTTGCTGGCAGAAGAACAATTGGTCTTCGCTGATTTTGGAGGTGGTCGCTTCATGTTCGACTTGCGCGGACGGCTGTTTGACTTCCACATACGGAAACGTATGCGCGCCGCAGCGGTCACCGACCAGTAAGGAATCACACTGGGTATAGTTGCGGGCGTTTTCGGCGCTTTTTAACACTTTCACCAAGCCGCGGTAGGTGTTTTGGGCTTTACCGGCAGAAATACCTTTGGACACAATGGTGCTGCGGGTGTTTTTGCCGATGTGGATCATCTTGGTGCCGGTATCGGCTTGCTGATAATTATTGGTCAGCGCCACGGAATAGAATTCACCGATGGCATTGTCGCCGGTCAAAATGCAGCTGGGGTATTTCCAGGTGATGGCTGAGCCGGTTTCCACTTGCGTCCAGGACACTTTGGAGTTTTCACCACGGCAATCGGCGCGCTTGGTTACGAAATTGTAAATACCGCCTTTGCCTTCTTTATCGCCCGGATACCAGTTTTGCACGGTGGAATACTTAATAGTGGCGTCTTTCAACGCGATTAACTCGACAACAGCCGCATGCAGCTGATTTTCATCGCGCATCGGCGCAGTACAGCCTTCCAAGTAAGAAACGTGACTGCCTTCATCAGCAATGATCAAGGTACGCTCAAACTGACCGGTATTAGCGGCGTTGATTCTAAAATAAGTGGACAGCTCCATAGGGCAGCGTACGCCTTTCGGGATATACACAAACGAACCATCCGTAAACACCGCCGCATTCAACGCCGCAAAATAATTGTCGGTATGCGGCACTACAGAACCTAGATATTTTTTGATTAACCCGGGATGATCGCGCAACGCTTCGGAAATCGGGCAGAAAATAACCCCAGCATCTTTCAGTTTGCCTTTGAAGGTTGTTGCTACAGAGACACTATCAAATACCGCATCCACGGCCACACCAGCCAAACGCTCCTGCTCATCCAGCGGAATACCCAATTTTTTATAGGCTTCCAACACTTGCGGGTCGATTTCATCCAGGCTTTTCGGGCCGTCTTCTTTGCGTTTGGGTGCCGAATAATAACTGATGGCCTGATAATCGATGGGGTCGAATTTTACAAATGCCCAGTCCGGGGATGTCATGGTTTGCCAATGCCGGAACGCTTTTAAGCGAAACTCCAGCATAAAGTCAGGTTCATTCTTAATAGCTGACAGCTTGCGAATGACCTCTTCGTCTAAGCCAGGAGCAAACGTGGTGGTTTCCAATTCAGTGACAAAACCTTGTTTGTAATCCTGATTGATCAGATTGTTAATTTCTTGGGCGCTGGCTGACATAAAAAACTCTTAATTACATGGATGTCGATATAAACTGGCAACTGGCACCAAAATCTCCTTAGGCACAACCACCGGACGGATCATATCTGCCAAAGTAACCGATTCCAGGGCACTTTGAATCGTTCGGTTGATAACGCTCCAGTTACCGTGAATATCACAACCGGAAGCCTGTTCGCAGCCTTGCTGGGAAATACTGCATTCCGTTAGAGCAATAGGCCCCTCCATAGCATTAATAACAGTGGCAACACTTATTTTGTGCGGCTCGCCGGCCAAGCCGTAACCACCACGGGCACCACGGATTGATGCTAAAACCCCTGTATTCACTAGCAACTTAAGTATTTTGCTGACTGTGGGCAAAGCAATCCCCGTCGCTGAAGCAATCTCGATAGCCGTTAACTTACCGGTATCTTTAGCCATAAAACTTAAAATAACAATGCTGTAATCTGTCAATTTACTTATTCGTAACATACCGCGCCCTCTTTTATTGAGTACTATTTTAGTACTATATATTTTCATAGTAAAGCACTAGGTTATTTTTTGTTTTATTGCTTACTGTCTGTGACTGTTGCAAAAATCACGTTAATCTATGTAATACAATAAGATAGAATAAATCTTTACTGCTATTAGTTAATACAGTAGTATTGTTAAGCGACATTTCTGCTACGATTTCTGAGATTTTTCAACTCCGTTACATTGATACAATCAATTACGCCACAACCCAATCCATACCAAATCAATGCCTACAACCGATATTCAACCAGCAACCAACTTCATTCGGCAAATTATTGCCAGCGATTTAAAAGAAAACAAACACAACGGAAAAGTTGTTACTCGCTTTCCTCCTGAACCCAACGGCTACTTGCATATCGGGCATGCCAAATCGATCTGTTTAAATTTTGGCATTGCGGCAGAAAATAACGGCACCTGTAATTTACGGTTTGACGATACGAACCCTGAAAAAGAAAGCATCGAATATATGGAGTCTATCGAGCGAGATGTGCAATGGTTAGGATTTAATTGGCATGAATTACACCACGCTTCTGAATATTTTGAACAACTTTACGATTATGCCATCCAGTTGATTGAAAAAGGCCTGGCTTATGTTGATAGCTTGTCGGCTGAAGAAATTAGAGCTTACCGCGGGACTTTGACCGAACCAGGCAAAGAAAGCCCTGATAGAAATCGCTCTATTGCTGAAAATCTGGATTTATTTAAACGTATGCGCACCGGTGAATTTGCTGACGGTCAATATGTGTTACGCGCTAAAATTGACATGGCTTCGCCTAATATCAATATGCGCGATCCCGCTATTTATCGGATTCGTCGTGTACATCATCACCGCACTGGCAACGACTGGTGTATTTACCCAATGTACGATTACACGCACTGCCTTTCTGATGCAATTGAAGGGATCACTCATTCCTTATGTACACTGGAATTTGAAGATCATCGCCCACTCTATGATTGGGTGTTAGATCAATTGCAAACCCCACATCATCCGCAGCAAATTGAATTTGCCAGATTACAACTGGAATACACTATTGTCAGCAAGCGTAAACTTAACCAATTGGTTACTGAAAAACATGTGCACGGCTGGGACGATCCGCGTATGCCAACGATTGCTGGGTTGCGTCGAGCCGGTTTTACGCCTGCATCTATTCGTAACTTTTGTGAGCGTATTGGCTTAACTAAGCAAAATTCATGGATCGAAATGGGTGTTCTGGAATATTGCATTCGTGAAGATTTAAACGAAAATGCGTTGCGCGCAATGGCGGTATTAGAACCTTTACGCGTAGTAATCGAGAATTACCCTGATAACCAAGTCGAACAACTGGAAGTCAGTAATCATCCTCAACGCCCTGAATTCGGCAAAAGGCAAGTACCTTTTGCCAAAGCTATTTTAATTGATCGCGATGATTTTTCCGAAAATCCGCCGCCAAAATTTAAACGCTTAGTAAGCGGGGAAGAAGTCAGATTACGTGGCGCTTATGTGATTCGCTGCAATGAAGTCATTAAAGATACGAACGGCAACATTACTGAACTAAGATGCTCCTATGACCCGGATACATTAGGCAAAAATCCGGAAGGTCGCAAAGTTAAGGGTGTAATCCACTGGGTTTCCGAAGCCCATTCAGCCAGCGCGGAAATTCGACTCTATGACCGTTTGTTCAGCGTGCCCAGCCCTGATAATGAGGAAAATTTTCTAGATGCAATCAACCCTAACTCCTTACAAATACTTAAGGATTGCAGAGTAGAAGCTAGTTTGGCAAATGCCAAATCAGAAAACCGTTATCAGTTTGAACGAACCGGCTATTTTTGTTTAGATGCCATTGACAGCGGCAATGGAAAACTAGTCTTTAATAGAACAGTGACCTTACGGGACAATTGGGAGAAAGAATAACTTAGATAAAATGTCTCAACCTCAAAATTGCCAGCAACAAGTTCAAAGTAGAGCGCTTTAACTACGAGGGGTTGAGACATTGGTCAACCAGCGTATTTAAGCCTGGAGAGATAGGCAACCAAACTACTTCCATTTGATATTGCAACCCATACTAGGGATTTGTTCCCAGTCAATTAGTTTGCCCGATAGTAAACCATCCAAAGCCTGACGTAAATCTGCACCCGTTAGTGGAGCTTGATTTTTTGGCGTCGCCGCATCTAACCGACCGCGATAAACACAAGCCATTTTCTCATCAAATAAATAAATATCGGGGGTACAAGCGGCCCGGTAAGCTCTAGCAACATTCTGACTTTCATCATACAAATAAGCGGCAAAAGGATTACCCCAGTTGGCCATTAAAACTTTCATTTTATCTGGTGCATCATCAGGATAATTTTCAATATCATTCGAGCTGATGGCTATAAACGCAATACCTTTCACAGAATACTGTTGGGCGATGGCAATTAATTGATCTTTTATATGCAAAACATAGGGGCAATGATTACAAATAAACATTAACACAGTGCCCTTATCTCCTCGCAAAGCACTCAACGATTGATGGGTGTCCGTTATGGTATCGGGTAAATTAAAGCCAGGGGCTATAGTGCCCAAAGGCATCATATTTGAAGGTGTAACAGCCATATTTTTCTCTTATTTAAAGTTTATATTCAACCTTAACTCCGCAGTTTAAACACGAAAAGCGCTAAGTTCACGCAATATTGCGTATTCTGATCAAAACAGGAGCAGATTCTGATATCAAAGCTAAAAAGACGACCGGAGGTTCAACCTGTCACCGCAACTCAGTTGAGATTTTCTGAGCTGGCGACATAAAACCCAGTGCCTTTCTTGGGAATTAATTTAGCTCTTCTGCCAGTGCATCGAGTTGTTCCTGTGAATAAGCGGGTAGTAAAGTGCCCCATTGTACAGACAAATATTGATGTGAATTAAGAGCTGACCCGTAAGTAATTCCAAAAAAACAGAGCGGCCGCTAACTCACCGAAGATATGAACCATCAGTCCGTTGTACGAACGCACTTTGCCTGCGCATTCAATCCCTGTTTTTTCTTCAATCCAGCTGAATACTGTTTCAATGGGTTGTCGAATGCGGGATACGGCGGTGGATAACCACTGATCTTGCGGCTCCAAATAGCGTTGGCCTTTTTGTTTTTTAACCGGCGTCCATACCGTCAGGTTCTGAGTCGCCCGTACTTCGTCGGCATCAGACCGTTGATAGGCCTTATCCCCATAGAGTTCATTATTGGCTAATACCGGCCGGATTTGGTCGAATATTTGCCCATCATGGCTGCTGGCACCAGCCACCCCAATATAGTCGGGCTTGGTAACGTCCCTATCTGGCGACCAGGGCAAACGCATTAAAAGTTATTGACAAAGAATAATTTACAACAATATCTTCATCTATTTTATAGAAGATATTGATAACCATGAGTTTAGTAGAACATTTTTCAAGCTTAGAAGATACACGAATCGAACCTAAGAAGCTTCATGGCTTAATCGACATAATGGTACTAAGTGTCTGCGCGATTATCAGTGGTGCAGAGGGTTGGCAAGGCATAGCTGATTTTGGTCATGAAAAGTTAGATTGGCTACGCCGTTTTGTGCCGTTGAAAAACGGGGTTCCTTCTCACGACTGCATTGCCTATGTGTTTGCAAGAATTTCACCTGAAGGATTCCGATCGTGTTTTATGTCCTGGGTTGAAAGTGTTAGGGGAAAAACGGCGGGTGAAGTCATTGCCATTGACGGTAAGACCTCGCGCGGGTCGAAAGACGGTAAGCGGGGCAAATCTCCGCTGCACCTGGTGAGTGCGTGGGCTTGCGAGAATCGGCTGGTGCTGGGGCAAGAAGCCACTGCCGAAAAATGGAACGAGATTATTTATGCCCACCAAAGGTTAGGGTACCGCTATCCCTAAGTTATTGGAAATACTGGATATGAAAGGCTGTCTGATTACGATTGACGCCATGGGGTGCCAAACATGGATTGCCAAGCAAGTAATAGAACAACAAGGGGATTATGTATTGGGACTGAAAGACAATCAGCCGTTATTGCGTGAAGCCGTCGATGACTATTTTACGCAGGTACGAAAAGACCACTTTAACCCTATCCCACACGACTATATCGAGGAAGTTGATAAAGAACACGGGCGATTAGAGGTGCGTCGTTACTGGATTTGCGAAGAGACCAACACCTTGCCCAATCCTGAGCGCTGGATAGGCTTACGGAGCATTGGGCTGGTAGAACATGAACGTTACCTGGACGGCAAGACCCGTCTTGAACAGCGCTACTTCATCACCTCTCTATCAGCCGATGCCAAACGGTTTGCTCATGCGGTGCGAGCTCACTGGGGAATTGAAAATCGTCTACATTGGCGTCTGGATGTGGTGAGGCGAGAGGATGATTGCCGGATTCGTACAGACAATACCGCTGTCATCTTAGCGATGGTTCGCCACCTAAGCCTCAATTTATTTGAGAGGGTGTCTTCCAAGATGAGCCTCAAACAGAAACGGTTTAGGGCTGCTTTGAGCGATCAATTCCGTGAAGAGGTAGTATTTGGCTGGAAAATTTAATGCGATTGCCCTGACCTTCGCCCGGCGTTTGATATGGCGAAAATGCCGAAGATTTAAACGCAAGGCTTTCACTTCTTTCGCGTAGGTCCGTCGCTGTTGTATGCCAAACTGTTTGGCGAGTTTGGTTAGGCGATTAATGATTTTGATCGCCAATTTACCATCCGTGGGATAGGTGATGTTTTTTCTTGAACGGTGGTATCAATGTTGACCGTTGTCTCCAGGGCGGCTTTGCCATGCAGCCTGACACTGACCTGAAAGATTTTATCGATACCGTCCGTACCAATACGCTTTCTGACTTGTGCCCTTGGTTTATTTTTAAAGCCGTCCCGCAGCGATGGTCGCCTCACCACACATTTAACGATCTCGGACAGTTTCCTGGAACAGACCTTATGATTCCGCATCAACAAGAATGAGAATTTAAACGGTTTACGAATGATGACAAACAAAACACCCAAGTACACAATCATCGGTGTGGATGTGTCGAAACTAAAATTAGATATTGCCCTGGATGACAAACAGGTAGACGGTTTCAAGAGTTTTTTAAAACACATAATGACTCCTTCACAGGTCGGCGTGGTCATGGAAGCCACCGGCGGCTATGAGCGTGCGTTCGCGCATTTTCTATTGGCGCAAGGTATTACAGTGAGCGTAGCCAATACCCAAGGGCACAAGTGCCAAACGGATCAGGGACTATGCCAAAGCCATCGGCCGGCATGCCAAAAATGACAAAATCGATGCCCAAGTGACTTGTGCCCCTTGGGTATTCGGCAATATGGCGAAATGGCAAGGCCAAAGCCTTGGGCGTTAGACAGTACTGAAGCCAACCAATTGGACGCGCTGATCAAACGCCGGGAACAATTAGTCAAGCAAAGGACGATGGAAAAACAGCATCTTGAAGCGGCTCATGAGGCTGAGTCCATCCGCTCTATCGAAAAATTTATTCGTGCCTTTGATAATACCCTATAGGGCACAAGAGAAATCGGGCGCATTGAAGACAAAATAAAGGCGTTAATTGCCAACGACAACACCTTGCAAAATCGCTTGGAGCAATTGACCCAAGTCGAGGGCGTTGGTTTGATAACGGCATCGACGTTAATTGCCCAATTACCGAAACTGGGCTTATTGTCTAACAAGCAAATATGCGCCCTGGTTGGGTTGGCGCCATTTTGCCGGGACAGTGGCGCTATGAAAGGACGGCGTACCATTAGTGGTGGCCGGGAATTGATAAGGACGACTCTTTACATGGCCACATTGAACGCTATTCGCTTTAACCAACCTATCCGGGGATTCTATCTACGCTTGGTCGGCAACGGTAAGCTCAAGAAAGTGGCTTTGGTGGCTTGCATGCGGAAGCTCTTGGTTATGCTCAATGCAATGGTAAAACACAATAAAGCATGGAACCCGAATTACGCTAATTTAACTTGATTTTTAACACAGTTGCTGTGGGTAAATACAACAGTTCGCTACTGTCGCAAGGCAGTTTGGCACTGAATTCGGTGAGGCCGCAAAAAGCCTGGTAGTAAGGATTACGTTTCCAATTCAGAACAACTTGTTCATCACTCAGATTTTCCAGTTGCTTGAGGATTAACAACCCCACCATCAATCGAATCGGTTTAGCGGGCCGACCCAATCCTTGTGTGTAATGCCGACTAAAGGTGTGATCCAGTTCTGGCCAAGGAATAACCTTTGCTAAACGTAACAACGGATCGCTGGGATCGAGTTGTTGCAACAGGTCCGTGCCAAATAAATTGGTCTGATGACCAGTGCTAGAGGGGGTCAACATCATTCAACCTTTCGACCAGAAAACAAAGTCTTATTCTAACATTTTCGGTCGAATGGCTCTAGGGAATATCAGTATTTATTTATAACTATCAATAGGTTGATATGTTTTTGAGCGCTGACTAATTAAATTTCCAATCAATGGTACTTACCTTGTCAGCCCGGCTTCTGAAATTATGAGTAGTTCAGGTAAATTTAAATTGACAGTAGTCAATTAGTCAAAGATAATAGTTCTCTTGATTAATAGAGGAGGGGTTCCCGAGCGGCCAAAGGGATCAGACTGTAAATCTGCCGGCTCTGCCTTCGGAGGTTCGAATCCTCCCCCCTCCACCATAAATTTCTGCGGGTGTAGTTCAATGGTAGAACTCCAGCCTTCCAAGCTGATCACGTGGGTTCGATTCCCATCACCCGCTCCAAATAGTTTGGCCCATATAGCTCAGTAGGTAGAGCACTTCCTTGGTAAGGAAGAGGTCACCGGTTCAAATCCGGTTATGGGCTCCAGGGCGATGTTGATTTAGGTACAGGTGTTTTAATGGCTAAAGAAAAATTCTCACGCAGTAAACCGCATGTTAACGTAGGTACTATTGGTCATGTTGATCATGGTAAAACGACTTTGACAGCTGCATTGACTAAAGTAATGGCTGAGCTGCAAGGCGGTGAGGTTAAGGCGTTTGATCAAATCGATAACGCTCCCGAAGAGCGTGCTCGCGGTATTACTATTGCTACCTCTCATGTTGAGTATGAGTCAGCGGCTCGGCACTACGCTCACGTCGATTGCCCTGGTCACGCCGATTATGTCAAAAATATGATTACTGGTGCGGCGCAGATGGATGGTGCCATACTCGTCTGCTCTGCCGCAGATGGTCCGATGCCGCAAACCAGAGAACATATTTTATTATCTAGGCAGGTGGGTGTTCCCTATATCGTCGTTTTTCTCAACAAAGCTGACATGGTAGATGATGCTGAGTTAATCGAATTAGTTGAGATGGAAATCAGAGAACTTCTGGATATGTACGAATTTCCTGGCGATGACACACCAATTATTGTTGGTTCAGCGCTTAAAGCGTTGGAAGGTGATACTAGTGACGTTGGCGTGCCATCAGTAGTTAAGTTGGTTGAAGCCTTGGATAGCTATATTCCGTTGCCCGAAAGAGCAGTTGATGGCGCATTTTTAATGCCTATTGAAGACGTATTTTCAATTTCTGGTCGTGGAACAGTAGTAACAGGGCGTATTGAACGGGGTGTCATCAAGGTAGGTCAGGAAATAGAGATAGTTGGTATCCGTCCAACTGTTACAACCACCGTGACTGGGGTGGAAATGTTTCGCAAATTACTTGATCAGGGTGAGGCTGGTGACAATGTTGGATTGTTGTTGCGGGGTACCAAGAGAGATGACGTTGAACGTGGGCAAGTGTTAGCTCACAAGGGCACTATTAAGCCTCATGCGCACTTCAATGCAGAAATCTATGTCCTGTCAAAAGAAGAAGGTGGGCGTCACACACCTTTCTTCAATGGATACCGTCCACAGTTCTATTTTAGAACCACGGATGTAACCGGTGCAGTTGATTTACCAGAAGGAGTTGAAATGGTTATGCCGGGAGATAATGTTTCTGTGAAAGTGAAGCTGATTTCACCGATTGCGATGGAAGAAGGTTTGCGTTTTGCGATTCGCGAGGGTGGCCGTACAGTTGGTGCCGGCGTCGTCGCTTCAATTATTGAATGATCTTATAAAGATCCGTATTATTTAGAAATCACAGGTTTTGTCTGATAGGTCAGTAGCTCAATTGGTAGAGTAGCGGTCTCCAAAACCGCGGGTTGGGGGTTCGAGACCCTCCTGGCCTGCCACTCAGATAAAAGCGCATCAAGTACTCAAGCCCTTAGCAAATATTACATGAATAGTAAGGTAGAAGCACCAATATTGATGGCTGATGTTGTAAAGCAGGTATTTTCCGTTTTTTGCATCGTTTTCGGCGTAGCTGCGTTTTATTATTTTTCAGATGCGCAGCTTTTATATCGTGTTTTGGGTTTATTGTTGGTTCTTGTGCTGGCTAGCGCGATGTTTTTTACGACAAAGCTAGGGCAGGGGCTTTGGATGTTTATTTTGGAAGCCAAACTAGAAATAAGAAAGGTTGTTTGGCCCACTAGGGAAGAGACCGTGCGCACTACTCTTTTAGTGTTCGCAATGGTTGTTGTCGTTGGATTATTACTGGGCATTCTAGATAAGCTTCTATTTGAAGGTATCAGGTTATTAACTGGACAAAAGGGGTAGGGTCTTATGGCTTCTCTTCGATGGTATGTTGTTCACGCTTACTCCAACTTTGAAAACAAAGTTAAGCAGGCTTTGGAAGAAAGAATTGAAAGGGAAGGGTTGGGGCAATACTTTGGTAAAATACTAGTTCCTACTGAAGAGATAGTCGAGATGCGTCTTGGTCAGCAACGGAAAAGTGAAAGAAAATTCTTTCCGGGTTATGTTCTTGTGCAAATGGAGTTGACAGATGAGACATGGCATTTAGTCAAAGAGATACCTAGGGTGCTCGGATTCATAGGTGGGACGTCAGATCGACCTGCACCTATCTCAGAAAAAGAAGCTATGGCTATTCTTAATAGAGTTGAAGATGGGGTAAATAAACCTCGGCCTAAGACTCTGTTTGAAGTTGGAGAGGTCATAAGGGTTGTTGATGGGCCATTTAAGGATTTTAATGGTGTAGTAGAAGAAGTTAATTATGAAAAAAGTAAACTAAAAATATCTGTCCTGATATTTGGTCGATCTACTTCAGTAGAGTTGGAGTTTGGTCAAGTTGATAAGAGCTAGTGTGCTATTCCGTATGGATTTTGGACGGTATAAGCTCTAAAAGAGGAGGAAATTATTTTTTTTATAAATTTTATTTGGTTAAGTCTATTAAAATCAATGTATGAAGTCTCTATTAGTAATAATGAGGCTTTTTTGTGTCTAAGGGGAGCAGTAATGCGATCGTACCCAAATATGGAGTAGAAAATGGCTAAAAAAATAACCGCCTACATAAAGCTGCAGGTAAAAGCAGGCGAGGCGAATCCAAGTCCTCCAGTTGGTCCAGCGTTAGGTCAGCGCGGTGTCAATATCATGGAGTTTTGTAAAGCTTTTAATGCAAAAACCCAAGATACAGAAAAAGGCTTGCCTTTACCAGTCGTTATTACCGTGTACAGTGATCGCAGCTTCACATTCATAACTAAGACGCCCCCTGCCTCAATTTTGTTAAAAAAAATTACAGGCATTAAAAGCGGAAGCAGTAACCCAAATACGAAAAAGATTGGGACTGTAACGCTTGCTCAGCTAGAAGAAATCGCTAAAACAAAAATGGAAGATTTGAATGCCGCTAATCTTGAAGCCGCAGTAAAGACGATTGCGGGTAGTGCTCGCAGTATGGGTCTGAATGTGGAGGGGTTATAATGGCTAAGTTGTCTAAAAAAGCAAAAATTGTTAAAAGCAAAGTTGACAGAGCTAAACAATATACTGTAGCTGAAGCTGTTGAATTATTAAAGTCTCTTGCTTCTGCAAAATTCAGTGAAGCTATTGATGTTAGTGTTAATCTAGGCGTCGATCCTCGCAAATCAGATCAAAATGTTCGTGGTGCTACTGTGTTGCCTAATGGTACAGGTAAGGATGTGCGCGTTGCTGTATTTGCTCAAGGCCCGAATGCTGATGCCGCAAAAGCGGCTGGGGCAGACATAGTGGGTATGGATGACTTGGGTGATTTAGTTAAGAAAGGTGAAATGAACTTCGATGTTGTGATAGCTTCACCTGACGCAATGAGAGTTGTTGGTCAGTTGGGGCAGATTTTGGGGCCTAGAGGCCTGATGCCTAATCCGAAAGTAGGAACTGTCACTGCCGATGTTGCAACCGCTGTTAAAAACGCGAAATCGGGGCAGGTACGTTATAGAACTGATAAGTCAGGGATTATTCATTGTACTTTAGGGAAAGTAAATTTTGATGCGGAAGCTATTCAAGGTAATTTAGAAGCCTTGCTTGCAGATCTGAGAAAGGCTAAGCCTACTGCTGCTAAGGGTGTATACATTAAAAAAATTACACTATCTTCCACTATGGGTCCTGGATTGTGGCTCGATATTGGGGCGATTGTTTAGGCGCTGTCGGCAAAAAAAACTTTGGGTTGCCGTTTCAACGGTAGCCGTCAAAGACCGCAGGTGTTTAAGACTTAATATTTCCTGCGTAGACGGAAGCTGGATACCGAATTATAGGTGAAAGAAGCCGTAAGGTGCATCTTTTAGATGTGTGTTATTTTTTTGAGCGTTTGTCAGACAAACCGGGGGTTAGCCATGGCACTAAATTTAGATGGCAAGAAAGCTGTCGTAGAAGAGGTCGCTGTATTCGCCGCAAAAGCTTATTCTGCAGTAGCTGCAGAATATCGAGGATTGACTGTCACAGAATTAACAGAACTAAGAAAAACGGCGCGTGAAACCGGTGTATATTTGCGAGTAGTAAAAAATACATTAGCAAAGCGCGCGGTTGCTGGTACTGATTTTGAATGTATGCAGGAAGGACTGGTTGGGCCATTATTAATTGCATTTTCGATGGAAGATCCAGGTAGTGCAGCACGGTTGATTAATAATTTTGCGAAAACGCATGATAAATTAATTGCGAAAATCGTGGCTGTCGGTGGTCAAGCTTATGGTTCAGCTGAACTTAGCCGATTGGCAAATCTACCAACTCGCGATCAAGGCATTAGTATGTTGATGTCCGTTATGAAGGCGCCTGTTGAAAAGTTGGTTCGTACTTTGGCTGCAATCAAAGACGAAAAAGAAGCGGCGTAAGCATTTCTTGTCAATCAGTTTAAAACTTAATTTTTAGAGGAATATATAATGGCAATTTCGCAAGAAGAATTTTTGGAATATGTCTCAACGAGAACCGTTATGGAGATCGTTGATTTAATCTCGGCGATGGAAGAAAAATTTGGTGTGTCCGCTGCGGCCGCAATTGCAGTTGCAGCTCCAGTAGCGGCTGCTGCGGTTGAAGAGCAAACCGAATTTGATGTAATTATGACAGGTTTTGGTGAAAACAAAGTCGCTGTTATTAAAACTGTACGCGGTATCACTGGGCTGGGTTTAAAAGAAGCAAAAGACGCTGTTGAAGGTGTTCCAACAACGTTGAAGGAAGGTGTTTCTAAAGCAGAGGCCGATGATGTGAAAAAGCAGCTTGAAGAAGCGGGCGCTACTGTCGAAATTAAATAATAATTTTGATTAAAACTCCGGGCATTATGCCTATCTAAACTGGCTGATGACAATTATGTCATCGGCCTTTTACTGTTTGTGTGATATTTACAGTAATAAATTATCAATGACAAAAAGGTTTGCAAGCGATATGTCTTACTCTTTTACCGAAAAAAAGCGTGTTCGTAATAACTTTGGGAAAGGTACAGAGGTACTTGAAGTTCCCTATCTGCTGGCAACACAAATAAATTCATATGCCAGTTTTTTGCAGTCTGGGGTGACGCCAGAAAAACGATTGGACAGTGGTTTGCATGCAGCATTTTCTAGTGTATTTCCTATCGTTAGCCATTCTGGATATGCAATTCTTGAGTACGTTAAATATAGATTGGGTGAGCCGACTTTTGATGTAAGAGAGTGTCAGCAAAGAGGCGCGACTTATGCTGCCCCTTTAAGGGTTCTAGTTCGTTTAGTGATTTATGATAAAGAAGCTACCGCTAATGCAAAGGTAGTTAAGGATATTCGCGAGCAAGAAGTGTATATGGGCGAGTTGCCACTAATGACAGATAATGGAACCTTTGTTATTAATGGCACCGAAAGAGTTATTGTTTCCCAATTGCACAGATCGCCGGGCGTGTTTTTTGATCATGATAAGGGTAAGACGCATTCATCAGGTAAACTCTTGTTTAACGCTAGAGTCATCCCGTATCGTGGTTCGTGGTTAGATTTCGAATTCGACCACAAAGATAGCGTTTATGTGCGTATCGATAGACGTAGGAAGATTCCTGCAACGATTTTGTTGAGAGCCCTGGGCTACGACAACGAAGAGATGATTAAAATATTCTTTGAAACCAACAGGTTTACGGTTAATTCCGGCGTTTGTTCGTTTCATCTAGTGCCCGAGAGAATGCGCGGCGAAATCACTGCATTTGATATTAAGCACAATGGTCAAGTGCTAGTTGAAGAAGGTCGACGTATTACAGCTAAACACATTCGGGAAATGAATAAAGTTGGGTTGTCCGAGGTTGATGTGCCCAGAGAATATCTAGTTGGTAAAATTCTTGGTCATAACCTAGTCGATCAATCGACCGGAGAATTGATTGCGAATGTGAATGATGAATTGACTCCAGCGTTAATTGAACGAGCCATAGAAAGCGGTATTACAGAAATTAATACACTTTTCGTTAACGATTTAGATAGGGGGCCTTACATATCTAATGCGATGAGACTGGATGTAACCAAAAATACGTTGGAAGCTTTAGTTGAAATATATCGAATGATGCGTCCTGGCGAGCCACCTACTAAAGAATCAGCGGAAAACCTGTTTCAAAATTTATTCTTTACTGACGAAAGGTATGATTTGTCGACTGTTGGCCGGATGAAGTTTAATCGTCGTTTGGGTCGCGAAGAAACAGTTGGATCCGGTACTTTAACAAAAGACGATATCATTGATGTATTGAAAGAGTTAATTAGTATTCGGAATGGTAATGGTAATGTTGACGATATAGATCACTTAGGGAATCGTAGGGTTCGCTCGGTCGGAGAAATGATTGAAAATCAATTTCGGGTCGGTTTAGTCAGGGTCGAAAGAGCAGTAAAGGAACGCTTAACCTTAGCAGATTCTGAAGGGTTAATGCCGCAGGAAATAATCAATGCGAAGCCAGTATCCGCCGCAGTAAAAGAGTTTTTTGGGTCAAGTCAATTGTCCCAGTTTATGGATCAGAACAATCCTTTGTCGCAGATAACTCATAAGCGACGCGTATCTGCATTGGGACCTGGCGGCTTGGCTAGGGAGCGGGCGGGATTCGAAGTTCGAGACGTGCATACCACGCATTATGGTCGCGTCTGTCCGATCGAAACCCCCGAAGGTCCGAATATAGGGTTAATCAACTCACTCTCAGTTTATGCGAGGACGAATGATTATGGCTTTTTGGAAACACCTTACAGAAAGGTAGTGGGCGGAAAGGTAACAGATCAGGTGGACTATCTGTCTGCGATTGAAGAAGGCGAGTTTGTTATTGCACAAGCGAGTGTTGCGGTCGATGCAAATGGTAAATTGGTAGATGGCTTAGTATCTTGCCGGCATAAAGATGAATTTACCCTGGCAATGTCTGAGACAGTGCAATATATGGACGTGTCATCAAAGCAGATTGTCTCAGTGGCGGCTTCAATTATTCCCTTTCTTGAGCATGACGACGCAAACCGAGCGTTGATGGGTTCAAATATGCAGCGTCAGGCTGTACCTACTCTCAGAGCCGAAAAACCACTAGTAGGCACCGGTATGGAAAGAACTGTCGCGAAAGATTCCGGGGTGACTGTTGTTGCGGTTCGGGGTGGAAGGATTGAAGCTGTTGATGCTGCGAGGATCGTGGTGCGTGTTAACGATACAGAAACCGAAACAGGTACTTCAGGCGTTGATATTTATAATCTGATTAAGTACACCCGATCGAATCAAAACACTTGTATTAATCAAAAGCCACTAGTAAAGCCGGGTGACATAGTCAAGTCTGGTGATATTTTAGCTGATGGACCATCGACTGATATGGGTGAATTGGCTTTAGGCCAAAATATGTTAGTCGCTTTTATGCCCTGGAATGGTTACAACTTCGAAGACTCCATTCTTGTTTCTGAGCGTGTAGTTAAAGAGGACAGATTTACAACCATTCACATTGAAGAGAAGACTTGTGTCGCGAGAGATACAAAACATAGTCCGGAAGAAATAACCGCAGATATCCCGAACGTTAGCGAGGAAGCGTTATCGAAGCTCGATGAGTCTGGAATTGTATACGTTGGAGCCGAAGTTAAAGGCGGAGACATTTTAGTAGGAAAAGTAACGCCTAAAGGTGAAACGCAATTGACACCTGAAGAAAAATTGCTACGGGCTATTTTCGGTGAAAAAGCAGCTGATGTTAAAGACACCTCACTGCGTGTTCCTAGCAGCATCGAAGGAACTGTGATCGATGTGCAAGTATTTACAAGGGATGGTGTAAAAAAGGATAAGCGAGCTCTGGATATTGAAGAGCAAGAAATTAAACGCTATAGAAAAGATTTGGATGATCAACTGAAAATTCTTGAGCAGGATATTTTTGCGCGCGTCGCAAATCTTCTAGTTTCTAAAGTTTCTCAGTCTGGCCCTGGGCAACTAAAAGCCGGTACAGAAATAACCACAGCTTACTTAGAAAGCCTGAAGCATTCAGATTGGTTGAAAATCAAGATGAAGGATGAGGATCTTAATCTTCAGCTCGAAACGGTTGCAGCTCAAATTGAGCAGCAAAGGAAAGATTTCGATGAAAAATTTGAAGTCAAACGAAAAAAAATCACCATGGGAGATGATTTGGCGCCCGGTGTTCTCAAGATGGTAAAGGTATATTTGGCAGTAAAAAGGCGAATACAGCCGGGTGATAAAATGGCTGGACGACACGGAAATAAAGGTGTGATATCAATGATCAGGCCAATTGAGGACATGCCCTATACTGCTGACGGTAATCCCGTAGATATTGTTTTGAACCCATTAGGCGTACCTTCTCGTATGAATGTAGGTCAAGTGCTCGAAACTCATTTAGGTTGGGCTGCTAAGGGCTTAGGAATAAAAATTGGCAAAATGCTTGAGGCTAAAGCTAAAGTTGCGGAAATTAGGGCTTTCTTGGATAAGATATATAACAGCTCTGGCCGTAAAGAAGACTTGGATAGTTTTACTGATAAAGAGATTATCGAAATGGCAACCAACTTGATCGATGGTGTGCCCATGGCAACACCCGTGTTCGATGGTGCAAGTGAGGACGATATTAGAACCATGTTACGTTTAGCTGATTTACCCGAACATGGGCAAGTGACTCTTTATGATGGCTTAACGGGTGAACCGTTTGAGCGCGAAGTTACAGTCGGTTATATGTATATGTTAAAACTAAATCACTTAGTTGATGACAAGATGCATGCCCGATCAACAGGCCCATATAGTCTGGTAACCCAGCAACCTCTGGGTGGTAAGGCCCAGTTTGGTGGGCAGCGCTTTGGTGAGATGGAAGTCTGGGCATTAGAGGCTTATGGAGCGGCCTACACATTGCAAGAAATGTTAACAGTTAAATCTGATGACGTTTCCGGTAGAACTCGTATGTATAAAAATATTGTCGATGGTGATCATAAAATGGAAGCCGGAATGCCGGAGTCCTTTAATGTACTAATTAAAGAAATTCGCTCATTGGCTGTTAATATAGAATTAGAGCGTGAATGATACTCTTTCTAATGTTGTAGATTTATAACGTAGACTGAAATACACCAGAAAGTATTTAAAGAGGAAAAGTTCTTGAAAGATTTAATGAATTTCTTAAAACGTCAAGGTCGTGCTGATGATTTTGATGGTATTCGTATAGGGTTAGCTTCACCGGATATGATTCGATCATGGTCTTACGGTGAGGTAAAAAAACCTGAGACAATTAATTATCGTACCTTTAAGCCTGAGCGTGATGGTCTATTTTGTGCCAAAATTTTCGGACCAGTTAGCGATTACGAATGTCTGTGCGGTAAATATAAGAGACTGAAGCATCGCGGTGTCATTTGCGAAAAATGCGGCGTTGAGGTAACTCTTTCAAAAGTTCGTAGAGAGCGAATGGGGCATATCGATTTAGCCAGCCCGGTTGCGCACATATGGTTTCTAAAATCACTTCCTTCTAGGATTGCTCTGCTGCTCGACATGACGCTGCGCGAAATTGAGCGTGTTTTGTATTTTGAATCATTTGTAGTGTTGGATGCGGGAATGACGCCCCTTAACAAAGGCCAATTGCTAACTGATGATGAATATCTCGATGCAGTTGAGTTACATGGTGATGACTTCGTCGCAAAAATGGGCGCAGAAGCAATTTATGATTTACTAAAAGCGATCGATTTAAAAGAAGAGGTTAATTTACTTCGGGAAGAAATAAATTCAACGAATTCAGAGACAAAAATCAAGAAATACGCTAAACGCTTAAAAGTGATGGACGCGTTAATCAGCTCTAGAAATCGTCCTGAGTGGATGATCTTGAAGGTATTGCCCGTTTTGCCTCCTGAGTTGCGTCCTTTAGTTCCATTAGACGGTGGGCGTTTTGCGACGTCTGATCTGAACGATTTATACCGTAGGGTTATTAATAGAAACAACCGTTTAAACCGACTGTTGGATTTGAACGCGCCAGATATTATCGTGCGTAATGAAAAGCGAATGCTACAGGAGTCTGTTGATGCTTTATTGGACAATGGACGTCGCGGTAGAGCGATAACGGGTACGAACAGGCGCCCGCTGAAGTCCTTGGCTGATATGATCAAAGGCAAACAAGGGCGTTTTCGGCAAAATCTATTAGGGAAGCGTGTCGATTATTCCGGCCGGTCTGTGATTGTTGTTGGACCCACTTTAAGATTACATCAATGTGGCTTGCCAAAAAAAATGGCGCTAGAGCTATTTAAGCCGTTTATATTCAGTAAATTACAGTTTCGCGGATTAGCGACAACTATAAAAGCTGCTAAGAAAATGGTTGAGCGTGAAGGTGCAGAAGTTTGGGACATACTTGAAGAGGTTATACGCGAGCATCCAATTTTATTAAATCGTGCGCCCACTCTCCATAGGCTTGGGATTCAAGCGTTTGAGCCGACTTTGATTGAAGGCAAGGCTATTCAGTTGCACCCATTGGTTTGTAGCGCTTTCAATGCTGATTTCGACGGCGATCAGATGGCCGTTCATATCCCTTTATCAATAGAAGCGCAGCTGGAAGCTCGAACTTTGATGATGGCGACAAATAACATCCTGTCTCCTGCAAATGGTGAGCCAGTAATAAATCCATCTCAGGATGTTGTACTTGGCTTGTATTACATTAGTCGCGAAAAGATTAATGCTAAGGGTGACGGCAGTATATTTGTCAGTGTTGGTGAGATTCATAAAGCGCTGCTGAATAAGTCTGTTGAGCTACAATCCAAAATCCAACTGCGAATTACCGAGAAAGTGGCGAACGCCAATGGCGATCTTGAAGACAAAACGCATCGAGTAATAACAACAGTGGGTCGCGCTCTAATTTGGGAGGTGGTTCCAGAACGCATGCCTTTTGAATTAGTTAACTGTGATATGACGAAAAAGAATATATCCCGCTTAATTAATTACAGTTATCGCTATTTGGGCAACAAAGATACTGTTGTATTAGCTGATCAGTTAATGTATCTGGGCTTTAGATACGCCACCATATCGGGAGTTTCTTTCGGGATTGAGGATATGGCAATACCTGCTAAAAAAGCAGATATCATCAAAGCTGCAGATGCCGAAGTTAACGAGATTCAAAGTCAGTATTCGTCAGGTTTGGTAACCGATGGTGAACGATATAATAAAGTTGTTGATATTTGGTCTCATGCCAATGATCAAGTAGCTAAGGTGATGATGGATGGACTTGGTGAGGAGTCCGTTGTCGATGCGGATGGGAATACAGTAAAGCAAAAGTCATTCAATTCTATTTTTATGATGGCAGAGTCAGGTGCAAGAGGCTCAGCGGCACAGATTCGCCAATTAGCCGGCATGCGTGGATTAATGGCTAAGCCTGATGGTTCTATTATCGAAACACCGATTACCGCCAACTTTAGAGAGGGACTTGACGTGTTGCAGTACTTTATTTCCACTCATGGTGCACGTAAAGGGCTTGCCGATACAGCTTTAAAAACCGCAAACTCTGGGTATTTGACTCGTAGGTTGGTGGATGTTGCTCAGGATTTAGTAATTACAGGCATTGATTGTGGAACATCGAATGGCTTGATAATGACCCCGATAATTGAAGGTGGGGATGTTGTTGAGCCTCTGTCTGAGCGAGTTTTAGGTCGTGTTGTTGTCAATGACGTATTAGATGCTGCTGGAGAAAGTGTGGTCGTTCCAGGTGGGACTTTATTGGATGAATATTGGGTTTCAATATTAGACCAAAATAGCATCGATCAAGTCTTGGTTCGTTCGATTATAACTTGTGAAAATAGGCATGGCGTTTGTTCCACCTGTTATGGTCGTGATTTAGGCCGTGGGCATTTGGTCAATATTGGTGAAGCGGTCGGTGTCATAGCTGCTCAGTCAATCGGTGAGCCGGGTACCCAGTTAACGATGCGTACATTTCATATCGGCGGAGCAGCATCGAGATCCGCGGCTATAAGCAATGTGCAAGTAAAATCAGCCGGCACAGTTAAGCTTAGTAATTTAAAATCGGTTCTTAACAGGGAGGGTAACCTAGTTGCAGTTTCAAGATCTGGTGAGGTTGGCGTCGTTGATGACTACGGTCGAGAAAGAGAAAGGTATAAAATTCCCTATGGAGCTGTTTTATCAGTGCAAGAGGGCGGTAAGGTAAATGCGGGTGAAATTATTGTTACTTGGGATCCGCATACGCATCCAGTTATTACTGAAGTAGATGGTATTGTGGAGCTAATACATTTCGTTGATGGTGTTACTGTACAAAAGCAGTCAGACGAAGTAACAGGTCTCAGTTCTCTTGTTGTTACTGATCCGAAGCAGCGAGGGAGTGCCGGCAAAGAACTAAGACCAATGGTTAAGTTGCATGATGCTAACGGCAGCGATATCTACTTACCTGGAACTGAAATTCCTGCTCAGTATTTTTTACCAGCAGGTGCAATTGCTGGTATAAAAGACGGTGGCGAAGTTAAAGTTGGCGACGTGTTGGCCAGGATACCTCAGGAATCAAGTAAAACCCGAGACATTACGGGTGGGTTGCCGCGTGTTGCCGATTTATTCGAAGCGCGTAAAACAAAAGATCCTGCTATCCTGGCGGAAACTAGCGGGACTATTTCTTTTGGTAAGGAAACAAAAGGGAAGCAACGCGTAATTATTACTGATTCTGCCGGAGAGCAAGTTGAAACTTTAATACCAAAATGGAGGCATATTACAGTCTTTGAGGGTGAGTATGTTGAAAAAGGTGAAACTATTGCAGAAGGTGAATTGACACCGCATGATATTTTGCGCCTGAGGGGAATAGAAGAATTGGCTAATTATCTAGTCAAAGAAATTCAAGATGTTTATCGGTTACAGGGCGTGAAAATAAATGATAAGCATATTGAAGCAATTATTCGTCAAATGCTCAGAAAAGTTGAAATAACAGCATCTGGAAATACAGGGTTCTTAAAAGGCGATCAGGTTGAGCGTGCGGCATTGAGGGAGGAGAACGACAGAATAGAGAGCGAAGGTAAAATACCAGCAAGTTATGAGTCGATTCTATTGGGTATCACTAAAGCATCGTTGGCAACCGAATCGTTTATTTCGGCTGCATCTTTTCAGGAAACTACGCGTGTATTAACAGATGCTGCGGTTCGAGGGTTGAGCGATGGGTTGCAGGGACTAAAAGAGAACGTTATAGTAGGGAGATTGATACCTGCGGGAACTGGGCTTGCTTATCATGAAAATCGAAAGAATAGATTACTTCAGCATGAGATTGTAGAAAATGATGCAGCCTCTACTGCTGATGTAGAAGAGGCGCTAAAACAAGCATTAAATCTATAAATATCCGGGGGGTTAATCATTTTTATTGACCTTAAGGCTCTTAAGCGGTATCATTATCAGCTAACAAAAAGAGCGGCGGTTATTTTTGCACTGTAAAAGTTTGATTTAGTGGTATTTGTAACAAAATGAATTGTATTTCGGAGTAAAACAAAAATGGCCACGATTAACCAGTTGGTTCGCAAGCCTCGTGCTAAGAAAATAGAGAAAAGCAATGTTCCTGCTTTGGAGGCCTGTCCTCAGAGGCGAGGTGTGTGCACTCGTGTTTATACTACGACTCCTAAGAAGCCTAATTCTGCTTTACGGAAGGTGGCAAGGGTTAGGCTAACTAACGGAGCAGAGGTTAGTAGTTACATTGGCGGTGAGGGTCATAATCTGCAAGAGCACTCGGTGGTTCTTATCAGAGGGGGGAGGGTTAAAGACTTGCCTGGCGTGAGGTATCATGTTGTTCGTGGTAGCTTAGATGCCTCCGGTGTGACCAACAGGAAGTGTGGGCGTTCTAAATACGGAACTAAAAAGCCGAAAAGCTAATGACTAGGTAATGTAAATGTCAAGAAGAAGAATTGCTACAAAAAGAGAAATCATACCGGATCCAAGATTCGGCAGTGTAATGCTGACAAAATTCATGAACATGATAATGGAGAGCGGGAAAAAGTCTGTTGCGGAAGGGATAGTTTATGGTGCCTTGGATGTGATTCAAGGTAAAGGTCATGCAGATCCTTTAGATATTCTCTCGAAAGCTCTAGAAAACGTTCAGCCGAGGGTTGAAGTTAAATCTAGGCGCGTTGGTGGTGCTACTTATCAGGTACCCGTTGAGGTAAGGCCTTCAAGGCGATTGGCGTTGGCTATGCGTTGGTTAATAGACGCTTCGCGAAAAAGAAATGAGAGAAATATGCCCAGTAAATTAGCTGGCGAACTCATTGATGCTTATGACGGCAAAGGAACTGCTGCAAAAAAACGAGAAGATACTCACCGAATGGCGGAAGCAAATAAAGCATTCTCACACTATCGTTGGTAGTGGAGTTTTTGGTAGATAGTTTGTGGCTCGTAAAACACCCATAAAAAACTATAGAAATATAGGTATTATGGCGCACATCGATGCGGGTAAAACAACCACAACTGAGCGTATGCTTTACTTTACAGGGGCGTCTCATAAAATAGGGGAAGTTCACGATGGCGCTGCAGTAATGGATTGGATGGTGCAAGAGCAAGAGCGCGGGATAACAATAACTTCTGCGGCGACGACTTGTTTTTGGAGTGGAAAAAATAAGCAGTATTCATCGCATCGTATAAATATAATTGATACACCAGGGCATGTAGACTTTACTATCGAAGTAGAGAGATCCCTTAGGATCCTTGATGGCGCGTGTGCTGTTTTTTGTGCGGTTGGTGGGGTTGAGTCGCAATCTGAAGTTGTTTGGAGGCAAGCAGACAAATATTGTGTCCCGAGGATGGTGTTTGTTAATAAAATGGATAGGTGCGGGGCAGACTTTTTTAAGGTTTTAAACCAGATAGAAATCAATTTAGGTGGAAAAGCAATCCCCATGCAATTGCCTATAGGTTCCGAGGAGTTCTTTGAGGGTGTGGTGGATTTGCTGGAAATGAAAGCGCTGTATTGGGGAAATCCAATTATAGAGATGACCTTTGAAGAAAAAGAAATACCCCTTGGAATGCAGGAAGAGGCAAGAAGTTGGAGAGATAAAATAGTAGAAGCTGCTGCCGAAGCCAATGATGAATTGATGAATAAATACTTCGCTGATATGACTTTAAGTAATAAAGAAATACGGCAAGGAATAAGAGAGTTGACTTTAGCTGGAAAAATCTTTCCTGCGTACTGTGGATCTGCTTTCAAAAATAAAGGCATTCAGCCGCTTTTGGACGGAATAGTTGACTATCTACCGTCCCCGTTGGATGTTAAAGCAATTGTAGGCTCATCCTTGGATAGCGGTTTGGTATTGGAAAGAGTTGCAGACGATAGGGAGCCTTTTTCAGCGCTGATTTTTAAAATTGCAACAGATCCGTTCGTAGGTGTTCTTTCTTTTTTTAGGGTTTATTCTGGAGTACTAAAGTGCGGCGACGTTGTTTTTAACTCAATAAAAAATAAGAGAGAGAGAATAAGCCGGATTGTTCAAATGCATGCTAATAACCGGGAAGAAGTTGATGAAGTTTTTGCCGGCGACATCGCGGCACTAATTGGCATAAAAGATGTTACGACGGGTGACACTTTATGTGATCCCGTCAAAACGATTATCTTAGAAAAAATAGATTTTCCTGATCCTGTTATTTCAATAGCTCTTGAGCCTAGAAGTAAAGCAGATCAAGAGAAAATGACGGTAGCTTTGATTAAATTAGTTCAGGAAGATCCATCCGTTAGGGTTGAGGCTGATGAAGAGTCCGGTCAATTGATATTGTCTGGAATGGGTGAGTTGCATCTTGACGTTTTAGTTGATCGAATGAGGAGAGAATTCGATGTGGGTGTCAATGTTGGTGCACCACAGGTTTCTTACAGAGAAACAATCAAGCTAAGTGTTGAGCAAGAAGAAAGGTTTGTTAGGCAATCTGGTAGTAAAGGTCAGTACGCCCACCTACGTTTAAAGCTAGAGCCTAACGAGTTAGGGAAAGGGTATGAGTTCTTAAATCATCTTGTTACTGGGACAGTGCCAGATGAATATGTGCCTGCAATTGATTTAAGTATTCGAGAGCAATTGAAAAGTGGTGTGTTGAGTGGTTACCCTGTTTTAGATATCAAAGTGACCTTGCTTGGAGGATCGTATCACGACGTAGATTCAAGTGAGATGGCTTTTAAGACTGCCGCTGCGATTTGTTTCAGGGAAGGTGCAAAAAAAGCAAGGCCAGTATTGCTAGAACCAGTAATGAAAGTAGAAATTAGTACACCCGAGGAATATTTAGGTGATGTGATTAGCGACGTAAATAGACGTCGTGGGATTATTTTAAGCATAGAAGAAACACTCGTCGCTAGAATAGTCAATTGCGAAGTGCCTTTGGCGGAAATGTTTGGGTACGCAACGGATATGCGTTCTATATCTCAGGGGCGGGCTACATACAGCATGCGGTTTGAAAAATATAATGAAGTTCCTGCGAGTGTTGCGGAAACTGTATTAAATAAATCCATAAATTGATCAAAAGGTATTAAGCTCATGGCTAAAGAAAAATTCTCACGCAGTAAACCGCATGTTAACGTAGGTACTATTGGTCATGTTGATCATGGTAAAACGACTTTGACAGCTGCATTGACTAAAGTAATGGCTGAGCTGCAAGGCGGTGAGGTTAAGGCGTTTGATCAAATCGATAACGCTCCCGAAGAGCGTGCTCGCGGTATTACTATTGCTACCTCTCATGTTGAGTATGAGTCAGCGGCTCGGCACTACGCTCACGTCGATTGCCCTGGTCACGCCGATTATGTCAAAAATATGATTACTGGTGCGGCGCAGATGGATGGTGCCATACTCGTCTGCTCTGCCGCAGATGGTCCGATGCCGCAAACCAGAGAACATATTTTATTATCTAGGCAGGTGGGTGTTCCCTATATCGTCGTTTTTCTCAACAAAGCTGACATGGTAGATGATGCTGAGTTAATCGAATTAGTTGAGATGGAAATCAGAGAACTTCTGGACATGTACGAATTTCCTGGCGATGATACGCCAATTATTGTTGGTTCAGCGCTTAAAGCGTTGGAAGGTGATACTAGTGACGTTGGTGTGCCGTCTGTTGTCAAGTTAGTTGAGGCCTTAGATAGTTATATTCCATTGCCTGAAAGAGCAGTTGACGGCGCATTTTTAATGCCTATTGAAGACGTATTCTCAATTTCTGGTCGTGGAACAGTAGTAACAGGACGTATTGAGCGGGGTGTTATAAAAGTAGGTCAAGAGATAGAAATAGTTGGGATCCGTCCAACGGTTACAACCACCGTGACTGGGGTGGAAATGTTTCGCAAATTACTTGATCAGGGTGAGGCTGGTGACAATGTTGGATTGTTGTTGCGGGGTACCAAGAGAGATGACGTTGAACGTGGACAAGTGTTAGCTCACAAGGGCACTATTAAGCCTCATGCGCACTTCAATGCAGAAATCTATGTCCTATCAAAAGAAGAAGGTGGGCGTCACACACCTTTCTTCAATGGATACCGTCCACAGTTCTATTTTAGAACCACGGATGTAACCGGTGCAGTTGATTTACCAGAAGGAGTTGAAATGGTTATGCCGGGAGATAATGTTTCTGTGAAAGTGAAGCTGATTTCACCGATTGCGATGGAAGAAGGCTTGCGTTTTGCGATTCGCGAGGGTGGCCGTACAGTTGGTGCCGGCGTCGTCGCTTCAATTATTGAGTGATCAAAAATATGTCTAATCAAACTATCAGGATCCGTCTAAAGTCATTTGATCACAAACTGATTGATCAGTCAGCTGGAGAAATAGTAGAAACAGCGAAAAGAACAGGGGCCCAAATTAAAGGGCCGATTCCTCTGCCTACTAAAAAAGAACGCTTTACAATATTAATTTCGCCGCACGTTAATAAAGATGCAAGAGATCAGTATGAGTTAAGAACGTATAAAAGGTTGTTGGATATCGTTGAACCGACCGAGAAAACCGTAGATGCTCTTATGAAGCTAGATCTGGCGGCGGGTGTTGATGTTCAAATTAAACTGAATTGAGAATAGAGGAATTGACAAATGTCAATAGGTCTTATAGGTCGTAAATGTGGTATGACAAGGGTTTTCTGTGATGATGGTAGTTCAGTTCCCGTTACAGTGCTCCAGATTGATTCAAACAGAGTGACCCAGGTAAAAGATGTAGAAATTAATGGGTATAGAGCAATTCAGATAACCGCTGGCGATAAGAAATCATCTAGAGTTAACAAGGCGATGTCAGGGCATTATGCCTCGGCTAATGTTACTGCTGGGAGAGGTTTATGGGAGTTTAGATTAAATGAGTTGGATAAATCTGAATTTTCCATTGGTGATCAACTACCTCTTGATATTTTCGAGCCTGGTCAGTATGTAGATGTTCAAGGAAAAAGCATAGGTAAAGGTTTCGCCGGCGGCGTAAAGAGACATCACTTCAGTATGCAGGATGCGACTCATGGTAATTCTCGCTCCCATCGTGTATTGGGTTCAATTGGGATGTGTCAAACTCCTGGTAGGGTATTTAAGGGGAAGAAAATGGAAGGTCATTTAGGCGATTCTAATAGAACTGTTCAAAATTTGGTGATACATTCCATAGATGTTGAAAAGAGCTTGATACTTGTGAAAGGCTCTGTACCGGGATCTAAGGGTGGCGATGTTGTGATCACTCCAGCAATGAAAAAGAAAAATAAAGGTTAGATCATGGGTTTTCAGATACCTGTTTTAAATGCAGAAGATACGGAAGTAGTTGTCGGAGTTTCCGAGGCGGTTTTTGGTCAACCGTACAATGAAACATTAGTGCATCAGTTGGTTGTTCGTCATTTAGCAGGCGCGAGGGCTGGTACAAAAGCTCAAAAGACTAGATCTGATGTAAGCGGGGGTGGGATGAAACCTTGGCGGCAAAAAGGTACTGGTCGTGCTCGTTCCGGAACTACAAGGAGTCCCGTGTGGCGTACAGGTGGTGTTGCGTTTGCTGCTAGACCGAGATCGTACGATCAGAAGCTTAATAAAAAAATGTTTCGAGTTGGCATTAGGTCAATACTTTCAGAGCTAGTTAGGCAAGAAAGATTAGTTGTTAGCAGCGATATTTTGCCAACTTCCATAAGCACGAAAGAGCTGAATACAAAACTTAAAGATTTTGCCGTGAGAAGGGTGTTGATTATTGTTAACAGCATTGACGAAAATTTATCTTTATCATCTCGCAATATTCCATACGTTGATGTTGTGGAAGCTGTGAATTTGAACCCCGTTTTATTGGTTTCTGCTGATAAAGTGATTGCTACACCCGGTGCTCTGAGTGAGTTAGAAGAGAGATTGAAATGAGTAAGGACTTATATCATTTAGCCAATGTTTTGCGGGCTCCCGTAGTTTCAGAAAAAAGTACGGTTGCAGCGGAGCAAAATAAAAGATTTGTATTTAAGGTGCGGAAGCAGGCAACTAAAAAACAAATTAAAGATGCGGTTGAAATAATGTTTAATGTTAAGGTTGATTCTGTAAACGCGTTAAATGTAAAGGGAAAGCAGAAGAAATTCGGTCGTTCCTTAGGGCAGAGATCGGATTGGAAGAAGGCCTATATCAAGCTAAAGCCTGGTCATGATATAGATTTCTCAATCGCATAACGTATCAGATAACTCGATCAATTAGGAAACGGTAAGAAAAAATGTCTATTGTAAAGTCGAAACCGACATCAGCAGGTTCGCGATTCGTTGTACGGGTTAGAAATGACGAGTTGTTTAAAGGGGCGCCATTTTCTCCATTACTATGCAAAAAAAATAAGAGTGGTGGGCGAAATAATCAAGGACGCATTACAACTCGTCACATTGGCGGTGGTCATAAGCAACATTACCGTTTGATTGATTTTAAAAGAAATAAAATAGATATACCCGCGGTTGTTGAGCGATTAGAGTACGACCCAAATAGAACTGCTAACATAGCCCTGGTTTTATTTAGGGACGGTGAAAGAAGATACATAATCGCTCCAAGAGGCCTTGGAGTTGGTCACGATATAATTTCATCAGAATCTGCTAGTGTGAAGCCCGGAAATTGTATGCCACTAAGAAACATACCAATAGGAACCACTGTTCATTGTGTTGAGCTCAAGCCGGGAAAAGGGGCGCAAATAGCAAGAAGTGCAGGTACATCAGTACAGTTGGTGGCGAAAGATGGTATGCATGCAACCATTCGGTTGCGATCCGGTGAAATGCGAAAAGTTATGTCAGACTGTAAGGCAGTAATTGGAGAGGTTTCGAATTCCGAGCATAGTCTTGCTTCGCTAGGGAAAGCAGGGGCATCAAGATGGCGTGGCGTTCGTCCTACCGTTCGAGGAGTAGTAATGAATCCGGTGGATCATCCGCATGGTGGTGGAGAAGGTCGCACCTCGGGAGGTAGGCATCCGGTTTCTCCTTGGGGTATGCCAACTAAAGGATATAAAACAAGAAAAAATAAACGGACTGATAACATGATTGTCAGACGTCGTAAGCAGAAATAGAGAGGAATCAACGTGCCCCGTTCAATCAAAAAAGGTCCATTCATTGATCATCATCTTCTCAAGAAAGTTGAGGATGCTGTTAGCAGCAATAATAGAAAACCAATCAAGACATGGTCAAGAAGGTCAATGATCATCCCTGATATGCTTGGTCTAACGATTGCTATTCACAACGGTCGTTTACATGTGCCCGTTCTTATCTCTGAAAATATGGTTGGACATAAATTAGGTGAGTTTTCACCAACTCGAACATACAAAGGCCATGTGGCTGATAAGAAATCAAGGTAGGTGAATATGGAAGTATCCGCAAAGCTAAGTAATGCTCCCCTTTCTGCTCAAAAAGCAAGATTAGTCGGTGATCAGATTAGAGGTATGGCAGTTGATAAAGCGTTAAATACTCTAAAATTCAGCTCAAAAAAGGCAGCCTCAATAATAAAAAAAGTTTTGGAATCTGCCGTTGCAAATGCTGAACACAATGAGAGCGCAGACATTGACGAACTGAAGGTTTTCTCAGTGTATGTAAATGAGGGAGCAACAATGAAAAGATTTAAAGCAAGGGCTAAAGGACGTGCAAATCATATCCTTAAAAGAACCTGTCATATTACAATTAAGTTAGCAGAAGTCGACTAGGGGTATTAAAATGGGACAAAAAGTTCATCCTACCGGTATACGGCTTGGTATTGTCAAGGATTGGAATTCAAGATGGTATGCAAATAGTCAGGATTATTCGGTATTCTTACACCAGGATTTGCGAGTTAGGGATTTTATACGAAAGAAGCTTTCTCATGCATCTGTTAGTAAGATACAGATTAATCGGCCCGCAAATAACGCGCATATAACCATTCATACGGCTAGGCCTGGTATTGTGATTGGAAAAAAAGGAGAGGACATAGATGTATTGAGGCAAGATATATCTAAAATGATAGGGATTCCTGTTCAGTTAAATGTTGAAGAGATTCGGAAACCTGAATTGGATGCGCAGCTTGTTGCTGAAAGTGTAGCGCAGCAATTAGAGAAGCGGATTATGTACCGTAGGGCAATGAAGAGAGCCGTATCCAACTCAATGCGTTTAGGTGCAGAGGGGATAAAGATTAACGTCGGTGGTCGTTTGAATGGTGCTGAAATTGCCAGAAGTGAATGGTATAGAGAGGGGAGAGTTCCTCTGCATACGCTGAGAGCAGAAATTGATTATGCAACGGCAGAAGCAAACACGACGTATGGGATAATTGGCGTTAAAGTTTGGATATTCAAAGGTGAAATTTACGATATGGATGCGCATCTTGCGTCCATTAATTCAGAATCTAAGAAATAGTTGAAGGAAAAATAGAGATGCTTCAACCTAAAAGAACTAAATTCCGTAAGCAACATAAAAGTAGGAATAACGGCACTGCTGTTCGTGGGTCTTCGGTAAGTTTCGGCGAATATGGCTTGAAATCTATTAGCAGAGGACGGTTAACAGCCCGCCAAATCGAATCTGCTAGAAGAACGATAACTAGGCATGTGAAGCGTGGTGGTAAGATTTGGATCAGGATTTTTCCTGACAAACCAATTACAAAGAAACCATTAGAAGTTCGTATGGGAAAAGGAAAAGGTAGTGTAGAATATTGGGTTGCTCAAGTAAGGCCGGGCACAATGTTGTATGAAATACAAGGTGTTTCGGAGGAACTGGCCCGCGAAGCTTTTACGTTGGCGGCAGCAAAGTTGCCACTTAAGACACTTTTTACAGCACGGACAATAATGTAATGAATATTGGTGAATTAAGAAAAAACACAAAGACTGAGTTAATATCTTTGTTAGTAGATCTATCAAAGGAGCAATTTAGTCTAAAAATGCAAAAAGGTACAAACCAATTATCTAGGCCTGACAAGGTAAAAAAAGTTAGAAGAGATATTGCTCGTATCCAAACTATACTAAACGAAGTTTCAGGTAAGTGAGTATGAGTGAAAAAGCTGAGAAGCTAAGGACAATTAGCGGGAAGGTTGTTAGCAATAAAATGGATAAGTCAATTGTTGTGCTAGTAGAGCGGGTTGTTAAGCATCCTGTTTATGGTAAATATATAAAACGATCAACAAAGTTTATGGCTCATGACGAAAATAATATTTGCCAGGAAGGAGATGTGGTGTCTATAACGTCTTGCCGGCCTTTTTCTAAAAGAAAAACATTTAGACTTGTTGATGTTTTAGTCCATTCAAATAACTAAGAAATCGAAATTAAAGAATTGTCAGGAATTTATTATGATTCAGATGCAAACTAACCTTGATGTTGCTGATAACAGCGGCGCTAAAAAGGTCATGTGTATCAAAGTGCTGGGCGGGTCTCATAGGCGCTATGCTGGGATTGGAGATATTATTAAAGTTAGCATTAAAGATGCTATACCACGAGGGAGAGTAAAGAAAGGCGAGGTTTATAATGCGCTTGTGGTTAGAACTGCAAAAGGTGTTAGGAGGTCAGATGGGTCTTTGATTCGTTTTGACGGTAATGCGGCTGTAATACTTAATAACAATCTGCAACCACTTGGGACCCGTATATTTGGGCCAGTAACTCGTGAATTAAGAGGAGATAAGTTTATGAAAATTATATCTTTGGCTCCTGAAGTTCTTTAAAGAGGTTTCTCAAAGTGCAAAAAATTAAACAAGGCGATGACGTAGTTGTACGTGCTGGAAAAGATAAAGGAAAAAGTGGCAGGATTGTTAAGGTTCTAAAAAATAAAAAAGTGCTGGTTGAAGGAATAAATCAAGTTAAAAAGAACCAGAAAGCAAATCCAAATGCAGGTATATCGGGAGGGATTGTCGTTAAAGATATGCCGATCGATATCTCTAACGTAGGTTTGTATAATCCAACAACCAAGAAAGCTGATCGTGTGGGTTTTAAAATTTTAGAAAATGGAAAAAAAGTTAGGTATTTTAAGTCGACAGATGAGGTTGTTGATGTTTAAGGAGAGATGCTAATGGCAAGATTAAAAATTATTTATAAAGACAAAATTCTTCCATCTTTGATGGAGCAATTTTCGTATAAGTCTACGATGCAAGCGCCCCGAATAACAAAAATAACATTAAATATGGGCGTTGGTGGTGCAGTAAGTGATAAAAAAGTCTTGCAATCGGCTCTAAACGATATGGAAAAGATATCAGGACAGAAACCAGTGATTACTTTGGCTAGAAAATCTATTGCTGGGTTTAAAATACGCGATGATATGCCAATTGGTTGTAAAGTCACTTTGCGCAGCGAGAGGATGTACGAATTTTTAGATAGATTAATTAGTATTTCAGTACCTAGAATTCGTGATTTTAGGGGCCTAAGCCCAAAAAGTTTTGACGGGCGTGGTAACTATTCAATGGGTGTTAAAGAACAAATTATCTTTCCCGAGATAGATTATGACAAAATTGATACCTTACGTGGGATGGATATTACTATTACAACGACGGCGAGGACAAACGAAGAAGGATTAGCCCTTTTGAAATATTTCAATTTTCCGTTTAAAAACTAAAGGACCGCTTTGTAATGGCAAAAAAATCAATGATCGCTCGAGAAGAAAAGCGAAAAAAATTAGTAAAAAAATTTGATGTTAAGCGTCAGTCGCTGAGAAAAATAATTAGAGACAGTAATTCCTCTTTTGAAGAGAGAGAAGTTGCTCAACTGAAGCTTCAAAAATTACCTAGAGACTCCAGTGTAACTAGAGTGCGGAATCGTTGCAATTTAACT
Organism: Methylococcales bacterium; assembly: GCA_965247565.1. GTDB lineage: Bacteria > Pseudomonadota > Gammaproteobacteria > Methylococcales > Methylomonadaceae > CBDFHF01. The sequence continues at coordinate 500,049 of CBDFHF010000003.1, read as the reverse complement.
GGTAGACCACATGGCTATTATCGTAAGTTTGGTCTCAGTCGGAATAAACTTAGGGAAGCAACTATGCGTGGTGACGTGCCCGGCCTTGTTAAGGCTAGTTGGTAGGTTCTGTTTTACGAAGTTTGGAGATATTAATAATGAGCATGACAGACCCAGTAGCAGATATGTTTACCCGAATTAGAAACGGTCAATCTGCAGCAAAGAAGAACATAAAGCAACCTTCATCGAAATTAAAAGAGTCAATTGCGAAGGTCTTAAAAGAAGAGGGTTACATTGTTGGTTACATTATTGAGACGGTTGATGGTCATTCTGAAATGACTATTGAACTTAAGTACTTTAAGGGTGACCCGGTAATCGGAAGTATAAAAAGGATAAGTAGACCTGGTTTGCGAATTTATAAGTCAAAAGATGAATTACCAAAAGTTCTTGGTGGATTAGGTATTGCTATTGTGTCAACTTCTAATGGTGTAATGACTGATAGAGCCGCACGTGCCATAGGGCATGGTGGTGAAGTCATTGGTTCTGTTTGTTAAAATTAGGTTTCTCATGTCAAGAATCGCAAAAGCGGCAGTTGTATTACCAAGCGGTGTAGAAGTTAGATTGCATGGTAGTGATGTAAACGTGAAAGGTGCTAAGGGTCAACTTTCTTTTAACCTTAACAGTTTTGTTACAATTAACAATACAGGTAATATGGTCCTGATTGAATGGGATCATGACAGTAAATCTGCTACTTCTCAGGCTGGGACTGCTAGGGCAATAATAAATAACATGGTAGTTGGTGTTTCGACCGGATTCGAAAAAAAGCTATCATTAATTGGTGTTGGTTATAGAGCTCAGGCCAAAGGCGATATTCTTAATTTGTCGCTTGGCTTTTCACATCCTATTGATTTTCATGTTCCTAAGGGCGTGTCAGTAGAGACGCCTAGTCAGACTGAAATTATTGTAAAAGGAAGTGATAAGCAGCAAGTCGGACAGGTGGCTGCAAAAATAAGAGCTTATCGTCCACCAGAACCTTATAAAGGCAAAGGTGTCAGGTATGTTGACGAATACGTCGCAAGAAAAGAAGCTAAGAAAAAGTAGAGGATCAAGTGGATAAGAAAAAATCTAGAATGAAGCGCGCTTTAAAGTTGCGTTGTAAAATAAAAAATTTTAGCGTTAATCGTTTGACTATTCATAAGACATCTCAACATATTTATGCTCAAGTGATAAGTCTAGATGGTAATTCTACTTTAGCAAGTGCTTCTACAACTCAGGCAGAAGTTAAATCAACTTTGAAACGCACTGGCAATATAGAGGCAGCAGTGCAGGTTGGTAAATCAATAGCGCAGAAATCAATTGCAGCGGGGGTTTCTCAAGTAGCATTCGATAGGTCTGGTTTTAAATATCATGGTCGCGTTAAAGCGTTGGCAGATGCAGCTCGCGAAGCTGGGTTGATTTTTTAGAGGAATAATTAGATGGCTACAGCACCTATTCAAGGCAGCACAGATGGTTTGCAAGAAAAATTAGTTAACGTTAGACGAGTAGCAAAAGTCGTTAAGGGTGGGAGGGTATTCGGCTTCGCTGCGTTGACTGTTGTAGGTGATGGTGAGGGTCGAGTCGGGTACGGTGTTAGTAAGGCAAGGGAGGTTCCCATTGCAATACAAAAGTCTCTAGAACAGGCTCGCAAAAATATGAGAAAAGTATCGTTGAAGGGTGATACATTGCAATATCCTATAACCAATACGACCGGGGCGGCTAAGGTATACATGCAGCCAGCTTCAGAGGGAACTGGCATAATTGCAGGTGGCGCGATGCGAGCTGTTTTTGAGGTTGTTGGGGTACACAATGTACTTGCTAAGTGTATTGGTACTAATAACCCCATCAACGTTGTTAGGGCCACCATTAACGGGTTAACGCAAATGCAGAATATTAACCAAATTGCCGCTAAACGGGGTTTGGCTGTTGATCAAATTATTGGGTAAGTTGTTATTATGTCAAGTTTAAAATTAAGCGTAACAATGATCAAAAGTAAGCATGGTAGATTGCCTGTTCATCAGGAATGCTTGCGAGGCTTGGGACTCAGAAAAATAAATCAAACTGTTGTGTTACTTAACTCCCCTGAAAATGTAGGTATGATTAAAAAAGTATCATATATGCTGGCAGTGGAGGAATTATAATGTTTTTGAATGAAATTCGATCGGCTGAAGGGTCTAGAAAAAAATCAAAGCGTGTAGGTAGAGGCATAGGGTGTACTCTGGGAAAAACATGTGGGAGGGGTCATAAAGGTCAAAAAGCCCGCAGTGGCGGCTTCCATAAAGTTGGATTTGAGGGCGGTCAAATGCCGTTGCAACGGAGATTGCCCAAGGTAGGGTTTACCTCGTTGAAATCTAAATACTCAGCTGAAGTGAGATTAAGTGAGATTAATAGTTTAACTGATGAATTTATAGATTTGAGTGTTTTAGTTAGAGCTAAAATTGTTCCCACTTTTACTAAAGTAGCAAAGATTATAAAGTCCGGAAAAATTGACAAGATTAAAAATATTAGAGGATTGCTTGTAACTTCTGGAGCCCGAACTTCCATAGAGGCGGTTGGTGGAAAGATCGAGGTTTAAGTGAGTAAGTCAAAATCTGAAGTAAATAATAGCTCAGGTGTTAGCGAGCTGAGGGCGAGATTGCTGTTTGTATTGGGTGCCGTTATAGTATATCGCGTAGGTTCCCACATACCTGTACCTGGAATTGATCCAAATGCTTTAGCTGTTATGTTCAAACAGCAAAGTGGATCTATTATGGATATGTTTAACATGTTCTCTGGTGGTGCGTTAATGCGGTTGAGTTTGTTTGCTCTTGGTATAATGCCTTACATTTCTTCCTCTATAATTATGCAGCTGATGACGGTTGTAATACCTGCTATGGAGCAGATAAAAAAAGAAGGTGAATCAGGTCGGCGGAAAATATCTCAATATACCCGGTACGGGACTGTTTTATTAGCCACCTTTCAAGCTGTAGGGATATCTCTAGCATTACAAAATCAGTCAACTGAGGGTTTAGCGGTTGTTTTAAATCCTGGTATAAATTTCATATTTGTAACCACTATAACTTTAGTAACTGGTACTGTATTTCTAATGTGGCTTGGAGAGCAAATAACAGAGCGTGGAATAGGTAATGGTATATCGTTAATTATATTTGCTGGTATTGTATCGGGTTTGCCAAAAGCAGTTGGAGGTACTTTGGAGTTGGCTCGTACTGGTGAAATGAATGGCGGTTTCATATTAGCACTCTTTCTGTTATCAATCTTAGTGACTGCTCTAGTGGTATTTGTTGAAAGAGGTCAAAGACGTATACTTATAAATTATCCGAAGAGGCAACAAGGAAGAAAACTGTATGCCGGGCAAACTAGTTTTTTGCCTCTTAAGTTGAATATGGCTGGGGTTATACCGCCTATATTCGCTTCTAGTATTATTTTGTTTCCTGCCACAATTGCTGGATGGTTTGGCGATAATGAAAAGTTTAGTTGGCTACAGGATGTCGCGAGTTTGCTGTCTCCGGGGCAACCGATTTACGTATTGTTGTACGCTACTGCAATCATATTTTTCTGCTTTTTTTACACGGCTTTGGTTTTCAACTCTAAAGAAACAGCTGAAAATTTAAAAAAATCTGGTGCTTTTTTGCCTGGAATGAGACCTGGAGCGCAAACCAGTTCTTACATTGATAAGGTTATAACTCGTTTAACTTTGACAGGTGCTTTTTATATTACCTTAGTGTGTCTGCTGCCAGAATTTTTAATTGTATATTGGAATGTCCCGTTTTATTTTGGTGGAACATCTCTGCTTATTATTGTTGTTGTCGTTATGGACTTTATTTCACAAATGCAAACTCATTTGATGTCTCAGCAGTACGATGGCTTAATGAAAAAAGCGAATTTAAAAAAGTAAATTAACTTAGGAGTAACTGTGAAAGTTAGAGCGTCCGTGAAAACAATTTGTAGGAACTGTAAAGTAGTAAAAAGAAATGGTGTGGTTAGAGTTATATGTCTTGACGGTCGACATAAACAACGCCAAGGTTAATTTTTAGAACATTAATGCAGTATGCTACAATAGCAATTTACTTAATATAGAAGTTTTTGGGAGTAACTAAATGGCACGTATTGCCGGCATTAACATACCAGATCACAAGCATGCATCTATAGCGTTAACTGCTATATATGGCGTTGGTCGTCAGACAGCAAGTGATATATGCACTGAAGTTGGGATTGAGCTATCGATAAAAATAAAAGATCTTACCGATGATCAACTAGAGTCAGTTCGAGCCGTTATTTCTAAAATGACTGTTGAAGGAGATCTTCGGCGGGAAGTGTCGATGAATATAAAGCGCTTGATGGATCTTGGTTGTTATCGTGGCATTAGGCATCGTCGTGGTTTGCCTTTAAGAGGGCAGCGAACAAGAACAAACGCAAGAACAAGAAAAGGTCCTCGTAAACCCATCAGAAAATAAGAGATTTTATTAATGGCAAGCTCAAACAGATCGAGAAAACGTATAAAAAAAGAAGTTGCAGATGGAATTGTTCATGTTCATGCGTCTTTTAACAATACGATAGTAACAATAACTGATAGAAAAGGTAATGCATTATCTTGGGCTACTTCAGGTGGATCTGGTTTCAGAGGATCGAGGAAAAGTACTCCGTTTGCCGCTCAAGTGGCTGCGGAAAAGGCTGGCACTGTTGCGCTGGAATTTGGTATGAAAAATTTAGATGTTATGATTAAAGGGCCTGGGCCAGGCAGAGAATCGGCTGTTAGATCACTAAATAACTTGGGCTTTAAGATTAACAATATATTTGATGTAACCCCTATTCCTCACAATGGGTGTCGCCCTCCTAAAAAACGTCGTGTGTAAAAATTCTGGAGCAATTTAAAATGGCAAGATATACCGGATCTACTTGTAAGTTAAGTCGGAGAGAAGGAGGGGATCTTTTCTTAAAAAGCAGAGGTAAATCCCTTGAAAATAAATGTAAGTTAGATCAAAGGCCAGGGCAACACGGAACAAAAAGAACTAGAAATTCCGATTATGCGCTCCAGTTGCGTGCTAAACAGAAATTGCGTCGAATATACGGTGTTTTAGAAAAGCAATTTAGGAACTATTATAAGACTGCGGACATGAAAAAAGGGGCTACAGGCGAGAATTTACTTGGCCTTCTTGAGTCTAGGCTTGATAACGTGGTCTATCGCATGGGTTTTTCTAGTACCAGAGCTGAAGCTAGACAGCTTGTTAGTCATAAGTCCATATTGGTTAATGGTTCAATCATCAATGTCCCTTCATATCAAGTTTCGCCAGGTGATGCCATAACAGTAAGAGAGAAAGCTAGAAAACAACAAAGAATAGTTGATGCGTTAATTACTCTTGAACAGTATGGTTTCCCTGCATGGGTAGAAGTTAGTTCTAAAAATATGTCCGGTATTTTCAGTTCTCTGCCTGATCGTGCTGATCTCGGAACTGATATAAACGAACAGCTTGTGGTTGAGCTATACTCTAAATAATTGAAATTCTGAGGAACTTAAATGCAGAATTCTATTTCTGGATTATTAAAGCCTAGGTTAGTTGAAGTTGCATCTAAAACGCCAAATCACGCAAGAATTGTGATTGAGCCGCTAGAGCGGGGTTTCGGGCATTCATTAGGTAATGCATTGAGGCGTGTTTTATTGTCAACGATTCCGGGTTGCGCTGTAACTGATGTCGAAATAGAAGGTGTATTGCATGAGTACACTACTATTGAAGGTGTTCAAGAAGATGTGATTGATATATTGTTGAACTTAAAAAGACTCGCAGTCATTCTACATTCAAAAGATGAGGTAGAGCTTTTGTTAGTTAAAACAGGAGCCGGCTTAGTAACTGCAGCTGATATATCTTTACCTCATGATGTTGAGATAATTAACACCGATTTAATTATAGCAAACTTGACCCAATCTGGTGCACTAAATATGAAAATTAGAGTGCGTCGAGGTAGAGGCTATGAACCAATAAGTATTAGAAAAAACGATCCTGATCATGTTACTCCAGTTGGATATTTACAGCTTGATGCTTCATATAGTCCTATTGTCAAAGTTTCTTATCTGGTAGAGAGTACACGTGTTGAACAACGAACTAATTTGGATAAGCTTATTATTGAACTCGAGACCAACGGTACTGTAGATCCTGAAAGTACAATTAAGTTGGCAGCGACTATTTTGCACGATCAGCTGTCTGTTTTTGTTGATTTTGAAAAAGTTAGTGAACAACAAACCGAAATTATCGTTGTCGCTGAAGAATCTTTTGATCCTGTTTTGCTTCGTCCAGTTGATGATCTTGAGTTGACAGTGAGATCTGCTAATTGTTTGAAGGCTGAAAATATTTTTTACATAGGCGACTTAATACAGCGTACCGAAGTGGAGTTGTTGAAAACGCCTAATCTTGGCAAGAAATCCTTAACTGAAATTAAAGATATTTTGGCTCTAAAAGGCTTATCTCTTGGAATGAGATTAGAAAATTGGCCACCAGAGAATCTGTTAGATCAGAATCACGTTTTAAATTAATTAAATCTTAGGCCCTCATAGAATGAGACATCGCAAATCTGGAAGAAAATTTAATATAAATAGTAGTCACCGTAAGGCTATATTTTCTAATATGGCTAGCTCGTTATTTAGACATGAATTAATTAGAACGACTCTACCTAAAGCGAAAGAATTGAGAGTTTTTGCTGAGCCTTTGATTACTTTGTCGAAGATAGATATGGTTTCGAGAAGAAGGCTAGTTTTTTCGAAGCTACGTGACAGAGAGGTAGTTACAAAGTTATTTCAAGAACTTGGGCCGCGTTATAAAGATAGGCAAGGTGGTTATTTGCGGGTTATGAAATGTGGTTATAGAACAGGTGATAATGCCCCTATGGCTTACGTTGAGCTTATTGATAGATCTGAATAAAGAATACTGAATCTGCGGGATGCTTATATTAGCCAAAGTTGGTTTGAATAATGTTGATCCCGCTCAAAATCACTTGAAAATATAAATCAACTATAGAACTACCGTATCTATTTGTTTTTTTATTCGCCGCAAAACTGACTAACTCGATACTGCACAATTTCTCTGCATTCAGAATCTCCGAGTAAATCGGCAGAAGAGGCGTTAACTGTAAGACATTTTCTTCATCACTCTCTGCGCCATGGTTTTCGGTGCCGATAACCGGGTTGATGTTGAAGACTTTGCGCTCGCTAAACAAGATTAGTTTACCGAACAGTTGGGGTTCATAAACTCTATTCCTTAAGCAATTGAACCTACTGAATTTGAAAGATTGTATAACGACCGACGCAATGGGTTGCTAAACAGCCATTTCCAGGCAGTAAGGGGATTACGTGTTGGGGTTTAAGGATAACCAGCTTTTATTGCTTAAGGCGATCGAAGAGTATTTCACGATGGCACGAAAAAACCACTTCTTACACAGTAATCGAACTATAGACAGCGTCTATATCAGTTGTTCGAAAGGAGCCTGGATAGTGTCCACTAATAATCAGGTGGACACATATGAAGGAGCGCACAATTCGCTTGTCGCGCTCATTAATCGCGTGACACGGGCGAAATGGCCGATGTCTTCTTTACGATCCGGAAGCCAAACGGGCGTTGGTCAGACTCTGTTTGCAGTGTTACCAAGGTTGCGCTGGAACACGGTAGCAGTGCCAATTTGCTGTGTAAATGGATAGTCTTACACCAAGAAGCTGGTTTTTCGGTTCAGAACAGCCCATTAGCTTTCACGGCTTTTGCGCCGGTTTTAGCGTTGGGGGAGAGGCAGCCGAATAAACCAGCCATCACAACGCAACTAACCTTATCCAACGGCGTCAAGCTTGAGCTGCCGTCTGTCGCCTAAGTGATTTACCGTTGCTTTTGAATGCCTTGGCTGAACTCCTATGTTCCGTTTCGATACGCAATTAAAAGTCTACCTGCACCGCGCCGGTCAATGGGCGTAAGGCCTCAATAACCCAAGTAACTTTATTCGGGTTCCATGCATTATTGTGTTTTACCATTGTATTGAGCATAACCAATAGCTTCCGCATCCAAGCCACCAAGGCAACTTCCTTGAGCTTACCGTTGCCGACCAAGCTTAGATGATAGGAGACCTTTGCACGGCAGATTGCCTACAATGCATTAAAAAATGGTAAAATAGCAATAATAATCAATGCATTGAGCCATTCTCTATGAGTTTTTCCGATTTTTACATTAGTCACAGCGCCCTTCAACCTAAAAAAATCAGTTGAGCTTACTCCTGCCGCCCAAAAACAGCACACTATTGACAAAGCACAAACTGATTAAATTGGCATTTAAAATCCAGATCCCACCAAATCAGGTGGCCTCAACAGAGTTCCTTGCAAATATTTTTTCATGGCTTCACTTAAAATTCGGCACCAGCACTGCAAGGGCGTTAACGGCGGCGCACTTGCTTTGAGTGCTATAAAAAAGTCGCTAACACGTTGATAAGGTATTCGATCAGCCCGACCACTATCTTAGAAATTGCCAAAATCAATTTATTCTGATTTTGTACCAAAAGGCAGTAATTCATCGATGCGGCTGTTGGGCCAGATAGGGAGTTTTTCTAGAGTATCTTTTAGCCAGGCAGCGGGATCAAGCCCATTTAATTTGGCGGTGCCTAGTAAGGATTGAATTGCGGCAGCGCGCTGGCCCGCTCGTTCTGATCCGGCAAAGAGCCAGTTGCGTCTGCCTAGCGCAATCGGCCTAATACAGTTCTCGGTACTGTTGTTATCTATGGGTAGATCACCGGTTTCGGCATAGCGGATCAGTGCCGACCAGCGTTTCAGGCTGTATTCGATCGCTTTCATCAAAGCGCTGCCAGGTGCCGTGCGCAAACGGGTTTGCTGCAGCCAATCATGCAGTTCGGTTAAGCGTGGTTGGCTTTTTTCAGCACGCAGGTTTTTCCGGCCATCGATACTCATCTCCCGGCCTTCGGCTTCAATCTCATACAACTCGGCAATGCGCTGCAAGGCTTCTTTGGCAACCGGACTTTGATTAGCTTGAAAGAGGTCAAAGAATTTGCGGCGCGCATGGGTCCAGCACGCTAACTCAATGCAGGACGACAATAAAGATTGTGTGGCTGGATGCGCCCGAGCTGCAGCAAACAAGGCTTTGTATCCTCCGTAGCCATCAACCATTAGATGACCTTGCCAGTCTTGTAGAAACTGTTCGGCATGTCGGCCACTGCGACCGGCTTGGTAGTCAAAGACAATGATCTTAGGCCCAGGTTGCAGATCGTTACTGCGATACGCCCATAGATAAGCCTTCTTCGTTTTACCTTTGCCGGGATCCAACTGCGGTACCGGGGTTTCATCGGCTAACACGCAAGGTCGTTGTAACAGATACCAGTGCAGGCGATCCACCAGAGGCTGTAGTTCCACCCCCAGACGCCCCACCCAATCGGCCAGCGTGGATCGAGATAGGGAAACACTGCTACGGGCAGCGATTTGTTCCAGTCGGTACAGCGGCAAGTGATCCAGATATTTGCTGATGAGTACCCAAACCAGCAAACCGATGGCGGCCATACCGCCGTCAATGATGGCCGGTGGAATGGGCTCGGCAGTGATGGTTTCACAAGTCCGGCAGGCGTATTGTGGCCGGATGTGCCGGTGGACAAAGAACTTGGCCGGTTCCACGTCCAGTTGCTCAGTCACATCGTCGCGAATTTTGACCAAATCTCGTCCACATTGCCCACAGGCGCAAGATTCCAACTGGTGATAATGATCGATGCGCGGCAGGTGGGCGGGTAACGGCTGACGGCCAGCACGCAGGCGTTTGGATCTAGCCACCGTTTCGCACGGTTGATTATCCTGCAATAGTTCGACTTCGGCTTCAATTGCCGACATATCCGTATTCCAGGTTTCTTCAAAGACATCCCGTTGCAGAGCGGTCAGGGTTTCACTTTTGGTGCTGTAGCGGATGCGTTTGTAATAGGCCAGCTCATAGGTGAGCGAGGTGATTTTGGTGTCTTTGTAGAGAATGGCTTTTTCGTTGGCCGTGATGGTGGCTTGTTGCTCCGCAATCACTGTTTTGGCATCCTGAGAGGCTTGGTCAACAAGCGCCTGAATCAGTGCCGCTACTTGGTTTTTGGTAGCAGGATCCAGGTTTAATTGATCGAGTTCAGTCAGTGATTTCATGGTGAAAACTATACCATAAAATCACCGTGTAAGCCTTGATTTTGTTAGGTTTTATGACTGTTTTTCTTGTTATTTATCAGCCACTTTAAAACCGTTTTTACACTTGCCAGTCCGGCTGACAAGTCGCCGACAAACGCTGCCAGTCGACACCGGCAACTAACCACTCCCACTGGCGTTGGGTAATCACAAATGTCTTATCGTTGACCCTGGGCCACACAAAACTGCCGCGATGCAATCTGCGTTGACATAACCAAACCCCATTACCATCCCACAGCAACAGTCTCAGCCGATTACCAGCACGGTTACGGAAAATGAATGCCGAACCACTGCAAGGTGCTTGATCCAAGCTGTGCTGAACGACGCTCGACAAACCATCTAGGCCGCGTCTCATATCGACAGGCGCAACGGCAATCCAAATTTGTGCTGGGGTTTCAATTAACCCAGGCATTTCAACAACTCGGCCAACCACGCAGCCGATACGGATGTCGGCAGCTCCAGTCGATGACCGTTGTTATGAGTCAACACCAGGTTTGACGAGGATGCCGGTGTCGGAACAACCGATGCAACCTGAACAGGAATCAACGCTACAGCTTGAGATAGATTGAGTCTGCGATACTCACTCAATCGAGCCGAGAAAGTACCCTTCTTGAGTTGCTGTTGATCACAATATAATGCTTGTGATAACCCGCTTTGTTGCCAAGCTTCAATATGCTGACGCCATTTGAATGGAATGCCCATAAAATCCCCTAGGAAAAAATCTTAGAGTGCCAGCATTGGTGTAAGCTTTGTAGATGGTTTCGCCGGACGATTACTTGATAAGCGTCTCTTACATAGGCTGCTCGCCCATTGGTGCTGGTAATGGTGAGTCTTTTGACCGGCATGGCTGGTTTGTTTGCCAGAAGCAAAGGCCTTGATACAATCGCTTCGTAAGCGCCAATTAAAACGCACCTACGCAAGTCTTTAAAATCAAGGCAGACTAGCGCTTCCTATCAGATTCAGGAGGCCTACATGAGTCCATATCAAGATCACGCTATTATGCAAAGTCATCTTACGCGCTGGCAAACCAGTGGCTTAACGCAGGCAGTGTATTGTCAAGAGCATGGCATTAAGCCGCACATTTTTAGCTACTACAAAAAGAAGTTCAGCGAGAAGGCTGCACCGTCAATACGACCCAGTCAACTGATCCCGGTCAAACTGGTTGGCGAGGCTATGCCAGTTGGCTTAAACCCGTCCCCATCTTCCGGCTCGGACGTGGTCAGGTTAAGCCATGCCAATGGCTTTAGCCTGGAGATTAATTCCCATACCGACCTCACTTTTTTAAAGCCACTCCTGGAATTGCTGGGCTCGGTTTCATGATCAGCGGGTTTGCTGTCAATCAAGTGTATCTTGCGGCGGGGTAACCGATATGCGTTAATCCATCAATGGGCTATCACTGATGGAGACCTTTGCAAAACCCCTTGTACCAAAAATCAGCCCCAAACTACCCAATTTTTCCAAAAAATCGGTGAAATTTAGGCAATATAATTTAGAACATATGGATTCTTGCGGCCACTTGGCCGCATTCACCTTTTAAAAGGCAAAGCTTGCCTGTGTGGATTGCGTTTTAACGTACAACACAGGCAACCGTTTTAGGTTATACGCCATGGCTTGCAATAGATGCCAAGCATGGGCTTTGGCTAACCCTTGGTAGCGCAGGATCTTGGAGCCAAACCAGCGTGCCTGGCTACCGAAGGTTCGCTCAACGACATAGCGCGCCTGGGTAATTAAGCTATTCCGTTGTTTTTGACGCTTACTGAGAGGCTTGTTTTTTACAGCCTTATCTTGGATGCCGTTTTTGAGGCGTCGCTCTTTCAATACCTGATTGTGTTTCCGGCTGTGATATGCCTTGTCAGCATGCAACCTGGAACCTGCCTTAATCTTTGCTTTATCCATTAGATCAACCATCGGCTTGCTATCATACCCAAAGGGCACAAGTGCTGGTTAGCTGCCGTGGTCTCGACCGCAATCACCAAACCCTTATCATCCACTAGCGTGTGTTGCTTGTAACCAAACACCGACTTGCCCGCCTTTTTAACCCAGCGCGCATCGGTGTCTACGCCAGGCTGGTTGACTTCCACCACTTGCATGTGAGCTTGGGCATCCGATTCGTCATCGCGTTCTTCGCGGTCATTAACCACTTCGTATGTGGGCTGAGTTTTGGGCTTGCGCGGGCTGTGGGTAATACTGGCATCAACATGGTAACCGGTGGTCAGGGTCACTTGATAGCCCTCAATCTGGCGGTTTATCTGAACCAGCAGTGCATCCCACGCTCCCGCTTTGGTCAGACGGGTTCTAAACCGGGACAGTACGGAGTGATCGGGCACATCCTCTTCCAAAGACAAATCCAAAAAGCGCATGACATGCAGGTTGCTGTTAGCCATGTCCTCAACCGATTCATCACTTAAGCCACCGTTCCAGATACCGACCAGGAGCATCTTGAAAAGAAGCAAACCAGAATAGGCCGGTCGCCCTGTAACATCCGAAGCGGGGGCATAATGTTGGCGTATAACCGCTTCAATTGCCCTCCAGTCGATCAGGTGATCGATTTGGTTAAGAAAGTTACTTTTGCGGGTACGGTGATTAACGTAAAAATCAGAAAAAGACATAAAAATACACACAAGCCATTGAATGATAAGTCTATTTTATCATAATACATTGGTTTGGTGTAGTGGTAGCCTTGTCCAATGACACATGAGCCTGAACAAAGGGCCGTATTTCCAAAGTGAGATGAGCCTGGAAGCGCAAAAGTTGGGATCATGGAGGCATGATTGTGACTTTACATACCCAAGGATTACAAACGCTGGTACAGGTGAAAGCCTTTGTTTCTAACAACGAGGCCATCGCGTTTACGCTGACGGATCGGATTGCCGCTTATGGCTGGATGGGCGATACGCTCAAACAGTTCCATTATGGCCGCTGTACGCGCGCCGACAAAGGCGTGCTGCGCCAATATCTAGGCAAGGTGACCGGCTTCTCGCGTGCACAAGTGGCGCGCTGTATTAAGCAATTTACCGATGCCGGCGTTATCCAGGACAGGCGGCGGGCACCCACCGTGCCGTTTGTGAGGCGTTACAGAACGGAAGACATCCAGTTGCTAGCCGAGATGGATGCATTACATGGCACTGTCTCGGGTACTACCACGCGCAAACTGTGCGAACGGGCGTTCAATGTGTATGGCGATGCCCGCTTTGATCGACTGGCTGAAATTTCTAACGGTCATCTCTATAACCTGCGGCAGCACAAGGCTTATCAAGCCAAACGGGGTACCTTCGACAAAACCCGCCCGACCCAGGTCAACATCGGTGAACGCCGAAAGCCTGCACCCGATGGTAGTCCAGGGTATCTGCGCGTGGACAGCGTGCATCAAGGCGACTTGGACGGCATCAAAGGCGTGTACCTCATCAATGCTGTGGACGAAGTGACCCAGTTTCAGGCGGTTTTTGCCGTGGAACGCATCAGCGAAGCCTATTTGCTGCCGGTGCTTGCGGCCATGTTGGATGCGTTTCCGTTCGTCATTCGCGGCTTCCATTCTGATAATGGCTCGGAGTACATCAACCACAAGGTAGCAAAACTGCTGGAAAAGTTGCGTATCGAGCAAACCAAATCACGTTCGCGGCAGACCAACGACAATGCGCTGGCAGAGAGCAAGAATGCCTCAACCGTGCGGAAATATCTCGGTTATAGCCCTATTCCATAGCACCTTACCAGCCTGGTGAATACCTTTACTGTCGAGGTACTGTCGCCTTATTTGAATTTCCATCGTCCCTGCCACTTTCCCAACGAATACACCGATAACTATAGTGGTCCCCAAAAAACAGACAGCAGTATAAGATGGTGTCTATCCTCAATTAGGTAGGCACAAATGAGTGAAAAGAAGCGTAGGATTATGTCTGGTGCCCAAAAGGCAAAAGTAGCATTGGAAGCGGTGAAAGGTAGCAAAACAGTCAACGAGATAGCCCAAGAATTTGGAGTGCACCCGACGCAAGTTGGTCTTTGGAAAAAGGCATTACTGGAAAATGCCAGCCATCTGTTTGACGCAAAACATGGCCTTAAGACAGCCGACCCGCAAAGTGATCCAGAGCGATTGTACGCCAAGATTGGACAGCTTAATATGGAATTGGAATGGCTTAAAAAAAAGTCCGGGATCAGCCCCTAAGCCAACGCCAGGGTTGGATCGATTCAAACGGCGGGCTGTCCGTGGTGGTGCAGTGCAAACTGGCGAGTATTGCACGGTCCACGGTCTATGAGAGTAAGGTAGCGGTTGTGGACGAAGTCGAACTGCTGCTATTGCGTTTGCTGGATGAAGAGTTTACCCGTCATCCGTTTTACGGCAGCAGGAAAATGGTGGTTTGGCTCGGCACCCAAGGGTATCTTGTAAACCGGAGGCGAGTGCAGCGGCTGATGCGGATATTAGGTTTAGCAGCGATAGCACCGGGTCCTAACACCAGTAAGAAGCACCCACAGAACAAAGTTTATCCTTATTTGCTCAGAGGATTAGGCATTATTCGGATAAATCAAGTCTGGAGTACTGACATCACCTATATACGACTGGCACACGGCTTTGTGTACTTGGTGGCCATTATTGACTGGTACAGCCGTAAGGTCTTGTCCTGGCAAGTATCAAACACGATGGATGTCGGTTTTTGTGTGGATTGTTTGACTGCCGCCCTCTATGATTACGGGCCGCCTGAGATTTTCAACACCGACCAGGGTTCACAATTTACCTGTGAGGCATGGATTAAGGTGATGCTGAAAAACGCCATCAAAATCAGCATGGATGGACGAGGTCGCGCATTAGACAATATTTTCGTTGAACGGCTATGGCGAAGCGTGAAGTACGAGGATGTTTATTTGAAGAACTATGCGTCAATGCCGGAACTGCTGGTCGGTCTGGCCGAATATTTTATCTTCTATAATGCAGGGCGGTTTCATCAGGCATTAGGCTATAAAACGCCGGATCAGGTCTATCAGACTGGTGAAGGTGGCGGGGCTAAAATTGCTGATTATTTTAGTGAAAAAAAAGAGGCTTCAAAAGAAGAGATGGAGCAGCACCAATCTGCTGTAACGGATACGACACCCTCTTAAATTAGGCAGTTAATTGTCTGGACAATAGGGTCCACTATACAACACCTCAATCAGGCCAGGGCTAAACTCTTTAAATCAATTAATAAATCTCAACAAAGCGCCGCCTGATGAATTTCACACAAACTACCTTCGCTCAGGCTCATGTCTGGATTGGAAAATACTGTTGTGCCGTGCAAAGGTCTCTTTAAATGTTTGCGGACAGTGTTACTGGGACAGGTTTAATGAGAGAGCGATTGAGCTGATGCTTTCATCGCTAATAAAATGACGCCTTCTTATTTCGGCAATAATATCCATAAATAACACCCCAGGTTTCTCCGGCAAAATACCGGATCATGACATACACCGGGGTGGACAGTTTTCCACGCTGTTTTCCCCGATTCCCTGGCCATTTTTCCACACGGTTTAACATCGGGTGAAGCCCATAACCGCCAGCTAACCACCCGGCGCGCGAATAAATCCGCCACCACCGAGAGGTAAACCCAGTCCTCGGATGTTCACAAGTGGGTAATATTCCCCCCCCATTATTGATTATGCTGGACGGCGCTGCATTCGCGGTTAAGCTAATTGTCGGCGATACGGGACACTTCCCCAGTCGGATGCGCATGGCGTTTTTTGGGACGCACCGCCACACGGTAATTCATCCCATTTCCTTGGTGAAGATACCCCTAGGGCATAAAAGACGCTTGGAGATTCAATGGGTGAAAGCAACACTTAAATTGTATAGTTTACATTTTGGAGTGTGCACCGGAGCTTCACGGGTCTCTGTTTGATGGTGTAGTTCTCGTTAATCATCAGTTTGGTGTGAAGGCAGGGGTGAATATCTTGCGTTGCGTCATACGGTTCCTTTTGGGTCTTTGTCAGGATTATAAGGGGCTCTTCTAACTGCCCAAAATCATTGGACCATTACATAAATAAGCTATGCGATAAGACTGTATCTTAATTTAAGGTCAACGGTTATCTTTGCAAAAGCCTCCCACTGGCACTAAACGTGCTTAATTTTTAAGCAAAGTCATAAAACCGACAGCTCCTATGATCAACAAATTTTTCATTAGCCTTGTTTTAACGCTTACCATGTTAGCCTCAAGTCAAGCCGAGGAAACTATGCAGGCTCACGCTGGAATAGCTGCGGCAGTAACCGATTACATTACCCATACGATAAATCTTTCCGGGGAGTTTGAGGTAGAGTTGGTGCCAATTGACAATCGGCTACAATTACCGGAATGCAAAAAACCTCTGGAGACATTCTCCCCCACAGGTGCTATTAAAGCAGGTAGGAACTCAATCGGGGTCCGCTGCCATGGCGAGCAGCAATGGTCTATTTTTACTACAGCACTGGTTAAGGTTTTTCAACCGGTACTTGTGCTTTCCCAGTCTTTACGACGCGGGGAAACCATCACCCGGCAGCATTATTTCCAGGAACCCCGTGATGTTTCAAAATTACATGATGATTTTATTATTGAAGTCGCTCAAATTGAAAACAAACAGGCTACACGTCAACTTCCCGCTGGTATTATTTTGAGCCCTCGTTATTTCGCCGAACCTAAGTTAATTAAAAGAGGTGAAAAGGTAGTAATTAGTGCTAATCGGGAAGAATTTGAAATTAAAATGGACGGCTTGGCGATGATGGATGGCATACGAGGTGAACGCGTCAGAATTAAAAATGAATCATCTCGGCGCATTATTAATGCTACGGTAATTGCGCCAGGATTAGTCACCGTCAATTGAATTTTCGCTATTACGGAATGGGTTGGCTTTAGCAAGAAAATCACTGCAATTGTGGCGTCCCCAGGGGGGTTCGAACCCCCGTTACCGCCGTGAAAGGGCGGTGTCCTAGGCCACTAGACGATGGGGACTAAATTAGATTTAGTCAGCCTGTTACTGCTGCTTTAAGAATTGTCACTAAAACTGTTGTATAGCCAGAGATTTTATGGCGTCCCCAGGGGGGGTCGAACCCCCGTTACCGCCGTGAAAGGGCGGTGTCCTAGGCCACTAGACGATGGGGACAAGGACTCTGCATTTTATTGGTGGAGCCAAGGAGGATCGAACTCCTGACCTCTTGCATGCCATGCAAGCGCTCTCCCAGCTGAGCTATGGCCCCTCTCAATCGAGAAGGCGCATTCTACAGTAATTAGTGGGCATGTCCAATACTAATTTAAGTTTTCTATATGTTTGATAGCTTGCTGGATGCGGGCTAAGGTTTTTTCTTTGCCCAATAATAACAACGTCACATCTATTGCTGGCGACACCGATGTACCGCACACAGCAACTCGCAAAGGCTGTGCAACCTTGCCCAAACCAAGCCCCATAGTTTCGGCAAGATTCAACACGATTTGATGCAGTACTTCGCCATCCCAATCACTTAGATCGGAAAATGCTTTTGATAATCTCGCCAACACTTGCCCTGCGCCCGGGTTAAAATTTTTCTTAACCGCTTTTTCATCATAGCCAGCAAAATCTTTGAAAAAACAAACGCTCGCTGCCGCCATTTCAACTAAGGTTTTGGTGCGTTCGCGTTGTGCTTTGACGACATCAATCAAGTCCGGCCCGGTAGATGGATCAATGCCTAATTGCTCAATATGCCAAAGCAAGTGTTTGGCAACATGAGCAGGATCGCTGTTCATTATGTATTGATGATTAAGCCATAACAACTTTTCCATGTTGAACGCTGATGCAGACACATTAACGTTTTCAAGGGCAAAATATTCAATCATTTCATCTCTGGTAAAAATTTCCTGATCGCCATGAGACCAACCCAATCGCACCAGATAATTCAACAAAGCATCCGGCAAATAGCCCTCGTCACGAAATTGCATCACACTGACGGCACCATGACGTTTTGATAACCTTGCCCCGTCAGAGCCTAAAATCATCGGCAAGTGTGCATATTGCGGTAATGGTGCGCCCAACGCTTTAAGAATGTTGATTTGCCTGGGCGTATTATTAACATGATCGTCACCACGAATGACATGAGTAACTCCCATGTCCATATCATCGACCACCACGGTTAGATTGTATGTGGGCGTGCCGTCACCGCGAGCAATAATCAAATCATCCAACTCTTTATTGGCGACCACAATATCGCCTTTGACTAAGTCATGAATAGTTACCACACCTTCGATCGGGTTTTTAAACCGTACCACGGGTTCACCGACTTTAGACAAATCAGCAACATCACGACATTTACCGTTATAGCGAGGCTTTTCTTTATTGGCCATTTGCTCGGCACGCAATACTTCCAGCTCATCTTTACTACAATAACAATAATAGGCATCACCTTGAGCCAATAGTTGTTGGATGATTTCTTTATAACGATCAAAGCGCTGGGTTTGATAATACGGCCCTTCGTCATAATCCAGCTCTAACCAACTCATGCCATCTAAAATCGCATTGACAGACTCCTGAGTTGAACGCTCCAAATCAGTATCTTCAATCCTTAAAATAAACTTGCCTCCGGCTTTTCGTGCGTAAAGCCATGAAAATAGGGCGGTACGAGCTCCGCCTACATGTAAGTAACCGGTCGGACTAGGGGCAAAGCGTGTCGTTATAGTCATTTGATATTATTTCGATAATAAAAAGCGTTTGGCGTATTCATTGGGGATTTGTTTGGCAGCACTTAAGCGCATGTTTTGATAACTAAATGCAACGCCACCTTTGGCCACATCGTTTTTACCCAATATGGCAAGAGATGCTCCATGACCTTTGGCAGCGGCTTTTTCATACCATGACGTGGCTATATTGACGTCACTGGGTACGCCAATGCCTCTATCATACATAGCGGCAATCATCACTTGCGCATCAACTAAGCCCTGCTTGGCTGCCTTTGTTATCCATTCAGCGGCTTTTATTTCATCCTTCTCAATGCCGTCATGACCTAAAAAATACATGGAACCCAATTTGGCTTGCGCTTGAGCATCACCCTGCTTAGCCGCTTCTTGCAACGATTCAGAAAAACTTGTCATGGCAAAAGCCAGGCAGTAAACAGCCGCTAGCATCTTAATTAGTTTAAACATTATCGTAGATCCTTAAGTGTGTAGATAATCTAAATAAATTAGGCGACAAAAAACCAAGCCGTATGCTATTGGAGATTGATGACAAGTTACTTGTGCCTAGCCCATTTAAAGCACAAAAGCGTACTTATTTAAATTATAAGTGGCGCGAGGTATTTTGGCGATGAAAAGCTTTTGCTCTGTCGTATTGTAGCAAGCCGAAGCCGGGAATATGCTGCATTACAGTCCAAGTCCATATAGAGCACATGAGCTTAAAACAACCATAAAGAGCATGAGATAGTGCCGCTATTACCGCCACACTGAATATAAGTTGCATATTCCATCGGCGATTTGCAAAACAATGCCAAAATATTTTTGTCTACTGAATTGCGCCGTATAACGCAAAAAAAGCGCGTCATATGACATATTTTTTATTAAAAACTACTGAAAAGTGTGTCATATCACACACTTTATTATTAAAAACTACTTTTTGCTAAAGTAATCGAAAATTCAATCCCTCTCAAATTCAAGTAATACAGCGGATAAACTTGACTGGGCGAGTCTTTTAGAAATCGGCATAAATATTGCTTTGTAAACTATGGCTTCTATAAGCATGTCGGTAAGCTGCATTACAACTCAATTTCAACAACTGAAGGGACAAATATGATTAAGCTATTCCGTTTTTTTTCAGGTACTGGAGGGTTTTTATTTTGTTTAACGCTGCTATGTGGTGTTTCCCAAGCCGGTACACTAGCCATCAAATCAGCTGTGTTTACCCAGAAAACAGGCAAGTTAAAAGTGGTTGCCACAACTAAAGGTTTAACTGGTGATTTAGTGCTACTGCACGGCGAAGGTGGTGTGCTGGGTACGCGGGTGATTACTAATACTGGCAGTAAGCAGCAGAAATTTACAATTCCATTAGCGCAAATGGCGCAAGCGCCTTGTTCCGTCACAGTCAGTGCGGGCGACCAATCAGTTAACAAAAAAATTAAAGGAGCTCCAGCTACTTGCAACAAATTACCTGTATGCAAAATTCTATCTCCCGTACTCACCAAAGGAAACACTAGCGTAGCAGGCAAAACCGGTATCGCGATGTCGTTTACCGGCAAAGCGACCTCATCCGATAAATCAGTAAAATCTTTCACTTACGAATGGGACTTTTCCGGCGGCGCTGTGGGTGAACCGCTAGAATTAGGTCAGAACCATTGGTACCGCGACGCTCATACAAAATCTCAAAATGCCACAGTTACCTTTGTGCGCGACGATAGCTATTACCAAGCTCGCTTTATTGCCACTGATACCAAAGGGCGTCGCTGTGAAGCCAGTCTGAAGGTGAAAATAGGCGAACCACCGGCAGTGCTGGATTCAGTTAAAAATATGGCTGAAAGCGCGGTGAAGACAGCAGTGCCACGTGGTAGTGAATTGGAAGGGAAAACTGATGATGTGGTGGTGCTGCCATTTGAGCAATGGAGTATGAGTAACGACGGTGACATGAAGTCTGTTCGCAACGGTTACATGGCGTGGAATCCTCTGGTTACCTCAATGAATGCCTACGCATTTAAAAAGGGGTTAAAGCCGATTTCTCTGGGCAGCAGCGACTTGACTATGCGCTATTCCGCAGCATCAAACCCTTGGGATCCAGTGGGTCCGCGGTCAATCAACTCAACCAGTCGTAACTACCCAGTAACTGATGCTAACGATTTATTTTCAGCAGACATTCAGAAAACCGATATTTGGAACATTGCTATCAATCGTGAACGCTCACCAGGAACGGCGGCCATTACCATCATCGACGGTTTGAAAGATGCAAGCGGCAACCCTGTCACTTATGACGTAGACACAGCCGCTTATCGCAATACCCCTTGGATCATGGACAAGTACTACACAATTTCTATACCGGATCCTGCCGACCCCACAAAAACTATTTCCCAGCGTGGTGTGGCACCGGAGTTTGACGAAGGTGCGGTAAAAGCCTATTTGGAAAACGGTGTGCGTACTATGGTCAATGACCCTAATAACACCGATCACGGCCGTTATATGCCTGGCAAGACAAAACCGTATGAGGTGAACGAAGCACAAGACTTCTCGGGCTTTAATCCTAAAGTTTGGAATCCTTATACGTCAAAATTCGAAGACGGCACGGACGACTGGTGGAAGGCCAACCAGATCCCCATCACAGGCGTCGACGACCAGGGACGCGACAATATCTACAATCTGCTGAGAGTGGAAGCGGTCGATAAAAGCGGCAACACGGTCGCCAAAACCGATGGCGTGTTGTCATCCGGCCGCGATTTCCATTGTCGCGAATGCCATGCCAAGGGCGGTATTGCGGCGCCTGAGAATCCGCCCCAAACTAAAGCGGCTTGCCGAGCCAGCGCATATGGCGCGAACTCCGATCTGCGCCGTGCGGTTCTTAAGCGGGCAGCGTATCCGGTCTGTGAGGAAAAACCCCGGTTTTTCAGCGTTGCCGATATTGGCGGCATACCTGGCAATTTATTCGACGAAGAATATGTAGCGTCGATGAACGCCAATGGCTTACACGAATTTTACGATGGCTTTTATTTGCTGGGATTTATGCAATACGGGGCTATCAGCACGCCCACAGGTAAGGTCATTGGTGACCGTCCCATGAACTGTATGTACTGCCACAATGAAATAAATCAGTCGGATAACTTTGGTCTCGCCTGGGCGGATCACGGCGCGCGCAACAACATCAACGATGCGGCTTTTTTACCGGATTATTCAGTTTCGATGCACCGTTTTCACGGTGAGTTAATGTTTAATTCTGCTAAAGATGGCATTCAGCGTGACGAAAAAGGCATGTATAGACGTTTCGACTGGCGTGCCGGCGACAAGAAACGCGCAGCCAACGCAAACCTGAATCCTGACACACTTTTCCCCATTTTCGATGCCAGTGGTAAGCAGTTGCCGATGGAAGAAAACTGTCTAAAGTGTCACGGTGGAAAACGCGAGCAACATTACCGTGACCGCATGTACACAGCGGGTATCAGTTGTTATGACTGTCATGGCGACATGTTGGCCATGGGCGGTGCGTTTACCAAAACCGACGGACGTCCCGGAGTAAAAGATCCCGCCAGTGCCACCGACACCAGCGGCGAAAAGCATGATTTGTTCCGTATCCCTTGGTATGACCAACCCGATTGTGGTGCTTGCCATACAGGCAAAGGCAAAGTTCCGGTATTGAAAACTGCTTTTGATCCGCTACAACAGGCTCAAATGAGCTCTAAGCCAAATTTAACCGATCCAGATCAATCACGATTTGCGGTTATGCCCAGAGTGGTAAAAGAAATTTCTATGACTGCCTATGGGCCATATAACTATGCCGAGCAAAAATATCCGACTTTTAGCGAACCAGTAAAAATTGACGTTGCTTTGTTCCGTGAAGGCAAGGACACCCACGGCAACGTCGCCTGTGCGGCCTGCCACGGTGCGGCGCATGCCATTTGGCCTAACCGGGATCCCAAAGCCAACGACAATGTGGCGGCGTTGCAGCTGCAGGGGCATACCGGTACTATATTGGAATGCAATGTTTGCCATTCATCGGATGCTTTCAAAAATGAGACCGATCTGGACGGCAGCACACTTTACAGCGGCGACCCTAAGCCTTACATTCTGGGTGGACCGCACAATACGCACCCTATCAACGATCCTTACTGGTACCAAAAAGCGGGTGATGGCACTAATGGCGGTTGGCATAACAATTACGCCACCAAGTCCGACAAAAATAATGCAGACCAGTGCGCAGCTTGTCATGGTGAAGATCATTTAGGAACCCGTTTATCAAAAACGCCAGTAGATAGAGTGTTTAAAGTGGTTGTAAACAATAAATCGAAAACTGTGAAAGTCGCCGCTGGTACGCAAATCAGCTGTAAACTTTGTCATACCCTTGATAAAAGCTTTATCGGCTCGCCGAAACTCAGCGAGAAAACTGCAAGGGATACGCCTACTAAAACTGCGGTCGAATCCAGTGACACGAGTACTGTTGGCAATACCAATGAAACGGGGTCGTCGATGTAATCAATTGAACCGATAATTAATAATCTGCAGGGGCGCTTAATGCGCCCCTGTTGTTTTTGTTTGTTAGACTAAAAACGTAGCGATAAAAAAACTATCCATGCCTTTTAGACTAGGTTGTTGAGGTCGGTCTTACAATGGCTGAGGTGCACCAAAATAGGCTCAGCAAGTTATTTATTATTGCTAGTCTCAATCACTCGCATACCGCCCATGTAAGGAATTAATGCTTCAGGAATACGAATATTACCAGTAGCATCCTGGTAGTTTTCCATGACGGCAATAAGCGTTCGACCTGCCGCCAATCCCGAGCCATTTAAAGTATGCACCAGCTCAGGCTTACCGGTTTCCGGGTTGCGCCATCTGGCTTGCAGGCGTCGCGCCTGAAAATCTTTAAAATTACTGCAAGAAGATATTTCCCGATAAGCAGCTTGACCCGGTAACCAAACTTCTAAATCATAGGTTTTAGCGGAAGAGAAGCCGGTGTCACCCGCGCAAAGCAACATTTTTCGGTAAGGTAAATTCAATTTTTGCAAAATAGTTTCAGCATGACCGGTCAGCTCTTCGTGCGCCCTGGCAGATTCTTCAGGCTTGGTGATTTGCACAATCTCCACTTTTTCAAATTGGTGTTGTCTGATCATGCCCCGCACATCGCGGCCGTAAGCACCGGCTTCACTACGAAAACAAGGGCTATGGCAGACGAATTTAAGCGGCAAGTTCTTGGCATCGATAATGACGTCACGGACGATGTTGGTCACCGGCACTTCAGCAGTGGGTATTAAATATAAAGCCGGATCTTCGCTGGCTTTAAATAAATCTGCTTCAAATTTCGGCAACTGGCCGGTGCCACGTAAGCTATCAGCGTTCACCAAAAAAGGCACATAGGTTTCACTGTAACCGTGTGCAGTTGTGTGCGTATCCAGCATTAGCTGAATAATTGCGCGCTGTAGTTTAGCGATTTGCCCGTTCAAGACCACGAATCGTGCGCCAGCGATTTTTACACCTAATTCAAAGTCGACACCTTTATTTAACGTGCCCAGGTCGACGTGATCCTTGGCAGTAAAATCAAACACTGGCGGCTCACCCCAGCGACTTATTTCAACATTGCTGTCTTCGCTTATCCCTTCGGGAACGGACACATCCAAAATATTCGGAATGCCTTCCATTAATACCGTCAACTCGTTTTGAATGCTGGTTAATTCGGTTTCTGCCGCTTTTAGCTCATCACCCAAATGTTGGACTTGATCAAGTAATGGCTGTAAATCTTCGCCTTTAGCCTTAGCCTGACCGATGGATTTTGACCGGCTATTTCGTTCGTTTTGTAATTCTTGAGTTTTAACCTGCACCGCTTTTCTCTTAGCTTCTAGAGATAAATAAGCGTCGGCGTTGAAATCAAATGAGCGTTTAGCTAACTGTTGCTTAACGAAATCAAGATTATTTCTGAATAAATGGGGATCTAACATGACAACCTAATAATGCTTGTAAAATAAAAAACTCATTCCAAGTGGAATGATTAAAAAACTAACTTATCTTCTAAACTTGCCTACCAATCAGCAAGCCCAGCCACATGACCGCCATGCACAACAAGCCATTGCCGACAAAAACCGCCAACATCATATTGAGATCCGTTTCAAAAGCATGGCCATGCTCGATTTGGTAGAAAGCCAAATATAATCCGGAGAGCGTCAAATATGAGCCAATTAATATTATTAACAAAGCCGCACGATGCTCCATGGATAGGGCGACTTTTTGCAACAAAATTGTTAACAACAAACCAATTAAAAATGCTCCGATCACATTTACAATCAATAGTCCGTAAGGGATAGCGCCGCCAGTCCACTGAATGCCCTGTCCGGAATACAGAAACAAATAACGCCCCACATACAAACCTATCCAAACAGCCAACAGGCAGGCAACTATACTGATAGAGACGTTCAGCCCAGCCTTGGTCAAGCTACCATGCTCCAGCAAATACAAGGTTTCCAAAGAAAACGTAGAAAACGTGGTGAATGCGCCGATAAAGCCCACCAAAATGGCGGATCGGTACTCAAAAGCAATGCCTATGCGTTGTAATATTAAAGCTTCTGTCAACAACCCTAATAAGAATGAGCCAATGATGTTAACGGTTAAAGTGCCATAAGGAAAACCGCGACCCAACCATTGATAGATGCCTGATGATACTAAAAACCGCAACACCGCGCCGCAGGCTCCACCTAACGCTATAGCAAACAGCTGATTCATGTTTTAATGAAATGTTCCCGGTAGTAGCGTAACTCTTCTATGGATTCAAGGATATCGTCTAAGGCTTGATGAGTTGCCTTTTTCTTGAAGCCGTCTCTTACCGCCGGAGCCCAGCGACCGGCCAACTCTTTAAGTGTTGAAACATCAATATTCCGGTAATGAAAATAAGCTTCCAATCTAGGCATGTACCGATATAAAAATCGCCGATCCTGACAAATGCTGTTGCCGCAAATTGGCGAAGCTTTTTCAGGCAACCATTGCTTTAAAAACTCCAGTGTCAGGCGTTCGGCCTCTTTATCGTCAATCAGAGAAGCTCTAACTCGATCAATTAGGCCGGATTGACCATGATGGTTTTGATTCCATTCATCCATAGCAGCCAACGCCTCATCCAACTGATGAACAGCTAATACTGGACCTTGAGCAAGAATTGTTAAGTTTTTATCGGTGACGATGGTGGCAATTTCAATAATCAAATCGGTATCGGGGTTTAGACCGGTCATTTCCAGATCAACCCAGATGAGATGTTGAGCATCCTGAGCCATAGCGTGATTCCGTTATGTTAAAAAAGTTGTGCTTAGTGTAGCATCGGGTAAACTCACTACCTAATACTTGGACTCGTCAATTTTACCCTATGAACAGCTTTACTATTATCTTTTTGGTCGCTTTA
Source organism: Methylococcales bacterium (assembly GCA_965247565.1). GTDB lineage: Bacteria > Pseudomonadota > Gammaproteobacteria > Methylococcales > Methylomonadaceae > CBDFHF01. The sequence continues at coordinate 473,840 of CBDFHF010000003.1, read as the reverse complement.
ACTATTTCTTATTCCGTGCAATTCTGGCTCGCCAAACGCCAAGCCGATTACGTTGTCGCACATCGATCAGAGGTTCCTGATGCCTTTAAAAGTAGCGTATCTTTGGCAGCACACCAAAAAGCTGCCGATTATACGATTGACAAAGGCAAGCTGGGCAATATTGACAGCGTTATTGGTCTAGCATTTTTATTGTTGCTGACTCTTGGCGGCGCTATGAACTACGTCTTTAAACTATGGACTTCGTCATTAGCATCTCCTCTAATGGCCGGGGTAGCGGCATCTGCGACTATTTTCATCATTATGGGCATTGTTGATATTCCTACTAGTCTTTACCAAACCTTTGTTATTGAAGAAAAATACGGGTTTAACAAAAGCTCCGTTCAGCAATTCGTCAAAGACCACTTGTTGCAATTGGCTTTAAGCGCGGCGATCGGATTGCCTCTATTAGTTTTAATTTTATGGGTTATGGATAGTGTTGGCTCACTCTGGTGGTTATGGGCCTGGGCTATTTTAATGAGTTTTTCATTGCTGATGAGCTGGTTATTCCCTACCGTTATTGCTCCACTTTTCAATAAATTTACGCCCATGGAAGATGGCTCATTAAAACAGCGGATTCAAGGTTTATTGGGTCGTTGTGGTTTTAATAGTCAAGGCATCTTTATTATGGATGGATCCAAGCGCTCCGGACACGGAAACGCCTATTTCACCGGACTCGGTAACAATAAGCGCATCGTTTTTTATGATAATTTGGTCAATTCTCTGGATGAAGAGGAATTAGAGGCTGTACTAGCTCATGAGCTTGGCCACTTTAAATGCAAGCATGTGGTTAAAATGTTAATAGCCACTGCCGTGATGAGTTTAATCAGTCTGGCAATTTTGGGCTGGCTAATTAACCAGCAATGGTTTTACACCGGGCTAGGCATTGAAGTTAGTCAAGCCTCCAACGCAACAGCTCTGTTGCTGTTCATGCTGGTATCGCCGGTTTTTACTTTGTTTATGCAACCAATTAGCGCATATTTCCAACGCAAATTTGAATTTGAAGCTGACTCCTTTGCTTCAAAACATTCTCAAGCATCCAAGTTAATCAGCGGCTTGGTTAAACTTTATGAAGAAAATGCCAGTACTTTAACGCCTGATCCGCTTTATTCTGCCTTTCATTACAGTCACCCACCAGCTGCTATCCGCATTGCTCATTTAGAATCCCAAGCCGGATGACCGCATTACGCGAAGGTCTAGTGATTGCACATCTAGGCCAAGGCATAGCGGTTGAATATCTAGACAAAATTGTATTGTGCCAAACCCTGCGCCGACTGGACACCGTCGCAGTCGGCGACAACGTGTTGTGGACACAATCCGCCCCCGATCAAGGCCGCATAGAAGAGATTCTACCCAGACGCTCCGTATTGTTGCGGCCCTCCAGAAACAGCAAAGCGAGGCCGGTTGCAGCTAACCTTGACAAAGTGTTTGTGGTTTTTGCCGTGGAACCGGCCTGTGACTTTCTATTGATGGACCAATATCTGGCCATTTGCGAAAACAGAAATATCGCCGCTGCATTAGTCTTAAACAAAACCGATCTTCCACTCTCGGCAGAAATCGAAAAAGAACTGGCGACTTATCAATATTTGGGCTACCCGGTGTACCGAGTCAGCGCCACCACTGCATCCGGTTTAGATGAGCTAAAATTGGCACTTAAAGATCAAGTCAGTATATTTACCGGACAATCCGGCGTAGGAAAATCCTCTTTAACCAACGCGCTTATCCCTGATAAAGTCCTGAGAACCAACACCATTTCCGCCACCACTAAACATGGCCGCCACACCACCACAGCCGCTACTTTGTATCATTTGCATGACGGCGGTGATTTAATTGACAGTCCAGGTGTTGCCATTTTTGGCTTAGCTGAACTTTCTGAGCAGCAATTAGCTTACGGCTATAGAGAGTTTCAAGTATATCTAAATGGCTGTCAGTTTAATGATTGCAAACACGGGCAAGACAAAGGCTGTGCAGTGCGTGCTGCCACAGAAGTCGGTGACATATCTCAGTCCCGTTACCAGCGTTTTCTAAAACTCAGAGAAAAAATGCCGCCCAGTCGTTAGATCTTGAACAGCGACTTGCTGCCAATTTAACTGTCTCTTGGCATTCATTTAACAGCATCCGATTAAGAATTCTGGGTTTTTAAACCTACCGTCCACACAGCTTTGATTTTTAGCCTATTTATTGAATATCCGCTGTATTCATCGTAGCTGGATAAAAACTGGCAGTCTTAGGTGCTATCAAACTCATAGATCGCACTTGATCTGATGACAGACTATCGTCCTCAGCAAATCCGCAAGGCCCACCAGCACATTGCGTTGGCAAGTTTGGTGTAGAGTAGAGCGCCAATCTAGGCCCCTTGTAACTCATGATGGTGCCAAATTTTTTATCTATCCCCCAGGCATAAGAGTAAGAGTAGGCACCGGGAAAAGAACTATATTCACGGTCATGTACATTACCTAAGTTGTGACCAATTTCATGAGGAAATGTTAGCGTACTGCAGTAAGTCGTTTTTACCGAATCCTTTGAATAACCCTCATTAACTACCGAGTAACCATTGTTTGAGGTACCTGACGTCGTCATCACGTAAGCAACCCCGCAACTACCCGCGGTTGCCGCATAGTAAGGTTTAAAAAGCATCACCAGATCAGCACCGTACTGCTGCCTCAAAGCCTTAACATTTTTATCGTTTGCCAATATTGATAATGCTTTATCATTGCCCAGTGCTTCATCAATGTCTTTAATTTTGGAGTTTGTCTGCCCGCCATCAGATACCGCACCGACAGAGCGAGTATGCACTAGACGAACAGACAAATTAACCCCGGAATCTTTGTAAGACTGATTCGTTATGTCGGTCAAATAGCCAATGCGTTGTTTTGCGTAATCAGCCGTTTGTGATTCAGTTGAATACAACACCATCAAGTCAATCACAGTATCAGCCGATTGAGTTTTATCTACCGGTATTGCTGTAACGACCAATGAAGACGAGGATTTGGCACCGGATTTTTCTATTTCTAGCTGTTTATCAAACGCGGACTGAGCCAAATCAAGCTTCTGTTGCGCCTCTCTGACAGCTCGTGCATGGGATGCTATTGAATAAGCTTTGCTTATTTTTTTGACCTTTTTTTTGGCGGTTTTGTTAACTGCAATGAGTTTTTTTAAACGGGCCGTTTCTGATTTTATCGTGGTCTTTAAGCGAGCAATCGCCTGTTTTTGTTTTGCGGCTTTGGCAATAACTAGTGCGTCTATGTCTACTTCAATCGTTGTTTTTAAGCGGTCAATCACTACTTGATTACTACGCACAGTGTCTTTCGCCTGCACGTAAGGCTTTTCTGAAGCAGCTAATTGTTTTTGAGCTGTTTCCAGAACCATTCTAGCTTGGTCAATCTGTTGTTTAAGGTGCGTTAACGCAGGCGATAAATTTTCCTGATTTTCCGCCACTTGTGTATCGGCCAGCGCTGCGACCAAATCCCCCTCAAAACTACCTTCTTGTAAACCTGACCGGTTAATGTCAACTAACACAAATCGATTATCAATTGAATCAATCGCGTAATTTCCATCTGGTGTAGTGATATTGCCCATTATCCCGGTTTCTCCCTCGGACAAATAAACCCGATAGCCTTGACCTTCGTTCTCCAGGTAGCCCATCCAGGTAGAACTACCATCTTCATGCTTTACTAAATTATCGTGTCTAACCTCATAGTGACCGATAGGCAGTTCTAAGGTAATTTTTCCACCCAGTACAACTTTATGTAGCGCAGCCATCGGTAAATTAATACCCATGACCGAGCCGGAATGAAACGATTTATATCGCTCAGGCAAATCTATTCTATCGTCTGGCTCGACAGTTAATGAGGCTTCGGTTGATTGAGAATTAACCGAGTTTGTGGCGACACCTGGACCATTGCGTCCCGAAACAATAACCTTCTTAATTATGCCGTCAGCAGAAACACTACTGTAGTTATAGTTTTTTAACAGCTCAGTTAACACTTCACTCCAATCATTCCCAGCCAACTTGCAGTTAATGATATCTGCCTTTAATTCTGGATAAATGTTAAAGGCTATTCCTGAGCGATTGGCAATTTGCTTCAACGCGTCTTCCAGATTTTTATTTTGTATCACATGGTAAATCGCATGAGGCTGCTCTTTGATAAGGGTTTTTTGGGGCTGGCCATGCTGATGGTCACCTGCACAAGCCAGATGGGGTGCTAAAATCAAAGCAACAACAAAAATTAAAGCTGTTGATGTAAAAAAGGTGTTGCGCACATTGAAGCCTCAAAGCTGTATCTTGAGGACAAGCATAGTCAGCTAAAATGGCTTATTCTGTCGGGCACTTCACAAATCCACAATAATGGCTTTCTATTGGAGAGTGGCCAACATTTTCTTCGACAGAAGTCAGAAAAATTAGACTTCCATTTTCAGCTTAATAGGTATTTATCTAAAGGGATGCGTCAAGTCAGAACAGGCTTGCACAACCGGGAAAAATACCTGATACTTCTGGCGCCAAGTGTATTTTGCTGCACACAACGGCCTTATTCTTCAACTACTTAAGGTTTAGACTATGAAAAAAACGATTATCTTAGGACTAACAGCCGTTATCACACTGCTCTCATTGAATGTTGTTGCAGGCAGTGACGACCAATACCCTGCTGCCAACTTTCAACCGAAAGTTATCTATACTGATAAAGAAGCCGTGAAATCGGCTGATACGAAATGCAAGAACGCAACACCGGAGGCTGAAAAAGCTGAATTTGATCCGAAATACCCGGCAGCCAACTTTCAACCGAGAGTGATTTATCCGTAATCTAAATATTCTGGGTAAGGGCTTAAATCTGCTGATTACCTTTACCCAGCTTTAACATTACAAATAATTAAATAGCGTTAACTTTTTTACTTGTGTGTACGCTTGCTGCGCAGCCTGTAAGGTTACTGACTGTTGGCTGTATTGGTTGAACGCTTCGGCATAATCCAAATCCTCGGTTTGCGATAATACCGTTTTCATATCTAACTTATAATTGGCATTGCTGTCTTCCTGAGAGTCCAAGGCGCTTAAACGGACACCAATGGATGCTTGAATGGTTTGCACGTTATCGAACGCCGTGTTTAAATCACCCAACGATGCCGTATTAGGGGTGTTACTTCTTAAGTCGGCAACAAATTTGTCGATGGCTTCAAAAACATTAGCGCTACTGCCCGGCACTCCAGGAAAACCGCTGGGGATACCAAAAATTTTAACAGCTGGATCGCCATCGGCAACGCTTCGGTCAGTACTGATTTGAATCTCACGCCGATTTAAATCACCGTTATAAGTATACCCACCCGGTGTTACCGCTTTGCTAAATGCAGGGGTATTAGTTTTAAAACCAGAAAACATGTATTCACCATTAGCATTTCGGGTATTGGCGAGCCCAAGCAAATGTGTATTCAATGACTCCATTTCTTCAGCAATAGCTATTCTGTCACTGGCAGACTTAGTTGCGTTTAACGATGAAATACCCAATTCTTTAACTTTCTGCAAAACATCTACGACGTTACTGACAATACCGTCACTTAAATCAAGCCTTTGCTTGGCAGACTGAATATTTTTTTGATATTGTTCGGTCTGTTCCAATGTCTGGTTTAGATCAATTACTCGAGCGGACCCGGAAGGGTCATCAGCCGCGCTCAAAATCCTCTTGTTAGAGTTCAATTGCATCTGTAACCGATTTAACTGCGATTGCTGTTCAACAATGGCATTAATGCCGGATTGATTAGCCCATGAGCTTGAAATACGCATAAATAACTCCTTTACCTGACGGCGCTAATTAAGCTATCGAATAACGAACTAGCGATTGAAACGGCTTTAGCGGAAGCCTGATAAGAATTTTGAAATTTAATTAAATTAGCCGCTTCCTCGTCCAAACTTACACCAGCCAGATTTTCTCTAGTTTGTGTAGCCTGATTTAACAACACCTTATGAGCAGCACTATTAGCATTGGCTGCGTGAGTTAACGTGCCGACTTGAGTTACCAACTGTCCATTGACATCGCTAAACGTAGATTTACCGCCCATCAACATTGGCGATTTTTCCAGAGCGGCCAATTCTCGAGCTTTTCTATTATCGCCCGGTGCACCCGCTGTCACTGCTGCGGCGATTTTTACCGGGTCGGTGGTTGATACTTTAATATTATTGGCCGCTTTAAATGTGGGCCGAATCAAAAAGCTATCATTTGCTACTGCGCCAGCGACATTTATCTGGAAACCAGGTCCTACGATCGGTGACCCGACAAACGTGGTTACTGAGTCATCACTCAACCTTTTTAAGGAAAAAGTAGTGCCATCATAGGTAAGGGAATAGTCGCTAGCCATTAGTTGCCCGATATTAGCGGGATCATAAGTTGCTGTCGCAGTTCCGACATTAGTGGGGCTTGGCGTAACTGGTAAAGCCCCCAAATCGAACATTTTTTGGCCGGTATTTCCATTTAAATCAAACCCGTTGCTATGTAAGTCATCGAATGCTACCGCAAAACCAGCTGCCAACAAGCCAAATTGCTGCTGTGCTGGGTCCAGTACTTCATCCCGAAATCTCAGTGCTCCGGACAATTGACCGCCGCTAATCTGCCCAGTGATATTTTGTCCGTTTATTAGTACATCTTTATGAGTTAGATCAGCAGCTGAACCTGATAGCGATAACTGCCCGGCTTTGCCATTTAACACCAACGCTTGGCCATTACCTATAAAAACGGTTTGTGAGCCATCATTCTGATTGATAACAGACACACTAACTTTTTCGGCAATTTTAGCAATCAGTGCATCTCTTTGGTCTAGCAGATCATTAGGAATTTGCTTTGAGGTGGCAAGACCGGTTTCAATCATGATTTTGTCATTTAACTCGGCCACGCTATTGGCATAGCTATTTATATCTTCAATCATGGCCTGCATTTGATTATTCGCATGTGCGCGGAAACCTTCCAGCTGAGCAGCGTTAGTATTTAACTGAGACGACAGAGATTCAGCCTCAGAGACCAAAACTTGGCGAGTTGGTATCGATGAGGGATCATCTGCTACCTCATTCACAGCCTTAAAAAATGAAATGAAGGCAGGACCTATGCCAGTTTTTTCATTAGAGAGAATCCCATCGACTTGGGAAGCTAGCGTTGCCAAGGTATTTGATTCTGCATAAACAGACGTGCTTGAAGTAAGTTGTGCCGTTATGAATTGATCATAACTACGGGACACTTGTCTGGCTTCAACACCCTGCCCAATGTAACCGGATCCGGTAAACGCGGGATCTCGGGTTCTTAAATCCACGCTTTGGCGGCTATATCCTTCAGTATTGGCATTGGCAATATTGTGACTGGTGGTTTCCAGAGAACGCTGCGCAGCCATCAACCCGGATAATGAAGTCCCTAAAATACTACTCAAAATAATCTCCTGTAAGGATATCTATTCATGTGTCCACGCCCTAATTGTTCATGGCAGTCAAAACATCCGGTTCTGCGCTGGCCAGGGTATTGCCGTTATAAATCTTCATCACTTTAGCCGCGTAATTAGGGTCGGTGGCATAACCCGCTTGTTGCAATTTACGTAAATAATTTTCCGCATTTCCCGCTTGTTTTAAAGCTTCGCCATAACGGGGGTTACTTTTAATAAAACCCACGTAATCCTGAAAACTTTCTGCAAACGAGTCGTAAGATCTAAAACCAGCCTGCACTTTTTTTGCCACGCCTTGCTCGAATTCCAAGGTGGCCACTCGTGCCTGCCTTCCCTGCCAAGATCGATCTGCTTTTATGTTAAACAAGTTATGACTGTTGCTGCCGTTGGCATTCTTAATTAATGATTTACCCCAACCGCTTTCTAACGCCGCCTGTGCCAATAATGCTTTAGGGTCTACGCCTAATTCTTTAGCCGCTTGTTCGGCGTAAGGCTGTAACTGCCTGACAAAATCTTCTGCTGAAGTTATCGGCTGATTAGGCCCAGACTTGAATGGAATCTCAGTTAAGGTTCTGGTCGGCGTTCTATTATCGACAAAGTTATTGATCGTAACGCCATCCTCAGTAATACGAGTCAATGGCTGTGTACGTTCGAGACCGGCCTGAGCGATGGCTTGTAAATGCGCGGCGGCGTGGTTACTTACTGGAGTATTTTTAGAGGATCCTACCGATCTATTCAGATAATCATCCACGCCCATTTTTTCGTTATCCTTGGATTCCTCTTTGCCACCCAATTGTTTGACAATCAAATCCGCTAATCCGACACCCGGTTTTCCTGATAAATGCACCGCCAGTTGCTGGTCGTACATATCAGTAAAAAACTTACTTTGATCATTATCCATGGCACCGTCAGCCAGCTTTGCTTCGCGCATGCTTTTCAGTACGTTGTTAACGAATATCGATTCAAACTGTTTGGCTACTTCCCGCAACGCTTCCGGCGAAGCTTGTTTGGCCTGGGTTTTTAGTTTAGCTAAACCATTAAAATCGGTATAAACATCAGCACTCTGGGCTTTAAGCATAACCGCCTCCGTTTAGATAACAATTAACTCCGCGCGCAATGCACCAGCGGACTTCAGGGCTTCCAAGATAGCCACTAAATCGCTAGGCGCAGCGCCGACATCATTGACTGCTTTAACAATTTCATCCAGAGACACACCTGGCTTAAACACAAACATACGTTTTTTCTCCTCTTCCACTTTAACGCTGGATTGTGGAGTCACCGCAGTTTGGCCACCGGATAGTGGTGCGGGTTGGCTGACCTGTGGATCTTCGCTGATAGTGACTGTTAAACTGCCATGCGATACCGCAGCCGGTTGCACTTTTACTTTGCTGTTGATCACCACCGTGCCAGTGCGTGAATTAATAATAATTTTTGCAGGCGCATCGTCAGGCGACACTTCCATGTTTTCAACCATCGACGCAAACGTAACTTTTTGCCCGGCATCCAGTGGCGCACTCACTCTGACTGAGGTTGCGTCCAGCGGTTTAGCGGTATTCGGTCCCAGTACACTATTGATGGACTCAGCCATACGCGTAGCGGTTGTAAAATCTGAACTATGCAAGTTAAAAATTAAGGCATCACCTTCTGCAAACGGAGTGCTAACCGTGCGCTCTACGGTCGCTCCATTGGGTACCCGGCCGACACTGGGGTTATTAACGGTAATACTAGAGCCGTCCTTACCCGAAGCACTCAATCCGCCTACCACCAGATTACCTTGGGCGACAGCATAGACCTGATTATCGGCCCCTTTTAGGGGACTCATTAACAAAGTCCCGCCTTTTAAACTTTTGGCATCACCAATTGAAGAAACCGTTATATCAATTTGCTGGCCCGGTTTGGCAAAAGCCGGTAGCTCTGCCGAGATAGCCACAGCAGCCACATTTTTTGCTTTGGGATCAACCCCAGGTGGCAGTGTTAAACCTAAACGGGTCAACATGCTACGCATGCTTTGTCCGGTAAACTGGGTTTTATCGCCCGATTTGTCCAATCCCACCACTAAACCGTAGCCAACCAATTGATTGCTGCGCACGCCTTGAATAGAAGCGATGTCTTTAATGCGCTCTGCCTTAGCAGGCGCCATTGAACCTATAGCCAGCAAAAATAGAGCCAAGATGGTTTGAGTGTTTATCACTGTTTTGCTCATAGTTAAAATGGAAACCAGGCGCTTTGAATAATTCTGGCTAACCAGCCCATTTTGCCGGCATCGGCCACCGCGCCATCACCGGTATACATGATGGTAGCGTCAGCGACTTTATCCGAAGGAATAATATTGCCGGCGGTAATATCAACCGGCCTGACAATACCTGACAAACGGATGTATTCATCGCCTTGATTGAGAGTCACCCGTTTTTCGCCGCGTACTCTCAAGTTGCCATTGGGCAAAACATCAATAACCGTTACCGATATATCACCCGTCAAACTATTACTTTGATTGGATCCGCCATTCCCATTAAATTTTCTAGTGGCTTCCATCTCTGTTTCCAAACCATGTCCTAGCAACGCTGCAGCGCTCATGCCTAAAATATTAGGCGCGTTCACCTTCATGTTGTTTGCTTTTTGAGTTTGCAAATCTTCGTTTTTATTGGCTTTGGTTTGTTCGTTTAAGGTGACCGTTAAAATATCTCCGACTCGTTTTGCCGTTTGATCTTCAAATAAACGCATGTCGTAACCGGACTGATAAATAGAACCGGAATTTTGCACCGGCGGTCTTAAATCGGCAGGAGCTACCGGCGCGAACGCGGGATCTCTTTGCGGTAGCGGCGTACAAGCCACCGACAACTGCAAGGTAACTGCGATAACAATCAGATGATGCAGTTTCATGCCGTCAGCCCACTATAATTGTTGCGTAATAAAGGACAACATTTGGTCTGTAGTAGAAATGGCTTTTGAATTCATTTCATAAGCGCGCTGGGTTTCAATCATATTCACCAATTCTTCAACCACATTCACATTCGAGGTTTCCAAAGAGCCTTGCAGTAATGGGCCAAATTCATTTTCACCCGGTGAACCGACCAGCGGTGCGCCACTGGCTACAGACTCTCTAAATAAATTTTCTCCAACCGGCTCCAAGCCCGTTGGATTAACAAAATTGGCGGTCTGAATTTGCCCTAACTGCACCGGTGTTGGATTACCCGGTTGCTTAGCGGAAACCGTACCGTCACGACCAATAGTTACGCTCTCAGAATCTGGCGGCACAGTAATGGCTGGCTCTAAAACCAAACCGCCGGAAGTCACTAATTGCCCGGTAGCATCCAGTTTTAACGAGCCATCTCGGGTGTAATTAATATCGCCATTGGGCATTTGAATTTGCAGAAAGCCGCGACCATTGATTGCCACGTCAAGTGAATTCTCGGTTTGTTGAATATTACCCTGCGTGTGCAATTTTTCTGTGGCAACAGTTCTAACACCCGTACCTAACTGAAGGCCAGATGGCAGTACGTTATTTTGGGTGGATTGGGCGCCGACTTGCCGAATATTTTGATAAATCAAATCTTCAAAAAGCGGCCTGGATTTTTTAAATCCAGTGGTATTAACGTTTGCCAAGTTATTGGCGATAACCGCCATACGTGTTTGTTGGGCATCCAGTCCGGATTTAGCCACCCATAAAGCGCGTTCTGTCATGATAATCTCCTTAGAGCCAAGTTATTGTCTTTACTAAATATAAAGCAGAGTTTATGCCAGCTGCATTAACTTGGCGCTGACGCTGGAATTTTCGTCGGCGTTTTTCATTACTTTGGTCTGTAATTCAAAGTTTTTAGCCAGTTCAATCATATCCACCATGGCATTAATAGTATTCACATTACTGCCTTCCAAAACGCCTTGCGCCAAACTGACATCAGCACTCGCTTCCAGTGGCGGCTTTCCCTCTTTGGCATGTAACAAGCCATCGCTGAGCTTTTCTAACTCGCCTACGGCGGGCTTAACCATCTTAATTCGGTCAACTACAACCGTGGCGGTCGCATTATTGGCTCCCATTGGAATGATGCTGATGGTGCCATCGCTACCGATAGTCAGTTTTTCGGCTGGCGGAATGGCAATCGGACCGTCCTGACCTAAGACTTGTAATCCAGCTCCAGTTTGCAATAAGCCTTCTGGACTGACATGCAGATCACCTGCACGGGTGTACGCTTCTTTACCACCAGGACTATTAACCGCAAAATAGCCTTCACCATTAATCGCCACATCCAAATCTCTGCCAGTGGTTTGCATGGGTCCGGCACTCAGATCTGTACCAGGGCGTTCGGTCATGGCATATACACGGCTGGGATGGCCTGCGCCAAATACCGGTTGACTACGGAATTGTTCCAAATCATTTTTAAAACCGGTAGTTTGCGAGTTCGCCAAATTATTGGCGTTTGCGGTTTGCGCCAATAAAGTTTGTTTGGCGCCACTCATTGCAATGTATAAACTTTTATCCATGACCGTTGCTCCCGGCTAATGCTTAACGGATATTCAGAATAGTTTCCACAATCCTATTTTCGGTGGAAATAGTTTGCGAGTTGGCTTGGTAGGCTTGCTGAGCAACAATCAGATTCACCAATTGCGCCGATAAATCCACGTTGGATTGCTCCAGTGCTCCAGAATTAATCAAACCAAAGTTACCAGAACCGGCTTCACCTGGAATAGGCTCGCCGGAATCAGCACTTTGCGCCCAATTGGTATCGCCCAACTTGGACAAGCCTTGCGGATTAGGGAAGCGAGTTAAAGCCACTTTGCCCAGCGGACTGGCACCGCCATTACTAAAGCGCGCAAAGATCACCCCTTCCTTATCAATAGAGATACCGGTTAACCGGCCCGCGGGTAAACCATTCTGCTTAAGCGCGTCCACACTAAAGGTCGCTGCCAAATGTGTAGATTTGTAATAATCCATTTTAATAGTGACAGGTAACGCCGAGGTACCTGTCGCATAAGACGCTAATTGCACTTGACCATCGACAGGTGTAACCAGCTTACCTGAGGAATCAAACGTTAAAGTTGCCGGTGTTCCCGGAGTTCCAGGGGTTGGTGGTGTACCAATAACCGGCGCTGTGCCGCCTGTATCCAATGGAACGGGCATTAATGGATTATCAGTCATATAGTGGTAAACCTTCCAATCTCTGGTAACCCCACCGGTTACAGGACCTGCCACAAAATAACTGGTCAAGGTATGAGACACGCCTAAAGAATCATAAACCGATACGGACGATTGCTTGGTGTACGAATTGGTATTTAAAGGATCAAAAGTGGGTGACGGCGGCACCTGATCATTACTGTTTAAGTTAACTTGTTGAACAACATTGGAGGTAGAAACCGGTAATCCCGCCCCCGTATTAAGTGATACCGTTTTTAAGACTCCCTGACTAAAACCATCACTGACGGCTTCACCGTTGGGCGCATAAGCTAGCAAGGCTTGGCCTTGAGTATTCGTAACCAACCCATCTTTATTAACTCTAAAGGCGCCATTGCGACTATAAACAAGAGATTTAATATCTTTTGGGTCATTAGCCATGGTAAAAAAACCTTCACCGCTGACCGCTAAGTCCAGACTGTTTTCAGTAAAATCCAAATTACCTTGCTTAAATTGCTGTGCCACTTCAGAAACTCTGACACCCGCACCGGGTTGCGTTTTACTCACGCCACCAATACTACTGGCGTAAACGTCAACAAACTCAGAACGCGACTTTTTAAAGCCGGTGGTATTGGCATTAGCAATGTTATTGCCGGTAGTTGCCAAATTATTGGCAGCGGCACTCAGACCACTTAGTGCTGTTGTAAAACCCATGATATTTCTCCGCTATTGAATTTCTTTGACTGTATTGAAACTAACTGCACCCAAACCATCTAGCTTCAACTGTATGCCTTTAGTTCCGCCTATCGACACACTTTCCACCAGCGAATCGACATTGGGCGTTAAAGCTGTATTTTTGCCGTCTATCAAAGCTTCAGGCTTAATTTTGTAGATGCCCTGCGGCATTGGGTTGCCGGCGGCATCTTTGCCATCCCAAACAAATGACACCGAACCAGCTGACTTTTGACCCATATCAATAGTTTTAAGCACATCCCCGGTTATTGGATCCATAATTTTTACGCTGACGTTGGTTGAGCTGGAAGGCAAATCAAACGTACCACTTAGATGACCGGTCTTGGTGTTAAAGTGCCCGGTTTCAGAGGGCGTTGAAACGTAACGCCCCACCAAACTAGCCGCTTGCAAAGCTTGATTAGAATTAATGGACGCGGAAAAGTCGCTGAACGATTTTTGTAAATCCTGAATCCCGGAAACCGTACCAAACTGCGCCATTTGGGCAAGGAAATCGCCGTTCTCCATGGGTTTGGTTGGATCTTGATGAGTCATTTGTGTGGTCATCAATTTTAAAAACTCATCCTGCCCCAAACTTTTTTTTGCAGGTGTTGTCGCAGTTTCCAATGTGGAAACACCCAAACCGCTAAATGCGTTGACCGTACTCATAGTTAGCCCCTATTGCCCAATTTTTAAAGTTTGTAGAATCATTTGCTTCGCCGTGTTCAATACCTCAACATTATTTTGATAAGAACGCGACGCCGACATCATGTTGGCCATTTCTTCCACCGTGTTGACATTCGGCTTGTATATGTAACCGCTTTGATCTGCCATCGGGTGATTAGGCGCGTACTCAGCAATCGTCGGTGCCTGGCTTTCAATTACCCCTAATACATTGACTTTGCTGGTGCCATCATTTTGCTTGTCCATAACTTTTTTAAATTCAGCCGCAAAAACCGGTTGTCGGGACTTATAAACATCGCCCTCGCTACTGCTAACCGTATTGGCATTGGAAATGTTACTGGCTACCAGATTCAGCCGTAACGACTGAGCATTCATACCGCTACCGGCAATATCAAAAATTTTTAAGGACGACATGGTTACTCTCCTTTCAGAGCCATTTTAATGCTCGCTAATTTGCTATTTAGGAACTGTAAACTCGCCTCATACTGCACTGCATTCTCGGCATACTTGGCCTGCTCGACTTGAGTTTCTACTGTGTTACCGTCTAAAGATGCCTGATTGGGATTGCGGAACAATACCTCGGCCCCAAGAACTTGCCTGCTCGATGCCAGATGAGTGGATTGTGTCTTTTCCAAACTCAAGCTCTGTTCCGTAGTTTGCTTAAGAATTGAGCTAAAATTCATATCCTGGGCTTTATAGCCGGGTGTGTCGGCATTAGCCAAATTAGCTGCCAACACCTCACCGCGTTTTTCTCTTAATGCCAACGCCTGTGGATGAATGCCTAACGCCGTATCAAAATTAAGTACCATGCTGAATCTCCTGAATAACTTTACAAAAATAAAAGCACGGCCCATGCCATAAAATTATTAATTTCATTAATTCAAGTAGATAGAAGAAAACCATTGGATTTTTAGCGCCACAGAATTGTTATAGTCGGCAAAAAACAGCCGGTTTCTGGAAGAAAAATCGGTCGTTTCCAAATCAACCGTCAAATAATTGTCACCAGAATGCTTGTTGAAAGCCTTAGGCAAATAGAAAGTTTGAAAAACTGTGGCATCATAATTTCTCTCTATCTGGACGCTCAAACTAGAGCCCTAATATCGAGAATTTATTTAACTTGACACGGTGATATGCCTATTAGACGCCGCTCTCGTTTTCCTATATTTCAGTTAATCAATAAAATTTCCAGAAAAATTGATTAAGCTTTTAGGTAAAAAGTTCAGCCATGTCAGCCCTTATTCCTAACGTTGTTAACAACTCATTAGAAATAACCTTCCCGTTTTTTCTGTTCCATCGAACCCGCCTGATCATGGTCAATCAAACGGCCTTGGCGTTCAGATGTTGTGGTCAGAAGCATTTCCTGAATAATTTCCGGAAGTGTGCTAGCTGTTGATTCCACGCCACCGGTTAGCGGATAACAGCCCAAAGTGCGAAACCGCACACTTTTCATTTCGACTTTATCTTCCGGGCCAAGCGGCATACGGTCATCGTCAACCATGATGATCATTCCGTCTTTGTTGACAACTGGACGCAATTTGGCGAAATACAAATTTGGTATGGGAATATTCTCCAAGTGAATGTATTGCCATATATCCAGCTCAGTCCAGTTGGATAGCGGAAACACGCGTATACTTTCACCTTTATCGATTTTGCCATTAAACAATTGCCACAATTCCGGACGTTGATTTTTTGGATCCCAACTGTGATTTTGGTCGCGAAACGAGTAAACACGTTCCTTGGCTCTGGATTTTTCTTCATCGCGGCGGGCACCGCCAAACGCAGCATCAAACTTATATTTGGTGAGAGCCTGTTTAAGCGCATCGGTTTTCATGATGTCAGTGTGTCTTTTGCTGCCATAGGTAAAAGGATTGACACCTTGTTTCACTCCTTCCTGATTGATGTGGACAATAAGCTCCAATCCGAGATCTTTGACCAATTGATCACGAAACTCGATCATTTCCCGAAACTTCCAAGTCGTATCAACATGTAACAGAGGAAAGGGCGGTTTGGCCGGATAAAAGGCTTTAATTGCCAATTGCAGCATGACTGCAGAATCTTTGCCGACGGAATACAGCATAACTGGTCGCTCAAACTCTGCAGCAACTTCGCGGATGATAAAAATGCTTTCCGCTTCCAATTGTTTTAAATGGGTTAGTTTTTTTGAATTCACTTCAAAGTCTCCAAAAATCCAATCAGTAATCAAGAGATCAGCCCGTATTACGCATTCCAGCCGCTATAGCGTTGATTGTGCGCAACAGCGGTTTTAGCCATGGGTTGTCTTCAGCATGATTGCTGTCCACGGCTCGGACTCGGCTTAACAAAAATACCTGCAGATAATTGAGCGGTCCCAGCAAACCATCCCGACGCCTTAATGAATCGGCCAAATTTGGATTATCGGCTAACAAACTCTCGGTATTCGCAACATCTAGTATCCATTCCACACAGCGTTGATGCTCCGTAGAAATCATGCCATAGACCCGTTTGCCAGTTTCCTGATCCAAGCAAAGCCCGGCGTATTCCTTGGCAATCACCATATCGGATTTACTGAGTGCCATTTGGGCATTACTTAGTAAGTTTCTAAAAAACGGCCAGTTTTGGTACATAAGCCGTAATTTTTCCAAGCGTTCTGGCTTGCCTGCGCACCAGGTTGAAAGGCTCAAACCGATACCGTACCACGCAGGAAAAGTCTGCCGCGATTGCGCCCAAGCAAATACCCAGGCAATGGCGCGCACTGAATTTTTTGATCGATCTTGCTTTTTACGATGCGAGGGCCGAGAGCCTAAATTTAGTTGCCCAATTTCACCTACAGGGGTGGCTTCGTAAAAATAATCCAGAAAACCGGGCGTGCGTTCAGTTAATTCTCGGTAACTGACCTCGCCAATACGCACTAATTCCTCCATGATTGCCAATTGATCTGAGCATTGTTGTTGCACTGGGTGCACCAGACTAACACTGGCTTTCAAAAGGCCGGTGATACCCATAGTGAGTTCGTATATAGCGGTTTCCATATTGTTGTAACGATAAAACAGAACTTCACCTTGCTCGGTAAATTTTATTTGGCCACGAACAGTATCAGCTGGTTGAGCTAGAATTGCTTCGTGCGTTGGGCCACCACCACGACCAACGGTTCCGCCGCGACCATGAAACAATCGGCACTTAATGCCCCGCGATTCTGTGATGGCGATAATTTGCTGCTGCGCTTTATAAAGTCCCCAGGCAGAAGCCAAAATCCCACCATCTTTGCAAGAATCGGAATAACCCAGCATCACTTCTTGTCGGTCCCCAGATACCCTGAGTAATTCCCTGTAAGTTGGCGTGTCAAATAGTTGCGTGAGTATCGATTCAATTCGGCTCAGGTCGTCAATGGTTTCAAATAACGGACTCACGCCAATATGACAAAACCAATGTCCACCGAGTTGACCGACCAAGCCGGTTTGAGCGGCTAATAACATCACTTCCATAATATGACTGGCCTGGTGGGTCATCGATATAACATATTTTCCAAAGCACTCAGACCCTGCCTCGCGCCGCATCCGAGCCATTACTTCAAACAATTGCAGTGTTTCACGATTTTTTGCTGACAACGTGGTTTCGTCAAAGATGAGTCCGCCTTTTGCTTTAATGGCCTCACTCAATAACTCAAGTCGCTGTTGTTCATTCAGACTTAAATAATCAGCCCCAATCGCTGCACTCAATATTTCTGCCACCGCGTCTGTATGCCTCCCTGATTCTTGGCGTACATCTAATTCCATCAAATGAAAGCCAAAGGTTTCAGCAAGGCGAATCAAGTCATGCAATGCCATGTCCGCGATATTGGCATCACCATGGCTATGTAATGAGGCCTCTATAATGCGCAGGTCTTGCAGAAATTCATTAATACTGGGATAAGCATGGCTGTCGGCTGGTTTTGGTTCTTCACCATGTAAGTATTGCTGTACCCGTATTAGATTTCGTTCCAATCGGTATCGAATGAGTATCAATTTATGCCGGTAAGGCTCTTGTAAATAGGGCTTTTCCAATTCAGCTATATTAGGCCCAATTCCTGCTCTACTGATTTTGAGGCTATCTGCAAAAGCTTCGGATACCTCACACAGTCCATAAGAATGCGAAAGTTGTTCACGTAATTTGTCAACACGGCGAAGGTATTCCTGTAGTATGGTCTGAGTTTGCAAACGTAATGCCAGTACCGTAATTTCTGGGGTTACGTTAGGATTACCATCCCTATCGCCACCAATCCAGGAACCATAGCGTAAAAAACTTGGCACTCGGACTTTCTTGGCCACATCCTCACCATAGACATCCCGCAAAGCACGCTCAAAATTGCGGTAAACACAGGCGGTCGCTTCAAATAATGACAACGGAAAATAAAATAGCCCAGCCTCGATTTCATCAGCCACACCAAGTTTGCGTTCGCGCACTTCATCAGTTTTCCATAGTAGCTGAATCTGAGCTTGTAACTGATCGAGAGCATCTTGTCGAAAATACCCGGTTAATGATTTATCGTCCAGCGTCTCATGCGTTACAAATATATTACGTAAGGCACCTTTGATGGTTCGGCGCAAAGCCTCGGTCGGGTGAGCCGTCATAACCGGGAGATACAACAATTCGTTCATTAGTAACTGAACTTTATCAGCTGTGACATCACTGTTCTTTAGAGCTAATAAGGTGTCATGAAATGATCCTTGCCAGAAGTGTCCTGTCTGTTTTTGTCTTCTCAACTTTAAGTAAAAAGATTCTTCTGCAATATTGAGCAAACTAAAATACCGGTTAAAAACCCGCACAATCTCACCAATTCTGGCAGAGTCAAGATCAGCTATAGCCTTCTGCAAAATACCTCTTTTAGCCCGACTGTCATCACGTAACGCATTAGTATATCGACGCTGTAAATGTTCAAAGGAAGTCCATACTTCAAGACTGGCCTGAGTTTTTAAAACCTTTGTTAGCATAACTGCCAAGAGGTTAATTGAGTGGCTCAATTCTTTTTCATTTGGAGCGGTGTACATTTAGGAACCTTTTTCTATGAGGAATGCTTTGATTATTAGCTTACACAACACTTGTGATATTTTAAAATCGGATGTTCAGAGCAAATCTATCGAAAATAGCGATATTTATATGAACAATATCCTAGTAATTGTGTTGAATCGGGACAGGTTTTGAATGGTAGGCAAAATTAGAGGGCTTAAAATGTTCAGAAAAGTTTAGCTGTGGGGTAAGGTTCTGAGCCAATAATCCTGTGATGAATAAGTTGAGCAGATGAAGTGGATTTTTATCGATTTCCCTCTAAAGCACTCGAGCTTGAATAGGCAAAAATTAGACAATTTAAGTTAAACCTGGAAATGCTTCTATCATCCCCAAAATGATAAACTGCATCGCCATGGCAGCAAGCAACAAACCCATAATTCGGGTTGCAGTGTTAATTCCAGCGGTTCCCATTAATCTTCCTAGGTTACTGGCAGCATGTAATGTTAACCATACCAGTGCAGCTAAAATTAAAATTCCTAAGGTTAAAAGTAATTTTTCCAACCAGTGCTCCATTTGGTTTACATTCACAATAACCAAACTGATTGCGCCAGGGCCAGCCAGCAAAGGCATGGCTAAGGGAACGATTGCGATATCCTCTCTATGAGTGGCTTCAATTGTTTCTTGATGTGTGTTGGTCGCGCCACTAGATTTAGCATGGAACATGGAAATAGCGACCAACAATACTAGTAAGCCACTGGCAATCCGAAAGGCCGGCATCGTGATCCCAAAAAATTGCAATATCACGCTACCTGCCCAGGTTGAAATGACTAAAATGATTGCTACTGCAAATGCCGTTTTTATGGCAATTCGTTTGATTTCAGGATCCGATTTATTCACAGTCATGCTCAGATAAACGGGGATTGCGCCAAACGGATTTAGGATGGCAAAAATACCCACACAATCTTTGAAAAGTTCTGTCCAATCAATTAGGTTTTGCATTTTGGTTCAGGGATTCAACAGCCAGTTTACGTCCATAGGTAGGTTAAACGGTAACAATTCGCAAGATAGCCTTGACATTTATAGATTCCGCTGGTTTTGAACGTTTAACAATCAAAGCATTCAGTTGGTTTGCTACACAAACATCATGACCAGTTTCACTAATGCACTAATTAACAATATCATTAACAAAATAATGCTTATTTTCTGCCATTGGTTTTTAGCTAACCAAGATTGCTGGACGATGTTATAAGTGACTAATAAAGCCTGATAAAATTTCTGGAACAAATACCAAAATATTAAACCGGCAACTAGTAAGTAGATCCAAGCCGACACGATTTGGGCTTGACGTAGCGGTATATCAAATATCCTTTGAAGCAAGGGTTCTAAAAAGAACCCTAAAATATTGATTTTTAGCTGTATGACATCATTAATTAACGGTATTGTCTTATCGTAAAAAATAATTCCAAATATTCCAAATAATATCAATAAACTCTTAAAACCAATATTTTTACTCATTGCTAATACCTTTTATTTTGAAAGTTTAAGACGGCTTAAGTCTGGAATGTCTCAATTCAAATTTTAGGCTTTTGATTTCGCTTATACGAATAGATAATCGAATGCCAGCTCGCTATCAATATAACTAACCATAATGACCGATTGTTTGTCTTGGTATACAGCAAACTTTAGAGGCAATTATAGATACGGACCTGTGAAGATTGAACTTTCATGAAGGTTATATGTCCGATAGACATGGATAAAGAAGATGCAAGAAAACAAACACTGGCGCAGTTGCATGAAAGGCGAAAGCAGGTCGTGCGATTGCATAACAAAGGCCACAAAGTCATGCAGATCGTTGAGATGACAGGGCTAACCTACCCGACGGTACGTAGTGCCATCGATTTGTTCAGCCAAGGCGGATGGTCGGCGATTCGACCGACGCCGAGAGGACGAACGAAAGGAGAAGGTCGGGTACTCACGCCTGAACAAGAGCAGCAGATCCAGCGAGCAATCATAGACCACCGTCCTGAGCAATTAAAAATGGATTTCTGCTTGTGGAGTCGGGCCGCTGTGATGCAACTGATCGAACAGAACTATGGCATAAAACTGCCGGTTCGAACGGTTGGCAAATATCTCAAACGCTGGGGATTTACCCCGCAAAAGCCGATCAAGAAAGCCTATGAGCAACGCCCGGAAGCCGTAAAGGCTTGGCTGGACGAACACTACCCGGCTATTGCCGCCCAAGCCAAGGCCGAAGGCGGAGAAATTCATTGGGGAGACGAAACCGCGCTGACCAATACCGACGTCCGAGGTAGAAGCTATGCGCCATCCGGCCAAACGCCCGTTACCTATGCACCGGGCGGGAAGCGGGAGAAACTTTCGATGATCGCTACCGTCACCAACCAAGGCAAAGCTCGCTGGATGATCATAGACGACGCCTTCAATGCCGACAAACTGATTGAATTCCTGAAGGCTCTCATCAAGGACGCCGGTAAGAAAGTATTTTTGATTGTCGACAACCTGCGAGTCCATCATGCAAAACTGGTGAAAGCCTGGCTGCTAGACCATCAGGATGAGATTGAAATGTTTTATCTACCCAGCTACAGTCCGGAACTTAATCCGGAAGAACGTCTGAATGCGGATCTGAAACAAGCGATTGGCAGAAAAGTACCCGTGAGGACCAAAGCCAAATTACGCGAGGCGGCCAATGAGCACATGTCACAATTGGCGCAATCGCCTGATCGGGTCAAAAGCTTCTTTCAAGACCAGCCGGTGAAGTATGCCGCTTAAAACTTCATGGGGCCGGATCAATAGCTCACTTGGTTATTCTGGCTAATCGAAAACCGTGCTGTTTTTATTTGGTAGCTGGTGAATAGGGCAAGGCGGATTTATGCACGATAATTCTCAGTTTCCCGTCTTTACCTTTTTTGAAAACCCAAGTTTTGTCTACCATCACTTCTTTACCAGTCTTGTCGGTAACCCAGACATTCCCCATTGTTATAGCCACCGAACCATAAATTTGAATTCCTTCATTATGGTTGCCGGTGTTATCGTATCGAGCCTTTACCCATGGTTTAAGGGCAAAACCCTTGTCATTTGGATAATCTGGATCATCACCCACAAAATAAGCTAATGCGCCTTTTTTATCATTTCTAAAGGTTTGGTCGCCAAAAGCCAAGGTAGGCTTAAAAAACACTTTCCCGTAGTCGTAGTTGTAAGCTTCTGAAAGCACTTTTTCAGCATAAGCTTTGTAATCGCCGCCTTCTTCTTTTAATTTTCCTATTTTAACCAAAGCATCACACCACGCTTGTTGTGCGGCATTGACTTCATCGTACGTAATAATGGAATTTGTACCTTCTTCGACATAAATTAAGCCCAAGTCCTTAATGACTTGCTGGACTGCTGTGCTTGATTCTAAAGTGGCTACTTGAGTCTGTTCTTTGTTGGGAACGGCGCATGAAGTCAATAACATTGCTGCCATTAAACATAGAATCATGTTAATGATGGACATAGGATGTAACCTCTCTGGTTAAATTAATTAACGTGGACACATTTTGTGTACCGGTTATGCTTTTTGTTCTTAGCGGCTAGCTATAAAAAATGGTCTTCGAAACATCTGAAAACGAATATTTTTCCTGATTGTCAACTATGGTAATTTACCTGGTTTTTATGGTTTTTTTTAATCCAAATTTTAAACATCACAAATTTATCAATGACTAGTTAAACCACCACATGTGAGCTATAACATAATCTATATTTCCAGAGAAGTTAGCAGGTTGCGCTTTGGCAGTGACACTAATAACCGCTTTTCCGTAAGTAATTGAAATTGGCAACTCTCCGAGTCATAGCCAAAAACTTCGCCAGTCTCAATTTTATAAACCCAGCCATGCAGTTTGAGATTATCCTGGGCAAGTCCCGAAGCGATCGTTGGATGCGTTCTCAAGTTTTCCATTTGTGCCAATACATTTTCCTGAATAGTTACACTTAATAAAGATGCGCCTTCCCGATCAGAGTACTTATCTTTAACAATACGACGAGTGGATTCAGCGTGGCGCAACCATTGGTTTAATGCCGGAAAATCCTGGCTTGGCGGCGGTTCAAGCAAACCTTTCATAGCGCCGCAGTGTGTATGCCCACAAACAATAATGTCTTTGACACCTAGTCCAGCTACGGCAAACTCGATGGTGGCCGATTCACCCCCATTAACTGCACCATAAGGAGGGATAATATTGCCAGCATTGCGCAGTATAAATAATTCGCCGGGTTCTGTTTGGGTGAGTAGATTCGGATTAATACGTGAATCGGAGCAGGTGATAAATAATACTTCCGGTGATTGTCCATGCGAAAGGCGCTCGAATAATTCTCGCTGTGTGCCGAAAATTTTGGTTTTATAGTGCTGAAGACCTGTTATCAATCTTTGCATGGCGAATCCTCTGAATAGTTATTTGCTGCGGATATAACTTATCGAAATAATTTTGTATTGTTAAATAGAAAGATTAGAATAAATTCATCGATATTTGCGATACAGAAGCAATCATGTCCCGAATTAACTACCAACATCTCCTATATTTCTGGCACGTCGCCAAAGAAGGCAGCATTACGCGCGCCTGCGAGAAATTGCATTTGGCTCAGCCCACTATTAGCGGGCAATTGTCTGTATTTGAGCAATCCATTGGCGAGAAGTTGTTTTACAAAAGCGGTAGAAAACTCATTTTGACGGATACAGGTCGTGTAGTCTTTCAATATGCAGACGAAATCTTCGCATTAGGCCGCGAACTGAGTAACACCTTAAAAGGTCGGCCAACCGGGCAAGCTTTAAGATTAACTGTTGGAGTTTCGGATGCATTACCTAAGTTAGTGGTTTATCGCCTGATTGAACCCGCATTACGGTTGCCAGAGCCGGTTCAGGTTTTATGTTATGAAGACAAAACCGAGCGCTTGTTATCGGAAATTACATTGCAAGGGATGGATCTGGTTTTAGCCGACACACCAATTACACCTGTCAGTGGCGCGAAGGCGTTTAACCATTTGCTGGGTGAATGCGGTGTTAGCGTCTTTGGCTCGCGGTCTTTGGCCAGTATCTATAAACCGGATTTTCCAAAGTCACTGACCGGTGCGCCATTTTTATTACCAACCGGTAACACAGCTCTTAGGCGTTCGCTGGATCAATGGTTTGACAGTGAAGGAATAAGCCCCAGGATTCAGGCTGAAATAGAAGATAGTGCCTTAGTAAAAACATTTGGTAGTGGCGGCGCTGGCTTATTTGTGGCACCAAGCACAGTGGAGACTGAGATTGAAAGTCAATATGATGTAGAAGCGATAGGGCGTATTGATAGTGTAAAAGAGCGGTTTTACGCCATCACGATGCGTAGGAAATTAGAGCATCCTGCTGTTACTGCAATTTTGGAAAACGCCCGCGAAAAAGTATTTCTTAACTAGAGTTTGCTCAAAAAATGTAACCCCTCAATACTATACTTAATTAACAATTCCCGATTTTTTCCGTACATCCCGGCGCAAAGCTTTGTGCAATAACGCCTGCTTAACCAATTCCTTGCAATTGGTTAGCAAATAGGTGGATCCTGGCCTTGGTCTGCCATCTTCATGACTTTGTGACTCGTATTATGCAATCGCACGATTTACTTACGCCTTTCACGCAACTGCACCAGTGTTTGTTTTCTTGCATCTTCTCCATCCATGCCCTTAAGACCGGGATTAATCATCAAAGCTCAAAATTCAATGGGCCGTATCTATAACCATTGATTACTAAAGACACGATAAAAGTCCCTATCGGCAACCGTAGCGCCGCGCCGCCCAACCAGCGCGCTTGCGAATGTCTGTGCGCGCTCCAAAGTTATCTCTAAAGACCATTGCTGTTGCAACCCCAGTAATAGTATGGCTGCGAAGGCATCACCAGCGCCCACAGTATCGACAATCGTCGTAGTTGCAGGTGGTTTCACCACGACAAAATCCTGATTTTTGCCGCCAGCAATGGCGCCTTTTGCACCGCGTGTTATTACCAGCCTGTCCAGATTGAACTGTTCACAACACACCTGCATGGCGGATTCTAATTCAGGTTCTTCCGGGTATAAACCGACTAGCTCCGCTTCATTGAGTTTCAGCCAATCTGCCTCCAGGAGCAGCGGTAGTAAGGTTTCCCTATTCCACCAGGGCGAACGTAAATTGACATCGATAAAGATTTTACCTTGATGCCGAGCTTTGATCGCTTGCAATGCCGAGCGCGAAACTGGGTTTCTGATCGCCAATGAGCCGTGGTACAAAATGCCTTGAGTCTGTTTATCATCGAGCAACTTGCTGTCAATAAAATCATAGGCGCAATCGGCAACGATGTCGTAATGCGGTTCACCATTCTCAATAAGTACCTGAACGGTACCGGTGGGATGGTCAGAATCGAGTTGCAAAGCGTCTTTTTGCATGTGCCAGCTGTCCATTAGCGCAGTAATTTCGCGTCCCGACGCATCATTACCGATCCGGCTGATAAAACAGGGCGATAGTCCGAATGCCTGTATGTGCCAAGCAACATTGAATGGCGCGCCGCCCAAGACACGGCTGCCGTCTGGAAAATGATCGAATAACACTTCGCCAAAAATATGGATGGGTGGGTTTTTAGTCATGGTTTTACTCCATCCAACGCGGGGCATCAGGGTGATAATGAGCGACGACTTCGTAGCCGGCGTCAGCAACTAATGCAGTTTGAATCGTACAAAAAAATCATCGCAAGCTGCCTAAGTTGATCAAGTTCTCCAAGGGTGGGAAGGCAAATCACATAGTCCAATTACGTCAACTCCGGCTTTAGCAACTTGATGGTCATTTTCTACCGAGCTGCCGCTGACACCGATGGCGCCAATTAATATCCCCTCTTTATCAACAATAGGCACACCACCGGGAAAAGTGATTAAGCCATTATTGGAATGTTCAATGCCGTACAGAGAACCTCCCGGCTGTGAGAGCTGGCCGATTTGCCCCGTATTCATACCGAAAAAAACTGCGGTCTTGGCTTTTTTGATAGCAATATCGATACTGCCAACCCAGGCTCCATTCATTCTGGTAAACGCCTTTAAATCCGCGCCAGAATCAACAACAGCAATACACATTTGAGTGCCTATCTTGTTTGACTCCGCAATCGCTGCGGCAATCGCCTGTTCGGCTTGTTCGTAAGTTACATGCATGGTTTAACTCCCAGGTTTTATTGTAATAAGAAACGAAAACATTATTTCGAGCTTGACCTCACCGTCGAATCAAGGTCTGTGACCATACCTTAACTGGAGACTGCTATAAAGCTTTTGATACATTTAATTTAGCTTCATCAACCTTCTACTCCTGTCCTAGTTATTATAGCTACCGCCGATAGACATCGTTCATCAGCCAGAGTCTCGAAACGTTTATGTCAGCACGAAAATACCTAAGGGAACCAGAGAAATACCAAGAAACTCTCTGTTTACTTTTGTTGCAAAATAAAAAAGACTGCCTCGGTAGTTTGTGTAATACAGTATAAGCGATGAATTTTTATGCAAAATTAAGCTAGTTGATTTTGTTTATGCGCGACTCTTTAGCTATGCTTAGAGCAGGGTCGTCGATGGGCATCGAGCAAAATCAATTTGTCTATTAATACAATCGCACGTTGTCTATATTAAACCCATCTATTAGGAACGAATATGTTAGAACAATACCGCAAACATGTTGCCGAACGCGCTGCAGAAGGCATAGTCCCAAAACCGCTTGATGCCGAACAAGTGGCAGCGCTGATTGAGCTGATCAAACAACCACCTGCTGACCAATCTGAACAGACGTTTTTGCTTAATTTATTGGCCAATCGCATTCCGGCTGGCGTTGATGAAGCCGCTTATGTAAAAGCAGGGTTTCTTGCTGCGCTTACCAAAGGAGAGATCAGTTCACCGATTTTATCTGCGGAACGCGCCACTGAATTATTAGGCACTATGCTGGGCGGCTACAACGTAGCACCCTTAATTGCCTTATTGGATAACGATAAATTAGCGCCACTTGCCGTTAAAGCTTTAGCTCATACGCTGTTGATTTTTGATGCTTTCCACGATGTGCAAGAGAAAGCCGAAGCCGGCAATGTTTATGCTAAGCAGGTAATTCAGGCCTGGGCAGATGCCGATTGGTTTATCAGTAAACCCGCGGTGCCGGAAAAACTGACCGTGACCGTGTTTAAGGTCAGCGGCGAAACCAATACCGATGATTTATCGCCGGCACCGGATGCTTGGTCCAGACCGGATATTCCGTTGCACGCAAAAGCCATGTTAAAAATGCCTCGCGAAGGCATTACAAATGCTGAACAGCAAATCAACGAATTGAAATTGAAAGGCTTTCCGGTGGCATATGTGGGTGATGTGGTCGGTACCGGCTCGTCCCGTAAATCCGCTACCAACTCGGTGTTATGGTATATGGGCAATGACATGCCGTATATTCCCAACAAACGCGAAGGTGGTGTCTGTATAGGCGGCAAGATTGCGCCTATTTTCTTCAATACCATGGAAGATTCCGGGGCGTTGCCGTTTGAGTGTGATGTTGCCAATTTGGCCATGGGCGATGTGATTGATATTTACCCGTTTGCCGGCGAAGTCAATCGCCATGACAGCGGTGAGTTAATCTGTCAGTTTTCTTTAAAAACCGACATTATTCTCGATGAAGTTCGTGCCGGTGGCCGAATTCCGTTGATTATCGGACGTGGTTTGACCGATAAAGCCCGCAAATTTCTAGGATTGCCGGCATCTACTGTTTTCAAACGCCCCGGCGACAGCCAAGACTGCGGCAAAGGCTTTACTTTGGCGCAAAAAATAGTTGGTCAAGCCTGTGGCGTGCGCGGTGTGCGGCCTAATACCTATTGCGAACCGCATATGACTACGGTGGGTTCGCAAGACACGACAGGGCCTATGACCCGCGATGAATTAAAAGATTTGGCTTGCTTAGGTTTTTCCGCCGATTTGGTGATGCAGTCGTTTTGCCATACCGCCGCTTACCCGAAACCGGTGGATGTGGCTATGCAACACAGCCTGCCGGATTTTATTATGAATCGTGGCGGCATTTCCTTGCGGCCCGGCGACGGCATTATCCATTCCTGGTTAAATCGCATGTTGTTGCCGGATACGGTCGGCACCGGCGGCGATTCGCATACCCGTTTCCCCATCGGTATCTCCTTCCCGGCCGGCTCCGGCTTGGTAGCGTTTGCCGCGGCAACCGGGGTGATGCCGTTGGATATGCCGGAATCGGTATTAGTCAGATTCAAAGGCCAAATGCAGCCGGGCATCACTTTGCGCGATATGGTCAATGCTATTCCTTATGCCGCCATTCAGCGCGGCTTGCTGACTATCGACAAAAAAGGCAAAAAAAATGTATTCTCCGGGCGTATTCTGGAAATTGAGGGCTTGCCGGATTTAAAAGTGGAACAGGCTTTTGAATTATCGGATGCCTCTGCGGAACGTTCTGCCGGTGGTTGTACCATTCGTTTAAATGAAGCGCCCATCCGCGAATATCTGAATTCCAATATCACCTTATTGAAATGGATGATAGCCGAAGGTTACGGCGATGTGCGCACTATTCAACGCCGCATTAAAAGCATGGAAGACTGGTTGGCTAAGCCGGTATTGTTAGAAGCCGATGCTGATGCCGAGTACTTTGAAATCATTGAAATCGACATGAATGAAATCAAAGAGCCGTTGCTGGCTTGTCCTAATGACCCGGATGACATCAAGCCTTTATCCGCCGTAGCCGGTACTAAAATTGACGAAGTGTTTTTAGGCTCGTGCATGACCAACATCGGCCATTTCCGTGCTGCCGGAAAATTACTGCAAGAACATGCCAAGCAGGGCAATGAGGGCGAGTTGCCGACCCGATTATGGGTAGCGCCCCCGACTAAAATGGATCAAAGTCAATTAACTGAAGAAGGCTATTACAGCACATTCGGAAAAGCTGGCGCGCGTATGGAGATGCCGGGTTGCTCGCTGTGTATGGGTAATCAGGCACGAGTTGCGGAAAATGCCACTGTGGTGTCCACGTCAACGCGTAATTTCCCAAATCGACTGGGCAACGGGGCTAACGTCTACCTAGCATCGGCAGAGCTAGCGGCGGTTTGCTCATTGCTAGGCAGGATTCCAACCGTAGCAGAGTATCTGCAGTATGCTGAGCAGATAAATGCTAGTGCAACCGACACTTATCGTTATTTGAATTTTGACAAAATGGACAGATATAAAACCAAAGCCGAACGGGTGGCTTCAGCTTAACAGACTGAGCACAAGGATGTGCATTCGTTAAATCAATTATAAACTTCTTCATGCTTAGAAAGCTCTTTCGACCTCTGACGCAATCAGCTAGCCCAAAAAACCAAATGCTGTCAGGGCGGCTGGAAGAGTTTTATCATCAGAAAATTGCTAAAAAATTGATTGAGCGTGACGGCGCTCAACTCAATGCTTTACAACATCTTCAAGAACTATTGGAGCAATTATCTGCTTATGTTGAAGGTGGACAGGATCGTTTTCGTAACCCCAAAAAGTGCCGTAGCATTTATATTTTTGGTGCAGTTGGGCGAGGTAAATCCATGTTGATGGATTTATTTTATGATGCCTGCCCCTTCACCCAAAAACGGCGAGTTCATTTCCACGCGTTTATGTTAGAGGTTCATGCCTTTATTTTTGAATGCCACAAAAAAAAACAACATAATGCGATCCCTACCTTAGCTCAAAAAATAAGGCAATCGACTTTACTACTCTGTTTTGATGAGTTTAATGTTACCGACATAGCGGATGCGATGATTCTGCAACGGCTGTTTACAGCGCTTTTTGATGCGGGTGTTGTTGTGGTAATGACTTCCAATCGTCATCCCAAAGACCTCTATCAAGGTGGCTTGCTAAAAGAACAGTTTTTATTATTTACCCGGCTTTTACTGGAATCTTGTGAGTTAATTGAGTTGGCTGGCAAAGATGATTATCGGTTAGGCAAGCCAACCGCCGCAGAAGCCACTTATGTTTTTCCGTTAACCGATCAGGCTGCGCAATTTGCGCAGGATTGTTACCAGCAGCTCACCAAACAAGCGCCTACTCATCCGGTTTTCCTTGAGGTCATGGGGCGAAAGGTAGCGCTCTCTGCGGCACATAGCGACATCGCCATGATTTCATTTGCTGAACTTTGCGCACAGCCTTTAGGAGCCGCCGACTACTTAAAAATTGCCAGCGAATTCAACACGCTTATCTTGGTAGGCATTCCCGAATTGACTCGGGAAAAACGTAATGAAGCTAAGCGGTTTGTAACTTTGATCGATGCGCTTTATGAAAACAGGGTTAAACTAATTTGCACGGCAGATGTGCCAGTACATGGACTTTATACGCAAGGAGACGGATCGTTTGAATTTGCTCGGACCGTTTCAAGGCTCATTGAAATGCAGTCAGAGTATTATTTGTATCGTGAAGGACTGGAAACTGGTGAGTGAAAGGAAAAAAAATTTTTTACCGATGTAGCCGCAGAATAGACAGATTGTTATGTACATGAATCGCTTTCACATAACTACCAAGTAGTTTATCAGTAAGCCGTGTAGCCTGTGATTGGGATGATTACTATCAACTACTATACTTCAACCATTGATTGCATTCAACAAGCCTCTTTGAAGTTGCAATCTCCAATCCCCTATCACCTTTAAATGAGCAATGGCTTCCGCACTGCCAACAGGCATCGATCTAGCATGTTGTTCCGCCTTATCTAATTCAAGATTGATACGTTCAATAAGATCCGTTCCTGAATATTCACCTAACTCAGACTCTTCCTTAGAAATAACAGCATTGATTTTTGACTCCAATTCTTCTCGTATGGAATCATGTAAAAAACTGACTTCTCTACGTGTATGATCTTTTTCTATACGATCTCTCAGTTTTTCCCTGTCTTTTAACGCTTTTACCAAGTAAACGCTGCCGAGAGTAATGATAATTAAAAAGCTACTTCCGATAAATATTAATCCTGTGTAAGAGGTTAAGGTCAGCAGTATGTCTTTTAAAAAATAATTGTCTAAGTTTTGACTGTTCATGTTATCTAAATTGCCGATCCCTCACCGTTTTATCTGTGCTAAAAAATCGATATAGCACTCTGTTGAGCATAGCCCAATTACCCCATAGACGCTATGGGCAAATAATTTTGTATTACAAGAGGGGTTTCAACCTAAAAATCAGATCAGCGCCATCTTGACAACCAACAACCATAATAAAAGCCCCGCTGCTGCTCCGGCCAATACATCATCCAACATAATGCCCAAACCTCCCGTGATATGTTTATCCGCCCAGCTGATAGGCCACGGTTTAAAAATATCAAAAATCCTAAATAACACAAAGCCAAGCAGCAGACTTTGCCAACTAACAGGAACTAGCCACATGGTAATCAGGAAGCCAGCGATTTCATCCCAAACGATCCCGCCAAAATCATGTTCGCCGAGTTTTTCTGCTGCCAATCCGCAAATCCAAACGCCGACAAGAACGGTGAATATAGTTAACGCACTATAAACCAGCAAATTATTTATTTGCGCCAATAACACGTAAACAGGGATGGCTGCGACTGTACCGAAAGTTCCCGGTGCCTTTTTTACCAGGCCGGAACCAAAGCCAAACGCCAGAAACAGTAATGGGTCTGACATGATTTGACGTGGCGTTAGTTGATTTTTGCCCAATCGAGTATTAAGGAAAGTGCTCAAAACCTTTTACCTCCAGTGTCTGCACGTAGCCTGATTTATTCAATCGCAATCCCAATTGGGTTTCAATGGTGCCTATTTTTGTACAATCGATCATTAAAAGATCGATATTTTCGGGACTGACCGTAAAGCATAATTGATAATCGTCTCCGGCAACTAAAGGCATTAGCCAATTCTGATTGGCATCGATATAAGTTAATACAGGTTCAGATAGTGGCAAAGCCGCCCAATCAATGCAGGCGCCCACCTGGCTTTGCTCAAGAATATGTCCTAAGTCACTTACCAAACCATCAGAAATGTCGATACAGGCATTTGCCACATCAAGTAATGCCAAGCCCGCTTCGATTTGTGGCTCTGGCTTATTAAATCGGTTTAAGGCACTTTCAGCGTTTTCACATTGGTAGCCTTGCTTAATTTTTAAACCCAAGCCCGCGTCACCCAGTCGCCCGGTTACAAAGATATGATCTCCCGGTTTCGCACCACTGCGCTTAATCGCTTTGCCTTTTGGCACTAACCCCAGTGCCTGTAGGGTAAGTGTTAACGGCCCTGATGTGGTATCGCCACCAATTAAATCAACGCCATAACGCTCAGCTAGCGCTAAAAAACCCTTAGTAAAACTAGTTAACCAATTTTCATCAACGCTAGGCAACGTTAACGCCAAGGTCACCGACACGGGTTTCGCACCCATACTGGCTAAATCGCTTAAATTAACAGCAAGCAATTTATGGCCTAGTTGTTCTGGATCGACATCGGCAAAAAAATGCACATTTTCGACCATGGTGTCTGTAGTAATCGCTAATTCAAAGCCATCTGGGATGGACATTAGGGCGCAATCATCACCAATACCTAAGTGGGTAGAGGGATTGATGATGCGTTGATTTTTAAAGAATCGCTGGATTAAACCAAATTCAGATAATGGACTGGAAGCAGTCCGCTTAGAATCCGGCACGATTATTTATCGCCCACAGCTTTCGCTCTGGTTTTCGCCTGAATTTCTACCGCTCTAATTTTTTGGGCTATTTTATCCAGTATGCCGTTTACGTATTTATGGCTACCATCGGCGCCAAAAAACTTGGCCAGATTAATACTCTCGTTGATTACTACCCGATAAGGCATATCCAATCGATATATCAATTCGTAAGTACCCAATCTTAAGACAGCCCTTTCTACCGGATCAATCGTATCAACCGGTCTATCGACAAACTCAGCTAAGGCCTGATCCAAAGCATCTAAATTTTTTGGAACGCCGTGAAATAGCTCAGTAAAATAATTTTTATGGGCGTCTTTTAATCGCTCTTCTTCCAAAAACTGCAACTCGATTTGACCGAGATTCTGCCCAGTCATTTGCCACTGATACAAAGCCTGTACAGCTGCTTTTCGGGCATTGGTACGCGCTTGGCTCATCAGACTTCCAGATTTCTAAACAAACTCACCATTTCAATGGCAGACATCGCCGCCTCAGCGCCTTTATTTCCAGCCTTGGTGCCGGCACGTTCGATAGCTTGTTCAATACTATCGACCGTTAATACCCCAAAACTAACTGGCACGTTATATTGCAACGACACTTGTGCCAAACCCTTAACACATTCGCCAGCCACATATTCAAAATGCGGCGTACCACCACGAATAACAGCGCCTACAGCTATAATAGCATCATACTTTTTAGATGCCGCTATGCGCTGAACAACCATAGGCAATTCAAATGCACCTGGCGCCTTGACCAAATGAATCGCCGATTGATCAGCGCCATGACGCACCAATGCATCAATCGCACCCGCTTCGAGTTGTTCAACAATGAAGCTGTTGAAACGCGAGGCAACAATACAAAATTTACCGCCTTGCGCAGATAAATGTCCTTCAAACATTTTTATGGTCGACATGTCTATTCTCTGTAATAAAGTTTTAAATTCTTGTTACGTAATGTTTTCAATCGGCGTTGCTAATATGCTCTGCGACTTCCAAATCAAACCCCGATAAGCCGACATATCGTTTTTGTGTGCCCAACACTTTCAATTTTCTCACGCCCAAATCGGCTAATATTCTGGAACCGGTACCGGTCGTGCGCCAGTCGGCCACGTCCACGGTTTGTACCGAACTGGCAATGCCATTATCTTCGAGTTGATAGCGATGGATCAGCTCAATTAACGATTTATTATCTTCACTTTGTCTGATTACCACGATCACACCACGACCTTCATCGGCAATTTTTTGCATAGCTTCACGAATGGAAATACTACCGGCACTGCGTTTTGATGAAAACACATCATCCAGCATGTTGCGAGCATGTACTCGAACTAAAACTGGTTCATCACCAGAGATTTGCCCCATTACTAACGCCAGATGCAGATTGTTGTCGTTTCTATCTTGATAAGCATACAGACGGAAATCGCCGAATTCGGTCGGGTAAGCGCATTCACTGATGCGTTCCAGGGTGTTTTCGTGCTGAATCCGGTAATGAATCAAATCAGCTATAGTGCCCATTTTAAGATTATGCTGCTGAGCGAAAATTTCTAAATCAGGACGTCTAGCCATTGAGCCATCTTCATTCAGAATTTCTACAATCACACCAGCCGGTTCTACCCCTGCCAAACGCGCTAAATCACAACCTGCTTCGGTATGTCCGGCGCGATTCAACACTCCTCCGGACTTGGCCATTAAAGGGAAAATATGCCCAGGCTGTACGAGATCATCGGGCTTAGCATCGGTAGCAACGGCAGCCTGAATGGTTTTCGCGCGATCAGCGGCGGAAATTCCGGTAGTGACACCTTCGGCGGCTTCAATCGATACCGTAAAATTAGTAGAGTGAGCAGTTTTGTTTTCGTTAACCATCAACGGTAAGCGTAATTGTTGGCAACGTTCACTGGTCAACGTTAGGCAAATCAAGCCGCGACCATAGCGAGCCATAAAATTAACATCTTCCGGTCGGGTAAAAGCCGCCGCCATTACCAAATCGCCTTCGTTCTCACGGTCTTCATCATCCATAATGATGACCATTTTGCCTTGGCGCAAATCTTCTATTATTTCTTCGATGGTATTCACGGCTGCCTTTGACTAAATTAACCCAAAAAACCACTCTTTTGTAACAGAGCTTCGGTAACACCTTCGCTGCTATGCGCTTCAGCCTCGCCTCTTAACAATCTTTCCATATAGCGCGCTAATAAATCCACTTCTAAATTTACTTTACTACCCACAATTACATCACCTAACGTGGTCTCATTTAAAGTATGCGGCACAATGTTGACCGTAAATTGTGCGCCATCGACTTCATTCACCGTTAGACTGATGCCGTTAATACAAATAGAACCTTTTTCGGCAATGTATTTGGCCAGACTATCAGGAGCTTTAAATTTGAATCGATAAGAGCGGCCATCCTGTTTTTTTTCTATGACTTGACCAACACCATCGACATGTCCACTAACAATATGCCCACCCATTCTTGTTGAGGGTGTTAAAGCTAACTCTAAGTTGACCGCTGTTCCGATCATTGCTTGTTTAAAGGTAGTTCTGGACAAGGTTTCATTGGAAACATCGGCGCAAAAATAATCGCCGCCTAACTCCACCGCTGTTAAACACACACCATTGACCGCAATGCTATCACCTAAAGCCACATCTTCTAATGGTAGTTTTCCGGTCGCAATCTTAAACCGACAATCACCCGATCTTTGTTCTGTAGCGGCAATTTTTCCGATGGCAAGGATAATTCCTGTAAACATGGGCGTCCTCTATGAAGGTGGTTACGTTGATAATGTAAATTTGAGATCAGCCCCAATATGCCGAACATCTTTCAATTGCAGAGTCTTTTTGTCAGCCATGGTTTGCAAGCTAGGCACATGAAATAATCCGCGGCCTTGATCACCTAGTATGCAGGTCGCCATGTAGATAACGTATTCATCAATTAGCTCCAACGACAACAAAGCCCCATTGAGAACTGCGCCAGCCTCAACTAATACGTCATTAATTTGCTGCTCGGCTAAAAAAGCCAAGGCAGCCGACAAGTCTGTCCGACCGAATTCATCAGCAGGCAAACAAAAGACTTCACTACCCACATCTTCCAACTTACAACGCTTAACATTATCTTCAGAAGAAGTGAGAATCAATGTGCGCCCAGTCACTTTAAGCATCGCGGCTGTGACTGGCAATTGTAATTGGCTATCCAACACCACCCTAACAGGCTGCAAAACATCAAAAGCTACCCGCGCATTTAAGGCCGGGTCATCCGCTAACACCGTATTAATTCCGGTCATAATCGCCGAACTTTCCGCACGTAACCGGTGAACATCGGCCCGTGCTTGTGGCGAGGTAATCCACTGGCTTTCACCCGATGCCATTGCCGTGCGACCATCCAAACTCGTCGCCAATTTACTGCGTACAAATGGCCGTTTTTGAGTCATACGTTTTATGAACCCACGATTTAACATTTGCGCGTCTTCTGTCAATACGCCACAAACTACATCGATACCCGAAGCACTTAGATTTGCCAAGCCTTGACCAGCAACCAAAGGATTGGGATCTTGCATGGCAGCAACCACACGCACGACTCCAGCTTTAATTAGCGAATCGCAACAGGGCGGTGTTTTACCGTAATGACTGCAAGGCTCCAAAGTGACGTAAGCCGTAGCACCAACGGCATTCTCATTTTTAAGAGATTTTAATGCCTCAACTTCTGCATGTCCTTCGCCCGCTCTTGCATGCCAGCCTTCGCCTATAATCCGTCCATCTTTAACCAATACACAGCCAACACGTGGATTAGGATCGGTGGTATACAGACCACGCTTCGCCAGTTCAATGGCCCTGGCCATATAAAAGAAGTCTTCAGCTGACATTATTTCTTTAGGTTTTCAATCATGTCAGTAAATTCGCTGACATCCTGAAAACTACGATACACAGAAGCGAAGCGGATAAACGCGACATGATCCAGTATTTTTAATTCGCGCATGACTTTTTCGCCCAGTTCTTGCGCGGAAATTTCCCGCTCACCTGTAGCCATTAAGTCTTTTTTGATGCGATTAATCGCGGCCTCAATGTCATCACTGCTAACAGGTCGCTTTTCCAAAGCCCGAAGCATGCCAGAGCGCAGTTTTTTTTCTTCGAAAGGTTCGCGTATGCCACCGCGCTTAACAATACGTGGTAGTATCAATTCGGCAACTTCATAAGTTGTAAACCTTTCTTTGCACGAGCCACACTCACGCCGACGTCGTACCTGATCGCCCTCATTTGCCAATCTGGAATCAATAACGCGGGTATCTTGCGTCGCACAAAACGGACATCGCATATCAGTTCACTATTAGTTTGTGCGGAAACTACGCACAATAGTTAAAGGGCGAATTTTATAACACAACCCTATTTATCCGTACTTTATTTTCCAACCCGGACACATGCACTGATAGAATCCTAACGACTTTTTCAACTCATCATAAAAACTTGCGTTAAAATGATTTCGATTTTTACTTAATGAGCCTTGGTCAAATGTTGAAAAAAATCATACCTGTTATACTGGCCACTTGCCTTCTAACTGCTTGTATTACTAGCCCTACTGGAAGAAGTCAACTGGCTTTTATGCCCGATGCACAGATGAATCAGATGGGCTTACAAGCTTTCGATGCCTTAAAAAGAGATAAACCGGTAAGCAGTAATTCGCAATACAATCAAGTTGCCAGCTGTATTGCCAATGCGCTTCTTCAGCAGCTTGGCGGAAATTGGGAAGTGGTGGTTTTTGAAGATCAAACCCCAAACGCGTTCGCTTTGCCGGGTAACAAGATCGGCGTGCACACAGGTATGCTTGC
This sequence comes from Methylococcales bacterium, assembly GCA_965247565.1. GTDB lineage: Bacteria > Pseudomonadota > Gammaproteobacteria > Methylococcales > Methylomonadaceae > CBDFHF01. The sequence continues at coordinate 436,426 of CBDFHF010000003.1, read as the reverse complement.
TCTGGTTGATAATCAGGATCAATTGGCTGCGGTGATCGGCCATGAAATCGGCCACGTCATGGCTAAACACAGTAACGAACGTGCATCGCAAGAGATGGCTGTCAACCAGGGGATGAACCTGATTCAAGCGGTTGCCGCCCCCCAATCAGCTCTTGGCCAAACCGCTGTTGGCTTACTGGGTGTTGGCGCCCAGTACGGTGTGTTAATGCCATTCAGTCGTACTCATGAAAGCGAAGCCGATATGATAGGCGTTGATTTAATGGCGAAAGCAGGCTTCGACCCAAGACAAAGTATTGGTTTATGGCAAAAAATGGATCAGGCTTCTCGCGGCCAGCAACCTGTAGAATTCATGTCTACCCATCCATCCCATGCAACCCGAATTCAGGATTTAGAAAAACACATGCCACAAGCGATGGCGTTTTTTCAGCAAGCCCAAGCCTCGGGTAAACAACCCCGTTGTAATTGATTAATGAATCCTAATTTATCAAATTTAAATCCATACCCGTTTGAGAAGCTAGCGCTGCTCAAACTAGGCATTACTCCACCTGTCAACAGAGCTCATATCGCCATGTCTATAGGTGAGCCAGGCCACGCCACACCGCATTTTATTCAGGAAGCACTATTAAAAAACATTAACGGCCTGGGCACATATCCCACTACAAAAGGCATACCGGCATTAAGAATAGCCATCGCTAGCTGGTTAGCCAAACGCTTCCTTCCGGTTGACTGCATTAATCCGGAAACTCAGGTATTGCCGGTTAGCGGCACTCGTGAAGCCTTGTTTTCGTTTGCACAATGTATCATTGATACTTCGGCAACAAGTAGCCGCCCGATTGTGGTCATGCCCAATCCGTTTTATCAAATTTATGAAGGCGCAACACTACTTGCCGGAGCAGAACCTTATTTCATTAACACCGTGGAAGCATCCGGTTATTTACCTGATTTTGATTCCGTTCCGGAAGCTATCTGGCAACGTTGTCAACTGATTTACATCTGCTCGCCTGGTAACCCAAGCGGTGCGGTAATTAGCCAAACCGATCAAGAGAAGCTGCTCAATTTAGCGGAAAAATATGATTTCGTAATTGCGTCGGACGAGTGTTATAGCGAAATTTATGACGACGAAAGCAATCCACCGATCGGTTTGCTGCAAACTGCTTACAAAATGGGCAATACCAGTTTCAAACGTTGCGTGGTATTTCATAGCTTGTCCAAACGTTCTAATGCGCCGGGCTTACGCTCCGGTTTTGTTGCGGGAGATGCCGATATTTTGCAACAGTATCTGCAATACCGCACTTATCAAGGCTGTGCAATGCCGCTACCAACCCAACACGCCAGCATTGCAGCGTGGCAGGATGAACGGCACGTTTTTGAGAATCGCCGATTGTATCGCGCCAAATTTAACACTTTCGTTCGCGTGCTAGGTAATGTTTGTAATATCAGCAAGCCCCCGGGGGGGTTCTACGTGTGGCTAAAAACTACGATTTCGGACACCGAGTTCGCTAAGCAACTGTTCGCCAGAGAAAATATCTCAGTACTACCCGGCAGCTATTTATCTCGGGAATTCAATGGCATCAATCCAGGCGAAAACCATGTGCGAGTCGCCCTGGTCGCGCCGCTAGAAGACTGCGTTAAAGCATCGCATCGCATTAATAATTTCATAACCACTATTACTCACAAATAAAACCATGTCGCAACTTGAAAACATTATTAATCAAGCCTTTGAGCAACGTTTAGACATTACACCAAGCAATGTTTCCGCCGAAATACGAAACGCTGTTAACGAAGCCCTAACTTTGCTGGACACTGGCGCAGCTCGTGTCGCCGAAAAAGTGAATGGCGACTGGATAACCAACCAATGGTTAAAAAAAGCCGTATTACTATCGTTTAGAATTAATGAAAATCGATTGATGGACGGCGGCAACACTCGTTATTACGACAAAGTCGAGTCCAAATATGCGAATTACTCCGAAGAAGACTTCGCCAAAGCCGGTGTGCGGGTGGTGCCTAATGCAGTAGCTCGACGAGGATCCTACATTGCTCCGGGCGCGATCTTGATGCCTTCCTATGTTAATATCGGCGCTTATGTGGATAGCGGTACGATGGTCGATACCTGGGTTACTGTGGGGTCTTGCGCCCAAATCGGCAAAAACGTGCATTTATCAGGCGGCGTCGGTATCGGAGGCGTCTTAGAGCCTTTGCAAGCGGGTCCCACCATTATCGGCGACAACTGCTTCATCGGTGCACGCTCTGAGGTCGTTGAAGGCGTCATCGTTGAAGACGGCTGCGTAATTTCTATGGGTGTCTATATCGGTCAAAGCACCAAAATTTATAACCGTTTGACCGGTGAAGTCACTTATGGCCGCATTCCAGCGGGGTCTGTGGTCGTATCAGGTAACTTACCCTCATCAGATGGTAAGTACAGCCTGTATTGTGCGGTAATCATTAAACAAGTTGATGAAAAAACCCGCAGTAAAACCGGTATCAATGAATTATTGAGAGATTAATTTCTTACGATAATTGACTCAACTTGGGCGAGCAACGCTTCTCTGTTCGCCTTTAAAGCAGCACCACGACCTTATGGATCTGGCAGACAACAAAGTGCTGCCCACTCTTCACTTGAACGTACGCCATGACCGACATTGAACAGTTACAGACTGAATTAGCCGGAAAAAATCCTCGGATTATTTTAAAACAATCCTTGGCATTGTTTGACAATATTGCTATCTCCTTCAGCGGCGCTGAAGATGTAGTGTTGATTGATATGGCCGTAGCGATCAAAAAAGACATTCAGGTATTTTCTCTCGATACCGGACGCCTTCATCCGGAAACTTACCGCTTTATCGAAAAAGTCAGAAACCATTACGGCATTACCATTGAGCTGTTAACTCCAAACAGAGACACGCTGGATGCCATGGTCAAACAAAAAGGCCTGTTCAGTTTTTATGAAGAAGGTCATCACGAATGCTGCGGTATTCGCAAAGTTGAGCCATTAAAGCGCAGATTGGCAAGACTTGATGCCTGGATTACTGGGCAACGCAAAGATCAAAGTCTAGATACCCGACAGGATATTCCTGAAGTGCAACTCGATAACACCTTTGGCACCATTGGCCATGCTCTAGTTAAATTTAACCCACTGCTAAACTGGAACTCAGCGCAAGTGTGGGATTATATTGAAGCCTATCAAGTACCTTATAACGAATTGCACCAGAAAGGATTCGTTAGCATAGGTTGTGAACCGTGTACCCGAGCCATTTTACCGAATCAACACGAGCGCGTAGGTCGTTGGTGGTGGGAAACAGGTAAAAAAGAATGTGGCTTACATGCGGGAAATTTAAAGTAAAAATAGAGGCAACTGAGTTTAGTTTGCATAGTCCCGCTACATAAATTAAACTTCAACGTGAGCGTTTTTACTTGTTTTGAGCACAGCCAGCGCCGCTTTGTCAAGCGACGCATCGCTTTCGGAGTATATAGATTGCTCAAGCAAAGGGACTCCGGGATGTTACGCTAGAAGAAAGCGTTTTTCGACAGGATGCCCAAGTCAGTTGGGCAGCAATGTGTTAGCTGCCAGGCTGGCCTTTTTCAACAGGACAAGGAAAGAATGAAATGAAAAAACATAAAATTGCATTATTACTCACTCTTGTTGTTGCAGTTTTACAAGGCGAAAACCTCGCTGCTGCGACTACGATCTCCAACAGCATTCCAGAATCTACCGGATTTACAAATCTCGACTTTGAAAGTGGTAGCATCGAAGGCATCCAGGAACCTTTCCCATTACTTGCCTGGTCTTTCGGAGCGCCGGGTTGGAGTCACTTCGGCGGCCCTGATAGCGACGGCCTTTATTATGGTGGGTTTGTTCATGTGGGCAGCACCCCATGGTACCATCTGGACTACAGTCAAGATGCTTGCCCAAATTATAGCTGTAGCTATCCATGGGGCTCAGGCCCGCTAGCGGGCAATTTTTCTTTAAGTTTTAAAGCGGGTGGCCAACCATCGGATGCTTATATATCCCAAACTGGTTTGATTCCTGCCGATGCAAAATCGCTCCGGTTACTGTTTAAACCAACCGAGGCGGGGTCACTGGCTGTGTGGCTTGATGACGATTTGATTCCATTGATCGCGCTAAACAACAATGCATGGATGGCTGATATTTCAGCGTATGCTGGACAAACCCGAGAGCTGAGGTTAGTTAATACTTCTACTAATTCTAATAATGGCATTGTTACCGTAGATAACATCCAATTTTCCACAACTCCAGTGCCATTGCCGTCCAGCGCCTTATTACTGTTAAGCGGTTTGATATTATCAGTGTTAAGACGTAAGCAGTAGCTCGGCCAACTAAGCCTTTTTGATGTACTGGACTCTTCGTTAATTGGAAGAGTCCATGTTGTTATAACATGTCGCTAACTTGCTGCTTGTAAAAAGGCCAAGATTTAACATGCAAATGTTTTCGGATTGGTGTTTTAATCACTGATACGCATAAAGCTATGGAGAATAAACACCAAACCGCCGCATATTCGTTAGGATCGGTGGTGGTAATATCAGATAGCAAAGGCCCGATTAAATAATGAAAGCCTACAAATCGCCATGATCCGTAAATCAGCGGCATATAAAAAGCGACGACAATGTAGGTAAATGCATGCAAACCCCAATTAAAGTCGAATAACCAGGCAACCGGGTCTGACATTAAACCATTTAACGGCATTTGCCAGGCAATATGCCAAGCGCCATGCACAGAACAAACACTAGGCCCACAAAAGCCCTCCACACCGATGTTACATTTGCCTGCCCAGGCAAATGGATACATTTTCATTAACATCAAAATGGAACCTATCGCGCAAACGGTATAAACCGTCGTACGAATTCTCAGTTTGACGCTTTCCGGGATGAAATACATCGCCACCATATTGCAGAAAAACGGCTGAAAAGCCACATGAATGTAACCCAGTAAGGTCAGAACCTGATTACTTGGGTTATCACATAAATCTATATAGACATAAGTGACTGCCTGCAACAGCTCCATTAAAGCAAAATAGGTTAAAGGAACCCATAACTCTTTTGGTTCACCTTTAAGTGCAACATAAGCTGCGGTACTCAGACCGGCCACAGCCAATACCCCTGAAGCCTCTCCACTCCAACACATAAAACTTACCCTTATTTATAATTATTAGAAATCATACTGTAACTGCACCCGATGGGTTTATTGAGTAACAGTGATATATTTAAAGTCGCACGAAGCTAAGATCCGATCTTGAAACCGAAACCGTAGTCAGTAACCGCAGATATTGTATTACAAATAAGCTCTATATAAGAGTAGGGGAGTTAGGCGCTTGCAGAATACATATTGAAGCATCAGAAAAATCTTGCTGCACCCTGAGTGCAGCAAGATTTAAAGTCTGGGTTAACCCAGTAGTTTTTTAATTTTCCCCATCAATCCTTCTGCTTTTTCCTCAGCAACCGCTTTTACCGCATCAGCTACTTCAGAAGCTTCGGCTTGTAGTTTGGCAGCGTGCTCACTAAATTTTTCCAGCAAATCACCACCACTGCTAACTTGGTCGATTAAATTGGGGATAGCATTTGTCAAAGCAGCCTTGGCTGTTTCGACATCGATGTTTAGCGATGAGGCAAATTTAGTCAGCTTATCTGCATCGAATAATTTGCTGAGCCCGTCGACAGAGAGCACCTCATTTTTACCGTCACCCAACCACGAGCTGACAGTTTCGGAAAGCTCTGAATTCTTAAACTTAGTCACTACGGAACCAAGATCCAGCTTACCCGATGCATCGGATAACAATTTTTCTAATGAACCCGCCACATCGGCTACATCGATTTTTCCATCCGCATTTGCGTCAACTAAAAACTGTTTGGCGATTTTATCTAGTAATTCCATAGTCTTAACCTCTTTTAATTTAGTTATGTTTCGGTTTTCTAACTCTGCCACAAACCACTTTTTCAGGGTTCGCAGAATTTGAATTAGATCACATAAACACTATTACTATCAACGTAATAACAACATCTATAGAAGATTACTCTGATTAACAGCTAATTTAAGTAGATGGGATAAAGAGATAGACACATTTATCGCTTAAGTTATTTGTTAATAACAAAATCGTAGTCAGAACTATCGCAAATTGCGGGTTTTTTCTTGGTTTTAGGTACACAAACTCGAATACGGCCTTTATGTGAAACTTTGCTTTTGTTAACTTTCCACTTCCAGCTGCCGGTATTTTTGACGCCCGTTTTTAATGAAATCCAGTGTGCGCCACTGTCTTTAGATATGGCGATATTAACCTTCTTGGCTCTGGAGCCGTAGCTATAGGTATTAGCTAAATCCCAAGAGATTTTCATTGATTTACCCGGGACATATACGATGCCTTCATCCCCATTAGGCGTCCATAGCACCATATCGTTGTCGTGGCTAGAACAATAACTTTTGTTGTAACTGCCACTGAGAACGCCGTTGTTACACATACGTTCTTCTGCAATCGTTTCGCAATTGCTGCTGGAATATTGCTGATAAAAAATATAACTCTGGCCATTCTCGTATCGATTACCATTAAAATTACACACGGCATCGACGGTCGGTACTTTACAACCCTGATTCATATAGCTACCACTCAATACACCGTCAGCACATACTCTCACTTCTGATGTTCCGCCGCAGCCCTGACTTGCATCGGCTTGATAAGCTATCACCTGCTGTCCATCGGTGATACTGCCGCCCCAAGGCAACGCACAAGAGCTTAACCAAGGTTTAATGTTGTCGTAATATTTGCGAAACGGACTGTAATCCGCATCCTGATAATCTGTGTACGATCCGCCGAAAAGCGTACCTTTCCAATAAACATGGGTAGTATCAATAGAAAAAAGCCCTGAACCACTACTACCCGACTCAGTACCGCCTTTGCTAAATTTGATGTTATCGAGGGTGTATTTCCCTCCGGAATTATCTGAAACTGGCTGCAGAAGCGCAGAAACAGAACCTTTACTCACCATGGTATGGTCGCCTTCGGGATGATGTACGCCATAAACCTCATCAAAATAATTGATATCAACATCCCAGCCTGCAAATACGGTGTCGGCGGCAGGCGGATTATTTAACTTAAGAAACGCCGCATCGTACTTAAAGTTAGACCAAAGCAACTCTGCACCCCCGACTGTTTGAGCATATCTCGAATCGGTTATCGTAGAGTTACAAGATTCAGCCTGATAAAGCCAGCTAAATTCCGCAGTACTGGCAGTTGTTTGATCTCCAATGCAGTGGTTAGCGGTAGCAAACCAAGGGGTATGCGTTCCACCTTTATCGTTAAGCAATGTTCCTGAGCAAATATAGGATCTGCCATTTTCAATAAAATCAACCAATGCCGTTGCCGCTGCCGCTTGTTTTAAGCCACCGTAATCAGCGCTCCCTGACCAACACGCCAGATCGAACTCCACCTCCAGCGCGTCGCCTTTTTTTTTCTGGACGACCAATGATTTTTTAGCCAGAGCAGAGTCGACCAGAATCAAATTGACTTGATCCAAGTTTAACTTTAAATCCGCAACTTGCGCAGTATCAGCAACGGCAATTTCAAGATCTGCACTATTGCCCTGTGTTATCGGTAACCAAATTTCGCCATTGTCGGCAGCCTTATTAGCAACTGGGCCTAGCACTTGTTGATCCTGATTTCCCCGAATACGAAAGCTGGTCTCAACATTCGTGTCCATGCCAGCCAGATGAATTCGCAGACGCTTGGCGTTATCAGAAATTATCCGAATACGCGCTACGGACAAGCCATTGACTATCTCCCAGCGCAATTGAGACAAAGTGATCGGGGTGGGCAACGGATAAATAAATCCGGTTGCTAAAACGCCTGATTTCTCCGGTATCTGAGTAGATTGAATCCCGGTCAGATTAATTTCTAGCACCTGCTTATCGGTACCAATAAACGCCAATGCCTGGCTTTGTTGCAAACTCTTGGCTATCGAGGGCTTATAAACCAAGGATTCTACCTTATCAGCCTTCGCCGGGAAGGCAGTAAGCAAAATCGACAGCATCAGCAATCTGCTAACAGCTGCCAAATTCCACCTCATTTTTAAAGCAGCCTTCATAAACATATGACTCCTAAAGTTATTACTTAACATTTTCACCGTTGCCAATCGACTTAACCCTTGCAATTTAACCGCCAGGTTCAACAAAGATACGTAGAATCCCAGAAAGTTACCAACCCATTGACACTCAAATATGCAAGTTTAGTTCAATATCACCAAGGTACACAAAGCGCACCGATCATAGTTTGCTTTAGTTAAACTGAATTAACCGTTAATGTATTCCCTCTCGCACCAAATGCCGCGTAACGCTAGAATAGGGATCGTTTAACACTACCAATGAGATTACGCTATGAAATTTCAAGCCTTGTTTGTCGGTATCTGTCTGTGCCTCTACAACTATAGCTTTGCCGCAGAAAAAGTCACTATCCGTATTGGTGTTCAGGCCAGTGGTACGGTGAACTGGGAATTGGTGGAACTACAACAGAATCCACACTATGAATCCGCTACATTTAAGGTCGCTATTCAACAAGTTGCTAATGCGGAAGCCGGCAAAATTGCTTTGCAATCCGGCGCGGTGGATATGATTGTATCGGACTGGATTTGGACATCCAAAATGCGGGCGAATAAAACCGATTTTACTTTTTACCCTTACTCGGATGCCTCCGGCGTCCTGGTGGTGCCAGTCAATAGCCCGATTCATTCGGTCAGTGACCTTAAAGGTAAAAAGCTAGGTATTGCTGGTGGTGAACTGGATAAAAACTGGCTATTACTATCGGCGTTAGCGCAAAAAGAACATCTGGACTTGGATAAATCGACTACTAAAACATTTGCTGCACCGCCGTTAATCAGCGAGCAACTTAAACAAAGTCGTATTGATGCGGCCCTCACTTATTGGAATTTTGCCATTAAACTGGAAGCTCAAGGCTACAGACAAATTATCGATGGCAAGGGCATTCTAAAAGGTCTAGGAATTAATGAAACCGTGCCCGTATTAGGTTATGTGTTTAAGCAAAGCTGGGCTGATGCTCATAAGCAAGCAGTACAAGATTTTTTTGTGGCCAGCAAACAGGCAAAAAATGGCCTTTGCACTAGTGATAATGATTGGCTAAAAATCCTACCGCTCACCCAGACGAATGATACCGCCACTCAAACACAATTAAGAAAACGCTATTGTGAAGGCAGTATTGATGCCTGGGGTACTCAACAACAGCAAGCCGCCGAACACGTTTACAGTTTGTTGTACAAAATCAGTAACAAGCAGTTGACGGGCGATTCAGATCATTTGCAATCAGGCACTTTTTGGTTAGCCCAATAACCGAATGAAGCCAAACCCAGCCGAATCATCCAGAAACTCACTACTCTACCCCTGCTTGTCCATGTTGGTCTTTCTGGGAGCATGGCAGGGTTTGGCTCTATTGATAAATAATTACACACTGCCAACACCCTTGGCTGTTGCCACCGTGCTATGGCAAAACTTGCAATCCGGACAGTTACTTTATCATTTGGGCGTCACCTTACTACGCCTAATCGTCAGCTTTTCTATCGCCATGTTGTTAGGCAGCGCTATCGGCATTACATTAGGTCGCAGTAAAAAACTGAACGCGTTTTTCGACAACTGGCTGGTAATTTTTTTAAATATTCCTGCTTTAGTCACTATTATTTTATGCTACGTTTGGTTTGGTTTAATCGAATCGGCAGCAATTTTAGCGGTAGTCCTAAACAAGTTGCCCAATGTGATTGTGACAATACGGGAAGGTACTCGAGCGTTGGATCAAGACTTGTTGGAAATGGCTAAGTGCTTCCATTTCAGCAAGCGCAAAACCCTAGTCCATGTGATCTGGCCTCAATTACATCCTTACATGATGGCAGCTACCCGTTCTGGTCTCGCCTTAATATGGAAAATTATTTTAGTCGTCGAATTACTTGGACGCAGCAATGGCATGGGCTACCAGTTGCATATGTTTTTTCAACTATTTGATGTCGCCAGTATCTTGGCTTACACCATCGCGTTTGTGCTGGTCATACAACTGCTGGAAATGCTACTGTTAAAACCACTGGATAGAAAAGCGCAACGGTGGCGGCGATGACAGCCATGCAAATCCACATTCATAACAAAACATACCCGAATGCCTCTGCTTCCACAATTGCGAATCTTGACTTGACGCTGCAATCCGGTGAGTTTATCTGTTTAGTGGGCGCATCGGGTTGCGGCAAAACTACGTTACTCAATATCATTGCCAACTTGGATAACGATTATGACGGAGAAATTCTGGTCGGCACTCACCGCAGTCATCCGAAAATTGGTTATATTTTCCAAAATCCACGACTACTGCCCTGGCGAACAGTCAGGGAAAACATTGAGTTGGCCTTAACTGATAGAAAAACGCCGGCGGTCGTCGATGGGCTATTGGAAATAATGCAACTCACTTCAGTACAACACGAGTACCCGGAACGCTTATCGCTGGGCATGAGTCGCCGCGTCTCCATTATTCGTGCCTTTGCCATTAACCCCGAACTGCTATTGATGGATGAGCCGTTTGTTTCTCTAGACCCGCCTACTGCCCGACAGGTTAGGGAGCTGCTATTAACACTTTGGCAACAACGACCGCATACGGTGTTATTTGTCACTCATGACCTGCGCGAAGCCATCGCCTTAGCAGACCGACTGATTTTTTTATCTTCCGCACCCATGAAAATTGTTAGCGATATTGCCGTTCCAATCCCACGACCGGAGCGGCATGATGAATCTACTATCGAAATATTCCGGCAACAATTAATGCAAAATCACCCAGCAATTAGATCACTGCTTTAAGGGAATATCCTTGGTACGTGACAAAAACTCAACCCATATTAAAAATAATTTTTAGCCAATCGACCATGCTTTTTAACTTTATAGGCTTGATGTTTTCGCCACGACCTAACCATTTGTGTATCAACTTTCTGATTTTATAGACCTGTTTTTTATTGGATTACAGGGTATTTTTAGGCCAAGTTAATAATGCGTTGTAACGTTACTGTCATGAAATTGACTTACAATCGCGGCATCATGATTAGGCTGAATACAGATTAATGACAAATCAAACCAACGTCCCTAATAGCCAGCACATTGCGCATGCTTTCGACAATGAATTAGACCATTTACATAACCAGTTATTGGAGATGGTCGATTTGATTATGAGTCAATTAGATCATGCCATGCACGCTCTTGATAACGGCAATGTTAATCAGGCCATAAAAGTAATTACTCGAAATAAAAAAGTTAAGAAATGTGAAATTAAGATTGACAAGGACATTCTTGCCATTCTTGCTCGTCGAAACCCGGTTGCAAATGACCTTCGCACTATTGTCGCCACCTCAAAAATTGTTGCCGAACTGGAAAAAACAGGTAATGAATTAGCTGATTTCGCTAGGCTGATCACGGTGCTATATGACCCAAACAGCAGCGATCCCAATCAACATCTGCTGACAGACATCATCAAAATAGGCAAATTGGTCAAATTAATGCTGGGCAGACTAAGAATTGTTCTTGAAACTAAAAACACTAATGATGCTTACGTCCTTCTGCACGGCGATCGCGATTGCGAAATTGAATTACAGGAAGGCATAAAACATCAGCTGTTCTTGGTGGTTCAAAATGTGCGCATGATACGCAGAGGATTAGATATTATGCAAATGATGAAAAGCTTGGAATTATGTGGCGAACATTGCCGAAATATTGCCGAGTATCTGATTTTTATGCTCGATGGCAAGGATGTCCGGCATAACTATTATCCAGAAAAAAGCATTCATAATTTGTAAAAATCCTTGTCAGCTACCTGGCAAACTGACATCCCGTTCAATGTCATTCCAGCAAGTTTATCTGTTTTATTTTCCCGTGAAACGAGCCGATCTCGCTTCACGGTAATAAAAAAAGCCCCGCTTTCACAGGGCTTAGTTAAGTTCGTTCCTTAAAACTGCAGGTTCTATCCTGTAGAAAGCGAAAGTAGTAACGGCAACCAGTTACAGAAATATTATTTATGCTTTACCGGTTGCGCTGTTAATTTCCAGATATCCCGGTTGTACTCATTAATCGTTCTGTCAGTTGAAAACTTGCCGCTATGCGCGCAATTTAAAATGCTCATTTTGGTCCAGTGATCTTTATCGCGAAAGGCATCTTCAACACGCTGCTGAGCATCAATGTAACTGCGAAAATCTGCGATAGTCATCCAGGGATCATATGGACTTTTTATCGAATTTATCAAGTCATCAAATATGCCCGGTTCAAATTGATTAAATTGGCCTGATTCCAAAAGATGCATGACCTGCTGTAAATCTTCATCTTGGTCGATCATGGCGACTGGATTATAGTGACCGCGCCGCGCTTCAATTTCTGCTTCGGTCAAACCAAACAAAAAAAAGTTTTCATCCCCCACTTCTTCACGAATCTCAATATTGGCACCATCTAGTGTGCCAATAGTAATTGCGCCGTTCATCATCAGCTTCATGTTGCCAGTTCCTGAAGCTTCCTTGCCGGCGGTGGATATTTGTTCAGATAAATCTGCGCCCGGACAGATTTTTTCCATCGCTGAAACCCGATAATCTGGCAAAAACAGCAAAGTTAATTGTTCACCAACGCCAGGATCTGAATTAATAACTTGAGCGACGTTATTAATCAATTTGATGGTTTTCTTTGCCATGCGATAACCGGGAGCCGCTTTACCGCCGATTAAAACGCATCTGGCTACCCTGGTATCACCTTTTTTAATGCAGTTATACAGGTGAATAACATGCATAACATTGAGCAGCTGACGCTTGTATTCATGAATACGCTTAACCTGTACATCAAAAATGGCGTCCACGCTTAAATGGAGCTCCTTGTCGTGTTTGCTCTTTTTATAGTCGATCATGCGCTGCTTCGCTGCCTGTTTGATAGCATGCCAGCGTTGACGGAATTGAGGATCGTCTGCGTAGGGAACCAGTTTTTTTAACTCCAATAAATCAGTAACCCAGCGTTTGCCGATTGTTTCTGTAATTAAGCTCGCCAACTCGGGATTGCAAGCAGCTAACCAGCGGCGTGGCGTTACGCCATTGGTTTTATTGTTGAATTTATGCGGCCACAAGGCAAAAAAGTCGCTGAATAAACCTTGCTGCAATAAATGGGAATGCAACTGAGCAACGCCATTTACAGAAAAACTACCCACTATGGCAAGATGAGCCATTCTGACATACTGCTCATGACCTTCCTCGATGATGGACATTCTACGCATGCGTTCACTATCACCAGGCCAATGCAGAGACACTTCCGCCATGAAACGGGCATTGATTTCAAAGATTATCTCCATTATGCGGGGCAATAATCGTTGCATCAGCTTAACGGGCCATTTTTCCAGTGCCTCTGGTAATAAAGTATGATTTGTGTAAGCCATTGCGTTTTTGGTGATAGCCCACGCCTCATCCCACGATAGACTGTGGCTATCCATCAACAAGCGCATTAATTCAGCAATGGCGATACTTGGATGAGTATCATTTAACTGAAAACAGTTTTTCTCAGCAAAGTGGCTAAAATGATTGCCATGGTGGCCTACCCAGTGAGCAACAACATCCTGCAAACTGGCAGAAGCGAGAAAATACTGTTGTCGCAGTCTCAGTTCCTTGCCGTGTTCGTTGGCATCGTTGGGGTACAACACCATAGTGATATTTTCTGCGGTAATTTTTGTTGCGACAGCTTCCGCATAATCTCCGGCATTAAACTCATCCAGATTAAATTCTTCGGTTGCCACCGCCTTCCAAAGTCGCAGAGAATTAACCGTGCCATTTTGATAACCCGGCACGGGCGTATCAAAAGGGACAGCCAGGACATCACGGGTATCCACCCAGTAAAATCGCAACCTGCCGCTTGGATCGGTAATGCTTTTGGAGCGCCCACCAAATTTGACTCGGTGCGAATATTCCAGCCGTTCAATTTCCCAGACATTACCATGGCGTAACCAATGATCAGGTTTTTCAACCTGCTCGCCATTGACAATGGTTTGAGTAAACATGCCATATTCATAGCGTAACCCGTAACCTATGACCGGCAGTTGCAAAGTCGCGCAACTATCAATGAAGCAAGCAGCAAGACGGCCAAGACCGCCATTACCCAATCCAGCATCCTGCTCACTGGTGATCAACTCTTCGATTTCAATGCCGAGATCATACATAGCTTGAGTCACTGTATCGGTAACACCTAGATTAAGCATGGCATTGCTTAAAGTGCGCCCCATCAGAAATTCCATGGACAGGTAATAACCCCGCCGGCAGTCATTGGCTTTATAGGTTTGATGGGTGGCCTTCCAGCGTTCCATCAAACGGTCGCGAATTACTTGTGACAGAGCTTCACCGGCGTAATAAGGTGATCGACAATTTTCATCCCTGCCCAGCAAATGCACATAATATTGTTTGAAATCATCAATAAAATCGTGCTTCTTTAGACCTTGTTCTGGAAGTTTGGTAATTGATGATTTAGGCTTGCTAATCTCAAATTTATTAGTAGGCATTTTCTAGTCCTGGAAGAAAAATTAATTTCTTACTTAAAAGTTAACGCCGTAAACACCAAAAATATTTCAATTAGTATTTCTGTTAGCGCTTGGTTTCTTGTTGGCTTTTTTAGCGAGCTTGTTAGCTTTGGTTTCATCAAAACGTCTATTTGCCAATTTGATCAGCGTCTCCTGGGCGCCCATCTGCTTGTCTTTGGGCTGCAATTGGATATATTGACCATCAGGCTGCATTTCCCAAACGCTGCGTTGATTAGTCAATTGCACAATTAGTATTTGCCGCAGAACTGCTTGTAGTTCTGGTTTTTGTACTGGGGTGACTACTTCTATACGGCTTTCCAAATTGCGCTTCATGCAATCAGCTGAGCCAATAAAATACTCTTCTTCTCCTCCATTATGGAAATAATAGATACGGGAATGTTCTAAAAATCGGCCCACGATACTAATAACACGAACAGTTTCAGACAATCCAGGAATGCCGGGCCGTAACCGACAGGTGTCACGAATGATCAGGTCAATTTTTACCCCTGCCTGAGCTGCTCGATAAAGTGCGGCAGTAATGTCCGCATCTTCCAGCGCATTCATTTTGAACTGAATTAACCCTGGTAACTCTTGAGTATGCTGACTGATTTCTCTCTCAATTTTCTCCAGCAATTTTGACTTTAACCTATTAGGGGCAATCAGCAGATTTTGGTAGTTGCGTTTTGGAACCAGACCGGTAGTTAAGTAATTGAACAACTCTGTTAATTCTTCACCGATCTTTTTGTCGCAAGTCAAAATGCCTAGATCAGTATAAAGCCGTGCTGTGCCAGCATGATAATTACCCGTACCGATATGGGCATAACGGCGCAAGCCATTGAAATCCTGTCTAACCACGTAAACCACTTTACTGTGCGTCTTTAAACCCACCACTCCATAAGTCACATGAATACCAGCGCTTTCCATACGGTGCGCCCATTTGATATTGGCTGATTCATCAAAACGCGCTTTCAATTCAACCACAACGGCTACCTGTTTACCGTTTAATGCAGCATCAATCAAGTACTGAACTATCTTGGTGCCTGCTGAAGTGCGGTAAAGCGTCATCTTAATCGCTTGTACATTCGGATCACGACTAGCCTCTTTAACGAAGCGTTCGACCGTAGTAACAAACGATTCATAAGGATGCTGTAATAAAATAGAGCCTTGTTCGCGGATGGCATGGAAAATATTCGGTGCCCCTGCTAATTTCGGATGATCGACCGGATGATGTGGAGGATCGAGCAAATCCGGTCTGGCAATGACGGCAATCTGAAACAAATCATTCATTGCCAGCCGTTGGTCTACAACAAACACATCCTGTTCTTCATTAAGACCCAGCTCCGCTGCCAGC
Organism: Methylococcales bacterium; assembly: GCA_965247565.1. GTDB lineage: Bacteria > Pseudomonadota > Gammaproteobacteria > Methylococcales > Methylomonadaceae > CBDFHF01. The sequence goes on along the minus strand of CBDFHF010000003.1, from coordinate 420,514 downwards.
ATGCCGCTTTGCAGTTTACCCATCGATGCCGATACTTCCAAACGAATAACCGGGGCAAATCTACGTTCACGCAATTCGGATTCGATCATTTGTAAAAGATCATCGGCCTGCTCTTCATCTTGCTCGGTCATGGCATTCCGCGTCACCCGAAACTGATCGCAGAAAGTGATCTTCATGCCTGGAAACAACAAGTCCAGATTATTGGTAATTAAATCCGCCAGACCAATATAAAGATATTCGCTACCCACCTGAATAAAGCGAGGTATGCTGGAACTAACAGGTACTTTAATGCGTACCAGCGTCATCTCATTAGAATCATTGCCGCAAACACCGATCAGCAAATTTAGGGACAGGTTGGAGATGAATGGGAAAGGATGTGCAGGATCGATTGCCTGTGGCGTCACTAGTGGGAAAATGTTTTGTATATAGTGTTCGCGCATTGCTTGTTGCTGATCTTTATCAAGCTCAGCAAAAGATAGAAAGCGAATGCTCTCTTTTTTAAGCAACTGAATAAGTTGTGTTAGCAGTTCTTGTTTTTTGGCTTCGAGCTCACGGACAACAGCATAACATTCAGTTATTTGCTGTTGCGGAGTGCGGCCATCGACACTCAATTCACTGATGCCGGCGCCAACTTGTTGCTTTAGCCCGCCTATCCGTTTCATAAAAAACTCATCGAGATTGGAGCTGACAATGGCAATAAACTTAACCCGCTCCAGTAACGGCGTACGCTCATCCTCGGCTTCCCAGAGCACTCGCTTGTTAAACTCCAACCAAGTTAATTCGCGATTGAGATACCATTCGGGAGCTTTAAGATCAAAACGCTGCACTTTTTGCTCAATGGGTAGGGCTAGTTTTGGTTGCGTACTCATGTTGATAGTGGTTGCGGGTTATCTGAATAAAAATTTCACAATAAATAAAATTATCGACTTAAAAAACTAATGAAAACATACGATAGACCTGATAGAAGTAATAAGTTCTCTTACCAGCTTAATAAAAATGTATGACGTCAATATGTCAAACTCGCAACAGTAAATATCGAGCATTAGCCTGACTATTGGCCTTAGCTGTGTTCGGTTCTTCTGGCTTGGCCTCAACTAATAGGTCCGGCCCCTTTATGATTGCAGGAAATCGTGAGGCCCGATCAATGTATGGAGCAAGCCGATGCATAAGTTCTACTTGCCAGAAACTGGCACCGAGGATTAAGCCGTCAAGAAATCAGCTATTAGTTAGCTTGAAAGCCGATGACAAAATTTGAATATCTACGCATTCGGAGCATAAATTAATCAACTTAAATAAGGGGGTAGGGAACTACTTTTGCAACGCCCTCCGTCCTGTTTCTGGCGGCTATATTAGGCTAGCCCAGCTGATCTCATAAACCTAGCTGAATTTTAAAAATACTTTGGCTACTGATTCTATGCACCAAGAAATTAAAAGGGTGAAAAAAGTAGCGACGATAACTAAATGAATTAAATTAGGATGCTTTATCCACTCGTACCTTGAAGTAAATTTGTTCATAATTGCTTGCCCAATAGTTAAAGTTAACTCTATTGTGTTTGGTCTACGTTAAAATCCTATGACAGCAAGATGTCAAATTGATGACAATAACAATTAATCGGCTATGTTGATGCGATAAGCTTCCAGCATGGCTTTGTTGGTTTCTGTCGAAACAGATGCAATGTATAGACTACTATTGTAAATTAAGGGGTTTGATAGCGGCCGTCCGGCGCCTTGCAGGCTTTGCTTTGCCACTAGCTGACCATCTTTTATACGAACCCCATAAAGCGTACCTGGATCGCCAACATCGACGACCCAAACGACCGGTTCCTTACTATTACCGGGAGTTGAAATAACCGGTAACGAAGGATGACTTCTAAAAGAAAGTAATCCTTCCGGGGCTTTAGAATTGGGAAATTGCCAAAAACGCTGAAATTTAGGATGCCCTCGGTTTTCTAAAATTTTTAGAGCAACTAAACCAGCGGCATGGCTTTTATCCGGATTAAAAGTAGCGACAATGATAATAGGTTGATCATCAAAATAAGCGACGACGGGTTGAGTGACGATCATACCCATCCAGCTTGCTTTGCAGGGATCGATCTTAGTTCCACAGGTTTCAGCGATGGTAAGACGGTCATATTGCCTACCTATATGATCAGCATCCAATAAGTAAACCCCACCATCCTTACCGGGTTGAACGAAAACTAATTGACCGTTTTTTAGTTTCACTTTAATGGGACTACTGCCACCTAAATCGTAATCCAACCAAGCCAAACATTCCCAAAACGTTTTATGATCGCATTCACCATTGGCTGGTTTTAAAGGTTTGCTTGAAGGAGCCAAACGCGGAATAAACAAGTTTTTACAAGAGGACATGCAAGCTTCATCAGGTTGACCCGGGTTGAAGTTGGAACACAGTGCTTCATCACAACCGGCATCAAACTGTAATCCCGGCTTGGCCCGCATCAGGGTATTGGCATAATCCCGGCGAGCTAAATCAATTTGGCCGTTTCCAGTCGGGATTAACAGCTCAACATCCTCAGATTTTTCTCCCGCGTATATTTGCGGCCCGGTTGGCGCCCATATACCTCCGCCGCATATCATCTCCTGAGTCCCATAAGATGTGGTTACAGGACAGTCAGCTTCCGGTGTCGTTAGAAGGACGCTGTGGATGGCATATTGACTACCCTGGTTTCGCCAAGCATCCATATCAATTTCAAACAACCAACCGTGATAAGGCTGACTGTCGCCTGCATTACCAAATGCCGCATAAACATAACCCAATGCTGAATTGGGTCTGAGCAGGTGCTTGAGAGCGGCATGAGAAAAGGCAGTGGGTGGGTTAAATTTTACTGGCTTAATACCCTCCGCAGAGGGTTGTTCCGCTGTAATAATCAACTCTGGAAAGTTTGTATCTATTTGCTTTTGAGTTAAGTCGATAACTACTAAGCGATGACTGCTACGGACACCTTGCTTAAGGCATTGGTAGATAACCACCAGCTTATCGTCAATGATAACGGGGGTAGCAATCAGTTGTGCGGTTTGGCCTACTGGCGTAGGCAGTTTAATTTCAAAAACCACCGCACCTGTCTCAGGATCCAGAGCGCTGACAATACCGTTCGACACGGGCACGATAATAACCGTCCGCTCTTGAGAAACATGCAGTAGGGGACTGGCAATAATACTTTCATCAAAACTAACCGAAGGATTGGTTTCTGTTGGAAAGTACTTTTGCAACTTAAATAATTCAGGTTTTTGGGCATCGGCACGATAGATTGTGCTGTAAATTGCGACAATTAAAACCAGCGAAAACGTGGTAATCGTCAGCAACCGAGAGATCGAGAATATCATGAGCTTATAAAATGGCCGCAAAAAATATTGCCGCAATTGTATAAAGCCACTGTGACAGTGTCGTGACGGTATCGGGCTGAAGAAGAGGGACGAACCTTGGAGAGCTAGTTCCGGCCCTATTCAAAGCTTGAATAGGGCCGGAACGATAAGACCGTTAACGTCACGTATTCACTTCACCCCAATTTCGCGCTTATGTTTGCGAGGCTTACAATGTTTTGGTGAGATCATGCCGCCGCCAGCGTTGACGGAGTCGGCTCTGGCATCTACACCGGTATCAGCAAAATCTGTGAACAAGCCATCTATACCTAAATCGAAATAATAAGTCATTTCCTGTTGCGGATCGCTAAAACCGTAGCCACTGGCATCATTGCGGAACGTCCAGGTATGTACTTTCAATCCCCGTTTATGAGCCATTTCCAGCACCCCAGTACTGCCGTCAACCCGTCGATCATTGATGGTGAGCTGGCCATCACCGTTACGATCAATACCATCGTCTACCGTTTTCACCAGATAAGGTTTCCAGGGACCAATAGCGTCGGCATATGTCCTGATGAACTTCAGGCCATTTTTAGTCAACAAATCGGCAAATGTGCGGGGGTCGCCGTTAACCACAAAATCATAGGGTTGTTTGTAGGGCGCCACCAGAGAAATAGAGCCATCGGCGTTTACATCGTCGGCATCTATTAACTGCACCAACGGAATGCTGGTCTTGCGATTCAAATATTGCAAATTGCTGACTTCAAATGACTGAATAAACACCGGCGCACACGCACTGTCACCATAAGATTGATGCAGTGACGTCAATAATTTGTCTTCAAAATAATTTTTGCCGAACAGGGGTTTGTTGCTAGCAGTAATAAGCCCAGCGTGATAAGTGGAATGCTTGATTTCCGGATAAATACCAATAGCGCGCCCGGTTTGCTTACTTTTGCTTTTAGCCAGATCAATCACTTCATCCAGGGTCGGGATTTGAAAAAGGCCATTATATTGCTGATCGCGATCAGTACGAGCTTGCTTGGCACGCAGAGTTTTGATTTCCGCCAAGGTGAAATCGCTGGCAAACCAGTTGTCGACTTCAACACCGTCAATCAACCGTTTAGTTTTACGGCCGGCGAATTCAGCATGCTCTGACACATCCGTTGTGCTACCTATCATGGGTTCATGACGTGCAATCATCAAACCATCTTTGGTCAATACCAGGTCGGGTTCAATAAAGTCTGCGCCCATTTCGATAGCCAGCGTATAACTTTCGAGGGTATGTTCCGGACGATAGCCCGATGCGCCGCGGTGTCCGATAACCAGCGGCGACTGCTTAATGTGTGGTTTCGCTTCTGCACCATTTTGGAAGCTCATGGCGACCAGTATCGCTACCATTAGTAAGGTGGGTTTATGTATTTGTCTGAACATGATTTGAACTCCATTTTTTTGAGTATAAAAAAACAAAAGCTGTTAGTTTGTCCCGTCTCGATCAATCGGGATCAGATCCAGAACGTAATGTTTTGCTGAACACAGTGACGCCCTCAATATTCTTTAAATCAATGGTTAACGCTTAAATCTTGTTTAGCCGTAAAATCAGAGTTTTCAAGAGCATAAGGACCGCGTACGATGCGTGAATCTTGAAATTGCTCATTGAAAGCATATTCAACCATCATCCGCGACGGACGATCTGTTCGACTCCAAACTATCGCCCTGCCAGCGGATAAGTCCCCCAATTGGATGCCTTGCTCCATTAACGGCACGTCCTCTGCTGTCTCGGCGTTTGCGAACGATAATGTAAGAACTAGCGGTAATACGGACGAAGTTTTCAACCAATAGGATACTTGCCGAAAATAACTGGAATTTCGCACTAACCTGCTCATGGGAATTGCCTCTTAGATACCTGTTTTAAGAGGTTCAGATTATAGGCAGGGTTAAATGACAGAATGATTAAGGTTTCTAAACACTTGTAAGACACCCTTTGCTCTGTTGTAACACGTCTACCATGAAACTGAGGTTTTGATAATAATGGGTAGAAATTGTTGCCGAACTGTGAAAGTAGGTAATGAAAACCTTGTATAGCGAGAAGAGAGGAAATAGCTAAAGACCTGCAATTATAAGGCGAGCATTGCTGAATTTTTATACTCGACAGAAATTATGCCATCCCTATTCTAAGGTAAATATAATCTAAATCTGGCACCACCTAAGCGGCTGTTGTTGTCGGTGTTAATAAAGCCCCGCTTTTCACCGTTGGTGTGCATTCCGGCAATGGTGGCTGCAAAAAATAGCCCCAGTCCTGTATTGCCGGAGGTTAAGTCTATTAATGTATTTTTGTTTGCTGAGAAAGCTAATAAGTTATCTGGGTAGCCTGCTCCATCATCTTCAATTGAAAAAACCGTGTAGCCTTCCTCTATAAACGAAGACATTAACACTTTGTTTTGGCAGTATCGTTGCGCATTATTAACTATGGTGCTGATGGCGCTTGTAATTAGCGTATTGTCACAATAGCACAGTTGATCCTGATCACATTCAATGCTTAACTCAATAGGGCTTAATGATAGCAATGCTGATTGTTGGCTCTCTGTGTCAGTTAATATATCAATCACCGGATATTCATCAATGTTTAAATTAAACAGGGACGCATCAATTTTATAAAGAATAAGCAACTGCATCAGACTGCTATTCATGCGATTGGCTTCAAATTCAAGTTTTTGAAACTCTGGTGGTTTGGCACCGTTATAGATTTTTTCCAACGTTGTAATTAAGGCGCTAACAGTGCTCAATGAGTTTTTTATATCATGAACTGATGCAGCAAGAATCGCTGAAAAATTAATGTCAGAGTGTTGATTTTCCGTCATATTTTTTGTCCCGAATATTTTTACTCATTAAAGCTCAGTTTGGCGAGATCTGATTGTAGACTACTAACCTTGTCGTGGCCGACGCCTATCCTAATGGCTTTTTCAATATAACCGAGAGCCTGTAGGCGTTTTTTTTCGGAGCCCTTGGATATTTTAAGATCGTGAATCATAATTTTTGCCATGTTTAGCACAATCGTTTTGTTGTTAGGCATAATCTTCTCTGCTTTCTCAAAACTTGCCAAAGCGGCTTTGGTATTGCCTTGCTTAAATAAATGCACACCAGTATTGTTAATATTGATTAGCTCCTGTTTTGTATTCTGTATTAACGTCACCACATAGTTCTCGTGACCAACGATGTTGCAAAGTTGTTTTATTTCGTCAATAAAATGTTTGTCATCGATATTACTTTTTACCAAGTCATCCAGAATGCTTTCAGCGATGGGTACGTCTTTATAGGTGAAACAGGCTTCGACCAATTGTAGCCGTAATTCTTTAGAAGTGAGTCTGCCGAATTCGGCGTTTAGATTCACCGCGTTTTCATAAGCTTGTTTAGCGAGCAAGCCATGGTCCGTTTTTTTATACAATTCCATTGATAATAAGGCCGAATGCATTTCCGCTTCTGGTTCATTTGTAAATTTTTGTTGCAACTCATCCAACAACGGCTGAACTAAATTGAGTGCATTGGTTTTCACATAAATGTCAGCCAAGCCAGTCAGGTCATTTGAGGCTTTGTGTACAGAATTTTTGCCTAATTTAATTGCGGACTTATAAGCTTTTTTTGCGGTATCTAAATTCTCTGCCTTAGTTGCTAGCAGCGCCAGTTTTTGCTGTCTTAAAATAGCTTGCGGGGCAAGATTTACTGCAGTTTCTATGGTTTCCAGTGCCAACAGAGTATTGTCCGTTGTCTCGTGCGTTTTACTTAGCCAGTCGTAAGCATCCAGCATGGCTGGATAGAGTTCAATTAGCTGTTGAAAGTAGCCAATTGCTTGTTCGTAGCGATTGTGCATAAAGGCGATAATGCCTAAACCCAGTCTAGCCCAGGGCAGATCACGTTCTTTCAATATTTTTTGGTAAATGTTCTGTGCAGTTTCAAGATCACCTGTTTCAATTGCCAGTTCTGCACGTATTTTTAATAGTTGCAACCGCCGGTTTTTATCGCCCTCATCGAGTAATTTTTCACAGTGCTTTATCGCCAAAAAGGGATTGCCGTTATGAATGTGCTGCTCAATAGGGGAGAAATATTGTTTACGTGTGAAACATCTTTCCAGTCGGCTAAGCAATTGCTGAGCATTAAATGGTTTTGCCAAATAGTCGTCGGGTTTATTGTCCAGTGCCGACAGCACAATACTTTGTTGCTGCTCCACAGTCACCATAATAAAAATGGCATTTACCGGAAGTAATTTGCTAAATCTTACTTCCTCCAGTAATTGTTGGCCGTTTTTGCCAGACCCCAGATAGTAATCGCAAATAACAATGTCAAAAGGTGTGTCTTTCATCAAAGTTACCGCCGTAGCGCCGGAAGAAGAATCCACAATATGTCGCGCTTCAAGGCCAAAAAGCATGTGCTTCATCGCTTCACGTATAACGGAATGGTCTTCAACCAGTAATATATTCTTGTCTTTTAAATTCAACTTCATAGCATCGAGTGTAATAGCACTTTACCAATTGTATAGAGTGGGCTTGAAAAAAAATCAAACCATCCCCACATTAACTTCCATCACTTGTATGTTTTTTAATTAGGAATAGTAAAAATGACTGTTGAAGCAAAAAAAGAAACCTTGGGTTTTCAAACTGAAGTAAAGCATTTACTGCATTTAATGATTCACTCCTTATATAGTAATAAGGAGATTTTTTTGCGGGAGTTGATTTCCAACGCTTCGGATGCCGCCGACAAACTTCGTTTTAAGGCTTTATCCAATGATAGCCTTTATGAAGGTGACAGTGATTTAAAGATTCGTCTTGAATTCGACAAAGACAAACGCACCATCACCATTATTGATAATGGTATTGGTATGACGCGGGAAGAAGTGCAGGAACACATTGGCACCATTGCCAAATCCGGAACTAAACAATTTTTTGAGGCCTTAACTGGCGATCAAGCTAAAGATAGCGAATTAATCGGTCAGTTTGGGGTCGGTTTCTACTCCGCGTTTATCGTTGCTGACAAAGTGACTTTAACGACCCGTAAAGCGGGTGACGATGCGAGCGAGGGTGTGCGTTGGGAGTCTGCCGGCGAAGGTGATTACACCTTGGAATCAATCGATAAACCCACTCGGGGCACCGAAATTGTTCTGCATCTTAAAGAGGCTGAAAGCGAGTTTTTAGATGGTTATCGTATTCGTTCGATTGTAAGAAAGTTTTCTGATCACATTTCTTTGCCAATTGTTATGGATAAAGAAGTACTGCCACCGGTAAAAGATGAAGAGGGCGAAGATACCGAGGCTAAGGCCGAGCCTGAAATTGTTGAAGAAACCATTAACAGCGCTTCCGCATTATGGACTAAAGCCCGTCAGGACATCTCCGATGAGGATTACAACGAGTTCTATAAACATGTCGGTCATGATTTTCAAGATCCGCTGATTCATGTACACAGCAAAGTGGAAGGTTCCAACGAATATACTTTACTATTGTATGTGCCGGCTCGCGCACCTTTTGACATGTGGGATCGAGACGCCAAACACGGTGTAAAACTGTACATTCGCAAAGTATTTATTACCGACGACGCCGAGCAGTTAATGCCGCGTTATTTGCGATTCATTCGAGGCATAATCGATGCTAACTCACTGCCGTTAAACGTATCACGGGAGATTTTGCAACAAAGCAAACAAATTAGCACTATCAAATCTGGCGCTGTCAAAAAAGTCTTAGGCATGCTCGAAACGTTGGCTAAAAACGAACCGGAAAAATACGAAACGTTTTGGTCGCAATTTGGCACGGTCATCAAAGAAGGCCCGATTGAGGATCACAGCAATAAAGAACGAATTGCAAAGTTAATGCGTTTTGCCTCTACCCATAACGACACGGATAAGCAAACTGTGTCTTTAGAAGACTATGTTAGCCGCATGCAAGAAGGCCAGGACAAAATTTATTATGTTACTGCCGACACGTTCTCGGCTGCTAAAAACAGTCCGCACTTGGAAATCTTCCGCAAGAAAGGCATAGAAGTCCTGCTGTTGTCCGATCGGGTTGATGAGTGGCTGGTGTCGCATATGGATGAGTTCGATGGCAAGCATTTGCAGTCGGTTGCCAAAGGTGATTTGGATTTAGGCACAGAAACTGAGGAAGAGAAGAAAGAACACGAACAAATCAACCAAGATTTTGAATCGGTTCTTAAGCAAATCAAAGAAGTGTTAGGCGACAAAGTCAGTGAAGTACGCTTAAGCCATCGTCTGACCGAGTCACCGGCTTGTTTAGTTGCCGACGTTTACGGCATGAGCTTGAATATGGAAAGAATCATGAAAGACGCCGGTCAAATGTTTGGTGGCATGGGCAAAAAACCGATTTTTGAACTCAACCCCAACCATGCTTTGGTGACGCGCATGAAAGCTGAGCAAGATGATGAACGTTTTGCGGACTTAACCCACATCTTGTTTGATCAGGCCATTTTAAGTGAAGGTGGTCAGCTTGAAGATCCGGCAGCCTTTGTTCATAAGCTCAATGGTTTGCTGCAAGGACTGTTGAATTAAAGGTTAGCAATAAGAAAAGGCTGGGTTTTCCAGCCTTTTTTTTGGAAGAATGTTTTTAGAGTGTCATCAAATTGTTTGCCCCATTTCCAAGCGCTTTTTTTAAAAGTGTGTCATATGACACACTTTTAGTAATTTGCCTACCTCTGCAGGCCTTGTAAATAAAGGCCTTAAAATAAAGTGTGTGATATGCCGCAAAAAAGTGTGTCATATCACACACTTTTTTCACGATAACTGGTTTCTTTTTTGAATAATCAGTCTACGCAGTGACTGATTATTACCGGATTACCAATAAGCAAAATCGAAAAAAAGTCATCAACTTATTTAGTAAGTCATTGCTTACAAACATGAAATCTACCTGCCAAGCTATTTTGGCAAACAATGAAGATGTTGCAACCGCAATATTTCCGCCTTTTAAAAATGATTAAAATTACTCATCCAGACAAATGAAATTCGTTTTCTAAAAAATCAGATTTTTAAGATGCGTTTATAAGTCATTGTTTATAAATATTTATTTTATATTGGCATTTGGTTTGCTAAATAAACTGAGTCGGTAAGGCGTTAAAAAAGGATGCTGAATGCTTTAGTCGATGAAAGGATTAGTAAAGGATAAAAGTGCCAGGGAAGAAAAGGATCGGTTGGGGAAGGATTCCTTGATGCCACCCCCGCTGTGAGGCGGATTCGGAAAGCCACGGGTCTTGGCAGAAGCCAAGATGGCCGGGTTGCATCACGCTTGATGGTGCCAGTGTTGTATTGTATTGCAACACTGGCACCAACAAGAGTCATTCATTAATTTGTAAATTGGTACTTAAAAAATGATACAAAAATCAAAATTGGCTAAAGCCGTGGCTATGGTTATTGCTGGTTCTGCAATTTCTGCAGGGGCTTCCGCACATGTGATGTACAACACGTTTACTACGGCAGCCCCTGCTAATACCGATGGTTGGACTCATATCTATGATGCTCCCGGCGACACTAATACGCCTGGTGTTGCTACCGGTCCTGAAAGCCAAGGTAACAAAGGTACTTTAGTACCTTGGGTTGGAACTGCTGGTGGTGCGCTACCTTTTGGCTATACTGGTTCGGCTCACTTAAACTGGGCGGCTGCAATTCACCATACGGGCACTATGGAAGTATCCTCTGCGGATGCGTTAGCTGATCACGGATTCGCCGCAGAAATTGATACTGGCGCTGGCGCGTGGAAGGACGACGGTACTGATCAAAGTGGAAATCTTACTGCTTCAGGCCCTACCGGTTGGAAGCATCAAACTGACATCGGTTTAATCAAATCTGATATTGACACTACCATTAGATTAAATCTGACCACTTTGGGTGGCGTTAATAACAACTTCGGTGTGACGGTTTTTACTGGTATGGACACCACTACGGCAAACTACTCCCATCATGGTGGCTGGAACAATACTTCAAGACCAGAAACTAGCAGCAATCCTTTTTATTTTAACAATCTGAATGTGTCTACTGGTACGGGTATGACCTACTTGACACACGATGCGACGGTTGATGCAACCAATTACATTGAATTTTTTGCTCAAGCGGGTCAGGTCTATACCGTTGCGCTGGGTGGTAATGGCGTTGGCAGATGGAATGCAAATGTATCTGGGTATGAGCTGCAAATCAGTGCTGTGCCTGTCCCTGGAGCGGTTTGGTTATTTGGCAGTGCCTTAGCCGGTGTTGTAGGGTTACGCCGTCGCAAACAAGCGGCGTAATAATCGGATAACTGCTCTTTACGCAAGTTAGAGGGCAGATTTTAAGGATGAATATGTAGTTTAGGGAAACTCTGTTGCTCAGCATTGAGCACAGAATGCAAGGTTAGTTTGCAATCATTACACTTTAACGGAGTAATGATTGCCGCTAAGCAAATGGATAATTTAAGGATGAAGCCAAGGAAGAAAAGGATCGGTTCGAGGGACGGACTCCTTGATGCCACTTCCGTCGTGAGGCGGATTCGGAAAGCCACGGGTCTTGGCATCTGCCAAGACGGCCGGGCTGCGAACTATTTACACATTTCCCAAAGCGTACATTTCGATAGAAATTAACGATGAAAATGGCTAGTAGTGAAAAGTTGTCCTAACTCCAATTCACTGCAACCATTTTGCATAACCAAAAGGCAATCATGAATAAATTGAACACATCACTAGCACTAGTCGGCCTGCTCGGTTGCGCTTTAGCTGTGCCCACCCAAGCCAATACTGTGGTGGTTTCCGGAACCCTTAACAAATTAACCGGCGGCACTACGTTTGATGCTTGGAAAGTCAATATGCAAACGGCCGGAAATTTTACTGTTGATGTCATGGCTTATGAAGCATCACAAAGCAATATCGGAACCGCTGGTTATTACGCTTCCGATTTGAACGTTGACGGGGAGTTGACTTGGCTAGATCCAGATACCTATTGGTATCACGACGACGGCACTCTGAATGCAACTGATGCTATCGTACGTTGTGACGATGTTGCCAACAACTGCAATAGCCCCAACAGCACTTACTTTAATGGTTATACCTCAACTAGCAGTCCGATAGTAACTGCTACCCATCAGCAATCAGAAGCTTCTGCTGACGGTTCAATACATTTTAGGCGCGATCCCTGGTACGGTGTAACCGCAGCAGCTGGCAATTATCTTTTCTTAATAGCAGATTTCAGATTGGATCCTGCTGAAGCGGAGGGTGGAATTAATGGTTTTGGAGGAACAGCAGACAACTTCAGTCCACCTACTGGTTTTGTTGGTGGAATTACTGACCACGCCGATTACCGTGTTACTTTCAGCTCCGACACGCTTAATTTTTCTGTTAACGGTAATAGCATCACCGTCTCTCAAGTACCGGTGCCGGGAGCCGTTTGGCTGTTTGGTAGTGCGTTAGTAGGCATTGTTGGATTACGTCGCCGTAAAAATGCTGCGTAAGGTTGGATAACTGCTGTTTGTGCAATACGGAGAGCAGATTCAAGGATGGAAAACTTGATGTAAAGGGAGGCTCTGTTGCTCAACACTGAGCACAGAATGCAGGGTTAGTCGGCAATCATCAAACTTTCACGGAGTGGCGATTGCTACTAAGCAGGTGGATAATTTAAGGATGAACCAGGGAAGAAAGGGATCGGTTCGAGGGAAGGATTCTCTCATGCCAACCCCGCCGTGAGGCGGATTCGGAAAGCCACGGGTCTTGGCATTAGCCAAGACAGCCGGGCCGCATTGGGTTTCAACTTGATCTTATTAAGCGGCCTCGGCAATTATAATGGCCCGCTTCGGTGCTGGTAATCCTTCACAAGTCAGGCTTGGATTTTGAGGGTCGAGAAAATCTTTTAGCGAATGAAACGGCATCCACTGCGTGCTACGTTGTTCTTCAATGGTAGTAACAGTCACATCAATAATGCGGCAGTTAATAAATCCACAGCGTTTTAGCCAGCTTGTTAACGTATCGCATGTTGGGATAAACCAGACGTTACGCATCTTAGCATAGCGCTGTTCGGGTAATAAAGTTTTGCCCAATCCGCCGTCGATCACTAAAGTTTCCAAAACCAGTTCTCCACCCGTTTGCAAACAAGAGCGCAGTTCCATTAAATGGTCAATTGGCGAACGGCGATGGTAAAGAACACCCATCGAAAAAACCGTATCGAAGCATTTTAAATCCTGTGGTAACGCTTCAATTCCCAGCGGTAAAACATAAATTGGCGCTTCACCGTAGAGTTTTCTGATTATTTGAAACTGTATGACGTTGAGCGGTAATGGGTCGATGCCAACTACCAGTTTGGCGTTTTCGCCGAGCATACGCCAACAGTGATAGCCGTTGCCACAACCAACATCCAAAACCAAGCGATGTTTAAGCGGGGAGATATGGTTCTTTAAGCGTTGCCACTTCCAGTCTGATCGCCATTCGGTATCGATGGTGATACCAAACAACTCATAAGGGCCTTTACGCCAGGGCCGCAGAGCCAATAGTTGATCTTTTAGATGTTGCTGAACTGATTCGAGTAACTCTTCGGAACGACCAATTTGTATTGTATCTTTTGCTAAATTTTTGTTCGTAGTAACTAGTGCCGGCAGTTGCTCGACTAGAGTTTGCCATTTGGCTAAATTTCCGTGACTGCTAGTATTAAGTGCTTTGCTGATTTGTTGCGGCAAAATGTTTGCCCATGCATCGGCCTTGACGTCAAATAATGCGTCATATAAAGGTTGGTAATTGATCATGGTTTGGTGCGGATGCGCGGTCTAAAGACGTATGCGTTAAACGCGAGGATGAAAAGCTCATTCTGTCAGTGCAACAGAGTGAGCTTTACTAATTTCAGGATGCTGTGCTTTTTCCAGACAAGGCTTCCGCATTGCGCTTAGCTAAGCTATCAATAACTGCTGCCAATGAACCTTTAGTTTGTACTTCATTGGTGAAGGTAGTGCGGTAGTTGGTCACTAAACTGACGCCTTCAATCATAATGTCGTAAGCTTTCCATTGCCCATCGGTACCCAGAAACATTCGGTAATTAACGGCAATTGGTTGGATTCCGGGTTGTAATACTTCGGTTTTTACTAAAGCTTTAGATGCCCCTGCTTCCATTTCCAAGGGCAGATAGCGTACTGACCATTCTTTAAATTCTACAAATGCACGTGAATAGGTTCTAACGAGTAAGGTTTGGAACTCATGCTTAAAACGATCACGCTCAGAAGCCGTTGCCGATTTCCACAATTTGCCTAGTACTAATGCAGAGATGCGATCGAAGTCGGTATGCGGATAGATGACTTCGTTGACAAACTGATTAACTTTAGAAAAATCAGAAGCAAACGATTTATCCTGCAATTTGGCTTGTAACTTGTCTGATGCTTTTTGTATCGCCAACTGTGGAGCTGATAATTCAACCGCGAATGAGTTGCTAATCGGCATTAAACTTAGAAATACTAAAAATAAACTCAACAAAGTAATGTGCTTAACGTTCATAAAGCCCTCAAAAATCAAACTTGGATGTGCTTGTGCAGTTTAGGTAAACTCCCTGTTACAATGAATCCCTGTAACCGTGTTCACGCTGATATCACTGGCGGTCAACGGGCAAAACCACTGTGTTCTAAACCCATCAGGAATGGATAAGATGTCATATAGTACCATCAATTTTCCGCACACACGCATGAGAAGGATGCGCTTTAATGAATTTTCGCGACGGTTAATGTGTGAAAATCAGCTAAGTGTCAACGATTTGATTTATCCGATGTTTGTGACCGAAGGCACTAATCAGCGTGAATCAATAACGTCAATGCCTGGTGTTGAAAGATTATCGTTAGATTTGTTAGTGCAAGAAGCGCATGAGTTGCACCGCTTGGGTATTCCGGCAATTGCTCTATTTCCGGTAACGGCAGCAGACAAGAAATCCGATGATGCGAAAGAGGCTTATAATCCGAATGCTCTTGCACAGCGGGCGGTTAGGGCCTTAAAGCAAGCTTTGCCTGATCTGGGTGTAATTACGGATGTGGCACTGGATCCGTTCACATCGCATGGACAGGATGGACTCATTAATCAAGATGGTTATGTCATGAATGATGAAACGATCGAGGTTCTTGTCCGTCAGGCACTATCCCATGCTGAAGCGGGTGCTGATATTGTGGCGCCCTCCGATATGATGGATGGCCGCATAGGCGCGATCAGGTCAGCTTTAGAAGCGGAGAATTATATTAACACCCGGATTTTGGCCTATTCCGCTAAATACGCTTCCAGTTTTTACGGACCTTTTCGAGATGCGGTCGGTTCGGCGGGTAATTTGGGTAAAGGTAATAAATACAGTTATCAGATGGATCCAGCCAATTCTGATGAGGCCTTGCGAGAAGTGAAGCTGGATTTACAGGAAGGTGCCGATATGATCATGGTTAAGCCGGGTATGCCGTACTTGGACATTATTCGTCGAGTAAAAACTGAATTCGGCGTCCCTACTTTTGCTTATCAAGTTAGTGGCGAATACGCCATGCTGAAGGCCGCTGCTATGAATGGCTGGCTGGATGAGGAGCAGGTGGTGTTGGAGTCGTTGCTATCGTTTAAGCGTGCCGGCAGCGACGCTATTTTGACTTATTTCGCTAAATCAGTTGCTCAGTGGTTGCAAAGATGAAAACAATAGATCGTTATTCGGTATTCGGTAATCCCATTAAACACAGCAAATCGCCTATTATCCATAAACTTTTTGCTGAACAAACGGGGCAGTCTTTGGAATATACCGCGCAAGAGGTGCCCATTGAGGACTTTAAGCGCTCGGTTGCCGCGTTTTTTATTCAGGGCGGTAAAGGTTTAAATTGCACTGTGCCATTAAAAAGTTTGGCCTACGCTTATGCGCACCACAAAACCGAACGGGCAGAGTTCAGTAAGGCGGTCAATACTCTGACGGTTCAGGCAGACGGTACTTTGCTTTGTGATAACACGGATGGTGTTGGCTTAGTGACCGACTTGACATTTAATCAGGGAATTATGTTGTCAGATATTAACATCTTAATTTTAGGTGCTGGTGGCGCCAGTCGTGGAATTATTGGACCGATACTTGATATGGCTCCGAAAACTTTGGTGATTGCTAATCGAAATGCTGATAAGGCAGCCACTCTGGCTGAACAGTTTCAGCGTAAAAACATAGTTTCTGCCAGTAGTTATGAGGCGCTTATCGGACGACAATTTGATTTAATAATCAATGCAACTTCCGCCAGCTTAGATGACCAGCTACCGCCATTACAGGAGGGTGTGTTGGCAAATAAGGGTTGTTGCTACGACCTTGCTTATGGTAATGAACCAACCCCTTTTGAGCGTTGGGGGGTGGCAAATGGAGCTGCAAAAAGCTTGAATGGTTTAGGTATGTTAGTAGAACAGGCAGCAGAGGCATTTTTTATTTGGCGCGGAGTTAAGCCGGTAACTAAACCAGTGATTGATTTGTTGCGCCAATCTTAGATAGCCAGCAAAAGCGTTGCTAGTTGTTTCACTAATGTATGCAAAGCGACTTGTGCATACGGGAGAAATGGCGAAATATCTTTGCATTTTTTTGTGGCGGCGTCAAAAAAGCGTAACTAAATAAAAGCTGTTTTTAATCGAGCTCGGTGGTCCGATGAAAAGAGGTTGATATTTATGTCGCGTAAGATATACTACGCGGATTGGAGAGGTGGCTGAGCGGTCGAAAGCGGCGGTCTTGAAAACCGTTGAGGGTTTATCCCCTCCCAGGGTTCGAATCCCTGCTTCTCCGCCATGACGATCTAAAAGCTTCATTTATACATTTCTTATCACACCACCTAGAACTCTATAAATCCAAAAGATTTCCCTGTAACTTACTGAAGCCTGCGACGATTTACTGGCAATGTTGCTTTGGCAGGTTTTTTGCTTTTTAGTGCGGGAAAGTAATAGTTTCTGTGGTTTAAAAATTTGAGCTGTAGGGCGATGTCTGATTTTCACTACCTTCATCATTGTAAAATAGAGCCCTACAGGCTGGTGGGGTTTTTCGATTTAACTCATATTTTTAGACGGTTGGCGATATTAGTTTGGTGTAGTCTACGAGAGATCTTCCGACATTAGTTCAAGATCTCTCGCATTTGATCAATTAAGTAGAGCGATCATTGTTAACTAGAACCTTCAGTTTTTTGCCTGGTGCCAAGAAGTTAGCGTCGGCTGAGCCGTTCCACTTGCGTAACTCAGAAACTGAAACGTTAAATTTTCGGGAAATTTGTGTCAATGAGTCGCCTCGCTTAACTGTGTAATTAATTAAACGATTGTTTTCAGCAGCTGAGATGGTAGTCAGTTGCAACGGAGCGGCATTTTTAATAATCAGTTTTTTTCCAGGAACTAGAGCTGTTTTTATAGAGACTTTATTCCATTCCGCAACATCCTTAGCATTTACGGAAAAACGCTGCGAGATGTTAAAGAAAGTGTCGCCTTTTTTAACAGCATAGCTTTGAATGTTTTCCGATTTGTTTTTAGTCGTTTTATTGACGAACGGAATATTATTGTTAGTTTTGGCGGGTGGAACTCTTAATATCGTTCCTGAACGTACATTTGTACTAGCTAAATGATTGGTTTTCTGTAAAGCTTTGATAGTTGTGTGGTTTCTGTTGGCGATAGCAGTCAGGCTTTCACCATATTTAACTTTATAACGCGTAAGGGCGGCTGCTCTGAGCTCTGCTCGCTTCGCTGCGGCAACCAATGCTGCTTTTTCCTCCGCACGTTTAGCTAAAAAGGCCATTCTTTCTTCTCTTTCCTCAGCTCTCCTTGCAATAGCGGCAGCCTTTTCTTCGTTGCGCCTGATCTCTGCAATTCGCTCCGCCATTACTCGTCTTTGATCAATGCGCTCATCAAAAGGCAATTGCGCAAGGTTTCTTTTGAATGTTTGGGCGCTTGCGGTGGGTATTAGTAAGCGGTGCGGCCCTTCAGGTGCTGTGCTAGCGCGGTTGAAACCAGGATTTAGTTTGAGGAATTCATCCAATGGCGTATTAGCCAGTTCTGCTGCTTTACTCAAGTCAATTTGGGATTTAACGTCAATAACTTCGCAGAAAGGCTTATCTGGAATGTTCTGTAGTGGAAGATTGTACTCATCAGCATTAGCGAAAAGCTTTGCGATCGCGAGCAGTCTGGGGACATAGTTTAAGGTTTCCTCGGGAAGGTGCAAAGACCAGTAATCAGAAGGTAAATCCCTGTCCTCGTTGCGTTCAATTGATTTCATCACGTTGCCTTTGCCATAGTTATATGACGCTAAGGCTAGTAACCAGTCACCATCGAATGTTTCGCTTAGCTGCTTAAGATAGGTGGTTGCGGCTTGAGTGGATAACAATATGTCCCGACGCCCGTCATACCATTCGTTTTGTTTAAGGCCGAACAATCGTCCTGTTGAAGGGATAAATTGCCATAGCCCTGACGCATCGCTTTTTGAGTAGGCATTTGGCCTGAATGAGCTTTCCACCACGGGCAACAGCGCAAGTTCTCCCGGTATGTTTTTGGCTTCGATTTCATTCAGGATCAGGTGCATGTAAGGCGCTGCACGTTCCTGCACTGCGATTAAGGTATCTGGATGGCGCAAGTACCAGTCAATAGCGTGATCGACACGCTCATTGTCAACTTCTGGTAAGGCATAGAGTGATACTAAGCGATTCCAAACTGTATTTCCCTGTGTTGCCCGAGATTTTAGCTTGGTTTTGTTGAGTGGATGATAAGTGCGCGGTATATAGTTGCTATTTCGCTTGGTGTATACCGGGAAGGGCGCGTCATTACTGCTTAAAGGAGCTTTTGACGTTTCGGAACAACCCGCCGCGATTAATGAGATCATAATTAATGAAAAATTGACTGACCTGTTAAAATTAACACGCATCATTTAATCCTTAAGGATATAGTTTTGATTAGAATGTCTTCATTATAGCTTGTTTTAATTGAAAATCATCAAAGTTGTGCATCATTAGAGTCTTGTAATGAAAAGAAATTTTTTATTCGCCTGGTACCAAACCCCCAGAGGCAAGCTGTTAAAAGAGCTTGAAGTAGAGCACATAAAACGATCTATTACCGTTAGTTGCAAACACACTGTTTTACAAATAGGTGGTTTAGGCTGGGAGGATGAGTTTGTTGATTGTTCTCTCTATAAAAATTACACAATTCTCGACGCCAAATGCTTGGGAAGTAAGCAAGCAAGAAAAATTCAGGCAAAATCCAATAAACTACCTCTACAAAATGATAGTGTAGACATGGTTATCTTGCCGCACATGCTGGAATTTGATGCCAGTCGCTTTCAAACTATGCGTGAGGTTGAAAGGGTTTTGAAGCCGGAAGGTATTTTGTTAGTGATTAACTTTAATCCGCTAAGCCTATGGGTAAGGTATCAATATCTTTGGGATATAAAAATGTCTGATTCGTGGGGAAGTCACTTTATTTCTCGTTCCAGGCTTTTAGATTGGTTAAAGCTGTTAAGCTTTGAAGTCGCGGTATCGTCTGAATTTGGCTTAGACACGGTTAAATCTACTTATGGCAGTTTTACTTCCATGAAATATTCAGTTACCTCCACCGCCTATGCCATTAAAGCCATTAAACGTAGATATAACTTGATCCCCTTGACTCCTGTAGCGGCTGTAATGCCTAAATTAGTTGTATCCGGCCCAATTAACGCATCGTCTATAGTTGATCAAAATGAGTAATCTTGTGGTTATTTATACTGACGGCGCTTGCAAAGGCAATCCTGGGCCGGGTGGATGGGGTTGTGTATTGATCTATAAAGGTACTGTCAAGGAACTTTATGGCGGGGATCCCGAAACGACCAACAATCGCATGGAACTTATGGCGGCCATTCAAGCTTTTGAAACGCTTAAAAAACCGTGTTCAGTTAGGATCAATACTGATTCAAAGTATGTACTGCAAGGAATTACTGAATGGATGCCTAATTGGAAGAGGCGTGGCTGGAAAACCGCATCCAATAGCCCCGTTAAAAATGAAGACTTATGGCGCAGATTGGATGCGGCTATTAATCAGCATCATGTCGATTGGCAATGGATTAAGGGGCATTCAGGTGATAAAGGTAATGATAGAGCGGACGCCTTAGCTAATCTGGGTATAGAGGCTTTGGCAAAATAAATTTGCCCCAATGTTGTAGCTTATTTTTTATTTAACAAAGATTTTAGATCGGCAAATGGATTATGCGTTGCAAGTGGGCTGTTTTCCTTGGTGGCTTTCGAGTTACCGAAACGGGCTTCTTCATATCTTGAGTGTTCATTATCGTGACAATATAAGCACAACAATTCCCAGTTACTACCATCAGCGGGATTATTGTCGTGATTATGATCTTTATGGTGAACTGTCAATTCCACGAGTGTCTTGTGGGTAAATTCACGAGCGCAACGCCCGCAAATCCACGGATATAGCTTCAGTGCCTGGCCACGATAAGATTGTTCTCGTAGTTCCTGATTACGGCGGGCATCGGTAACAATCTGATTCAATTTGTCTTTATCGACTGGTGGCTTTTTTTGCGGCATATGATTACCCGGCTGCGTCTGTAAGTGGCAATGCCACCCTGCTATAAAATTCGATCAAGTTGATTAGTTTAAATTCGCAGCTATTTTAAAGGGGTAACACCTAGCAGGCAACTCGGCAATTTTTTATGGTCTGTCGGAATTGAGGCAATGAGCAGGTATTGGCGATTCTATTGATCACGCCACTCATAAATTTCAGTCAAATTCGGATCACATTTGCAGCAACTGGTGCCACAGGCGTTTTCTTTTGGCATCTTGCTAACTTTGCCCTTACTGATCCATTTGTGTAGCATGCCGCGTAAAGCCTCGGCATCTAAGTCAAAATGCATGACTAAATCGGCCAGAGACGCGCGATGCTGTTGTTTTAAGTAGTCACGTAGATCAGACAATATCATTGATAGACTCCTGACTGTGTTTGCTAGAACTGTTTTTACCTAGCAACCATAATCCGAATAGAGTAAGCAAGAACGCGGTGAGTAGGGTGCTGATCCAAAATAATGAGTATTCAGGGTGATCACTGAAAGTCATTATTTGATAAAAAATTGTGGCCGTCATGTAAGCAATACCGGTGGTCCAGCAGACTACGAATACCGTCCAGCTCAATGTGGTTTCGCGGTAAATGGCTGCGGTGGCTGCAACGCACGGTGCATACAATAAAATAAATAGTAAATAGGCAAATGCACCAGCTTGACCGGTAAAACTCTTTTGCATAGCCGCAAATGTGGCGCTGTTAACAGATTGTTCCTCAGCCGCTGCTTTAAGATCATCAACAGAACCAATATTGAGGCCCAGCGGATCTAAAATATTATCAGCTACTTTTGCTAAATTGTTTGGCACAGTTAGCCAAGCACTAACCAAAGCATTGTTAATGTTAAATGGCGTAACCTCAGCGGACTGATTGCTTGCGTTTGCCATCTGGCTATATAGCGCGTCCAACGTACCAACTACTGCTTCTTTAGCCAGTACACCGGTAAAAATACCAACAGTTGCTGGCCAATTGTCATTGCTGATTCCCATGGGTTCAAAAGTCGGAGTCAGGCTACGACCAATAGCGCTTAATACCGATTTATTGCTATTTTCTTGCCCAAAGCTACCATCTGTGCCCAATGCATTCAAAAAGTTGAGTACCAGCACCATAGGGACGATGACTTTGCCTGCATTGATGAGAAACGATTTCAGACGATCCCAGGTTCTAAGAAATACTCCGCTAACCGTGGGCATATGATAGGCAGGTAGTTCCATAATGAAAGGTGCTGACTCCCCTTTAAATAGGGTATGACGCATAATCAGGCCGGTAATGACGGCTACTGCAATGCCCAATAGATATAAGCCGAATACCAGATTTTGCCCACCGACCGGAAAAAATGCGGCTGCGAACAAAGCGTAAACAGGCAATCTTGCGCCACAAGACATGAATGGATTCATCAAGTTGGTTAAAATGCGGTCGCGTTGGTTATCCAGGGTTCTGGTTGCCATAATGGCCGGTACATTACAGCCAAAGCCAACGATCATCGGAACAAATGATTTACCTGGTAGACCGATCATGCGCATAAATCGATCCATAACGAATGCGGCTCTGGCCATATAACCGGAATCTTCGAGCGCTGATAAAAACATAAACAAAAAGCCCACGATAGGTATAAAAGTAGAAACTACCTGAATACCGCCTCCGATGCCATTGGCAACCAGCACGGTTAACCACTCCGGCCACGCCAAATAGGTCAATAAATTTGTTAAGCCATCAACGAGTAACGCGCCGACCAGCTGATCAAAAAAATCCACAAAAGCGCTGCCCACGTTTATGGTGAACATAAACATGGTGTACATAACCAGCAGAAAAACGGGAATCCCCATAAAACGGTTTAACACCACACTATCAATTTTATCGGTGGTGTGCCGACTAACTTCGTTTAGTTTACAAACCGCATGGTGTGTTAATTCATTGACAAACCCATAACGGGCATCCGCGGCAAGAATATCGATTTCATCATTAGTTTCAGTTTCAACCTGTTGCTGCAATTGACTGACTTTTGTGGCAAAAGATGTCCCTGCAATGTGCTTGGCTAAGGTATCGTCTTCGAGCAACCTGACAGCCAACCAGCGTCGATCACAATTATTTACTGCTGCAACACCGGTTAATAAAGATGAAATCTCGCTAATTGCGTGTTCAAGTGCGGGCGCATAAGGGATGGTTGCCGAAGATATAGGTTTGCTGATGACGCAAGCATTAATAGTTGCCTTTAACTTTTCAATGCCTTGCTTTGTTGAGGCGCTGATAGCAAGAACCGGACAGCCCAATTGCGCGGCGATTGCGTCGGTGTCAATTTTTATGCCCCGCTTTTTAACAGCATCCATCATATTCAGTACCAACATCATCGGCACCCGCATCTCGATTAGCTGGGATGTTAAGTACAGATTACGCTCAATGTTTGAAGCATCAACAATATTGATAATGAGATCGGCCTGTTTGGATGCCACATAATCGCGAGCGACTTTCTCATCTAAGGAGACTTGGTCATCCGCAGCTTCGAGTGAGTAGGTACCGGGTAAATCGACTAATTCGATAGTTGCGTTATCAAAAGTATATTCGCCGGTTTTCTTCTCAACAGTAACTCCGGGCCAATTGCCGACATGCTGTCTTGCGCCGGTCAATGCGTTAAACAAAGTGGTTTTACCGCAGTTAGGGTTGCCGACAACGCCTACGGTAAATTGAGGTTTCATTAGATTTTCTCTATAAGTAAAACTGCGGCCTCATCTCTGCGTAGCGTTAGAGAAAATCCGCGTAGTTTGATTTCTACAGGGTCACCCATAGGAGCAAAACGGGTTACGCTAAATGGGGTGCCGGGTGTTAAACCCATAGCTAACAAGCGCTTTCGGTAGGCTTTTCCTGATTTGTCGAAGCCAACAATTTTTCCTAAGTCGCCGACCGCAAGGTTTTTTAAGCTAATGGACATGGAACACGCTCTGAAAGCAGGTTAAAGGGTAATACTAATTAATAATGGTTCTCATTAATGATCAATATAACACAGTTTTACTTGCTTACAATCTTTATCAAATTTGCGGTAATTTGCCCGTATCCATAATGCGCCGACATTCGTATTGCCAATAGCCTAGACCAATATTTTTTTTATTATTCAACGCAACCGGAAATACCTCATTGCCCATCAACATGCGAATAATGTCGTTATCATTTAGCAAACTAGTGTCGGTGATTAAATAACTGTTTTCGCCTTTTTCATCTTTTACACTGTAAAGCAAGGCGCGATGAGACATGGCCTGACCCGGCGCGTCGAGATAGCTATAGGTGACTACAATAGACTGCTTGGCGAGTAATTGGATACCGAAGCTGATCTTGCCATTTTGATTGTCTACAATCACTTCATTAACAATACCCAGGGCGCGTTTGTATTCAGGAACATCGGTTTTTCTAAAACTGATTAAACTCCCTACAGATAGCACTCCCGGTTTATTGAAAACACAAGAAAGCGTTCGATCAGATTCGGATTGCACCAAATATTCAAGATCTTTGTTGGTATCCGGTTCTAAAGCACTTTGGAGTTTGTAAGTGGATTCAAACCCTACCGCTATATATCGGTCTAACCTATCAGTAAAAATTGGCGTACTACGCAGTTCTGTGCCTTGCCACCTTTTTTCTAGGTAATCTAATAATTCGCCAGATGGCTTTAGGTTTTTATCCCTTGATTTGTGTATTGAGCTAAAACGAGCCTCGGATTTACTGGTTGATTTGATTTTTTGCTTGATAGCCTTGTATAGCTTAGACAAGTCCAGATAAAACCTATAAGGCTCAGGTGAGGCTTTAACTTCAGTTTGGAAAAAAGGCGGTTTATCTTCATCCGACAAAACAATACACTGCACTGCTTGCCCAATGACCGGCGTATTTTTCAGTTTTACTACTGCGCCCAATGTTTCAATAAAGTCATAGACTAGCAAAATTTCTTTTTGCATTAAGCCGATTGGTAAAGCCAAGCTCAATAATAAAATTTGCTGATAACACTCCTCTGGCGAGCTTGCCTTGGCGGCACTCATGGGCTCATTAGCCACTTTTGTGGTGTCTTTGTTGATTTTGACACTCAATTTATAGAGAGAATGCAAATCTATCCAAACCCAGTCGGGAATAGCCATACCCATAATAAAATGACTGACTACAATACTACTTAAACCTTTGATAGTACGTTGCATGGCCAGCGCTGCTTGTTTTCCTTTAAACCAGCTAACGCTGCGACGAGTCAATTCTTTAAGCGCTGTCCAATAAGCAATAGTAAACTCTTTCTCAATTGACACTAGAACGTTAAAGTAATTTATGTCCTCTTCGTCTTTTGGAAAGCCTATGTTAATGAGTTTTGAACGTAAATAATCCTCAATAACCAGAACGCTGGATCGTAAAATTTCTAAAGTGTCCAGTCTTAACTGAAATCCCATTTCCAGGGCGTTAAAGCGAGTTAAGAAATCATGGATTAGTCGCGTCGCTAATTCTGGATTAGCTGTAGGTAATTCATCAACCCATTGTTGCAAGGCTTTTTCTTCAAAATCCTTGAGGCGCAAAAAATTGGTCTCTTGTACCGGAATAACCAGAAAAAAAGAATTCTTCACATGTTCACCGAGCGTGTTTTGGTCATATTTACTTAATGAATAAGGGCTTTTATGATTCTTGTGAATGCTGAATTTTATTATTAGAGTTTTAATTCTAGTCGTGAAATGAGTCTATTTTAAAAAACTGACTGAAAACTGAATCAATTCTCCTTACATGGTGACCCTATCAAGACAACATTAATTATTTGTTAATGTATGCCTATAAGCTGATTGTTGGTTTTAACCCCCACCCTTCCGCATCATCATACCTTTGCCCGGGTTATAGCCCACAATGGCGGCAGCCATAAAAATAATAAATGCCGCTAGCGTATAGAAGAAAGCGTACTGGTTAAACTGACCATAAAGCGCAAACCGAATCATTTCGACTGCTTGAGAAAAAGGATTGAAACTGGCCAATTGATGCAAGACAGCGCTAGACTCTTTGATTTTCCATAAAGGGTAAAGCGCTGTGGACATAAAAAACATTGGGAAAATCACAAAATTCATAACTCCGGCAAAATTTTCTAGTTGCTTGATAAAGGATGACAACAATAAACCCAGCGCACCTAGCATTAAGCCGGACAAGATCAAGGCCGGTACAATCGCTATGTATCCTTGCCAAGGCGCTTGAATGTCATAAAACCAGGCGATGGCTAAAAAAACATACACCTGCAAAATGGATACACCGGTACCGGCCATTAACTTACTCAGCAATAAAAACCAGCGAGGCAAAGGGCACACCATTAAAATGCGCATACTGCCCATTTCCCGGTCATAGACCATGGACAAGGAACTTTGCATGCCGTTAAACAGTTGAATCATCCCGATTAAACCCGGCGTAATGTAGACTTCATACATAATATAAGTTTCATAGGGTGGCGTAATCGCCAGCCCTAAAGAGGCTCTAAACCCCGCTGCAAATACAAACAACCAAACTAATGGTCTCACTAAAGCGGAAATAAACCGCTCACGCTGTGTAACAAATCGCCCAAGTTCACGACCAATAATCCCCCACATGGCGCGCCAATAATGAATTAAATTCACGCCTGGGCCCCTTGCGTTAAACTGTAAAACGCTGCTTTTACATCGGAGCTGTGAGTGGTTTGTAAAACCTCTGTTACGTTGCCATTGGCTTTTATCTCGCCCTTGCTTAATATGATGAGATGATCTTCTGGGTAAATCTCATCCATTAAATGGCTTGCCCATAACACCGCCAATTGCTGTTCTGTCACTAATTGATGCACATAATCAACGATGGCTTGCCGACTTGGTACATCTAAACCTACCGTAGGCTCATCTAATAATAGCAGAGATGGTTTATGCAGCAAGGCCCTGGCGATTTCGACCCGGCGTCTATGTCCACCGTTGAGCTGACGAATTTTCTCAAAACGACGTTCGTACATATTCAAACGCTCCAACTCTTCCTGAATTCTTTGCTTGGCCTGCTTGCCTCCCATGCCGTGCAGAGCGGCGTGATAACCCAGGTTTTGTTGCACGGACATATCCATATCCAAAGTAGTTTGCTGGAAAACCACGCCCAGTTTAGCTAAGGCTTTTCGGGTTTGACGCTTGACATCAAACCCGCATAATTCGATACGACCTTCATGGCTATCATATAAACGGGTAATCAATGCAAACAAGGTGCTTTTGCCCGCTCCGTTCGGACCCAACAATAAAGTACATTCCCCCGCTTTAATTTGGAAAGCGATCTGATTTAACGCTTTTTTGCCGCTATAGGAAAAGCTTAAATTTTCAATGGATAAAGCGGTAGCTGAACTCATGGTTTTACTGCGACACCCCAAGGGTAAGTGCCGACGGCAACGGATTTGGTCACTTTTTGGTTTTCCAAGTCGATAAGAGAAATATCGTTACTCACACCGTTTGTGCTGTACAGCCTTTTTTGATCGGGCGAAAAAGCCAGATTCCACACACGTTGGCCGACTAACAAGTAATTTTCCACTTCAAAGGTTTGGGCGTTGATTACCGCTACCCGGTTTGCCGGACCTAACGCCACATAGCCTCGTTTTCTGTCTTTATCGA
The DNA here is from genome assembly GCA_965247565.1 of Methylococcales bacterium. Lineage (GTDB taxonomy): Bacteria > Pseudomonadota > Gammaproteobacteria > Methylococcales > Methylomonadaceae > CBDFHF01. Next base: position 393,068 of record CBDFHF010000003.1, on the reverse strand, counting down.
TCACCACGCCAACGGGCTGAATTTTTTCAGACGTCACGCCCGGAATAGAAAAGCTAATATTTTTAATGATTTGCTTGGTTTTGCTATCCAGAATCATTAAAGTTCCAGCCATTTCTGAAGTTACCCACAATTGCTGACTATCCGCAGTAAATCCCAATGCACGCGGTCTTGGATCGACTAGGGTATTATCAACAATCGCATTGGTTTTACTATCAATCCAATGCACCATATTAGTGGTTTCCGAAGCACTAATCACCCATTGGTTATCCGGGCTAACCGTAATGCCTTCTGGCTCTACTCCCACTTTAATTTGCTTAATGGCTTTTTTCTTGGCAACATCAATAACCGTCACCTGACTATCGTCTTCATTCGACACGTACATTTTGTCGCCAGCAGGATTTAACGCAAAAGTTTCAGGATCTTCGCCGGATGGCAACTTGCCTATTTCTTTTAAAGTGTCGGCATCAAGAACTTTAATGATGTTTTCGTCGCTGGTCGCAATATATAAAAATTTGTTGTCCGGGCTTATGGCAATGCCTCTAGGACGTTGGCCTATCGGCACGGTTTTTAGTAGTTTGCCTTCAGCTGGATCAACCACTGCCAAAGCATTATCTTTTTCCAAGGTAACAAACACGGTTTCTGCTTTTGCTTGTTCTGCTAGTAGAATTGATAAGCACAATCCCAATAACTTTTTTTTCATTGTTGACTCCATTTACAGTGTGATTCAGGTTGATCATAACCCAGCGTATCCAGTTCAGTTTTCGGGTGAAGAAAGCCTTCTATCGGCGCGACTGCCACTAACGATCTGGGGGCGGCGAGCAATATGGGTTGCCGAAGCTGTCCATCCCAAGCTCTGAACGATAACGGTGTACCTTTATAACCTTGCAAGGCAAATTGGTCACTTAGCATATAATCTTTAATTGGTTTTAGATCAGCTGACTTTGTCCGTGTCGCAGCTTCGCCAATCGCTCTGACCGCCAGATAAGCCGAATAATCCTGTTCTGTCATTATTCGTCCTGCCAGTTCTTTAAATCGGTTTTGAATTTGAATGGCACCCCATTGTTCATGAGTTGAATGCCAGGCGGTAGCAATAAGACCTTGTGTGCCAATCACTGGCCGAGGATTCCAAGTGCGATAATCCAGATACTCCCCAAATAAACCCTGTTCATCGGCAACTACCAATACATCGTAATCATCTACCTGAGTAAATACAGCGACATCAGATTGAGCAGTTCGCCTTGTATCAAAGCTGTGTTCCCAGGTTTTTTCCTGAACAATTTTCATACCGAAACGTTTTCCCGCTCGTTTAAGTGCATCAGCAAATAAACGATCTTCCGGGTTAGGACCTGTAACAAGAAACCATTTATCCCAGCGTTTTTTCATCATATATTGCGCCAAGGCGTCAGCACGCATAGCTCTACTCGGTAACAGATGCAGAATATTCTGACGGCATTGTTCGTTGCGCAAAGCATCATCTATGGTGGCTGCATCAAGAAACAATGTTTGATTGGCGGCAGCCGAATCGGCCATCTTAATGGCCTGTTCTGCGGGCAACAGGCTTACCAACAGAGAATATTTTCCAGCAATGTCTTTATTGAAGATAGCAATAGCATCAACGTTTTCAGGGACAATGAATTTTTTCAGCGCAAACTTCTGGTTGGTAAACTGCCCCGTCGTATTGTTATCACTGATGGCCAGTTCTGCCCCCAAGATTCCCTTGTTCTGAATAAAAACATCTAAATTGGATGATGCGGGTGGAGTTTTTTGCTCTTGCGACAAATAAGCGATGGTAACTAGCTGTTGTTTTTTTGCGTACACTACGTTTGTTAGCAATTGAGCGATAAAAAAAAGCAATATCGCGGAAGAAAGAGAAAACTTATTAGAGCGCATGGTGTCCTTGTGTTTTATACGTGGCGAAGCTGATTTTAACGAATCAATACCTGTTTCTGCTAAGCATTTCACCAAAATTACCAAAAAACTCGTGACATTCGGCTATATTTGTTTATACGCAATGCCGAGTACAATTTATTTTAACCCTGATATGCTCACCCAAATATGGCTGAAAATAAAACAGTCTTAAAAGACATCGATGATTATGACTTGGACTTTTCCAAAGTCAAAGTACCAAACCGGCGCATCGGTGTGCGTTATGTAAGGGAAGATATTGCTGCGTCAGTCTGCAAAATCAGCATATATTTCTTTGGCTTCGGTTTTAGCAAAGATATTATCGTTGAGTTGATCGACATTAGCAGTAAAGGTGTGTTGATCTCAACTAATAAAAAACTTCGCATTAACAAAAAAATTACCTTAACCCTAAAGTTTGAAGATAACAAAACGTTTACCCTTAAAGCAAAAATAATAAGGGAAGTCTTAGGGGTGCCGCACAATCAATATGGTATAAAGTTTGATCGCTTGAGTAATGAACTAGGTGATTATTTACTTGAAACTCAGCGCAAACTGGTATTTAAATAGCCATTTATTTTTGATACGGGTCGCGAGAATCAAACACCTGTAATCCGTTCATCATTTCATCCAAAGTAGTCAGTTTCTTGCTTAATAGTTCCCCCAGTTCACGCCTTAACCAAAGTGATATACTGCTGGCAAAGCTAAATACTATTTGTCCGAATCCTTTATGACCCAAACACTCTTATTAAGCGGAATAGTCATCTATCCCATCAAATCATTGGCAGGTATTGCGGTTTCCAGTTGGCCGGTTATCTCAACCGGGTTGGAATATGATAGAAAATGGATGCTCGTTGATAACGAGGGTCATTTTGTTAGCCAGCGGGTTTTGCCACGCATGGCGCTTATTAAAACAGCTTTCAACGACAACCAATTGGTTTTATCGGCACAGGGCATGGAAGATTTAAGTCTACCTCTGGTTCCTGTCACTGGAGAAGCAGTGTCTTGTGTTATTTGGCATGACCATTGTACGGCTTTACGTGTGTCAGATGATGCCGATCTCTGGTTAAGCGAGTTTCTTAAGCAACCCTGCCGATTAGTTTATCAACCCGAAACAGCCGTTAGACCGGTAGATCCAGTTTATGCAAAACCTGAAGACCAGGTTGCATTTTCTGATGGATTTCCATTTTTGATTATTTCCGAAAATTCATTAGCTCAGTTAAATCGAGAAATGTCTGAGCAATTGCCGATGTCGCGTTTTAGGCCGAACCTTATTATTTCTGGCTGTGACGGCTATGCGGAAGACAGCTGGCGGGAAATTAGCGTAGGCGCCATTGACTTCAGATTACCTAAGCCTTGCTCCAGATGTTCCGTACCGACTATCGATCCAGAAACAGCCGTAACCGGCAAAGAGCCGCTGACCGCGCTCAACCGCACCAGAAAATGGCAGAATAAAGTCTACTTTGGGCAAAATGCCCTGCATAATCAGTGCGGTCAGCTAATCGTTGGCGATACGGTGCAGATTAAGCGCACAGACACTAAGCAGCCACCGTTGTAATCATTTCATTTGTAGACTTAAACCGGCGCTACAAAAAAAAACTTCATCACAGTGCTGAGCCATTAATTGCGCCGCTTTACCGGAAAGATCAATAAATTTCCGGGCTAATTCGTTATCAGGAATCACTCCCAAACCAACTTCGTTGTGCACTAAAACCAATGTGTGCGGCAACTGCATCAAAGTAGTTAGTGATTGCAAGATATCGGCTTCCGGTATTTGTCGGTGCAAAAGGTTGTTAAGCCACATTGATATACATTCAATTAGCACCGAACCTTGGCATGATTGCAAAACCTCAACCAGATTTGTCGGCTCTTCTAAAGTAATGAATGACTGCTGGCGACGTTGTTGATGAATGTCGACGCGGGCTTGCATGTCTGCATCAAAAAACTCATTTGTTGCCAGATAATAAGGTTTTTCCGCACCAGCTCGTTCTATAATGAAGCGTTCTGCCAGCACAGACTTGCCGCTTTTAATCCCGCCAATAAACAATGTTTTCATGTCAGTTTTTTAAACAGATTAACCAGCCAAGTCCATAACGGGTTTTTAAAACCGTTTTAAGCTAGATAATGGGTTGTAAAAATTCGCATCAATTGCCACCAACTTGGCTTCTGGATGTTTAGTCTGAATAACTTGTTTGACTAGTTCCTCATTAACTTTTTTTGCGTAGATCAAAATCAGATATTCGCCTGATTCGAGTTCATAATGAAACAGAGCAATTTTTTTATTTTCTGAAGCAATTCCAGTCAGGCCGCCTTCCCAAGTTCCAAATAGCGTCAAAACGCCGAGGGTTGCGGAATATACGATTTTTGGCAGGTCGGAGCCGAATGGTTTGAAAGCTTCGAGTAGACCTACTGCGAGAATGCCAGTGATAAAACCAAAACACCCACCAATTATGCCATAACGCAGAATATCTAGACTTTCAAGAAAATTGCTGGAGTGGATTTTATACTTTTTAAGCCCGGCTTCGTCTTTGCTCAAAACATGGATAAACCAATCGTTAATGCCCGCCTTAAACAAATCTTCATTGATTTTTCGAGTACTTTCTAGCGTGGAACTCAGGTAGTAGAGGCATTTCATTGTAGATCTCCAAATTAAGATGGGAAATTAAAGGACTACACGATTTCGAGTTTAATCGATGAGCGCTACTCGGCAAGTAGAGCCGAATCGACAGTATAAACCTGATTAGAGTGCTGCAGTGATGGCTTTTTGGGAGCTTGGGTTTATTACCCAAAAAACCTGTTTTTGCGGGAGGAGAGGCAGTTCAGACTCTGTGAGTCTAAATTGAGTTTGGCCTAATTGTTGGATGATGAATAGAAGTGATTCCACATAAGACCCCGCCGTAAAATACACCAAACGGGGAATATAGGATTTCAGTTACATTTTTACAGAATGAGCATATCGCGTTGTTTCCGTGAAAATATCAAAAACTGGCGAAGTATTATCTTCGCCAGTTGGATATTAAGGGAATTAAACGCTGGCTTTTTTACGGCGGACCATTGCGGTCATGCCGGCCATAGCACTACCGAATAACCAGACAGCACCGGGAACAGGGACGGCAGCAACGTTAAGCGCATAGCTGGCTTTAACGCCATTCCAACTGCCGCCAGCTCGGCCGCCTATGTGCACAGTATAAATTTTGCCCGCTTCGGCAGTGAATTCGAGTACATCACCACCATGAGTCCCTAAACCAGAGCTGTCGATAAAGTCAAGGAAGGTTAGCCCAGTAATGTCCATTGGGTTATTACTGTTTACTTTCGCCAAATTGGCGGCCGAAGTGTCGCCAGCCACATAACCAGCATTCCAGCCACCATGATGGCTCCAGCCACCAGAAAGGCGATTATCCATGCCTTCGTAAAGACTGATTCCGAATTTTGATGGGAATTGGCCGCCTACTACTGAAGCAGATAGACGTACAGTTTGAGTAACGTCAGACTGGATCAGTCCGAAGTCAATTTGATGCCGCCAGCCAGTTTTGGCGGCAGATTCATCTTGCCATGCGCCCTGAGCGGTATCAATTTCTGCAGCAAAGTTATAACGACTAAGTGAGTCTGCTGAGGAAATAACTCCGGAATCACCTTCGCCATTTAGTTGTATTGCCCAGCTTAATGCTGATGGCCCACGAAAATTCAATGGTCTGTTGACTTTGCTGGGTATACCAACCCACGGTTGTAATGAACCGGAGTTCCCGCTGCCATCCACACGAGTCCAACCATCAGTGCTGTTTTGATCAGTGGTAGTAAAGGTGTTGTACATGGTTATAGATGCATGTGCAGTTGACATTGTACCTAAAACTAAAGCGCCGCCAGTCAGAGAGACACGAATTGCTTTTTGTAATGTATTCATAACTATTTCTCACTATTTGATTAATAAAATTTTGAATTAGCAAGATAACCAGAATATGCACTAAATGCAGATCTGTGAGTTTTCCCGCCCTTAAAACTTCAAATTAGGATTTTTTGCGGCTGCGGAATGAGCCAAAGCCAGCAATAGCCGACCCGAATAGCCATACCGCACTAGGCACAGGCACTTGGCTAACAGCTACAGCAATTGAATTGCCTATAACCGGGTTGCCATTGTCATCGAAGTCATAATCTGCATAGGCGTTGATGGCTAGGGTGTAATCGGCATGGGTTCTGCCGTTAAGTAGTGTATCCGTTGGATTGAAACCATCGATTACATCTTGACGCGTCATGTTGTAGTCGCTGACTGCCAGACGATAAGTGCCGGCATTCAGACCTAATAAAAGATAAGAGTCACGAGAACTGATAGAGCCATCTGCCCAGCCATTACTGTTGCCCGGAGGGGTATATGCTGAGCTGTCGTCGGCTATACCTACTTCAGCCGCGTAATTTGTACCAGGAAACAAACGGATATGTCCGTCTAAAGCGGTGTGTTCACCATCTTCGTTAAGATCGACCAAGCCACCGGGATGAATAGCCAATGAACCTGAGTAGGATTCCATAGCGAGCATGTCAATTTCCAGAACGCCATTGGCCGCTAAAGTGATGTCATAGTAGTCAATAGTAGTGCCGCTGACATTAGTAGCTCCACCGACTTGTTGATAGATAGTGCCTTCTACCACTGCTGATTGTGCGGCAGTAGCAGACATCAGAGACAGTGTTGTAACGATGGCGGCAGAAAGATACTTTGGTTTGAGCTTGTTCATAAGTTTTCCCCTAAATGTAAGTTATAACTAACTTTTAGCAGGGTGGTAGCGAACTTATGAACTCCATTCACAAAGATGAAAAAGTTTTTTCCATCTTTCAACACCCTGTTAAGCATCAGTTACGTAAAATAAAACGCGGTACTCGTAGTTAAACCCCAACTGCGAGCAAGATTTTTTTAGAATCTGTGATTAAGTTAGCATTGTCGGAAAATGCTTACAATGAGACAAATTGACGCGCGTCAAAATGACGCATGTTATTGATATTTAAGAAAATTAATTATTTTATCAATAATAATTAAGTGTAGAATTAACAACGATCAATTGCACAAATTGGCACCAAAATATTTGATAGCTTGCTCAAATTAGACTTTTTTCCTGGCTTTATTTTCAACGGCTACAAAAATCAAAGCTATTAGCTGAGTGCACAACTACTTTTGATAATCCTCGTAGTAGCCTTTTTGCGCATCGTAAACAAAACTGTCTAAGCCGTCACGGATGCTATACATCAGGTTGTAAGAAGCGCGTTCGGTGTCTCGGATTGATTGGTGCGCGGCACTAAAAAAGCCCAGCGCGTCTTCTCTATTCGGTAAAACCAACTGTTGCGGCGTTGCCTGCATTGCAGATTCGGAATGCGTTGCACAAGCATTCAAGATGAATATAAGCAACGTAGTGATAAGTAGTTTAAAAGTCATAAAAGCTCTCCTCAATGATGTTTGCATCAATAACAGCAAGATAGAGGCCATATTGCTTGCGCGCCACAGATTACCGAGTGTTAAGTTGTTTTCATTTTTTGAGAATGTCAATTTTCTGGCGGGAAGAGGGGGGTACAAATTTTCGGACACGTACTTTTTTCTGGTTTTAACACCAAACAAAAACTTTGCCGGATCGCCCGACTTTTTAAAGATCTTAACTATATTTAACTGACTTTCAACGGCAAAAGTTCAGTTAATGGCGTTATTTCAATCGGGTTGCATAGGCATGTTCCTATTTTTTCTGCACAGCGCAGTGTTTGCCGGAGATGAGTTTGCTGCGCCCGAAGCTTTGGTGAATGACGCTAACAGTCAATTGTTTGAAGAAATTCCATCGGTTTATAGTGCTTCCAAATATGAGCAAAAAACCACCAAAGCGCCCGCCTCAATCAGTATTGTAACGGCTGATGAAATTAAAAAATGGGGCTACAGGACATTTGGAGACATAGTCGCTAGTCTTAAAGGGTTTTATAACACCAGCGATAGGACGAATGGATTTGTGGGTACCCGAGGCTTTGGTTTAGCGGCCGATTACAACACACGATTATTGTTACTCATAGATGGTCATCGATTCAATAACAACATTTTAGAGTCATTTGATACCTCTGAGGGGTTTCCTGTTGATATCGATGTGATTGAGCGTATCGAAGTTGTTCGTGGTCCGAGCTCTTCGTTATACGGAAGTAGTGCTTTTTTTGGCGTTGTTAATGTTATTACCAAGCGTGGGCGTGATCAGCAAGGGTTCAATGTAAAAGGTTCTTATGGTAACAATGATGCCTATAAAACCAGTGTAAGCCATGGAGAGCGTTTTAATAATGGCTTAGAAACTTTTGTCAGCGGCAGTTTTTTTAACAGCCAAGGTAATCAGCAACTGTATTATCCGGAGTTTGATAACCCGGCCTCAAATAACGGCATGAGTGTTAATCATGACGAGGAGTTAGCAAAAAAACTGCTGGGCAAAATGACGTTCGGTGATTTTTCTTTTCAGGGTCTGTATGTAAATCGGAAAAAAGACATACCAACAGCTTCGTATCTGACGGCTTTTAATGCGGATGAGAATGTTAAAAATGAATCAAGCTTTTTAGAGCTTAAATACGACCATATCTTCACTAATCAACTCAATGTTCAGTCCAGAATTTCGTACAACAATTTTCGCGAAACGGGAGATTACCCTTATTTACAAACCGGGGGAGGACTTGTTGTTAACAAGGATTTATTCCGAGGGCAGTGGTGGCGCTATGAGCTGGAAGCCAGCAAATTGGTGTGGCAAGATCACCGGCTTACTGCGGGCGGGCAATATCAAGTTAATTTCGATCAATTTCTGACTAACTATGACAAGCAGACTTACATCAAATCGGCGGTCAGTACTGATCAATGGGCTTTATTTATTCAGGACGACTATGCAATTTCGGATGCTTTAACTTTTAGCGCTGGATTGCGTTATGACTACTTCAGTGTTTTTGGTGACACGCTTAATCCTCGGTTGGGATTAATTTACAACCCCTGGCAAACCAGCAGTATCAAGCTGCTTTACGGTACCGCTTTTAGAGCGCCTAGCCAAAGTGAACTGAACTACAACGATGCGGGTATTTCCACTTTGCCCAGTGGTGGACTTAAACCCGAACAACTGGAAACCGTTGAGTTTATTTTAGAGCATCAATTTAATTCACATTTGCGTGCAGAACTGAATCTATTCCATAGCGACATCACTGATGTAATTTCTTTAAATCCGGTCAATGATGATTTGGTGCAGAATCAAAATTCAGGGAATGTGGAATCCAACGGTTTGGAAATTCAACTGGAAGATAATTGGGAAAATGGTTTCCAAAGCCGGATCAGTTACTCTTGGCAAGGTACGCAAAGCAAAGAAAATTCTCAGCGTTTAACGAATTCTCCTGAGCACATGGTCAAGTTAAACCTGATTACACCTCTTTGGACAGACAAGCTATTTCTTGGCTTTGAAACGCAATACATGAGTCAGCGTAAAACCGTATCCGGTGGGCATGTTGACGATTATGTCCTTAGTAATATCACCTTATTTACACAGAAATGGTTGCCCGGAGTGGAGTTGTCCAGCAGTGTTTATAATCTGTTTGACCAGCGTTATTACGATCCTGGCTCTAGCGAACATCAGCAAAATGTTATTCAGCAGGACGGCTTGACCTTCAGAGTTAAAGCCAGTGTGGATTTTTAAGTATGAATAACAAGATCCTTTTTACTATTTTTACGCTACTGATGGAGGGCTCGGTCTATGCAAACAATGATGCTTCCGCAAGCAATCCGAACTCTACTTCGGAATCCAAAGCATTATTTGAAGAGATTCCATCGGTTTACGATGCTTCTAAATATGATCAAAAAGTCACTAAAGCGCCACCGGCATCCATGGGTGTGGTAACAGCCGATGAAATAAAAAAATACGGTTACCGCAACTTTGGAGAAATCATTTCCAGCCTCAAGGGTTTTTACAATACCAGTGATAGAAACTATGGATATGTGGGCGCTCGTGGTTTCGGTTTACCAGCCGATTACAACACCCGTCTGTTGTTATTGATCGATGGACATCGTTTCAACGATAACATCTATGATTCCTTTGATTCTTCGGAAGGATTTCCAGTCGATGTTGATATGATTGAGCGGGTTGAAATTGTGCGCGGCCCCAGCTCATCCATGTACGGCACCAGTGCGTTTTTTGGGGTGATTAATGTTATTACCAGGCGCGGACGTGACTTAGGTGGTGCTAGCATCAAAGCATCTTATGGTAGCAATGAGGCCTACAAAACTAGCGTTAGCGTGGGTGAGCGTTTTCAAAACGGTTTAGAAACATTTTTGTCAGGCACTTTTTTTGATAGTCAAGGGTATAACCGCCTTTATTACAAAGAGTTCGACTCGCCTTTAACTAATCACGGCGTTTATGAACACAATGATGAAGAGCAAGCTAAAAAACTGCTGGCTACGGCTTCGTTTCAGGATTTTACTTTACAAGCTTTATACGTTAGACGTAATAAAGATATACCCACAGCGGCTTTTGGCGGTTTATTTAATAATCCGGCAGCAAGCACTTCTGATGAGTCTACTTATATTGATCTGAAATATGATCATACTTTTACTAACCAGCTCAACATACAGTCTAGAGTTTCTTATAACAACTACCGTTATCGGGGCAACTATCCTTATGATTATGCCGAGCCAGCCAGCTTAAAACCTTGGGTAGTCATAAATAAAGATTTATCACGAGGACAATGGTGGCGGGCAGAACTCAATGCTACCCAAGTATTTTGGGATGACCATAAAATCACTGTCGGAGCGGAGTACCAGGATAACTTTGATCAATACCAGACCAATTATGATGTAACAGGGACACCTCTTAATTCCACGGAAAGCACCTACAAATGGGCGTTGCTTTTTCAAGATGAATACACCGTTACAAACTCACTGACATTAAATGCGGGTGTACGCTTAGATTATTTCAGTATCTTTGGCAAAACCGTCAATCCGCGGGCCGGCATAATCTATCAACCTTGGACGGGTAGTACATTCAAATTGCTGTACGGCTCTGCATTCAGAGCCCCGAATGAATTTGAAGAAGACTATTATTCACCGACCGGTGGTATGCCTAATTCCAATTTACAACCAGAAACTCTGGATACTTTGGAATTGATAGTTGAACACTATTTCAATGCGCATTTACGGGGCGAGCTGAATCTTTTTCATACTGAGATACAGGATATCATTGCTTTAACTACGAATAACAAAGGTCTGTTACAAAATCAAAACAGCGGTAATGTCGAATCGCAAGGCGTCGAACTGCAGTTAGAAGACAGTTGGGAAAATGGTTTTCAGACCCGTTTGAGTTATTCCTGGCAACAGACTGCCAATGAAAAAACACACCAGCGATTAGTCAATTCACCTGAACATATGGTCAAGCTGAATGTCATCGCGCCGCTGTGGTTAGACAAGGTTTTTCTAGGCTTCGAAACTCAATACATGAGCAGTAGAAAAACTACCTTAGGTGGCAAAGTCGATGATCGTGTAATCAGTAACATCACGCTATTTACCCAAAAATGGTTGAAGGGACTGGAGCTATCCGCCGGTGCTTACAACCTATTCGACGAACGCTATTTTGACCCCGGTTCTGAGAGGCATCGCCAAAATGGCATTCAGCAAGATGGCATAACTTATCGTATCAAAGCGAGTGTGGATTTTTGATATGTTAAGAAGCTCGAGCCAACTGCAATTCAACAGACGGATTATTGTCACCGTATTTCTGTATTGTTGGGCTTTTATTGCCGTCGCCGACAATACGAGGCAAATTTTAATGATTAGCACTGCCAGTGATGGTCCATATCCTGATGCAATCAATGGTTTTAAAGCACAGTTAGCTGGGCAATTGCAAGCAACTTACACAGAGTTAAATGTTGCCCAGATAAAGGCGGATAGTTCGTTGATCAAGACGCAAATGCGTGATCACAAACCGGATCTGATTTATGCGCTGGGAGCTGAGGCGCTAGCCTTGGCAAAGCAAAACACACAAACCATTCCCATTGTAAGCACGCTGGTATTAAAAAATGACGCATTTGGCTCAAATGTGACGGGTGTCAGCCTGACTTATCCATTTAATATCCAAATGCAATGGCTAAAGAAATTTTTTCCAAATCAATCCAGAGTCGCGGTTTTATTTAATCCTGCGGAAAACACCAAAACGCTGCAAGCGCTGGAGAAGACTGCGGCTCAAAATGGTTTGGAACTGATCGCCATTCCGGTAGAAACCCCAAAACAGCTACCAAGTGCTCTGGAGCAATTAGCAAAGAATGTTGAAGTGTTATTAGCCATTCCGGATGAGGTTGCCATGTCGTCTAAAACTGCTAAAGAAGTGCTATTGGCGTCTTTTAGAAATCGAGTGCCGCTAATTGGATTGTCCGATCAATGGGTTAAATCCGGCGCTTTCTATGCGTTGAGCTGGGATTACGAAGACTTAGGTCGACAATGTGCGTTGCAATCTCAAAAAATATTGAAAGGGCAGTCTATACTCGATGTAACGCCGGAAACGCCGCGAAAATTAACTTACGCAATTAACATTAAAATTGCTGAACACATGAACTTAGAGATCCCAGACAGCCTGCTGACAAATGCCAAAGCACTATTTGAATAAGGTCACCGTTGCATGAAATCGATAGCGTCAAAATTTAACGCACTGACTATTTTTTTGATTATGCTCACCATGCTGGTCAGTGGGGGCTATATCATTTGGCAGCACCAACTGAACGCGTTTAGTAGTTTTAGCAAACAAGGCGAGCAGATTGCGGCGATGTTGTCTAAGGACATAGAGTATGGCGTCTATACCGAAAATCAGCAGGCTATAGCACAAGGTCTGCAGAGTTTGGCCGGAAATTCAGATATTGCCTATGTACGGGTCAGCAACAAATCTCATCAAGCATTAGTTGAGAAAAACTACCTGAATTTGTCTGCCTTGCCCAGCATGCGCAACGACAATATCCTGGAACAAATAGGCACCAACTATTTTACGGATACACGGGACAAGAAGGAATATATCAATATTATTACGCCTGTCTACATGCAGGCGCAGACTGCTGATCCGAGTTTTTTGGAAGCGGTACCTGCTGATAAAGCGCCTGAGATAATTGGTTATGTTCAATTGGGGCTTAGCCAAGAAAGAATTTATCGGGATTCGCAGCAATTTATGTTGCAGGTTTTACTGGTTGCTCCGTTGATTATTGCGGTCGGTATTTTGCTGACTCTATGGCAAACCCGTCGAATCATTAAACCTATTAAACAGCTGGTGCAGGCAACACATGCTATTTCTCAGGGAGATTTTGGCAAGCAATTGCAATTATCTTCAAATGATGAGTTTGCTGAATTGGCTAATGAGTTTAACGGTATGTCCCAAGAGTTGGCGCATTATCAGCTGCAAGCGGCCAAGCAACGAGAAACCTTAGAGGTTCAGGTTGCGCAGCGAACTCATGATCTACAACAAAAAACCGCTGAGGCTTATCAACTGGCAGATCAGGCACAAGCAGCCAGCAAAGCTAAAAGTGAGTTTTTAGCCACAATGAGTCACGAAATCCGCACGCCCATGAATGGGGTGTTGGGTATGACCGAGTTGTTAATCAATACGCAATTGACGACCCGGCAAAAACATCTCGCTGAAACAGCCTATAGATCCGCTGAGTCGTTGCTTGGCGTTATCAACAATATCCTGGATTTTTCTAAGATCGAAGCCGGTAAACTGCAATTAAATCTGAATGACTTTGATTTGCGCGCCATGTTGGAGGAAACCGCTGAAATATTAGCCAGCCAAGCGCATCACAAAAATCTTGAGTTCGTGTTGAACTTGCCGTTGGATTTGAGCGGTATTGTGCGCGGCGATGCTGAACGATTGCGGCAGGTGTTAATAAATTTATTGGGTAATGCTATTAAGTTTACTCAAGCTGGAGAGGTGCAACTCAAAGTCAGTCGCTTGCCAAGCGATGTTGATCGGCAAAAACATTTATTATTTGAAGTGAGCGATACCGGGACGGGGATTGAATCTCAGCAACAACAAGCTATTTTTGAAAGTTTTACCCAAGCAGATGGCTCAATTACCCGGCGCTACGGCGGCACGGGCCTCGGCTTAACTATCTCCAAACAATTGGTCGAGTTAATGGGTGGCCAACTGCAAGTGCATAGTCAAGTTGGAGAAGGTTCCAGGTTTTACTTTGACCTGAAACTAGAGCTTAGCGCTCAGCAGCGTCTTGAAAAGGCCGACGTCAGCGTGTTGCAAGGTATCAACATATTAGTTGTAGACGATAGCCCAACCAATCGAGAAATTCTGCATGACCAATTAAGTTATTGGGGAGTCAGGTGCGTGTGTGTAGCCAGTGGTGTGCAAGCACTGGAACATTTACAGGCATCGCTTTTGCAAAATAAACGTTATCAAATGATCTTGCTGGATTGGCACATGCCTGAAATGGATGGTCTGGCATTAGCGAAAGCGATCAAAGAAGAACCAAGCTTTCCATCGATACCTATGGTCATGTTGAGTTCGGATAATGTCTTTATAAATTCCAATAAAGAACAGGATTACGGAATCAGTTATTTTCTAACCAAGCCGGTTATCCAACAAAAATTATTAGCTTGCCTGCTCAAAGTCTTCGGACAGGCTAAGCTTCGATCAGAAAATATGCCTAACTTGACCATGACTCAAGCGAATCAGTCATCGACAAGTGTTATTCTAATTGCAGAGGATCAGCCGATTAATCAGGAAGTCGGCATGTATATGTTGCGTGCGATGGGCTACCAGGTTGAAGTGGTTAATAATGGGTTGGAAGCCGTCAATGCCAGTGCCGAAAAACACTACGATTTGATTTTAATGGATTGCCACATGCCTGAAATGGATGGCTTTGAGGCTACTACCGTCATTCGGCGGCGCGAACAAGCTTTAGAAGGGCATTCCCGGCTACCCATTATTGCTCTAACAGCGGATGTGCAAAAAGGCATTGTTGAACAATGTCTGGATGTCGGTATGGACGGTTATCTGAGTAAACCGTTCAACAAAAAACAGTTACAAGAGGTTTTAAATACGTGGGTGCCGAATAAGCAGACCACCGTTCTGCCCGTTACGCCAGCAACTGACACAAATCAGCACGCCAGTCCTTATATCACCGAGCGCCGCAGCATTGTGCTAAATCCGGTTGCTCTTGAAAACTTAAGACAAATCACCACGTCCAGCGGTGAAACCTTGCTAAATAATGCTATCGGGATATTTTTGCGTTCAGCCCCGGAGGCTCTGCAAACACTACGTACCGAGTTTGATAATCAGGATAGTGATGCGCTAAGAAAAACCGCACACAGTTTTAAATCTGCTTGCGCCAATTTAGGCGCACAGGATCTGGCCGATGGTTGCGCTGCTATTGAAAATCTGGCCAGACAAGGCGATATCGATGGTGTGGCAGATCTGCTGGCGACTATGGATAGAAATTTACCTAAAGTCATTGAGGCGTTGACCCGAGAGTTTAACAGCGCGGTGCCGGATAGCTCTGAGAATTTAAATCAAAAAGTCCAGCCAGAATTGACAGGTAAACGTATTCTGTTGGTAGATGATGACAGCAATTTTCGTTTAATCACTAACGTAGCCCTCACTGCGTCAGGTTTTTTAGTAGAGGAGGCGGCCAATGGCCACCAGGCGCTTGAAAAAGTTAGCCAACAAACGCCGGATTTAGTGATTTTAGATGCGGTGATGGAGGGTATGGACGGTTTTGAAGCTTGCCGACTTCTGCGCGGTGTCGCCAATATGGCCGATATTCCTATTATTATGGCCACCGGCCTAGGCGATATAGATTCTATAAACCGTGCCTTCGAAGAAGGCGCTAATGATTTCATCATCAAACCCATCAATTATCCGATCCTGATCCATCGGTTATGGTTTATTTTAAGAGCCAGCCAGAATACGGCAGAGTTGAGGAGCAGCAAATTCAGATTAAGCGCTGCACAACGCATTGCCCGGTTGGGTTATTGGACCTGGGACGCAGTTTGTAACCAATTTCACATTTCCGAGCATCTGGCAAATTTGTGCAACATTAGTCCGCAATCTTTCGATAATTCTCTGGAAGGATTCATTGCTTTAATTCACCCTGAGGATCAGGAGTCGTTCAGAAAAACGATTAACAGTGCTGGACATAGCGAAACCAGTCAGCATGCAGAATATCGTTTGCAAGTGGGCGAGCTGGGTGTTATTTCGGTGCATCAGGAAATTGAAGCAATTACCGAAAACAATCATGCCATTATTACCGGTACCGTTCAGGATATTACCCACAAGAAGCAAACTGAGCAGCAAATTCATCGTTTGGCTTATTTTGATAATTTAACCGGTTTGGCTAGCCGCGCTTACTATCACGAGCGTATTGAAGTTTTTATCAATAATGCTAATCGCCGTCACGAGAAGTTTGCATTTTTGTTTCTGGATCTGGATGGATTTAAAGATATTAACGACAGTTTTGGGCATGATGTAGGTGATCACTTTCTAAAAGCCATTGCCGAACGCCTGAAATTTGTCGTGCGTGATAATGATTTTGCGGCCAGACTAGGCGGTGATGAATTCTGTATTATTCTGGACAATATCGCCGGAGAAGAAGGGGTTGCAGAAGTAGCCGACCGCTGTCTACAAAAAGTTAATCAAGCATTGCAGTTGGAACAGCATCAAATCAAGCCTCGGGTCAGTATCGGTATCGCCATTTATCCGAGGGATGGTAATAATGAAGTTGATTTGATGAAAGCCGCCGATGCGGCTATGTATGCGGCAAAGCAAGCCGGCAAACAACGGTATGTGTTTTATTCTGAAGATATGGCTAGCCAGGCCATCACACGTTTGGAAACTGAACAAATGTTACGCGAGGCGTTTGAGCAGGATCAGTTTTTATTACATTACCAACCGCAAATATCCATGCAAACCGGACGAATGATTGGCATGGAAGCATTAATTCGCTGGCAACATCCGGAAAAAGGCATGATTCCACCGGGTGATTTTATTCCTTTGGCAGAACATTTAGGCTTAATTGCTGATTTGGGCAATTGGGTCTTGCGGGCCGCTTGCCAACAAATTTTGCAATGGCATAAAGCAGGGTTGCCGTTTATGCAAGTAGCGGTAAATATAGCGCCAGCTCATTTTCAAGATCCGGCTTTATACAGCACAGTAAAAGATTTGTTAGAAAAAACCGGTATTCCAGCACAATATCTTGAACTGGAAGTTACTGAAAGCGCTATGCAAACAGAAGGTTATCTCACCGTATTTACCCAATTGAGAGCCTTGGGTGTAAAAATCGCTATTGACGACTTTGGCACTGGGTACTCTTGTCTGGCATCTCTAAAGCAGTTGCCCTTGGATTGCCTGAAGGTGGATAAGGTATTTGTGGATGATGTGTTGACCAATACTCACACCTCCTTATTGCTGGGTACTATTATCGGTCTAGCTAATGCGCTCGATTACACCCTGGTAGCGGAAGGGGTAGAAACTAAAGAGCAGGCATTGGTTATGCATGGCCTGGGTTGTCATATCATCCAGGGATATTTATTCAGTCGTCCGGTGCCTTGCGAGCAAATTCCCGCATTGATCGATATGGATTTCACGCTAGAGCAGAATAATGCTTAATTTTTTTGGGATACTTCATGCAGCAAGTTAATACAGAGCATGAATTGCTCTCTGGATTTCTGAGTAAATTTAACGGACAAGTACGCATAGCGCCATTGGCGATGAACATTCATGTTTTAATGCGGGCGTTGGCTGATGACGATATGACTCCAAAGCAACTAGCCTCTGTGTTGCACCACTATCCGGTTATCGCTGCGCGCTTGATTGCTTTGTCTAATTCTGCCTGGGTCTGTCCTGCCGTCCCTATCACTAGTATTGAAACCGCGTGCGTCAGGCTCGGAAACTCAGTTGTTAAGGGAGTTAGCATTGCTATTGCTGTTGCTTCTGCCTTCAATGTTGCGCGCTGTCCTGTTTTTGATCCAATCCGTTTTTGGACGACCGCCATGTTGGTAGCGGAAGGTGCTGCTCTGCTGGCAAATCATCTCCCTAATAA
Organism: Methylococcales bacterium; assembly: GCA_965247565.1. Taxonomy (GTDB): domain Bacteria; phylum Pseudomonadota; class Gammaproteobacteria; order Methylococcales; family Methylomonadaceae; genus CBDFHF01. Next base: position 375,119 of record CBDFHF010000003.1, on the reverse strand, counting down.
AGCGATGCTCGCTGCTGATCTTGAGTATACCGCTCAAACTGGCGGAATTCTTCATAACATGGGTTTGCTATGGTTGGCAGATAATCTGGCTAAGGAAACAGCACTGGCGTTAGAGCTCACGATGGAGTCACCATTAACGGTTAATCAGGCTCTTGTGCAACGTATTGGCATTGACTATTGTTTAGTTGGCGCTTGGATAGGTAAACAATGGCACATGCCTGATGAATTGATCGATGTGATGGCGCACCATCGCAACGATGAATACCAGGAAATTCCTTCTGTTCCCGCATTGCTAGTTGGGGCAGCGGCTAAAATGGTCTCAGCGGTATTCTTTGGGGCTGCACAAATGCCTGACAATGAGGAGATAGGTCAATTAGGTATCAGTGAGCAGCCTCAACACCAGGTGTTTAAACACATTGTCAGCAAGTTTGATTCAACCCGTGAGCTAGCTAAGGCGCTGTTTTTGTAAAAGACTCTAGTCTTGATATTCGTTACGCTCTGAACAGCAAGTTTGAGCATTGTTCTTGGTCAGAAAGATAGGTTCAATAATCCGGGTGAAGAATAGTGCTGCTAACGAAGCTCCTATCACTGGCGAGAGTCCGTAAACAAATAGACCAAAATTATTGTCTGGGTGGGCGGCTTTTCCCCAGCCTGCAAAATAGCTAAATAATCTAGGCGAAAAATCTCTGGCGGGATTGAGTCCCGCTTGGGTTAGCGGCGCGATAATGCAGATAATTACAGTGACTGTTAGTCCGATGAAAACTGGCGCAAAAGCATTATCAGGCCGACCAATATTACAGCCCTCTGTCAAGGAAAAGATCAGAAATACCAGTAGAAATGTGCCTACACACTCGGCAGAAGCCGCCTGAGCAGTTGACACCTTTGTTGGCGGCTTATTACTTGGATTAGGGTAGAACTCCCCAAACAACATTGCGGTTTTGATGGATTCAGGCTCACCCCTGCTAATAGACTTGCTTTCCTCGAAGCTGGCAATACTTGATGAAAATAGTAAAAACAGAATCGCTGCCGCAACAAAAGCACCTAGAAATTGCCCTGCAAAATAAGGGGCTAATTTCCTTATGCGCATTCTTTTCGCCAGCACCATTGCAATGCTGACCGCCGGGTTTAGATGGGCGCAGGATAGATGTCGGGTTGCGTAAATTGCAAGCGTAACACCAATACCCCAAATAGCAGCAACTTGGAATAAGCCGGAAAATGCGGAATAAATCTCCGATACAAGCACTGATCCGCAGCCGAAAAAAACGAGCAGACCGGTGCCAATAAATTCACCCACGAAATCTGAAGCTACATCACTTAATTTCATGATCCTTTCCCTCACTGAGACATCCTTAAATTCAGATCCAGTAGAGCATGTCAACTAGAGTAGATAAGCGATGCATATAAGCTTCTTACCCTATTTGTCTAATGGGGTTTGATTTGTACCCATTTTTCAGGAACGTACGGATAAGGCTTCAAGCCCGCTTCGGCACGGTCTCGGTAAATTTTAATTCCGTCTCTTGATATGGGGTAAAGATCATCATAAAAGCTGAACTGTCCTATTAAAACGACATTTTTTAAGATAGGCTCAGGGCCTAGGTAACGAACAAAGTCGCAGGGTTCTTTTAGATCACAAATAGCAATAACATTTTCGATTAGTGTCTTGGTGTTTTCATGTAGAGGAAATTTTTTCGATTCCAGCCCTATAGCGATGAAATCTTCGTTATCACCGTTTGCGCCGATTTGCATTACTGAGTTTCTTATTATGGTGTCACCTCCCTGAGGTATATCAATAGCTCTTCCTGAATGGGCGTCTAAGCCTGAGATTACAACGTTTTCGATCAAGTTTTTCGGTGCACGACTCTTAATTGCGTGTCCTGGTTTGTTAATGCCCATCCTTGTGAATTTACTGTCACGAATGATCAAGCTTCCTTCAGGACATTCGTCATTTGAGCATGCGTAAACCATATGCCCAAGATCAGCATTACCGTTTAAACCAGAGTCTTCAAATCGGCTTTGCTCAATGGTTAACGTACCTGAGCCTCCAATGACGCCCATTTGCATGTCGTGGCAATATATTTTTTTAAGAGTAAGGTTTTTACCTTCACCACGGAAACAGGCTTCATTGGCTTGAGCCGCACCAACCGGCAAAGTAATATCGAAGTTTTCGAAGTACAAGTCATCACCCACCGCAACGAACGTTGCCTTTCCAGAAGTGATACCTTGTATCAACACCTCTGGGCTGCCGATTAAGGTTAGATTTTTTTCGGCAACAATAGCACTATCGTTATAGTAGCCCGCTGAAAAACTTAGCCTCGACCCTGCATTAATATCTGCGAGTGCAGCATCAATAGACTTATGCTCCGTACAAGTCTTTACACCAGCTTTACATTGCTTAATTTGCCGGGTATCCAATTGACCTTCTCCCTCGGAAGGTTTCCATACCCACATGCCTTGCTTGTGATTCGATACACCCAAAAATACATCCTGTTTTTCTACGTAGTGCCATTTGCTGAAAATACCGTTACTACTAACTCTGGTGGGGCCGTTCTTCGGTAAGTAGGTACTCCATTTATTATTATCCGGATCATATTTGATAACGGAATTGTTTCCGGACCAAAAATACAATTTGCCTTTTCTTAGGGCTAAGCCATCAGAGCCTGTCAATCCTGCTGGATATTGCTTTGCATCTACAATTTGTTTGAATTGCAAGACTTCTCCCTCAGGACTGAGAACAAACTGGAAAAGAGCTAGCCCAGTAATAGCCCATAGTACATTTCTATCTCGGTCATAAATCATATTTGCACCGCCACCATAATCTGCTGTGCTTTCACCTGATGCTCTATAATCCAGGGTCTTCGGGTCGACTATATAAGCCTGCCGACTTCCTTCCCAAATATATACTTTTCCGTTCTTGTCATTGAAAGCCGTGTGCGCAAACCCTTTAAGAGGAGCTGCCTTGGGGTGCAGTTTCCATTTGGGTGTGGGTTCAAGAATGAGTTCAGCGACTTCATCACTACCCATCATATCGCCTAGGCAAAATCCTACTGTACCCCATATGAAAATGCTTTTAGTAATAGGCAGGTATATTACGCCGTCGTAGGTATGATAGGCTCTAGGGCCTTCTTTGGGATGGGGACATTTGCTATTGTCGTCGGGATCGGATTTTGATGGCGGCATTAAAACCTGCCACTGGAAGGCTTTCTGACCACCCCAACAATAACTATAAACTTCGTTGCCACCGTAATCAGCATGTCCACCGCCAAGAAAGTAGCCGCAATTGTCGTCCCACGCTGCACCATTCCAGGCGGTAAGGACAGCAATTGGGCCGACAGTATCACCGTTACCTTGGGTTTTTTCCTTATCAACAAAGACTTCGCTGATATTACCTGGCAGTTCTAGCCATTCCCCAGCTTGAATGGTTTTGGTTAAGTCTTGAAAATTTGATTGGTTTTTATTTACGTCAGCTCTGATCGAATTCACCGGTGCTATACAAAAAATCAAGCAGATACTGATAGAAAAAGCTATAGCATTGTTGCGAGAAAAGCGATTTGTCTGCTCTTGAAAGTTTGGGCTTGAGGATAATGTTTGCATAAGCTTCTAAACGATTCTTAAAGATAAGTTGAAAGAAATAGCCGTAAATAAATTAGGTCTGTCAAATGCTCAAAAAATGACCAGCAAGACAGTGTTGGCAAAAGCCAATTCCGATCAGTGCATTGTAGGCTTAATGGGATGGTTATTGACAGAGAAATTCACAAGCTGAATGTTGCTATCTATGCAGGGACTAGCTCATGCGCTCGCTGTCATTTCTGGAGAGAATAAAGTAGCGAAATTAATCCTGCAAACGTGTCATCCAGGGTTCTTTTGCGGTAGGATCTACATGAAATGCCATGGGTTCGGGTTTATGTAATAAACCTTCTTCGCCGGAAGCGTTGGGATTCAGTTGTCTCTTTTCAACGAAATCGACCATGCGCCGAGCGTTATATATAATCAAAACGCGGTTGGTTTCCTGCTGATTGTAGATCTGAAAGGCGACATTGCATTCATTAAAGTCAGGGTTTCTTTCCAATAAGGCCTCTAGTTCAGAGACATCGTTTTTAGCTAGTTTTTTTAGAATCGATTCTGAATGAGTCATGCTCAATGATTTGAAATACGCCGCCAACGACCCTATCGATTGATGCCTTTGCAGGGTTCGAACTTCGTCATCGGCAAAACAAAAGCTTTCTGCTACCAGGTAATGCCTGTCCCGCTCACCATCATTGGCAAATAGCGATAATTTTTGCAGGGCTTGATGTTCCAGCGCATTTAAAAATGAGCCTGGTGCACGCAGATGTTTGTCAACTGTAACTACCCAAGGCAGGGCGCGGCCAGTTTGTTCGAAGCGTTTTTTGACGCTAGTGACAACCGCTGATCTGGGCAATTCATCTTCCCGGCCTTCCGGTTTAACAATAAAAGCATCTACCGCTGTGACTTGAGTTTGAAAACCTGCGTCTTTAAATTGTTCGATAATGCGCGAATAGCGGGGCATATAAGGGATGCCTGTGCCGTCATAGAGAATATTGAAGTGATTTTTTCGGGCATGATCAGCCACCAAACTGCGTAATCGGTTGGCGAACGGTTCTACGTAGACATAATCATCGCTGTGATGGCCTGCGGCAGTTAAAACCTGGTATAAGTCACTGATCTTGCGGAATTCATCCAAAGAAGCCGTAACAAAATTGTTGCCACATAGTGCCGTCGCTAGCTCTTCTACTGCCGTTTTTCCGGAACCAGCTCCCCCCATACACATAAATAATTTGGGCGCTGAATCCGGGGTTTTATCTGCAAAAATACTTTGCTTAGCTGTATCCAGCTTTTGGGTGATCTTAACCAGACGCTCATAGGCAATTTCTACTGCTCGTTGTAAACGGTTATCGCCATGGGCAATCAACAGCAGTTTATCTCTAAGCCCCGGTTTATCGACCAAATCAAATATTTGAGCTTTCTCTCCTTCACATTGTTTAATGAGTTCCATTAACTCGGTATGACCGGGGGAACGTAGTCCGGTTAATAGATTAATGTCCAAACAGAATAGAGGCGCCACACCGTCTTCCCCGATACTGATACCATCAATTTCAGTTTTATCGGCTTGTCTTAAGAATTCGGTGCCCGGTAGGTAGCCGAGCACATTTTCTGCGGCACTGAGTGGGTAGTCTGCCAAATGCTTGCCGGCAATAAACAATTCCCGTTGAATACTGTCCAGTGGCAACAAACCGCCATTGACCGACACTAGGCACTCGGTGCCGGTTGCTGTTTTATGTGACAAAAACGGTATTCCGAAAATAAATTTTTTATTTTCTGGCCATTTGCCATAGCTATTAGCATGGTTTTGCAAGTTTTTATTACGGGTCGGATCCAGAGCGTGTTTAAAAGCCTGCGTAATTTCTCTGATATTGTCGATCCCGTAATGTAAAGCGGCGGGATCTTTAGCGTCCAATCGGCGAAAATCAATGCCTTGCTCATAGACGCTTTTAAAGGCAGGTAATTTACCCAATGCGGTCATGAAAAAATCTAAGGTGAGCCTATTGCCATAGGTAAATGGCCTTACGCTGCGCATTTTTTGGTAAAACACGCTGAGTCGCTCGGCAATATTGGGAGTTTGAATCACGAAGCCGTTGTTATCAAAAATAGCGCTGGCAACATTATTGTCATCGTTAAGTACTAGCTGCTCAAAAGCTTCGCGAAATTGCCTACGTTTATCTGCATCGGCTATGCTGCCTGGGCGATGATTCACGGTGGGTTGGTCTTTCCAGTCATGAAATATTTCCCGATGGATGCGTGAAAACAGCTCGGTCAGATAAGTCACACGTTTTGCCTGGTCCTGAGAAACTGTGTTTTCAAGCTCTTGCTGAAGTTTTACTAGTAACTTAGTGCCTTGAGCGATAGCGAGCACAGTACGCAGCTTTTTTAATTGTTTATAGCCTGAAATCCTTGGCGTATTATTTTTATTATTCATCATTTCAACCTTGAGCAGAGGGTCAATTTGACGAATATTATTGCATCATGACATCTTAAACAGAAATTTAATCTGGACTCAGTGCCAGCTAAATAGGTCTTGGAGCAAATCCGTTAACAGACTACAAACTGTATTATTTGAACAAAAGCCGGACGCATGACTCTATGCGTCCGGTATTGTGTGTGATTACTGATTTAATCAGTGCGAATGAGCAAGGCTACTTTAGTAGCTTGCTTGGTAACCGGAAAAGGAGGATGGTGTATTCGCCGGGCACCATGGATCACCACCCCAAATGGGATAATCATCGGTCAGCGTCTTCATGAACGACACAATGGCTTTTTCTTCATAGTCAGTCAGGCCCAAGTCACCCAGTTCTGTTCGGTTAACATTTTGAGGTACTTCCGGTGAAGGCCATCCGCTGACACCAAAGCCAGAATCTGAGTTGTCATCAACTGTGCCAAGCGTGTCGCGTGTATTGTAAAAATGAACGATTTGTTCCAATGTGGCAAACACGCCATTGTGACCATAAGGTGCGGTAAGTTCTATGTTTCTCAATGACATGACTTTATGTCTGCCAATTTCTCGGCCGCTAGGGTCCTCTGCTTGTATATCAGGACGCCCACCAAGCCCTAGATCAGGTTCTGAATTGTTGGGAATATTGACATTTCTCGGCAACCCCAGATTATCATAGGTGAAATCGGTAAATAACGGTGGCTGGCTATTGCCCGTTGCATCGGTAGTTCTATCACTGGTATGGCAGGCAGAACATTTTGCTTTACCGTTAAATAGCGCCAAGCCTTCTTTTTCCAATTCAGATAATTGAATTCTTCCATCCAAGTAAAAATCGAATTTACTGTTGAATTTGTTGAACAGGTTAATTCGTTCAAACTCCCCGATTGCTTTAGCCAAATGATGGTAAATTTTATCTATTTTAGCCTGGTAAGAGGGATCTCTCTTCCTGGGGATGGTACCTAAGTCTAATCCATAAGCACGCAGAAACAAGTCATGGTAGTCTTGATTTTCCGTAAGTCGCTTAATGACAGAGGCTTTGCTAGGCATGGCCATCTCAACAGGGTTTAAGAATGGACCTTTCGCCTGCTCGGTTAAGTTGGTTGCTCGGCCATTCCAAAATTGTCCGCCTACATACTGATTAGCATCTTCATCCCAATTGAATTCAGGGCTAAAAGCAGCATAACCCACACTAGGCGCGTTCAATGTTCCGGTTGCTCCAGATATCGAACCATCAGAAACCGCGCTGCCTGTCTGCACGTTGTCTGGATCTACAAAGCCTGGGACTAAATGCGTAATCTTGTTGCTTGCGTTGGCCGGTCTTAGGCTGTGACAACTAGCGCAGGACTGATTTCTATTTAATGACAAGTTGACGTCACTGTATAGCAGCTTTCCCAGTTTTTGCTCATTAGTCAGTGCATGGACTGGGCTGGCGATGCAGGCTGAGATTAACAAAATGCTTGTTTTCTTTAACATAACAATGTCCTTTTATTGATGAGAAGTAATTTGACAATTACCGTAATGACTGTTTTTGAGCTTCTGCTAAAAACTTGCGTTAGCGATAATTTTCGGTGCCTGTGATTACTAACTTGAAAGAAAAGCCTGCACTCTAGGATCCATCAGTGAGAGTTAGATAATTTAACAGGTATTTTTTGGAGAAGCATTTGTAAATCTAGATAACCTAGTAAATTTATCAACAAATATCAAAGATATTACACAAAAATATTTTCATATAATAAATAAATAATCAAGACGAGCAGATGTTAACAACAAGGCTAAGTTTTTTCAAATTTTTAGTGTGATCGAGTCGAGGTTTGGTGTTTTTTATTACCTAACATTTAAGCAAAGCCGTTGATTAATAAGGATGATCTATTAATAGATGCTCATGCGATTATCTGCGGATTAAAGCATTAATAACGTCGTTAGTGTTTGATGAGTCTGTAAAGCGACCTTGGTTTGAGTTCATTCATTGTTGCAACATATTTCGTGATATAGGAGCTATATACGGAGACCTTTGCACGGCACCACTACACCAAACCAATGTATTATGATAAAATAGACTTATCATTCAATGGCTTGTGTGTATTTTAATGTCTTTTTCTGATTTTTACGTTAATCACCGTACCCGCAAAAGTAACTTTCTTAACCAAATCGATCACCTGATTGACTGGAAGGCAATTGAAGCGGTTATACGCCAGCATTATGCACCCGCCTCGGATGTAACGGGACGTCCGGCGTATCCAGGTTTGCTTCTTTTCAAGATGCTCCTGGTGGGTATTTGGAACGGTGGCTTAAGTGATGAATCGGTTGAGGACATGGCTAACAGCAACCTGCATGTCATGCGCTTTTTGGATTTGTCTTTGGAAGAGGATGTGCCCGATCACTCCGTACTGTCCCGGTTTAGAACCCGTCTGACCAAAGCGGGAGCGTGGGATGCACTGCTGGTTCAGATAAACCGCCAGATTGAGGGCTATCAAGTGACCCTGACCACCGGTTACCATGTTGATGCCAGTATTACCCACAGCCCGCGCAAGCCAAAAACTCAGCCCACATACGAAGTGGTTAATGACCGCGAAGAACGCGATGACGAATCGGATGCCCAAGCTCACATGCAAGTGGTGGAAGTCAACCAGCCTGGCGTAGACACCGATGCGCGCTGGGTTAAAAAGGCGGGCAAGTCGGTGTTTGGTTACAAGCAACACACGCTAGTGGATGATAAGGGTTTGGTGATTGCGGTCGAGACCACGGCAGCTAACCAGCACTTGTGCCCTTTGGGTATGATAGCAAGCCGATGGTTGATCTAATGGATAAAGCAAAGATTAAGGCAGGTTCCAGGTTGCATGCTGACAAGGCATATCACAGCCGGAAACACAATCAGGTATTGAAAGAGCGACGCCTCAAAAACGGCATCCAAGATAAGGCTGTAAAAAACAAGCCTCTCAGTAAGCGTCAAAAACAACGGAATAGCTTAATTACCCAGGCGCGCTATGTCGTTGAGCGAACCTTCGGTAGCCAGGCACGCTGGTTTGGCTCCAAGATCCTGCGCTACCAAGGGTTAGCCAAAGCCCATGCTTGGCATCTATTGCAAGCCATGGCGTATAACCTAAAACGGTTGCCTGTGTTGTACGTTAAAACGCAATCCACACAGGCAAGCTTTGCCTTTTAAAAGGTGAATGCGGCCAAGTGGCCGCAAGAATCCATATGTTCTAAATTATATTGCCTAAATTTCACCGATTTTTTGGAAAAATTGGGTAGTTTGGGGCTGATTTTTGGTACAAGGGGTTTTGCAAAGGTCTCAATACATGCCGATCCGTCTTACTGTTTTGGTCGAAAAGCCACCTTTGGATGCAGTCAGCGGCGCTATGTTGGTGTTTTGGGAATATGTACGCAGTAAAGATAAAGAACCGCCCGCTGGCGCTGAGGTTATTGACTTTACTTATGAACATCCCTTTTCTCACCTCCCTGTTACTGAGCAGTTCTGGAAGGCTGCAGAAGAGTTTTATGATCGCGTCAACTGGTTTGTGCATCTGGACAATACCGAACAATGGTATATCGTTAATCTTAGCCCTGATACGCATCCGGTTCATGTGCATTTGGTTGAGGTTAATGTGAATCAGCAATCTGGTTATGATGTTTATGTCAACGGTAGCGCTAGCCCGCTTTTACTGGCTGCGGGGGAGAGAACTCCGGTCATCGATGGAAATGAAGGAATGGATAAAGTCAATAAAATTGTAGCCACTACAGCAATAACGATCCCTCCAGACCAAACCGCACCCAAAGATACCGTTCGGATCAATCCGGGTGAAATGGTAGGCATTGCCATGAAATTCGGCCCTTATAGTGGCAAATACATGTATCACTGTCATATTTTGGAACATGAAGATGACGACATGATGCGACCATTTGTTATCTTGCCCAAATGGCTGCCGCATCACTCGCATTGAGAATAATGATCTTGCTTGTTTTGCCCCGCTCATGTCTTAACAGCATGAGCGGGTAAAGTTTTCTCTGGAAATTGCCAGACTCCAGACTTAAATCTAAGAGATGTTTTGAAAAGCCTAAGCTGGTAATATCGCCGGCTATGAAAAAAAGTGATTTTACCTACCATTTACCCGAAGCGCTGATCGCGCAGAAACCCTTGTCTGAACGTGAAGCCAGCCGGTTGTTATGTATGAACAAAGCCACCGGACAATTATTTGACCGGCAATTTAAAGATTTTCTGGATTTACTTGAACCCAAAGATTTACTGGTTTTCAACGATACTAAAGTTATTCCGGCGCGTATGTACGGCAATAAACAAAGCGGTGGCAAGGTTGAAATTCTGATCGAACGCATTGTGGATGATCGTCATGCCATCGCCCATGTTAGAGCCAGCAAAGCACCGAAGCCCGGAGCGCTGATTAAGCTGGCTGAAGGATATTACTGCAAAATGGTAGAACGAGTTGATGATTTATTCCGTTTGCAATTTGCGGGAACAGACAGTTTACTGGCCATCTTGGAGAAAATCGGGCATATGCCTTTGCCGCCTTATATTACTCGTGCCGATGATGAGTCAGACATAACCCGCTATCAAACCGTATTTGCCAAAACCTCCGGAGCGGTTGCAGCACCCACGGCTAGCTTGCATTTTGATGTTAGCACGCTGGAAAAATTAAAAGCTAAAGGCATCGCAACGGCTTTCGTAACTTTGCATGTTGGTAGCGGTACGTTTCAGCCGGTACGGGTAGAAGATTTGTCTCAGCACGTCATGCATAAAGAGGTTTTTGCTGTACCTCAAGCTACCGTCGATGCGGTACAGCAAGCCAGAGCCAGAGGTGGTCGGGTAATTGCTATCGGTACTACGGCGGTTAGAGCCTTGGAATCCGCTTCGCAAAGTAGTCAGTTGATCGCCGGATTTGGTGATACTGATTTATTTATTACCCCTGGTTATCAATTCAAATCAGTCGATGCCATGCTAACCAACTTCCACCTACCGGAGTCCACATTGCTAATGCTGGTTTCAGCGTTTGCCGGTTATGAACATGTTATGGCGGCCTACCGCCATGCTATCGACCAATCTTACCGATTCTTCAGTTATGGCGATGCTATGCTGTTGAGCTGAGGATTTAAAAGCATTTGGCATTTCTCACGCCATAAGGTTATTAGGTCGCCTCAGCTTCTATAACGCTTTTGAATAACTTGTCACTGTATTTTAAGCAATTCCTTACCTTCGCTCGAAAAGCTGCATTTTCCAAAGGAAAAGCTACCGCAGTCCTGCGCTTGCTCTATCTTCGCGCCGCTTGGGCTAAGTAGAATTTTAAGCTCGCAATAACTGGCTTCGACTTCGGAATGTTTTTTCAAAACTAATTCATTGGCGCCTGTGCTTTTAGCACTTCCGGAAATATTTGCTGAACAATGGTCGCTCGCTCCGGCACCGTTAGATTCATACTCCACGTCAGCAGTAACCGTGTAATCGTCGTTGATTTTAGTGACTTTTAGATGTCTGAAATAACTACCATCACGAAGTGCATAATGATCGGTAGCGGCAAGCACATTGCCGGAAATCAGCATGGCCAAAGTCAGTAATACAGTTTTTTTCATATCGATCCCCTATTTGTAATTAGAAATTGGTTAGTTTTGGCGGTAAGTTTGTTATTTAAACTCTTTAATATTTGGCAACAAAAGCAAAGCGCTGCCCGTCGCAAAAGATAATACACCAGATTTAAACAAAGTTAATGGGATATAATCAACAGCCATATTTGACAGGTAACCCTTGATTTCCAGGTGATAGCTGCGCGCAATTCGCCCCATCAATTTAACATTTACAAACTGCTACCACGCAATGGCTAAAAATTTAATCACTTCGCCACCCATTCCACAAGGTAAGGAACAGTCAGTTGTTTGGGCTGGGTTAAACGGCTGCGGTGATTCGCTGCTGTTAGCATCCGCTATAAAAAACGAAAATCGTTTGTTTGTGATTGTTACGCCGGATAATCAAACTGCCTTGCGTTTAGAGCATGAGTTGGCGTTCTTCTTACAGAACGAATACCCCATTTTGCATTTCCCAGACTGGGAGACCTTGCCTTACGATGTATTCTCACCGTTGCCGGAAATTATTTCTGAGCGCTTAAAAACCTTGGCACTATTACCGCAGGTAAAACGTGGCGCGTTAGTCGTATCCGTAGCGACCTTAATGCACAGGTTGGCGCCGCGCGAGCACGTTTTGGCTAATAGCTTTGCCGTTAAAGTAGGCGATGATTTTAATTTGGAATTAAATCGGCTTAAGCTGGAAAGTGTCGGTTATCAATGTGTGTCGCAGGTCTATCAACATGCGGAATTCGCGGTGCGCGGTTCCATTGTGGATTTGTTTCCGATGGGTAGCAAAGTACCATTTCGAATTGAGTTATTTGATGAAGAAATTGAATCAATCCGTACCTTTGACCCGGAAACTCAGCGCTCCTTAGAAAAAATAGAGAAAATCCAGTTGTTTCCGGCTAGAGAGTTTCCTTTGACTGACCAGTCGATTAAACATTTTAGGCAAGCTTTTCGTGATTATTTCCCTGAAGTTTCATCAAAAAACGTGTTGTATGTCGATGTTAGCAAGGGAATAACTCCCGGCGGCATCGAATATTACCTGCCACTGTTTGTAGACCAAACCGCTGCGCTGTTTGATTACCTGCCTAGTTCTGCCATTTTTGTTACTACCGCAACTTTTGAAGCGAATGCTAAAGCGTTTTCTGTCGAGGCTGAAGAACGCTTTCAACAACGCAAGTACGACGTGGATAGACCACTGCTAGAACCCAAGCTGCTTTTTTTATCGGCAGATGAGCTGACGCAACATACATCAACCTTTGCCAAAATTACGCTCAACGATCAAAACGACGAAACTGCGGTTAGTTTCCAATGCCACGCATTACCTAACTTGACCATCGACAGCAAATTACCGGAACCTGCCCAAGCGCTTCGGCAATTCATGGATAATTTTGCCGGTAAAATTTTGTTTGTGGCTGAGTCGGCAGGTCGCAGAGAGGGTTTAATTGACCGATTAAAACAATTTAAAATTCGTGTTAAACCCGTAGACAACTGGGACTCGTTTTTAGCATCTGAGTTGTCTCCATGCATTTTAGTTGCTCCTATGGATCACGGGTTATGGCTAGATAATCCTGCGATTGCCATTATTACCGAAAGCCAATTATCCGGAGAAAAAGTTCAACAACGGCGCAGACGCCGAAAGTCCGGCGCGAAAGAGCTCGAAAATATTGTCAATAATTTAAATGAGTTAACCATTGGCTCACCAGTGGTGCATCAGGAGCATGGTGTCGGTCGCTATTTGGGCTTGCAAACGCTGGAAATTGGCGGCATTGCTGCTGAATTTTTAACTTTGGAATACGCTAATAACGATAAGTTATACGTTCCAGTTTCGTCGCTACATGTAATTGGTCGGTACACTGGAATGAGTCCGGATACTGCGCCCTTGCATAAATTAGGAGGCGATCAATGGAGTAAAGCCAAGAAAAAAGCTATTGAACGCATTCGCGACGTGGCCGCAGAATTGCTTGAAATTCATGCTAAGCGCGCTGTCAAAAAAGGTCATGCGTTTGCCATAGAAAACACTGAATATACAGCTTTTGCAGACGCCTTCCCGTTTGAAGAAACCCCCGATCAACAAACAGCTATCGAGATGATTTTGGAAGATATGGCTAAGCCGCAGCCTATGGATAGGGTGATTTGTGGTGATGTTGGTTTTGGTAAAACCGAAGTATCGATGCGTGCTGCTTTTATAGCTGTGCAAAGCGGCAAGCAGGTTGCCGTTCTGGTTCCTACTACATTACTGGCGCAGCAACATTATCAAAATTTTCGTGATCGGTTTGCAGATTGGCCGTTTCGCATTGAAGTGATGTCGCGTTTTGTTTCGCCTAAACAGCAAAAACAAATCGCTGAAGATTTGGAGTTGGGTAAGGTTGACATTATTATCGGTACTCACAAGCTATTATCTAAAGAGCTGCGTTACAAAGCCTTAGGTTTAGTGGTAATTGATGAAGAGCATCGCTTTGGCGTGACCCAAAAAGAACATTTCAAAAAGCTGCGCCATGAGTTGGATATGCTCACCCTCACTGCCACACCTATTCCCCGTACTCTCAATATGGCCATGTCCGGTTTGCGCGATATTTCCATTATTGCTAGTCCGCCGCCCAATCGACATGCGGTTAAAACCTTCATTAGTGAATGGATAGATGCGCAAATTCAAGAGGCTTGTCTGCGAGAAATAAAACGCGGTGGTCAGGTGTTCTTTTTGCATAATGACGTCAAGTCTATGGAAAAAATGTCCCGCGAACTGCAAGCTCTGGTTCCAGAGGCCCGCATTGAAATTGCTCATGGTCAAATGCCTGAGCGCGAGCTAGAACGTATTATGTTGGATTTTTATCATCAGCGTTTTAATGTGTTACTGAGTACGACCATTATCGAAAGCGGCATCGATATTCCCAGCGCCAACACCATCATCATCAACCGGGCCGATAAGCTGGGATTAGCGCAATTACACCAGTTGCGCGGACGAGTCGGTCGCTCGCACCACCGGGCTTATGCCTACTTAGTTGTGCCGCCAAAAGCTTTGATGAGTGCCGATGCCGTTAAGCGACTTGAGGCAATTAGCGCTTCTGGAGATTTAGGTGCGGGCTTTATGTTGTCCTCGCATGATATGGAAATTCGCGGAGCAGGGGAGTTGTTGGGTGACGACCAAAGCGGGCAAATTCAAGAAATCGGCTTTACTTTATATACGGAACTGCTGGAACGAGCCGTTAACGCTTTAAAATCCGGCAATCAACCAGAACTGGATACGCCAATGGATAGAGGTGCAGAGGTAGACTTGCAAGCCGCCGCCTTAATTCCCGAAGATTATCTACCGGACATTCATGCTCGCCTAGTGCTTTATAAAAGGATTTCCAGTGCCGAATCCTCTGCAGAATTACGCGAACTGCAAATAGAAATGATTGACCGCTTTGGTTTGTTGCCAGAGCAGGTTAAAACCTTGTTCAGTGTTGCAGAGCTGAAACAACAAGCCGAGAAGTTGGGAATAAAAAAATTGGATGCCAATGCTAACGGTGGTCGCATCGTTTTTACCAATACGCCAAAAATTAATACCGAACAGTTGATTAACCTGATCCAAACCCAATCACACTGCTACAAATTTGATGGCGCCGATAAGCTTAAGTTTATCAAGCCCTTTGCCGATACGGATCAAAAACTGATATTCATCAATGATCTACTGGATAAGCTTGCTTCTTAGTCGTAGTAGTTAAGTGGCTTAAGTTTTGTAAATTTATTGCTTGACCCTGCCATACCCTTCTTCCTCGTTAAGGGCGGGTTATCGTTGCGTTCCCTGGGAAGTCGAACGGAAATTGGCGCTTCATGAGGCCGTATGAATAAATGGACTGTGTGGTTTCTTTGAATAAACGTCAAATCTTAAAACAATTTAAGCTTTATCGGAGCTTGGCTCAAATCATCACTAAATTTTCTCTAAGTACATTAATTAAAAAAATACTAAATCCTCTGGATTCACGCTAGATAATTTTTAAGCGATAAGATATACTTCGCGCTGCCAACCCTTAATTTAAGCTTCTCTTAAGTTAACTTTAAAACTCTGCTTGCAAAACTACATAGGACCACACTGTAATGAAATTAAATTTGGCTTTTTACGTAAAATTAATCCCTTTGGTTACCCTGCCTTCGTTGGTAGCTGCGGACCAAAATAATGATGAACCTTGGCAAAAGATTGATGTTGCCAACGAAATGACCATTTCAGATAAGTTTGCTGGTGATCGCACCATACACCCGGCATGTGCTTTTAGTTATACATCGCCTGCACAATCTAATTTTCATTTTTACTTTAAACCTGGAAAGAAAGACCGGCTTCTAGTTTTTTTCAATGAGGGCGGTGCATGTTGGGATGACAAGACTTGCGTGTCCTCATTAAAACTGGGTTCGCGTCCGACATATAACCCGATACTCGACTCAGAATATAACTTACCAGAAAAAGCAGGCGGGCTTTTTGATACAAACAATGCTCAAAATCCGTTTAAAGATTGGAGTATGGTTTTCATTCCTTACTGCACAGGTGATGTGCATATTGGTTCAAAAGATCAAGTTTATGCTGACGTGGACGGGGTTTTAACTGGGCAGGTTAATGCGCCTGTTTTAGTTCAGCATCGGGGCTTTGATAATATGATGGCTGTGCGTGAGTGGATAAAAAATGAAAGCGACGGAAAAAAGAGAAAAATTGTGATTTCAAACGGAAACGGCTCGAAATCCAAAAAGAGTGTATCTAAGCAGTTAAACAAAAAAACGAAAGTAGAGCAGCTTTTGGTTACTGGTTCCAGTGCGGGTTCATATGGCGCTAAATTGAACTTTCCTTATCTGCGAAGCTTATTCCCTACAAAAACTCGAACATATTTACTAGCTGACTCAGGCACAGCTGTTATGGATCAACGTTTTGTTGACAAAGTATTGGTTGAAGGTGGCAGTTGGAACGCCGAAAATACTTGGCCGAAGCAAGTTCCGGGCTTCGAGCAGTTTGGCAATTTTAATGCGACAAATTTTAACGTAAAAGTTATTCAAGATTTAGCTAACGCCTACCCTAAAACTCGGATTGCTGAATATACAAGGGCTTGGGACGCTGTTCAGGTGCTCTTTTACAGTGTAATGAAAAGCAGCGGAGATAGTAATGTTGCCGGTTTGCCATGGACAGAAATACCGGCTGCAGAATCCTTTTTATACTGGAACAATCAAACGGTTGCCAATCTTAATCAAATTGACTCTGCCAACTTTAGATATTACATAGGTAAAGGTATTGAGCATATAGCATTGACTAATGAGTTTTCCGTGGAAAAGAACGCTTTTTATGCCGAATCCAGTGCTCAGAACTTATTGTTTACCGACTGGTTAAAACAATTCACTGCTAAAACAACTAAAAGTTGGAAAAGCGTATCCTGCGAGAGTGATAGTTGTGGGAGGCCTTTTTAAAGCGCTCCCATAGCAGCGGCTCTGCGCCTCATTCCTTTAGGCCTCAGCTCAACGATGAAATTCCAGATGCTCTAAATCTGTTATCGATAGAAGGCTAGGGGGTAACATTTTGTGTTAAAAATGTTACTGGTCAAAGTCTTGTGATCACACCAGAGATTAGCGTCTATTTCAAAGTTGGTTGAGGCTTTTGTCTTGATAAAGAGTTAAATTCTTTAATTCCTGAAAAATGTCGGATTTCTACTATTATTGGTGGTAAAACTAAAAAACATGCCGAAAGGTTAGTTTTATCATTTAATCGTTATAGCCCAGTTGGTGATGAATATTAATAACTCAGCGTATGTTTTTGATCAGATCCATATTGATGTGGCTCGCAATGCAACGGATGATTTCAATTTATTCCACGAGCCGGTCAAGTGGCAGCTAATAGAGAGTAATCCATTTGCTGGCCCAATCGTATTGGGATTTCAGCTGGAGTCTTTAATTGAAGCGCAAATTAAGCAGTACCGAAATGATAATAATGAAGACATAGGGATAAAAAAAAATCAACTTCGGTTCAGCAATTATCAGTTCACGTTTGCAAATGTGGTGAAACCAGGCGATGTTTTAGAAATTGATATAAAGAAATCGCAAATTAAAACAGATGATATTTCCACGGTGCTGAGTAACCGGGTTGTCGTTAAAGCAAACGGGGCTTTAGCTCTAACAGGCTACAAAAAGGAGTCTCAATTGGCCCTTTTTCTGCCTGATGCTGACTTTGGAAATTGGGAAGATCTAAGACGCTGTGCTGACCGAACTGTATTATCTGAATCCGGTTACTTTTTGAAACGCAAGTTCATGAACGTTAGTAACGGTAAAAATTTTTTGTGTGGTTCTCTTGTCGATCAACTCAAATATTTTGACGATTTAGAAGAGAAAACAATTTTCCCTGAAATTTTCCCCTGCGGCTATATTTCTTGTGCATTGTTGGAAAAAGCTTGGCTCGAAAAGCACGACTTTAAAAAAGCGCCCATGGTTTATACCTCCCACAAAATTTCGGTCGATCGTTACCACTTAGCAATGCTAAAAAGTAATAGTTGCTTGCATATACTTGTAAAAGAGATTGATGGTGATCCCTACACCTGCGAGTGTTTCGGTCTGATTGATGGAAATCTTATCCTCTTTAGAGCGATTATCGCTTTAACACCATTACAGCTCATTTTGGACAGTATATTGTTCTCAGGTAGATAGTTTTTCTATACCAGCCACATTGGTCGGTTCAAAAAAACTGAATATTCTCACCGGGGTGCCTAAAGATAAATTTCCCAATTTTTATAAATGAACAAGGCGATTCTACATCAGTGCAAGGTGTGAGAGTTTAAGTAAAAATAAAGCCTAATGTTTTACCGTGGGCAGATAAAAAATATAGATATCAATAATTTGGGTTTATAAATTGTGATTTACTTAACCCTTTCCACTAACAGGTTCAGCAATTGTTTGCGACCTACAAAAAAATAACTATCCTTAAATCAGTTCAAAGTTAAGGTCTTCGGGCACTAAGTCAGCAACTGAATCAAACAAATAGGAGGTAAGAATGAAATTTGCCATGTCAGATGCTGAGAACCAAAACAGCCCATTAGCTTTCAATATCGACCTTGATGGGTTTTTAGATTCATTGAAAGCAACCTATAAACAAGATCAAATTATTACTTCGGGATCGGATTTTGAGTTGCTCAATAAAGATCCTGTTACCAACTCCAAAGAGCCTATTGCCTATATCTATCCAGAGTCCGCTGATCAGGTGCAGGTGTTGGTTAAAACGGCCGGTCAATTCAATATTAAACTTTGGGTTTACAGTACCGGCAAAAACTGGGGATACCTCAATACCAGTGGTAGTGAAAATGCAGTTGTTGTACTTTTAAACCGGATGAATAAAATCATTCACGTCGATGCAGAGTTGGATTATGCAATTATTCAACCTGGCGTTACTTTTCAGGCTTTAAACACCTTTCTTAAAGAGCACAATTATGCTCTTTGGACTGATTCACCTGGTGGACCGCCAACGGGTAGTGTGATTGGTAACGCTCTCGATCGTGGCGTAGGGGTGACTAAATACAGCGAGCACTATGCTCATTTATGCGGTTATGAGGTTGTTTTGGCTGATGGCAGTGTTATTAACACTGGAGTTGCAAATAACCAGGGTTCCCAGGGGGCTGCTCATCTTTATAAATGGGGTGTAGGTCCTTTTGTAGAGGGGCTTTTTAGTCAATCTAATTTTGGAATAGTCACGCACGCAGGGATTTGGTTAATGCGAAAACCCGAGGACTATTACATATTTAGTTTTAGCATTAAAGATAATGCGGCGTTGGCTAGCTGTATGGATGCGGTTCGGGAGTTAATACTCGATGGCGTTATTCATGAGTCCGGCCGTTTTTCTAATGATATGTCGATATTGACTTTGCTGACTCAGGCAGTCGACGAGGGCTTTGAGCCTAGGCAAACAATCAGTAAAGCTGAGTTTGCTAAACTTAAAGAAAAATACTACATCCCTGCATGGACCGGTTCGTTTGGATTGTACGGACAGACACCCATTGTTAAAGCGGCAGCAAAGATTGTTAAAACGAAGCTGAAGCAGTCAAACTCTTGTGTTCAGATAAATCAATTCTCACAAAAGCGAGCTAATCAAATCCGAAAAGCAATAGATTTTGTCGCAAAATCATCTTCGGAGCCTTTTGTAAATTTAGTTGACTGGATTTCCAGAAAGGTTTTAGGTACTTCGCTGCCTTTATTAAGATTATTTCCGGCTGTAGTCGATCTGCATGAAGGAATCCCGGTAGAGTCAGTAGTCCGTCGAGCTTACTTTCGATCTGTAAAAAAATGCCCAGAAAAAGATCTTCATATTGGTCGTGATGAATTGGGCATATTGTGGTCTGTACCTATATTGCCTTTTAAAGGACAAGAGAACATTGAGTTCGCAGAGAAATGCCAGGCTTTGTTCGAGCAATATGGATTTGATTTTTTTATGAGCACATTTATTTTTAATGCGCGCAGCGTTTGTCCTTTGATGCTTATATTCTATGATCGACTAGATTCTGAGGCTTGTGATAAAGCTGAAAAATTGTATCTAGCTCTTTTAAGCTTATCGCATCAATTAGGTTATCAGCACTACCGAGCAGGTGTTAATGGCTGGAATAAGCTCTATGAAAATTGTCCAGAACTAAAAATTCTAAACCAAAAAATAAAAGAAGCTTTAGATCCCCAAGGAATATTTGCACCAGGGCGATACGGTATCGACTAGGTTTATTGTCACTACTTGTCACGCAGTTTTTATACCAGCTACTTTAAAACAGGGATGTTTGTAATCTTACATGTATCGGAATAGGTCGCTTAAGGTTCGAAGCCTTGCATTCAGTCATAAAACTATGATTTGTTTTATGACTTGTTAATTTATTAGAGCAAGACGTTAAGCGTAAGAGATAACCCTTGTGCCAGAAAATACCACTCAAATTGGAGCGAGTAAATAATGAATGAACTGAGCTTAGCGCAGCATTTCCAGAAATATTTTCGGGTTTTGCATGCGGATACAGACGAACTAAAAAAACAAGTTTATAAAATCCGTTACGATGTCTACTGTGCTGAATTGCAATATGAACAGAGTTGTCCGGTAGATCGTGAAACTGATGTTTTTGATGACTATTCAGATCATATCCTGGTGCAGCACAAAGAATCAGGTCTTTATGCAGGTTGCGTAAGGTTAGTTAATCCGCCAACACATAATGCACAGGCCCAATTGCCATTCGAAGCGTATTGTCTGAGTTCGGTTCGGCCAGAGAAAATAAATTTTTTATACGCCACGGGTAGATGTTGCTTAGGAGAAATGTCTCGCCTTGCGGTGTTGGCCTCATTTCGGCGCAGAGCTGGAGAAACCGCCAACCCTTACGGCGTTAATGAAGTAGTCACATTACCTGTTCAATTTAGTGAAGAAGAAACACGTTTTTTTCCTTTTATTGCCGTGGCGTTGTATTTTGGTTCTGCTGCCATTGCTATAGCGAAGGGCTTAAACTACGCGGTTGTCATGATGGAACCTCGCTTGGCAAGGCATTTAGCGCGCTTCGGTATTTGCTTTATACAGCTTGGCGAGGTGATTGAGTACCACGGTGAACGGGCGATGTTTTATATTGACTATCCCACCTTGTTCGATAATCTTAAGCCGGAATTTGAGGTGTTTTATCGATTTGTGGAACAACAACTTTCAAAATAGCAGAACTTTGAAAAAAAGGATTTTTCGAAAAAAAGTTTCAACGTATTGCCTGAGGTTTTCACAAGGATGTACAGACTTACATTCGAGAAAACATAGAGATTACTATCATTTGAATAACAAATAACTGTAAAATTATCTGACACAAAAAAGCCGCCGATTAAAATTAATCGGCGGCTTTTTGACTAGCGAGATTTAGGAGTTAAATTAAGCGCGGCGAAATCTAGCTATGCCAACTAATCCTAAGCCTAATAAGGCAAGGGTAGCGGGTTCAGGAACTACATTTGTGTCCCCACTGATGTCAGCGGTTCCTGCATAGCACCAATCGCCTGCTTGCGGGGCAGTAGAACATATTCCACTTCCTCCGGCAGCAGCTTCATCAGCGTCATTCAGGCGGCCAGTACTGTTTGTAAAAGAAGCAGTAACATCTATGTCAGCGCCAACTGTACCAACATTATTGCCATTAAAAAAAGATGAAATTGCAGCAGAACCAAAGGCAGCGCTTAAGTCTACGTCATAGACGCCAGTACTTGACCCACTTAATACGGAAGCGCCAATTAAGGTACCAGTTCCAGTAATCGCACCGTTATTATTAAAACGAACCCAAGGAGTGAGATTTTGTATCGCTAATAAGTTTGCTGGCGAGCCACCTGCATTATTCAATAAATTAGCTAATGGTGCATTGGCTTTATAAATATCCAGCTGAGCGTTACTGAATGAAACCCCTGTTGGAGAGAAATTTGAAGAATTGTTAAACGTTCCAATGAAATAGAGTCTTTCAGTTGTTGCGCCATAATTTGAATCGCCATTAACTGTGGTTATTTCACCGTAGGCCATAGCATTTTGGCCGTTACCATTGATGAATTGTTGCGCTAAAGTAGCTGTTTCGAAGTGAGTGAAAATTCCACCTGCGCCAAAATCAATACCATCGACTAAGTTAGCGTTAGCAGATACAGAAGCCATTAAAGCGCCAGCAGCACCAACTGCAAGTAATGATTTTTTAAATGTGTTTGTCATAAATATCTCCAAATTAAAAGTTGAATTGACTAGTGTCGATTTTTATAAAGCATGACATATGCCAAATAATAAAAATCAAATTAAAACATAAGCTTATGATCCGGTTGTTTAAGTTTGGCAAAATGTAGTAATCAAATATTTTGTTAAGTGTAAAAAATATGGACACTTAGTTATTGTAAATAGCATGAGTTAAGTGGTCTGAAAAAAGATTGTGACCGGTTCTTTGTGTTGTCTCATTGTGGCTATATTTTGTGAGAAATTGTTATTTAATATTTATTAATCAATGATATAGCCATGGGCTTTAAAAGTTATAATCAATTGCTATCGAGTGCTAACCACTTGAGTGTTAATGAATTCTAGCAATAACAGATAATTTTTAGCGACAACACGGGATGCGCTACGGTTAGTGGTCTTGCAGTTGATCATGTTAGTTCTTTTGCAAGTGTAAAAAAAGCTGACGCGTATTAAAATGGTTCCATGCTCATGGCGCTTTGAATTCGAAGGTGTAGCTTTATTGCTGATAAAGCTATTCTTTGGTTCGGCCGAACTTTGCAAAAGAGTGCTTTCAAACCTCTAGGTTTAAACTAGTAGAGTTGAGCGTTTGCTCTGGAAATATTTGTTTAGCAATATGGTGGTCTGTCCTCGTTTAGCTAAAGCAACTACTATTGAAGCGAAGAGTTTGAAAATTAATACGTCAAAAGGCCGAATTGACACAAGTTGGCTCTGGAGGCAGTTTACCTGGCTATAGGGGAGGGTATTTGGAGTTGCAAGCAGCCCTTATGCGCAAGCTACCTGTCTTTGGAAACGATAGATAGGCTGTCTCGGTGATGGCCTTTTATGAGACTGTGAATCTAAAAGCTTTAATAGGTCACTGTGCTAAATGTCAGTTGAGTAAATTTGAAGCCAAGTGATGAAGAGCTATCCCACAAAAACTGCTTTGTAAAATATGCTGACTATTGGATGGTATCTAGACGGGCGGTCTCGAGATACGCCTATCCAATAATGGGAATTTCGTTCTTGTGTAATTTAGAAAAACAATTTTATACGAGTAGCTCCTTAATTAATCACTAGCGATCTGGCAAAAAACAGCCCTATCTTGCAGTAATTTGGCATTTAAGCTTACAGTTCTGGACGATTTGAAAGTTATTTATTTACGCGGCTCTTGCTTTTGAACGTTTTGAGGGAGCGGATAGTTGGGAAAATACTTGGTAACCGTTTTTGTAATCGTTTTTCCAGATGGGGTTGTGATAGGTTTTCTTAACGTTCATCTTAAAAGGTAAGCGCTCACCTTTGTGGTTGCAAGGCTCACCAATGTTAACCATTTCCAATCCACCTTTGCAGATAACTTTGGCCAGAGCGTTGGTGGTAAGAAATAGAGCGTTTTGTATATTATTCTGGTAGCCGTATTCAAGTGTGGCGCGAATCAGTCCCCAGATAATGCTGCGATTAAGTCGTTGGCTGCTGCGCAATAATTTAACCTTATCAGTTTCTTGTATTTCTTCGCTTTCGTCCGCCACTCCGTGCGGAGGGGCTACGTCGTTAAATTGCCTTCTGATTTCTTTAACTAAGCAAAGGCGGGATAATTCAACGGAATGTCCTGAAATGAGTTTGTTAAGTGGGGCGTGGAGATTGCAATGTTTCTCGAGAGGTAAGGGTTGGTCATTTTTAAAAATAAGACGCATCGCCCCAATCCACTGGCCACTGTTCTTGTGTTTTACGATGAAGTGTGCAGCGTTGACATCATATTCATCAAATTCTTGTTCTAAAGGAAAATCTTCTTTATTTTCAAAGCCCATTTCTTCGCAATAGACTTGATAACGTATAGAGTAATGAATGGCTTTGCTTTCTTCGGTGTCTGCTAAAAAAACTTCAAAATTATCGTCAAACATAACATTCCCTTCGGTCTTTGTTGAGTTTCGATTTAAGGAAGCGTCTTAGAATTCGAATATCTACTCATGTTCGAGAAAGGGCTAGCATGAGTCTATTCAAGATCTCAACCCATCTCTGTCATAACAAGAGAGAATCCTAAGAGGTTTTCTTAAGTTAAACGAAATGTAAGTATATTTATGATCATTTATCACAACATGGCTTACAAAACTGGATTCGATTGTAACGGGCAAACAATTAAGTGATTCTTAAATGAAATTGTTTTTTGAGCTCTTAAGCGGAGCTTGTTTAAAAAACAACGATCGATTCACAAAAATCAAAAACTGGTGTTTTTAAGCAATGCAAAAAAAAGAAAATGGTCTACGGGGTCCTCTATTACTGGGTTGTATCCGAAAAGTGAGCGTTACTTAAACTGTATGATATCGGGCTTTGATGCTTTTGTTTTGAGTTGTTTTGCTTGGTAAAAGTTACTAAGCTCAAGTTTTATGTGGATTTATAATGTTATGTGGAACTGATGGCATAATTTTTTATGGGAGTTGCAATAAAACGAATATAGCGCCAGTCCCGCCCTGTCTGGACGGGGCTGAGCAAAACGCCTGTACGTCTTTGTGTTGTCTGAGCCAGAGGTTAAGGTTATTCTTCAAAACGGGATGGTTATCGGCTGAGCGATAGCCTTTGCCGTGAATTATGTGAGCACAACGATGACCATTTTCTACGCACGAATGTAAAAAATTAAGCAGTTGCTGCTTAGCTTCGTTGCTGGTTAATCCGTGTAAATCAAGCTCGGCGGCAACGCCAAAGTAGCCTTGACGCAGTTTTTTAAGCACTTTATTTTGTTGGCCCGGCGCCAGAAAGTTTAAGTTATCATCAATACTGACTTTTTGAATACTCTGATCGGAGATGGTTTTATTTAGATGGTCTCGCAAATCAGGGGCTTCTTTTTTAGGGTAAGGTTTAGGTTTGGACGAGGCGACGGGCGATATTTTGTCGCTGACTATCTTGCGCACCTTGCCAATGCTTTGCCGAAACAGGTCACTGTCCTCTGAAGAAATGGTTTTTTTTTGTCACGGAAGCTGATTTTGTCGCATTTTGTTGCTAAGATGCTTGATTCTATAGGCTATTCCCGCTTAAGGCGAATGCTAATGCGTATTTTGTTAAGCAATGATGATGGATACTTGGCGGAAGGTCTTGTTGTTTTGGCTAGCGCATTGCGACGCTTTGCGGATGTATCTGTGGTTGCTCCTGATAAAAATCGTAGCGCCGCTAGTAATTCATTGACACTGGAAATGCCATTACGAGCACATAAGGAGAGCAATGGTTTTATTAAAGTCGATGGCACGCCGACCGATTGTGTCCATTTAGCAATTACCGGTTTGCTCGAACAGGAGCCAGATATGGTATTTGCCGGCATTAATCATGGCGCCAATCTGGGTGATGATGTTTTATATTCGGGGACGGTAGCGGCGGCGACCGAAGGCCGTTTTTTGGGTTTACCTGCGGTGGCTATTTCTTTAGCAGCAAGTAACCCAGTGTTTTTTGATACGGCTGCCCATGTTGCGATAACGCTATTGAAGCAGCTAATGAATAATCCATTACCCAAAGACACTATTCTTAATGTTAATGTGCCCGATGTGGCAATTGTAAATTTGAAGGGTTATCAGGCAACACGGCTAGGCCAGCGGCATAAAGCTGAGCCAGTTATTAAAGGTCAAGATCCACGCGGGCGTACAATTTATTGGGTAGGTCCGCCAGGTGCGGAGCAGGACGCTGGCCCCGGCACCGATTTTTATGCAATTAATACCGGTTACGTGTCGGTGACACCCTTGCAATTGGATTTAACTTGGTATGAACGAATAAATGCTTTAGAAGCATGGCTACCGAAGGAGATTATTTTATGATGCACACCCTGCAAGGGATAGGCATGACTTCCCGACGCACACGTGATCGGATGATAAATCGATTATCAGAGCAAGGAATTACCAGCAATAAAATACTCAATGTGATGCGCGAAACGCCAAGGCATATTTTTGTAGATGAGGCATTGGCCAGTAGGGCTTATGAAGACACTGCGTTACCCATAGGATTTAACCAAACGATATCCCAACCTTATATAGTCGCAAAAATGACTGAGAGTTTGCTAGAGTTTGGACAGTTAGGTAAGGTGCTGGAAATAGGCACGGGCTGTGGTTATCAGACTGCCATTTTGGCTCAATTAGTTGATCATGTGTATTCAGTGGAGCGAATTTTGCCACTGCAGCGTAAGGCTAAGGGCTATTTATGGGAACTTAGGCTGAAAAATGTGAGCTATATGCACAGCGACGGCGGATGGGGGTGGCCGGATTATGCGCCTTACGATGGTATTCTGGTCGCGGCGGCGCCGCCGGAGATCCCCGAGATGCTGTTGCAGCAAATGGCCGTTGGCGGTGTCATGGTAATTCCCATTGGTAAAGTTGGCAGTCAACAGTTACAACGCGTTATTCGCACTGATAGTGGCTATGAAGTTGAAGAATTGGAGTCGGTCAGTTTCGTCCCTTTTATGTCAGGAAAGGAATAGAAATGTTTCAAAGCTATACGAAAAGTCTTGAGGTGGTTGATGGCATATTTACGCTGCCAAGTCTTATGTACATTAAGTTTTGCGGAATCGCCGCTTTTCCGCGCCCACCGATGTTATGTTGTCCCCATGGTGCTTGGCCAGCCTAGGAAAGTATCAACCATTGCGCGGATACACTAAAACTGGGGTTTAAGCTGATCGAATAGGTATATAGCCGGATTGCTCAACTGTAGCGCCCAGTGCATGTATTTATATAATAGTGTAGGTGTACATAACGATGTTGTATCAAGGGTAAAAAATGAAAGTGACAATTTATGTGATATTTGCCATTTTAGGTTGTTTTAGCCATTCGCTTTGGGCTGAAAGCGGCGAATATCAAGTGGAATTAATTGTTTTTTCGCAAGATATGCCCAGTACGGAAGTTTTTGATCAGATGGGTAGCGAAATAACTTGGCCTGCTAATTTGTATGAACTTTCGGATTATAAAAAGGCAGAAACACTATCACTTAAAGACAGCTACGCTGGCTTATCACGTAATTCAGCTTATCAACCTTTGTTACATGTCGGCTGGGTCCAAAAAATCGAAGAAGGCATGGTGAGCGCTCCGGTTCGTATTACCAGCCCTGATGGGCGTATCAATGGGTTTGTATTGGTGCAACGCAGTCAAGCGTTGCAGCTAAAAGCTGATTTAGAATATTCGCCGAGTGGCGACAGTTCCAGCGGCGGACTGATATACCGACTCAATGAGAGTCGTCAGTTTAAATTGGATGAGTTAAATTACATGGATCATCCCAAATTTGGCTTGATCGCCAAAGTTAGTGCCAAATAGGGAAGGATGGAGGCTAGTGCAACGACAATTTACTGGTTTGAATCGTATTCAGGTTACAATACTGACGAATTTATTAAGCCTTTGCCGGTTGGTAAAGGCTTTTTTGTTGGGTAATGTTGGAACTTGCCGCCACAGCGAAAATGGGTAATCTAATCGTAGTGATTTTCGAATAACGACTCAAAAAATATGACACAAAAACTTTATATTCAAACCAACGGTTGCCAAATGAACGAATACGATTCCGATAAAATGCGGGACGTGCTTCAAACTTCGCATGGTTTCGAGTTGATTGATGATCCTAAGAAAGCCGACGTTTTGTTACTCAATACCTGCTCAATTCGCGAAAAAGCCCAGGAAAAGGTTTTTTCAGCTTTGGGTAAATGGCGAAAGATAAAAGATAAACGCCCTGATGTTATTATTGGAGTTGGCGGTTGCGTAGCTAGCCAAGAAGGTGCTGCCATCCAAAAACGTGCGCCGTTTGTAGATATTGTATTTGGCCCGCAAACCCTACACCGCTTGCCGCAATTGCTCGATAAAGCCCGTGAGAAGCAGCAGCCGGTTGTGGATGTGTCTTTCCCTGAAATTGAAAAATTCGATGCTCTGCCGGAGCCCAGGGCTGAAGGTCCAAAAGCATTTGTATCGGTGATGGAGGGTTGCAGCAAATATTGTACTTTTTGCGTGGTGCCTTACACGCGGGGCGAAGAGATCAGTCGGCCCTTGGATGATGTAATAACCGAAATTACCGCTTTGGCTAAACAAGGGGTGCGCGAAATTAATTTACTGGGGCAAAATGTTAATGCTTATCGCGGGGTTATGGATGACGGTGATATTGCCGATTTTGCGTTATTGTTACATTACGTTGCCGCGGTCGAGGGTATCGATCGAATTCGGTTTACTACATCTCACCCCATGGAGTTTTCCGATGCGTTGATAGAGGCTTTTGCGGAAATTCCCCAGCTAGTTGATCATTTACATTTGCCGGTGCAAAGCGGTAGCGATCATATTTTAAAAATGATGAAACGCGGCCATACTCGCGCTGATTATCTGGAAATTATCCATAAATTACGAAAAGTCCGACCTAATATTTTTCTGTCGTCCGATTTTATCATTGGTTTTCCTGGTGAAACCGATGCTGAATTCGAGGAAACCATGGCTTTTGTTGAAGAAATCGGTTTTGACTTATCATTTAGCTTTGTTTACAGCCCACGCCCAGGTACGCCTGCGGCGGATTTGCCAGATAACGTTCCCGCTGAAATAAAAAAACAACGGCTGGAACGCTTTCAGAATCGCATTAACGAAATGAGTACAGCTATTTCGCAACGGATGATTGGTACGGTGCAAACGGTTCTGGTCGAGGGTCAATCGAAAAAGAATCCATTACAAATGCAAGGTCGAACTGAGAACAACAGAGTGGTAAATTTTATTGGCCATCCTCGTTTAACGGGACAGTTTGTGGATGTATTGATAGCGGAAGCATTGCCCAATTCTCTTCGTGGTCGGATGGTCGATTCGGCTGTCGATAAAATTATCGTCAATCACTCGTAATCCCCTCTATGATCTCTCAAGAAATTTCTTTACTTCCAGCCGATAACGACAGGTTGGCTAATTTTTGCGGCCAATTTAATGCCAACTTGCGTCAAATTGAGTCGCGCTTGCAAGTTGAGATCGCTAATCGAGGACATCAGTTTCAAATTACCGGATTAGACGCCTCCGTAAAGGCAGCGTGTGCCGTCATGCAAAACCTATTCGATAGTACTGAAAAAGAATTGCTCACCGCCGAATTAATTCACTTGGCTATGCAAGATGCCTCTGTCGATGCCGCTTTATCACCAGAGCAATCTAATGAGCAACAACAAATTGCTATTAAGACAAAACGCGGCATGATCAGGGGGCGAGGGCTTAATCAGCAACAGTATTTGCAAAAAATAATGTTTCACGATGTCAATTTTGGCGTTGGCCCTGCGGGTACCGGTAAAACCTATTTAGCGGTAGCTTGTGCGATTGAAGCTTTACAGAGTGAGAAAGTCAGTAAGATAATTTTAGTGCGTCCCGCCGTAGAAGCAGGTGAAAAGCTGGGTTTTTTGCCTGGAGACATGGCGCAAAAAGTAGATCCCTATTTGCGGCCTTTGTACGATGCTTTGTATGAAATGCTAGGTTTTGAGCGGGTAGAGAAAATGCTTGATAAAGGTGTAATTGAGGTTGCGCCGCTCGCGTTTATGCGTGGGCGAACCCTTAATGACGCATTTATCATTCTAGATGAGGCACAGAATACTACAACGGAACAGATCAAAATGTTTTTGACGCGTATTGGTTTTGGGTCGACTGCGGTTGTTACCGGTGATGTCACGCAAATAGATTTGCCCTCACAAAAAATGTCTGGATTACGGCATGTTCTGGATGTATTGAAGGACGTCGAAGGTATTAGTTTCACTTTTTTTGGTGTGCGCGATGTAGTAAGACATCCATTAGTGCAACGTATTGTTTCTGCTTACGAAGCCTACGAAAAAACGCATAACAACACATAATGAATTATCTGGATATACAGGCAGTTTTTACCTCTGAAAACCAGCCTCCACCTGAGCAATTGCAGTGTTGGGTGGATGCCGCTTTAGCTGATTTCTCTAAAGATACAGAAATTGTTATTCGAATAGTTGACGAACAAGAAAGTGCAGAATTGAATGAGCGTTACCGACATAAAGTGGGCCCTACCAATATCTTGAGTTTTCCGGCAGATTTGCCAGAAGGGTTTGATTTGGATCTATTGGGTGATCTGGTGATCTGCGCTCCGGTAATAGAAAAAGAGGCGCACCAGCAGCATAAAAGAGTTTTGGATCATTGGGCGCATATTATTGTGCATGGTGTATTGCATTTACTAGGTTATGATCACATCGAAGACGATGAGGCTGGTATTATGGAAGACAAAGAAATAGCCATTCTTAATCAATTGCAGATAGATAATCCTTATGTAGAGGTAAATCAATAATGACTGAAGACTATCCTCCGAGTAAGCAGGCACCTCAGAAAAGCTGGGTAGATAAAATTAGCCACTTGTTGACTGGGGAGCCGCAAGATTTAGATGATCTTTTAGAAATTTTAAGGGAAGCCCGCGAAAAGCGGTTACTGGATACATATGCATTATCCATGATTGAGGGAGCTATACAAGTTTCCCAAATGCGGGTTAGAGATATTATGATCCCCCGTATCCAAATGGTTGTGATCCCGCATGATGCAGAATTAGAAACAATTCTGCCTTTAGTCATAGAGTTTGGCCATTCTCGGTTTCCGGTTATTGAAGGGGACAGAAGTAAAGTGATCGGTATTTTGCTGGCTAAAGATTTATTGGCTAAAGCTTTCGAAAACAAGCTTTTAAAGGTGCATGAAGTAATGCGACCTACCTGTGTGGTTCCGGAAAGTAAGCGCTTAAATGTGTTGCTTAAGGAATTGCGTACCAACCGCAATCACATGGCAATAGTTGTCGATGAATACGGACAGGCGGCTGGCCTAGTCACCATTGAAGACATACTAGAGCAAATTGTTGGTGAGATAGAAGACGAACATGACGACCATGAAGATGAGGGCTATGTTTTTCAGCGAAATGAACATGAGTTTATGATTAAGGCATTGATGCCGATGGATGAGTTTGATGAGTATTTCTCCACAAATTTGGCTACCGATGAATACGACAGCGTAGGCGGATTTATTGTCAGTCAGCTGGAACACATGCCCAAGAGGGGCGAAAGCTTAGAGGTGGATAATTTACGATTTGAAATAGTTAGGGCGGATGATCGCCGTGTTTACTTAATTAAGCTAAAAAAAATCGACTAGCAAGCAAATAAATCCAACAATTTTGCCAACTTTAGTCTGCTTTTTGTTGAATTAAAAGTAATAAGTTTGGTTTCTTGTCACAAAATCTTAATCATCTTTAATTTTTAGCGGCCTTCAAAACAAAGTAAGTTTATTGTTAAAGTTAAGACATGATTGGTCGAAAGATGACATTAGATAAAACCACTCTGGTTAACACATTGCTAACAAACAAGCTAATTAAGGCTTATCAGAAACTACTTTGTTCATAATCAAATTCTTACAGGCATTCGCTTAAGATAGACGCCTATAAAATTTGACTTTTTGATAAAAATCGTTAAATCTAGGAGCTTGGAGTGAAAATTTCCCGTAGCTAGGGATTAAAAATTCATACCAAAAACTAATATTAGTCTTAAAAACATAACAAATATTCTGTCGTTCAACAGGGTATCAGGAGAAAAATATATGAAGAAGCCTTTAAAAAGCTGGCTGCTTGCTTCAAGTGTGGCTGCATTATTAGCCGCGCCTGGAATTTCATCTGCTAACAGCGAAGTTGAAAAATTAACCCAAAACTCGGCCAACTGGGCTACATGGGGCGGTAATTATGCTGGCACTCGTTACAGTGACCTTGATCAGATTACTGCAAGCAATGTAAAAAACCTTCAACCAGCCTGGTCTTTTTCAACAGGTGTTCTACGTGGTCATGAAGGTGGTCCACTGGTCGTGAACGATGTACTTTACATTCACACTCCGTTCCCTAACACTGTATTTGCGATAGATCAAAAAACGCAATCGGTTATCTGGGAATTCACTCCAACTCAAGATGCTGATGTCACTATTCCTGTGATGTGTTGCGACACTGTAAATCGTGGTTTGGCTTACGGCGACGGCAAAATTTTCTTACAGCAATCTGATACAGTGTTAACTGCTTTAGACGCTAAAACCGGTAAACGCGTTTGGAGCGTCCAGAACGGCGACCCAAAATTGGGTATGACCAACACCAATGCGCCTTTAGTCGTTAAAGATAAGGTTTTAACCGGTATCTCTGGTGGCGAATTTGGTGTGCGCGGCTTCTTGGCTGCTTATGACATCAACACCGGTGAGTTAGCCTGGAAAGGCTATAGTATCGGTCCTGATAAAGATACTTTGATCAATGCCAGCAAAACGACAACCTGGAAAGACGGCAGCATTGAAAAAGTTGGTAAAGATTCGAGCACCAGCACTTGGGAAGGTGATCAGTGGAAAATTGGTGGCGGTACTACTTGGGGTTGGTACAGCTACGATCCTAAATTAAACCTAGTTTATTACGGATCAGGCAACCCCTCTACTTGGAACCCAGTACAACGTCCGGGCGACAACAAATGGTCTATGTCTTTATGGGCTCGCGATGCAGACACCGGTGAAGTTAAATGGGTTTACCAAATGACTCCACATGACGAATGGGACTTTGATGGTATTAATGAAACTGTTTTAGTTGACCAAGAAGTCAAAGGCAAAATGCACAAAACCATCGTGCATTTCGACCGTAACGGCTTTGGCTATACGTTAGATCGTGAAACAGGTGAATTGTTGGTTGCTGAAAAATTCGACAAATCAGTTAACTGGGCTAGCCACGTTGACATGAAAACCGGTCGTCCACAAGTCGTATCTAAGTACTCAACAGAGCAAAATGGTGAAGACGTTAACTCAAAAGGCATTTGCCCTGCTGCGTTAGGATCTAAAAACCAACAGCCTGTTTCTTACTCTCCACAAACTGGTTTGTTCTATATCTCTGGTAACCACTTATGTATGGACTACGAACCGTTTGAAGTTTCATACACAGCTGGCCAACCGTATGTAGGTGCAACACTATCTATGATGCCAGCTGGCGCTGACGTATTAACCGGTAAACCCGACGACACCACCAACTTGGGTCAGTTCACTGCTTGGGATGCCAAAACAGGTAAAATCGTTTGGTCCAACAAAGAACAATTCTCTGTTTGGTCAGGATCCGTTGCCACAGCCGGTGGTGTAGTATTCTACGGTACACTGGAAGGCTACCTGAAAGCAGTTGATGCTAAAACAGGCAAAGAGTTGTATAAGTTCAAAACTCCTTCTGGCATTATCGGCAATGTTAATACTTGGAGTTATAACGGCAAACAATATGTTGGTGTTCTTTCAGGCATCGGCGGCTGGGCAGGTATTGGTATTGCGGCTGGCTTAGATGACGGCACAGACAAGTCCGGTTCAGAAGGTTTGGGAGCTGTAGGCGCTTACAGAAGCTTGAGTTCTTTTACCAAATTAGGTGGTACTCTAACAGTATTTGCTTTACCTAATTAATTGATCTGATTTTTTGGATTGAATCTAAAAACCCTGATTGATGCTTCAATCAGGGTTTTTTTTCGTGTTTTGTTTTCGTTTGCCATTTTAAAATTAGCGCCGGGTTAGATAGAGCTAATCATTCGCTGCTGCATTTTAAAAATTTCTTTGCAGTAATGTTGTAAAATCATCAATTTTATATTTGATTGCATGGCTAAAACTGCTTTTTTACCACGAATCGCACTGACACCGGGTGAACCAGCAGGTATAGGCCCTGATCTTTGCATTCAGTTAGCCCAACAAGATTTACCCTGTCAACTGACAGTAATTGCCAATCCACAACTATTAATGCAACGCGCAGAGCAATTAGGTTTATCGTTGCAAATAAATGAATTTGACAGTTCATTAGCCGCGCAAGCACAAAAAGCGGGTTTTTTAACTGTGTTGTCAACAGAGCTTGCTGAACCTGTTGTTGAGTGTGGCAAGTTAAATCGCGCTAACAGTCGATATGTATTAAAAACTATCACTAAAGCAGCAAAAGGCTGCTTAGACGGCCTGTTTGATGCCATGGTTACTTGTCCCGTCCATAAAGGTGTTATCAACGATGCGGGTTATGTTTTTAGCGGGCATACCGAATACATCTCTGAAATCACCGGTGGACAACCTGTTATGATGCTGGCAACGTCTGGTTTGCGTGTCGCTTTGGTTACCACCCATTTGCCATTATCCGAAGTCAGCTCGGCGATTACACATACGCGTTTAAGAAATGTCGTGCGCATATTAGATCAAGATTTACGCTCGCGCTTTAATCTGATGACTCCAAAAATTCTGGTTTGTGGACTTAATCCACACGCAGGTGAATCAGGCCATCTGGGGCGGGAAGAAATTGATATTATTGAGCCAGTCCTCGATAGCTTACGTAAACAAGGCTGTAATTTGATTGGACCATTACCTGCTGATAGCTTATTTACGCCTAAATATTTGGATGATGCTGATGCTGTGTTAGCGATGTACCATGACCAAGGCTTGCCGGTGTTGAAATACAAAGGCTTCGGTCAAGCAGTCAATATTACGTTGGGACTGCCGATTATTCGTACCTCCGTAGACCATGGTACCGCTTTGGATTTAGCGGGTACTGGCAAAGCAGAGCTCGGTAGCCTGGAATACGCCTTAGAAACTGCTTTAATCATGATTGCCAACCGGTTATAAAAATGACACATACAGCCCGCAAGCGTTTTGGTCAGAATTTTCTTCAAGACTACGGCATTATTTATAACATTCTTGCTAGCATTGCAGCCAAGCCTGATGAGCACTGGGTTGAGATAGGTCCAGGTTTGGGTGCTTTAACAGAGCCACTTTTGAGCGAAAAAATACGTCTTGATGTGGTTGAATTAGATAGGGATTTGGTATTGATACTGAAGGAGAAATTCAAAAACCATCCAAAATTACAAATTCATAGCGGTGATGCCTTACGGTTTGATTTTTCTAAATTGGTTGAAAGCAATGAAAAACTACGTGTGATTGGTAATCTGCCCTACAACATTTCAACACCATTAATGTTTCATTTGCTTGATAACGCTACAATCATCTCAGATATGCACTTCATGCTGCAAAAAGAAGTTGTCGACAGAATTTGTGCCCAGCCAGGCAGTAAAAAATACGGTCGATTAAGTGTAATGATGAGGTATTACTGCTCCGCCGAGCTTTTATTTGATGTGCCACCTGAAAGCTTTGATCCTGCGCCTAAAGTGATGTCCGCTATCGTTCGGTTAGTACCGCATCAACAGACACCAGTTCAAGTTGATAACATGAACAACTTTAAACAGGTTGTGACCCAAGCTTTTTCTCAACGCCGAAAAACTTTACGTAATTCACTAAAAAAAACTATTTCCGAGCAAGATATGATGAGTCTGAACATAGACCCAAAACTGCGCGCGGAGAATATATCGATTAATGATTTTGCAAAGTTAAGCAACTTTTTAGACCGATTAACATAGACTGCGACAATTTGCCACATTCCCAACTCTATTATTTATCGTTAATATACTCGCAACTCTTGAGATGCAAGTTCTTCGGAAAGCTAGAGTTTTTATATCCTTCTTTTAATGCGACTAACAAGTCGCATTTTTTTTGCCCGCAGTTTTCTAAATCTAAGTTGCGTTATACCCACAGTAGGCGTCGTCAGCGTTTGAATGGTTCTAGGCTGTTTTTAGTTATACAGCTTCAGTTACAGTGACATATCTGCCAGCGGTTCGTGTAAGCCCAAAATTAAGCGGATAATCTAACCTTTCGAGATTATTCAGATGAGTTGCCGCAGATTCGCTTGTTAAAATACCTCAGGCGTTTTTTCTTTTATCAAACAGCGTATAAGCAAAGAAACCCAGATAAATAGTGACGATCATAATGAATGCCTCAGTGGTCATAGTGCCTAAGCTGGCAACTGCAGGTCCTGGACAATAACCGCTCATCCCCCAGCCAATTCCAAAAGTAGTCGCACCTATAATCAGTGTTCTATCGATAACTGTTTTTTTAGGTAGTTGAAATTGCTCTGCCCATATCGGCTTCGGACGTTTGAGTACCCATTTAAAAGTTACAATCGCCAGAGGTAGCGCCCCCATCATCACAAATAGCAGACTCGGATCCCATCGGCCGGTAATGTCTAAAAAATCTAGTACTCTATCAGGATCAATCATGTGTGAAAGTGATAAGCCCACGCCAAACAGTATGCCTAAAAGCAAAGTGACTAAATGATACTTCATACTGTTAATCCCAAAACATGGCGAATAATATAGACAGTTACCATGCCGGATACCATAAAAATGCTGACGGCAGTGAGCGACCGGGATGAAAGTCGAGCGAGTCCACAAATGCCATGTCCACTAATGCAGCCATTTGCCATTGCAGCACCAAGGCCCACCAAAAAACCACCGCTAGCAAGCAATGGAAGTGGGTAATGTTGACGTGGTGTATTAAAATCTGGCGCAATAAGTTGGAAAGCATAAGCACCTAGAGCGAGCCCAACTAGGAACACGAATCCCCACAAACGACCACTTTCTGGTGTTTTTAATGCGCCTTGTAACATTCCACTAATACCGGCGATGCGGCCGGTAAATAGTAATAAGAAAGAAACGCTGATCCCGATTAGCATGCCACCCGCTAGTGACGGAAAGAAGGTAAAATTTTCCATAAGTATAAGTAAGGCTAATAAATTGGTAAGGCCAGAGCCAAGTAAGACATAGCCCTGCGTATGTTAGCGTAAGCTATTAGTCTAGGTTCTTCGTGGCTGTATTTTTTAGGGGAATTAGCTGATCTTGTGCGCCTTAAGCCAGTGTATTGAGCATCATTAGCCAGAAAGTACCACATCAAAGCGTTTTGTAAAGCTGGAAATATCCTTTCTGTACAGCGCTTGCACAGGCAAACATAAGTCAACGGGCTTTAAACCGCGTTCCTGTAGAGATTCCACTTCGCTATAGATAGCGTTGACATCATAGATTTCCAAAGCTTTAAAAATAGCGGCCGTATCTTTCATGCCGTTTATTTCGGGATTCTGATTGTTTTTAAGTTGAAACACACTGTCATCCAGTAACAAAATACTCACATTCTGGTCGAATGCTGCGGTGGTTAAAATTATATCCAGCATCTCCTGAACATAAGCGCCGCTATGCGCAGGTTTTCTTAACACAAATAAGTAGTTTTTCGTCATTAACCAAACACGATAAAGCGATCGGCTATCAGGGTGGCTTCAACCAGCTGACCGAGGCCGGAAATGCGAAAACCTGGTGCCAAATCATCATCTTGCTTGCCTTGCCGTTGTGCTTCGTCATTGCACAGTAACCCGCGCCGTTGAGCTGCAGAAATACATATTACTAAATCCAGCTGATATTTCTGGGCCAGAGCAGTCCATTGCGCAGAAAATTGCAGTTCATCATCGGGAGGAGTGGCAAATTTAAAGGCATGGTAAATACCATCGTGGTAAAAAAACACTCTAAAAATTTCATGACCTTTTACCAATGCAGCATTAATAAATTGATATGCGCTGTAACCGGCATTTGACTGATAGGGGCTGGTGTTAATTTGAATGGCAAATTTCATGGGGCTGACAAGGTTGAGCGTAGCAAGAGTGTCTTATAATTATGTTCAGCTATTTTATACTTAATTTTTGCTGGTAACGCTTAAACTTTGGTTGTTTACGGCAGGAAACTTTGCTGTATTTATTGAGTCCGATACGCTATGAAATTAAAACCCATCACCATTGCTATTGCATTGAGTCTTATTCTGGACTCAGTAATTGCTGTAGCAGAACCGATTAATAAAATCGAATTACCCGATATGGGGGATTCCACAGGAAGACTAATCTCACCGGCAGAGGAATTGCAATTGGGTGAAGCGTTCTTTAGAAGTGTGCATACGCAGGTTCCCATTAATCAGGATGCAGAGATTCAGCAATATGTTGAATCTATTGGACAGCGCCTTTCAGTGAATAGTGATGATCCCGGCCATCCCTTTCATTTTTTTGTGGTAATGGAAAAAGACATTAATGCGTTTGCTGGCCCTGGTGGGTATATCGGCGTTAACGCGGGATTAATTTTGGCTACCGAGGAGGAAAGCGAATTAGCGGCGGTTATGGCGCATGAAATTGCTCATGTGACTCAACGCCATCTATACCGAGCTTATGAGGCGGATAAGCAGCGAACTATTCCAAATCTTATCGCAACTGCGGCAGCGGTTGCGCTGGCCATGAGTGCAGGATCTCAATCTGGACAGGGTGGTATGGTGCCCATTGCCGCTGTCATGGCGGGAAATCTGCAATTTAAAATCGATTTTACTCGCGAAAACGAAGCAGAGGCTGATCGGGTCGGTATGCAGACTCTGGTGGGTTCTCAATTCGATCCGCGCAGTATGCCAACTTTTTTCGAGCGTTTGCAACAATCTAGTCGTTATTCTGGGCGTAATATTCCGGAGTTTTTACAGACCCATCCAGTGACGGTTTCCCGGATTTCTGACACGCGCGGGCGGGCCGATACCTATCCCTACAAACAGTTCGGTGATTCGCTCGGTTATTTATTGACAAGAGCAAAGTTGCGTGTGCTGACCGGTAAAGACAGTGCAGACATAGTTAAATTTTTTCAAACCGGAACAACCCAAGGGACGCCAGTACAACGGACCGTGGCTCAGTATGGCTTGGGACTTACTTTATTGCATACGCAACGCTTTAAAGAGGCAGAAGAAATTTTTCAGCAATTAGCAAAAGAGTATCCTGAGCAGGCACAGTATTTGGCGGCGCTTGCTCGTACGTCTTTGGAATCACGGGATTATACCCAGGCACTCATTCGTTATAAAAACTTAACTGAGCAATTTCCTGGTAACGAGGCTATCAAGCTGGAATACATCTCCTCACTATTAAAAATAGGGAAAGCGGAACAGGCTCGCAAGTTGTTATTTTCGTTAACGACAAGAGTCCAGCAGCAGCCTAATTATTCCCAGCTATTAGCTCAAGTATACAGCGACCTGAATCAACCGGCAGAATCTCATCGTTACTTGGCTGATTATTATTATGCGACCGGACAAACTATGGAAGCCATTCAGCAATGCAAGTTAGCGCAGACTTCTAAAGGTTTAAATCCGCAGTTATCGGCTATTGTAGATGCTAGGCTCAGGTTTTTTATAGATGAGATGATGGAGGCTAAACGCAATCGATAAAGGCTTGCTATGTGGGTTTGTGAACAGATACTTAATAGCTCAAATAATGGGGTATTATTTGCCTATAATATCAATCAAAAGACATTGTTTTCTTGTTCTTAAGTTTCTGTTTTCTATTTGATTTTAATTTAATGTCATCTTTTTTTTGAAAAAACCAAATTTTTTAATAGACACTAACATTTTATTAGCGATAGAATGGCTGCGCTTGAAGGAGCGGGCACGGTGCAAACCGACCTTGAGGGGGGATAGCCTTATAGGCTATGTTGATAACAATAATAAAAATTAGTGTAACTGTTTGAGTATCGTTAAAGTGTAACGAATAATAACAAAAATAATTTACTCGACATGCCCGCTCTATGCGGGCTTTTTATTGCCTGAATAAAATACCCAAGTGTTTGCGTCTTGAGCATCCTTGCTCTCAACAAAAAGCAACTTTACATGCTTAAACGCACACCAATCCAGCCTGCTCTAGGCATTCCGGGTGAGACAAAGCGACCATCATCATAAGAAGGTCCCAATACCTCTGTGGCATTGCCATAAACGCCAAAGCTGCTGTAATGTTCATCAAAGATATTGTCGATTTTGCCAAAAACCGCGAAATTTTTAGTTACTTTATATTCTGCAGTCGCATTAAATAACCAATATCCCGAAAGCTTTGACGTTCTGTTTGACTCATCGCCTCTTAAGAAACGATCACCGCTATACAAACCGCTAAATCCTAAAGACAAGCGTTGCCATAAATCGACCCCAATAGTCGCTTTAAACATATGCTCAGGGATTCCTGGTATTTTTGCGCCTTTCACAACATTAACACCTGCTTCGTTATCTTCATCAACCGGGTCTTGTGTTCTAAAACCACTTAAAAAGCGGGCGTTCAGATAGGTATAGTTGGTTGAAAAATGCCAGTCATCAATTTGGCTGAACAATTGCGGATAATTAATAGTGGCTCCTGCCTCAACACCATACCGACGGGTTTTGCCGACGTTACTGAAAAATCCTTCGCTGACGCTATCGCCACTGCGGTTAAAAATAATGTCATTGCCATTGGTGGTATGGAAATAGCCCAGGTTCCAGTTTAAATCACCTTTGCCCAGCGCTTTATTTAGATTGCCCCTGAAGCCGCCTTCATAGGTTTTTGCCACCACCTGTTCCAAGTGTGGGTCGGCCAAGAAGGCGTTGGGCAGCTTGCAAGGCGCTTCGGGATCGGCACAACTTAACTCCATCGGTGAAGGCGCACGATTGGATTCACTGTAATTACCGTAAACGGTCAAATTATCCAAGATCTTATAAGTTAACCCCCCTGAAGGATTAAGTCTTTCATA
Organism: Methylococcales bacterium; assembly: GCA_965247565.1. Classification (GTDB taxonomy): domain Bacteria; phylum Pseudomonadota; class Gammaproteobacteria; order Methylococcales; family Methylomonadaceae; genus CBDFHF01. The sequence continues at coordinate 334,481 of CBDFHF010000003.1, read as the reverse complement.
GGTATGCGAGCCGTTTAAAGTTTTCGACGGGTCGGTTACATATTGATCATCCATGTTGATGTGGATGTAGTTATAACGCCCCGCTATGGTCGCGGTTAATTTGTCTGTGATAGAAAAGCTGTCAGTTAGATAGACGCCAACTGTCGAGGTGTCGGTATGCAAGCGGACTTTGGATTCATCCACAAAAACGCCGCTACTGGTAGTGCCTCTGTCGGGTGTTAGTGAGCCAAGCTCTGTGTCGGCTGCATAATGCACTTCTGCATAATCATAATTTACACCGACTATCAGATTATTTTTATGACTGAACAAGTCCTGAGCAAAAGCACTTTGCAAAGTACCACCACGGCTGCGCATATGGGTTTGACTGGTGTTATTGGTAGCCCCTTCGACATCATCATCAGCCAATATCTGCCGCCCTTTTGTGTTCACGAGTGGATCATCCTCACCTTCCTCACACAAGAATCCAGAATCGTCTTCGCAATCATCATAATCGCTATCGTCGCCATTGAAGGTTTTTATGCGATTTTGCCGGAAGTAGGCGTTACCACTTAATTCAATGTTGTCGGTCAGCGCATACTTACCTTCCAGCTCAGAGAAGAACATACGGGTGACGGTCTGGTCGGGATGGGTAAATATCGCCTTTCTGTGTTGCTCTAACAATTGTACCGGTACCGCACCATTGCCGAGCATCTTGTTATCATTGGCACCCAATGTTAAATCTAGAGAGCCTTTATCGCCGCGCCAACTTAGCGTACCAAATGCCTGATCCGCCTTGCTTGGAGAAAAATCCCGCCAGCCTTCTTCTTCAAAATGATGTAAATCTAAAAAATACCCCCAGGTGCCATTGTTCCAGCCGGTGGTCAGCTCTTCTGAATGCCTGTCCCATGAACCGCCGTAAACTTCAATTTGATGCCCGGGAGCTGAGAAGCCTGTTTTAGTTTTAACTGAAATCGCACCGCCCAGGGTATTTAAACCATAAACTGGGTTTGAGCCAGGATATAACGCCATATTGTCGATAGCGCCTTGCGGAATTAAATCCCAGTTGACGGAGTCGCCAAATGGTTCATTAAAGCGAATGCCGTTAACATAAGTCGATAAACCTTGCGGCAACCCTAACAGCGGAGAAGCTACAAAACCACGATAATAAATATCCGGTTGCAACGGATTATTTTGCGCTTCGTTGACGTGTACGCTGCCCAAGTAGCGATTGATATAGTCAGCTAACGTAGTTGTCTGAGCTTTGTGTAATTGCTCTTTCGTTACGGTTTGCACATTAGCGGGGATCTTATCTTTTTCTACCCCACTCCCTTGTAACGGTGTAACGCCAATTACTTCAATCGTATCCAATTCTGTTGATTGTTTATCTTCGCCAATCGCTATAGACATGGCAGACAAGCCAAGTAGCCCAATCACGCCACAGGTAAGTTTTTTCATAGTACACTCTTGGTTATTGTTTGTGTCGGCTATCATAGCCAAGGCAGGTAGTAACCACTATAAAGTGTCAAAAAAAGGGAATTATTCCCATGAGCGACAAATGATGATTTTGCTGAGATGTGAAAGGGCAGAAGCCCCAGTAATGCAGACGAATAAAGATTCAGTTGTTGTTAATCAGCGTACCGTTAGTGTTAGCGGGCAAGAAAAATAGCATTACTCATCTCGAATTCCAGGAGCGTTTCACTATGAAAATTAAAACCGTGGCACTTGTTACATTGGCTCTTACGCACTCTTACGTATTTGCCTACTACGAAAAAAATGGTAGCCAGGATAATGGTAAAAATAACTACTTTATGACCCGATTTGACACTAATGGTGATAAACAGGTTACAAAAGAAGAGTTTTTAGCCTCAGCCGCCGACCGATTTAAAAGCATGGATGTCAATGGGGACAAGGAAATAACGTTAAAAGAGTTTTTAGAACGTTACGCAGACTTTCAAGGTAAGCAAACCCAGTCTCCCGGCGGGATAAGATCCGATTCGGGCCTTCATTTTAAAGAGAATGATGCGAACAATGATGGCGCGATCAATCAGACTGAGTATATGAAAGCTGCCGAACAACATGCCGCTGAAATGTTTAGTAAAAAAGACCGTAATGGCGATAAACAATTAAGCAAAGAAGAATTTACCAGTATGCAGCATAACCAAACCCAGCAAGAAAAACCGCCAAGCGCACCAGTGCCCGAAAAGGTGTTTGCAAAATTGGATGCGAATGGCGATAAAAAAGTTACTGAAACTGAATATAACGATTCACGCAATAAATGGTTTGTCGAATTGGATAAAAATAACGATGGCAAAATCACTGCAGAAGAAGCCAGTTAGTTTTAACAAGTCTTGCCCGTTTGGTACGCTGGACGGGTGATTAAAACTATCCAGCACTACTGGGTTTACCTTGCACATAAGAGACGCTAGGATTAATAATAAAGCGTTGGTTTATGGCGGTACGGCCCAGTAACATGCGAAAGCGCATACTGTCTCTATTGGTTAAGGTAATCTCGGCAGCGATCAGGTTAGTGCCTAATGCGACTTTTGTTTCAATGACATAGCGACGTTGCTTATGCCCGCCGGAGTCAGAAACCAAACGATGATCTTTTATGGGCGCATGACATTCCACCACAATATCGTCCCTTTTTTGGAACGGATGTATGGCAAACATCAGCCAGCCCTGGTTATTTTTTTGATAGGGGTCAATTACAAACGCATGTAGAGCCGAAGAGCGTGCCCCGGTATCTATTTTGGCTTTAATCTGCGCTATTTCAAATTCCGGCAAAGCCAACCATTCGCGCCAGCCTAGCGTAGGCAATTGAAATTCTGAAGACACGTTAACAACCTCGCTATAGTGCATTTGGCCGATACTTTAGCAGACTTATTGTGCCTTTAAAAAAGCATTTCACCTGCAATTTATCGCTGGAAAACAGAAAGGTTATAAAGAAGCGTACAAAAATGTGCTTTGTCTCGGTGAAAGACAGTTATGCAATATTCTTAAAAAATATTTGCAAACGCCAATGATCAATCAGACCAGCGATCCCTAAAAGATTACGCTCTTGTTTATAGCCGGTTTTAAATGGGTGAAATGGTGCCATCGGCTCAGTGTAGTCATTGATAGTTGGCAATCTCAGCGGCAAAGATCAGGTTTAAAATGACCGACACCTTGAGAGTGGTCTTGCTTCCGTTGAAGCATTTGTCAGCATTGCCCACCCAATTCGTAATGTGATACCCAAGCCTTATAGTTATGGAAAACTTGACAAAATTCACAAGCCAAGATAATAAGAACTGCTCAAGGGAGTCTATGGCTTAAAATCTCTAAGCCCCAAGTGTTTTGCGTTAAATTATTTTCAAATGCAAAAGGCTAGGTCGCAAACCGTTGGCAACATTTTAAACTTTCATGCATGGATAATGATTATGCGATTAAACCCACCCATACTGACCGCAGGACTGTTGCTTAGCTTAACCAGCTTAAATGCCGAGGCCGCCTTAGCCGCCTACATCGCCGCCGGCGACACACCAGTGGTCTACAGCAGCGTAAGCAACATTACCTGGACTGGAGATGCCAATCTGCTCGGCAGTCTGATCAGGAGCCAGGGTTACAATAATATGGTTAATGCCATCATTGCGGCTAGTCCGGTCATTAACGACAACCCAAATGGTTTAGATACTCCTCCCTACAGCGGCAGCCATAATGTATCCCGTGCGGATTTCGACGACGCGGTCTTTAGTGACAGTCAGCTGGGCAGAACGAGCTGGTTCGGTGCCCAGGCTTTTACCACCTACCTGAACAGCATCAACTATGCTGGCTCCAACCAATGGGCCTTGCCGAGTGTGGGTGCCAATCATCAAGATATCTCCCTAACCAGCGGTCAATTCGGCCAATTGTACTACAACGAGCTCAATGCCTTGGCTTACCCAGGTCATGGTAGCGACTATGGCATCTTACACGACGGTAGCTTGCGTACTTCTGGCAATGCCGGGTCATTTACTAACGCTCAAACCTATGCGTACTGGCTCGGTACGGAGCATGCGTATTTCTCCAGCTCCGCGTGGGGCTTCTATACCTACGCTGGCTACCCTGTCTACTTCGATAAGGATGTCCAGTTCTACTCATGGGCAGTCAGTCCCGGACAAGTGGGCGCCGTGCCGGAACCAGGCGTAGTGTGGATGATGGGCATTGCGTTCATTGGCTTGCTTGGCCTGAAGCGTTGCCGCCACGATTGATAGTTGGGTTTTTCGGCCCTTTTTGGGAGGTCAGGTGGCAATCGTCCTCTGGAGATTTTTTTTCGGGTTAAGCTAAAACTGCAATGTCGTTAAGCCTAAAAAATTCCGATGTTCCGGTGACCGATTGGTCACACGCTTTTCTGTACCCTACATTTCAATGCTTTTATCTCTTTTGTCTCTCTATTGCCCGCCGGGCAATGGTAAAGTGTTACCTGATATACGACATAATTGCTATTTTTGCTTGGGCATCCCGGCTCTCGGCAACTACTCCTGTGTTGCTTTACCTCCCGCTTCTCTCGACGGATACCCAACCAGGTATCCGTCGCAATACTTCGGACTGGGTAAAGCCTGCATGTCTATTATATTAAAATGCGGTCTGGGAAACCAACACTATGCGGCTTTATCCGACGTAGACCCTATCGTTTCTGTAGACGAAAAAATCTTAAATGTTCCCTATAATCTGCTGACTAAAATGGCGAGCTGGATTTTGTTATCGACTATTTGACATAGTCAGACAGCTTTTTAGGGGCTATTGCCGCCCTTAAAGCATTTAAAACAGCCAAAACATCAATCATTTCCTGGCCAATGGCACCAGCTACCGGCGATAAGTAACCCAATCCGGCAAACCCCATACCGATCAAACTTAACGCCATCCCACCCACGGCGCTCTGCAAAGCAATTTTCCGCATCCGTTCACCAATATGGAATAGCTCATCGACTTTCAACAATGAACTGTCCATAATCACCGCATCTGCGGATTCACCGGTAATGTCACTATTCTGCCCAAAAGCGATGCCGATCGTTGCTGCGGTTAAAGAGGGCGCATCATTAATGCCGTCACCCAAAAATATGGTTTTTGCTATTTGGGTTTCTTTGCGTACCAATTCAAGTTTCTGTTCAGGGCTTTGGCTAAAATAAACGTGCTCAATACCCACTTGTTCAGCTAGGTAACGAACCTCTGATTCACGGTCTCCCGAAACTAGCATGACTCGATCAAATAGGTGTTTTGGCCGCAAGTGATTGATAAACGATGAACTATCGATGCGAACTTCATCGCGAAATTGAAGGGTTGCTGCATAAGTGTCGTTAACTAGTACCACACACTCCAGACCACCAGTAATGGGCGGTAACCCCTCGTCAGCATCCCGGTGCTGCTCAAGAAATTTTTTCCGGCTGGTAATTTGAACTAATTTCCCAGCTACGTTACCTTTCAAGCCTTCTCCCGGTAATTCGGTGATATTCAACACGGGTAATAAAGACAATGCCGATTTTTCAGCGGCCTTCAGAATGGCATTGGAAAGTGGATGTTTAGAATAACGCTCCAAACTGGCGATCAACGCTAACAGGTCTTGTTCATTATGTCCTGGGTCAGTAATCAATGCCGTTAATGAAGGCCGACCGTAGGTTAATGTGCCGGTTTTATCAAAAATGGCCGTTCGACAAGTACCAATAGTCTCCAGAATGGCCGGATTTTTGATAATGATTTCCCTGCGCGCTGCCAAAGAAATTGAACTGATAATGGTCACAGGAATCCCTATCAATAGCGGACACGGCGTAGCCACGACCAATACCGCCAGAAAACGCAGTACATCTCCACTCAGTGTCCAAGCAGTCACTGCAATAATGACAGCTAACGGCGTGTACAACGCGCCCAGTTGATCACCAAGCCGTCTGATATTCGGTCGATATTGTTCGGATGAGCGCATCACTTCCATAATTTTGGCATACCGAGAATCAATGGATAGCTTATCGGCACGAATAGTCAGCGCCGAATCGCCATTAATCGCGCCAGACATGACCCGTGAGCCGGTAGTTTTAGACATCATATACGGCTCGCCAGTCAAGTAAGACTCATCCATTGTGCCTGAACCTTCCAACACCGTGCCGTCTACAGGGCAAATTTCATGCGGCAAAATTAATAATGTATCGCCGATATTAACCTGATCCGTAGTAATGTCGGTTAACATCTCGCCGGCTTTTCTATGGGCGACTGACGGCATGCGCTTCGCCAAGGCTTCAAGAACTGAAGAGGCTTTGCGTACGGCATAATGTTCCAATGCCGCCCCGCCAGAAAGCATTAACACGACTAAGGCCCCCGCTAAATACTCATCTAGTAACACCGCAGTGACAATGGATAAGCCAGCCAGTAAATCCGCGCCAAAATTACCGTGAGCTAATTTGAGGCTGAGTTGATACAGCAGCGGAATACCGCCCAGTACTAATACAGCAATCAGAGGCAATTGCACCAATTCGATCGAGAACGTCTGGTGGCCTTGATAAATTAACGCAAAAGCGGAGCTTAACGAGGCATTCAAGCCTAGAGTGTAAACGTCATGCCCGACATCGAGCAGATAGCGAAGCCCTAAATAAGCGCCGATGCCAAGCAAGCTTAAGGCGGCAATGCTATTTTCAGTTGTTGAGGTTGTATTCGATGCTTGTTGGGGCTTATTCATCATCCCAAAATATGATTCAAGGTGGAAAACGTGACTATGTCAGCTGGCCAAAAACCGTGTCTAATCTTGCTTTGTATTGTTTGAATCCGAGGTTGTTTTTTTATAGCCAAATACCATAGCCCTCGCCAGATTTTCCCTGTGTAAATAGCTTTCAACCGCTACCCCGAGCACATGTACAAAAACCAATGCAATTGAAAAGTTGGCGAAAAACTCATGTACTTCCTCCCAAAACTCTTCATGGTCAAAGCCTATGGCGGCTAACGGACCGGCCGCTTGATCTGCCCCGTAAACGGCAAATCCGGTGACGGTCGTAAGGAATAAACTGACCAACAATAATACAATCATGGCCGCACCGGCCGGGTTATGGCCAATGTAGCGTTGGGCTTTTAATGCGAACAGGTCTTTGATATAGGCAACTGACAGGCGCGGACTGCATAAAAAATTGCTAAATCGGGCGTATTCGTTGCCGATAAACCCCCAGAGTAGCCTGAATATCAGCAAGGCAAACACCAAATAGCCTGCCCACACATGCACCACTAGGAGCTCATCTTCCGTAAGGTAGGAGATAAAAAAACCGGCGACTAACAGCCAGTGGAAAATTCTAAGGGGTAGATCCCATACTTTGATCAATGCTTGAGTAGTCATAGTGATATTGTTCCTGGTATTGAATGGTATAAACTTAAGAAATTACTGATTGTTGGCTTTGAAAAATAAAACTTTATGGGCCTGCCAATAATAAGAGCAAATCAGTAAACTGAGTTCTGAAATGCTTTCCAAGCTTTATAGCAATTAAGGCTAATCATCTTCTTCAATTTCGTTTTTTCCATTCCTGGCACCGATGTCATGTTTATTGGCACTGCGGTGACATTGGACGCAATGGTCGAAATCAGAAATGCCCTCCTCGATATGCTCATTGCGAATCTTCGCTGGTGTGTGTTCGTGACAGCCATAGCAGGTATAACGACTAAAGTCGTTGTTTACATGACAACTGGCACAAAGCGCATTGTGATCGCCATCCAACAAAAAATACAGGCTGTGATCGAAGCTTGTCGGCAGCCATTTGTCCTGGTTGTGGCATTGGTTACAATCACCGGTCATCTGTTGATGTAACAAGTCAGTGGGAGGGACATGACAGTCTTGACACCGATCACGTAATGCTTGATCCAGTAAGGCATGATTGAAATGTCCTTGGTGTTGCGAGCGCTGGATGCCGACATGATCACTATGGCAACTCAGGCAACCCTGTCGAGTTAACTTTTGATGGAACGGCGCTGACTTGAGTGGCTTGGCGATGACTTGTCCGGTCGTAGTCAGCTGCCCGATTTCGGCTGGTTTATGGCAGGCAACACAGCGCTCCGAAACCGCGCCAGCGAAGGGCGCATGACAGGCAAAGCAATCGGATTCTAACTGTTGATGGCCTTGAATGAGCTTTCCTGGTGCCACCATGAAGTTCGGATAAAGAAATACCAGCATGGCGATCGCCACAATATTAGCTGCCAGTATGATCTTGAGGATGTTGCTCATTGCCAGGACCAGAAAAGAAATATGCTGATGATATGAGCGAGTGCTAGTACCACAAAAACAATGAAAATCGGGATATGCACTTTTCGCCATTGGGTCATTAAATCCAGCGTAAATGCGTCCCAGAAGATGGCTTGTTCTAGCTCTGATGGGGACAACCCGAGTAGTTGAAAATCTTCGCGTTCGTTTTGCACATAACGGCGCGACCGCTTTAGTAGAAACTTACCCACCAAACCGCTAACTACATTCACGCTCATCGCCGCCGTCGCCAACCAGGGCAGAATGGCATTGAAATGGATGCCCGCATGGATGAGTACGAACAATGAACCTAGCCACGCGCTGATTTCATGAAAAATTAGAAGTCCTTTAGGATTTCCCGATATTAAATATTTACGCTTACGCAGGGAATAGAGCAAAGAAACAATAATTAGCAATATTCCAGGTATGCCCAGATAACGACCGACCCAAACCAAGTTGAATCGGTGCAAAACGTAATCACCTGCCAGGGTAGCTGCAGCCAGCAAGCCGAGCAGTAGACTGAAAGGCAGGATCTGTCGAAGCCAAAGCGAAGTTGCCATTTATACCTCTATGACCATGCGCGTCTATACCATCGAAAATAATACTTTATGGCGGTCCAACATTAAAATTGGGCTTGATCAGATAACAAATGTAGGCCCGATAGAACAAATTATATGCCAATACGGAGGCCGGACCTAATGCACTTGCAGAGAAATCTTGGAGTGTGCCACAGGCACACAGACTGACACTGTATGAAAAATAGCATTCAGATGTGTACAAGCTCATTGGAAGATGATGGTAGGTCCATCAAGGTCTGTTGTCGGAAACCGGCTTTAAACCCCTGTTATGGCACATAAAATTCGTATTGTTTAGTGATCTAATCTTAGTTACAGCCACAACCACCGCCACCGCCACCGTACCCACCCGATGCCGCTTCTTTGCTAAATGCCGTATGTTGCCGCAAACCAAATTCGAGCGCATCAGGCGTTAGTACCGTTTGCGGAAGTGCCAGTTTACCGAGCTGCCGGGGTAAGACTTCAGAACACGAGGTACTGGAAATAGCGATGACGAGTAGCAAAAAACTATTTATGAGTTTCACGGTGATAATCTATTTTTGGGCGAACAGTGCGCTAATTTTTGTTTCTAGCGCGTTGACACCACCGCTGACAAAGCCTTGATGTATGTGTTGAACAACTCCTTTTTATCGATAATAAAAGAAGTGGGCATCGACTCGACCACAAACTGGTCCGCCCATTCGCCTTTCGCATCAAGTAGTAGGGTGAAGTTGACCGGGTGATCTTTGAAAAACTTTTCAGCGTTGGCTTTATTTTCATCCAGGTTGATGCCAACCACTTCAAGACCTTGTGCTTTTAGTTTTTGGTGCAATTTATTTAATAGCAGTGTGATCCCACAACAGCAGTTTGATCCGATCCCGGTGGCTATTGCTGGACACGTAGATGACCGACTTAAACGGATTTAAGCCCAACGCCTGCTCGAACAGGAACGCCAAGCCATTGACGGCCTTGCGACCGTCGGCCAGGTAACGGTGCAGGAAAACCTTTCATCCCGGTTCGAAGCGGAACATGGCAAAGCGGCTAGCCATTCAATAACGGCGAAAGATCGGTCAGGCTAAGGCTCTGTAACGCCAGCATAACCCCATTGGGCAAGGTCACACGGAGGGAAACCTCTTCCAATTTCGGGGGATCCAGTGACAGCATCGGTGAAAAGGCCAATTGGGTTACCGGCGTGCTAGGAATCACTGAGCGATTATTTTCAAGATACTGATTAATCCATTTGTGCGGCAGATTGGCATTGATGCCGTGTTCCAGTGCCATCCGGGCTACCGAAATCCCAGACTATAGACAGGCTTCAACCAGCTCGCGCTTGGCCTCCGGCGCAGACGACAACAGCCATCGCTCCGATGCCCTACGACCAGTGTGCGCGATAAGCGACACTTGATCTTTATCACAAGTGTCCACCTTAGTTGTACGTGGACACTATCTTTAGCTCTTTCAATCAGAAGAGATAGACGCGCTTAAAAGGGCGCTTACTTATAAAGAGCTTGGACCATAGTTGGGATTGGCTGGCATAGGTAAACCCAGCTAAATATAATCGTTCTGAGTAGTCTTTCCTGAGATTAACTACCCAGAACAAGGGGAAGTGAGGTCAATCGAATTGACCTCACGAACAGTGCTTATTGTTGACAGTGTTGTAAGCCTTTGACCGGCTTACTCGCTGTGCTTTCCTGAAATGACACATTCACAGAGCAAGGTGCGACATCACCACTCAGATCTAGAATAAACTTCCATTTTCCGTTTAAATTGACCGAGGTATTACCCAAGCTGGCGTTGGTAGCCGCATCAGTAAACGTTATAGGGCTTAAAGCTGCATTTTTACGGTCAGCTTTGGAGGCATTTTTTGCCCATTTAACTTTTCCGGCAATCTCTAGCTGGGTGTGTTTTGTGTTAAATCGGGCACTGGAAATGCTGATGCCTTTAACGGTGCTATCCGGAACCACTCCGCTAGAGGTTTGCTGCGGTAAAACATCTACCGATACGGCCAGCGGTTCGGATTCTGTGGTTTGTTTTCCACCATCGTTAGCTATCGCTTTAAAGCTGATGGACTTAGTTTTTCCTTCCAGATTTTCAGAAGGTGTCCACGTTACCACTGCTTTTTGCATACGCAACTCGTCATCGTAATCATTACTGATAGTTGCGCCTTTCGGTAGATCGCTGGCTTTAATCCTTAACGGACGATCACTGCAATCAAACGCAGTTACCCCAAGTTTCAATTGTTCGCCAGCATGCACAGAAACCTTATCGGTAGCTGAGAGGATGGGTTTAGTCTTGGAGTGATCGTCCTTTTTCTTGGCTTTATGTTTTCCATCGTCATCTTCGTGCTCATGCTTATCCGAATCCTGATGATCGTCATCATCGTGATCATTTTCCGATTCGTGATGTTCATCGCTACAAGTAGTCGGTGTCGATGGAGTAACTACACAGACACCATTTTGTAAGACCTCGTTTGCCGCACAAGTCGGCGTTGGTGTAGGTGTAGGAGTAGGTGTAGGCGTTGGAGTTGGAGTTGGAGTTGGAGTTGGAGTGTTTGCGGCAAGGAACGCGGCAAGGCCTGCTTTCCCTGCTGCCTTAGTATAAACTTCGGGAGAGCCATGACAGGCCGCGCAATTGGGTGCCTTATTGGCTGCCATAATAGACGACGTGGCGGAAGCCTCATGCATCATGCCGACGGCACCGATTAGAAAGATAGCGGAACCAATGCTTTTGGTTTTAGTGAGCATAGGTAACTGATTTGTGTTTTTGACGTACATTGTTTTGAACATATTAACTTCCTATTTAATTAACAAAATAAGTCCGCCGGCTGAACTTAGGCATATATTAGCCAAATTGCATTAATAGTCTCTTAACTGGTTCACACAATCCAAAATCAAGTGGCGTAACACAAAAAACTAGCGATATTGATTAAAAATTCAGTGTCGAACGGCGATACATTTTTACAGTAATCAATAAGATGTCTGTGTATCTGTTTATGTAAAACGACCTGCTCTCGTTTTCTGGACTAACCATTTGATCATACCGGTCTGGCACTTGGTTGCCCATTCGTAAGGTCTACATATTCACTATGCAAAAAACACTTCGTAAAAACTTAGGCTTTACCGCTTCTGTGGATTTATGACCTTTAGGTTACTGAAAATCTTCACTTCGCTAACGCTCGGTTTCCAGGATTTTTAGCCAATAATACCCATGTAATCCGTGCGTTTTTGTTGGCTAATGCAAAACTGCCTCCGCATTTTTGCTTCTCCATTCTGACAGAGACATCAACCATCTAATATCGGAAGTATTGGCATGGTGAACCATCGAACGAGACTCATTAATTAACAGGGTTTGCAAGTAGCTATCTCCATGCTTGCTCGTGTGCCCTTTGGGTAAACACCCAATAGATATTGTTTTCCACCGCTTGAATTTTGCTTTGGCACTAGTCCAATCCAAGTTGCTAATTGACGACCATTTTTGGATTACCGTGGTGGCTATCATCGCGCTAGCGGTGATAGGGTCAATACCTGGAATAGCAGCCAGTTTTTTGGCTACTTTCATTGGCTTTGCGCCAACGATTAAGTTGTGTTTCTAATTCCTCAACCTGGCGATTGAGCTCTTTAAGGTGGTCTAAGATCTTTACACGACACCACTACACACCAGAGCAATGTATTATGGCGGGTTGGTTACACCGTTTGTGCTGCTAAAAAACGGTGTGCCTTTTCACGACTGCATTGCATGTGTGTTTGCCGTGAATCTCGATTCAAGCAACTTGATCGTTAACAATAATGCTAAGTGGTAAAAGGTTGATGTAAATTTTATCAGTAACCATATGTGCGAGTTGCATTAATTCTTGAGCTTACGTAACCGACAAAAAATGATACTCACGAATCTCTGAAGAAATAACAGCTGTGGAACTGTATCTAATTCGTTGAGGAAAATTCAGAGTTTCTATCATCTCATCACGGTAGCAACATTCCAGCAAATGTCATACGATTGCTCCATTACCGAAAATAACTGGAGTAACCGTGAATCAAACCCCAAAACCTGGCTGGTCTATCCAGCAATCCGCCAAACTGTATGCTATTGAAAACTGGGGGCAGGATTACTTCGCCATCAATTCTGAGGGGCATGTCTGTGTAAAACCCTGTGCTGATAAAGCCGTTGAGTTGGATTTGTATGAAATCGCCCAATCAATAGCTGAAAAAAAATTATCCTTGCCGGTTTTGGTGAGATTTACTGATATTTTGAAAGATCGTGTATGGCAGTTGCAGCAGTCTTTTGCTAAGGCTTGTGTTAACAATGCATATCAAGGTAAATACACGCCGGTCTATCCGATTAAAGTCAACCAACAGCGGCAGGTGGTTGAGGGCATTTTGGCATCTAAAAACGTCGGGTTAGAAGCTGGGAGCAAACCGGAATTGCTGGCTATTATGGCGCTTTCGAAGGGTGGCGTTATTGTTTGCAATGGTTACAAAGATCGGGCTTATATTCGCCTCGCTTTAATCGGTTTAAAAATGGGCTTGGATTTGTACCTAGTCATTGAAAAGCCGCTGGAACTGGAATTGATTATTGAGGAAGCCGCCAAGCTGAATGTGAAACCGCAAGTCGGTGTGCGTGTGCGTTTAGCTAGCATTAGTGCTGGTAAATGGCAAAACAGTGGCGGCGAAAAATCAAAGTTTGGTTTACACGCGCACGAATTACTGCAACTAATTGAGCGCTTAAAACAAGCGGATCTGTTAAGTACCTTAAAGCTGATGCATTTTCACATGGGCTCACAAATTGCCAACATCCATGACATTAAGGTGGCTTTAAAAGAAGCCGGCCAGTTTTATGTGGAACTACACCGCCTGGGTGCACTTATTAACATCGTTGATGCGGGCGGTGGATTGGGCGTGGATTATGATGGCAGTCGATCGCGGCGTGAATCGTCAATTAATTATTCTTTGGATGAATACGCACAAAATATTGTGCGTAGTTTTGCGGAAATTTGTGCGGAAAAACAAGTTCCACAACCTGACATTATTACTGAATCTGGTCGGGCACTGACTGCGCATCACGCGGTATTGATTACAAACGTGACAGATATTGAATCCGTGTACAGCAATCAACAGGCGTTTCAAGCCTTGCCAGACATCATTAATCCTGATGAGTGCTATCACGATGCGCAATTTGTCCTTGCCGAAGCCCGCGCTGCCTTTACCCAGGACAAGTTGAGTCTTACGGGGTTGGCAGCTGCTGAAAATCACTATGCGTTGCTTTGCCAGCAACTGCAAGGCAAACTGAATCCATCTATCCAAAGTCAAGCGAGCATTTTGCAGGAATTAACTGAAAAATTGTCGGATAAGGTGTTTTGTAATTTTTCTTTATTTCAATCATTGCCGGACATCTGGGGGATTGATCAGATTTTTCCTATAATGCCGATTCATCGCCTGCATGAGCAACCGACTCGTCGCGCCGTTATTCAGGATTTAACCTGTGACTCCGATGGTCGAATCGATCAGTATGTGCATGGCCAAAATCTGGAATCCACCTTGCCGATTCATCAGATTAAAACGGATGAACCTTACTTAATCGGTTTTTTTATGCTCGGTGCCTATCAGGAAATTTTGGGCGATATGCACAATTTGTTTGGCGATACCCACTCGATTAATATCGAGCTGGACGACAGCGGTTATCATTTCTATGATCTGCAAGAAGGCGAGCAGGTCAATGATTTATTGGATTATGTCCATATCAGCAGCGAAGAGCTCAAATCGGCTTATAAAAGTAAACTTGCCAATAGCCATCTGACTCAGAAGGAAAGGGCAGATTACGAGGATGAATTGCTGGCCGGATTGGCTTCTTATACTTATCTGGAGGTGTAAAGTGAAAGTGGGCATGATAGGTCTAGGCGCTATGGGGATAGGTATGGCGAGAAACCTGGCTAAAGCCGGCTTTTTAAGCGCGGTCTATAATCGAACTACCGCAAAAGCGCAAACGCTGGCAACTCAACTTCAGATCAGTTGCTTTGACTCGCCTGAAACTTTGGCTGCGGAAGTAGACGTGGTGCTAATTTGCGTATCCGCTGACCAAGATGTACTTGCAATTGTTAATGCCTTATCCATTACTATAAAGCCCGGTACAATCGTAGTGGATATGTCCACCGTTAGCCGCAATACCGCCGAAAAAGCGGCAACTCTCTTGGGGCAGCGGCAAGCGTTGTTTTTAGATGCACCGGTTTCCGGCGGTGTAGAAGGTGCAAAAAATGGTACGTTAGCGATGATGGTTGGTGGCGATTCTGACGTACTGGTGCAAGTTCGTCCGGTATTGTTAGCAATATCCAATCGCATTATACATATCGGTGCGATCGGTTCCGGACAAGCTACCAAAGCCGTTAATCAAATCATGGGTGCAGGCATCAATCAAGCTGTCACTGAAGCCTTGGCTTTCGCTAAAGCCCAAGGGTTGCCAATGGATAAAGTCATTGACGTAATTTCTGGCGGTGCTTCAGGTAATTGGTTTTTGCAACACCGAGGCGCTAGTATGATCAAAGGAACATTTACTCCAGGCTTTAAACTGGCGCTGCATCATAAGGATTTAAAAATTTGCCAGGAAATGGCCGCTCAAAAGCACATAACCATTCCATTAACAGAGCAAACTATCGCCGACTACAGTCAGTTAATGGCACAAGGTTTTGGGGATGAGGATATCTCTGCACTGTATCGCTTGAAAAGAGGCGGTTAAGCGAGACGGTTTTAATGTTACTCAAGCTATCGGACATTATGGCCCCAGCCTTTTAATGATTGATGTAGTTGCGCCACCTTTCTATTTTGCTTGAGTTCGTTACCGTCGCGTTCCCAAGCGATTCGAAGACTGCATATGGGGATCAATAAGCTGTTTTATCGTGGGGGGATTCAAATATATTCTGTCGGTTTTATCGTATAACTCAAGGCAAAAAAAACCCGTAAGCCTTGCGATTTACGGGTTTTTTTACTTTGCTGGGTTTTTTAATACCCTAATTTTGGTACCGAGGGCCGGAATCGAACCGGCACGATGTCACCATCACCGGATTTTGAATCCGGCGCGTCTACCAGTTCCGCCACCCCGGCAAAGTCCGTGCATTATAATGAAAGCCTTTTGTTAATACCAGTTAATTTTTAGCGTCTACTGGGTAAATCCGGACTATTTTTGTGGGTCAGGTGAGGCAGCTAAAAGGCTTACAGAAGCTGCAACGAGATTTTTCGATCTTAAATTTTGAAGATTAGGCTTTGATGACGAATGAAGTGAGCGGCTCATCCGGAGTTAACTCGAGAATTTCGACTTGATCGACTCGGGCGGTAATAGGGCCTTTGTTACACCATTTGATAAATTTCTGCAGGACTTCCGGATCGGCTTCGGCGATGATTTCCACCCTTCCGTCCGGCAAATTACAAACGCTGCCGTTGATGCCGAAATGTTTGGCTTTATTCTGCGTAAACATACGAAAGTACACGCCTTGTACTCGTCCCGAGATTAGAATTTTACGTTTCTGCATCATGCCTCAATTCTCCAGCAATAATGGATTTTAGGATTACGGGCGAAATCTTCAGGGATCGTTTTGGTACTTATGTCTTCCAATTGCAAGGCTGCGAGCGCCCGGTGATCAATTTTAAAACGTCTGAAATTAGTTGAAAAGTACAACACTCCATCCTGAGAAAGTAAGGACACGGCATCGTTTATCAGCTGGACATGGTCTCGTTGTATATCAAAGACATCAGCCATCCGTTTTGAATTTGAAAATGTGGGCGGATCGAGGAAAATCAGATCATATTGGCGAGGATAAGGTTGTCGCGACTCATTGGCTAGCCAATCCAGGCAATCGGCTTGGATAAATTCGTGCTGGCCGTTATTAGGGTTTAGCGCCATGTTCTGTTTAGCCCAGTTAAGATAGGTATTGGACATGTCTACCGTTGTGGTCGATTTGGCGCCGCCCATTGCGGCGTGAATGGTAGCACTGCCGGTATAGGCAAACAGGTTTAAAAAGGATTTATCTTTCGCCTGCTTTTGAATGAGTGAGCGAATGGGGCGGTGGTCGAGAAATAAACCGGTATCCAGATAATCTTCGAAATTCACCAGTAATTTACAATCGCCTTCTTCAATGACATGAAAAGCACCTGACTCGCCGTGTTTTTCGTATTGGTCGGTGCTTTTTTGTTTACGGCGAATTTTTAAGTAGATTTGCTCGCGGTTAACACCCAGTACTTTAGGAATTTCGGCTAGTAGTCCTGCCAAGCGCTGGTCGGCTTTATGTTGATCGATACTTTTGGGTGGCTCGTATTCTTGTACATTAACCCAGATTTGCTTCCCTTGGTAAATGTCAACAGCAGCAGCATATTCAGGCAAATCGGCATCGTAAATGCGATAGCAATTGATGTGGTTTTGCTTGGCCCATTTCGAGAGTTTTTTAAAATTTTTGCTTAATCGATTAGCAAAGTCTGGGGCATTCGGTTCACTAGCTTTGTTAGTAGCAACATTTCCAGTTGTGGATAGTTGACTGGCTTCAATCACCTGGGTAATACGTTCCTCCTGGGACTTAGCTTTAGGGATGAAAAACGCCTTTTCCTCAATATCCAAACGCAGCAACTTACATTCCAGCGCACCATTGAATAGGGTAATCGGTTTATGAGAACGAATCCCCAACCGAAAACCCAGCTCAGGATCGCTAATAATCATGGCGGCTTTCCAGCCGATAAAATGTGCTTTTAATGCTTCGCCGAATTTTTTATACAGCTCAGCAGTTTCTTGCTCGTCGCCCAGGCGTTCGCCATAAGGCGGATTACAAATGACCAAGCCCGGTCGCCAGCTTTTTGCCGGAGCAGCTTGCTCAATATCACGGCATTCCACATGAATTTTAGTTTG
This sequence comes from Methylococcales bacterium, assembly GCA_965247565.1. Lineage (GTDB taxonomy): Bacteria > Pseudomonadota > Gammaproteobacteria > Methylococcales > Methylomonadaceae > CBDFHF01. The sequence goes on along the minus strand of CBDFHF010000003.1, from coordinate 316,853 downwards.
CAGGCCAGCATTGGTAATATGCGTTAGTGCCGCATTGACGGTGTGGCGATCTTTATCAAAACCCACAATAGTCGGTAATTTAAGTAGGCCGGCGATTTTACGTTGCTGCGCTTCGTTTATTAATTTTTGCCAGCAGGGAGCATCATGTTTTTTCCAACCGAAAAATCCAAAATATTCGCGTAACAAACCGGGTGCATAATCAGCAGCGATCATCGCCCCTTCTAACAATAAAGTACCGGAGCCACACATCGGATCAATTAGCGAGCCGTTTTGCTGGGCAATTTTTGGCCATCCGCTACGCAATAGCATAGCTGCAGCCAAATTTTCTTTGATTGGTGCTTTAATATTGATGTCCCGATAGCCACGGCGATGCAAGCTTTCGCCGGATAAATCCAGACTGAGTTGGGCGTTCTCGCCATTCAAATAGACATTGATACGAATATGCGGTTGTTCGGTATCAATGCTGGGGCGCTTGCTAAATTTGGCACGCATCTGATCGACGATGGCATCCTTAACCTTCAATGCCCCAAAATGGGTGTTATTGATAACGCTGGAGTTTTTAGCACTAAATGACACAGCAAAACTGTGTTCGGGTTCTATATGCTCAAACCAGTCGATTTTTTTAACGCCGTTATAAAGATCATCTTGTGTTTTAACGGTAAATGTACTCAGTACCAGTAAGATTCGATTTGCCGTTCTTGACCATAAACAAGCTCGGTAAGCGGTTTCCAGGTCACCTTGAAAGGCTACTCCAGCCATGGTGGCCTTTATGTCATTGATGCCTAATGTATGGAGTTCATCGGTGAGGATGGTCTCCATCGCCTTGGGTGTTGTGGCAAATAGTTGGTAGGTAGGCATGTGATTGGCGGCAAAAAGCTAAGTCTAACAAACGCAAAAGGCGCAAACACCAAGCTAAAAGCCGATGTTTGCGCCTTTTGCCAGTTTTCTGTTACTGAATTTTAATTAATTCAACATCAAAAATGAGTGCAGCATTTGGGCCAATCGAACGGCCTGCGCCTTGCTCACCGTAGGCTAATGCGGAAGGAATATAAAAGCGATATTTTGCGCCTTCTTTCATGAGTTGTACGCCTTCAGTCCAGCCCGGAATCACTCTGTTCAACGGAAAAGTAGCGGGTTCGTTACGGCTGTAAGAACTGTCAAATTCCTCGCCATCCAATAATGTGCCTCGATAATGCACTGTAACGCTATCGGTTGCTGCTGGGGATTTGGTGCCTGTGCCTGCTGCCAGAACCTCGTATTGTAAGCCGCTGGCTGTGGTCACTATGTTGGGCTTCTTGGCGTTTTCTGCCAAAAATTTTGTTCCAGCTGCTTTATTTTCTTCCGGGGTAGTGGCGTTCGCCATTGAAAACATGGTAATTCCTATAAGAATAACGGTGATAAGTGAAGTAATTTGTAGTTGGGTTTTTCTCACGGCTTCCTCTTTAAGTTAATAACGTAAAACGGCTAGTCTACCAAAAACCTATGGTGATGATAAAATCATTTAAAAGTACGGTATAAATGGCTGTATAACTTGGTATTTATTCAGCGCAGTTTAATAAAAGAAGCGTCTAATTTTGATTGCACGGAATAATGATCCATGTATTAATATGCCAATTACCCCGGTGAACTCGGGGTAAGTAAGTTTATAACCATTAAATAAGGAAAACTTTATGAAAACAAAATTAATTATCGCAACTGGGCTAGTCGGATTGGCTTTATTATCAGGCTGTGACAAAGGTAAAGAATCTACGACTAGCACGAGTAGTGCGGCTCCTGAGGCTACACCAGCTTCTACCCCGGTAACAGCGGCTCCAGCTGCGGCTGTTGAAGCTGCCGGTCAAGCAGCAACTTCAGCGGTCGAGGCGACCGGTGCAGCCGCTGGCAAAGCCGTTGATGCTACTAAAGAAGCCGTTGAAGCTGCGGGTCGCGATGCAACAGCAACTCTTGAATCGGCCGGCACCGCGACAACAAATGCTGTCGATGCGACTAAAGCTGCTGTTGAAAAATCAGCTGAAAAAGCTGCTGAATCCACTGCTGCCGCAGTTGATAGCGCTACAGAGGCAGTGGCAAAACCCGTAGAAGCAGCTGCTGATGCGGCAAAAGATGCGGCTGCAGCAGTAGGAACTAAAGCTGAAGAAGCGAAAGACGCAGCTAAAGACGCTCTGGGAAAATAATTTTCCTGATAATTTGCCTGGCATCGTTTCTTTCAATGCCAGGCGGATCTTTCCTCCATATGCACTTGCGTTCATCCAGCAATACTTAACGTAAACCACTGTATGTGGGGCTACCCTTTCTAGCTTTGGCATCTTTGACAGTCTGGCTCTTCATGGTCTTGGCTGTCTTCGTTTAAAGCAGTAGGTGATAAATCAAATCTAAACTTCTCCTTCGTTGTTAAACCACCGTGCAGAATTTTATTTTCAGAGTGACTCCTGGTCCTGTAATTCATCATAGGCTTTAATGACCCGGATCTACAAATGGATGCCTTATAGTGTCAGCGTAATGTCTTTGAATCGGTGTTACACTTGACGGCATTAGCCCTATAAGCCGCTTCCGTCTTATGAATAATCAAATTTATCCATTATTGCTCGCTCAATTTCTATCTGCTTTTGCTGATAATGCCATTTTGTTTACTGTTATTGCGATGGTTATGCAGACCAGTGGAGCGCCCGACTGGTACGTTCCGGCTTTACAGAGTGTTTTTTTAGTGGCATTTGTGGTGTTGGCGCCTTGGGTAGGGGGTGTCGCAGATAATTATCCGAAATCACGGGTGTTGATTGTCGCTAACCTAATTAAAGCAGGAGGAGCCGGTTTATTACTGTTTAATGTGGAGCCGTTACTGGCTTATTGTGTGGTCGGCGCAGGTGCTGCGATTTATAGTCCAGCGAAGTACGGCATTTTACCTGAGTTGGCGGGGCATGCTTTTTTGGTTAAAGCCAATAGCTGGATTGAGGGTTCGACGATTTTAGCTATTCTATTGGGGATGGTTATTGGTGCGAAAGTTGCGGATTATTCAATCCCGGTAGCGCTGTCGGGCACGATAGCGCTGTTTATATTGTCGGCATTAGCGACACTTTTTTTGCCAGTAAAGATTAATAAAACGAAATCTGCTGGTTTTGCGGTCGTGCTGTTTTGGCGGCAAATCGGGCAATTTTTTATTTCCCCTCGCTCACGATTTGCTATTTTAGGGGGGGCTTTGTTCTGGAGTGCGGCGGCAACGCTGCGGGTAATTATTGTTGCCTGGGCGCCGCTGGTTCTGATGTCAAAAAATGCTTCAGAAATTGCTGAGCTGACCTTGTTCCTTGCGATTGGCATTATTGCTGGATCTGCGCTAGTGCCGCGATTAATTCCCTTAGAGCATTTGCGACGCGTTAGAATTCCAGCTTACTTAATGGCGATTTTTATCGGCTGCTTAAGTATGACCGATAGTCTTTGGCCTGCACGTTTGATCTTGTTTTTTATAGGTATGATGGGAGGAGCTTTCATTGTGCCTGTCAATGCGGCCTTGCAAGAGCTGGGGCAGGATAGTATCGGCAGTGGTCGTGCGGTGGCGTTGCAGGGTTTCTTTCAGAATATTGCCATGTTGCTGGGCGTAGGAGGCTACACTTTTGCGGCATCTTTGCATGTCGACTCTGTGCGTGCCATGCTGGTTTTGGGTGGACTGGTTTTCGTGGCCACGCTATTGGTATCGTCAAATTTACCGGATAATTCAAATAACGCAGCCGTAAATGAGTAAATGTTAAGCTAATCGACCGATGCTTGATATTTAACGGTAAATGTATTTAGGCTCGATAAGGTAGTGGTAATGTCTTCAGCTCTAGTTGGGCAAAACGCATTTACACCAACACGCGATAAATAAAAAACCTGATCTGGCAAATAGTTGCCTGTCGCTCTGATCTCACCATGATAGTGGAATCGTGATCTTAGTAACCAAGCGTGGGAAAATAAACGGCCATCGGCAAAAGCCGGAAAATACAGCTCGATAAGTTCGATGTGGTTTAAATCATTGCTAAGTTCAGCAATCGAATCGGCGGGAGTTATACGTACCCCAATTTTCCCATCGTGTGCTAGAAGCTTAGTTTTATCTTTTTGCCAGCGAGTTAAAGAAACTGTGAGATCGCCCGCTACCAAATCGTCGTCATCGGCAACATAGCTCCAGGTGTTGGCAATAATTTGTTTGTCTTTAATGATCTGCATAGACTTGCTCTTTAAATGGGGTAATTCCAACGCGATTGACCATGCTCAGAAATGACTCATCATCCAGACGTTGTTTGACATAAACATCTAAAATGGTAGTAATCGCTTTGGTGACTTGATGTTTGGCAACGGCAGGACCCAAGCGTTCGCCAATCGCGGCTTCATTTTCAGAAGAGCCTCCCAGCGTTAGTTGGTACCATTCGGTGCCTTTTTTATCGACGCCCAAAATGCCTATATGTCCGACGCTTTGGTGAGCGCAGCCATTCATGCAGCCGGACATATTAATTTTTACATCGCCTATGTCGTGAATGTAATCCATATCATCCAAGGCTTCGTTGATTTCTTTGGCAATGCCTATGGAACCAGCATTAGCTAGTGAGCAAAAATCCAGGCCTGGGCAACAGATAATGTCGGTTGCGGTGCCAATATTGGGTGTAGCTAATTTTAACGGTACAAGCCTCTCCCACAATTCAAACAAATCTGCTTGTTTGACATCAGCAAAAATCAAGTTTTGTCGGTGCGTGCTGCGAGCTTCACCAAAGCTGTAGCGATCCGCCAAGTCGGCAACGGCATCCAGTTGGCTGTCGGTTATATCGCCGGGTGGTGAGTCCGGTGCCTTTAGAGAAATAAAAACGGCTCGATAGCCGGGTATTTTATGGGCGGCAGTGTTATGTTGCACCCAAGCGGAAAAGGTTTTGTTTTCGCTTAGGTGTTTGGCAAAGCTGCTGTCTTGAGCCGCGTCTTGGGCATATGCAGGCGGAGTAAAATGGGCTTTTATAGTGTCAATGCGTTCGGCGCTTAAGTCTTGATCGGCACGCAGAAACTGCCATTCTTGCTCAACTAATTCGGCAAATTGGTCCAGCCCGGTTTCTTTAACGAGGATTTTAATGCGTGCCTTGTACATGTTGTCACGGCGGCCGAACAAGTTGTAAATGCGCACGATCGCCTCAAGATAAGACAGCAAATGCTTCTTTTCCAGAAACGGTTTAATCACTTGGCCGATGATGGGCGTGCGGCCCAGGCCGCCGCCGACAAAAACCTTAAAACCGATTTCGCCGTTAGCGTTCTTAACCAGATGTAAGCCTATGTCATGAAATTGGGTGGCGGCACGGTCGTGTAATGCACCGCTGACGGCAATTTTGAATTTACGCGGCAAGTAATCAAATTCCGGATGCAGGGTGGTCCATTGCCGGATGATTTCGCAATACGGGCGCGGGTCTTCGATTTCATCAATACAAACGCCGGCCAAATGATCGGACGTGGTATTGCGCATGCAGTTACCGCTGGTTTGAATAGCATGCATTTGCACGCTGGCCAATTCAGCCAGTATGTCCGGAACCTTTTCCAGTTCCGGCCAGTTAAATTGAATGTTTTGCCGAGTGGTGAAGTGGCAATAGTTTTTGTCGTAAGTACGGGCAATATGCGCCAGTTTTCGTAATTGCTTTGATGATAGTAAGCCATATGGACCAGCAACTCTGAGCATGGGCGCATGGGTTTGTACATACAAGCCGTTTCTTAACCTTAAGGCGCGAAATTGATCTGGTGAGATTTCACCTTTTAGATAGCGTTCAGTTTGATCTCTAAACTGGGCTACCCGTTCTTCAACGAGCGTTTGGTCGTCTTGATTATATTGGTACATAGATGAGCGGATAACTAGCTGTCATTCTTAATTAAATACAGCCGCCAATCATATACTGAGGGTCATAAAATGACAAAAGTTATTGTATGGTGATAACATTAGCCGCTCAGTTTTGTGTGCCTTTATATTAATAAGAAGTTTGAGGGGGATGTTGTGGTGCGATCTTTGTTCGTGTTGTTATTTGCTCTGCTGCTGCCGGAACTGGCGATGGCAAGTGGCTTCGAAAATCTCGGTTTAACGGGAACGGAACGGGGTATTTATACGGTTCTGATCTTTATTATCGCTTATGGGTTTGTGATGACCGAAGAGTTTACGCATTTGCGTAAGTCTAAACCCGTTATTCTTGCCGCCGGGATCATTTGGGCGCATGCAGCTATTTTATCCAAGCAAGCGGGCGTATCTCCTAACGATATGCATGCGGCGTTTGAGCATGATTTAAAAGAATACGCTGAATTGATGTTGTTTTTGTTGGTAGCGATGACGTACATCAACAGCATGGCAGAGCGAAATGTTTTTGAAGCTTTACGTTCTTGGTTGGTAAGAAGGCAGTTTGGTTATCGCAAATTATTTCTGATCACCGGGATTATTACTTTTTTTCTGTCCGCAGTTGCGGACAATCTGACTGCGGCACTGCTGGTTGGCGCGGTAGTGATGGCGGTGGGCGCTGATAATCCTAAGTTTGTTAGTATCGGTTTTGTGAATTTGGTGGTTGCAGCTAATGCGGGTGGCGCGTTTTGTCCGTTTGGCGATATTACAACCTTAATGGTTTGGCAAGCTGAATACGCGGAATTCTTTGATTTCTTTAAGTTATTTATCCCTTCATTAGTGAACTACGGAGTGCCTGCGGCGGTTATGTACTTTGCCGTTCCTGATGAGCAACCGAAAGCTTCGGATGAAGCGGCTGTACAATTAAAGCCAGGGGCCATTCAGATTTGTGTAATGTTCTTGTTTACCATTGCTACAGCGGTTAGCTTCAAACAGGTTTTTCATCTGCCACCTTTTATGGGAATGATGACAGGTCTATCTGTATTGATGCTGTATGGTTATTATTTAGGTAAGCATTACAGTGTTGAAGGTGAAGAGTCTTTCGATATTTTTAATAAAGTGCGGCACGCTGAGTGGGATACGTTGTTGTTTTTCTTTGGCGTAGTATTTGCTGTCGGCGGCTTGGGATATATCGGTTATCTGGAGCTGTTGTCAAACGGAATGTACGATGGCTTGGGCGCTACCACGGCTAACATTCTAGTAGGCGTTATCTCTGCGATTGTTGATAACATTCCAGTTATGTTTGCAGTATTGAATATGAACTTGGACATGGATTTGTATCAGTGGTTGCTGGTAACTTTAACTGCGGGTGTTGGTGGCTCATTGTTATCAGTCGGTTCTGCGGCGGGTGTTGCATTGATGGGCGCATCTAAGCATAAATACACCTTCTTTAGCCATTTGAAATGGACGCCGGCTATCGCTGCTGGATACGTAGCAAGTATTGTTACGCATTACATGATTAACGGTTGATAAAGCTGATTTGACGCAATCTCTATCGTATTTTCAGTATATTCTGAAAATACGATTGCTTAATCTATCAGTAACCTGCCACTAAATCTAAAAGTGGCAGGATCTGTTTATCGTAATTCTGATTTCCTCAATAAAGCTCACTTGCTTTGATCATCTTAATTTTTGGGTATGGCAGAGAAAAAGCGGAGTTTTAACAAGCCTGAGCAGCAGACTGGTATTAAGCAAGCGATACTCAATAAACGCATGTTGATTTGTGTGTTTACTGGTTTTAGTTCCGGTCTTCCTCTGTATTTTCTGATTAGCTTGTTGCCGGCATGGTTGCGTTCAGAGCAGGTCGATTTGAAATCGATAGGCTTGTTCGCGCTGATTCAATTACCGTTTACCTGGAAGTTTTTGTGGGCACCGTTCTTCGATCGCTTCGTTCCTCCGTTAGGGAGGCGAAGGGGTTGGCTGTTTATTTCGCAAACTGCACTACTGCTTTCAATTCCCCTGTTTGGCCTTTTGCATCCTCAGCTTGATTTGTGGGTCATTGCTTATCTGGCTTTAGTCGTAGCGTTTTTTAGTGCTTCTCAAGATATCGTATTGGATGCTTACCGACGTGAACTACTATCTGACAGTGAGTTGGGTATCGGTAACGCTATTCATGTTAATGCCTATAAAATTGCTGGTTTAGTTCCCGGTTCATTATCGTTGATATTAGCGGAATATTTGCCTTGGCAGAGTGTGTTTTTAGTGACGGCGCTGTTTATGTTGCCCGGCGTTGTTATGACTCTGTTGGTGACGGAACCTCTACTCAAAAATGGCGTTCCAAAGACATTGAGAGCGGCAGTGGTTGAGCCTTTTCAGGAGTTTATAAATCGGCAAGGTTTCAGCAGTGCTTTGATAATATTAGCGTTTATTTTTCTCTATAAATTGGGTGATAGTATGGCCACTTCACTTGCCACACCATTTTATCTTGATATGGGTTTTAGCAAGATGGAAATTGGGATAGTGGCTAAAAATGCCGGCCTATGGCCGAGTGTTATAGGAGGAATGTTGGGTGGCATATGGATGGTTAAGCTTGGTGTTAATCGTGCGTTATGGATTTTTGGTGCTGTGCAGATGCTGGCAATTCTCGGTTTTGCTTGGTTAGCCGTGGTTGGGCACAGCTTGCTTTGGCTGGCTCTGGTTATCGGCGTCGAGGCATTGGGTGTCGGTTTGGGTACTGCTGTATTTGTGACCTATATTGCTCGTACCACCCATCCGCTTTATACGGCCACGCAATTTGCCTTATTTACCAGTTTAGCCGCTGTCCCACGAACATTTGCCAATGCGATTACCGGCTATCTGGTTGATTGGATGGGGTGGGTTAATTTTTTTCTATTTTGTTTTGGTGTTGCTATTCCGGGCATGCTGTTGCTGATTAAAATTGCCCCCTGGAATGGGTGTGAAGATGATTAGAGGTCGCTCAGTTTTTCAATGAATTATATTACGTATGATGTTCGAATTGTTGTACATGGGTTTATCCGAAATCGCTAGAGAGTTTTCGAGGATAAGGACACGTAGGACTGAATTTAAATGACTTAAGACTACTGTTAAATAAGCAGACATACACTACAAATTCGATTTGCGATTTCGTAATGATGGACGTATCATACGGGGTTCTTCAATAAGTATGTAACCTGCTTGGGTAGTGTGAAAGAGATATGAAACCAGAAATTCATCCTGAATATAAACAAATTACTGTAACTTGTGGTTGTGGTAATACGTTCGTAACCGGTTCTGTATTAACTAAGGATTTGCAGGTTGAGGTTTGCTCTTCATGCCATCCTTTTTATACAGGGAAGCAGCGTGTTGTTGATACCGCTGGCCGCGTTGATAAATTCCGCAAAAAATACGCAAAATAAAATATTTTTCTCGAAGTTGCCCCAGATAAAGTGCTCGATTTTTATTTGGGGCTGAGAAAAGACTAGGGTTTTTTTCAAGGCTCTGTCTACTGTGAATTCGTGGAATTCGCGCTCTTTCTTCGGATCAAAGTAGTAAGGGGATCTCTAAAAATACCCCACCTCACAGCGATTTTTGACGGGAAGCAATGGCGCTGAAATGAGATAATAACAGTGAGCCCACTGATAGAGAACCACCCCATGAAACCCCGTCAACCTGGATTATTCGACGTAGAAGAAAGAGCCGCGCAACTAACCAAAATGGGAGACCCTTTGGTAGGATTGAAAGCCCGGATAGACTGGGAAGCGTTTCGGCCTGAACTTAAGCGCCTGCATGAAAAGGATAGAAAAAGTCAGGCAGGCGCCAAGCCGTTCGATGGGGTGCTGATGTTCAAGATTTTGGTACTCCAGCAGCTGCACAATTTATCGGATGATGGCATCGAATATCAGATTCGGGATCGGTTCAGCTTCCTGCGTTTTCTGGGTTTGCAATTAGAAGATAAAGTGCCGGATTCGAAAACCGTGTGGAGGTTTCGCGAACGGCTTAAGGATCTAAACTTGGTTGAGGAGTTGTTTGCCCGGTTTCATGGACAACTGGCGGCGCAAGGTTATGCGGCTCGAGCGGGGCAGATGATTGATGCCACCTTTGTCGAAGTCCCCAAGCAACGCAATAGCCGTGAAGAAAACGCCCAGATTAAAGAAGGGCAAGTGCCTGAGGCATGGGATAAGCCGGAGGTTCAGGCCAAGCGTCGGCAGAAAGATACCGAAGCGCGCTGGACAAAGAAAAACGATGAGAAGCATTACGGCTATAAAAATCACATCAACACGGATGAGGAAAACAAGCTCATACAAAGCTATTCAGTCACCCATGCGGCGGTTCACGACAGTCAGGTATTCGATGAATTACTCGACCAGGCAATCGATGTGGAGGGCAATAAACGAGCGGTTTATGCCGACAGTGCTTATCGTTCAGAAGCCCAGGAGCAGCGCTTAGCTAACGCCGATATTGAGAGCCAGGTTTGTGAAAAAGGCACACGAGGCAAACCCTTAACCGAAGAACAAAAGTTATCAAACCGGACGAAGTCAAAAGTCAGAGCCCGAGTCGAACATGTGTTTGGTGCACAGGCGGCAATGGGTGGGCATTTAGTTCGCACCATCGGTTTGCAACGAGCCAAAGTCAAAATTGGTTTGATGAATTTAGTGTACAACATGAAGCGTTTGATACAGTTGATTAAACGAGATGTGATGAACCCGTACAGGAAAGGTGCGCCCACAGTGGCATAAAAACGGGGAAATAATCTCAAAACACGGGGATTTGATGCGGTTTTTACTTCAAATAGCCGGAATGCACCCTGATTTTAAAATAAAGTCGAAAAAAATTAGCAGAATTGCTAGGGGGTGACTTAAATTTGAATTTATAGAGGTTCCCGTAATTCTCTAAAATAACGATTCAATTGGCTTTTCATTGGCGTAATCGTTGCTGTTTTCTGTTGGCGTTGTGGCAGTTGACTTTTTAACTGTGGGTTGATGCTTAGTTGGCGTTAGCTCAGCCTGAAAGAACTCCCATACGCCGCTCTTGCTCCCGGAAGATACCAAGTAACCGCTGTGAGGATCAATAAATGCCTTCGCGATGCCTTCGGGGCTTTCAAGTGGTTTTTCGGGAACATCCTTCAACGCGGTTCTCATGAATTCAATCCACATGGGTAAGGCAGCTACCCCACCTGTTTCCGCGCTACCCAGTGATGTGAAGTTATCATGGCCAACCCATGCTGTTGCGACGATGGAGGGTGTATAGCCATTAAACCAAGCATCTCGTTGTTCGTTTGTTGTGCCTGTTTTGCCAGCCAAGTCTTTTCGCCCCAATACTTTTGCATCGGTTGCAGTGCCGCGCTGAACGACATCACGTAGTAGGGAGTTCATTAAAAAATTAATTCGTGGTGAGATAATTCTGGGCGCGTATTCGCTAGGTAGCTCTTGAGTTGTATCGCATTCTGGACAGGCTATTTTCGGCTTAGCTTGATAAATAATCGTGCCATCGTTGGATTCAATTCGCTCGATAAAATGGGGCTGTACGAAAAAACCGCCGTTTGCGAATGTTGCATACATCCTCGCCATGTCGAGTGGTGATGCGTAGCCGCTACCTAGTGCTAATGACAATGCTTTGGGCAGTTGTTCATCTTTAAAGCCAAAACGTAAAGCCGTTGCTATTGCTTTATCAATGCCAATTTCTTTCAGTAAGCGAATTGAAACAATGTTTCTGGAATAGGTGATAGCAGTTCTTAAACTGGTTGAGCCATAAAATCTTTTACTGAAGTTTTCGGGACGCCATTCGTTTTCTTGACCAGGGTTATCGATAACCAGTGGCGCGTCATTAATAATGCTAGCCGGGGTATAACCTTCTTCCAGTGCTGTTGTATAAATAATTGGTTTAAATCCAGATCCGGGCTGTCTTTTAGCTTGGATTGCTCGGTTGTATTTGTTTCGATAAAAATCAAATCCACCGGTTAAGGCCAAGATTGCTCCATTATTTGGATCGAGCGCGACAAATGCTCCTTCGGCACGGGGTATTCTGGTTAGTGTCCAGCGCTTGTTTGCCAATTGACGTATGCGAACTATGTCGCCTTTTTTTAAATTTTCTTGCTTAGCCAACTCAACTGTACTGTTATCTTGTAATCGAACCAGGATGTGATCGTTGGTGGATTTTGCTACCTGAGCAGGCAGTGTATCCCCTACGTTAGGCAAGTCGATGAATGTAGCGTTTTTTGGGGTAATTTTTGCTGTGGCTGATGGAGACTTGTGACGTTCGTCATAAGCATGTAATGCATGGTTCAATGCTTGATTTGCAGCTGTCTGCAAAGTGCTGCTGATTGTGGTGTAAACCCTAAAACCGGAAGTATAGGTTTGTTCGCCATATTGCTCGAATAGTTTTTGCCTGACCATTTCTGCTAAATAAAGCGCAGATAGTTGTGGTGTTACATGTTGTATTTCCGCGGTGGACGGTTCGGCTGATGAATAATCGGCAGCCTGTTGAGTGATGTAACCCAGTTCGGCCATGCGTCGCAACACATAATTGCGCCGCTGTATGGCTTTATCTTGGTTAGTAATAGGGTTATAGGCAGAAGGGGCTTTGGGTAAACCGGCCAGCATTGCTTGTTCTGCAAGCGTAAGCTCATTGAGCGGTTTTCCATAATAAGTTTTTGCCGCAGCTACAATGCCATAGGCTCTATGGCCCATAAAGATTTGATTGAGATAAAGCTCAAGAATTTTATCTTTGGGATATTCTCTTTCTATCCTCAAAGCCAGAATAATTTCTTTTAATTTTCGAGTGAAGGTTTTTTCACTACTGAGTAAGAAATTACGCGTCACTTGCATGGTAATGGTGCTACCACCTTGTCTTTTTTTGCCGGTTATCGCTAATTGAATTGCCGCTCGGACTAAGCCCTTAAAATCAACACCGGGATGTTCATAAAAGCTGTCGTCTTCGGCAGCAAGAAAAGCGTTTACAAGTTGTGGCGGAATATTTTGAATGTTAACGGGGATACGCTGTTTTTCGCCAAACTGGGCGATAAGTAAATTATCTTTGCTGTAGATGCTTAGCGGAATTTGGTATTGGACATCATGCAAAGTCATGATATCCGGGAGGCTATTAGAGAGATGTCGGTAAAAATAATAGCCACCACCCAGAGCGCAGGCACTAGCGAAAAAAAATAGGATGGCAATCCATTTTATAAATCGTTTAAACAACATTTTTTTAACCACATTTAACCCTGTAACTAATTTGGTTTAGGTAAAAAACTTAAAGGATTTTTTAACAAATCCACCAAAAATGTCTTTTTTGAGCTATAAAAAAGTCTAGCGTGTAAATAAATTTGGCGAATTGTAAAGTGAGAATAAAAAACGCTACTATACTGGGTTCATCAAATTAGCTTTTGTGGGCGTAAACACACGAGAGACGGGCATTGTAATCTATGCATCACATTAATTATCAATTTTTTAAGGATTAGGTCATGAGTTGGTTTAGTCATAAACAGAATGCTGTACTGGGTATTGATATCAGTACAGCAGCTGTAAAAGTGCTGGAGCTAACCAAATCAGGTGCGCGTTACCGGGTTGAAAGCTATGCCGTAGCGCCATTACCTCAAGATGCTGTTATAGATAAAAGCATTGCTAACGTTGACGTTATTGCGGATGTTGTCAAAACCGCAGTTAAGCAATCCGGGTCAAAACTACGGCAAGTTTCAGTTGCAGTCTCGGGTTCTGCTGTAATGACCAAAGTGATAACCATGCCGGCATCATTCAGTGATGCCGAGATGGAAGAGCAGATTATGGTTGAGGCAGATCAGTACGTGCCTTATTCGCTCGATGAAGTCAATTTGGATTTTGAAGTGCAGCGTGTCAACGAGCACAATCCTGAGATGGTTGATGTGTTGCTGGCGGCTTCTAGGAAAGAAAATGTTGATGATCGCGTTGACGCTATTACCAGAGCGGGGCTGAAAGCCAAGATTGTCGATGTGGAGGCCTTTGCCATGGAAAATGCATTTGCCTTGCTAGTCGATCAGTTACCCGGTTCTGTTAAAGGGCAGACCGTTGCCATCGCAGATATTGGCGCGACTATGACTACGCTTAACGTATTACATGATTTTCGAACCTTATATACACGAGAGCAGGGTTTTGGCGGTAAACAATTGACTGAAGAGATTCAGCGTCGATATGGCTTGTCCTATGAGGAAGCTGGGTTGGCCAAAAGGCATGGCGGATTACCGGATAATTACATTGTCGACGTTCTCGATCCGTTTAAAAGAGCCATGGTGCAGCAAATCGGCAGATCGTTACAGTTTTTTGTGTCCTCCAGCGCTAATCGCAGTATCGATAGTATCGTACTGGCAGGCGGTTGCGGGTCGATACCGGGTGTTGACAAGTTGGTTGAGCAAAGTCTGGGCGTATCGACCTATGTTGCCAATCCGTTTATCAATATGGCGCTATCCAACAAAATAAAACCACAAGCTTTAAGCAATGATGCGCCAGCCATGATGATTGCTTGTGGCTTAGCGTTAAGGAGTTTTGATTAATGGCAAAAATTAATTTACTGCCTTGGCGGGAAGAGCTGCGTCAGCAAAAGAAGCAGGATTTTGCTGGTGCTATTGGTTTATCAGTCTTAGTGGCACTGGGGGTTCTCGCCGGCGTCCACTTTTATATTGAACAAATGATTGCACATCAAGAGCGGCGCAATAAGATGCTGACAGATGAAATCGCCGTATTCGACGAAAAAATTGCCAAAATTAAAACAATTGAAGAAAAAAAATCTAAATTGTTGAACAAAATTGATGTTATTCAAAAGTTACAAGAAAGTCGCCCGGAAATAGTGCACTTGTTTGTCGAGATTCCAAAGTCCACGCCGGATGGAGTATTCCTATCAAAATTCACTCAACTCGGATCTGCTCTGACATTTGAGGGTAAATCTCAATCTAACGCGCGGGTTTCTGCTTTTATGCGGTCAATTGAATCATCGCCCTGGCTGCAAGAGCCACGTCTTGATGTGATTCAGTCGCCTAATAAGACCAGTTTTGATCAGCTCAGTGATTTCAGCATGCACGCCAAGTTAGGCAAGAAAAATTCAGATAAAAATAACGGAGGTGGGCATGAACCTGTCGGAAATTAATTGGGATTTTAATGCCTCAGGAACGTGGCCACTTCCCATTAAAATCGCAACAATTGCGTTGGTTTCTTTAGCGGTTCTGGGTGCAGGGGTTTATTACGATACGCTGGATCAGCTAACAAGCCTGGAAAGCTCCGAGAAGAAGGAGCAAGAATTAAAAGTATCGCTTGAAGGTAAGCAAAAAAAGGCTGTTAACCTCAAGGATTATCAAGATCAATTGGCGCAAATCGAATTATCTTTGGAAGAGATGATTAAGCAGATGCCAACTCAAGAAGAAGTAGCCAGTTTGTTGGTTGATATTTCCCAGACCGGTTTGGCAAGCGGTCTTGAATTTAGGCTATTCAAACCCAGCGAACCCGTTCGTAAAGACTTTTACTCTGAGTTACCTATCAGCATTCAGGTGATTGGCAAATATGAGGAGCTGGGCTTATTTGTCAGTGGCTTAGCATCTTTGCCCAGAATTGTAACGGTACATGATGTCAATATTGTGCCGGAAGCTAAAGAAACCAAAGGCGGCAAAGATAAAGAAGAGAAGGAAGATAAAGAAAGCCTCATGGTTATGAATGCAACAGTGAAGACCTACAACGAAGGCGAAGAGACTGGAGCTGCTCCAGTCAAGAAAAGAGGGCGCAAGTGATGGCTACAATAAAACTGCCTTGGACGCGAGTGCGTAAAGTCGCTTTGCAACGAGGATGTGTCGCTATGTGCATGGCGGCTTTGGCGGGTTGTGTCAACGATGATGTGTCGGACCTGAATCAGTATATTGCGGAAGTCAAGGCCAGACCTAAAGGTCCTATTGAGCCGTTACCGGAAGTTAAAGTTATAGAACCGTTTATCTTTAAGCCCGAAGGTTTACGTGACCCGTTTAAAGCATTGGAAAAACCTGAAGAAAGCCAAAGTATTGAGGCGGCAATCGGCAATGGAATAAAACCGGATTTAACCAGGCGCAAGGAAGAGCTGGAAGCCTATCCTTTGGGAAGTTTGAAAATGGTGGGGACGGTGGTAATGAAATCCAGTTTATGGGGATTGGTTAAAGCCGATGATGGGACTATTCATCGCGTTAAGGAAGGCAACTACATGGGCAAAGACCACGGAAAGATTATCCATATTGTGACTGACAAAATTGAGTTGATGGAAATTGTGCCGGATAAACCGGGAACATGGCGAGAACAGCAAGCATCATTAGCGTTGACAGAGTGATTTGAGGAAAAAAAATGATTATTAAACAAGGCGACTTTATGAAACTTGGATACCTATCTGTCCGCATTGGTTTGGGGTTATTGCTATTTACACTTCAGGCGGTAACGGTAAACGCAGCTGATCTAGCCATTACAGGAATTGATTTTGCAACGCAAGCCGGTGATAAGTTGCAAGTACAGCTGGAGATGAGTGGTGCAGCAAGCACTCCAAAAGTATTTAAAACCGATAACCCGGCGAGAATTGCTTTAGATTTCCCGGGTGTCAAAAATACGCTGCCCAAGAAAATGTACCCCATTAACCAAGGCGGCGCGAGCAGTGTCTATGTAGTAGAGGCTGAAGGTCGGGTTCGGGTAGTCGTTAATTTACTGGAGTCTATGCCTTTTGAAACCCATGTAGTGGGTAATAAAGTGCAACTGGTGATGTCGAGAAGTCAGTCAACTACAACCGCAGCGGCTAAACCCACCGTAGCTCAGCCTATAGCGGTTAAACCTGTTGCTGCACAACCGGTTGTACGACCACCCGTGGTCAGAAAATCTGCGGTGTCTTTTGCTGACAAAGCGCCAAGCTATGAGGTTGCCAGGCTAATACCTGAACAAGCCATTAGTGGGTTCGATTTTAAACGGGGTGATAATGGTGAGGGACGTATCCTGATTTCGTTGGCTAGCCCCAATACAATTGTTAATTCCAAAGAAGAGGCTGGCAAAGTAATTGTTAGCTTTGTGAATACCAAGTTGCCGGGCAATCTAGCTAAGCGGCTTGATGTGTCCGAATTTGCAACCCCGGTTAAATTTATCGATGCAGTGGCAACCAGTAATGGGACTAACGTCACAGTAGCCATGCAGAATAATCTATATGATTACTCCTTATTTCAATCCGATGGCTTGCTCACTGTAGAATTTAGACCTTTAAGTAACGAGGAAAAAGAAGCACTGGATAGAACCCGTGTTAAATATACCGGCGACAGGTTGTCGTTAAACTTTCAGGAAATAGATATTCGTAGCGTGATTGCTATTCTTTCCGAGTTTACTGGTCAAAACGTAGTGGCAGGTGATGATGTAACCGGAAGTATTACCTTAAAACTGGATGACGTGCCTTGGGATGAAGCGTTGGACTTCATTATGATGACCAAAGGCCTGGGCAAATTTGAAACTGGTAATGTCACGTTAATTTCACCCTTGGAAAAAATCAAAGACTACAAACAAAAGCAACAGGAAACTCAGCGAGTTGTCGAGCGCCTTGAACCTTTGGTGACGGAATATATTAAGATTAACTATGCAAGGGCTGAGAACTTTAAAAACCTTCTCAATGGTGCTGATACCGCCGCCTTTGGAGTATGTAACTCGCCTAAGCAATCCGGCGGAAGCCAAGGAGGCGGCCAGGGTGGCGGTGGCCAGGGTGGCGGCGGACAGTTTGGCGGACAGGGACAAGGTCAGCTAAGCCCAGGCGGGTTTGGTCAAGGTGGCATGGGTATGATGGGCGGCATGGGAGGCCAGGGTGGTGGTCAAGGCCAAAACGGCCAGGATGATGAATTTAGAATCCTATCGCCGCGTGGTTCCGTGGTGGTCGATGCCAGAACTAACACCTTAATCATCCGGGAAACTACCAAGCGCTTGGAAGATGCCAAAAAATTGATTCGCAAACTTGATGTGCCAGTGAAGCAGGTGATGATTGAATCAAGAATTGTCATAGCAACCAATAAGTTTTTACAGAACTTGGGTGTGAGATTTGGAGTGGCGAAAGAGGCTGTGGTAGGCTCTAACAAGACTTTTGCTATAGGCGGTGGTGGTACACAAGCCAATGTGGATGGTGCGGGTCAGGTTTCTGACATGCTGGTGAATTTGGCAGCTTCCAATCCCTACGGAGCGTTGGGAATGACTTTGGCCAGGGGTGCTGATTATGTATTAAATCTGGAACTATCAGCTTTACAGGATGAGGGCAATGGCGAGATAGTTTCAAATCCGCGGGTGATGACTACCGACCGTTGTCAGGCTACGATTAAACAAGGTTTAGAAATTCCTTATCAGGCCCTTAGCGCCAACACGGGTCCAAGTATTGAGTTTAAAGAAGCTGTGCTAGAGTTGGGTGTGCTTCCGCAAATAACCCCGAGCGGAGCGATAGTCATGGCATTGAACATAACTAAAGATGAACCAGATTTTGCGAGTGCGCTGAATGGTGTACCCCCTCTGGTAAAAAGGGAAGTTCGTACCAACGTACAAGTAATGGACGGGGAAACTGTGGTATTGGGCGGCGTATTTGAGGGTTCTCAATCAAGGTCAGTTAATAAAGTGCCGTTTTTTGCCGACTTGCCAGGTGTAGGGTTTTTGTTTAAACGCACAGATGTTAGTGATGATAAAAAAGAACTGTTGATTTTCGTGACCCCCAAAGTCGTTAAAGACAGCTCGATCAGTGATGAATAAGTTCAGGAGACAGGTAATGAATAAAACGTTAATAACGACGCTGTTGTTCGCCACGTCGGTGTTGTCTATGCCGACATATTCTGGTACGGCACCGTTAATTCAACCCGGAACAGGTACAGGGACGGGTAATGGAACTGGGACGGGTACTGGAGGCGGGACGACTACGACAACTGAGACATTAACGGCGATTAATGATGAGTTTACGATTACTTTGGGCGCTGTCACTACCAAGGTCACAGGAAACTTGACTGATAACGACAAAGGTTTCGAAAGCGTTTCATTACAAAGTTCACCGATCTCTAGCTATGGCTATTTGGAATTCAATTCGGCCGGTGAATTTTCATACACAGTGAATGAAAGAGCACCTGAAGTTGTGGCTTTAACCGCAGGCCAGCTGTTAAAAGATACCTTTACCTATGTGATTAAAGCTGGGAGCAAAACAAAAAAAGCGACTTTAACGGTAACCATTCTGGGTAACCCGGCAAACAATTCCAGCGGTGTTAATACACCAGTGCAGAATGTTGAGGTTGAGTTTAATAACACCAGAAAAGAAGCGACTCAGCTGAATCCCGGACAATTAATTAAGGGTCATTTATACGATTCTGGCGATAAAGATTGGTATTCGATAAATAGCTCAGGTAATGAAATTATTCATATCGAAGTTTGCGCTAAAGGCTCGGTTTGTTTTGATAAAAAAAGCTGGGTAATGTATGTATTTGATGGCGATAAACTTACTGACGCTATGGAAAATGCTAAGCACACTTTACTCAGGTACAGAGATGATGGGGGCGGAGTAGTTGGCTCATACGAAGCTGATGATATGTACTTGCTTTATAACAGCGGTGCATTTGAAGGCGCTTTAATTGGTGTGGTTGATCCTTGCTTTGATACGACCAACTCTGTCGATATTGGGACGCCAAAAGGAGCAAGAACCTATTTTGTTGGTATCTCAGTTCCGCTAAAACGGGATGGAAAAGATTGTAATGATGGGTCGATAATACTCAAAAAGCCGGGTTTGCCTGTAAGCGTATTTGACCCAGAAACCGGTAAAAATAAGCAAGTGCCGACTACCCTTGAGTACGTTTCAGCTTTCCCAAACAGCGATGACGAGTACGATATTACGGTAACTAATACCGGTAAAAACCCACTAGCGGTTTCAGACGGTTCTGCTAAATCGTCCGAAAGCAGCGCATTTACACAAGTCATACCTGTTGTTAATTCAAAAAGTCGGCAGCTGACTATTCCAAAATTGCGCATTGCTAATGATGTGTATTCGGCAACTTTAAGCTATCAAGGTTCGTTGCTTAAAAAGAAACCTGCCAAAAAGGTTAAGCTAAAGGTTAAGAAAATTACCAAGCGTTTGGATTCATCGTCCGGAAATGCTTATGAAGCAACCGTTAATCCAGAAAATAATGAAGTGGTTTTATCTACTGTGCGTGATAAAACAACCGGAATTACTTACTCGGCTGTGCTTAAATACCACCCGAAAGTCGGCAAAAAACCGCGTTGGCTGGAAGCAATCAGTGTAACTCCCTGGTAAAGCCGCTCAAAATAAGTCGTTGGATATCAATTGATTCGGACTGACGACTTTTACTTGTAGACAAAAGGGGGCATAATGCCCCCTTTTTTTAAGCTTTAAATCTCAGGGATTAAATAATCCTAAATTCCGCAGTTAAAATTGTTGATTACTGCTCATGCTGCCAATAACAGCACGAACGGAACCCAATAACTTCATCTAAGCGATGAGTCATGCAAAATTCTGTTCACCCTCGTGCTATTCGCAATTGGGCAAAATTCTGCATGATGCAACTAATTTATCCAGGGTAATAGATGACGCAATCAGAAAATATTTATTTAATTGGCCTGATGGGTGCGGGTAAAACCACTATCGGGCGGCAGTTGGCAAAGGCGCTTGCAGTTCCTTTTTATGACAGTGACAAGGCGATTGAAGAAAGCACCGGAGTCGATATTCCAACGATTTTTGAATTTGAGGGTGAAGAAGGCTTTCGGGATCGTGAGCAAAAAATGCTGCAACAGTTAACGCAAATTAACGGCATTGTGTTAGCTACCGGTGGCGGCGCCATTTTGCGCGAAGCTAACCGTAAACTGTTAAAAGAAAAAGGTTTTATTGTGTATTTGCAATGCTCGGTAGATAGAATTATGGAGCGTACCCGTCGCGATACTCAAAGACCTTTATTAAAATCCAGTAATCCCAGACAGCGCATAGAAGAGTTATTCGCCCAGCGTGAGCCGCTCTATCTATCCTGCGCTGATTATAAAGTTGATACCGGCACCTTACAGAGTAAAGCCGTTGTTAAACATATATTGGAAGCTTATCAATCCGTTAGTCGTTAAGTGATGAAAAAATTAGTTGTTGATTTAGGTGAGCGCAGTTATCCCATTTATATTGGCGCAGATTTACTAAGCCAGCCTGATTTATTAACCCAGTCTATTCACTCCCGACAAGTGATAGTGGTTAGCAATACCACCATTGCGCCTTTGTATCTGGATGTCGTGTTAAAAAATCTGCAAGGCTTTGTAGTGGAGACTGTAATCCTGCCAGATGGTGAGCAATTTAAAACTTTAGAAATTTTAACGCAGATTTTCGATAAATTACTGGCCAGTAAATTTAGTCGTAATTCCACATTGATTGCTTTAGGCGGTGGCGTCATTGGCGACATGGGCGGTTTTGCGGCGGCGTGTTATCAGCGCGGCATTGCTTTTTTGCAAATTCCAACCACCTTGCTGGCACAAGTTGATTCTTCTGTGGGCGGCAAAACAGGGGTTAATCATGCACTCGGTAAGAACATGATTGGTGCGTTTTATCAGCCCCAATGTGTTATTGCCGATGCTAATGTATTAGATACATTGGATGACCGGCAACTGGCTGCAGGACTTGCTGAAGTCATAAAATATGGTTTGATTAGGGATGAACCATTCTTTGCCTGGCTGGAAGCCAATATCGAGAGTTTGCTAGCTAGAGATAAACAGGCTTTAGCTTATGCCATAGAGCGCTCTTGTATTAATAAAGCTGAAATTGTTGCCGAGGATGAGACTGAAACCGGTGTTAGAGCGACTTTAAATTTAGGCCATACTTTCGGCCATGCCATTGAAACCGGCTCTGGCTATGGCGCGTATTTGCATGGTGAAGCTGTCGCTATCGGTATATGCCAGGCAGCTGATCTGTCTCGGCGCTTGGGATATTTAAAAGATGAGCACGTACAACGGATTATTTCGTTACTGGTAAAAGCGCAGTTACCCGTTAATCCGCCGGCCGACTTGAGTGCGGAGCGCTTTTTAGAATTAATGGCGGTTGATAAAAAAAATATCGATGGGCAAATCAGGTTGATTCTACTGAATAAAATCGGCGAAGCCAGTTTGCCGGTTAATGTGCAGCGAGAACACATCGCGGCAACGCTAACCGAATATGGTCGCTAGTGATTCCAGGTTGCGAAAGTATTAAAAGTAATGCGGTTAACCACGAAGGGTAGGTTTTTTAACTTTGAATTTACCCCTTGCTATTCACGTTTTTGGCAACGGTCAAATTCCCACATTCATCCCGTCGTTCGTGGTGAATAGGCTGTATTTACGAATACTTTCGCAGATATGACAGAACCAGCAGACAACGCCGCTCATTCATTAATAACTCGAGAACGCACGGGCAAACTCGAATTATTAATTCATTTGCTTGCTAATCTAAATCAGCACCTAGTGCTGTGTGGGCCAGAAGGCATCGGCAAAACCACCTTGCTTAATGCTGTACAGGCGCATAAGGCCGATTTGTGGCAGTATTGCTGTGTAAAAGGGCATACTGATTTAAGCTTTGAAAATGTATTAATGCAACTGGGTCAAGTGGGCGCAACTTACGGCAAAAATCTAAATGACAAGCTGGTACTGATCATTGATGATGCTGGGGCATTAGTGCCCGGATTAATTACCGCCATCATTCAATATGCCGAAGCTAGCCCAAGTATTCGGGTTGTTTTTGCTCTAACCCATGATGAGTTGTTCGTTGTCAGTCGTGCTGATCGTATTATCGAAGACTGCCATGTGATTGAAATCCCACCGCTATTGGAACAGCAATGTGGCGAGTTTTTGCAATACTTGGCGGCAACAAGCCCCGGTAAAGAAATTGCTTTTGCAAGCATAACGGACAGTTTCATCAGGCATGTTTACCAGGAAACCCGAGGTATACCGGGCAAAATAGTTTCTAGTCTGTCGCTATTTTCGGCAGAAAAAAAACAGAGTTCGTTTAAATGGCTTCTGATCCTAGCACTACTGGCCGCATTCGTCCTGCTAGGTGTGCAAAAGTTTGAACAAAATAGCATTGATAAATGGTTGGTATCTGTAAAATCATTATTCGACTTTGTCGAGAATAAAAGCCCACCACAAGAACACGTTCTGCCATCGCCACCGGCACCAGAAATTACCGCACTTGATACTCCGCCGGAGCTAAATCAGGATAACAATAACGTTGCACCAGTCGAGCCGATATTCGTATCTGAGGGCTTTTCCGGATCAGATTCTGCGGTTCAGTTAGAGGGTAATCCAATACCTGCAGACGATCTGTTCTTGGATAATATCGTGCAAGAACCTGATAATGCTGATGACGAAGCGATTGAGCAAACACCGGTTGTTACATTACAACCTGAACAGAGTTCGTCTTTAGACACAAGCAAAGTTAATGATGAAACCAATGATGATAATTGGTTGTCGGCTCAGCCAGCGCACAATTTCACTTTGCAGCTAATGGTGCTAACAAGGCCGGAGCTGGTAAGCTCGTTGCGAAAAAAACATCAAAGCCTGAGACAAAAAATCAAAATTGTTAAACGGGTAAAACAGGGTAAGGCGCGCTTTGTTGTACTTTTAGGTTCATTTGCCAGTGCAGAATTAGCCAAAGGCCAACTTGAAACCTTGCCCAAAGATTTCAGTCAGGCCGTGCCAAGAAAAATTGACAGCATAATCAAAGAATTGAAATAAAATCGAAACCAGGGGATGGCATTGCTTACAGGGGTGGTTTACGGTAACAATGGCTAGTCGCACATTAAACTCTATTAACTAAATAGTAAGCACATGACTGCATTAATAAACGATACTTTCATTAAAGCCCTTTTAAAGCAACCAGTAGATCGCACACCCGTTTGGATGATGCGTCAGGCCGGACGCTATCTGCCCGAGTACAGAAAAGTCCGAGAACAAGCAGGAAGCTTCATGGATTTATGTACAAATCCAGAATTTGCCTGCGAAGTCACTTTGCAGCCGTTACGTCGGTATAATTTTGACGCTGCCATTTTGTTTTCGGATATTTTAACGATCCCCGATGCCATGGGGTTAGGACTTTACTTTACCGAAGGAGAAGGCCCAAAATTTAAAAGTCCGGTGCGAACCGAAGCAGACGTCAAGCGACTGCCAATACCTGATCCCAATCAGGAATTGCGCTATGTGGTCGATGCGGTCAGTTTGATCAGAAAATCCTTGGCAGGCAGTGTGCCACTCATTGGCTTTTCCGGTAGTCCTTGGACTTTGGCGACTTATATGGTGGAAGGCGGTAGTAGCAAAAGCTTTCAAAAAGTAAAAAGCATGATGTATGAGCAGCCCAAACTAATGCACCTAATGCTGGATAAGTTGGCGCAATCGGTGGCCGCTTATTTGAATGCGCAAATTGCAGCCGGCGCTCAGGCGGTCATGTTGTTCGATACCTGGGGCGGTATGCTGACTACGGAAGATTATCAGGAGTTCTCTTTATACTATGCTAAACAAGTCAGATCACTCCTTAGAACCGAAGTGGATGGTCAACAAATTCCTACTATTTTATTTACTAAAGGCGGCGGCGCTTGGTTAGAGGCAATGGCCGATAGCGGTTACGACGCATTAGGTCTGGATTGGCAAACCGATATTCAATTAGCGCGTCAGCGAGTCGGCGACAAGGTCGCTCTACAAGGCAATATGGATCCGGTCACTCTTTACGCAAAACCGGAAGTGATTGTCGAAAAAGTCAAAACCATTTTAAACAAATACGGTTCCGGCTCCGGCCATGTCTTTAATTTAGGACATGGCATCTTGCCGGATATAAATCCTGAACATGTTAAAGCCATGGTAGATGCCATACGCGAGTTCAGTCCGGCGTATCATCGCTGAAAATGACGGCCATCTTAGGCAAATAAAGCAATCAATGCTAAGCGATGCCAGGAGCTGAAACCCTTGAAGCCCAGCAGCGAATACACAGAGTATATTTTAAAAATCTGGAAGCCATCGGCCCGGTTGAAGTCGGTCGATTTTTTGGCGGTGTAGGACTTTCCAACGGCTTTCTGCAATTTGCTATGATCATGGGAAACAGCTTGTACTTTGCAACGGATGAGAATTCTCGAAAAAATACCAACAAGCAGGAATGCAGCCGTTTTCGTATATGACTAAGAGAGGTCGAGTTCAAGTGCGCAAATATTTTGAACTCCCCGAAGAAGTCCTTCTTGATTCGGAAAAACTACGAATCTGGGCGAATGAGGCGGTGAGTGCAGCCACCAAAACCAAGCCGATTAAGGCGATAAAACAGACGCGTAAACAGTGCATCAGTTAGCAGCAAGTTGTGGCCAAATTAAATTTCCAGATACAGCTCTTTCTCCTCGCCCTCGGTTTTTATACTCGTTTGCCAAGCCGGTCCGGGCTAGATTATCAATACCTGTCGCAATCAACCGGCTATTTGCCATTAGTCGGCTGGGTGGTTGGCAGTGTAGTTGCGGTTAGTTTTTATCTGGCGACAATACTTTGGTCACAAGATACCGCCATTATTCTGGCTTTAATTGTCGGCGTTTTGCTCACGGGTGCCTTACACGAGGATGGTTTTGCCGATGTCTGCGATGGCTTTGGCGGAGGCTGGGAAAAAGCGCAGATTTTGGACATCATGAAAGATTCCAGAATCGGTGTTTTTGGCGGTATTGGTTTGCTGCTGTTGTTTTTGTTAAAGATCAGCGCACTCAACAGCTTGCCTATGGGGAATATCCCGGTCATTTTGTTGGCGGGACATAGCTTCAGTCGATGGTCGCCGCTGTGGCTGATGTACCGTTATGATTACGCTCGTGATAATGAAAGCAAAGTGATGGCACTGGTCTATAAACCGAATCAACAAACTCTAGTGCTGACTGCAGCGATTGCGTTATTGCCATTACTGTTGTTGCCCACTTTGTGTTTTCTGGCACTTGCACCTGTGTTGCTCATGCACTATGCGTCGGGCCGTTATTTTTACCATCGTATCGGTGGTTTTACCGGTGATTGCTTGGGCTCAAGCCAGCAGCTGGCAGAGGTGGTCTTTTATTTAAGCGTCAGCGCGATATGGACATTTATTTAATTCGTCACACTAAAACCGACACCGAGCCAGGATTATGTTACGGGCAAACTGATGTCGCCTTGGCAAGCAGTTTTGCGACAGAAGTTAAAGAACTTCGTAATAAACTGCCTGAATTGAACCATGCTAAGGTTTTTAGTAGCCCGTTAACGCGCTGCGTGCAACTGGCGCAAGAGTTTGCTGTTACGGTGAATACTGATGACCGGCTATTGGAAATTAACTTTGGCGATTGGGAAAGCAGCCGCTTTGATAGCATTGATCGGCATGTCATGCAGCAGTGGACAGAGAATTTTGTTAATCAGCCACCGCCTCATGGCGAGAGCTTTGTTGACTTATGCCAGCGCACTACAAGCTTTTGGCAACATTTATTGACGATAGACTCAGAGCAGGTTTTAGTGGTGACTCATGCTGGCGTTATCCGTGCCTTGCTCGTCCACATATTAGAAATACCGCTCGCGAATGCTTTTCAATTTCAAATCGATTTGGGCTCCGTGCATAAATTCCAGTATTTGAATGATTACATCTATGTCAAAGGCATTAACCTGTGACGATATGACGCGTCTTTTTGAGCTGAATTGCCTTTCTCATGGTGCTTGTGGATAGTTTTTAAGATCAGGCAGTAATTGGTTTACAATGCACCAGATTAAAGGTTCACCACGAAGGCGATTAAGCTTAATGGTCTGAAGCGTTAAATAACCGGGATCATGCGAGGGCTAGAAACTGTCTCTTGATTGCTAGGGTTAATGAATGCCATTATCTTTATGCTTATTTTTCAATCCATAAGTACATCAAACCGTTTCATCATTCAATTAGGAAACTCCATGTTTAAATTAGCGACACTTCTGTCTTTTGTGATTATCGGATTCATCCCTAGTATTGGTCAGGCCGAGTTACTGGGTAAATGGAACGTCACTGAATTAGTGACAGTGAAAACCAGTGGAGATAAGCAAGTACAGGTGCAATCCCAGAAAAATCAAACGGTATTTACTTTCGGCCTAAAACGAGGTTTTTTGCGTACCGACCAAGAGAATACCGTGTTGTCATCCGGGTCCTTTAGGGAAAAAGTGGGCTTGCGCGCTTTTAATGTTGGTATTAATAATAAATCTTATAGTCAGGCCGATAATCCCAACAGTATAAAAGCCAAAGTGCAGGCCAACTTAGCCGCTCGTGGGATCAATATACTCAGTTTCAAAGTTAAAACTAATAAATTTCAGGGAAATGTGTTCAATGAGTCTGTTTACAATGCACCGCTGCCTGATGATGTGCATTTGATCCATGGAGCTTACAGTTACACTATCGTTATGAAGGTACAGAACAATTTTTCTGAAAGGAAGCGCTATAAAATGACCATGAAAATTGAGTCTACCTTCACTGGAGTCAGAGATACTGCTGAAGACTCTGGATCTTTGGAATGGGCTATTGAAAATAAGAAACATCTTTGGCCAATGTTGTAATACTCATTTTTATTGTCGATGCGGGTTGGGGGTATGCGCCTGACTAGGCATTGTCTGATTTGTTTATGCAAGAGTTATGTGTTGCGTGATCGCTTGATACATATGTAAAGTTAACTCCATAACCTAAAGCCTCAACCAACCTGAGGCTTTAAATTTTCTCAATAACGCTCCCTGATTAGTATTTTAAGTGTTGCGTCATTTTTAGCACCAATATGGTGCGCGTTTGTTGTGCATTTTTTCACCTGACCAAAATAGTGTGAGTAGACTCTGCAAACGGTTCGACTGATTTTTCTGGTTTTCTGAATAGCCTCTGATTCTTAAAGATTTGGTTTTGAAGTCTCTATTAATTTGGCTTGCAGAGAAGCCAAATTAAAAAATTAGGACAAAGTAGTTGCTGTGATTCATTATGGTGCGTTTGTTCAATAATGGTGCAGTTATTCAATGCTCGATAACCCGGCTGTCGTGCAATAACCCATAGTCAAACATTGGCCTGAATAATGCTTTACCTAAATGCACGTCCTCGTTTTTAATTATGGCCTGAATTAATAAAATCATGTTCAAACGCTTATTTGATAACCTTAACACCGCAGTTTTGTTGTTTGATCGTAATTTAACACTAACTTACATCAACACCGCTGGTGAGGTATTGTTGGCTGATAGCGCGAGACATTTGGCCGGGCTCAGTGCTCAGGATCTGTTCAAGCTGTCGGCACCTGCTTTGCTGCTTAATTTAGAGCATTGTAAAAATATGGAAGAGCCGTTAGTAGATAGGGAGGTGGCTATTGATCGAGTCATACAAAACGTCATGGTCAACTTTAGCGCTACGCCTTTACAGGTGGACGAACAGCTTTCAGAAATTCTGGTAGAAATGCAGGCGTTGAATAATCATTTGCGCATTTCCAAAGAAGAGCAGCTGTTGACCCAACAAAATACCGCCAGGTTATTAGTTAGAGGATTGGCTCATGAAATTAAAAATCCATTAGGCGGCTTACGAGGCGCAGCACAATTACTGGATCTTGAACTGGAAAGCCCGGAGCTGAAAGAATATACGCAAATTATCATTGCCGAATCTGATCGTTTACAAGGCTTAATGGACAAGATGCTCGGTCCTAACAAACTGCCCGATAAGAAAGCTCTGAATATTCACGAAGTGCTAGAGCGGGTCAGACAGTTGCTTCAGGCCGGAGCAAATAGTAGCAGTTTAACCATTAAGTGCGATTACGATCCCAGTATTCCTGATTTGAATGCAGATAAAGATCAATTAATTCAAGCTATTCTTAATATTGCCAAAAACGCCGTACAAGCCATAGATGGCAAGGGCAATATAATTCTAAAAACGCGTATTGCCCGTCATACCACTATTGGACGTAAGCGTTACAAATTAGCCATCAAATGCGACATTATTGACAATGGTCCAGGTATCAATGCCGATATGATGAACCAGATTTTTTATCCCATGATTACGGGGCGAGCCGAGGGCACAGGGCTGGGTTTATCTATTGCGCAAGCGTTAATTAATCAACATAACGGCTTAATTGAATGCGCTAGCGAACCAGGCAATACCGTGTTTTCCATCTTGTTACCCGTGGAGACTGGCAATGAATAAACCCGAAACTGTCTGGATTATTGATGATGATAAATCGATACGTTGGGTACTAGAAAAAGCCCTGCAGAAAGCGGACATTATTACCCGCAGCTTCTCCAATGCGAAAGACTTGCTCGGTGCTTTACAAAACGATCAGCCGGATGCGCTATTGACGGACATTCGTATGCCGGGCATGGATGGTTTGGAGTTGCTGGATAAAATACAGGAAACCTTGCCTGCCTTACCGGTAATTGTGATGACCGCGCATTCAGACCTTGAAAGTGCGGTGTCGGCATTTCACGGTGGGGCTTTTGAATATTTGCCTAAACCGTTTGATATAAAAGAAGTGATTGATCTGGCGCACCGCGCATGTATTCATGGCCGACAACAACAAAATCGCTCACAGGCAACTGGCAGTGAACCACAGCAAGAGCAGGATACTCCAGAAATTATCGGGGAAGCGCCCGCCATGCAGGAAGTTTTTCGTGCAATTGGGCGTCTGGCGCGCTCCCATATCACTGTTTTGATCAATGGCGAATCGGGCACGGGTAAAGAATTAGTTGCCAAAGCATTGCACAGGCACAGTCCCAGAGCCAAAAGTCCATTCATTGCCTTGAATATGGCGGCCATCCCGAAGGACCTGATGGAATCCGAGTTGTTTGGTCATGAAAAAGGCGCGTTTACCGGTGCCCAAGCGCGTCGAGCCGGTCGTTTTGAACAAGCCAATGGCGGTACTTTGTTTCTTGATGAAATTGGAGACATGCCTGCTGAATTACAAACCCGTTTATTACGGGTACTGGCGGACAGTGAATTTTATCCGGTCGGTGCCTACGCAGCCGTGAAAGTGGATGTTCGCATTATTGCCGCCACGCATCAAAATCTGGAAATCTTGGTTGAACAAGGTCGCTTTAGAGAAGACTTATTTCATCGTTTAAATGTCATACGCATTCACATTCCACCGTTGCGTGACCGTAAGCAAGACATTCCGTTATTATTGCGGCATTTTCTTAACCAAGCGGCAACGGAACTTAATACTGAAATCAAAATATTAAAGCCCGAAGCAGAAAATTTTCTAAGTACCTTAGATTGGCCGGGCAATGTCAGGCAACTAGAAAACAGTTGTCGCTGGCTGACCGTGATGGCGTCTGGTCGAGAAATTCATTTGCATGATTTACCTCCGGAATTACTTAATACCTCGGTAGAAAAAGGCTCAGCGGCAAGCGATTGGGAATCTTTATTAAGAGTAAATATTGATCAGCAATTACTGCGTTCACAAAGTGGAACTAAAGAAAGTGGTGAAGTAGCCAAACATATTATTCCCGCAGTGGAGTCTATATTGATTAAAGCCGCATTAGATTATACGCACGGCAGACGCCATGAAGCCGCTATTTTACTGGGTTACGGTAGAAATACTTTGACCCGGAAAATTAAAGAATTGGGCATTGTAGAATAAGCGAAAACGCAGGACATAATTCATTGTTGTTATGATTGATCATGTGTGTTATACCTGAATCGTCTCGATACTTTTAGGGGTGTTGTCGGGGCAGGTAAATGATTATAACAAACCCTATAAATGAAGGAGTTACTGTTATGAAATCCCAATATATAGCTATTTTGATTGGCGCTTTTGCGCTGTGCTTAAGTGCACAATCCAATGCAACCGAGCATCATACCGCGCAGGCTTTAGAGCACTCGGCAATGGCTACTGCCCACGGTCAAGATGGCCACGCCGAGCAATTGCTCAAACATGCGCAAGAAGGATTAAAGCATGCTGAAGCAGCGGAAAAAGAACACGCAGAGGCGCATGCACACATGACCGAAGCGGTTAAACATCTAAAAGAAGCCGTTGAGCATGCTAAAAAAGGTCATGCTGATGTTGGCACTAAACATACCGAAGAAGCAATGATTCACATGCGTAAATCTATCGGCCAATAAATTTCAATTGTTATGAATACGGGTGCAATAGCAATGCTGCACCCGTTTTTATTTGTGAGGCAACCCGATTTGTCGTGCTCTTATTGGTTGTTATGCATTTTTAATGCGATAAGCCGAAGTGAAATATTCGATGTTAAGCATACTTGCACAATTGATTTTAGGTTTGCTCTATAGCAATGCCGGAGAATGGGTAATACACAAATATATTCTGCATGCGATGGGTAAGAATCGGCATAGCTTCTGGGCTTATCATCTTTATGATCATCATGCCGTGTCTATAAGGTACGGCATGGTCGATCCGGGCTATCAACAAATTTCGTTAACCAGCTGGAACACCCAATCCAAAGAATTGCTGGTGCTGGCCATTATTCTTCTGATACATATACCCGTAGTGATCGTGTTTCCTTGGTTTACCGTTACAATCCTCGTATCTTTAGCGCTGTATTACTATAAACATCGCAAAGCTCATATTGACCCAGCTTGGGCAAAGCAGCATTTACCTTGGCACTATGACCATCATTTAGGCGGGCAGGTCGGCAATTGGTGCGTTACCTGGCCGTGGTTTGATTACGTGTTGGGAACTCGGTTTAAAAATAAAGACTAATGCTCGTGCTACATTAATTTAATTCATCAAATTAACGCCCCGGCTCCGGCAATCTATGTCAGAAGCAAGTGCTTAAATTCAGCGATTTGTAATCTGACGAACTAGAATTAAGCCACTACCTTTGCAATTTATCTCACGGTATTTTTATGACTACTGAACGCTACACTCGATTTAAAGATATTTCCGTCAGCGAAAGAATTTTAAATACAGTGTTTCTACTAACCATAGGACTCGGTTATCTGATGGCGCTGGCCAATGTTTATTACACTCATCAGGGCCATGATGGCCAAGCGGGTTTATCCATACAAGATCTGGTGGTTAACTATCATGGTAGCAATGACACCACCCGGTTGGGTTCTGCTATCAATGGCATCATGGAGCCTAATCTAAAGTTTAAAAGTGACAAGGATATTATTTTGCATTGGATTCAACACGGTGCTGACGAGCCGGAATATATCGAAAAAATCGCACCTATATTGAATCGGGACTGTATTTTGTGTCATACACCCAGTGTTAACCCCTCGCTGCCGGATCTAACGAATTACGCCGGAGTCGCAGAAGTTGCTCATAGTGGTGGTGCATCCTATCCCCGTTTAATTCGAGTGTCTCATATTCACCTGTTCGGCATTGGTTTCATCCTGTTTTTTGTAGGTAAAATATTTCTGCTCTGCGACATAAATGTCATCGTCAAACGCGTGACCGTAGTCATCCCATTTCTAGCGATGTTGCTGGATGTCATTTCCTGGTTTATTACCAAATCTTATGCCCCGTTTGCTTATGTTGTTGTCATCAGTGGCTCGTTAATGGGGCTTTCAATGGGATTGCAGATTTTACTGAGCATCTACCAGATGTGGTTTTATTCGGAAAAAACGCTTAAATCAAAAAATAGCAAGCGTCTTTGAAGGACACACAGCGCTGTAGTGATGGTTTTATCAGAGAATTATTCTGCCTTTATTTTTTAGCTACTTGTACTTGTTGATCTTCGTGGTTAACTCACTACAGATCCGGCCTTTTCATGTTTGAAGTAGTTACATAGCCTTCGACATTAATAACTTCCAGCACCCCAATACTTACCCTCTAAATGGACATTATCTTTAAAGAATACTGCCGCGTGGTTTGGCAGAAAAAATGGTATTTTTTGTTGGCTTTACTGGCATTGACAGGCGCAGTCAGTTTCGATTTGGCCACACCGGTGTTTTATAAAAAAATTGCTGATGGTTTATCCACGCCTTATTCAGAAGCAACTTTGTTTATACTGCTGGACCATTTAAAAATGGTGGCCTGTCTTTATGCAGGAGTCTGGTTATCCTGGCGGCTGCTCGAGGTTGCCATCGTGCCATTAGATGGCGGCGGCGTTAATTTGCTGGAGAAGCGCTGTTTCGAAGTTTTAAAAAAGCAAAGATACGCATTTTTTGAAAATCATTTTTCCGGTAGTTTAATCAAACAAGCCAATCGTTTTTCTCGTTCCTTTGAAATCATCATGGACTGGTTTTTATTCCAGTTTTTTATGAATATTTTGGCGGTTAGCATCGCGTTCGCTATTTTTTACCAGCAACAACCGCAATTTGCTTTTTACTTTTTGATTTGGGTAGTGCTTTTTGTCAGTTGGAATATTGGCTACTCGATTTGGAAGCTCCGCTTTGATCAAGCGGTGGCAAAAGCGGATTCTAAAGTAGGTGGCGCTTATTCTGACGCGATTAGTAATATATTTATTGTGAAAAGTTTTGCTTTAGAAGAGCGTGAGCAAGGCCAAATCAATCGCTATTCCGACACCGTCTATCACAAAAAGAAGATCGCCTGGATTTTAATGTTTGCCTCGTTTGCCATTCAAGGCTTAATGACTTTCGGTATCGAATTATTACTGGTTTATTTACTAATAAAGAAATGGCAAATCGGCAATTTCCAGGTTGGCGAATTTGTGTTATTTCAGTCCATCATGATTATGTTAATCCAGCGCTTGTGGGAGTTTGGCCGGAACTTTAGAAACTTCTTTACTGCACTGGCTGATGCCTCTGAAATGGCCGAGGTGTTTAGGCGTGAAGATTTTGAAGTCGATAGCCAAACCGCATCAACGCAAAGGATTCTGCATGGCGCAGTCAATTTTAATAACATTAGTTTTAGCTACAACCCAGAGAATGTTGACCAGGAACAACTTTTTACCGATTTTTCATTAGATATAAAAGCCGGTGAAAAAATAGCTTTAGTGGGGCAATCCGGATCGGGCAAATCGTCTTTGACCAAACTGTTATTTCGTTTTTTGGAGCCCCAGCATGGCGAAATTACCTTTGATGGTATTCCTGCCAAAGATTTCACCTTAAGTTCACTGCGACAGCAGATATCCATGGTGCCGCAACAACCGGATTTATTTCATCGTTCGGTACGCGATAACATCACCTTGGGGGCTGAAATTTCAGACGCACAATTGTTTGATGTTGCCGTTAAATCTCGAAGCCTGGACTTTATTCAAAAATTACCTGAACAGTTCGATACTCTCGTTGGTGAGCGGGGCGTTAAATTGTCTGGTGGTGAAAAGCAGCGTATCGCTATTGCTAGGGCTTTTTTGGAAGATGCCCCTATTGTTATATTGGATGAAGCGACCAGCGCTCTGGATTCGCTCACTGAGCAACAAATTCAGGTGGCTATATTTGAATTAATTAAACATAAAACCGCCATTATTATCGCACATCGATTATCTACTATTTTGAGTATGGACCGCATTATTGTGTTGGAAAACGGCCGCATTATTGAGCAAGGCAGTCATCAACAATTGCTAGATCAAAAAGGCAAATATTTTGCCATGTGGCAGCACCAAAGTGGCGATTTTTTAGAAGGGATAGCCCCGCACCCAGTCATGTCAATAGCTGTCAGTTAAGCGAAGTCGCTAGTTTATTTCGGTGATTTGTCAAGGCCAATATTTATTCGGCAAACACAATATATTGTGCTATTCTATAAAAAAAACACAATATGTCGTTACAAAAACATAAATCAGTCGATGTTAAGCTACTGATTTATGGCTTGTTTTCGCTTTCTTAAAATCACTACTACTTAGGGACATCGCCAATGACAGCACAACTCCATGTTATCGCCAATACTGTGACTGAAATTCCATTTCAAGATGCGTCTATGGATATTTGGGACACCAAATACCGCTTAAAAACCAAGGACGGCGTGGCCATAGATGCCAACATAGATGAAACCTATCAGCGCGTCGCCAAAGCGCTGTCCGAAGTAGAAAAAGGCAAAACCAAGCAAGAGCAATACTACAAAGAATTTTTATGGGCGTTACGGCAAGGAGTTATTCCGGCCGGCCGTATAATCTCTAACGCCGGTGCTCTGGAACACAAGCCGGCTACCTCCACTATCAATTGCACAGTGTCTGGTACGATTGCCGATTCCATGGATGATATTTTGGGCAAAGTGCATGAAGCCGGTTTAACTCTGAAAGCCGGTTGCGGTATTGGTTATGAATTTTCTACCCTGCGCCCTAAAGATGCCTATGTGTCCGGCGCTGGCGCTTATACTTCCGGACCGCTGTCGTTTATGGATATTTACGACAAAATGTGTTTTACCGTATCGTCCGCTGGTGGTCGGCGCGGCGCGCAAATGGCGACATTCGATGTTGGTCATCCTGATGTGATTGAATTCATCCGCGCCAAACGTGAGGACGGGCGCTTGCGGCAGTTCAATTTATCGCTGCTGATTACCACCGAATTCGTAGAAGCTGTCAAAAATGATCAACCTTGGTCCTTGGCTTTTCCGGTTACTGAAAAAGAAGTGGCGGTAGATAAGTTGGATTTGCAAGATCGCAAGCAAATTATTTGGCGTGATCTACCCGGTAATGAAAGTTACGTTATGAATGCAGATGGCCTAACTGCTTGCCGCGTTAGCAAAACCATGCCGGCGCGCCGCTTGTGGGACATTATCATGAGTTCCACTTACGATTACGCCGAGCCGGGTTTTATCTTGATCGATAAAGTCAACGAAATGAACAACAACTGGTTTTGCGAGAAAATCCGCGCTACCAATCCTTGCGGCGAACAGCCGTTGCCGCCTTACGGCAGCTGCCTGTTAGGCTCCATCAACTTAACCCGTTTTGTGACCAAGCCGTTTACGGAAAAAGCTAGTTTTGATTGGGATACCTACCGCAAAACCATCAAAATCTTTACCCGCATGCTCGATAACGTGGTGGAGATCAATGGCTTGCCGTTACCTAAACAACGCGAAGAAATCACCAGCAAGCGCCGGCACGGCATGGGCTATTTGGGGTTGGGTTCAACCGTCACCATGCTGGGCATGAAATACGGCGATGAAGCCTCTTTACAATTTACCGAAGAAGTTACCAAGGTTCTGGCCGTAGAAGGCTGGAAAGCCGGTTTGACGCTGGCCAAAGAAAAAGGCGCTGCGCCGATCATGGAGCAAATATTTGATGTCACCGGTGAAATGCTGCATAAGCGTCCGGAAATGAAACAAGACGGTTACCAAGTCGGCGACAAAATCCCCGGTAAAGTCTTGCACGCCAAGTACAGTCGCTACATGCAGCAATTGGCCCAGGAAGAGCCGGAACTGGTCGCAGAACTGGCCGAAACTGGGGCACGCTTCACGCACCACAGTTCTATTGCCCCTACCGGCACTATCTCCTTGTCCCTGGCCAACAACGCCAGCAACGGC
Organism: Methylococcales bacterium; assembly: GCA_965247565.1. GTDB lineage: Bacteria > Pseudomonadota > Gammaproteobacteria > Methylococcales > Methylomonadaceae > CBDFHF01. The sequence continues at coordinate 280,725 of CBDFHF010000003.1, read as the reverse complement.
ATAGAGCCCAGCTTTGCCCATCACTATTCCCGCAATGTGATTAAAGCCGGTAAAAAATCCAAAGAAAAAATCGACGTGTTTTCGTTTGAATTGCTGGCCTACCGGGAAATGATCAACGCCAACGCCATGCCGTATAGCGCTGACCCCAAACAGGCATTACCGGATTATTTTATCGCCGCCGATGACATCACGCCCAAGCAACACGTAGACATCCAAGCCGCCGCGCAAAAATGGATAGATTCGTCCATATCCAAAACTGCCAACGTACCTACCGATTACCCGTACGAAGATTTTAAATCCATTTACGAATACGCTTACGACAAAGGCCTGAAAGGCTGCACCACGTTCCGTTTCAACCCGGAGGTATTCCAAGGCGTGCTGGTGAAAGAATCCGATTTGGAAAACACCACCTACCAATTCACCCTGGAAGACGGCTCGGTAGCCGAATTTAAAGGTAACGAAGAAATCGAATACGACGGTGAAATCCACAGCGCGGCGAATTTGTTTGATGCCTTGAAGGAAGGGTATTACGGGAAGTTTTAATGCCTTGATGCCGGTTGGGCATGACGACTTCAAAACCCAACCGGTCAGCGAAGTAGTAATTTTTTATAGTAAATTGGGTAAAAATATGCCAGCTATTTCAATGTTTTATGGGATTATTATTTATATGTATTTCAATGATAATAAACAACACAAGTTACCCCATATTCATGCGAAGTACCAAAACGATGAAGTCATCGTTGCCATTCCTGATGGGGAAGTTTTGGACGGCGAGATTCCAAAAGCCAAAATGAAGCTATTGCAGGCATGGATAGAACTACACAAAGACGAGTTATTAGCAGATTGGCAGCTTGCTGTTTCAGGCGAGTTGCCCTATAAAATCGAGCCATTAAGGTAAATCATGAATCCGCGCGTAAAAACCGTCAAACCTTCGGGTGATTACCAATTAATCTTGCAATTTACTGATGGCAAAACCGGGCTATATGATTGCAAGCCGTTACTTGATTTCGGTGTTTTCAAAGAATTACAAAATAAGCATTACTTTCAGCAAGTCGTGGTTAATGACGGCACGGTGACTTGGCCTAATGAACAAGACATTTGCCCGGATACACTGTATTTAGACGCTGTGATGACAGCAGACCTTACCCATTTATAAATCAAGTTAAGCAGCTGATAACGCTACGAAATAGCAGTTTGCTTTTTTACAAACACACTCAGGCAAAACACATGGCAACCAAACTAGACAAAAAAATCGTCGGCTACAAAGTCGTCAACAAAGACAACGTTGAAGCGATCAAGCAAGACGAGCAGCAATCCGTGGAGCAAATGCACGAAAACGTAGAGCGCCCGGAACAATTGCTTGGCTCCACCTACAAAATTAAAACCCCGCAATCGGAACATGCGCTGTACATCACCATCAACGACATGATTCTCAACGCCGGCACCGAACACGAAGAACGCCGCCCCTACGAAATCTTCATCAACTCCAAAAACATGGAGCATTTTCAGTGGGTACTGGCCTTAACGCGGGTTATCTCGGCAGTGTTCCGCAAAGGCGGTGACGCCACGTTTTTAGTGGAAGAATTAAAAGCCGTATTCGACCCTAAAGGCGGTTACTTTAAAAAAGGAGGCGTATTCATGCCATCGTTGGTCGCCGAAATCGGCTGCGCCATTGAAACGCACATGAAGCAAATCGGCATGATCAAATCCGAAGCTCTACCCGACCATCACAAGCAGTTTCTGGCTGACAAACGCGCTGAGTTTGAAGCCTTACATGGTGAATCCAACGGCGACGCGTTCCCGGAAAAAGCTGTGTTGTGCAGTAAGTGCAGCACCAAAGCCATGGTGTTGATGGATGGCTGTATGACTTGTTTGAATTGTGGGGAGAGTAAGTGTGGGTGATTTGATGTAGGGTACGCATTGGGTAGCATACGAGGCTTGGTGAGTACTGATAATTTGGCTCGTCGAGTCGTAATGCGGGTTGATTTTATCGAATCAACCACTTGGAGAATAAGTAATGACAATTATTGAAACCTACGGCAAAGAAATCGTTGCTCTCTTTGTCCCATTTATAACTTGGACTCTAAATACGCTGCTAAAACCCAAAGCCAGATTGTTGTTAGCGAGCCCTCATAATTTCACTTTTCTTGTACATCAACCACGATTGGACACAGACGGCAATGTAATTACACCGACACAGACTGTGCAAACTAAATCCATCGTGCTTAGAAATGCTGGCAGAGAAACGGCCAAGAATGTCGAGTTGGTATTTAATTGGAAACCCTTATGCCTTAATGTATGGCCATCTCGACATTACATAGAGCATGATGAGCCGGATCGTAGGTATATACTCCTTTTCGAAAGCTTAGCGCCAAATGAAATAATCGGGTGCGAATTGCTTACAATTAATGACGCCTTGCCTGATTTAATAACTGCTCGTAGTGAGCAATGTGTTGCCCAAACAATTGCAATGTCTCCACAACCTGTTATGAGAAATTGGCAAAGACAGAGTTCAGTACTGTTAGGGCTAGCTGGACTGACTTTAACTGTGTACCTTGTAATCTTATTATTACAGTTTTTAGTACTCAAAACCCCCGTTGGTCACTAATATTGCAACGTAGCTATGTACGAACGCCTAAACAATGTTAAGAGATGCGTACCTTGCTTTGGATTCTTAATGGACTTGGAGGTTGATTTGACTAATTTTCGTCATTGTTATGTGCCGGGAGGCTAGCAATGATTGCGATTATTCCAAACGCTGGGGACAATATTAAAAAACACTTTAGCAGTGTAGGGCACGCACCGCGTACATTTTAAAATGTTTAACCCATACAACGCCTAAACAATAGTACGCAATACGAACCCTGTCGTGTATTCTTGCCGGTTTTGAAGTTCGATTTGGCTACGAGGTATATGACACTTACGTTTTTGTGAACGTGCTTTGCAAGACGAACGGGTTGAGCATGGTATTGCCCTTTAGTTGCATTACCAGCAGCTCAAATATGGCTCGGCTAATAATGTATTGATTGGCGACAGCCCTTGTTTTAGAACCCAGGCGCTGTATTTGCTGAGTTCGTTTTTTAGTTGTGTCGAAATGGTAGCGGCTGGCAAGACAAACTCCATACACACAAAAACACGAGCCGCAAACCGAACTAAACTAAACAATCGCAGAAAAGCCCCGGCTCTGCGGTTAATCACCCGAACAACGACTCTTTATCGGGCTAAGTCGATTTCATCCCGGTTATATCATTCGCTTTCACTGCCTTCTTTTTTTTCTTCTTCAACCGGTAGCCGATTTTCTTTTGCCATGGTCTTCGACATGTAAAACAGACCGGCAATAAACCCGAAGACTAACAAAACTTCCAAAAACATTCTTACCATAGCGTAATCGTCCGGCGAAACCATCTACAAAGCTTACACCAATGCTGGCACTCTAAGATTTTTTCCTAGGGGATTTTATGGGCATTCCATTCAAATGGCGTCAGCATATTGAAGCTTGGCAACAAAGCGGGTTATCACAAGCATTATATTGTGATCAACAGCAACTCAAGAAGGGTACTTTCTCGGCTCGATTGAGTGAGTATCGCAGACTCAATCTATCTCAAGCTGTAGCGTTGATTCCTGTTCAGGTTGCATCGGTTGTTCCGACACCGGCATCCTCGTCAAACCTGGTGTTGACTCATAACAACGGTCATCGACTGGAGCTGCCGACATCCGTATCGGCTGCGTGGTTGGCCGAGTTGTTGAAATGCCTGGGTTAATTGAAACCCCAGCACAAATTTGGATTGCCGTTGCGCCTGTCGATATGAGACGCGGCCTAGATGGTTTGTCGAGCGTCGTTCAGCACAGCTTGGATCAAGCACCTTGCAGTGGTTCGGCATTCATTTTCCGTAACCGTGCTGGTAATCGGCTGAGACTGTTGCTGTGGGATGGTAATGGGGTTTGGTTATGTCAACGCAGATTGCATCGCGGCAGTTTTGTGTGGCCCAGGGTCAACGATAAGACATTTGTGATTACCCAACGCCAGTGGGAGTGGTTAGTTGCCGGTGTCGACTGGCAGCGTTTGTCGGCGACTTGTCAGCCGGACTGGCAAGTGTAAAAACGGTTTTAAAGTGGCTGATAAATAACAAGAAAAACAGTCATAAAACCTAACAAAATCAAGGCTTACACGGTGATTTTATGGTATAGTTTTCACCATGAAATCACTGACTGAACTCGATCAATTAAACCTGGATCCTGCTACCAAAAACCAAGTAGCGGCACTGATTCAGGCGCTTGTTGACCAAGCCTCTCAGGATGCCAAAACAGTGATTGCGGAGCAACAAGCCACCATCACGGCCAACGAAAAAGCCATTCTCTACAAAGACACCAAAATCACCTCGCTCACCTATGAGCTGGCCTATTACAAACGCATCCGCTACAGCACCAAAAGTGAAACCCTGACCGCTCTGCAACGGGATGTCTTTGAAGAAACCTGGAATACGGATATGTCGGCAATTGAAGCCGAAGTCGAACTATTGCAGGATAATCAACCGTGCGAAACGGTGGCTAGATCCAAACGCCTGCGTGCTGGCCGTCAGCCGTTACCCGCCCACCTGCCGCGCATCGATCATTATCACCAGTTGGAATCTTGCGCCTGTGGGCAATGTGGACGAGATTTGGTCAAAATTCGCGACGATGTGACTGAGCAACTGGACGTGGAACCGGCCAAGTTCTTTGTCCACCGGCACATCCGGCCACAATACGCCTGCCGGACTTGTGAAACCATCACTGCCGAGCCCATTCCACCGGCCATCATTGACGGCGGTATGGCCGCCATCGGTTTGCTGGTTTGGGTACTCATCAGCAAATATCTGGATCACTTGCCGCTGTACCGACTGGAACAAATCGCTGCCCGTAGCAGTGTTTCCCTATCTCGATCCACGCTGGCCGATTGGGTGGGGCGTCTGGGGGTGGAACTACAGCCTCTGGTGGATCGCCTGCACTGGTATCTGTTACAACGACCTTGCGTGTTAGCCGATGAAACCCCGGTACCGCAGTTGGATCCCGGCAAAGGTAAAACGAAGAAGGCTTATCTATGGGCGTATCGCAGTAACGATCTGCAACCTGGGCCTAAGATCATTGTCTTTGACTACCAAGCCGGTCGCAGTGGCCGACATGCCGAACAGTTTCTACAAGACTGGCAAGGTCATCTAATGGTTGATGGCTACGGAGGATACAAAGCCTTGTTTGCTGCAGCTCGGGCGCATCCAGCCACACAATCTTTATTGTCGTCCTGCATTGAGTTAGCGTGCTGGACCCATGCGCGCCGCAAATTCTTTGACCTCTTTCAAGCTAATCAAAGTCCGGTTGCCAAAGAAGCCTTGCAGCGCATTGCCGAGTTGTATGAGATTGAAGCCGAAGGCCGGGAGATGAGTATCGATGGCCGGAAAAACCTGCGTGCTGAAAAAAGCCAACCACGCTTAACCGAACTGCATGATTGGCTGCAGCAAACCCGTTTGCGCACGGCACCTGGCAGCGCTTTGATGAAAGCGATCGAATACAGCCTGAAACGCTGGTCGGCACTGATCCGCTATGCCGAAACCGGTGATCTACCCATAGATAACAACAGTACCGAGAACTGTATTAGGCCGATTGCGCTAGGCAGACGCAACTGGCTCTTTGCCGGATCAGAACGAGCGGGCCAGCGCGCTGCCGCAATTCAATCCTTACTAGGCACCGCCAAATTAAATGGGCTTGATCCCGCTGCCTGGCTAAAAGATACTCTAGAAAAACTCCCTATCTGGCCCAACAGCCGCATCGATGAATTACTGCCTTTTGGTACAAAATCAGAATAAATTGATTTTGGCAATTTCTAAGATAGTGGTCGGGCTGATCGAATACACCATAGCCATAACAAATACCCCCGCAATAATTGAAATAAACAGATGTCACCCGCCTATGCTAACGTGAAATCTAGGCTTGGCAATAGTTACAAGGTAAACCTGAAGGAAGGAACGACGTCAACACGACGTTTTTAAGGTTACGAAAACCGAAAGCTTTACGTCTTTGTTGCGTGCTTTTCTTGGTGATAGATTCAAAGCCCTGTAGTACGCGCCGCGTACCTTTTAAAAGTTGGCTGACTTTGGTTTGGACGGCGTTTAACAACCGGTAACTTCTTCACAGTTACGCCACCAGCGATGCAGAATTGACACAAAGGGCATAAAGGCAGGGTTAACCACAGTGATTGTGAAACCTGATTTATATCACCCAATGGCTGAGCCAGACACTCTCGGAATAACACTGCGTATTGATCACCACGCTCCATAAAAAATGATAGTGTCGCTATTTTTAGTAAGCTCTTAACAATCTCCGCTTCACGCTGACGGCGGTGGCCTAAAACATCAAACCTGGCGTAGCTGTCTAAACCCAAATGATGGTTTGTAGAGGATAAATTCGTCCCACATACGCAAATCGGCGGACAAGCGCCATGGTTTCATTAAAAATGGCGAGATAAAGGTGCAATTTTGACCAATATTGCCTATTAAGACCAATGTCTGTTCAAAAAATGGCTTTTGATTAATACGCCAGAGTTTCTGATGTTCGTGCAAAAGCTCCACTCTATAGAACGGGGTAACTTTGTTGCGCTAAAATTGATAGTGTTACGCTCTTGTCGATCGTTTGGACCAGAACGTCCAAACGATCTTTGTTGAGATAACGCAGGCTGTTAGCGCCCGCCTGGTCTTTTTAAGACTTCGGTAATCGCTGTAGCTGTATCTGATTGCCCGTTACTTGTTCTAACGACCGCTTTCCAATTAACGGTACCTGGTGTTGTAGGGGCTGTCCATTTAAACAAGAATTTTTTGTCTTTTTCCGGTTTTAGCGAAAAATTTTCAGTAAACACCGATCCCTTATCGTTACTTAGGGTTAGTATTCCAGTGAATGTTTCTGACGCGGAATCATTCTCGATTTCAACGCTAATTTGCTGTGATTTTCCAACAAATATTTTTTCCGGAACCTTCAGAGTTTCTATGCTTATGGAACCCACTATCGGCGCGATAGAACCGGGCGGATCTTGATTTATAAACAATTGAGCAGAAAAAATAGCAGTCGACTTGGCATCACCTTTGATATAAACGGCAAGATCGAAGTCGTTGGTCATAGGAAGGCCGTTTGTCGTAACCGGCAGACCATTGACGTTGTTGGCGACAGTAACGAAAGGGTTAGCGGATACGTTAACCCATCCTTGATAGGTCGCAAGAGGTCCATTAGCGTCTTTCCAGTCAAGCAGATTTATTATCGTAGCGGTAACTGCACCAACTTCATACTTAATATTGTCCTTTTTAAATGGGGGCTGGCTACACTCAATTTTTGGTATTTCCAGACTTGGGATGTCTTGACCGAATTTATTTGATTTCAACCGCCAACGAGGACCAGAAACAAGTGCGCCCAGTGTAGAGTTAGGAACAGCGCTACCTACAAACTCATGTATATTCTCGCTGGTACTGCTTTTTCGGTAGGACCATTCAAAGGGATCTCGTTCAATAGTTGTGTAAAAACCATTGGTGAGTCCTTGATCCAGATCTGATGACATATTCGCAGGAGGGTTTTTACCTTGTAATCCAAGAGCTCCTTGAACAGAAAAAGCTGTATTTTTGAACACAGTACCTACACCCAAGAAAGTTGGATCCGTATTGCCATCTTCTGTGTCCAGTAAATCACCATCTCCCTCATAGCATGGCTTAATGGATTTCCATACCGTTTCACCATTACTGATGCTTTCTTGATACGAAGGTTTTCTTCCGGTCGCGGCTTCATTTTCAAGATCTTCCGGGCGCAGTTGGTCGTTGGGATTATTAGTTATCCAATGATTGACTACAAGGAAAGCTTTCTCAACTTTTGTCTTGGCATTCGCTGGATCCTTCATAAAATCAGGTAACGGTATTCTTGCGTACATGCGTATATCGTTGGGTCGCTTTATTAAAGTACCCCAGCGATACAGGGCTTTCCCGTCATCTTTAAGCGTTACTGAATAATCCTTTGTGACAGCAATGTCGTTTAAAACGGTAGTTTCATCATTTGCATCAATCTGATTGCCTGGAATGCTACTTACCAAAGTTTCCGAAGTGACGAGTCCATTCGCAATGATTTTTGCGGTGTTATCTAACTCCGCATTCGCACAATCAAAACTATTGCCGCCATCGGGAAATGAGAGCTTGTCTTGTTCCCCTGTTATAGGATTGGCGAACAAATACGGGATTGTTTCATGGCAACTAAGGACATGCTCCATGACAGTAAAATGTTCTGTCGAGCATTTAACTGTATTGCCACCCAAGCCGCGACACCAAGTTCCTAAGGGTGCCTTAACTTTATAAACATCGGTTACAGCGTTCGACACTTTTATGCCACCACCTGGAATATTACCGACAAAACCCTCACGATAATCACCATCTCGTGTTTTGGGTTTAGCCCCTAAAAAATCGACCTCGAAAAAGCCAAACTCACTATCTACCGGATAGAGCGTAATACCTTCCTTATCCACAACAGGGCTAATAGTTGGAGGACAAGAGATTGTCGAACCTGGCGCTCCGCACAAAATCCCAGTATCTTGTCTAGCGCCAATTACGCCAAATGTACTGCCATCAAATCCTCCTTGGACGTCATTGATGGAAAAAACGTGAGGGTCAGATTCCCACGCGTAAGCATTGGCGGTTGCTGTGACCAACGCAATCGATATAGCCAAACGACTCAAAGAAATAGTAAGTGCTGGAATGATAGGGTTGTTATTCATAGATAATTCTCCATTTATAGTATTGCTACAGTTATTTCTAAATCGGTAAGCTCATTCATGTGTCGTAAAGCAACTTCTTTACATTAGCGTCTACGCTTGCCGACAAACATCCTTCGTTTCTAATATTTCAGGGCGTGACTCAATTGCCTTGGTTGCACCATCCCTAGCACCAGTGGAGATTACACCCGCGATCATTGTAATAAAATTTATTTCGATACCAATTGATCCAGATCAAAAAGGTCGTAGGAAGTTTGCTAATGCGTCTGATGTAACTTTGACTAAGTTGTACATCACAGAAAGCGCTAATAAATCAGTTCTTAGAATCACGGTAATCACATAGGCTATTCAGCCTTATAAACTTGACTGAGATTTACAAGTAATCAGCCGGAAGTATAATCGACCGAAAATCTCGCTCTATCTTTTCAATCCACGTAATTATAAAAAATTGCTTTTACACCATCCCTCTGCTCGAACCCCGTGGGTTCTCATCACTGGCCTAATTCTGTTGGTAGCCATTTTGGTAGCTTTTCCCAAGCTACCAAAACAAACGCTATCCAACTACTACCTCTATTCCACCGCCATTTATGCCCGCCACGGTGAATTGCTGCGCTTAACCTTGGCATCCGATCAACAATATCGACTGTGGGTGCCTTTAACTGAAATTCCCAAAAATCTGCAAACCGGCACGATATTGTATGAAGACCGCTGGTTTTATCGGCATCCCGGTTTTAATCCGTTGGCTTTGTTGCGATCTGCCTGGATGTCCTATGGACGTGGCGCACATCAGGGCGGTTCTACAATTACCATGCAAGTTGCGCGGCAGTTATATTGGATTGATAGCCGCAGTCCACTGGGTAAGCTCTGGCAAATTGCTGCGGCTATTTGGTTGGAGCTGTGCTACACAAAAGATGAAATCCTGGAAGCTTACTTAAATACCGCGCCCTACGGTGGAAATGTCGTCGGGGTGGCAGCAGCGAGTTTATTATATTTTCATAAGCCGGTATCACAGTTGACATTGACTGAAGCGTTGACACTGGCAGTGATCCCGCAAAATCCCAAGCAACGTTTTCCCAACAAGCGCAGCTCGCAGCCGGGTTTGCCGTCTGCCTTGCAACAGGCTAGATTACGCTTATGGCAAAATTGGCTGACGGAATTCCCGAAAGATAGTCGTTTTTCGGCCGATTTTGCTTTACTGCTAACGGTTTACTCAAAAGCCGATAAACCCTTCCTGGCTCCGCATCTGACTGATTTATTATTGCGTCAGTACCCGAATGAACAGCATATTCATAGCAGCATTGACAAGAAAACCCAATGGAGTATCAAACGATCGGTCGATAATTATTTACAGCAAAACCGTTCGGCTGGGCTTCGCAATGCGTCCGTGTTGTTGCTGGATACGCAAACTATGCAGGTAAGAGCGTTGTTAGGGTCGGCCAATTATTGGGATACCGGTATTAAAGGCCAGGTTAATGGTACACAGGCCAAGCGTTCTCCGGGTTCAACATTAAAGCCGTTTATTTACGCGTTGGCGCTCGATCAAGGTCTGTTGAACCCGCAATCAGTGGTTGCCGATACGCCTAAATCTTTCGGTCCTTACAACCCTGAAAATTTCGACAGTCGATTTTTAGGGCCGATTACCGTACAGGATGCACTTATTCGATCGCGAAATATTCCGGCGCTCAACGCCGCTGCCAAGTTGAAACAACCCTCGCTATATGGGTTTTTACAGCAAGCCGGTATTAAAGGTTTAAAGCCTGAACAACACTATGGCTTATCGTTGGCTTTGGGTGGTGGTGAAGTGACTATGCTGGAACTGGCGCAACTTTATGCGATGTTACCTAATCAAGGACAATTGAGACCATTGCATTATAGAATCGATCAAGAAAATCAGATCGTTTCCGAGAAAGCCTTACTCAGCCCGGCCAGTGCCTTCATTACCCTGGATATGCTCAGCAATAATCCGCGCCCGGACAGCAAACGTCCGGCAGCTCCTAAAGTTGCCTGGAAAACGGGTACCTCTTGGGGTTTTAAAGATGCCTGGTCAGTTGGTGTAGCCGGGCATTATGTGTTGGCTGTGTGGGTGGGGAACTTTGGTAACCAAAGTAATACCGCCTTTACCGGCGTCAAAGCTGCAGGCGCTTTATTTTTCTCATTGATTGACAGCCTTCGCAGTCAACACTTGCTTGAAGGATTGGAGGGTGAATTATTGCCACCCAAACCGGACTCCGTTTCCCAAGTGAATGTCTGCATCGGCAGCGGCGATTTGCCGAATGAAGACTGTCCAGCACAAGTCAAAACCTGGTTTATTCCGGGTGTATCGCCAATCAAGACCAGCGACTTGCATAAAGCTGTTTATTTCAATGCCGATGGCGATGTAATCTGCAAGGGACAGCCATTTAGCCGCCGCGAAATTTACGAGTTTTGGCCGAACGATATGGCTAAGTTATTTATGGAAGCAGGCATGCCGCGCCGGCAACCGCCACCATTGCCCAGTTGTTACGATAACTTAAATAATGCCGATACCGCGTTGGAAATCGTTTCACCTTCATCGATTGGCGTTTACACGATCACAATAGGCAAGCCCGCTTCCATTGGTTTAAAAGCCAAAAGCCGAACAAATAGCGATATTTTTTGGTTTGCTAATAAAAGTTTCATAGGCAAAGCCAAAGTAGCTGAAACCTTATCTTGGACGCCGGACAATCCTGGTATTTACCGGATTAGTGCCGCAGACGAAAAAGGTCATTCGGCATCGAAAGAATTAACTGTTGGCTTCGTTCCTTAATACATATCAATCAAAAACCAATACCTGCTAAATTAGCCGATGGCTAGTTCCGCTCTTGCCTTGTGGCATTGAAAATGCTCGTTTAATATAGCTCGATTATTCTAGAAAAATCAGTTCAAGTAATTGCCATTTTTTAGGTTCACCCTCAGTAACTTCCCGAATACTTTGTCTACATGTCAGAAAACTACTCGTATGACCATGATTACTCGCTCGACTCTTTAAAAGTCCCACCCAATTCCATACAAGCTGAACAATCGGTGTTGGGTGGATTAATGTTGGACAATCTGACCTGGGATTCGGTTGCTGACAAAGTGGTGGAGAGCGATTTTTATCGCCGAGACCATCGACTGATCTTCAGGACTATCGAACAACTCGCCGAAAAACAAATCCCGTTTGACGTCATTACCATCTCTGAAGCGTTAGAGGCGATAGGTGAGCTGGAAAATTCCGGTGGTTTAGCTTATTTGGGCATGTTAGCTAAAGATACGCCGAGTGCGGCTAATATTGTGTCTTATGCCAATATTGTTCGGGATCGATCAGTATTGCGGCAACTGATACATGTTGGTACCGATATATCCGATTCTGCTTTTAACACCGAAGGCCGTGATACCGCCGATTTGTTGGAACACGCGGAGCGAGAAGTTTTTAAAATTGCCGAACAGCGTCAGCGTGGACAAGGTGGATTTACGCCGATTAAATCACTACTGGCACGAGCGGTCGATAAAATCGAAACCTTATTTGAACAAGAAGGCTCGATTACCGGGGCAGCGACCGGGTTTACCGATTTGGATGATATGACATCAGGGTTGCAACCCTCCGATTTAATTATCGTGGCGGGTCGGCCATCCATGGGTAAAACCACCATTGCTATGAATATGGCGGAAAATATCGCCATTAAAGGCGATAAACCGGTGGCGGTGTTCAGTATGGAAATGCCTGGTGACTCTCTAGCGATGCGGATGATGTCATCACTAGGTCGTATTGATCAGCATAAAGTCAGAACCGGAAAATTGGCTGATGATGAGTGGCCGCGCTTGACTTCAGCCATCAATTTACTGGCTGAAACCAAATTATTTATTGATGATACGCCGGCGTTGACACCCACGGAGGTTCGTTCCAGAGCCAGACGCTTGACCCGTGAACACGGCCAACTCGGCTTGATTGTGCTGGATTATTTACAACTCATGCAATCCCCTTCCAGCGGCGATAATCGGGTACAACAGATTTCAGATATTTCCCGTGGATTAAAAGCGCTGGCTAAAGAGTTGAATGTGCCGGTAGTTGCACTCTCCCAGCTTAACCGGAATCTTGAACAACGTCCCAACAAACGCCCGGTGATGTCCGATTTGCGCGAATCCGGTGCGATTGAGCAGGACGCGGATTTAATCATCTTTGTATATCGCGACGAAGTGTATAACGAAGACAGCCCGGACAAAGGCATAGCGGAAGTCATTATTGGTAAACAACGAAACGGGCCGTTGGGCACAGTCAGATTAACCTTCCTGGGCCAATATACCCGATTTGAAAATTTTGCTGGCAATCCCTATAGCAGCGGGGATTATGAATGAACCCGATAGCTTATGCGGTACTAAATATGGAAGCAGCCGCTCACAACGTGGCCGTGGTTAGGCGTTATGCGCCAAATGCCAAAGTGATGGCAGTCATCAAAGCCAACGGTTACGGACATGGTTTATTACGCATTGCCGAAGCATTGCAAGATGTAGATGCTTTTGCGGTTGCCAGAGTGGATGAAGGTATACGTTTGCGTAAAGCCGGCGTCACGCATAGGATCTCAGTATTAGAAGGTTTTGTCAGCGGCGCAGAATTAGATCAATTTATTGAGCATCGGCTGGATTCGGTAATACACACCTCTTCACAGTTGGATATTTTGCAGACGAAAACTGGCTCCTCGGCCATCTCGGTTTGGCTGAAAATTGATACTGGCATGAACCGTTTGGGATTTAAACCCCAGGAGTTTGCTTCAGCTTATCAACGTCTGAGTGACTGCACTATTGTTAAAAAACCCATCAGCTTGATGACGCATCTAGCCAGTGCCGATGAATTAAGCGATCCTAAAACTCTACAACAAATCGATTTGTTTAATAACACCCTGGCAGGTTCTCAAGGCGAACGCAGTATTGCCAACTCTGCGGGCATTTTAGGCTGGACGCAATCGTTGGCAGAGTGGGTCAGGCCAGGCGTTATGCTCTATGGCATATCACCATTTCCTGATAGCACCGGTATAGACTTTGGATTAAAGCCGATTATGGGTTTGCACTCGCAGCTGATCGCCGTTAAATCCATTGAAAAAGGCGACACGGTAGGCTACGGCGGCAGTTGGGTATGTCCCGCAGCAACAACTTTAGGAGTGATTGCAATTGGCTATGGCGATGGCTATCCCCGCTATGCCAAAGTCGGTACGCCAGTGCTGGTTAACGGTCAACGTGTACCGCTGATTGGTCGGGTGTCTATGGATATGATTACGGTAGATTTGGCCACTCAACCCCACGCTAAACCCGGCGATTTAGTTACATTGTGGGGCGATGGCTTGCCGGTTGAGGAAATTGCCTATTGTGCGGATACCATTCCTTACACTCTGGTTTGTGGTATCACGCCGAGAGTGCAGATTGTGGAGCAATAGCCGCTGCAAATTCTAGTGCTTCTCCAGCGCTTCGGAACGACTGCGAAAACTGTTATCGCAGTCCAAATTACCGTCATCGCTGAGCAGTTGTACCGATAAACCCGCCTCTTGCGGGAAGAAAAAAGCGGCTTCTATATTGAGATTATCCAGACTGATTTTTTTAACTTGACGTAACTTGTCTGACCAAAGATAAAGCCGCGACTCTTCACGGTTTTTATCTTGGTTTTCATGATAAGGCCCAGCGACGATTAAATATTCGTTGTCGCTACGGTATTCAATACTCCGAATACCGTAGCCATCCAAATCCAGTTCAATGGGATCATCAAATTGAGCTGCTTTACCATCGATAACGTCTAAAGGATTAACCAGCTTAACCAGTAATGCTTGGCCGCCCAAAAGTTTATCTTTCTTAACTTTTCCACCACTCAGAGGATTGCGAAAACCAATCAGTAAAGCCCCTTCTGGGGTTGCCGCAAGCCCTTCAATGCTGAGGCCACCGATCTCTTTGGCTTTAATGGACATGGCTTGGTGAATTTTGTATTTTGCAAAGCGAGTATCTGCGTCAATGTCTGCAACCAGTGACGTATAAATTTTTCCAACTCGCGTGGCAACAAATTGTCCTTCCGCATCGGGTTTTATTTGTAGCGCAAACAACCGATGCCGGGCCGGTCTGTCATTGCCTTTTTTACTAGTGCTGTGTGAGCCGATCCAGAAAATGTAATCGCCTAGTGTGGCTGCGCCTTCCAGATCAATTTCAAGGTCTTCTCCGTCCTCGATTTCACCGGGGAAAATGCTTGACAAGGGCACGGTTTGCAGAGATTTCCCTGTCTTATGTCGATTAAAAATTTGCAGAGTATTAACCTCGTCATCCGCTACCACAAAATGATCCGCATCAAGCGCTACCGCGGCGGAGGCATTGCATAGCCCACTGTACTTATTTTCCTGGTCGTTATTACAAGCAGTCTGAAAAAACATAATTGAGAGAAAGGTAAAAATGCGGATTATCGGGATTAAAGAATAAAACTTTGTTTTCATAGTATCAGATACCCGAAGTTGTTTTTCAGAAAAACTTACCCATTATTTGAAGGCTACTTATCCAATCCCGGCCAATTGGATTGATAAAAATCCGGAGTCAGCAGCTTTGACATTGAAATACATAAATGCCGCTTGCTTTGACGCTAGAGTGTCTGCTATAAGGCGCCCTATTCCTAATACAGCAGGGATGCACATAACTGGAATTTTTTGACTGTGCAATTCTTATTCTTTGGGCTACACTAATTAACTGTAACTTATTGAAATAATAATGGGTTTAGTTTTTTATTTTCAATTAGGAAACCTAATAGCGTAACATCTTACGTTTTTAGGGCGTCTTATTGGAGTTGGACGCAACTGCAACGTTATTACTTTGGATATTTAGTAACTATGAAAAAAGCCGCACTCATCGCAACATTGTTCGTCAGTACCCCCGCATTGGCAAATGTCACTTTCTATGACTCGAAAGTATTATTCGATGCAGCAGCCGTAACAACACTTATTGAAAACTTTGATGACTTTTCTCCTGCAGACTTTAATATATACGATCCAATCACGCGAGGCATTGCTACCTACACATCATTGTCCGGCCCTCTGGCAATTACCGGAGCAACCACGGTTTACGATAATTTTGGTGTTAACCTAAATCCATTTACGGCCACGGTATTAGCTTCTAGTGGCGAAGTCGAGGATATTTTGGTCAGCTTTTCAACACCACTTACCGCAGCCGGATTCGATGGCTATCTAAACGGACTGGGCGCTGGTAGTGTAAAGGTGTTTTCTGACAGCAATTTACTGGGTACATTAAATCTACCCGATCCGGTTGGTGGGGGAAAGATATTTGTGGGAATCACTAGTGATACGCCATTCAACAGTTTCCAATGGACAACTACTGATGGTGGGATACGTAATACCGCCATTGATACTATCACAGTGGCAACCGTTCCAGTCCCAGCCGCAGGTTGGTTATTGGGTTCTGCTTTGGCTGGACTTTTAACTTTTAGAAATCGTTATTCAAAAAAAGCCTAACACGGCACTCAAGCGGGATTCGCTTTCTCATGGTGATCCTGTAGCTGGGTCGGGCACAGATTTTAAGTGCCCGACATTTCACCCGCATATCCGCGATTCCATCGTTTTGTAAAAGCAGAAATATTACCACCCATCGATTAAGTCGGTAATGCCGAATCGCAAAACGGTAACAACCTCAGTTAAATGACCAATAAAAAATTAACAGTTATCGCATCAACTTGTTTGTTGTTTTTAGGTGTTGCTGGCTATGTCATTGACTCCTCTAATGCCGTGCGAAAAGAGCTGGCTATTCCCAAACCTGCGATAGAGCCATTAAACGAAACTTGTCATGAACCGACTTCGCAAGAAGACATGAAGTCGGCGCAAATTTGCACTTATAACACCACGAATTTCGAAGCTGTTTATCAGCAAATCCGCAACCAATATGTAGCTCCAGAAGTTAAACTTTTGTTAAGAGAAAACATGCCCACGCAGGCTGCTGAAGATATTTTTAAAGATGCTTATGCCATGTCGGCCACCTATAAATATAACAGTCAAGGTAATTTGCTAGTTACTGTTAGTTTTGAAGGTGGTGTTGATGATTATGAATTTACACACCAAAAAAATCAGGCTGTAGTGACGATGACTAATTCTGCCGATTGATCCTTTATCAGTGTGATAATTTGCTTGCAAATTGATGTTGTTCAATGAACCATCGAGCTTGTGCGCAAGTCTGCTCTAGCCAGTTAGCAAAACCGTTAGGCGAAAAAACCATATCTAATAGAGATGAAACTAAATGAAGGAACGTCCGAAATTTACAAGCATTGATGATTACCTTGAATTGGTCTCCCCTGATGCCAGAGTTATCCTCGAAGAAATACGAAAGCTCATTCAGACCAAAGTTCCCAATGCAGAAGAAGTCATTAGCTATCAGATGCCTGCTTTTAAGCTTAACCGCACGTTTATCTACTTCGCGGCTTTTCAGAAGCATATCGGCATCTACCCGCCGGTACAAAACGACAAAGCTCTGATCAATGAGCTACGTCCGTTCAGCAATGAGAAAGGTAATTTGAAATTTCCTCTCAACAAACCAATACCTTACGAACTAATAGGAAGAGTGGCTGTGGCTCTTGCCAAAGACTATGAATGATCGAGCACTTATGACTGTCAATCAATCTAAACAATCTCATCTGCAATTTGAGGTTGTAAAAGTTCGCTGATCAGACCGATTTGTGACTTGATGGGTTCTACCATAGGAATTTTCCAAGCTTTTCCCACAATACGCGATAGCAAATTATTCAACCAAGGCCGGTTCGATTTGGCTTCTTGCAGGATAAATTCGTAAGTGCCTTCTGTGTTAATAATGGAAAAATTTTGAAAGCTAACCTCTATGATACCTTCTTCGCCATTTAGCCTTGTTTTTACGTAGGCCGTACGAGCATCCAGATCAAAACTAAACTCCGACAGTTCTGCAATGCCCTTCAGTACTAGATTTGCACCCCATATAACTAAAACATTGGGGGTTAATTTAATGGCGGTTTTTATTAAACTTGATTTAAAACTCATAGGATTTTTTTGCTTGCGTTAAAAATTACTGTGTCTATTTAGGTTATTTCACAAGATGCTTGGTTTTGTCGTTACTTCGACCTCGGGAGAAATCTGTTAAGCGCTGGAGTTTGGGTGATCCTTAATATTTCGTAATTTGCTGGGAAAAATAAACTCGGTGAGTTGTTACAATTGCCAACTTATCGTTTTATCTTCCCTTCAATGCTGGAACAAGAATCCAACGCTCGCTAAACTTAAGCTAGAGGTTGTTCATCTTCAACTAGTCTAGTTTGATTACCATCCACATTAAGCGACAAAAATGGCGTCGATAATTTTGTTGCTTCGGTTGCCTTTTTTGATACCAATTCGCTAATTAGCGACAACCTTGAATGTGATAAATCGATAGCTGCAGTTTTTTCTTTTAGAACCACACTCTTTACCGGCTCGGTCGGTTCTGCCATAAATTTGGCAATACTGGCTAAGCGCTCATGTAATTGGTTTGCATTGGCAACCGGCATCAAAAAATTGTATGGGCCATTGCTTGATAACGTGTTACTAAGATAACCGGGGTTAAGTCGAGTAAATTGCTCGTAGCTTAAATCCGCCAACTTAGCGACCGTGCTGATCTCTTTATCTGCCAGATAGTTAATATCAAATTTGCGGTCAATTTTCACTTTTACAAAATACGGCTCGTTTCTGACTGGCGGCAGTTTTATACCGTAACTGGCAGGATGGGCAAAGATGCTGGAAAGCGCCAATAAACGCGGAACATAGTTTTTGGTTTCCTCAGGCAACTGCAAAGACCAGAAATCTGTCGCTAAGCCTTCCGCTTGATTGCGACTAATGGCGTGATCAACCGTGCCTTGGCCCGAGTTGTATGCCGCCAAAGCTAATAACCAATCACCTTTAAAATGATCTTTTAAACCGTTTAGAAAACGGATCGCTGCTTGTGTAGATTGAGGAATATCAAGCCGTTCATCATATTCGTTGCTTTGATCCAGATTGAAATCTCTGCCAGTGCTGGGAATAAATTGCCATAGACCCGCAGCACTTTTTGGTGATTGTGCAGTCGGCTGATAAGCACTTTCAACAATAGGTAATAGTGCCAATTCTAGTGGCATGCGATTTTTACTCAGCCCTTCTACAATGTGGTAAAGATAAGGGTGTGCTCGTTCAGCAACCCGGCGCAGAAAGCCTGGATTTTGTGTGTAAGCTGCAATGTGCTGATTGATGCGCTCATCGATCATAGCTTGCTTGCTATTGCCCCGTTCAGTCTTAACGAGTTGTTTCTCAAGCGAGATTGGCCGATTCTTTTCGCGTTTAATATCAGTACCAACGGTAGTGATGTTTTGTTCAGAACTGGAAAGGCAAGGCTTTCCTGCAATGGCTGTTTTTGCCAAATGTCCAATTTGAGCTCGCTCAGATAAGGATGTAGGTAAGGCATTATTGCTAGGTTGTCCCATTGACCCCATGATAACCGTTCGCCTGCGTAACTCTGGATGAAATTCCATGCTGGCTTTGATTTGCTCGTTTAGCTGAGCCATTTTGGCCTTATTTCTAAGTGCGTATTCCTGCCTGAGCTTTGCTGGTGTTGGCTGTTTGCAGCTGACGATAGCGGGGGACTTAGAACCTAATCTTAACCGGCCTAGTTCTGTGTAATTGTTTGTCGGTGCGCTAAGTTTATGCGGAAGCACTTTTAAGTGGCTTTCAGCCACAGAGTCTATTCCACTCGGCGCTTCACGCATTTTCATGGAAGCCGACGGGGTTCCAGAGGCTGCCGCTAAACCTAAGCTTAGGCCATCAATATTCAGAGAATTATTTTTTTCTGATGCCTGGACCTGCATAGCAATCGGATGAGGAATTTTCATTCCTAAACGAATCCGCTCCCACACATCTCCGGGATTGGTCGGTGATTTTTTATTGAAATGTGCACGATAAAGCTTTTGTCCTTTGCTTTTACTGGGTTTTGCCGATGTGGCAGCAGCAAGTTCAGGCGCATTTATCGATAAAGACACACTGATTAAAATATTTAGGGCTAACAGTAATAAACGCATTCTTTTTACCTTGTTTATAACCCCAAACTGATAAAAAAGTATGGGGTAATGGGCGCATATGCTCGTTATACAAAGTGACTAAGCTCAGCTGGCATTTGCTAGTGTTGTTCAACAAATAATCTTTTCTTAATTCTATCTTAGCAATGTAACTCAAAACTGAACGAATTTAGTATAAAAAATTGTATTTTGCTGGTCGCAAACTTAATAAGTTTACTAACAATGGTTGCGGATAGCCTTGGTAACAAGGTTTCAAGCTAGTTTCTACTAGGCTAAAAATACTAATTTTTTTAATGTTTATGGCAATGGGTGCCGGTAAAAACAACTATTCCGCTAGGTTTTTTCATATGTCATTGGGCTTCGATGCAAAAAAGCATTAAATGACTCATTGTATTTATCGGACAATTACCAAAAAAGTTTAATTTAATAGCATCAATACCGGTCTTTATCTCAAATCAGCCAAAATTTTATCCCTTACCAGTTGACCCGATAAAGTTACCATTGGCATACCTCCACCTGGATTAACACTGCCGCCAACGAAATACAAATTAGTTAGCTGGTTACTGCGTTGTGGCGCTTTGAAGCCTAAATTAAGGTAACGGTCAGAAACCACGCCGTATATTGAACCTTGATTGGAATAGTAGCGGGATTGAATGTCATGAGGCGTCCAATATTCTTCGGTGACGATATGTTTGCGTAAATCAGTCAAACCCATACGTTCTAATTTGATCAACACCCGCTCGCGGAAAGCCAGATAATCTTCGGGCGTTAGCGGGTTATTAGGATCAATGTGGGGAATATGTGGCAATATCTTGATAATTTCACAGCCAGATGGAGCCTGGGTAGGATCAGTCTTAACGGGAGCAACTAAGTAAATGGTTGGATCATCTGATAAGCGTCGACTATGGAAAATTGCATCAAAATGATGCCGTGGTTTATCGGAATAAAAAAAGTTGTGATGTGCCAGTTGCGGATAAATGCGGTTAACACCCAGATGTAAGACTAATCCGGAACAGCTCGGTTGAAAACGCTGCATCTTTTTGAGTTCAGCTTCCGTACTGTGCAACAACTTTTCCATAGCCGGGATAACTTCCATATTGGAAACAACGATGTCAGCAGCCAATAGTTGACCGTCAGCTAGACAAACAGCTGTTGCTCGTGTGTCTTCGCGGCGGATTTCGGTAACCTCCGTATTCAGATGAATACGCACCCCGAGTTCAACTGCCAGCTTCTCCATGGCCTGCGCCAGCCCATACATGCCGCCATGAACGTACCAAAGCCCGTATTCGAATTGAACATGCGGCAATAAATTCATTAATGCTGGCGAATCGTAGGGGGATGAGCCCACGTATTTGATGAAGTAATTTAAAATGTCTACCAGTTTTGGGTCAGATATAAAACGGCGCACACCTTGATCCATGGAACGAAATACATCAAAGTTTAAACTCCGGAGCGGGCCGTAAAAGCGCAGCAATTCCCAGAAACTATCCAGGCCTTTGGCGAAGTAGCCCGCTTCCGTTTCTGAGCATAGCTTTTTCGAATAGGCCATAAAACGCGCAAATTCTTCGGCTGTTTTCGGGCCGAGTTTTTCCAACTCCCGGCGCATGGCTTCGGCATCTGGCGTTAAATCAATTACAGTGTCATCTTCAAAAAAATTTCGCCAATGCGGTTCTACTTTTGAAAACTTGACATAATCTTCCCGGTTTTTACCCGCTCGGGTAAATAACGCATCGAAAATATGCGGCATGGTAAGGATCGACGGCCCCAAATCGAAAGTGAAGCCCTCTTTATTCATAATATTGAGTTTGCCGCCGACTTTGTCGTTTTTTTCGATCAAATCGACGCTAAACCCTTCACTAGCTAGAGAAATAGCCGCAGAAAGTCCGCCTAATCCAGCACCAATAATGACGATATGTTTGTTGTTATTACTCATCTAAAAGTCTCGTGTCCACGGCAGCAGCAATTTCAGGTTTTGCCACCTTTGTTTTAAATCGAAAGCGGAATAGTCGCGAAAAGCTTGTAAAGCCTGCCAGTTGCGGCGGATGCGGTTGTGCAGACTACCTGAACCAAACACAAAATCCATGTAGCCTTTAAATTGCTGATAACTGGTCTCAGAATAAGGAAACCAGTTAGGTTCCTTGGGTAAATGGCTGCGGCTGGTTAATCCGGAAACTGGAAAAGTAAAGTTTCGCAAACCTTCTGCTCCCCGGTAACGCCCAAAGCCGCTTTTTTTGACACCGCCAAAGGGAAGACCGGGGTGACCGACGTTTTTTAGAACATCATTGATAGACCAATTACCGACATTTAATTGCGCGGCGATCCGCTGCGCCTTGCCAATATCTTTACTCCAGATGCTGGCGTTTAAGCCAAATTCACCGGTATTGGCGAGTTGCAAAGCTTGTGCCTCGCTTGAAAAAGACATAACCGGTAATAAGGGACCAAAGGTTTCTTCACACATAACACGCATGTCTTGACTTACATTCCACAACACCACAGGTTTGAGATAGTTGTTCTGATACTCAAGGGGGCCAGAGACTTTAGCCCCTTTTGCTATAGCGTCTTCATATTGTTCTCGTACAATATCGACTTGTTGCTTTGAGGTCATTGCGCCTAAATCGCCCTCTGGATCATGGCCGATTTTTAGTTGACCAACGCCATCAATCAGCATCTGCAGAAAAACCGGGTAACAATCTTGCTGCACATATAGCCGTTCAACAGCGACACAAGCTTGCCCACTATTACAGAAAGCCCCGTACAAAGCGCCATCGCGAGCGCGTTCCAAGTGAGCATCCGCGAACACCAGCATCGCATCTTTGCCACCCAATTCCAGCAAAACCGGAATAGGATGTTGGGCGGCTCTTTCCATGACCAATCGACCTGTGGTTGAGCTTCCGGTGAATACAACTAAATCGGGGCCGGCATCGATGAGTTGCTGACCGCATAAACCATCGCCAACCAACGATTGCACCAGACCTATTGGTAAGTCCAGTTTGGCAAATAAGTCGTTAATAAGCTGACCAACCGGAAGACTTAATTCTGAAGGTTTAAAAATCACCGCGTTACCTGCATAGAGCGCACTGAGCATTTGGGAAACAGTAATCTGAAAAGGATAATTCCAGGGCGAAATCACCGCAACAACTCCATAGGGGTGCCGGACGATTTCTGCAGTAGCGCCCGGAAAACCAAACGGTGAAGTCATAACGCCCTGGCTTTTTAAAATGCGAGCGGCGTATTTTTGGTAATTTTTGGCCAGATCCAGTACCGGATAAATCTCTCCCAACAAAGCTTCGGTCAGAACTTTGCCTGTGGTTTGGCTGATGACCGCGCAAGCGTTATCAACTTCATCTAACAGAATTCGGTTGAATAGCGACAGTATTTTGCTACGTTTAGAAATATCAATATTTGCCCAAGCTTTAGCAGCAGACCGGGCGGTTTGCATGGCCTGGTGAATAGCCTCGGGAGTACTGATTTCAAAATCACCAAGATCCCCCCCGTTGATCGGCGAAATAGCATGTATGACCGCCATATTTAGAACTTCGCTGGCTTTAACCAATTACTTTGTACAATTTCCTTGAATGGAATTCGATGTTTTTTAGCAATCAGGTTGGATGAAATACGAGCTGATTCATAGATAGTGGGTAAACCACTACCAGGATGTGTGCCTCCGCCAACTAGGTAGCAATTATCCAGTTCCTCAAAGCGATTATGGGGTCGCCAGTACAGCATTTGGCTGAATTTGTGGGATAAGCTGAATGTCGCGCCTTTGTAGACATATTCATCACTTTCCCACGTTTGTGGGGTAATTATTTTCTCGCATTGGATATGGCGGCGTATATCGGTCAAGTTAAGCCGGACACCTAATGTGTCCAACACCTGCTCGCGCACACTTTCACAATGTGCTTGCCAATCAATCCCGCTAGCATTATTTGGCATGGGTACCAGAATATACAGTGATGATTTGCCACCAGGCGCCAAACTGTCATCGGTTACCGAGGGGTTATGTACATAAAACGAAAAGTCTTCCGTTAATGTTTTGTTATTGAAGATATTGCGTACGTTGGTATGGTAATCCTTGGCGAACACAATGGTATGGTGCGGTAGGTCGTAAATTTTGTCCAAACCCAGGTAAAGCATAAAAGTTGAGCAGGAATAATCGGTCTTTTCGAGTTGCTCTCGACTGTATTTTTTTAAAATTCCTGGCTCTACCAAACTGGACATGGCATGAGCAAAGTCGGCATTAACGATCACTTCATCCGCAACAATTTCTTCCCCATTTTGGAGCCTGATACCTTTAGCGCAATTGTTCTCGATAATTAACGACTTAACCTGAGATTCAGTATGAATTTCACCACCGGATTCTTTAATGACCTTGGCCATTGCCAGAGAGATTTGATTTAAGCCACCAGCAACATGATAGATTCCATAGTCATGCTCCAGGTAAGGCAGCATGGTAAATAGCGCTGGACATTCCCAAGGAGACATACCTAAATATTTGGCTTGAAAAGAAAATGCCAGGCGCATTTTTTCTTGCTGAAAGTACTGACCGAGATTAGTAAATACGCTTTTTGGAAACGCCAACCAAGGTATCGCTCGAATCAAATCCATGGATAAAAACGATTTTATCGATGAGTAATCTCGGGTAATACAAGGGTATAAGCGACTAAATCGCGCCCTTTCATTACTGATAAATCGCTCATAATTAACACTACCCTCCGCGAAAACGCGATCTAGTTCGGCTCGCATTTTTTCTGGATCGGAATAAACATCCAGCTTCTGGTCGTCATAGACCAATTGGTACATCGGGTTCAATGGCATGAATTCGAGGTAATCTTCGCTGCGCTTGCCGCACAGTTCAAACATTTCATCGAGAACTCCCTTCATTAACAAAAATGTCGGGCCGGTATCGAAAGTGAATCCGTTCATGTGGATGGCTCTATTTCGTCCGCCGACTTCCTCATGCTTATCAAAAATTGAAACTTTAAAGCCACGGTGGCTTAACAGCATGCCAGCGCATAAGCCACCTGGGCCTGCGCCAACGATGATAATGTGTTTTTTATTGGTCATGATAATGCTAGTGGTCTCTTCGTATTTTATTTCTGGGTGTTAATTTAGCCGGTTAATTTAACCGTAAAGTTGAAAAAGAAAATATGTGATGTCGAAAAAATTAAAACTGGTGGCCGTTGCCGTTTCACATTGACAACTATAAGTAGCCCGAACCAAGGCCATGGAATCTTCAAAATTCCATTTTAATTTATCACATAGTGTATGTAATAACCCTGAAATATCTGAGCCGTGCAAAACATTCTCAACAGAACAACTTTTAGCCTTTTCCAAAGTTCGTCGGTAAACATTTGAAATGCCATAGCTTTGTCTATTATTGCGAGAAGAGAAACATTCTATGTGACTTGAATGATGAATTGGAGGGGATTGCTGAGAAAACAACGACATGCACAGATCTATAAGATCGAACTGCAAACAAAAGAAAATAAGTAATTACTTATAGTTTGACATATCTTAAATTATCCTTAAACATATAAGATCAACAATAATCAAGATTTTGAGGAAATGGGATATATGCACAATTACTTAAGTATTCGTTCTTTACCTGATGGTAAGGCCACATTGATACAGGGCAAAATTATCTTAGCGCTGTGTTTTTCAACAGTATCCACAACCGTATCTGCCTTGGATTTTGCCAAGGTCAGTGCTGTTTCATCTGCTTCAATTGCTTGTAAAAATTCAGGCACATTAAATATCACGATGAATCGTGATTTGACTTTGTTCACTTTACTTACCGGCTGGTTACCCACTAACCAATTTAAATATCGACTGAATTTACCAGCCGGTCTTAACTTGGTTTCACCGCAAGCAAAAGCCACCGGTATGTCTTCTTTTACCTCAAGTTTTGCTCCAGGTTATCTAGATGTGTCGGGTGCTTTAGCCAGCTTTGTTAATTCGGGTAAAGTATCCTTTAATGTGACAGGCGTTCAAACGGGCAGTTGGCCGATTAATGCTGCAAGCTTTACCAATAAAGTTAAGTTATCCTCAGTAACAGCTAATGCGACAGTAACCGTAGGCGCCTGCCCCGTTCCTGTTTTGAGCGGAACACTAGCAGCACCGGCCAGTGCAGCGCTAAATAGTACTTACAACTATACGGTCAGTGTAAAAAATACCGGTGTTGCCACCGTCGGCACCACTTCGTTAACAGGGACTTTGCCTACTGGATTATCTTTTGTATCCGGTAGTTCACCCAGTGGTTTTGCCTGTACACCCAATTCACAGTTGGTAACCTGTAACCGAGCCACATCAATAGCTCAGAATGCTACCGATGTTGTAACCTTGACTGTAAAATCAACCGTCGTGGGTACTTATAACTACAGTATGAGTTTATCAGGAGGCGGTGCAGCAACTGTTGCAACTAATACCGTGACCACCACGGTCACTCCGGCAACCGTTCCGGACCTCAGTGTTTTGATCGATCAACCGGCGCCGTCACTGGTAGAAACAGCGCTAAGTGAAATTCCGGTAACCGTAACTAATTTGGGTAGTGCGGTGGCTAATGCACCAATTTCGCTGAGTTTTTCACTCCCTGCCAACGTTAGTTCGCCGTTGAAGTTTGCTCGTAATGCCGATGCCTGGGTGTGCTTAACGTCTGGTGCGGTAGTCTCGTGTGCTTATAACAAGGCGCTAGCTTCGGGGGCGGCAACAACAGTTCGCATCCCGGTTGTTACCGCAGCAAATACCGCCGGAACCAAGCCATCTCCGTTTGGTGCTTCCGTTGCCCAAGCTTCTGGTGAGGCTAATGTGGCCAATAACACTGCTCCAGCAATGGTCCCTGCGACAGCAGTGGCTCAATTAAGCTTGCCCAGCGTTGTCGACCCGCTTTATAGTCAACCGATTCTCAATCCAACGACTATCCCTAAATATGCATTGCCGTTGCCGAATGCTTTAGCGTCATTCTTTCAACATACGCCGAATACAACCACTTATCCGGGAACAGATTTTTATACACTGGACATCAAACAGATCAAAACCCACATTTTACCGCCCGGGTTTCCAGCGACTGATGTATTTGCTTACGGCGATCCCGCGCGCCCGAATACCTTCAGTTACCCGGCACATACCATCATGGCAAGATCTACCGATCCAGCATCGAATGCGTCCAGATTAGGCAAAGCTGTTAAAGTCCAGTACAAAAACACCTTGACTGCCACTAAACACTTACTACCTATTGATCGTTCTATTCATGGCGCAAATGCTAATGAACCGGATATCCGAAGTGTTGCCCATTTACATGGTATTAAGTCTGTCAATCAAAACAGTGATGGCTATCCAGAAGCTTGGTTTTCTCCAAACGGACAAACTGGCGGCCAGTTCAGCATGACATCACCAACAGTTGGTTATAACGCCAGTCCGTTCGATTATTTGAATAAACAGGAAGGTACAATGTTGTGGTACCACGATCACACGTTGGGCATGACGCGCTTGAATGTCTACGCCGGATTAGCGGGCCTTTATATGCTCCGGGACGATAATGAAATGGCTAAAATTGCCGCTAATCAATTACCGAACGGGCCGTATGAAATTCCGTTGGTTTTACAAGATCGTATGTTTCATACTGACGGCTCATTAGCTTATCCGGACGTGGATTTAAACGGTAATGCGGCAACGCCAAGTATGGTGCCGGAGTTTTACGGTACTGTTATGTTGGTTAACGGCACGGCATGGCCATATTTGGAAGTGGAACCACGCAAATATAGATTTCGGGTATTGAATGGTTCCAGCTCACGTTTTTATACTCTGACCCTATCCAATAACGCGAATTTTCAAGTTATCGGTACGGAAGGTGGTTTTTTAAATGCACCGGTAACGGTTAACACGCTAAATGTTGGTCCTGCAGAAAGGTACGATATTATCGTGGATTTTTCCGCTGCTACGGGGCAAACGATCACTTTAGCAAACTCAGCTAATTCTCCGTATCCTAATGGCACTCCAGTAATTGCTGGTTTAGATGATCAAATCATGCAATTTCGGGTAAACCAACCTTTATCTGCAACAGCAAATGCTAGCATTCCGACATCTTTACGCTCGGTGGCTATTCCAACGCTAACGCCGACTGCTGGTACCCAAGTAAGACAAGTGCTGTTGTCAGAGTCCGTCGATAATAATGGCCGAATTCTACCGATATTGGGTACGGTTGCGGATGGTATTTTAGGCTGGATGGATACTGTTACGGAAATGCCAAAAACAGGTACTATCGAACGTTGGGAAATATTCAATGACACGGTGGATGCCCATCCTATTCATTTACATGGCGGGCATTTCCAGGTACTTGATCGGCAGAATTTTGCTGCTGTCACTGGGGTTAATGGTTCCTTGACTAACGTTACTTATCCTAATACAGCGGTAGTCCCGAATTCCCAAGAGAAGACTTGGAAAGATACGGTAATTAGTTACCCGGGGCAAGTTACTAGAATTACTGTGAAATTTGAAGATAGAGGTCAATTTGTCTGGCATTGTCATATCTTGGAGCATGAAGACCATGACATGATGCGCCCAATGCAAGTGCAGTAGTTGTTTTGCGATTAATTAGTCGCCTAATTTTATTAGGCGACAACTTGCTGCCAAAATCTACAAACAGTTTTGTCTGACTATTGCTCTGAGATAAGAAATTTAGTCGCTTAGTCCTCCATCAATAACATAAAGAGACCGAATTATGAGAAAGATCATTGTTTTACTAAT
This sequence comes from Methylococcales bacterium, assembly GCA_965247565.1. Lineage (GTDB taxonomy): Bacteria > Pseudomonadota > Gammaproteobacteria > Methylococcales > Methylomonadaceae > CBDFHF01. Next base: position 252,154 of record CBDFHF010000003.1, on the reverse strand, counting down.
ATGTAGCCTCAACGCTTATGCTGCTAATGCGGCAGGGCAAAGCGAAGAAAGATATACCCCACCTAAAAGGTTAACCAGCACAGAAGTTAGCTCCATTAAGGTGAAACTCACAAAACGAGATGGTGATTTAAAAAAGCACTGGCAAGCTCGACTTTCTATGGCGAAAAAGAGGAAAGCTTTACTTGAAAACACTGGATATTTGAATAGACCATACTATGGTGATAACGGCGGAGCTGCTAAATAGCAACACCATGTATCTGCCCGGTGGACTAAGACGAAGTCTTAGTCCACCGGGCACACCAATGCGGCCCCATTTAAATCAATGGAGGGCTGGTAGGACTCTCAGACCAACCAAGGCAATAATTTTTTGGTTTTTTTGCAGTAATTACTGTACTGCATCCCAAAACGTTTGCTCAACATTTTTTCTTCAATATCGATTCGATAGTTAAACGCGAAAAATGCGGGTACAGTTAGCGATACGATAGCAATTAAATCTCCCATGGCGAATCCGGCCCCCGCAAAGGCAATGATTAAACCGGTATATGCGGGGTGTCGAACCCAGCTATACGGGCCGTCAATGATCAATCGATGTTCACTCTGAATGGAGACATTAGTTGTAAAAAAATGCCCAAGCTTTCTAATAGCAATAAATCGTAAATAGAGACCGGCGGCAAATAAAAGTAACGCCATAAACTGTCTCGGCAAATACGCTATTCCGATGGGAGCTAATCCTTGTGTCTTAAAAAATAGCGCTGCAACCAAGCTACAAATTAAGGTTATCCACAGTATCCATTGCGATCGATGTTCCTTATCTATAATCATGCCATTGTTTTTAAGTTGATTTTTTCGAGCGAGCAAGACTTCTGCGCCTACCCAAAGCAGGCATAGCAATAACCATAAAATACGCACTGATGTCATCAGTTCTTCCAGTGTGGGAATGGGTTTAACTCGACCATGTTACAATGAAAGCACTTCCAATCAACCTTTTCTATTGTCGCAAGTTGTGAAAAAGATCATTGAACTGAGAAATGTTTCCAAGAGCTACTTGCTGGGAGGAAAGGCGCATTCTGTGCTGAACAACATTAATCTAGACGTTTTTCAGGGTGAGTTTGTTGCTATCGTTGGCGCTTCTGGTAACGGTAAATCGACCTTACTGAACTTGTTAACGGGTATTGACCATCCGTGCAGCGGAGAAATCATGGTCAACGATGTCGCTTTACAAAAATTAAGCGGCGCAAAACTGACGGCATGGCGAGGCGAAAATATTGGCATTGTGTTTCAGTTTTTCCAGTTATTACCGACACTCAGTTTATGGCAAAACATCGTTTTGCCAATGGATTTTTTGGGTAAACTGCCAAAGCGCCATCGCCGCGAAAGAGCTATGTATTTGCTTGATCTGGTTGGTCTTACTGAGCAAGCGCATCGCTTACCCAGCCAGGTGTCTGGCGGTCAACAACAACGCGCAGCCATAGCTCGATCATTAGCAAATGATCCCGCTTTAATTGTTGCCGATGAGCCCACAGGAAATCTGGATACGACGACCGCTGACTCGGTTTTTCAGCTTTTTGCGCACCTCCGTGACCAAGGAAAAACACTGGTAATGGTTACCCATAACGACACGATAGCCGATGCGGCCAGCCGTAAAATTGAAATTCGCTCAGGCTGCATTCTCCCCAATATTTCTAATCCGCTAGCTAACTAATTCAGTCTTTTGAATACACTTTGGTACAAAATCTGGGCTGATTTGTGGCTATATAAAGCCCGAACCCTGCTAGCAATTTTGAGCATTGCTGTCGGGGTTTTTTGTGTTGGCACTTTATTTGGGATGATTGACCTACAGCTCAGCAAAATGGATGCTGCACACCGACAATCTCAACCATCACATATCAGCTTAATTTTAAGAGATGACGCAGATTTAACATTACTGCCGGCAATTGAGGCGATTAAAGGGGTAGCGGGTGTTGATATGCTGACGCCTTTGAGTATACGTTACAAACTGATAGGCAAATCCGAGTGGCAAATAGGCACGCTGATTATCAGGCCGGAAACCTCTGTAGAACAGTACGATAAAACCACACTAACATCTGGAAACTGGCCCTCGGATGATCAGATTGCCATAGAGCGATTATCCGCCATACATACCGGCCAACATGTAGGAGCTCGTGTAGAATTTGAAACCAATATCGGTACAAAAACATTGCCGATTACTGCAATCGTTCGCCACCCATTTGTTAAACCCCCCAGTTTCGGCGGGCAAGTACATTTTTTCGCAAACACTTCATTCGCTGGGTACTTCGGGGTAAAACCGAATAGTTTCAGGCAATTACTGGTACAAATAAAACCGCCCTACAGTACCGACCAAGCAAACGCTATTGCTCGGGAAATACGCACAATTTTGAGCCACAATAACGTTGCAGTTAATGCCACTTTGCTGCAAGAACCAGAAAAACACTGGGGACGACCATTTTTTGCCGGAATTAATGGAGTATTACGCTTAATGGCCTTGGCATCGCTAGCATTGGCTTGCGTGCTTATTGTGAATACGGTGTCCGCTCATATTGCCCAGCAAACCAACCAAATTGGGATAATGAAGTCTTTAGGAGCCAAAAGCTGGGCCATCGCCAAAATTTATCTTATTGAAATTTTTCTTGTGGCACTCACTGCGGTCATCTTGGCATTGCCACTAAGTCTTGTTGCCGCCCATATCAGCTCCTGCAAATTGTTAGCATTGTTTAACATCGAGTGCAGCAGTTTTAGTTACTCACCCAGAGCAATTTATTTTATGGTGCTTGGTGGATTATTTACCCCTCTATTAGCCGCACTCGGTCCGATTTTGCTCGGCTCGCTAATGAATGTTCGGGAAGCAATCTCCAGGTATGGACTGGGCGGCGATTTTGGCAATAATCGCTTTGATGTTTGGGTTGAACGCTTTGGGGAAAGCTTTCTTTCTACCTTGCATGCTGCAGCCTTGGGTAATTTATTTCGCCGGAAAGGCCGACTACTGCTAACCCAGGTTGTGTTAATTATTGCAGGGGTTGTGTTCTTAATTCTCATGAGCTTGATCGCGTCGGTTAACTTGACCCTAGACAACGAAATGGCTCGCAGTCGATATTCAGTTCGGTTGAGCTTTAATACAGATCAGCCAGCACAAAAAGTTATGGATTTGGCTAAATCGGTAGCTACGACGAAAAGTATCGAGCTTTGGCAACGCCTTCCCATTGAGGTAGCTAAGCAAGGCACAATGTTAAGACAAAACGGTAGCTTGGGCATACAGTTGCTCGCTATGCCAGCGACAACTTCGATGTATCGACCATTGGTTGAATCAGGACGTTGGTTGCAAAGCTCGGATGCTGGGCAACAAGTTATTGTGCTCAGTGCTGAAACAGCACAAATGAGTGGAATCAAGGTGGGCGATAATCTGGATATTCATCTAGGTAATGAAAGCCAGACCTGGCAAGTTATAGGCTTATACCGCTGGTTGGCCGGCAGCAATTATGCTGTCGAACCGGTTTACGCACCGATAGAGACCGTGCGTAACATCACCAAAAACTACAAAAACGCCTCTTTTGCAATGCTTGGGGCGCAAGTCACTCACTTTACCGAAGAAGCCGACTATCTAAAGTTATTGAAACAACTATGTCAGGACAATGGCATACAGCTCGATGTATACAATACTATCGCTAAACTGGAACAGCGCCAATTCCTCCGTAATCAGTTTCAGCCGGTGATTGCTACTTTATTCGGATTAGCTGCATTGATCGCATCGGTTGGCGGCATTGGTCTTTCTGGTACGCTGGCAATTGGCGTCTTGCAGCGCACTCGCGAAATCGGGGTACTACGTGCTATCGGAGCGCCATCCAATACTATCTTTCGATTGTTTTTATTGGAAGGTTTTCTGCACGGTATGGTTGCCTGGCTGTTCAGTGTGCCGCTTGCTTATTTCGCGGCAGCTCCCGTTGCTAGAGAATTAGGCAAAACCATGTTTGGTATGCAGCTGGACTTTGCATTCGATCAAATGGCTGTCGGCTACTGGCTGATAATTGTGCTAACGTTAGTGTGGTTAGCGTCGCTCTGGCCAGCACGTAAAGCGGCATTACTAACGGTACATGAATGTTTAGGGCAGTAACGAAGTTACGCATTGACCGTCAACGCGTAACTTGCACTTTATTAGCGAATCAGTGCTTTATAACTTTTAAACGCCCGCAACAAATCCCACCGATTCGATCCCTATAATCGCACAGCGTTCATCCTGATCTGACACATCACCGCTGATACCTACCGCGCCTATGATATTGTTATCGATATCGCGAATTAAAACCCCGCCCGGCACTGGCATGATTTTACCATCGGCCAAGCCAATCAAGGCGTTCATAAAGTCGCGTCGCTGCTCAGCAACTAAAGCCAAACTTCTTGAAGAAATACCCATGTTGACTGCACCCCAGGCCTTTGCGGTAGCAATCTCCTGACGGATCATGGTGGCACCATCTTCTCTTTGCATGGCTTTTAAGTGACCGGATGAATCTAAAACAACCACAGTTAGTGGTGCCAAATTGAGTTCTCTGGCTTTTTGAATGGTCACTTGAATCATTCTATTGGCTTTTTCCAGTGTCAGTAATCGCATAGGGAATTCCTTATATATAATTGTATTGTTATTTTAGTAACGGCAATAAATACGGCCAAACTTTGTCGGCTATTATTGGCTGCGCTTTGGCATTTGGGTGTAATCCGTCTTGTTGCATGAGCGTGTTATCTAGTGCAATCCCGTCCAACAAAAAAGGCATGAGCGGTATATCTAAATGGGTGGCTAATTCTGGGTAGGTAGTATAGAACATGTCGATGTATCGCTTACCGTAATTTGGCGGGATTTTCATGCCCAGCAATAATACTTGTGCGCCGGATTTTTTTGCACGATGAATGATTTCAGTCAGGTTACTTTTCATCATGGCCGGCGGTAAGCCACGCAAGCCATCATTGGCACCTAATTCCAATAACAATACATCCGGTTTATGTTTTTTTAAAACTTGTTCAACTCTGGCCAAACCACCGGCGCTGGTGTCACCACTGATACTTTCATTATGGATGAACCAATTGCCCGGCTGTTTGGTCAACCTGTCTTGTAGTAACGCCACCCAACCCTGGGCGACTTCAATTCCATAACCAGCACTGATACTATCACCCAAAACCACTATCGATTTCGCCGAGGCGGCACTCGATAACAATAAAATTACTACAGCAAAAATCAATCTAGGCATTATGCAAACTCAATCAGATACATTAAAAAATAGCATTATCAGTACAGAAAACTTGGGCAAATCAGTCATCACTTCCGAAGGACGGTTGCATATCTTGGCATCGGTAGATTTGATAATCAAATCGGGTGAGAGTATTGCCATTGTTGGCGAGTCCGGTTCGGGTAAATCTACCCTGATTAGTCTGTTGGCCGGCTTGGATACGCCGACCTCCGGCTCCATCTTTCTGAACGGGCAATCCATAACCACGATGAATGAAGATGGGCGAGCTTCAATACGCAATGCCCTGATTGGCTTTGTATTTCAATCTTTCCAATTACTACCCGGATTAACCGCATTAGAAAACGTTATGTTGCCGTTGGAGTTAAGCGGTAATGTTAATGCTAAAAACTTGGCGGTTGCGTTATTGGATCGTGTGGGCTTATCGCATCGTTTATCGCACACCCCCAAACAATTGTCCGGCGGCGAACAACAGCGTGTGGCTTTAGCCAGAGCCTTTGTAACCAAGCCAGCGATTTTGTTTGCCGATGAGCCCACCGGTAATTTAGACAGTAAAAGCGGCGCTCATATTATCGAACTGTTATTCGAGCTTAACCAAGAGAATCAAACCACCTTAATTCTGGTTACGCACGATCAATCCCTGGCAAACCGTTGTCAACGTACCATCAAATTATCTGCGGGGCGTCTTGTATGAATCGTTTTAACTTGGCTTTACGCCTGCTATGGCGTGATAGCCGCTCCGGCGAATTAACCATTTTGGTGCTGGCTTTGATAATAGCCGTCACTAGTTCGACTGCAATTGCCATATTTGCTGACCGTCTACAACGCACCATGACTACGCAAGCGGCCGAGTTTTTGGCTGCCGATATGGTCGTAGAAAGCTCGAGTACCATCCCCTCCGAGTGGCTGAGCAAAGCTAGCCAGCTAAATCTGGCACAAGCGCAAACAGCTGAGTTTTCCAGCGTGCTCGTGGAGCATGAAGAGCTATTATTAGCGGGTATTAAATCAGTGAGTGACGCGTATCCATTGCGCGGATATTTAAAAACTACTCTCTCAGATTATGCCAATGAAACGATTACCCACCAAGGGCCCGAATCAGGTTCTGTCTGGGTGGATAAACGCGTTTTATCGGCACTTAAGATAAAGCTAGGTGATCAATTACAGGTGGGTGAAAAAAAACTGACCGTTAACAAAATCATTACTTATGAGCCCGACAAGCGTGGCAATTTTTATAGTTTTTCACCCCGAGTAATGATTAATGCCGCAGATTTACAAGCTACCGGCATTCTCCAACCAGGCAGTCATGTGCATTATTTCTATCAATTCAATGGTGAAATGTCCACATTAACCGAATTTAAACGTTGGCTAAAACCACAGCTGAACCCTTCTCAGCGAATTATGGACATACACGAGGATCGCCCGGAATTGGGTTCGGCACTAGAGCGTGCGGAACGTTATTTAGGATTATCGAGCATTGTGGTCATTTTAATAGCCGGCGTAGCAATTGCTATGGCAACCCGGCGTTATACAGAACGGCACTTTAACGCTACTGCCATTTTGCGATGTTTAGGTTGCAAACAAAATGAGATTCTTTGGTTGTATAGCAGTCAATTTTTTATTTTGGGTTTGCTAGCCAGTAGCGTTGGTTGCTTATTAGGCTGGTTTGCGCAACAAGGATTGTTTCTGCTACTTAAAGATTTATTACCACAACAAGTCGCACAGCCAGGATTTTTAGCGCTTTCGTTTGGTTTTATTATTGGCATGGCGGTGTTATTGGGCTTTGCTCTGCCGCCTTTACTTCGCCTGAAGCAAGTTTCCCCGCTTCGAGTATTGCGCCGAGAACTGGAACCCTTACCGACCAGCGCTTGGTTGGTTTATGGCTTAGCCATGAGCATTATCAGTATCTTAGTCTGGCGATACACCGATGATCTTGAGATGACTGCCACCATTATCGGCGTTGGTTTAGGCGCTTTACTTGTTCTAGGCTTACTGGTTTATGGTTCGCTGATACTTTCGCAGCGATTGTTGCCGCATTTAGGTTTAAGCTGGCGATTTGCGCTGCAAGGCTTGCTGAGGAATCGTCGAGCCAGCGTCAGTCAAATATTGGCTTTCAGCATCACTTTGGTCGCGATGATTTTAAGCTTTACGGTGCGTAACGATTTGCTTGATAACTGGCAAAAGCAATTGCCTGATAATGCGCCGAATCATTTCGCATTAAACATTTTTCCGGAACAACAAGCCGATTTTAAAAAAGAATTACAACAGAACCACATTCAGGGTAGTCAGTTTTACCCGGTTGTTCGCGGACGACTCGTGGAAATTAACAGCGTACCCGTACAAAAAGTCGTCAGCAAAGATTCTCAAGGGGAAAATGCCACGCACAGAGAACTCAGCCTAACCTGGACACAAAATCTACCGGAAGAGAACAAAATAACAGCAGGCAGCTGGTGGAATACAACTACAACCGGTTTGGTATCTGTGGAACAGAAATTAGCGGATAGTCTTAAAATCAAGCTGAACGATCAGCTAACCTTCACTATTGGTAGCGAACAAATCAAAGCGAAGGTAACCAGCATTCGCGCGTTGCAATGGGATACCATGAAGCCAAATTTTTACATGGTTTTTTCACCCGGCACATTAGATACCTACCCAAGCACGTTTATCACTAGCTTTTATTTGCCTGACACACAAAAAAACGTGTTGAACACATTAGTAAAAAAATTCCCCAGCACTACGGTTTTAGAAGTCGATTTAATCTTGCAGCAATTTAAAACTATCCTTACCCAGTTAACATTGGCTATTAACTATCTGCTGTATTTTGCTCTGTTAGCGGGGTTTATGGTTTTATTTGCCGCCGTCTATGCCACATTAGATGCCCGCATTCATGAAAGTGCGCTGATGCGCACATTGGGAGCCAACCGATCATTCTTGACGGCTACGCATGTGATTGAATTTAGTCTGTTGGGTTTAATTTCCGGTCTACTGGCCATCGTCATGGCGGAAGCTATCATCTATGCGTTGTACACCCAAGTCATGCACATGGATTACAACCCCACCTATTATTTGTGGCTGCTCACTCCGTTAACTGGTGCGTTCTGTGTTGGCTTAGCCGGCTTTTGGGGGCTGAGATCTGTGCTAAACCAATCGCCATTACAAATCTTAAGGCAGATGTAATGGCGCAGAGCCATTTTATTAAGCATTCACTAAAAATTCATTCATACACGCCCACACTCATACCGGCAGTATTTTCTGGAGAACCTAAAAAATGTATAGATTAACAACAATTACCATCGTTATTACTAGCAGCTTATTGTTGTCAGCTTGCTATAGCCAAGGCGGCTGGACACCAACAGTTGACCCGTACAATGACCCCAATGCTTACCGGATTAATCAAGATATATCAGAATGTAAACAGTTGGCTCAACAAGCCTCAAACGGTGTCGGCAAAGAAGTTGCCATCGGCGCGGGCACTGGTGCTTTGTTAGGTGCAGCCACTGGCGCAGTAGTTGGGGCGTTCGGAGGTAATCCAGCATCAGGTGCGGCCATAGGCGCAGCGGCAGGCGGGCTTGGCGGTGGCGCTAGGCAAGGCTTTAGCGCCGAAGAACAATTCAAAAGAGCGTACTCCAGTTGCATGAGAGGACGAGGGCATCGTACTTTAAACTGAGAATAAGCCCAATTATCCTCAGCCGTAGCGCAGAATTAAGAATGACTACTCTGGTTTGGCTTTCGGCGAAATATTGATCATTGGTATGGCGCCTCCAGGCACCATGGTGCTAGGCAATTCACCATTCCAGCGTTCGGCTTGTACCAAGCCGATTAGATTGGGGTTGTCGCGTAACGCCGCACCTCTGGCCTTAATGGCATCGGCTTCAGCTTCACCTTTTACCCGGATGGAGTCAGCTTCTGCTTGCGCCGCGGCACGCACCGCAGCGGCATCAGCTTCCGCTTGGGTTATTTTGATTTGTGCCTGTACTTTTTCACGCTCGGCATTTTGTTTTAATTTTAATACCTCCACTTCAGCCAGCATGCGTTGCTCAACGGACTCTTCATAAGCAGCAGAAAATTTAATATCTTCCAGTTGAATGCTTTCCAGTACCACAGATGTTTCACCCTTGAGCGCGCTGGTAATCGCAGTCAAGACATCGTTGTTTAAAACGGCGCGCTCTTGAATGGCTTTAACGGCAGTATATCGGCCAAAAATAATTTTAGCTTGTTGCTTAACGACCGGCTCAATCAGTCTTCTAACCAAAGAATCCAAACTTTGAAAGCGCTCATAAAGCGAATCCACATGCTCCGGTGAAACATGCAATGTCACACTGACATCCACATCCGCTGATTGTTGGTCGGATGAATACGAATTCATTTTTAAATGAAAGGTATTGGTTTGCATAGAGATTTTCTCAACCGTATCAATCATGGGCAGTTTGAACCCTAAACCGGGTTTAGCCACATGCGACAATGCGCCCATACGCAATACCACGCCGCGCTCGGTGGCATCCACCGTAAACCAGGTGCCGGCAAGAAAGATCAGCAGCAACAGCGCTGCCAATCCAAAAGCGGCTTTGCGGGTGTAACTTGTTATGTCTTGATTTTCCATCACATTAATCCTGCTGCTAAAGTTTAGCGATGGAACCTAACTTATTGAAAAGATTCCGTCAAAAAATAATTTTCCTAAGTCGCAAATTTACAGGAAAAGCCGTTCGTGGTGAGCGTTAACCAACAGCAAACTCGCGCTGTATGGGCAAAATAGTCACCATCCAGCGCCAAGTTAAACGGGCTAATTCACTGTCGTTGATTCGCTAGGCGCAACCAGCTTATAGCTTTTCTTTTTCTTGCTACCCGTTTTCAGTATTTTGTAAGTAATAAATGCTGAATTTTTTATCTGTCCGGGTTTCTTGCGGGTGACAGTAATGGTGGCAGACACATTGGCGCCGGATGCCACGGTGCCAAAGCTGCACACCACTGGCGCTTTGCCTTTGCATTTTTTACCCAGGCTGGTCACGGCTGATACCAGTTTGGTTTTTTTCGGCAGGGTGTCGGTGAGTTTTACGCTGGTAGCGACAGATGGCGCATAATTGGCGAAGCTAACCGTGTAACTGAATGGCTGGTTTACCTGTACCTGATCAGCGGATTCGGTTTGGCCTATGATTGGCGTGGTGCCGGATGATGTTCCGCCGCCATTGCCGCCGTTTCCACCTGTATTACCACCATTTCCTCCTCCGTTACCGCCCGTATTGCCCCCGCTTCCACCATTATCATTAAGTGTGGCTAGGTAAAAACTACCAGCGTTATAAAATAACACATGGTTTCCAGATAATGAAAAATCATACGTGTATTCAAAATTCGCGATTGTTCCATCGACTAACGTATCACCATCTGCGACGATTTTAGTCAACTTATCACCACTTAATGAGCTTAAATAAAGTCCACGTGTTCTCTGATTAACATTGTTAGCTTTACCATAACCCCAAAACACAACATTGCCGTCACTAATTTGGTAGCTACTTGACAACTGAAATGTGCTCGCATCGAAATTACCCGTTCCCTCTGGAATCGCAGTTTGGGTATCGGCCAGTTTTTTTACTTCGCCACCTGGGTTACTGGTTGTACTATACAAACCCCAAAGATCAAGATCTTTATTGTCAATGCCGGGAACGCTGATTGGTTTTGCCGCACCTGAAAAAATCACAGTGCCCGCATCAATCTTTGGGTTTCCGAAAGGAGATGACATTCCAAGTATGTTCGTGCGAGTTGGTTCAAATGTTCTAGGATTTGACGCTGTTCCAGGGACAATAGTGTTGCCTGAAACAATTACGTTCGGATTGGATAAATCGTAATTTTTCGAATAAGTACCGTAATTGATATCAATGGTATTGCTGTAGGGTGTGGCAACAATTGCAAATTGATGATTTGGATTGTTTGAGTCTCCAAAACTTTCTACTACAAAGGTGGCGACATTACCATTTGCATCAACGATGGGATCATATATAGCAGGTCCTTCGTTTTTGAAGATACGAGTGAGTATCCCCGTGGATGTATCGAATTTGTAACCTGGTTGTTGCGCCAGAACATAATTGCCATCTACCTTTATGCTATGAGGCAGGAAAGATGTGCCCAAAAAAGTGCCGGAAGCGGTGTCGGGTTTTTGGGAGCTTTGATTGAAGAGCATGGTCACGGCTCCGCCAGAAACCGGAATCGAATACACACCTGATTGATTACCGCCATTGTAATGTAAGAAGACTTTATCGTTACTTACCGTGAAATGAGAGGCAACTGTTAAGTAAGTGGCATCAAAATTTCCTATGCCTTGCGGAATTGGTGTCGTGGAATCAAGTAACTTGACTATTGAGGATACGCCAGTGTTGATGTTCATTGAGTATAAAGCTGAGTAAAAACTTGTGACTGCAGGTGTCTGGAATACTGCAGTATCTCCATTCAAGGACACTTCCGACGACAGACTACTGGGGAACTGAGATGAATCAGCTAATTTGGCAATAGTTACCGCCTGAGTGATATTAGAAAATGTAAACCCGCTAACTAAAGCCAGAATACTATGGGCAAAAAGTCGTTTGCGGTTTGGTATTTCCGGCGCGGAACAGGTGAGTTGTAATAACTCATTGTGGGTGTTTAAAGACTTTAACAGTTTCACGTTATTATTACTCTGTAAGGTGCAAGGCTAAAAACCGTTAAGTGTAAGGGCAAAAGCCCCGGCAGACAATGCTCTGCTTCTCAATAGCCGTGTCGGGCACAAACGCTGATCATGCACTTTTCTATGAAAGTTCGGTAGGCAAATATATCGCAGGTTGGAGAGAAATAAAGTCGGGCATTTATTTGTCGCCTGACCTTACAGCGTTATTCATATTGATTGATGCCGAATAGTTGACGATACATATTAATAATATGAAACCGAAATGTTGGGCGGAAAAACTTGCTCGAACGACGACTAATTAATTTTCTGCCCAAACTGATTTATGCGATTACTACAAGACCTATGGTACGCCAGAATGTTGGTTTCTTTGATCGGTCTGGTATTTCGTTAACAACCTGCCGAACTTTACGTTTCTGTAAATTATTTCCGCGCACCAAATAAATCGGTGCCGATTCTAACGATTGTTGAACCTTCTGCAATTGCTGCGGTTAAATCCCCACTCATGCCAAACGAAAAGGTATCCAGCTCAGGCTGATTTAGCTTTTTAACAGCTTGATAAAGTTCTCTATACGGTTGTCGTTGGCGTTGAAAGTCTGACTCGGGTTCTGGTATTGCCATTACCCCACGCAGTTTTATATTGGGCAGTTTAGCAACTTGTTCACACAGTAGAGGTAGTTGTTCAAGACTGATACCGGATTTGCTGGCTTCAGCACTGATATTAACCTGTAAACAAATGTTTAATGGTAGCAAGTGTGTTGGTCGTTGTTCGCTCAGTCGAGTGGCAATTTTTAAACTATCGACACTGTGTACCCAACTAAAATGGCTGGCGATGGCTTTGGTTTTGTTCGATTGAATCGGACCGATAAAATGCCAGGTAATATCAAATGCGCCCAGTTGTTGTTGCTTGCCAAGCGCTTCCTGTACATAGTTTTCGCCATAATGCCGTTGTCCGGATCGGTAGAGTTCCGCAATGGCTGACGCAGGTTTGGTTTTGCTGACCGCTAATAATAGGATGGATTGGGGATTTCGTTGATAGACCAGGGCAGCTTGGTTGATTTGTGCAAGAATGCGCGTGCGTCGGTCAGATAGAGTGGTCATAAATAAATTTTCTGCTTGGGTCACAGGTATTAGACAACAGCGCTTCTAAAAAGCAAAGACTTGAACTATCGTATAGTTATGGTTTTTTGCTATTTCTAATCAAAATAAGAGGGTGTTATGGATATTGCCGAATTATTGGCTTTTTCAGTTAAAAATAAGGCGTCGGATTTACATTTATCGGCTGGCTTACCGCCTATGATTCGGGTGGACGGCGATATTCGACGCATTAATATTCCGGCGTTAAATCATAAAGAAGTGCATGCGTTGATTTATGACATTATGAACGATAAGCAACGCCGTGATTATGAGGAGTTTCTGGAAACTGACTTCTCTTTTGAATTGCCCGGCGTGGCCAGATTTCGTGTGAATGCTTTTAATCAAGATCGTGGCGCGGCGGGTGTTTTTAGAACAATTCCGTCTAAAGTCTTAAGCTTGGAAGATTTAAACGCGCCTAAATTTTTTGAAGAGTTGTGTAAAAAACCGCGCGGCTTGGTATTGGTTACTGGGCCGACCGGTTCAGGAAAGTCAACCACATTAGCGGCCATGATTAATCACATCAATACCAATGATTATGCGCACATCCTGACTGTGGAAGACCCGATCGAATTTGTTCATGAGAGCCAAAAATGTTTAATCAACCAGCGTGAGGTACATCGCGACACGCATGGATTTAATGAAGCGTTACGTTCTGCGTTACGGGAAGATCCAGATATTATTCTGGTGGGTGAAATGCGCGATCTGGAAACCATTCGTCTGGCGCTGACTGCCGCTGAAACCGGGCATTTAGTGTTTGGTACTTTGCATACGACCTCTGCTGCTAAAACCATCGACCGTATCATTGACGTTTTCCCTGCTGCAGAAAAAGACATGATTCGCGCCATGTTATCGGAATCTTTGCAAGCGGTTATTTCACAAACTTTGTTAAAGAAAACCGGTGGCGGTCGAATTGCTGCGCATGAAATCATGGTAGGGACTTCGGCTATTAAAAACTTGATTAGGGAAGCTAAGGTGGCGCAAATGTATTCGGCCATCCAAACTGGGCGCAAAGAAGGTATGCAAACGCTCGATCAAAACTTAAAAGAATTGGTAGACAAAGGTGCAATTACGGCAAAAGTCGCTATGGTTAAAGCGGTTAATAAAGATATGTTCCGTTAGGAGAGAGCTGTGGATTTTACTGCGTTACTAACCTTGATGGTGCAAAAGCGGGCATCGGATTTATTTATAACCGCTGGCCGCGCACCCACTATAAAAATTGATGGTGTTTTACACGAAGTATCAAAAACAGCGCTAACCGCAGAGCAGGCGCTAAGCATTGTTACTGGGGTGATGGATCAACGCCAAAGGAGTGAGTTTGAAAATACCAAGGAGTGTCAGTTTGCGATCGGTGTAGCGGCGTTGGGCCGATTTCGGGTTAGTGCGTTTATTCAGCGTGATACAGCCGGTATGGTATTACGGCGTATAGAGAATTTAATTCCTGGAACCGACGAAATCCATCTGCCGCCCGTACTCAGAGAGCTGATTATGGAAAAGCGCGGACTGGTGATCTTCGTCGGCGCTACCGGAACCGGTAAATCGACTTCTTTGGCATCCTTAATTAAGCACCGCAATCAAAATAGCAGCGGTCATATCATTACTATTGAAGATCCGATTGAATACCAGCATCAGCATGAAGGCTGTATTGTCACGCAGCGCGAAGTCGGCATTGATACCGAATCTTACGAAGTTGCTTTAAAAAATGCCCTGCGTCAGGCACCGGATGTCATTCTGATTGGCGAAATCAGAACCCGGGAAACCATGCAGCATGCGATTACGTTTGCGGAAACAGGTCATTTATGTCTGTCAACCTTACATGCTAACAACGCCAATCAGGCACTTGACCGCATATTGCATTTTTTCCCCGATGAAATGCATACGCAAGTGCTTATGGATTTATCGTTAAGTTTAAAAGGCATTGTGGCGCAACAGTTGATTAAGCGAGTTGACGGCAAAGGTCGTTACCCAGCTATCGAAATATTGCTCAACACGCCGTTGGCTAAGGATTATATTCGTAAGGGCGAAATTAATAAAATCAAAGAGCTTATGAAAGCTTCCCGTGAAGCTGGCATGCAAACTTTTGATCAGGCACTTTATGATTTGTTTATGGCAGGCAAGATTAGCTATGAAGACGCCTTAAATTCAGCCGATTCTAAAAACGAAGTACGTCTGATGATTAAGTTGGGTGCCGATCACATGAGTGGTTTAAACGAAACAGACTTGTTACTCTCAGAAACTGACGAGGATAGAGGTTCGCTTTAATAGTGTACTAACTGGACACGGGCAGTAATGTCCTTTATAAGGAGGCTGATTCCAACTGTTTGCAGAGATGTAAAATGTTTCGTGTCCTTGCCTTATCGTTTTTACTGCTTGCAAATCTAGCCGCTCAAGCTGCTGAATTAGGTGCCGAACCACCACAGCAACTGGTTTTGTTACGTAAAGCAAGCAAGCTGGAGCGCATTAATCCATGGCAAGCGGCAAATCTTTATTGTCAGGGTGCACGTAATGGTTCGATTGAAGCACAATATCGATTAGCCATGCTATTTGCCTTTGGCCAAGGTGTTCCAGAAGATCGGGAAGTAGCGGCTTCTTTACTCGCCATCGCCGCGCAACAAGGTCATCAGCAAGCCGCTAATATGCTGGAAACCATCCATTACAGCGCTGATAAAATGCCGGAATGCGTGTTGACGAATGTCAAACCTCCGCGTGGTCATCATATCAATGCTTCAGCGATTCAGGGTTTTCGGGGCAAATCCCTGCAAGATATTCTGTCCGCTTTGCCAAAAAATCAGCGTTGGTTAATCGATATGGTCAAGAAAATAGCCAGTTGGCATCATGTCGACCCACAACTAGCGTTGTCTATAGTCAGTGTCGAATCTGCTTTCCAGTCGACAGCAAGATCCAGTGCTAATGCTATGGGTTTAATGCAACTGATTCCGGCAACTGCGGAACGATTTAATGTGAAAGACGCATTTGATGCCAGTCAAAATGTCAAAGGCGGCGTGCGCTATCTGCGTTGGTTGCTGGATCGTTATGATGGTGAAATTGAGTTGGTCGCCGCGGCATATAATGCTGGCGAAGGTGCGGTCGACAAGTACAAAGGCGTCCCGCCTTACAAAGAAACGCAAAACTATGTTGCCAAAGTCCTACACCGTTACCCACACCGAAAACATGCTTTTGTGGGAACTGGACGCCAACTGAAATCCTGAAAATGCTGGGTTTTTGCATCTAAAGCGGTTCTTTGGTCAAGACCTCTATTTTATAGACTAAGTTAGCAGTATTGGCCTGCACACCAGGCTGACGACCAGGACCATTGGAAATTATAGCCGCCTAACCAACCGGTTACATCGACTACTTCGCCAATAAAGTAAAGGCCCTGCACAGTTTTGCTCTCCATGGTTTTGGAAGATAACGCATCGCAATCGACGCCGCCCGCAGTCACTTCTGCTGTGCGATAACCTTCAGTCGCATTAGGTTTGATTTGCCATTGATGTAGTTGGGTTGAAATTTGGTGCAGTTGTTTATCAGCACAATCCTGTAAAGATAGCCGCAAAATTTCATCGGGTAGCAAACAATCCAGCAAGCGCTTGGGCAAGTAGTCGGCCAAAATGGTTTTAATGCTATTTTTTTGCTTTTGCTGGCGCCTAATCTTCAGCGCAGCACCCAATTCCTGATGAGGCAGCCAGTTGACCGATATGGTTTCACCGGGTTGCCAGTAAGATGACAACTGCAAAATTGCTGGCCCGCTCAAACCGCGATGCGTAAATAGCAGGTTTTCGCTAAAGCTTTGCTTGCCATTAGTAACGGTACACGCCACGGCAATACCCGCTAAAGTCGCCAATTTTTCTTTATCTTTCGGTTGCAGAGTAAATGGTACCAGTGCTGCGCGAGTGGGTATGATGTTAATGCCAAATTGTTCGGCAATCTGATAACCGAATGGAGTGGCGCCCATTTTCGGAATGGACAGCCCACCAGTGGCAATAACTAACGACTGACAGCTAACAAGGCCTTGGTCGGTTTTAATATGAAATCGATTAGCAACTTTTTCGACGCTGTCTATAGGTGTGTTTAAACGCACCGACACGTTGGCCTGATCGCACTCGGTTAACAGCATGCCGAGAATATCTTTCGCGCTGTGGTCGCAAAATAGCTGGCCATGGTCGCGTTCATGAAAAGGAATTTGATGTTTGCCAACTAAAGCCAGAAAGTCCCACTGTGTATAACGGCTTAAAGCAGATTTACAAAAATGAGGGTTACTGGAAATGTAATTTTCTGGGGCAATTGAATAATTAGTGAAATTACAGCGGCCACCGCCGGACATCAAAATTTTTTTACCGGCTTTATTCGCATGATCTAGCACTAGTACTTTGCGGCCGCGCTTGCCTGCTTCAATGGCGCACATTAATCCAGACGCGCCTGCTCCAATAATAATGACATCCACACCGGTCATGAACACAGCGAACTGCTTGTCAGTGGAACACTGAGCATTAAACAAATTGCTTTCATACACACCAGCAGTGGCAACTTTTACGTAAGGTGTTCGTGAATATCCTTGTCAATCCTCGGCTAAACAGTTACAAACTTTTCTGTTGATGATAATCGACAATGCGCTCAACTTCTTTTTTTGATCCCAAAATAACCGGCACTCGTTGGTGTAAGGCGGCCGGTTTGATATCTAGAATTCTCTCCCGTCCAGTCGAGCAAGCGCCACCCGCTTGTTCAATAATAAATGCCATTGGATTAGCTTCATACATCAAACGCAGCTTGCCTGGCCGGGATGGATCGCGTAAATCATAAGGATATAGAAAAACGCCGCCGCGGGTCAGGATGCGATAAACTTCAGCGACCATTGAGGCAATCCAACGCATGTTAAAATCCTTTTGCCGTGGCCCATTTGTGCCTTCCACGCACTCGCTAATATAGCGCTGAACCGGTGGCTCCCAAAAGCGCTGGTTGGACATATTGATGGCAAATTCTTTGGTTTCTTCTGGGATGGTCATGTTGGCATGCGTCAAAATAAACTCGCCGACATCCTGATCCAAAGTAAAACCGTTCACGCCATGGCCTGTGGTTAATACCATCATAGTCGATGGGCCGTAAAGCACGAAACCCGCACAAACTTGTTCGGTACCTTTGCGTAAAAAATCATCTAATTCTGGCTCAACGCCTTCACGGCAGCGCAAAATGGAAAAAATGGTTCCGACCGTCAAGTTGATGTCGATATTAGATGATCCATCTAAAGGATCAAACAGGACCAAGTATTTGCCTTTAGGATATTGGCGCGGAATGGTAATAAAGTTATCTTCTTCCTCCGATGCCATACCCGCCAGATGTCCAGTCCAATTGAGTGCGCCAACCATAATGTCGTTAGTGATAATATCGAGCTTTTTTTGTACTTCACCTTGCACATTTTCCGACTCGGCACTCCCTAGTACGCCGATTAAATTGCCACGATTAACCTTATGAGAAATCTCTTTGCAAGCGGTGGCAATATTGTTGAGCAATAAGGTAAACGTGCCCGAAGCATCAGGTAGGCCTCGTTGTTGTTCAATAAGAAACTGAGTCAAAGTGACTTTGTTTGCCATGTTTATTTGTCTCCGTTGCAATTGTCTGGCTGAAATTTGGGGTGGATGCCTAGGTTTATGACGAAACCTTATATGCTGAGCGATGGGTTGTTTGAAGAAAAATAACGCTAATTTCTTTTGTTTAGCGTATCGCGGATTTTAAAAAACAGTATAGAAGATGCGAGTATCAAAGTAATGGCATTAGCGAAAATAATGGCGTTATCGGACTTATAGATACCGTAAATTAGCCAAAATAACACACCCAAAGCAAACATGCTGTACATACCCAATGACAACGACTCCGTATCTCTGGTTTTTATAGTCATGATTGCTTGTGGCAAAAACGAGCTGGTGGTTAACGTCGCGGCAAGGTAGCCGATTATTTCGGTAGTAGTCATATAACTGTTTTAAATTTGCTGTTCTTACAGTTGGTAGTGAAGATTGCCGCCGCCCATTATGAACTATTTCATGAATTAAATCCCTGTCTCACCAGACAAATCACCCAATTCGTTGGTAAGTCATTAATTTTGCGAACAACCCAAAAGTTATTCACAAAATCTGTGGATAACTCTGTGGATTGGCATTTGATTGTTGTCTTACATGGCGGTTTTTATTAGAGTTTTTTTAGATTGTACAGAAACCAGTCAGCTTGATTACTCTTTATTTATCATGGAGTTAAAAAAATCATTATCCAGCAGTCGGGCTTTCTTAATTTATCACTAAGTCATTGATTCTTGTTGTGTGCAAATAATATTGACTCAAAACTATCTTAACCATAAGCCAATCCAATTGGCCTATGTCTATTGATTTTAGTATTGAACTTTGCTCAAAAGAGATTGGATCAATACCTATTTTGTTGTTACTGGCGACGATGTAGTTTCCCGACCATTGGTTAAGATTCATCTTTAACAACCAGCAATCCAGCTCTTGCACACCGGAAGAACTTATTAATTATTGTGTGGATCGAATTTATTCAGGAATCTTTCAAATAATCATTTTTTAACTGTACATACTGTTCTGCAGAGTACTTCAAAAACTCCAGTTCGGATTCGGTTAAGGTTCTTATGCGTTTGGCGGGGGAGCCGACATAAAGATAGCCGCTTTCCAGTCTTCTACCTGAGGGCACTAACGCTGAAGCACCGAGCATAACGAAATCTTCAAGTACCGCTCCATCCATGATGACAGCACCCATTCCAACTAAGCAATAATCGCCCACAGTGCAAGCATGCACAACCGCTCGGTGGCCAACGGTGACACCTTTGCCTATAACCAGTGGATATCCAATCGGTGAAAATTTGCCGGCATGGGAAACGTGCAATATAGACCCATCCTGAACATTCGTGGCGCTGCCTATTGTTATACTTTCCACGTCACCCCTGACGACGGTGGTTGGCCAAATAGAAACGTCATCACCCAGGGTGACATCACCAATGATTACGGCACTTTGATCGATATATACCGATTTGCCGATAATTGGCAATTTATCGTTATAGGGTCTGATGGTCACGCGTTCTCCTCATTATGGTTGGTACTGCGATTTAGATAGCATTGATAATGCTACAACTTATTGAAAATTATAAACTACTGCCGGAATAATAAACTACTTGATGACAATCAGTACAATATCTTGTTGGTTTTTTCATGCCAGGCCTTGAAAGGCTGCAAAGCATTGGGCAAATTTAAATGCAGCATCGCGACATGTCGTTGTTCGGGTGGAAGTGCAATTTCATCGTAAATAAATCCGTCGTCAAAATTAGCCTCGGCGGCATCTAAGCGATTGCAAGCGTAATATACTTTAGCCAGTCTGGCCCAGTAGATGGCGCCTAAGCACATCGGGCAAGGCTCACAGCTAGTGTAAAGAATACAATCGCGCAATTGAAAGTTATCAAGTTGTTGGCAGGCCAGACGGATAGCCATCACTTCAGCGTGAGCGGTGGGGTCTTTCAAACTAGTAACTTGATTAGCACTGGCAGCAATCACTTGTTGATCTTTAACGATAACCGCGCCGTAAGGTCCGCCCTGGCCCGACCCGACGTTGTCAACCGCCAGATCGATGGCCTGTTGCAGAAAGTGTTCGTGCATTTATAAATTAAGTGGATTTTTAGGGTCGATGCCGTCCATAAAGGGCAGTCGACGATCTTGATTTGTCAATTGATAAATTTTACCTAGCCAATTGTTGAATACGGCTTTGGCGGTATCACGCCAGGTGTTATCAATGTGCTCCAGAATGTGGGCTTCTGGAAATTCGGCTAGTGCCTGACCACCTTCTCGTGCGGCAAGAACCTGCTGCTGGTAATCAGCAAGAATTTGTTTTACCTCGGTATTAAAATAATTTTCTGGAAACGGTGGATAGCGACCAATGTCACCGTGATAAAAGCGCATCACTTCGCGTTTGTATTCTTTTAATAAACTGATGTCATCATATTCAGGATGGCCTTGGAAGAATACGATGCGAAATCCGTCTGGACTAACAGCAAGATGGACGCCCGCGTCTTTACTGGTGGCTAACACTTTCAAGCCGTGATTTTCCATGTCACTTTGGAATATTTCATTAAAGCGGGAATGTGGCACATCAAAGCGGGTGTTGATTTCTGCAACCAACGGGTGTGTGCGGTCAGTCACCTTATGGTAAAACACCCCCCAGCGCTTGGCCGGTAAACGCGTTCTTTCTATGCCATACAGATATTCAATAACGGCGTGCGTAGCAAGGCATGAACACAGTACCGATGTGACATTTTCATAAGCCCAGGAAAACACTTCCATTAGCGGTTGCCAAAAATCTTCTTCAGGCAATTTATTGTGGATAACATTTGCACCGCTAATGATCAGCGCATCTAAGCCGTCTTCTTTAATGTTTGCAAATGGCTCGTAATATTTGTCGATATGCGCTTGTGCTGCCGGGCTTCTGGTTAGGCCATCGATTGTGAAAGGGTGAACGTGAAATTGCACGATTTGATTGCAGGCACCGACTAGGCGAAAAAACTGTCTTTCGGTAGCTTCCAGCGCGGCATCGGGCATCATGTTGAGCAAGCCAATGTGCATTTCCCGAATATCTTGATTAACAGCGCGATCCGGTTCCAGGACTTCTTCACCCTCTTCCCGCAAGCGTTCAAAAGTTGGTAGGTTAGTGTGTGCAACTAACGGCATGGTTGCAACAATTAGATGTGTTGAACGCGAAGTGCGTCAGCAATAAGGTTGATAAAGTCGTCTTCATTCTTAACTTTAGCCGTATCATTGGCGTCGACTGTATAGCCATACTGGTCGGCAATGGCCTGGTAGCGGGGGATTCTGGATTTAAATAATTCCGGAAACACCCATGTCACAAACTCATCCGGAATTATTGCATCAGCTGAAGAATGATGTTTCAACCGCATGAAATCAGCCAGTTTTTCATCAAGAAAGGCTTCCCTATAATACAAGGGCTTGGGATCGGTTTTGGCGCGTTCAATAATAGTTTGTTCCAAAGTTGGCGGGATTTTAATGTAGATAATCAAAGTATGTTCTGCCAAAGTTTCCAATACTTCCGGGCAATCCAGCTCACAAACACTGCCGCCAGCATCATTGATAAAATGATTGTAACCATAAATGTCTTTGGCTTTATAAATAAACTCTGGTACATCATTCATTGCCGCCACTTCAGCTTGATGATGCAGTTTTTGCCGACGTTTAAACTCCTGTAACGACAGGCCATCCAGATCGGCATTGCCCAGTTTTCCAAGAAAACTGGATACCGGTGCCAAATTGTCGACCATAATTTTATTGCTGATATGAATAGAATCAGATAGCAATAGTTCCCGTAAAAATGGCACGCTCATGGCTTGGCGTTTGATGTTGTCCAGAATCGGTTCTTCCAGGTATTTAGTGCCTATGCGGTAGTCCCCGGAATAATGGAACCACTTGGCTTTTGGTAATTTATTGGCCAGGGTGGTTTTGCCCGCACCGGACATGGCCAGCAAGGTAATGCGTTTCGACTTCCAATCCAGGAACTCCTGGCTACTCATCTTCATAAATACACCTGAATTAGTCTAGATAATCTTCAAAATCGATGTCGTCGGGATTACGGTGGTGAAGGTCAGTATCGGAATAACCCAAATCGTCGGTTTCGATATCATCAAAGGGTGCGCTCCAATCTTCCGGTTCTTCGATGTAATCAAATGTAGAGGTATACCAACTTTCGTGATCGTATTCGCCAATATCGCCGTTGAGGTATTGTACCTCAATAGAGTCGTCTGCTGAGTCTACCGAGACAATTTTAAAGGTCAGCTTGTTTTCAAGGTCTTTGTACCAGCTGCCGACGATTGGATCTGCAATTGTTGCCATGTTTTAGTTACCTTAAAATATAAGTTAGAGGTATCGGATAAATATTAGAGCTCGCTATTATTGGTCAAGCGCACGAATACGCCAATAGTATTCGTGCGAATTTTTCAAAAAATAGTCATCGCTAACAGTTTACGGCAACGTTGTTATCCCTAATTTACAAATCAAGTCAGTATAGAAAACCTTTCAACGCTTGCATGTTGAAAGGTGGGTGCTGAATTACTGGATTTTGCTGTCGGTTAAGCGAATCATATCGTTCATCACGCCATTTAGGCCTCCATAAACGTTCAACGATTTAATTTGTCCTGTGATTTTTTCTAAGCTTTCCAATTCTTTCAAGCGTAACAAAATTGGATTGCCTTCCATGACTTTAGCGGTGTTATGCAAGCTGCGGGTCGCTTGTGTTTCTTCACGGCGACGAATAACATTGGCTTCGGCTAGTTTTTCGGCTTCTACCACTTGCGCCAAAATCGTTTTCATTTCGCCTGGCAACACAATATCGCGGGCGCCAACAGTCCTAACTGCAATGCCATATTCATTTGCTTTATCAGCCACAATCGATTGCACTTGGCTATTCAACAAATTTTTATCCGCCAACAATTGATCTAACGTTTGAGTTGAAACTACGGCACGCAAGGCTAACTGCATTTCGCGGTACAAAAAGTCCGTATGATCTGCCAAATTCAAGCGTACCTTTTCTGCGTCGGTAATTTGCCAAGTGGCCGACAAATTAATACGCAAACTCACTTTATCTTTAGTCAAAATTTCCTGACCGTTAATTTCCATGTTTTGTAAGCGTGTGTCGTATAGCTTGGCATTTAACAGGCGACTGAATTTCCACCACGCGTATGTCCCAGATTGCAGAGTTTCTGTCACTTGTCCATTAACCTCTAGAAAGCCAATGTGACTTTCAGGTACTGTGACTGTAAAAATGGCATTAGCCGCTGTCTTACTTAATTTCTCGCTTTCTGCGTCCAACATCAATGCAGCAGCGCGCTCTTCAATTTTATAGCTGTCTGCAATGCTGACTTTTTCAACACGCATTTCTCTCACACCTTTCCAAAATGCGCCGCGCTGATTAGGCAATTTAATATCTTTTAGCGTATCTGCTTCAAACACTAAGCCAATTTCCTGCGCAGAGGTCTGCCAAAAATCCAAGTGTTGGCTAAATTCGCTAAGATGCGATTCTGCCAATAGTAATAAGTCTTCATTTGTTACTTCGCGATTCGTAGCGTTACTTACAACCAGTTGTAGGCTGATTTTGCTTGCAATATCCCAAATGCGGTGAACTCCGCTGTCTAATATGCGCTCGAATTGTTTGTCTTTGAACAATAATCCGCGCTGGTTTTCCTCAATAATAATTTTCTTGAATAACATTTTTTACTCCTATCTTTTAGTTGTGGTTTGCCCCACTTAGTGATCAGCACTGTTGTTTTAATTGCGCAGGGTTGTATCCAAGTAGCAGATACTCGCGTGTGCAATAGTTGTAAAGCGCGCAACCACAACACTGGTAACCACCAAGTCGGATTGTTTGCTAAGTCTCTGTAAGGTGTGGTCTACACTTCTGACCACTTCCTACGTCTTCTATGCTCACAATGCCATGGGGCTTGCCGTTTACTACATCATTGCCTTACGGCTCGCCTGGAGACTTAATTGGTGTGCCCAGCTGGACTCGAACCAGCGACACGCGGATGTTGCACATCCGCTGCTCTACCGACTGAGCTATAGGCTCAATATCTAGCTATCTCACCCACCGATACACGTACCTAAAAACTTAGGTCATGTCAGGCTGGCTTTTTGAACCAGCTCCGCAAGCGGGCAATATTCACTAAATTCGGTTTTAACTTCATTTCATAAGCTAAGTAGAAATGAACTACATAAATTTGGTGGAGATGACGGGATTCGAACCCGCGAACAATCATCACTGGGGCATTACTACCAGCTGGTATTCTCTTGGAAAACGCGCGCCAGTTGACACCCGCCATAGAGCATCGAACCTGCATCTGCAACCCTACGAGCTATACCATTAACAATTGCGATTTTACTCGTCTACCTTGTACTCATCGTTTTAGGCAGTAGCACACCTATTATCGCCAGCATCCCCTAAATCTAACCTTTTACGCAAACAACCTGTTTCAAGGTATGTACGATTTCCACTAGATCGCTCTGCGCTGCCATCACCTTATCAATATCCTTGTAAGCGCTTGGCGTTTCATCAATCACACTTTCATCTTTACGGCATTCCACACCTTGCGTTGCCGCAATGTGTTCTTCCATGCTTACCCGTTTAGCCGCTTCAGTGCGGGACATCACACGTCCTGCTCCATGGCTACAGCTACAAAAACTATCGTGATTACCCAGGCCACGCACAATAAATGACTTCGCGCCCATGCTGCCAGGAATAATACCCATTTCGCCCAGCTTGGCTGATACAGCACCTTTACGCGTCACCCAGACATCTGCACCAAAGTGATGTTCTTGGCTGATATAGTTATGGTGACAATTCACCGCTTCCAGTTCTGCTGAAAATGTTTTTTTCAAAATCGTCTGCATCGCCAGCAAAGAACGTTGCATCATCACTTGCCGATTCACTTTCGCAAAATTTTGTGCCCAGCTAACGGCTTCAACGTAATCACTAAAATTCTGACTACCTTCAGGGATATAAGCTAAATCCTTATCAGGCAAATGAATAAACCAGCGCTCCATATCTTTTTTTGCACGCTCAATAAATTCAGAGCCAATTCTATTGCCCACGCCGCGTGAGCCACTGTGCAACATTACCCAAACTGCTTGATGTTCATCCAAACACAACTCAATAAAATGGTTGCCTGTACCCAATGTGCCGAGGTGTTGTTTGTTGTTCGTGTTTTTCAAAAATGGATGCTTTTCGCATAAGTAATTAAATTGCGTATCCAAAGGTAACCAAGCTGCTACCACATCAACTGGTAAGTTATTCCAGCTGCCTTTATCACGTCCATGTTGGTAATTGGCAGAACGACCATGGGGCACATTTTTTTCAATTTCATAACGCAGATTAGTTAAAGAATCCGGCAAATCATTCGCCATTAAGCTGGTTTTTACCGCCATCATCCCGCAACCTAAATCCACGCCAACCGCTGCAGGTACAATTGCGCCAAGTGTCGGAATCACACTGCCTATTGTTGCCCCTTTACCTAGGTGTACGTCGGGCATAATCGCAATATGCGAATGCACAAACGGTAGACTAGCCATATTCAAAACTTGCTGCTTTGCGTTATCGTCAAACGTTACGCCGCGCGTCCAAGACTTCACCAGTTTATGTTGTTGACCTGATATAACTTCATAAGTGGTTTGCATTTTATTTTCCTGATTGTTGTTGCAGTTACATAATCAAAAAGCAATGGCCGTACCAACATTAAATATCAATTAACTTAAACTTTAACTTAATGATATTTAATATTTTTATTTGGATATTCAATTGCCCTGGTAATGTTATGCATTTTTAAATTACAATAAAAAATATCTTAATAAATAGTAATTTATCTATATGAATAATGTTGTAATTGGCATTTTAGGTTCCCGGCTTGATCACGGCGGTTTAGGTAAAGGTCGTTTGAGTCGTTGGCGACCTAGCGTTTCCATTCTGATGCAGCCGAATTTCGTGGTTTCGCGCTTTGTACTCATTCATCATGTCGATGAAAAGCAACTCGCTGAAATCACCGCTCAGGACATGCGCGAGTTATCACCAAACACGGAAGTGACGCTTTTTGAGGTGAATTACCAAAATCCGTGGGATTTTGAAGGGGTATACAGTCAGCTTTATGCTTTTTCTACCCAGCAGACCTTTGATAATGAGCATGAAAATTATTATGTGCACATCACCACCGGCACGCATGTGGCACAAATCTGCTTATTTTTGTTAACAGAAGCCCGCTATTTACCTGGCAAGTTGTTACAAACATCGCCCGTCAAGCAAGGTGAACCGAATGCCTTGTTAGGTACAATGCAAATTATTGATTTAGATCTATCTCAGTACGATCAAATTGCTTCAAGATTTGCAGTTGAGTCGTTGGCGGCAAATGAGTATTTAAAGGATGGCATCAATACGCGTAACACCAGCTTTAACCGCATGATTGAACAAATCGAGCAAGTTGCCATTAAATCTTTCGCGCCGATATTGCTAACAGGACCGACCGGCGCTGGAAAAACCCGTCTTGCCAAACGGGTTTACACTCTCAAAAAACAACGTGGACAAGTGACAGGTAAATTGGTGGAAGTGAATTGTGCCACTTTGCGTGGCGACAACGCCATGAGCACGCTGTTTGGCCACGTCAAAGGTGCATTTACAGGTGCAATGCATGATCGCGCCGGATTATTGCGCGAAGCGCACCAAGGTCTGTTGTTTTTGGATGAAATCGGCGAGCTCGGTTTAGATGAACAAGCCATGTTGCTGCGTGCGATTGAAGATAAAGTATTTACCCCACTGGGCAGCGATAAAGAAGTCAGCAGTAATTTTCAACTGATCGCAGGCACAAATCAGCGACTGCATGATCAAGTTAAAAACGGTAAATTCAGAGAAGATTTACTTGCTCGGATTAATTTATGGACGTATGAATTACCATCGCTAAAAGACAGAATTGAAGATCTTGAACCTAACATTCAATTCGAACTACAAAAAATCACCAGCGTTTTAGGGCATAAAGTCAGCTTTAACCAATCCGCATTGGCGCAATATCTAAAATTCGGCCATTCGACCCCAGCGCAATGGCGCGCTAATTTTAGAGACCTAAACGCCAGTATGATACGCATGGCGACTTTAGCTGAAGGTGGTCGTATCAATGATGAAATTGTACATGCTGAAACTATAAGGCTGCTGAGCGATTGGCAAGGCTTTGAACCCGAGCACCAACCCGATCAATCGCATCTGCAAAAGTACTTAAGCTCAGAACAAATAAATGAAATAGATTTATTCGATCAAGCACAACTTGACGTCGTTATGAATATCTGTGAGAAAAGTAAAAACATGGCGGAAGCAGGTCGCATGTTGTTCAATGCGTCACGCCAAAACAAAACTAGCAGTAATGATACACATCGGTTAAAAGTTTATTTACAACGCTTTGGATTGAGCTTTACCAGTTTTCAAACTCAGTAGATTAAAAACTGTAGCGCTTAACCTCTCAGACATAAAAATCTTTTATAAAATCTACAGCACAAAACACCCTTTAATTTTAAGACGCTTAGCTTTCTTGCAGGTGTACGCTATGCTACGATGCGAATGTTTATTTTTTTGGAGTATTGATAATGCAGGAACTTTTAATTGGTGGGCAAAATGGCGCAAAAGTCATCATGGATGCAGCCATGGGCAACCGTCATGGAATGATTTCAGGCGCGACTGGAACGGGTAAAACAATTACCTTGCAAATTCTGGCTGAAGGTTATTCTAAAATTGGTGTGCCGGTATTTTTGGCTGATATAAAGGGCGACTTGTCTGGTATTGCAATGGCCGGACAGGCGAATGATAAAATTTCCGAACGCATTAAAAATATCGGCATTGAGGGCTTTCAGCATCGTGGTAATCCGGCGGTATTTTGGGATATTTTTGCTAAAACCGGCCACCCTGTACGCACAACAATTTCAGACATGGGACCCTTGTTACTCAGCAACCTGTTGGAATTAAACGATACCCAAAGTGGTGTACTTTACAGTTGCTTTAAAGTCGCGGATGACAATGGCATGTTGTTGCTGGATTTAAAAGATTTGCGCGCAATGCTGAATTGGATAGGCGATGCCGCCAAAGAATTACAATCAGAATATGGCAATATTGCCCCTGCTAGTATCGGCGCAATTCAGCGCCAATTGCTGGTACTGGAAGAGCAGGGCGCAGAGAACTTTTTTGGTGAACCCGCTCTGGAACTGACAGATTTATGCAAAACCGATTTTTCTGGACAAGGCGTAATCAGTATTCTTGATGCGACCGATTTAACCAGCAAATCGCCGCGCTTATACGCAACCTTTTTATTATGGTTGCTATCTGAATTATTTGAAAACTTACCTGAAGTCGGTGATGCTGATCGTCCAAAGTTAGTATTGTTTTTCGACGAAGCGCATTTACTGTTCGACCAAGCACCGAAAGCTTTGCTCGATAAAATCGAGCAAATCGTACGCTTGATTCGCTCGAAAGGTGTGGGCGTTTACTTTATCAGCCAAAGCCCACTAGATATTCCAGAAGGCATTTTGGGTCAGTTAGGTCTTAAGATTCAGCATGCCTTGCGTGCCTATACACCAAAAGACCAGCAAGTAGTTAAAAGTGTGGCTGGCACTTTCAGGGCGAATCCTAAAATCGACACCGAAGCCGCTATCCAGGATTTAAAAAATGGCGAAGCATTGGTGTCGGTATTGAATAAAGACGGCAGTCCAGCGCCGGTTGAACGCATCCTAATACGTCCACCAGAATCGCAACTCGGTCCGGTCACAGATCAACAGCGCACCGATATGATCGGGCGTTCGCCATTAAACAGCAAATATGAGCAGGAAATTGATAGAGAGTCTGCTTACGAGTTGCTCAAACAAAAAACTGCACAACAGGCCAACGAACAATCCGAGCTAAAAGAACAAAAGCAAGAAGCCAAAGAAAACGCGAGCAAATCCAGCGGCAGGCAATCAGCCACTGAAGCCCTGCTCAAAAGTGCTGCCCGCGCCATCGGCAGTAATGTGGGGCGGCAGATTGTCAGAGGGCTTTTAGGGTCATTGTTGGGTGGGCGGCGATAGCAAGAATCGATTAAGTTGAACCGATTGCTGTTCGTGGCTACTAGCGGGATTGTCGGCAGCGGAAAAGCTTAATTTATTACCTCATGGCTTAAGCATCTGTAGTTAGCGTAAGCCATGAGGTTGAGAACTTATTTATTAGAGATATGTGCCTTAAGCTGTTCGTGGTGGTTAATTACGATTTTTTAGACAAAAAAAACCGCTCCGAAGAGCGGTATTAAAAGTCTGGAAAAAACCAGAATTATGCTTGCTGTTTTTTACGAAAACCAAACCCGGCTAGGCCCGCTGCAATCAAAGCTAAGCTTGCTGGTTCTGGTACAGCGTTGGCGGCTGGTTCATAACTAAAACCTAGGTTATCCATCGACAGATCCCAACCCGGCGCACCATTGATTATCAGTTTAAGCAAACCACCTGCGTTTACTTGTGCAACTTGAGTAGCCGTTAAACTAATGGGTATGTCCATATCCGACGTGTTGCCAGGAACGTTAACAGCGCCAAATGGATTTCCGTTAAAAGTGAAAGCCAAATTTGTTGGGTTGCCATCTGTTGCTAGTATTGTAAACATCAGAGAGGCACTGGTGGCTGTTGAAGGCAGCAATCCACCGGCCAAGGCCCATGAGATCGTCGCTTCAGAGTCATCATTATTACCATTCGTGATGTCCACAAAACCTCCTGGATTTACACCAGTAACATCAAAAGTGTTGCCAACAGGTGGCACTGCAGTAAGCATGTTAGATGAAATGGTACGAATCGCGTTGCTATCAGTTACAGCAAGACCGTTTGCAGTATTGTCACTGATTGATTGCGCACCGGCATTAAAATCATCAATACTTACAAAAACAGGTGCCGCAAAAGATTGTGAGGCAAACAACATGCTTGATGAAAGTACAGTTAAAGCAAAAACATTTTTCATAATATTATCTCTATTAATTGGATTACTTATCGCGGATCATTCCGCGGTTAATGCAACTCAGCCGTCTCTAAATTTTTTGTAGAGACCCGACGCTTTCCGGCCCTGCCTCGCGGCAGGTGTGGCAATTAATAAGTCATCTTTACCGAAGTTGGAGTGACATAATGATATAAGCATCCACTATGCCAACTTCAGATTTGATTGTTAATGCTGCTTAGGTTTAACGAGGATTATGGTGATTTATTCGGCGATAGCATTGGCTGAATAACGGGTTGTAAAACTAATGTGTATATTTAAATTGATATAAATCAATTTGTTATAAAGCATTAAGAATAGCGGTGTCGTGCTGTGATGGGTATGTTTGCTGTACTTTTGCAAGCGCAATATTTTTTTAGTTTTTTTCTTTACGAGAGAGTAAGTGCTCGCATAAAAGCGGTCTGATGGTATCTCCTGCGATTTGCTTATGACAGCGCTGTCATGACATTTGCAAGCCATGTCAGGTGTTGTTGTCAGTGCTATTACGAACTGCAAGACAACATAGAGCATCCCGCGCGTTGTCGTGCCCATTCTGGACGTTTTTGGGCAAATTTTTCGTTACCCGGTTGTTCATCGTATGGGTGGCGCAACAGCTCTAACAAGTCACTAATCATTGTAAAATCACCTTGTTCAGCGGCATCAATAGCCAGTTGCGCCAAATAGTTTCTTAACACATAGTTAGGATTGACCGCGTTCATTCTGGATCGACGGACTTCATCTGCCTCATTATCTGACTGCACTCGTTCGCCGTATTTTTTTATCCAGGCGGCGATCCGACCTTTGTTTTCAGCCGTAAGTTGCTCAGGTTGATAATAAGCATCCAGCAGAGGCGCTATTAACGCATCATCATTGCCAGCCAAGCTCGTATCGACTAATGCCAGTTTGCGAAAAAAGAGGGTCATATCGGTTTCCAGCCCTTGCAACAGTTCAAACAACTCGGCACATAAACTATCATCAAAGTCCGGCTTAAATGTTGCCAAGCCTAACTTTGCCGCCATCATGTTTTGCCAGCCCTGTTCAAAAGTCGATACATAAACGTTCATGGCTGCTTGCAAGGGTTCGGTCTGTTCGATCAATGGATAAATAGCATTGGCCAACTGACCCAGATTCCAAAAAGCTATTTGTGGTTGATTGCCAAAACGATAACGTCGTTCTTCTGCATCGGTGGTATTTGGTGTCCACTGCGGATCATAATTCTCCAGCCACCCATACGGGCCATAGTCGATAGTTAAACCCAGTATGGACATATTGTCGGTATTCATAACGCCATGCACGAAGCCAACGCGTTGCCAATGCACAATCATTTCAGCAGTGCGTCGGCATACTTCGATAAACCAGCTTATATATGTTTTTACCGATGGCTCGCCCAGTTTAGGAAAATCTGAACGAATAGTGAAATCTACTAATTGCCGCAATACTTTAATATCCTGACGGGCGGCGAAGATTTGAAAATTTCCAAACCGAGTAAATGAGGGCGCCACTCGGCACACCACCGCACCCGGTTCCGCTTTCGGATTGCCGTTATAAAACATGTCGCGGATAACCTGCTCGCCGGTCAATGTCAGGCTTAAGGCGCGAGTGGTAGGAATGCCCAGATGGTACATCGCCTCGCTGCATAAAAATTCGCGTACCGAAGAACGCAACACTGCTAAACCATCGGCATTTCGGGAGTAGGGAGTAAGCCCCGCACCTTTTAACTGCAAGGTCCAATGTTCGCCCTTTTGATTAATAATTTCACCCAAGTTTATGGCTCTACCATCACCAAGCTGCCCCGCCCAGTTACCGAATTGATGACCGCCATAACACATCGCATAACTGTCCATGCCAGTGACAAGCCGATTGCCGGTAAAAACTTGCGCAAAATCGTCCGAACTACACACTTCTTCCTGCAAGTCTAACAATGCCGCAACTTCTTTGGCGTAAGCAACAGTTTGTGGCTTTATGACTTTGGTAGGTGTAACTCTTGAGTAACAAGCGGAAAAGACTTGTCGACGCTGGTTTGTGGTTTCAGAATCGCCAGGAAGCTCCTGTACAAATCGGTTATCGAAGCTTAATTGATCAAGGTGAGTTAATTTGTATGGGGTATTCATAAGAAGAATTGACGGGTTATAGATCCGATCTTTTAATATTTCAAGTCGTTGGGCTACTCCCCGACTTCGCCAAGGATACCTTATTGTTACTTCGCTCTGGGCTTGTTACGGCTGTGTTTCCTGAACGTAGCCAAAGGAAAGTTTGATACTTTATAAGGTCAAATCACTAGTCAGCGATCATGCATTCTAAGCGCTTCGCAAATCCACGATTCTTTTAACTGAGCGAACGGGTAGGTTGGATCAATTCATTGGCAATCAGTTCTGCTTGCTTAAGGACCGTTTCAGTGGCCAGTAACTGCATATCGGGTGGATAACCGAACTGGCGCAAAGTGCGTTTAACAATGACTTTCAATTTAGCTTTTACACTTTCCTTAATTGTCCAGTCAATCGTGGCGTTTTCGCGCACTTTTTGGGTAAGTACCACAGCCAATGCCCGTAGTTGCTCATGTTGCATGAGCTGTTTTGCGCTATCGTTATTGGCTACAGCGGTATAAAACGCATATTCAAATTCACTCAAGCCCATATTTCGGGCTTCGTTATCAGACGCGACCATTTCTTTACTGATGCGGATCAGCTCATCCATTATTTCAGCGGCGGTCAGTATTTTGTTTTGATATTTTTTGATGGCATTTTCCAGCATTTCCATCAAACTTCGGCTTTGCACCAGATTTTTTTTAGTACGAACTCTCAACTCATCATTTAACAGTTTTTTCAGTACTTCCAGCGCGATATTTTTATGTTCATGATTTTTTAGTTCTTGCAAAAACTCATCGCTTAAAATGGAAATATCCGGTTTTTTAATGCCTGCCGCATCAAACACGTCAATGACTTGTTCTGAAATCAGAGCTTGGTCAATCACCTGCCGAATGGTGGTTTCGATTTCCACATCAGAGTTTTCATTGCCAACGCTGTCAAATTTGGCCAAGCGCGCTTTCACAGCCTGAAAAAAAGCCACTTCATCCTTCACGTCCATAGCTTGTTCATGCGGGATGGCAATAGCAAAAGCCAGTGATAACGCCGCCACTTCATTCAGGTAACGCTTTTTGCCATCTTGCAGGCCCAAGATATGTTCTTCAGCCGCCAAAATGAGCGAGAGTTTTTTAGACGTATCCGCTTCAAAGTAGTTTTCATAGGCAAAGCCGTGGTACATATTCGAGACTACTTCCAGTTTTTCCAGCATCAAAGCGACCGCTTGTTCTTGCGCTTCAGCGGGGTCGCCTTTACCGCCTGCGTCGGAATAAAATGACAAGGCCTTTTTTAAATCCGCCGCAATACCTAAATAATCCACCACCAATCCTGCCGGTTTATCACCATAAACCCGGTTTACGCGTGCAATGGCTTGCATCAGATTATGGCCTTGCATGGGTTTATCAATATAAAGCGTGTGCATGCTGGGCGCATCAAAACCCGTCAGCCACATATCTCGCACAATGACCAATTTTAGTTCGTCTTGTGGGTCTTTCATGCGCTCAGCCAGAGTACGGCGCTGTTGCTTGGTAGTATGATGCTTCATCAGTTGTGGGCCATCGCTTGATGCTGCTGTCATCACCACCTTAATTGTGCCACGACTCAAATCATCCGAATGCCAATCGGGCTTTAGCTTGATCATTTCA
Source organism: Methylococcales bacterium (assembly GCA_965247565.1). Classification (GTDB taxonomy): domain Bacteria; phylum Pseudomonadota; class Gammaproteobacteria; order Methylococcales; family Methylomonadaceae; genus CBDFHF01. The sequence goes on along the minus strand of CBDFHF010000003.1, from coordinate 217,851 downwards.
TCGTACAGCGCGGCAGCAATGCGGCGCGACATGCTCACAACCATGCCTTTTCCAGCAAAGACTTCCTGGCGCCGCATAAAGTGGTTCACTATATCTTGTGCAATGTTTTGCACACGTTTCTCACTACCGATCAACGCTTCTACCTGCGTCCAGCGGGCTTTGGCTTTTTCGGCATCTTTCGGTTGAGAGGCGACATCCTGAGTTTCAAGCTCCAGTTCCTCATCCAATTCAGCAATCAGCTGTTTGCCTGCGTCGCTCAGGTTAACTTTTGCTAGTCGGCTTTCGTAATAAATTCGTACTGTCGCACCATCTTCAACCGCTTGGGCAATATCATATATATCTACATAATTACCAAACACTGCAGGCGTGTTGACATCAGTGCTTTCAATGGGTGTGCCGGTAAAGCCCAAGTAAGTGGCATTGGGCAGGGCATCACGCATGTACTTAGCAAATCCATAGACAATTTTTTGCCCGATCACTTCACCTGCTGCGTTTTTATCGTCTACCGTTTTTGCCTTAAAGCCATATTGGGTGCGGTGGGCTTCATCAGCAATCACCACAATATTCTGGCGTTCAGATAAAGTTTCATAAACATTACCTTCCTCAGGTTGAAATTTCTGGATGGTGGTGAAAATTACCCCACCTGAGCCCACTTTTAACAACTTTTTAAGATGCTGCCGATCTTCTACCTGCTTAGGTTCTTGGCGTAACAGTTGGCTGGAAGCGGCAAAAGTATCAAACAATTGATCATCCAAGTCGTTACGGTCCGTAATCACTACAATGGTGGGATTATCCAACGCCAACACAATCTTGCCGGTATAAAACACCATGCTGAGCGATTTACCACTGCCTTGGGTATGCCAGACTACACCGGCTTTGCGATCGCCTTTAGGTTGGCTGCGCACATCACTCAAACCATAACTGGCCGGGGCTTGAGCGACACTACTGACTTCTGCACTGGCTCTTAACGTAGAGATGACCGCCGCATTCACTGCATAATATTGGTGATAAGCCGCCAACTTTTTAACCGTGCTAATGCTAATCTGTTTGGTGCTAGGGTCTTCTTTAGAAGATTTTTCAAACACAATAAAATGGCGGATTAAATCGATCAGCGTGGTTTTATTTAACATGCCGTCAATCAGCGTTTCTAATTGCGGAACTAGACGAGAAGCTTCACTTTTACCATCCGCTGTTTTCCAGGCCATAAAGCGAGTATACCCCGCCGAAATACTGCCCACTTTCGCTTCATGTCCATCAGATAACACCACAAAGCCGTTATAGGTAAACAAACTGGGGATGCTGGCTTTATAGGTGTTGATTTGCTGATACGCCGATTTAATCGTCGCGTTTTCATCAACTGCGTTTTTTAGCTCAATCACCACCAACGGCAAGCCGTTCACAAACAGAATCAAATCAGGTCGCTTGTTCTGGTTGTTTTCAATAATGGTGAACTGATTCGCCACTATAAACTCGTTATTATCAACATGGTTGAAGTCAATCAGCCAAACCAAATCACCACGGGTATTGCCGTCTTTCTGATAGCTGACATTCACACCTTCAGTCAGCAAACGGTGAAAGGCTTCATTATTGGCTAACAACTCGGGTGAGCTAATCCGTTGAATGGTTTTGATGGCTTCATCTAAAGCGGCAGCGGGCAGGGCAGAGTTAATGCGGGCAACCGCCTTGCGCAACCGGCCAAGCAATAACACGTCGGCAAAGCTCTCACGCTCAGGGTTAGCAGAATCAGGCGCAATCTCAGGCGCATATACATAATCAAACCCAAGCGCTTGCAAACGCTCAATGGCTAGGGTTTCGATTTCGGATTCTGTGAGTTTAGCCATTAGTTATTGCCGTTAATTAAGTTAATGATGACTTTTACAATCATCTCACGTTCATCAGGCTTGCTCTCTGCGATGAGTAAGGTAAACGCCACTAACGCATTGTCTGCAATGCGTTTTTCGCCTAGCTCGTTATACAAGTGATCATTGCGCTCTAAAAACCACACAAATATCGCTGCGGCAATCCGCTTATTGCCATCGCTAAACGCATGGTTCTTAACAATAAAATATAGCAGATTGGCGGCTTTTTCTTCTATGCTCGGGTAAAGCTCTTGTCCATCAAAGGTTTGATAGATGGTTTCTAACGCACTTGCAAACGAATTATCTTTCTCGTTACCAAATAAGCCGCCAAGCTTTTCTTTCTCGCGCCATAAGTGAATTTGCGCCATGGCTTCATGGTAATCAATTTTGGGCCGAGTCACCGCCTTGGTACCAACCACCATCAAACGTTGATGGTCGTAATCATCCAGCACAGTGAGTGCGTGGCTGTATTTTTCAAGCACCAACAATATGGATTGTGATTCTTGCAGTGTTAATGCTTGGTTTTGTAGTAGGCGAGATGACAAAGCGATCGTACGCTTTAAATCATCCAGCTTTTCTTGCTCAGCTTGGAGTTTGCGTTCATTTAATGCATAGCCTTGCACCAAGTACTGTTTAAGTACGTTATTGGCCCAGATGCGAAACTGCGTACCACGTTGAGACTTAACCCGATAACCTACTGATATCACGACATCTAGGTTATATTCAGTCACCTCATATGTTTTGCCGTCACTAGCAGTTGTCCGGGATTTCCGGACAACTGAATTTTCTAGCAACTCACCCTCTTTAAAAATATTGCCAATATGCTCTGAAATAGTACGTTTGTTTCTATCAAAAAGGTCAACCATTTGTGCTTGGCTCAACCACACAGTTTCTTGCTCAAGCTGCACGTCTATTTGCGCTTTACCATCTTCAGTTTGATAAATGACAATCTGCTGTTTAGTGGTATCCATCATCTCAGATTTATTTTTGTTTCAGTTAATGATCAGGCTACATTATTACTGTTAGTCCGTAGGTTGGTCTGACGTAAGGAAGCCCCACATTTACCGTATCAATCCGTTGAGCTTGGTGCCTCTACCCAACCTACAGAACAAACATATTACCTTTCACTGCCCGTCAAAATATCTACCTCGCCATCTCCCCAATCCGATGGCAGAAACCCTCGCTCCACATAGTGGTGAAATGTCGAAAACGGCCAATCAATCACACGTTGCACATGCCCATGTTTCACAGGGTTGTAATGAATATAATCCACATGCCGCTCAAAATCGTTTTCATCTCTGATGATGTGCTCCCAATAGCGGCGTTGCCAAATACCACGCTCACGTTTTGCTTGGCGGCTGGCGCGTATAGGTTCAGTTTTATCCATACGGCGCGAAAACCCTGCCTTAATCAAACTCCACCGCATAGGAAAATCCACATCATCGTGCGGCAAACGCCAAATCGCATGCAAATGTTCGGGCAACACCACCATCGCCTCAATCACAAAAGGATGCGCCTGTTTAACCTTGTTAATCACCTCGCGCAAATCATCAAGATGGCGTGTTAACAAATCGACTTTTCTATCCGCCAAATTCACCGTAAAAAAATAAGTGCCGCCTGCCACATCCGCTCGTCGATAACGCAAAACCATTACCCCCCAAATTTCATCATCTTGTAGGTTGGGCTGACTTTTGGAAGCCCAACGTTTAGCGTATGTTGCAACATTTGTTGGGCTTCATTCTTCAGCCCAACCTACGAGCTTTTTGATTAGTCATTGTTAATCCTTATCTCACCGTTCATCAACTTAGGGAGCAAGTTGTCGCGGAGTTTTTCTAGGGTTTGGATTTGCACCAAATTTTCAGTAATTTGATTTATTGATGGTAAAACTATATCGTTAAATTTCAAAAGTGTGTTTTTGTCAGGCAATGAAATTGGGTATTGTTTAAGTGTTTCCCAATCAGTTCTTGGCATTCGTGTCCCGCCTGAGCCTAAATTAGCATACTCAACTACATCATTCTGAAAGTATGCAAACAAACAGAATGCAAAATAATCGGAGGATTTTGGCCTGATAACTAAAATGTCAGTTGAGCATATTCCAGAGAATGGGGAGAAACATACTTTATGAAAGTACGGCCTTAACTTACCAAATAAAATATCATTTTTTTCAAAAGCATACTTGTTACTACTAACATCCTCGCCAACACCATATTGTTTGAGTGCAATATTACGACGGTCAATATGCTCTAAACCGATGTATTTAGTAGTTGCCTGAATATCTTTTGCTTGGACGGATTGCCTTATGTTGTCGGACACATCTGAAAGTTTACCTTCCTCCCAATCCTCCTGCGCTTCTTCTACAAACCACTGTCTAAACAGCGTTTCGGCCATGCTTTCTAGGGTGGTGTTTTGGCGGTTGAGCAGGTCGATTTTGTCATCCAAGCTGCTGAGAACTGAGGCGATGGCTTTTTGTTCTTCGAGTGGTGGTATTGAGATTTCAATTTCTTTTAAATCTCTAATTGGTAACTGAGGTTGAGCACTGCCTGATGTGAATGTTAAAAAGTCTGATTGTAATTTTCTAAAAGTATAGAAATTAAAAGCTGGTAATAGTTTTGTCGCATCTGGTCTTATTATGACCATGCCTGAATTTATTCTAATTTTTTCGTAATTTACCTTTTCATTAAAGAAACCTAAATTACCAACTGTGCCTCTTGTTGTGAGTACAACATCATTGCGCTCAAGTCGCCCTTTACGTAAAAGTTCGTCTCTCTGTTTTGAAATAAATTGGCACTCTGAAAAATCGAAACCAATTGATCGAACATTTTTTGTACTTAAAAATAAGCAATATCCAAAATCTGTAAACTCATCTTGTGATGGATAGTTTTTACCTCTGTCACCATCCAAAATCTCTAATGGTGCATCAGCAAGCTTTAAAGAACTCCACTCACTCACAACTTCACCCTCGCCAAGTTCTCTGCAATGGCTTTATTCAGTTTATCTTCCTCCACCAACTGCGCTTCAAATTCTGCTTTTAGGGCGTTAAAGCGCTCGGCAAAGTTAAAGTCATCTTCATCATCGGGTAGGCCAACATAACGGCCTGGGGTGAGCACGTAATCGAGTTCTTTGACGCGCTCTAGGCTGACGGATGCGCAGAAGCCGGGGATGTCTTGGTAGGCTTTCCCCTCACCCAGCCCTCTCCCAAAGGGCGAGGGTTCTGCTTTTGACTCCCTCTCCCTTTGGGAGAGGGCTGGGGTGAGGGTGCTATATATTTGCTGCAACACAGATTCGGTATTTTGCAATACGTCATTATTCCAAAACCGTAATACGGTAATACCTTGTGATTTTAGATACTCGGTTCTTTTATGGTCATTAGCAATGGCAGATTCTGTATTGTGTTGTCCGCCATCCAATTCAATCGCTAGCTTTTCTTCATGGCAGTAAAAGTCGAGAATATAAGGCTCTACAGGGTGCTGACGGCGAAATTTACAATCATTAAGCTGACGGCTGCGCAACAAACTCCAAAGTAGAGCTTCAGCATCGGTTTGATTTTTTCGTAATTTTCGTGCGTTTTCAAGCAGTTTCTCTGGTAGTTTATTGCCCTCACTGCTTCCCTCACCCTGCCCTCTCCCAGAGGGAGAGGGTTCTGGGGGATTCCCTTCGCCCTTTGGGAGAGGGGCTAGGGGTGATGGTGCATTGCGCCAAGCATGGTAGGTGTCAGTGATTTGTTTAATGTCCTCATGGCTCAGCTCTTTGGTGCGGCGATTGATGAGGTGGCCTAGGTTGCGGGCATCAATAAACAAAATCTCGTTACTGCGGTCGGCGAAGGCTTGTTGCTTTTTACCCTCACCCCCGCCCTCTCCCTTAAAGGGCGAGGGAGTATTTCTGTTGCGGCGCATAAACCACAAGGCGGCGGGGATTTGCGTATTGAGGAATAACTTGGCTGGCAGGTTAACGATGCAATCAATGACGTTGCCTTGCTCAATCAGCGCTTTGCGGATGTCTCCCTCCCCACTGGTTTTACTGGTGAGTGCGCCTTTAGCCAGCACCACGCCTGCTTGACCTGTGGGGGAAAGGTGATAGATAAAGTGTTGCAGCCATGCAAAGTTGGCATTGCCTGCGGGCGGTACGCCATATTGCCAGCGGCCATCGGTGCGCAGTAGTTCGCCCGACCAATCACTTACATTGAATGGCGGGTTGGCAATGATGTAATCGGCTTTTACATCTTTATGCGCGTCGTTTAAAAAGCTGCCTTCGTTGTTCCATTTGACCTGTGAGGCTTCAATACCGCGAATGGCAAGGTTCATCTTCGCCAAGCGCCATGTGGTTTGGTTGCTCTCTTGCCCGTAAATCGAAATATCATTCACACGGCCTTGGTGGTCTGCCACAAACTTTTCAGATTGCACAAACATACCGCCAGAGCCACAGCATGGGTCGAAGACACGGCCTTGGTAAGGCTCAAGCATCTCGACCAACAACTCCACCACTGAGCGCGGCGTATAGAACTGCCCACCTTGTTTGCCTTCGGCCAAAGCAAACTCACCGAGGAAGTATTCAAATACATGTCCTAGCACATCGGCGCTGCGCGATTTGGCATCACCTAGCGCGATATTGCCGACTAAATCAATGAGCTGACCTAAGCTTGCGGGGTCTAAATTGTCGCGGGCAAATACTTTGGGGAGTACACCTTTAAGTGAGGCATTTTCTGCTTCAATCGCATCCATTGCTGCATCCGCTATTTTGCCAATGTCTGGTTGGCGCGCATTAGATTGCAAATAACTCCAACGTGCATCTTGCGGCACAAAGAACACGTTTTCTGCCGCATATTCATCTTTATCTTCCGGATCGGCGCCTGCATATTCGCCTTCGCCTGCCTGTAACGTGGCGAAGTGCTGTTCAAACGAGTCTGAAATGTATTTGAGAAAAATCAAACCTAACACGATGTGTTTATATTCTGCGGCATCAATGTTTTTGCGCAGCTTATCGGCGGCTTTCCAGAGTTGTTTTTCCAGGGGTTCTGTTTTGGGTTCTTTTGCCATTCCGATCTCAGTGGTTAGTGCGGCTTATTATAAATGCAGATTAGGGAAGTCTAAGCTTTTGCTTACAAGGCTATTGTAGCTGTTTTGAGCCTAGCCTTCATACTCAGTTATTAATGAGTCAGTCCGTTTGATATGTTTTTTTGCTTTGCAAAAACGTGTGTTGTGTACGGATATAATGCCTGTTTGGTGCGGATTAAACGCTATAATGCGCCACCTTTTTGCATAAAATGGAAAATACAGTGGATAACAAATACCTGATTTCTGCTAAAGCATTCTGCTGTCTGTGTTTGTTTATTTTTCCTTTACTGGCCAGTGCGGCGGTCGATCAACCGGTATTGCAGTTAACAGCAAAAGAAAAAAAATGGTTAGCAACACATAAAAGCATACGCGTTGCTTACGATGGCAGTTTTGCGCCTTATAGCTTTATTGATGAATCAGGTAATCTTGAAGGTATCGCTGTCGATTTTATGGCGTTATTGAGCCGGCGCTTAGGCATTGATTTTGTTACCTATCCAAAAACTAATTGGGATGATATTTACAAAGCTGTTGTTGATCAACAGGCTGACGTCATCGCTACCATGGTAGATCGGCCGGATCGGTATGCGTGGTTTAATTTTACCAAGCCTTATCTGACCAAATCCCTGGTCATTGTGACTAAAAAGACCAATGATTCCATCAAGACCCGCAAGGATATTTTGGCAAAAAGCGTAGCCCTGAATGAAAACTACGAGTACACCGAGCGCATTATAAAAGAGTTTCCCAAGATAAAAGCCCATTGGGTCAAGTCCATGAAAGAGGGGTTTGACGCGGTTAACTCAGAGCAATCAGATGCCGTCATCACTTTTTTGGCAACTGCAAATTATTTACAACTCAATTATCCCTATCCCGATCTGAAGGTTGCTGATTTTTTTGAACGCGATAGCGCTAATGAAAGCATTGCAGTACGCAAAGACTGGCCGGTCTTAACCGATATTCTGCAAAAAGCGCTGGATTCTGTCACTGAAGAAGAAAAACAACTAATTTTTGCAAAATGGATGCCGCAAGATAAACCGAAAGAGGTGGTTGCGCCGGTGGCGAAAGCGCCACCTGTGCCGCAGCCCGTCGCAGTTGCGCCTACTCCTGAAAAAAATAATTATCTAACCGGAGGCAATGCGTATATTAATCTTGCAGTGGCGACAGTGTTGTTGCTTTGGGTTTGGCAATCAAAACGGCAGAATAGAAAAATCAGACAGTTAACCCAAGCTGCTGAAGACGCAAATTTAAAAGTAGCGTCGCTGCAAAGCGATTTGGAACATTTAGCTTTAACGCGAACGATGGAGTTGAATTCAACCGAGTATAAATTTCGTAATTTGCTGGAAAATTTACGCAACGAATATTTCTTTTATCAGCGCGACAATCAGGGCGAATTTACTTATGTTAGTCCTTCGGTGACTTATATTCTGGGTTATTCCGCTGAAGATTTTATGGAGCATTACCGCGACTACCTGACCGAAAACCCTATAAACCAGAAGATGGCAAAATATACGGATTTGTGCGCATTAGGCGTGCCCAGTCCTGCTTATGAATTGGAAATAGTAGATTCAAAACGGGGTATTCACTGGCTTGAGATAATCGATGCGCCTATTTACGATGAGTACGGCAATTGCACAGGCATAGACGGATTTGTTCATGATATTACCAGCCGGAAACAACGCTTAATCCGGCTATCTTATTACGATGAGCTGACCGGTTTTGCTACTCAGCGTTTGTTTGATGACCGAATTCAGCAAATTTCGCGTCTGGCCGATCGTCAGAATACCGTGTTTGCCTTGGTTTATCTGCAACTTGGCTGGATGGATAGTGAAGAGGACGATGAAGATGAGGATGAAATAACGGATGGTGAAATTATCAAGGAATCCGCTGACAGGTTGCTGCTTAATCTTCGCCAGTCGGATGTGGTGTCGCGGCTTAATCAAGATAGCTTTGCCCTGATTTTAACGGAAACGGATGTGGATTCGGCCGTTCTGGTCGCTAAAAAAATACTCGTAACACTGGTGCAGCCTTATATTTTGAACAGCAAAAAGTTTGTTTTAAGCCCGCATATTGGCATCGCCATTTATCCTAAAAATAGCAAAGATGGCGAAGAGTTAGTTCGTCAGGCAGAAAACGCAATGATTCTTGCTAAGCAGAAAAAAACAGGGATAGTTGTTTATTCCGATGGAATGTAATGCGTTTGTTGCCGCTTAGATTGAGTTGATACGAACAAAAAACTTTGCTGAAGCTTCCTAATGTGAAGATGTTTCCACGAAGCCGTGTTTTTGCATGCGGTACAGCAAAGTATCTCTTGATATACCTAATAACTTCGCCGATTTACTGCAATTACCTTTGGTTCTGCTCAGTGCTTGATTGATTAAGTCGGCCTCTAGGCGATCCAGTTGCAAGCCCATTTCAGGCAGTTTAACTCGGCTAGTGGATGAGTCCTCTTCTGCCGCGCTGCCACCGTAGCTATACTCAGCAGGGATACTGTCCAGATCAATAGTTCTGCCAGCAAACAGTATGCACATGCGTTCGCATAAATTTCGCAATTCACGCACATTCCCAGGCCAGCTATAGGTTTTTAGTACTCTCAGGGCATGTCTACTGAATTTAGGTGCGGTAACAGCATGCTCTTGAGCGAACCCAGTCATGAAATGTTTAATCAATAAATCAATATCAGCAATACGTTCCGATAATGGCGGTAATTCCAACGGCACAACGTTCAGTCTAAAATATAAATCTTGTCTGAAAGTCCCTTCCTGAATTTGTTTATTTAAATCACTGTTGGTTGCGGCGATGATTCTGGCGTTGACTTTGTAGGGTTTGGAGTCACCTACGGCCATGCATTCGCCGGAATCAAGGAAACGCAGTAGTTTTGACTGAATGGATAAAGGTAAAGAATTTACCTCGTCAAGAAACAAAGTGCCGCCATCTGCCCCTTTAAAAATGCCTTCAGTATTGCTGGTGGCCCCGGTAAATGAACCTCTTTTATGACCAAACAACTCAGATTCAATTAGCGTTTCGGGCAAGGCTGCACAGTTCAGAGTAATAAAAGGTTTATCAGCGCGATTGCTTTCTCTCTGTATCGCTGTGGCCAGTACTTCTTTACCGGTACCGGTTTCGCCCTTGAGCAAAATAGTGACATCGGTACCCGCAATCATTTTTGCGCTACGGATTAAGGTGTCTAATTCGGGAGATTGACCAATGATGGTTTTAAAATGATCCATAGATTGACTCAGTGTATTGCTGCATGAGCACTGTAAACCATGGGATTAAGCGACGGCATGGCAGCCAGCAAAGCGAGTGCAATCATAAATAAACCTATAGCTTGTTTGAAACGTCGCATTCTTGCCAGCTTTGTGAAAACCGAGGTCATTATACCGACTCCCATGACAGCGGGTAAAGTACCCAGGCCGAACGACAGCATGGTTAACGCGCTTTGTAGGATATTGCCAGTTGTGATGGCCAAAGCCAATGCCGCATAAACAAGTCCGCATGGCAGCCATCCCCAAACCATGCCAAATAAATAAGCTTGGGTAAGATTTTTTACCGGGATTAATTTGCGACCATAAGGTTCTATTTTTTTCCAAAAATGCACCCCTAATTTTTCGACGTAAGCAAAACGAGGGAACCACCCAGCGATATAAAATCCCGCGCTGGCCATAATGATAGCCGAAAATAATTGCAGCAACCGATGACCATGCATTTCACCCATCGGCATGGTGATCAATGCCTCAATCATTCCGCCCAGCATGCCAGCTATCGCATAGCTGGTAATGCGGCCAAAGTTGTAATTAAACACGAAAGGGAAAAAAAGCAATTTTTTATGGCGTATTTCAGGATTAAGGCTGAGCGACAGCGTGCCAATGATGGAGCCGCACATACCCACACAATGCATGCTGCTGGCTAAACCCATGGCAAAGGCAACTAGGTAGGAGGTGGTGAAAGTCGGGTCAAATTCCATCATGGCAATCAAGTTAGTTGAATTGTGAAAGAATTTGCTGTTGAATTTTCTCAGCCATGTCTTTACGGTTTTCAGCGTCTCGGATCGGTCTGCCAACCACGATATAATCAGCACCGTTTTGGAAAGCCATTTCTACACTGACTACGCGTTTTTGATCATCTTCTTCGCGGTTTTCCACTGGCCTTATACCCGGGGTAATAACCAATAGTTTATGATCCAACTCTTCTCGCAGCATGGCGACTTCCAATCCTGACGATACAATACCGTCGCAACCGATTTGCAACGCTCGCTTGGCACGAGATAAAACTAGCTCTTTAACATCACATTGAAAACCCAAATCGTCCAGATCGCCACGGTCTAGACTGGTTAGTGCCGTTACCGCCAACACTTTGAGCGCGCCTTTTTCTTTTGCTGCGGCTTGCATAATGGCATCGTTGCCATGAATCGTGGCCAGATCAACGCCTTTACTGCTTAACGCGCGAATCGCCCGACCCACCGTCTCCGGCACATCAAAAAATTTCAGGTCAACAAATACTTTTTTATGCTGTTGTTTTAACCACTCAATAAAACCGAAATAATCACCGGACATAAATAATTCCATGCCGACTTTATAAAAAATTACCGAATCGCCCAACTCCTCAACCAGCGCCTGTGCTTCTGGGATACTAGGCACATCAAGGGCCATAATGAGTCGCTCACGAACAGGGATCGATTTACTGGAAATATATGTTTGGGGCATAAGAATTACAGAAATATGAAGGCTAAGGACCGCTATATTACCGGAACTTCTTTTAACGGTGAATGTTAAAATCCAAGTTTGAGCTAATAAAAACTGATTTATGCATTCAACATTGATCCAGATGAGTCTGCTGATGGCCTGTGGGGCAGTTTGGCGAATCGTACAACCTGCCGGTCTGTCAGCTGAACAAACACGACAGATTTTAACGACAGTGGTCTACTATTTGCTGTTACCGGCAATGGTGCTGGCGGTTTTATGGAAAGCAGATATCGGCTTGCACTCGCTTCAATACACGGTATTGGGTATTAGCAGCATTTTGTTCGCCATTGTTTGTATATGGCTGGTTGGTACATCTTTTAAATTTGAACATCGCAAGTTGGGTGCCTTGATATTGGCGGCGGCATTTCCTAATGTGACTTATTTGGGTCTGCCGGTTTTGGAGCAAACTTTTGGGAGTTGGGCTAGATCCGTCGCTATTCAAATCGATCTGTTTGCGACCGCGCCTTTGTTATTTACTTTGGGTATCGTGATCGTGCGCCATTACGGCGAAGACCGTTCGGAAAATCCCAAGTCGGTCTTGTCCTTTCTTAATGCCCCGCCATTTTGGGCAGCGGGCATTGCCGTATTGTTGAATGTCAATAGCATAATTGCGCCGGATTGGTTAATCGGGGCATTAGAAAAGTTGGCTACAGCCGTCGTGCCGCTTATGTTATTTTCTTTAGGCTTGGCATTAAGCTGGAAAGCGGTCACCTTGCGTAATATTCCTTACATGATTCCGGTTATCGCCATAAAAATGGTCTTGATGCCACTGTTTGCTATGTTTTTGCTACCTTATCTAACGATTCACGGTGATTACAGGTCCGCCGCAGTGCTCGATATAGCCATGCCCAGTATGGTATTGGGTGTGGTATTTTGTGATCGCTATCATTTGGATAGTTCGCTGTATGCCATGGCAGTTACAGTCACGACAGCATTAAGCTTGTTAACTTTGCCGTTTTGGCATGTGCTGTTATTAAGAGGTTTTTAAATGCATCCCGCTCTGGAAATATTCTCGCAAGGCGAAGAAATTGTCACCGGCCAAATAGTTGACAGTAATGCTGCATGGTTATCGCAGCAAACCGTGCAACTGGGTTTTTGCGTAACCCGGCATACCGCGGTTGGCGACAAGTTGGCCGATTTAATTACTTTATTGCAGGAAATCTCGCTACGTGCCGATTGCTGTATTTGTAGCGGTGGGTTAGGGCCAACCAGTGATGACCTAACCGCACAAGCGGTCGCTATTGCCTTTTCGCTACCGCTAGAATTTGATGCCGTTGCCTATGAGCAGATTCAACAATTCTTTAGCAATAGAAAGCGCGTCATGCCAGAGACCAATCGCAAACAAGCCATGTTACCTCAAGGCGCACTGCGACTTGATAATCACTGGGGCACCGCACCTGGGTTTGCGTTAAGACATAACCGCTGCTGGTTTGCTTTTGTGCCCGGCGTGCCATCAGAAATGCGGCAATTGTATCTTGAAAAGATTCGGCCAATCTTATTGCAACGATTTGACTTAAAGCCAAAAACATTAATTACTATCAAAACCATTGGTATCGGTGAATCCGACTTGCAGCAGCATCTGAATAGCATTGTTATCCCGGACGAAGTCGAGCTGGGCTTTCGGGCTGGAGTCGGCGAGGTACAAACCAAGTTGCTATTCCCGGCGGGTTATCCAGAAATGGCTATCAGTGCATTGGTTAACACTGTTACTGATCTGATTGGCGACAGCGTGTTTGCGGTCGAAGGCTTGGATGAGGCTTCAGGCGACTTAGTGGCAGTTATTGATCGGTTAATGAACACCCATAAGCTGACATTATCCGTTGTTGAAACTGCTAGCCAAGGTTTACTAAGTAGTATGAATATGGGTGCGGTCTGGCTTCTGGAATCACTCTACCAGAGCAAAATCACTAAGCTAACTGAGCGATTGGGTATTGAGTTTATTGCGAATGATTGCACTAACATGGCTAAAACAATCGCCTTTGCAAAACAACAAAACAGCGATGCCGATTTGGTTTTGGTGCAGTTGTGCGAAGATGAGCAGGAAAAATTCCGAGACCCCAATCAAGCCATTACTGTAAATAATGTTCTTTTAAGCAAGCAGGGCTATTATCACTCGGTTGACAGGGTCGCTGGATCTGCGCAGCGTAAACAAACTCAGTCGTCGTTATTGACTCTGGATTTGTTAAGGCGTTATTTGCAACATAAACTCTAAATGATTACAGCCCGCTTATTTCTACTACACTTAAGTGACATGGGTATTTGAAAAGCGATAAATCCTCGCCCAACTTTAATCGATAACTTAAGAATTCAGGTATAACTTAAAATGCTTAAACCCACTGAGGCATCAACCCAGGTTGCCCTACCGTTTACTATTGATGAAACGGATTTTATGGCTTGGTTAGATTCCTTACCCATCGATAACGAATTCACTAGTTGTGAGCAAATACTGCAGGTCTTAAAAACGCTTAACAAGACTCATCAGGCGCTAGCCAGTAAAACCCGGTTATTTTTCCTGAACAAGTTAGGTCAGGTGTTATTCCGGCTGACCGACCAGTTGACGTCGGCAACTTACAACATTGAAAAAACCAAGGCCTATCTGTCTATTTGGAGCTGTTCTGAGCTGGCTAATGGTTATATTTTGCTAAGCGAAGAAAAGCGCTTTAGTAACAAAGATTATTACTCATTATCCGAGAAAATACAGATTATCACCTTTGGCCTGCAAGCAATGGCCAAGGCGTTGTTATATACCTCACAATCTTACTCAAAACCTTATCGTTATTTCTGGATTAAGTGCTATCAGCTTTATCAAATTGCTCAACAACAAGACCTTACTACAAAACCGGGTGATGTCACTTCTAAGCCTTATCCTAACGCTTTAGCAATCGATAACGCTTTTAAACATATATTGGTGTTTAGTTTAAGCAACTCCAATCAGTTTACACCGCAGGAAATGAAACTGATTTATGAGCTATTAGATGATTATGCAACGCACACAAAATTTTTATATACCGTGCCCGAAAAAAAATTTACCGGCATTCCCTATCTCAATTTTAAAAATGATTTGCCGCCAGCCCTTTCTTACAATGCCGAACCCGTAGAGGACGAGCATACACTTTATGTGGCGACCGTCAGCGTTGCCGGTAAAATACTGGAGTACTTGGCCGATAAAAGCCAATCTTTTGCACCGAGTGAACGTGCTTTGTTGTTACGCTTGGCAAGGTTGTTAACGCTCAATCGACATCGCAAACATCCCAGAGAACCAGACAAAAGTCATCACTTTGGCGTTATCGGCTTTACTAACCTGGTCAGTTTTTTTTACCAGCATCGTTTGGAGTCAGATGAGGCTGTCGCTGTTGGACAATTGGATTTAAATCGCCCTGGAGAGCTTCGCGAATTGAATTTTGAGATACTGCCGCACGAAAAAAATCTAGATCCATTCTTAACCAATACCTACAGCGCGGAAAAAATTAAGCAGCAGTTGCAAGCCAATCCAGCCGAAATTTGGGACAATGACAAGAAAACGCATTTCGAAGCGAATGCAACGCAAATTGATAAAAGCCAATCGGGTTTTGGCCTAATCTGGCAGGATAAAAACACCGAGCCCCGAGTGGGTGATGTGATTGGTTTGCAAAACCAAAACCCTTCCATTGGGTTTATTAGATGGATTGCGCAGTCGCCAACTGCGGTTTTGTTATTTGGAGTTGAACGATTGGGATTTAATGCACAGGCCGTTAAAGTGACCAACACCGGATTTCCTGACATACAGATAGACGCCATCCATTTAATCACTCCCGTTCATACGGCTAATCCGTCAGAAAGCATTATCATTAACGATGCTTTCACACCAACTGAGTTTATTTTTGTTCACTATCCAAATAGTCCTGTACGTTACCGGGTAGATAAACAGTTGCACTCCACTTCTTTGCTTAACCATATAGAAATTGTCCAAGCTTAAAATTCAATAAATTTTAGATTTTGTTGGGTCTTTTTGATCTATGTCAAAAGCAGCAAACTTATTAGTGCCATAATGCACCCAAGCCTTAAGGCTTGGGTGTTCCTGTTACTTGCGGAGTAAGTGATGTGGGGCGGTCTGTATAAACTAAAATAATGAGAAAATACTATGAAAACGATCAGTCATGTTTTGTTGTTAGTTATTGCTGTAACGACTCTCGTAGCGTGTGGAGAGCAAGGCGTTGGTCCTAGCAAACCAGCCGCAAGCCAAGAATCTGCGAAATAAGCTACTTTTTGTCGAGGGTGGCGCGTCGCGCTGGAATGGCGCGGCGTTGCTGACTTAAAACTTATTCGTTAACAACGCGATGAATGGGGCAGGGGTTGACAATCGTGTTCAACAAACCCAGATTGTTGATTTGAATTCCTCTCTGTTTGACTGTTATGACGCCTTGTTGACTCAAGTAAGCCAGCTGCCTGCTGACTGTTTCAATCGTCAACCCTAAAAAATTGGCGATGTGATGGCGGCTCATGGTTAAATTGAATTGCGTACTGGAAAATCCTAGTGCGGTGTATCGGTGCGATAACATCAGCAAAAAAGTAGCCATTCTCTCCTTAGCTGAACGATGTCCCAGTAATATAATTTTGTCGTGATCTGAGGCAATCTCTTTTCCCAGTATTCGCATCATCTGGGTTTGCAAGCTAGGTATCTGGATGCACAATTCATTCAGATTAGTTAGCGGCAACTCGCAAACAGAGGCCGTTTCCAACGCGATGGTAGAACAAGTAAATCGGCCATGCTGCAGAGAATCCAGGCCCATCAACTCGCCCGGTAAATAAAAGCCGATGGTTTGCTCCATGCCGTCTGCATCCGTAATAAAACTCCGAAAAGAACCTGACTTAATTGCATACAAACTTTTGCATGCGGAACCTTGCCAATACAGCAATTCGTCTGTCTGTAAAGGTCGCTTGTTTTTAACAATCGACGCCAATTCTGCGACTTCGGATTTTTGTAATCCATAAGGAAGGCATAATTCAGATAGCTTGCAGTTTGGGCAAGTTACTTGGGTTGAGTTAATTTCAAACACATCTGTCCTTGGTTCACTATTTTTCTTTTGCAGGCATGGTAACAGAGCTTTGACTCATTCTGCGTTTCATTTGTACTCATGCAGTCTCTTTAATGATTATTTTGCCGTCAATGACTGAGATAGATGCATCACTTTTCCCCTCGTTTCTATCTAATCTGTAAATATCTTCTTAAATATTTGTTGATTCATTTATGTTTTAATTAATACTTCAATCTGGTATTGTTACATTCTAATTGACTGCAATAAATTTGTAATAAGAGCTTTAGCTCTTTTTAGACAGCATAACGCTGTAATGTTCATTGGACTTTCCATCTTAATGGGTCGAATTGTGATAGTCAGTTAAATACAAACCTAAAAATAACCACCATGCACATTGCTGTGCATAAAAAAATACCGGGGTGCTGGCGATATGACACAAGATGAACTAAAAGCGGCAGTGTTGGCTGCATTGATTGATTACGAAACGCTAAAAAAGACACGGCGCTTAAAGGCAGTTAAAAAGGCACTGCACGGGACCGTGGTAGCCACTGTAATCGGTAGTGCAGGGCTTACCGCTGCTAATCAAACTCGCAGCAAGCCGGTTCAGGAAGAAGTGGTTGCCGCGGCACCGAAGGCAGAAACTCAAGCAGTAAAACACAGCCATGAAAGAGTTTGGAGCCAAATGGTTTCGGGTGTCGCTCATTTTGGTTCAAACCGTCATACACTGGCAACGGCACACAAAGATCGATTGATGGAGCTGGTCAATCAGTTACCGGAGGGCGCAAAGTTAATTGTCATTGGTCGCACAGACTCAAGCGGCAGTTATAGCTACAATAAAAAATTAGGCAAGAAACGAGCGCGCGCAGTAGCGAACTATTTAGCTCATCAAGGGGTGAAAATTAAAGCCATTGGAAGCAAGGTTTCCAGCAATAGTGTTAGTGGCTGGACTGCTCGCGGCGTGGATATCATTGTGAGCTATTCTTCTATACAGCGGGCCTCCATAAATCTGCCGCCGTTACTGGTTAAGCAGCAGCGAATTCATCGTGCCGTAGTTTCCCACCCTGCCGCCGCTAATGCTCGTGCTACGCCAGGCTCGCACGCCCCTGTTGCACATACAACAAAAAGCGTGGCGCACAAGTTAAGGTCTTCTCAATTTGCTCCACCAGTAAAGAAGGCTGTCGAACCAGCGGATGAAGGTATGCAATGGTGGGACGATAAATCTAAGGTCAATGATTCCCGTTTAGACAAGACCTCTTGGGCGGAACCCTCCAATCCATATTAGCCAAATGTAAGCCCAGGTTATAAATTATTCGAGGTCGTTGATTAGTTGAGTAATTTTGTCAGATGTCTTCAAAGGACGCGTAAGGGTGTGGCCTGCCCAGTCAAACGGTATAGTTGGTAATCAGCAATAACCTGGGCATGGTCGAACGCCAATAGTGTTGGCAAGTTGTTGAACGTGAAGATGCCGAAATTTTTGGCATCATCGGCGGCCTCTGGTAGGCCGGTAGCTTGGGCAACGTAGACAGCTGTTGCAGTGTGATTGCGAACATCACGCTTAGGATTGGAATAAATACCCAGTAGTGCGGTTAATGTAACATCCAGGCAAGTTTCTTCTTTGGCTTCACGAATTGCCGCATGCTCGACTGTCTCCCCGACATCGACAAACCCCCCGGGTATTGCCCAGCCCAGCGGCGGATAACGGCGTTCAATTAACACAAATGGGTGACCGGGTTGGTCAATTAATTCAATTAAAATGTCAGCAGCCAATAACGGTGTAATGGGTTTATTCATACTAATCTCCAAAAAATCAGTTAGTTAATATTGCTTGGCAATAATGGCCAACTTATCTTCTTCTATACCCAGCAATAATTTTCCTTTTAGCAAGCCAACTAATTCTTTGCCTGCCATGCTATACCGCCAGCCGTGTAGTAGTAAACAATCCTCATCTTCATCAAGCAGCAAGTTTTCTAAATCTTTTCGGGTAGCAAGTATGATAGGGTTTAACGCATTCTCCTCTGCTCGTATTCTGACCAAAGCCGTTAGGATGTCTAGAATTGCTTCCTGCTGCTGAGTTTTTTTTGCAGATTTCCCTTTCTCGTTAAGCGGTATAGGTAAACGATTTTTTGCCGCAGTGATTAATTGACATAATTCCTGGCCGTGGCGACTAATGACCCGCTCATTAATGCCACGAATTGCAGTTAATTCTGCTGCTGTTTCTGGTTGTAACTTGGCGATATCAAATAACATTTCGTCACGTAATAACCAGGTTTTGGGGCGATCTTCTTTTTGTGCGGTTGTTTCTCGCCATTCTGCCAATGCTTGAATGATAGACAATTGCTTGCCGGTTAATTTATTTTTACCTTTAATTTTGACCCAGGCTTTTTCTGGGTTAACTTCATAAAGTTCATTATTTTCTAACTCGGCGAAATCATCTTTCAGCCAATCCGCCCTTCCTAACGAGGCCAATTTTTTAAGGATGATTTGGTAAATCTGGCATAAATAAATGACGTCATCCGCAGCATATTCAATCTGTGCCTCAGTTAAAGGCCGCTTACTCCAATCAGCTCGGGTATGAGCTTTGTTCAAATTAATATTTAAAAAGCTGGAGACCAGCATGGCATACCCTGGGTTCTCTTGAAATCCTAGTAGGGGCGCAGCTATTTGGGTGTCAAAAATCGGCGAGGGCAATTTGCCTGTGAGCTGGTAAAAAATTTCCAAATCTTGTCTACTGGAATGAAAAACTTTAACTATTTGCGGGTTATATAAGATTTCAAATAATTTATCGAGCTTGGGTAAAGCAATAGGATCAACGCAAGCTACCCATTCTGGAGTCGCTATTTGCAACAAGCAGAATTTTGGGTAATAGGTCTTTTCCCGCAAAAATTCCGTATCCAGCGCTAACCAAGGTTCTTTGCTTATTTGAGCACACAGTTTTTCTAATTGTTCTTCGGTATTTATGTATTGGATAGGGGTCATTGGATTAAACAGCCAGTTATAAAAGTTAACCAGACCAGCGGGATCTGGTTAATGGTAGTTTTTGAGTTTAGTGCTAGAATTGAGTTTTTTCGAATTTATCCCATGCGATTTTGTATTATCCCAGTTACATCTTATCAGCAAAACTGTACTTTGCTGATTTGCGAGCAAACTCAGAAGGCCGCAATCGTTGATCCCGGCGGGGACATTGATCTGTTATTAAGCGCTATTCATCGGGAGCAAGTCACCCTGGAGTCAATTTTGATCACCCATGGGCATCTGGATCACGTCGGTGCCGCCGCGGAATTAGCCTCGCGATTGAGTTTGCCAATTTTGGGCCCGCATCGGGAAGATCAATTTTGGCTTGAGGCAATTCCTTCGCAGTGCCACACATTTGGTTTTCCGCCCAGCAAAACATTTACGCCAACCCGCTGGTTAGAGCAGGGTGATAAAGTTAAGGTGGGCAAAGCTACGTTGGATGTTTTGCATTGCCCAGGGCACACTCCCGGTCACATTGTATTTGTTAATCGTCATGAGAAATTGGCTCTGGTGGGTGATGTTTTGTTTAAGGGCTCTATCGGTCGCACTGATTTACCAAGAGGGGATTTCGATACATTGATTAATTCAATTCAACACAATTTATGGCCGTTAGGCAAAGAAATTGCCTTCATTCCTGGGCACGGTCCTATGTCGACTTTTGGTGAAGAAATGCGCAACAATCCCTTTGTTCATGTCTAAATAGAGGTTATAGATCGCGGCTAATTTTATCGGAACTATCCTGACTGTTTGTCCCTTGCGCATTTCGTTGTCGTCCACGCCGAAACCGATTGTTATTGCGTTTCTTGGAACGGTTCTTCAATCTCTTTAAATCCAGTATTTGTTGATTTAGCTCTAACGACTTTAGGTGCTGAAATATATCTGTTGGCATCTCATCGGGTAATTCGATAATCGTGTAATCGGCATGAATGCCGATTACATTGATATTGTTTCTATCAACGCCCGACTCGCTTACCAGCAGGTCTTTTAATTGTTCGACGGTTATTTGATGATTCGTACCTACCTCGAGCCGATAACGTAACATTTTAATAGCTAAGACGTTGTTTGCTATCGGAATTTCTGATTTTATTTGTGTCGATAAAGAAGTTGTTAGTGTCAGATTGATTGCGTTATCAGATTGCAAATGCAGCATGGCTGCCGCACAACTTAGCAAATCAGTGTGTAACTCAGCGCTTATGTTTTGCACTATGCTGCGCTGTATACTCAAGTCTTCATTGCTAAGAACTTGTTTCAGCTTACTTAGGTACTCTGGTTTTATCATCATAACTACGGCTGGTGGCCTTTCCTGTCTTCGTGATGTTCCCTAAAAAACGCAGTTACTTTAGAGTCTATCCTCGTAAATTTCCACATAGGCTTCATCACGCAGTCTGCGTAACCAAAGCTCTGTTTCTTCCTCTATTTTTCGTTTACGGATTGTATCTTTAACCAGATTTTTTTTGTATTCGTCGCTGTTGTCTTTGTTTTCGCGTTCCAAAACCTGGATTAAATGCCAACCAAATTGAGTTTGCACTGGTGCGCTGATTTCATTAATGTTTAGCTTGGTCATGGCCTCTTCAAACTCTTTGACCAAATCGCCTGGACCCACCCAATCAAGCGATCCACCTTTAAGTGCAGAGCCTTTGTCATCCGAATGCGCTCTGGCAATAGCAGCAAAATCATCGCCATCGGCGAGGCGCGCTTTTAGCGCCAGCAAACGTTTTTCTGCTTCAGCATCATCAATCAATTCATTGGTTTTAATCAAAATATGTCGTACTTTGGTCTTGGTAATACGGTGTCCATCCATCCCACCTTTTTGCTCCAATACTTTGACAATGTGAAAGCCGCTCGCGCTACGAATAGGTTCGGAAATATCGCCCTGACGCATTTTGCCGACCACGTCCACAAACAATGAAGGTACTTCGCTGAGCGCACGCCAGCCTAAATCACCGCCTTTTAAGGCATTGGCATCATCGGAATTACTGATCGCTGCCTGATTGAAATCCTGGCCTGCCCGCAATTTTTTAACAAGCGCTTCTGCTTTTGCTTTTGCTTTTTGTATTTGAGCAGAGGCCGCAGCCTCCTTAACGGCAATAAGAATATGTCCCAAGCGGTATTGAACGTCAACGCCGCTAATTTTATCCTGAGTTTCCAGGTAATGCTCAACTTCCCGATCGGTGACTTTGACACGCCCCCCGATTTCTCGTCCGCGCAATTGATTGATAATAATTTCATTACGAATATTAGCTAAAAAACTGGGGTAAGAGATGCCTTGACCTTCTAATTCAGCCCGAAAATCTTTCAAGCTCATATTGTTTCTTCGAGCAATATCGGTCGCGGAACTGGTGAGCATTTCTTCGGTAATGTTAATTCCGGCTTTTTCCGCCATTTGCCGTTGTAATTTGTCTACAATCATTCTTTCCAGTACTTGTCTGCGTAATACAGATAAGGGTGGCAGTTCGGTAGAACTATTGCTAGCCTTTATTTTTTGCTCGATGGCAGCAACTTCCTGCTGCAATTCCTGATCAAGGATCACATCATCCTCAACCACTGCAATAATTTTATCTAACAGCTCCGCATGAGCTAAAAAACAGTTGCCTAACAAGCAACAAAATATGACTGCAACTATCGCTTTTTTCATGTTGTGTAATTAATCCTTTCCAGGTTTCAGGTAGCCATAAATCTGTTGCTCAAAGAAATCATCCAGCTTTTCGCCAATACCGGTCAAACCTTTAAGCTCTATTTGGAAAAAGATACCGAACTGGCTATCGGCTTGTGCGTTGTTATTTAAAGTTAGATTTGCCGACCCATTAAAAGCATTGAGTACATTAATGTTATTAACCCAGCGTCGTCCCATGATTCTAAACCGCCAACAACAGTTCTCCTTCTCGATGCCCAAAAAACCATCTTGAGTCGAATTGTATAGCCAAGAATACTGCCAACGACCTACAGCTGACCAGTTGTTATAAATCGGCCAGCTAAATGACACATCAGTCATGATAATATCGTTCAACCTGCCCAGATCATCGTTGAATCGATCCGGAATGAATGTGTTCTTTCTGTATCGATAACCTAAATTAATGACTTCACCCGGCCGATTTTTAACGTGTAAAGTTATGTCGGCTCGGGATATGCCGTCGTCCCAAGTTTCTTTTTTTCCTCTAATAATTTCGTTGCGAGGCGGTGTCCATTGCAGGCTGCTATCAATTGAGATGTGATCGTTCAATTGGGTGCTTAATTCGCCGACAATATTAGAAAAACTGTTAGTTTCCGGTATGTAACTGGATGTGGCCGGGTAACGGCCATATTTATCTTTGTTCTGAGAATAGTCAGGCACAGCTAAAGGCAAAGAAACGTCCCTGTCACTCAGGTAAAATATACTGCCCAGGCTCATTTTTATCCGATCTTGTCCCATTTTATCTATCAGCCGCGAAGTTAAGGCTAAGGTAATTTGATTAGCATCACCGATTCTATCGGTGCCGCTAAATCGATTTTCCCGAAACATACTGCTAAAGTTAAAATCGTTATACGCGGTATCAAATGAAGGAATTTCGTCCTGATTTACTTTAGGAATGTACAAATAAAACAACCTGGGCTCAAGCGTATGCTTGAAGTTATTGCCGCCGATTGCTAGATCTCTCTCTAAAAACAGTCCTGCATCCGCAGAGAATGTGGGTAAGGTTCTGCTAATGTTGTCTGTTCCACGTTTTACCCAGTTATTTTCGTTTTTCCCCCAGTATTCGATACGTAAGGGCCCGGAGCCATCTGGCTGGTTACCTAGAACATACTCGGTGTATTGGAATGAAAATTTTGGCGTTAAAAAAGCACTGGCTGTTTGTATTGGAAAGCTTATTGACGGTTTTAAATCAAAGCGTTGACCAGTAACTTTCTTATCATGCTGAAAATAAACATATTCACCATCCATTGTTGTATTGAGAGGCAAGTATGATCTAAACGAACGGTTTAAATTTAAATTTACCTGCGGCAGACGTTTGTACGGAAGCAATATGCCGCCGGTTGCTAAATCTAAAGCCCTATCTACTGATTGGTAGCTTTCAGCGCGGCCAATCAGAGAGACTCCATCTGCTCTGTAAGCAATATCTCCAGAACTTCTTAAGAAACTATTGTAGGGGCGGCTTATTGCACTTCCCAAATCATAAAAGTAATCAACATCGGAGCGGTAATTTGCGTCTATGTTCGAGGTGATATTTGGGGAAAATTGAATAAAATTGCCAAACGATGCCAAATAGCGCGCTTTGTCAAAATGCGGGTTTATGGAATTATTATTCCTATAACTGTTATCGTATTTTTTTTCATCGACAGGTAAATATTCAACACCTAGCTTGCCTCTGATATTCTCAGTTAAATATCGGAACGCCCCACCGAGAACTATACCCCTTTCACTCAGGTAGCGGGGTTTGAATGTGGCGTCAAAATTGGGGGCAATATTCCAATAAAAAGGTATTGAAAAATCGAAACCATTCCGTTGGGTATTGCCGAACGAAGGTGCCAGAAAACCCGTTATGCGTCTATCATCGATAGGAAATGATAAGTAAGGTGAATAAAACACGGGCACGCCTTTGAATTCAATCCAGGCATTTTTTGCTGCGCCTTTGCCGGTATCTTTGTTCATTTTTAGTTCGGAAGCATGTACTATCCAATCCTGATTGCCGGGTTTACAGCTAGTATAAGCGGCATCCTTGTATCGAGACAGCGCCTTATTTTCTCTATAAACAGCGGAGGCCCGGCCTCTAAACGGAAAGTTGGGGGATATAAATAACACATCCCTCATCTTGGATTGGTCTTCGGCTAGCTTGATTAAGGCAGATTCACTGTACAAAGCCAACTCATCCTCGCTGTAATAAACGCTGCCCTGTAATCCGAGGGTTTCTGAGACGGAATCGTAATTGGCCATATTGGATATTGAGCGCTGATCGGCACGGTTCATCTCAACATTACCAAAATAGCTGCTGACTTCGTTATCAAATACTTCGGAGTAGTCAGATTTAACATCTAGAGGTGTGCTTTCCCGCAGGTGTTTTCTCGGTACAAATTTGGGTGCCGGGCTGCTTGATACGCTACATTTTTCCCATGGGTCGTATTGTAATTGCGATACCAATGTGTTGAAGGTTTGCTCTTGTTTGCGGTCGAAGGCGGGCGTTAGTAATCTAAGAGACGAGGGCTCAATCGTCACGGCTTTTGCTTGACCTTTAGGATCAGTGCCTACCAAATTACAATCCCAGCCTTCACTCTTATCACTAGCACCGCAAGCCCAGCCTGCGCGGTTGTTTTGCGATGAGGAAAATGGTGAAGCTTTTCCTGTTGAGGGATTTGTGCGGGCTTCCGCTTCCGAGATTTCAGGTTCTTGCGCGTCAGTCTCACTCGGTTTAGATTCCGTATCTGAGCGGACTTGTGGTTTAGCTGGTTGCTCAAGTGTAGCCGGGATGCTTTGCGTCGTGGGTAAGGGTTCGGGATTTTCTGGCTTTGCGGTTGTTTTGGTCGTGTCCTCGGCTTTTGTTGATTTACTATCAATCGGCGTAGCGACGACTGCAGGTTTTGCATTTAAGGGTTGAGTAATTGCCGGTTGTTCTTTTTTGATAATAGATTTGGCAGTTGCCGGCTGAGTTTGCGTTACCGGCTCAGACTCAGTTGGTGCAGATTTAGGCGCATTGTCGACGGGTTTATTATCACCAGAACACACCCATTCTTTGTTATCTTTACTTTGCTCACAGTTCCAGGCGGCATCATTAGCGGAGCTTGTAGATGTGTAGATTGAGAGTAAAAAATAAGGAAGTAGACGGCGATACATAGATTGGGTAAGTTTAGTAGCTTAATGAATCGTAAATCGAATAAAATGCCGGAGGCGCATTTTACCTTAACTGCGCAGCATTATACTAATCTACCGACATATCATGATACCTGAAGATTTAAGAACATTATCCATGTTCGATTGGCTAGAGAATGACCTGCTTCTCCAAATCGATCTTTGCGAATCCGCGTCCAGCGATGCCAGTTTTCGCCGTTATTTTAGAGTGACAGTTGCCGAACAAACCTTTATCGTCATGGACGCGCCGCCAGAAAAGGAAAATATTGCTGCATTTATCAAAGTTGCTAGCCTATTTAAGGAGGCAAAAGTCAATGTGCCTAGTATCCATCAACAAAACGTGAGTGATGGTTTTTTGCTGCTGGATGATTTTGGTTCGCAGTGCTTTTTGGATCAACTCAATGCTGATTCTGCGCATTCACTTTATCAAGCGGCATTGAGCAGCTTGCTTACGTTGCAAAGTAACACTAGTTTGGTCAAGAGTGATTTACCTCATTACGATGAGGTCTTATTGCGACGGGAACTGGGCATATTTGCCGAATGGTTTTTAGGTCAGTCACTGGATATTGATATTCCAGCTGACATCTGGGAGCCCGTCAGTCAATTGCTGATAACCTCAGCACTGGAGCAGCCGAAAGTCTGTGTGCATCGGGATTATCATTCCCGTAATCTTATGGTGCTAAACGGCGGATCTCTTGGGGTTATCGATTTTCAGGACGCAGTTATTGGTCCCATCACTTATGACCTAGTATCGCTATTGAGAGATTGTTATGTATCTTGGCCGCAAGTTCAGATCACCAATTGGTTGGGCGGTTATTTTAAGCAGCTACAGCAAGACGGTAGGATTGATAGCAGTCTGCAACAATTTACTCGCTGGTTTGATTTAATGGGTTTGCAGCGACACTTAAAAGCCATTGGCATTTTTTCACGGTTACATTTGCGAGATGGTAAATCCGGCTATCTTAATGACATTCCGCGTACCTTGGATTACGTCACCTCGGTTTGTGCGACATACCCCGAGCTTTCAGAATTTAACCAGTATTTAACTGACCATGTTTTATCAAAGGCGATGTTAACTGTATGAAAGCCATGATATTAGCTGCTGGACGCGGCGAGAGAATGCGACCTCTCACCGATCACACGCCCAAACCATTATTGCTTGCCGGTGGAAAACCCATTATAGAGCGTACTATTAATCAGTTGGTCGCGGCCGGATTTACTGATATTGTCATTAATCACGCTCATCTTGGTTTTCAGATTGAAGAAAGGTTCGGTAATGGTTGGCAACTAGGCGCTAACATTAGCTATTCATCGGAAGGTGCGCAAGCATTGGAAACTGCCGGCGGCATCATCAAGGCATTACCCTTTTTGGGAGATGACGCTTTTTTGGTGGTCAATGGCGATATTGCGACGGATTTTCCGTTTGCTGAGTTACATAATGTAACAGTAGGCTTAGCACATTTGGTGTTTGTTGATAATCCGGAGCATCACTCGGAAGGAGATTTTGCTTTGCAAAGTAATGGTTTAGTTACTTTAGACGGCTCAGAGAAATTCACCTTCAGCGGGATCGGCTTGTATCGTCCGGAATTATTTCAAGATATCAAAGCAGATATCCTCAAATTACGGCCGTTATTTAACCAAGCTATTGGCGAAGGTCTGTTAACCGGCCAAAAACACGATGGTTTCTGGATGGATATTGGCACGCAAGAGCGTTTACAAGAACTTGATACCTATTACACTCAACAAGGAGTAAATCATGTCTGACCATACTTATAAAAAAATTGAACTCACTGGTTCATCTTCAGAGAGCATCCAGTCGGCTATCGAAAACGCCGTCAACACCGCCTCAAAAACGATTAAAAATATGCGCTGGTTTGAAGTAGTAGAAACCCGGGGCCACATTGAAAATGGCAAAGTGGCACATTGGCAGGTTACGATTAAGATCGGTTTTTCCTTATCCGAGTAAAATAAAGCGGGATTGCTCCCGCCTAGATTACATTGACACGGATGCTAACGTATGAAGAGTCCTTCGTCAGTAATGTCAACACGGTCGACGCTAACATCAAGAAATTTTTCAATATTCCCTTTGGCTGTCAACCTAAGATTATTCAGTAGGGTCTGGTTTGGTTGTTGTTTTAATTCCAGGTTAGCCAGCACCATAAAAGTACCGCTAATCGCTAACTGCTCATAAAGATCCCGCTTCACTGATTTTTTGGCTTTTTTAAACGCGGAAATATCAACAAGCAGGCTGCGCATCTGGTTAACTAACGTTACAAAAGTTTGGTCCGGAACATCAGTATCATGGTAAGCCATATAGTTCCCAGCGATATAAGCAGCCACGGATCCGGCGACATCATTTTTAGGGATTTTCAATTGCTTTTCCAGTTTCTGATAAGTCTTAAGAGATAACGAAAATACTTTTTCAATTTCTTTGCGTTGTGGTTTTGGGAAACTTGCTGCTAACTTTTTTGGACCCTTGGGTTTATTGCCGGTAGCAGGTGGAGCTAGAGTGGTTTTTTTGGTTTCTTTAGTGGCGGGTGTTTCTGAAATCTTACCAGTAGTGCCACCGTCGATATTGGAAGTGCCATAATAAAGTGGGATGATCAATCCTTCGTAGAGCGGTGGCGGTGGCGGTGGGATGTCAAATGCTAAGGCAACGCCAGCGCTAGTTAGTAAAAACGCTAATACGACAGTTTTAATTCTTTTAATTGATTGCGGCATTTTTCTTGTTCCAAAAAGAAGAGTTTATAAAGCTAGATGAATTGGCGAAGTGAGGAAATAGGTGCAAGGCGGGGAAATCATATTTACTAAGGTGGGGCAAGTCAACAGCAGAGGTTTATTCAATGTTTGCGTATATTTGTCGAGTTAACTCCGTTGATTGCTATAAATAAAAAAGGGCTTTTTGCAAAGCCCTTTCAAAAACAATGCTACTGTCGGTACCTTATGCTTCCACTTGATCTTTGGATCTACCAAGGGCTAATGAACCTATTAATCCTGAAAGCATCAACCAAGCTGCTGCCGGTACAGGAACTGCAGAGACAATTGTACCTACAGAGTAAGCGCCACCGGATATTCCACTAGCTTTACCCGTTACAAAAAAGGAACGAACTCCCGTCAAACCAGTTAGGATTTCTGATGGGGATAGTATTGTAAAATTATCAATGTCCCAGATTTTGAAGCCTTGTACTGATAAAGGGTTATTTTGAAAAGCAATTTCAGCTGTATAGCCAGGGTCAACAGAAATAGTCCATATATCGTTGAGTACATCCATCTGATTAACAATTACAAAAGATCCCCCATTTCCTAATGCATCGTAGCCACTCCCTGATAATGTAGAGCCGAGACCTAATTCGCCCGACGTAATAGTGGTTGCACTCGCTAGCATCGGCATAGCCAACATAGCACTAATTGCTAAAGTTTTCATGATTTTCATTGTACACCTCTTAAAAAGTTTATCTGATTTGCGGGATTTCATACTATCAAATAGTATCAAGTACTAGCAAGACATGATTAGGTTGTTATTAGTACATAATCAATTTCATTTTTGATGTGATTAGATCTGTAATTTGAAATAATTACAACTGGCGGGTTATTTTTAGGACACTTAATTCCGATTCAATTTGATTGTTGTTTTAACCAGACAATTTGAGGTTTTAGTCTAACTAAAACTCGAGAGCTGTGTTTTTTGCGTCTAGCCGGGGGGCATGTTGGCGTTACGATCTATTTTAATCAATGCGTTATTCTTTCATTTTCGACTAGAGGTAGAACGCTTCTTGGTATATTCGCCCAATGCTTGACAAACAGTAATTAGCTAATTATTTGGTGTTTCTGAGCCAAAGTTTATAAGCTCGTTAATTTCATTCCTTTCAGGCAAACCTTGACGTGCGCCCATTTTGCTACAGCACAACGCACCCGCGGCACTGGCATAACGAAGTGTTGTTAGCCAATCAGCGCCGGTAGATAATGCAGCAGCTAACGCGCCATGAAACGCATCTCCCGCACCGGTGCTGTCCACAGCATTTACAGCGAATGCCGGAAATGCACCTCGCTCTTGTCCACGTTGCCAAATTAAACCTTGCTCCCCCAATGTTATAATCACTGCGGGTGAAGTCATGGCCAGTTGCCGCAAAGCAGTTTCGACATCACCAGTCAATTGTCGAGCAAATTTTTCGGAGCACGCTAAGCAATCAACTTTTTCCATGAGCGCCAAAGTGCCGTTATGCACTGAACCGGCATCCAAGATAGTGATGATTCCTGCGTCATGGATACTTTCCAAAAGCGCTAATGATAGATGTGGCTCATGTCCATCAATGAGTATAACTTTGGGTTGTATCGTAGAAAAGTCTATGGCGTTTGCTGGTAGGGCTATGGTATCTCCTTTGTAATTGATTAAAGCTCGACTGCCATCCGGTTTAACAATGACGGTGGAAAGTGGGGTAGGGGATCTGCCGCGCACGATAAGCTGAGTATTTACGCCATATTCAATTAATTCTTGCAGATGTTTTTCACCGTAAAAATCTTGACCCAGATAACCGGCGAAAGCTGAAGTTAGACCTAGTTTTGCAACACATACCGCGGCATTGGCAGCGGGACCTCCGCCACCATCAAGCAGGTGGTTTGCAAAAATCTTTTCGTCGGCTTTAGGATGGTGAGAAACTGAAAAAGTTAGATCGTAGCATGCGTGGCCTATGCAAAGAACATCGACTTTGACGGGCTGATTGTCACAATGATTGGGCAAAATAGAATCCTTGACGTGTTTGAATGTCTGTGGCTTTGTGATTATGGTTATGATCAAGAATGTTGGCAAGTCGCTATTTTGTAAAGACGCTGGACAGAGATGTTATTGTCGCGTTATCCTCAAAGCTGAGCAGATTTTAAACCAGCTAACCGCTGCGGAGTCTGTGTAGAAAATGTTAAGGGGTGAGTTATGAAATTTAAACCTTGTATTTCTGGGCAGTGTACAGAGATGGGTACGCACTGCGAAGGCTGCGGGAGAACACATGAAGAGATTGCGGAAACTAAAAAACTGATTGCCGCTCTAGTAGGTTTTGCGCAGCAGCAAGATTATGAAAATGTCGAAGACTTTGCCGGTTTTGTCGGTAAAAGTTTGCTTAAAAAACTGCAAAATCCGACGTAATGTTGGATTTGAGACCCTCTTATCGGGAAAACACCATGTCTATTACTCCAGCGCAATTGCCCCAGTTACTAGGAGCTATCAATCAAGTAATCGAAACAAATGCTCAGCAAGTAACAGAGCTTGATCAGGCTATTGGCGATGGCGATCATGTCACCAACTTGCAGCGCGGTCTTCAGGCCTTGCTCGCGCAAAGTACGGAATTAAGTCAGCTAGATTGGGTTTCAGCTTGGCAAAAAATCGGCATGACCCTAATGAGCGCCATCGGTGGCGCATCAGGTTCTTTATACGGAACATTATTTATGGCTTTAAGCAAAGCGGCCAAAGAGCGGCCTTTGGACTTGCAAGGTTTTGCGGATAGTTTTAGCCAAGCTGTCGACGCGGTGAAACGTCGCGGTAAAGCGGAAGCGGGTGAAAAAACCCTGCTTGATGTCTACATACCGGTAGCGGCAAGCCTACAAACTGCGGCGAAAGAAAATTGGCCCCAGTCCAAAATTTTTTCGGAAATCAGCCGGGTCGCCATCATTGGGATGGAAGCAACTCAGGATATGCAGGCCACTAAAGGCCGAGCATCGTTTTTGGGAGAGCGCAGTATCGGGCATATCGATGCTGGCGCAAAAACCGCCCAACTGATGATATGCGCTATTACAGATCAACTTGCATAAGTACCGCTTGTAATACATTGGGTAACGTGGAGATTTAAAAAGGCAGTATTAACCATCCAAATTTTGTTGGCAAGGAACCAAGTCATGAGCAAAACATTACGCATACGTGGTATTGAGGATGTTGAACATTTACCAGACAACCAACATCCTGACATAAAACTACAATGTAAAGGACGGATCCGACTGGGTGCGGCGCGAGGCGAAATAAGCAAAGATGTTTTATTGAAAGACATGCAAGCGGATGATTTGGCCTGCGTGGAGTTTGCAAATGGCTTTAAATTGTGGACACGGGTTGATGATTTATATCAGGAGCACGGCAGTTCTGTTGCACGTGGCGTTGGTACGTCAGACGACGAGTGGTCGTTTAATCTGCAAACGCTTAACGGTAACGCGGATAGAGGCGTCGGCAAAATAGCCGTTGAAGCACTGGAGTTTTTTGGCGTTGATCTTAAAGCAGTTTCTGCTGAAAAACTGTCAGCGTGGTTTGAGCTGAAACAATTGCATGAAAAAGGCATCGGTTTATACCGTTGCACACTGGATGCGCCATTTAAAATGGACAAAATTGATGGGGATGTTGCGGCCACCAGCAAGCCAATCCTGGTTTTTATACACGGCACCGCCTCCAGTACCCAGGGCGGGTTTGGCAAGCTTTGGGAACTTGGCAAGGATGAACACGGCAAAGCCAGAATACAGGCACTCGCCGCGCTTAAAGAGAAATTTTCTGATAATGTCTATGCTTTTGAGCACCAGACTTTAAACATCAGCCCCATCGATAATGCGTTGTTGCTTGCCAAAAAATTGCCCGCGAAAGCCGAGCTGCATTTAGTTAGCCATTCCCGCGGTGGTTTAGTCGGTGAATTGTTGTGTCTAGGCCAGCGCGACAAAAAAACCGATCCATTAACAACCGATTTTCTCAAGCAGTTATTCGACGCCAAAAAAGATAACTCATTAGGTGAGCTGTTGGAATTAGGTAAACGTTTACCTGAAGGTTATCCGGCACAGCTTGCCAGCCTTAAAGAACTACTGAAAGTCCTGGATGAAAAACAATTTAAGATCAGTCGTTTTGTCAGGGTAGCCTGTCCGGCGCGTGGTACGACTTTAGTGTCCGGACGACTGGATCGCTGGTTATCTGTTGTGCATTATTTAACCGGCGCTAACGATGCGCTCGATTTTTTGCTGGGCATTGTTAAAGAACGCACTGATCCGCGTACCTTGCCCGGTTTAGAAGCGATGATGCCGGGCTCGGCTTTAATTACTTTGTTGAATCATCCCACCTTAAAAGTGGCTGCTGACCTGTCTGTTATTGCGGGTGATATTGAGGGCGATTCGGTATGGAGTCGCTTAAAATGGCAATTAGCCGATTGGTTTTACAGCAGTGATCACGATTTAGTGGTAAATACTGGTTCCATGTACGGCGGCATCAAGCGCTTGCCAGGTGCGGCCCGGTTTGCGTTCGATCAAGGCGCGGCGGTCAATCATTTTAATTATTTTACCCACAAAACCACTGTAGCTTGGCTGGTAGCCGGCTTGACCCGTTTAGACGGCACGATGGCTGGTTTTAAGCCGGTTGCCGCTGCTAAGCAGGAAGCACCTGCACGAGCAGCGATACGCAGACGCGGCGATCAGAATATTAAACCGCGCCCGGTAGCGTTCGTGTTGCCCGGCACAATGGGTAGTCATTTGCACTTGGCAGGCCAGCGAATCTGGCTCGATTATGATGATTTAGCTCTGGGTCGATTGGCTGAACTGGGTATTTCTATGGCTAACGTGGCTTCAGATTCGCTTATCGATAGTTACTACGGCGATTTTGTTGACTATTTGAGTCACAGTCACGATGTGGTGGATTTTCACTATGACTGGCGGCGTTCAGTGCAGGATAGCGCAAAAATGTTGGCTGCGAAGTTTGAAGAAAAGTTGGTGCTTTGCGAGGCGACCAGACAGCCGTTGCGTATCGTCGCTCATTCCATGGGCGGTTTGGTGGTGCGCGCCATGTTGGCATTGTATCCGCCGCTTTGGAAACGCTTCCAAGCGCTGCCGGACAGTCGTTTTATGATGTTGGGTACGCCCAATGCCGGTTCGTATGAAGCAGTACGTTGGTTGACTGGTTGGAACCCGACGTTGTCAAAGTTGAGTTTACTGGATGTATTTCATGATACCGCCGCTATCGTTAATATCGTTAACCGCTATCCCGGTTTGTTAGAGTTGCTACCGACACAAGATAGCGGTCGTGATTTTGCTGATCCGAGTCTGTGGGAATCTTTAGTGAAAGGCGCGGACAAGAATTGGCCCAAACCGTTGGCAGAAAATCTGCAAAAATTGAGCAGTACCTGGAAGTTAATTAAAAGCTCCCCCATTGACACAGAGCGAATGATTTACATCGCTGGCTGGGCTAAACATACCGTCTCTGATTTTCAATCGCAACCAGATCGAGGCTTGTTCTCAAAAGACCGACCGCCGCTGCGGTTTCTTGCCACCCGCAAAGGCGATGGTACCGTGCCGTGGGCATTAGGTTTATTACCCGGAGTGAAAACCTGGTACTTGCCTCAGGCCGGCCATGAAGCACTGATGAGTTATGACGCGGCATTTCCCAGCTTTTTGGATTTATTACAAAGTGGTACCACAACCCGTAAAGAGTTATTGACCGGAGAGCCGCAGATTAGCCAAGCTCGTTCTCAAACGGATGAATGGATGCCGATTGAACCAATAGATAGCGTACCTGACGAGCAGGATTTGTCGGGCTTTGTATTTGGTGCCGGACGACCCTCTAAGGCGTTACAAAAACCTCGCTTGCCCAGCGTTGCGATTTCTCTGTACCAAGGTAATCTGGCTTATGCGCGTTATCCGATCTGTGTTGGCCATTACCTGGGCGACACTATTGTCAGCGCCGAGGCAGAGTTGGATAAGCGTTTGGATTTTGCTTTGACCAAACGCTTACGATTAGGTTTGTATCCTGGAGCATCCAACAGTTATCAGGTATTTATTCAGGGCGCTGCCAATTCTAAACCGGAAGGGGCGATTGTGATTGGTTTGGGGCATGTGGGTGAGCTGAGTCCGGGTCTATTGGAGTCCGGTATGACTCATGCTTTGCTCGATTATGCACTGAAGGTGGCCGAGTGGCCTGATGATCGTTTTGGTGCTGAAGACTCAACACGATCCGCGCGGATTAGTTGTTTGTTAATTGGTACTGGCTTTGGCGGAATGTCTGTGCGGGACTCTATTGCGTCGATTTTAAACGGTGTTCAGGCAGCAAACCAACGTCTGGTTAGTAGTCAGTTTAATGACAAAGTATTGATTGACGAGATTGAATTCATAGAAATCTATCAGGACGTTGCCATTAGCGCGGCCAGGGAGCTAGCCGCGGTGTTGCAGGATGTGACGCTGGCAGAACAGTTTGTTTGGCAAGAGCAATGTATTAATGAGGGTCGAGGTGGATTACGGCGAGTGTTATTTGATGATGCCCCCAATTGGTGGCAACGCATGGAAATAGCATTTGACAAAAAATATAACGAGTTGCGTTTTATTGCTTTGACGGATCGGGCTCGTGCTGAGGAATCTTTAGTGGCAGGTCAACTGCTTCGTGCCGATCAATTTATTGCCGAGGCTATTTCCAGCACCACCCATTCGCGGCGATTGACTCAGACTCTGTTTGAAATGCTGCTGCCCAATCGCTTAAAAGAACTAGCACCCAGGCAATATGACGTGGTACTGATTGTTGATGAAATTTCAGCGCGTTATCCGTGGGAATTATTGGAAGACCGTTGGAATATGGGGCATTTGCCGCCCGCGGTGGCTGCTGGCATGCTTAGGCAGTTGAAAACGTTGTCATTCCGAGCACAACCTGCCCACAGTTTCCAACAAACAGCTTTTGTGGTGGGTAATCCCAAAATATCCGGTGATGCTTTTGCTGATTTGCCCGGTGCTGCGCAGGAGGCAGAAACGGTCGCCAGATTGCTGAGCGAAAATGATTATCGGGTCAATGAGCAACCAGCCAATCTGGACGCTTCGGAAATTATTATGGGTTTACACGCTGACGCCTATCGTATTTTGCATCTTGCTGGTCATGGCGTACACGAATTTGTCATACCTACGGGCGGTGTGGCCAAAACCAGTAATGATGATGAGCAGGTGGCGGTTCAAACTATTTCTGGTATGGTTATTGGCAATAACGCTTTTCTGACGCCGGGTGATGTCGAGCAAATGCGCTGGGTACCTGAGTTGGTGTTCATTAACTGCTGTCATTTGGGTAGTATGATCAATAGCATCCCCGCCAATCCAAGGTATAACGAATTAGCAGCAAACCTGGCGACACAATTCATCAAGATGGGTGTTAAAGCGGTAGTTGCTGCGGGTTGGGCGGTGGATGACGGCGCTGCGGACGGTTTCGCTAAGACGTTTTATGTGGCAATGCTGCGCGGTGATGCGTTTGGTAAAGCTGTAGTTGTGGCGCGCAAGTTCTGTTACGAACATTTTCCAGAAGCGAATACCTGGGGCGCATATCAATGTTACGGCGATCCTGATTTTCGGTTAAATGATCACGGGAATAGTGATTGGAAAAATAAACCGGGCTACCACGCTCCGGTGGAACTGCTGACCGATTTGGAAAATCTGCTCAGCAAGTTGCGGGTTAATGCGTTTGATCAATCAGCCCAACAAAAATGGCAAGAAAGGATTGATAATTGTCTTAAATTAATACCGGAAGGCAAGTGTGAACATTGGCAAAACCGCGCCGATGTGACCGCAGTGCTGGGTTTTATCTATGGTGAATTAGGGCAATTGGAACTGGCCATTACTTATCTAGATAAAGCCATTGCTGCAAATGACGCGGGACTTCCAGTTACTGCTGTGCAGCAACGCGCTAATTACCAAGTAAAGCTGGCTGTGCAGCATTGGCAATCTGGCACATTAACTGAGTCAGGGCAAGCCGCTTTGCTGACGGCTATTGATACGCTTGACATATTTTGTCGAATGGCCGCGACAGTAGAAAGGTTAAGCTTGTTGGGTAACGCCTATAAATGTCAGGCCTGGCTGCACAGCGACGTTGAAGTAATGTTGCCGGCTATCAAACACATGCTGGAAAAATGCCAACAGGCTTTTCGTATGACTGTCGATCAGGCTCAAAAAATCGACGCGTATCTATTAAAAAATTGGATGACTGCGGAAATTGTAATGGCTTGGCACGATCGCAAACGTGATAAAAACTGGCAGAGTGATTTGGCTAAATACTCCGAGCAAGCTAACAACGAAACCAGTCAAAGTGGTGTGTACGATGCCGAGCTTAGATGCAAATTGATAGCGGCTGATGGGTTGCTGTTGCAGAGTTTAGTCAACGGAGGATTCACAAGTGATCACAGTCAAATAATTATTGAGAATTATCGTTGCGTGGGCCGTCGCTATCAAGCTCTAGAGCATATTGATTTTTTAATCGATATGGCAAATCGGGCGGGCAAGAAAAAACTGGGTAAAGAGCTGACCGGAATCCGTAGTGCTCTGTCTTAAACTCAACAAAGCAATTAGCGTAATGATAAAAATTATTGGGGTTGCTGCGATCAGTTTGGCGGTTGTCGGTTGCGGACAAGTTATGCAGCAGCAGGATTGGATACCACAAAACTGGCAACCTTCGTTGCAACAGGTGGTTGATACGTTTGATGAATCTGTGCAAACGCAGACGACTCAGCAAGCCTTATCTAATAACAGTCAAAATCTTGCCGATCTGGTGGATGCGCAGTTGTTTATTGTCTATGTTCAGTTGATGCAGTTACTCAGTGCAACTGAACAAAGCGCATTATTTGATGATCAGCAGCAATGGCTCGAAGCGCGTTTGCAGCAGTCTACAGCGGCGATTGTTTCAACTGGCGGTTCGTTGGCTACGCTTGAATATAATGATATGTTCCGGCAGTTAACAGAGAACCGTTTGGCTAAATTGCAACAGAGATTAAAGCAGCTAAACCGGAAGTAATTTAATTAGGTAGTTTAATAAGGAGTAATGCATATGAAGTTGACTGAACAGCAAAAACGGATCTGCGAACAGGTGATTAATGTGTTTGAGAGCGGAAGTCTTGCCGGTAATTACAGTGCCATTTCAATTTATGCCGATGGTCCGCACGGGGCGCGGCAAGTCACTTACGGACGTTCGCAAACCACTGAATATGGAAATCTTGAGGATTTAGTGGACATCTATGTGGCTCGAAAAGGTACATACAGTGAAGCGTTAAAACCTTATCTAGCTAAAATTGGCATAACGCCATTGGTTGCCGATGCGCAATTCAAACAACTTTTGCGCGATGCCGGCAAAAAAGATCCGTTAATGCGCGTATGCCAAGATGATTTTTTTGATAAGCGTTATTTCAAGCCGGCCATGGCCTGGGCGGAGGCCAATGGCTTTACTTCACCGTTATCGGCGTTGGTAATTTACGATTCATTTATACACAGTGGCGGTATTTTGCCTTTTTTACGAAAGCGCTTTCCGGCAACTACCCCAGAAAATAACGGTAAAGAAAAGATCTGGGTTCAACAATATATTGATGTCAGACATGCCTGGTTAGCTGAACATACCAATAAAATACTGCAAAAAACTGTGTATCGAACCCAATGCTTTAAAAATGAAATTGCCAGAAATAACTGGGATTTAAAGCTTACCCCCATTCATGCCAATGGTGTTGCAGTGACAGGGATCGCATAACAGACAATACAAACTGGCATTCAGCAAAGAAGTGTTAAAATGATGTCAGACTTTTACCAAGATAATTCGCTTAATTTAACCCAATAAGGAATAGGACATATGATTCCCGTTATATTATCAGGTGGCTCAGGGACAAGGCTGTGGCCTTTATCCCGGGGCCAATATCCTAAACAGTTTTTGCCGTTAGTATCCGAACACACCATGTTGCAGGAAACAATGCTTAGATTATCTGGGGTTGCTGACTTGCAAGCGCCGATTGCTGTTTGCAACGAAAACCACCGTTTTATGATGGCTGAGCAGTTATGGGAAATAGGCGCAAAACCGGCGGCTATTATTTTGGAGCCAGTTGGCAAAAATACCGCGCCGGCCGTTGCTATGGCGGCATTGACTGCTAAATCTGAAGATGATGTATTACTGGTGTTGCCAGCCGACCATGTTATAGCCAACGTGCCTGCTTTCCATAAAGCTGTCGAACAGGCCAATTTGTTAGCCAAACAAGGTTATCTGGTGACTTTTGGTATTGTGCCGACTGAGCCAGAAACAGGCTATGGCTATATCAAACGCGATAGCGTGCAACAGGGGGACGCTTTTAAAGTGGCTGCTTTTGTGGAAAAACCCGATTTAGAAACAGCCAAGCAATACTTACAAACCGGAGACTATTTCTGGAACAGCGGTATGTTTGCTTTTACAGCGGGCAGCTTCTTAAAGGAATTAGAAAAGTTTAATCCTAAAATGCTGGAAGCCTGTCGACTTGCTCATGCGGCGGCAAAGGTGGACATGGACTTTGTACGTCTCGATAAAGAAAGTTTTTCAGCTTGTCCAGCTGATTCTATCGATTACGCAGTGATGGAAAAAACCGACAAAGCGGTGGTTATTCCTTTGGATGCAGATTGGAATGATGTGGGCTCTTGGTCCGCTTTGTGGGATGTGACCGATAAAGATGCATCCGGTAATGCGGTTAGTGGAGACGTATTTACTGTTGATACCAAAAACTCTTTTATTTTCTCAGAGCATAAACTAGTAACAGTAATAGGTGTATCTGATCTCATTGTGGTTGAGACCAAAGATGCGGTAATGATTGCCGCTAAAGCTAGAGTGCAGGATGTTAAAGAGATTGTTACTCAGCTAAAAGAACGTGGTCGGAGTGAGGCGGAAAACCATCGTAAGGTCTATCGTCCGTGGGGTCATTATGATTCAGTCGATACTGGCGATCGCCATCAAACCAAACGCATAGTAGTGAAGCCGGGGGCAAAGTTATCTTTACAAAAACATCATCACCGGGCTGAACATTGGGTTGTTGTAAAAGGAACGGCGTTAGTAACTAAAGGCGATACGACAGTGCTGATCACCGAAAATGAATCGACCTTCATTCCTTTGGGCACAGTGCATTGTCTGGAAAATCCTGGGGTAATCCCGTTAGAAATTGTTGAGGTACAGTCAGGTAGCTACCTGGGCGAGGATGATATTGTTCGTTTTGGCGACCAGTATGGACGAGTTTAAGTTTATTTGTGTTCTGTTGCAGCACAGTTATTTTTTAATGTAATTGAAAGGATAAGTGATTAATGAGTAAAAAAATTACCAAAGCAGTGTTTCCCGTTGCCGGTTTAGGCACACGTTTTTTACCAGCGACCAAAGCTGTACCTAAAGAAATGCTGCCGGTTGTAGACAAACCATTGATTCAATATGGCGTAGAAGAGGCCATTGCTGCCGGTATCGATACTATGATTTTTATTACCGGACGTAGTAAAAATGCCATCATGGATCACTTTGATAAAGCGTATGAGCTGGAAACTGAACTGGCTGCCAAAGCCAAAACGGAAATTCTTAATTTAATTCAACATATTTTGCCACCGCATGTGTCATGTGTGTTCATTCGCCAAGCTGAAGCCTTAGGCTTAGGGCATGCGGTTAATTGCGCCAGACCCGTAGTGGGTGATGAGCCTTTTGCGGTTATTTTGCCGGATGATTTAATCGAAGACGGCAGCCGTGGCTGTATCGCGCAAATGGTCAAGTTGTTTGAGCAAAAACAGTGCTCCATATTGGGGGTTGAGCGTGTTGATCCATCCGAAACTGATAAATACGGCATTGTTAGAACGGCCGACTTCATTGGTTCAACGGGTGTAATTGAGCATATCGTCGAAAAACCAAAACCGGATGTGGCGCCATCTAATTTAGCGGTAGTGGGTCGTTATATTTTGACACCAGCCATTTTCGATAAAATCGATAAGACCGGTCGCGGTGCGGGTGGTGAAATTCAATTGACCGATGCAATTGCAGACTTGTTAAAAGATGAACAAGTACTGGCTTTTGAATTTGAAGGCACTCGCTATGATTGCGGTGCAAAATTAGGATTTTTAATTGCCACGGTTGAATTAGGATTAATTCATCCAGAGCTAAAGGATGGTTTCTTGGCTTATTTGAAAGATCTGGCTCGGACTTTGTAAGCTTCAAAATCAGTTAAAGATGCATCGGGGAGCGTGATTTTGCTGGGTAGCTTATGCCAAAAAAGGCGATCTCCTATGCAATCCAGTAAAAGTCAAATTACCCGATAGCATCTTTGCCTCATAGATGCTGAGTCCCTAGTATAAGTTAGGCGATAGCAAACTGATTGTTCGAACAGATTCGCTTTTCAGTCATCATTCTGAAATCAGGGCACGAACAGATAATGTCTTATTGTGCACGATTTGAAGTAGTGATTGATATCAATTTCGCCGAAAATGCACCATGCAGCCGAGCGTTTTAGAAGAGCTCAATATAACGGCTACTCTTGTTGATGCGTGCGCTTTGTGTGCCAAGAGAGTTAGCTGAATTCAAACAATTTGGCTTAGAGGGCAAGTACTCCCATCTAGTCATTAAATTAGAAATACTTTGATATAGGTTTAGGTGTGGTAACAAATATAAATGTTACTCAATAAATACTCATTCGCCAGAGAATAATTGCTATTAACTTGTCAATCATGTTAATTTCCCCCGATTATTCGGGACACGAGGGAATATGAAATTTTTTTGTACTCTATGTTTGTTATTTCAAGTGCAAGCTTTATATGCCCAAAATATTCTTATTAGTACAACTGAACAGCTCTTAACTGCGTTTCGGCAAGCTGTGCCAGGAACAAAGCTTTTATTATTGCCAGGTAATTATGAGGTGTATAGGCTAGAGACATTTGTTGGCGGCACCGCAAAAGATCCGATTCTCGTCGAAGCTAATGTTCCTGGCACCGTATTCATTTCCGCAACGGGTTCTGAGGCAATATCTATAAGACATCCCTATTGGATTATTAAAGATCTAACTATCAAGGGAAAACCACATTCCGATCATGCTATTCATATTACTGATAATGCGGACAACGTAATAATAAAACAAAATGTTCTCATTGATTTTCATTCTCAAATTAAAGTGAATGGTAGTAATGGTGAATTTGCAGATAATGGAATAATTGAAAATAACGATATTTTTAATACTAAAGTAAGAGAAACTGATCAGCCTGTTACATCAATTGATATTGTAGGAGGTAAAAATTGGATTGTGCGTGGAAATTATATCGCTGACTTTGCAAAAGGACTGGATGATAAAACTAGCTACGGACTTTTTTTAAAAGGTAATTCATTTAATGGATTGGTAGAGAATAACCTTGTTATTTGTTCAAAGAGCACAACGGGTGGCGTGCGTATCGGAATGTCGTTTGGTGGAGGGGGAACTGCTAAAGAGTATTGCGAAAATCAGGACTGTAATATTGAGCATACCGGTGGTGTTATGCAGAATAACATTGTTTTAAATTGTTCAGATGTAGGAATATATCTGAATAAAGCACGCGATAGTTTTATTGAACATAATACATTGTTAATGACATTAGGTATTGATGTGCGTTACCTTGAAAGTAGTGCTGTTATCACTAATAACATACTCACGGGCGCTATTCGTGAACGTGATAGTGGGAAGGCTAAACTACAAAAAAATGCGACATTTGGCACTTCGCTAGGTATGTGGTTGCCTACTTTGAATAGTAAACTGCAGCTCCGCATTTCTGATTACGACAGTAAATTTCCTAGTTTGATTACCAAAGAAAATGTTGAAACTGTCCAAAAGTTCATTGACAGTTTCTTTTCATACTTCGAAAAAACTTTTCTTGGTTTAGGACAGAATGAAACTATGAATTGTTTTCCTGAAATGATTATAGGTAACCTCAAGCCAGATACTGCTGAATGTGGTACTTTCTGGCAAAATGACTCGTTTCCAACCAAAATGCAGAATGACTTCTGGGGCAATCAACGTTCACTTGATCCAAATATTATGGGTGCCATAGATTTTTATCATTCATCGTGTGATATTACTAATAGAATACAGCGTAAAGAGAATACTGCCCACCGTGGCTGCATGGAGTGATAGATATATTGATGTTTGGATTACCCCCTCGATTAATTTCTTGTCCCCATGTAAGCTTGAAAGTAAAACGAAGCATGATTAATGAATTAATATTTACAACTTACACAATAAGCCCTTAATTTAGTATTCAATTGAATAAGACATTTAGCTTGATTCAATATCGCAAAGGTCTGGCTTTACTAAATCGGGTTTGTTTCTGCTGATTACTGGTAAGCTAAACAAAAGCATCCGAGTCAGGCAAACCGAGCTAAATGAAACACTGAAGCATAGTTTCGGTGGATTGCTAAAGCGAATTTACCTTACCGCGTTAAACGGGATGAGAAACCACTAACCTTTACCGGACAAGGTATTAGCCGGACTGGTAGAGCACGACTGCTGGGAGCTGGTGTGGCGGCTTCAAAACGTAACGAATTGCAAATTTTTGCCGTCATCTCCCAACGGTGTGCGCTGGAACTTGGTTCTGCTCGGCTCGTCAAGTTCTGTCGTTTATGGTAAAGCTGTGAAAAAAACCTGAACTCGAACCAGTATATGGTGAACCTAGCTTTTTTAAGATTGCTCTCGGTCAGATTTTGAGCAGGTTCTAAGAACCGCGTTAGAACAGATGTCTAATTCCAAGACCTAATACCAATCTCAACAAGTATTAATATTAACAACATAGGGTTATAATCAAGATTTAAAGTAAAGCCTAGCTATGGGAGGCAACGATCGCACGACCAAGACAATTACCTGATACGCTGCAGGAGCATGATTTTCATGCGCTGGCGAAAACGGAGCCGCATCCACGCACACGCGTTCGATTTCTGGGAATGGCGCATCTGCAAGACGGTCGAGACTACCATGAGATAGCGACGGCCTTACGCGTCCCTAAGATCACCGTCCAGGGCTGGGTGCAACGGTTTAAGGCCGAGGGTCTCGACGGCTTAAGGGAATCCCCGCGAAGTGGCGCAAAACGGAAATTGGCGGCGGCCCGGGAAGCCGAGTTTAAGACAGCGGTAATGGGACTGCAAGATCAACGACCAGGCGGTCGGATCACAGGGCACGATATCAGGGTCCTGCTGGAAGAACAGTTTCAAGTGACCTGTTGCCTCAATAGTGTTTACAACCTATTGGCCCGACTGGGTCTAGTTTGGATCACGGTCCGGTCGAAACATCCGAAGCAAAGCCAGGGGAGCCAAGACACCTTTAAAAAAACTTCCAAGCCGCGGTGATGGCCGTGGTACCTGATGAGCTTAGCGTGGAGAGGGTTGAGGTTTGGTTTCAAGATGAAGCTCGCGTGGGCCAACGAGGGACGCTGACGCGTATTTGGGCACCCAAAGGTAGCCGTCCCCGAGTCATCCGGCAACAGCAATTTGAGGCGGCCTATGTGTT
The DNA here is from genome assembly GCA_965247565.1 of Methylococcales bacterium. Classification (GTDB taxonomy): domain Bacteria; phylum Pseudomonadota; class Gammaproteobacteria; order Methylococcales; family Methylomonadaceae; genus CBDFHF01. The sequence goes on along the minus strand of CBDFHF010000003.1, from coordinate 174,127 downwards.
TGGTGCCGTGTACCCTGCCGAGGGTAAGGTGGTTGGTTTAATTCTGCCTAAAGCCAATAGCGAAGGCATGCAAAAGCATCTCGACATGATTGCGGCGGCCATCGCCCCAGGTAAACACGCGGTATTGGTCGTCGATCGCGCCGCCTGGCATGTCACCGCAAAATTACAGTTGCCTACCAACCTGTCGATTTTACCCTTGCCACCTTATTCGCCTGAACTCAACCCTGTCGAGCAAATATGGCAGCAACTGCGGCGGTCAGATTGGGCAAATCGATGCTTTAAAAACTATGACGACATTCTGGATGTCTGCTGTCAGGCTTGGAATAAATTTGCTTTGCAACCGGACGCCATTCGATCCCTTTGCTCTCGGAGCTGGGCGATATTGTCATGAAAACTTATTGGGATTGGTATAACCCCAATATCTCTTAAACCCGTAGATCACAAATATGAGTCAAATTAACAATTACTCAACCCTAGCTAAAATTTTGTTCTGGTTATTTTGGTTGCTCGGCTTAGCGATTGCCCTGCCGTTTATTGGTTTTATTTTGATTTTGGGCAAAGAATCCTGGCCGATAGTGTTATGGAATTCTATGGCTGCAATGGTCGAAATTTTTATTCTATTTATTTCCGCACGATCTTTTCTACGCGGAGATAGAGCCCTGTCCACATTGATGTTATGGCTTGGGATTGCTGTCATTGCCGTACCGATGATTTCATTTAGCGGATGTATGATGTTTGGGTCTTCAATGCGGTTTGCTGGCTAATTTTAGTGCGCTACCATTACCTCTTCGATTTACTTGCTGTAGCAAGCAGCGTGCTGATGAGCGTTTGGTTTCGGCGCAAATATGATTTAGATCGCCCAGCAGGAATAACTCGAACATCTCAGTACCATTATTACCTGTTGGCGTTGCTGTTTGGGTTGGCGGCGGGCAGCATCCTATTTGGCACACTGAACCTACACCTTGCAAATCAGGATGGCATTGCAAAAAGCATGATCGGCGGCGTATTTGGTGCGATTGTAGCCGCAGAGATTTTTAAATATTATTCCGGTATTCGTCAATCCACGGGGCTGTATTTTGTTCCTGGCTTGATTTTGCTGATAGCGGTGGGGCGAGTCGGGTGCTTTCTGGCCGGATTGCCGGATTTTACCTATGGCACAGAAACCAATTTACCTTGGGGTGTGGATTTTGGTGATGGCATCCTGCGCCATCCGGTACAGTTGTATGAATCAATCTCCTTAGCTGTTTTGCTTGCCGTGATACTAGGCCATTACCCACGCCGGCCTTCGTTCTGGCAGCGACAGGGATTTTATATTTTTGTGCTGGTGTATGCCGGACAACGTTTCGCTTGGGAATTCATCAAACCTTACCCGATTCTACTGGCGGGTTTAAATCTATTTCATTGGCTGAGTCTGTCTCTAATGTTGTACGCGCTGTATATGCTTAAACGGAACCAAACCAATGTCGAATAAAGCCCGTCCGTACATTTTTTACGGACAAACGCAATCGTTGTGTGAAATATGCCTTCGCGTCGTACCTGCCAAAATTATCTTCCAGAACGGCAATGTATATTATCAAAAGCGTTGCTTGGAACACGGCGTCCAAAAAACCCTGGTTTCCACCGACATTGATTACTACAAACGCTGCAAGGAGTTTTTAAAACCTGGCGATATGCCGCAAAAGTTTCAAACCGAAATCAACCAAGGCTGTCCGCACGATTGCGGGTTATGTCCTGATCATGAACAGCATTCTTGCCTGGCTCTATTTGAAATTATTGATGAATGCAACATGCACTGTCCGGTTTGCTTTGCGAATTCCGCCCCCGGAAAAGGCAATCCGCGTAGCATGGACGATATTGAAATTATGCTGCAAACGCTGTTGGCGAGTGAGCAAAAGCCTGATTTAGTGCAAGTGTCTGGCGGCGAACCGACCTTGCATCCGCAATTGATGGACATTCTGCGTCGTCTTAAAGCCAGCCCGATCCGTCATTTAATGCTCAACACCAATGGCATTCGCATTGCCCGTGATCCGCAGTTGGTGGCAGAACTCGCAACCCTCAAACCAGGCTTTGAAGTTTACCTGCAATTTGATTCCCTGCAAGCGGAGGCTTTGCAAAATATCCGTGCTCAGGACATGCGTAAGATCCGTCAGCAAGCGTTAGAAAAGCTGGAGCAGCACACTATTTCCACAACTTTAGTGTGCGTGATTCGCAAAGGTGTTAATGACCAAGAAATTGCCGAACTCATCCAATATGCCCAGCAATGGCAATGTGTGCGCGGAATCACTTTTCAACCGGTGCAAGATGCAGGGCGTAATGACGGTGAAACGCCTCAGAACCGCATAACCCTAAGCGAAATCCGCACTCGCATTGTCGAAGCCGACAATCCGTTTGGCGATACCGATATGATCCCATTGCCCTGCCATCCTGAAAATATTTCCATTGGTTATGGCATCAAAATGGCCGGAAAAATTGTACCCGTAACAGGTTTATTACCGCGTGAAGAGCTGCTTAAGGGCGTGGATAACACCATTAGCTTTGAAAAAAGTGCGGGCTTGAAATCGGCTTTTCTTAAACTGTTCTCGCTGGATGCATGCAGCGAGCAAACCACAGAAAATCTGCAAACCCTGTTGTGCTGTTTGCCGCAAATACAAAGCCCAGGGCTAACTTACGATAACGTGTTCCGCATTGTGATCATGGCGTTTATGGATAAATACGATTTTGATGTGGGTTCGGTGAAACGCTCATGTACGCATTTTGTAGAGCCAAACGGCAAGATTTATCCGTTTGATACCTGGAATTTGTTTTATCGGGATAAAGTGCGTGGCAAGTTATAAAAAACTGTAAGGGATAACTTTTACTTTGTTAGATTTCATTTGCTGTTGTTTCCAAGCTGCATTAGGCTCCGACTAAATTATCCTGCTGACACCATAAACTGCTTATAAGCACTAGTAGTTTGAGGTAAGAAGCAGGCTTTAGCCTGTGGTGGGTTAGGATGCTTACCGTGTTTCATATTTCACCCCCAGACTTTCGAGAACGTTAAAAAGTTTGTTCAAATTGATGCCAGACGCTGACGGATTGAGTGAGTGTTTTTCACCACTCACCATTTCAATGTAATAGTAATTACCTGCATCAGTATTTTGGGAAGACTCGCAGATGATTTTTGATATTTCAGAAATTGGAAGACTTAAGCTTTTCTCACCGATATTTTCAGGCACTTGCCAAATTAACTTGGTCTTGGATATTTGGATGTTCCATTCACCTTTCCCCGTGAATAAGCGGACGAACCACCCAATCATGATTGGCAATGTAAATGCCAAAATGGCGAATATCACTTTTCCTAATATAATGGCAGATGGTTTTTCTTGAAAGAAGACAAGGTATGTTGCTAAACCAAAGAACAAGGAGGAAACCACAAAATTAACTGCGGCCGCAATTGCACGTCCTTTTCTTAATGTGCGGCGATGGACAAAGAACATATCGCTCTAACGTAAAAGTAAGGGGGTGCCGATTGACAAAGGTAAACAAAGCCAACGAACCCGAAAAAATAACCAAGGTTAACAAAAACCCGTATCCAGTGCGTACCTTTGACTGCGATGTTAGGCCAGAAATATATATGGCGCAAAAAATGTCTGTCAGTCAGTCTTGATTCCCTATTGTTTAGGTACACGCGAAAGCCCATAAGCAATGATTAGAGCTAGCAAAGAAATTGGAACATACAAAACCCACGCTAAACCAGATTCTCTAGCAGGCACACAAAACAAAACCCAAAGCTGAAAAGCAATAAGTATTAAATTAAGCCCTAAGAGCGTTGCTAAAATTTCAGAGCGATATGCTCTTGTCCAAATAAAACAGCTTGCAACCAAAAGATGAGGCCAAGCGATGCGGATATAGTTTGGTAATAAATAAGTTATTTCCACATGACCATTCCGAAGACCAACGGCGAAATAAATTATTGCTGGAAACACCAAAAGAAAAATAACCGAAAGCCTAAAACCCATGGGAGCGATCATGGAGATAGTGACTAACACAAGGGTAACATGCCCAAAAAAGCAGAGCGACGATAGGAGCGGCGCTTTTTTGGGTCAGGTTGACCCGCTTGTTAAATGCGGATAATTTCAGCATATTCGCTCATGTTGCCTATTTCTATAAAAAATGGTTCCAAATTTTTCACCGGTTTCTTTGGTAACCAAATTGCCCTATATTCATTTTGATAGGTATATTTAAAATGTTTTACAAAAAATATGTCAATTTCATTAAGGCTGGAATTTAGAGGATCAACATACCTAACACCTGAAGCAAAGCCTCTTAAATCTGGGTTACTTTGTTTAACACAACACATCATTTTATTTATGAATGAAATTGGTTCCTTAATTACAATGCATGTATCAGCTCTAAAATCATCGAATTCTCTATATGTGTAGTTAGAAGAAAAACAATGAACAAAATAATTTGTTTGAGCTTCTAGTCTCAATTCCACATTACCTACAGCAGGAATTTGCACATTTTCTTCATTTCTAAGCACAAGCTTATTTGCACGAGACTTAATGGTAAATGACAGTTCATCATCCCGTATTGCATTGTTTAAAGATGGGTCGTTATAAAAAGACGCTGGAGATATTCGGATTTTTCCATACTCAAACATCTCATTTAGATGCGCTGCCTTTCCAAATTTATAAAGTTGATTGGATTTTACACCACCAATATTGTCAATAGCAGCTTTAGATTTTGGAGACTCAGGACACGTTGGCTTTACAATATCCGCATTTTTAATAAACCCATTAGTAAATCCATTTGGATAAGGTCCGTAACGATATTGAAATTCTTCAAGGACATGGGTAAATAAAATCATCCAGTATTCACCAATGCCTGCCATACTATGAAGACTGATTTGGCCTTTATCAGATAATAACAATATGTTAGTAAAAAGATCTTTTGTTCTTTCCTCTATATCTTTAGAGGGTAAAAACTCCATATATCTATCATTTCTATATTGTTGTCTCCATAGTTCGTGCCTGACCACATTCATCCCTTTCGCATTTAACGTGGAAGTGAGGGGCAGCCGGAGTGCGAAGCACGGAGGGGACCAAAAGCGCAGCTTTTGGCTGTCCCCTCGACTGTAGTGTTATGCCTAAAACCGATAGTCATTGATGCCGACCTTATTTAATAGAGCGGTGCGCTGTTCATCCGAGATTTGTCGCAGTCTGTCTTCTGCTGCGCTTCCCGCAACATTGTTGCGGCCTCCGATCCAGTTCAATCCAATAAAAATAACCAACCCCATTTGATCTTTGTCTGTTACCACTAACGTATGAGTTGGTGTGGGGGTAGTGTCTAAAGAACGCGACATGCCACTGTTTAATTGGCTTACCTGTGCGATGACCTGCGCAATCTTTGCTGGATCCGTAATTGTTACTGAACCCTTGTACTTCGTTGTTTCAATATCGTAGGAGTTCGAGATTCGTGCCTCTATTGAAACAACGCGATCGGCGGCAGGGACTTTAAGAGGGGCAACAGAAGTACACGCTGCAAGGAGCAGCGATGCACAGAGGCACAGAAGCGTAGACGCTTTAGGCATAACAAGTTGATTATATAGTTTCCGTTTATCTGTTACTTTTAAATTGAATACCAAATAACATTATGTTTTTAATGGGGTTTTTAAGTCTGTATATTTTTGTTTCAAAGCGTAACTCCACAAGTGTGATTTGGTTTTTTACTAGCAGGCCGCTGTCTTAAAAAGTTTTCGTACCATGAGGGAATCAAATTTAATCATAGTCGAAGTAAGAGCGGTATGGGGTTGGGAAGAATTGTTTTTTAATTGCAATGCTCACGCCTCTGGGTGATTAGCTGTGCAGAGTACATTCCGGTACCGGCTTTGAAAGCCCGATAGAATTTGAAGCTAATTTTAAACAAACGCTCGCTTTTTGATCTGTCCGTTTTTGTTGGTGGAGATCAGTTATCGGCTGGTTTATGAAGTAGACGATCTTGACATCATTGTTTTTGTTATTGCTGTCGGCAAAAGAGAGAATAATGCCGTTTACAATACAGCTAAAGGCAGAACTTAACCTGGGCTAGTCCGTATTTTCAGCAAATCCATCACATTCTTAAACTCCCACGCGGAAACGAGATTATTCCACTTTTATTAAGCCGCTAAGGTTATATGCCTTAAGTGTTGGCTCATACATCGACTGCGCAAACACGGGTGGTACGGTAAACGTGCCTGCGGTGTTAGCTTTGATTTTATATTGGTACTCGGCGACTTCATTAGTGACTGTTCCATAGACGAGAACCCGGTCTTCGCGCACATCGGCATAGTCGCTATGCCAATTGCCGCCTGTGCTTAGCCTGTCCAGATTGCTGTCTTCTGTTGAATCGTTGTTTGCGCCGGTATTTGCTAATACCACTTCAAATCCTGCCGGCAATAAATCCTGTATGGCGATATTGTCTATAAACTCTCGGTCAATCGCGCGCAGCCTTATTTGTACGGTAATTTCTTCGCCCAAAGCTACTTTATTAATTTCTTTATTCTGTGCATTTAGATAGGTACGCTGAATTTCCAGCCCTTCCTGTACAGGTTGAGTGGGCAGCTGTTGATCGAAGCCGGATTCGGAAACCGCATAATACAAAGGAAGATTATTAGGTCCATTAAAACGTAAAGTTTGCGTGGATGCCGGAAAGCTAGCGCGCGGGGCAATATTTGCCGGCAAGTTTAAAGGCTGTTGTCTGCCGTTGCCGTCGATGGCGGTAATCGTCATTTGCTTAGCAACTTCTGCCGGTACGGCATCGCTGTAGGCCTGGTAGGCCAGCAAAAAGTAAGCTGACGATAAGGTATTAAAGTGGTTTTGCTGTACGGACTTGGCAATTGTTTGTAAAAAAGTTGGCCGCAGTTTTGTTAATTCATCAGGAAAATGTTTCGCCAGCAGGTAGATGGTTTGGGCATCACGAATCATCGGGTCGTAATAGCTTTGGTATTGATAGGCATTCTGTGTTTCGCCTAAGGTTTTAAGCGCTGACTTCAATAAGTCTGTCGCCATGTTGTTCTGTTGCAGCAATTGATAGCTTGCTGCTAAGTAAACCGCGGCTAAATCCTGCTGCCATTGTTCATCCTGGAAGTTATTGTGCAGGGACTCGCGAATATTTGCCAGCTGGGTGGTGGTTACAATACCTTGTCGTGTTAACAAGTAAGCGGCATAAGCTCTAACCCGAAGACCCTCTAAGGTGTTACTTGGGCTGGCGGCAAGGGTTTGCACGTACTTGATGGTTAACTGCAACATATCTTCAGGAATTACTCTGTGGTTTGCCGAGGCTTCCATCAACAGGTGTAGCGCATAGACGGATGCGAACTCATGTGATTGCGGCGTAGCTCCCCACAAGCCAAAGCCACCCTCGGCATTTTGCCGGCTACGCAGCACGGACAATAAATTTTGCCAATCGCTTTCGCTAAACTGGGCGGTCATTTCCACGGAAAATTCGGGATATTTTGTTAACACCAGTGCAGGAATTGCTTTGCTGACCAATTGCTCAGTACAACTGTGGTTAAAATTTGCCAAATAATCTGTTAAGCCTGATACGGCAACCAGCGGCAACGGTGAAATACCCGCACTGACTTTACGTTGCTGGGAGAACAGTTGGCGCTGAATCGGCACTTCCTGCTGGGATTTGAAATTGCCAAAACGCAGACTAGACATTCTGGGGATTGCTGGTCGAATGCTGAGATCGGCATGCATTCGCGCGGTATGACCGGCGCTGATTGCTTCAAAATTTAGCGTGGCATTGCCTAAAGTCACTTTTTGCGCATCCTGGGTTTTGATGCGGAAAGTAACCGATCCTTCATGACCTTCGGCAATGGACAGGTTTTTTTCAGAATCCCCTTGTATCTGTAATTGTGGTGGAGCGGTTAACTTCAGTTTAACCGAAGCCTTATCGCCGGAACCCTTAACGTTATTGGCAAGTGCAACGCTAACCGTGAATTCGTCGCCCGGCGCCGCCATAAACGGTACATTGGGAGTAATGATTAAATCATCACGCACTTGAGTTTGCTGCACTGCACTGGCAATTCGCTCATCGTTAACGGCAATCGCTAACACGCGCAGGCTTCCGTTAAATGTTTCTGGCACTTGATAATGAACGACAGATTCTTTATCTAAATCAACAATGCCAGACCAAAAAACCGCTGGTTTGTCATGTTTACGTTTAAATGGGTTGAGTAAAGAAGCAGCGGGTTCCTCTTCCTCTTCGCCATCACCACCGGGTGCAGAAAGTTGCATGAGCTTTTTAAATTCCGGCAAGATTAAATCCAGAATTTGCGTAGTATCAACATCCAGTTGCCGCTTTTGGAAAAAATAGCTCAGAGGATCAGGATTTTTATAACGCGCCACTTGCAAAATGCCTTCATCTACAGCAAACACAACAGCTCTTGTTGGAGCAGGACTTTCCAGTTTCATGTCCAACGTTTGGCCGGGTTTAATCAGTTTGGGTACGGTCAGGGTTAATTCCTGTTTATGCTGGGCAAGGCTTATTTTGAAGGGGGCGACACCGTACGAAAGTGGACTCATGAAGATTTCATCCGAGCCAGGGTCGCGCATGTACTGTACGGTGACATAGCCGTTACCCGTTAGTTCTTTGGGTACTTCAATGCTTTGCACGGTTGCCTGGGTGTCGGTTTTAAACCACGTACTGGCATAGACTTTATCACGCTCTATAGTGATTAAGCCTGCGCCCGTGTAAGGAGCGCGTATGTTCAAGGTGATTTTATCGCCTGGCGCGTATTCGGTTTTATCAAGCGTCAATTGCAGTTCGGCATTGCGATCTAAACTGCGCGACACATTGCCTTCACCGGCAACGGTGTAATCGATTCGGGAAAGTTGCAGGCCTGCTGCATCACGCAGCACATAACTGTAATCGCCCGGTGTCGCGCTATCTAGACGTAAATTAAAACCAGTTTGTGCAATCGTTAAATCAGTTTTGCTTAAGCTGATTTCTTTGGTGCGTGACTCATAACGGAAAGTCCCGTCTTCTTGTTTAGTTAACACGGATAAAACTTTGCGCTCCAGGTATTCCAATGACAGCTTGCTGGCTTCAGTTTTATTCAATTGCGGATCGATAGCTACAAAGTCCACGTTCCGCTCAGCATCCTTGGCGACGAAATTCAAGGTACCGTCCGACTTATAGCCAACCAGGAACGGCATGTCTGAGATTAATACCTCGGTTTCAGCAGCCACGCTACGTCCGCCTTCGGCTTCAAATGCCTGTGTGGTTAAATTAAGTTGGTAGGTTGCACCTTGATATTTTTCCAGGCCTAACGCAAAGATGGCATTACCCGAAGTGTCTGTGGTTGTTGCAGTTAAGGTTTCTGTAAAACTTTGTTTGGCGGTGTGTGGATCATAAAAGTTATAGTCGCTATAACGTTTAAAGCCGGGTAGGGCGGGTTGCAGGCTGAGTTCTGCGCTCACCTTGCGGGCTTCCGCTGGTGCGCCATAAAGATTTTGCACATTAATCAGGGCTTGTAAATCTTTGGGATGGACCCAGCCCTCGGTGATAGGTTTGGAAAACTTTGCGGTAATTTTCATGCGATCCGGCTGGAATTCTTCAACTTTAACTTTGGTATGGCCTAACATTTGGTCGGACTTGTTGTCCTTAACCGTATATAAGTTGACGGTGTAAGTGCCAGTTGCTGATGATTCCAAAGTGGTAAAGCTGAGCTCATTAAAACCGCCCGCCGCAATATTCAGTTTTTCTCGTTTTACGGTTAAACCACGCGGGTCTAGAATTTCTGCTTCCAGTGGCATCCCCAGTAACGGTGCACTCCAGTTACTGGTTTTAACGATCATGCCAATGTGCAGAGTATCGCCAGGGCGGTAAATGCCGCGATCTGAAAACAGATAAGCATCCAGTTGATTGGCATCAACGGCATTTTCTGCGCCGCTGACGTCAAAACGGGAAAAATTCAACTTCCGGTCATAACGGTCTATCGGCAGAAAGCTCATATCGCCTTGATGTCGCACGACATATAAAACCGGTTGCCGGTCGCGTTCCAGGCCGGATAGTTTGGCAAAACGGACTTTGCCATCGGCATCGGTGACGCCTTGCATTAAGGTCAAGCCATTTTTGGCAATGACTTCAACTTCCGCGCCCACTTGCGGTTGGCCAGTTTGAATAGACTGTATGAATACGACCTGGCCACCGTTTTTTTCGGTCTTGGCAATAACGCCCAAATCGGTAATTAAAATCAGGCGCTGATCTTCGACATTATTTGCTTCGCTATCTTCGGTAGTGTTTATCTCACCGGCTGATTGAGCTGGTTTGTAATCGCTTGCCTTCACAAAAAAGATGCCGCGTTTGTTCTGGCCCTGCGGGTCGGTCAGATATTGGCTAAGGTCAATCGGCTGATAATGCGGCTTGCCTTTTTCTAGCGCGGGCAAAGGCACTTCCTGCTCAAAGCGTTCGCTGAGATTATCCGAGCTGAAGCTATCCTTAAATTCGGGTTTGCCGAATTTACCTTGCGTTTGTGAAACTAAATGCTGTAATTGATTGGGTAATACTCTGCCCAGTTCGATTTTTACACCCGCAATATCACGTACCATTAAGGCAAGTTTTTTCTCGCCGCTGAGCGTTAGTAGTGAGCCCTCGCCCATGATATGCAATTCTTTAGGATATTCCGGTACTTCTGCCGCTTGAGCGTATTTTTCTGATAATAAATAGCCGCCAAAAGACTCCAAACCTTTATCGACACTAACCCATAATGTTCGTTTTACATCGGCATGAATCAGAAAACTATGGAGCTGCGCGTACTCCGTTTCAGTGGGCAGTGCTTTGATTTCGACCGCTTGGCTTTTCGCCAACACTTCATCGGTTATCTCGTTTACGCTCCATGAGTAGGGCTGAGTGCGATCAATATCGGGATTTTCTGGGTATTCGGGTAATTGCCACACTTTTATCGCTTTGGACATGCTTTTTTCGTGGACCGGCAATGACGTTGACAGCATTAGCACCTGATCCTGCGATTGGCTTTTGGGATTGGGGGTAACCACGATTTGTAGATCGTTGATATTCAATCCGTAATATTTTCCGGGAACCGTGACATCGGCAGTTAGTGGCTGATCGTAAACAGCATCCGAATTGGCCGCCCGCATGTTCTCGCTAACGGTCAGAGTAGCGATTTGATTATCGTGCGGGACTATCAGGTTTTCTGAATGGATATAGGCGTTTAGTTTTAACTGGTCGTAGCTCACTGTATAGTTAAGCGGCCTCTCTTCCTTGGTATTGCCGGCCATGCTGTTCAGGTTAAAGGTGATTTTTTTCTCTAAAACGGCCTGATCAACCGGGTGGGTGAAGTGTAACTGGAAAATGGCTTTTTTTAAGGCCGGATCGACTGGATCCTGAAAAAATTCGGATTTTTCTATGGTCGCTACAAATTTGGCCGTGCTAAATTCGAACTCCTGCCGCTCCAGCAAGATTTGTTTGGCAACCAAGGTTTCATCAAATTTAACTTGATGAGTTTGGCCAACCGGCCAGTCTTTTTCTGGCTTGAACTCTAGGGATTTATCATCAAGCCAGCGCCATTTGCCGTTGATAGCGGGTTTAATGGTAATGCCCTGAGAAATGTCTTTGCCCACTAAATCTAACGGCGCCACCGACCCATAAAAACTGACGACCAAGGGGTGTGGCGGCTCATCTTTTTCAATTGCGGTGCGTTCAGGCTCGGTCACCGCAAAATCAATACGGACGGGTTGTGGGCGATTTTGCCACCAACGATAACCATACCAGCCTGTGGCAACTAGTCCGCAGAACACCAGTAAAATTACCGAACTAACTAAAGGTTTGATTTTGGCGGTTTGCCAGAGTTTTGCCAGATTAGTTTTTAGCGCAATTAACCAACGGGGTTGTTGCCAATTCCAGTTGCCGAATATTGCAGTCAGGCCTGTTAATATGAAAATACGAACACCCTGCAAAATCGCTGAAACTTTCATTTTTACCCTATCTTTAAATTAATTTAGCTATAGGACTAATATACACAAAGATGGTCTGTTAAACAGATGACTTTATATCTCCACCTTATCGGAAAGGTGCTGGTTTTACGCTTAGCTCACCTTTAGCTCAGCTAAACGCTTTTTAAGCAGAATAGCTCCCTGAGCCTTCGAGTCTTTCGCCAGAATATAATCCACCATCATATCCGCTGCCTCGTAGGATTGAGTATCCAGATACAGCGTGGCCAGTTTGATTTGTACCAGATTGTCTTCAGGAAATTGCTGAATATATTCATTGTAACTATCGATAGCGGCGAGTGTATCGCCACGTAGCCGGTTTATCTCCGCATAGAAAGGCAGATAAATTGGAGCAATCTGTGCAAGGCATTGAAACGCCAGATAGACATTGGCATTATTGATGTCATTTGAGTTAATGCCGATGCCGGCAATTCTTAACAGTGCATCTTCCAGTAAGGGTGAATCCGGATGATCAATAACTGCTTGATAAGCTTGCATAGCGGCGTCACTGTCATTGTGCAATTCGGCAAGATAACCATTGATCAACGCGACATAGGGTATAGCTTGTTCTTGTTCGGGATGTTTAAGTAAGCCCGCCAAAGCGTCTTGCAGCGCTTCGGTTTTCCGGTGTTTAAATAGCAACGCGGCACGTTTTTTTAACAGGGTAAAACTGGTGTGGCTTTTTGCTCTGGCCAGATGTTGGGTGTCTGATTTGTTCAGAATATCGGCAAAGCGCTGCTCTAGTTCGGTAAATTCAGTGGCTATACTGGAATCAGCAGGGATGTCCGGATATTTTTGCCGCCAAATTCCGGCTCGGCCATAACTTTGGTCTTTTCGCCATTGCGGGAATAGCACTGCAAAGTTAGGTGCAATTTTGGTTTCCTCGATGCGTGCTGTTATGCGCTCAATAGCACCGTCGAGTAATTTAGCTATGGCAGTGGCACCGTCACGATAGGCTTGGTAATAATCAGCGCCGATTTTTTGGGCTTCCTCTGCGCTCCAATCTTCATCGGCAAAGGGTTGGGTGATTTTAATAAAGTGTCGGATACCGAAGCGCTTTACCAATTTGCTGTACTGGCGGTAGTCTCGGTTAAGCTTCTGCTCGATTTTATCTAACTCGCGCTTGTCCTTATAGTTACCTATGTGGCCGGAATCGCTATACATGCGTTGGTTAATTTTTAAGGCAGTTTCAGCCAATTGCTTGATGGCGCAGACTTGAAAATGTACCCGCCGCAATTCCGCTATAACCGGTTGATAGTCTTGTTGCAGTTTGGGAACACACTTAGAAATCACTGAACCTACGTCAATGGCTTCCTCGACAAGTTGAATTTCAGACAAAGGCAAGTGATTGATATTAGCAACTTTAGCGGCATTTACAGACGGGTTGATAATTTCGGCACCGGTGGCGCTGATCACTTTAGCCTGAGCTGACAAGGTGTTAATAGCTGAGGCAAAATCGCAACTGGTTGGCGCCATAAAACCGCCGTTGGTTTCAGTCTGCAAAGAAGTTAAATTAAACCGTGGCCCCGCTTTATGTTCATCGCTACCTTTGGCGTGAGTGTAGCCCTCTTTGGTAAAGCACAGATCCACGCCGGCCAAAATAATACGTTTAAAACCCAAATGGTTCGCTACGCTTAGGGCGGTATTAGTTACGGTGGGTCCAGCACCGTCGAGGTTGTCAGGATTAAGTTTGGATTTCCACGGCAACCTCGACCCCAAATAAAATCCCAAACCTTGCCATTGATTCACCAACGTCGGTACGGTGTGGTAGGAATACACAAACACCGGTTTACTGCTGAATTGCAGCATTTCCTTACTGATATCAAAACTTAAATCTGAAGGATCCACGGAAAAAATAAAGTCTGGTTCCAGATTAATATTTTTTAATTGCCTGGAGATTCTGGAGACAGCGAAAACCACTAATTGCTGGCGGTGCTTCTGTACCCAGGGCAAGGCTTCATCCAGCGATGGCCCGCCAGCTAAAATAACAACAGTTTTACCCAGAAAAGCCTTACTCAACAATTTTGCTGGAAATAAGTTGTCGGCAATATTGGCGATTTGTCGAATGGTAAATGCCTCACAACCCAACGATACACTGTAATTCCAGTGAAATTGTCCTAACACTTCGGTGATATGCCAGCTTAATTCAGCGTAGCTATTGGTGTAGTCGTCTTCGGCGCAAAAAGCGTTAAACGATTGCACAGCGTTAATGTAAAAATAATCCTGAATCTTGAACAGCTGTATGGTCTCCTGCCATTCATCCAGAGTTATGTAGGCGATTGCCGGATCAGATTCTGGCAGTAATTGATTTTTCTGTAGTTGTTGCAGCGTGGCGAAGGGTTCGACAAAAATATAGCGGGATCCGTTGGCTAGGCCTTTTTGGCAGAGATATTTGGGTAGTAAACCGGAATCTGTACCGATGATAATGTTGAGCGTGTGTCGGTCGGATAATTTGTTCTTAAACTTGGCCTCGTATAAAGCTTGAGAACTTATTTTATCGAAGATATTGCGGTTGAGATTATAAAAATAGGTGTCGTTAAAGGCTGTGGTTTTTAACGCGCCTAAATCGTGGTTATTTAAAAAAACGTTTTGGTCGGCCATGTGACTATTCTTTGCTTTATGCTGAGGGCGATAAGCAAAGAATAGTCGTTTTTAATATTTATACTTTTTGCAGCATGAATTTTGGCTTTTTGGTGAAACAAACATAACATTGGCGTTGAGCCATTCAGGGTATGTAGCGCCGTTCTATTCGGCCAACAACTTCCGATAGTCACCCGAATAATAAAGTAACGGCTCACCGGTACGGCACACCGTATCTTGGACTTCACCAATGATTACCCAATGCGTACCTGCACGAATTTTTTCAACGACTTTACAATCCAGCGACAAAAGACTGTCCGTTAATAAAGGCGCGCCGGTCAGTCCGGGTGTCCATGCGCTGTTGGCAAAGCGCTGTTCCATGCTGCTACCACCGGCAAATTGATTGGAAACCGTTTGTTGATCTGCATTTAAAACATTAACGGCGAAGCACTGGCTATCCTGGATGCCGGCCCCGGTTTCTGCAGCATCGTTAATGCACACCAACACTTGCGGGGGATCAACCGAAACGCTGCTAAACGCAGTAACAGTCATGCCTTGTACGCCAGCTGTTTCTGATTGTGTAGTCACTACAGTAACGCCACTGGCCCACAGTTGTAGGGCTTTTTTAAATTGGTCTGCACCAACAGTCATTTATCTCTCCATATTTACTTTGTTATTATTCGGGTGCTGATAAGTCCAACATATGCCTGGAGTTATCAATAACGGGGGGGAGGCCACCGTTGCTATCCGGATGAGTTATTTTTGTACTACCGGTAACCGGTGCCAGGGCATTGCTGGTATTACCCGTATTCGTATTGTTAGTACTTGATGCATTGTTAACGTTATTGTCCGAGTCAAATAAGCCTTCTGTTTCCAGCATTGGATCCTCATTTTCAGGCGGATTACCGTCATAGACTAAATATTCGCGGCGTTGCTGATACGCATTTTTAATAAAATCATAACGGTCAACCGAAGCCTCATCGACCAGTTTTTCAGTCATCATTAGCCCCGCCCTTGTATCGGTTACATCCACCGCGCTTGATACAATGGACGCTGCATTAACTAATCCACCCGACACTAAAAATGTGTACGTTAAAGGATCAAGCAAAGCATCGCCAACTAAACCAACGGCATCTCTAGGCGAGCTGGGTCCAAAAAAAGGTAAGACCAGATAAGAGCCTGATGGAACCCCCCAAAACCCCAGAGTTTGTCCAAAGTCTTCATGATGTTTGGGCAAATCAATTTTTTTAGCGACATCAAAAATGCCAGCGACCCCCACCGTGCTGTTAATTACAAACCGGCTTAAATCCATACCGCCTTGTAATAGTTTAAATTGCAGCAAATCGTTTACAGTAACCCCGATGTCGTTAATATTGCTGAAAAAGTTAGTGACCCCGTCATCAACTGCGTCATTTGTTGCCCACAAATAACCTTTGGCCATGGGCTTTAGGATAGCGTCATCGACACCATCATTAAATGACTGGGTGCCACGATTCCAGCCCGACCAGGGGTCTTCGGTTTTTGGTGAAGATGTGCTTGCACAACCGCTAAGGAGGCTAGATAGTAAAAATGCACCCAGTAATAAATTTGCGTGACGAGCGGGAGCGGCCGTTTTCATAAAATATCTCCGTCTAAGTTTAGCGGTGTATGTGTGATTATAACGTGATCGCTGTACTAAAAGTTAAAATCCTAACCATTAAGATCGACCCATTAAGGTTACAATAGTAGTCTTGTTTCTGGATCAATGTTTACGCAATGAGTATAAAAAAACTGCTGTCTGCTGATATCCGCTATGAATGTGGAGATAGCTCCTATGAACGAGGTAAACACTACTATGAAAGCGGGCAGGTGCTTCAGCTAACTACCCAAAGTGAAGGCGCTCTTTTCGTGCAACTCAATGCGACGGTTAAAGGTAGCGCCAATATCCCATATAAACAAAACATCCGAATTATTTGGCGCCCCAATTACAGCTCAGCGGAAATTAACGGCAGTTGTTCTTGCCCAGTCGGCTATAACTGCAAACATGTTGTCGCCGTCTGTTTGATGCATCAAAACCCTAACAAAGGCTATCCCAGGGCCAATGTTGAACCCGATTGCCTGGAATGGTTAGGTAAGTTTCACAAGACTGCTACAGCGACAACACTGGATCTTTATCAGGATTTTATTGCCTACGTATTGGTGCCAGGTAAAGATCAACACGAACACACAGTTGATTTATTAGTTACAAAAGCAAAAAAGACAGGTGGTTACGCTAAAGGCAGAAAAACTGCAGCAAGCAATATTCGCTTCACCTTTTCTCACCTCAATTATGTTCGTCCCGAAGATTTGGAAATTACAAAGTTATTGATTGCTCTTAACCCTAATTTTAGAGATGAGCCCCTGATTAGCGGTACGACCGGTTATTTAGCATTAACCAAGCTGCTTTTGTCCGGTCGGTTGTTTTGGCAAAATATCGAGCAAGCTCCCCTTCAGCTCGGCTTGCGACGACAGCTTAATTTGGCATGGCAAGCTACAAAAAATGGCGATTATCAACTCGCCGTAACGGTTATACCTGATGCTCGACTGATCTTAACAGAGCCGCCGCAATATCTCGATTCTACTCAGGGCACGATGGGTGATCTGGACTGTCATCAACTCAACCTGGAGCAAATCAAAAATCTGCTCGTTGCACCCGTGGTGCCGGCCCAGGTCGCAGACGAATTCAGTCAGCGTCTAACCATTGAACATCCTAGCTTGCCGCTGCCTGCGCCTAAAAAAATAGAGCTTTCTGAAGTCAATGGATTAATCCCAAGACCCAAGCTGCTGTTATTTGGTGAGCAAAAAACACCACAGCAATACCTGCACATGATGTCCATTTCTTTCCATTATGGTGAATGGTTGTTGTCCGCCTCTGGTTCAGATCCATTTACGGTATTAAAAACTGAGCAGGGGTTGGTGCGGATTCAACGTCAGATCGAATTGGAGCGCGCCGACATCAATTACCTCACTGAATGCGGCTTTGTTTTGTTACCACCCTCAAACATTAATGATTCAGGATTGATTCTGATCAGCTCTGCGGAAAGATCTGCTATGGATAGCGCAACTCGCTGGAGTGATTTTTTGCATATCCACTTGCCGGAATTGGAAGATCAGGGCTGGGATATTAATATTGATAGTAGTTTTCTGCTAAGTTTCGCAACAGCTCAGAACTGGGATGCTGAAATTACCAGCAGTCAGAATGATTGGTTTGAAATGCACTTTAGTATTGATGTCGATGGTCAATCGATTCCATTATTACCACTGGTTACCCCCGTGCTGGAAAATTACGACCTGGAAAACTTGCCGCCAATGCTCAGTCTTCTTATGGCGGATCATAAATACTTGAATCTGCCCAGCGAAAAAATCAAGCCGTTTTTAGATATTTTGCTAGAGTTATTTAATAGCAGTGCCATAAATCTACGAAGCAGTCTGAAGTTATCACGTTTTAATGTTGCTGCTTTAGCTGATATGGAAGACCAAAACCAGGGATTGTTCAGTTTATCAGGAGGCGAGGAGCTCAGAGCGTTAGGTAAAAAACTAAAAAATTTCACGGGTATTGCCGAAGCCGTAATACCTATCAATTTTCATGCCGAGTTGCGTGGCTATCAGCAACAAGGACTCAACTGGTTGCAGTTTTTACGTGAATATCGGTTTTCGGGCATTCTGGCTGATGACATGGGGTTGGGTAAAACCGTACAAACGCTTGCGCATTTGTTGTTAGAAAAACAAAGCGCTCGCATGAACATGCCTACTTTAATTATCGCGCCAACCAGTTTAATGAGTAACTGGCGCCGTGAGGCCGAGCGATTTACACCGGAGTTAAAAGTACTAACGTTGCAGGGCACTGAACGGAAACAGCAATTTGATAAAATAAAAGATTACGATTTGATTCTAACAACTTACCCGTTACTGCCAAGGGATGAGCAGATATTGCTTGAGCAACAGTATTACTATGTGGTTCTTGATGAAGCTCAAACCATCAAAAATCCGTTATCTAAAGCCGCAAGATTAGTCAGGCAGATCAGTGCCCAGCATCGTTTATGCTTAACCGGAACGCCAATGGAAAACCATTTAGGCGAGCTCTGGGCACAATTCGACTTTTTAATGCCGGGCTTTTTAAGCGACAGCACCACGTTTAAAAGAACCTATCGTACCCCTATAGAAATTCATGGCGACAATCAGCAGCGTCAGCGCTTGTCAAGGCGCATTGCCCCTTTTATGTTGCGTCGCACCAAGCAGGATGTATTAAAGGAGTTGCCACCTAAAACTGAAATTATCCGCTCAGTTCCGCTTCACGATAAACAAGCCGCGTTATATGAAAGCATTCGCTTGACCATGGAGAAAAAAGTCCGCGATGCTATAGCCGAAAGAGGTTTATCGCGCAGTCATATAACTATTCTAGACGCTTTACTAAAACTCAGGCAAACCTGCTGCGATCCACGCACTCTGCCACTTAAAGAAGCCCAAAAAATTACCGAGTCAGCTAAACTGGACTTGTTGATGGAAATGCTACCTGAACAATTGGAAGAAGGTCGTCGTATCCTGGTGTTCTCTCAATTTACGCGCATGATTGCGCTGATCGAAAAAGAGTTAAGCGCCAGAAAAGTAAACTATGCAAAACTAACAGGGCAAACGCGGAATCGCGATGAAGCAATTGAGCTCTTCAAAAGCGGACAAGCTAATGTTTTTTTAATTAGCCTGAAAGCAGGTGGTGTGGGATTGAACTTGACCGAAGCCGATACGGTTATCATCTATGATCCGTGGTGGAATCCTGCTGTGGAAAGTCAGGCTTCGGATCGGGCGCACCGCATCGGTCAAGACAAACCAGTATTTATTTACAAACTGATTACTGAAAATACCGTGGAAGAAAAAATTCTTGCTATGCAGGATAGAAAACGTGCACTGGCTGAGAGTATTTATCAAGAAGGCAGTCAGAAAGAATCTTTAAAGCTGACCTCTGAGGATTTGGCGGCATTATTTGAACCGCTTTAGAAAAAGTTGGCTTTGTGAAATGCGAAAAACGGCATAATCGGTCTCATAGATTTTTGTTGATTAATTCATGTTTTTTATTAACAATTGCGCCACTAAAGCCCCATTAAAAATTACCTATCCTACGTTTGTAAATAGCCCCATAATGATTTCGTGGATTTGTGTGTCTTTGCTAAGCCCGGTATAACCAATAGCTATGAAAAATTATCTGCCCAATGTAGAGGTTCTTTCAGATCCTCGGCCTTTCCCCCCTTATGTGCCGGAAAAAATTTGGCGTCGTTCTCCCAGAGTTCTTATATTTACCATTACTTTTTTAATTGCTGCTATAGCAAGTTTAGTTTGGAACTACAGTCGTCCGGCTATCTACCGAAGTGCAGCTACGCTATTGACATCGGCTATGACCGCCATTGACCGAGAAAGTACAAAAGCCGATGTGCAACATGTGGCTATACAAAAGCAGGTTTTGCTAGGCAAGGAGCTTTTGGAGGAAACTTTATCAAGATTAAATGAATCGACTTTCCGGTCATCTGTTGCACTCACTCTGTCTGATATACAAAATTTATTAACGGTCGAACCTGTCGTGGATACCAATTTGGTTGAAATACAAGCAGAAGGCGCTAATGCTAAATTTTTGCCGGTATTGATTAACACTTGGGTTGATGTCTATCTTGATGCTAGAAAGGAAGAGGTTAAGACGCTCACTGATGATACGACTAAAATCATTGAGGATGAGCTCAAAGGATTGGAGGAAAAAGTCAGCAATAAGCGCGCAGAGCTAGAAACATTTAGAAAAAGTAATGACATTTTATCTACGGGCCGCGATGAAAATGAGGCTCTCGCCCGGTTAAAAGGTCTTAATGACTCGCTCAATCTGGCTAGTGAACAGGAGATAAAGGCTAAATCGAACCTGGATGCCATTAAATCAGCTATTGCCGAAGGGCAGCCAGTTGTGCCTGAAAAAGACCAGGGTATTCTACAAACTCTCGAAAAACGCAGGCAGGAATTAAAGGAAAAACAAGCTGAATTGAGTAAACAATTCACTCAGGACTATATTAATTTGCAACCTGCTTTAAAGGTTATTCCTGAAGAAATAGAAAAAATCGAGCGGGAGATTTTGAAAACACTGAATTTTGGCAAAAGTATTGTTCGTAGCGAGGCAGAAAAAGACTATGCTGCTGCACAGCAAACTGTAAAAGGAATTCGCATGCAGCTTGATAATCATAAGCAGCGTGCTGCTGCATTCACTAGCGAATTTGCCAAACATGAAACTTTAAAAACAGATCTGGAGAGCTTGGAGAAGCTCTATCGTGAAACACAGGAACGTTTGGTGCAAATCCAAACCAGCCATAAAGAGAAATATCCGCAAGTGAGTGTAATCAGTCGTGCCTATGAGCCCGATAAACCTATTCGTCCGGATTATAATCGCGATGCTCTCATTGCTATTGCTGGATCTTTATTACTGGGATTGTTTGCCGTCTGGATTACAGACTATTTAAATAAAAAACATGAACCGCCCGTAGCTATCACTATATCAGGTAGTCCCACGGCGCGGCGTTCGTCAGATCTGTCACGAAGAGCCACAGACGCCATTAGTCATCAGCAGGTCAATAGCAGTTTACCTCTGGAACACAGAACTGTCAGAGCCTTGGCAGAAAAAACGACTAGAGAGCTATCCAATTATGAGCTGAAGTTATTGCTCGATTCTGCAAATCTAAAAGCCAAACAAATAATCGGATTTTTACTCAGCGGGCTTACCACTGATGAGATTCGTGCCTTAAAGACTGAGCAAATTGATTTAACGAGTAACACGATTAGCCTTACAGAACCGGCTGCGAGAGTTTTGCCTCTTCATCATGGCGTTAAAACATTGTTGGGACAATCAGACGGACATCCAGTCTGGGAAGGCGATATAGTTTTTACCGATAGCGAATTGGCTGCAACGGTATTTTTTACGGCTATTGATTCTGGTTTAGCTCATCCAGAAGAGCTGACAGTTGATGCAATTCGTCACAGCTATATTGCTTATCTGGTTCGGCAGGGCTTGCGAATATCTGATCTGAAAGCAGTCGTCGGCTATTTGGATCCTGAAGCCCTATTAAGTTACAGCGCTTATTCACCGCCGCAACGTGGACGCAGCATTGCTGAAATAGAGCTATTACACCCGGCCCTCATTTCTTTAACTTGACAGCAGGGTAACGTTAGTAGCAGCATGCTTCATGCGTTTCTCAATCATTATCCCTACGCTCAACGAAGAAAAGTCAATAAGCACTTGCTTGCTGGCTTTGCAAGGTTTTCGCCACTCCGGGTGTGAGTTGATTGTAGTTGATGGTGGTAGTTGTGATCTGACTACTGCTCTAGCTGCTCCACTAACCGATAAAATCATACAGTCATCTGCTAGCAGAGCAAAACAAATGAATTATGGTGCTCAGCAAGCTAATGGGGATGTGTTGATTTTTCTGCATGCCGATACGTTTTTGCCGGATGATGCTTTGGCGGAAATTGAACGGCAACTGGATAGCACAAAGCAATGGGGACGATTTAATATTCAGTTGCAAGGAGAGCACTTCATGCTAATGATTATTGCGGCTATGATGAATTGGCGTTCAAATTTGACTGGCATTGCCACTGGCGACCAGGCCATTTTCGTTAGAGCATCAACGTTTTGGAAAGCTGGACAGTTCCCGGAAATCGCTTTGATGGAAGATATTGCCCTAAGCAAGGCATTAAAAAAAATCTGTCTGCCATGCTGCCTTCAGTCTAAAGTAATCAGCTCTGGGCGGCGTTGGCAGCGAAACGGAATCTATAAAACAATTTTTCTGATGTGGAGTCTGCGCTTGCGATATTTCTGGGGCGCCAATCCTGACTCACTCGCTGATCTGTATGCTAAGGGGGAATTTTGGAGTCTATAATCCGCTTAGGTGTGGCACTGGGTGTGTTCTTCCTGATGATCGGCTGGGAATATGTAAGTCCGAAAAGAAAGCCATCATTGGCGCGAAGCCAGCGCTGGCCTGTTAATTTAGGCTTAGCCTTGTTAAATATGGCTGTTATGCGCGTCACTGTCGGCGGGATTGCTTATTTGAGTGCGGTAGCGGCTAGCGAACAGCACCAAGGCTTATTAAATCAGGTAACAATGCCGGAATGGTTGTCCATTTTGCTCACTTTGCTGTTGCTAGATCTCGCTATCTACTGCCAACATATTATTGCCCACAAGTGGCCGCTGTTATGGCGGCTGCATCAAGTACATCATACAGACCTCGAGTTTGATGCCACTACTGCTGTGCGGTTTCACCCGTTGGAAATTATGCTATCCATGTTTTACAAAGTTATCTGCATTTATATTATGGGTGCAAATGCGCTAGCTGTGGTGGCCTTTGAAGTTATTTTGAATGCAGCCGCAACCTTCAATCACAGTAATATTAATATTCCTGACATCATTGAACAAAAATTGCGCTGGCTGCTGATTACTCCTGACCTACACCGTATTCACCATTCTACCCTGCCCATCGAAACCGACAGTAACTACGGTTTTTCAATTTCTGTTTGGGATCGGCTATTTAAAACCTACACGCCAAAAGCGAAGCAGCCGCAAACTGAGATGGCAATCGGTTTAAGTGAATTTCGGCAGCCGGAAGAGTTAAGCTTTGGACAGCTATTATTACTGCCATTTAAAAAGCTACGTCATTGAGATTAATGCAAAAATTTATTCCGAGAGAAACTTTTTACCCATACGAGCGCAATTATCAGCAACAGCAAGCCTGCAAAGTAAATCAAATACTGAGTAACGGGAATACCGGCTATTAAAAAAATACGCTGCGTTTGATGGTTTCCGGCGGTATCTAGTAAGACAATGTCCAAGGCATAGAGATTAGGCTGTTCAATCATATGTTCCAGCGCAAATAAACCGGTGCCAATTGGTTTTGCAGGCATTTGTTTAACTGACGCAAACAATCGCTCAGACCATTCCCGCCAACCCGAAAGAGTCGATAAGTTCAAACCCAATTGCTTATTGCTCACATCATCAGCTAACACATCGATCGCTAAAACTATTTGACCGTTTGAGGGGTAAATTCGACAAAAATGCTTACCGGCTAAATGGGTATTCAGATAATACCCATTTAAGCGCAACTTGGTATCGCCAACTGTTAAAAAACAACTCTTGCTGTGATGTTCACCAGCATGCGCATAAGCAGTTTGATTGTACATCAAACACAAGAAAAAACCGGAAACTACAGCGAATAGAATGCTTTTCAAAGTGGGTATACGGGGGGCGGGAGAGGTGGAGGACTCTAAAGCCCTCCACAAATAGCTGCTATTTGTCTATCTTGAGTGCCAGGAAAATAGGGTTGCCCTGGCGTTGGATTAGTACAGCGATCGATTTACCTACTGGCAGATTTTTGGCGATTTTTTCAAAATCAGCCACATCACGAATTACAGTGTTTTGAATGCGTAGAATCACATCGCCTCGCAGGATACCTGCAGCCTGCGCAGCCCCTTTACCAACCTCTTTGACTAACACGCCATTTTTGATAGCGTCCAGAGATTGTTTTTGCTCATCCGTTAAATCGATAACATTAATACCCAACCGGTTAGTGGATTTATTTTGCAGCTTCGCAGCAGCGGGTTTTTCATCCTTTTCAGGCAACAAACCAATTTTAATGTCTACGGACTTTTCATCACCCTGCCTAATGATTTTCAGGGTCGCTTCCTCATTAATGGGCGTAACGCCAACCAAAGGTGGAAGTTCACTGGATGTTTCAATGCGATGACCATTAAACTCAGTGATAATATCGCCAAGTTGCAGATCGGTTTTTTCAGCGGGACTACCGGGTAAAATTTTTGCGACCAAAGCGCCTTCCGGTTTTTTCATGCCGAAAGACTCTGCCAGCTCACGCGTTACATCTTGGATTTGCACGCCGAGCCAGCCCCGAGATACTTTACCTCCAGATTTTATCTGGCCGACCACATTCATCACTACGTCCATAGGGATCGCAAAAGATAGCCCCATGGAACCGCCGGTACGACTATAGATTTGCGAATTGATACCAACTACCTTGCCATCCATGTTAAATAACGGGCCGCCGGAATTGCCTGGGTTGATTGCTACATCTGTTTGTATAAACGGCACGTAATTACCGCCCGGTAAGCTGCGGCCTTTAGCGCTTACAATCCCTGCAGTTACTGATTGCTCAAAACCAAAAGGCGAGCCGATAGCAAATACCCACTCCCCAGCCTGTAATTTTTCAGGAGAGCCGATGGCGACGGCGGGTAAGTTACTTGCATCGACTTTTAATAAGGCAACGTCTGTGCGGGCATCTGAACCGATAAGCTTCGCAGGTAGTTCACGACGATCCGAAAATTTCACCATGATTTCATCCGCATCTTTAACCACGTGATGATTGGTAAGCAAATAGCCATCGGGAGAGATGATAAATCCAGAACCCAGCGATTTGGTATCTTTGGGTATCAGCTCACCACCTTGGCCGTTGAAAAAATGTTTAAACAATTCTTCCATTTCAGGCGGCATATTTTCAGGCATTTGTTGTTCTTGGCCTAATATTTCCGTTTCTGGTTGAGCAGCAGCTTTTTGAGTAGTGCTTATATTCACAACTGAACCACCATTAGCTTTTACCATATCGGTAAAGTCGGGCAATTGCGCTAGCACATTCTGGCAGGCTAATAACAGCAGAACAAACCACCAACCTAGCTTTTTGAACATAAAAAAACCTCCATTCCAATTCATGAGTAACCCAATAATGCTTAAAATTTAAAAGAATATGTTAAAAAATCAGCGTTTTCAATGCAGGGGTTTTCTAAGCTTGATACCCTGAGCAATTAACTCAACCGTTTCCGCGGGTACTTCGCCCATTACCGTTAATTCGGAGTTTTCAATAACTCGACTGAATGAGTTAACTGCACCAACTGATTGTAGCCCTGGTTGCAATAAAGTGTTTTTAGTTTCCATATACACCGACACCGAGGCAATACCGTCGCTTAGCAGCATATGATCCACAGGTTGGGCAGAGTTTTTTACTGGCATACGCGCAAAAAATATCTCTTTAAAGCCTGTGGGCAAATTACCCAGTTCAAAAGCCGCCTGTTTCGACGACTGAGATTCCAGTTGATGAATGTGTCTTGATTTTTCAGTGCTTGCAGCTTTTATGTTGATAAAAGGCAGATCTTTTTTAACTTGTAGCTCCGTAAAAACAAATTGCTCCAAGCTTGCACCAGAAAGATCGTAGACTTCAACCTTCAAGGGTAAGTACTGTTGCTTATCGATCCAGATTTTTCTGATGTAGCGGTAGTTATCTTTGGGTTTAATGCTAATAACATATGCAGGTAGCAGGGCAATATCTTCTTCACCAACCACGGAAAAACTGTAACCCGCATCCAGATCGTTTAAATTTTTAGGTAAATCCACTAAGAAAGAACGCTCGAAGGGGCGATGGTCAACAACCGTCTGCTGAGTGGATTTAAATATGCAAGTGACTTGTTCGGCATCTCTGACAATTTCGCGTAACGGGGAATTTAAGGAGACCAAACGCTCCTGCTCTATGCCGTTACCTGACGCGTGAAAGTACTTCATGGTTTCCAGTTTACCATTCCGTAAAAACGCCACCGTCCCGTGATAGTTTAAGTTACTCATGGCTTGGGTTGTTTTTAATAAGGCTTCCTGAGCGTTTATTTTGAACTCTTCTGCGTGTGTAGTCCCTACCAATAATAGCAAGACTACGATTAAACGCTTAACCACAGCTATTCCTTGCTATAGGCGGTTACCCTGGTATAAGGCTTAAAATTAGCCTCACCATTGGTGTAAACACTGTTATTGTGGGCTTGCAAGTAGTCGTTAATACGTTGGTTTAACGGAATTTCCTCAGGTAAATTCCGGCTAGCAAGCTCGGTATCTTTGACAACCGTTTGTTGCTTGGGGGCTTGGGCAACAGATACTGCCTCAATGGGCTGAGCCGGAGCCGAAAGTTTTGTAATATTCCAAGATGTAATTACTGCTACCACTGCAACCGAAGCCGCGATAGCCCATATTTTGTAATTATTGTGAGCGCTTTGGCGTGGTGGTAATAGGTAACTGGGTTCTTGTTGAATTTGCTGACTTATTCGTGTGGCAAAATCAGCTCCAGGTAAAATAAAAACCTCGGTTTTAATAGCGTGGCTAATCGCTTCATAACGATTTAGTTTGCCCTGCAATTCGGGTTGCAAATGCAATTTGCGTAATAAACTCAAGGCCTCATCGTCAGCCAATTCGTTATCAACCAATTGCGAAATTTTTTGATTTAATTCTTCATGCATCGAAAATCACCGTTAATCGAGCAAGGGGTTTAACTTACTATCGATCGCCTCTCGGGCCCTAAAAAGCCGAGATCTAACCGTACCTACTGGACAATCCATTACCTGAGCTATTTCTTCGTAACTCATTCCTTCAAATTCTCTTAACATGATAGCAATACGCATTTCCTCGGGAAGTTTTTCAATCGCTGCCTGAATAGTTTCAACAATTTCATCATTCAATAACGACCTCTCAGGCGTGTCCAGCCCGTGCAACTGCGGCGCATTATCAATTTGTTCAGCATCCTGAATATCTACCTGGTAATCAGAATTCCTTCTGGTTCTGGATACCAGATAATTCTTTGCAGTGTTAATAGCAATCCGATACAACCAAGTGTAGAAAGCGCTATCGCCTCTGAAGCTGGGCAGCGCCCTATAAGCCTTCATAAACGCTTCCTGAGCTACGTCTTGAGACTCACTGGGGTCTTTTACATAACGATTAACCAGTTGAATGATTTTATGTTGGTACTTAATTACCAAAAAATCATAAGCTGATTTATCTCCTTGCTGCACACGCAACACCAGATCTTCGTCTAGCTGTTCACTTGTCCTGGTATGACTATTCACCACGGCTCTTTTAAGAATGTATTAATGGACAGATCTAATTTAAATTAGTTCTATGTGATACAAAAATTGTGTTATCACTCTGAAAAGCTTTATTATCCATAAACGCTGGCAACTACGCCAATTAAACATCACTAAATGTCGGCAAAACGCTCACTCTAGTGCTTTACCTGAACTTCTCGATATGCCTCACTCAACAAATCACGATATTCTCATTATTGGCAGTGGTGGTGCCGGCTTAAGCTTAGCACTTAAATTGGCCGAACATTCTAAACGTGTTGCTGTTTTATCAAAGTTTGCCCTGATAGCAGGGAGTACTTACTACGCACAGGGCGGTATTTCGGCGGTATTTGACGCTGACGACTCCATTGAATCGCATATCGAGGATACCTTAGATGCGGGAGCAGGGCTTTGTGATCCTGATATAGTGAGACTGACTGTAACAAACGGCAAAAATTCTATTGATTGGTTACGTGATCAAGGTGTGGTTTTCACAGAAGAACAAACCCAAAGTGGCGAAACTAAGTTGCATTTAAACCGGGAGGGTGGCCATTCTCACCGCCGTATCGTACATACTGCCGATGCCACCGGAAAAGCTGTATCGATTTCGTTGATTGAACGAGCCCAGGCACATCCAAATATCGAATTGTTCGAACATCATAACGTCATTGAATTGATCACCAGTCCTAAAGTTGATCAAACTGAAAAGCGTGTGTTGGGTGCCTATGTGTTGGACTCGAATCGTCAGCGGGTTAAAACGATGACCGCCCGTGTTGTGGTGCTGGCTTCCGGCGGAGCTAGTAAAGTTTATTTGTACAGCACTAATCCGCAAAGTTCTACGGGCGATGGCATCGCTTTGGCATGGAGAGCCGGGTGTCGAGTTAGTAATATGGAGTTCATGCAATTTCATCCTACCTGTTTATACCATCCGCATGCCCAATCATTTCTCATTTCGGAAGCGGTGAGAGGCGAAGGGGGTAAATTAATTCTTCCTGACGGCAAACCTTTTATGCAGCGCTATGATCACCGAGGTGAATTGGCGCCGCGTGATATTGTGGCCAGAGCGATTGATCATGAAATCAAAAAGCGCGGTATCGATTGTGTTTATTTGGACATCAGCCATAAAAGTGCTGAGTTTATTCAAGAGCATTTTCCTACTATTTATAAGCAATGTCTTAAATTCGACATAGACATTACTCAGCAACCCATTCCTGTCGTCCCAGCAGCACATTACACCTGCGGCGGAGTATTAACCGACAATTACGCCCGTACAGATATTCCTAATTTGTATGCCATTGGTGAGGTCGCCTGTACGGGGTTACACGGCGCTAATCGCATGGCCAGTAACTCGTTACTGGAATGTCTAGTATTTGCGGATCGTGCCAGCAAGGATATTTTGCAAAAATTTAGTCTTATACCCGCCATACCCGTATTGCCAGACTGGGATGAATCGAAAGTTATCGACTCTGACGAAGAAGTTGTAGTTTCGCACAACTGGAACGAGCTGCGGCACTTTATGTGGGACTATGTTGGGATTGTCAGAACTGATAAACGTTTAAGCAGAGCTATGAGCCGAGTCGAGCTTCTGAAAAAAGAAATTACTGAATACTACAGCAACTTCCGTGTTACTAGTGATCTACTGGAATTGCGTAACTTGGTCATTGTTGCAGAATTAATTATCCGCTGTGCTCAGCATCGTAAAGAAAGTCGGGGATTACATTACACACTGGATTACCCGGAAACCGATAACAGCAAACCGCCACAAAACACGGTACTGTCGCCGCTTTAATTCTCATTGTTCTTGTTGATTTGCCAAAAGAGCGGCAAGTTTTTTGGCAGTTTTCTCGCAATCAGGTGCGGTTTTTTCTACGTCTCTCTGTAATAGCAGGCCTATCGACAAACCATCTTTATCTCGCGAAGCATACTCATTAAGAAATCGACAGGCCTTGTGCATATTTTGTTCTGCAAGTAATAATGGCGCGTACTCATTATTGTCAGCGTCGCCTTCCATAAGCATCATCGCCTGGCTAGTTAAGTTATTTTGTTTGCGAAATACATTTTCCACATAACGAGTAAACTCCTCTTTAGACAAGCCATCATCTCCATAACCGCCCCACAAGGAAGAGGTGCAGGCAGTTAATAGTAGTGCCATAAGGGCCACTGCTAATCTTCGAAAGTTAATCAAAATCCGCGTTCCGCTGAGTATCAAAGGGTAAAAGTCCCTCTTAGAGTTCATAAAAAATCCAGTCAATATACTAAAGCTTATAGCTCAATGCACTAAAAGCGATCTCGAAAACCGTGCTTTTTCTGACTCACCCTTGACCTTAATTCTGGTTTTTTCTTGTATTTGTGGCATGATTCTGGGTGTATACTTTTGGTATTACCTATATAACTATTATTACAGGGGCAAACTGATGACTGAAAAGACCGTAAGCAAATATCTGCTCAACCTTGAAAAAAACTTTGCCATCGATAATCCGGTCTTGCTAAAGGCATCAAAAGTTTTTCATGAACTCGATCAAATCGAATTCGATATGGGGTTATTGGAGGCTGAAGACACTACGGCTTGTAAGAATTCATGGTGGCCAATTATTAGTTTAATTGGCGGTAATTCCACAGCTAAATCGCGGTTTGTTAATAGCTATTTAGGTTCCCAGCAGTCATTTTCAGGTATTCAGGCATCAAGTCACAAGTTTAGTGTACTTCTTCATAATAATCAGACTAATCCTGCCACTCTGCCGGGTACCGCTTTAGATGTTGACCCCCGTTACCCGTTCTACCAAATCAGCCGTAAGATTGAACAGCACCAAAAAGGCGAGGGGAACCGGATTAATTCTTACCTAGAGTTGAAAACTCTCGACAGTAATCGTTTAAAAAGCAAGTTGTTTATTGATGCACCTAACATCAACGCTAATCCCAATAGTCCGGTAGTCAGCTTCTTGAATCAACATATCATTGAGCATTCGGACTTGGTGATGATCTTTACCGACACCTTTGATTCTCCTTCGCCCATGTTGGATGAGCTAATAAAGAACATTGTCATTCATCAGGATTCCAATAAATTTGTTTATCTGATCGATGAGCCAGTTCGATCAATCAGCCCTATTAGTGGTAATGAACTCATCTCTTCTTGGCAACGAAAACTTGCGGAGTTTGGGTTGAATACGGGGCAATTCATAGTGGTACCCAACCAAGATAGTGGTATTGATCTGCAAAATCATGTCAGCTTTGCTACTATCGATCAGCGTATGGCTAATGTTGCTCATGTTCGCTCCTATAGGGTGTTAAACGCCTTGGATAAAAGCATTGATGAGATTGACAATGTTGTGGTTCCGGAAGTCAAAAAAGCCATTGGGCAATGGAAAGAGCGTGCTACTTTTTCCAGTTTGATTATTCTCGGCTTTATCGCAACATTGGCGATTTTTGCTGAAATTCAGTTCGGAATTTTGGAGTTGTTAATAGACCCTATTATTGGTCCAGCTATTTTACTAACCCTTCTTGCCATTATGATCCCTTTGCATTTGCTGATCAGCAAATTGCAAGCAAAGCCGATTATCAATCAATTATATGCTCGTCAGAAAGAGCTGAATTTATTAGAAAATCTGGCAGGTATATTTGAAAAAAACATCACCTTCTCAAGAATGCTATTGCCGGTTTCAGAACCGGTCGGCTGGAATAAAAAAACCAAAGCCCGCATTGCGCAATTAGCGGAAAAAAACAGAGAGTTAGTGCAGTCCTTGAATGATAACTTTAGTACTTATAATGAGTCTGTTTTCTCAAGGGGATCTGAGCCAAGAGAATTTTGACCCTGACAGATTGCGCCATCCACAAAATAATAACCGCCACAGGCGTTGATAAATCATGGATACTTTAGGTCTTTTAAAAGAATACCTGCCGTTGTGCTGGTTTAAAAAAAATCCAGCTTTTTTAACCAGATCAATTCCTTTTTTCAAGCTGAATCTGTTGATTTCCGTGACAGTCGAGTACTTCATGCAGGTGAACATGATCGATGATCCGTTCGAAGCGTTCTATGAAGTGGGCTTGCAAACGCTGTTATCGCTGCTATTTATCGCGTTTGTGCTAATGATTAATAAGACCTTGTACACTTACATACAAGTAACTACCGCTATTTTTGGTAGCGGTAATGTCGTGTCCGTTTTTCTGGTTCCGGCCCTTATCTGGGTAACAGTCACCGATCATCCAGCGAGCTATATCGTCTGCGGGTTGTTTTTCTTTTGGGAGTTTTCACTCGTTGCCTATATTCTTAAGCAGTCTTTAGCGATTAACACGATTGCAAGCTACATTTTGTCTATTTGCTATTTTTTAGCGACCTATCTGACCGCATTTGGCATAGCGCAATTGATTTGAGATAGCTTTACGAAATTCTGGAAATTCCTACCGCACTGCGCAATTCTTTCATAAATGGTGCGGCAATGGCTCGAGCCTTTTCGGCACCGGCTTGTAACTCAGCCTCTATATGTTCTGGCGACTGTAACAACGCCTCGTAACGTTCTCTGGCGGGCGTAATATGCTCGTTGATGTATTCGAACAGCAATTGCTTCATTTCTCCCCAAGCTATGCCTTCGGCATAGCGTTTTCGAATTTCCGCCATCTCAGATTGACCCGCAAAAGCCTGATAAATACTAAATAAGGTACAACCTTCAGGATCTTTGGGCTCTCCGGGTTCCAGTGAATTGGTTTTGATTTTATTAATTAATTTCCTCAATTTTTTTTCTGGCTCGAATAAAGGAATAGTGTTGCTGTAGCTTTTGCTCATTTTCCGGCCATCTAAACCAGCCAAGATGGCTCCATCGCTATCAAGCACGGCTTCCGGCAATACAAAATGTTCGCCGTAAATATGATTAAAACGCCCGGCAATATCACGAGCCATCTCAATATGTTGAATTTGATCCTTACCTACAGGAACTTTATTGGCGTTAAACATCAGGATGTCGGCGGCCATTAATATCGGGTAGCTAAACAAGCCCATGGTAATGCCTTTGTCGGGATCGCTATCTTGCTCGTTTTCTGCTACCGCCGCCTTATACGCATGCGCTCTGTTCATTAAACCTTTAGCGGTCACGCAAGTCAGCAACCAAGTTAACTCCATAATTTCAGGTACGTCTGATTGCCTGTAAAATACCGCATTAGAGGTGTCCAGGCCTAACGCCAGCCATGTTGCTGCAATCTCCAAACTGGACTGTCTGACCCGCTCCGGCTCCTGACATTTAATCAACGCATGGTAATCCGCCAAAAAATAAAACGGAGACATATTAGCGTTTTTACTAGCGGCAATGGCTGGTTTTATTGCACCAACATAATTACCTAAATGAGGTGTGCCGGTCGTAGTGATCCCTGTTAAAACAATTGCTTTAGTCATCAAAAAATCCAATCAATTTAATTTATAGTTATTGTAGATATCAAGCCATCTTACCCAAATTGAATTAAATATCCAGCCTGCTAACTAATTTTGTATTAGCAGTTTAGGGTTGTATTGAGGGTTTGGTGTTGAGTATTTGGGGTATGTATCACGGAAATTTCACTAGGCCATTAATAAAGCGTTGTAACGTCGAAGTCTTCCGTAAATCTAACGCCGGTTTTTGCGCATTCTTCGATTCGCGCAGTCAGAACCCCAAACTTCTATTGACGTTTTCTATAAGTTTGAACAACTATAAGCTTATAGAACCGAAACCTCATTTCGTCTCTTCAAAATCGGAAGCTAAGTTTGGCTTGTCACAAAATTATCTCTTGACCCGCCCTCAGGATTTCGTTAGTTCAGTAAAAAAAGCCACTCCGCCATCACTTAGCACATAATGTCCACGGCTGTTTTTGAACATAATACCTCGGCTAATTAAGTGATTATTGATTTCTTCATCAATGCTTCTCGAGATACATAACTTACAGGTATGCAGAATATCGAGATAACGCTCTTCCGACATCGCTTCAGAAAGATCTTCCAGCTTAATCCCCGCTCGATAATCGGTGAGCACATCAAACAGATAGCCTTTTTCAGTAACGATACGGCCGATGACAATCAGTAAGGCCTGTATTTTAATAGTGACTTCGTTAGCTTCGCTGCCTGCTAATTCCCGAATATAAAAAAAGCAGCTGCTTTTGTGGACCAGTTCAAAATTGATGCGTTGATACAACTGCTGGTATTCATCGAAGTTGATGAAAATTTCGGTATACAACGGGTTATCTTCCAGTTCGTTGGTTTTAACAATATAGCTACGTTTATTAATGGCCTTGCCGTTGATCAGCTGGTTGTAAATGGTTTGGCTGAGATCGTTACTAATCATAAAATAAATTCGCGTTTGTTATATTCCAGCACCTGATTTCGATGGCGAATGCTCTGTTGGGGGTGATTAAAGCTCACCTGAACTTTAAACCTTTTGCCGAGCTGCTGTTTAAAACAGCTGACGCCGTACAACAAATAGGGTAGTTGATAATCTTGCTGTAAGTTCTCTAGTAGCAGATGGTGCACAACGACATAGATATCATCTATGGGCGGGTTAATATTACAGCGCTCGATTAGCAGTTTAATCCGTCGCTTGATGGCATTGTGCGGATCCTTAGGC
Source organism: Methylococcales bacterium (assembly GCA_965247565.1). Classification (GTDB taxonomy): domain Bacteria; phylum Pseudomonadota; class Gammaproteobacteria; order Methylococcales; family Methylomonadaceae; genus CBDFHF01. The sequence goes on along the minus strand of CBDFHF010000003.1, from coordinate 140,082 downwards.
GACTTATTGTTAAACGTCTTGACTTCGGCTGAGCTATCGCTGCGTTTGCGGGCATTTTGGTTAATCAGGTATTCATTAAAGCAAATTACATGATTGCGGTCATGCCATTCGATACAGGCTTCTTGGCCACCGGCATGCGTTTTTAGGCCATGAAAATAAAGCGTCCCCGGTTCCATCGCTTTAAAGATGTATTTGTCTTTCAGACTTTCGGTAAACGTGCTCTGCGCCAGCTTTTGTAAATTCAAATAGGCATTTTCAATGGCGTTATAGGTCAGTCGATGCCGACGCTCTTGGTGCAAATAACGTTGCATAGCTTGTTTAACTTTTTCTACCGCTTTGTAATGGCTAAGAATCGACAGTTTATATTGGTCAATGTAATAGCTGTCATTCTCATAGCCTCGCCTATCGTAAAGCTTGATGATATCGTCGATGATGGTTAGCGGTGCCTTTGTTTTGCTGTATTCTCGGGAGTTAAGAAATTCCAGCGTGGGAATGATTTCCCGGTCATAAATCTTTCTCACCTGAACCAGCATTTCCCTGTGTTGATGGGATTTATCCAGCGACAATAGCACTTGGTCATGATCCAAGCGCTTGGACAATCGATCGGCCTCATGTTGTAAATGCGCGGTATTGTTTTGAATCTGACTGTTAATTCGACGCAGTAAATCAAAAAGATGATCGTGTTGTTCAAGGAAGGCAATGTTATCGCCCGTAAAACTTAAAGCCTCAAGCTGTTGGTAAGCGCCTTCAAGTTGCTTGCGAATATTTTCCAGGTCGGCACTCCGCAGGCCGCGCAGGCGTTCCTTCTCAAACAGTCGAAAAATATCCAGCACCGCCGGTTGAAAGGCAATCGTCCCTCGCGATTTATTAAACTCGGAAACAATCCCGGTTTTGATCAGGTTGTTCAATTCAAACGCATCGTTAAGTCGAGCGGTTTCCTTTTCCTTCTTGTTGACCATGCTGCTCAGCTTGGCGTGGATGCTGTTAAAAAACACCTCGGTGGGTAAATCTTTGCGCTGATGTTGATCCATGTAATCGATCAGCCGGAACATCATGTCCTTATGTTCGATGAGCAGAATTAATGTGCGGTCTAAAGCGACATTCATAATGCTTGCGGCTCCGAAACTTCATAAAGCCGTTCCCAAAAATGATGAAACACGACGTCTCGTTCGCCGCTGCTGTCGTAAATAGTACTGGCATGAAAGTCATCCAGGGTAATGTAGTAATCGACGACCGAAACGACTTCTGCGGTTTGCGTGGGTGAGGCACAGAACAACGCAAAACCGTGTTCGGTGGCGGCCTTAATAGCGGTGCGCTGGTTGTATTCATCAAGCGCGGTAAATTCATCAAAAATCACCGGCAATTTCAGGGTACTTTCCTGTGCCAGCAAATCGCGCATTAATATAGTCAGCAGCGTGCAGTTGATTAGCGCATTGGTGCCGGTGCTTTGGTCTTTTTCTTCGCGTTTATCCTGGTGCTCTTTTTTGTAACTGTATTTGACGTTTTTAATGATTTTGCTCATTTCCAGAATGCGATTACCGCGCACACCGATGAAAAAATCTTCACAGAATTGATTCAGTCGTTGATATAAAGCATCGTCATGAATATCGGTGGTATTCAAATTGGTGTTATCCAGCTCGTTAACCAGTTCTTCAAAACGATGGTCAAGCTCGATTTCCACCCTAATTTCCTTAAGATTAGAAATGTTGTAATGCTCGAATTGTTTATTGACTTTGTTGATGAAGGCGCGGATGTGGCTGCGATTGCCGGTCAGTTCGCCAATCTTGGCGCCGGTCATTTTGTTATGTTCGATAATACGGCTTTGCAAGGTTTCCTGCCGATCGTGTAATTCCGCAAAGGTATTATTTAAAGCAGTCAGAATGCTGCTCTGTTGCTCATTGCTATAACTGCTTTGGGCTATTTCGACAGGTACGGAAAAATGACCGCACTGGACAAAATCATTGAGTTTTTTATTCACGTTTTCTGTCAACGTATTCAGCTTTGCTTGTTCGCCTTCCAGTTCAGCTAGGTCGCTGGCCGAAACATTGTCGACCTTTTGAATATCCACCGGGATTAAATTATCGGGCTTCAGGTTTTTTAGGCGCTGTGATAGAGAGGTCGCTTCTTGCTGCTGTTTGTTCAGTAACTCGAAGGTTTCTTTTGCGGTGGCGAGGTCATTACGGATTTGATCCAGCAAGCCTTGGGTTTCTTCCCGCTGTTTATCCAGTTGCCGTTGTGTGTTTTCGATCTCTTCAGCTTCATTAGTTTTCGTCTGCCACTGCTGCTGAGTAGATTCGATGGCGTTAACAATAATTAAGTCTTCCTTGATGTAATGCCTAGCTTTCTCGGCTTCCTGCAATTGTTGCTTTTGATATTCGCCAGAAGCTGACGAGATATTTTTTAGATCTAAAATCTCACGATCCAGTTTTTGAATAGTTTCCTCCAAATATTCCAGATCTTGCTGTAACTGTTCCTGCAATTGTTGTGGAGATTTTGCGGGTTCTTTGCTGAATGGTTCGCCAAGAAAGTGTAAGCCGGTCTGTTCGATACTAAACAGGCGCGTAAAGTGCTCAATTATGTCTGTTTGTTTCGCATCGATATCAACTATGACTTCGGAAAACTGTGTGTTGAGGTTACTTAATACCATGGCACTATAGGCGTCGACCCGGCTGATCAGCAATTTCTCGTAGTGTTCTAACGCTTGTTTTTTCTTGTTCCGGGCGGCAAAAGCGCTGTTTTGTAAGCCCACTTTGGTGGTTAGGGCATCAACTGCTTTTTGGTTGTCTTCAAGATGAATGATTTTTTCATCCAGATCATCCTGCTTGGCTTGTAAGACATTTCTGAGCCCGGCGCTCGTTGTTTCCGAATAGTCATTCTGAATTTTTTCAAAACGCTTGCGTTGCTTATTGAGCTTATCAAGGTCGCTGTACAGCATTTTCAATTGGCCGGTGTATTCGCTGCCTTGGTTTTGCAATTCGTTGCTTGTTTTACCGAGCCTTTGTTGCTCTGCGGATAAGCGATTGACCTTCGGTTCGACTTGGCCAACTAGCTGACGAAACCCGGCTTCCGCCTTAGTCAAATAATTGTCATAAGCCTGAAAAGTACCGGAAAAATGCTGTTGTTGCTCGTTCCGGCTCTGATGGAGAGCGCTCAATTGCTTAAAATCATCACGATAATTCGCTATGGTTTTCAGCTTATTTTGAGTCTGGCGCAGCTCGTTGTATTCGTCGAGGATCGTCTGTAAATCCTGATGCAATTTATCCTGCGTATTGATTTTGCCGCTTTCAATGATGGTGGCAAAGGTTTCAGTTAAGCCTTTGGTGTCTGTTTTGGCAATTTCAAAAGTAAAGTTCATCAGCTGGCGAAACGCGCTCAGCTCACGTTCCACACCGCCTTCCTTTAACGGCACCAGACAATAACGGCCCTTGGCTCGCTGCATCGGATTATGGCTGAACAGTTTTTCTTTAATTTCCTTGGTGGTTTTCAGCATTACCGCGCCGGCGTTCGCATATTGTTGATATAAGGCGTGTATTTTTGGAATACCCAGATCCGATACCGGACTACCCAAGCCATTATTGACGTTTGTATCGTGAATATCCCAAAACTGCGCGCGAATATCGTCGTAGGCACAAGGCAATGCCAGCCGCTGATAACCGAAACTGCTGTTGGATTTGAATAAAATCAGGCAAAAAGGTCCGTGGATATTTTCTGCTTCTAAAATAAGAAAGCTGCTGTCGCTGGGAAAATAATAGTTGTAGCTGTCTTCGCTGGAGTACAACTCACCCTTGGAGGATTTAAAAGCAAACTTAGCTTTACAGTCATTAAAACTGATTTCCGGAAATAGATGCAGTTTCAGTGCATTCAGCAGCGAGGTTTTGCCCAGATTATTACGTCCGAATAACGCACAATGCTGATCAATCGGCAGCTCGGTATAACAATAGCTGATTGAATTAACCGCAATCAGTTTTTCCACTGAATAGGGAATTTTTTTGTCCAGTAATTCCAAATTTTTCATGTTTAATCCGATAAATATATTTCTTGTTCCAGCATTTTTTTATGATGAATCATCAATTCAATGGCTGGTCTCAGTTGGGGGTAATTTTCACGAAATTTGCGTAAGATTGGCAAATGTTCGTTTTGTATATCAATCTTCGAGTTTTTTAACTGCTCATCGGCACAGGGCGGCAGTAGAAAATTGAGCCGAGGATGGGCGGTTAGTTCATACAAATTGGTAAAAATGCTCAGGCCGCCAATATCCAGATCAAGCAAACAATCGATGTGCTGATAGCGAATGAAAAATGCTTTATTCAAGCGATTACTGATGGCATTACCTGCACCCCAAGCAATATCCAACCCTTCATCATTAAAATCAGCAAACTGTTGTTTTAAAAAAGCCAAGGAGGCATTTTTTTGCACAAAGTTCTCTTGGTTCTCGATAATAAGCAAGCGCTGACCTAAAGTGACCGGCTCTGTTATCCCGTTGACATCATTCATAACGACTATGGGATGACTGTGCTGACTGGGCCAAAGAATAATCATCGCCAGACTGACCGGATGCTTATGACTGTCGCCAGCCAGAGCAGCCGACACTCTGCTGGTTATCTTATGATTAGAAAAGTCAGCCTGGAGCCTGTTAAACAGCTCCTCATTTTTGATGGTGACTTGATATTTTGACTTGGAATTTTTCTGTGTCGCAAAAATCTTAAAAATTGTTTGATCGTCGTAGCCTAGCTTACAAAGCTGTTCACGAAACTGATCAAAATTGATGGGCTTGCCTGCATCAATGTTTTCAAGGTATCTGAATAGCTGCATTTAGAACGATTATGAATTTCAGGAATTGATTTAATCACTGCCGCTCGGCCAATTCGACCTAAAGGGTTGGCATCAGCAGCGCATCTATATAACTTACTCATACCAAAGACTTCAGCTGACATAAGTATAGAACACTGTTGTAAACTGAGTGTGCATGAGGGGTAAATTATGAAAAACTCACTATGTGTGCAGTCGGCGAATCCTCAGAAATAGAGCCGCCTGCACAGGTGCACTCATTCCGGCATCGATTGGCTTTCAACTCGGCTACGACTTGATCATGACGCTCTATAGAAAACGTTGGAATGTCGAAATCTCCCAGAGATCTAACATCAGAGTTGTGTCATAAGCATCATCAGCCAGCTTCGTTGAATGACAACGCGGAATGGGTAACAACAGTCAGAAGTTTAAAGACTTGGATGATTTTTATGTTGTAGGCATTATTTCTGTATTTTTCTAGAATTTTACTATGATTGAAGACAAGTAACGAAAGCGGATCAATTTATACGACAAGCTTTGAAGATTTGTTATTGCTTATAATCCCTAAGCCGCCGCACACTTTTTATAGTACACTTCGCCGCCGTTCTGCTAAAAGAATCAGCATTGGCGAGGTGTGTATTTAGCCAAGAGGAAACTATGTTGGAATATGATGAAAAGCGAAATTCTGCAAGAGTGGAGGTCGATTTTGACATCACCTATAAACTCGCTGATTCAAATCAAACTTTTCAAGGCCAATGTAAGTCCATTAGCGGTGCTGGCGTGTCTTTTATCACCGACCAAGATTTTGCTCCAGGTAAGGCAATGGAAATAAATGTAATGTCAAAAAACTCTGCGGCACCTCCAATGACAGCATTTATTGAAATCGTTAGGTGTACCAAACAGAACGATAGCCACTACGAAATTGCCGCAACCATTAAGAGCATCAAAGGCAATTAAATTTAAAAGAAAAATTCCGATCTGCATGTACACCATTACTAAAGAAGTTTATTTTTGTTACGGCCATCGTTTAATGAATCATGGTGGCAAATGTCGTAATTTACACGGTCATAGCGTTAAAGCAGCCGTAACTATTCAACAGGCGAGCTTGAATGATCAGGGGATGGTTTGCGATTTTTCTGATCTTAGGGATTGCGTTGAACGCTATATCGACGAGCACCTTGATCATAATTTTCTGCTGTACAAAGAAGATCCGATTATTCCCATGTTACTTGCCAACAAGGAACGCTTCTTGGCGCTGGATGAGCATCCCACTGCGGAAGTATTAAGTAAGATGATTTATCAGCACCTAAAGCAAGCTGGTTTTAATGTTGCTCAGGTAGTTTTGTGGGAGACTGCCAGCGCCAATGCCTGTTATCGGGAAGACTGATTTTAGCCATGAGTTTTTTAAATCCAGTCAACAAGTCGCTGTGCCTGGAGCAGTTATGCGAATCCAACTATCAAAAACTGTTTAAATTAATCCCTGAATTAATGGGATTTGAAAAATATGCCATGGGCACTGCGCCAAACAATGCCGCGCTATATCTGGATATCATTGAGCAATCACCCTACACGATTACCATCGAATTAAGTTATTCCTTTCATGAAAATCTCGAGCATCTTCTAAGCCCGACAGTCAGTATTAGGCTTTATCTGGACCTTCAATTGGCAGAGGTGCTTAGCGATCACGCCAGAGCGAGCGTCAAACTGGTTTTTAAAAATGTGGGGATGTGTCGAGAAATAATGAATTACAAGTGGCGTTTGAATTATTTTTTGCACAAATGGTTGGATCACTGTTTGAAAAAAAGATTATCACTTCACCAGTCAAACCGACGTGATGGGTGTGACTGGATATTAGCTTATACACTGTCATATATGTAATATTGGCTAAAAAAATCAAAAGCTTGACGTCTTTTTGCCAGCCACCTAATGGTTTTTAACCTCACATAAAAATAATAAGCTGTGGCCCAGCTTCAGTTAGCAGAATAACTTTCCTTCCATAGGTAATCACTCGAATCAAGCGGCTTTCGCGCAACTGATTCTTTGATGTAACTGACCATCTGGTACAATTCGCCCAGAATAGCGACTAAAGTCGTCGGTTTTGGGGTCGAGTTAGCGAGCGTTACTAGTTTATCAGTCATCGCTTGTGCTTGGTTTTTGAGGGCGACACTACCGCTTTTGTTACGTTGAATTTTTGGGTTTTTAATGTAAAGGAGATATGGATTGTGACAAACGCACAGGATATTACCAGCCCCATGACGCCATCAGAGCGGCGAGCGACTTGGTCGCTAGCGAGCATTTACGCGTTACGTATGCTGGGGCTTTTTATGATTTTGCCGGTTTTATCGTTATTCGCAAAGCAACTGGAGGGCGCAACACCTTTACTGATTGGTTTGTCTATGGGGATTTATGCCTTGCCACAGGTTATTTTGCAAATTCCTTTTGGCTTGTTATCAGATCGAATCGGCCGGAAAAAAGTCATTATTTTCGGATTAGTGCTATTTTTTGCAGGTAGTGTTGTAGCTGCGCTTTCAACAACAATCAATGGCGTAATAGCTGGGCGGGCCTTGCAAGGTGCTGGCGCTATTTCTGCGGCGGTAATGGCATTAGTTGCGGATTTAACTCAGGAAGTACACCGGACTAAAGCCATGGCAACTATTGGTGCCAGTATTGCCGCTTCATTTGGCGTTGGCTTTGTGGCTGGACCGATAATTTCTAATTTTGGTGGTGTGCAGGCAGTTTTTGCTGCTACCGCCGTGCTGACCATTTTGGCTATTTTATCTATCGTTTATATTGTTCCTAATCCACAGCAATCCAAGTTGCATCGGGATGCTGAATTTGTTCCTGAGCAAATGATGCAGGCGTTAAAAAATCCAGAGTTGCTGCGCTTAAATTACGGTATTTTTACGCTGCACATGATCTTGATGGCGATTTTTGTGGTGGTTCCGTCCTTAATGCGTGATGCGGGTTTAGTGGCCGGAACTGAATGGCAGGTTTATTTGCCGGTTTTTGTGATTTCCATGGCCGTTATGGTGCCTTTTGTGATTTTGGCAGAAAAGAAACGCAAAATGAAACAAGTTTTTATTGGCGCAATTGCCACTATTATGCTGGCTGAGCTGGGCTTGTCGCTGTTCCATGAAAATCTTGTTGGTATTATCGGCTGTCTATGGATATTCTTTTGCGGATTTAATCTATTAGAAGCTACCTTGCCTTCGTTAGTATCTAAGACTGCACCTGCGGATTTAAAAGGCACGGCGATGGGCGCCTATTCAAGTTGTCAATTCATGGGGCTATTTTTAGGAGGTGTGCTTGGTGGCTGGTTTAATGGGCAATTTGGGGTTGCGGCGGTATTTTTATTTTGTGCGGCGGCGGCGTTTAGCTGGATGTTACTATCTCTAACAATGAAACAGCCGCGTTATCTTGCTAATATGCTTATATCCTTACAACAAGCCAGCGAGTCTACAGCAAATCAATTGGTTGACGAGATGCTGAAAATTAATGGTGTCGCTGAAGTTACTCTGCGTTATGAGGATGGCGTGGCTTACCTTAAAGTAGATAATCAACAGCTAGAAAAGGAAAAATTGCAGGCTTTGATTACTCAATACACCTAAGTAATACATATTTATTTTATGGGGAACTAAACATGACTGAATCGGTAGTATTAAATGTTACAGGTATGAAATGTGGTGGTTGCGAATCTAATGTGACTAACCAATTACAGGCGATTGATGGCGTTGTTTCGGTTGTGGCATCCAGCAAAGAGAATGAAGTTAAAGTTGAGTTTGATCCTCAACGCACCAATTTAGACGTTATCATTTCTACCATTACGGCAGCAGGTTTTGTAGTCGAGTGAAACCCTGCTAAAACTTCCATTAGCTAACGGCTGAGGTAACTTATGAACGCACAAATTAAACCGGATTTAACCAGCAATGAATTGCGGCTGTCTATTTTAGGTATGCGTTGCGCAGGTTGTGTAACTTCCGTTGAAGGGGCTTTATCCGCCGTTAATGGAGTGACTTCAGTAGCGGTTAATTTTGCCGATCATTCGGCCGTTGTTAAAGGATTTGCCGATCCCGATGCGCTAAAACAAGCAGCTAAAAGTGTGGGTTTTGACGCAGCTGTTATGGAAGGATTGGAAGATCCTGTTGAACAGGAAGAGCTGGAGCAGCAACGTTACCAGTCATTGATGAAGAAAGCGGCGGTTGCCGCAGTCGTTGGCGTGCCGTTGATGTTGGCTGAGCATTTTGACTGGCTTCCGGAAATCGGATCACCCGGCGGGCAAGCGTTTTGGACAGAAATCGCCTTGATTACTTTAGGCATTATGCTGTATTCGGGTTGGCATTTTTACAGTGGAGCGATTAAATCGTTAAAGCTTGGCCAAACCAATATGGATACTCTAATTGCATTAGGAACCGGTGCGGCTTGGTTGTATTCCTGTGTCATCATTGATTACTACGCGACTTTACCTTCGTTAGCTAAACATGCTTATTTTGAGGCAGCAATTATCATTTTAGCGTTTATCAATTTGGGTAATGGCCTAGAAACTCGTGCGCGGGGCAAAACATCCAGCGCCATCCGCCAGCTAATTGGATTACAACCTCGAACTGCTCGTGTGATTAGAAATGGTGTGGAACTTGACATTGCTATTGACCAAGTCGGTTTAGGCGAAACTATACGGGTTAGACCCGGTGAAAAAATCCCAGTAGATGGTGTATTGCTGGAAGGTCATTCGTCCGTAGACGAGTCGATGTTGACCGGTGAATCTCTACCTGTAGAAAAAATGGTTGGCTCTGAAATTGTTGCTGGCACCATGAATCAAACCGGTAGCTTTTTATTTAAAGCCACACGTATAGGGCGCGACACGGCGTTAGCTCAAATTATTAAAAGTGTTCGTCAGGCGCAAAGCAGCAAGCCAGAAATTGCCCGTTTAGCAGATAAGATTTCCAGTGTTTTTGTGCCTGCTGTGGTGGCATTGTCGGTGCTTACATTCTTAATTTGGTATTGGTTTGGGCCAGATCCTTCTTTGGGTTACGCTTTTGTGACTTCAATGACTGTGCTAGTTATTGCTTGTCCTTGTGCTTTAGGTTTGGCAACCCCGATCTCGGTGATGGTTGCGGTCGGCAGGGCTGCTCAATCAGGCATTTTGATTCGACAAGGCGATGCCTTGCAAACTGCGGGTAAGTTAACCTGTTTAGTTCTCGATAAAACCGGCACCGTTACAGAAGGTAAGCCAATCGTATCGACTATCGATGCACTCGGCTCTTTTTCCGAAGATGAAGTGTTGCAGTGGGCAGCCAGCATAGAATCTGGTTCCGAACATCCGCTAGCAGCCAGCGTGCTATCGGCGGCGCAGCAAAAACAGCTTAAGCTGAGCAAAGCCGCTCAGTTTACCGCTGTAGCAGGACATGGTGTAACGGCAATCATCAATGACAAACCGGTAGCTTTTGGCAATCAGGCGTTGATGGATGAAAAGAAAATCAACTATAAAACGCACAATAAACGTCTAGCCGAATTGGCAGAACAAGGTCAAACACCGATGTTACTGGCGGTAGATAATAAAATAGTGGGAATTGTTGCGGTTGCTGACCCTATTAAAAAAGACTCAGCCCAAGCTATTCAACTGCTTAAAAATCAAGGTGTCCGCGTATTAATGGTAACCGGCGATAACGAAATAACCGCAAAAGCGATTGCTAAACAAGCCGGTATTTCAGAAGTTCGGGCACAAGTTTTGCCGCAGGATAAAGCTGCTGTGGTCAAAGAGTTACAGCAGTTGGGTGAAATAGTCGGTATGGTGGGTGATGGTATCAACGATGCGCCAGCTTTAGTACAAGCTGACGTGGGCCTAGCTATAGGCACCGGAACAGACGTGGCAATCGAAAGTGCAGACATTGTAATTTTGCAAGGCTCGTTGTTAAAACTGACTGAAGTGATTGAACTGTCCAAAGCAACCGTGCTTAATATCAAACAAAATTTAATCGGCGCATTTTTCTATAACACTATCAGTATTCCAGTTGCAGCGGGCCTGTTGTATCCGCTATTTGGAGTTTTGCTAAATCCAATGATTGCCGGAGCGGCTATGGCGATGTCCTCGGTTACAGTGGTAACTAATGCTAATCGCTTGCGTTGGGCCAAGTTTGGGGTGCAAAAGGAATGAGCGAATTTTCCATAGATGATAATGGCTGATACTTTAAATTAGGAGTGTAAAGTCAAATGTCATCGGAAGTTATCTTGGGTATTGTTATCACAGGCGCTATTGTCCTGTTCTTTGCGAGTAAGCTTCTACCAAAGCGTCAGCCCAAGGAGAAAAGCTTTAAGTGCGCACGTTGCAGTGTGGTTTCACGTCATACCGAGCGTACCATCGAGGCATGGCGTAGCAACAAAACTAAATTTTTCTGCCCAGCTTGCCATGCTAAGTGGCTTCAATCCAGGCCTCCTAAGACTTTCCGTGGCATTGCCAACACCGGATCAGGTTGTCTCGGTGTTGTTGTACTTTTTGCATTTATTCCGTTGGCTAGCTATCTTCTGGTGCGAGCATACGCCTAACACGAAGGTTAAATGGGCGTGCCTCGCATTGCTTTTGCGTTAGTTTTGTAAACTTTTGACCTCAGATGACTATTGCTACGGATGCTACTCAGGTTTTTATGTCCATTTGCAAAGAAAACACATGAAAAAATTAAAATGCGCCGTAATCGGCACTGGTTATCTAGGCAAGTTCCATGCGGAAAAATATGCCGCACTGCCTGACTGCGAGCTAGTGGCTGTTGTCGATGTTAACGAAGACTCTGCCAAAGCGGTTGCCGACAAACTCGGCGCTAAGGCGTTAACCGATTATCATTCATTGCTGGGTGAAGTGGATGCAGTCAGTATTGTGGTGCCGACTACATTACATCATGCGGTTTCTAAAGACTTTTTGTTGGCAGGGGCGCATGTGTTGGTAGAAAAACCAATTACTGTGACTGTGGCCGAAGCCGATGACTTAATTGCTATTGCCAAAGCCAAGCAAGTCATATTGCAAGTCGGTCACTTAGAGCGCTTTAACCCAGCCGTGTTGGGGTTGGATAAGCAAGAAAAACCGTTATTTATAGAATCACACAGGTTGTCACCGTTTAATCCCCGAGCCAATGATGTTAGCGTCGTGTTGGACTTGATGATCCACGATATAGACATTATTTTGGCTCTAGTCGATTCCGAAGTAGAGCGCATCGATGCTAGTGGTACGCCGGTACTTACACAAGGCACCGACATTGCCAATGCTCGCTTGTTATTCAAAAGTGGTTGTGTAGCGAATGTGACTGCTAGTCGTATTAGTCTCAAAATGGAACGCAAAATGCGTATGTTCCGGCCGAGTTCTTATGTTTCTGTGGATTTTCAAAATAAAGTACTGACCCAACATCGCACCGGTAGCAAAGAAATGTTTCCCGGTATTCCAGAAATCGAGACCGAAGAATCGGTATTTGAAAGCGGTGATGCGTTGCTGGAAGAAATCAAACATTTCGTTAATTGCATTCACACTGGTGAAAACCCGCTGGTGTCCGGTGAAGCCGGCAGAAGGGCTTTAGCTACCGCTATCCAAATTACGCAATTGCTTGGTGAATAAGCGACCTTTTGCAACTACGCAGCACAAATTATCAAAAACTAAAGGCACGAAACATGATACCAATGGTAAACCTGAAAGCTCAATACGCTGAAATTAAAGCAGAAGTTGAGCAAGGTATAGCAGAAACGATAGACAATTGCACATTTATTTTAGGTCCGAACGTACAGGCTTTTGAAAGAGAAACCGCCGCCTATTTAGGGGTTAAGCATGCCATCGGCGTGGCTTCCGGAACCGATGCTTTGCACTTGGCGCTATTAGCTGAAGATATTGGTCCCGGCGATGAGGTCATTACCACTGCTTTTACCTTTATAGCCACTGCCGAAGCCATTAAATACGTCGGTGCTACTCCAGTTTTTGTGGATATAGATCCTAAGACTTTTAACATTTGCCCAAAAGCTATAGCCAAGGCCATCACGCCTAAAACTAAAGCGGTGATGCCGGTACATTTGTTTGGACAACCGGCTGATATGAACCAAATTTTAGCCTTGTGTGAGCAACATCACTTAAAACTGATTGAAGATTGCGCTCAGTCGTTTGGGGCTCGCATTAATGGTAAACAAACCGGTTCTATTGGTGACGTTGCCGGATTTAGTTTTTTCCCCAGCAAAAACTTGGGCGCTTTCGGCGATGGTGGTTTAGTGACTACCAATTCCGATGCGGCCGCGGCAAAAATTAAACAACTGCGCAACCACGGTTCTGACGTGCGTTATTATCACGATGTGATCGGTTATAACAGTCGTCTTGATGAAATGCAGGCCGTGATTTTACGCGCTAAATTAAAACGCATAGACCAATACAACCAGGGACGTCGTCGGGTAGCGCATTTGTATTCGGAATTAATGGCTGATTTGCCGTTAACCACGCCTTATGAAGATGGTTTGGGCGATCATGTTTATCACCAATACACGCTGTTATGTGATCGGCGTGATGAAGTGATGAAAGCCCTGCAAGACCAACAAATCGGTTGTGCGGTTTATTATCCGGTGCCATTGCATCAGCAGAATGTGTTTAAAAATGAATGTGCGGGTGTGAGCTTGCCGGTGACCGAATCTGTAGCGGCCAATTGTTTTTCATTGCCGATTTGTCCGTTTTTGACGGATGAGACGGTTCGAGAGATTACGGGAGTTATCCGCGCGGTTTTTCAAGGTTAATGTCTACCTTTTATGTCTGCGACTAAGTCACTAAGTATTTTTTTTAGCGCCGGCGAATCTTCGGGCGATCAACACGCTGCCAATATGTTTTTGGAGCTGAAAAATCGTCTGCCTGATATCAAAGGCATAGGCATGGGTGGCGCAAAAATGGCGCAAGCTGGTATTGATATTCGCTATGACTCGGCTTCTATCGCCGTCATTGGGGTAGTGGAAGTTTTAAAACATTATGGTGAAATCCGTCGGGCTCTCAAGTTAATGCAGCAATTGTTGTTAACGGAGCATCCGGATTTATTGGTTTGTGTCGATTACAAAGAATTCAATTTTAAATTAGCCAAGTTTGCCAAGAAGAACGGTATTAAGGTGTTGTTTTATGTCAGTCCGCAAGTGTGGGCATGGCGGCCAGGTCGGGTAAAAAAATACGGTGAAGTGATCGATATGATGGCGGTCATTTTTCCGTTTGAAACTTCTTATTATGAAGCCGAAAATGTGCCGGTTCGTTATGTGGGGCATCCGTCAGTCGATAAAGTCCATGCCTTACGCAGCAAGGCTGAAGATCTGGCGGCATTTGGTTTAAGTGCAGAACGGCCGATAGTTGGTTTATTGCCGGGCAGCCGCAACAATGAGATCAAACGATTACTGCCGACCATGTTGGCGGCTGCGGAATTGTTGCAAAAACAACTACCAGATATTCAATTCATTTTGCCGCAAGCGGATTCAATAACCGATAACTTGCTGGCTGAGTATATAAAACAAACCACGCTGGATATTAATGTGCTTAAAAACCAGCCGTATGATGCTATTCAATGTTGCGATGCGGTGATAACAACTTCAGGAACGGCAACGCTGGAAATTGCTTTATTACAAGTGCCAATGGTCATTGTCTATAAGCTAGCCCCGATAACATACTGGCTTGGGCGTTTGCTGGTAAACACCCCCTTTATTGGTTTACCAAACATTATGCTGGGTAAAAGCATCGTCAGAGAGTTTATCCAGCATGAAGCAACTCCAGAGAATCTTGCGGTGGAAGCTGGCAAGATTTTGATGGATAAACAGTACAGCACTACCATGCGCGCTAACCTAGCGTTAGTCAAACAGCGGCTAGGGCAGGGCGGTGGTTCTAAAAACATGGCGGATCTGGCTTTAGAGATGCTGATTTAGCATTTTTAATGCAACAATCAAAACTACCCGAAGCTTTGTTGGTATGTGATAATAAACGCCAGATGAACAATATTTCTTGCTAACTTACCGGGCATTAGAATGGATGACAACAAAAAGAAAGCACTAGGCGCTGCGTTGATGCAGATAGAAAAGCAGTTTGGAAAAGGATCTGTAATGCGCATGGGCGATGTCGCGGCTTCCCGCGATATTGAAGTGGTTTCTACTGGATCATTAGGATTGGATATTGCACTGGGTTGCGGTGGCTTGCCCAGAGGACGTATTGTTGAAATATACGGCCCTGAATCCTCCGGTAAAACAACCTTAACATTACAAGTGATTGCAGAAATGCAAAAACTGGGAGGTACGGCAGCGTTTGTTGATGCGGAGCATGCGTTAGATCCAGGTTATGCTGAAAAAATCGGCGTAAACGTGGATGATTTGTTGGTATCCCAGCCCGATACCGGTGAACAAGCTTTAGAAATCACCGATATGTTGGTGCGTTCCGGTGCTGTGGATATTGTGGTTGTGGACTCGGTTGCCGCTTTAACGCCTAAAGCGGAAATTGAAGGCGATATGGGCGACTCTCATATGGGCTTGCAGGCTCGGTTGATGTCGCAAGCTTTGCGTAAATTAACCGGCAACATTAAGCGTTCTAATACCTTGGTTATTTTTATTAACCAGATTCGGATGAAGATTGGTGTCATGTTTGGCAGCCCGGAAACCACTACTGGTGGTAATGCCCTCAAGTTTTATGCTTCAGTCAGATTAGACATTCGCCGTATCGGCTCGGTAAAAAAAGGCGAGGAAGTTATTGGCAACGAAACCCGTGTCAAAGTTGTCAAAAATAAAGTGGCGCCACCTTTCAAACAAGCGGAATTTGAAATTTTATACGGTGAAGGCATTTCCTTTGCCGGCGAACTGGTGGATCTGGGGGTTGCCTATGGCTTCATCCAGAAATCTGGTTCCTGGTATAGCTACGGCGATGACAAAATCGGCCAAGGCAAAGATAACGTGAAAGTTTTTCTAAAAGAAAACCCTGAAAAGGCTAAAGAAATTGAGGCGAAAATCAGAGCTGAAGCGTTTAGTAAGCCAATTGCCGCCGTTGCACAACCGGTGGTAGCTGACGAAAACGAATGAGTGAAGGCGCGGAAAATCGCGTCTCTGCGGAAATTCGTGATAGCTGCTTGCGATTGTTAGCACAGCGGGATCACAGCCGTAAAGAATTACTCAACAAATGCGTGCTAAAGGGTTTTCCGAAAGAGGGTTGTCTTGCCGTTATCGAGGAACTGGCTGAGCAAGGTTGGCAAGATGATCAGCGTTATGCTGAGAGTTATGCCCGGTTTCGCATTCAAAAAGGATATGGTCCGCAACGTGTAATTTACGAGTTGAGACAAAATGGCATCGAATCGATTAATCTTGATGTGGTGCTGAATGAATTGGCAACGACTTGGTTGCAACTGCTGGAACAGGTCTACCGTAAAAAGTATAAAGATGATCGGGTTTCAGATCGTGCCGAATGGGCAAAACGCAGTCGCTTTCTTTTGCAACGTGGTTTTTCCGGTGAAATGATTAGCGAATTGTTCGATCAATTAACTATTAACAAGCATTAGTTTGGTTTTAAAAGCATACATGAAAACAATGACTAGCGCCGAACTGCGCGCTGCCTTCCTGGAATTTTTTCGGCAACGCGGGCATTCTGTCCAGCCATCCAGCTCGCTGGTACCTGGTGACGACCCTACCTTATTGTTTACCAACGCCGGTATGGTGCAGTTTAAGGATCTATTTTTAGGACGCGAGCAAAGGGACTATACCAAGGCGGTAACCAGTCAGCGTTGTGTCAGGGCCGGTGGTAAACACAATGATCTGGAAAACGTCGGCTACACAGCGCGCCATCATACGTTTTTTGAGATGCTGGGCAATTTCAGCTTTGGTGATTATTTCAAAAAAGAAGCCATTCACTATGCTTGGGATTTTTTAACTAAAGAATTGCAAATTCCTGCTGAAAAATTATGGGTAACCGTGTTTGAAGAAGATGCGGAAGCCGAAAAAATCTGGCTAGATGAAGTTGGCATACCGCGCAATCGCTTATCAAAAATCGGTGCCAAAGATAATTTTTGGTCGATGGGCGATGTTGGTCCTTGCGGCCCGTGTACGGAAATTTTTTATGACCACGGTGAGCATATTGCTGGTGGTCCTCCAGGTACTCCCGATGAAGACGGCGACCGTTATATCGAAGTCTGGAATTTGGTTTTTATGCAGTACGATCGAGCGGCTGACGGCACGTTAACACCACTGCCTAAGCCATCTGTAGATACTGGCATGGGCCTGGAGCGGATTGCCGCCGTGTTGCAAGGCGTACACAGCAATTATGAAATCGATTTATTCCAGAACTTGCTGAATGCGGCTGCCAAGTTAGCAAATACTTCGGATACGACTAAGAGTTCGTTGCGGGTAATTGCCGATCATATTCGTTCCTGTGCGTTTTTGGTGGCCGACGGCGTCATGCCTTCTAACGAAGGTCGTGGTTATGTGTTGCGGCGGATTATTCGCCGTGCCATTCGTCATGGTTATCGCTTAGGCATTCAAGATATTTTCTTCTATAAACTGGTCGCGCCATTGGCCGTGGAAATGGGCGGCGCTTACCCAGAATTGACAGCTGCACAAGCTCAAGTTGAGCGAGTGTTGAAAAAAGAAGAAGAGCGCTTCGCCGAAACTTTAGGGCAGGGTATGAAGATCCTGGAAGCCTGTGTGGCCAAGCTGGACGGCAGCGTTATTCCCGGCGAAACGGTATTCCAGTTATACGATACCTACGGTTTTCCGGTAGATTTAACCGCCGATTTCGCCCGCGAAAACAACTTGACCATCGATCACGCCGGTTTTGAAACAGCGATGTCCGCGCAGCGCGATCGGGCTCGCTCCGCCAGCAACTTTGGAGCAGGTTACGACCAAGACATTAAACACGATAGCCAAACCGAATTTACCGGTTACGATGACCTGGATGCACAAGTGAATATTGTCGGCTTGTTTAAACAAGGTCAGCCGGTCGATACTTTGCAAGCCGGTGATGAAGGCATAGTAGTACTCGATAAAACCCCGTTTTATGCCGAATCCGGCGGACAAGTCGGTGACTGCGGACAAATTACCAGTAATGGCGCAGTGTTTGCGGTCTCTGATACCCAAAAACAAGGAGGTAATTTGTTTTTGCATAAAGGTGTGTTGGTTTCAGGTACTTTAAGCACCGGACAGGCTTGCGACGCCAAAGTTAGTGCCGAAGACCGCAAAGCCACCGAACTCAACCATTCCTGTACGCATTTGTTACATGCGGCGTTAAGACAACTCTTAGGCGAGCATGTAGCGCAAAAAGGCTCGTTGGTAAACCCGGAACGTTTGCGTTTCGACTTTTCCCATTTTGAGCCGGTTACTGGCGAAGAGATTGCTAAAATCGAACGTTTGGTCAATGCGCAAATCCGCTTGAACAATCCGGTCGTTGCACAGACCATGGCTAAAGACGATGCTGTTAAAGCGGGTGCCATGGCTTTATTTGGCGAGAAATACGGCGCTGAAGTGCGGGTTTTAAAGATCGGCGATTTCTCTACTGAATTATGCGGCGGTACTCATGTAGAACGCGCCGGAGACATTGGCTGTTTTAAAATTATCTCCGAAACCGGCGTAGCGGCCGGCGTCAGACGGATTGAGGCGGTCACCGGCGGCGCTTGTATTGATTGGATTGCGCAACGCGACCAAGCCTTAAACGGGGTGGCGGGATTATTGAAAAGCTCGCCGGATAAAGCGCTGGAAAAAGTCGAGCAATTATTGGAAAAATCCCGAGCCTTGGAAAAACAACTGGAACGGGCCAACGCCAAATTGGCCAGCTCTGCCGGCGGTGAATTAACCAGCCAAGTGGTTGATGTCGATGGTATTAAAGTATTGGCGGTTAAATTGGACGATGTTGATCCCAAAGCCTTGCGCGATATGGTCGACCAGTTAAAAAACAAGTTAGGTAGCTCCGCTATTGTGTTGTCAATGGTTGATGGCGATAAAGTCAGCTTAATTGCAGGGGTTTCCAAAGACCAAATCGGCCGCATTAAAGCCGGGGATTTGGTTAACTTCGTTGCCACTAAAGTCGGTGGTAAAGGCGGCGGTCGGCCGGATATGGCGATGGCAGGTGGTAATGATCCATCTGGTTTGGCAGACGCATTGTCTCAAGTACCAGCATGGATAAAAATGCAACTAGGCGCATAAGAGGATTTTATTGAATGGCATTATACGTCTATAAATTCGGCGGCACGTCGGTCGGTACGGTCGAGCGCATTAAAGCTGTTGCCGAGAAAGTGAAAAAAGCTCATGACGTGGGCAATCAAATTGTGGTGGTGCTGTCGGCAATGAGCGGAGAAACCAACCGTTTGATCGCCTTGGCAAAAGAAGTGCAGGCACATCCTGATGGTCGCGAGCTGGACATGTTGGTCTCTACCGGCGAGCAGGTGACTATTGCCTTGTTGTGTATGGCCTTAAAAGAACTGGGCTGCGAGGCGCGCTCTTATACTGGTGGCCAAGTGAAGATTCTTACCGATAATTCGTACACCAAGGCGCGTATTCTGAACATCGACGATGCGCCTATCAAAGCAGATTTAGATGCAGGTAAAGTAGTCGTGGTTGCCGGTTTTCAGGGAGTGGACGAGCTAGGCAATATTACCACGCTGGGCCGCGGCGGTTCCGATACTACCGGCGTAGCGCTGGCAGCGGCATTAAAAGCTGATGAATGCCATATTTATACGGATGTTGATGGTGTCTATACCACCGATCCGCGCATAGAGCCCAAGGCTCGACGGTTGGATCGCATCACTTTTGAAGAAATGCTAGAAATGGCCAGCTTGGGTTCAAAAGTGTTACAGATCAGGTCGGTAGAGTTTGCCGGCAAATATAATGTCGCGTTACGCGTCTTATCATCATTTAAAGAGGGTAATGGCACACTCATTACCTACGAGGAATCATCGATGGAAAGTGCTTTAATTTCCGGCATCGCCTTTAATCGGGACGAAGCAAAGTTAACTATCACCGGCGTGCCTGATTTGCCCGGTGTTGCCTACAAAATTCTTGGTCCTATTGCGGATGCCAACATCGAAGTGGACATGATCATTCAAAATATCGCTGACGATGCGACCACTGATTTTACTTTTACGGTACATCGGAATGATTACATTCGTGCTAAAGCGTCTTTGGAAAAAACCTGTGTTGAACTGGGTGCAAGAGCGGTTACTGGCGATGATGGCATTGTTAAGGTTTCGATTGTTGGTGTGGGTATGCGTTCTCACGCGGGTATTGCGAGTACTATGTTTAAGACTTTAGCGACAGAAGGCATCAATATTCGCATGATTTCAACTTCTGAGATAAAGATATCTGTTGTAGTGGAAGAGAAGTACCTTGAACTTGCTGTCAGAGCGCTACATGCTGCGTTTAAGTTAGATCAAATCGAAGCGGTTGCAGGTTAGAGTTGACTAGCCCGAAAGTTTCTATCTTCTCTGGAGAGCGTAGCAACTGATTACATGATTAGTAGCTAACAAACACTTAGTATGTCATTTCATGTCGAAGAAAAAAATTGCAATTTCATTTGAAGAATCTTTAGCTGAATTAGAACAAATAGTTTCGCAACTTGAACAAGGCGATATTTCTTTGGAAGATTCTTTGGCGTCTTTTGAGCGTGGCGTTAACCTTACTCGAACCTGCCAAAAAGCTTTGCAAGAAGCCAATCAAAAGGTTCAGATCTTATTAGAGAAAAACGGTACTCAAACCCTGGAGCCCTTTGCAGATGAGTAATACCTTAAAAGAATATCTTGATTTTTGTCAAAATCGAGTAGAGCAAGCTTTAGAATCTCGATTACCCAGTACAAATAAATTGCCGCAAAAGCTTCATGAGGCCATGCGCTACTGTGTCTTAGACGGTGGCAAACGAATGCGACCAATGCTAACTTACGCAACCGGAAACGCCTTGGGAATTACACCTGATGCACTTGATGGTGTGGCTTGTGCTGTCGAATTAATTCATGTTTATTCTTTAATTCACGATGATCTCCCTGCTATGGACGATGATGAGCTGCGGCGCGGGAAAGCGACCTGCCATGTGGCATTCGATGAGGCGACTGCTATTTTAACAGGCGATGCTTTGCAGGCTTTGGCGTTTGAGCTTTTAGCTAACGATCCGAGTATCGCCGTGAGTACGGAAAGTCGTATAAAAATGATTACTGCTTTAGCAAAAGCCAGCGGATCTCAGGGCATGGTTGGTGGTCAGGCCATTGATCTGGAATCGGTTGGTACGAAATTATCTTTGCCAGAGCTGGAAAATATGCACATTCACAAAACGGGTGCTTTGATCCGGGCTAGCGTCAATATGGCCACTTTGGCAAAGGCGGATATAGAACCGGCCAATGCCAACAAGTTGGATCACTACGCGAAATGTATTGGTTTATCTTTCCAAGTAAAAGATGACATTTTAGATGAGGAAAGCGATACAGCAACCTTGGGTAAGACGCAGGGCAAAGACAGAGATAATGATAAACCGACCTATCCATCCTTATTGGGTATGGCTGGAGCAAAGCGAAAAGCGCAGGAGTTGCATGAGTTAGCGTTGGAAAACTTGAGTGTTTTTGGGCAAGAGGCAGATTTGTTGCGAGACTTGTCGCTATATATTATCCAAAGGAATCACTAAGCCGGTTGTTACAAGATTTTTTCTTGGAGTTGGTTTCATTTTAACACCATGATTTGACAATTTAAGGCGCTATTAGCAGTGGATAGACTAAGAAATAAAATTCGCGATATTCCTGATTTTCCTAAGCCAGGCATAATATTCAAAGATATAACGCCGCTGGTAAAAGATCCTGCCATCTTAAGATTGGCCGTGCATCAGTTATTGCAACCTTTTTTGGGGGGTAACATTACCGCAGTTGCAGGTATGGAAGCGCGAGGATTTATTTTTGGATCTTTAGTTGCTTGGGAGCTGGGGCTACCGTTTATTCCGTTGAGGAAGCCTGGAAAGTTGCCTTATGACGTTCAGAGCGTCGCTTATGATTTAGAGTATGGGTCAGCCGCTTTGGAAGTTCACATTGATGCATTTAACGAAAACGACCGAGTATTGCTGATAGATGATTTACTAGCAACAGGTGGAACTGCTAAAGCAAGCTGTGAACTAGTAGAAAAACTAGGGGCTACGGTTGAAGCCTGTGCTTTTGTAGTTGAGCTGGATTTTTTACAAGGAAGAAAACAGCTTGAAAATCATCGTGTGCATTCTTTGTTGCACTTTTAGAACGCATCCTTGCGTTGTAATGAGGTTATTTAAGGTTTCTTGGTTCGGGTGAGTTGGCTTTTATTTTTTTGGGACTCGATTTTTTGCGGATCAGAACTAACCACTTCCGGCTTTCGGTCTTGCTTATCTATACCTTCATTTGCGACATTGGGTGTTTTAGTAACGTTACTGTTAGTGTCGTTGGTTATTTCTTCATCCCACTTGTCTACGTCAGATAATGCGTCCGTTTTGCCATCGGTAGCCAAGTTATTTCGCCATTGCAAGAATGACTCTCTTGTAAAAACGTAAGGGTCCAATGCGGCTTCATCAATAAATTTTAAGGCGCCTTCAGCATTGGCTCTAGCGTTGAGCATGTAGACTAATTGCACTGGCCAACCTACGTAAGTAGTTGGGTTGGTGGCGGTATCAAATACAGAGCCAGGTATTCCCCGAGCAGTCGTTGGTCCCATAAAGGGCAATACCAAATATGACCCTTGTGGGACACCCCAAACCGCTAACGTTTGTTCAAAGTCTTCATCATTTTGTTCAAAGCCAACATGCTTGGCAACATCAAACAAGCCGCCCAGCCCTAATGTGGTGTTAAGCGCCAATCGCCCGGTATCCTGTGCTGCTTGACCAAATTTTGCCTGTAATGTGTCATTAATAACCACATTGATATTTTTAAGATTATTAAAAAAATTTGACACCCCAGTTTGCATAAACTGGGGTGTTATAAATCTGTATACATCAGCAATAGGTTTTGCTACATAGCTGTCAACACTATCGTTGAAGCTATATATCTTTCTATTGATACCTTCGTACGGATCCACTTTGGTCGCAACGGCATCCTGTTTAACTTGATCCGTTGTTGCGCAGCCGCCTAGGGTAATAGCAACTGTTAAAATTGCGGTTGATAATATCTTTTTAACCTCGGCATTATTGCCGCAGGCATGCGGTTTAAAATCTGACATAAAACTAGCCTATTGCTTTGAATAATTTTCAATCTTTCCGTTGATTTTTGTTATTAAAGCATCAAAGCCCTCGTTTTGTAAAATCGAGGTGTATTCAGATCTTCTTAAGGCCAGGTTACTAACACCATTGGCTATAATGTCAATAATTCGCCAAGTATCCGCAGTTCCTTTTAGCATATAGTCAAACTTTACTTCTTTTTCGTCAGGTATAACCAGATGGGAATGTACAACAACACCACCCCGCGGCGTTTCCTCTTCAGAATCAAATACAAACGACTCGCCGGTATAATCCTTAAAATTATGTGCGTATTCAGCAACGCTCCACCGATTAATAGTGTCGACCAGTTTTTTCTGTTGTTCTTCAGAGAGCTTTTCCCACTCTTTACCTACAATGACTCGGGCCATTTTAGTCAAGTCATGGCTGGTAGATACGGAATTGAAAAGCTTTTCGTATCGCCCGGTATAACCCAGTTTTTTGCCATTTTTCATGACATTAATCAGTTCTGCCTGAAACTTTTCTACTACTTGTTTGGCTGCTGAGCCAGTTTCACCAGCAGCAAGAATCTGGGGTGCTGCGAGTAAAAACAACATAAAAACAAATAATGATTTTATATTTTTAGAGATCATAGCCGA
Organism: Methylococcales bacterium; assembly: GCA_965247565.1. Taxonomy (GTDB): domain Bacteria; phylum Pseudomonadota; class Gammaproteobacteria; order Methylococcales; family Methylomonadaceae; genus CBDFHF01. The sequence continues at coordinate 116,511 of CBDFHF010000003.1, read as the reverse complement.
TAAGCCCTAGTGAAAAATTCGATACGATACATGTTTTATCAAGTTGTTAACAATAGAAATCGAGACTTGGCTTGATTAAAGCCCAGTGGTTATGCGTTTTTGTCGGCAATTTCCACCCGAACTGGAATCCCGGCTAGGGTCGACGCCACTTTTTCATCTCGCGCGTAGATTGGATTTTTTTCTGGAGCCATGGTTCCTTCAGTTTTTGGTCCTTTGATTGATGTCCAGAGTGCTTTTAGTGGGTTCTTAAGCATGTCCTCGACAGCAGTTGCCTCATAGCCACAGTGAGCCATACAGCTGGCGCACTTGGGGTTGTTTACTGTTCCATATTTTTGCCAAGGCGTATCGTCCAGCAACTCCTGAAAACTGTTTGCATAGCCTTCGTCTGCTAATAGATAGCAAGGTTTTTGCCAGCCGAAGACGTTGCGGGTAGGATTGCCCCAAGGTGTACAGTCATAGCTTTGATTTCCGGCGAGAAAATCAAGATAGAGCGACGAATGATTTAACTTCCAGTTACGGCCTTTACCTATCTTGAATATGCCTCTGAACAATTCTTTGACATCCGTGCCCTTGATAAATACGTCTTGTTGTGGCGCATGTTCATAACTGAATCCAGGGGCAATGGTAACGCCTTCAACACCTAATTCCATCGCGTAATCAAGGAACTCTGCTACTTCTTTAGGTGTTTCGCCTTGAAACAGCGTGCAGTTGATGGTGACTCTAAAACCTTTTCCCAGTGCCAGTTTTATGGCTTCGACAGCGCGCTCAAAAACCCCTTCCTGACAAACAGAAGTGTCGTGTCTTTCTTGCATGCCATCGAGATGAATAGAGAAGGTTAGGTAGGGCGAGGGCCTGTAGTCATCAATCCGTTTTTTTAGTAACAGGGCGTTGGTACATAAGTAGACGAATTTTTTTCTCGCGATAATGCCTTCAACGATTTGCGGCATTTCTTTGTGAATGAGAGGTTCGCCACCTGGGATGGATACCATGGGCGCGCCGCACTCATCGACTGCCTGCATGCATTCTTCAAACGAAAGACGTTTGTCTAAGATATCATCGGGATAGTCGATTTTACCGCAGCCTGCACAAGCTAAATTACAACGAAAAAGAGGCTCGAGCATTAAAACTAAAGGATATTTTTTTGTGCCTTTTAGTTTTTGTTTAAATAAATAGCTGCCTACAGCCAGTTGTTGACGTAAAGGAACTCCCACGAGCAAATCCTCCAAAAATTATAAGCTAACGATGGTCTATGAAACCACCCTGAAACTGCGATAGTGATGCAGGCAATAAGTATTGTAGTAATAAAGCAACATATCGACCATGATGTACCAATATCGTGCGGTATCATTCGTGTCAATGCGATGGGTTAACAACTCAGCTTTACAATACAAGTGCTTACCGTTACAGATAGAATACTATCTTTTATAGAATGACTCCAGTTTTTACATTATTTTCTTGATAAACTGTGATAAAAATTGAGTTTTTGTATCTATTTGCCTATGTACAACAAAATTACTTAACCAACTGTTTTTATTTTAAATATTTACCAAGTATACCGTTCCCACTGGCCATATTGACAACAAAACAACATTGCTTTGCAAAATACCAACAAACAGTCTATTATTGCCGCCTGTATCACACTTTTTTAATTGAAGGCTTGCGGCTCGATACCCGAACACTATGAGCGAAATTCAAATTTCTCTGGATAATCCAAAATCACTCAGCAAGTTATCTGATGATGAGTTTCAAGCCATATTGCTTGAGGGCGTCTCCAGGACTTTTGCATTGACAATTCCGCAATTGCCAGAGTCACTATATGGTCCAGTGGCCAATGCTTATTTGTTATGCCGAATCGTTGACACGATAGAAGACGAAGTTTCGCTGTCGGCTAATCAAAAGAAATATTTCTGCTCTGAATTTATTAACATTGTAAAGAGCGGTGCGAATTCAGAGTTGTTTGCGCTTGATTTGGCACCGTTACTTTCCGAACAAACTAGCCCCGCAGAGCACTCCTTAGTTAACGTTATCCCCCGCGTTATTCAGATAACTCATAAATTCGAATCTGACCAGATTGATGCGCTAGCTACTTGTGTCGAAGTGATGGCTCAAGGTATGCCTATTTACCAAGCACTAGATTTGCATAGCGGTTTAGCGACACTCGCAGACCTGGATCGCTATTGTTACCACGTTGCTGGTTGTGTGGGTGAAATGTTGGCCAAACTATTTTGTCACTATTCATCTGAAATTAACCAGCATAGAGAAGAGTTACTTAAATTGTCAGTCTCTTTCGGGCAGGGTTTGCAAATGACAAACATATTAAAAGATATCTGGGATGATGCTCAGCGCGGTGTGTGCTGGTTGCCTCAGGATATCTTTACGGAAACTGGATATGATTTGAAAAATCTGACCCCTGAGACGAACGACGAGCATTTTAGAAGCGGTTTAAAGCACCTGATTAGCATAGCGCACGGACACTTACAAAATGCGTTGACATATACGCAGTTGATCCCTTCTCACGAAGTAGGTATTCGCAACTTTTGTTTGTGGGCGCTGGGGATGGCTGTCTTAACATTAAAGAAGATCAGGCAGAATTTGGATTTTACTCAGTCCGAGCAAGTCAAAATCAGCCGCAGCAATGTTAAAAAAACCATCCTAGCTACCAAGTTAATAGGCCGAAGCAATAAATTGCTGTCCCTACTTTTTAACATGACCAGTCACGAGCTCAAAGCTCATGGTTGGTATTATTCAGAACAACCGCCAAAAGTTATCTCAAAACTTTAAGGAGCACTCATGTTTACTGATGCCAATAATGACATGTATATGAATGATGCCCCCCGTTCGTCGACGGCAATCCATTCAAATGCGTTTGACCTGAACAAGGCCATTGCTAGAGCACAAGAAAAATTATTAAGCTTGCAAAGCCAGGAAGGCTATTGGGTTTTTGAATTAGAGGCCGATTGCACCATTCCTGCTGAATACATCATGATGATGCATTATCTTGATGATATTGATGAGAAGCTCCAGGCAAAGATCGCCAACTACCTCAGATCTCGCCAGTCTGAAGACGGTAGTTATCCGCTATTTACCAACGGTCCTGGTGACATCAGCGGCAGTGTCAAAGTTTATTATGCTTTAAAGATGGCCGGCGACTCTATCGATGCTCCGCATATGGTCAAACTAAGGAGCTATATTCTTAGCCAAGGTGGTGCTGCAAAAGCGAATGTATTCACGCGTATTGCGCTGGCCATTTTTGAACAGTTGCCATGGCGTGGCGTGCCTTATATTCCTGTGGAGATAATGTTATTTCCGGACTGGTTCCCATTTCACCTTGACAAGGTCTCTTATTGGTCAAGAACAGTCATGGTACCTTTATTTATCTTGTGTACCTTAAAGGCAACGGCTAAAAACCCGCACAAAGTCGGTATCTTGGAGCTATTCATTACCCATCCTGATGAAGAACAACATTATTTTCCAGAACGAACTTTATTGAACAAATTCTTTTTGGGCTTGGATTACTTGGGTCGTAAAACACGGCCGTTAATTCCCGAAAAAATGCATCAGCGTGCCATCGAGAAGGCGAAAAGTTGGTTTATCGAACGCTTAAATGGAGAAGATGGTTTAGGTGGTATTTTTCCGGCTATGGTTAATGCTTACGAAGCCATGCTGTTATTGGGTATGCCAAAAGATCATGAGCTAGTGGTAACGGCGCGCAAAGCTATCGATAAATTATTGGTTATTAATGAGCATGACGCGTATTGCCAGCCTTGTTTATCACCTGTTTGGGATACCGGTTTATCCGCACTGGCATTGCAAGAAGTTGATAAAGTCGGCAATAGCGCCAGTTTAACACTTGCTTATAACTGGCTAAAAAGCGTACAACTTTCTGATGAGCCGGGCGACTGGCGTATATCTAAACCTGACTTAGCGGGTGGTGGTTGGGCTTTTCAATTTGCTAATCCCCATTACCCTGATGTTGATGACACAGCAGTGGTTGGTTTTGCCATGGCCGACTCCAACTTGCCGGAATTGGATGAATCTATCCACAGAGCGACGCGCTGGATTGTCGGCATGCAATCAAAAAATGGCGGTTATGGTGCGTTTGATGTCGATAACACCTATTACTATTTAAACGAAATCCCTTTTGCGGATCACGGCGCATTGCTGGACCCGCCAACAACTGACGTCAGCGCTCGCTGCGCAATGTTGATGGCAAAGGTAGCGAAAGATCACCCTGAATATAAACCGGCCTTGCAACGGACTATTGAATATATCCGTAGCGAACAAGAAGCGGACGGCTCCTGGTTTGGACGCTGGGGTACCAATTATGTGTATGGTACTTGGTCGGCATTACTTGGATTAGAGCAAACTGATGTGCCGAAGACCGATCCTATGTATCGTAAGGCTGTGGCTTATCTAAAAAGCGTACAGCGCGAAGATGGAGGTTGGGGCGAGGACAATTACAGTTATCATGACCTTAGTTACACGGGTAAGTACCGTTTCAGCACCGCTTTCCAAACCGCTTGGGCGGTGTTGGGGTTGATGGCTGCAGGAGAAGCAAATAGCGCAGAAGTTAAAGCCGGGATAGATTTTATTTTACGTAATCAGCAAGCTGATGGCGTGTGGAACGACAAGTGTTTTACTGCGCCTGGTTTTCCGAAAGTGTTTTATCTGAAATACCATGGTTACGATAAATTCTTTCCACTATGGGCGCTAGCTCGGTACCGTAACGAGCTAAACAATAAGTGATCACTGGGATCGTAGTTGCTTTACCCGAGGAACTAGCCAGCATCACAACTGTAAAGATTGCAAAAGGCAGTTGCAAAGGCATTAACGATAAAACTATCGTTGCGTTTTCGGGGGCAGGTAGTAAAAATGCGATTCGTGCCGCTGAATTGCTAGTGTCAAATGGCGCAAGTCAGTTAATAAGCTGGGGCTGCGCCGCTGCGCTTAGTCAGGATTTAAAACCGGGAGATTTGGTTTTAGCCGATGCTTTGGTGACTTCAGATGGTCGCCTTATCAATACTAGCCGAGTTTGGCTTGATGCAGCAAAAAATCATTTGCCTGATAATTTGTCCATCTATACCGGAACTTTAGCGGAAAGTGAGCATCTTGTTTCATCTAGTCAGGAAAAACAACGGATACATAAGGAAACAACGGCTATTGCGCTGGATATGGAAAGCGCCGCTATTGCAAGAGTTGCTGAGCAATATGGCCTGCCTTTCTTAATATTGCGCACTATTGCCGATCCAGCCACCATGAATTTGCCGAGAGCCGTTAGCTATGCGCTAAATGCCGATGGCGATGTGGTGTTAAGCAAATTATTAATTTTTCTTGCAGGACATCCAGGCGAGCTGCCAGACTTAATTAAGTTAGGCTTATATTTTCAAGCTGCAAAAAAAACTTTGCACACAGTTGCCCGGCAGTTGGATGGAATCGCCAATTCTAACGTGACTACTTCTTACGCATGACTAAGAAAAAACCATTCTTCGCCAAAATATTTCCATGGTGCCAGCTGCAAATTGTGCGCTTTCCTTGGGCTATCTTATTGTTTTCTTTTTTGTTTTGTGGGTATACCGCTTATTACACGTATCAAAACTTAACCATCAATACCAATACCTCTGAAATGCTATCGCCCGATTTGCCGTTTCAGAAAAATCAAAAGCGTATTGATAAGGCCTTTCCCCATGAGGCGGCCACGGCGATTTTGGTTGTAGAAGCCGAAACTCCGGAGGAAACTTCTAAGGCCAGTATCAAGCTCGCCGCATTACTAAGTAAACAAACAGATCGGTTTGATGCTGTTTATATACCTAATGAAAACGATTTTTTCAGGCAACAAGCATTGTTGTATTTGGAACCTGCGGATCTTGACGATTTGGCCCAAAAGCTGACCGATGCACAGCCATTTATCGGCCATCTAGCCCAAAACTATAGTCTGGAAGGTTTATTCGGCATTATCAGTCTGGCGTTGGATAAGCACGATCAATCATTACCTATGGATCTAAACCCATTGCTGATTGCGATTGACGGCAATCTAAACGATCAGCTTAATGGAAAGTCCAAGCGTTTGTCTTGGCAAAATTTATTGGCAGAGAACAGACTGAATACGGACACTAACCGGACCCTTGTAGTTGTTAAGCCGAAAATGAACTTTAATGAAATGTTGCCTGCCGAAGTCGCTTTATCGGCAGCACGAGCGGCAAGTAAAGAGGTTATGGCTGAAAACTCTTCTGTTAGAGTTCGGATAACCGGCGAAACCGCTTTAGAACATGAGGAATTGGAAAGCGTCAGTAATGGAGCGGAAATTTCCGGTATTGCATCGGCCATTTTGGTCTGCGTTATCCAATGGATAGGATTGCGCTCTGTTAAATTGCTAATTTCAACCTACATCGTATTAGGGATGGGGCTTATTTTTACAGCGGGCTTCGCAGCCATTTCGGTTGGCCACCTGAATGTGATTTCTGTTGCTTTTGCTAGCTTATATATTGGGTTAGGGGTTGATTATGCAATCCATATTTGTCTTTACTATCGAGAACGCAAAGCGCAGGGTTTTTCTAACATAAATGCTATCCGATACAGCCTCAAAGGCGTAGGCTCCTCCTTGTTTTTATGTGCGTTGTCGACGGTGATCGGTTTTTTGGCTTTTATACCGACAGACTATGCAGGCGTTTCTGAATTAGGGATCATTTCTGGTGGTGGTATTTTCATCGGATTATTAATTTCGTTAACGGTTCTACCCGCTTTACTTTGTGTGTTTCCAGTTAATAACCCAAAACCTATACGTTCTTCATTTTCGCCGGCATTTTTAGTGACTTTGCCGTTTCATTTTTCAAAATCTATCAAAATAATTTCCATTTTCCTAGCAATAGGGAGTTGTTTTGTTTTGACCAAACTGTCCTTTGACTCTGACCCCATTAACATGAGGGACCCAAAGAGCGAGTCGGTTAGTACTATAAAGGAGCTACTAAAATCTAAAACGGAATCTCCCTTTTCATTAACAGGGTTGACGACTAATGTCGAAGATGCGCAGAATTTAGCTGCGAAAATGGAAAAGTTGCCTGCGGTACACGAAACGATTACCTTGGCTAGCTTTGTCGCAAAAGATCAAGAGGGAAAGCTAGCCACTATCGATGATTTGAGTATTATTCTCGGTAACCAATTAGAAAACTTTAGTTCGCAACTAGCAGAAAATACTAATCAAAAAGCAGCGTTGATGAAGTTCAACGAAGATCTGAAGAAGGCTATTGCTCAGCAAACTACCAATGCACCAGTCGCTACATTGAAACAGTTGCAACAACGAATCGAGGCATTTATAAAACAAGCAGAGGGCACGCCAAATCCCACAGCCGCTTATTTGTTGCTGGAGCAGAATATGTTAGGTTTGCTGCCCCATACTATGGAACGGCTGCGTACCAGTTTGAACGCCACCGCTTTCGGTTTGTCGGACTTACCTGAAAGTATTCGATCGCATTGGCTCAGTGCCGATGGTTTATACAAAGTTCTGATTACTCCAGAAAAAGACCAAAATATTACCAAAAATCAGAAAGAATTTGTTGCCCAGGTGCAAACAGTCGATAACACGGTATCCGGCTTGCCGGTGGCTAATCATGCCTCGGGACGTGCCGTAGTGGATGCATTTACCCAAGCATTTAGCGGTGCCTTTGCTGCTATTTTTCTTTTATTGCTGCTCATTTATAGAAATCTATGGCATGCACTACTCATCATAATGCCGTTGTCACTTGCCGCCTTATTGACCGGGGCAACCAACGTATTGTTGGGTAGCTCTTTTAACTTCGCTAACATTATTGCCTTGCCTCTGTTATTGGGTATGGGTATCGATAGCAGTATCCTGATCATGCATAAACTGCATTTCAATTTAAATGAAAGCGAAAATCTACTGCAAACTAGCACCACACGGGGCATCATTTTTGCGTCGATAACGACATTATGTAGCTTTTCTAGTTTAGCTTTTACTTCGCATCAAGGCGTAGCGAGCATGGGCTTGTTGTTAGCGATTGGCCTTTTTTTTACAGTAGTTTGTTCTTTGATTGTTTTGCCGGCATTTAGCGGCAAAAGAATTTAACTTTTTGAGGTACCCATGACTTTTAGTATCGCTGAACTTTTTGCTCAACACAGTACTGATAAGTTTGAGTTGTATGAGCAGTATTTGAACAACCAAATGGTGCGCGTGTTAAAGACTATAGGCTATGACCGGCACTATAAAAGAGCGCTTGGGCAATATCTGTATGATCAGGATGGTACCGAATACCTGGACTTGCTTAGCGGATTTGGTGTGTTTGCGGTTGGCAGAAATCATCCGACAGTCATTAATGCCTTGAAAGAAACCTTAGATCTGGAATTGCCTAATTTAGTACAGCTGGACGTGTCATTGCTCAGTGGCTTATTGGCTCAAGAGTTATTGAAGACCACGCCGGAAAACATCAATAAAATGTTCTTCTGTAATTCTGGAACCGAAGCTGTTGAAGCGGCAATCAAATTCGCCCGCTACACCACTAAGCGAGAAAAAATCGTATTTTGCGATCATGGCTATCATGGGTTAACTATGGGGTCATTGTCGCTGGTTGGTGAAAACATTTTTCGCGAAGGTTTTGGGCCGTTTTTGCCAGGGTGTATTTCAGTACCCTTTAATGACTTAGTCGCCTTAGAAAATGCTTTGAGTAATAAGGATATTGCTGCTTTTATCGTTGAACCAGTGCAAGGTAAGGGTGTTAATTTGCCGGAGGATAATTATTTGCCCGAGGTACAACGACTCTGCAAAAAATACGGTACTTTATTTGTGGCAGATGAAGTACAGACTGGCTTAGGTCGTACCGGCAAGTTTTGGGCGATAGATCACTGGAATGTCCAACCGGATATGATTTGTATGGCGAAGGCGTTATCGGGTGGCTTTGTACCGGTTGGTGCAGTAGCAATGACTCAAAAGATAATGGATACCGTTTACAACCGAATGGATAGGGCTGTCGTGCATGGTTCTACTTTTGCTAAAAATAACATGGCGATGGCGGCAGGACTAGCGACGTTGCATGTCATGAAAGAAGAAAAGCTGGTCGAAAATAGCGCTAAGATCGGTACCGAAATTATTAATAGTCTCCATGCATTAGCGGGTAAATACGAGTTTTTAAAAGAAGCTCGCGGCAAAGGCATGATGATTGCCATCGAGTTTAAGTCGCCAAAAAGCCTGACTTTAAAAGCCGCTTGGGCCATGTTGGAGGCAGCCAATAAAGGTCTGTTCTGCCAAATGATTACCATCCCTTTATTTAAAGAACATCATATTCTCACCCAAGTGGCAGGGCATGGTATGAATGTAGTTAAACTGTTGCCACCATTAAATCTAACCACTAAAGATCGTGATCATATTGTTAGCGCGTTTGATAAAACTATTGCTGATACACATCAAGTGCCTGGCTCAATTTGGGACTTAGGTAAAAATCTGGCCGGGCACGCTTTAAAAGGAAAAACGGGGAACTGATCTGGAAGATTATGAAAAAGCTGGTTTTAATTATTCTATTCATTTGTTTGAGTCCTGAGGCATTTGCTCACGCAGTCGTTACTAAGTATTCACTAAAAGTAACGCCGATCCATGCCCAGAAACCCGATAAGGTAGAGATTTTTTTTAACTCCAAAATTGAATTGGGTTTGTCGCAAATATTTTTGGTGAGAAAAGGCGATAAACATGAATTATTGACGGCGGATACTGGTAGTAAACAAGGGCAAATTATTGTGCATATTCCTGCTTTAGATGCTGGCGAGTATGCGCTCAGATTTAAAGTATTTGCGGCTGACGGCCATTTGACCGAAGACGTAATCCATTTTTCAGTTTCGCCCTAGGTTGTGCAGATGGCTGGGATTGCTGATTTTCTTGATTCTTTGATTGGTGGATTTGATCTGATCTGCTTTTGCCTGCTGATTGGCGGGTTGTTTTGGGGACTTTTTTTATTAAAGCCTTGGCAAGCTCAACATAGCTATAACGATGTTTTGCTGCACAGAACCATTAAACTCATTTACACAGGTGGATTTTGGTTGGTGGCCGCCCAAGTTTTTAAAATTATCCTTAAAATCTGGTTGATGGCAGCGATATTAAACCGTTGGCCGTTTCCAGAATTTGCCAGCACCACACAGTTTATTGGTGGTATCGTGCGGGCGGTTTTAACGTTGTTGTTGGCGGGTTACTGTTATCAGTATTTACGGCAGCATCCTTTCTCTAAGCAGCACTGGGTTACGGCAAGTTACATGGCGGTGCCAATGATTGTTTCCGGGGCGTGGCTGGTGCATGCGGCAGGGCGATTTGATAATCGTTTCATCTTGATGTCATTAACCATCATTCACCAGCTTGCTGCCGCGGCCTGGGTAGGCGGAATTTTTCAGTTGGTTAATGTATGGTTTTTGCGGCGTGATGAAAGTGTTCCAGCTACTATATGGGTTCAATTACTGCACCGGTTTTCTGTGTTTGGTGTGGTTTCCGTGAGTATGATTTTGATTTCCGGCTTACCGATTGCGCTGCAATATATTGATTCCTGGAATGGATTTATCGGTACCGGATATGGAAACTTATTGCTGGTAAAAATTATTTTGATGGGGCTTGCGCTAGGCTTTGCTTTATTAAACCGAAACGCTGTTCAGTTACAGCGTAGTTCTGGTAATGATACCGCCTTAACAAGGCGCGTACCTTTTTACATAGAAGCCGAAACTTCTATTCTAGTTGCGTTATTATTCACCGCAGCAAGTTTAGCATCGCAGCCACCGGCTATCGACATCCCTAATCTAACCGCGAGCTGGCAAGAGGTAGTCAATGCCTTCACGCCCCGAATTCCCAGAACCGCATCACCAACGCATGATGAATTATTAGCTGGTGAGGCAGGACGAGTAGCAATTATTGGTCAAGTGCCATCTGCCGCAGCAACCGCTTGGTCAGATTACAATCACAATATCGCCGGGATATTTCTGACAGTGATGAGTTTTTTTGCCATGTTGTCGTATTTAAGGGTTTCTACAGGCAAATTGCCGTTTATCGATAAATATCTGCATTTCACTGAATATTGGCCTTTGGGATTTGTCGGTTTGGGTGTGTTTTTATTTTTCCGTAGCGATGCGGAATCCTGGCCACTGGGTCCATTGGGGTTTTGGGAAAGTACCTTTAATAATGGCGAAATTTTGCAGCACCGTATTGCCACTTTGTTGGTGTTTGTACTGGGAGTTATGGAAGTCAGGGCTAGAATGCTGAAAAATGCGCACACTCGATTGCCTTATATTTTTCCGGTATTGGCTGCATTTGGTGGATTAATGTTACTCACGCATTCACATGTCGGTTTTCAGGCTAAAAGCGCTTTTCTTATTCAGGTGGGGCATACCTTAATGGGCGTGTTCTCCCTTATTCTCGCCTGTGGTCGATGGCTGGAATTAAACTTGGACAAACCGGGTAAAGACATTGCCGGTTTTATTTCAGTTGCGGCCTTATTCCAGATTGGTCTCATCCTCATGTTCTATCGCGAACCACTCTACTAATTATGAAAACATTACCTAATTATCCGTTGCTTAATGACATAAATATTCCCGCTGACGTTCGTAAGCTAGATAAAGATCAGCTAAAGCCGTTAGCGAAAGAGTTGCGTGAGTATCTGACTCATACGGTAAGCGTATCCGGTGGTCATTTTTCCGCTGGCTTAGGTACTGTGGAGCTGACGGTTGCTTTGCATTATGTGTTCGATACACCTAATGACCAGCTGGTTTGGGATGTTGGACATCAAGCTTATCCGCACAAAATATTGACGGGGCGTAAAGAGCGCATGACGACCATTCGGAGTAGGAACGGTGTGTCTGCGTTTCCCAGTCGTGCCGAAAGTGAATATGATGCGTTTGGAGTAGGGCATTCCAGTACTTCCATTAGCGCGGCTTTGGGTATGGCCATCGCCTCTTCCCTTAAAGGCGAAGACAAACAAATGGTTGCCATTATCGGCGATGGCAGTATTACTGGCGGCATGGCGTATGAAGCGATGAATCACGCTGGGGCTATCGATGCTAATCTGCTCGTTATCCTAAACGACAACGATATGTCCATTTCACCGCCGGTCGGTGCCATGAACAACTACCTGACCAAAGTTCTGTCCAGTAAATTCTACTCATCGATTCGTTCAGAAAGTAAAAAAGCGCTAAGCAGTATGCCTAGCGTCTGGGAGTTGGCCAGAAAAACCGAAGAACACATCAAAGGGATGGTGGTGCCAGGTACTTTGTTTGAAGAATTGGGTTTCAATTATATTGGTCCCATTGATGGTCATGATCTGGACATGCTAGTTTCTACTCTGGAAAATCTCAAAGGGATTACTGGACCTCGGTTCTTGCATATCGTCACCAAAAAAGGTAAAGGCTATGCCCCCGCTGAAAAAGATCCATTGGCCTATCATGGCGTGCCAGCATTTGATCCTGACAAAGACAGTCTGCCCAAGAGTGCGCCTTCTCCACACCCTACTTATACCGAAGTGTTTGGCAGTTGGCTCTGTGATATGGCGGCAAAAGACAAGCGGTTACTAGGCATTACGCCAGCGATGCGCGAAGGTTCGGGGTTGGTTAAATTTTCAGAGCAATATCCTGATCGCTACTTTGATGTCGCCATTGCCGAGCAACACGCTGTAACACTGGCTGCGGGGCAGGCTTGTCAGGGTGCAAAACCTGTGGTCGCAATTTACTCCACATTTTTGCAACGCGCCTACGACCAGCTTATTCATGATGTCGCTTTACAAAATCTCGACGTGTTGTTCGCGCTCGATAGAGCAGGACTGGTGGGGCCTGACGGACCTACCCACGCTGGCAGCTTTGACTACAGTTATTTAGGCTGCATTCCCAACATGCTGATTATGGCACCAGCTGACGAAAATGAGTGTCGGCAGATGCTTTATACCGGCTTTCTGCATGAAGGCCCCGCTTCCGTGCGTTACCCGCGCGGCAAAGGCCCCGGAGTTACTGTACAAAAAGCCATGACCGCCCTGCCGCTAGGCAAAGGTGAAGTTAAACACCAGGGCAGCAGAATAGCCATGCTCGCTTGGGGTAGCATGGTTGCCCCAGCGCTGGAAGCGGGCAAGCAACTCAATGCCACGGTAGCTAACATGCGCTTTGTGAAACCGCTCGATGAGGTACTGATTTTGGAGATTGCAAAAACCCATGACGTTATAGTCACTTTAGAAGAAAACGTGCTTTCGGGCGGCGCGGGTAGTGCGGTTAATCAATTTCTGCAAGCCCAAAAAATCCTTATGCCAGTACTCAATATCGGTCTGCCGGATAGTTTTGTCGAACAAGGAACACGCGAGGAGTTGTTGGCGCTTTGTGGCTTGGATACCAAAGGAATTTTGGAGCAGGTCAAAACGTTTGCGGGGTAGGTTTTTTGGAATCCAAAAAAGCGGAGAAATCAAATTAAGCTGTTGTAATTCTGATCGTCCAGAACTACTCTGGACGATCAGGACTTCGATTTTGTAGGCATAGGTTACTTCCTGACGTGACTTTAGCGACTTACACTATTCTGCATTTGCTCGCCATCAGCTTCTTTTTGTTGCTGCGATAAATAGGTTCCCCCAAGAATAAAACCCATAAACAGTAGATAAAGCACTGCCGCGATACGCCTTGCCTTTTTTCCTTCCGTATAGATAGCCATAAACCCTCTGTCAATTTTATAAGCGCTGAAATGATACATTACATGCACTGACCTGTTTAGATAAAAAATCTTATAAACAAGGATATTGTATTTGTCCTCATTGTATAATTCGCGCAGTTACTTACATGTATCATTAAATAAGGATTAATTTAAAAATGGCTCAAAAAAGCGCCTCTGTTCGCCGTAGTCGTGGCATTTATTTATTACCAAACTTATTTACTACTGGAGCCTTGTTTTCCGGTTTTTATGCAATTACCTCCGCTATGGGTGGGCGTTTTGAAACAGCAGCGGTAGCTATTTTTGTGGCCATGATCCTGGATGGTTTAGATGGTAGGGTCGCGCGGTTGACTAATACTCAAAGCGAATTTGGAGCGCAATATGACAGTTTGTCCGATATGTTGTCATTCGGAGCAGCGCCAGCGTTAGTGATGTATTTATGGGCGTTTTCGTCATTAGGTAAATTGGGATTGTTTGCTGCATTTGTTCATACAGCAGGAGGCGCATTACGCCTGGCGCGTTTTAATACACAGCTGGAAACTGCTGATAAGCGCTATTTTCAGGGATTACCCAGTCCTGCGGCGGCGGCAATCTTAGCCGGATTTATTTGGGTTTCTTTAGAGTACCAATACGATGTTGACGTCGTTAAGTATATTGCGATTGTATTAACTATAGGCACCGGATTGCTGATGGTGAGTAACTTTAGATACTCTAGTTTTAAAGAAATTGACTTAAAGGGCAAGGTGCCTTTTTTTGTATCAACGATGGTTATGCTAAGCATTGCGTTTGTGATGGCGCAGCCGGAAGCCATGCTGTTTTTGCTATTTTTTGGATATGCGATTTCCGGCCCTATATTTACTTTGGTGATGAGGGTGCGGAAACGTAAGACTCGCTTACAAGGCAGAAAGCCATAAAAATATGCTTGAGCGCCTAATATCATTCGCGTATAGTCAGGAACCATGAATATTTTGAGCATACAGAACCCCGTAAAACCGTTCGCTGACGCAATGTCAACTGGCGCGGTGTTCTGTGTACTTTTCTTCCTGTCTTTAAGACTGCTGCCCTGATGGGCATCTATCTTTTCACGCTTTTTAAATTTTAAAATCCCCTTATTTCTATATCGACGGCAACGTTGATACTTCTCCGTATTTGGAGTTTTTATGAAAGACAAATTAGTTATTTTTGATACCACTTTGCGCGATGGCGAGCAAAGTCCCGGTGCGTCGATGACGCGTGAAGAAAAAGTACGCATCGCTAAAGCATTGGAACGCTTGAAGGTTGATGTGATTGAAGCCGGTTTTCCGGCGGCCAGTGGAGGTGATTTTGAATCGGTACAAGCCGTTGCCAACATCATTAAGGACAGCACGGTTTGCGGTTTGTCCAGAGCCTTGGATAAAGACATTGATTTAGCTGGTCAAGCCTTAAAAGGCGCGGCTAGAGCTCGGATCCATACCTTCATTGCTACGTCACCCATCCACATGCAAATGAAATTAAAAATGCAGCCGGAACAAGTGATTGAGTATGCAGTAAAAGCTGTCAAGCGGGCACGGCAATACACTGATGATGTAGAGTTTTCGCCCGAAGATGCCGGGCGCTCGGAAGAAGATTTTTTGTGCCGGATTCTGGAGGCGGTAATCGATGCTGGTGCTACCACCTTAAATATCCCAGATACGGTTGGCTATAGTATTCCGCAACAATTTGGCGCTACGATTGCCAATTTGATTCAGCGTATACCCAATTCAGACAAAGCGATATTTTCTGTGCATTGTCATAATGATTTGGGCTTGGCGGTAGCGAATTCCTTGTCAGCTGTGATGAATGGCGCCAGACAGGTTGAGTGTACCATCAATGGTTTGGGGGAGCGGGCCGGCAATGCTTCCTTAGAGGAAGTGGTTATGGCAGTGCGTACTCGACAAGATGTATTCTCTTGCCAAACCACCGTAGATACCCGCGAGATCGTGACTTGCTCAAAATTGGTTTCGTCTATAACCGGTTTTCCTGTGCAGCCTAATAAAGCTATTGTGGGTGCTAATGCGTTTGCGCATGAATCCGGTATTCACCAAGACGGCGTATTAAAAAACCGCGAGACTTACGAAATCATGCGGGCTGAAGATGTGGGCTGGTCGGCAAATCGCATGGTCATAGGCAAGCATTCCGGGCGAAATGCTTTTAAAAGTCGCTTGACTGAATTGGGTTTTGATTTTGACTCTGAAGAAGATCTTAACGAAACTTTCGCTCGGTTTAAACAATTGGCGGATAAAAAACACGAGATCTTCGATGAAGACCTACAGGCATTGGTTTCCGAAGGTGGTTTGGAGCCCGAAGACGAATCGATCAAGTTAATAGCTCTAAAAGTGTGCTCAGAAACTGGTGAGATTCCTAATGCTACTGTGACTTTGCGGATTGATAATAAAGAAGTCACTGGTAATTCTGATGGCGGTGGCGCAGTCGATGCCAGCTTAAAAGCCATTGAAAAATTGGTGCTATCGAATGCTTCCTTAGAGCTTTATTCGGTCAACAACATCACTAATGGTACTGACGCTCAGGGCGAAGTGACAGTGCGTCTGGAGAAGGCCGGACGAATCGTCAACGGCTTGGGTGCAGATACCGATATTGTCATTGCTTCTGCTAAAGCCTATATCAATGCGGTTAATAAATTGCATACGCCCGATCAACGCAGACACCCACAAAAAGGCGATGTTTGATTGTTATTTTGGGTTCTTTCAGAGTTCCTGCGCTTCGGCGCAGGAATGTACAAGCGACTAATGGTTAGTTATGGATAACGAAACTCGTCTGCAATACCTCCATGCTCTAGGTATCGATATATGGCAGCACCGGTTTACTGTTCCACAGCAACCGCAGTCTGATGTTAGCACACCAACAAATCGAATCGACATTCCCCATACTGAGTTTGCCAGCGATAGTTGGACTACCTTAAAAGCTGAAGTCGCCGACTGCACACTATGTAATCTTTGCGAAACCCGCACTCAGACCGTTTTCGGTAGCGGTAATCAACAAGCAGATTGGATGCTGATTGGAGAGGCCCCCGGCCAAAGCGAAGACATACAGGGTTTACCTTTCGTTGGCAAAGCTGGTTTGTTGTTAACAGAAATGCTGAGGGCGATAGGGCTGGCTAGAGAAGATGTGTATATTTCCAACATTCTTAAATGCAGACCACCCAATAACCGTGACCCTAAACCGGACGAAATACAACACTGCAGCCAATATTTGCAACGTCAAAGGGATTTAGTTCAGCCAAAAATTATATTAGCAGTGGGCCGAATTGCGGCGCAAACGCTATTAAAAACAGATCAACCCATTGGCAAACTCAGGGGTAAGGTCCATTTTTTGGGGACAACTCCGGTGGTCGTGGTTTATCATCCGGCTTATTTGCTACGTTCATTATTAGAAAAACGCAAAGCTTGGCAAGATTTGCTCTTTGCCGTGCAACAAATTAAGAAAAGTGAAGGTTAATTATGCGTGGTTGGGTTGATAAATTTAAAAATTTTGTAGTCTATGATGCGGATAGAGAGTTTTACGCCAAAGTATTCCCCGGGTCTGTTGGCAAAAATGATTTATTACGATTACGCAGAATGACTGGCTCAGATGTTTCCAATGTGCTGGCGATTGAAGAAAAAAGTTATCAATTTCCCTGGAGTGAGGATATTTTTAAAGACTGTTTTCGAGCCCGTTACGATTGCTGGGTCTGTGAAGAGCAGGATACTATCGTCGGTTACATTATTGTGTCTATCGCCGTTGGCGAAGCGCATATCTTAAATATTTGTGTTGACCCGTCCGAGCAAGGCCAGGGTATAGGTCGCAAGATGCTGGAAAGCTTGCTGGACATTATCAAAGGTCGCGCCGAAACGGTATTTTTGGAAGTCAGACCCAGTAACACCGTTGCTATTGCGCTCTATGAGTCTATGGGTTTTAACGAAATAGGCATAAGAAAGGGCTATTATCCGGCAACTCATGGTCGGGAAGATGCCATTATGTTGGCGCTGGAGGTTTTTTGAGAGTTGAAAGTTTCCTTGACCAGTTCTGTTTCAGCATCAAAAAATGTAATGATTGACAAAAACCGGACGGTTTTTTAGACAGGCTCACCATAAAAATACCGATTGAGCTGACTTGTGCATAAATAGCAGCTGCTCGTCCAAGCCGTCTTTGGCCGGATGGTTTTACCCAAAATAGATAGGGCCACTGAGAGCTGTTCACCTTTATAGGTGATGACATATCAACTACCTAATTATATAAATGCGTAGACGGGAGAGGTTTGGTTATTCCTTTTTTCCGAGTTGCAAGATCCTTCAGATCAACAACCATAGGTGGTTAATTATGAATAAAATATCAATAGTCATTGTAAGTGGCTTAGCATTGTTATGTAGCGCTCCTTGCTGGAGTGCCGAGGCGCCGTTTTTGCTGAATTCGGAGCAAATGGAATCCGTAACTGCCGGAGCGCTAGGAAATTTTACATTTACTTTTGGGCGGGACGGTTTACTTTTTAATACGAAACGCAACGAAGTAGTCACTTTGCAAACCCAGTCCGGAGCGACGTTAACGTCAACTATACGAGCGAATTCATTTGGTTACCGGGCATTCACTTCCAGTATAAAAAGAAGTGGCGGTGGGATTTTTACCACGATAACTAAGAACTGATCAGCGAAAAGCCGCCCTTCAACCAACGGCGGCTTTCCCCTCATTAGGCTTTCTGCATCACTGCACGCGATAAGACCACGATACGGTAGCAGCGTAGTCCGGCGCATCTTCCGATAAGCCGATGGTAGGGCTAATGGATAACAGGCTTCCACGTCCGACCGTCCAGGAAACACCCAGGCTGAGCAAACTGATACTTTGGTCGCTACCAACGGTCTTTTTACCGTTTTGTATATTCTCCAAAACAAAGCTTTGTTGGAATATTGCATTGATTGAAGTTTCGGGACTGGTAGCCATGGATACCCCTAACGATATACCGTACTGATCTCCTGGCTTGTAGTTATCATTTTCAAAAGCTCTTTGATAATTAATAACCGTAAACAGTGCCAGTGGATCGAGGCGTTTTATTGCGGTCAAGGATCCTTCCAGTTCATGATAACCATCCCCTAGGCTTATACCGTTCTTAGTCTTTCGGCCTGTGTGGGAATCCCAGGTTACGCGTCCAATTAAATCAGGCCACCAATTTTTTTCGCGTAATAAAGTTTTCGCAAATCCGATGCTCAAATCGCCCAATGACCAAGCCGTTGTTTGCGTTTCACTTTTATCAATAAAACCCACGGGCTCAAAAAGAGACTGATCCCTCATTCTCAAAGGAAGATAAAGTTCAAACTGCGAATCAAACGGCAAACCTAGTCGTCCTTGAATGCCAAACGTATAACTGTCTGAGCGTTGTTCAAGGTTACCTACCAAAGGATCTTCACCGACCACCCTTAAAAATGCTTCCTTTTGGTTTGCTCGGCTATAACTAAATGAAGGTTGAATTTCCAAGCCCCACGCCGGTAAAAGCAATGCGCCCTGGGTTGTTAATGTACGTTCCAAGGCCCGAATCGCGGTCTTCTCGTCGACTTCAAAAGAGCCCGCCCCACCACTTGCGCTGCCGGATTTTGTTTTTTTCGATGCAGAAGGTCGTTCCTGTGCGGCTACTGACTGACTTTGTGTGGGCACTGATGTAACCTTACCCGTAGCGGAAGCAGGTTGATTGGCTTTGTTTTCAAGCAGCCTGACCCGGTGCAGAAGATCGTCTATGATGGCATCGCGTTCTTGCAGTTGTTTCTGCAGTTCTGTGTTCGTTGGGCTTTGACTCGCTGCACTTGCAGAAACAGGTAGGCCACACCCGCAAAAAAAAACTAATAAAGACAAAAAACACCTAGACTCATTTGTGCTTTTTTCGTGAATCCCTGTTTGCACTGTCGATTCCATAATCTTTTCTCCTGAGTTGTAATTATTATTTTTATTGAACGAAAATATTTTGCTACCCGTTAAAAACTTTTGTTTTTGATTATTGCAACATAACAAACTCATCAATACGCGGAGCTAACTTATTCGGTGGTGCCAAGCCATCCTGACGTTCGACTACAAAGCCAATCTTGCCAAGCTCCGGATAGTCAATCCAGCTATCTTCAAATCTGGAAACAAGCAGCGTACGATTACCCCACGCAGGATCTGCTAATAGCGCACGATTACCTGCGATTCCACGAAAAATAACAAAGTGATTGTAACCATTGGATTGTATGGGCACGATGATAGGCGCCTTGCTGATAAGTTCTTTGAGGCTGAGTTTACCGAAACCGATACCCCGATAACCCCGAGCATCGACATAATTTTTCAGGTCTAGTAATGAAAAACCCTGCCGGATTTGAACCAAAAATGGATGTTCGATATATTCCTTACGCTTCATTAGTCCTTCAGCAACTTCCCTTTCCGAAACGAAATCACCATGTTGATAATTCAACAAGGTAGTTAGGGTTGCAGCGCCACAACTCAAATCCCATTCCTGAACTACAACGTTTTCCTGGCGCATCTCCAATACGGACTTTACCTCTAGCCTGTCATCGCCCCAGGATATATCCGGAAGTTGAAGTAGAATAGTTGCCAAAATAAAGGAAAATCGCATCTGCATTGGCTTTGTATCGTGAATAGTTACTATGATGATTGTTGGCCAGGAGAGCAAATAGCTTACTTTGCCACCATCAAAGTCAAAAAATTTATGTAATTTAGAGAGAGGTTTCCCACCTACCAAAAATGTGCCCCGCCACCTTTCGATGGCGGGGCACACCACCCCATTTCTCCCCTATCGACTAAAAACACTTCTTGCCAAAGCAATTAAATCAATCAGTTAACAGGGTTAAGAAATTATTATGGAGCTGTTGGGCCGTTTGAGCTCAATGACATCAAAGCAATGCTCTTTGCCAGTGAATTGACCTTGGCGAACCCATTGGCTTTTGGCGGCTCAATTTCGGTGAAGGTGAAAGTTTGCGCATCGGCATTGGGGCCTTCCGCATCTGATTCAGCTTCAGCTACTGCTGAGAACCCTGTCACATAAGTTGCCGCTTGAAACAGTGCCAATTTTTGCTCTGTGATCAGCTCTGAAATCTCCAGCTTTTTGTAAACGTCGGTAAAACTTTTGAAACCAACACCGGCCGTTACATTATCCATTTGAGCAGCAGATAAGGTGATTGCACCTTCCGCATTGGCAGCACCCGCTGCACCAAAAAGAAATGAAGCGCAAATCATGGAAATTACTTTTTTGTTCATGGTATCTCTCCTAACTTTAAAGTTTAGATATCAAAGGCCCAATACCCGTCAACGTCGGTTGCCAGTTGACAAGAAATCAGGCATCAGATTTAGCAAACCTCTCATATGAATGACTCCACATGAAAGCGTTAACTACTTGCCAGCTTCGTAAACCTACAACAATTGAAAGTTGCATAAAACTTCGTCTACGTCAGCCTGCGGGTGAGATATTAGGTCGGTCAATGCAAATCGTCATCACCCATTAGGGTGAATATTTATCACCTGAATGGGTGATGTTTGGCTTGTTTTAATCTATTAGCCTTTGAACGCTACTTGTCGCCCTATCACGATAAGATGTGACAGTAGATGATTACTTCAAACTTGTGTTATCTCTCTCAAGGGTTGGGGTTTGTCAGTGCGGGTTAGCCTGCAAAAATGGAGTGTTGCATCGGGTTGTTTACAACCTGTTTTACTAACAACTGGAAAGCGAGTGGCAAATGAATACTAATAACATAATAAAATTTACTGTTCTGCTTGTAGCGCTGAATTCTCCAACAATAACCAATGCAAGCCCTTTTGCCGATTTTAAACTCGGCAATTCATTTCAGTGGGAAATAGACGAAAGCCGCATTGCCAAAATGGATGTCGCCTCCAGTACTACGTTTGCTGAGTCAAGCGATGGTCGCAACAGCGCAAACAGTTTTGCGACGGTCGTATCGATTACTATTCATCCCTCTACTGATGGTATTGCTAGTAGTGACGAACTGTCCAATTATGAGGCGCTAGGCAAGGTAGAAACCTCGGCGGTTATAGAGGAGTCAGTGATCACTGCAACGGCAGGAGCTGCCGCATTGGCAAATGGAAGCAGTGAAATCAGCTCGATTTTCGGTGATGGCGCGGTCGGCTTAGGTGTTAACGTAGCATCCGCGTCTGAAGGAATCAGCGAAAGCAACGCGGTTTCCGGACTGGGTTCGATCCTGCTCAGTGCAGACGCACAAACGTCCGGCACTCAACAGAGCGATGCTATCGCACTTTACTATGAGGGTCTCAATTCATTCAGCACTGCGTTCTTGTCTACCTCATCAATCAGCAAAGCCACGGTTTTCGGTTCGCTCGGCGATTTGGGGTTCTCTGACGGGGCGGCTTCCTCGCTAGCCAATAGTGATGTTGAGTCACTGGCTGTTTCTGCGGGGCATTTAATCGAACCAGAAGATGATCAAAGCCCGGAGAGTGGATCTGTTAAAAGCCAAACCTCTGCCTTTGTGAATGAGGCATTGCTGACTTCCGGAGGACGAACAGATTTTTTTGCTGACGGATTGAGTGAACTGTTGAACCAATCTATAAACGAAATGGTTAATTCCAAAAGCAGTGCAAGTGCGCTGGGCATAACGATTAGCGATGTTACAGCCGCATTACTTGCCAACAATACATTGACGATGGTCAGTAAAGCCGCATTTCTGAACGTAGGGTGGTCTGAGAGTTTTGCAGATTTTGAAAATTCAGACAATCAATTGAGCGCAGGAAACGGGGTCCAAACCATCATTTTTGGATATACCGAAACGGTCATTACCCAATCAATACCGGAACCTGATTCATTTAGCCTTGTTTTATTTGGCCTAGTAATGAGCTGGGCTGGCTGGCTGAGCAAATCTCGGCAAAAATAAATATGATCTTTATCTGCTATCAACCGAAAGACGGCTAATATTTCTGCGATGGGCGACAAGGCTCGTTAATACGAAAAATATTTCATTCTCTCGGCAGCGGCTTATACCAATTAAGTTATTTTTTTGAACCCTCATCCTAACCTTCTCCCGTTGCAGAAGGGATAGTAGGCAAACTTATTGGTTTTACAACTTCAGCTGAACTTCTACACTTTTTTATTGTTGAGTCACTAAGGAATTCCAGTTTAACCCTAGCCGTACCAAGTCCACTTGGCGTTCAGCGCCGGTTTTGGCGTATATATGCTTCATATGGGTTCGTGCGGTATTTTGAGTAATGCCGAGCTCGTCAGACGCATCGCAAAGCCTTAATCCATTTAGAATTAGGCGGAGCAGACGGCTTTCAGCCGGGGTCAGACCGTACAAGGTCGCTAAAACCGAACAAGGCAACTCGCTACCCAATTCAGGCGTACTGATAAACACAATCGCTACCTTATTGGTCTGGCCGAGAGCGAGTCTTAATTTTCGGTGTAATGGCAGTACCATGACGGATAACGGCTGCTTGGTTTTACCACGAGAAACTACCAACGGTGTATTCGATAATGTTTCCAAATTGGGTGGAGTTGAAGACTGGCTTGCCTCATCGATCAACGATTTAAGTTTTCTGTTTAAATGGTTGTTGCTGGCAATCAAAATGTTATTACGGATAAAGATTCCATTTTCCTCAGTTAACACGTTCGCAGCTGGCGTGTTGGCAAACAGCACTGCACCGTCATGATCCACCACCAAAATAGTATAGGGTTGATACTGCAGGACATCTTTAATCATGATCATTTGCCACAGATAGCGGTTTAGGCTGATCGCTTGGGTTAAGTGCGGAGCGATGGTTTGAAAGAGTTTTTGCTCTTCACCGGCTAAGGAACCTGCAGACCGGGAGCGTAGGGCCTGCAGACAAAAGCTATGCCCATCCTGTTGCTTAACAACAACGCAGATCTGGTAGAAAAGATCTTGCGGCTCTAACCAGTGATGATAAAAACTTGTTTTAAGCAGGCTTTCATCGTCGATCATTTGCTCTCCCAAAAGCACAGCGCCTTCCTGCTGTAAGGCGTCAAATTGCATCCAAGGATCGAGCTCAGCATAGTGGTTATGATAGCTGCGTATATACTCAGGGTCATGTCCACTGGCATGGACAATGCTTCCGGCTTTGGATACGGGGTCATATTCAACCCACGCTAGGGTCGCCCCGCCAAGACAATGTTCTAACGAATTTAACAGCGGTTTCCATTTGCGACTATCCATTGCTGTTTGGTAGATGAGGCTAATACATTCTAAAGTCTGCTCTTGATTCATTGCCAACTCTTCCATAATTGAATTATGTATCGTGTCAATTAACCGCTGGCGTAGACAAAAAATGGCGTACAGACTAAGCGCCGCGCGGCTTCTTACAGTCTAAAACCACAGACCTGCGGTGGAAATCATAGAGTAATGGTGGTGAATAACAATACGTATAAATACGCATGTGTTAGCTATAAAAATAGGCGGCTTTTTGTGACAGGCCAAAATCGATGTCATTAAAACCTGACAGTTTAAATCTGCAAGCCCAAATAAAAAAATCCCACCCTGCCGCATTGAACGGCAGAGCGGGATTAGACTTTAGTTACAACGAAACGTTAACCTGCTTAAGGCAATTTAATCGCCGGTTCGCAGAAACGCCGTTCTCTTTCAGCAGAGAAAACGATATCCTGACCTACTGCCGCTTGAATAAAGTCATCGAGTAAATTCACTTTAATAAACGGATTTGGGTAAACTTTATCCGGTATGTCGTAACACGCTTTGTGCATCCAAGTTAGGGGATCAGCTTGAACTTCTTGGCTGATGTTCGGCGCTGGATTCCCCTTTAACCCCACAGGCGTACAGAACATGGCTAGACCTTTAATGGATCGGTCTGTTGTCGGAAGGTTAGTTTGTGCAAAGTGCAGATTCAAATCTTCGATTTGATGGACTTGCGGAAAGCCATCCTGCTTGCTGCTGGCGCCGTAGCAGAGATAGGCAGGCTCAGCCGCTGGAGCGGCAGGAATAGGATTTCCTACTGCATCTTTATGCGCAGATATGCATAGCTCTCTAGGAACACCGACCTGAGCGGTATCAAGACCAAAGTTAGTGGTTTCAAAATTAACTTTCCCTGGAGAACCGAAGGCGCTGACACCGTAACAGCTATAGTGTCCCACACCAAATTTGTCACCATTGTCTTTTCTTGCTGGATTCCATAGACCTTGCAGGAAGTTAGCTTTAAGGTTGGGGCGGTCAGCGAACTCGTCCTTCACTTGGATTGTGGCTATGGGAGGCAGTGGTAGCTTGGGGTTATCTGAGTTAAACGGAGGGTTTTGCTTGCCGAAATACCATTTGTGTATTCCGCAATATGGAACCACCGCGCTAATAGTCGCACTACCATCATTTCTAACGCAGGTGTCGTTTACAGTGTTTCCGCATTCGCTGACACCAAATTGATCCACGCCGTCTTGTATAAACAGCGGAGGCTTATAACTAAACGGATTGACTGCATTACCCGGATTCCCATCGAAATTTGTGTCAACATGAATCCGTAGCTGTGCGCCAGGAAGGCTCAAATCGTTGCCATTAGCATCTAACCAAACCCCTGCAGGGGCGGTGCCGGGATCAAGAATATAAGTCGCATCCTCGGAACCATCATTGGTTGTAGGGTGGGCGACGCCGCCGCTACCAGAGCAATCAGTGCAGATATGAAACTGCCCGATCACAGTTTTATTTGGTGCTCTTACATGTTCACCAGTTTCGATGTCTGCCATACCACCTACGCCCGTTTTACCCGCATAGACAATTAAAACACCACTATTCGGCGCACGATGATCCCAATTTGCATTATTGGCGTCAACATTTGTGAAAGTAACGCCCGTATCTTTGAATTCAAAAGTTATTTCCCAACCTTGTTTCGTGGCGCCTCCATCGGCCAGATATCTTTCTACACCATAAGCGTTGGTTCTAACGGATTGGCCGCCACCCGTTAAATCGGTAACGCGTCCGGCAGCATATGCTACGCCTGTATCTCCCGTCGACAAAACAAGGTCGCCGTTGTCAGCGACCGGCTTAAGTTGTGAGGATGCTAGAGAATTGACCTCGTCGATGCCTTTTATGACATGCTGCTTCACGCCCAGAACCGTGGTACCGTTAAACCCCGCCAGACCTGTCAAATCGAGAGTCCAGTTTTTCTGTTGTTGCCGCTCTCCACTTTGACATAATTGATTATCCTGACCACTTGCCTGCCCTGCTAAGGCCGTTCCCAGCGCTCCAGCCACGAGCGCAGCCTTGTGTATTTGCTTAAAATTGTTCATATCAAACCTCATTAAGTTTGCGACTATTGAAAATAACTCAGCCCAACTGCCCGCCTGTTGGTTCCATTAAAAGCCTGCGAGCTCAATACGTGCTCCCGCGAACAGCAATAAACTCACCACCCTTTAGAACAAATCACTGTTCAAAACAGAAGCCGACTCGAGTTAAAAACTATCTTTTACCAAATTTTCTATTTGGTGTAGGCATTGGACTGCGTTATGAGAATCGTGTCATCACCTTAGCGGGTGAGACGAGCTGTGAGATATTACCGGCCGAGCTTAAAACAGAGATTTTTGTCGGCGTTGTGTTATCGATAAGTATATTGAATGTGGATGATGAACAGTTTTTATAAGAGGCTAACCCGGTTACCGTGTTGCCTTGGCTATTCAGATTTTATTAAAGCTGAAAAGATGTTTAGCTATCAATCGAAACAAATAGCGAAGCATAAAAGTTGGATTTTCAAAATAGCCGCTTTTAATTGCTGAGAAACGTACTGATCCCGGCAATGCCCTGAGCGCCAGCCTGTTTTGCAGTGCTTAAATCAGCTTCTGACATACCGCCCAGGGCATAAACCGGTATGACAGTATCGGCAACTAAATTGCTAAAACTTGGCCAGCCCAAATGGGGTGTGTCAGGGTGGGTAGTTGTCGCCAACACTGGAGCCAAGACGACAAAATCCACGCCAATTTTTTGTGCGTGTTGCAACTCTTGCTGGTTATGGCAGGCGGCGGCCAGCCATGTAATGTCTTTAGGACGTTTGTTCAATGCCAGCAGGTGATGACTGGTTAAATGCAAGCCATCAGCTGTTAAAAAATGGGCATTGGTTACGGCCGAATTAACTAGCAGCAGGGCTTGCTGTTGCTGGCATAAATGATAAGCCTGCTGCATAAATATCTGTACCTGGCCGGCCGGGGTATTTTTTAATCGGGCCTGGATGAGCTTAACGCCGCGAGCCAGGATCTTGCCCAGCTTTGGCATGACTGGTAGCTCATCAGCATCATCCCAGATAGCGTATCGATCTGGCAATCTGGCTGCGGTAATAATAGGCTGGTTGGCTTTAGGAAAGGTGTAATCCGGCAGTTTTTCCGGTGCTACCCATTGGAACGGTTGTCCGGTTTGGCTTTGCACCGGACCTGCAAATTGCTCAACCAAAAACACCAGCAAATGTACGTGTAAGTCGGGATATTGGTGGTTGATCGATATTAGCGGCGATGCGGAATGCACGGTGACGTTAAGTTCTTCTTTTAACTCCCGAACCAACGCATGTTCGGCGGTTTCCCCCGCCTCGAGTTTCCCGCCTGGAAACTCCCATAATCCACCTTGATGTGCTGCTGGATTACGCAAGGCGATTAAAATATTGCCGTCCGCGTTTTTAACGACACCAACGGCGACTTGCAAGGGGCAGAGCTCAGGTTCGGTATTCGGCATTAATTTTTACATAATCATAAGAAAAGTCACAGGTAAGTACTTCCTGAGTGGTTGTGCCACGCCCCAAAATAACTCTGACGATTATCTCTTCTTGATTCATTACCCGTTGTCCGGCCTCTTCTGTATAAGCTAGATCTCGGCCGCCATTTCTGACGATGCACACGTCATCCAGATAAATTTGTACATCTTCCAACACCATGTTTTCCACGCCGGCACGTCCGACGGCTGCCAGAATTCGCCCCCAGTTAGGATCGCTGGCAAAAAATGCGGTTTTGACTAAAGGTGAATGGGCGATTGTTTTAGCCACTTGCACGGCTTCAGCATCGGTTTTAGCTTGTTCGACGACAATGCGCATCAGTTTGGTAGCGCCTTCACCATCTCTGATGATCAACTCCGCCAATTGCTTGCAAACTGCCAACACGGCATCGGCAAAAACTTGATAAGCTTCACTTCCCGCAGTAATTTCGGGCACCAAGCTGCAACCACTAGCCATTAACACACAAGCATCATTGGTGGAGGTATCGCCATCAACGGTAATTCGGTTGAAAGATTGCTCAGCGGCAAACGCCAGACAGCTCTGTAACAGTGGCTGGCTTATTTTTGCGTCGGTCGCCATAAACGCCAGCATAGTGGCCATGTTGGGCTGAATCATGCCCGCGCCTTTCGATACACCATTGATGGTAATGGTTTGTCCGGCTAGGGTAATGGTTTTACTGACTCCTTTAGGAAAGGTGTCGGTGGTCATAATCGCTTTTGCAGCTTTATACCAATGGCTGGTTGATAAATCAGCTATTGCTGCGGGTAAGGCTGATTGAATCTTTTGTACCGGCAAAGGTTGACCTATTACGCCGGTAGAAAAAGGCAATACTTGCTTGGCTGAGCCGCCCGCAACTTCAGCTAAACTGGCGCAAGAGCTTAAAGCGTCCTGCATGCCTTGTTCGCCAGTACCGGCATTGGCATTGCCGGAGTTAATCAACAACCAGCGTGGTGATTGTGTCAGATTAGCTTTGGCAACATGGACTGGTGCTGCGCAAAAGGCATTTTGGGTAAAAACTGCGGCACACGTCGCCTGTTCAGTCATTTGAATCACGACGATATCGTCTTTGACTGTTTGCTTGATACCCGCACAGCAGGTACCCAACTGAATACCGGTTATATCTGGCAGGTCAGGAAAATCACATTGCCCTACGGCCATAATCGAGTCCTTCTGTTAAATTTTAAAAAATATTAATACGTTATTGATTTGCGCAACGTCTTTTTGTAAACGTTTGCATTGGCTAGTCAGTTTTTCCAGATTTTGTTGTTCATTGCTGAGCGCGTAGGGCAAAATAATTTCTACCTCAATTTGACCATCCAGGTAATGGATTCTGAAATCTTCTATCGCCGCTTTAAACTCTACCAAATGCTGATTCAGAAGATCCTGCACATTGGCGCGTGATAATGGCTGGCTGTGTTCAAACATGCCTTCATCATCTTCAGGATCAACATGTACCAACACATCCATGACATCATCGAAGCGAGTAATCAAGTCATCTCGTACCGCATCGCCGATAACATGGCCTTCAGAGACGGTAATGCGTGGATCGACCACGATATGCGCATCAATCAACGCATCTTCCCCCATGTGCCGGGTACGCAACAAATGAATGCCTTCCACGCCATCAATCGCCATGATAGCAGCGCGAATTTCGGATACCAACTCTGGAGAAACAGAAGTATCGACCAGCTCTTTAGTGCTGGTTACCACAAGATTCAAACCAATTTTGGCGACCATCAACGCCACAATCACCGCTGCGAGTGCATCAGCAAATGGATAACCCATTAACACGCCACCTAAACCGATCACTACTACCAGTGATGAGAACGCATCGCTGCGTTGGTGCCAGGCGTTGGCCAGCAATAATTTAGATCGAGTGATTTTGGCGATGCGTTTAGTGTAATGATAAAGCCATTCGTTAAGCAAAATAGACACAACAGCAATGGCGATGGCATTGCTGCTTGGAACAGGCAGTGATTCAGGGTGGGTCAGGCGATGGATCACTGACCAGATAATTGCCGCGCCAATAGCGCATAAGGTAACGCCTAAAATCACCGTGGCAATGGTTTCAAAGCGGCGATGGCCGTAAGGATGTTCGTAATCCGCTTCCCGGCTACCTAATTTCACTGCAATAATCACCAACAAATCACTCAGCAAATCCGATAAGGAATGAATGCCATCCGCAATTAAAGCCGCTGATTGAGTCAATATGCCAAAGCCGATTTTAATCAGCGTTTGCAACACATTAATGGCCGCACCGACATAAGTGGCTCTGGCCTTTAACCTATTGCTGGCGATTGTATCCAATTGTTCAGCCATCGGTGCCGACTTCAACGACCATAACATATTCACCATCAGCCATTGCTGTTGATAACACCCGATGTCCGTTAATTCTGCACCAGGCCGGAATGTCGTGCATTACGCCGGGGTCTGTGGCGATAATCTCCAGTTGATCACCCGCTTGCATTTGTTTGACTTTGTCTTGAGTGCGAATAACCGGCAACGGACAAAGCAACCGCCTAGCGTTTAAGGTTTCTCGACTCATAAATACCACGCGGGAGGAATTTCATCGGTATTAAACGGCGTGACTTGAACAATTCGCTCCAACCCATCTCGGGTTCTGATTGCCACATCGACTTGCTCCGCGTCGCGCCCTTGTCCATAGCGCGCGGTAATTTTTGCCGCTACATGTAGATCTTCCGCAGAAGGTGAGCCATCTATTAACGCTAAAGGACCGGGGTGGCTTTCGCAATACAGGCTAGTAAAATCATTTTTATAGCCCTGCAAAAACCGACCTTCACCCTCGTCTCGGGCTACAATAATTTTATAATGAGCGTCTGGCCTAATGTGTCTGCCCACTTTCAGTAGCATCACATCATCCATTTCGTATTCTTTACTGCCACGGTTCTGCCATAAGTCGACCAACTTGGCCGAATAGCTTTTATCGGTTAGAAAACAGCAGCCACCGGCCGGTTGTGCATACTCGTCAAAACCGAATTCTTTAGCCATAACCATTTGTGGCTTGCGTGAACGTCCGGTAATACTGTGCAGATTTTCTCTGTTCACCCAGCCTTCTCGTTCAGGTAACGTTTCCGGCAAATTTCTGGCACACAGTGGGCGTAATAATAAATCATCCGCGCCGGACTGTTTAGAGATGATCGGCATGGTGCTTTTACGCTGCGACATGGGACGCTGGCCAATGACTTCGCCGGTAATAATGAAATCAAAGCCATTTTCAGCAATCCATTGCTTGGCTTTATTGACCATAAAAATTTTGCAATCCAAACATGGATTCATGTACTGACCATAACCATGCTTGGGATTAATCAGCACATTTTTGTATTCCTCGATCACATCAACAATGTGTAGTTTTATGCCCAATTGCTCAGCCACCCACAAAGAATTGTTACGCTTAGGTTTCGCTGATTTTTTATCCCGAATGGCGTGAGTATGGCCTTCCACGCAAAAACCGGTAAAAAAATTAATGCCCTCGACATGAATGCCTTGTTCCATAACGGTTTTAGCCGCCAGCATGGAGTCCAAACCGCCGGAAATCAATGCAATCGCTTTTCTTTGCTCGCTCATACTCAGTTGAAAAAAATCATTAAATGCTGGCCATTATACGCAGTTAAACGCTAACCCTCACCGTAATGGTGGTGGTTTTTATACAAATGTCTGATCCAACTTACGAAATATGGGTGTTATTGTTGGGTAAAATCAAGATATTTATCAGACAAAAGCACGGCAAATCATTATCATAGTCGGCTTTTAAATTATCAAAAAGGATTCATCATGCAAGTTGCTGACAATATGGCGGTTTCCATTCACTACACTTTAACTAACGATGACGGGGAAGTGATCGACAGTTCTATTGATAGTGATGCGTTAGTTTATCTGCATGGTGCGGGTAATATTATTTCGGGTTTGGAAAGTGCTTTACATGGCAAAGCGCAGGGTGAGAAATTTAAAGTGCGCATTGAAGCGGAAGATGCTTATGGCGAGATTATGGATGATAGAGTTCAAGTGATCGGGCGCGATATGTTTGAGGGGGTAGAAAACGTAGAAGTCGGTATGCAGTTTCACGCAGACGTCAGCTCCGGCCCCGGTGTTATCACAGTGATCGCAGTCGAAGGCGATGACATTACCATCGACGGCAATCATCCTTTAGCTGGCGTGCCGTTAACGTTTGATGTTGAAGTTGTCGAAATCAGACCTGCCAGTCAGGAAGAAATTGAACACGGCCACATCCATGGTGCAGGTTGCCACCACTAGATTAGCACACGGATACAAGGCGGGCTCTATCGCCTTGTATCAAACGCTTTGTTATTCTTTAACGGTCATAATTATAACTAGCGTTTAGCCTTGCACCGGCCTGCTCTGGCCATGTTTTTGATCGGTAATATCTGTTATCGCCATCAAAACCCGATAAGACCGGCGATCTCCCATTTTATAAAATTCGGGAATTAAAGACACTGACGTCCAAACAAATTTCTTCATTTCATTAGTAAATAAACCCAGTACCACGTTGACAATGCTATTTCCTGTTTGCAAAGCTACCAGTGCCGGATGTTGATCAAGTGGTAAGCACGAACCGTCTTCTTTGATAACTGTTGGCCAGCAATCCACCAGCTTACGGCCAATAAGCGTATTCCGGGGCGCTCCCAAAAGTCGTTCGGCGACGGTATTAACAGAACTAATAACGCCCTCTGCATCTAGATAAACAAGGCCCTGACCAGGTCGTTCATGCAAATACCGGGTAAATAAGTACAGATACTTATTAAAAGCATTCGTGCGAAAACTGTTATTTGTTTGTTCCAATTGCATTTTCTGATCCTCAGTAAATTACTTTCTCAACCTTTATAGGGCCTGTACAAGTTCGCACAACAAAGATGTCAAGCATCTGCGTTTTATATCAATGTATGGAGGTCAGTAAGCTTTTCGTGAGCGAGTATGTTTCACGGCCTTATCGCCAACAAAAAACTTTTTGAGCTTGGTTTTCGCTGTTCTGTAATACTCGGCTTCAGCGCTCATAAATTGATTTTCTTCCATCTCTATATCAGCGTCGGCGATTCTATACTGCTCGAATACAGGAAAATGTTGGTGATTAAATCGGGTGCTAGTAGCCATTTTAAACTCCTGGTTGATTTAACAGTTAAGCCGAGCGGCAATGCAGCTAAGAACTCTCCTAAAGAAACCGCTCATGGCGCATCCTATAACAATTAAGAGTAATCAATAAATTCGTATAAATACGTATGTATTTATACGAATACTTGTCGTATAGTCCCTACATTGCCTTGAGCCATTGGTTTTGCGGCCTTTTTGATGTTATGTCTAGTGATAGAACTAAATCTCAAAACAGGTTATGGCGTGCCGTAAAACTGCCGCTGTTAGTGCTGGATGATCGATTGCGCATAGGATCGTGCAACTCAGCCTCTGATTAGGCTTTTAATAGTGATCATGAGTCGTTGAGCGGGCTATTTTTACTCACTGCTAATGTATTAGCTTGGCATTCTGCGCAGTTATGAGACTGCTTAAGCAAAACCTTGGCAAACAGTATTGCCTTTGACAGGTTAATTATGAGGCTGAATTTGCCGATGTGGGCAAAAAAACGACTGATCATCAACGGCCGAATCTTGAACCAGCCAGGAGTGCCAACTTTACTCTTACTGGCGATAGAAAAAGCCAACGACGCGGGAAGCTCATGAACAAAACTAAAAGTGAATTGCGCGAAAAAGCCGAACAAATGGTCAGTCGATCAGATACGCAATTTGCGAACATGTCCTCTGCTGAGCTTAAAAAACTGTTGTACGAATTTCAAGTGCACCAGATTGAGCTGCAGTTGCAAAATGAAGAACTTAAATACTCGCAGCAAGAGCTAATGATTTCTCGTGATCGTTATATGCAGCTTTATAACTTATCGCCGGTCGCATATTTTACCCTGGATGAAGCAGGCGTCATCAAAAGCCATAATCCAGCGGCTGCACAATTGCTAGGTTCTAGTGCCGTGGGACTCATTAATAAAAAACTGGGACACTTTATTCACCCGTTGGATCAAGACAGGTATCATTTTTTTATTCAGGATGTGCTAACTAAACAGGCTTATCAAACGATCACCGCCCGGCTTAACACCACCGAGGTTAAATTAACTTATGTAAAGTGCCAAGGCACTTGTGGCGTCGATGAGATTGAAAATACAAAAATATGTCTATGTATGTATGACATTACCACCGATAAAAAAGCCCAACAAACCATTGCTTGTCTGAATGAAGAGCTACAACAAAAGGTTTCTCAGCAGACTTTAACGTTAAAAGAAACCAACGAGGTGCTGCTCAAAAAGGTTGAACAGCTCAAGCATTACAAACGCTTGGTTAAAGAACGCGAAGTCATGCTTAACTCTATTTTTAATGCTGCTGTGGAAGGCATTATTACCATGCGGTTATCTGGAGAGATCGTGTATACGAATAATACCGTAGAAAGTATTTTCGGCTACGGTAAGGATGATCTGGTCGGGATGAACATTGACAAGCTGATTCCTGTCATGAAGCTAAATAATTCTCTGCCTAATTTCAATAATAGCAAATGCATCGGATTATCTAAGGTTGTTAGCAAAACTCACGAAGTAACCGGGTTATGCAAAGATGGCTCCACCGTGTCATTGGATATTTCCATTGCAAGATTTTCCATTGATGGCGCACGTTACCTAACCACCATTGTCCGCGATATTACTTTCCGTAAATTGCGAGAGCAGCGTGACCAATTACATCTGGATGAGTTAGCCCATGTCACCCGCCTCGGCCTCATGGGCGAACTGGCCTCGGGTATCGCTCATGAAGTCAATCAGCCGCTATCGGCTATCACTAGTTACACTCAGGCCAGCTTAAACTTGATTGCCGATAAAAATTACGATTCCTCGCTACTGAACGAGATTCTGCAAAAAACCAATGAGCAAGCGCTTAAGGCTGGGCAGATTATTCACCGCATGCGGGATTTTGTTAAATCCAAAAAAATACATCGCTCGACCGTCAATATTAACAACCTAATCCAAGAGGCCCTGGGTTTATGCGACGCTTATCTCAAACACAATCACATCCATCTGAACACGGAATTTGCCGATTATGTACCCGCCTTGTCGGTTGATAATATTCAGATCGAGCAGGTGATATTAAATCTAGTTAAGAACAGCATTGATGCGTTAACCAACTTACCGCACTCGAAAATTCGGAGTTTAAGTATTCAGACTGTGGTGAATAACGATAACGAAGTAGAAGTCAGAATAAAAGATAACGGCCCGGGTATTGACCCCTCCGAGCAAGTAAAAATATTCACCCCCTTTTATACCTCAAAAAACGAGGGTATGGGTATGGGGTTGTCTATTTGTTGCTCAATTCTGGAAGCTCATAAAGGAATATTGAGGTTTAACAGCCAGCCAGAAAAAGGCACTACTTTTTATTTCACTTTACCTGTGCAGAGATAAAGCTATGGAATTTAATGCCTCGCAAGCCATGACATATATAGTGGATGATGAGTTTGCCATTCTGGACTCATTAACACTTTTAATTAAAACATCCGGACGACAAGTTAAAGGCTTTGACTCTGCGGAAGCTTTTTTAAACGGCTATGACCCTAATCTGCCGGGTTGTTTAATTCTGGATGTGACCATGCCGGCAATGGGTGGACTTGAGCTACAGGAAGAATTAGCCAAGCGAGATATTCACATTCCGATCATTTTTATAAGCGGTAATGCGGATATTCCGGATTCTGCAAAAGCGTTCAGAGCCGGGGCTCTGGATTTTCTGGAAAAACCTTTTGATAATCAGATATTGTTGGCGCGCATCGATGAAGCCATACAAAAAGATATTGAGGCCAGAAAGCACTTTGTTGAAAAACATAGGATACAAGAATGTTTTAAACAACTGACAGCCAGAGAAAGAGAAGTGTTGCAACTCGTAATCAGCAGTCACTCCAATAAAGAAATTGCAAAAATTCTGGACATCAGTTACCGCACTATAGAAGCACACCGGGGAAGCATCATGAGAAAAATGCAGGTTGAAAATATTGCTGCGCTGGTATCTCTGACTACCAAGATGAATTAGCTAAATGCCTTCGGCATCTGAACTCAGGCGATGCGATCACTGAATGATATTTTTAGTAGTAAAGACTTTATTCCTCACGGCTACTGCCTGACCTGGAGTTCCGGGTTACTTTGGCTGCACGTTATCTCAGATTTATTGATTACCCTCTCTTATTACTCAATTCCTCTGGTTCTTGTCTATTTTATCCGGCGGCGCAAAGATTTTCCCTATCCATGGCTGGTCACCATGTTTGCCGGGTTTATTGTGGCCTGCGGCACCACCCATTTACTGTCGATCATTACAGTTTGGGTGCC
Organism: Methylococcales bacterium; assembly: GCA_965247565.1. Taxonomy (GTDB): domain Bacteria; phylum Pseudomonadota; class Gammaproteobacteria; order Methylococcales; family Methylomonadaceae; genus CBDFHF01. Next base: position 80,755 of record CBDFHF010000003.1, on the reverse strand, counting down.
TTTATACTGGCTAGATGGCGTCATTAAAGCGTTTACTGCGCTTATTTCGGTTGCTACCGCAGTGCTGATGGTATGGATAATTCCACGGGTTTTGTCTTTACCCAGTGCGGGACAACTGCAAACGGAGATTCTACAAAGAAATGCCGCTGAACAGGCTCTGAGAGAAAGTGAATATCGCTGGAAATTTGCCATCGAGGGTGCGGGCGATGGCTTATGGGACTGGGACGTAGTTAGCAATAAGGTATTTTTTTCCAAATGTTGGAAGGAGATGCTTGGCTTTGCCGAACACGAAGTAGGCAATAGTCCGGAGGAATGGGAGAAGCGCATTCATCCGGAAGATAAAGAAAACATTCTCAATCTAATACATTCATATTGCGAGGGCGTAACCCCCAATTATATTAGTGAGCACCGGCTCAGGTGTAAGGATGGCAGCTACAAATGGATACTCACGCGCGGTATGACCGTTTGTCGGAGCCAAGACGGCAAGCCGCAACGTATTATCGGTACACATACCGATATTTCAGAACGCAAGCAGATGGATCAAAAGCTGCGCGATAGTGAAGCTTTCAATAGCAGCATTCTTAATTCACTGACCTCTCACATTGCCGTGCTGGATAACGAAGGCGTTATTGTTTCTGTTAATGAGGCTTGGCTGAATTTCGCCAAGGAAAACTCAGCGCAAGCGGTTAGCCAACATTGGCTGGGTCTGAATTACCTGGATATCTGTAAAACTGCCTTTAATCGACCCGATGGAGATGAGGCAAATGCCGCTTACTTAGGCATCAAGTCGGTATTAACCGGCGAACATAATATATTTCACTTAGAGTATCCGTGCCATTCGCCTGACGAGCAACGTTGGTTTTACATGACAGTGTCGCCACTACAAGGTTCACGTGGCGGGGTAGTGGTCAGACACGTAAACATCACTGAGCATAAACTGGCGGAGCGAATATTAGTTCAGCTCAAGGCCATGGTTGATATCTCTTTGGATGGATTTTGGATAGTTGATACCGAAGGTCATTTGCTGCAAGTGAATGAGGCTTATGCAAGAATGAGCGGTTATTTGATTGATGAATTGATGAGCATGAATATTAGCCAATTGGAGGCCCAAGAAAACCCGGAGCAAATAAAATCACATATTGCTAAAACCGCCACACACGGTTATGACTTTTTTGAAACCCAACACCGACATAAAGACGGGCATATTATCGATGTTGAAATATCTGTAGCTTTCCTATCTGAGTTTCAGCATTTTTGTGTGTTTTGCCGCGACATCACCGAACGTAAAAAAATGGAAGGCGAGTTGAGGGCGAGTGAGGCAAAATTCCGCTTAATCATTGAGGCTTCCCCGGTACCGATGGTGTTGAGTGATGAGCAATCAAAAATCACGTTTCTGAATCCGGCGTTTGTTAGAACTTTTGGCTATTCTCTGAGCGATATTCCGAATCTGGAGCAATGGTCATTGCAAGCCTACCCTGATCCAACCTATCGACGCTGGGTTAAGCAGCGCAGACAGGCATTACAGGACAGCGCTAAACGAGGAGAAACCGATCTTTATCCTCTGGAATTGGAAGTACGCTGCAAAAACAACCGCATCAAAAACGTGTTGGTAACTATCGCACCAGTTTATCAAGATTCAGTCGGGAACATGGTGGCGATACTCTACGATATTACCCAACGCAAACAAATTGAAGCCAAACTCAATTCCATCTTTAATGCCTCAGTAGAAGCGATTATCACTGTCGATACATCGGACTATATTGTGTCGGCTAATGCGGCAGTTGAAACTGTTTTTGGATATAAACCGGATGAACTGGTTGAATGCCACATTACCAAGCTCATACGGGCATTGCCAAGGGTTAAAGAGCACGGCTCAGCAGTGGTAACAAAATCTACCAGTCAAATTCAGGAAGTTGAAGGTATTCACAAAAATGGGCATATTGTGCCTGTGGATGTGTCAATAGCGGAATATTCAATCGATGACACCAGTTATTTTACTTACATCGCCAGAGATGTCAGCTCACGCAAAAACCAGGAACATAAAGATAAAGAGCATTTGGACCAGCTTGCTCACGTTACCCGACTTGGCTTGATGGGTGAGCTGGCTTCAGGCATTGCTCATGAAGTCAATCAGCCTTTGTCCGCCGTTTCAAGTTATACAGATGTTAGCTTGCAGCTGATTAATGCTGAAAATCCTGACTTAGTTTTGCTGAGTGAGGTGTTGGATAAAACTCGACAACAAGCTTTAAGAGCAGGGGCGATCATTCATCGCATGAGGGAGTTTGTAAAGTCTCACTCGAAACACCGCTCAACTGCCGATATTAATGCGTTAATTCATAACGCTAATAGTTTGTGCGTTGCGGAGCTCAAAAAAAACAATATAGAACTGGCGTTTGAGTTGCAAGCTCATCTTCCGCCGGTATTTGTCGATCAAATACAAATTGAACAGGTCATCATTAACTTGATCCGAAACAGTATTGACGCCCTAAAAACTTTACCTTCAACACGCCATCGACACTTAACGATCTTAAGCCAATTAGCTGAGGACGGTGGCATAGTTGTCAGCGTGAAAGATAATGGTGCAGGGATGGACTTGAATCAACAGCAAAAAATCATGATGCCTTTCTATACGACTAAAACTGACGGAGTGGGCATGGGGTTATCAATTAGCCGCTCAATACTCGAAGCTCATGGAGGATCTTTGTATTTCAATAGCGAATATGGCAAAGGTAGCACTTTTTATTTTAGGCTTCCTCAGCAAGCGCATTCTGACGAGCTTTAGCATCTATCTGCTCATCTCTGCTATTGAGCATTATTGATAGGCCAAATGATTGACGGGAATATACTTGCCAGGCAGAGCGGTTACGCTTTCATACGGCAACGAGCTCTGAGCTAACTGTCCGGACTTGCCTGTATTTAGCTTATATCCAAAACCTTTGATGTTCAAAATCCATTGTGGATCATTAGGGTCTGTTTCTATCTTTTTTCTCAATAAGTACATGTATTGGTAAAGATCCGATTTTGTTGCCCGATTACTTTTCGGCCATAGTCGATTTATTATTTCATCAGACGTAAAAATTCGATTGACATCTGTAGATAGCAGCTCAATTAACTCATACTCTTTAGGTGATAAATCGATTCTTTGCGCTTTAATAAACAAGCACTTGTTGCTAAAGTCAATTTTAAAATCCTTAAGCTCAGGTTTTTCAATCTGGGAAAGAAATCCTGAATTTCTATTTTCTTTATCCCCATTCTTACCACGAGCCCTTGGTTTTATTGACCTTCTATCCACAGTTAAGCGTCTGTCCCTGCAAGTTCTTTTTTCCTTAAAGCTATTGTTAAGTAAATTGATTGATTTAAGGTATCTGTCAATTTCGCCAATATCGAATGGATTACTTATGAACACATCAACCCATTCCGATAACACCGGCGGAATAAACTCGGTTGGGTTTTTAATCAAAATGCAGATTTTAATTTGGTTATTCCCACTTAGACGTCTTAATAAACAAACCTCGTGAAACTTATTTGCATCTTGTACCCAATCGAACGGTAGTATCACCAACTTCGGCTTTAGTATCTCTAATTCATTAATTTCATGAATTCCAAAGTCCAGGGTCGAAATTGTAATATTGTTTGCGTAACAGTATCCACTTAGCAGGGCTAACAAATACTGATCATTATCAATAATTACAATATTATCTGTTGCTTCCATATCCAGTAACCGCTGAGAGGTTGAAAAAATTGTATTGATTATCTGTCACATCAAATGGTGGTTTTTTCTAGATAACTACAAAAATTCCTCTCTTCCAGAGTACGAGTTCTATAAATAAGTCTCTTAAGGAATGGTTGGTTGAAAAACTAAAAAGGCTGCCAAAACCTCTCAGGTAAAGCTCTGCATCGAATAGCCAGAAGCCTTTAACAGCTATAGCAATTTCGAAAATACTGTAATTTGCAGCCATTGTTTAGTTCCTGTCGAAGTTGAATAAATCAAAAACGGACGCACCGACTAGAAAGTTGGGGCCCAAAAAATGGGCGATTCGCTTGGCTACGAGGCAGGGTGTTTGATCTTCACGATCAATCAATTGCCAAGAAACTGCGATGATGAAACCGCCTTGGGGTTAGATTAAAGCGGATACTTAGGCAAAATAATATACGGGTGAATACGTATACCGAGAACCCGCATGCAAGGATTTCATGTCGGCAGATACCCGTTTGCATGGCGTAATAGCAGAGAAACGGGGGAAGAGGAGGGCGATTGTTTTCGTTGCTTTTAACGATTGATGTGATTAGGTTCAGTGAATGAACAAAGTGTCAGGTTAATAACATCGGCTGCGATGGTTATCTTCGCTATCCAATGGCTAACCTTTGACTCTGAGCCAGACGGGGGTTTGAAAAACGCCAATTTGCTTGTGTCAAAGCAGATGAATCTGATCAAGCTGGCTATTCAAGTCAGAGAACTCAATAATGTGCACTGATAAATAATTTAAGTAATGTGGCGATATTTGCCATGCCTACCTGCAAATGCTGCTCAATTTCGGCCATGGTGATTTCGCCTTCGGTTTTACCGGCAGCCCAGTTGGCGACCACGTTGACGCTGGCGTAAGCCATGTCGAGTTCTTTTGCCAATGCAGCTTCCGGCATTCCGGTCATGCCCACCAGATCACAGCCATCCCGTTCCATACGTAAGATTTCCGCGGCGGTTTCCAGGCGTGGGCCTTGTGTGCAACCATAAGTTCCGCGCGGACTGACTTTGATGTTCGCTTTCGCTGCGGCGGTGATCAAATGGGCACGGAGCGCTTGATTATAAGGATAGGTAAAGTCGATGTGGTTGACGGTATCGGCTGCAAAAAAAGTGTGTTCGCGGCCATAGCTGTAATCGATAATCTGATCAGGAATGGCGATATGGGCCGGTTCCATTTCCGAGGTAATACCGCCAACCGCCGCAACGGCGATAATCTGCGCAACGCCCAGTTGCTTTAATCCCCAGATATTAGCGAGATAATTAATTTTATGCGGAGCGATGTGGTGCGGATTGCCATGTCTGGCTAAAAATATAACTTCCTTGCCGCCGAGTTCGCCGGTAATGAACGCCGCAGAAGCTTCACCATAAGGTGTGCTCAGATGTTCACGGTCAATAATTTTTAAATCGGCAAGTTGGCTCAAGCCGGTGCCGCCAATGATGGCTAGTTTGGTCATAAGTGTTCTTCCTGGCAGGCATAAATGCCCGCTGCGTTGCGTAGGTAACCTTTGTAATCCATGCCGTAACCGAACAGATAGCGGTTTGCTACCTTTAAGCCGATAAAGTCGGCTGTGATCGGTTTAGGGTGATCCAAAATCTTGTCTACTAAAACCGCGCTATACACGGTTGTTGCGCCTTGTGCTAAGCAGTATTCAACGATGGCGGCCAATGTAATGCCTTCATCCAAAATATCGTCAATGATAAGAATGGTACGTCCATTCAACGGCAAACCTGGTTTGAGTACCCAGTCGATAGTGCCACCGGAAGTTTGGTTTTGGTAACGGCTGGCGTTGATGGCATCGATGTTTAAAGGCATTGTTAAACGTGTTAGCAGCTTACCTGCCACAACTACGCCGCCGTTCATGACGCATAATACCAGAGGATTGCTGTCGGCAAGCTTCTGATTGATTTGCGCTGCCATCTCGTCTAAAGCGGCTTCCACTTGCTGCTCACTGTACAATAAGTCCGCAGTGGCTTTTACTTGATTGATTTCTTTTAACATGGTTAAACGCAATGACTAATGAGTTGGGCAATATGTTGCCATTGCCTGTTATTTAATAATTGTTCACGGTTCATTTGGGGTTTGCCCCGCATTTTTTGCAGGCGCGCTGTTCTATTTGGGTTTTGAGTTATCGGCAATTGTTCGAGCACTTCGGTGGCTGCATCAGGATTATTGCAAACCAGCAGCATGTCGCAGCCGGCCAATTGAGCACGTTTTGCCCGTTCCAAATAGCTACCGGCGGATGCCGCGCCTGCCATGCTTAAGTCATCGCTAAACACGGTGCCCTTGAAGTTAAGTTCTTTTCTCAGTATTTCTTGAATCCAGAATGATGAAAAACCTGCCGGATTGGTATCAACTTGGGAGTAAACCACATGAGCCGGCATAATTGCTTCCAACCCTTCTGCAATGAGTTGTTTAAAAGGCAGTAAGTCTTTTACTCTAATACTTTCCAGGTCTCTGTCATCGATAGGTAAAGCCAAATGGGAATCTACGGAAACTGCGCCATGTCCAGGAAAATGTTTGCCGGTAGCGGCCATGCCGGCTGAATTCATGCCTTTTCTAAATTGGCTAGCTAAGCGGGTAGCTAATTCGGGATCGGTCGCAAAGGAACGATTGCCAATCACTTCACTGATACCGCAATCTACATCCAGAACCGGCGCAAAACTAAAGTCCACGCCGACAGCTAATAATTCTGCGGCCATCAGCCAGCCAGCCGATTCAGCTAGGTCGGGGTAATCTGCATAACAAGCGGCAGGGGGTAAGCGGGTAAAACCGTTTTGGAAGCGCTGCACCCGGCCCCCTTCCTGATCAACCGCAATCAAAATATCGCCATGCCTAGCGCGGCGAATATCGCTGATAAGATCAGTTAGTTGTTCGGGGCTTTCGTAGTTGCGCGCAAATAGGATAACTGCGCCGGTATTAGGGTGGTTGATGATGTCTATTTCGTGCGATGCCAGGGTTAGGCCTGCAACATCCAGCATGATTGGGCCAATAGGGTGGTTGGTCATTTTGGGATTTAGTTGACTTGTCGGGCGTTAAAGGAAATTAAAAAGCTGGCGGTTAGTATTGCAGGTAATTAAAGGAAATGCAGGCATCTATGTGAAAAACCTGACTAGGCTTGGATCAGCACCCAAGGTTTAATCACTACCGCCCACACTTGGGTATCGCTTTCGAACCATTGCAAGGCTTGTTGATCGGGTACAAGCGTCACTTGATTATTGCGAAGCCACTGCTCAACCTGATTTTTGTTGTCAACGGCAAACTCATGTGCAACTTCAATCAAATCCAGGTCTGCAGATACAAATACCGCCAAGCCGCTAGCAAAAAAGCGCTGTAAATCTTTCCAAGGTATTTGTGCGGTTTCCAGGTTGACTTTTTCTTTAGCGAAATTGATTTCCGATGAGTTCATGCGTGATTTTCTCTGATTGCTTGGCAGCGGTTTGCTACATTAAGCACCGGCTATATAATGTTAGCTGTTATTCTATAGCAACTGTTCCCAAGTCACTAGCCAGGAGTGTATATGTCCCTTTTTGATTCTATAGGAAAAAAAACTAAATTAAGCGCAGCTAATAAATTAATTGCCGATGCTCGTAAAAATGAAGGTAACAAAGCTGATCAACTGTTCAAGAGTAGTTATCAGTATTTTGCAGAGGTTATAGAAGGCGACGCAATGCGTGCAGAAGCTCTGTATAAGTGGGGATTTGCACTATTGCATCAGGCGAAAGCAAAATCCGGTGCAGAGGCTATTAACATCTATAAAGAAGCGATAACCCGATTCTCTTTTTGCCTGATGATTGACCCAAATTTTCTGGGTGCTGCGATTGATGGCGGTGTGGCGTGCATGGATTTGGCGCGCAGCAAAGCGGCTTCTTTTAATGACGAGTTGTACGATATGGCAACGAGTTATTTTGAAAAAGCTAATGCGATTCAGGCAGGTTCGGCATCTTATAATCTAGCCTGCATTTTCGGTTTGTTGGGAGCCAAAGATGAATGCTTGTCGGCTTTGGAAACAGCAAAAGCCCGAGGCAGTTTGCCTGATGTAAGCGATATATTGGCGGATCCCGATTTAAAGAACGTAAAAAAACAGGCTTGGTTTTTAGAGTTTATAGACTCTTTAGAAAAAAAATCTGAGCCCATTGTTGATAATACAGAACCTGTTGTTAGTGACACACAAGCAGCTGAGCCTGAACAGGAAACAACAGGATTAGCCGAGGCGGCACCTTCAGAAACTGCTGAAGAAGCGGTTGCAAAAATTAATATTGATGTTACCAAGATTGATCAGACCGCTTTTGCCGGACAGCACTTCAAGCAATGATATTTGATTTTACGCAATTGTTGCTAGTAACAGGCCGCCAGTAAAGTCCGCATTCTTTGCAAACCCAGTTTCCGGGTTAATTCAATATTGCGTTGTGGGATATTTTCTGGGTCGGGATAGTGGGTCAGAGCCCGTTCTATGCTGCTCTCCCTTAGGATGTGTATCATTGGGTAGGGTGAGCGATTGGTATAGTTAGCGGGGTCGTCTTGCATGGATCCTTCAAAACAATAGTCAGGATGAAAGCTTGCTAGTTGATAAGTGCCTTCGTAGCCTTGATCGACTAATAACGCTTCTGCAATGTTGAGAAGGTCGAGAAAATCGTCAAAGTTTGCGAAGGCGTTGACATAAATTAACAGAGTGGTTTCTATTTCTGGTGTCTCGTCTAGGCGTTCACATTCCAGAATAAGATTTGACAGAGACTGCTCAAGCTTCTTATCTGTATCAATTCCATAATAAATACTGCCTCTATCGCTTTCCCTTTTAGCAAATGGGCAGATTTGCAAGTCGATAATGACGTTTTTTAGCCAGATTTGTGTGGCCTTTATACATCTATCTGCAGTCATCTAAAGCTACCTAGCTAAAAAAACAACGCACAATAGATGATGTAGGCTCATTTTTACAAGAGAATATGGTTGATATGTTATAAAATGGGCGGGTTTTTTGTGGTTCTGAAAGCAAAAATCTTTTGATAGCGAATCAATTGTTTCTTGTTTTTTATAATAGCAATCTATAATTTTATAGATATCGATCTGGAGTGTATGATGCGTATCATTTTGTTGGGCAGCCCCGGTTCCGGTAAAGGAACCCAAGCGCAGTTTATTACCGAAAAAAAGGGTATTCCACAAATATCAACAGGGGATATGCTGCGTGCGGCGGTTCGTGAAGGGACGCCTTTGGGCATCGAGGCCAAGAAAGTCATGGATGCGGGTGGGTTAGTATCAGATGATATCATTCTAGGGTTGATTAAAGAGCGAATTGCTCACTCTGATTGTGCAAATGGTTTTTTACTGGATGGTTTTCCACGGACGATTGCGCAAGCCGAAGGACTGGAAAAAATGAGTGTCAGTATCGATACCGTTATCGAAATTGTGGTGCCAGATGAGGAAATCGTTAAACGTATGGCCGGCAGAAGGGTGCACTCACAATCAGGGCGTACTTATCATGTGGACTATAACCCACCTAAAAGCGAAGGTCGTGATGACGTAACAGGGGATCCTTTAATTCAGCGGGATGATGATAAAGAAGAAACCGTGCGTAAGCGGCTCAGCGTTTACCATGAGCAAACCAAACCATTGGTAAACTATTACTCGGCGCCCGGAAAGCAGATCAAATTCAGCTCGATTGCTGGGGTGGGTTCTGTGGAAGAAATTACCGCGAAAGTCTTTGCTATTTTGGGTTAACAAGCACAAGTAAATAAAGTATATGTCAGGCAAAACCTTATATGACAAGTTGTGGGCGGATCATGTCGTTTATACAGAAGAAGATGGTTCGTCACTTATTTATATCGATCGCCATTTAGTCCATGAAGTAACTTCACCCCAAGCCTTTGAAGGATTGCGATTGGCAAATAGAAGGCCGTGGCGGCAATCCAGAAATCTTGCCGTTGCAGACCATAATGTACCGACGACCGATCGGGACAAAGGTATTGCCGATCCCATTTCACGACTGCAAGTTGAAACGTTGGACAAGAATTGTGCCGAATTTGGTATTACCGAATTCGACATGGCTGATGCCAGACAAGGGATTGTGCATGTGGTGGGGCCAGAGCAAGGTGCAACTTTGCCAGGTATGACCGTAGTTTGTGGTGATTCACATACTTCCACGCATGGTGCATCTGGAGCATTAGCTTTCGGTATAGGTACATCTGAAGTCGAGCATGTGCTTGCGACTCAATGCTTGACTCAAAAAAAAGCTAAGAATTTGTTAATTAATATCAATGGCAAAACCGGGCCGGGCGTTACAGCTAAGGATATTGTTTTGGCAATTATCGGCCAAATCGGTACTGCGGGTGGAAATGGGTATACCATTGAATTTGCCGGTTCTGCGATCCGCGATTTGTCCATGGAAGGTCGCATGACGGTTTGCAATATGGCAATAGAAGCCGGTGCGCGCGCCGGTTTGGTTGCAGTTGACGATGTAACTATTGATTATTATCGAGATCGGCCTTACTCACCTCAAGGCAGTGACTGGTTTGCCGCGGAACGCGCATGGCGTCTGCTGTATTCGGATACGGATGCCAAATTTGATAAAGTTATAGAGATTGATGCCGCAAGCATTAAGCCGCAAGTGACCTGGGGTACATCGCCCGAGTTGGTGGTGGCGGTTGATGCCAGTGTTCCTGATCCGGCCTTGGAAGCCGACCCAGTAAAACAGCAAAGCATGCAGCGTGCACTGGATTACATGGATTTGAAGGCCGGACAGGCGATTACAGATATTAACGTTGATAAAATATTTATTGGTTCTTGTACTAACTCCAGAATCGAAGATTTACGCGCCGCCGCTGCGGTAGCCAAGGGAAAAAAACTGGCGAATAACATCAAACTGGCGTTAGTGGTTCCTGGCTCGGGTTTGGTAAAACGGCAAGCGGAAGCTGAAGGTTTAGATAAGATTTTTATCGAAGCCGGTTTTGAATGGCGAGATCCAGGTTGCTCGATGTGTTTGGCAATGAATGCCGATCGGCTGGAAGAAGGAGAGCGCTGTGCGTCTACATCCAATCGTAATTTTGAAGGCAGACAAGGGTATGGTGGCAGAACTCATTTGGTGAGTCCGGCGATGGCCGCTGCAGCGGCTATCGCTGGCCATTTCGTTGATGTGAGTTCTTGGGGGGATATTTAATGAAAGCATTTACCACTGTAACTGCTTTGGTTGCGCCCCTAGATCGGGCGAATGTAGATACCGATGCTATCATTCCTAAGCAGTTTTTAAAGTCTATACGCCGCGCCGGCTTCGGTCCGTATTTATTCGACGAATGGCGTTATCTGGATCATGGTGAGCCAGAGATGGATTGTACAAATAGGCCATTAAACAAAGACTTTGTATTGAATAAGCCCGAATTTAAGGGGGCAGAGATCTTATTAGCACGAGAGAATTTTGGGTGCGGCTCGTCCCGCGAACATGCTCCGTGGGCTTTAGAGGATTTTGGCTTTAGAGCCATTATTGCGCCGAGTTTTGCTGATATTTTTTATAACAACTGTTTTAAAAATGGGTTGTTACCGATCCCACTGCCCGCTGATGTGGTCGATAGTTTGTTTAACGAATTAGTGACAGGTTACCAATTAACTATCGAATTAATTGCGCAGCAGGTCATTACCCCTCAAGGCAGAACTATTGGTTTTGCTGTGGATGAAACCCGCAAATATCGGTTATTGAACGGTTTAGATGATATAGCTTTATCGCTACAGCACGCCGATAAGATCAAAGCATACGAGGCCGAGCGAGCTAAAAGGGCGCCTTGGTTGTTTGTTGAGTAATTGTGCCTAGCTGCGTAAGCATCGCGGCCAAATTAAAGGTTTTAAATGACAAAAAAAATTGCAGTTTTACCGGGTGACGGTATCGGCCCTGAAATTATCGCCGAAGCCATTAAAGTTTTAAATTTTTTAAATGCCGATATGAATCTCGGCTTAGTATTTGAGAGTGGTCTAATAGGTGGTGCTGCCTATGATGCTCACGGAATGCCATTTCCACAACAAACCATCGATTTAGTAAAAAGTGCCGATGCAATCCTGTTGGGTGCAGTCGGTGGTTACAAATGGGAATCGTTAGATATTTCCTTGAGACCTGAAAAAGGTTTACTGGGATTGCGGTCAACATTAGAGCTGTTTTCCAATTTGCGTCCGGCGATTTTATATCCGCAATTAGCGAGTGCGTCATCGTTAAAACCGGAAATTGTCTCCGGTTTAGATATTATGATCGTCCGCGAATTAACTGGCGGTATTTACTTTGGGCAGCCACGCGGCATTCGGGTTCTTGAAAACGGTGAGCGCCAAGGCTTTAACACTCTGGTGTATAGTGAATCGGAAATTCGCCGCATTGCCCATTCAGCTTTTCAAATTGCCCAAAAGCGTAACCACAAATTGTGCTCGGTTGATAAAGCTAATGTGCTTGAATGTACGGAGTTGTGGCGGGAAGTCGTCACTGAAGTGGGCAAACAGTACCCGGATGTAAATTTAAGCCATATGTATGTCGATAACGCCTCCATGCAATTAGTTCGAGCGCCGAAACAGTTTGACGTGATTGTTACCACCAATATGTTTGGCGATATTTTATCTGACACCGCAGCTATGTTGACCGGCTCGATTGGCATGTTGCCGTCTGCATCATTAGATGCCAACGGCAAGGGTATGTATGAGCCGATTCACGGTTCCGCACCCGACATTGCCGGGCAAGGTATAGCTAATCCGTTGGCAACAATTTTATCTGCAGCAATGATGTTGCGGTACACCTTTAACCAAGCGGCCCCGGCTGATCGGATCGAGCAAGCCGTAAATGCAGCCCTAAATGCCAATATTCGCACTAACGATATTTATGCTGATGGAATGCAAAGAGTCAGCACCGTGCAAATGGGTGATGCGGTGGTTTCTGCTTTACAAAATGAGGTATAAAAATGACTAAGCTTTATAACGTTGCGGTCGTTGGTGCAACAGGTGCTGTCGGTGAAGCGATGCTGTCGATTCTGGAAGAACGTAACTTTCCGGTGGGAGAAGTCTATGCTTTGGCCAGTAGTAATTCTGCTGGCAAACGTATTCCTTTTAAGGGTGGCTCACTAAAAGTGGAAGATCTAGCGACTTTTGATTTCTCTAAAGTTCAAATTGGATTGTTCTCTCCGGGAGCTTCAGTTTCAGAGGTATATGCCCCAATTGCAGCGGCTGCAGGTTGTGTGGTTATTGATAACACTTCGCAATTTAGATATGACGATGATATTCCGTTGGTTGTGCCGGAAGTGAATCCTGAAAAAATCGCTGACTATAAAAATCGCGGCATTATCGCCAATCCTAATTGTTCAACCATTCAAATGTTGGTAGCTTTAAAGCCGATTTATGATGCCGTTGGCATTGAGCGTATCAATGTTTGTACCTATCAGGCTGTTTCTGGTACCGGTAAGGAAGCGATTGAAGAATTGGCAAAACAAACCGCTAACTTACTGAATGCGCAAGTGATTACGCCCAGTGTTTACTCTAAGCAAATCGCTTTTAATGTTTTGCCGCAAATCGATGTATTCATGGAAAACGGTTATACCAAAGAAGAAATGAAAATGGTCTGGGAAACTAAAAAAATCATGGGTGATGACAGCATTAATGTTAATGCCACCGCGGTTAGGGTTCCGGTGTTTTTTGGACATTCAGAAGCGGTGCACATTGAAACCGGTAAAAAAATAGATGCGGCAACCGTTAAAGCGTTATTAGAAAAAGCGCCAGGTGTAACCGTGTTAGATGAGCGCGTTAATGGGGGATATCCGACGGCGGTGACTGAGTCATCTGGCCATGATGATGTGTTTGTTGGTCGAATCAGAGAGGATATTTCCCACCCCAAAGGTATCGATTTATGGGTAGTAGGTGACAATGTTCGCAAAGGGGCGGCGCTAAATAGTGTGCAAATTGCTGAAGTATTGGTAAAAAAATACATCTAGTCTAAGCTTGTTTATATGTTCGATTTGATGCGGTAAAAAACTGTGGTAACTAATGTGAAGGAGAGCAGCGTGCGCAATTTAACTAAAACTTTAGCAGTGGTATCGTTACTGATGCCAGCTGGCGCTTATCCATTGGGGATTGGCGAAATTAAATTGCACTCAGCCCTTAACCAAAATTTGAATGCTGAGATTGGTTTAGTGGTTTCGGCAGGTGAAGATGTTGCTGATATAAAAGTCAGTTTAGCGCCACCCGCTAAGTTTGATGAAGCTGGTGTTGCTTGGTCGTATTTTTTATCGAAGATTAAATTTGAGCCCGTTGTAAAGAGTAACGGTTCGGTCGTTATTAAGTTGAGTTCAAGAGAGGCCTTAAAAGAGCCATTTTTAAACTTTTTACTTCAAGTCAGTTGGCCTAAAGGTAATTTATATCGAGAGTTTACTGTTTTAGTCGATCCACCTGCTGTTTATAAACAGGCGACTATTCCACTCGAATCTGATCAGGAAATCGATGAGGTTGCAGAACCTGCGGTTGCTACTCAACGGCAGGCGGTAGATTCTCGTTTTGAGTCAAATCAGGTATCAATTGAAGAGTCGGAATCAAATGTTGTTGAACAAAAACATTCAGTAGCCCGGCCGCGGTCGAGCCAAGAGGCTGTTACAGGTGCCTCTGGCGGGTATGTATCTACACGGAAGAACGATACACTCTGGAAAGTCGCTGAGCGGCCCAGCAGACAGGAAAATGTTTCTGTAGAACAAATGATGATTGCGATTTATAAAGAAAATCCGCATGCTTTTTATAAGAAAAATGTTAATGCATTATTGGCTGGTGAGCGGTTAAAGATTCCCGATCGGAATGTTGCTTTAAGATTGTCGCGCAAGCAAGCATTGGTGGAGTTTAATCGTCAACGCCAACAGTGGGAAAATCACACTGCGCCGCAAGGTTCAGGTAGTCAATATGCTGAAGATGATGAGGCTGACAAACAACTGACTTTAGTTGCACCGACGGAGGGTAATGTCGACGAAAATGCAGTTGTCACGCCGGGTGACGATAAACAAAAAATAGCTCAGCCAGCTGATAAATCGGGTGCGACTACATTAGAAATTCAAGCGATACAGAATAAAGTTGCTGAGCTGGAAAAACAGTTAGCCGTGATGCAGCAATTGTTGGCCTTAAAAGACCAACAATTAGCTACGTTGCAAAATCAGACGCCAGCGGCTAAAGCTAGTGAGCAAGAAAAGCCACAAGCCGCTGCTACAGATGGCGCAACAGCGCCGGCTGAACAGCAACCCGTAGCTCCGTCGGCTGAACAACAGCCTCCGGCGCCTGATCTTACGAAACCAGCACAGCCGGCAATAGAGCAACCCGTTTTAGCTCAGCCGCAGCAACCAGTTGAACCCTCTGTGGAACAGCCGGTTGTTCCAGAAGTTGAGCCACCTAAGCCGCAGACATTACCCTCTGAAACACAGCCAGAAGCACAACAGCCTGCAGTTCAACCTTCGGTTGAGCAGCCGAAGGTAAAGCCGGTAGCACCAGCGAAAGTGGAGTCGGGTACGGATTATTACTATCCGATAGTTGCTGCATTAGGCACGGGGGCCCTGTCTTTATTAGGTTGGTTATGGTGGCGAAAAAGAAAAACTGAAGAGGAAACCAATGCGGATAGTATGTTCGCAACATCCAGTGTGATCGTCGTTCCTGAAGCAGATGATAATCTTGTTCAGGCAGCGAAGAGCAATACACTCTTCGAAAATGATAACCTAGCGGACAGCACTTTCCTAAGTGACTTTGCTCCTAGCGATTTTGATGTGTTCGATACAGCGCATGGCGAAATAGACCCTATTTCCGAAGCTGATGTTTATTTGGCTTATGGCCGCTATCAACAGGCCGAAGAGCTGATACGGCAAGCTATTAAAGATCAGCCAAATGATGACGAGTGTAAGTTGAAGTTACTGGAAATTTTCTATGCCAATGAAAACAAATCTGCTTTCGAGGCATATGCTAAGGAATTAGTTGATGCAGGTAAGAATTTGGAGCCTGTATTTTGGGGTAAAGTCACTGATATGGGTAAAGACATATCCCCAGGATCAGCATTATTTACATTAGCCGCCGCCGGCGCAGGAAAATCCTCAGAAGGCTCTATTGCGGAGATGACCACAAGCCATAATGAGCTCGAAACTGAGCAAGGGTATATTGATGACCTTGATCTTGATGAGGATCTCCTTGCCTTTGAAGAAGGAGTTGAAATCGATGAGGTTGATAGCCTTGAGATAAAAAGTGGTGCTGAAAAAACTTCACTTGATTTCGAAAAGAGCAGTACTCAGGACGAGGCGAAGGTCAACGAAAGTATCGAATTTGATCTGACTGCGATTGCGACTAGCGCTAAAAACGTTAAACAGAACCCTGAAAAAACAGAGTTAGAGAGTGATATTGAAACAGTCGATTTTGATTTTGGCCTGGATACAAAGCCCTCTGTTGTTAAGCCAGCTGCAAAAGCGGTGGATGATGGCTCGAGCATTGACTTTACTGCTAGTAATATTTCCTCACTTAAGCAAGAGTCGTTCGATAACGACTTCGATTTTGACTTTAATTTCGAACTCGATAACTCAGAAATTGCTTCAGATTTAGAAGCGAATGTAGGCGAAGGTTTTGAAGTTGCAGACTTGACGGACTTGGAAGAGCTAGAAACTAAGCTCGACTTGGCCAAGGCTTATGTCGACATGGGCGACATAGGTGCCGCCAAAGAAATTGCTAATGAAGTGCTGCTGAAAGGTTCGGCAGAACAGAAGAAACTAGCGCAGTTATTGCTTGATGACCTAGGGTAGTTATCAAAATCTGAATAAAAAAAAGCCCTTCATGGGCTTTTTTATTATCCAAAATAAGCCAATATGGCTTTTTCTTGTTTGGTGAAATTCAAGATGTCTTGCTGTAAAGTCGAAAAGCTTTTATGAGTTTTGGAATAGTTTTGGTTCAACAAGCTGTTTTCCAACGTCTGCGCGGAGCGTTGCATATCAACAAAACCACACAAGCTAGCTGAACCGTTCAATTTGTGAACAACCTGCCTTGCCAGTTCATATTGCTTTATTTCTAAGGCTTCTTTGATAGAAGAAACCTGTTCCGGCAGTTCCATTAAAAGCTTCTGAAAAATAGTTAATGCCAGTTTTTTATTACCGTAGGTTTTAGAAAGCATACTCGTAACATAGCTTAATTCATTTGGGACGTTTTGACTGACCTGCCAAACTTCAAGTAGCTCAGCAAGCTGATTCAGATTTACAGATTTTATTAAACAGTCATCAAAGCCGGCGGCAATGATGTTTTTTTTCTGTTCTCTGTCTGAATTGTTGGTAAGCGCTATAACCGGGGTTTTCAGGTTGATACTCGATAGTCCTCTGAGTTGCTTGATTAAAGCAACACCACATAAATGCAAGTCAAGCAGAATAAGCTCAACATGATAGGTATTGATCAGCGAGATAATCTCGGAGACCTGTGCAGTTAAGATTAGTTGTTGGCAATAATCGCGCAAATGCTGCCGGATTGCGAAAATCCGCGGGTCATTCACATCTGCAAGCACTAATACCGCTCTATCGACACCGTTTAAAGCAATTTCCATAAGCTCCCACTAGGTTAATAAGACTAACGTGGATAATAACCGGATCGTTGCGTTTGGCGAAGCGTTGTTTCGTATTTTTGCCAACCTGAATTTTATTTTTGTCGAACGAACTCTTTGGTACTAACGCCAAATTGCTTTAGTGCTCAATGGCAGGTTTTTTGACACACTTCTTCTATACTTAATTTTAGAGTAGATGCTTGGTTGGTCGAACGCGACAAAATATTGACGTATTTCCTGGTTAATTTTTTATGTCATTGTTTTAAAAATGTAATTTAATTATGGTCTTTAAATTGCTTCATTGCTTATAAAAACAAAGGATTTTTGAGATGTCAGAAGCTAAAAGTGCAGAAGGGGAAGGAAAAAAATCTTCCAAAAAAAAGCTGATCATTATTATCGTTGCGGTTTTGGTGTTATTGGCAGGAGGTGGGGGTGCAGCATTCTATTTTTTAAAGTCTGATCCCGCCAAAGCCGAGGGGGAGCATGGGGCCAAAGCTGAAGGAGAAGACCATGAAGCTCATGGCGATAAAGAGTCGGATGACGAGCATGAAGGGTCAGAAGAGGGGCATGGTGGCAAGATAGAAATGGTTTATTTCGATATGGGTAAACCTTTTGTGGTGAGCTTACCGCAAGGTTCTTCGGCTAAGCTGGTATCCGTATCCGTATCCGTATCGGCTGAAGACGAGGAAGCAGTGGCCGCATTAAAAAAACACGAGCCAATGATCCGAAATAACTTGATGATGCTGATCGGTTCGCAAAATCCAGATGAAATGAGAAATCGCGAAGGCAAGGAAAAATTGCGCGAGGCCATGTTGAAGACAATCATTGATATTTTAAAGAAAAAAATCGGTAAAGCGCACGTAGAAGAGGTGTTCTTTACTTCATTTGTTATGCAATAACTTATGGCAACTGCAGATTTACTGTCCCAAGCTGAAATTGATGCACTTCTAAACGGTGTTGATGTTGGTGATATTGAAACAGAAACTGATGCATCGGCGATTGATGATGGTTTTGAACAATCGACTAAAGGTGACGGTGTTGTCAGAAACTATGATTTCACTAGCCAGGAACGTATTGTGCGTGGGCGTATGCCGACCCTGGAAATGGTTAATGAGCGTTTTTCCAGGTTGTTTCGGATTTCGCTATTTAATTTATTACGACGCTCAGCAGAAATTTTTATTTCCGGTATTCAGGTACAAAAATTTTCTGAATACACACAGGGTTTGCTAGTCCCGACTAATTTGACCATCGTACGGTTCTTGCCGTTGCGTGGTAAAGCCCTGATTGTTATGGAGCCTCGGTTGGTTTTTACCATAGTGGACAATTTTTTCGGCGGCGGCGGTTTGTTTCACAATAAAGTTGAAGGTCGCGAGTTTACGCCAACTGAGATGCGGGTAATTCGCATCATTATCGATATGCTGTTTAAAGATCTCAAAGAGGCTTGGAAGCCTGTAATGGAACTTAACTTTGAATATGTTAACTCCGAGGTTAATCCACGTTTTGCCAATATCATCGGCCCTGCGGAAATCATTGTAATTTCTACCATTCATGTGGAACTGGAAGGCGGGGGTGGTGATATTAACATTGCTATGCCGTATGCCATGTTAGAGCCGATTAGGGATTTATTGGATGTGATTAGCAGCGATAGCGGTGATGTTGATGATGGTTGGCAAATCGCTTTGCGTAACGAAATATTCAGAGCAGAAGTAAGCGTGAACAGTTTGCTAGCAGAAAAAACGATGCCCATCAGAGATGTGATGCGTTTGAAAAAAGGTGATGTGATTCCCATTGAAATGTCCGATACCGTCATTCTTAAAGCCCAAGGCATCCCGGTTTTTGAAGGCAAAGTAGGCGTGTCAGACGGCAACTACGCAATACAAGTTATTGAAAAAGTAATTAATTAAGTTAATGGCTAGAAACACCCAACCCAACGGAAGAAACTATGAGTGAAGAGAACAAAGATCCAGCCGATAGCCCATTTGATGACTTTGCAGCCGCAGAATTTGAAGAGTTTGAGAACGTAACCGACAGTAAAAAAGGATCTGGTACTGGTTCAGATGAAGTTAATTTGGATGTCATTTTAGATGTGCCGGTCACTGTTTCAATGGAAATAGGCCGCACCCAGATTAATATTCGAAGTCTGTTACAGCTCAACCAAGGTTCAGTCGTTGAGTTGGATCGTTTTGCCGGTGAACCTTTAGATGTACTGGTTAACGGTACCTTGGTTGCACATGGGGAAGTCGTGGTAGTCAATGATAAATTCGGTATTCGTCTGACGGATGTAATTAGCCCGTCAGAGCGCGTTAAAAGATTGGCGTGATGGCGTACAAAATACTTCCAGTTTGCTTATTATTCAGCTGGCAGCCAGTTGGATTGGCGGCATCATTTACTGAACCGGGTAATACATCTCTCCCTGCCGTTGCTTCCGGCGCAGTAATGAATTGGAGTTTAGGTCTGTTAATCGTGTTGGCAGTCTTTATGTTATGTGTAGCCATGCTTCGTAAATTAAACGGCTCAGCGGTTAATGGCTCAGAGAAAATGCGCGTTGTTGGGGGTATCGGCTTAGGTATGCGCGAAAAAGTAGTATTACTGCAAGTAGGCAAAAAACAATTGCTCCTGGGTGTAACGCCGGGACGCATCCAGACCTTGCATGTACTGGAAGGCGACGATTGTTTGAGGAACGATGGCAGCGCTACGTTGTTAGAAAACGGGTTCGCGCAAAAATTGATGCAAGCCATTAAGGCACGTTCAGATGACTAAGCACAGAATCATTTTGCTCGCCATCGGCTTTATTCTAGTTGCGTGTTTGCCGAATCTGGCATGGTCTGCGCCGGGTATTGATGCATTAACAGTTAGCACTAACAAGCAAGGTGGGCAGACCTATAGCGTAACCATTCAGGTTGTGGCTTTAATGACGTTACTAACGTTATTGCCGGCTCTGTTATTGAGCATGACCGCATTTACTCGCATCATGATTGTATTGAGTTTGCTCAGGCAGGCTTTAGGTACGGGCTCCGCACCTAGCAACCAGGTGTTATTGGGATTGTCACTGTTCTTAACCATTTTCATCATGATGCCGGTCTTTGAAAAAGTGAACTCAGATGCCCTGCAACCTTATCTGGAAGAAAAAATCGATATGCCGACAGCATTGGCTAATGCGACACAACCATTTAAACAATTCATGCTTAAGCAAACCCGCGAATCGGATTTGGAAATGTTCATCAGAATTTCTGGCAAAGCCGATTTGAATTCAGCTGAGGAGGTACCGTTTTCTTTATTACTGCCAGCCTATGTCACAAGTGAGCTAAAAACCGCGTTTCAAATCGGTTTTTTAATTTTTCTGCCGTTTCTGATTATCGATTTGGTTGTGGCTAGCGTGCTGATGTCTATGGGCATGATGATGCTGTCGCCTATGATAGTGTCTCTGCCATTTAAAATTATGTTGTTTGTGTTGGCCGATGGTTGGTCATTGGTAATGGAAATGTTGGCGGCCAGTTTTTATGCAGCTTAACGTAACGACGCGGAGAGGGAAGTGACTCCAGAAACGGTTTATATGGTAGGGCAGGATGCCATGATGGTAGCGATTAAGCTGACGGCTCCGGTACTGATTCCGTCGCTTTTAGTTGGCTTGATTGTGGCAATGTTTCAAGCGGCGACTCAGATCAACGAGGCTACCTTGAGTTTTGTACCCAAGCTACTTGTGATCGGCTTGGTGCTGATGATTATGGGGCCGGCTATGCTACAGATGTTTCTGGATTATTTTCACGATTTAGTTAGAGACATTCCTACTCTCATTGGCTGAGCTTTGAACTTTACCGAAGCGGAAATTCTTAATTACGCCACCTCATTCATTGTGCCGTTGATGCGAATTAGCGCCATGTTTGTTTCTGTGCCTCTGTTTAGTATTAAAGCTGTTCCGGTCAAAATCAGGCTGATTTTAGCGATCGCACTCACTTTAGTAGTAACGCCTTTACTACCTAAATGGCCCGAGATGGAGCTGTTCAGTTACACCGGATTGATGATTGCACTGCATCAAGTGCTGATTGGTTTGGTAATCGGCTTTATTGTGCAAATGGTCTTTGCCGCTGTCGTGTTCGCTGGACAAGGTGTTGCGCTGAGTATGGGTTTGGGATTCTCGGTGATGGTCGATCCACAAAATGGGCAACAAGTGCCGGTCATTGCCCAGTTTTATATGATGACTACCACATTGATTTTTCTCAGTATGGATGCGCACCTAGTATTGATCAAGATGTTGCTGGATAGTTTTAATTCCCTGCCAATCGGTGTGAATGGGCTTGATAAAACCGGGATATGGTCAATCATTGCCTGGAGTGCTCGGATGTTTGCTGGTGGTTTGCTACTGTCATTGCCGCTGATTGCCAGTCTGTTATTGATCAACGTCTGTTTCGGTGTGGCCGCGAGAGCTGCACCGCAATTACAGATTTTTTCGGTGGGCTTTCCGGTCACGTTGACGCTGGGTTTGTTATTGATATGGATGACTTTGCCCGATACTTTGCAACAGTTCTCCGGCCTTCTAACCGGTGCGTATGAATTAATCGAAAAGTTGTTACGGTTGTAATGTATGGCTGAAGATTCCGGACAGGAAAAGACCGAAGAACCCACCGGTAAGCGGCTGGCCGATGCCAAAAAGAAAGGCCAGATTGCCCGTTCCAGGGAACTGAACACTTTTGTGATGTTGATTACCAGTGCGACTTTACTCCTGCTGACCGGCGAGCAGATCGGTCATGGCTTACTGGAAATCATGCGCTCCTGCTTTTCATTACCACGAGCCGTGCTGCTCGATCCAGACAGTCAAATCCTGTATTTAAAAAAAACTATTACCGGCGGTTTTCAGTTGATAGCGCCATTTCTGGCGGTTTTGGTAGTCGCCGCTATTATCACGCCGATTAGCCTGGGTGGTTGGGTATTTAGCTGGGATTCGCTGTCACCCAAGTTCGAAAAAATGGATCCCATCAAAGGTTTACCCAAGCTGTTTTCCATGAATGGCTTGGTTGAGATGCTCAAAGCCTTGCTAAAAATACTGTTAGTTTTTTTTGTGGCTGTTTTACTATCCAAAACCTATCTAACTGAACTGCGCGATCTCGATGCTGAGCCTTTGGATCAAGCTATCATCCATTCTTTAAATATCATTGGCACCTGTTTTTTGCTGCTTAGCGCGGCTCTGGTGTTTGTGGTGATGATTGATGTGCCTTATCAACTTTGGAATCACAGCAAGCAATTAAAGATGTCCCTGCAGGAAATCAAGGACGAAACGAAAGAATCGGAAGGAAGTCCGGAAATCAAAGGCCGAATTCGACGTATGCAAATGGAGATGGCCAATAATCGAATGATGGCAGAAGTGCCTAAAGCCGACGTAATTGTCACTAATCCCAGTCATTATGCGGTAGCTCTCAAGTACGATCAAAACGCCAACGGCGCTCCCAAACTGGTTGCTAAAGGTGTGGATTTAATAGCCGCACAGATTCGTAATATTGCCATTGGTGCTGACGTTCCCTTAATGGCGTCCCCCCCTTTGGCCAGGGCATTGTATTTTTCAACGGATGTGGATAAAGAAATTCCTCAAGGGCTGTATTTAGCAGTGGCACAGGTATTGGCCTATATTTATCAATTAAAAAGCGCCCGTAAAAACCGTTGGCATGAGCCACTGCCACCCAGGGATATTAAAGTTCCCGACGATTTCAGACAAGAGTAACCGCCATGGATTTCAGCAAGATAACTTCCGCATTAAAACTACTCGGTAAAGCCGAATTAGGTGCTCCGGTAGCCGTTATTATGCTGTTGGCAATGATCATTTTGCCATTGCCTGGATTTGTACTGGATTTGTTTTTTACGTTTAACATTGCCTTTTCGCTCATTATTTTACTGGTAGTCATTTATACGCTTAAACCTCTGGAATTTGCCTCTTTTCCTACCGTCATTTTATTGGCGACCTTACTACGTCTGGCTTTAAACGTAGCCTCAACCCGTATCGTCTTACTGGAAGGCCACAATGGCGGCGATGCGGCCGGTAAGGTGATTGAGGCTTTCGGTGCGTTTGTGATTGGCGGCAACTTTGCGGTGGGTTTGGTAGTGTTTGCCATTTTGGTGGTCATCAATTTTATGGTGGTTACCAAAGGTGCCGGGCGCGTTGCTGAAGTAGGCGCACGGTTTACTTTGGATGCGATGCCGGGCAAACAAATGGCAATTGACGCCGACTTGAATGCCGGGTTGATTACCCAGGATGAAGCGCGCGCCCGTCGGGTTGAAGTCGCCACCGAGGCAGATTTTTACGGTTCAATGGACGGCGCCAGCAAATTTGTACGCGGCGATGCCATTGCTGGGATCATTATTTTATTTGTAAATATCATCGGCGGCTTAACCATCGGTATTTTGCAACATGGCTTAAGCTTTGCCAAAGCTGGTGAGATTTATGTGCTGTTAAGTATCGGCGACGGTTTGGTGGCGCAAATTCCTTCCTTGTTATTATCGACTGCATCAGCACTGGTGGTCACTAAGGTCGGCAGTAACAGCCAAAATATTGGCCAGCAGGTCAGTACTCAATTATTTGAAAATCCTAAAGCCCTGTACATTACCGCGGGATTAATTGGTGTGCTGGGTGTTATTCCGGGCATGCCGAATGTGGTATTTATTGTTTTAGCAGCAGCGATGGGTGGTTCCGCCTATATGATTGATAAGCGTCATAACAAAGATGAGTTTGTAGACGTTGGCAATGAGTTGGCTTTAATACCCGCGGCACCGGAAGTTAAAGAATTGGGCTGGGATGATGTAATGCCGGTGGACGTAGTAGGCTTGGAAGTCGGTTATCGATTGATTCCGTTGGTTGATAAAAACCAAGGTGGGCAGCTAATGACCCGCATCAAAGGCGTACGCAGAAAGTTGTCTCAGGAGTTAGGTTTTCTTATTCCATCGGTTCATATTCGCGACAATCTGGATTTAACGCCAACTTCTTACCGCATTTCTTTAATGGGGGTGACGGTTGGCGAAGCAGACATTATGCCGGATATGGAAATGGCGATTAACCCTGGCCAGGTTTTTGGCACTATAAAAGGTAAGCCTTGTCAGGATCCGGCTTTTGGTTTGGAAGCGTTTTGGATAGAGCCTAATCAAAAAGATCATGCTCAAACCTTAGGTTATACGGTGGTCGATCCGGGAACCGTTATTGCCACGCACCTTAGTCATTTGCTTCAGTCCCACGCTCATGAGTTATTTGGGTATGAAGAAGCACAAAAAATACTGGATAACTTGGCCAAGTTAGCCCCTAAGTTGGTGGAGGATCTGGTACCAAAAACCTTGCCGCTGGGCGTGCTGGTGAAAGTATTGCAGAATTTGTTGCAAGAACGGGTCCCCATTCGGGATATGCGCAGTATTGCCGAAACTTTGGCGGAGTATGGGGTTAAGAGTCAAGATCCCGACATTCTTACCTCAGCAGTACGAGCCTCATTAGGGCGATTAATTATCTACGAAATCAATGGTATACAAAATGAATTGCCGGTTATTACTTTGGATCATGAGTTGGAACAGCTATTGCATAAGTCTTTACAGACGGCAGGCGAAAGCGGTGTCGGGATTGAACCAGGGTTAGCGGAACAAATGCACACCTCCTTACAAGACAGTGCACAAAAAATGGAAATGGAAGGTCAAGCGCCGGTGTTATTGGTGTCTTCTTATATTCGGCCCTGGTTATCCCGATTCGTTCGCCATTCAATTTCCAGTTTACATGTGCTGGCTTACAACGAGATCCCCGCTGACCGGCAGGTTAGAGTGGTTTCAACAGTAGGCCGACGTGTTTAATAACCAGAGGCGATACCATGAATATCAAACGTTTTTTTGCAGCAGACATCCGTCAAGCTATGAAAATGGTGAAAGACGAGTTAGGTGCGGATGCAGTCATTATGTCCAACCGCGCCGTTGACGGTGGTGTAGAAATCGTTGCTGCTCGGGATTTTGATGAACAATTAATACACCAGAAACTGCAAAAACCGGCACCCGAAAAAAAGCCTGCCGCCTCCCCGGTTAAAGATAGTAGCAAGAAAGCCGATTTGCCGGATTTCGAGGCAGAAAAAAAACATTTGCACATCTTAACCAGCGCCAGAAAACAAAATGTGGAAGGATTTCTCCCAGAGCGTCCACAATCGCAGCGCCGCAATCTTGACCAGTATTTAGGTTATGCGGAAAAGGTACAACTGCGTGGCAATTATGATGCAACGCCCACAAAACCAACAAAGCCAGAACCACCCGCGGCTAAAGTAGTACCTATGCAAGATTTTAAAAGCCCGGAAAAGCTGTCCACGGGCTCGGATCCATTGTTAATAGAAATGAGTAAAGAGCTCAAGTACTTAAGAACAGCTTTGGATACTAAATTATCGGAAATTAGTTGGGCGCAAAATCCACAGGCAAACTCAGTCAAGGCTCAGTTGTTGGACTATTTGGCGGATATGAATATTTCGAAAAAATTGAGTATAAAAATTGCCAATCGTTTAACTAATCAAACGGATGCCACACTGGCATTTGCAAAAGCCAGGGGCATGCTGGCCAATGTTTTACCGATTGAAACGGATGACTTGTTGGAAAACGGCGGCATCGTGGCGTTGGTTGGACCTACCGGGGTAGGCAAAACCACTACGATTGCCAAATTAGCGGCTAAATTTATTTTAAAGCATGGCTCTAAACAAGTGGCGTTGATTACCACTGATAATTATCGGATCGGTGCGCATGAGCAATTAAATACTTACGGACGAATTCTTGATGTGCCTGTTCGGGTAGCCAGTAATGTTGCTGAACTGCGTAATCTTATCCATAGTTTTGCCGGCAAGCGTTTGATATTAATTGATACCGCCGGTATGAGCCAACGCAATATGAAACTGGTCGAGCAAATAAATATGTTGCAACAGGGTGATCTGGCGATTAAGTCGTACCTCGTCATGTCAGCAGCTACCGAATACAAAGCCATGAATGAGATTATTGAAGCGTTCCAGGTTTTCAATCCGCAAGCCAGTATTTTGACTAAGCTGGATGAAGCAGTCACTATCGGTTCGGCAGTTTCTGCGATTATCGAACAAAACTTACCCTTGGCTTTTATTACTGATGGCCAGCAGGTTCCGGAAGATATGCACAGCCCTTGCGCGACGTCGCTTATTGAAAAGTGCATGGCCGAACTAAGCGTAGAAACCGACTATACTGAAAGTGACGAGGCATCATGGGTAGCGCAAGGTTATGCATAAGCAACCCGATCAAGCAGCCGGAATAAGAAATATGAGTAAAACAAAACCTGTTCGGGTCATCGCGATTACCAGTGGCAAAGGCGGCGTCGGTAAAACCAATTTGTCCGTTAATTTAGGTATAGCGCTGTCCCAGTTAGGGCAGCGCGTGGCATTACTGGATGCAGACATGAGTTTGGCAAATGTCGACATATTAATCGGTATGTATCCGGAATTTAATCTCTCCCATGTGCTGTCCGAAGAAAAAACTTTAACCGAGATCATGCTGGAGGGTCCTGACGGACTGAAGGTTATTCCTGGCGCTTCAGGCATTCAAAAGATGTCGGAATTATCTTCAATGGAGCAGGCGGCGATTGTTCGTGCTTTCAGCGAAATCGATCAGGATTTAGATGTGCTGCTTGTTGATACCGCTGCCGGTATTTCTGCGGGTGTGGTTAATTTTGCCAGAGCTTGCCAGGAGATTATCGTGGTGGTCTGTGACGAACCAACCTCATTAACGGATGCTTACGCATTTATCAAGCTGCTCAATCGGGATTATGGGCTAACGCATTTTCATGTACTGACTAACATGGTGCAAAGTGTGCAGCAAGGCCATTTGTTATTTCAGAAGTTAAGCAAAGTTACTGATCGTTATTTAGATGTTACTTTGCAGTTTGATGGCGCGGTTCCGTTTGATGAATACCTGCGTAAAGCGGTGCAAAAACAAACGCCAGTGGTTTCTGCTTTTCCGCGCAGCAAAGCATCCCTGGCTATAAAAGCCATCGCCGGGAAAATTAATAGCTGGCCGCTAAAAACCCAGGCCGGTGGTTACATTGAGTTTTTTATTGAAAGAATGCTCCAGTATGGTTCCGATAAGGATGCTGCATGAGTGGAGTGGCAATGTATTCGTCGGTGCAGTCGGGAGGCGTGAATGAGCGCGTTAAACAACATGCACCCTTGGTTAAACGCATTGCCTACCATCTGTCTGGTAAATTGCCTGATTCTGTGCAGATTGATGATCTTATTCAAGCGGGCATGTTAGGTTTGCTGGAAGCGATTAGAAATTATGACGCTACTCAGGGCGCCAGTTTTGAGACTTATGCCGGAATTCGCATTCGTGGTGCCATGCTGGATGAAGTGAGAAAGTATGATTGGACGCCTCGTTCCGTTCATAAAAACGCCCGTCTGATTTCCAATGCCATTCGCGCTATTGAAAATCAAACCGGTCAGGAAGCTAAAGACAGTGATGTCGCTAAATATCTGAATATATCTGTCGCTGAATACAATCAGATGTTGCAAGACTCGGCCAGTTCAAGGGTATTTAGTGTCGAAGAGCTAGCAGAGGCCGGTGACCATTTTTTAGAAGAACGTTCGAATTTTGATGTAGAGCCCGGTGAAGGTTTTGATCGAGCAGATTTCCAAAGTGCTTTGGCTGAAGCCATTATGGGTTTGCCTGAACGTGAGCGCTTGGTTATATCGCTATATTACGATGAGGAGCTCAATTTGCGTGAGATTGGAGAAGTGTTAAGTATCAGCGAATCCAGAGTCAGCCAAATCAGCACGCAAGCCATATTACGTTTGCGATCAAGACTGGCGGGCTGGCTAAGCGATAGTCAATAAGTCTATGGATATTTTAAGTGTTTTAGGTGTTCTGTTAGGTGTCGGTGCGCTGTTACTGGGTAATTTTCTGGATGGTGGTGTTATCGCATCATTGGTTAACGTGCCGGCCATGTTGATTGTGTTTGGCGGTACCATCGGCGCTACATTATTACAGTTTCCGCCGCTAATTTTTATGCGCAGTATGAGGATTTTTTCTTGGGTTTTTAAGCCTAAAAAAACTAATCTCAGGAAACAAATTAGCAAAATCGTGGCCTGGAGCATTACAGCCAGAAAAGAAGGTGTATTAGGTTTAGAAAACGAAATGGACCGAGAAAAAGATCCATTTATCAAAAAAGGTTTACAGCTATTGGTTGATGGCAGCCAGCCGGCCGCTATTCGCAATATCTTAGAATCCGATATGATTATTAAAGAAAATAGAGGCTTACAAGCGGTTAGGGTTTATGACGCGATGGGCGGTTACGCGCCTACCATCGGTATTTTAGGCGCGGTCATGGGCTTGATTCATGTCATGGAAAACTTATCTAATCCAGCACTATTGGGAGCCGGAATTGCCACGGCGTTTGTCGCAACTGTTTATGGTGTAGGTTCCGCCAATTTAATTTTTTTGCCGGTTGCTAGTAAATTAAAGAATCACGTTTATGAAGATTCTCATGCGGATGAAATGCTCATAGAAGGCCTTGTTGCGATTGCTGAAGGTGAAAATCCCAAAAATATCGAGCTAAAATTGAGCGGTTACTTACCTGACACAGGAAAGAAATAGTCATGCCCAGACGTAGGAGAAGAGCCCAGGATTACGCAAACAATCATGACCGATGGATGGTGTCATACGCCGATTTTGTGACTTTATTGTTTGGCTTTTTTGTGGTGATGTATGCCGTTTCTTCCGTGAATGAAACCAAATATAAATCGTTAACCCAGTCATTAGGTAACGCCTTTTCTGAAGCTAAGCAGCAGTCTGTAAAAGTAATTGAGCCCATTCAAATCGGAACCCCTCCTACGGTTATTCAACCCATTCCGTTGGAAAATCCCAGTACTACTGACTTGGAGGAAAGACGTCAATTAAGCGAAGAAATTCTGAAAGAAAGAAGAAAGTTGAGCGAGGTTTCCGAGCAACTTGAACAGGTGCTTGATCCTTTTATCGATGAGCAATTGGTCGCGGTCAAAAAAAATGATTATTGGATAGAACTGGAAATGAACAGTGAAATGTTGTTTTTAAGCGGCGAGGCAGACTTATCAATAAAAGCTTTGCCAGTGTTGCAAAAAGTGACGGAAGTGATTAAATCCTTGCCCAACGCCGTTAATGTCGAAGGCCATACCGACAATAAGCCAATTGAGACAATCAAGTTTAGATCTAATTGGGACTTATCGTCTGCGCGCGCAACCAGTGTGGTGCACGAGTTGATTAAAAATGGCATTGCCTCAGGGCGCTTATCGGCCATTGGCTATGGGGAATTTCACCCCATTGCCGATAATACCGAGGATGCCGGGCGCTTTAAAAACCGCCGGGTGTCATTGGTGTTAATGTCACAAGCCTTTTCAAGGTATGGAGCCAATGATGAAGAACGCGCCAAGTTGCTGAATCTGGCACCCGCAACTACGCCAGATTTGATCGGGTCTCTGCAACCTAATCAGCCTTGAGCAGTTATGTGCAGGCAGTTTTAGGAGAATGCGATGTTAGATATTTCACCGGTACCGGCTGCAGTTCCCGTCATTAAACCCGTAAAAATTAAGAGAGACGATCCGCGTTTTAGTAACCAACCGCGTCGAAAAAAAACAAACCCACCGGAACAGCAGGATTCACAGCCTGCGCAGCATATTGATGTGAGTGTCTAATGACTGATATTTGTCTCATCGTACTCGGTATAGTAACCACCATTACCGTGTTTACGCTCGCGTGGCTAATACATGCGCATGTGAAATTAAAACGTGATTATTCAAGATTGTTTGAAGCGGTACAACGAAGCAATAACGACATTGCGGGTATATGTGCTGCGGCAGTAAAAGTCGATGATCGTATCGATCTGAACACACAGTATTTTATTGAGTTACAAGATAAAATCTCTGGGCTTCAGCTAAATACTACGCAAGCTGACCATGCCTACCGCGGGGATATTCAAAAAGTACGCAGTGGTGTAGGCATTAATGAACTGATGCAAAGTTCTGGCATCAGCCATGATGAAGCGGCATTATTGATTCGTTTGCATGGCGGTAAAACCTCATTATGATATGCGGTTTTATCAGCACGGCGATTACTCAATGGACTATCCAAGCCAAGAGAACGATTTTCTAGGTGAACACGCACAGCTTTTAGGTACAAGTTACCGGCATTTTCTCGGCAAAGACCTGAGTGTCGGACAGCATAGTCAGAAACAATTTGCGCAGTACCTGTTCCACGCCCCATTTGCCGCAGTTTCTCACGACACTTCCGCCGATCCCATTTTTAATTACGGCAATTTGACTGCACTTAAATTGTTTGAAATGGACTGGGCTGAGTTTACGCAACTGCCGTCCCGATTATCCGCAGAACCCGTTAACCAAGCAGAGCGCGAGCGATTATTGGCGCAAGTTACCAAGCATGGTTATATCGATAACTATCAAGGTGTGCGCATTAGCAAAACCGGCAAACGGTTTTTGATTAAAAACGCAGTGGTTTGGAATTTAGTCGATGAGCAGGGAGGCTATTGTGGGCAGGCGGCTTGCTTTGGAAAGTGGCAAGACTTACCCGGTTTTTAGCGCTGTGTATTCGCTTTAGACGCATCGTCCTAAAATTATATTTTTTTGGAGATCAATGGTTTTGCAGAGGTCTCATGAGGCTAATTATTTCTGCATGTAAAAGCAACGGACAGCTCCAGTATTATCAATGCCGTCAATACATCGCGCTAAATCTGAAATTCGAGTTGAATTGACCAAAAACATGTAAAAAGATTGCTATCCTGAGCGGTTTAATTTACGGAAAACCAACAAGTCGCAAAGTGACTTAGACATTTGAATACTCAAAAATTGAACTAGGTCAACTTAGTTTGACTTAATGAGGTGTGTAATGCAAACGGTGAATATACATGAAGCGAAAACGCAGTTATCGCGTTTGGTGGATGAAGCGGTAAAAGGTGACGCGTTTATTATTGCCAAGGCGGGCAAACCTTTTGTGATGGTAAGTCGAATGGATGCGCCAACCTCTAGCCAAACCAAACGGTTAGGTTTTATGGTGGGGCAGATAGTGGTGCCTGATGATTTTGACCAAATGGGAAATGATGAAATTGCTGCGATGTTTAGCGCTGAATCATGAAGTTGCTGTTGGATACGGATCTGTTGTTATGGGCTGCTGGTACGCCTGATAGACTTTCTGAATCGACGCGCCAGCGCTTGGGAGACTCGCAAAATACTTTACTATTTAGTGCGGCGAGTATCTGGGAAGTCGCCAGTAAACGCAATCTTGGACGGGAAGAGTTTAACGTAGATGCAAGACTGTTACGTCGGGGATTGTTGGATAACGGCTATCAAGAGTTAGTGATTAGCAGTGAGCATGCAGCTTTTGTCGTTAATTTGCCGCCAATTCATAAGGATCCGTCCGATAGAATTTTGATTGCACAGGCGATCGTGGAAGGTATCAGTTTGCTCACTTCTGATACCCTGGTGGGACAATACTCCGGGCCAATTTTCATGGTTTAATCGATTAAATTACTCGCCGATTTAATGCCATGATTTGGACCCGCTGAGGTTATACAGAATTCAGTCTTAACGCTTCGTTTGCATTTTTAGCTTTTACATAAAAGAGCGCCATTAAACCTAAAACCATTAGCGACAAGATATCAGGGTTTGGTATGGCAACAACATTAAGATTACTCACCGATAGATCTTGCCAGCTCTGTCCTCCGTCTACGCTAAAACGGCCACCGATTGAACCGTTACAGCAACCTTCAGCCCAGTAAGCTTCAAGGACGTGATCGCCAGCTAGTAGGATGTTTGCAGCAGAATTCAACAGCTGGCTGTTGTCATTCCAGGCAAAATCCCACCATAAATCACTGGTTTCTTTGGCAATTAATTGGCTATCCAGATATAAGGCGCCGCCGTAGCCAGCATCAGGGGCTAATTGAAAGCCCCATGTACTGTCCGAGCTGGAAAAATCAATTTTCAAGTAAGAAAAACTCTCTCTTGCACCGAATGCTCCATTCACATCGGTAAGGGTTTGCGAACTGATGACCGAGCTTTGACTGGCCCAAGACGTCCGGTAATCTGCATTATTAACACCTGAAGTTATGCTGCGGGTATCCAGCGTTATGCTGGCTGCGAATACATGGGTGGTAAAGCAGCCCAGCAGAATTGCTGGAAATAGTAAATCACGGACATTAAACGTTTTCATATTACTAAGCCTTATAAAAGTAGAAAGTTGTTACTGGGCACAAGCATATGACAAGCCAGGAATTTTTAATGTGAGTTCATCCGCAAAAGAGCCAACCACATTAAAATGCGAATTGTTTTGGCCAAATTTGTCTTTGGTGGATCAAGCGGCTAATAGTGATGTGTTGGTTATTGCCAAGGCTGGGAAACCATTTGGCGATGGTAAGTGGGTACCAGGTTGACTTCTAGCTAGGTTACAGATGAACCCAGTATCGGGTATTTTGAAATTGAGTCGTTTTCGAGATCGATGATTGATTTTTTCCAACGCCGCCTCGACATCCTGATCCGTTATATCGTCAAAGCGATTTCCTTTGGAAGGGTGTTGTCATCTTGCTTAAAAGTACTCTCTATTCGCCATCACGAACTAAACGAGCAGTCCCGGTATCTTCCGTGTAAGAAAAATAGATCCAGCCGTTATAAAAATGAGTCATCCAGGCAAAAAAGCCATCTTGGCTGTAGGCTGTAGAAGTCCAGGTCTGAAAATTGGGTGTTGATGGAAATATTTCGGGATTAATGACTATTCCTGTGTTGCTGGAATCAATTAGACTGGCTAATTCCTTGGTGTTGGGTAGTCGCCAGTTTTTGCCTGTCACTGAAGCTTGTGTGCTCGCTTGTTGCAGGGCTTCTTCAAACATGTAGCCGGTAAAATCTCCAGTGCAAGTATTGCCATTCCAATTCATACCTTCAACGCAGCGCCGCCAGATTAGTCCGGTTAGCGTGTCTTTTACTTCCTGCCCGTCTACTGAAATCTGGAATTGGTTGCTGTCGGACGGATTATTTTGACCACGAACTAATCGAACCCCCGCTCCACCGTCAAGTTGACGGTTATCATCATAAACGCTGCCATCGGCAAACAAAATTACCCAGGCTTTATCTGAGCTTCTTGGGTAAACCGATGATGTCCAATAATGGCTTTCAAAAGGGTAGCTACCTTCTGTGTTAACACGGTTGTGAGGGAAATAGTTGCGATCTATTGACGGACCGGGTAAAGGGTAGCTGTAATCAACAATGCTTAATAATTCTTGTGTGGAAGGTAATCGCCAATCTGAAGCACCACACAGACTCTGCTGGTTGATGGTGTTAATAAAGCCGGTGACATCGGTCGCGCTAGCGTATTCATTTTTGGGGTTGAAAGTGGAGCTGTAATAAGAGTAACCCAGATCTTTATCTCGCAGCCCACCGTCATCAGTTTTTTCTTCCCAAATCAGACCGGTGACATTATCTTTAACACAAGCCCATTCCGTTGCTGTGGCAGGGAGCTCGGCGCCGGTGTTGCTTATTTTAGTAAAGCTAAAACCAGCATGACCATCTGCGTCGTCATTCAGATAAAGGTCGCGGCCAAATTCGGCATCTTGTCCAGGGTAACGACCATTTCCGCAACCAGTTCGGCTGCCTGCTCCTTCGCTACCGTCTGAGCAAGCGGTCATGCCAGTATCGTTTAGTTTGGTAATGCTACTAGCTAGAACACATTGGTTATATTGTAAGACTTGTGGAAAGGTGCAAACCGGTAAAGGTGCTCTGCAGGCTCCGCTCCGCAAAACTTCCGGTGCCACGCAAACCGGGGGCGGAGTAACACAGGTGTCATTTTGGATGATTTGCCCGACCGCACACACCAAAACACAAGCATTGTTTTTAAGAATCTTAGGTGCGGTGCAGGAAGGCGGTGGGGTGATGCAGCTATTATTTTGTAAAATTTTCGGCAAATAACAAGCCGGTGTCCGCGTGACTAAAATGGTAACGGTATCGCTGGCTTTAGCTTTTTTATTATCGGTAACAGTTAGTTTGAAGGTCAGTTTGCCAGAAGCCGCCGTTTTTTTTAATTTTGTGGGGCTGACAAAAGAAGGTGTAGGGGTGTTTTTACCGAATAACTTAACTTTGCTACCTTGAATTTGTTTCCATTGATATTTAACTATTTGACCATCGCTATCAAGACTTTCCGTGCCATTAAGATTGGTCGAGTTGGCTAGACTTACACTTTGATCAACGCCTGCATTGGCAATGGGTTTGCTGTTTTTTGCGGCTGCCGAAGAGGTATGCAATACAGCGGCTATGAGCGTTAATAAAATTAAGTTTGATAAAAACGAGCCGGAGAATTCTGTAAGACTCGCTGATTTATTCAGAAATAAATGCATTTTATTACGAATGATAAATGAGGGAAATTTTTAAAATTGGTACATTCAGGGCGTGTAACAATTTTAAATATTTCTCAGGAAATCAGGCTAACCAAAGCGGCTAGCCTGAAACAGTTTGAAAATAATGAAAGGACCATTGCCCTTCCATCTTCTTAAATCGAAGGTTTGACGATCAACTGACCCAGCCTAATCGTCAAACTCTTGGGGAAAACTGGGTTAACACCATTATTAACCCAATTATAGATTGTTAGTGGTGCCCTCCGCCACCACCCGCAGCACCACTCACCGTAAAGGTTTCTGGCATCGGTGGCATGTGTTCTTTAGCGGCTGGCCAACCACCGGTAGGTGAGTTTGGATTTGGTGCGCCGGTAAAGCTTTTCTTAACGGTATGGCAAAGATCGCAACCAATAATCTGACCTTTAACTACTCTGACCGGTTTGCCTTTTGCATTGGTCAAAACGCGATCAGTTAAGGTTTTGGACAAGCGAGTCCCTTTGTGGTTAGCGCCATGACAAGCGGCGCATTGGTCTTCGCCATCAGGACCTGGTTTTTTGGCCATGTCGTTATGCCAGCCACCATTCTGGGTTGCTTTATGGGCACCTTTACTGGTGTTTGCTGCTGCACCGTCGGCATGTTTGTACCAGTACTCATCACCGATAGGATGTAAGCCATGCGGGCCAGCCAGATAGGCTTTAGCATTGGCAGGTGTTACCACTGTGCCATCACGTTTGCCTTGGCCAACACCCAAGTTAGAAGCACCACCATCGGTTGCCACTAAGCCAGTCTTAAAGTCATCTTTAATATGGCAAACTGAACATTCCGCGATGTTGCCATCGTAACCTTGCAGTTGCTTGGCAGTTTGGTTGTCATTGGCGTTTGGATCCTGGTTAGGCCAAATGGCATGAGAACCACCATGGCACGCAGAACAAGCCAACTGGCCATTTGCGCCACTGCCGTGGACATCCGCGCTTTTCCGGTACAACACAGTAGACAGTTTTTTCTTCTTATAAACGGTTGTGGTTACGTTATCAACCACTTCGTTGTTGAATTCCATTCTGTCTTCAAGAACCGGCATTACAGCAAATCGAGCATTGACAGGGTGAGTTGTAGCCCCCGCACCAGCTCCGGCTTTGCCTGAGCTGAACAGTTCAGAAAGCTTTTTAAACTGTTCTGCTGCTCCGTTGTCGATGGTCACGCCTTCAGCATCCTGGTTGTTAACCCATGCTTGTTTAAGCACACCTGCACTGAATAATAGTGGATCACTTTTCTTGATGTTACCATCGCCAATATGGCATGAACCACAGTTAGGCTCGTCCATCCACGGTCTACGGAAGTTGATAGAAGATCCTGCATACGCACCGCCACCGGTCAGGTTGAAGTCGAACATCGGCGCGGAGTATACGTTACCCACTGCCAACATATCACCGTGGCAATTTTCACACTTTAAACCAGCGGTGTGATGGATATCACGATACGCTTTTTCTGTTGGGCCGGTGTGACATTTGGTGCAGTTTTTCTCGTTGGCTATATTGTCAGCAAATTCAAATAATGGTGCTGCCAAAGTAGGTTCTTTATCCCATAAAGCGGGGTAAAGATCTGGTCTCCAATCGTTCTTTTTGACATCATAGTTTTGAGTGGTTTTTTTAGTTAACGCACCCGTGTCATCAGCAGTTAATGGTACACCATTATTATCATTGCGTTGTGAGTCCCAGCCACGACCGCCGACCATAATTGGATGACCGCGTGTGTCACGAATCAGATCACCTTTTTTGTGTTCCAAGCCATCTTTACTTTCCGCAGCAGAAACATCCTTGGCATAAACTTGCATCTTGCCATGGAAGGCGTGGAAGGCGCGGGAATAATCCGAACGATTAGTTTGAGTTGGTTGAGCCACAATGCCAAAGTCTGCTTTTAAATGACTTTGGTGATGTCCTGAACAGAAATACATAGGTTGAGCAGGAGATTTACCTACGTCATCGGCGTAAGAGTCGGCTACCTGTGTTGAATAGCTGGCCGGCCAGGTTTTATTAGCGGCAGGTGTTGGGCCGTAATAAACCATATAGTCATGAGCAACCAAGGTATTAAACAATGCGGCTTTTTCCTTATCAATCCAAGTGTCGCCAGCAGACTTGCCAGCTAATTCAGTCACGTTGTCAGGAGCCGAAGCGTCACGGTATTTTACCCGGATTTGTAGCTTCCACTCAGCGCCTGCGCCAGCAGGTTTGGTTGGGCTCGTTTCGCCGGTGGGTTTCATTGTTGCCAGATCAAACTTTGCCCAGCGTGATTCTTCAACCCTATCTTTCCGCAAACCATTTTGATCCAAAGGAATATTAGTTGCGCTGAATGGTTGCGAAGAGTCTTTATTGACTCTCAAGTTGGTAAACTCAGGGTTATCAGCAATCTTGTCGTCAAAACGATTATGAATTGCTGGTGGCCAAGCTTTGGCCGGGTCAGTACCAGGTGCATAGCTTCCCGCACCAGTTGCTGGGCCAGGTTTGCTGGGATCAAGAGGGTCTGTTAACTCCTCTTCGGTAACTGGAGTTCGCCATACCGCATTATCGCTCCCCATTTTTCCCTTAGCATGGCATTCGCGGCAGCGAGTATCTGAAGCAGTAGAATATACCGCGTCGGCTTTAGCCAGCACGTTGCCAGATTTATCTTTGGCTTCTACCCGCATTAAAGGGTAGGGGTTAGTGCGGCCTTGATCGTCTATGTCGCTGGCTGGAATCATTTGCGCAACAAAGGCATTTTGATCGGCCTTGAAAGCAAATGGCTGTGGGTTATTAACTTTGTAAGGGTCAGTAATACCGGGCATTTGTCTTACATTTTCCGCGCTATCGATCTGACCACGCACACCCTGGTCAGCTGTTGCGTAAGGCTTGGGCGGGGTAAACCGGTTTTGGTCATCAGCGAAGGTCCTACCATTTTCATCAGTCCCGGTCGCATTAGAAAAAGGCTGATGCAATCTGTCCCATTGCTCGGATTTAGCGATTGCTGCCTCGCGGAAATCCTGCCCACCAATAAACACGTTTTTAGTGACGGATTGAGATTTAGTAACCACGCCGTTAGTTGTAGTTTCCTTTATGGATGTGGTGCTAGCGGCTGGATCATAGTTAGCCCCCACTTTTTGACCGGCAAACAGGTTTTGACTGGTAGAGTTGATGGAGTTGGCTGCTATAGGATCTTTTTCGTTGGAAGCAGCTGAATACACCACGTCGACTGAACTATTGGAAACTATGGGTGGCTTGTGTTCTTTTTTCTGAATGACTTGCGCATTTAAAGCGTTGTAGTTAATCATCGAATTGTAAGGCAAGTGAATTTGGCTACCGCCTTGCATGCCGAGTTCTTCGTAAGGTAACACTACATAAGCATCAACATCGCCGCCGTTTTGCGGCATGGCGCCTGCAATTTTGGGTGCGGGTAATGATTCAGATACTTTCCCGAATGGGTTAGTGCCACCAGCAGGAACCACCGATACAACGACATCATCGGTACAGGTTTTGCCGTTTGCCGTTGCAACAGTCAAAGTGGCTTTAAATCGTCCTGGCGATTTAAAGACGTGATTGGTTGATGCGGTAGCAACGTCAGCAGAACCGTCACTGATCGACCAAGTATAACTAGGCGCCGAGCCCTTTTTGGACTTAATGGCTGCTGCGGAAAAATCAATCGATCCGCCCACGGTAATTTCTTGATCGGAAGCAGGTTGAGCAATGTTACAAGCCGGAATTGCGGCTGTGGTTTTACAGGTTTTTGGAGAGCCTGCAACTGCCATTAAGGTTTTACTAACGGAATTATCATTCGGGTTGGTGACTTCAATGCGCACGGTACAAGGAATCGACGTACCTTTTGGCAAATTAAAGTTGAATTGCTTTTTACTGTTAGTGTTCGCTGTGTATAACACTAACTGATTGCTGGCATCATAGACAGAAACTCTGGCATTGTTAGCAATTTTGGGTGCAGTTTTACCCACAACAGTTACTTGTTTGATTTTATTGTTGTACTTGACCTTGGCCGTAAATGGTTTGGGCGCCGCTTCTGCAGTCGGCAACGGCCCGGCCATCATGGCTGCCATAATCGGGGTTAGCGCTAGTAGACCAAGTCTACGGCCTTCGCGCCCCGAGTTTGCGTTTTTATGGGACATTAATATCTCCTAAATTATTGTTTTCAAGAGGAATGGGCTTTCCTCTCAGGTTTAATTTGGCAAACTTCAGCCAACACTGAATAAAGCAATTTATGCGCCAGTACAGGGTAATTTGAAAAAGTTCAATTGCTTAGCAAATTATTTTGCCCCTCAGTTTAGAGGCGGTGAGGTTTGAAATCATTAATAGATATTAACAATCAACAAGAGTTAACAATGCCTGATTGGTGACGTCCTTGGACGTTTTTAGAGAAAAATGCAGGATTTTATCGGTTAGATTATTAAAAGTGTGTCATATGACACACTTTTAATTAAAAAATGTGTCATATGACCTATTTTCAAATGATTTAGTGTGTCATATGACACACTTTTTATTTTGGGTGTTAGTGTTCGATTAATTTAACTCATTTTTTATTAGCGCCACCATGGAGGGGCAGTATAGTCTCAAAAGATAGGCATTTTCGTGCCAGTATTTCAGTTTGTGTCTATGTATATGATTTTATTGCATATGATTTTATTTAAGTTGGAGTATAGAAAGCATTGTAATAAAAGTTGATTTTGCAAAAAAAAAGCTGGAGTGAATGTTCACCCCAGCTGATTTAAGTTTTAGCATCCCATATTTCGTTTTATTATTTGTCGAATGTTTACACAATCAATCTCAAACAAACTTAGTAAATATGGTTTCTCAGTGACCACCGCCACCGCCACTTGCGGGGGCTCCAGGATCAGCCGCTGTATCCACATCGCTGTGATCATGGGGCGTTTCAACAGGATTAACGGGTAATGCAGTAACCGTTGGTTTAGGCCAGCCACCGTCTTTTGCTTTTGGAGCAGGTGCCCGTTTAAAGCTTTTATTCATCGAATGGCACAAGTCACATCCGATTTGGGTGCCTGCTTTTACTTTGATTTTCTTACCGTTATCTTTCATAAAATTACGATCAATCAAGGTTCTGGATAAGCGAGTCCCTTTGTGGTTAGCGCCATGGCAAGCTGCACACTGATCCTCGCCGTTCGGTCCTTTTTTGTAGGTAATATCGCTATGCCATCCGCCATTTAATACAACCCCATTGATGGTTTTGTTTTTAAAATCATCAACGGCGACACCGTCAGCAGATTTCCACCACCATTCATCATTGACCGGGTGCATACCATGCGGGCCAGCCAAATAGGCTGTAGCTGCACTGACATTGACTATTGTGCCACGTTGCCCGTAGGCAATGGGTTTGTCATTGGCCAAATTACCATCAGCAAAACTGTTTTTTCCATCAGGTTGCTTAGAGTGACAAACATCGCATTCCATCAATGTGCCTTCGTAGCCTTGCAGTTGTTTTGCGGTT
Organism: Methylococcales bacterium; assembly: GCA_965247565.1. Classification (GTDB taxonomy): domain Bacteria; phylum Pseudomonadota; class Gammaproteobacteria; order Methylococcales; family Methylomonadaceae; genus CBDFHF01. The sequence goes on along the minus strand of CBDFHF010000003.1, from coordinate 40,632 downwards.
ACGTTGGCATTGGCATTTTTATTACGAACTGGCCAAATGGTATGGGCAGGTCCATGACAGGCCGCACAAGGAACAGAGCCGTGAGTATCCAGGCTTTTACGGAATAAGGCAGAACCAACAATTTCAGTTAGCTCGCCGTTAGCGCTGTTGCCAAGTAACGTATCCTGACATTCACCTTCCTGATGCATTCCATCATCGTTATCGGTACCCAGACATAATTTATCACTAGCTCTTGGTGCAATTCGCTTGATGGTTACGTCAGTAGGCTGTACGGCAAAACGTTGGTCAATATTATTGCTGCCATCGGCATTCTTACCCACTTTCAGAGTTGTTGCTGATTTATCCCAAGCTGCAAAAGCCAAGCGTTCAACTTTGTCAGTGCTGCCAAAATGGCAACTGCCGCAGTCCGGTTGGTCGTATTCAAACTTTCTGAAATTGTGTTTTTTGTGGTCGGTAAAGTTCTTGCCAGGCCTTAACCATAATGCGCCGACAGCCTGCATATCGCCATGACAACTTTCACAGGTCAAACCAGTATTGAAGTGGATGTCATGATAGACCTTGTCGGTTTTGCCCGCATGGCAGACTGAACAGTTTTCAACCATATCAGTTTTGCCGACATTCGCCTTTAAACCTGTGGCTACCATATCGCCATTAGCTTTTCGTTTAAGATCAAACGGTAACATCAATTCAGCCTTGGGAAGCATGGGAAATGTTGCCGGGTCAAAGTCGTCATGGGTGCCATCATAACTACCTGGTCCATGAATTTTATAGTTGTTTTTCTTTTCAGGATCCCAACCGGCACCACCAAAAGGAATATGATGGCCACGTTTGTCACGCACCAAGTCACCTGCGGCGTGCGCTAAGCCATCAGCCGACTCCTGGGCAGAGACAGCGGTACTATAAACTTGCATACGACCATGAAACGCATGCATGGTGCGGGAATAATTACTGTACACAAAACGCGCATCATAGGTTGAGCTTCTGCCGACTTCATGAGTGGATGTAGAAAAATGATGGCCACCGCATGAAGGAGGAGTCGTTACTTTGGCTGCAGTTTTATCCTCCAGTGCATCAGCAAACTGCGTTGAAAAGGCTCTTGCCGCATTTGCAGCCGGTTCTGTGTTTCCAAAGCTATCGTAATAATCGTGCAATAGCGACCAGTTAAACATGGCAGCTTGTTCGCGTGCTTGTGGAGTCTCGTTATCCGGTGCTTTAAATTTAAGCTGGATTTGCAATTTGCCTTCAGGGCTAAATTGATAAGCTTTAACACGGTCTCCGCGGAGATACATCGCTTGCCCAGAAGCCTCGCTAACATAAGGGGCGCCGTCCTTTAAGACTGCGATGGGTTGGTAAAGTGCTTCTTGGTTGTCAGTTCTTAAATTGGCTGCGGCCGTGTTAAAGGGGTTGACCATCTGGTAAACGTTTTTCCCCTCAGTATCTGTATTGGCCACTTTTAACTCGAACCGGTTTTGTATGGCGGGCGGTCGAGTGTCGCCATGCTTGTCCCGGCCAGGCGGGTAAGAGCTACCAGAGTTGGTGCCTAATGCACTGCCATCTCCTTTGGCTTCAGGGTCATTCAAGCCTACTGGTGTATACCATACATTATCATCCGCAGAGCGGTTGCCTTTGGAGTGGCACTCTGCACAGCTCAGCTCTGTAGAACTTATTACAGCGCCGTCCGTTGCGACATTTTTTGCCTCAACCCGCATGAGTGGGAATGGGTTTTTCCGGCCAAAATCGTCAACCCCGACAATAGGTAACATCTGTGCTGTAAAAAATCCTTGATCGTCGTAAGCATTAAAGGGTTGTGGGACGTTTGCTGCATAAGGGTTAGATCGTCCTGGCATGGATTGAGTATTCGTCATCAGATCTTTAGACGCTCTTGCTCCCTCGTCCAAGTCAGTCAGTAAGTCTGCGGGATTTGAGGTTAGCCGGGTCATATCCGAGCCGCCACTGTTGTCGCGGTTTCGTATGCGATCCCATAAGCCTGATTTACTTACTCCAGAGGGCCCAATATCCGTAACGTTTTTTCCTTCAATTAATTGAGTTCCTCCCGCATTTGGATATGTTTGTTTTGTTGCAACGCCAGTAGTTGGGTTGACTATTTGATTCCTTTCCAGGGCGCCCGGTGCCGATTTGTCATAATTAGCTCCCTTGCTTCCATCGGCAAACAAATTTTGGCTGGTTGAGTTGATAGAATCGCTGCCGACTGGATCATTGGGATTTGATGCAGCAGAATACGTCACTTGTGAGTCGCCTAGCGTTAATTCTTGTGGCTTTTTAGGGTCTTTTTTATAGACAATCGCATTCAAGGCTTGCGTTTGTTGGTACTGGTTGGGGGCGACGTTAGCGGTGCCAACATCTCCTCTATCTGAAAATGGGATAACGCTGTACTCACCATTCATGCCGCTGGCGTTGCTTGGTCTACCAAATGCTTCGCTAACCTTCACTGGATGCTGATTTATTTGCGGGGCAACCGACATTACCAAAGAATCCTCGCAACGCTTTTCACCGAGACTGGCGCTAAATTTAATGGCATAGCTATCTGCTTGCGTAAATTGATGCGAGGAGCTTGCACGGAGTCCACCTTTAACCTTATTGGAGGCAGGATTTTCATCCGTTTTACCATCGCCAAAAGTAAAGGTCATCTTGGGTTTAGTTTTTCCGCTAAATAGTACCGATCCGTTTAGGGTCACTGGTTGATTAGCGCTGGCACTTATTGACGAGGCTGCTTTTAAGTCACAAATCATGCTGGTCTTACAATTAGCCTTAGGTGCTCCAGTAACCTTAAGATTACTCATCGCGCCACCGGCCGATATTTTTACATTACAAATCGGAGTATCCATAGGAATGCTGTATTTGAATGAGTTTTTGGGGTCGGTTGGCATAGAATGCAGCAATATGCCTGATTCAGCATCGTAAAGTGAAACCTCCGTCCCTATGGGGGCTCCTTTTATTTTGCCGGAGTAGCTTAAGTTACTGTTTTTAAATACAGCTTTCGCTGTAATTCGGGCTGCCGCTTCTGCGGTCGGCAAAGATCCGGCCATCATGGCTACCATAATTGGGGTTAGCGCTAGTAGACTAAGTCTACGACCACCGCGCCCCGAATTTGCGTTTTTATGGGACATTAATACCTCCTAAATTATTGCTTTCGAAAAGAATGGGCTTTCCTCTCAGGGTTTAATTGGCAAACTTCAGCCGATACTAAGTTAAGCAATTTATGCGCCAGTACATGGTAATTTGAAAAAGTTCAATTGCTTAGCAAATTATTTTGCGCCTCAGTTTAGGGGTAGTGAGGTTTGAAATAATTAACAGATATTGACAATCAACAAGAGATAACAATGCGTGGTTGGTGACGTCCTTGGGCGTTTTTAGAGAAAAATGCAGGGTTTCATCGGTTGGATTATTAAAATTGTGTCATATGACACACTTTCGATTAAAAAGTGTGTCATATGACCTATTTTTTTTTAAAAAATGCGGCATATGACGCATTTTATATTTTTAGGATTCTTTTTTCGCTGATACAAGCAGGGATCTTTCTCTATGACCTTGTTATCTGTCGGGGAGATTTTGCTGGAAACTAAAATGTCGATTTGTTATTCGTGGTTCTTATGAGTAGCTAACTTGTTAAGTTATAAAGTGAATGTGACGCTTAATCCGTTTCACGGAAATGCAAGCAGATTATAACTTTAGCCGAATTCGTTTAATGGGCATGTAATTTGCTTATATGTTTTTAATTTCCGACTAATTTAGGGTGTTGTTTAAATGCAGATTTCGGTTCGTTTTTATCTAAAAATCTTTGTCTGTACGCTGTTACTGTCTGTTCGACTTGATGTTGCTGCGGCGATAAATGAATTTGATAAGCCTGTTCTGCATCCGGCCATTCCGTTGGTCGATGAAGCTGGGCAGCACGTTCTAAACAGTGGAAAACCTTACAGTACAAGGATGAGCTGCGGTAATGGCGAAGGTGGGGGCTGTCATGACATCGATAAAATTAGTCGAGCCTATCATTTTGAGATGGGCCGTGAGGAAGCTAATGATCAATTCGGCTCAAATCGTGGATTTCCCTCACTCACTTCCCCTGGCTATTTTGGCGGTTACAATTGTGGCTACAACCCGAATCAGGTAAATAACCCGCAGTGGCTGGCTAAAAAAAGCAATAAAAATGAAGGAGAGTTTTTAGATTATGGTGCTCCAGGACTGATTAAAAGTTGCGGGCAATGTCACAATGGTGGTGGTTTCGCGGAGAAAGACCGGGATGGTAATCGCTACGATCAAATGATGGATGCCGATATTAAACCTTTAGATGGCGACTATTTTGATTGGTTGAGTGGCACGGGCACCAATAAGCCCGGAGCAGTTTTAGCTAAATGGGATTGGCAAAAAAGCGGTGTGATTGAGCCGGATTGTTTGATTTGCCATGCAGATTTTTCTAAGTTTAAAAAACCTGTACAGCAGTGGGTTGATTTACGTGCTAAAAATTTGATTGGTGAGGGCTATTTTCGCTACGTAAATTCGGCGATTTTTGCTTTTTTAAATGTTGCTCCGGAGTCGGTCGATGGCAAAACATTGTTGAATACCGATGGCTCTCTGGGTGGAGATGGTTTGCCGGCGTTGCAGTGGAATAAAGATGCGTTTGATGCAAACGGCAAAATAGCCATGCCGTTGTTACGTTTTCCTGCCGACGATAACTGTATGCAGTGTCATATGACCAGTCATGAGCGACGCGGGTTTTATGGTTTTGGTGAAGTAGCAAAGTCAGCGAACAATCCTGATGGAACATTGGTGGATAATCATAAATACGATGTTCATAAAGGCGTGTCTTGGACAGAAAAAGGTCAAGCCCGCGATACCGAAAATTGCAACTCTTGTCACAGCAAACAATATTACAAAGACCGCTACCTTAACGTCGATCTTGATGCCGATCATAATTTCTTGATCGGTAATTCTGATGAAGATGTCCGTCGGGATCTCAATTTTCAACCTGGGCCGTTATCTTGCGAGCATTGCCACAATGGACCTGCTTTCGGCGGTGCAGACAATCCGGCGTTACCATCTGGGCATGCCAACATCCTCGATGCTCACCGCGAGTTGTGGAAGGCCAGGGGCGATATGGTGGGCTACCCGGCTAATACATTAAATAAAGTCACCCAAGTTCATTTGGATTTGGTTGCGTGCCAAACTTGCCATATTACTAAGTTGAAAAACGAAGGTGTCGATGTACCCATCCGTTATCGCTACAGAAAAAGCGAAGATGGTCGGTTAAAAATGATGCCTTACAAGCCGTCTAGCCGTTATTACTGGATGGATAAAACCAATAATCGGGTATTGACGCGCATGGAGCGCTTGGCTGTAACGAATGGCAACCAAGCTGACCCGCAAACTTATCAGGAAATCAGAGATACAAAAGCGGCTCTGGATAAGCTACTCAGCGATAAGGGCTATGTTAAACCTGATACACAAATGGTTTGGACTGAATCCAATGAATACCTGATTAGTCATAATACGAGAGTTTCCGTTGACGCGATGCCGTGTGAAGACTGCCATGCTCGTAAGCAGAATGGTTCGGTCAGTTCTTTAATCGAACCTGACCGTGTCTTAGGCAAGCAAAATGTAAGGATTGTTTCGCAGATTGCTGATAGCACAGCCTATGATCGTTTGGTTAAAGAGGGTGTGGTTAAGCTGGATATGCCTTATTTTAAGGTTTCTGGTGATGGCAAAATTATTGAAAATGTTGACGACATACTTTTCGACACCAAGCTTGATCCTTTTACCTCAGCGATTAGAAGCAATTCCAAGGAAATTGCTAGTGGCGAATTCAGAAGTGTTGGCAAAGGCGATGCTTTGAATATTGCTGCGCTAGGCGATGATCCTGCGGGCTTTGGTGCGTTGAGCGACAAACTAGCACCGAAGGTTTTCCTGTTTAACAATGCTAACGTAGGGGCAACGGTTCAGAAGTTGTCGGTCATGGTCAATTTTAATAATGCCAGTAAACTCATTGTGCCGAATTACCGGATGGAAGTTGCTGCTGATAGTTGGCAATCTTTTAGATTGAGCCCAGCAAAAAAGAAGCAACAAAAGAATAAAAATCTGAAAGTAAAGCAGGGTACGGTGAGTAGTTCGGTTTATCGTTTTCAGTTGCATGACCAGCAAAAACAGGCGGCGGAATCGTTAGCGGGCAATAGCTTTGTAATTAAGTTGCCTTATGCCGGTCGTTCCAAAGATTACCGTAAGGTGGATTTGTTTGAGTCGAAAATAGTCAGTGGAGATTTGCTTACGCCGTTAAAAGTGCTGCCTGCCGATATTATTTCAGTCAAACCAGGAAATACAGTGACTCCAGGTTATGTGATAGCTGTACTGGATAGGTTGCCGGAACGGGTGTTGTTAGTCGATTTGAAAAAAGCCAAGAGGAAAAAGAAATGATTCATACGACAAATATAAGTTTGGGTGATGAACAAAGTAACCCTCAAGATGAAACGACCAAAACGCGATTACTGAATAAAATAGCGCCCTGGATGACGGGTTCTGCAATGGCTGCTGGACAGGCTTTTCTTGCTACGGGTTGTTCGGTACCTAAAGTTGGCAAGTGCGTGGGGTGCGGAAGTTGTGTGGTTGCTGTGCTTACCTTGTCAGGCTGGGCAATGAAACGACGTAAAGAAACCAAGCGTTTAGAACAGCAAGGCCTTGAGCCATTTGAAATAAGATCAAAATAAAACCTAACGACCCAGCCTAACTTATAAATAAACCACTAAGGTTGCAGACGACTCAAAAGTAAGGCTTGGGCTGGGGCATCTGCTGCATGCGCTTTTGGAACAGACGAGAAAGGCGAAAAGAAAGGAATCGAAAAATTAAAATGCTGATGCAACCTTTAAATAAAACTAAACAAATGTACTTACTTCGTATTCTCTATGCGCTTAGTGTTGAATACTCACATAAAAACAACAATGAAAAGTTTTGACCGGGAAGCCTTTAGTACTTTGAGGCCACTTCTGGCGAGCGATAAAAAGCTGGGAAATCTCCATAATGGTTTTTTTGCGTTATTGTTGTGTTTGCCGCTTTGCGCAATGGCGGATACTTGGAAAGGTTCGATACGCACGAAGGTGCAGGCCGACAATCGGTATAGTCCCAGAGACGGCGATTATACCGGCGAAACCTGGGGGCAATTGTATTACGACAATCCGGACCAGCAGTTGAAAGCCAGAATAAGTGTTATTGGACGCTTGAGCACGGATATCTATCGAAAGAAACAGCAGTTTTATCAGGCGTATCTGGAAAAAGATTTCAGCTCGTTACCGTTGACCTTACGCGGTGGCCGGTTTGAAAAAAGCGATAATTTAGGACTTTATTTGCTGGATGGTTTAGAAGCGACTTACCGAATTAGTGCGCCTTTGAGCGTTGAAGCTTATGGCGGCAGACCTTTACGCATCGATCATGTTCAAGCCATACATGGCAATTTTGTGTTTGGTACCGAAGGTATCTTAAAGCTAAATCCTGAATGGAATATGGGTAATAATTTGGCACATATTAATGTCTTCGATATCCGTATGGGCTTTCAGGTAGCGCAACGCGACGACACGCAAGTGACCGATGATGTGTTGGTATCTCAAGGCGTTGACAATAATTTTGATGCAGTTGAAGCTTCACGGCAAAACATATCGACTTCTGCCATATCGACTTACCGACTCAACTTGGCAACCCGATTCTCAGGGCATTTATTAGGTCCTGATAAGCCTATGGAAACGTATATCAAAGGTTCTTATGCGCTGGACAAAAATCATCTTGAGAATGCCTTTGTGGATAGCTGGTGGGATCCTGTCAAAAACGTGCGTTTGCGAAGTTACTATGAAGCGTATAGACCTAAAAGCCGGTTCGTAACGTTTCGAGATCGCTTTTATAGTGCTTACGCATTAGGGCAGCAGCAAGTTTGGCGCGGTTCGGTTGAACATCGCTATAACGATAAAATTCGCTATTCGTTCGGTGCGCAATATGCCGATCGTGACAAAGGCTACAGTGGCTTCGGACTTAATGGCGCGGCGAGTTATCAGCCGAATCCCGGCATCAATTTATCTGCAAATGTTGATTATTTAGAGCTAAGCGACGGTGAAAATGCAAAAAGCTTATATTTATCGGGTTCGCATGCCTTAAATGCTAAAACTCGATACTCTATTAACCTGGCTTTGCGGCACGAGGAAAAGGCTCTGTATGGCGAGAACTTTGCCAAGGGTATAGAAACAGAATGGCAATATATGTATAAGAATCACCTGATTTTTGGTTTAAAAGGCAGTTATATCGATAACTCTAACATCACTAACGAATACCTCGGCGCCCTCCAGGTGACTTACTATTTTGATCGCTTTCAGGCCAGCAAACCATGAATCGAGTTTTGTTATTTATATTGATTTTGCTGGTTGTCGTGCCTGGAATAAGCGCCGAGCCAGAAAACATAGCTGGTGCAGGCTCTACCCAATCAACCCAATCAACCCAAACAGCTGAGCAGAAATCCCAACAGGAAGAAGATAAAAAGTGGTGGAAAAAACGCGAAAAGCGTACTGATATTTACTATCCACATAATGTCCACATGGAAGTCATGGAGCAGGAAGGCGATAGCTGCATGCTTTGTCATACCTACAGTAAAACCGATATTACCGATCTTAAGAAGTTACAAAAGGTTACAGTTATCGCCAATGAAGCACTGAAGCCGATATGCCACAGTTGCCACGTTGAAGAAAAGCGCGCGCCTTGGCGATGTAATCTTTGTCATGATGACAAGACTAAAATCTGGCCGACGGATCATCGCTCTGATTACATTAATCATCACGGTGAAATTGCCCGGCAGAATGAAAAATACTGCGAGACTTGTCACTTGGATATGAATTTTTGTACCGATTGTCATTTGCGCCGGGATACCTCCGGGCAAGGGTATCACCCGTTAGGCTATAGAACTTTACATGGTATCGAGTCCCGGTTAGACGCAGGACGTTGTGGTCGTTGCCATAATGATTTGTTTTGTAGTGACTGCCATGCCGCGCAATAAAATATTGAGCCAGTTAATTTTTGTAATGCTAACCAGTTTGCTGGCGTTCGCGGTCATACCAGCTCAAGCTCGTGATGTTTCTCAGGCGGCTGGAAATTTATTATTAACGCCCAATCATGCGGATGGTACGGCGTGGGAAAAAAAACAATGCAAGGGTTGCCATCCATTGCAACGCATACACAAAACTGTGCCGGCTATAAAAGCCATTGTCGATAAAAAGAAATATTCAACCTGCACCGGTTGTCATGGCACTAACGGAACTAAAACAGTTCGTCAGTGCATTGTTTGTCACAACACTAAAGATTTACCGGTTAATCCTATCCGGACTGGTATTCATCGACATGACTTTAGTTTAAAGAAAGATCTGCCAACCACCAGCGCGCAATGTGTCACTTGTCATGTGGCTTCTGATATGGACGGGCAGTTTGAGGTAAATCAGGATTTGACTTTATTTGACGATAAAAAGCTGGGTAGACAACCGTATGCCGATGTCAATGAGTTTTGCCTGCGCTGCCATAATCGCGATCACCAACATAAAAAACATCGCATCAAAAATGCTGGCAAACGAGATCAACTTATTAATGCCGAAGATGATTTTTATAAAATCGATAAACATGGCGTTATTCATGGCTCTGGCAATGGCAATGGTATTTATAGCGGATTGCGCGGTGGTAAATATGTTTACAAGAGCATTGTAGATTGTGTTGACTGCCACACGATGCACGGTACAACCAATAAAAGTCTGATTTTGGATGATTCGCGCAAAGGCGCATTTCTCCTGGATGAACAGATTCGTAATACCCCTTATAAAGTCGAAATTTTTAATAACAGTGACTACAGCCAATTGTGTGTGTTGTGTCATGACATGAAAACGGTTATTCATGGCGGCGATACCGATACCGGCAATGGCTTAAGTGGCGTGCATTACAATTTTGGATCGGAGTGCGTCACTTGCCATAGCCATGGCGAGCGGGTGCAAAAAGGTTTATGAGAGTAATCCTTATTTTAATGGGCTTATTGTTGTCTGGATTGGTTAGTGCAGAGCAAGATCCCGATGCTTGGCAATATCAATCTTACAAAATATCCAAACGCTTGCCGGATTTGCATCACGCTGTGGACGTCAAATTGTTGGATACCATGAAGCCACCAACGGAATTTGTTTTAAAAGAAGGCCGGGTATTGCAATGCAAAACTTGTCACGGCCTGAACAAAATGGATGAGATTCCTTATGATAAAGTCGAAGTTGATGACCCTAAGTTTTTGCGCGGTGGTCCCTATGAAGATTTCGAGAAGTTTTGCTATCAGTGTCATTCAGACAAAGACAATGAGCGCCCTAATATTCATGTGATGCTGGATAAAGACGGTGCAATAAAAGAACAGAATTGCTTGTATTGCCATGAGGAAGTGAATTTACGCCGTCAGGAACCGCGCAAGTTAAGCGAAGTTAAATTGCGTTTGCCAATTGAAGATGTGTGCTTAGGCTGTCACTTGAAATCCCCGCATTTGAATGCGGCGGAGCACCAGGAAGCCAAGCCAAAAGACAAAATGAAAAAGCACATGAAAGAATCCATGCGCAAACACGGCATTATTTTACCGCTGAGTAAGGAAGGCAAGGTGATTTGCGTGAGTTGTCACTCGCCTCATCCGGCATTAGGTGTCATTGATGGTTACAAAAACCCTGCTGGTAAGCAAGTAAGAGCGGATATTAAGCAAGTTGAGAAAGGTATTGAATACAGCAAACATTCCTGGACACATGTATTTCAGGCAGATAAACAGCAGCGTCTAGATGATTTGGCGTTTGCGACCGGTGAGCGATACCAGCTTTCTTATCAACGTATCAAAAATGAAATATTGCTACGTTTACCGGCAAAAGATGGCAGTTTATGTTTAAGCTGCCACGAATTTGAGCGTTAGATTGATAACGGATAACAAAGAGGTGACCTTATGAATATTCTACAAAAATGGCATAAAGAATGGTTGGCACAGCCTAAAGTACAGCGATTTCGCTACACCACTATTTTTATATCCTGTATTTTATTTCTTGGGCCGTTAGCGTTATTACCAAAATTAGCCGGTAATAGTGATTTATGTGGACGTTTATGCATGCGTCGTTTTTATCTGTATTTCCCGGGTATGTCGGTTGATGACTTCGTTATGCATGCATCGGCTGCCATGATTGGCGTGATTGCCATGGGTTTGATTTTGCTGACCACATTGTTTTTTGGTCGCATCTGGTGCGGTTATTTATGCCCAGTGGGTGGTTTCAGCGAGCTGGTCAGTCGGCTTTTGAATGATCGCTGGAAAATAGAATACCGTTGGCTGCCGCAGTTTCAAATTCGTTACGGTTACTTGGGTACTTACATGATCGTGCTGCCGGCGCTGGGCGTGAGTGCCTGCACCTTGTGTAATTTTATTACTGTGCCGCGTCTGGTTGAAGCGATGTCTGGCGGTGCCGGTGGCTTGGCGTTTATTTTTTCGGCAGTGGGTTTGGTTAACTTATCGTTGTTATTATTGTTGGGTTTCTTTGCCAGTAAAGGTCGGGCTTACTGTCAGTTTATGTGTCCAATTGGTGCTATAGACGGTATCGTTAATAGTTTTGGCTCACGTTTTCGTAACACCCATCGTATTCGGGTAGCAAAAGAGCGCTGTACCGGTTGTAACATCTGTGCTCGTGACTGTATGTGCGGCGCCATAAAAATGGTCGATAAAATTGCTGTTGTTGAGCAATCATCGTGCATGGACTGCCATGAATGTGTGGATGTTTGTGATTGGAACGCGATTGAATGGACTACAGAGTCCCGGAACAAAACCCCGAAGCGGATAAAAAAAGGTGTAGAGATTTTTCCTGAGCCCGATTGGCAGGTGCTTAAATTTACACCCCGTCTAGAACCAGTTGTTGAGACTAAATCGATACATTGGGGCAGGGTAACCAATGCTGTTATTGTTGTTGGTTTTACCACAGCAGTGGCTATTGCGGCTATTACTCACTAAAAAGTTTGTTATTTACGCAACAATTATCATAAGGTTAAAAGGGAAATCTACCCATGACGAAAGCTTATGGATTGGCCAAGTGGACAATCGTATTATTGGCAATGGTTTTGTACTTGTTTATTGGCACGGCGCATGCCGATAAGCGGCATCCAGATCCAGATGGTTGTTTTTCCTGTCATGGTTTGCCGGATTTAAAATATATCGATAAACAGGGGCAATTGCGTTCAGCCAGCATTCTTAAAGCTGATTACTACGGTTCTTTACATGGTTCGGTGCCTTGTAAAGATTGCCATCGCAAAATTACCGATTATCCACATGAGGAAAAGGATGGGTTGGTCGATTGCGCGGAATCTTGTCATGTTAAAGAACCTTCTAATGGCAAAGCTTTTACACACAAGGATATAGCTAAAGAGTTCAAAACCTCCGCGCATGGCAAAGGTTGGACTAAGGATTTTGCCGCCGGTAACCGCGCCAAAGAAGATAAAGACGGTAGTTTACCCTCATGTCGTCGCTGCCATGCTAATGACCCCTATATTGCCGAAAGTCAGATGGCGGCTTTTAAAGAGGCGTTTGAGCACAACGATGCAGAATGCGGCACTTGTCATGCCGGCGATGTATGGCGTGATCAGTTCAGCGGTCATATTTTGCGTCGATATATCGGCAATCGTATTAACAAGACTGTTTCCAACGGCATTTGCATTGATTGCCATGGCAATATAGAAAAAATGTCAAAAGTTAAACAGGAAGACCCGGTTACCAAGGAGAAAAAACCAGTTAGCACTCAATTTATTTATTCGACCCATACCTACGCCAAAACTTTACACGGTCGTTTATTAAAGGATGGCGATTTACATGGTGCTTCCTGCGTTGAATGTCACGCGCCGGAGGGGTTGCATCACGGTATTATGAGGGATGAAAACCCTTTAGCTTCGGTTAATGAACTGCATTTGTCGAAAACCTGCGGGCAATCCGGCTGTCATAAAGATTACGCAAAAAGTGGTGGTAGCAGCGGATTCTTGACGAGCGATATGCATAATGCGGCAACCATTGGTATCGGCATTGAAGCCAAATTACCCGAAATATTAAAAACCTCATCTAACTGGTACACCGGTGCGATTATTTTAGGTGCCTTATCAATAGTGTTTTTTCTTGGGCATTTAATTTGGCGGTTAACCAATGACCCTAGCAAGTTGAGTGACACCAAAAATAATTCCATCCTGGGTGCCGAAAACTTTCAGCGCATTATTATCGGCAGTAAAGGCAAGCAATCCAAGGTGAAAGAAGGTCGTTGGGAAGTTATTAAACGGTGGTTGGGTGCAAAGCCAGAACCTGAAACATCAAAAGCCGCTACTAAAAAAACTGATGTACCTTTAGCTGATGAAGACATCAAAAAACCCGAGGGCGAAGCATGAGAATCTGGCTGAAATTATGGATGACAGCATTGAGTGTCGGATTTTACTTTTTGATTGTTAACATTGCTTACGCCCAAGAAAATAATTTATACCAACAGCGTATAGAGACCGCCGTGCCGGATCAGGAAGCATTAGAGCGTTCCGAAAAACTGCTACGCGAGCATAAAGACATTAAAATTCAAGAGAAGCTGCTCATACCATCTTTCCATAAACAGTCGGGTGATTTAGAAACTGCGCCGAATACATTTTGCAGAACTTGTCATGGTCCGCTGCCACACACAAAGCAGTTACGCAACAGAGGGTTTAATAATATGCATGTGCGTTTTATCGCCTGCGAAACCTGCCATTTCCGGCCTAAAGATGTAGCTTTTGATTATCAGTGGTTTGATTATCAGCAAGCGAAAGCAGTCAATGGGCAAGGTTTATTTCGAGTTGCTCAGAAAGTCGATAATGCTAAACAACGACCGGTTAATCCAAAAATTGCGCCACTGTATTTAGGCCAGCGGGCATTCTTGTTTAAAGATGACGCCTTTGCCAAAGGCATTGCTAGCCAATGGGAAAAGGCAGATGACAAAACCAAAGTGGCCCTGCGTGCCAAGATTCATTGGCCCTTAGAAAAGAAAGGCCCTCTCTGTCATGACTGTCACGACGAGAAAAAAAGTTTGCTTGATTTGCGTGCCCTGGGAGCAACGGCAGAAGAAGCGCAGGCCATGACCAAACATGTGATTCCGCAGTTTTTTCGCCGTTACCAAAAAGATGATCAAAAAATCACTATTCGTGACATGTTGCACTAGGCATTTATGTTGAGATTATTCGTCATTTTTGCCCTATTGTGGTCTGGGGCGGCAACTGCAATACACGTTAATCAACAACGGCAATTACGCACGGAACTAGAGCAACCGGTCGCCGTTGCGGTAAGTTCAAATGGTCAGATGAGCGTCCTGGATGGCAGTGGTTTGCTGTTGTCTGCTGCAAATGGACAACTGAGAACTATCGGTGGTCGGATTCCTGGAACAAGCCTGGATGTGTTTTCCTATAAAGAAAAATGGTTAGTTGCTGATCCTAAGGGACATCGGCTATTGATCTTAAACAAAGCCGGTGCTATCGAGCAGAGCATCGATGTCACTGTTACTGCCGACAGCAAAAAACCACCAGAACCCGTAGCCGTTGCGGCTAATGAAGGCATTTTGTTCTGGGCGGATCGTGCTAATCATCGTGTTTGCCGCTATGATCTAAAAAAACAATTAGCGCTAGATTGCTTTGGTAAGCACGGTGAAATGGATGGCGAATTCCAGTATCCTTATCAAATGGCTTTTGATCGCGACGGCTATTTGTATGTCGTCGATATTATGAATGCACGCATTCAGATGTTTGATAAAACTGGCCGTTTTTTTGCCCAGTTGGGACGATTCGGCTCGGGCAAAGCAGAGCTGTTTCGCCCGAATGGCATTGCCATTGACCCCAAACATGATCTGATTTTTGTTAGCGACAGTTATTTTGGCACTATTAAATTATTTCGTGCCGGTGAGCGATTAGGTGAACTGGTTAATGCGGCTGCGCAAGCCATTGTTTTAAAGTCGCCGACTGGCTTGGCTTGGCGAGATGGAAAGTTGTTAGTGGCGGAAACGCTGGCCGGGCAGCTGACAGAATTAAGCCTAATTGATGCCGATAACACGCAAGTTGTGGTTAGCAATGAAGATGATTCTGAACAGTCGCAAAAAAACTGCTTGGTATGCCATTTGTCTTGGGCAAAACAGGGCAATGAGCCGGATCAAAAAAACATGCTGCCGGAAGCATCGATGCTTATGTGTTATAGCTGCCATAATGGTGCGATTATGGATTCGCGCTTTCAGATTGGCAAAGGTGGACAACATGCTAGCGTATATGACAGCGATGAACTAAAAAAGAAACGCCACGATAAAACCAAAGCCAGATTCCCTGGAGCTGATTCGGGCGTAGTAATCCAACTACCGAAAGGCAAGGATAGATTGCCAGAAATCTTTCCACGTACTGCCAGCAAAGATTTGCTATGCACCAGTTGTCATACTCCTCACACTAAAGGCGAAGGTAATGAAACACTTTATGAAGGCCATAAAAATGCCTGGCTCAGAGTGCCCAATAAAGGTGGTGATTTATGCGAGCGATGTCATGAATCAAAAGTTAGACAAGCCCGCGAACTGGATGTAAAAAAGCGCGGCATTAATCACCCGTTATCGATTAAGTTATCCAAACCACCTAAACCTGACGAACCAGGCTACGCACTGGAAAAAAACATGCATAAAGGTTTGCCCAAACATATCGTTGCAACGGGCGGCGTGCTGGGGTCTGAAGATGGGCTAATTTGCCAGACCTGTCATCAGGTTCATGGCGGTCACAGTGATCGTGAACTAACTGCGCTGGCCAATGACAAAGGGGAGTTGTGTGTTACTTGCCATGAAAAACAAAATTCCAAAGATAAAAAAGACGCGCACCACAAAAGCACGCACCCGGTTAACATAAAACCTAAAAAACCGATGAAGAAAGACGACAAGGACGTTAAGTTCGTCAGTTGCCAAATCTGCCATAAAATTCATGATGGCAAGCAAGGCACAGCATTGATAGAGGAAAAATATAAACAGCCGGACGATTTATGTCAGACCTGTCACGAACGGCAATCTTCTAAAGATAAAGATGATGCGCGCCGAAAAGGTGTGCATCCGGTTGATATTGAGCCTGAAAAAACCGATCCACCGATGAAAAAAGATGACAAGGAAGTAAAGTTTGTCAGCTGTCAGACGTGTCATAATGTCCATGATGGCAATCCAGACACTGCCTTACTTGAGAAAGGCATTAAGGATACCGAAGCACTGTGCCATACCTGCCATGCTCGGCAACATGCCAAAGATAAGGATGAAGCATTCAAAAAAGGCGTGCATCCGGTCAATATAGAAATGGATGAAGCAGTTGAAATTGTAAAAGGCAAAAAAACCAAAGAAGTGGGTTGTTTAACTTGTCATGCAGTGCATGCCGGCAAACCGGGCACGCCAGCCCTGGTAGAAGATCATCGGGATGGTCAGTTGTGTGCTCATTGCCATGCCGGTAAACAAGCCATAGTGGGTAGTGATCATGATTTACGCATAACGGCGAAAGATAAACAAAACCGTTTTAAAGAAAAGCCCAGTGTTGGTGTGTGCAGTTCATGTCATACCTTGCATCGGGGAGAGAACAAAGAACCGCACATGTATTCGGCTAAGGAAGTTCTTGGTGGCTCGACGGATAAAGAATTGCAGCAAAGTTCGTTGCGGGAAGATAGATTGTGTATCAATTGCCATCAGAAAAAGGGTATTGCAGAGAAGAAGGTAGTTAAAGCTTTTAAACACCCCCATAAGGATATTGTACTGAGATCAGCTAAAGAAGTTATGCCTCTGCTGGATAAAAACGAAAAAGTACATGAGTTTGGGGAAATTGCTTGTGTTACTTGCCACGATCCCCATTTTTGGAATGCTGAAAAACTGGAGCAATCCAGGAAGCAACCGAGATCAGTAGTCGCTACTGGAAACAAAGATAACGTAGAGGGCACACCGTTAAACAGCTTTTTGCGTACTAAAGGCGTAAAAGGCACTTTCTGTGTAGATTGTCACGGTTTGGAAGCGCAAACAAAATACAAGTATTTTCATGATAAAAAACTGGTGCGTAATATCGGTGTGGATTATCTGAAGTGAGCAATACCAAGCGGATACCCAAGTTATTGCTGGCGCTACCACTGTTGCTTTGTACCATGTTGGTATTGCTGTATTTTCATGGCATGACATTCGACCCCAATGAAAATGGTTCACGGCTGGTTGGTAAACCAGTTCCTTCATTCAATCTGCCTTCACTACATAATGACCGTATATTGTTGGATAGTGGCACCATTAAGGGACCCGCTATTATCAATGTATGGGCTGCTTGGTGTGGGGCATGTCGAGATGAACATGCACAGTTAATTCGTATAGGACGAGAAGAAGGTGTTGCAGTTTATGGCGTTGACTACCAGGATGATGCAGAAACTGCGCGTACCTGGTTAAAACAAAACGGAAATCCCTTCACGTGGGTGATGTTTGATGGTGCCGCTGCTGCTGGTTTAGTGTTGGATGTTTATAGTTTGCCTCAAACCTATGCCATCGATGCGAACGGTGTGGTGCGGGCTAGACATATAGGCGCTTTAACTGAACCGGTTTGGCAACAGTTGCGAGATGCAATATTTACCCTATCTAAATAGCTGTGCGGAGTTTAACTTTACCTTAAGGAATTGCAGGAAGCATAGGCCAGGATTGGTCTGTTAGATTAAGGGAATACTGCTCTTACGTAGTTACTCAGCTACAAATTGACGCAGATGAATTGTTTGAAAGCGTCTCATGCTCCCGGATATTTTGCTTGGATTTGAGATTTTTGCACACTCGTAATAAACAATTAGTTCAATCTGTATTGGTCTGTGACTCAATAATTACGATAATTTTTAATTAAATCTACTAAATATAATGAAAAACATAAATTGTAAAAATCTGAAAATTACGGCTCCACTTACTGTTGTCGCTACTTTACTATTGACAGCCTGCGCATCCAACAATACGGTTGAAGAACCCACGCTAGCTTCTGGAAAGTCAGTGACTAGTTCAGTCAAGTTAAAACCGGAACAAATTCTTGCCACAGTCAATGGTAAAACGATAGCTAAATCGGCCTTGGCGCAAGCGCAGCAGGCGCCGGATAGTCCAGACATGGAAGAAAAGATGGTTGAAGAGTTGATTGCTAGGGAATTAATTGCTCAGGAATTTACTGGTAAAAACTTAAGTAATGACCCTGCAACAGCAGAGCGCCTGGAAAATATGTTACGGGTGACTTATTCGCAAATTGCGTCGGAGCAGTATATTAAGTCCTTGCCGGTTAGCGATGATGATTTGCATAAGTTATACGAACAGAAAAAAACTCAACTTGCTTCGCAACAGTACAAAATACGACATATTTTACTTGATGACCAAGCAGCAGCGAATGCGGCGATCGCCAAATTGAATAGTGGCGCAAAGTTTGAGCAATTAGTAAATAAACTATCCAAGGACACAGGTAGCCAGGCACAGGGCGGAGATTTGGGCTGGGTTGATCCGCGTGCAATGGGTGGCGGTTTCGCGCAAGCATTAGATAAAACAAAGAATGGCCAAGTTGCGTCACAACCTGTGCAAAGCCAGTACGGTTGGCATGTTATTTTGCGTGAAGACGCCAAAACTCAACCTGCTCCTGCATTTGAAACGATTAAAGATAAATTGGCTAGCGCTGTGCGTATGGAAAAATTCCAGCAACATATTCAAGAGCTGAAGGCTAAAGCTGTAATCAATAAAAGTGCCGCTTCAGCAGCTGCGCCAATAACCAAAACTGAAGCTGTAAAACCGGCAGACGAGCACGCTAAGCAATAAATTCGTAGCCTTTTGCAATCTAAACAACAGAGACTGACCTTATAATTCCGCCTTTGATCCCACTGAGTGGTAATGTGTTAGAATCCGCCGGTTTCAGGTTGGTATTGCTGGATTTTTCAGCGAATTAACTATCATCGATTTATTGTCCATAACTATGACGACAGAGGCATTTCTTGAGGCCCGGCAATTATCTTGTGTCAGAGATGACCGGGTGTTGTTTGCCGGGTTGGATTTTAAAGTACACGGCGGTCAGGTTTTGCTAATTGAAGGTCCCAACGGCAGTGGTAAAACCTCATTATTGCGAATTTTGACCGGCCTACGTAACGCCGATCATGGTGAACTGTTTTGGTGTGGCGCGACTGTCGAGGAGTTGGCGGCGGCTTTCTATCAGGATGTGGCTTATGTGGGGCACATGAATGGTATGAAAGACGATTTAAGTGTAGAAGAAAATCTCAAGTTTGCTCAGGCATTAGCGGTAGCGGCTCTAGGTATCGATGAAAGCCTACAAAAAGTTGGCTTGCAGGGTTATCAGGATACGCCGATCCGTTATCTATCTGCTGGCCAACGACGGCGGCTGGCATTGGCTCGGTTGTTATGTACCCGTAAGCGGCTATGGATACTTGATGAGCCATTCACGTCTTTGGATAGAGCCAGTATTAAAATGTTTGAAGGATTTATTGAAGCTCATGTCGGGCAGGGCGGGGTTGTCGTGATGACATCTCATCACGACACCGGGCTACCGGAAGCCTTAGTAAAAAAGATTGAATTGCAGTCATGACCGAATCTTCATTGTTAAACGCGTTTTTGTCAGTGATACGCCGTGACCTGCTCTTGGCGTATCGGCATCGAGCTGAGTTGATAAATCCGCTGGCTTTCTTTGTCATGGTGGTGACCTTATTTCCATTGGCGGTCGGTGCAGAAGTTGAATTGCTCAAGCGTATCGCCCCCGGTGTTATTTGGGTTGCTGCTTTATTAGCCTCATTGCTATCTATGGACAGTTTGTTTCGTTCCGATTTTGAAGACGGAAGTCTGGAATTGATGGTAATGACCCCGCATCCTTTGTCCGTGTTGGTTTTGGCTAAAGTCATTGCCCATTGGCTTTTATCAGGTGCTGCGCTAGTGCTGGTGGCGCCATTATTGGCAGTGATGTTCAACATGGAAACGGAAGTCATCGGAATTTTATTAATCACCCTTTTGCTGGGTACGCCGGTGTTAAGTTTAATCGGTGCCATCGCTGTGGCATTGACGGTTGGTTTAAGAAAAGGTGGCGTGCTGTTAGCCATTTTGGTGTTGCCGCTCTACGTGCCGGTATTGATTTTTGCAAGTAGTGCGGTTGATTCTGCTTCAGCAGGGCTGCCTGTTTCAGGACAGTTATATATGATGTGTGCCATATTATTTTTGGCAGTTACCTTAACCCCTTGGCCGACTGCGGCAGCGTTAAAAATGAGTTTAAGTTAATTATGATAATGAGATTTCTGCATAAATTTTCTTCACCACCGTATTTTTACGCTATTAGCGGGCGCATGTTGCCTTGGCTGACAGCACTGATGGTGGCGTTATTGTGCTATGGATTATACGGTGGCTTGGTAATGGCGCCGGCAGATTATCAACAGGGCGACAGTTTTCGCATTATTTATGTGCATGTGCCGGCCGCCTGGATGTCCATGTTTATTTACATGGTCATGGCAGTCAGTGGTGGCATTGGTTTAATTTGGCGCATCAAACTAGCTGAGATCGTGTGCATCAGTAGTGCACCAATCGGAGCGAGTTTTACTTTATTGGCATTAGTTACTGGGTCGCTTTGGGGTAAGCCTATGTGGGGCACCTGGTGGGTTTGGGATGCCAGGCTCACTTCCGAATTGATATTGCTATTTTTATACTTGGGCATCATTGGTTTGTATGGTGCTATCGAAGATAATCGAACAGCGTCCAGAGCAGTGGCGATTCTGGCTCTGGTGGGTGTAGTTAACATTCCTATTATTCACTATTCAGTCGAATGGTGGAGTAGTCTACACCAAGGCCCTACGGTAACTAAATTTGCGAAACCTTCCATCCATATTGATATGTTGATTCCACTGCTAGTGATGGCGTTGGCTTTTAAAGTGTATTACGGCATCGCGTTGTTATTGCGATGCCGAAATGAATTAGTTCAGCGTGAGCAGGGTAGTCGCTGGCTAGACGAGATTTTGGAGGAGAAATGAGCGATTTTTGGGCGATGGGCGGCTATGCCTTTTATGTATGGACTTCTTACGGGATTGCTTTTCTGATCATGTTGATAGGCATTGTAAAACCTTTAATAACGCACAGAATTCAGTTACGGGAATTGCAACTTAAGCGCTTACGGAGACAAAAATAATGGATCTTTTAAAAATGAAGCCCATGCGCAAAAAACGCTTATGGCTGATTTTATTAATGGTTGCAGGCGTTTCTATTGCGGCTTGGTTTGGTTTGCGGTCATTTAATGAAAATCTGATGTTTTTCTTTTCCACATCTGATGTGGTTGAAGGTAAGGCCCCTAAAGATCATTTATTCAGATTGGGTGGCATGGTGGTCAAAGGCAGCGTGCAACGCCCAGGCGATAATACGACAGTCAGATTTACCTTAACTGATATGGCAAAAGAAGTCACCGTTGAATACACGGGAATTTTGCCGGATCTTTTCCGCGAAGGACAGGGCATTATTGCTAACGGCAAATTAAATGCTCAAGGCGTGTTTGTTGCTCAGGAAGTGTTAGCCAAACATGATGAAAACTACATGCCACCGGAAGTCGCTGGTAGCATGAAAACGCCAGTTAAAAAGGAGAGTGCGCAATGATTGCCCCGGAAATCGGTCTTTTTTCATTAATAATCGCGCTGTGTATGTCGTTGGTATTGGCCATAGTGCCCATGCTGGGTGTGCAAAGAGGCGTCGGTAGTTGGATTGCCATTGCCAGACCCGCAGCGTTCGCTCAACTTGGCTTCGTGGTATTGGCTTATTGCTGTCTAACTTATGCCTTTATCAATCACGATTTTTCAGTTGAATATGTGGCGTTAAACTCGAATACGCACTTGCCATTTATCTATCGGGTCGCTGCGGTTTGGGGTTCGCATGAAGGGTCCTTGTTACTATGGGCGCTAATTTTATCAATGTGGACGGCCGCGGTAGCTTTGTTTAGCAAAACGCTACCGGTTGAATTGATAGCCACCGTGCTTGCCGTTATGGGTGCGGTAGCGGTAGGTTTTATTTTGTTTATTATTTTTACGTCTAATCCTTTTCTGCGGATATTCCCGATCCCATTGGAAGGCAAAGATTTAAATCCGCTGTTGCAAGATCCAGGCATGGCTATCCATCCACCTATGTTGTACATGGGTTACGTGGGATTCTCTGTCGCATTTGCATTTTCCATAGCGGCTTTAATTAATGGCAAACTGGATGCAGCCTGGGTAAGATGGACCCGGCCCTGGACAGCGATGGCTTGGATGTTTTTGACTACCGGCATAGTGCTGGGCAGCTGGTGGGCTTATTACGAATTGGGCTGGGGTGGCTGGTGGTTTTGGGATCCAGTGGAAAATGCCTCATTCATGCCTTGGTTAGTGGGTACAGCGTTAATCCATTCGCTAGCGGTAACAGAAAAGCGCGGTATGTTTAAAAGTTGGACGATTCTGCTATCGGTGTTTGCTTTTTCTTTAAGTTTATTAGGGACTTTCCTGGTTCGTTCAGGGGTATTAACGTCTGTACATGCTTTCGCCAGTGATCCGACTCGTGGGATTTTTATTCTGGTATTTTTGGCCATTGTAGTCGGTGGCTCACTGATGTTATTTGCAGCCAAAGGGCCAAAAATCCATAGCGAGGGTGTTTTCGAGCTAGTTTCTCGTGATGCATTAATACTGTTGAACAATATTCTGTTAGTAGCCACGGCGGCGACCATACTATTAGGTACTCTGTATCCACTAGTTATCGATGCCTTAGGTTTAGGCAAGATTTCTGTCGGGCCCCCTTATTTTAACGGCGTGTTTATTCCATTGACGGGCCCTTTGGCATTTTTAGCGGGCTTTGGGGTATTAGCCCGTTGGCGACAAGACAAGGTGTCACGGTTAGTGGGTTTACTTTGGTTGCCAATGGCCTGCAGCGTAGCTGCTGGTATCGCATTAGCTTTTATGCAGGAATCTTTTTCTTGGGCGGCGTTAATTGGTTTAACGCTAGCAGTATGGACAGCGATAACCGCTTTTACGCCGATTCAAAATCGCTTGCGCAACAAGACCAATAAGTTAAGCGCATTGGCTGATGTTCCCCTGAGTACCTGGGCGATGTCGGTAGCGCATTTTGGTATTGCTGTCTTCATTGTTGGTATTACTTTAACTTCGACTTATACACTTGAAAAAGACGTGCGCTTAGCACCTGGTGAATCTTTGCATCTAGCGGGGTATGATTTCCTTTTTAATGGTGTAAAAGATGCCGAAGGCGCCAATTACGATGCTAATCAAGGTAGCGTCACTGTGACAAAAGAGGGAAAATTGATCAGCGAATTAAAGCCGCAAAAACGTATATACAGGGCATCTGGCATGCCAATGACGGAAGCGGGTATTGATGCAAGTATCACTCGTGATCTATTCGTAGCACTGGGTGAACCTTTAGGTGATAAAGGAGCTTGGGCTTTACGTATTTACTACAAGCCTTTTGTACGCTGGATCTGGATGGGCGGTTTGTTTATGGCATTTGGTGGCTTTTTGGCGGTAAATGATAAACGTTACCGTAAAGACGCTAAATTACAGGAGGCTTAATGCGATACCTTTTACCCTTGGGCGCTTTTGCGGTGTTAGTCGTTTTTTTAGGCATAGGACTAAAACTTGATCCGCGTGAAGTCCCGTCACCCTTAATAGGAAAACCAGCGCCTGCATTCAGTTTGCCGCAGTTGCATGAGCCGACTAAAACCTTCGCTCCGGAACAAATGAAAGGCAAAGTCTGGCTTTTGAACGTTTGGGCTTCTTGGTGTGTTTCTTGTCGTCAGGAGCACGTTTACTTAACTGAATTTGCCAGGACCGGTGTTGTTGATGTTGTTGGTCTTGATTATAAAGACGTTCCCGAAGATGGGCAGAGATGGCTAGCTCAACTGGGAAATCCCTATGTGCTCAGCGTCATAGATAGAGAAGGCATGGCAGGATTGGACTGGGGTGTTTATGGCGTCCCTGAAACTTTTGTAATCGACAAAAAAGGTCATATCCGGCACAAACAAACGGGGCCGGTGGATCCAACCATTTTACAAACTGTGATTTTACCGTTGGTGCAAACGCTGAATGGCGAGGCTGGCTAATGAAAAAAATTATTTTCTTGTTGGTGTTGTTTACCGCTAGCATTCAGGCTGAAATCAAAGTTTACGAGTTTAAAGATCCCGCTCTTGAGCTGCGTTATCAAGCGTTGACTGAAGAATTACGTTGTCTAGTTTGTCAAAATCAAAACATCGCCGACTCCCATGCCGAGCTGGCGCAAGATTTACGCAGTAAAGTCTATGAAATGCTCAATAAAGGTGACAGCAACGAGCAAATCATTGAATACATGACCAACCGTTACGGCGATTTTGTGCTGTATCGTCCACCGGTAAACAATAAAACCATGATTCTATGGTTGGCACCGGTGTTGACTGTACTAATTGGCGGCTGCGGTTTCTGGTTTGTACTTAAACGGCGTAGACTCGGGGCGGAACAAGTCTCCGATGCCGAACGTCGACGTATTCAAGAGTTGTTAAAAAAGAGTGACAAACAATGATTCAGTTTGGAATTTTTGCAGCATTGATGCTGCTGGTGGCGTTGTGCTTTATTTTGATCCCACTATTAGTAAAGCGTGGGGAGCAGATACACGGCGATGAGCAAACCAATATTCAATTGGCCAAGACCAAACTAAAAGAATTGGAGAGTGATTTGGCTAGTGGCAATCTTACTTTAGAGCAATTCAATCTAGCTAAAGATGAGCTGGAAGTCAGTCTCTTTCATGACTTACAAGCCAACAAGACAGTTAAATACGACGAAAATAAAGGTCGATGGCTTGCAATTCCCCTATTGTTTGCTATCCCCTTGGTTGCTCTAGCTTTGTACAGCTTGCTTGGCGATATGCGCTCATTCGATAAAAATATTACCAGCGCCAAGATGGAAGAAAAAACTGCCAATGATCCGGCAGGTCAAGCTCAGCAAATCAATGCCATGGTCGAAAAATTGGCCAAACGTCTTGAGACTCAACCCGACGATGCGGAAGGCTGGATGCGCTTAGGACATTCCTACAAAGTATTGCAACGTTATCCTGAGGCCGTAAAAGCTTTACGCAAAGCACAAGGTTTGCTGGGGGATAAAGCCGATATTTTGTTGCAATTGGCTGATGCAATCGCCATGGCCAATGGTGGTAGCTTAAAAGGCGAGTCAGCGACGATGATCAGCAAAGCGTTAACCTTGGAACCCGATAACGATATGGGCTTATGGTTGTCTGGTATGGTTAGTGCGGAGTCTGGAGAATTTCAACAGGCTATCACGCAGTGGACAAAATTACAGAAGCATTACAAACCGGAAGAATCCGCTTATCAGGAAGTACAAAAATTACTTGATCAGGCGAACGCCCGCCTTGGTAATCCAATTGCAGCGAGTCAAACTACGACGCCTACGGTAAAACCAGCGCAAGAATCCCAGGCAAATAATGCTGCTAGTAGTGTGCAAGTTAAAGTAGAGTTAGGTGAGGCTTTTAAAGCTAAAGTTAAACCAGATGATTTTGTGATCATCTACGCTCAGGCTGTTAATGGCCCTAAAGCCCCGCTGGCTGCTACCAAGCGTCAGGTAAAAGAACTACCCTTGGAGCTGACTTTGGATGACACAATGGCGATGATACCCAGCATGACAATCTCTTCCGTTGATCACATTCGTATTTCGGCTAGAGTCGGGTCTGGTGCTATGCCTCAACCCGGTGAACCTATTGGCAGTATTGAGTTAAAAGGTGCGGAAAGGGCAGGTGTTAAGTCTATTGTAATTTCGGATACTGTTCACTAGATGAAATGGGGAACTAGGCAACCCCGAAGCTTTGCAAGCTTTAGGGTTGTCAGTTTAATTTGGAACGAGGCAAAAGCTTTGCTTAGTAGACATCCCTAACGTAACGTTTGTCTTTTTTCAATTGATTAACATAATCAACTGTTTGTTGTTGCGATAGCTTACCGTGCGTAGCAATGACTTCATGTAAGGCCTGATCTACATCTTTGGCCATTTTGTAAGCATCCCCACAAACAAAGAAATAACCGCCTTGCTCAATCCAGGTGAATAATTCGGCACCGTTTTCAATCATCCGATTCTGCACATAAATCTTTTCTTGCTGATCGCGAGAAAAAGCTAAATCTAATCTATCTAATAAGCCTGATTGTCGATAAGTTTCTAGTTCTTCTCTATAAATGAAGTCAGTTGCTGCATTGCGATCGCCAAAGAAAAGCCAATTTTTGCCGGTAGCTTTACGGTGTTCGCGCTCTTGTAAAAAAGCTCGGAATGGAGCAATTCCGGTGCCGGGGCCAACCATAACCATAGGGAGGCTATCGTCTTCGGGTACTCTAAAGACTTTGTTGGGGGTGAAAAAGCAGTGTACTTTGGTATTGTCATCAACCAGATCGGCCAAGAATGTTGAGCAAACACCTTTGTGCTGGCGATTGTGGCTATGATAACGAACGCTTGCGACAGTCAGATGCACTGCATCTGGATACATTTTTCCGCTGGATGAAATTGAGTAAGCGCGGTGCTGTAGAGGTTTTAGCAAAGCTAAAAATTCTGCTGCAGCAAATTCACATTGTGGAAACTGTAATAGTAAATCCAGTGTATCGCGGCCCCATAAATAATCAGACAGAGCCTCTTTATCGTCAGCCTTTAACAACCCATTCAGTTCTTGATCACCGGAGCGGGTAGCCAGCTCCTCAATGAGCTCCTTGCTGGGTAGTTTGATTTCAAAATGTGTGCGTAAAGCCTCTGACAAAGGCATAAGCTGTCCGTTAACAGGCTCATCTTCATCTCCAGTGCAACCAATCGCCTTAATTATATTGGCTACCAGTTCCGGGCAGTTGGTAGGCACAATGCATAAAGCGTCGCCTGCCTCATAGCTCAGACCAGAACCCGCTATTGATATTTCATAGTGGCGAGTCTCTTTAGATGAAGATTCATCAGTCAATACGCGGTTTACCAGCAATTTTGCAGGAAATGGATTTTTACGATTGTATTGAGATTTTTCTGCTTTGGTAGTGGTATCCAGGGTCGGACTGGCTGATACAGCACCTTCAGCCATTTGTGGAATAACCGAGCTCATCCAGCCTTCAGCCAACTCCTCAAAATGTACGTCGCAGTCGATGCGGTTATAGATACGATTAGCACCCAATTCGGCCAATTTATTGTCCCAATCTATGCCTGCCTTACAAAATAAATCATAGCTAGTGTCTCCCAATGCTAAGACGGAGAACTTCAAATTGTCTAGTCTGGGAGCCGCATCAGTGTTGATGGCTTCCCAAAGCATTTGAGCATTATCGGGCATTTCGCCTTCACCATAGGTGCTGGTAACGACCAGCAGATACTCCATGTCGGCAAAAGCAGTAATTTCTATTTCATCCATGCCTTTAACGACAGGCTTTAAACCATGTGCTTTAGCAACATTAGCGGCGTCGTTGGCAACAGATTCAGCATTACCTGTTTGGCTGCCGTAAATAATGTTAATGATGCGGGCGTCAGCTTGATTAATTGAGCTGGCGCTTTGAATCATGTGAGTGTGCATGCCAGCAAAAAAACCGCTTAACCAAGCGCGTTGTGAATCGCTGTAGGGTGAGTTTAATGGGATATGAGGTGTTTTCATTTTTAACTATTAAAAATTCGAATAGGCATTTATCACTCCATAGCTTACTTAGAGCGATATTTTATCTTTGCTTAAGCCGTTTGTTCGTTGAACATATCTTGAACTATACCTAAGCCTACTAATCCCGCCAAATATTCTTCGATACTGGGAATGCCGGCTAGTGCCGTATTGTTGAGCTTATCTTGCTCAATAATCCAGGCGGTTGAACCTATGGAATAAAGGCTTTGTACGTCACGGTTAATTAATGCGGTTTTATAATCTCCAAGACGCTTGTTGGCTAGTAGGGATGACAATTGTTCATCATTGTAATTGCTATAAGCTTCACGGGTATTTTTAATCAGCGCTTCGTGTAATTTACGTGGACGTTCAATAATCAGTTTTTGCGCCGCTTGTTCGATATGTTTTGAGGTACGCAGGTTTTCTGGTAAGTGCTTGAGCATCTCTCGGGCAATTTGTTGCGCCTTTTCCAATACGGAAAAACTGTTAACTAGTTTAAACGTTAGGCTGTTATCTATTGTGCCGTAGGCTGGAATAGCACCTCCAAACAGTGGCTGATTAGTTTGATAAGCTTTTTTAACTTGGTTATGTTGCTGATGTGCCAATTCTAAAGCCAATTCCTCGACCATTTCTTTGCGGTCCATGCTCTGTTGTAGGTATTTGGCAGTTTGGGTTTTAAATAGCCATAAAGGTAGGGCAAACTTAAAATGCTTGCGTTCACTTGCCCAGTTATTTAGCAGATTTCTGGCTTTGCTAGAATTAGCGGCTTCCGTATGTTGCTCAAGC
Source organism: Methylococcales bacterium (assembly GCA_965247565.1). Classification (GTDB taxonomy): domain Bacteria; phylum Pseudomonadota; class Gammaproteobacteria; order Methylococcales; family Methylomonadaceae; genus CBDFHF01. Next base: position 12,157 of record CBDFHF010000003.1, on the reverse strand, counting down.
ATGTAAAGAATGAATTGCTCGTGAGCGCGAGCCGTCTCTGTGTCCTCAGCTAAGCTGTGTAATTCAACTGAGGTTTTATCGTATAAGTTTTCCAACAGATTTTCTGGGTCATATTGGTAAGCATTACCGCCAGACATACCGTTGCAAAAACCTTTGCCAAAACCACCAATGTTCAGCACCGCCCCATTGGTCATGTATTCGCAAGCGAAATCGCCAACGCCTTCCACGACAGCCATAGCCCCGGAGTTTCTGACTGCAAAGCGGTCGCCAGCTTCACCATTGATAAATGCCTTACCGCCGGTCGCACCAAACAGCGCAAAGTTGCCGATGAGCACATTATTGCCCGGTGTTTTTATACCGCCACCTGGTGATTCAACTACCAGCGTACCACCGCAAGCAGATTTGCCAACTCCATCATTACATGTACCCAAGTGTTCCATGCGCATGCCGTCATTCATAAATGCGGCGTAACTTTGCCCAGCGGAACCGTGAGTACGGATAATAACGCTATCGGGTGCTAAGTACCGACGGCCATGCTGGTTGGTATAGATAAGTTTTGAATTTGCAACTAACTCATCACTGGCTTCGTAAGATAAGAAACGTTCGATATCAATAGCTGCTTGGCCGCCCAGAGTTTTATTGCGGTTGTTGAGTTTATATTCCGGACCTTCAATAACAATGGGTTGTTGAGTTTTTCTTAGTAAACTTGCTTTAACCAGTTCGAAAATTTTATCGTCTATTGCAAAGTTGGCTTCAAGATAAACCGGCTTGGCAATTTTTATGACGTCAACCTGCGCCAGCATTTTCCGCAGATCGATTTGACCAATCATGCAGGGGTGGTCGATCAAATGCAGTAAATCGGTTTTGCCTCGTATCTCAAGCAAGCTGCGGTAGCCAAGGTTAGCTAATATTTCTCTAACTTCATGAGCCAGATTCATGAAGTATTGAGCCAGCACTCGTGGGTCGCCTTTGAACTCTTCATGAGCTGTGGTTAAACCTGCGGGGCATTTAATATTGCAGTTTTTCGCCATCACGCAGCGCAGCATCATTAAAGCCGTAGTACCGAATTCGAAAGAGTCAGCACCCAGAATGGCGGACTTGATGACGTCTGTACCGCTCTGATGGGCACCACTACAACGTAATATCACCTTATCCCTCAAGCCATTGATCGATAATGCCTGATGCACTTCAGCAATGCCGATTTCAGGAGAGCGACCGCTATTCTTAAGACTGGTTACTGCCGCAGCGCCCGTACCACCCGTATTGCCGGCCACGTTAATGATATCTGCACCTGCTTTGGCAACACCAACAGCAATGGTGCCAATTCCTTCAGAAGATACCAGTTTAACCCCGACTTTAATCCGTGCGGCTTTGGCATCATGAATTAACTGGCCTAAGTCTTCGATTGAGTAAGTGTCATGATGTGGAGGTGGACTGACTAGCTCGACCCGCGGAGTACCTCCTCGTAAGGCAGCAATTTCTACGGAAACTTTAGCGGCTGGCAACTGACCACCTTCACCTGGCTTTGCACCTTGGGCAATTTTTATTTCAATTTCCTGAATATTGGGGTCAGCCAAATAGCCGGCCCAGACGCCGAAGCGACCAGAAGCGAATTGTTTGATTTTACTAGAACGAAGTGTATTGAAGCGGCTAGAGTGTTCACCACCTTCGCCGGAGTTACTCAAGGCTCCTACAATGTTAGTGCCTTGAGCCACCGCTTCGTGAGCCTCTGCCAATAATGCTCCATGACTCATTGCGCCAGATGCAAAAGTTGAGGTGATTTCGTGTGCGGCTTGTACGCTACTTAATGCAATGGGCTGGACTGCCGGACAAATAGTGTTCAAATAGTTGGATAGCAAACTATTAGCATCACCAACAGCTATAGCAACGCTATCGGCTATGACTGAAATTTTAAAATCTGTAAAGGAGAAGCGATTGCTAAAGTGCGTTGCTAATTGTCCCAGGCGGATTTGGGATGCGTTTTCAGTCAGTCTGACTTTATAGCTACCCTCGTTGGTCTTGTTAACCGTTAAGCCACGTACCAAATAGTTGATATTGCCACGCAAGTTTTGCTTGCCCAAAATACGGTCGAAATCCTCAGTTGTATTGGCAGCAGTAACGTCTGCTGGAAAATCCATAATGTCTCGAAGCGCAGCAGGTCTTGAATCACGTTCCAGATAAAGATTTTTAGCAAAACTGCGGTAGGCAGGAGTGATGCCAAAGTGATCAATTTGTTCAGGAGTACGCTTATCGTAGCCAAAATCTACGTATGCCGTATCGCTGGCTTCCGGCGCTTTGTGTTGGGGGATATACGAGATGTCTTCGTCGGTCATATTAATATATTCCCTGACGGCGGTATTGCCGTAAGAATGTCCGGCACCATCCTGACGTTCCTTAAACAAACCTAGAAATGGGATATCTTTTTCCTCGCGAACAGCCAACGCTTTGTAATGCCATTCTGTGGCGCTGGCGGCGATATCCGCATACCTTACACCACCGACTGAAGCGTGGATGTTCGGAAAATAAGGGCTGAGTTTGGGTTCGTCAGTATCCAGATAATTAGACTCGAAAAATTCACCACCGATGTAGCTTTCAGCAGTACATAAGCCGAATTTGCCCATGGTTTTCATCAGCGATTTTTCAGCTCCCTTTTGGAATTTATCGAGGATTTTTTGTTGATCGGCTGTAGCAAATTGGCTGATAACGCGATTGTGTACGCTAATTGGGCAAATCGCAGAGGCACCAAAACCTAACAGGGTTGCTATATCGTGTGGACTTGCTGCTTGACCGGTTTCAGTAATCAGTGATGAGTTAAATCGTAACCCCTGTTTAACCAGATGCTGATTTGCGGCTGCGACCATTAAAAGCGCTGGAATAGCGGCCTTGTCTTGGCTGATATTGGCGTCACTTAGTATGATAATACCAATATTACTTCTCGCCGCTTTTTCAACTTCAATGCAAGCAGCTAGCAATGCGGCTTCCAAGTTATTCTCATTTTCCTGGCTGTTGTTGAAGTCTGGCGTATAGAGCATGTCCAGCGTTGTGGTGCTGACAGTGCCTTGTTTACGAATCTGTTCCAGATGTGTCCTTTGCAGCAAAGGGCTATCGATAACTAATTGTTTACTATGCTCGTCAGAAAACGTCGGTTTTGCGCCTAAGGCAACTCGCAAGGTCATGCCGTCACTTTCGCGAATTGAATCTAGAGGTGGGTTGGTAACTTGGGCAAAGCGTTGACTGAAATATCTTGACATACCTCCTTCAGCACTAGATAAAGCATTAGGCGCCAAACCATAGCCCATGGCAGAGACTTTTTCCATGCCGGTGGTCAGAATGGGATCCAGCAAAAATTTAAAGCTTTCCTGATTTAATGAATAAGCCGTATGTTGCTGGTCAATATTGAAAGCATGCTGGTTGTTAAGTTCGGACAATTTAATTTCAGGGAGTTCGGAAATATGAATCGCTTTTTGCTTCAGCAGCGCACGATAATCCTTTTCCTTGGCTAGTCTCTCCATCACTTGATGGCTATTATAAGCTTCGCCAGTACTATGATCGAAATACAGCATTCCACCGGCTTCAATACGACCACGTTTTAAGACATCCTTAGGTGGAAAGTCGATTTGTCCAGCTTCAGACATGACGGCCAAATAATCGGCTGTTTCTACAGACCGCAAAGGTCTGAGGCCCAAGCGATCTAGGCGTGCGCCAACGCGGATGCCATCGTTGAAGATTAAAGCGGCAGGTCCGTCATTTTTTTCTTCGTACAAACTGAAGTATTCGAGCATGGCTCGGACTTCAGGTGATAAAGTTGTATCATTTTCCCAGGCTGGTGGCATCATGGCTAGCACCGCCGTGACAATGTCCAGATGGTCTTCGTTAATACGCCGGGTTAAGGTTTGGTCTAATCGTCCAGAGTCTGACTGCCCGCAAGGAAAAGCTATTTGTTTGTTATGTTGGCGGGCGATAGCGTTTTCGCTTAAACGATTTTTCTTGTCTGTATTTAACTCGCCATTATGTGCCATATACCGAAAAGGCTGTGCCATCATGGTAGCTGGTGCGGTATTGGTAGAAAAACGGGTATGGAAAAATAAAGTGCAAATTTGATGGTCCACATCATACAGGTCGATAAAATAGGGTATGACCTCATTGGAGTTTAAACGGCCCTTATAAACTTGAGTCCGTGAACTCATCGATAATGGATAAAAACCATTTAATTCTGGGGTACTAAAACCTTCAACCTCTATATCCAGCAAAGTAGCTTGAATATGTTTTTCAAATGCCTCGTGGCTAGATGTTTGTAGGCTTGAAGGCCGTCCAAAAATGCATTGTTTTATCGGCAATTGAGCTTTCAGTGCCGCTTCACTCAGGACACTTTTATCGACCGGAACATCACGCCATTGCATGATTGGCAAATCGGCATTTTTAAAATGTCGTTCAACCAGTTCGCGGGCAACGGAATCGAAGCGGTCATGGTCCTCAGGAAAAAAGAAGTTAGCAACGCCAAATTGGCCAAGCTCAAGACTGCTTATGTCGGTGATTTTTCTGAAAAAATTAAGTGATAAGTCAATGTTTACTCCTGCACCATCACCAATACCTTCAGCACTCATGCCACCGCGATGGGGAATTGTGCATAACGCTTCATGAGACAGTGTAAGTAGCTCGTGAGTTTGTTTGCTATGTTTGTGAGTAATAAAACCCACGCCACAACTGTCCTGAGATAATTCAGCGTTATAGAGCATTGATTCTTTGTTACCTAGTCGGGAATTTTTAGTCATTGATTCAGCCCGTTGTGTCATGCTGTTTGCAAGGTGCGCACAGTGTTCGTTTTTTACCAGAATGCGTGTTACATTCACATCATTAAAAAGATTACTGCATTAAGGCGCTATCGTAATATTGTTCAGATTAATTCTGTTTAGTGAAACTCGGCGATGATAACATGATAGCGTCATCGTGTCATTTATGCGCAAGTTCCTGTGGGTACACTGGCCTGCAACTGCCACTATTCTTATGATGTTGATAAATATGAAAGAAAATTTTGATGTAGTTATTGTCGGTGGTGGAATGGTTGGGGCAGCTTTAGGCTGTGGGCTTGGCGGCAGCCGGTTGAAAGTTGCTGTTATTGAGAGTGAGTTACCAGAGCCATTCGCACCTGAGCAGGCGCATGATTTGCGGGTTTCAGCACTCAGTATCGCTTCAAAAAGTATTTTGGAAACAGTGGGTGCTTGGACAGGTGTAACAAGTCGGCGGTTCTGTCCATTCCAACGCATGCGGGTTTGGGAAACTACCGGTGATACTGAGTTTTCTAGTGATGCCATAGATTATCCTGAATTGGGTTATATCGTGGAAAATCGGGTAACTCAGCTAGCATTGCTGGAGCGCTTGGGCGATTTTGCTAATGTTGAATTGATTTGTCCAGTACCTATCAATCAAATTGACTATTCACCTAAACTTGCAACTGAACTGAAACTGGGCGATGGCCGGGTGCTGGCGGCAAAGGTTCTGGTTGCTGCGGACGGCGGGCAGTCTCGTGTAAGGCAGATAGTTGGCCTGGGTGTAACCAGTTGGGATTATCAGCAGCATGCTCTGGTGATTTATATTGAAACTGCTTACGGTCAGCAAGATGTAACTTGGCAACGCTTTGTGCCAAGTGGTCCGCAGGCTTTTTTGCCATTGACTGGACATTATGGCTCAGTGGTTTGGTACAACTCGCCTGATGAGGTTAAACGCTTAAAAAGCTTAAATAACTCAGATTTGTTGTCAGAGTTGTTAGCGGCATTTCCCGATTGTTTGGGTAAAGTCAATGCTGTGTTAGCTACGGCCAGTTTCCCTCTAAAGCGCCAGCATGCCCAGAACTATGTGAAGCCGGGTGTGGTTCTGGTTGGCGATGCGGCGCATATGATTAATCCATTAGCAGGACAAGGCGTTAACATAGGCTTGTTGGATGCAGCGGCTCTGGCAGAAGTATTGGTTACCGCTGAAAATCAAGGTCTTGATATAAGTGATTTGTCCGTTTTAAAACGCTATGAAAATTTACGCCGTAACGAGAATTTAAAAATGATGACGGTAATGGATGTTTTTTATAGAGTATTCAGTAATGACGTGTTACTAGTAAAATTTCTGCGCAATTTGGGTTTAGGGTTGGCAGAGCGAATTTTACCGGTAAAAAATAAAGTTATGCGAAACGCCATGGGTTTAGAAGGAAACCTGCCTAAACTGGCTCGTGGAGAGAGATTAATTTAGCCATTAAAGTGGAGCTTTAACTTAATTAGCATTGTCTGAATTAGTTGCGCTACCCTTCGAGTTCGCAGAATGGCTTAAGGTTGCTTACTCTCTGAGTCAAGCCGAAAGTAAATTAATATTCGCAGTATCACCCAGATTATTTCTAAAGCTTTTTAAATATGTTGGGCAGATGCCATTTAGGCAAGTCTATCTTCGAATTAAGCTTATTCCCCACAATTTATGTCCAAATTAAACCCTCAGCAGCAAGCTGCTGTTAAAGCCATAGATCACCCATTGTTGGTGCTAGCCGGCGCTGGCAGTGGCAAAACTCGGGTTATTACCGAAAAAATCGCCTATCTGGTTAAGCAAGGCACGCCAGCCCGAAATATCGCAGCGGTGACATTTACCAATAAAGCGGCTAGAGAAATGAAGTCGCGCGTTTCTAAGTTACTCGATGACAAACAAAGTCGTGGGTTGCGAGTATCTACTTTCCATGCCTTGGGGTTGGATATTTTGCGAGCGGAATACAAAACCCTGCAATATAAGTCCGGGTTAACATTGTTCGATGAACAAGATAAGCACACATTACTGCGAAATTTAATTAGCCATAGCCCTAAAGATTGCGACATCGACAATCTTGATCGCTACTCCTGGCAAATAGGCCAGTGGAAAAACGCCTTTGTAACCCCACAACAAGCGTTAAATATAGCGAACTCCGAACAAGCGGCGGCTGCACATTTATACGTAGACTATATTCGCAGTTTAAAAGCATACAACGCCGTCGATTTTGATGATTTAATTCTGATGCCAGTGTTGTTGTTTCAGGAGCATGTCAATATCTTGGAGAAGTGGCAAAACAAAATTCGCTATTTGCTAGTGGATGAATATCAAGATACCAATATCACCCAATACCAGTTGGTTAAATTAATTGCCGGGAATTTGGGCAAGTTTACCGTGGTGGGTGATGACGACCAATCCATTTACGCTTGGCGTGGGGCGCACCCGGAAAATCTGGCGCAATTACAAAAAGACTTTCCTCGCCTGCAAGTCATTAAATTGGAGCAAAACTACCGTTCCACTGGGCGAATTTTAAAAGTTGCCAACCAGCTCATTGCCAATAATCCGCACGCCTTTGAAAAACGTTTGTGGAGTGAGCTGGGTTATGGCGATCCATTGCGGGTGTTAAGCCATAAAGATGAATTAGTCGAAGCCCAACAAACTGTCTCCGAAATTATTCATCACAAATTTAAAACCGGTAGTGACTATAAAGATTACGCGATTTTATACCGTGGCAACCACCAATCTCGCTTGTTTGAGAAATGTTTACGCGAAAATAACATTCCTTATTTTATTAGCGGTAGCACGTCCTTTTTTGCTTATTCCGAAATAAAAGATGTGCTAGCCTATTTGCGTTTAATGGTTAATCAAAATGACGATGCCGCATTTTTGCGGATCATCAACACACCAAAGCGGGAAATTGGACCGACTACCCTAGAAAAACTAGGTGAGCATGCTAATGAACGCCATATCAGTTTATTTGCTGCGAGTACCGAGCTGGGTTTAACTCAAAAGCTATCGGAAAAGTCTATCCATCGCTTGGGTAAATTCTGTAATTGGGTTCTCGATACCGCGTGCCGTATCGAACGTGGTGATACCTTTGGGGTTATCGAACAAATGATCGACCAATTGAATTACGATGTGTGGCTTAGGGAAAACAGTAAAACTAAAGAATCGGCAGAACGAAAAATGAAGAATGTGTTCGAGCTGATTGAGTGGCTGCGTCGAATTGCGGAAAAGGAAAGCACAGAAAAATCCTTGGCTGAAATAGTCGCTAAAATTATGCTGATGGACATCATGGAACGTAACCAAGAAGAAGAGGTTAACGACCAAGTTAGTCTGATGACTTTACATGCTGCTAAAGGTTTAGAATTTCCGCATGTCTTTTTAATTGGCATTGAAGAAAACATTTTGCCACATCAAAACAGCATAGAAACCAACAATATAGAAGAAGAGCGCCGTTTGGCGTATGTAGGGATTACCCGCGCCCAGCGCACATTAACCTTTAGTTATTGCACACATCGAAAGCGCTATGGCGAAATCAGCGAATGCGAACCCAGCCGCTTTTTAAGCGAACTTCCCGCTGATGATTTGGAATGGGTTAACAAAAAACAGCTATCGGCGGAAGTTATCAAGGAGCGAGGAAAAGCCAGTCTTGCCAACCTCAAAACAATGTTGTCGTAATTCAATGTACGATCATTTACAATGTGCACATTGCGCCCTTAGCTCAGCTGGATAGAGCGCGGCCCTCCGGAGGCCGAGGCCAGAGGTTCGAATCCTCTAGGGCGCGCCATTTGACATCAACCCCAAATCTTCATTTTCTTCTTATTTTACCTTGGTGACCAAGTGGTGACCGTTTCGTGACTGAACCTAATTGGGAAAGTTTTTTTGATGTAAATATTTGACTGTAGCCCTTATTGACCATCGTCAAATTTCATCTAAAGGGGATCTCTAAAAATACCCCACCTCACAGCGATTTTTGACGGGAAGCAATGGCACTGAAATGAGATAATAACAGTGAGTCCACTGATAGAGAAACCGTCCCATGAAAACCCCGCCAACCTGGATTATTCGACGTAGAAGAAAGAGCCGCGCAACTAAACCAAAATGGGAGACCCTTTGGTAGGATTGAAAGCCCGGATAGACTGGGAAGCGTTTCGGCCTGAACTTAAACGCCTGCATGAAAAGGATAGAAAAAGTCAGGCAGGCGCCAAGCCGTTCGATGGGGTGCTGATGTTCAAGATTTTGGTACTCCAGCAGCTGCACAATTTATCGGATGATGGCATCGAATATCAGATTCGGGATCGGTTCAGCTTCCTGCGTTTTCTGGGTTTTCAATTAGAAGATAAAGTGCCGGATTCGAAAACCGTGTGGGAGGTTTCGCGAACGGCTTAAGGATCTAAACTTGGTTGAGGAGTTGTTTGCCCGGTTTCATGGACAACTGGCGGCGCAAGGTTATGCGGCTCGAAGCGGGGCAGATGATTGATGCCACCTTTGTCGAAGTCCCCAAGCAACGCAATAGCCGTGAAGAAAACGCCCAGATTAAAGAAGGGCAAGTGCCTGAGGCATGGGATAAGCCGGAGGTTCAGGCCAAGCGTCGGCAGAAAGATACCGAAGCGCGCTGGACAAAGAAAAACGATGAGAAGCATTACGGCTATAAAAATCACATCAACACGGATGAGGAAAACAAGCTCATACAAAGCTATTCAGTCACCCATGCGGCGGTTCACGACAGTCAGGTATTCGATGAATTACTCGACCAGGCAATCGATGTGGAGGGCAATAAACGAGCGGTTTATGCCGACAGTGCTTATCGTTCAGAAAGCCCAGGAGCAGCGCTTAGCTAACGCCGATATTGAGAGCCAGGTTTGTGAAAAAGGCACACGAGGCAAACCCTTAACCGAAGAACAAAAGTTATCAAACCGGACGAAGTGCAAAAGTCAGAGCCCGAGTCGAACATGTGTTTGGTGCACAGGCGGCAATGGGTGGGCATTTAGTTCGCACCATCGGTTTGCAACGAGCCAAAGTCAAAATTGGTTTGATGAATTTAGTGTACAACATGAAGCGTTTGATACAGTTGATTAAACGAGATGTGATGAACCCGTACAGCAAAGGTGCGCCCACAGTGGCATAAAAAACGGGGAAATAATCTCAAAACACGGGGATTTGATGCGGTTTTTACTTCAAATAGCCGGAATGCACCCTGATTTTAAAATAAAGTCGAAAAAAATTAGCAGAATTGCTAGGGGGTGACTTAAATTTGAATTTATAGAGGTTCCCTTATGGTGTTTCTTCTTCCATGAAAGTGATTTTGCAGGGAGTTGTTCAGACATCAATCTTCTTTTCATTATTTTTAGGGTCTTCCCTAACAGTAAGTGCAGAAACATTGGTTGCTTCTTATTCATTTAACGACACTCTAGCAGGAGTTGGGGCATCTGCACCGACATTGGTTTCAGTTGACCCATTAGGCTTAAACGCATTTGAAACAGCGATTGTTAACGGGCAAAGTCAACGTGTTTTCCATTGGAATGGCGATGGGAGTAATCCTGCTCAAAATGCTGGCTTACAATTAGATGCTACAGGGCTTGTTGCCTACAACAACTATTCAGTCGAACTAACTTTTGAATTTTTGGAATCGGCGGCCTTTGGTGGAGGATGGCGTCGGATAATGGATACCCAAAACCGTCAATCCGATAATGGATTCTATGTTGCTCCCGGCAACACATTACAGGTATATCCCCGTCGTAACTGGATCCACAATATTTACAACGCCAGGATTTCACAATGTCGTCCTTACCAACTTTGTGGTTAATGGGGTCCAAGATGTCAAGGCCTACCTAGATGGTAACCTAGAACTGGTTTCAAATACAGACCAATTGAACTTGGATAACGTAAACAATCCTGGACATCTGTTGCAATTTTTTGTCGACAATCTTGCCGGCCCCGCGCAACAGGAGTTTGCAGACGGAAGAATCGCATCATTACGCATTTACGATGGTATTATCGTCCCTCAGGTTCCATTACCGGGAGCATTACTATTATTTTGTACGGGTCTTTTAAGTTTTTTTCGGTTTCGCCCGTCGAAAGGCCATGTAAAACCACTACCTTTATAATGCTCAATCGTTTGTTCGACTATAAACACCCTTAAATATTTGCAGCTTTTCATACCATCCTTTAAACTAGTCTTATACCTAGTCATAAGGGATTAATATGAAAAATTGGCCAGTACAAGACGCAAAAGCCCGTTTCAGTGAATTGTTAGATACTTGTGTCAGTGAGGGGCCTCAGGTTGTAACCCGGCGAGGGACAGAAACTGGCCGTACTCGTCCCTATCGACGAGTGGAAACGCCTCAATAATGCTGCTCGTCCTTCACTTAAAGATCTTCTAATGTCGAATGAAGCCCGCATCGACTTCGAAATACCGCCACGCGGAAAAGCGAAACGTCGATCAGCAATAGCGTTTTAGAGACGCCATGTATCTGCTAGATACCAATGTCGTTTCTGAACTGCGAAAAAAACGACCACATGGGTCAGTAGTCGCTTGGCTCGAAGATGTTGCGGATAATGAACTCTATATTTCAGTGGTCACTCTCGCCGAAATTCAGGCCGGCATTGAAATCACCCGAGAGCAAGATCCTGTTAAGTCTGCTGAAATTGAGTTTTGGTTGGACCAAGTTGGATCAACCTACAATGTATTACCTATGGATACCTCTACATTTAGGCTTTGGGCAAAGATGATGCATCGACAATCAGATACAGTTTATGAAGATGCTATGATTGCAGCCACAGCAATCGTACATAAGTTAACCGTGGTTACCCGGAATGTACGTGACTTTGAACGATTCCAAGTTCCTATATTCAATCCATTCGATCATAAAAATTCATAAAAACCATCGCTTATAAAAATATAAGCAAATTTATTTTGAATTCTCATTACCGGACTGTGGCATATTTCAACCAGTTCGGTGTTATTTGTTAAGGGTTGTCAGATGCCTGCCCACCAAGTACGGACCACAAAATTGAGGCCAAGCCTACCGGGCAGGCGTCGGACAACCCTTAACAAAACAAGATAGTCAGGTCCATTAATAAAGTTTCATACCTAATGGCCGCTTTATATTTTTGCATTGCCAGAATCTGAAGGGGCCATAAGTTTCAGTTCAAATGCTGATTTTACTACTTAGCAGTTTTCCAGGATTCAACGGACCTAGGCAGCCTTGCTAAATCATCGATGACGGCAATGCAATGAGGAGGAGCATCGGACCAATCCCACAAAACCAGATTTCGATTTTCTTCCGTACATCCCGGCGCAAAGCTTTGTGCAATAACGCCTGCGTAACCAATTCCTTGCAATTGGTTGGCGAGTTGCCAAGTAGGCGGCTCCTGG